>NZ_CP170151.1:4800000-8285000 GCF_042258325.1 Bradyrhizobium sp. Pha-3 | reverse complement strand
CCGGCGGCGAACGACTGGATCTGGAAGCGGTTGTCGGTGATCTCGGCGACGCGCTTGCAGAAGAATTCACACCCGCCATAGAGCGTATCGAGTGCCTTCGGCCAGCTCGCCGCGAGCCGCCACCTGACCTCGGGCATCGATTGCGCGACCGCGGGCGCGGCGACCGCTGTCGCAGCCAGCCCGACGCCGCCTGCCTTCAAGAATTCACGACGCTTCATGCGTATCCCTCCTGTGTGCCGATACCTCGACAAGGGGAACGATCTTGGTGTCGTCTTTCTTCGCCGATCGATCGACGTTCTGTGATGAATGTGTCCGGTGGCCCTCGACGGGCTCTTGTTGTGGAAATCCGAGTTTCCGGTTCCGCCGGTCAGGATGATCGTTTGCCGGAGGAAATCAAGCGCCTGCCTTCGTTGCAGGTGCGAAGGACAATCGGCGCTGTCGGTCTCATCTGATACCCGCCGCGATGGCTGCCGGCCTTGCCGCGATCTGCTACGCAGGGTGGGTGGGTTGATGGGAGTTCAAGGACATGGCCAACAAGAAAGTCGTGGTTGCCGGCGCGACCGGCCTCGTGGGCAACGCCGCCTTGCGACACTTCGGCGCATCCGACGATTGCGAGCGGATTGCGCTGTCGCGCCGCAAGCCACGCGATCTCTACGGCGCACGGCATGTGCGAATCGATCTCACCAGCGCGGAGGATTGCCGTCGCGCCGCGGCCGAGCTCGGCGGCGCAACGCACCTGATCTACGCCGCGCTCTATGAGGCGCCCAGCCTGGTCGATGGCTGGCGCGATGCCGGGCAGATCGAAACCAACGACCGGATGCTGCGCAATTTGATGGGCGTGCTCGAACCCGTCGCGCCCGATCTCAAGCATGTCGCGCTGCTGCAGGGCACCAAGGCCTATGGCGTGCATGTCCGGCCGCTCACGGTGCCGGCGCGCGAGGGCCGTTCCGAAATGTACGAGCAGCCGAATTTCTATTGGGCGCAGGAGAATTTCCTGCGCGAGCTGCAGCGGGGCAAGAGCTGGCGCTGGAGCATCCTGCGCCCGGTCTTGATCATCGGCGAAGCCATGGGCGGCGCGATGGACCTGATCCCGCCGCTCGGCGTCTATGCCGCGGTGCTGCGCGCGCAGGGCAGGCCGCTGGATTATCCGGGCGGCGCGCCGCGCGTCGCGCAGGCGGTCGATGTCGATCTGCTGGCACGCGCGATCGCCTGGTCGGGTGACGCCGAGGCCGCGCGCAACGAAGCGTTCAATGTCACCAATGGCGACGTTTTCACCTGGGAAAATATCTGGCCGGCGGTATCGGATGCGCTCGAGATGACGCCGGGCCGGCACGTGCCGCTGTCGCTGGCGCAGGCCTGGCCGCAATGGATCGCGTCGTGGGACGAATTGCGCCGGAAGCACGACCTGATCGCGCCCGGACTCGAAGAGTTCGTCGGCCTGTCGTTCCAATATGCCGATTACAGCATGCGCTACGGACAGACTGAATCGGGTCCGCCGTCGATCGTCTCGACGGTGAAGATCAACCAGGCCGGCTTCACCGAGATGATGGATACCGAGGCGATGTTCCACAAATGGTTCAGGCTGGCGAAAGCGAGCCGGCTGCTGCCGTAAGTCGTTCAGCCCGCGCTCTCTCTGCTCCCTCTCCCCGTTCTTACGGGGAGAGGGTTGGGGTGAGGGGCTTCTATCCGGCGGGCAGAACAGAGCTTGTTGAGCACCGTGCCTCGCCCCTCACCCGGATCGCACCGGACGATGCTTAGCATCGCCGGGGCGATCCGACCTCTCCCCGCAAGGGGCGGGGAGAGGTGAAGGACGTCGTGGTTCGAGTGTCAGCGCGAAAACGCCTGCTCCATCGCCTTGCGCGTCTTGATCGTGTCGCTCGTCTCGTCGACCTCGACATCGCTCCAGCGCACGACAGCGCCATGCGCGACGTCGCTCTTCAGCTTCACCCGATGGGCAAGCCCGATCGGGAGTGCGCCGGCGGCGAGGCTGGCGGCGGCGGGCATCAGCTTGCCCCACACCGTGTAGCCGCCTTCGCCGTCGAGCATCTCGCCGGCGCGCAGATTGCGCTTTGCCACCGACGCCACGTCGCCGCGGAAGCCGCGCGGCTGCCCGGTCGGCTCGTTGCGCAGCGCCGCCGACAGCACGGAGATGTTCAGCTCGAGCCCGATCAGATGATACGGCTTGTACATCGCCGCATAGCGGCCGGAGGCGTCGGTCTTGAGGCCGTACTGCCTGAAGCAATCGGCGGCGTAATCGTTGGGCGCCTCCAGCACCACATAAACGCCCCAGCGCAGATCGCGAAACACCGGACGGCCGTCGCGCTCCAGCGACGACACCACTTCGACGATGCCGGATTTCTCCAGCACGCCGCCCTTGTCGCGCGGCCGCATCACATGCGGCAGGTCGTCGACGCCGCAGGGCTGAAACAGCAATCCCTCCGACGGCACGTCGAGGGTGCAGGCATTGGCGATCGCCGCCATCTCGATCGCGGATTTGGTGCCGTCGAGGAAGGAGTTGAACATCTGCGGGTTCATGCCGGCGGATTGCGCCTCGCCGGCGGTGAGCCCGTAATGCTGCCATACGCCCTCCGGCGTGACGTCGTGATAGGCCGGCAGGTATTTGGTGCCCTTGCCGGCGGCGACAACGCGGAAGCCTGTCGCGCGCGCCCAATCGACCATCTCGGCCGTCAGCGCCGGCTGGTCGCCATAGGCAAGCGAATAGACCACGCCGGCCTTGCGTGCCTCCTCGGCGAGCAGCGGCCCCGCCAGCACATCGGCCTCGACATTGACCATCACGACATGCTTGCCGGCGGCGATCGCCGCGCGGGCATGGCGGATGCCGACGGCGGGATTGCCGGTCGCTTCCACCACGACATCGAATGCGCCGCCGGCGATCGCACGCGCGCCGTCGTCGGTGAAGGTGGTGGCGCTGATCCGCGCATCGTCCCAGCCGACGGTGCGGCACGCCTCGCGGGCGCGGTCACGGTCGAGATCGACGATCACGGGCACCTCAAGCCCCGGCGTGTGCGGCACCTGCGACAGGAACATCGAGCCGAATTTTCCGGCGCCGATCAGGACGACGCGCACCGGCTTGCCGGCGGCGGCGCGGGTTTTCAGGAGGTGATGCAGGTTCATGATGCTTTCCAAACAAATGGGTCGTTCCGGGGCGACGCGTAGCGTCGAACCCGGAATCTCGAGATTCCCCGATGCGCAATTGCGCATCTGCGGTTCGACGCTACACTTCGCCCCGGAATGACGGTCGAAGACTTTACTCCGCCGCCTGCCGCGGCGCACGGGCGAGCCGCAGCAGCGCGTCGTCGGCGACGGTCTGGATCGGCGTGAAGTCGCGGTGCGCGATGTAGTCGGGCCGCGTCGGGGTGCGGATGTAGTTCGAGACCGCGTTCAGCGTCAGGTAGACGATCTTGCGCGGGTAGGGCGTGATGTTGCCGCTCGATCCGTGCACCAGATTGCCGTGAAACATCAGCATGCCGCCGGGCTTGCCGGTCGGCGCGACGATGCCGCCCTGCTTCACGAGGCGGGTCACCGTCTCTTCGTCCAGCGTCCACAGCGGGTAGGATGTGGTTTCGAGATCGTGCGAGGCCTTCAAATCGCCCGCGGTCTGGCTCTGCGGCACCAGCATCAAGGGGCCGTTGATCGGCATCACCTCGTCAAGGAAGATCGCGATGTTCATCGCCCGCGGCTCCGGCATGCCGTCATCGCGCTTCCAGGTGCCGTAGTCCTGGTGCCACTGCCAGACGTCGCCGGTGAAGGCCGCCTTCGCGTTGATCTTGAACTGATGCATGTAGACCTTCTCACCGAACAGCTGCTCGATCGGATCGATCATGCGCGGATGCGCGCCGAGGAGCCCGAACGCCTCATTGTAGAGATGCGCGGCAAAGGCCGTGCGCGGCGCCCCGCTCTTCTCGCGCCACACCTCGGGGCGGTTGGCGTCATAGATCGAGACCGCCTCGCGCGCGAGGAAATCGACCTCTTCCTGGCTGAACAGCTCGGGCAGGAACAGCCAGCCTTCGCGATGGAAAAATTCGACCTGATCTGGGGTCAGTTTCATGGTGCTTTCCTCCTGTTGTTATTCTGTCTCCCCTCATGGTGAGGAGCGCGCCTTCGCGCGTCTCGAACCATGAGGCCTCGCTGGCTCATCCTTCGAGACGCGGCTTGCGCCGCTCCTCAGGATGAGGTCGGCCGGCGGTTCACGCTGCCACGTCGATTGCCCTCAGCTTCTCCTCGGTCATCCGCCCTGCCGTTTGCGCATGCGCCAGCGCCGCGGCTTCTGCCGCTGCGGCGTTGCCGGAAAAAACATGCGCGGCGATGGTCTCGTGCTCGGTCCAGGCGCTGCCGCGGTAATCGAGCTCGGCGAGCACGGTTGCCATCGAGCGGCGCATATGCGGCCATTGCGGCGCGATCATCTCCTCGATCGCGGAATTGCCGGCGAGGCGATAGATCGCGCTGTGGAAATCGACGTCGAGTGCGATCAGGCGCGCCAGCGGCGTGCCGTCGTCAATCGCGCGTCCGGCTTCGAGCGCGGCTTCGAGTTGCGCGCGGGCCGCGGCATCCGCTTTGACACGCGAAGCGGCAAGCCGCGCCGCCAGCGCATCGATGGCGCCGCGGACTTCATAGAGTTCGCGGATGCGCTGCGGATCGAGCTGCGTCACCTCGAAGCCGCGTTTGCCGCTCTCCGCGACAAGGCCCTGGCGATGCAACAGATGCAGCGCGTGCGAAATCGGCTGGCGCGAGACGCCGAGCCGATCGGCAAGTTCGTTCTGGGTGATGCGCTGGCCAGGCAGCAGCGTGCGGTCGATGATCGCTTCGAGCAATCGCCCGTAAACCTGGTCGATGAGGTTTGGAAGCGGATCCAACGGGATCATACCGACCGTCCAAATTGGAATACGGAATTCCGTGTTCGAAAATGAGCCTACTGCGGGTTGCAAAAGTGGTCAAGGCGGGAGGACACAGAAATACTAAGCGATTGAAATAACGTTGATTTATAAGGCGGTCGGAGAGGTGGCACCGCCGCCCCGTGCATCCGGCGGAGGTTTAATCAGGTGAGGTGAGCACATCGGTTAGGCTCCCTCCCCCCTTGCGGGGGAGGGTTGGGGAGAGGGGTGGCCCCGGGGCGCCGGCGCTAAAGATTGGCGCGCTCATTCAAAGGATGCTGCTGCGCCTCCGCGCCCCGCTACTTCGCCTTGCCCAATTCCATCAGCGTCCGCGTCATCAGATAGAGCCGCGGCACGATCGAGTTGGTGTCGATGTATTCGTCGCGCGCGTGATAGCCCCAGCCGGCGAGGCCGAAGCTTTCGACCACGACGGCCTTGCCGCTGCGCGCGGCGTAGCCGGCGTCGGTTGCGCCGCCGGTCATTTCCGCGATGTCGAGCGTGCGCCCGAGCTCGGTGTAGATCGCCTGTCCTTGCCTCGCGAGCGCGCGGCCGCGATCGTCAGCCACGAAGGGCGGACGGCCCGCGACGACCTTCACGGTCACCTCGGTGTCCGCGATCAGTCTGTTCTTCACCTTTTCGTCGAGCGCCGCCTGCAGCTTTTGCACGCCGTCGGGAATGGTGAGGCGGATGTCGGCTCCGGCGGTGGCATGATCGGGGATCTGGTTGCGCACGGTGCCGGCCTTCGCGGTGGTCCAGTTCAGCTGCGTGCCCGGAATCGATTTCGCGACGTCCTGGGTCTGCAGCAATTGATGTGCAAGCTCGATTAGCGCGTTGCGGCCGAGCTGTGGCGCCGCGCCGGCATGCGAGGCCTTGCCCTTGACATCGATCGTGCCGGTGGCGGTGCCGCTGGCGCCAAGCAGCAGGCTCTCATTTTTCGCGACCGGCGGCGCAACCGCCGGCTCGCACGACAGCACCACATCGTGCTGGTCGGCGAGCTCGGCGATGATCTCGCCGGAGCCGATCGAACCGACCTCCTCATCCGGATTGAACGACACCGTGAGCTTGGCGTAGTCGCGCCAGCCCGCATCGTTCAGGATCTTCAGTGAATGCAGGATGACGGCGATGCCGCCCTTGTCGTCGGCAATGCCGGGTCCATAGATCCTGGTGCCGTCGATTTTGTAGGGCTGGGTGTCGAGGATGCCGTGCTCATAGACCGTATCCATATGCGCGATCAGCATCAGCTTCTTCGTGCCGGTGCCCTCAAAGCTGCCGATCACCATGTCGGCACCGGCGCCCTTCGTGGTCTTGCGGCGTTCGGTCCTGGCGCCGAGCGCCTTCAGCCGCGCCTCGGTGTGGTCGGCCATCTTCTTCAGGCCTTCGACATCGCTGGAGCCTGACTCGATCAGCACCATGTCGTGCAGGCTCTCGATCACCGCCGGCTGGGCCTGCTCGGCGGCCGCGCGCAGTTTTTCGTCTGCGGCGGCAAAGGCGGAGGAGGAGGCAAGGGCGAGCAGGCCGGCCGACGCGAGCAATTTGATCGATAGTTTCATGATCGTCCTCCCTGCGCAGGTGCATTGAGACACTAGCATTGCGACTTGTCGGCCTCCAGCTGTGTCAGCTGCGCTCGAGCACCTCGACATCGAAGGTCTCGATCTCCGAGGCGTCGGCGGTCGCATCGATCGCCGCGATCCGGTCGCCTGAGATCGTGACCCGCAGCACGATGCGCAGCGCGCCGCCGAAGATGACGGCAACGCCAATCTCACCGTCGACCAGCGCGGGCTTCGCCGCCTGCGCGCGTCCCTTGAAGCTTTCGGCCACCGCTGTGGCGCCGCGGATGACCGGCAGCGAGCCGAGCCGCTGCGCGGCCTGATCGGCGCGCACCACGACATCAGGCGCCAGCACGGCCAGCAGCCCCTCGAAATCGCCGTTGCGGGAGGCGGCAAGAAAGGCCTCGACGATGCCGCGCTGCCGGCTGAGATCGGCATCCGGTGCGGGCGGCGTACCCTGCACGCGACGCCTGGCACGGCTGGCGAGCTGCCGCGCGGCGGCCGGCGTGCGGCCGACGATCGGCGCGATCTCCTCGAACGGCACCGCGAACATGTCGTGCAGCACGAAAGCCAGCCGTTCGGCCGGTGCCAGCGTTTCCAGCACCACGAGCAACGCCGCGCCGACGGAATCGGCCAGCTCGGTCTCGCGCTCGGACGGATTGTCCGCGATCGGCTCCGGCACATGTGGGCCGATCGGCTCCTCGCGGCGCGATTTGCGCGAGCGCAGCATGTCGAGGCAGATGCGCGCGATCACCGTGGTCAGCCATCCCCCGAGATTGTCGACCGCAGCAGCGTCGGTGCGGCCGAGCCGCAGCCAGGTTTCCTGCACGGCATCGTCGACTTCGGCGGTCGAGCCCAGCATGCGGTAGGCCACGGCCCGCAAGCGCGGCCGGTTGGCCTCGAACTGTTCGGTGAGAGAATTTTTCTCGTCCATCGGTCACATTCCCTTTGTCCGCTCCGTCATGGCCATGACGAACGAGACCGCGCCGATGTGACAACAGATCGGCGCGGCGCCGTCAAAAGGCAAATCAGGAGAATGACATGATGAAAGCCCGCATGAACCACCCGGTGATGGTTGTTCCCGAGGCCATGAAGGCGTTGCAGGCGCTGAGCGAGAGCACCAAACCGGCATTGCCGGAAAAGCTGCTGGAACTGGTGCATCTGCGCGCCAGCCAGATCAATGGCTGTAGCGTCTGCGTCGACATGCATCCGAAACTCGCCCGGCGCGCCGGCGAGACCGACGAGCGGATGTTCGCGGTCGGCGCATGGCGCGATGCGCCTTATTTCACCGAGGCCGAGCGCGCCGCGCTGGCGCTGACCGAAGCGATGACCCGGCTCAGCGACCGCGAGGATCCGGTGACGGACGCCGTGTGGGACGAGGCTGCCAAGCACTTTGACGAACAGCAGCTCGCGTCCCTGGTGCTGGGCATCGCGGCGATCAACGTCTGGAACCGGCTGAACGTCGCCGTGCGCCAGCCGGTCGGCGCCTGGAAGGTGTGAGAGAGTAACCTTCTTGCTTCGCCTCTCCCACAAGGGGAGAGGGTGCACCGCCTATGCCGCCAAGAACTCCAGCACGATCTCGCAGTAGCGCTGCGGCGCCTGCTCGAACATCGGATGCGTGGTGCCCGGGATCAGCTCGGTGCGCGAACCCTTCACGTTTGCGGCGAGGGCGTGCAGCACCTTCGGCAGCACGCCCTTGGTGTTGGCGCCGCCGATGAACAGCGTCGGTGTCTTGATCGCTTCCGCGTCCGCCTTCGAGAATGGCGGGCGCTGGTCGCGGGTCTGGCCGATCAGCGTGGTCGCATTGTCGCGCAGCAGCTGCTTGGAGGTAGCCGGAATCCGCTTCCACGCGCCGGGGCCTTCGAGCGCGTCCATGAAGATCTGCAAGCCGCCGTCGATATCGCCTTTGGCGATTTCCGCCGCACAGGCCGCGAAGCGTGCTGCCAGCGGTGAGGGGCCCGGCTTGAAATCGGGATCAAGGGTTTCGTCGAGCTCGCCGCCCGGCTCGGCGAGGATCAGCTTGCGCAACAGGTCGGGCCGCCGCTGCGCGGCGCGGAAGCAGATATGGCCGCCGCGGGAATGTCCCATCAGGTCGACCGGTCTGGTGTCGAAGGCCTCGATGAAGGCGATCACATCATCGACATGCTGCGCAATCGAATAGGTGTCGCCGACGCCGTCCCAATGCGCCGGGAAGAAATGCCGCAGGCTGACCGCGATCACGCGGTGCCGGCGCGTCAGCGGGCCGAGCACCGCCGACCAGATCCGGAAGTCGCACAGCGAACCGTGCACGCAGACCAGCGGCGGGCCCTCTCCGACATCAAGATAGGGCATATCGAAACCGTTGACGTGGAGGCTGTGCATTTTGGGCTCGCGGAGAGGAGGTAGATGTTGTTGATTTGGCCGAAGTTCCCACGGAATTCGGGTGGATAGCAACATTCTCCAAGCCTAGATTCCGGATCAACAGCAGGCTCACGCGAGAGCTGAAGGGAACATCTGGAGCGAGCCATGACCGGCCAGCATTTTGCAATCTTCGAGACCATGATCGGCGCCTGCGGCGTCGTCTGGGGCGAGCACGGCGTCACTGGCGTGCAGCTGCCGATGGGCACCGAGGAGAAGACCCGCAAGCGGATTTTCCAGCGCAACGGCGAGGTCACCGAGGCGGCGCCGCCGGCGGAGGTGCAGCACGCGATCGACGGCATGGTCGAGCTGCTCGCCGGCAAGCCGAACGACCTCGCCGACATCGTGCTCGATCTCGACGGCGTGCCGGAATTCAACCGTGGCGTCTACGACATCGCGCGGAAAATTCCGCCGGGCAAGACCGTGACCTATGGCGACATCGCCAAGCAGCTCGGCGGCGTCGAGCTGTCGCGCGACGTCGGCCAGGCGCTCGGCCGCAACCCGTGCCCGATCGTGGTGCCCTGCCACCGCGTGCTGGCGGCGGGCAACAAGCCGGGCGGCTTCTCGGCCAATGGCGGCGTGGTCACCAAGCTGAAGATGCTGCAGATCGAAGGCGCGATCGTGAACCACACGCCGAGTTTGTTCGATTGATCTTCTCCCTCTCCCCGTTCTTTACGGGGTCGAGACGAGCGAAGCTCGCTCTTAGAGGGTTGGGGTGAGGGGCTCTCTCCGCGAGGAGGTGTAAGCCGAGAGACCTGTACTCCCTCACCCGGATCGCATTTCGCTTCGCTGCAAGCGACATAGCCGAAGCTGTGCTTCGGCGTTCTTGAGCACGGCCGCCATAGGCGGCCTATGCCTCTCCCCGCAGGCGGGGCGAGGTGAACCGAGCAAGGGGCGTCGCCTACACCGTCTCGCACACGAACCCGTTGCCCTTCCGCCTGATCTTGCCGATCGACGGCGAAGGGAAATGCGCGGGGCAGCACAGCGTGTCGGTATCGCAATAACGCTCCAGGAAGCCGCGCCGCGTCTTCGCGGCTAGCGCCTGGTCGACGTCGAACTTCGCCGACAGTTCCGGATAATGCGTCTGGATCGGCGAGTGCATCAGATCGCCGGAAAAGACCGCAGCGTCCTTGCCGCGGCCGAAGGCGAAGGCGACGTGGCCCGGCGTGTGGCCGGGCGTCGGCAGGATGCGGGCATGGTCGCCGATCGCAAAATCATGGCCGACGATCTCGGCCCGCTTGGCCTCGACCACCGGCAGCACGCTGTCCACGAAAGGCGGGACCTCGGCCTTCGCGTTGCTCTCGGTCCAGTAGTCGAACTCGGCCTTGTCGAACATGTAGCGCGCGTTTGGAAAGGTCGGCACCCAGCGGCCGTTCTCCAGCCGCGTGTTCCAGCCGACGTGATCGACATGCAGATGCGTGCACATCACATAGTCGATGTCAGCGACGGAGAAGCCGGCTGACGCCAGACTGCGCAGATAGGTGTCATCGGTCTTCATGTTCCATTTCGGCCGCGCCGGCCGCGGCTTGTCGTTGCCGATGCAGCTGTCGATCAGGATGGTGTGGTGCGGCGTCTTCACGACATAGGACTGGAACGCCAGGATCAGCGTGTCGCTGTCGTCGAGCGCGCCGGTGGCCTGCATCCAGCCGCGGTTCTCGGCGAGCACTTCCGGCGTCAGCCCGGGCAGCATGTCGTGCGCGGGCAGGAACGTGGTCTCCTGCTCAACGATGCGATGAATGGTGAGATCGCCGGCGGCAAACTTCAGGCTCATGGTGATTCCTTGGCGTTAGCGTTTTCGAGCGAGGTGGAGTCCGGTTCGCGTGAAGAAAACGCGCAAGAAAATTCTAGTGCGCGTCGCGCACGGCGGGAATGATGATGTTGGCAAGGATATCATCGCCGCAAGGCCTTCCTTGGGCTGGCCGTACCGGGCTGCCGCCGCCATCATCACAAGGTCGAGATCGCGACAATGACGGCGGGATATTAACCGGTCGTGGTTGAGCCCGGCCGGCGATGCACAAGACCTGCGCCGGGAGGTGAGAGGCGGGGAGACATTCGCGCGTCACATGCTCCCCGCTGTTGCCCTGGTTACGCCGCTGGCGGCGCCGAGATCTTCACCGACGGCCGCTCCAGCATTTTCTGGTAGAAGGCGTCGAGCTTGGGATAGGCCTTGCGCCAGCCGCAATCGGCGAAGCGGAAATCGGCATAGCCGAGCACGCAAACGAGGCCGATCTGCGCGATGTCGAACGACGAGCCGTTCAGCACGTCCGGCCGGTTCTCGAACCGCGCCATGCCGGCCCAGGCCCTGTTCCAGTGATCGTCGTGCCAGGCCTGCCACAGCGAGCCCTGCGGCCGCACCATCTTCTCGTAGCGGCACAGCAGCATGGAATCGAGCATGCCGTTGAGCAGGGAATGATCGGTCTTCAGCTTCCAGCGCCGCGGGCCGTAGCCCGGGATCAGCCGGCCGCCGCCGAGCTCGTTGAGATATTCGACGATGACGTAGGAATCGAGGATGACGTCGCCGTGGTCGAGGATCAGCACCGGCAGTTTCTTGAGCGGCGAGATCTTGGAATATTCGTCGTTGGCCGTGCCGGGCGCGACGGTCGCCGGCACCAGCTCGATCTTGTCGATCAGGCCAAGCTCGATCGCCGCGATGCGCACCTTGCGGGCGAACGGGGAGGCGGGAGAGAAGGTAAGTTTCATGAAGATGACCTCTGTCCGAGTACACCACCGTCATCCTGAGGAGCGCGCCATCGGCGCGCGTCTCGAAGGATGGGCAACGATCAGTACTATCTCGTCACCCATCCGCTGGAATGACGGTGTCCTTGGCTCATCCTTCGAGACGCCGCTTCGCGGCTCCTCAGGATGACGATCGCGCGAGCCTCAAGCCCCAACGATTTCCTGGCGCTGCTCGCCGAGGCCTTCGATGCCGAGCGTCACGACGTCGCCGACGTTGAGATATTGCGGCGGCTTCATGCCGGTGCCGACGCCGGGCGGGGTGCCGGTCGTGACGATGTCGCCGGGCAGCAGCGTCATGAACTGCGAGACGTAGGAGATGCACTTCGCCATCGTGAAGATCATGGTCGAGGTCGTGCCGGTCTGGCGGCGCTGGCCGTTGACGTCGAGCCACATCGACAGCTTCTGCACGTCGGCGATTTCATCCTTGGTGGCGAGCCACGGGCCGACCGGGCCGAACGTGTCGTGCGACTTGCCCTTGGTCCACTGTCCGAGGCGTTCGATCTGGAAATTGCGCTCGGAGACGTCGTTGCAGATGCAGTAGCCGACGACGTGGTTCAGCGCGTCGGCCTCCGAGACATACTTGGCGCGGGTGCCGATGATGGCGGCGATCTCGACTTCCCAGTCGAGCTTGGTCGAACCGCGCGGCTTCTCGACCGGATCGTTGGGACCGGACAGCGCGGTGTTGGCCTTCAGAAAGAAGATCGGCTCGGACGGGATCGGGTTGCCGGTTTCCTTGGCGTGGTCGGAATAGTTCAGGCCGATCGCGACGAATTTGGAGATGCCGGTGACGGGGGCGCCGAAGCGCGGCTTGCCGGCGACGGCGGGCAGGGAGGCGGGATCGAGGGCAGCAAGCTTCTTCAGCGACTCCGGCGTGTAGGCGTCGCCGGTCAGGTCCTTCAGATGGGCCGAGAGGTCGCGGAGCTGGCCAGATTTGTCGATGAGACCAGGCTTTTCCGCACCCTTTTCGCCATAACGAACAAGCTTCATGTTGATCACTCCCTACGATGTCCTGAGGAATTGTTACTGGTATACCTCGACACGCTTCATGGAACAGCGCGCCGGGAAATTCAACCGCTTCACGGCCATGGCATTGCAGCCATCACCTTCCGGCGTGGCCGCTCTGAGCCGTTCCTTCAGTCGCCGGTCAGGATCGCGGACGGGGCGCCGCCAGCATCCGCGTGAACATCTCTTCCAGCAGGCGGCACGGTGGCTCGGGATCGCGCGTGCCCGCGACGATCGCATCGTCGGCCACGGCATGCATCCCGTCGAACACGATCAGCGCCGCGCTGCGGGCGTCCGGGAACGCCCAGACGCCGGCTGTCCTGCCATCCTCCAGCACGGCGACGATCTGGGCGATCACGTCGTCCTTTTCTTGCGACTGCCGCTGATGATGCGGGAAGTCGTGAAACACGACGTCATGCAGCTCGACATTGGCGAGATAGGTTCCGACGGCGCCGCGCAACCAGGCCGACAGCCGTCCGGGATGATCGTCCGCGGCACGTTCGCTGATCGCCGCCGCCACCCGGGCGAGGAAGTCCTGCGCGAAGCGCGTGCGCAGGGCGATGATCACATCCGCCTTGGTCGCGAAGTAGTGGTAGAAGGTGCCCTTCGCGACGCCGGCCCGGGCGGCGATGTCGTCGATCGTGGTGGCCTCGATGCCCTTCGCGATGAAGAGGGCCGCCGCAGCCGACATCAGGTCGTCGACCCTGACCTCGGCGGGCTGGGTCCGTCTCCAACGTTGCGCCGCGCCGCGCGTGGCTGCCGCCTGCCGCTTCCCGATCATACCGTCAGCATCCATCCGTACCTGATATCCGATTCTTGGATCGCATATTTAGAATGGCTTTGAAATGGCTTAGATGCATTGACCGACCGTCAGTCGATAGATACTTCTGCCCCGCCGCCGTCGCGCGATCGGCACGGTCAGGCGCCGTCATCATGAGGAAGCTTCCATGAAATTCTTTCGCGAGGCCGAGCCCGGCATCTTCATCGCAACCGGCCATCTGCAGACCGAGCAGGACGGCTGCGACTGGACCGCGGAATACAGCGAGCTTCTCGCCGCAAGCCGTCCGATTGCCGTGATCGTCAACGTCAACGATCAGCCGGAGGTCGCCGCCGGCAAGCCGATGGTGCTGTGGATGAAGGCGCGCAAGGCCGAGCTCGGCCGGTTGATCCGGGTCACCGTCTATATCGCCGATGACGCGGAGGAGCGCGCCGAGCTCGAGCGCAACCTTCCCGGACGGGCCAAGGCGTTGCCCTATCCGGCCGCGATCGCCGCCAGCGAAGCCGACGCGCTCTTCCTCGCGCGCGCCAGTTTGATCTAGGAAACGAGGCCGGATAAGACTGCGCTCCCTCTCCCGCTAGCGGGCAGGGCTATCGCATTTCGTGGCGGTGCCCTCGTAGCCATCCTTCGAGACGCCCGCCTTCGGCGGGCTCCTCAGGATGAGGTCTTGTTTTGCGGCACAATAGTAGACCCTCATGGTGAGGAGCGCCGCTTGCGGCGCGTCTTGAACCACGAGGCCCAGCACTTGCGCGGTCGCCAAGGGCATATGCGATAGCCCTGCGCTTGCGGAGGCTCCCTCTCACGCGGATTGCATCTGACGATGCGTCATAGCCGAAGCTCCGCTTCGGCGTTCTTGAGAACGGCCGCCGAAGGCGGCCTATGCCTCTCCCCGCACGCGGGGCGAGGTGGAGCGGAGTCCGCTGTTCGATGAGAAGTAGAGCCATGTCGTTCTAGCTCAGCGCGACGAACCTGAACGCGTCGCCGTCGCGCTTGATGTGGCCGGCGTTGAAATGCCCGCCGATCACCAGCGTCGGCGTGTCGGCAAAGCGCGAGAACAATTCGCGCCGCGTCGCGGCCGATTGCCTCTGGTCGGAGTCCGCGGTCGACGACCAGTCGAGGTGATACATCTGGCAGGGATGATGCGCGACATCGCCGGTGAGCAGTCCTTCCGCGCCGCCGGACCTGATGTGGATGCTCATGTGCCCGGGGCTGTGTCCCGGCGTCGGGATCAGCGTGATCTCCTCGGTCAGGCGGTGGTCGCTCGGCACCAGCTCCGCCTTGCCGGCATCCGCGATCGGCTTCACGGAATCGGCGAAGACGGCGGCATGCGCGGGATCGTCGCTGTGGTCGCGCCAGTGCTCGTATTCGGTCCTGCCGAACACATAGCGGGCATTGGCGAAGGTCGGCACCCATTTGCCGCCGACGAGCTTGGTGTTCCAGCCGACATGATCGACATGCAGATGCGTGCACAGCACGGTGTCGATGCTGTCAGGGGCAAATCCGGCGGCGGTCAGCTTCTCCAGGAACGGATCGCTGCGGTTGTTCCAGGTCGGCACGTTGCGGCCCTGCTTGTCGTTGCCGAGTCCGGTGTCGACGATGATGCGGTGCTCCGGCGTCTCCACCAGCAGCGAATGGATCGACATTTTCAGCCGGCCCTCCTCGTTGGCGAAATGCGGGATCAGCCAGGGCAGGCTCTGGATCTCCTCCCGGCCGGCCAGCGGCAGGATGAAGCGTGTGCTGCCGACGGTCTCGAGCTCGACGACCTTTGTGATTTTGACTTTGCCGATCGTCCATTGCATGCGGCGTGCCCTCTGTTTTTTGTTGCTCTTGCCCGACCATGCGGGTTTCCGCACGCCGGCGCAATGGATCAAGTCGGCGCCTCCTGCGTTACCGCCTCGTTGGAAGAAGGAGTGTGCAATGCCGGAACTCGCAATCTCCCCTGAAAAAGTTGGCTTCTTGATCGAGAAGGCGCGGGAATTCGATGTCAAGGAGGGGATCGTCGATCCGGACTCCGGCTCGAACGGCGCCGACGACGAGATGATCGACGTGCTGGAGGACGACGGCAACGATCCGGTGGCGCGCGAGATCACCGGCTTCATCGACGCGTTGAGCGAGGACGAACAGGTCGACCTCGTCGCGCTGATGCGGCTCGGCCGCGGCGACGGCACGATCGAGGAATGGGCCGATCTCCGCCGCGAAGCCGCCCGCGGGCGTAACGGCCGTACCGCGAGCTATCTGCTGGGCGAGCCCATGCTCGGCGATTTCCTCGCCGAAGGGCTCGACGAGTTCGGCCTGTCGCCGAGTGACGAGCGCATCACGCCGATCCAGTAGGCAGTAGAAGCGTGCTGTTCTCCTTACCTCGCCCCCGCTTGCGGGGAGAGGTCGGAATTTAAGCGAAGCTTGAATTCCGGGTGAGGGGGAGTCTCCGCATACTGCGCTATCACCTTCTTCGCCGTGACAGCCCCTCACCCCAACCCTCTCCCCGTAAGAACGGCAAGAGGGAGTAGGAAGCGAAACCGTACTACCGCGCGCAGTCGACGATCACGGTGCCGATCTTGTCGCCCTTCTCGACGGCGAGATGGGCGTCGGCGGTCTCAGCGAGCGCGAATTGCCCGGCGATATTGTGCACGCGGGTACCCGATGTCAGCCATTGGGTGATGTCGGCCTGCGCGGCCGCGAGCAGCGGCTGCGGCAGCGCGAACAGCACCAGCGAGCGCACGGTGATGCACTTCTCCATCAATTCGCGCACCGGCAACGTCGGCGTGCGGTTGCCGCTGGTGGCGTAGACCGCGATCGTCGAGTTCATCGCCATGATCTTCAGCGTGGTCGCGAGATTGCCGCCGAAATCGACGTCGATCACGCGGTCGACACCGCGGTTCTCGGTGAAGGCCATCACCTTCGAGACGACATCCTCGGTCCGGTAGTTGACGACGGTGTCGGCGCCGGCGAGCCGCGCCTCGACGTCCTTGACCTGCGAACTGACAGTCGCAATCACGCGTGCGCCGCCCCATTTTGCCAATTGCACGGCGTAGTGACCGACCGCTCCGGCGCCGCCGGTGACCAGCACCGTCTGCCCGGAGATCGGGCCGTCCGCGAACAGCGCGCACCACGCGGTCATGCAGGGGATGCCGAGCGTCGCGCCGGCCGCGAACGACACGTCCTGCGGCAGCGGCGTCACCAGATAGTCGGCAAGCGTGATGTATTCGGCCGCGGTGCCGAAGGCGCGGCCGTTGCGCTGGCCGTTGAACAGCCAGACGCGATCGCCGATTGCAAAGCGGGTGACGCCTTCGCCGATCTGGTCGATGATTCCGGCGCCGTCGCTGTTCGGGATCACGCGTGGAAATTCCATCGCGCGATAATTGCCGCTGCGGCGGCCGACATCGGCTGGGTTGACGCCGGACGCCTCGAGGCGAACCCGGACTTCGCCGGGACCGGCTTCCGGCGTCGGCATCTCGCCGACGGTGAGCACCGTCGGCGCCGCACCGGTCCGTTCGTACCAGACCGCTCTCATCTAGCGTCCCTTTTCCGAAGTTCGTGAACTCGTCCAGCGACCTCTTGTGCGAACTGCGGAAAGCAAGAGGGCGCTGGCAAGAGTCATAGGTCTCTAGTGCCGCTTGACCGATTTGAAGCTCCCAATCGGTCTCGCCGCATATAGTGCAGGAGCTTCAAATCGGCGGCACTAGAGCGTGCCCGGGAAGGCACCGCCATCGAGCAGCAGGTTCTGCCCGGTGATGAAGCCGGCCTTTGCGCCGCACAGGAAGGCGCAGGCATAGCCGAATTCGTCGGGATCGCCGAAGCGGCCGGCGGGGTTCAGCTTGGCGCGCTCGGCCAGGACCTGCTCGGCCGAGATGCCGCGCTTCTCGGCCTCGGGCTTCGCGGTGCCGCGCAGGCGGTCGGTCTCGAACGGGCCCGGCAGCAGGCCGTTGATGGTGACGTTGTTGATCACGGTCTTGCGCGACAGGCCGGCGACGAAGCCGGTGAGGCCGGCGCGGGCGCCGTTGGACAGACCGAGGATCTCGATCGGTGCCTTCACCGCGGCCGAAGTGATGTTGACGATTCGGCCGAACTTGCGCGCCATCATGCCGTCGACGGTGGCCTTGATCAGCTCGATCGGCGTCAGCATGTTGGCGTCGATCGCCTTGATCCAGTCGTCGCGGGTCCAGTTGCGGAAATCGCCCGGCGGCGGGCCGCCGGCATTGTTGATCAGGATGTCCGGATCGGGGCAGGCCTTGAGCACGGCTTCGCGCCCGGCCGGGGTCGTGATGTCGCCGACGATCTCGGTGACGGTGACGCCGGGGTGGGCTTTGCGGATTTCGTCGGCGGTCTGCTTCAGCGCCTCGGCGCCGCGCGCCGTCAGGGTGACATGCACCCCCTCATTGGCGAGCGCGATCGCGCAGGCGCGGCCCAGTCCCTTGCTTGATGCGCAGACGATGGCGCGGCGGCCTTTGATTCCAAGATCCACGGTTCACTCCCTGTGATGTCGGGTAGGTTTGTAAAGGTTTGATGGCGCCATTCTAGCCAAGCTCGGCGGCGCCGATAAGGGACGTGCAATGCATAAGTGCATGCCGGGCAGGAACAGGCGGGTGAGCACGTTGGGGCAGGCAGGAGGCTAGATGCGTTGCTCGCGCCGCAGCCGCTCGATCGCCATGGTGGCTTCGGGCGGCAGCGAGCGGAATCCGGCCTGTCCGGCCGCGGAGAACAGCGGTCGCAATTGCGATCCGTTGAGGAACTGCGGCTGCCTGGCGAGCGGCACCAGCTGATCGAACACCAGCACCAGCGTGGTCACGACGAGACCGACCCTGATGGCGCCGAGCAGCGCGCCGCCGAGGCGGTCGCCGATCCCGATCTCCGAGCCGATGGTGTCGTCGAGCATCGTCCGCGCCATTTTCCCGAGGATGACGCCGAACAGGAGGAAGAGGCCGAACAGCAGCACGCCATTGGGCGGAAACGGCGACGACGGCAGTGTCGCGATGTGGGGCCCGATCATCGCCAGCGCGGCGACCGCAAGCGGCATGGCGACGAGATAGGCCAGGATGGTGACCGCGCTGCGCAACAGGCCGGTCGTGAAGCCGGTCACCACCGCGAACACCAATCCGACGATGATGGCAAGGTCGAAGAGGTTCATGGATTAAGGAATTCCCTGCCCGAATCTCCCGCGATCCCCTGGTTGATCAATCCTGCTTACATCAGGGACAATTGTCGCTATCAATCGTCCGCTTCATCCGGGAACCTGTCGATGTCCGACCTATTCGATGTCAGTAAAGAAATCATCCTCATCACCGGTGCCTCGCAGGGGCTGGGGCGGCAATTCGCCCGCGTGCTGGCGGCGCATGGCGCTGCGGTGGTGCTGGCCGCGCGCCAGGTCGCGAAGCTGAAAAGCCTCGAGGAGGAGATCAAGGCCAAGGGCGGCCGGGCCGCTGCGGTGCAGATGGACGTCGCGGATATCTCAGGCATTGCGAAAGCGCTCGACGCCGCCGAAGCCGCGCTCGGTCCGGTCACGGTGCTGATCAACAATGCCGGCATCGCGATCGAGAAACTGTCGACCGAGCAGACCGAGGCGGATTGGGACGCCGTGATTGGCGCCAATCTGAAGGGCGCCTACTTCCTCGCGACCGAACTTGCGCGGCGCATGATGGCGCGCAAGCAGCCGGGCAATATCATCAACGTCGCATCCGTGCTCGGACAAGGCGTGCTCAAGGCGGTGTCGCCCTATGCGATCTCCAAGGCCGGCATGATCCAGGGCACCAAGGCAATGGCGCTGGAGCTCGCCGGCAACAACATCCGCGTCAACGCGCTGGCGCCGGGCTATATCGATACCGAGATGAACCATGATTTCTGGTCGACGCCGGCGGGCGAGCGGCTCGCCAAGCGCATTCCACAGCGCCGGGTCGGCGCCGAGTCCGATCTCGACGGCGCGATCATGCTGCTCGCCTCCAACGCCTCGCGCTACATGACAGGCACCGTCGTGACGGTCGATGGCGGGTTCTTGTTGAACTAGCTGTGTAGCCCGGATGAAGCGCAGCGAAATCCGGGGAGCATGCGTGAAGGTCCCGGATTGCGCTTCGCTCCATCCGGGCTACGATTGCAGCGGATCGCGTATATCCTCGTCCACCGTCGTCATCGCCCGGCTTGACCGGGCGATCCAGTACGCCGCGGCCCCTCGGCTCAAGCACTGCGGTCTCTGGAATACTGGATCACCCGCATGCGCGGGTGATGACACGGAGCAAGCTGACGGCGTCTGCGCAATTTTCTGAATAATAGAAGAATGCCGCTGATTTGCCCGACGAGTCAAGTCGCCGTGTCGAACGCCGGCAGCCCCCGGCTACTTTGCATGGGGTTGTTTTCGATATTTTGGCAGTACGGCCCTGCGACGGCAGCCTCATAGGGTGGGCAAAGGCGCTCTTTCGCCGTGGCCACCCCACGCATTTGGTCACCCCGCCCGCATTTCCGCCCTGATCATGTCGGCGGCCTTCTCGCCGATCATGATGGTCGGTGCGTTGGTGTTGCCGCCGATCAGGGTCGGCATGATCGAGGCGTCGACCACGCGCAGGCCTTCGAGGCCGTGCACGCGCAGCTTCGGGTCGACCACCGCGAGCGGATCGGCGGTGCCCATCTTGCAGGTGCCGACCGGGTGATAGACCGTGTCGACGCGCTCGCGCAGGATGCTGCGGATGTCGTCGTCGGTGCGGACGTTGGATGTGAATACATCCTTCTGCTGCAGGGCGCGTAGCGCCGGCGCCTCCATCAGCCGCCGTGTGGTCTTGTAGCCCGCCACCATCGATTCGAGATCGTCTTCCTCGCCGAGGAAGTTCGGGTCGATCAGCGGCGCCTGCATCGGGTCACTGCCGGCCAGCGCGACGCTGCCGCGGCTCTTCGGCCGGAGCAGGCAGACATGGCAGGAGAAGCCGGTGCCGCCGTGGCGCTTGCGGCCGTGGTCGTCGACCATCGCCATGCCGAAATGCAGCTGGATGTCGGGGATGTCGAGATCGGGCCGCGTCTTCAGGAAGCCGCCGCATTCGGCGAAGTTCGAGGTGAGGGGACCGCGGCGCTCGCGCCGATATTGCATGATGGCGCGGACGAGCCGCGGCATGCCCTTCAGCGAGATGCCGGCGAAGTTCGGATTGTCGGACATGTAGCCGAAGATGAAGTCCGGATGGTCTTGCAGGTTTTGGCCGACGCCGGGCAGATGATGCACGCTGGCGAGGCCGTGCCTGCCGAGCGCTGCGGCATCGCCGACGCCCGACAGCATCAACAGCTGCGGCGACTGGAACGCGCCGGCGGCAAGCAGGACTTCGCGCCGCGCGCGGAGTTGCTTCAACTCCTTGCCCTGCCGGTATTCGACGCCGACCGCGCGCTTGCCCTCGAACAGGATGCGCGTCGCCTGCGCATTGGTCTCGACGCGCAGATTGGCGCGCCTGCCGATATGCGGATGCACATAGGCGCGCGCCGCGCTCCAGCGCTCGCCGTTGCGTTGGGTCACCTGGTAGATGCCGAGGCCCTCATGGTCCTCGGCATTGAAATCCTCGCGGATGCGGAATTGCGCTTCCTGCGCGGCCTGCAGGAAGGTCTGCTGGATCGGATTGCCGGAGCGCAGCTTGTTGACGGCGAGCGGGCCGCCCTTGCCGTGATACTCGCCGTCGAAATCGGCGTTGTTCTCCGAGCGCTTGAAATAAGGCAGTACGTCGTCGAACGCCCAGCCGGTATTGCCGAGCGCGGCCCAGTGGTCGTAGTCGGCGCGATGGCCGCGGATGTAGACCATGGCGTTGATCGCCGAGGAGCCGCCGAGCCCCTTGCCGCGCGGCTGGTAGCCGATGCGGCCGTTGAGCCCCTTTTGCGGCACGGTGTTGAAGGCCCAGTTGTTGATGGTGCCCGCGACCATCAGCACCAGTGCGCCGGGCGTGGTGACGACCCAATTGTCATTGGTGCCGCCGGCATCGAGCAGCGCCACCGACGTCGCCGGATCCTCCGACAGCCGCCCCGCCACCGCGCAGCCGCCGGAGCCTGCGCCCACCACCACGAAATCGAATGTGTCAGTCACGTTTTCCCCCCTGTCTTCATTATCGTCGATTATTGCGAGCAGAGCGAAGCAATCGATCTATCCGTTGTGCGGACTATGGATTGCTTCGCCACGCTCGCAATGACGGCGTGATTCCTACGACAACAACCGCATCAGCTTCTCCAGCCGCGCGACCTTCGCGCCATAGGGCGGATAGAGATCGGCAAGCCGGTTGAACCGCGAGCGGTAGAACACCGGCTTGAACTTGGTCAGCGCCTTGAATCCCCACTCGCCGTGATAGGCGCCGGTGCCGGAGGCACCGACACCGCCCATTGGCTGATAGGCCTGCGCGAAGTGGAACAGGCAGTCATTGACGGTGACGCCGCCGGACACCGTGCGCGCCAGCACCGCATCGCGGGCGACGCTGTCGGTGCCGAACCAGTACAGCGCCAGCGGGCGATCGCGCCTGTTGACGAAGGCGATCGCCTCCGCCGCATCGCGCACGCCGATGACCGGCAACAGCGGTCCGAAGATCTCCTCCTGCATCACCGTCATGTCCGGCGTCGCGTCGACGATCACGGTCGGCGGAAATTTGCGCCTCGCCTTCCACTCGCGGTCGTTCGACGCTGCCGGCTGCATGATGGTCGCGCCTTTCGCGGCGGCGCCGGCGACCAGCCCCTCGAGCCGTGCATAGTGCCGATCCGAGACGATCGACGTGTAATCGGCGTTATTGGGATCGGTACCGAACATGTGCTGCATGTGACCCTGCAGCCGCATCGCGAAGGGTTGCACCGCGGCCTGCGGCACCAGCACGTAATCGGGCGCGATGCAGGTCTGGCCGGCATTGAGCAGCTTGCCATAGGCGATGCGCTGTGCGGCTTCGTCGATATCGGCGGAGCCATCGACGATCACGGGCGATTTGCCGCCGAGCTCGAGCGTCACCGGCGTCAAATTGCGGCCACAGGCTTCGGCCACCAGCCGGCCGACGCGGGTCGAGCCGGTGAAGATCAGATGATCGAACGGCAACGCGGCAAATGTCCTTGCGATTTCGTCGTCGATATCGGTGACCGCGAGCTCGGTGACGTCGAATTTCTTGGCGATCGCCTCGGTCAGCAGCTCGGCGAAGCGCGGCACCAGCTCGCTCGGCTTGATGATGGCGCGGTTGCCGGCCGCGATCGCGGCGACTGCGGGCGCCAGGGTCAGCTGCAGCGGATAATTCCACGGCGCGATGATGCCGACCACGCCGAGCGGCTGCGGCATCAGCCGGTTCTTGGCCGGCGCGAACTGCACCGTGGTCGGGACCTTCCGCGGCGTCATCCAGCCCTTGAGGTGCCTGGCCGCGTGCTTGATCTCGCCGAGCACCAGCATGGTCTCGGCGATCGCGGTCTCGACGGTGGAGCGGTGGCCGAAATCGGCCGAGATCGCCGCCTCGAATCGCGCCTCATTCTCGGTCAGCGCGGCGCGCAGGCGGCGCAGCCGGTCGAGCCGTGCCTGTAATGTCGGCGCCGGCTCGCTGCGCGACAGCTCGAACTGACGATGAAAGGCCTCCTCAAGCGCATGCAGCCCCGGGCCCTTCAATGGCCGGTCCATGGCGTTTCCCCCGCGGATGACGTCTTCTTGACGGATTTGTTGCGCGCCAAGCTCCGCTTTTGCGCGCGGTCTGGCAAGGCCCGGTTCCCGGCGGTAAATCCTGCCGGGACAGCCGGCGATTTCGACGTCACAAAATCCTCAAAAACCCGCATCCGGGGCTTTCCAAACCGGGCTCACGTTGATACATACGCCCCGCACCCGATGGCTTCGGCCCGGGTCGCCTTCTCAGGAAGCCCCCGGACGGATCGATCGGCGCCGTTGAAAAGCGTTGGCCGGCCGGCTCAGGCACCCTTTCTGCAAGGCATGCAACGGTTTAACGCGGGGTGGAGCAGCCCGGTAGCTCGTCAGGCTCATAACCTGAAGGTCATAGGTTCAAATCCTATCCCCGCAACCAACGATTCTTGCGAAAGCAAGGCACTTAAAACCCCGGCTTCCGCAAGGATGTCGGGGTTTTTCTTGTTCGCGGCGAACCGAAGGATCGCAGCCAGGTCGCCGCGCAGCAGGATCGCAAGTTCGGCCTCGTTAGGCACGAGCGTCACCTGATCGACCAGCGTCCGGAACAGCTCAGCTGCCTCGGCCGTGCCGTCCGCGCTCAGTAGGCTCTCATAAAGCGCGGCCACCCGCTGGCGGTATATCTCCGCCATGTTCGGATGCAGAAGGGGCGGTGGTTCCTCAGCGTTCGCCAGCAACTCGGTCAGTTCGGCCTTGCGGGCTTCAAGACCACCAATCTTTTCCTTGAGCTGAGCGCCGGGCACACCATCCAGGATGGCTTGGATCGCTCGATCCAAGTCCCGTTGAACGCGTTCCAACTCTTTGCGCTGACTGATGATGTCTGCGCTGCGCTCAATCCGCAGCCGGTTCACCTCGCGAGTAAATTCGTCGCAGAACTCCTTGAACAGCTCGGGCTCCATCAAGTGTGTCCGGAGGCCGCTAAGCACGGAGGCTTCAAGCGCGTCTCGCCTTATGTTCAGGCGGTTTTCGCAGGTGCCCTTATTCCGCGAGGTCGCGCAGCCAAGCAGATCTTTCGAGATCATCGTATAGCCGCCACCACAACAGCCACACTTCACGAGGCCGGCAAACAGGTGCTTCGGGCGCCGCCGCTGATTCAACGGGTTGTCGCCGGGCTCAGACGCCTCATAGGCGAGTGATTTTTGGCGTGCCTTCACCGCATTCCAAACTTCCTGGTCGATGATGCGCATCTCCGGAACCTCCTGAATCACCCACTCGGATTCAGGATTGAGGCGCGACACCCGCTTTCCCGTATCCGGGTCTTTCAGATAGCGGAGCCGGTTCCAGACGAGGCGCCCGACATAAAGTTCGTTGTTAAGGATGCCGACGCCGCGCTTCGGGTTGCCATGGATCGTTGACGGCCCCCATTCGGCGTCCTGTGGTCCAGGCACGCCTTCCTTGTTCAGCTCAAAGGCAATCGCGCGGGACGACTTGCCGGCAATGTAGTCTGCAAAGATACGGCGTACGACGGCAGCTTCGGCCTCGTTGATCGTTCGATCGCCGCGGATCGGCTCGCCATTCGCCGCGAACTGCTTCACCACGTCATACCCAAAGCAGAGCCCGCCACCGGACTTGCCATCCGCGACGCGGCCGCGCAGCCCGCGGCGCGTCTTGTCGGCGAGATCCTTCAGGAAGAGGGCGTTCATCGTGCCCTTGAGGCCGACGTGCAGATGCGTCACGTCACCCTCCGACAGCGTAACGATACGCACACCGCCGAAAGCCATACGCTTGAACAGTCCAGCGATATCCTCCTGATCGCGGCTCAGACGATCCATCGCCTCTGCGAGCACGACGACGAATTTGCCGCGCATCGCATCGCTGATCAGTTCCTGAATGCCGGGACGCAACAGCGACGCGCCAGAGATTGCGCGATCGGTATAGCTATCGACTACCGTCCAGCCTTGCTTCTCGGCGTGCAGGCGGCACAGCCGCAACTGATCCTCGATTGAAGCGTCTCGCTGATTGTCTGATGAGTAGCGGGCGTAGAGCGCGACCTTCACGAGGCGACCTCCTTACTCCGGAAGGTGGTCTTGCGTCCGGCTATCAGTTTCGGCTCGAACGAAGTCCCGCGCGGCCTGTCGCGCCAGCAGTCGGACCAAATTGACGAGGCGTGGATCGGGTTTTGATGACGCAAGTGCAACCGGTTCGCGGGTCGCGTCGGCGACCACAAGAAGCTGTTCGGCTGTTGTACGTCTGGGTCGCGCCACGATCGCGTCCTTGTCCTAGCGCGGAATAACCCGCTTCGCGACAATGATGCCCAGCAACAGCGCGTCGCCAAGGTAAAAATATATTGTAAGTCAATGGCTTGTGGTGCATCGGAGCGGATGCTGGCGGGTAGCAGCGCAGCGGCGGGACGCGGGTCGACCGTCGTCGTAGCCATAATATTTTTGTGATTGCCCCCCTTGGAAGAGGGGCGTCTTGTCATGGTGGCACCCCCGCGCGGCACCCATGCCTTGGAGGGGCCCTCTTCATTTGGCGAGACCGATAACAGTTCCACCAGCCTTGCACTCCAAAGAAAATGCGGTTATATATCTGGATATAGCACGGAGGGACGCGATGAGCAACAGTGCGCAGAAGAGAGCCCTCGAGAATTATCGGTCCCGCCTGACTAAGCGTGGCATCGCGCGGTTCGAGATCCAGGCGCTCGACGCCGACCGCGATCTGCTTCGATCCCTTGCCCGGAAATTGACGGAGGACGGTCCGGAAGCCGGGCAGCTTCGCCGGACCATACGGCAGGCAGTGGCGGGTGAGCCTCCGAAAGCGGGCGGTATTCTCGCCGCGCTGCGTCGCTCACCTATGGTCGGCGCGGATCTCGACCTCAGCCGTCCGCGAGAAGAGGGGCGTGAGGTCGATCTGTGACGCGCTACCTCCTTGATACCAATATCATCAGCAACATCATAAAGCCGGAGCCGTCGGACTCGCTGCTGGCTTGGATGGGTGCTCAGAAAGACGACGACCTCTTCATTGCTTCGCTTACCGTCGCGGAAATCCGCCGAGGCATCTTAGAGAAACCGAAGGGCAAGAAGCGCAACAGCCTTGAAACTTGGTTCGCGGACCCCGAAGGTCCGCAGGCGCTGTTCGCTGGCCGCGTCTTATCGTTCGACGACAAAGCTGGCCTCGTGTGGGCGCGGCTGATGGCCAACGGCAAAGCCAAAGGCCGTTCGCGAAGCGCGCTAGACACAATCATTGCCGCAGTAGCCGAAGCCAACGAGTGCGTCGTCGTGACCGACAACGAAAAGGACTTCGAGGGCGTTCAGATCATCAACCCGCTCCGTAGCTCTGGGGGCCAGGAAGTAGGCAGATGACGATAGCTCGAAATGACGTCGCCTCGGCTTCACGGAGGTGAGATCGCGGCGCTGGTCAGTTATGCCGAGGGCTCCGTCACCAGCAAATACATCCACTCGCTCGACAAGGCCCGGATCACGGCGGCGGACACGATCACCGACCGCCTGCTGACCGAACTCACGGCGCAGCGGACGCTGGCGCTGCGCGACAAGCTCGCGATCACGCCTTCGATCGCCTTCCGATCGGTGCTGCACAAATTCTGCCTCGACGTCTCCTCCCGCTATTCCTCCTACGGACGGCGATGGAGGTCTCGGTGCGCAATGCCACCTTTCCGGTGCAGCCGCAGGGCTGAAGGACACGCCGGCGGCCAAGGCGATCAACGCGCGCCACAAGACATGGGAGGGGCGCCTGCCGAAAGACAAGGCCGATCTCTGGGACTGGCTCACCGCTCTGACGGGCGAGGAGCCGGCGCTCTTAGCGCACTGCGCCTCACTCGGCGTCAACGCGCTCCACGAGAAGGCGATCGCTACGGCGGCGGCGCCACCCCGCACACCGCTCGGGCGCGAACCGGACACCGCCACGTCGAGGTCAACGGCCCGCGATGTGATCGGCCTCAGTGATCCGCTGCTCGATAACCTGGCAACGCTTGTCTCAACGTTCGAGGAGCGTGCGCCTGCCTGAGCGCAGTGCCGCCTAGCCTCACGGCTTGCCGCAAGGAATCATAATCGGTTTCCAAGGCGCGGACGCTTCTCTCGAGGAGATTCATGGTTTCCAAGACCTACGACCACAAGGGGGCAACGCATCGCCTTCGGCCTCGTTTGTGGCCGCCACGACGCCTCCTTCAAGAAATTCGATGATGAGGCTTTCAGGTTCTGACTACATATCCCCTTCTGATCGAGGAATTTGATCAAACCGACCAAGGTGGCTTTCTGCGTGAGAAGCAGCGCGAACAGCTTCGCTGTCCAATTTTCGCGCCGATCTTGACCCCGATCCCATGTAGCAACGGCGGGAAGGTTTCTCTACCGGGCCAGGCGATTGGCTCTGGGCTGCCAGGCTGTGAGCCAGAGCGTGATGACTATTATGGGCGTCGACGAACGGGTGGAGGCGCTGATACGACGAACACTTCGGTCAGCAGCAACCCACACAGCTTATCATTGACAAGACTGCTACCGCATCAGCCGACTTGCACTGACCGCAACTGTTTCTTGCTGCGCTGCGGGCGCGCCGGTTTGCGACCGTTGGACGAGGTTGGAATCCGAGCCCCCTTGGGCGGCTGAACAAAGAGCTCGGACAAATGAACGCCGAGCGTGTCGGCTATCCGCTCAAGAAGATCAATCGTCGGGTTTTTCGACTGCCGTTCAAGACTGCTCATATAGGAGCGATCTATCCCAGCCTCGCAAGCCAATTTTTCTTGCGAGATACCTTGCTCTATGCGAATCCGACGCACATTCCAGGCCACTAGCGCGCGAGTTTTCATGTGCCACACCATGGCCTCGGCCGCGCCGTCAAACCACTGGATATAATCCAACTATTAGTTCTTCGCCAAAGTAGGCCGCCGCCGCAGATCGCTTGCCCGACCCGGCAGCCCAAGGATTGACGGCGTTCCGTTCGATGAGCGAGACAAACTGGACAAGATCGGGGTGCAGTTTGTTCATCTCTGGCGAAAGCCACGTGCCGAGATGCGATTTTCGTACTGCAGACTTGGGCGCGTCCGCTGTCGCGAACCGGGCTCTATGAGCTGCGCTTACCGAGGCCCTTACGGAAGCGGAGTCTCGGCACATGCGGGTAACGATCCCATCGCGCAAGGCATAATGTGCTCCTCGCCGGGGGCACTCGGAAAAGGGGCTCGCCTTCGGCGACCGCTATCACTGCCCCGTTCCCGGGTGCCGCTGCTAAGCCGGTCTCGTCGTTGCACTCGGACCCGCGTGTCCCTTCGGGTCACTATGCTCACGCTCTCCGGGTGCCATTTCAGAGGGCGATGCGCTGCGCACACGCCGTCCTCGCAAGAATGATCCTGGCCATTCCGGTGCTGGCCAATCGTACATCAGCAGCAGCCCGTAGCTGTGCTGATTTCCCCGAGGGCCACGCAACCGTTTATCCGCTACGTATCAAGCAGTAATAACCACGGGTTGGCGGGCTGGCGCTGTTCGGCACAATCTGTGCGGGTCTCTCGGATTGACAATTGGATCACAAAAGGAAAAGGCTCCCGTGAGGGACCTTCTAGTTACAAATGTTTCGACACGTGACAGTGTCGGCGGTCGAATACGACTTCGCCTGCTGAGAGACTCTACGTATCATTACAATCTGCTGGCGCGCAACCAAGGCGAGAATTGTGATGCCGATTGTCTTTGGACGGGACGGCCGTGTGCGGTGCCCGGCGGGATCTGCAAAAGCCAGACGCGGCTTCACAATAGGTGCGTCACGCGCTTGCGAGGGCCGCGGCCAAACTCAGCCGAGGGTTCTTCTATGGCGTGGGGGTACGTTCCCCAAACGGTTGGACAGGTTGCGATCGCGGCGGTGACGCGGAGTGGTCGAACGCGTCAGCATGTAGAGCAACACGGGGAGCAGCAGGAGGAGGCTTCAGTCGACCTTGACGAAGGGAGGGCGAGACGTTGTGGCCCGTTGTTTCTCTTGCATGCTCACACCGGCCGCGACGCCTACTCCCAGGACATACATCCATCCTTCATGAAAATCGAATAGATGCGAATTGAAAAGGGAGCTGGTCATATTCTGGATTACGACAAGTAGTCCGAGCCAGCTCCCGAACCCGCCTCCACGAAATAGCAGGAGATGGGAGATCCACATCGCATAGAGCGCAACAATCCCGATGATGCCCCATTGAACCGCAACGTTGAGGGTCTGGTTGTGCGGGTTCTTGGTCACTTGGGCGGCCAACCCGGTCTTACCGACGGCATCGCGCTCAAACAATGCCTGTGCGGAGCCGGTCCCATTGCCGAAGATGGGGGCTTCAGCGAAGAATTTCAGCGACTTTTCCCAATATTCGAGCCGCTGCCCAGTCGAGCGGACAATATTCTGCTTCGAGGACTGATATTCGATCCAGAGATCCGCGACGCGAGCGCGCAAATAGCCGGACGTGAACCAGACCGCGACGGCAACCACAACACAGGCACTAAAAAGCAGCATCGATTGGCGGCGGTTGAGATACCTTGATGCGAAGACAATGAGCAGCACCGGAAGATAGACGATGGCTGCGCGCGCTGATACGACGAACGCCATGTTCGCGAAGAAGGCGAGCATCAGTGCGGTGCATGCCGCAGCAGCCCAGTAGTTGCCCTGCCGACAGAACGAAATAGTCCACGGCGCGAGCGCGACCATGCATAGTACGAACTCCTGACTTTGATCGATATAGTTCTTGACAGGAACTCCCGCGCTCAGAGTGGTCGTCAGCTTCAGTTCGGGCTTAAACAGAACAATCCACGACAGCCCCATCAGCAGCGCACAAGATAGAACGAACGAGATGAAGATCCGGCTACCGCGCGGCGACCGCTGAAAATGGTAGATCAAAAATGGGAGTACGAGCAACTTGGCGAGAGGCTTGATGCCTATAAACGTTGCATGCCAGGAAACATCGGCCCAAAGAGTCCCGACTACCGCGATCAGGACCATCGTGAGCGGCAGCAAGCAAAACGGCCGGGTGACGAGATGGAGGAATGGACGGAAATCGGCCGACGAGGTTAGCGGGATCAAAGAGATCAACCACAGCAACAGGAAGATCGTGAAGCCGGTCGTCGACCACGGCAACATCACCGCGGACAAAACCGCGAGGACATCGGCGTACAAAAATCGCGCTCGTGGTTCGAACCAGGAGCCAACTATGAAAGATTTGGAGACCGTTGATCTGGTGGTTGTGAGCTCGATCATGTCCGAATACCGCGGCGGGGCGGGACTGAAAGCGAAATCAATGGGCCTGATGTCGGCCCGAGGCTCTTGAGGTGAGCGCGCCTCAAAATCGACCTAGTCGGCGCGTGAGGCGCTCTGTTCGCGTAGATTTGCTGATTGGATTAGAGCCTTTAGTCCTTGCTCATAACTTGAAAGCATCTTGCGCGCGTCGAGATTCCGCTCGGCGCTGCGCCGAGCGGCCTCCTTCATTCGTTGAAGAACTTCCCGATCGAGAGCAAGCTTCGTGAGCCTGTCTACAAACTCATCTATCATGCGCGGCTGACAAAGAAATCCGTTCACGCCGTCACGGACGAGTTCAGGTAAGCCCCCTACGGAAGACACAATGACCGGAACGCCCAGTGCGAGCGCCTCCAGGACGACAACCGGTCTGCCGTCGAGCCGTGAAGGCAGGACAAGCACGTCATACGATGAGACCCAGGGGCGGACATCTTCAACGTCGCCGATAAGATGAAAACGATTGCCAAGGCCTGCCGACGCGACTGCGCTCTCGATTTCTGTCCGAAGCGCTCCGGCTCCGGTCATCACAAACAAAATCGGTAAATGTGATGACTTACGGGCAATTTCGATGAAGGCCAGAGGGTCTTTCTCCTCAGACCAACGGCCCGAAAAACCGACAATGAGTTCGTCCGGCGTTGCATTCAAATACTCGATGACGGAACCGTCGCGAGGACGCGGCAGATAATCGTGCAGATCAATCCCGCTGGAGATCTGTCGGACGCGGTCTTGCGACTCTCCCGCATCGAAGAGGAACTGCAGGACCTCCTTGTTCTCCACGAAATTGACATCGATAAGATGAGCGTATTTCCTGTTGTTCTTGGTGTGACCAACCGTATTGAACAACAAGTCTGCCACTTTGATCTTCGGGAATGCGGCTCGGATCGAGGGCAGCAGGTTGTACATGAAGGCGCTCCCCGCGATCCAGACAACGTCAATCTCGCGGGAGGCGATCAGGTAGTTTACGAAATCTGGCCATCGATCCGCGGCAAGGAACCGGGGCAAATGGAAGATTTCGGCGGTCGCTTGTTCGAACCAACTCGTGGAATCCCCATGTTCGCGTCCAGCCTCGATTGAGGTTATGACCGTTACGCGCCATCCTTGTTTGGTGAGATGGGCGACAATGCCGCTAAGCAAACGCTCCGCTCCTCCTATGAGCGTAAACGGGAGCGCGAGCAGGATCACTGGGGCTGCTCTACCCTTCGAAGCGCGTCCCAGAAAGTTGGTGGCGGCATTCTCCGGACGTCTATCTGCCGCTGCAGCAAGACGCGAAGCGCGAAGCGCGGCGGGCGTGACGAGGTCTCCCAGCGCCTGGCGGATCAACTTGCGATGAACTGGCATGCCGTGAAGGTCGGTCTGGGTGCTCAGGCTAGGGCCGTGGCGCCGATACAAGAAGAGGTGATCGTTTGTCATGTTATGGATGCGAGCGCCCAGCGCTGCGAGCTGTGTCCAAAACAGCCAGTCCTCATAGACATGTCCAGTGACGGCGCGGTCGGTGTCGCGATAGCCGCCGGCCTTCTCCCAGAGGCTTCGGCGAAAAACCGCGCAGGTCAGAACATGGTTCCCTTCGAGCATGTCAGCCAGCACAGGCTCGCCAAGGATGCCGACCTTCTCATCAGAGCTTCCGAATTGCTGCATGGCGCTCGAGACAATGTCGTATCCATAGGTCTCCAGCAGGAATACCGCTTTTTCGATATATGTCGGCTTGAGCAGATCATCGGCATCGAGGCAGCAGATGTATTTTCCGCGGGCCTTGCTGATGCCGAAGTTTCGATTCGCGCCTACTTGATGAGGCTCCGTCTGGACAACGACTGTTGTCTTGGGCCGCGTCAAGGCCAATGTCTGCTCTCGGGAAAGCGGTTCGGTTGAGCCGCCCTCGACAACAATCACTTCCAGATTGTCAAAGGTTTGCGCCAGTACCGAATCGACTGCTTCGGCAACGAAATGACCGTAGTTGAATGATACGATAACGACCGAGACGAGCGGTCGGTCGCTCGGCCATGCTGCGGCTTCGTCCGCTGTCGGCTCGACAGGCTCACAAAAGCCCGTTCGCTGGTCGAAGGCCAGCCTTGGCAGCTGGATTTGAGCTGCGGCCAACTCCTCTTCGCGCAGCCTTCGCCGATTGGCGATCGTTTCGCGCAATCTTTGTCGAAGTTCAAAGTTTAAGGTCCATTTTACCAGCTTGAGCGCTTGGCGTGTCATCCGAGCCAACTGAGGAACTCTATGCCCCGCCCGCCGCAATATAGACGTTGATCTCCAGATCGTGCTGCGGAGAATGAGGTCAATCTCGGACCCCAGGGCCGATACCTGATCGGTCAGGGCTCTAACGCTCTCCTTCAGATTTGCCACTTCTAGCTCTCTTGAAATCGTTTCAGCTTGAGCGGCTCGTTCGCGGTCGGCATAGTGGGCCTCCAAGAGTGAGACGTGAGTGGAGAGGCGTGCTCGATCGGCTGTAATGGCGATATTGCTATCCGTAGCGTGCGCAAGCCGATTGGAGAGCGCATTGATATGGATGGCCAGTTCCTGCAATTTCAACTTTGTATCCTGCTCCAACTGGGAATACGCGACCGCTGCCTGATCGAGCTCGCCGGTTAGAAATGTTATGCGCGCTTCTAGTCCCTTGGACTTCTTCTCGCTCTGGAGCGCGAGTTTTGCATAACTCTCGGTCTCTTGCTTGAGGCGACCGGAGACCTGTTCAATTTGCGCGTCCAGCACCTCAGAGTGAGCCTTGCTCTCGCGGGCTAGCGCCGCATAGTTTTCGGTCTCCCGCCTGAGCTGCTCGGACAGCTCCTCTATTTGCGCCTGCAACGCTTCAGAGTGGGCGTTGCTCTCACGCGCTAGCGCAGCATGGTTGGCAGCCTCCTGGTTGAGTTGGTTGGAGAGCCGTTCTATCCGTTCTTTCAGTAGATCCGAGTTGGCAGCGCTCGTGCGCAGCAGCACCGCATAGTTTGCGGCCTCCTCCCTGAGGTGATCGGAAAGATCGCTTATCTGCGCTTCCATTGCCTCAGCCGTGGCTTTGCTCTCGTTCGCTAACGCCGAGTACTTGGCCGTGATCGCAGCGCATTCGGTACGCGCGGCGGTCAATCGCCGCAGATCACTGGTCCAGAGCTGCTCAATTCGAGTCAACAGAGGTACGTCAAGAGCCGACTGCGATAGATCAGGCAGACCCACAAGCAGATCGGGCGTACTCTGCGCTGCGTGGATCAGCATCAGCTTTTGCCGTGCAGCGCGCAGCTTGCTCTCCGTTATGCGACCCTCAGTCCCCGTTATGCGGGCAAATAACTCCTTGATGTCGTTCGTGAGCGAACCGTCGCTGAAAACGATCCCGACAAAGTTCGAGGCGAAGTCGCGGATGTAGATCTCGCCCCCTACCAGGTGAAATCCGAGTCCTTCTATTAGGAGACGTAGCGAGCTCCCCGATGGATAGAAGACATGTTCCAAGGAGCTCTCGAACCAAACTCGGTTTTGATGAGTGTCCGAGATGTAGGGCACTTCGAATAACAAGAATCCATCCGGCTTGAGCAAGCTTAGCGCAGCTTGAACTCCGCGACGGAAGTCGCGTAGGTGCTCGAATACAGCGATGGCGGTTACGCAATCAAATTGATGCGTATGCGTTTCCGGAATGGCGGGATCTAGCAGGTCTCGGCCCAATATCTTAATATTGGATTCCGTCGCATGTGCGATCATGCGCTCATTGACCTCTATGCCATAAAGGTCAAAGGTGCTTGGGAGCCTCTTCAGAAGATTGCCGTCGGCGCAGCCGATATCGAGAATTTTTCCGCCGTCCTTAAGGCAGCAAACCAGTTCGGCCGCCCACGACAGTCCATGCTCGGCCATTAACTGGTAGTCATTGTAGCCAACAGCGCCATCGACCTTCTGCGAACCGTAGTATGCATCGTCGTAGAACGATCCAAGGTCCTCCGGTATCGCTTCAATGACGCCGAGCCCGCATTCGTCGCATCGAAGAACCGCGACATCGTCGGTGCGTGTTGCCATCAGGGTGAACGTTCGCCCCTGACAAGCATTGCATCTGAAATCCGCTGAAGGGACGTGGAGGTTCATGCAATCACCGCAGCCTTTGACCAAACAGTGCCCTGTTTTACGATCTTGATCTCGTGCCGACCGTTGCTAGCGAGGATCGAGTGTGGCGCTGCGATAGGCCGACAAGATCTCGTCGATTTGGCCGGCCGCTCTAACGCGCCCGCCGTCCAGCCATACGGCCTTCTCGCACCACGTCCTGCAGATCTGCTCGTTGTGGGAGGCCAGGACGAGAACGCTGGCATTCTCTACGAAGGATTTCAGGCGTTGTTCGGCTTTGGCGAGGAAGCCGGCGTCACCGGCGAGAATCCATTCGTCCATTAGGAGGATCTCGGGGGCGAAGCACGTGGCTACGGCAAATGTGAGCCGCGTCAGCATGCCGGACGAGTAAGTGCGTGCCGGCAATTCGAGGTAGTCGCCGAGTTCAGTGAACTGTCCGATCCCCGGAATCAGTTGGTCGATCTCGTCAGGATCGAGGCCCAACAGAAGTCCGCGAAGCTTGATATTGTCGAGCCCGCTCAGCTCCGGGTCTATTCCAAGCCCAATGTCGAACATCGGCGATATTCGCCCCGAAACGCGGACCGCGCCCGAGGCTGGCTCATGGATTCCTGCCATAACGCGTAGCAACGTCGTCTTGCCGGCTCCGTTGGCGCCCACGAGTGCCACGCGGTCGCCGACAGAGAACCTTAGCGATACGTTCCGCAAGGCCTCTACCACCAGGCGGTCATTCGCATCGCTCGCGATCCGTCCTCGCGATCCTCGATACAGAAGGCCCTTCTTCAGAGATCGCGATCCCCCACTGTAAATCGGAAAAGAGACGCTGACGTTGTCCAGTGCCAATCGTTCGATAGTTGCGTTCGTCAAAGAGGACATTCTAGACCCAATAGGAGATGCGTTCGCGGAATCGGCCAAAAAACAGCCCGACGACGACAAGATTGATCAGGGTCATCGTGATGACCACCACGTAAGTGGCGGCTGTCGGAATGTCGCCTAACAGAGGGTCTCTCACGATCTGGATCAGATGATAGAACGGGTTCCAGTCCACAATGAGCGTGCGATCCTTAAGCTGATCGGACTTCCACATGATCGGTGTGATGAAGAAGAGGATTTGGACGAGGGAGCCGATCACCTGTGGGATGTCGCGAAAGCGTGCTGAAGCCATCCCGATGAACAATGTTACCAAAGCGCCGTTGATCGTGAGGAGTACGAACCCTGGTACGGCCAGCAACGCATTGGCGCCTGGCGAGTTGTGGAAATAAGCCATCACGCCCAGGTAAATGACGAAGTTATGGGCAAAGATGATGACCTTGCTCCAGGTCCCCCGGCATACGTACAACGCGTAGGGCAATTTAATCTGCTTGATGTAGGTCTCGGAGCCAACGAACAACAAGCCGGCTTCGGTCAGGAAGCTGGAGAAATAGCCCCAAACCAGGAAGCCGACGCACAAATACGGGAGAAAATCGTCGATTCGGCTTTGAAAGATCTGCGCGTAGAGAAGCCCAAGAGAGACGATCATAATGGCCATACTGACCGTCAGCCAAAGGGGGCCGAGAACCGAACGGCGGTATCTCTGCATGATGTCATTCCAGCCAAGCCGGAGCCAGAGCCGCCGCTGGCGAGCAGCCGACGCCATATCGGCGATGGCAAGCGATGCGCGAGACTTCCGTTCATTTGAGGTTAAGCCGCTTGACGGTGTCTGCGAGCCGCTCGTGCCAATTCTCTTATTCGTCATACCGAGCGCGTCCTTGCCTGCCCCTCTTGTTGATGGCTGATCGAGCGGCATTGAACTCGTGCCGAAGACGGGCATGCGACCGAGTCGATTGCGTTTGACGGGCAACTTATCTCTCCAGACCGCGATTCGAGGCGGCGTCCATTCGGTTACTCTCCCGGTCGGTGAAATAGACTGCAACGCTGCGGAGTTGGACGATCGAGAGTCGCCGTAGGTACTTCGCGAGCGTCCAAGCGACGAGCGGAGCGTACTCCCACGCGCTGATCAGGCCCGTTCCCCACAATGAGAAATGCGTGCGCATTTCGCCCAGCTGCATGGCATGTAATCGGCCGCTCAGTCCCGTGGTGCCGAACGCCGGCTTGTCCGCTCGCGCGAGCGTTTCGTCCATTCTCACGGATCGGATGCCGGAGAGAATGTGTGCGGCCACGAACCAATAGTCTTCACACGCATAGGTCTGAGGAAAATGGTGCCTGACAGCATCTCGTCGAATAACGACTGTTGAAATAGGCGCGACGTTGGCGACCAGGATGGCGCCTCGCGTAATGCATCGTGCATTGATCGGCTCGTTGAGGGATGACCACGCGGTTCCGGCGAAACCCTTGCGATGGGAGCTGAGGAGCGGTGATCCCGGAGCCAGCATCAGCTCCATTTGAATTCGCAGCTTTTCTGGATGCCACTCGTCGTCTGCGTCGAGAAATGCCAGAAAAGGCTCCGAGCTTGCCAGGATGCCGGTATTGCGAGCGGCACCAGGACCACGGTTTCGGGGAAGCTTGATCAACTTGATCGGTTGAGCGACATACTCACTGCAAATCCTGTCAGTGGACTCGTCGCCGCTCGCGTCGTCCACTACGATTACTTCGCGTGGTTGGAGCGTCTGACACGCCACGGAGCGCAAGGCGCGCCGCAGCGCATCGCCGTCGCAGTAAGTGGGAATGATGACGGTGAGGGGGGCCGTATTCAAGGCGACACCTGCCTATTTTCAGCCTGTGCAGCAGCGAGCATCTGGCGCAAGATCGCATCGACGTCCGGAAGCGGAACCGCGATGCCAAGTTGGCTCAGACGATTGGCATCGCCGATAATGATATCGAGGTCGCTTGTGCCGCGTCGCTCTCCCTCAACTTCGTGAGTGATCGGGGCGTCTACGATCTCCATGAGGCGGTCGACGAGATGCTGAACGGTGGTGCCGACCCCCGTGCAAACGTTGATGATCTGCCCCACAGCGCGGGGAGTTTCAGCCAGGTCGACAAGTGCGCGGGCTGCATCAGCGGCGTCAACAAAATCACGCACGGCATTTAGCGGGCCGGTTCTCAACGTCTGCTCAGAGCGGGATGTCGCCGCGAGTTGGCTCGCGAAGCTTCCCAATGCCGTTGAACGGGGCGCTCCGGCGCCGATCGGATTGAAAAGCCTCGCCATGATAACCGGCAACCCACGAGCATGCGCGGCGAGACCGTGATGGGTTTGGGTCAACTTTGAAATGCCGTAGAGGCTCAGAGGTGCGCAGCGATCGGCTTCCCGAACGATGCAATCCCTATGTATGGGCCGGCCGTATTCCGCAGCGCTTCCCGCCAGAACGACCGTGGGCGGCTGGTCGACGCTCAGTGCCGCCTCAAGAAGGTGAACCGCCAGGATGACGTTAGATTGATAGATATCCTCTGGCAGGTCTGAGTGGGTCTGGCCAGCCAGATGAAGAATCATTGAAGGGCGCACGCTATCCAAGACGCCACGCAAGTCATGCCGCGTGGGCGGCCTCGGAAGTAGAATCGATAGGTCGTCGGCGGAGCCTGACGATCTGCACAATCCAACGGCCTTCACGCCCCGCCGTGTCAGCTCGCGCATGACATAGCGGCCAAGGAAGCCGCTCGCTCCGGTGACCAGTGCGACTGTCATCGCTCACTCTGCAAAAACAGTTCCCGCTTCTCTTCAAACAGCTGCTGCGCCGTTGCGTAGTCCTCCGGCCTGCCAATATCGAGCCATAGGCAATCCTGCGATCGGCAGAGGACGGATTTACCGGCTTCGATCAAAATTTGCATCAGGTGTGGCATGTCGAGGTACTTGCCGGGCACCAGATGGGGGGCAACCGAACCGCGGTTGAGGACATACAGCCCCATGCTGACCAAATGAGAGTAGGTGGGCTTTTCACGATAGCCCGTAAGCCGCATGTTGCCGTCAACCTCAACCAGGCCGAATTCGATCTTCGTGCTTCGTTTGAACACGGCAATCGAAGCGGCTGTTGGCTGCGTGCGATGCTCCTGCACCATTTTAGCTATGTTGAAGTTCGTGAGCAGGTCCCCGTTGGCGACGATAAAATCGTCGCTGAGCTTGTCGAGCGCATAGGCTAACGATCCGGCGGTCCCCAACGGCTCGTCTTCCAGTACATAGTCGATCTTCAACCCAAACTTGGAGCCATCCTCGCAGAATGCGCGGATCAGGTGATGCAAGTGATTGACAGAAAGCACCACCTCTTGAACGCCGGCGGCTTTCAATTGACGGAGCAATAGCTCGAGTACGGGCAAATCTCCGAGCGGCACAAGCGGCTTCGGAAAAGATGCGGTGAACGGCTTCAGGCGGGTACCTTTGCCGCCCGCCATAATCAGGGCTTTGGTCATATGACGAGTGTTCGCTAAATGTTGTAAAGGTTGGCGCGATATGAGCCGATATTGGCTTCGACAAAATTGATCGTGAGCTTCAGCCCCTCGTCAATCGAGGTGCCTGGCGTCCACTGCAAAAGCTGCTGGGCTTTGCCATTGTTTGAGACAAGCCGAAGGACTTCGCTCATTGCGGGGCGAATGCGCTTTGGATCTTGCACAATTTGCTTTCTCACGTTCATCAGGGATAGTATTCGCTCGGCAAAGTGGCTAACGGGGAACGTCTGGCCGGTACCGAGGTTGATTGTTTCGCCCTCGATCCCGGGCGTCGCGCCTGCCGCGAGAAATCCGGAAACCGTATCCCCCACGAAGGTCATGTCGCGCAATGTATCAAGAGCGCCGAGCTCAATGACGTCGCGCGTCAGGGCTTGGGAGATGATCGTCGGAATGAAAGCGCGGGCCGATTGCCGTGGGCCGAACGTGTTGAAGGGGCGGACGGTCACGGCGGGCGTCGAGAAGGAGCGGGAGTAGCTCTCCGCGATCTTGTCGGCGCCAATCTTGGACGCGGAATACGGTGATTGCCCCTGGAGCGGATGAGCTTCGTCAATCGTCTCGGTGATTGCGGTCCCGTAAACCTCGGAAGTCGAGGTGTGCACGACGCGCGAAACGCCGAGCTGCCGCGCAGCTTCCACGACGTTCAGAGTGCCTTCGATATTTGTTCGCACGTAGCTTCGTGGCGCGACGTATGAATACGGAATCGCGATCAAAGCGGCCAGATGAAAGACAATCTCCTGGTCGCGTACCGTCTGAGTGACGAACTCAGGGTCTTCGATGTTTCCAGCGACCACGTTGATTGAATTCTTCAGATCCGGCGACAGATGCTCAAGACTTCCCCAAGCTGGAGAAGAACTGTACCGGATCATAGCCGTCACATCAGCGCCGGCTCGCGCGAGGGCTTCTGTGAGATGGCTTCCTATGAAGCCGGCGGCGCCCGTAACGAGGACTTTTCGTTTATGATAGAATTGGTTGAGATCCATGATCGCACGGCAGTTGAACTAGAGTTGCGTTCTCACGATTTGTGATGAGGCGTGAATAGATTTCGAGGATCTTCGGAACGACGGCGTCTCTTGAGAATCGTTCATCAAACTGCTGGCGAGCCATTCGGCCCATATGGTTCCGAGAGGCCGGGTCGCGCGCGAGACGCACAATAGCCTCGGCGGCAGCCACGGGATCGTTGAGCGGCACGAGAAAACCATCAACCCCGTCCCGAACGACTGAGCGGCAGCCAGGGACATTCGTTGCGATCATCGGTATGCCGTAGCCAGCGGCCTCCATGAGCGCTCTCGGCATTCCTTCACTCTCCGACAAAAGGATCGCAATGTCGGTGCGCTCCCAGACTGTCGCGATGTCGGGAGCCTTCCCCATCCAGGCGACGCCGTCGATCGTGGTGAGTTGGTTGAGCTCGTCGACTGTATAGCTGGTCGGATTTCCCGGGTCTGGCGTCCCCCAGAGCTCCAACTCGATTTGCGGCTCCTGCGCCCGAGCGAGCGATACGGCCTCTACTACGGTCGCGAGACCCTTCGACCTGAGCATCCGTCCCAGAAATGCGACTCGGACGGGTCCGTCACCCGATCTTTTGGTCGAGCGACGGGAGCCAATCTCGATACCCCATCCACCGAAAATCACGGAATCCGCCGGATGCGGAAACTCGCGGCGATCATCTTCATTCTCAAATGAGACGAGTGCGGTTCGCCCTCGCGAGAGCCAGCAGGCTTGCAGGCGAACGAAACCTCGGGCCATTTCGGCAGCCCATCCAGCGCGTCCCCACAGCTGCCCAAGGCCTGTGAACGAGGCGAGGAGAGGATACTTCCGTCCAACCGGGCCCGATAAGCCCAACAGCACGATAGATCTTATGGAAAGCGCATGGACGAGGTCCGGCCGTTCCTCAGCCAGAATTGTGCGAAGACGCAGGATCGAACGAAGTAGAGAAACAAGCGACAAAGAGGCGCGCTCCGTCGGCATCTCCAGTAGACGGAAGTCTTCTCGTTCGATCGCATCCCGCTGGTGCCGCACAAAAGTAGCGACCATGACATCAAATCCCGCCGCTCGCGCCGCGCGGGCCGGCTCAAGGAAGTGGGTCGTGAACGTCTCGTCTTCCGGTACGATGTACAAGATCCGAGGCCGAGCCCCGGCTCGCCCAACATCCACCATACCAAACCCCACCAACCAAACCGATTTGTCACTGCAACAAAAAGTAACAATGACGAAAGGAAACAATCTAAAGTGTGCTCAACCAGTAGACTAGTGACAGAATGCGTTCGCTACCTGGGGGTAAAACTTTGTACGAAACGATCCAATGCGTGCGTGCACCCCGCAGGAGTGCTCAAATTACATCACAACCGCGCGGTTCGTACCGTTGGCCACCGCAGAGGAAATCATCAATCGGCCCAAATGGCGTGTGAAAAGCAGCGAGTAAATCCACGGAGAGCCTATGCGCGAGATGCCGCTTAAGCCCCATGTCGCCGATTCTACGCCGGTGGATGATATCGTGACGCCATACGACAAAGAATATGCGATTACATATCTGCGCATGCTGGATGCCGATGCTGAAGGTGCCGACTGGCGCGAAGTCGCCGAAATCGTCCTCGACATCGATCATGAGCGCGAGCCGATCCGCGCCAGGCAAGCGTACGAATCGCATCTCGCACGGGCGAGGTGGATGAGCAATTGCGGATACAAACTGCTGCTCAAGCATGGCTGGCCGGCATCAAACTGAGCAGAACTGTCACACGAGCGCCCGCGTGTGATGAAATTCACGAAAGAAAGGCGCTCTAGCGCTGGATTTAGACGCCAGCTGGACCAGATTGCATTAAAATATTCGTTTCTGTGGGAGATAATGATGCAATTAAGCGGATCTCATAGTGAAACCAGCATGGAGCGAGATATGACCAGTCATTCCCGACTCCTCTATCGATTCCGCATGCGCACGTATGCGGAGACAATGTTTCGGCGCAGCAGGTGCGAGAAGCAGGAAATGATCTGGCTGCAGTCCAGCCTGATGCGGCTCGGGAGCGAACTACGGCAATCTGAGCGCTGGTCCAGCGCGGCATCCAGCAGCAGGCTAGAACCGGCACGGTAGCGATGTGGCTAAACCTCTCCATACGCTGATTTAGCTTCATCTGAGGATCGCGAATTTATCCAGCATGTCCCGTTAAACCACGACAATACGTCTAGGGAACAAGCCGAACGCTCGACATAGGCTCAGCCCGCCACACCGGCACCAAGCCCAGTCAATTCGATACATTCGTTAATCCGCGCCGTGAGAGAAGACACGAGTGCCGAGTGGCAATGTCCGTTGGCTTCCGATCGGACTTGCTCCAATTTCCCAGCCGGCTCCACCCCATAGCAGGTCAACCACACCGAGGTCGCCCATACCGTCACGAACAAAAAATATGTTGGGAGTGGAATTGGTCTGCAGTGCCCCGCTTTCTCCATTGGCCTGCAGCCTCAAGAGGCACCACACATTCGCGAGCTTGGTCTCATCGCGAGCACCTAGTTCTTCGCTGATGTCGACCGCATTTGAGGGACTCCTCAAAATGTAAGTGTGCAGAGATGGATCGCCCTCGGTTTCGACTTTGATTGCGTACCGGCGCGTGAAGGTCGCGCCAAGCCATGAGATCCTGACTCGGGCAGTTGGCGTAATGTCTTCCTTGAAGTGCTCCCGCGCGACGAATGCTTCAGTCTCGAACAGTTCGCCAGCCTTCCGCTTCAACGAGCATTCGACCCTGACATCTGGCACGACTGACGGCAATTTACCGTCATCGGCCCTGCTCTCCGCCTGAGGCGCACTGACCACCCATATCAGCAAAAGACGGACGAGATACGAATTGAGCACTAAGCGGCGCACTGTCTGCGCCGCCGTCAGGTTGCACGAAATTACCGCCATGCGTTATTCCGCGATGGCTGAATCGCGGTACCTGATAGCACCTGACGAGGGGCCGAGCCGTTCAGACGGATCGCGCCCCACCTTCAGCTTCAACTGCGCTAGGTCAATAAATTCGTCCGCCTGGCGCCGAAGTTCGTCGGCGATCATGGCCGGCTGGATTGCAAAGCTGGAAACGACAGTCACGCGGACGCCACGACGCTGCACGGCTTCGACCAAGCAACGGAAGTTGCCGTCGCCGGAGAACAGGATGATCTGGTCGACGTGCTCAGCGAGCTCCATGACATCGACTGCGAGCTTGATGTCCATACTGCCCTTCGCCTTGCGGCGACCGCAGGCCTCTGCAAATTCTTTGGTCAGCTTAGTCACAACCGCGTAGCCGTTGTAGTCAAGCCAATCGAGGAGCGGCCGAACCGCTGAATATTCCTGATCCTCGACAATCGGCGTGTAATAGAACGCCCGCAACAGCGCGCCGCGGCTCTGAAATAGCTCGGGCAGGCGGTTGTAGTCGATGTCGAAGCCGAGCGCCTTCGCGGTTGCCTGGAGGTTGGGACCATCGATAAAGAGCGCGATCTTGCCGCACGGTGACATGGCTCAATTCGCGCTCTTCATCTGTGGTCTCCGATGCTTCAGAGCGGCAGCCAATGCTGTCTGCCGTGATTCGGGCATGCATACCTTGGTTCTGTGGGCTGCGCTCTAACGAACACAGTACGCATCGGACGAATGAGCCGATCTCGTTTCTCGCCTGAGTGTCTTGTCTCCGCGTCGCCCCATTAACGTTCCTAATGTCGGTGTGGTCGGGATCATCCGCGCGGTTGGCAGCTTCCATGACGATGCGCGCGCCAACGTAATTAGCTTGAAGTTTGATTGCCTCAGGCACTCTCAGGATGTCGCGGCCCCAGCTATCCGGGCGAGCGCTCTTGGCGGTCGGCCGGACCTACATCGCGAATATCGATGCCCTTCCTGTTTCAGGACAAAGACGCGCGAGCCGAAGGCCAAGAGTGAATGTTCTATTTGATTTTCGGGCGGCGAGCTATGCGTTCATTTTAGGGCCTATGCGAACCCGAACTGAAAGCAATTTGGAGCCCGTCATTCGCTGCCGCAGAAGAATTAGTTCAGAGCCATAATCATGATGACTCCGACGCAAAAACAAAAAATAAAGTGGAGAAAACGACGGGAGGATGGACAATGGAAGCCGTAAGTCGCTTGCGAGCGATGGCGTCGCTATGTCGACAGAGTGCCGCACATCATCCTGACAGAAGTTGGAAGCTGCTCGCAGAGGCCGAGTACTGGGAGCACTTGGCGGCTGCTGCGCTCTCGGATCACGTCAAGGAATGCGCCCCACCAGCGCGAACGAACGAGCGCGGCCCCAAGCCACTGCCAACGAAGAACACGCGGGAGCCTATCGCCCCCACGTAGAGCGCAGCGCCGATGCCGGTGCCCCCTTATTGTGGTCCAGGGCTCGCTAGGTGGCTTCGGCTGCAAAGGCAAATCCTAGCGCGCCACGCCAGACCGCTGAGCGGGGTACCTGACGTCAACCGGCAAACTAGAGCATGCTGTCCAACGATCGACATGAACGTCAGCGAATTTGAGCGGGCGAACGAATAGGACCACCATGTCCTCCGGCTCCAACAGCAGTGTCGCCAAGAAAGCTCGCACGAAAGCCGAGGCGGATTTTGCCACTTGGCTCATGATCGCCAAGCTCGGTGGTTTCGATGACCTTCCGACAAACGCACAGAGTTTTCTGGTTAACTATCGAACCCGCCTCGAGACGATGAGCGAGGTCGAGTCCACGGCCCTGGCCGTTCGTGAGGTCTACAGCGCTTATTACAGCGAGATGGGAGGCGTGGGCGCGGCCCCAGAACCAAAGGCTCGTAAACCAACCACAGAGGGCAAAGCCGTGCGGCTCCAAAGCGGGCCTAAGTCCCGGCCCCGTCTATCGGCTGCGCGCCAATCGACGTGGCCGATACTCCGAAGATCCCTTTCGGCAATGCTGATTCTCGCCAGCATGGTGGCCCTGATTGTCGCTTATAGATTTCTGATGCAGTAACATTTAAACCGCCCCCCGATTGCGTGCGGGAACGAAGTGCTGCTCAAAGCAACTGCCCGGCATGCGGGAGCCGATACTGGGTGATGCCGTGAAGTCGGTATTGACTAACGAAAAACTGGAGTCAGCGAGCCGATATTGGTCCGTGGATTGAAAACGAGGACGATCTCCTTGACCGGCTGGGGGTGATGCCCGCCGCTCGGAGAAAGATCAGCAGCAGCACGGGAACGCCGAGAGCGCCGCCAAACGCAGCGATGCCGGCAGCGTGTTCCCCGACCAAGGGAATAGCAGCTAACGTTGCGGGGAGAGCGATCTTCATCGGCAACGGCAGATCCGAGCTTCGATAGTTTGAAACAGCCTCTGAAACACTCTTCGCGATAGCCACGATTGCTGTCCGGGAGTTGACCAGCGAGGTCAGCTTTTTCAACTTCTCAACGGGACGCAGATCACTTGCGACGAAAGCGCGTGATTCGCTAAGCCACTGTATCGCGAGTGCCCGATCTTCCGCCCTCGTCGCGTGCTTTATCGCCGAAGCGAACCGTACCAATCAGCCACCTTCTAATGCCTTCCGTAATTGCATCGAACATAGCTGCGCCCTAAGGTGTTGAGCGCCTTTATAGCGCACCTTGCGCTTTAGCCAAGGAAATCGAAGTGAGAGCGCTGTTCGTACTGGTATGCTTGATTATTGCTCTCTCCGTTGCACACTCTGAGGACGGACGCTTCCCAATAGAGCGCGAACGCGACTTGTATGATCGCCATGAGATCCTGCAGCATCTGTTCAAGCAAATACGGTACAGATCGTACGTAGATCCATCTGGCTCAACGGGACAGGGTCTTCTCTGAAAAATATCAGTCCGGTGCGCACAAAGAGCTGGGTTGCGCGGTTTGGGAGGCGACAATGGAACGTCCACACAAGGCGGCATCGGATATGGGAGAGCGCGACAAGGCGTCTCCCCCATCAAGATTCTTGGTACGCCAGGGGGCAACGGGCTGGATGGTTTACGATCGGCAACGTAAGGGGCCAGCAATGATTGGGACCAGCTTGGCGGTCAATCTGACGAAAGAGCGAGCAACTCGCATCGAGCGAATGTTGATGGAAGGCGACGGCAAGCATTCAAGTTGAACAAAGCCTGCCGCCCGGCGCGCTCGATGATGATGATAGCATGGCTTGCCATGCATCTCCAATACGCTTGCGCTATCAGATAATCCTTAGAACCGTCGATTCCGCGTATATTTACTTCTTGCAGGCTAATTGGACTTCGCAGTGCCGTTGCCCTCGGTGCTGCTGCTTTGGCGGCGGCCCTGTCGTGATCTTCCCCCAAAAAAATGGACAGGGTTAAGCTACTTTTAGCTCCATCTCGATCGGGCTGATATAGCCGATGGCGGAGTGACGACGCGTTCGATTGTAGAAGCCTTCGATGAAGGCGAAGATGTCGCGCTGGGCTTCGGCGCGGGTCTGGTACTGGCGATGATGAACGAGCTCGGTCTTGAGCGTGTGAAAGAAGCTCTCCATCGGAGCATTGTCATAGCAGTCGCCCTTGCGGCTCATCGACGCCCTGAGGCCGGCGGATTGCATCAGCTTGCGGTAATCCGCCGAGGCATATTGAACGCCGCGATCGGAATGGTGGATCAGGCCGGCACTTGGCCGCTGCGCCGAGATCGCCATCCGCAAGGCCGCCAAGGGCAGGTCGGCGCGCAAATGTTCCGCCATCGCCCAGCCGACAATCCTACGGCTATACAGATCCATGACGGCGGCCAGATAGAGCCAGCCCTGATCGGTCTCGAGTGGAGTAAGAAGCGCGAGCGCGCTTCTCCTCCCCGAACCGTACGTGCACCTTTCAGCGCATACGGCTCTCTGTTCAAGCTTGGCCCATGGCCATAGCAACATCATGATAGTGCGAGGTGACAGTGCTGCGGGTTTCTTTTCGGAAGATGTAGGGATTTTCCTCCGGATTGCGCCACCGGAACTGCGCCTTCGGGCTTGAAACAAGCCGGTAAAGTGCTTTTCCGTGCGGCGCGCCGCGTTCATGCCGACCAAACACGAGCCAGGTTTTCGCCTTGCCCGGTTCCGGGGGTCGGTACCATTTCCGCATCAAAGGTTTGATGCGAGATCGGTATTTGTGCCCCAGCCAATGCGCCATTTTCCAGAATACGACATGGTCGATGCGCCGGAATACGTACGCGGTGAAGTCGGTGAACTTGTAGAACGCTGCCCATCCCGCCAGTTGACGGTTCAGGCCAGCGATCATGTCGACCGTGCTGACACTATGATTGCCGGAAAGGGCTTCAGTGAGCCTGCGAACAAACCCCTTCGCCTTTTCCTTGGGTATCGTTGTGACGACGGACATGCGCCCGTGCGACCCTCGCTTGCGAATGATCCTATGCCCCAGAAAGACGAAGCCGTCATTGACGTGGGTGATATGGGTTTTCTCCATATTCAGCGTCAATTTCAGCTTGCCTTCCAGAAAGGCGCGGCATTCTTCGCGGATTTCCTCTGCTTGAGCTTTGGTCCCTTTTACGATGACGACAAAGTCGTCAGCGTATCGGCAATATGCAACCGCCGGCTTCCATTGCCGGTTCTCTCGAACCGTAATAGGGCGGCCCAGCTTGATGCCGAAGTTCCATGCCCAGCGGTCCTTGCGAGCCTTGTCGCTCAGGTATTTTGCCTCCAGCCACGCATCAAACTCATGGAGCATGATGTTGGACAAGAGCGGTGACAGCACGCCACCTTGCGGAACACCCTCGCTGGAGGCTGTAAACAGGTCACGGTCAATGTGACCTGCCTTCAGGAACCGCCAGAGAAGATCAACAAACCGCCCATCCTGCACTCGTCGCCGCACACATTTGATAAGCAGCCGGTGATGGACCGTGTCGAAGTAGCTTGCCAGATCACCTTCGATGATCCAGCGGCCCCTCGTCATGTCGGCTCCATCCTGGAGCTGTATCTTCACGGTGCGGACGGCATGGTGCACGCTCCGTTCAGGCCGGAAGCCATAGGATAGGCGATGGAAGTCGCTTTCCCAGATTGGCTCCATGGCCATGAGCATGGCTCGTTGGACGATGCGATCCGTCAGAGTCGGAATACCCAGTGGGCGTAGCTTGCCATTGGTTTTCGGGATATAGATTCGCTTCACCGGCTGGGGGCGATAACTCTCGTCCAGCAGGCTTTTCCGCAGGTCATCCAGATGCTGATCCAATCTGACCTGCAATCGTTGCTTATCTATTCCGTCAATGCCCGGTGTTCGTGCGCCACTTGACGCCAGAACAATCCGAGCGGCCTCGGCAAGCCATTCCCGGTTGGCAATCAGCCGAAGGAAGCGATCGAACCTTCGGTTCGGATCGCTCTCGGCCCATGTCGCGATCTTGTGCTGCATTTCACTGATTATCAAAGGTCTTCACCTCATTCGGTCAGGTAGTTTGCACTCCAAGCAGTTCGAACTGTTCCCCTTCGCCATGTGGCAGGCTTTCCCTACCGCGGACTACTACGGAAACTCCGCCAGCATGGTGGACATCAGGGTCAACTCCCTTGCGACGCTAAGCATCGTGGGCATTCCATCATGCCTTCCCTCGTTCATATGCTGGACGTCGTTGTATTGGTGAGGCTGCCGGTCGCAGTCTTTTCCCTTGCTTTCCGCAAGTCGATGCCGATGCCATGGTCTGGCTGCGTTCTCCCCATGACCCCTCGCGAGCGTCCTTACATCTGGGCTCGCGTTCGGATGCCGGCCGTCATATCTGTCCGGCGACATCATCAGCATTCCACCTATTAAGCCGTGTAGGCGGAGGCGACATTTCAGCCCTCAGATGCGGGTGAACCGGTTCGTGTTTCTCAACCTTCCAATACTTCAGCCTCGGGGACCATCTCGGCTTAACGGCTTCGCCTCAATCCCCTTTACCTGCGGGCTACGTCACCCTGCCAGTTGACGACAGGTCACCGCCGCTTGGGCTCATGTCCCCTCACAGCAGGGAACAAGTCACTTTTTTCAGTCCTCCTTTCTCTTTTGCATTCCAGTCATACGCTTCCCCAACTGTGGGGCGAGGCGCACTGTAGGTGATATCGGCGAGCCAGATCTGGTTCGGAGCAGTGGCGATGAAGTTGCGGTCGAGCAAATTCGGGGCGATCGGCAGGTCGTGGCGGCTGTCGGTGGTCCGCACCCGGCGTGGCCGCGCCATGATGGCCCTGATGCCGTGACGCCGCATCAACCGCTCGATGCGACCACGGCTCGCCCCGCGGCCCTGCGCCTTCAACTCGACATGGATACGCGGGCTGCCATAACGCCCGCGGGTGTCGCGGTGGACCCGCCTGATGTCGTCGACGAGGTTACGATTGGCGGCAGATCGTCGGCTCTCCGGGCGCGAGCGCCAGGCATAATAGCCGGCCGGCGAGACGCCGAGCACGTCGCACAGGAGCGTCACCGGATAATCGGCGCGGCGATCTTCGATGAAGCGGAATCTCATGTCCGTGTTCCAGCAAAGATCGCGATCGACTTTTTTAAAATATCGCGCTCCATGCGCAGCCGCTCGTTCTCTCGCTGCAAACGCGCGATCTCTGCCGCGTGGTCCGCCGACGGCAGCGTCGCCTGCGTTGTGGGGCGCCGCGTCGCCGCCGTCGGCTCCAGCCGGGCCCCTCGCTGCTCCACCCACCGCCGCAGCACGGAATCGCGCAGGCCAAGCTCCTTGGCCACAGATCCGATCGAGCGCCCGCTCGACGCTACGAGGTCAACCGCTTGCCGCTTGTAGTCGTCCGTAAACGACCGACGTTGACGTCCTTCCATCCGACACCTCCTGGCTCTTCGAGCCTACTACAGGTGTCCATCAATTCGGAGGAGGTTCAGTCGTGCTCTCTGCACAGCAGGGCCGCTTGTCTAGGTGCTAGCTGCGCCCTTGATGTTGAGGTCAAGCTGCTTGATCAATGGCGCGGGGCGCACTTAGCGGAATCGCGTCCCAACGCCCAAGTTCTGCGGCCTTCACTGTTGAGAAACAAGCCTAGGCTGGTCGCCATCCTCGTGGCCGCGATGGCGCATTCGCGTTTCGGCTCGATCAGCGGAAGAAAAAAGGGGGCAGTTGCAGAATCGCGCTCTATCTTATTTGCCCGACTTCTGGCGCGAAGACATCGTCACAGTGCGGGCACACGTCTCTGAGCCGCGACTTTCCGCATTCTTCGCAAAAAAAACTGTTCCGCAGTTCGGGCATTTATGAATAGCATCGTCAGAGCCGCTGTTCCCGCAACGGGGACATTTTGAAAATTAGTGCGTTCTCCGCTCTTCCATCATGGCCTATGCGATCTCGCCCGATTAGTCCTGCCCGAATTGAGGTGTGCCCTACGCGCGCTGATACAATGGCAACATAGAGGGCTTCGCTCTCACCAGCACGGTACGCGACGAACGAATTATCTCGCTTCTCGCCCGAGTGTGCCCTTCCGGCTTCAAATTGGCGCGTTTCGTACGAATGGCCATGCTGTTCCGGTTGATCGAAACGCTTGACGGATACTCTCGCCATCACGACGATCGACATCGTTGGCGCTAAAGCTGCATGGGAGAATTTTCAGTGCTGGAACCGCTACTCGATCTGACCGTCGATGACATTGCGCCATCGGGTGCGAACCTGACCGTCTATGACGAGGAGCATTTGGCTACATACTGGCGGCTGCTTGACGCCGATGCTGAGGGGGCGGATTGGCGGGAAGTTGCGCGCGTTGTTCTTCACGTTGACCCTGCCCGCGAATGGGACCGGGCGCGTCGCGCTTTTGATAGTCATCTTGCCCGGGCAAAGTGGATGGCAGATTATGGATATCGACAGCTGCTCCGCGGCGGTGCGTTGGGTTAGTGCTTCGTTTGCGCTCGTCATAAGCCGGGCTCCGTGAGCGCGGTCCGGCTGATTTCCTTCAACGATCAGGGAAAGTGTGGCAGCACGTGTCCTAGCAAACCGAGGCCGAGAATGAGAAACGCTCCTGCGCAGATCTGCGCGAATCCAACGCGCGACGTATGCACGTCCACCCTTAAGGCCTCGCCGCGCCCCAGCGCCTAGCGCGGCGAACGAAAGCTGACTGCCGTTGAATACATCAAACTGTGAAAGCATTGCATTTGATGCAACGCGATCCCCTGCCGTGATGAGCGCGCCATCGTGCTATCGCACATCACGAAGTATGAAGGTGTAGGCAGGCTTGTCTTCGAAGGGCCGTTCAATCCGTAGCCGAAATCGCCTTCTCGACGTTAAAAACCTGGGCACTAGAGGGTGAATGCCGACACGATGATTGGGCCTTACGACGAGGCGCGCCGAGACTTGATGGCCGATGGATGGAACACCCATAGGAACGTTACTTGTGTCGCGAATTCAGACTCGGAGTTGTGATTCGATTGGCCAACTGAGCGAGTCGGAAGGATGGATAATAGATGCGAATTGTCGTTCCCGGGCCTTCGTGTCTACCGCGTTCGTAAATGTGCCAGTGCGCGTGGTGGCGGCTGTTGTTAGAGGGGTGGTAGCCCCCAATCCGGGGCTCAGGAGGCGCTGGTCGTGGACGCCCTGCTTGAATCCGCTTAGGGACTTTAACCCGTCAACGGAAACCTACGGGACCGCCAATAATCTCTGATTTCACTTTCGAACCAACCCTCGGCCTCAAATCGAGGGCTGACACGCGACCGAAACTTCAAATAGTGGCTGTAGTGCTTGCGTTCGAGCCACGTCGTAAAGGCGCTGAAGCTCGGATAGTGACCTTGTTTCTGCTCATAGCCTGTCTCGCCCATCCACTCCAAGGCGAGATGCCGGATCATTCGTTCCGCATCGGCTTTTTTGTGCATTGCGTTTTCCTGCCCTAACGTTCACCGGGACACCGTCGTCCTGAGGTTCTAGATTGACCCGAGCGACTTGTAGAAGCCGCCAGCAATTCCACCGATCAGATCGCCGATGGTGCTCCAATCCCTGCCACCAACGTCGGCGTTCTGAATTCGGCTCTCGATGGTGTCTCCGGTGGACAACTTCTGCCGCACAACAGCGAATCCCTTTGCGCTGAGTTGAGCTCGCGCAATGATCAAGACCGCCCCGCGTCCGGCTTCGTTAACACTGTCGCTATGGATCAGGTTTTCCTTCAGCATCCAACGAAGCACGGCTATGAAGTCTTCCTGACTGACCGGTGCGCCAAGAAACTGCTCTGCTCCGCGACTATCGATGTTGTGTACGGATAGGCCGGTAGACACAAATTTTGCAATTGCGCGGGCAACGAGTGCCATGTGCTCATCAATCACTGACCTGTTGGCGTTTTCAGTCATTTGCTCCTCTCGTGGGATGCGCCTTGTATGAAGCCGATGGCAGCACTCGTATGTGCGATCCGACAGTTTATCTCTTCGGAAGTTTCTCCGAAAGGGCCTCTAGAATCCGGACGCCGTCGCTGCCGATAACTCCCAGGAATTCACCCAAACCGAACGCCATCGACTACTGCGGAGAAATATCTACCGTGTAATTCGAACGTCGCCATAGTCATCTTCGATCGGTCGCTCATCATCGAAGTCCGTGTGAGCGAGTAGGGCGGCCAACGCCGAACAACATCATGCCGCCGATCCAGGCGAGACACGTTGCGATCAAGTATGCGGACGTTCCGACGCCAATATTGCCGGTCAGCCCGAACAGCGTGCCCGCGTTAAATAGCATTCCGACGCCACCCCAGAACCAAAAAAGCACCGTAAGCGCCCCCTCTGAAGCTGCCGTAGCTGCTTCGCAGTCTAAACGTGCGTTCCCAACTTTCTTTGCGCTTAAATCCCATCGGCGCGGCCTGTACGTCCTTTGGTGTTGATGATCGTCGCTGCGGCACGCGCCGAGATGCCACCCATAATCACTGTGGCGAGCCGCTAGAGGACTATGATCTTATCGAGAGGAAGCTGAAGTTCTGTCGCCCGTTCTTTGCGATCCGCTTTTTGGAATTCGTTCTCTCGCCGCTCCCATTCAGTAAGTTCTTTGCGAGCGGCTTCGCAGAGACGATCACGCCGTCCTAGGGTTGGTTGACTATGCTCGGTCATGGCTTACCCCCATGACGTAGATCGGGTCAATGACTGGTTTCGAGCGTGGGGCGGAGCGGGTGCTCGGTCAAGGTCTCATTTGCGCAACCGCTATTTTGCTCGCACTGTCAGATGTCTGTCCATTTCGTGCAGAGTGTCCGCGCCGGTCATGAAGACGAACTGTCAAACAATCCGAATTCTAGTCCTCGGTCCCGTGACACGCTTTTCATATCTCAAATGGGAGATGATGCGTAGCGACACGGAATGGGAGATCATCCGTAGTCAAGTAGCGCACTGCGCAGAGAACAATCACATGTTATTTAACTTGTGGCTTAGTGCCAGAATGCCCCATCCTCCGGGGGAGGCAAACTTTGTACGAGGCGGACAAAATCGTGCGCGCGCTTTGTAGGAGTGCTTAAACCGCATCATAACCGTACGCTTCGTACCACGCGCAGTGAAGGTAATTTGCTGGTGAGCTTGCCTTCGTTTGGCGCGAGGCCGATGCGTTCTTGTGCCAAACCGAATCTGGAGACTCGGCGAGGCCTTGGATGGCGCTCCAACCTTTGAGGTTGCGGAAGCTTCTGTCGATTTTATGAGATTCGTCTGCACTTCTTCAGCCAAGCGAGCATCCCCAAAGAACTCGCTGCGACCGATCTTCGCTGAAGTGTTGCCTTCCTTGGACCGCGATCATCAGCGCAATCACTGCCGGAGGCCTCGGCAATGTTGCGCTGCCTAGTCTATAGATTTATGCACTTTGCAAGCGTTTACAAAACCCGCGGATATCTGATCCGAGCGCAATTATTGCGCGACGAAAGAATTGTTCGATGAGCACGTAACTGGTCGCCGCAATGGTAAGTGAAGCTACCCAGATGCCAACGTATTGCAGCCACAGCGGGATGGGAGAGAACGCTTCGAAATTCACTGTGTACCAGCGAATGACAAGCTGGTGAAACAGATAGAGCGAATAGCTGATCTCTCCGAGGAAAATAAGTGTCCGGTGGGAAAGCGCGCGGCTGATGGCTCCGTCATAGCGCGCGAGCGACAGGATCATAGCGAGATAGAAAGGGGCCGCGCCGCCAGTCTTGATAGAATAGGCAAGGGCAGGGGGCAGGAAAGAAAAATCAGTAATGGTGAAAAACGCATTCGCGGCAAGCGTTAGAGCCAAGGCGCCGACTTGGAATGATGTTCCCTTGACCTTGCTTGTCGCGTCGCGCTTGAACCATTCGCCCGCAGCGACACCGAGTGCGAAGATCGGAAGATTGACCAGCGGGTTATAATGACCAAGCCAGTGACTATCGATGCCGGGTTCGAGCTTGCCCAGCAATAATTGAAAGCCGACCGGGATCGCCAAGGCAGCAAGCAATGTGTGAAGTACACTTCGACGCATCAACCACAGCACGCCAGGAAAGGTCGCGTAGAAGAAAATCTCTGCCGAAACTGACCAGGATGGGGCATTGTATGACCAGTAAACGGCCCTTTCGGGGATCCAGGCATGCACAAGGGCAAGATTCAGCCACAAGTTGCGAAACTCTGCAGGGGTAGTGGCCACTTGATAGCTGTATGGCCAGAAGATCAAAAACAGAAAACAAATAGCGGCAACGTGAGCTGGCCAGATGCGGGCGAAACGTGCGGTTAGGAATTGACCGAGTGAAGCCCCTCTTGCGTTGATCGATAGGACAAAGCCCGAAAGCGCGAAAAAGAACGTGACCGCCCTGCCAGATCGAATGGCCAGAAACTACCTTCCGGGAAAAGTGGCGCGACTTGCGAATGGGTCAGAACAATTGCCGCGGCGGCAAAAAACCGCGCGCCGGTCAAAGACGGAATGTTCACGGTAGAAGTCCTTGAAAATACGATCCCTGCTAGAGCACTGCCGTTTTGTCAAGCGAACCATTCGCCCGTCGCGCAACTGTTGCCGTCTAAAGCGGATATGGAGCCCCGCGTGACCCACGCCACGACGATCGCGCCATGAGCGAGGTCACGTGGCCGGAAAGGAAGGCGGTGCACGGGAGGATCAGTGGCAAGGGGCGCCTCACGTCCATGCGAGTGCTGCCACCCACCCTTAATGATCCCGACACGAAAGCTCCGAGGAACATGGTACGTTAGGAGCGAACCGAACGCGCTTCTCATCTGAGTGTGTCGTCTCCGCTTCAGATTGGAACGTTTAGTACAAGAGATCTTCGCGCGCCGTGTCCCTGAGCTGGAGCCTCTGCGCGTCCAGCTAGATAGATAACAGTCGGCGGGCCTTTGCCCTTCGTCAATTCGTCGCCTGCGAAAGCAAGGCCGCCCCACCTAACCGATTGCGCGTGAAAACTCGAGCCTCGGAGCGACTTTGCATAGAGACCCGGGCGTGTGCGAGAGCACACCGCCTCGACTGATATCAGACGGTGCGCTGGGAGCATCACACGGTAGCGTAAATAAGACCTTGACCCCGGCACCTGCTTTCCCGAACGCTCGGACCAGCAAAGCATTCTTATTGAACGAATCAACGTGTTGGGGGGCGCCACAAAAGCCGCCGCTCGATCCGGATATCGCCGATATGGCGCCGACGGATTTCGATCCTGACGCTCTACGACCATGAACATGCCGTCACCTATATGCGCCTCCTGGACGCAGATGCAGAAGACGCCGGCTAGAGAGAAGTCGCAAAGGTCGTGTTGCGCATTGATCCCGAACGCGAGCCGGAGCGCCCGTCGAGCCTACAAAACTCATTTCGCGCGGGCGAAATGGATGAGCAATAGCGAACACAGACTGCCGCTCGAACGTGGCTGGCCTGCCTCTAACTGAGCAAAATTGCCACACGAGCATGCGCGACCACCGCATCGATTTCGTCGCCTCTCACGCCTCCGTTCACGCTAATCTTACTTGCTTGGCGGCGACATTGTCCTTTCTCGCCTACGACGCTTGCTAGGTCGCGTGTCGCGAGGACACGCGCTCAGGCCCCATCTCGCATGGAGATGCTTGCGCGCATAGCTTGTCGGATACGAAGAAGCGAGCTATCCGCGGCGGGACCACCTTGGCAGGTTCTGCTGGCACCGACCTTCGGCCGCCGGCTCGTTCAATACATTGAACGCACGCCGACACCGTCGGCTGCAAGCCACAGTACCTCTCACCTGAGCTTAAACACGCGTTGTGCGCTGAGCCGTCGCTTCTCGGGCCAGGCAAGCGTCGTCGCATAGCAACCAAACAATGCGCAGCATTTGTCGTTTCCGATGCTTCAGGCACGGCCGTGCTTACCAGCTCAGTACGCAATGTACGAGCAATCTCCTTTCTCGCCTGAGGTCGTTATCTCCGCTTCGCTCCGATCCCGATATCGCTCATAGCGATTGAACCTCCTCCGAATTGATGGACACCTGTAGTAGGCTCGAAGAGCCAGGAGGTGTCGGATGGAAGGACGTCAACGTCGGTCGTTTACGGACGACTACAAGCGGCAAGCGGTTGACCTCGTAGCGTCGAGCGGGCGCTCGATCGGATCTGTGGCCAAGGAGCTTGGCCTGCGCGATTCCGTGCTGCGGCGGTGGGTTGAGCAGCGAGGGGCCCGGCTGGAGCCGACGGCGGCGACGCGGCGCCCCCCAACGCAGGCGACGCTGCCGTCGGCGGACCACGCGGCAGAGATCGCGCGTTTGCAGCGAGAGAACGAGCGGCTGCGCATGGAGCGCGATATTTTAAAAAACTGTCCAGCACAGTGGCGCGCCTGCGCGGCGTAGAAACAGCCTTGTGCTATCCTCGGCGGCTGGGAGGGTAGCGGCCGTTCGATTATTGGAGGCACAATCCCCGTTAAAAAACATGGTCCATGGGTGCATGCGAACTTGAGAGTGGTGACGTCGCCCTGGCGACGATCCCGATTAGGAAGATGACGATTGGCATAGCCCAAACCCTCCTGCTCATCATTGAATGGAGTATTGCAATGCCCAAGAAGAGGACGGTCGGCGACCGCCCAGAACTTAGGCCGGTCAACGTCGGGGCCGCCGCTATCGACGTCGGATCAAAGATGCACATGGCTGCGGTGAACCCCGCTTGCACTGACGTGCCTGTGCGCTCTTTCGGCACATTCACGCGAGACCTGCATGAGCTGGCGGACTGGTTCAAAACGTGCGGCGTGACGAGTGTCGCGATGGAATCCACCGGAGTCTATTGGATCCCGGTCTACGAGATCCTGGAGCAGCGCGGGTTTGAAGTGATTCTGGTCAATGCGCGGTACGCCAAGAACGTGCCCGGGCGCAAGACCGATGTCAGCGATGCCGCGTGGTTGCGCCAGCTTCACTCCTATGGCCTGTTACGCGGCAGCTTCCGACCTGATGCCGAGATCGCAACCCTGCGCGCGTATCTGCGCCAACGGGAGCGGCTGGTGGAATATGCCGCCGCCCATATCCAGCATATGCAGAAGGCCCTGATGGAGATGAATCTGCAGCTCCATCATGTGGTCACGGATATCACGGGCGCAACCGGCATGCGGATTATCCGAGCGATTGTTGCAGGCGAGCGGAATCCTGACGTCTTGGCAACCTATCGGGACGTGCGATGCCATTCATCCATCGCGACGATCCGCGCGGCACTGGTGGGCAACGACCGGCACGAACATGTCTTCGCGCTGACCCAGTCGCTGGAACTCTACGACGTCTACCAAGCGAAGATGCTGGACTGCGACCGCAAGCTCGAGGTCCTGATCGCGGCACTGAACAATAAAGGCGCGAAGCCGACCGGAAAGCTATCCAAGCCACGCATCAAGACCAAACAGGTCAACGCGCCTACCTTCGATGTCAGGACCGCGCTGTACGGCGTGCTCGGCGTCGATCTGACTGAGATCCATGGGTTGGGTCCATCACTGGCATTGAAGCTCGTCGGTGAGTGTGGCACCGATCTGCGAGCATGGCCGAGCGCCAAGCACTTCACCTCCTGGCTGTGCCTTGCACCAGGCAACAAAATCTCTGGCGGCAAGGTGTTGTCCTCGCGCACACGGAGATCGTCCAGTCGCGCAGCCGCACTGTTGCGGTTGGCAGCAACAACCGTCGGGCGGAGCGATACGGCGCTCGGTGCATTCTATCGCCGACTATCCTCACGTGCGGGTAAGTCAAAGGCGGTGACAGCGACCGCCCGCAAGATCGCAGTTTTATTCTACAACACCCTCCGGCACGGTATGCACTACAGAGACCCCGGCGCGGATCACTATGAGCAGAAGTATCGCGGCCGTGTCCTCGCTAACCTTCAGCGCCGAGCCAAATCTCTGGGCTTCGTGTTACAGGCAATTTCGGGCGACCCCGATCCGGCTGTTTCTTAGGAAGTCGATCGCGATCTTTGCTGGAACACGGACATGAGATTCCGCTTCATCGAAGATCGCCGCGCCGATTATCCGGTGACACTCCTGTGCGACGTGCTCGGCGTCTCGCCGGCCGGCTATTATGCCTGGCGCTCGCGCCCGGAGAGCCGACGATCTGCCGCCAATCGTGACCTCGTCGACGACATCAGGCGGGTCCACCGCGACACCCGCGGGCGTTATGGCAGCCCGCGTATCCATGTCGAGTTGAAGGCGCAGGGCCGCGGGGCGAGCCGTGGTCGCATCGAGCGGTTGATGCGGCGTCACGGCATCAGGGCCATCATGGCGCGGCCACGCCGGGTGCGGACCACCGACAGCCGCCACGACCTGCCGATCGCCCCGAATTTGCTCGACCGCAACTTCATCGCCACTGCTCCGAACCAGATCTGGCTCGCCGATATCACCTACATCGAGACCGATCAGGGCTGGCTCTATCTGGCCGCCGTCATGGGCGATGGCGGATCATTTGCGCGCCGACCTGCCCTTGGCGGCCTTGCGGATGGCGATCTCGGCGCAGCGGCCAAGTGCCGGCCTGATCCACCATTCCGATCGCGGCGCCCAATATGCCTCGGCGGATTACCGCAAGCTGATGCAATCCGCCGGCCTCAGGGCGTCGATGAGCCGCAAGGGCGACTGCTATGACAATGCTCCGATGGAGAGCTTCTTTCACACGCTCAAGACCGAGCTCGTTCATCATCGCCAGTACCAGACCCGCGCCGAAGCCCAGCGCGACATCTTCGCCTTCATCGAAGGCTTCTACAATCGAACGCGTCGTCACTCCGCCATCGGCTATATCAGCCCGATCGAGATGGAGCTAAAAGCAGCTTAACCCTGTCCATTTTTTTGGGGGAAGATCAGATGACCATTGGGCCGCTGCTGGATTCCGTTAGACTGCACTCTCATTCGCACCATGCAAGCTTATGCTACAAACTGGCCGGCTCGCTCCTCGCCCCCCCTTTAGAGTGAGAGGGCGGACGGGCTTCGCCGTGACGGGTTGAAGAACGGAGGAGAGGCCTCCGGCGCCTGTCGTGGAGATGACCCATGACCCAAGTCGAAGTTCTGAGCGCTGCCCGCGACCATGTCGGCGGCTACAAGATGGACGCGACCCGCGGCGAGCGCGTCCGCCGAGTATCGTCGGAATGGTTCTCGCGGCCAGCGGACGAGCGCTATCTATCCTTGTGGGACCTCTATGCCACGGTGCGTAGACGGACCGAGCGAAGCCGGACCCGAACGCTCGAGAGCGCTGCGATCCGGGTTGAGGCCGCCGCGACGATGCCGAGCGCCTCGCTCTGCTGCTATCCGGCTCCGGCGCGCCGACTCACTGGAGTTTCGGCCAACTTGTCAGCTTGGCCGAAGCCCCGGCGGCTTACCTCCGTCAGCTTCCGGCGCCCGCTCGCTGGCATCAACCTGCAGTTCGGCCTCAACTCTCATCGAGCCGAGCAGCTCAAGACGCTCGAGATAGAGGATGGTCGCGTCGAGCTTCGCGCCGCTACGGGCCCCAAATATGGCCGTTATCTAAACTGTCAAGCTGACTCTCCAGCTTTTCACTGATCCCTTCCCGTCGACGTTGAGCCTGACGCCGCCCGCAAGCGGTGGCGATCCCGTGCGCTCGCGTCGCTCCCAAGGAGCTATCACGATGTCTTCCAGGATGCAGTCCGGAGCCCGTGCCGATGTTTACACGCGCATCACCGCCGAGATCATCGCGGCAATCGAGCTAGGTGCAGGCGAGTGGCGTGCGCCGTGGTTCCACAACGGGACGAGTGTTGCCCGCCCAACCAACGTCGCTTCGGGCAAGCGCTACCGGGGCGTAAACACGGTGGCGCTCTGGGTCGCAGCCACGGCCAGCCATTACAGCGATGGCCTGTGGGGCACCTATCGGCAATGGCGGCACGCTGGCGCGCAGGTGCGCAAGGGCGAACGCGCTACCACTGTTGTGCTATGGAAGCAGGTCGCTCCATCCGAGCCGGCTGACGACGATGACGGTGATAATGGCGGCCACCGGCGGATGTTTGCTCGAGCATTCTCGGTGTTCAACGTCGCTCAGGTGGACGGATACGAGCGCCCTCCGACGAACGTCCTTCCAGAGAGCGAGCGCCTGGCGCATGCGGAAGCTTTCATCGCCAACCTCGGGATCAAGACTGTATTCGGCGGATCCGAGGCTTACTATCTCCCGTCATCGGACACGGTATTCATGCCGGACTTCGCGTCCTTCCGCGATGCCGCTTCATTCTATGCTGTCTGGCTGCATGAGGACGGCCATGCCTCAGGGGCAAAGCACCGGCTTGACCGCGATCTGTCGGATCGGTTCGGCTCGGCTGCCTATGCCGCCGAGGAATGTTGCGTGGAGATTCTCAGCGGGCTTGTCCTTGCTGATTTGGGCATAGCCCATTATCCGCGTCCCGATCACGCAGCGTATATTGCGTCGTGGATCGAAGTGTTGAAGGACGATCCTCGGGCTATCTTTACTGCCGCCGGCAAGGCGCAGCAGGCCGCCGACTGGATGCACGCGCAGCAGCCCCGTATCTGCTGAGGAGCGTCAGACTTCATCCGCAGTCCCCGACGAGACGGATGCATACCACTCTCATTTTCCTCTTGTCGCTGGCACGTTGTAGCAGGGCGCGGACCTGAAGATGCTGGGCGATCACGTTCTCCAGCTGGAAGTCCGCGCGAAGAAGCTGTTCGACCGCGCAGCCTGAAACCCGGAAAGCCGGAGATGCGCAACGGCGTGTCTCCGGCTTCGTGCCATTCCGCTTTTTCTGATCGTCGGGTTGCGGCGCTGCCTTGAGAGGAAGAGGGCGGCGCTGCGCTTCGTGACGGCTTGGAGGCCCAGAGAGAGCCTTTGGGTCGGGCCGTCGCGGAGTATCACCCATGGCTACTGCCGTTCGGAAGATCACCCTGTCGTCCTCGCGCGACATTCCCTTCAACAAGCTGGTGCTTAGCCAGTCAAACGTACGGCGTGAGAAGGCCGGCGTCTCCATCGAGGAGCTGGCCGAGGACATCGCCCGCCGTACCTTGCTCCAGAGCCTCAACGTCCGGCCGGTCCTCGACGCCGAAGGCGCCGAGACCGGCATGTTCGAGATCCCGGCCGGAGGACGTCGCTATCGGGCACTGCAGCTGCTGGTGAAGCAGAAGCGCCTGGCCAAGACCGCGTCGGTACCTTGCGTCGTGCGCGATCCGGCGACCGACGTTCTCGCCGAGGACGATTCGCTCGCCGAGAACATCCAGCGTGCGCCGCTGCATCCGCTCGACCAGTTTCGTGCCTTCCACGCTTTGCGCGAGAAGGGGCAGTCCGAGGAGGACATCGCGGCTGCCTTCTTCACGTCAGTCAACGTCGTGAAGCAGCGCCTGCGCCTCGCCTCGGTTTCGCCCGCGCTGCTCAACGTCTATGCCGAGGACGGCATGTCGCTCGAGCAGTTGATGGCCTTCACCGTCACCGCCGATCACGGCCGTCAGGAGCAGGTTTGGCAGGCTATCTCCGGCTCTTGGCACAAGGAGCCCTATCAGATTCGCCGCATGTTGACGGAGAAGACCGTGCGCGCGTCCGACCGGCGAGCCGTGTTTGTCGGCCTCGACACCTACGAGGCGGCCGGGGGCATGGTGCTGCGCGACCTGTTCCAGTCCGACGACGGCGGCTGGCTCGAGGACGTCGCTCTGCTCGACCGTCTGGTCACCGAGAAGTTGAAGGCGGAAGCGGAAACGATCGCCGCTGAAGGTTGGAAGTGGATCGAGGTCGCGATCGACTTCCCCTACGGCCATACGCGTGGTTTGCGCGAGCTGGATGGCGTATCCACCGGTCTCACCCCCGAAGAGCAGACGACCATCGAGGCGCTCAAGGCCGAATTTGCCAGGCTCGAGGCCGAGCATGACGGCGCGGACGAGCTGCCCGACGAGGTCGACCAGCGTCTTGGCGAAATTGAGACGGCTCTCGCCGCCTTCGACGACCGACCCATCGTCTATCAGCCGGCCGACATCGCCCGCGCGGGTGTGTTCGTCGGCATCGACGCCGAAGGCACGCTCTTGGTTGATCGCGGTTACGTCCGGCCTGAGGACGAGCTGCCCGTGGCCGAGCCAGAGCAGAACAGCGATGGCGAACCCGCCGCCGCAGCCCTGGACGGCGCCGAACCATTGGCACCGGCTATCCAGCGCGCCGTCATCATCGTCGGCGGGCAGCATGCGGAGGCCGAGGATGACGATGATGATGCGGTGAAGCCGCTACCGGACCGCCTGCTCACCGAGCTCACAGCGGAGCGGACTTTAGTGCTGCGCGACAAGTTGGCGAGCACGCCTTCAGTCGCCTTCCGGGCCGTGCTGCACAAATTCTGCCTCGACGTCTTCTCCCGCTATTCCTCCTACGGAACGGCGATGGAGGTCTCAGTGCGTAGCGCCAGCTTCCCGGTTCAGGCGCAAGGGCTGAACGACACGCCGGCGGCCAAGGCGATCGACGCGCGCCACAGGACGTGGGAGGAGCGTCTGCCCAAAGACAAAGCCGATCTCTGGGACTGGCTCAACGGCCTGACGGGCGACGAGCAGGCGGCGCTCCTTGCGCACTGCGCCTCCTTCGGCGTCAACGCGCTCTACGAGAAGGGCGACCGCTACGGTGGCGGCGCCACGCCGCACATCGTCGAGCAGCGGATCACCGAGGCCGATCGCATCGCGAGGGCCGTCGATCTCGACATGGTGGAATCCGGGTGGCGCCCGACCGTCGAGAATTATCTCGGCCGGGTTCCGAAGCGCCGCATCCTGGAGGCGGTGCGCGAAGGCGCCGGCGAGCAGGCCGCCCAGCTCATCGAGCATCTGAAGAAGGGTGACATGGCCAAGGAGGCCGAACGCCTCCTGGCCGACACCGGCTGGTTGCCCGAGCCACTGCGAATGACCGGCACCGACCAGGTGGCGACCGTCGATGCCGCGGAGGACGGGGGCGATGGCGCGATGCTGCCGGAATTCCTCGCCGGCGACGACGAGGAAACTCCGGCCGATGAAGCGGACGAGCCGCCCATGATCGCGGCCGAATAGCTCGACCACGCGGGATGGCTTCGGTCATCCCGCGTTTTTTCACTGCCATTCACCCCAAAGCCTGGCGCGAGCCGTGCTTTTGCATTCTGGAGGCTCTCGTGCCCCTCTTCACCATCGAGACGACCTATCATTTGCCGATCTATCGGCAGCGAACCTACGAAGCCGAAACGCTCGACCAGGCCTGCGATCTTGCGATCGCCGACGAGAGCTGGGACGACGACAAGTCGGACGTTGAATCGTCCGGCGAGACCTATGTTACCGGTGCCTGGGAAGGCCGCGACGCCGCCTATAGCGGCCCGCGCCTGCCGTTTCCCTCACGTTTCGGCGAGCAGGTCCAGCGCAAGGCCGGCCATTTCGAGGTGCTGCTCGGTCTGCTCAAGATACTCACCCACCCGCCGGAACCAGGCACAGTGGATGTCGAGCTTTGGCGCCGGCGGGCGGACGCCGCCATCGTGAAGGCCGAGGCCATTCTCGCGGGCGAAAATGATCCGATCGAGGGAGCTGCGTCGTGACGAAATACATCGTCACTATCGTCGAAGGCGAGGCGAGCTACCTCGCGGAAGCGGTCACCGCCGCCGCCGACCGTCGGGGGTCGCCGTCTCGGCAATTCGGATACTGAGGAACGCTCTGTGCGCGGCGCGCCGCCATCCGGTGGGGCGCCGTTTCTCATGTCGGGCACGGCCGTGATGCTGAGAGGGAGAGGACGGCCCGGGACGGGTTTGAGCCGGTGCGGTCAGAGAGAGCGCCGATCGGCTCGCCCGTTCCCGCTCTCCTGAAGGCTTCCTCCATGACTGACCTTTCCCCGATCGCGGCCGACCAGCTCGCGCCGATCCCGCCTGTTCGCGCTTCCGAGAGCGCAATCATCGCTGCGGCTGAACGGCTCATCCCGCATCTCGATCGCGGCCAACGCATCGACGCCGCAATCCTGCGCGCCGCGATGGAAGTGGCTTTCGGCGCATCCGATGCGACGGGCGCCTGGGACTGGAAGATGGCCTATGACGCTTGCGAGGTCACCACCGTTCTGTTCCTGCGCAAATATGGAAAGGCGCTTTTCCGCAAAGCGAACTCTACGGCTTCACGACTTTCCGCTTTGGACAAGATCGCGGGGCTTCTGCCGACCCACACGCGCCGCTCTGCCGAGAGCGAGACTTTTCAGCAATACTCGACGCCGATCCCGCTCGGCCTGGCAGCGCTCACCGCGGCTGCCATCACGGCGGCGGATCGCGTGCTGGAGCCGTCCGCAGGCACCGGGCTGCTTGCCATCCTCGCCGACATTGCCGGCAGCGGGCTCGTGCTGAACGAACTGGCCGAGAGCCGGGCTACGTTGCTCTCTTCCCTCTTTCCGGCCAGTTCCGTCACGCGCTTCGACGCGGCCCAGATCGACGATCACCTCGATCCCGCGGTGGTCCCAAGCGTCGTGTTGATGAACCCGCCGTTCTCGGCGATGGCGAACGTTTCCGGCCGCATGGCCGACACGGCGTACCGTCATATCGCCTCGGCGCTGGCGCGTCTCGCCGATGGCGGCCGGCTGGTCACAATCACCGGCGCCAACTTCTCACCCGAAGCCTCAGCCTGGTGCGACGCCTTCGCCCGATTGCAGGAGCGCGGCCGCGTGGTGTTCACAGCTGCGATCGCCGGTGCGGTCTACGCTAGGCACGGCACCACGATCGAGACGCGCCTCACCGTCATTGACAAGGTGCCTGCCGATGACCCGAACGCGTTCCCGGCGTCGCCGGGAATGGCGCCCGACGTCGCGACGCTGCTCCGCTGCATCGGCGAATACGTTCCACCTCGCCTGAGCGTGGCGTCAACCAGCGCGCGTCCCATGTCAGCGTCGACAGCGCCTCGCACTGTGCGCAGTTATCTGGGGCGGGCCGCTGCACAGTCGGTCAAGGCCCCGGTTGCCGATCCCGAAGCGGTTGAAATCGTTTATGAGACGACCGATTGGACGCCGCCCGAGGGCGCGCGTCTCAGCGACGCCATCTACGAGGAATACCGGCTCCAATCGATCCGGATCCCCGGTGCGCAGCCGCACCCGACCAAGCTGGTGCAGTCGGCCGCGATGGCCTCGGTCGCGCCGCCGAAGCCGAGCTATCGGCCGCGCCTGCCTGCTGCCCTTGTCAGCGAAGGCCTCCTGTCCGACGCCCAGCTCGAGACGGTCATCTATGCTGGCGAGGCGCATGATACCCACCTCGCCGGCACCTGGACTGTTGACGAGACCTTCGACCTCGTCACGGCCGGGCGCGACGACGCACCGAACGCCGTCCGCTTCCGTCGAGGCTTCATGCTCGGCGACGGGACCGGCGCCGGCAAGGGTCGCCAGGCCGCCGGCATCATTCTCGACAACTGGCTGCACGGCCGGCGCAAGGCGGTCTGGATCTCGAAGTCCGACAAGCTGCTCGAGGACGCGCAGCGCGACTGGTCGGCGCTCGGCATGGAGCGTCTGCTGGTCACGCCGCTCTCTCGCTTCCCTCAAGGGCGCGAGATCCGGTTGGCCGAGGGTGTCCTTTTTTTAACCTACGCTACGCTGCGGTCCGACGACCGCGGCGAGAAGCTTTCGCGCGTCCGGCAGATCGTTCAATGGTTGGGCTCCGACTTCGACGGCGTCATCATTTTCGACGAGAGCCATGCCATGCAGAATGCCGGTGGCGGCAAGGGCGAGCGGGGCGATGTCGCGCCCTCGCAACAGGGGCGTGCCGGCTTGCGCCTGCAGCATGCGCTGCCCAATGCCCGCGTCGTCTATGTCTCGGCGACCGGCGCCACCACGGTCCACAATCTCGCCTACGCCCAGCGGCTCGGCCTGTGGAGCGGCGAGGATTTTCCGTTCGCCACGCGCGCCGAGTTCGTCGAGGCGATCGAGGAGGGCGGCGTCGCGGCGATGGAGGTGCTCTCCCGCGATCTTCGCTCGCTCGGTCTCTATACTGCACGCTCGCTCTCCTATGACGGTGTCGAATATGAGCTGGTCGAGCACCAGCTCACCGACGAGCAGCGGCGCATCTACGACGCCTACGCCGGTGCCTTCAGCGTCATCCACAATCACCTGGACGCGGCAATGCAGGCCGCCAACATCACGGGCGAAACCGGCACGCTCAACCGTCAGGCGAAGTCGGCCGCGCGCTCGGCCTTCGAATCGGCAAAGCAGCGCTTCTTCGGCCATCTGCTCACCAGCATGAAGACGCCGACCCTGGTCCGCTCGATTGAACGGAATTTGGCCGAGGGCCATGCCGCCGTCATTCAGATCGTCTCGACCGGCGAGGCGCTGATGGAGCGGCGGCTCGCCGAGATCCCACCTGAGGAATGGAACGACGTGCGCGTGGACATCACGCCGCGCGAGTACGTGCTGGATTACCTCGCTCACTCCTTCCCAGTGCAGCTCTATGAGCCCTTCACCGACGCCGAAGGCAATCTTTCGTCCCGGCCCGTCTTCCGCGACGGCCAACCGGTCGAGAGCCGCGAGGCCGTCGCCCGCCGCAATGAGCTGATCGAGCGGCTCGCTTCGCTTCCGCCCGTTCCCGGCGCGCTCGACCAGATCGTGCAGCGGTTCGGGACGGACCTCGTGGCGGAAGTGACCGGCCGTTCGCGGCGCGTGGTGCGTAGGGGTGACCGCCTTGCCGTCGAGAACCGTGCCGCCTCCGCCAATCTCGCAGAGACCGCCGCCTTCATGGATGACTTCAAGCGCATCCTCGTCTTCTCGGAAGCCGGCGGCACGGGTCGCAGCTACCACGCCGAGCTCTCGGCGCGCAATCGCCGGCTTCGTGTCCATTATTTGCTCGAGCCGGGCTGGAAGGCCGATGCCGCGATCCAGGGGCTTGGTCGAACGAACCGCACCAACCAGGCGCAGCCGCCGCTGTTCCGCCCCATTGCGACCGACGTCAAGGCGGAGAAGCGCTTCCTTTCGACCATTGCGCGCCGGCTCGACACGCTGGGTGCCATCACGCGCGGCCAGCGCCAGACCGGCGGCCAGGGTCTATTCCGGCCCGAGGACAATCTTGAGAGCCACTACGCCCGAGACGCGCTGCGCCAGCTCTATCTGCTGCTCGTGCGCGGCAAGGTCGAAGGCTGTTCGCTCCAGACCTTCGAGGACGCCACAGGCTTGAAGCTCATGGATGCGAACGGCATCAAGGACGAGCTGCCACCGATCACGACGTTCCTGAACCGGCTGCTCGCGCTCACCATCGACCTGCAAGGCTTGCTGTTCACGGCCTTCGAACAGTTGCTGAACGCCAAGGTCGAGGGCGCTATCGCCCGCGGCGTCTATGATGTTGGGCTGGAGACATTGCAGGCAGAAAGCTTCGTCGTCACCGACCGGCATCCGATCTACACGCACCCCGTCACCGGCGCCGAAACCCGGCTGCTCACGATCACCGAACGCCGGCGCAATCATCCCATGACGCTTGATCAAGCGCTCGATTATCTCGCCGATCCTCGGGCGGTGCTGCTGGTCAACGAGCGCTCGGGGCGTGCCGCCGTGCAGATTCCGGCGCCAAGCTTCATGCTCGATGACGGCGAGATCGAACGCCGCGTGCGGCTGATCCGCCCCATGGAGCACCATCACGCTTCGATAAAGATGATGGACGAGAGCCACTGGCAGCCTGCGGATCGCGAGACGTTCGCCGCAGCCTGGAACGGCGAAGTCGTCGACGTCCCCGGGTTTGCTGAGAACACCCTCCACATCGTCTCTGGTTTGCTGTTGCCGATCTGGAAGCGACTGCCGAACGAGTCGACCCGGATCTATCGGCTCCAGACCGACGAGGGCGAGCGCATCATCGGTCGCAGGGTCCCGCCAGCCTGGGCGGCGAACGCTTGCGCGACCGGCGCCAGCAACTTGACGCCACACGAAGCGTTCTCGGCGCTGATGGAGGGGCGCACCGTGCTCGACCTCGCCGAGGACCTGCAGCTCCGTCGTGTCCGCGTGATGAGCGTCCATCGCATCGAGCTGTCGGGCTTCACCGATGCGATGCGCGATCGGCTCCGCGCCTACGGCCTCTTCAGCGAGATCATCTCGTGGAAGCTGCGTATGTTCGTGCCATCAGATGCGACCGGCGTCGCGGTGTTGGCGAAGGTGCTCGACCACTATCCGCTCAAGCGCATTGGCGAGCGGGAGGCCGCCTGATGACCGGCGACGCCGCCTCCGAACTGGCCCGCCGTCTCGCGCGTGACGCCGAGGCGGTGTGCCGCCATTACCTGTCCAACGGAAGGCGGAAGGGCCGCTACTGGACAGTGGGCGACGTCCGCAATACGCCCGGCAGGTCGATGTTCGTCCGGCTCAGCGGGCCGGAATCCGGACCCGGCGCCGCCGGCCATTGGCGAGATGCCGCCTCGGCCGAATTTGGCGATCTCCTCGACGTGATCCGCGAGAGCTGCGGTTTCACTCACTTTCGCGACGTCGCCAATGAGGCACGACGCTTTCTAAGTCTGCCGCGTCCAGAACCGGAGCCAGAGCCAAATCGCCTCCGGTCGAGAAAATCGCCCGCGCCCCTCGGATCGCCAGAGGCGTCGCGGCGGCTCTTCGGCGTGTCGCGGTCGATCGCAGGCACACTCGTAGAAGCGTATCTCCGCAATCGCGGCATTACGGCTTTGCACGAAACCGGAGGTCTGCGCTTTCACCCGCGTTGCTACTACAGGCCCGACGACCACAGCGCGACCGAGACCTGGCCGGCGATGATCGCCGCCGTCACCGATCTCTGCGGCCACCTGACCGGCGCGCATCGCACCTGGCTTGACCCCGGAGGCTTCAACGAGACGACGCTCGGCAAGGCGCCGATCGACGCGCCGAAACGGGCGATGGGCGACCTGCTTGGTCACGCCGTTCGATTTGGCGTAGCTGGTGAAGTCATGGCGGCCGGCGAGGGCATCGAGACGATGCTGTCGCTCCGATGCGTCTTGCCGACCATGCCGATGGTCGCAGCCCTCTCGGCGGCGCATCTCTCAGCCATCCTTTTCCCGGAAACGCTGCGCCGGCTCTACATCGCCCGGGACGACGATCCTGCCGGTGACGGCGCCATGGCGACCTTGATCAATCGGGGGCAGGAGGCCGGGATCGAGGTAATCGTGCTCTCGCCACGGCTAGGCGACTTCAACGAGGATCTTCGCCTGCTCGGAATTGACGCCCTTCGGGCCGCGAGCCGCGTGCAGATCGCGGCGCAGGACATCGCGCCGCTTTATTGAGCTGGCGGCATAGCCGGAACGGGGATGAGGTGCGACGCAGCCGCTCCGTTATCGCGAGGCCGGTGGTCCTGCTTCCCCTCAACGCCGGAGAGGACCGCACCCACGGCCTTCTGAGAGGGCGATCGGGCGGCAAGCGGCTCGGACCGGCAACCTCGTGGGCCGACTATTTTCCGTCGGCGGCAGAGCCGCCTTTACATCGCGAGGCAAAATAGTCGGCCCCCTTCGGTCCTCCGCTACCGCTCCCGCCCACAGCTCGCGCTGCGGGTGCAAGTCCGTTCCGCCCGCCGCTTTCGTCGCCATGAAGGCCGCGATGGGCGCGGTCGATCCGACGAGGGAAAGCCGCAATGACCACCGACCACAACGACGATTTCGAGCCGCACCACGGCTCATCCCCGACCGACCAGGTCCTCCAGGAACTCCAGCTCTATGGCTACCGTCCCTTCCACGATGAGCCCGATCCCCGGCAGCTCCCAGAGGCGCGAGTCCTCGCCGGCAGCATCGCCGACATCTTCGATGCCCTCGTGGTGGCGCTGTCCGATACCCGTCTTGAGCCCGACCTCGGAGACCTGCTCTGGTCGACAGTGAACGTCTTCCATCGTGCCATCGACAGGATCGAGCGCGAGCTCGACGACAACGAGCTGGCGCAGCAGCGGTCGCAGCGGGAGCAGGATGGCAGCGAGATCAAATCCGTCGAGCTGGAACGACTGACAGCGGAGGGGCAGACGCTGATCGAGAGACGCAACGCCTTCGAGCTGATGCGCGACCAGGCCGCCGATGGGTTCGAACGCCACACCCGCTCAAGCTGGCGGCCGCGAAACGGCTCGAAGGTCAACCACCGCAATCTAACCTCCGCGATGATCGACAGCCGCGACTTCCTGGCCGCGAGGAAGCGTGCCGACAATCAGGTGCTCATGCCGCCCGGACCGAAAGTCGCGCTGACCGGCGGTCTCGACTTCAACGATCACCGGTTGATCTGGGCCAAACTGGACCAGGTGCACGCCAAGCATGCGGACATGGTGCTGCTGCACGGCGGATCGCCCAAGGGCGCCGAGTTGATCGCCGCCAAGTGGGCCGACAACCGCAAGGTTCCGCAGATCGCCTTCAGGCCCGACTGGACCAAGCATGCCAAGGCCGCTCCGTTCAAACGCAACGATGCGATCCTCAACGAGCTGCCGATCGGGGTGATGCATTTCCCGGGCACGGGAATTCAGGACAACCTTGCCGACAAGGCAAAGAAGCTCGGCATCCCGGTCTGGAGGTTCGGCGGCGCATAGGCGCCGCTCTCGCTTCTATGCGTGATACATGAAACCGGAAAGCCGGATGGCCGGCTTTCCGCAACGCCGCTTTTCAGTCCGGCTCACCCGTTACGGCGATCCGCGCCACACGGGCATAGTGCGCCAACTCCGCATCGTTCTCGATCAGATCGTCGAGCAGGGCCTTCATGTCGCTCTGGTCAGACACCGATTGAAGCGGCCCCGGCTGCCGCTCGATCGCCAGCACTGCAATGGCGAGCGCCTTCTTCACCAGATGCAGGTCGCGCTCCGTGAATTCCGCCATGGCGCCTCTCTCCATCATGCCAAGTCGCAATGCACTTTAACCGATCAGCCAACGGCTGATGAAGGCAACGATATGCGCCGATGCAGCAGGTTGCGAGACACGTCTCCTGCCGGCGGGCGCCACCCCGCGTCTATCGGCGCTGATCCTTGGTCGGACCGAGAGGCCTGACGCCATCAACCCACAAGGGGTCGGCTTACGCGTGAGCGTGCCGCCGCTCCGTCTTCGTCTGCGCGGTGATTGCGGCCCTCGGCCCGACACATCGGGCGCCTGTCGCGCGGGGATGGTCCCCGCCTCAGCACAGGAGCCGGATCAATGTCTCAAGCCCTCGCATTCGCCAACGGCTGGAATCTCGCCACCACTCTCATGGTCTGTGTCGTCGTCTTCCAGTCTGGCACAGGCGCCTACGGCGTCATGCCGTCCGGTGAGTACGATGGCGATCCCGCCGCCATCGTTCACGAATTCGATCCCTTCCAACCATGAAGGTGCATCGCTACGCGAGTTGGACTGCGCAAGGCCAGCGGGATTATCGCTCCCGCTGGCGCCTGTCTGCAGCTATACTCATTCTCGCGCCGAGGTGGTGGTGGAAGGCGCGACCGTCAGGCCTTTATCGCACGGAGCCCACCACCATGACCATCTTCGGACCACTGCTCGTTATCCTCGCTATCGGCTTCTTCGGCTGGCTGCTCTTCACGCTTGCCGTCTGCGCATTGCCCTTCTTCGCTGGCGTGACGATCGGCATGTGGGCCTTCCATACGGGGGCTGGCGTGCTCGGCGGCATCGCGGTGGCTCTCGTAGCGGGCGGCGCAACCTTCGGCATCGGCCAACTCGCGCTCGCCTTCGTGACATGCACCTGGCTCCGGCTCCTGATCATCCTCCTCTATGTTGCGCCCGCTACCTTCGCCGGTTACAGCGCGGCGCACGGAATCGCCCAGATTGCGATGCCTTCACCCGCCTGGCAGACGATTTTCGGGGTCGTCGGGGCCATTGCCGTCAGCATCACGGCCTTCGTCCGCCTCACCGGAATGGCCGCAGGCGGACCAGCCAAGCAGCGCTTGGCGCGTGGCTGATATCGGCACGACGATGGGGCCCGTCCAGGCATCCAGGCTGGCACCAAGCCTTCATCATCGAGCCTGCGCTAAGCGCGGCTTAGCGCTGATGGTGCGAGCGCGGAAACAGAGATCAAGGAAGACACTGTGGCGACCATCAACACCTTCCGGAAGGCCGGCAACAACGAGTTGACCGGTCCGATCCGCACGCTCGCCTTCCTCAAGGCACGGCTGGTCCGCATCGAGAACCCTCGGACAAGGGGGCCAACAAGGGGCCCGGCCTTGCGCCCCTGCCTTTAGCCGTTCAGCGCATCCTTGAGGGCCTTGGCCGGCGCGAACGTCAGTTTCCTCGCCGCCGCGATCTTGATCGCCGCGCCAGTCGATGGATTGCGGCCTTCGCGCTCCGGGGTGTGCTTCACCTTGAACTTGCCGAAGCCCGGCACATTGGTTTCAGCGTCGCTCGCCGCTGCATCGGCGATAGACTTGAAGACACCGTCCACGATGGCCTTGGCTTGCGCCTTTGGCAGATTGTACGCCTTGGCGATCTCGTCGGCGATTTCAGCGGAAGTGGTCATGGTGTGGCGTTCCTCGGGGATGTCGGTTGCAATCGGCTGCATGCAGCCTCGGCGCTCTCCGCATAGAGGAGCGCGCATCGCAGCCACGTCAAGACGCGGCCTGGCCGCTTGCGCGAATTATCCCATAGATTCAGCTTAGGTCGGCAGCTTTCGCGACGGGGTCTGGCGCGCAAGCCGGCGATTGGCTGCATTCTTCTGGGTGATGGCCGGAGCGAGCTCGTCACAATTAGCGCGGTTCTTTTGTAGCGCGCGCTTAATATCGGCGAGTTCAACCAATCCAAAATGCCTTGCAGTGGCAGACTTTCGAACTCGCTGAAAACGAAAAACCCCGGCATGAAAGCCGGGGCCCCGTGATGCCACGGCGTACATCCGGCCGCGACGATCAGGCGACAGATTGTATGTGGTTCTTGAAGAAAATGTGACCTTCGCCGCCGTCGCTCTTGAATATCGCGCCAATCAATCGACGATCACACACTGTTCCATCCGCGCGCCACCCTGCTCCGGTATAAGATATCCACGTCACAAAGGGCATTCGTGAGGTTGCGTCGGGCCCGCCACCGACGCCGGTACGGCGTCACGTATGGAATTGTCCAGATGGCGATGCCTTCACCGACCTGGTACACAATATCTGCTGCCGTCTGTGCGATTGCCGTCAGCACCACGGCGTTCATCCGCTTCACCGGCATGACCGCGCCCGAACCAACAGGGCTGATCTTGCCGGGAACCTGCTAGCGTCACACCGGAAGGCTGGACTGGATCAGGCACCCAGAGTGCTCGCGGTCCTTGTCTTTGAAGCCGGATTGAGAGCGGCCTAAGCGTCGAGGCTTGACCGATCATCGCAGAGAGGCAGATACGATGGCGATCGTTGTGAGTGATCGACCAAATAGCGGCGGATCACAGGTACGGCCGGCGACTCTCGTGAGCGGAGCGTGTGGCCGAGGCAGTGATCGTGGAAGCGGAAATCTGCGCCTGTCAGCACAAAGAGCCAATCACGACTGAATTCATTGGGCCGGCTTCTCGGTGGGACTCGCTATCGCCAAATTCTCCTTGATGTCAGCTCTGTTCGGATCGAGCGCACCAAACGGCCTCTTCGATGGATGGATCTGGCCGAAGGCCGGCTAAGAAGCCTCGATCGCCTATGGCGCAACAGCGGCGTCACAACTTTCTTCCCCTGCCGGCTGCGCCGTCATTCCTCGCGCAAGACAAGAAAGTTCCTCCTTTGCTGTCGAGCCCCTGCGGGGTGCGCCGTCGATCGCCTCCGGCCTGTCGATCACCATCGAGGCCGCAAGGTGCGGGCTCGGAAAACAGAGATCAAGGAGAACTACCATGGCGACCATCGGCACCTTCAAGAAGTCCGGCAACAACGAGTTCAACGGCGAAATCGTCACCCTCTCGCTCCAGGCCAGGAACGTCCGGATCGTCCCCGAGACCAGCCGCTCGGGCGACAACGCCCCCAGCCACCGGATCTATGTCGGCCGTGTGGAGATCGGGGCCGCCTGGTCGAAGCGCTCCAACGAGGGCCGCGATTATCTGGGTCTCAAGCTCGACGATCCGAGCTTCACCGCTCCGATCTTCGCCAACCTCTTCGCCGACGAGGAAGGTGAGGGCTTCAGCCTGATCTGGTCCCGCCCCAGCCGTCGCAACGGCGACTGATCCGACCCAAGATGCCTCGCCCGGCTGGCCCGGGCGGGGCATCGCCTTGCTCAAGAGCTGGCCGCGCAGAGCCTCCGTCCGTGGCGACGGAGCAGGCGTGGACGGCGGAGCAAAGACCGATCAGCGACCGCGGACCTGTCCCGCCTTAATCGGCCGTTTTTGATGAGCTTCCAAAACGGTTTCGACGATGTCTTCCCAGTCAGGACAAACTGCAACCAAACGATCCAGCACCGTGGGATCCCGCTCGATCTGGCCGAGCGCTTGAGCGCGCCATTGGTCGTTGAAGCTGATGCTCATCAGCCCTAGGCATTCGACGACCGAACTGTCAGGCGGCAAGTGTTCCAACATTGCCGTCACTATGCCGGTCCATTCTTGAAGCGGACGCCACTGCGTAGCGGCGGCCCCGGTCTCCAATTTCTCTTGAAGGAGATCAATCAGCAAGAGGAAGCGAATTCGCCAAGGTTGGGACCTGAGGTCCGCGACGTAAGCGTCCACGACTTCGCGGATGTCGGCTGGCAAGTGCTCGTATAAGGTCATAGTGGCTCTCCATCCGTCTAATCATGCCCTCTAGTTCCTTTGGCTAGCAGGTGCCTTTGCAAGCAGAGCAGATTTGCCCGGAGCTGCCCATCCACTTGTGCGTGACGCAACGCGGAGTTGGTTCTCAACGTGTCAGTGCGACGGTGCAGCACAAATACACTCTGTCAGCGAGCCCGATGAGGATGAACTGCCGTTCGTTTGATCAGATCGGTTGCTTCGACGCCTAGCGCTTCAGCGATTCGGCCGAGTACCGTCACGCTGGCCGATACATCGGCGCGTTCAATTGCACCGATGTAACGGACACTCAGTCCGGCGCTATCGGCCAACTCTTCCTGCGTCATCTTCTTCACATGGCGTATCCGACGCAAATTGATCGCCATGACCTCCTTGAGATCCATGGCGATCAGGGAACGTGCATCGGAACGATCGTTCCAGGAATGATCGTTCCGATTCGTGCAGCGCCGTGTTATTCATTTCTTCTGGGTTGGGCCTGGTTTGCCGCTTTCGGGGAGCGCCGTGATGCGCCCCATGCATCGCGGCGCGACAAAAAGTCTTCTGATTATTTCGCATTCTGAGACAGTTTCGCAGTACATGGAACTATGGAACGCATCGCTTCGACCGGAAGGGGGATCATTGCAATGGACGAGATCGCATTCCAGGATCAGCCGCCGTTGACCGACCGCGTCAACGCCTATGACGAGCAACATCTTGCAATTTATCTTCGGTTGCTAATGGCTGAAGAAGAGGGGGCCGACTGGCGTGAAGTCGTCCAGATGATCTTCGGTCTGGACCCTGCTCGAGAACCCGATCGCTCCAAAAGAGTCCATGACAGCCACCTCGCTCGCGCCAGATGGATGACGGAGGCAGGTTATCGGTATCTGTTGGAACCGCGGATGCAATGAGCAGGCTCTCGTGCTCTGTATTACGCAAATTGCGATCACGCGCGATGCAACCTTTGGGTCTAGTTTACTGGACGGTCTTTCCGGATCGTGGCGTGTCCCTCGTTCGGGACGACAGAACAAGAAACGAGAGGAAACACCATGCCCACCGAGTACTGGCGCTCGCCGGAGACCATCGAACGCCTGAATCGTCTTGAGCGCCCCGGCTTCGCCCTCGAATTCCTACGCCGCAATGCTGACTATCGCCGCGACTTCGCCCACACGCAGCGCCAGATCGCGCGTGACGGCGTTGATGCCGAGACCGCCCGTGCGACTTTCGCACGTCGATGGAGGTTGCGGTTTCGCCCATGATCCCGCCGCTCCCGTTGGGAAAGAACCAACCATTTGGCTGCCTGAGGCGTCACCTGGAACTTTGATCCTGGAGCCCGCGCCGCCGGGCTTCGATGCTCTTCGTTCCATCGACCGCAAAGCTTTTGGGCAGTCGCTCCTCGAGCGCACGGACCCTGACGGTCGCGAGTTGATAATTGCGGACGGATCGGGTGAGCTTCATGTTCGGTTGCGTGACGAGCAGGGCACACGACGTCCCGCCGTGCTTCTGCCGATCGACAGCATGGCGGAGCTCCGGCTCGACGTCGCGTTACACTTCGTCCGCCTGCTTGGCGGTCAGAGTATCGGCCTTCTACCAGCGGCCCTGCGGCTGACGTCCTTTCAGAAACGGCGATTGATCCAGCTCCTTCACACCTTCGACGTCCTCGACCTAGGCGGCGGTCCGCGCGACGTGGCAGCGAAGGTGCTCGCCTCCGACCACGCCCAGCGTCGTTCGGTCGAGTGGAAGGATTCGCATGCCCGCCGTAAGGCGAACCGGCTCATTTACGACTCGAGGGCCTTGGTCGAAGGGGGCTATCTGAAATTCCTACAAGGCCTCTGACCTGCCCGTCGATCCCTTCAGGCCATCCGCCGTGATGACGCAACCCGCGCCGCATGCAGCGCCGCGGTTCGCTTTACTGCGGCTATGGGGGGACATTCACTCAGGTAAATTTTCGTCCACCCCCAACGCCTGAACTCTCCGCCACCTTGGCCCCGACATGCCGCGACTTGGCCGCGGCGCTTCGAGGCAAGACGGAGATCTCCTATGCTCGACAGGCCCGCGCAACTCTCCACCCGCTACGTGCGCACCCCCGAGGCCGCGCGCCTCCTCGGCATCTCGCCGCGCACGCTTGAGAAGTATCGCTGCCATGGCAATGGCCCGACCTTCCGCAAGCTCGGCGGTCGCGTTGTCTACGCCATCGGCGATCTCGAAGCCTGGGCCGATCAGGCCGCCTGCAGCTCTACGTCGGATCCTCGCTACGTCGAGGCCCGCGCCGCCGGCCACGCGCATCGTTAAGGAATGCTCGCCATGTCGTCGCGCCGCCTCATCACTCCCAGCGAGCGAAGCAAGCTCGATCCGTTCGTTGTCGCCACCGGCGACGCCAGCCCGCGCGATCAGCGCAATCTGATGGAGCGACCGTTCTTTTCACTCGCCAAGGCCAAGCGGACGAGGCCGATCCTTTATGAGGCCGGCGACATCCGCGTCGAGGTTTATGCGGTTTCCGAGCACGGCATGGCGACGATCTGGGACGCCGACGTGCTGATTTGGGCAGCCAGCCAGATTGTCGAGGCTGAGAACCTCGGTCTGAAGACCTCGCGTTTCCTGCGCTTCACCCCTTACCAACTTCTGACCGCAGTCGGTCGGCGGACCGGGGCCCGCGACTACAAGCTCCTGAAGGGCGCGCTGGCCCGCCTGCAGGCGACGGTTATCCGCACCACCATCCGCCAGGGCGAGCATTGGCGGCGCCACCAATTCTCCTGGATCAACGAATGGGAGGAATGTGCACAGCGCGACGGTCGCGTGGAAGGCATGGAACTTGTTCTCCCCGACTGGTTCTATCGCGGCGTCATCGATCGTTCACTCGTTCTCACGATTGATCCGGCCTACTTCAGCCTGACCGGCGGGATCGAGCGTTGGCTTTACCGCGTCGCGCGCAAGCACGCCGGCCGCCAGCCAAAAGGATGGTTGTTCGAGATCGCACACCTCCACAGGAAATCCGGCAGCCTGGTGCGAGTCTCGGATTTCGCGCTGCAGATCCGGCGCATCGCGGTACGCCAGCCGCTTCCCGGCTACCAGTTGCACATCGAACGCGAGGCGCGCAGCGAACTGCTCCGCATTGTGCCATCAAAATTATCCACATCCCCTGTGGACAGTGCTGTGGAAGCACTCGGGACTTCGCACGCAAACAGTATCGGGATTCCGCACGCAGCCCTATCGGGACTTCGCCCGCGTGAACCGCAACTAACGCTTTGGCCGGAAACCGTGATTCCGGACCTTAACATAGAATCTAACGTAGAATCTAACCGTTGTAGTGGGCCCGCGCGTCTTGCGGACAACGCCGAGGCCGACGCTGAGCGGCCCACTAAGCACCTAAGCCAACCATCTCTGCCGCTTCTCGACCGCAAGACGGGAGGCAGGCGATGATTGTCGCCGTGCTCAACCAGAAGGGCGGTGTCGGCAGGACAACGCTCGCTCTTCACCTCGCCGGTGAATGGGGGCTGCGCGGCAAGCGTGTGACCCTGATCGATGCCGATCCGCAGAGCTCGGCATTGGACTGGTCGAAGCAGCGGGCGCGGGAGAACGTCTCACGGCTGTTCGGCGTCGTTAGCCTCGCGCGTGACACGCTCCATCGCGAGGTGCCGAAGATCGCGCGCACCGCCGATCATGTCGTCATTGACGGACCACCGCGCGTTGCCGGTTTGATGCGCTCGGCGCTCCTGGCAGCAGATCTCGTGCTGATTCCGGTGCAGCCGTCGCCGCTCGACGGCTGGGCCTCGGCGGAGATGTTGTCTCTGCTGCGCGAGGCCCGCATCTATCGTCCACAGCTTGCCGCGCGCTTTGTGCTCAACCGTTGCGACGCACGCACGGTCATTGCCCGCGAAGCAACCGAGGCGCTTGCCGATCACGATCCGCCGGTGCTCGTCAGCACCATTGGCCAACGCGTCGTCTTCGCGGATGCCGCGCAGTCTGGCCGACTGGTCTTCGAGCTTGCCGAAGAGAGCGCTGCCGCCCGCGAGATCGCCGCGTTCGCCGCTGAGGTCGCGAGGATCGCACCATGAGAGAGCGCTCCACCAAGCGCGGTTTTGCGTCGCGACCTGGCGATGTGGAGCGCTGGATCAAGGCCAGCGACACGCCGCCGCGTCGCATGGATGATGCCGCGGCCTTCACCGCGCGGCTGACAATCGATGTCACGCCGACGCTGCGCGGCCGCGTCAAGGTCGCTGCGTTCCAGCGCGGCGTCACTGTCGCCGACATGCTGCGCGAATTGCTGGCGCGAGAATTTCCCCATTCACATACCGGAGAGCTGTCATGAACGACAATGAGGCCTTGCCGCCGCGTGCTGTGTCGCCCTCGCATCGGCGCGGCGTTGCGCTCACTCAAGTCGAACTAACCTGGATCGAGAAGAGAATCGAGCATTGGCTGCGCTTCGGCCGGCGCACTGAAGAGAAGATCCTCGACCGCCGCCGCAGCATATCAAGTTTTGCACCCGGCAGCATCTTCGGTTTCGTGCGCTGGGCGTCGAACGACTACGGCACTGTCATCTCGCGCATGGATATCGTGCGTGCCATTGAGGTCGGTAAGCCCTATCAGACGCTGCCCTTCGTGCGGCCCGGCGGCGAGATCCTGCTGCGTGTCGACAGCTGGCCGAAAGTCGAACGTGTGCTACTAGCGGTCGACGCCATCGAGGCGCTCAACATCGATCCGGCCGACGTCGCGCCGGAATACTGGCGACATCTCCACAACCGCCTCACGGCCGGTCATGAGCCGCGCGCCTACACGCGCGAGCAGCATGTCGGATGGCTCAAGCGCCGGAGCGTCACGCCATGACTCGCTTCGGCTATCTCACGTTGACGTACATGGCGGCGCTGGTCGTCGGCAGCCTGACGTTCGTTCACCCCGCGCCGCAGCTGATCTGGAACGCCACCGCGAGCACGCCGACAGGGTTTTACGCGCTGCATCCGGTTGGGGAGTTGCACGCCATGGAGCTGGTCGTGGTGCGGCTACCCGAGCCGATCGCGAGCTTCCTCGCTGATCGCGGCTTTCTTCCGAACGGTGTGCCAATACTGAAGCACGTGATGGCGCTGCCCGGGCAGACCGTGTGCCGGTCCGACCACGCCGTCACGGTCGATCATGTCGATGTCGGCGCGGCCCACGATAGGGACCATCTGGGCCGTCCGCTGCCGCGTTGGAGCGGTTGCCACACCCTCAAGCCGGGCGAGGTCTTCCTCATGAACCCGACTGTCCCGGACAGCCTGGACGGACGCTATTTCGGCTCGCTCCCCGACACCTCAATCGTGGCGCGCGCGATCCCGCTTTGGACCGACGAGGCCGGCGACGGCCGCTTCGTCTGGCGCGCCGCCACCGATTGACCCGCTTCCAAACCAGCAACCAAGGAGGATTCCCATGTCGCAAATAGGTCAGTTCACCCGCGACAAGTCCGGCTTCACCGGGCGCATTCAAACGCTTTTCTTCGAGCGGATTCTCATCCTCACTCCAGCCGAATCCTTGGATACCGAGAATGCGCCGGACTACCGCATCCGCCTCGGCGATGCCGACGGCCCGGAGATCGGCGCGGGCTGGAAGCGCACCGGAGAGAAGGCGGGCGATTACGTTTCGCTCATCATCGACGACCCGACGCTTCCGCGGCCCATCCGCGCCAATCTCTTCCAGTCGGGCGACGACAAATCGGCCTGGACGCTGAACTGGAATCGTCTGCCCCAGCGCGCCGAACGGGACTGATCGCATGCAGGATCCTGTCGCGCGTACCGGCAACCAGGCGCATCAACGGTCCACCTCTTTGTTCGGAGGAAAGCCGTCGCTCCCCGTCGTCCCGCTCGAACGTCAGTTGGCCTCCGCGCAGACCAGCGGTCGAGGGCGGGGCGGCCCGCCGCGCATACCCTTGACGGACGAGAGCATGACGGTTTGCTCGCGTCATGGCGGAGACGCGGCGGGCTTTGCCATGTTCCTGCTAGCCGTTCTGCTGATGATTGGCGGCACGATGCCGGCAGTGTCCGCAGAGAGAGCGCCGGCGCGCGGTCAACCTGCGAGCGACCGCTATGTCACTTATGTGGCAGAAGCCGCGCTGCGCTTTGGCATTCCGACTGCATGGATTCGCGCCGTTATGCGCATCGAGAGCAACGGCGATCGGCGTGCCGTCTCACCGAAAGGCGCACTTGGTCTGATGCAACTTATGCCCAAGACCTGGGCGGACATGCGCGCACGGTACGGTCTGGGACGAGATCCCTTCGATCCCCGTGACAACATCTTTGCTGGTGCAGCCTTCCTTCGCGAACTGCACGACCGCTACGGCTCACCGGGTTTTCTCGCGGCCTACAATGCAGGTCCCGGCCGCTACGAGGAGTTTCGCGATAGACATCGTCCGCTGCCGGCGGAGACCAAAGCCTATGTCGCAGCCATCGTCCCTTTTGTCGATGCGGAGAGGACGCCAGAGCCTCTCCTCCTCCCGGCCTCTTCTCGTTCATCCTGGACGCGGGCGCCGCTGTTTTTCGGCCGCGCTGACGGGCCGTCCTCTTCCGCGCCAGCAACATTCGATCGACCAGCGCACGACAGGCCGGCTGCAGTTCCAGTGCACGATCTCTCGGCCATCGCTCCGCTGTCGGAAGGCCTGTTCGTCGCGCTCTCGACACCGGGACGATCGCAATGACTTCACCGCATTGCCAACATGAAAATCCAGATCGGCGTACGCTTGCAAGCATCCGTGCTGCGAACATCTGGACCGTTGCTGTATCCCGGCGGTTTTCCGCCGCGCTTCGATACGAATTCGGGCTCAGGCGTGTTTCAGCGCTGACCGGCGAAAAGCAAAGAGCAGGCGAGGGGGACGACCAGGTAACGACCGAACGAGGGCCGCCCGTAATCGGTCTGCGCCGGGAGTTGCGGCCGCAGCGCAAGTGGTCTGCGCGATGAATGACGCGCACAGTGCACCGCCTCAGCAACGCGGGAGGCGTGTGATGAAATACTTCTGTGGCCTGGATGTCGGCATGGACGAGACGGCCGTGTGCGTGGTGGACGACAAGGGCAAGGTGATGCTGGAGGCGGCGGTGGTGACCGATCCGGACGCGATCAAGGCGGCGCTTGCGCCGTATCTCGGCGGTTTGCGGCGGCTCGGCCACGAGGCGGGCTCGCTGTCGCCCTGGCTGCATCCGGAGCTGCTGCAGCTCGGCCTGCCGGCGGTCTGCCTGGAGACCCTGCACGTACGCGCGGCGCTGAAGGCGCAGCGCAACAAGACCGACCGGGCGGACGCGCTCGGGATCGCCCACATCATGCGCACCGGCTGGTTCCGGCGCGCCCATATCAAGAGCGCGGCCTGCTACCGGCTGCGGCTGCTGCTGACGCACCGGCGCAATCTGAAGCGCAAGTTTCTGGATCTGGAGAACGCGATCCGGCACTCGCTGAAGGTGTTCGGCATTCGGCTGAACCGGGTCGGGCGCGGCGGCTTTGCGCAAGCGGTGCGCGAGGCGGTGGCAGGAGATGCGCTGGTCACCGAGCTGATCGACGCCATGCTGACCGCGCGCGCGGCGCTGTGGAAGCAGTACTGCCGGCTGCACGACCTGGTGGTCAAGCTGGTCGCCGGCCATGCGCTGTGCCGGCGCTTCATGCAGATTCCCGGCGTCGGCCCGATCGCGGCGCTGAGCTTCATGACCGCGGTCGACGATCCCTCGCGCTTCAAGCGCTCGCGCGACGTGGCGGCGTATTTTGGCCTGACCTCGCGGCGCTGGCAGTCCGGCTCCTCGATCGACGTGCAGGGCCGGATCAGCAAGGCGGGCGACGGCGATGTGCGCCGCGCGCTCTATGAAGCGGCGAGTGCGCTGCTGACCCGCTACAAGAAAAAGGACAAGGTCAAGACCTGGGGCATGGCGATCGCCAGGCGCGCCTCGCACCGCAAGGCCGTGGTGGCGGTGGCGCGCAAGCTCGCCGTGATCATGCATGCGATGTGGGTCGACGGCACATTTTATTGCGGCGATCCCGACGCATCGCAGGCGGACGTCGACGCACGTACCGCCACCAAGGAGCGCAAGCTGCTCGGAGCCCATGCATGACCAGAGGCGAGCCGATGGCAGATCAATGACCCGAGCAGTGTAGCCAATTTGAACACGGAGCTCCGCCACAAGCGGAAGAGACCTGGTGCAGATCAACGACGACGGAACGCACGCTATCTTGCCTGTGGCCACGCACCTGACGTGCAAGCTGGACCACGCCGGAGTGCCTGTGATGTGGCTCCGTCATGCCGATGGAAAAGTGCGCCGCGACGGCATCCGCGCTGCCTTGTTGCAGCGATTTTGCGCCGTCGACGAGCGCGGAAGAGTGCACGGCGCACCGGGACTCGCGGTTGTGGTGGCGCATCGCGTTCAGGCGTGGCGCAGAGGGCCTTGTCGCAAGAAAGAAAGGAAGCGAGAATGGGTGACAGCGAGCAACTTAGACGACCGATTAAGAGGGCGAGATAAAAGGCCGCAATGTGCGGCTCGGTCGGTCGGTTGTTGTTGCTTTCCTTTTTTGCCGACCCGGCAATGTGTGGCGTCGACGCGCAATGTGTGCCTTACCATCAACTCATTGCCGGGATTCTGCTTTTCGCACATTGCCGAGGCTGCCGATGGCTGAAGAGAACGACTTTCAGCCTCGGCCTGGCCGCATCCGCTCCTCGCGGAGCCAGCGGGCCAAGCCATTTATCGCCCAGGCGCTTGCCGCCGCTCAGCGCGCCGGCGGCGGCATTTCGCGGACGGGCCAGCTCGCCAACCATCGTCATTCGCGCTTCGGCCGAGGTCGGGTCGCCAGCGTGCAGGCAAACCGTCTGCTCACCGGACGCTCGCGTCTGGTGACGATCAAGGCCCGCGTTGTTCGGCATCGGGCGAGATCGGCGCCGCTCGCCGCGCACCTCGGATATCTCCGGCGCGAGGGCGTTACCCGGGACGGGGAGAAGGCCAATCTGTTCGGTCCGGACACCGAGGATGCCGATCCCAAGGCCTTTGCTGAGCGCTGTCAGCATGACCGTCACCATTTCCGGTTCATCGTCTCGCCCGAGGACGCGCCTGACATGGCCGACCTCAAGGGCTTCGCTCGCGAGCTGGTCGGCCAGATGGAGAAGGATCTTGGCACCAAGCTCGACTGGCTGGGCGTCGATCACTGGAACACCCAGCACCCGCACGTCCACATCATCGTGCGCGGCGTCGGCGAAGACGGCCAGGAGCTCGTCATCTCCCGCGACTACATCAAGGAAGGAATGCGCGCTCGCGCCCAAGATCTGGTCACACAGGAACTCGGGCTGCGCTCCGACCTCGACATCCAACGCTCCCTTGAGCGCCAGGTCGAAGCCGAACGCTGGACACAGCTCGACCGCCAGCTTGTTCGCGACGCAGGCCGGCATGGCGTCGTCGACCTTGCGCCCAATCCGATGCAGCAACCTGATCAGTTCCATGTGTTGAAGGTCGGCCGGATGCGACGCTTGGAAAGCCTAGGCCTCGCGCATCAACTCGGGCCAGGCCAATGGGTCATGGACGAGGCCGCCGAGACGACGTTGCGCGAGCTCGGCGAACGCGGCGACATCATCAAACGCATCCACCGCAGCCTGACCGAACGCGGCATCGAGCGCGGGACCGCGAGCTACGTGCTGGCGGGCGAAAGCCTCGACGTCCCCATCATCGGGCGCCTCGTCGATCGCGGTCTCGACGACGAACTCAAGGGGACCGCTTATGCCGTGGTCGATGGCGTAGACGGCCGCAGCCACCACATCAGGCTGCCCGATCTCGACGCCGCCGGCGACTGCGCACCGGGCTCGATCGTCGAGCTGCGCAAATTCGATGACGCGAGAGGGCAGCGTCGCGTGGCGCTCGCCGTCCGTTCCGACCTCTCGATCGAAGCGCAGGTGACGGCGAACGGCGCGACATGGCTCGACCACCAGGCCGTCGCACGCGACCCTGTGGCGCTCGGCCAGGTCGGCTTCGGGGCCGAGGTCCGCGGCGCCCTGCAACGGCGCGCCGAGCAGCTCGTCGAGCAGGGGCTCGCCGGGCGCCAAGCGCACGGACTGGTATTTGCGAAGAACCTGATCGGCACGCTGCGCCGTCGGGAGTTAGAGGATCTCGGCAAGCAGCTCGCCGCCGAGACCGGCCAGCCGTTCAACCCGTCGGCTGCTGGCGAACATGTCGCCGGTGCTTATCGGCAGCGCTTCGCGCTCGCCTCTGGCCGCTTTGCCATGATCGACGACGGTCTCGGCTTCCAGCTCGTGCCCTGGACGCCCTCACTCGAAAAGCAGCTCGGCCGGCATGTCTCCGGTGTCGCCCGCGCCGACGGCGGCATCGATTGGGGTTTTGGGCGCAACCGGGGGCTCGGCCTGTGAACGATCCCTCCAATCATCGACGTCAGGAAAGGACGGCCGTCATGTCCGCGACCAAGATTCTCTGGGGGCAGGTCATCACGGTGTTCGCGATCGTCCTGCTGACGATCTGGACCGCGACGGAGTGGACGGCCTGGCGGCTCGGCTTCCAGCCGCAGCTCGGGCAGCCCTGGTTCGAGCTGCTCCATTTTCCGTTCTATCTCCCACCCGCCTTTTTCTGGTGGTGGTATGCCTACGACGCCTACGCACCCTCAATCTTTATCGAGGGCGGCTACATCGCCGCGTCCGGCGGCATCATCGCCGCGGCGGTCGCGATTGGCATGTCGGTCTGGCGCGCCCGCGAAGCGAAGAATGCCGAGACCTATGGTTCGGCGCGGTGGGCCGAGGCAAAGGAGATCGAGCAGGCCGGATTACTCGGGCCCGACGGCGTCGTGCTCGGCCGGTTGGAGCAGACCTATCTTCGCCATGATGGACCAGAGCATGTCCTGTGCTTTGCGCCAACCCGGAGCGGCAAGGGCGTCGGCCTCGTCATCCCTTCGCTGCTGACTTGGCCGGGCTCGGCGATCGTCCACGACATCAAAGGGGAGAACTGGCAGCTCACCGCCGGCTTCCGCGCACGGCACGGCCGCGTCCTTCTGTTCGATCCGACCAACGTGAAGTCGTCGGCGTACAATCCGCTGTTGGAGGTCCGCCGTGGCGAGTGGGAGGTGCGCGACGTCCAGAACATCGCCGACATCTTGGTCGACCCGGAGGGTAGCCTCGAGAAGCGGAACCACTGGGAGAAAACCAGTCACGCGCTCCTGGTTGGCGCGATTCTCCACGTCCTCTATGCCGAGCCGGACAAGACGCTCGCCGGCGTCGCAGCCCTCCTGTCCGATCCGAAGCGGCCGATCGAGTCGACGCTTACCGCGATGATGCGGACGGCGCATCTCGGCGAGGCCGGCGTCCATCCAGTGGTCGCGTCCGCTGCGCGCGAGTTGCTGAACAAATCCGGCAACGAGCGCTCCGGCGTCTTGAGTACCGCCATGTCGTTTCTGGGGCTCTACCGAGATCCTGTGGTGGCGGAGGTCACACGGCGCTGCGATTGGCGGATCACCGACATCGTCGGTGGTGACGGGCCGACCACGCTGTACCTCGTGGTGCCGCCGTCGGACATCAACCGCACCAAGCCGCTGATCCGCCTGATCCTCAACCAGATCGGCCGCCGCTTGACCGAGGAACTCCTCGCCAAGGCTGGACGGCGCCGGCTCCTCCTGATGCTTGACGAATTCCCGGCGCTCGGCCGGCTCGACTTCTTCGAGTCCGCGCTAGCCTTCATGGCGGGTTACGGGATCAAGAGCTTCCTGATCGCCCAGTCGCTGAACCAGATCGAGAAAGCCTACGGACCCAACAACTCGATCCTCGACAACTGCCACGTCCGGGTCAGCTTTGCGACCAACGACGAGCGGACCGCGAAGCGGGTGAGCGACGCACTCGGCACGGCGACCGAGATGAAGGCGATGAAGAACTATGCCGGCAGCCGGCTCGCGCCTTGGCTGGGTCATCTGATGGTGTCGCGGTCGGAGACCGCCCGCCCGCTGCTGACGCCCGGCGAGATGATGCAGCTGCCACCCTCCGATGAGATCGTCATGATGTCGGGTCTCCATCCGATTCGGGCGAAGAAGGCGCGCTATTACGAGGACGGACGCTTCCAGGAGCGCATCATGGCGCCGCCGACGCCGACCAACCCCCGTGACAACCGGCCGGACGATTGGAGTTCACGGCCACTCCCGCCGCGCCCCACGGCTCCTGCGACGTCGACCGACGACGCGAACGATGCAGAGGATCCGAAGACCGCCGACCGCCGGCAGCAGCCGGAGCTGGACCGCGACACTGTGGAGAAAAAGGAACCGCTGGACAACGAGTTCGCGCCAGACTTTGCCGACGAGCTCGAGGAAGATGCCCCGCGGATCAGGCGCATGAACGACATGATGCAGGGCGTCGCGCGCCAGGCATCGCTCGATCCTGGCGACGATCTTGGATTGTGAGGCAGGCATGACCGCGCCGAAGAAGAAAGCCCAGATGTCGGTCTATCTGGATCCGGACGTCATGAAGACGCTGTCGGCTTATGCCGCTCGGCGCGAGCAGCCGATGTCGCTCATCGCCGAAGCCGCCATTGCGTCTTTTCTGTCGCCTGACGCCGACGAGCGGCGGGAGGCCGCCACCGCCAAGCGCCTCGACCAAATCGATCGTCGGATCGCGCGGCTTGAGCGGGATGTCGGGATTTCAGTCGAGACCATCGCTCTCTTCATCCGCTTCTGGCTCACGACGACACCGCCGCTCCCCGAACCAGCCGCCAAGGCCGCGAGGGCACAGGCCGGAGCGCGTTATGATAACTTCGTCGCGGCGCTGGGCCGGCGACTAAGCCACGGGCCACAGCTGAGGCAGGAGATCCCGGATGACGTGGATAGCGTTCAGTCTTATTCCCGCCCAGAACCAGCGGGGTCCGAAGGTAATTAGGGAGCCGCAATAGTCGCCAGCCCCGCTCCGGCCCCATTCGTCTCAGCGGATTATTGAGCGCCTGCGCGAAAAGTTCTGTTCACGGAGGCGCCGCGCTGCGTGGCGCGAAGCTCGTAGTCGTTCCGAATGGAACTATTGTCATAAGCGCCGGCAATATCCTTCGACGTTGCGAGCTCAAAGCCAGCGGGGTCAAGCCAACTAACGCGGGCACCGTGGGGAACAGGTATCACGTTGTATCGTGGCCGCGCGCCATTGGTTCCAGTCAATTCGACCGTCTCCGGAGCAAATGGTACGGCGGCGTGCTCTCGCCTGGGCAAGCTGTTCTGCCACTCGAGAAAAAGCTGCGGATCGATGTAGTCGTCGGGCTCGATATCCACGTGGTTTGCGTGCAACCAAGTTTCGAACTCTTCACGACGTTCGGCAGCGCGCTCTCGTGTGTGAGCTAGCCCTTGTGCAAGCACATAGGCGACGAACGGATCGTGTGTGCCCCATCGCAGCAGTTCGCGAGCCCAAAAGCCAAACCACGGTAAACCCGTGGTAACGCGCCACTCTGAAAGCGACGGTACCGCGTAGGGGTCGCCCGCGCCTGCCGACCAGGCCTGCGCGACGACCGCTCCTATGGCGACACCCAACTTGAATTCGAGGTTGTCGGCAACGAAGCGCTGCCAGCTCCGAAGCTGATCCGCATCAGGTCCAGCGGCGTCCGCTACTTGCATCCACCATGCCAGCACGTCCCGCCAGTTTGCGAGCAGCGCCTGATCGCCGACCGTGGCGCGCACCCGAAATCCGAACCCGCGATCATTAGAGAGAAGCATCCCGATTTGTTCGAATACGCGCAGCCGGGTGCTAGCATCATCAACCCCGTAGCTGTGTGCTGCTGCCATCAAAACTCGGATTTGAGGAGCAACCCCCTCGAAGCGACGGCCAACGATCGGAGAGAAGCCATATTGATAGAGACGCCGACGTTCGTCCGCGTCCGGGTAGACGGTTTCCACCACCGCGCGGCCACGCCGTATAAACGCTTGCTCCATCCATTCTTCTTGGGCGGCAGCAACCGCGGTGAACGTTCGCCGCCATAGTTCGATGAGCTGAGCTTCGGCTTCGGCGCCCGTCATGCTCACTTCGTCTGCACGTGCGACCTCCTCCAGCGCCGCGAGCAGCACGCCGTCAAGTTCATCAAGACTATCTGCTAGGCGAGCGCGAAGTCCGCTCGCTCCCTCACCAGCCTCGGGACTGATATTCGGCGGAAGGACCTGATCGAGCCAGTCCAGAAATCGGTTAGGCGGCAGCCCAAGAACGCTGATTGCACGATCGCGGATTGCGGTCAGGAGCATGGCCAACGGACTCTCGACCGCATCAGCATCGCGTTCCTCGATCAGCAACGCCGTTCGGAGCTGTTCATAGTCTGTCACGAGATCACGACGTTGCCTGCGCTGAACCCCGACGAAACTGTCTGCCGTCGTGGAGATCGTGGTTGGGAGCGCTATAAGCGTCATACCCTCGATCCCTCGGGCGGCTCCGGGCCGTCCAGCCCGGCCTGCGAGATTGCGGAATTCCGCAGTGGAAAGTGGCGTTATTATCTGTTGCTCGTTCTCTGCGTCCCAAGAGCGCCGCTTCAGCGACGAAAGAAGAATTAAGTCGAACGGAAGGTTAACTCCCTCTGTCAATGTCGCGGTTGCGACCGTTATCGGGCAAATTCTCCCCTCGATCATTTCGGTCATCAGGCGCCGAAGCCGTTGCGGCATTTGGCCGTGGCTCGTCGCAATGCCCCGATCAAGGAGCGCGAGCTCGAAGGAGTCGACGCCGCAATAGTCGATACAAGCAGCCCGTGCTTCGTCGTAGCGCCCGCGCAGTTCCCCGTCAGGCGCCGAGAAGCCAGGCGCTGTCGCCCATGTCGGCAGTTCGAGAGCTTCCTTGAACCAGCGCATCGTCTGTTCTGGTTCCTGCGCTACGGAGATAAGAATGCGTTGATCTTCCTCGACCAAGTGAAGAGCCGTCCAAAGTACGGTTAGACTATTGAAGCGATTGAGACTATTCCGCATGCCCGCTGGCAATTGCGGCATTTGTTCGATTCGAAGCCGGAGATACACGGGCTGCTCCTCGCCACGCAGATACAGCGGTCGCCCGTTCATGATATCGAGAAGGATCCGGCACGGGCGGTTCGGTGTTGTTTCCAAAACGCCGATAACCTGTCGAGTGCTTCGATAACGCACTCCTACGGCTTCAGCGTCGGGCCGCCCCTCGACCCAACGTGCTACAGGCAGGGATGCGCCTCCCGCCACCGCAGTGAGCGCGATTCGCACGACGTCCGGCCGCCTTGCGAGAACGCGCGATATGAAGCTTTCGAGCCGGAGCGAGCGATTGCGGTGCTCCGAAAAACTGATCCTGGTGTTCTCCCCACCCTCCGGAACCACCTGGTGTGCTTCGTCAATGACCACAAGCCGCAAGCGCCCAAGCAAAAGGGGACCAAGGTAGCGCATCAGCGCATCCGCCTTTTCTACCGTCACGATGAGCACGGTCGGTTGTTCACCGCTCAGCCAATAATCCGTGATGCCCCAGTCCGCGCCGCCATAGAGTCCGGTGACGATCATCTCATCGCCGAGCTCACCTCGAAGCTTAGCCTCCACTTCACCAGCTAGGGCGCGCGAGGGCACGAGATAGATTGCCAAGGGGGCGACGTCCTTGTGCCCCCGTAGCAGCAACTCTTTGACCAACGCCATGTTGGCGACCAGCGTTTTGCCAGATCCAGTTGGTGTACAAAGAGCAAAGGAACTGTCCCTCAACAGGCGCTCCAGCCCCTGCAATTGCGAGGTCCAGAGAATACCGCGCCCCCGGCTGAATTGTCCCCGAGCGTAGGCCAGGAGCTTCGAACGTCGGTCGGGATTGAGGTCCGATAGCGCATTGAGGGGACGATAGATGCTTGCGCGTCTGAAGCCATCCGCTACCTGCTTCAGCAGTCCTACGAGGAGCGAGGCGTCGTCGCTGAAAACACGCGCGGCCATTCCATCAAGGGCGTTGAGCTTCTCCATCGCGCGGCCGCCGCGCTCATCATCCCCACGTCGTAGACTGTCAGCCAGGAGCCCGAGGCAGCGCACGAGCTCGACGGTGAAGAGCCAAGTTACTCGGTCATCATCGTCGAACGCGTCTAGCAGGCTGTTGAAGAACTCAGCCGCGTTCGCAAACGAAGGCTGAATCGTCGCCATTGTGTATGTAGAAGTGACCGACGAGCCTGCCCGCCGTGCCGATCATAGCCCATCCGCGACCGCAGGCGGGGTCATTCTCATCGTGCCCTTCCCATGAGAACTCCGCGCAGGCCGAACCGTCTCGCGCGCCGTAGCGGACATCGAGGAAGCCGTTTAGCGCACCGAAGGCAATTTCACCGTCGGACTTGCCCTTGAAGGTGAGATGCGCCTCGTCGACGAGGTCGAGGAAGTCGCCGTCCCAGTTGTCCATTTCGACGATGCGCCAGCGGCCAGCAAAGGCCTTGGCGAAGCCGGGCACCTTGGCCATCAGCCGGCCTCCGCGATCAGCTTGGGCAGCCGCACCAGATTGTAGGCGGCGGCAGCGAAGGTAAAGGCCCATCCGACGCGTTCACGGCCACGGAAGCGGGTCTTCTCTTGCCCGGCGACCGTCTTGATCCAGCCGAATGCCTCCTCGATGCGCTTGCGGATGCGCTGGCTGACGGCATAGCCGCCGTGCCGGGTCGTTCGCCCGTCGATCGCAGAGCTGCGGCCGCTGGTGTTCTGCGCAACATGCGGCGTCACGTTCATCGAGCGCAGCTCGTTGACGAAGTCTTCGGCGTCGTAGGCTTTGTCGGCGCCAAGCGTGATCGCTGTCGGCCGGTCGGCACGCGGTTCGATCATGTGCAGCGCGGCCACCCGTTCGGCATGCCCGTCGGCCCGCGTCAGGCAGGCGTCGACCAGCAGGCCGTGGCGGTTCTCCATCAGCCCATGCCCGATGAAGCACAGCTTCGTCTCCTTGCCTTTGCCCTTGCGGTAGAGCCTGGCATCCGGATCGGTGGTCGAAGCATGGGTGTCGTTTGAGCGTTTCTGGCCATGGAAGTCCGCTTCGGCATTGCGCCCGCCGCCTGGCGCCGGCGGCTCGCCAGAGCCATCCTTCGGCTTCACGCTCTTCATCGAGGCCCAGGCCTCGATCAGCGTGCCATCGACCGAGAAGTGATCGCTCGACAGCAGCTTCTTCACCTTGGGCTGCGCCAGCACCGCCGCCAGGAACTTGGCCGCGATGTCGCCTTCCAGCAACCGGTCGCGATTCTTCGAGAACACCGAATGGTCCCAGGCTGCGTCGTCGACGCCAATTCCGACGAACCAGCGGAACAGCAGGTCGTATTCCAGCCGCTCCATCAAGAGCCGCTCCGAGCGGATCGAATAAAACGCTTGCAACAGCATCGCCCGCAGCAGCTTCTCCGGCGGGATCGACGGCCGCCCAATCGGCGAATAGAGCGCGGCAAACTCGCGCTCCAGCGTCGACAGCGCCTCGTTCACGATCGTCCGGATCGCTCGCAGCGGATGGTCACGCCGCACCCGCGCCTCCAGATCGACGTAGCTGAACAGCTCGCCCATTCGATTGTCGCCGCCGCGCACGCCCCATCTCCGAATCTCGTCGGAGCCAATGAATCACGGTCGCTGGTCGGCGGCGAGCACCTTTTTCAACAGCCTGCTAGGTCGGGTCTAGCCAATTTTTCGGAGGCGTCTGGACTCGTCAGATCGCGGTGGGATGCCCAAAACTCGGCCGCCCGCTCCAGCACGTTGTTCAAAATCCGCACGCAAGAAGGCAGCGTACAGAGCGACCCCATCGTGCTCGCTATCAACCTGCCCCAAAAGACCGGACGCCATTGCTGGGAGGCCGCCAAGTTGGTAGGCGGCAGCAGCAAGTATCTCGATCGGAACAACGGCGCGGATGCTATCCGCTGCTCGCGTCAGCCACTCAAGGATTTCGCCTGTGCGGCGAAAGCAGGCGATAGCGCCTGGCGACGCCGGCCCATCGACTTGCTGAAATATATGTGCTGCATGAAGGAGACGCCTTGCGTCCTGCAGCTGACTGGCGGATTCCTGGTCCGTCCATTGAATTGTAGGCACTTGCCATGTCGCCTGCAGACAGCGAACATACGCTCGAGCCTGTAGGCGCGAGAGTTCATTTTCCACGGCCAGTTGGCGGCGGAGATTGTTGGCCAGGTCGAGCCGTTCAGCATCAAATTCTGGCATAGCTCAGCCTACGTCCAGAGCGAAGAATACAGGCCATCGATGAGCAATTCTCCGTCGCTCAGGATGAGCTCAACGACCTGTAGGTCATGAGGAGCGGTGTACTCGTTCGGCAGTTCCTCCCAGCCGATCAGCACGTCTCCTTCCTCTCTCCGTTGCGCGCCGTTACCCGCGATCAGAATGAGGTTCGTGCGAGGCAGCGGCCGTGGGTGATCGAGGATCAGCGCCTCATCGAGCGACAAGATCGCCGCCGCATAGCCCTCCGAATCTCGCTGTTCTAAAAGCCTCTGCAGTTGGCGCAAGCCATGCGGCACCGGTGTGTCCCGATTTATTTCAAACCACACACCTTTCCCCGAACGTGTGCGCTCTCCAGTGTCCGGGTCGGTGATAAGCTCACCGAGCATCAGCTCATTGAAGACACCATCGGTGAGCAGGCGGCGCCATTTGGCCTCTCCAGCGATAAACCTCGATACCCGACCATCATCATCCAGAACGACTCCGATGAAGTCGCTCCCGAATCGGCCAAACACCTCGCGCCACCGCCGCCCGTCTCGAGCCAGTGAGAATAAATAGGCCTCAACATCAGCGTGATACCGAAACAGGTAGATCGGCACGCGCCAAGCGTGACCGCCGACAAACGAATCGCGAAAAGCTTCCGTGAGCATTCCCGCCATCACCTCCCCGAAAAGACCGCGAAGCGCCTTCAGGGGGAGGCAGTTCGGATAGCAAGCCTCCTCGCCGGGAGCGCCAGCGTCCGGGTGAAGGTTGATCCCGATCTGAGCGTGGAAGTATTCCCGCGCGTCTGTGTGAGCCGACTCGAAGTACGGCCTTAGCCCGGCGATCAGGTCGTTGTCGGTGTCGGATTTTTGCTCGAGGAGAAGGTGGCCGAAACGCCCCCGCACGCTGTCGAAAGATTCGAGCCATTCGTCGAGCGCCTCGCTCGGGGGCGGACAGGTGTGCATCGTTGATAAAACGCCTCAACCAAAAATTGTCGCTCGCCGGGAATATACCCTGTTATCGTTCGATGAAACTAGGCCTTTGGCGGTCGCAACGACCAAAACCGGGCCTACACGTGCAGTATGACCGTCGTCCATTGCAATTCCGAAAAAGTAGTCAGTAGCAACCTGGCCCCGCATCCCGGTTAGGATATCGCCTTCTATGCAGCAAGTATTTTTTCTCTGCTCTACGCCCGATCGCTACGACGGCTGAATACTTGTTGAACTGCGACAGTTCCTGCCTTTTCTATCCATCCCCGTTGCTAATCGCTTGCCGCGATTGGCGCTCGACGGGGGACGATCGTGGCGGGCACTTCACTCCATTCGGAAGCGTTCTCGCGTGGCGCGCGCATGCTGCGCACCGCGCTGGGTCCCGCGATCGCCACCTTCCTCGAAGACCCCTCGATCGTCGAGGTCATGCTCAACCCCGACGGCCGGCTCTGGATCGACCGGCTGTCCGGCGGGCTGGAGGATAGCGGACGAACGATGTCTGCCGCCGACGGCGAGCGGATCGTGCGCCTGGTCGCGCATCATGTCGGCGCTGAGGTGCATGCCGAGAAGCCGCGCGTCTCGGCCGAGCTTCCCGAGACGGGGGAGAGGTTCGAGGGGCTTCTTCCGCCCGTCGTTGCGGCGCCGGCCTTTGCGATCCGCAAGCCCGCCGTCGCTGTTTTCACCCTGGACGACTACGCGGCGGCCGGCATCATGACGGCCGGCCAAGCGGGCCTGTTGCGCGAAGCGGTCGCCGCCCGCAAGAACATCCTGGTCGCCGGCGGCACCTCGACCGGCAAGACCACCCTGACAAACGCGCTGCTGGCCGAGATCGCCGGCACCACCGATCGCGTGGTTCTCATCGAGGATACGCGTGAACTGCAATGCCGCGCTCCGAATCTGGTCGCGCTGCGCACCAAGGATGGCGTCGCGTCGCTGTCCGATCTGGTTCGGTCCTCCCTCCGCCTACGCCCAGACCGGATTCCGGTCGGCGAGGTACGGGGCAGCGAAGCCTTGGAGCTCCTCAAAGCCTGGGGCACCGGCCACCCCGGTGGGATCGGAACGATTCACGCCGGCACGGCGCTGGGCGCGCTTCGTCGCCTCGAGCAGCTCATCCAGGAGGCCGTCCTCACCGTTCCCAAGGCGCTGATCGCCGAGACCATCGATCTCGTCGCGGTACTGCGCGGCCGCGGCAGCGAACGCCGCCTCGCCGAACTCGCTCTCGTCGCCGGCCTCGATCCCGCCACCGGCGATTACCGCGTCCAGTCGGCCGGGGCGGGCGGCCAATCCTCACTTCCCGGAGACCCGTCATGATTCAGTGCCCTCCCGCGATCCGTCGTGTTCGTCGCCGCTTCGCCGACCTAGCGGCAATTGTCTTCATCTCCATCGCTTTAGCCCCTGCGGCCTACGCCTCCGGTTCCTCGATGCCGTGGGAGACGCCGCTCAACCAGATCCTGGAGTCGGTGCAGGGCCCGGTCGCCAAGATCATGTCGGTCATCATCATCACCGTGACCGGCCTGACGCTCGCCTTCGGCGATACGTCCGGCGGCTTCCGCCGGCTGATCCAGATCGTCTTCGGCCTGTCGATCGCCTTCGCCGCGTCGAGCTTTTTCCTGACCTTCTTCAGCTTCTCCGGCGGAGCGTTGGTGTGATGGCTGCGATCGTCGATCCGGAAGTGCCGGGCTTCTTCGCGCCGGTCCATCGCGCGCTCACCGATCCGATCCTGATGGGCGGCGCGCCCCGCACGGTTGCGATCGCCAACGGCACGTTGGCGGCGGCAATTGCACTCGGCCTCCACCTCTGGATTCCCGGAGCGCTGATTTGGGCCGTGGGGCATGCCGCTGCGGTCTGGGCGGCCACGCGCGACCCGCAATTCGTGGACGTCGTTCGACGTCACCTCCGCTATCCATCCTATCTCCGCGTGTGAGGCTTGCATGCTGAACCTCGCCGAATACCGCAACCGACCCCACAGTCTTGCCGACTTCCTGCCCTGGGCCGCTTTGGTCGAGAAGGGCGTCGTCCTCAACAAGGACGGCGCGTTCCAGCGCACGGCGCGCTTCCGCGGTCCGGATCTCGACAGCGCGACGCCGGCCGAGCTCGTCGGCGTGACCGCCCGCCTCAACAACGCGTTGCGGCGTCTCGGCTCAGGCTGGGCGATCTTCGTCGAAGCCCAGCGCATCGCCGCCCAGACTTATCCGCACAACACTTTTCCAGACGCCGCATCAGCGCTGGTCGACCTGGAGCGGCGGGACGCTTTCGAGGAGGCCGGTGCGCATTTCGAGAGCCGCTATTTCCTGACCTTCGTCTGGCTGCCGCCGGCCGAGGACGCCTCGCGCATCGAGAACTGGCTCTATGAGGGCCGTGCGCAGAGCGGCGTCGATCCACGCGAGTTGCTGCGCGGCTTCGTCGATCGGACCAACCGCGTCCTGCAACTGGTCGAAGGGTTCATGCCCGAGGTGGCGTGGCTCGGTGACGGCGAGACGCTGACCTACCTGCATTCGACCATCTCCACCCGGCAACAGCCCGTGCGCGTCCCCGAAACGCCGATGCATCTCGACGCGCTGCTCGCGGACGAGCCGCTCGCAGGCGGCCTCGAGCCGCGTCTGGGGAGCCACCACCTTCGCACGCTCACCGTGGTCGGCTTTCCGACCGCGACGCATCCCGGGATCCTCGACGAGCTGAACCGGCTTGCCTTTCCCTACCGCTGGTCGACCCGTGCCATCCTCCTCGACAAGACCGAGGCGGTGAAGCTGTTGACCAAAATCCGCCGACAGTGGTTTGCCAAGCGCAAGTCGATCGCCGCCATCGTCAAGGAGGTGATGACCAACGAGGCCTCGACCCTGGTCGATAGCGATGCGGCGAACAAGGCCGCCGATGCCGATCTCGCCTTGCAGGAACTGGGTACCGACGATGTCGGTCAGGCCTACATCACCGCGACCGTCACCGTCTGGGATGAGGACGGAGGTCTCGCCGCCGAGAAGCTGCGCCTCGTCGAGAAGGTGATTCAGGGGCGCGACTTCACCTGCATGCCGGAAGGGGTGAACGCGCTCGAAGCCTGGCTCGGCTCACTGCCCGGGCACGCCTACGCCAACGTCCGCCAGCCGCCGCTCTCGACATTGAACCTGGCTCACATGATACCGCTTTCGGCGGTCTGGGCCGGGCCGGACCGCGACGAGCATTTCCGCAGCTCTCCGCTGTTCTTTGGCAAGACCGAGGGCTCGACGCCTTTCCGCTTCTCGTTGCACGTCGGCGACGTCGGCCACACCCTGATCGTCGGGCCGACCGGGGCCGGCAAGTCCGTGCTGCTGGCGCTGATGGCGATCCAGTTCCGGCGCTACCGGAAGAGCCAGATCTTCGCCTTCGATTTCGGCGGCTCGATCCGCACGGCGGCGCTTGCCATGGGCGGCGACTGGCACGACCTCGGCGGAAGCCTGTCGAACAGCGCTGACGATTCCGTCTCTCTTCAACCGCTCGCACGCATCGGCGATGCGGCGGAGCGCGCCTGGGCGGCCGAATGGGTGACCGCGATCCTCGCCAAGGAGGGCGTCACCATTGATCCGACCGTGAAGGAGCACGTCTGGTCGGCGTTGACGTCACTGGCATCCTCGCCGGTCGAGGAGCGCACGATTACCGGCCTGACGGTTCTATTGCAATCGACCGCGCTCAAGCAGGCACTGCAACCTTATTGCGTCGGCGGCTCCTCCGGCCGCCTGCTCGACGCGGAAGCCGAGCAATTTGGTTTTGCGTCGGTGCAGGCGTTCGAGACCGAGGGCTTGATTGGCGCTGGAGCTGCGCCTGCCGTCCTCACCTACCTCTTCCATCGCATCGAGGGACGGCTCGACGGCCGGCCAACCCTCCTCATCATCGACGAGGGGTGGCTCGTCCTCGACGATCCGGCCTTCGCGCAACAGCTCAGGGAATGGCTGAAGACGCTGCGGAAGAAGAATGCCTCCGTCGTGTTCGCGACCCAATCGCTCTCCGACATCGACGGCAGCAACATCGCACCCGCAATCGTCGAGAGCTGCCCGACGCGCATCTTCCTGCCGAATGAGCGCGCGATCGAACCGCAGATCACCGCCATCTACCAGCGGTTCGGTTTGAACGACCGCCAGATCGAGATCATCGCGCGGGCGACGCCGAAGCGCGACTACTACTGCCAGTCTCGCCGCGGCAATCGGCTCTTTGAGCTCGGCCTCGGGCCGGTCGCGCTGGCCTTCTGCGCCGCGTCCTCCAAGGCCGACCATGCCGCCATCGAACGGCTGCTCGCCGAGCACGGCCACGACGACTTCACGCCCGCTTGGCTCGCTGATCACGAGTTGCTCTGGGCCGCCGATCTCATCCCTGACCTGATAAATCTGGAGGTGCAATCATGATCGCTCATCAGACGCGGCGCGCAAGCTTGACCGCTGCGACCGCTCTCTCGCTTGCCTTGTCGATCTCGCCGCCTTTGACGGCGCCGGCCTCTGCGCAGTGGATCGTCTACGACCCCACCAACTTTAGCCAGAATGTGCTGACCGCGGCGCGCGAGCTGCAGCAGATCAACAATCAGATCCAGATGCTGACCAATCAGGCCCAGAGCCTGGTGAACCAGGGAAAGAACCTCGCCAACCTGCCGTTGTCGACGCTGACCCAGCTTCAGGCACAGGTCGCACGGACTCAGTCACTGCTGAGTCAGGCCCAGAACATCGCCTTCAACGTCGAGCGCATCCAGACGGCGTACTCCAGCACGTACGGCACGGCGGCGGGAATGGGCTCCAATGCGACAATGTTTGCCACGGCCCAAAGTCGCTGGCAGAACTCGGTGGGCGCTTTCGAGGACTCGCTGAAGGTGCAGGCCGGCGTCGTCGGCAATATCTCGACCAACTCCAGCGCAATGAGCTCGCTGGTCACCGCGAGCCAGTCGGCAAGTGGCGCCCTGCAAGCCGCTCAGGTCGGCAATCAGCTTCTGGCCCTGCATTCCCAGCAGCTATCCGATCTCGTCGCGGTGCTCGCCGCGAAGGGACGGGCGGATGCGTTGGAGCAGGCGCGCGTGACGGCGACCGAGTCGCAGGGCCAGCAGCAATACAAGATCTTCTCGACACGCAGCGGCTATCAGCCCGGCAACGTCACCATGTTCAGCGGCAACTGAGGTACCGATCATGGAGCGCTCGGATATTCTTCGCGCAGGCGCGATGATCATCGTGTTCGCCATTTTCCTTGCCGCGCTGCACGTCATTCATCGGCGTCCGGCGGAGCAGCCCATATCCGACGCCCCCTCTGTCTCCGCTCCCGATGATCTCTCGGCCGAGTTGCGCCGTTGCGGCGCGCTCGGACCGCAGGATGCCGAAGATCCGCACTGCCAGGCGGTTTGGAAGGAGAACCGCGCGCGCTTCTTCGGCGGGCCGGCGCGGCCACTTCTGCCGCAGGCCGCGCCGGCCACGCCGCCGATGACGAGTGATCCACAGGGAGAGAAGCCGTGAACAATGTCGGCGTCATCGACACCTTCCTCAACACCTTCACGACCTACATCGATTCGGGTTTCGGCCTGATCAAGGGCGAGGTCACCTATCTGTCGTCGACGTTGATCGTCATCGACATCACGCTGGCCGGCCTGTTCTGGGCCTGGGGCGCAGACGAAGACATCCTTCAGCGGCTGGTGAAGAAGACCCTCTACATCGGCTTCTTCGCCTTCATCATCACCAACTTCACCAAACTCTCAGGCATCATCTTCAATAGCTTCGCGGGTCTCGGCCTGAAGGCCGGCGGCTCCTCGATCTCGACGGCGGACTTTTTGCGGCCCGGCAAGCTGGCGCAGGTCGGTCTCGATGCCGGACAGCCGTTGCTTGACGCAGCAAGCCAGATGATGGGCTTCACCAGCTTCTTTGCGAACTTCGTCCAGATTGCCGTTCTGATGGTGTCCTGGCTCTTGGTGCTGATCGCCTTCTTCATTCTGGCGGTGCAGCTCTTCGTCACGCTGATCGAGTTCAAGCTGACGACGCTCGCTGGTTTCATCCTCATTCCGTTCGCGCTCTTCAACAAGACCGCCTTCCTTGCGGAGAAGGTGCTGGGCAACGTCGTTGCCTCCGGTGTGAAGGTCATGGTGCTCGCCGTCATCGTCGGCATCGGCACCGGGCTCTTCTCCCAATTCGCCACAGCCTATGCCGGCGGCCAGCCGACCATCGAGCAGGCGCTCTCTGTCGTGCTGGCGGCACTCGCCATGCTCGGCCTCGGCATCTTCGGTCCCGGCATCGCCACCGGTCTTGTTTCCGGCGCGCCGCAGCTTGGCGCGGGCGCTGCCGTCGGCACCGGCCTTGCCGTCGCCGGTACCGCAATGGTCGGCGGCGCGGCGCTCGGTTTGGCCGGAAGGGGAACGATGGCAGCTGGCTCCGGTGCTGCGGCCGCCGCGCGTGGTGGTGCGGCGATGGCGGGCGGTGCGTCCTCCGCCTACAGCCTTGCATCGGCCGGTGGGTCCGGCGCTGGCGGCGTCGCGTCCGGTCTCGGCGGCGTGGGCCGTGCGGCGGCAAGTCACGCGGCAGCTCCCGTCAGACGCGCCGCTGCGCGAGCAACGGGGGCAATGACGGAAAGTTTTAGCTCTGGCGCCCGTGCCGGCGTCGCCAACACCGGTGGCTCCTCGACGATGGGGACCATCGGGAGCGGCGCCGCCGCAAACGATGGAACCGCATCTCAAGCAGCGAACGAGAGCGGTCCGCCCGCCTGGGCCCAGCGCGTCAAGCGTAATCAGGTCGTCATTCACGGCGCGCAGACGGCCGCGCAAGCCCTCAAATCCGGCGACAGCCATGGCGGCGGTCACGCCGTCGACCTCTCGGGAGGAGAATAAAAAGTGTCAGTCTTCCGGCGATCGTCGGTCCGCTTCGGCCGTACACCCGAACCCGAAACCCCCTACCAGCGCGCGGCGCAAGTTTGGGACGAACGCATCGGCTCCGCCCGCGTGCAGGCCAGGAACTGGCGGCTGATGGCCTTCGGTTCGCTGATCCTGTCGTGCGGCCTCGCTGGCGGGCTCGTCTGGCAATCCACGCACGGCACCGTCGTTCCCTGGGTGGTGCAGGTCGACAAGCTCGGCGAGGCGCAAGCCGTGGCGCCCGCCGTCGCTGATTACAGGCCGAACGACCCGCAGATTGCCTGGTATCTCGCCCACTTCATCCAGATCGTCCGCTCGCTTCCGGCCGACCCGATCATCGTGAGGCACAACTGGCTGCAGGCTTATGATTTCACGACCACGGCGGGCTCGGTGGCGCTGAACGACTACGCCCGCGCCAATGACCCCTTCGCCAATCTCGGCAAGCAGCAGGTCGCTATCGACGTCTCCAGCGTCATCCGCGCCTCGCCCGACAGTTTTCGCGTCGCCTGGGTCGAACACCGCTTTCAGGATGGGGCGCTCGCCGGCACCACACGTTGGACCGCGATCCTCACGATCGCAATTCAGCCGCCCACCGACGCCGATCGGCTGCGCAAGAATCCACTCGGCATCTACGTCAACGCCATCAACTGGTCAAAGGAGCTGGGACAATGACCCCGCCGATTTTCTCAAGAGCCGGCGGTCCGGCTTCGCAGCTTATCGTTCACCAAAACCGGAAAGTCGGCGATACGTCTCCCCGTAAACCCGCCTTTGCGGCTTTGCTGATGGTTGCATCGGCGCTTGGCGGCTGCGCACACAATTTCATCCCGCCAGACATCAACTACGATAGCGCAGAGCCGGCGACGCTCACCGTCGATCCGCCGCCGCCCGTCAAGATCGTGGAATTGCCGAAACCGCTGCCGCTGCCCGGGCAGTTGAAACCGCTCGCCGCCGGCAAGCGCGTCCCCGAAGCCGCCGATCCGAAGGTTCGCGTCAAACAGGCTAACGCTGCGGCACGGGTGCAGCCGGTCCGCAATGGCTTCATCAATGCCGTACAGGTCTATCCCTTCTCGGGGGGAGCTCTCTACCAGGTCTATACCGCGCCCGGTCAGATCACGGACGTCGCGTTGCAGGACGGCGAGCAACTCGTCGGCTCCGGACCGGTTGCCGCGGGTGACACTGTGCGGTGGATCATAGGCGATACCGAGAGTGGGGCGGGCGCGACCAAGAAGATCCACATCCTTGTCAAGCCGACGCGGCCGGAATTGGTCACCAATCTCGTGATCAACACCGACCGACGGACCTATCTCCTCGAGCTCCGCTCGACGGAGAAGACCTATATGGCCTCGGTCTCCTGGCAATATCCTGAGGACCAACTCATTGCTCTTCGGCGGCAGAATGCGGCGGCCGAAACCGCGGCCCCCATTGCGGCCGGCGTCGATCTCGCTTCGATCAATTTCCGCTATTCGATCGAGGGCGATGATCCGGCCTGGCGTCCGCTGCGCGCTTTTGACGACGGCAACAAGGTCTATATCGAATTTCCCAGCGGGATTGTCCAGGGTGAGATGCCGCCACTGTTCGTCATTGGCCCGGCCGGCGGCTCCGAACTGGTGAACTACCGGGTCAACCGCAACTACTACATCGTCGACCGCCTGTTCGCCGCCGCCGAATTGCGTCTTGGTGACAAGGACAGCGAGCGGCGCGTGCGTATCGTCCGCACCGACGGAAGGCCGCGCTCATGGCGATAGGCAGGGAAGACGAACATCAAGGCGATACTCCGTCTGTCGCGCCGCCGGACCTTCGGCTCCGAGGCGAGCGGCCCCGTGTCACACGGCTCTCGCGCAAGGTCCTTATCGGCCTCGGCGCTGTGTCTGCCCTGGCAGTCGCGGGCGCGCTCGGCTATGCCCTCCAGACCGGCAATAAGCTGCAGAGCGGCCAAGAACTGCTCAGCACCCAGAACCGACCTTCGGCCGAGGGGCTGGCCGAGTTGCCGAAGGACTATACTGGCCTGCCGCGTCAAGCGCCGCCGCTCGGGCCGCCGCTGCCTGGCGATCTCGGCAAGCCGATCCTCAACGCAGGCGCCGCACCGAACACCATAGCGGCGACGTCTGATCCCGAGACGCAGCACGGGGTCCAGGAAATCGAGGCGGCGCGAGTTAGCCGCCTCTTTGCCCAAACTGCTCAGCAACCGCAGAGCGTGGGCCAACCAATCCCGAATGCCTCCACTGGCGCCACGCCGACTCCGGCCGCGACACCACCTGTCGATGCAGGATCCGCCCAGAACATGCAGGACCGCAAGACGGCCTTCCTCAACGCTGCGACGGACAAGCGCACGGTCAGTCCAGATCGGCTCGAAGCCAAGGCCTCTCCCTACATCGTGCAGGCCGGCACAGTGATCCCGGCTGCGCTCATCACGGGCATTCGTTCCGATCTGCCTGGCCAAGTCACCGCCCAGGTGACCGAGGCTGTCTATGACAGCCCTTCCGGCAAATATCTTCTGGTTCCCCAGGGTGCGAAGCTGATCGGCCAATACGACAGTTCCGTCGCCTTCGGCCAGTCCCGTATCCTCTTAATCTGGACCCGCATCATCATGCCGGACGGCAACTCGATCGTGCTCGAGCGCCAGCCCGGCGCCGACACCGGTGGTTATGCCGGGCTTGAGGATGAGGTCGACAACCATTGGGGCATGCTGTTCAAAGCCGCCGTCCTCTCGACCATGCTCAGCGTTGGAGCGGAGGCGGGCACGAGCCAGAACGAGAACAACCTCGTTCAAGCAATCCGTAGTGGCGCGTCCAACAGCATCAGCCAGACGGGTCAGCAGATCGTGCAGCGCCAGCTCAACATCCAGCCGACGCTGACCATCCGGCCAGGTTTCCCGGTGCGGGTCATCGTTACGCGAGACCTGGTGCTGGCTCCGTACGGAAAGGGAGGGACGCCATGACGAAGCTCAAGCTTGGGCCGCTTGAAGACGACAAGCCGGTGAAGCTCACGATCGAGCTGCCGGCGGCGGTCTTCAGGGATCTCAAAAGCTACGCCGAGATTCTGACGCGTAGCGGAGGCACGACCACACCGACCGAGCCCGCCAAATTGATCGCGCCCATGATCGAGCGTTTCATGGCAACCGACCGCGCCTTTGCAAAAGCTCGCCGAAATGCGGCTCAGGTCGTCTCTGGATCAGCCGAGAGGTCTGGATAGCGTTCCCGAAGTAGGGCGAGGAACGGACGCAGTGACGGATTGCAGTTGTCTTGCCGCCAATAAGCGCGGAAGCTCAGCCGCGTCGGACCCTCCGCATCATGGACCTCGCGGAAGGTCACTCCCTGATAGGCCGCGCCGGTCGCGCCTTCCAAAGTCAGCAGGACACCCCAGCCCGCGCCCACCAAAGTGAGAAGCCGGTCGAGCGCCACATCATGGTGAAGCAGCCAACACGGATCGGACCCACCCAATTTGCTGACGAGAAGCTTGAGCAATTCCGGTGCCGGGCCATGCTGTGACAACAGAAGCGCTTCCTCCCTCAGTTCGCCCCAGTGAACCACATCACGCCTTGCCAGCGGATGGCCCTTGGGGAGGGCGACGACGACACGTTCGCTCCAGAGCGACAAGCACCCGTCGCTCCAGCTTGAATTGGGTTCGGCCACAAAGGCGACGTCAATGGCGGAACTGGCTAGATCGGAGATCAGATGGTCTCTCGATCCGTCTACCAGATGCGTATCAGCATCGGGGAAGCGGTGCCGGTGGTCGAGGAGGGTGGCCCGGAGATTGCCGGCTGAGAGTGAGGCGTGGACGCCGATGGTCAATCGGCCGCTCTCGCCTCGCCAATGAGTCTTGAGGCGAGCGGCGATCGCTTCCGTTTCATCCACGATGCGCTGGGCGGCATCGAGGAATTCTTGCCCTTCAAGGGTCGGTCGCGTGCCGGCGTAAGTGCGCTCGAAGAGAGCGCCGCCCAACTTGTATTCGAGATTGCGCAGGCGACGACTAAGAGTCGACTGCTTGATTCTGAGCGTTTCTGCCGCTTGGCGGAGGCTTCTGTGGTGAGATGCGGCGATTGCCCAGCGTAGATCTCTTAATTCCACTGGCGTGGTCGGAGCCCTATGGCGAATTGCCGGTGACCAAACTTTTTTTTGAATGGTTCACTCCATTTGTTTGCGCTGCTTCAGCGCCTTCTTCGCGCTAGCCCTGACGCAGCCATTGAGCGCCTTCGTGAAGGCATTGGAGGTTCTGGCGACCGACCGCAATGGCGTGTAAAAGAGCCAACGTAGGCTTCCGCCCCGACCAAAAAAATCGCTGTCGACTTCAGATTGAACCGCATGTAGCTGCCCGCCAGCTAAGGGGCTAAAGCGCGTCCATTCGACGAACTCAACCGCGAAAAGGTCAGGAGCTTCGGTAAGTAATTGCGAGAAGGTTTAGCTATCTGCCCTCGGTTGCCTCCTTTTCAAAGGATTCGGTGATCTCGTTTCTCCGACCAATGATCGAACCGAGCTTGGCGCATTCGACAACTCGTTCACTGAGTGGCGCGCCGACGCTGGCTCTTGCCATCGGAGTGCAATCGCCTCGGCGAGCGTTACGGGCGGGTTCAGACGAAGTTCTGCTTGAGCAAGACGGCTGGGCCGTTTGCTGGAATTATGCCACCAAAATACAATCTATTTGATTAGATGACGACTCGGCCTCACGACAATCCATCGCCAAATCAGATCGGTCCATCACATTAGTTGGTGGTTGCGCTTGGATGCGCCGCCGAGGTTGCGAACAAGGTTGCAGCGGAACCGCCGGTCACGGGAGGCCACGGTTATCGCCTCAGCCTCATCGAGCGCTCCTTCTGAGATGCGGGGGAGCCATCGCATGGGACCTTCGAACGTGATTGCTCCTGACTGGATCGGCAAAGTAGCCCTACCGCCTCAGCATTTATTAATGAGTCTGCACCCTGCTAATAGTAGCGTTATAGTCAGTGGTTTGACGGTCAGAGCGAATGGCATGCTTGGCACATGAAAACTCGTGCGCTAGCACTACTTTGGCAGATTATTTGATTTTGCCGCGTTTTATAGGATTGAACGAAGCCGCTGGCGCGGCATGTAGGGAGGCATGGCAAGGATTGCCTCCTGTCTGAGAGGATTGCGGGTTTTCGAAGCCCAACCCTTTAGACAGGAGGTTTTCCGATGGCTGAGATCAGCCCACTTCGCCGCCGCATGATCGAGGACATGACGGTCCGCAATCTGTCACCGGCGACGCAGCAATCCTACCTCAACGCCGTAGCGAAGTTGAGCCGATATTTCGGTCGTTCTCCCGACCGGCTCGACCTCGAGGATATCCGTGCCTTCCAGGTACATCTGGTTGCGACGGGGATGTCCTGGCCGGCACTGAACCAGATCGTCTGCGCACTGCGGTTCTTCTACGGTGTGACGCTTGGTCATGACACCGTTCCGGAGCGCATCGCCTATGCGCGTAAACCGCGCAAACTACCGGTCGTGCTGAGCGCCGACGAGGTCGTACGCTTCCTGGAAGCAATCCCAAGCCTCAAGAGCCGTACCGCGTTGACCACCGTCTATGCCGCAGGCTTGCGCGTATCGGAAGTGGTCCTCTTGAAGGTTGTCGACATTGATAGCCAACGGATGTTGATCCGGGTCGAGCACGGCAAGGGCGGCAAGGACCGTTACGTTATGCTCTCGCCGCAGCTTTTGAGGATTCTGCGGACGTATTGGCGGCTCACTCGGCCAAAACGATGGCTATTTCCCGGCCGCGACGACGAGCGTCCGCTCGTCCCGAACGTGCTGCACGCCGCCTGCCGTTCAGCCTGTGCTGCGGCCGGCTTGAGCAAGTCGGTGACCGTGCATACGCTGCGGCACACATTCGCGACCCATCTCCTGGAGAACGGGGCCGACGTGCGCATCATCCAGGTGCTGCTCGGCCATGCCAGTCTGGCCAGCACGGCGCGCTATACCCAAGTCGCCACAAAGACCATCAGCAATACGCCAAGTCCACTTGACTGGCTCCGCCTGGAGGTCGTGCCGCCCGGCTGAGCGGACCTGATGGCTCCGATTCTGGAGGTGGCGGATATCTTCCGCCGCTACGGCGAAGCGTTTCGGCAAGCCCGTGCCGAGCATTTGGGCCGCGTCGAGCGGCGCGTCATGGGCGCGATCACGGCATGCGGCAGTGCTCGGCGGCCACGTCGAGCAGTGCGACGACTGCGGCGCCACACGGATCGCCTACAACTCCTGTCGCAATCGGCACTGTCCGAAGTGCCAGGGCGCGGCGCGCGCGCAATGGCTTGCCGAGCGGCAAGCCGAGCTCCTTCCCGTGCCGTATTTCCACGTCGTCTTCACCATGCCGGCCTCCGCCGCGGAGATCGCCTTCCAGAACAAGGCCGTCATCTATGCCATCCTGTTCCGCTGCGCTACCGAGACGCTCACCACCATCGCGGCCGACCCCAAGCACCTCGGCGCCCAGCTCGGCGTGACCGCCGTCCTCCATACCTGGGGCCAGACCCTGCAACACCATCCGCATCTCCACTGTGTCGTGCCTGGTGGTGGACCTTCGCCCGACGGCATCCGCTGGGTCGCTTGCCGGCCCGGCTTCTTCCTGCCGGTGCGCGTCCTCTCTCAACTGTTCCGCCGCCTGTTTCTGCAAGAGCTGCAAGCTGCCTTCGTGGCTGGCCAGTTGGGCTTTTTTGGTGATCTCGCCCGTCTCGCCGATCCCGCCGCGTTTACCCAGCGGCTCGATCAGCTCCGTCGGACCGACTGGGTCGTCTACGCCAAGCCGCCATTCGGTGGGCCCGAACAGGTGCTGGCTTATCTCGGCCGCTATACGCATCGCGTCGCCATCGCCAACAGCCGGCTGATCTCACTCGCCGATGGGAAGGTGAGCTTTTCCTGGAAGGACTATCGGCAGAATCGCAAGGCCAAAGTGATGACGCTTGATGCCGATGAGTTCATGCGTCGCTTTCTCCTGCACACCCTGCCGGACGGCTTTCACCGCATCCGCCACTATGGCTTTCTCGCCAATGGCGGACGCAACGATAAAATCGTCCTCTGCCGTCAACTCCTTGACGTCCGCAACGCTCCGGCTGATCAAGAAGCCGGCGGCGATCCCCTCGTCAAATGCGAGATCCCGGTCCGCCCGCATTGCGGCGGCACCATGCGGCGCATCGACGTCGTCCCGCAAGCCTGCGCGCGCGACCATCCGTTTCGTTGTGACACGTCATGACCAGCGCCTGCATCATCCACCCCTTCCGTGATCACCTTCGCGGTGGCAACGTCCGATGTCGCCGTGGCCGCGCTCGTCACCACTCACCCCGTCAGTCATGCGGCCGCGCATCCCAGCACAGCAAATCGCTCGCGGCATCGTGCTCTCGGACCGAGCAATGGCGCCGCTCACGTCCGATCAATCACTCGCCGACGCACGGCCGCCACAGGCGCGCCTTCTCCGCAGTTGCTCCGGCTGCACTATCCCCATAGCGCCCACAACTCCGCGGCTTCGTTCAATCCGGCTTCTATGAGGTCGCACGCGCCACCGCGTACGCGGCTCGCGCCTGCTACGCGACCTCACAGAACCCTCAAGATTCCCGAATCGATTTTTCAATGATTCATGGGTGGTCGGCTCTTGGAGGGCTGACCATGGCGGGATGGGAAGACGAACTCGAACGCTGGCTAATGCCGTTCTTGGACCGGCTGGGTCATAAGACCCGACAGCGGATGTGTCCTGTATGTTGCGGGATTGATCGGTCCTGGCGATCGCAAGAGCGTTCAGCCGATGGCGGAACGCCTTGCCACGAGCAACTACGACCAGTTGCACCATTTCATTGCGGACGGTGTCTGGGACGCGACGCCGCTGGAGACAGAGCTGCTCAACCAGGCAGACCGACTTGTCGGCGGCAGGGATGCGGTGTTGGTTATCGATGACACCTCACTGCCGAAGAAGGGTGAGCGCTCGGTCGGTGTTGCGGCTCAATACGCGTCGGCTCTCGGTAAAACGGCAAATTGCCAGACGCTGGTGTCTTTAACGCTTGCGCGCGGCGAAGTGCCAGTGATGGTCGCGTTACGTCTCTTTCTGCCTGACAGTTGGACGAGCGACTTGTCTCGTTTGAAGCGCGCTCGCGTGCCAGTCGAACACCGAACGCCACGGTCCAAGCCGGAGATTGCTTTGGCCGAGATTGACCGCGCGATGGCAGCCAACCTGCGCTTTGGATGTGTGCCGGCGGATGCAGGATACGGCCTCAGCGCACCGTTTCGACAAGGGCTAACAGAGCGCGGGTTGGCCTGGGCGGTCGGTATCCCTCGTCACCAGAAAGTGTATCCGGTCGATGTGAAGCTCATTTGGCCGATCACCAAAGTCCGTGGCAAACCACGAAAGCACTACGTGCCCGATATCTTATCGATTGCGGCAGAACAAATGCTGGCCAGCGCCAAATGGAAAACCGTGAGTTGGCGTAGCGGGACGAAAGGTCGGCTCAAAGCCCGATTTGCTGCTCTCCGTGTCCGGACCGCCGACGGCCCTGCGCAGCGGATATGGGATAAAGGCCAGCAGCATCTACCAGGTGACGAAGCTTGGCTCATTGGCGAGCAACGTGCCTCCGGGGAGAAGAAATACTATCTCGCCAATCTTCCAGCGGCGACGGATCTGCGCACGCTGGCCGCCACCATCAAGGCACGGTGGATTTGTGAGCAGGCGCATCAGCAGTTGAAGGAGGAGCTTGGACTTGATCACTTCGAAGGGCGATCATGGCAAGGTCTTCATCGCCACGCCCTGATGACAATGATTGCCTACGCCTTTCTGCAACATCGCCGCCTCGCATACGCGGGGCGGAAAAAAAAGAATCAACGGGCCTCCGCCTCAGCCAACCATGCCCGCCGTACGTCACGCCATCGTTGATCTCATCCTTCGGCCGCCGCCTCAGCAGTGCCCATATTGCCGAAAGCAAATCCCCGAAAAACAGTGGCGCAAACACATTCTGCCAAAGTAGTGCTAGTGGCTTGGAATGTGCGTCGGATTCGGGCGAAACGCGGTATTTCCCAAGAGAGATTGGCTTACCAAGCCGGGATTGACCGCTCTTACATGGCCAGTCTTGAGCGGCAATCGAAAAATCCGACAATTGATCTCCTCGATCGCATCGCCGAAACGCTGGGCGTTCATTTGTCCGAATTCTTTGCTCGGCCGTCCAAACATGCGGTGTCTTGCAAGACCTCGCCTAAACGCCGTAAGTCAGCGCGTCTCGGCAAGCCGCGTGTCCAAAAGAACAAACGCAACGGTCCGACGCCACAGAATTTCGAATGAGGCCTCGGCGAGAAGCTTGGAGCCCGAACAGATCGGGCGCCGGCTTTCGCACCAGCCGATGCACGCCCGCGTAGGCTATCAACTCGCGGCCTTGAACCGGCAACCCTCGATATCACTGGTGAGCCAGCTACGCTGGCGAGGCTACAGGCACGCAGCAGCGGCTCCTCGTCGACCTTGAACCCGATCATGGCGAATTCGCCGCTGCGGAAGCGGAACGACGAATCCCGCGTGGTGGTGAAGCTGAAGAGATTGTCGGCCCAGTGGGGGCTACTAAGCTATGAAGATGGAGATGCGGGCGGCAATACGGAATCCCTGATACCGGCGAATGGATCCAGCATGTCTCGCCTACTGGGACACGATCTTCGGCGGTTACTTCTCGTCCTATGGCGCCATCTTTGACGCCACGACAAAGGCGTGCCGATGGTGTCTGTGTCGACTACTATACCGCATTCCAGAGCGACCAGTTTGGCCAGTGTCGAGCAAGCGGGGATGTTGCCTATCCCGCAACAGTGGGCAGTTAGGTGCTTACACCGAAGCGGCACCGCATTTTCTACATGATGAAAACTATCTGACAGGTTCCAAATATTGGCCGCCTACAAGATCTGGCAGGGGCCTAGCTCAGCCAGCTTATGTATATAGCGGAACCTCTGTCCCGCATTTTGCGCGGGGACACGCGGCAGGTAACGGAGGTCACAGATGGCATACAAGAAACTCATCAATCAAAGCGGCCTGACACTTACGGTGTTGCTCATCACGCGCGTTGGCTCAGAGCCGAACCAGTCCGGACAGATCGTCGCAACGGCGCTACCGGTGGGTGGCAAGCAGACGATTGAGTACGGCAGTGCGCAGAATCCCTTCCTCAACGGGCTCGTGATTTCCTCATCTTCCGATGGCGCGTTTTCGAACGGGTCGCAGATCGTGACGACTCGGGGCAGCAGCTGGGATACTGTCCTGAACACGCACGATACCCTTACCTTTAGCGGAGCGGGTGGGCTGAACGTGGTGGGCTCGAACATATAACCCGCCACGGCACCGACGGTCCCGCGGTGGCGGACTTGGCCGCTCCTGGAGCCGATCCTGGCGGCGTCGCCGCCCTGCTCGGATGAGTGCAGCCGATGGACGGAAAGGCGACTCTTGTGACTTCGGCGCCCGTGCAGCGGTGATCACCCGTGCCGGGGTGTTGGATGACTTCGCCGGAGACGAACCATGATGCCTTCACTTTGGTTGTCCAACAGGACCCCAGGTGCTCTGAAGAAAGGCCCGCGAGTTCATGAAAGGACCGCGCGGGATCATCATGGAATGACGGTATAGCATATGAGTACCAATCTTATGTTGCACGAGCCGCCCAACGCGCTGCGGCTGATCACACAGGCGTATACGAGCCTTCTCATTATCGGCTTCGCCCTGCTGCCCACTCAGTTCATCGCTTACCTTTATTTCCAGCAGGATCCCGCGCTGAAGTTTGAAGACCACCTGTTCCACGAATTCGCCATCGCCGTCGCCACCCTCGAGGGGCTGTTCGTCACATATGTGACGTGGCGTTGCTATCGGTCTTCAGGCGAGCCGTTGTTGCGGTGGTTGACCCTTGGCTTTCTGGCCTTCGTGCTGATCTATTCGCTGCACGGCGCCTTCACCGGGATGGCACATCGCAATATTTGGCTGTTTCTGCTCTATGGGCCGGCGTCGCGTCTGGCGATGTCGATTTTGCTCTTCGTAGGGCTACTCAGCTACAACCAGCCGTCAGACGAGCTTGAGAAGCGCTCGGACACGCGCGCGTGGCTCATGTGGATTGGCCTGTTCCTTACGGTGGACCTAGCTGTCGCACTTGTCGCCTATTCACGCTATGCTGGGCATCCGGTGGTCCGCCTGTCCATGGAGGGCGGCGCATTGCTATTCAGCGCGCTGAACGTCGCGGCCTTGCTCATGCGACGGATTCACTCACCGCTGATGCTTGTTTTCGGCGTTTCTGTCACATGGTTTGCGTTATCGTCGCTCGCATTCATTTTGGCCGCGCCGTGGAATCATATGTGGTGGCTGGCTCACGCGATCTTTGCTGGCGGCTTTTTTCTGCTCAGTTATGGCGTCGTCCGAGCTTTCCGAACAACGCAATCGTTCGCGACCATCTATAGCCAGGAAGAAATGACCGCCCGCCTGGCCAAATCGATGGCTGACACTCAAAAAGCACTCCAGCAAGTGCAAATGAGCAATCAAAGGTTGGAGCGGCTCGCCGCCACCGACCCACTAACCGGTGCCGGGAATCGGCGCCACTTCATCGAGCATATCGGCGCAGAGATCGCGCGTGCCAAACGGACCGGTGCTCCATTGGCTCTGCTATCGCTCGATCTCGACCATTTCAAGGATATCAACGACTCGCGTGGTCACAGCGTCGGCGATGAGGTCCTGCGCGTATTCGTGCGAAAGTGCCTGGAGGCAATCCGGCCTTACGACTCTGTCGCGCGCGTCGGCGGTGAAGAATTCATGGTACTGCTGCCGGGGGCGACGCTCGACGCGGCTTGCGCGGTCGCCGAGCGCCTTCGGTCGGCCATCGAACGCACCGCATTCGACGTCGGAGCCGAACCGTCGGTCGGCGTCACCATCAGTGTTGGAGTGTCGGAGTTCGGGCGCGATGGAGACACGCTCGACGGGTTCTTGAACGTCGCCGACCAGCGACTCTATCGTGCAAAATTTGAAGGTCGCAACCGCGTGGTTGTCGCCTAGGTTATCCTTCATCGCTCACTTCGTCTCTGGTGCTCTGGGCCCCGACGCCCGTTCTCGCTATCATTCTCCGAGTCAAAGCCGCAACTCCACTAACAATTATTCGGTCATGGTCCATCCATTGCAACATTTGCAGGTAGATTCGCACCACAATAGGTTGCTGCCGGGAGCTGTCATGTCGTTGCTTGCTACAACAGCGCTTGACAACCATTGTTCCGTCGAGCGCTCAACTGGCAGCAGCCGCCGCACCTCGCCAAGGCGGCCGGCCCTTGGCGCGCGCCGCGATTACCGATCCGCTGGCCAGGCACTCGGCAGAATGTCGGGATCAGGGAGCACAACTGACAGGAACCTAGCGCCGATTGCTATCCCACGTGAACTAGCGGCTCGCGCTCCAGGGTGTTCAAGTGGCAGATGTAACTCGTTGCTTCGGCCGCGCTAACGATGTGCGAACTTGCAGGTCGCTCGAACACAACTTCTGCCCGGCAACTATCGCTACCCGATGGCTCATTGCAGCTTCCGAAGCCGCAACTGAAGTTCGGCAATCGGCGCAACATCTGGTTCTCAGTTAACAACCGCGCTGCGGGCACCAACCTCACTGGATCACTCTACGTTGCGAAATTTCGACTGAGATGAGAATTTCAACTCCACGATTGCCAATATTGCACTTCGATTGGAGCCGTTCTGCCACGAGAGACTTCATTGCTCTTTTCGGCGGCGTCGTTCTCGCTTCACTCTTAGCGCATCTCTATGGGCTTGGCCCCCGTTTGGCGCAGCTGGGACGGCGCTATGTGGATTCGGTACTCGACGACATTATATTCATTGTGTTCGTCGCGTTCTTGCTGAGCATTGCACTATCAATCTTTAGTGTTCGGCGCTACCGAGAACTCGCCCGCGGAATTGACGCACGAACGATTGCAGAAGGGGACGTCCGCGATTTGGCGCGACACGATCCATTGACTGGCTTGCCGAACCGCCGCCTGTTTGATGAGAAACTTGATCTGTGCGCTGGCCTCGCCACCGACACGCATCAAGTCGCTGTTCTGATGCTCGGCCTCGACGGCTTAAAGCGGATCAAGGATACGCACGGCCATGAAGCGGTGGACAAGGCACTCTGCGAACTTGCCACAAGGCTTATCGACATCTTGCGCAAGGATGGCCTCCTGGCGAGGATCGGAGGCGACGAATTCGGGATCGTCCTGCCCAGCATTAGCTCCCTCGAAGATCCCGCCAACCTGGCGCGCCGTATGGTGGCGTCCGCCGCCGATACTTTCGCGATTGAGACTGGCGCAGCCGAGCTTAGTCTTGGCATTGGCATCGCCATCGCTCCGCTTGATGGCGTCAACCCCCACGAATTGGTCAGGCGCGCAGAACGCGCGCTTTATCGCGCGCAGAGCGACGGCAGGTCGCGTGTTCGCTTTTTCGAACCGGACATGGACATACATGTCGAGCGGCGCATCAATATTGAGCGTGAGCTTCGGAGCGCTATCGCGGCGGATATTATCGAGCCCCACTACCAGCCGGTGGTTTCACTCGAAAGTAATCGCATCGTCGGGTTCGAGGCGTTGGCGCGTTGGGAAAACAGGACATTAGGGCATGTCCCGCCCGACGTGTTTATTCCAATTGCAGAAGAAACTGGCCTCATCGACGCTCTTGGAGATCAGGTTTTTCGCCGCGCGTGTCTTGATGCCACTGCGTGGCCGAAGACGTTCTCGCTTGCCTTCAACATTTCGCCTGTTCAATTGCGGGATTCCGCGCTTGGAGGGCGCATTATATCAATCCTTGAGCAAACCGGCTTTAGTCCATGCCGCCTGGAGATTGAAATTACCGAGAGCGCGTTCGTGGAACGAAACGGGGCTGCGAAGACCGTGATTGACGAACTTCGTCGAGCCGGCGTCCGCATCGCGCTCGATGATTTTGGAACGGGTTATGCTACGCTTAGCCAGCTGCTTTCGTTTCGTCTTGACAAGATCAAGATCGATCGCAGCTTCGTGTCGCATCTCGACGAGAGCACCGACAGCCGGGTGATCGTTCGTGCTATACTCGGCCTTGCTAAAGGGTTTGGTTTGACGACCACGGCCGAGGGAGTCGAAGACGAAGGCCAACTCGTCTATCTGGTGGCCAATGGTTGCACAGAAGGACAAGGCTACTTGTTCAGTGGTCCCGTTCAAGCCGCCGGTATCCCCGCGCTGCTTGATCGCCAAGCCCGCCGCGGACCGGTTACTGAAGATGGAGCAAGAAACCTACATGCGTGAGTCGACGCGCTGAGTTCAAGCGTGCTCGGGAGGCGTTAGAATGAGCCGTGTAGATCTGCCGCACTGCATTTGACGCGTTGCCGGCAATTGCATTGTTGCTCACGGAAGGCGCATTCACTTAGACAGGGCGTGGGCTCTTAAGAAATCACATTGACTCGATCACTGGTAGCGGCCTGTCGTGCACACCGTTTTGCACCTGCTCCAACGTCAACGCATAGGGGCATCCGCGAACGGCGATCAGATATCAGAAGTCCGGATATCGTCTCAAAGATCCGTCACCAACGCCCCTAATGCCTCTCCGACTGAAACGCCGGAGCTGACCGTTCTGGTCTCCTAACGACTCCTGATTGCGCCAGGGAGTGCCGAGCGCACACGATCCAAAGCGCACTTCCACGAGCATCCGGTTGTCCGGTCTGGTGGAGACGTTCTGATCAGGCCGTTTATGATCAGCGACACCTCCCAGCCCGCATTACTCAACGCCGAACGATTCACCCAAGGCTTCCAAAACGAGACTTAGCCTGATTTGCGACCTTGCGTTAGAACGTAACATAGATTGTCCGATTTCTGACATGCAGTCGGTCTGGTACACTTCCTTGAAAAATATCCTTTACTGATCAAGCTGTCGCAGTTGGCACAGGGTTTGAACAGAGAAGTCCGTCCACCGCAGCCGCCCACGAAGCGGCGGCCACAATAATGCTTCTTCGGCAATGCCGTTTGGCACAACGACACGGGCTGCCACATGGAGTCGGTCTCAATAGCACGTCACAAAAACTGTCCTCAATGTGGCTCTGCGTTGGTCCACCGCGAGTGGCATGAACGCATTGGTGCGCGGGAGGTCCAAGATCTCTGGCGCTGCTGGAATTGCAGGCACGAATTTATGACCATTGTCACTTCTGACGATACGGATCCTCCTATCGCTGAGATCACAAAGCTATTCTTTACCAGCCTGTTAGTCTGATCAATGAACGCCTGAGCCGCTAACACTCGCATCCGAGCGGCATCAGACTTGGCAATCCAAAGCAGGGCGGAGGGTCGCTTAGGGGAGAACAATTCGACCGTAGGCTCAGTATCTGCTTATCCCGGATGGGGAATACGCTGCGCGACCTTCCCATCATAAATGAAGTTGGAGTGTTCTTATGAGGCTCGTACGTGCAATCGTCGGCTTGGCCCTGTTGGCAGTTGGATTGTACGTTATTATCGGCGAGCACTTCGCCGGAACATCGGCGGATGCTACACTCAATGCTCGACTCTACATCGTTCGGGCCCCGATCGAAGGAAAAGTGACGCTTGCCGTAAAGAGCATCGGCGCGCGCATTAGTCCCGGCGAGCTTATAGCAGAATTGAACGACCAACGCTTCGATACCGCGAGGCTTCTTGAGCTTGATCGCGATCGCACGAACCAGCAGATCGAGCTCAACCGTCTCGTTGGCCAGCGAGAGGCCTTGTCCGCATCCCGGTCTCGCTTCGATGTTCAATCAACTGATTACCAGCGCGGCAGGGTTCGGCAGATTGAGGCTCGAATTGCCGAAACGAAAGCAGCTCAAGACGCTGCGGCCGCGCGCCTTCGTCAAGCGGACGCAGAATTCAAGCGGGCAAATGAGCTAAGCACGCGTGGTGTACAGACGGTGGCGAATTTGGATCGCGCTCGCGCAACTTACGACGTCGCGCAGCAAGAACTGGAGAGTGCGCAGCAGCGAGTGAATTATTTAGAGACGGAACTTACGTCCGCTCGCGACGGCGTCTTCATCGGGGAGTCCTATAACGACGCTCCCTCCTCGGCCCAACGTATCCGCGAGCTCGAGCAGCGGCTGGCCGAGCTGAATGTCGACAAGGAGCAGGTGAAGGCACGTATTGTACTGCTCGACGGGCAAATCGATGCCGAGCGTCTTCGTGTCAATAGCTTGAGCTTCGCTACTCTTAATGCCAGCGTCGTTGGCCTAGTCTGGGACATACTAATAGACGATGGCCAATACGCGCATACGCGCGGCGCGGCCAGGATCTCATCAAGATCGTCGACTGCAGTACACTGATCGTCACTGCGGGCGTCAGCGAATCTCTCTACGACGGTCTCTCGGTGGGAACGGCCGTGCAATTTCGGTTGTTTCGCGATGACCGTGTTTTCAATGGAACCATAACTCGCCTTGGCGGATCCGGTGCGGCCTCGCTTTACACCAATCTTGCTGTGGGTCCAAGTGCACAACATCTCCAGCGCTTTGATGTCACCGTGACTGTTCCAGACCTTGCAGGAGAGGCAGATCTCAGCTGCGCGATTGGACGTACTGGACGCGTTATCTTCACAGCCGGCCCAATCGCACAATTCCGTCGCTTTATGACGCGGTACGGACTCTGATGCTTCTGCTGTCGCCACTCGTTGCTGCCTTCGCAGGCGCCGCCTTCATAGTTGGGCTTCGCCTTACCGTCTTTCCGTTGCTTAATCCGATGAAGTGGTATTGGCGCGCTCTTCTCCTGGGGACGGCTACCGTACTGTCTTGGCGTTATATGGCTTGGCGCTTCACCGAAACACTGGCACCGCTCGACTGGACTGCGGACGCGCTGTTCAGTTGGGGATTCGCCATACTCGAAGCTCTGACGATGCTTTCCTCTACCATCGCGTTTTTCATACTGTCGCGGGTGAAAGAGCGGTCGGCAGAAGCAAACCAGTACTCCGAATGGTGGCTGCCTGGAGAAGCGCCGCGCGTCGATGTTTTCATCACGACTTACAACGAGCCGTCGGAAGTGCTCGAGCGCACGATCATTGGCGCGACCGAAATCCGCTATCCACGGCTTCGGATTTTTATTCTCGACGACGGCGCCAGGAATTGGGTGAGGCAACTTTGCGAGCTGTACGAAATCGGATATCTCGCACGCTCGGATAAGGAGCACGCTAAAGCGGGGAACATCAACCACGCACTTCGCGTGCGCGCCCGCGATCCAGCCCCCCCGGTCTTTGTCGCTGTACTTGACGCAGATTTCGTTCCCCATGCGGACTTCATCGAGCGGACACTAGCGTTGTTTCACGAGCCAGACGTCGCGCTCGTGCAAACCCCGCAGCACTTCTTCAATCCTGATCCGATCCAACATAACCTGGGAATAAGCACCGCATATCCGGATGAACAACGTCATTTCTTTGACAACGTCGAGCCAGCGCGGGACGCTTGGGGGATTGCCATCTGCTGTGGGACATCATCCGTAATGCGGGTCCGGGCCGTCGAGCAGATTGGCTGGATTCCAACACAAAGCGTAACCGAAGATTTCCTGCTCACCCTTAAGCTTGCGGAGAACGGCTGGCAAACTGCGTACCTTAACGAGCCATTGACTGAAGGTTTGGCTCCCGAAGGATTGAAAGAGTATATTACACAGCGTGGACGGTGGTGCCTTGGCCTGATGCAGATCGTTCGCGGCTCATACAGCCCCTTTGGCATGCGAGGCCTTGGGCTGATGCATCGAATCGGTATCCTCGATTCATTGCTCTACTGGCTCAGCACCTTTCCCTTCAGGCTTGCCAGCTTGATTTGCCCCCTGTTGTACTGGTGGTTCGGTATCACCATCGTGAACGCGTCGCTGGTGGAAATTATCAGTTATTATGTACCCTATTACCTAATGGTTCTGGTGTCCCTGAACTGGCTTTCAAAAGGGTTGTTTGTCCCGCTTCTCAACGATACGGCTCAACTGATCGCGGCCTGGCCCATCAGCCGGGCAGCTGCTCTCGGGCTTCTGACCAGCGGATCGCATAAATTCTCGGTGACGGCCAAAGGCGGCGACCGTGCCAAGGTCGTTGTCCAATGGGCGTTGATGCGACCGTTTCTACTCCTGCTCGCACTGACGATCGGCGGCCTGATCGTGCCGTTGAACTCCGATTTCGTCTTCAATACGTCCCCAACAGCGGGCGACGGCACGGCTATCGTGATGTTCTGGACACTTTACAACATACTGGTGCTGTTCGTGGCAGTCGTGGTGTGCATCGAACGACCGCGATACGATCGACCTCAGCGGCAGATCCCAGAGCCCATCACGTTGGTGATCCAAGGTGAGAAACACCGCGGATGGCTTCTCAATCTGGGCCGAGGGGGCGCTCGAATCAGCGGTCCATCCGGGCTTTCCGCCGGAGCAGAAGGGAAGCTCGACCTGCCCGGGATTGGCGGAGTAGACGCGCATGTTGCTGCGACTACTCGTGATGGCTATCGAATCAAGTTCTCTCCAACTCCTGAGCAAAGGGCGAAAATTATCAAGAAGCTTCATACCGAATCGGCCATGCCAGGGGCCGATCGAGGGAACATCTTGCAAATGATCCGCGAGTTGGCGCGAGCTCTAACGAGTTGAGGAGCGTGAGATGCCGAAAAGACCGAGCTTACTCTCCTTGGTGTTCTGTGGAGGCGCCTTGCTCATATTGGTGCCTGCCGTGGTGACCGCAACGATCTACACGGCCTTGCTACAGCAACGGGGAGAGCAGCTGCAATTCGACGCGCTAAGGATTCGCGGCGAAATGAGTTCCGCGCTGTTGGCCCGCCGGCTCTATGGAGTTTGGATGGATGTAGCTCGGTCCGCTGAGCTCATTGACCCGGCAGATCTTAAGAGTGCGCGAGAACACATCGACTTCTTGAGCCGCCTTGATCGACGCTACACTTGGCTCGGCGTCGCGGATCTCGAAGGGACCATTCTCGCGGCTAAAGACGGCATGCTCGAAGGAGTAAGCGTTGCACAGCGACCCTGGTTTAAGCGGGGCCTTGTCTCGCCGGCGGCTATCGATGTGCATGCCGCTCAACTGCTGGCCGCCCAGTTGCCTGCATCTCGTGAGCCCTATCGCTTTATCGACCTGGCAGCACCGTTGCGCCACGCCGGCTCCGTTGCCGGGGTCATCGGCGCGCACCTTGACTGGAAATGGGTCGCAGAAGGCATGGACTCGTTACAAGTGCCCGGCATTGACGTGCTGCTGCTTTCGGGTGATCGAACCGTCCTGTTTGGCCCGCCCGATCTCATCAACAAGCCGCTCAACATCGGCTCCGCGCTTGCGGCTAGTCGCGTGACGACCGCGTCTCTACGCGAGCGCTGGCCTGACGGCAGGGACTACTTCGCAGTAATCGTTCCGACGGTCGGCTTCGCAAACCTTCCAAGCTTCGGTTGGTCTCTTCTGGTTCGGCAGAGTACCGACGAGGCGCTTGCGACCACCCGTAATTTAATCCGATCATTTTGGAGTAGTTTCGGTGTTTGTGCCATTGCCACACTAGCACTACTCTTTTGTGCGGCGCAGTGGCTGAGGACGCCGCTCCGCCGGCTCTCGAATACGGCGGAGGCCCTCTTGCACGATCCATCCGCCCGCCCGCCATATTCGGAGACACGCTTTAACGAAGCGGCGAGGCTCAGTGACGCGCTAGCTCGTATCCAGTCGAAGCTGATGGGCCACTCTGGTCGCAATTGAATCCAAGCACCGACTGGAGATGACTAGCTGAACGATGATCACACCGGGCATGAAGTTGCGCGGAAGTGTCGTGTCTGGTCAGCGCCGAAACATCTGAGGCAAATTGAGGTTGACGAGGGAGGATATCTGGTTCGTCGCAGCCACCGGGAGCGAAGATGCAAGAGAAGTCTCCAGGGCCGCAGAACAAATGCTGAGGGATATTCCGCATCAGATCCGCTGGCAATTCGGCGGGAAGAACGGGTCTGCCGGTTCCGGCGGAGGGCCGGTACGTCCCGGTAGCGCTTCACGCTCGATAAGCAACACCGCCCCCTCTACGTCCTGGATGGTGAGGCACGGCGCGTCTGGTAGAACAGCATGGCCGCGGTATTCGATCACATTCCGAATCGATGACGTATTCCTATCTGATTCTCTTGTCGAGCAATGGCAAGGACGACAGGTTCTTCCGGGGCCGTTTACTCAAAACCAAATCTGCTTAACCCGAGAAAGGGACGAAGACCACGCAGGTTCGTGCTCGAGATCACTGTAGTGCGCATCGCGGATCAACCGTTAGCAAACAGCGAGGCCGTCGTATGCATCCGGCCAGCACCCTGGGTAGGCGCACCGGTCTGCCGCGGCGCTCAGGCAGCAGCAGCTTTGGACTGTTGGGTCTCCTTCCAATTCCACGGGAGCAGGTCTGCGACTCTGCTGACGGGGTGATCTGGAAGCTTGGCCAGCACGTCAGCGAGCCAGGCTTGCGGATCAACGTCGTTCATCTTGGCTGTTTATCCCGCCCGCCGAACTATGCCAAACGGATTTAGTATGGCACGCCGTTGTCGCGCTGGCACCGTCGATCGAGTGCAGGCAGCCCCATTCCATTCGGCGTAGTCTGATCGTTCAGAGCGTCTCGAGGAAGGCGAGTAGGCGGTCGTTCGGCTGGAAGCGAGTTCGCTTGCCGCGCTCGTACGGCCTTGAGCTTCGCCAGGGCAGCTTCCTTGAGGGCGAGGTTGGCGTGCAGGTATGTCTGCGTCGTCTCGACCGATTCATGACCGAGCCACAGCGCGATCACGGAGCAGTCGACGCCGGCTTGCAGCATCGCAGCGCTGTGCCTCAGCACGTGCGGTGACACGCTCTTGGCTTCAAAGACGGGCAACTCTTGTGAGCGACACGAACATCCTTTCCCAGCAGGGACTGGACGCTGTCGGCACTGAGCCGGCCCCCCATGCGCACTCCGCTGACCACACTCGCTCGGCGTGCGCTCCAGGCATGGCTCAAGGAACCGTGGAAAGGAGCAACAGCGTTGTTCCCCAACGTGGGACAGCATCCCGGTCAAGGCTAGTCAGCTCGGAGAGGCGTAAGCCCGTCTGGGCCGCGACCAGCAGCAAGGTGTGATCACGGCGGCCAAGCCACGTCGTTCGATCGGGCGCTGCGAGAACCGCCTCGATCTCGGGGCGCGTTAGGAAGTGCAGCTGTCGCTTATCCGGTCGACTCCTTCCGCCCTTTACCGACGCATCGTACGTGTGCGCCAGACCCGAGGTTCCGATCCTTCTTCAGGTTCGTGTCCTTCGACGAGCCGGCACACAGTGCGCTGATCCAGCGCGTGCTCGCCATACCGAGCAAGCGCCACGATGGCGGTCAGACGCAGGTTACGCGTCTTCGCGCTGGCGCCGCGCTTTACCTCGAGATCGGTTAGGAACGCGCCGATGAACGTTGCGTCCAAATCGGTGAGCGCCAAGGCCGATGGGGGCTTCCGCAGCTGCACCTGTGCGAACAAGAACAGCAGCCGGAACGTGTCCCTGTAGGAGGCGATCGTGTTGGCGCTAACATTGCGCTGGCGCATGAGGCGCTCGGTGAAGAAGCGCTCGATCAACGTGGCGACATTGCAGGCAGGCTTCATGGCGTCACCTCCCACCGCCGATCGAGACGCCGCGCCGCTTCTTCCATCAACTCGGTGGCAGGCCGAGAGATACCAGTAGGTCACGCACGCAGGCGTGGCCGAGGTAAGTGGAGAGCACTGGGAGTTGCTGCTCGACGTCCTTGCCTTCGCGATACCAGTCGAACAGCGTCTGGATGGCGAGGCGATGACGGAAGTCGTGCACGCGTGGCCCGGTACGATCACCTGGGCGCCGCAGCCCGACCTCTCGGGACAATCGCCAGAAGACGCGATGAACGTACTGGTGCAGCAAGCGGCCTCCCTGTTCGGCAACGAAGAAGGTCGAGCCGCAGCGTGATCCGAGCATCGCGTCGGGCCGGTGAGCGTAGTCGCGCAACGCGGTTCGCGTCGTCGGATGCAATGGCACGAGCCGCGACTTGCCGAACTTGGTCAGCCGGTGTCACTGGGCGGTGAATACTCCCCAAATGTGGGCATCGAAAATTCCCTAGCTGGCATCCCAGCCTGAAGGGGCCGCGGCGCGCAGGCCCCACATACCGGAGCGCTGCGGCCCTTTCAGGCTTTCCGCATCCGATCCTGTCGCCGAAGCGATTCGGGGGCGGAACGGATGATCCAGCTTGGAGATCTCATTGTGATTTTGGACCTTCATCGTCAGGGCTTGTCGATCAGCGCGATCGCCCGGCGCACGGGACGCGACCCGAAAACGATCCGCAAATACATTGCGCGTGGCCTCGAGCCACCCGCCTATGGCCCGCGGCAGGCTGGCCGGCCGAGCAAGCTGGCGCCCTATCTCGATTATCTGCGTGAACGTATCGCCGCGTTCCCGGACTTGAGTGCCGTCCGCTTAACACGCGAGCTTCGGGAGCACGGCTACACTGGCGCCTATACGGCCGTGAAACGCTTCGCGGCTGCGATCCGTCCTGACCACGTACCTAAACCCTTTGAAGTGCGATTTGAGACGCCTGCCGGGAAGCAGGCGCAGGTGGATTTTGCTCGCTTCGTGAGCATCTTTACCGACGAGCCCGGCGTGACGCGGATCATTTGGCTGTTCTCGATGGTGCTCGGCCATTCGCGCTTTATCTTCGCCCGCTTCGTCATGCATCAGGACCTACAAACGCTGCTGCGCTGCCACATGCAGGCTTTTGCGGCGATCGGCGGCGTCCCGATCGAGATCCTTTACGATCGTATGAAGACGGCCGTCACAGGCGAGGATCGCGATGGTCACATCGTCTATAATCGGTCGCTCCTGGCGCTTGCACAACATTACGGCTTCCATCCGAGGGCCTGCCGACCGTATCGCGCGAAGACCAAGGGCAAGGTCGAGCGTCCGTTCAGCTACATCCGGCAGGACTTCTTCCTTGCGCGCAGCTTCCGCAATCTCGACGATCTCAACGCTCAACTCGACGACTGGCTCGCGACTGTCGCCAACGCGCGCGTGCACGGCACCACGCAGAAAGTCGTCGCTGAGGCGTTTGCCGCCGAGAGGCCCGAGCTGCAGATGTTGCCGGCAGGGCCGTTCGACGCGTTGCTCAAGCTCGAACGGCGTGTCAGCCACGACGGGCTCGTGTCGATCGGCGGCAACTATTACAGCGTCCCCGACCGTACCCGCCGCATTGTCGAGGTGCAGCAATTGCCCGATGTAATCCGCATTCTCGATCAAGGCCAAATCGTCGCCGTCCATCCTGTTTTGGAAGGCCGCCGACGAACCCGTGTCGCACCCGAGCATCGCCAGGTGGTCAATCGGTCCAGGTCGCGACCTGGCGCCTCCGAAGCCCTCGTCGGTCGGACCGGCGATCACATCCCACGACGGTCGTTGGAGTTTTACCAAACTGTCGGCAAACGGCTCGCCCAATCGGGAGGCCGGCCATGACCATCCACACGCAGCCGGCAGCGATCGACAGCGTCAAGAAAAGCCTGGTCGCACTCAAGATGCCGCGCGCCCTGGAAATACTGGACACGACGCTCCGCCGCGTCGAGCAGGGTGAGGTCACATGGATCGAAGCGCTTGATCAGCTGCTGATCGAGGAGCTAACGCTGCGCGACAATCGCCGTGTCAGCACCGCGCTGAGAATGTCGCGCCTGACCACCGTCAAAACGCTCGCCGGCTTCGACTTCGCATTCCAGCCGTCCCTCGATCGCAATCGTATCCTGGCTCTTGCCGAATTGAAGTTCATCGACCGCGCAGAGGTGGTCCATCTGCTTGGGCCACCCGGCACCGGCAAGAGCCATCTCGCGACCGCGCTCGCGGTCGAGGCCGTGAAGGCTGGAAAGAGCGTCGCGTTCGCCACGCTCGCCGATATCGTCACCACCCTTGCAAAAGCCGAGCGCGAAGGCTCTTTGCGTGAGCGCCTACGGTTCCTTGCCCGCGCCTCCCTCCTTGTCGTCGACGAAATTGGTTACCTTCCAGTCGTGCCCGGCGGCGGCAACCTGTTCTTCCAGTTGGTCAATGCGCGCTATGAGAAAGGCGCGATGATCTTGACTTCGAACCGCGGATTCGCCGAATGGGGCGAAGTTTTTGGCGATCCTGTCGTTGCCACGGCATTGCTTGATCGCCTGCTTCACCACGCCGTTGTCATCCAAATCGAGGGATCGAGTTATCGGCTCCGGCAGCACGCCGCTCTGGTGCCGGAAAACGTCCGCTCGCGCCCACTCGCAAACCCGCCGCAGCCCAAGCGCCGCGGCCGCCCGCCTGGAAAGGCCAATGACGATCCCGATGCCGGCTGATCCCCGAAACCAAAGTCGTCGCCGTCACCTAGGGAAATTTGGAAGCCCATTCTCACGGAAAGTTCGCCGCCCGTTGACAGCCGGACCGTCAGCACGCCGGCGTCGAGGTCGACGTCATCACGCTCCAGGCCCATCGCCTCGGATAGCCCAGCGAGCGGCGCGGAGAAAGAGTTCCCGGAATGCTACGGGCGCCGCCGACCTTCGCGTTCAGCCCCGTCTCACGGGTGTTTGGCGGCTCCGGATTTGCAGGGCTCGGCAGCCATAGTTGACGCCAGGGAGCGCAACAAAATGGATGGTTGGATAGTGACAGTCGCTGTCTTCAAGGAAGAAGTCGACGACGACGAAGCTTTCAGGCATATAACTTACGTGGTTGCCGTCGCCGATCCGGCGGAAGCGATGAGGATGACCTTAGCAGACTGCGGCGCAAAGGCCGCAATGCTCAACTGCCCGATCGAAGAGGAGCAGTTACTAAGACTTGGCGTGAAGCCCGGCGAGCTTGTCATTGTACACGAGGACGCGATCGGCCCGATCATCTCGCGCCCTCGTCGTCACTAATGCGGCACGTCTGATCTCATTCAGCCGTGTCCGGTTCATGACGTTGGGATCCGGAAGCCGCCGCTCGCGCGAGCAGTCAGTCTGCACAAGGTATGAAAGTGCCCCGTCTGCTTCTCTGCGCAATGTGACCGTCTGGCACGTGGGTTGCTGAGCCAGGTACGGCTTGGTTCGCTTATGAATGATCCTCGTGAGGGCCAAGCCTGTTCGCGGCGCGACGGCGTGCGGGCGGTGGCCGTCAGCAGCCGCCCGCACGCTTTTTCGTCGTTTCGGCCCCTAGCCCCGCTGTGCTGTGTCGATTACTCACCGCTTATCTCTGCATTGCATAGTGACCATCTGGCACGCGAGTTGCTGAGAGGCTTACGGTTTGGCTGTTCTATCCTCACGCAACCCCAGACAGTCAAGCTTGGCGTAGCAAACTTCGTGCGGGTGGTTCCCGCCCGCACGTCTTTTTCGTAGCCGTGGAGATCATGGCATGACACGTGAAGAGGCTTTGAAGAACGCTATAGCAGCGCTCAGGGGATGGTCGGAGGGAAAGATCGAAACCGGCGCTGTACTGGCCGCGATTGCGGAGCTTATGGCGACTGGGCCGCCGCCTCGAAAACAGAAGCTCTTTTCATAGGCCAGAAACTGAGATGGCAGCAGGATGGATGATTTCGGTCGGCGTAGTCAAAGACGGCAAGGTTCGATATGTGACCTATGCCGTCGCAATGGCTAATCAGGCGGAAGCTGTGAAAGCTTCATTGGCGGCCAGCGGCGGTGAAGCAACGATCGTGAATTCCGAACTCCGCGAAGCGCATTTGAAGGGCCTTGGCCTAAAGACTGGCGAGCTTGTGGCCATACACGATGATCGAAATGATCCGCTGATGTCGCGCACTTGGCGCCCTGTCCGACCGCGCGACACAAATTAGCGGGCAACCGCCAGGATCAGCCTCTTTGCTGGCGGCATTTAGTCAATGCTCTTGAGTAGGTCCAGCAGCTTAGGCCGAGCTATGCCTGAATCTGGGTGACGGAGCCGATCAGGCGGCGTGGCTTTGCTGGGTCGGAATGACCTCGATGCCGTCGGCGAATCTGACACCAGCGATGATCTTGGGCAACTGATTTGTTCCTTTCAATCGGCGCCAGGTTTTGGACGCAGCATCGATGAGCTTGAACACCATCAGCTTCGCGGTCTGCGGCGACAGCGATCCTTTGGTCCGAACCGTCCGGTGCCGCACCGTGGCGAACACGCTTTCGATTGGATTGGTGGTTCGCAAGTGGATCCAATGCTCCGCAGGGAAGTCATAGAACGCCAGCAGATCGTCGCGATCCTTGGCCAGGCAATCAACTGCGCGCGCATATTTTGCACCGTATTTCTCGGCGAAGGCTTCGAGTGCAAGCTCCGCGGCAGCTCGGCTCGGCGCCATGCAGATGTCCTGCAAAGCCTTCTTCATGCCGCTCTGCACGGAGCTCGGAACCTTGTTGAGCACGTTGACGGTCTTGTGCTGCCAGCAGCGCTGCCGCCGCGTGCCGGGGAAGACTTCGTCCAGCGCCTTCCAGAAGCCGAGTGCGCCGTCGCCGACCGCCAGTTCTGGCGCGACCTGCAGTCCGCGCCGACGAATGTCGATCAGAAGCTCGCGCCAGCTCTGGGCGCTCTCGCGCACGCCGACCTGGAAGCCGATCAACTCCTTCTTGCCCTCGGGCGTCGCGCCGATCAAAACCAGCATGCATTCGCTGTGGTCCTCCATCCGGGCCTGCAGGAAGACGCCGTCGGCCCAGACGTAGACATAGCGCCGGGCCGACAGATCGCGGTTCTGCCAGCGCTCGTACTCGCCCTGCCATTGCGCCTTCAGGCCCGAGATCACCGATGGCGACAGGTTCGGTGCATCCTTGCCGAGCAGCGCCGAAAGCGCTTCCTGGAAATCGCCGGTCGAGATGCCGCGCAAATAGAGGATCGGCAGCAGGGCATCCAGGCTCTTCGTCCGCCGCGCCCACAGCGGCAGGATCGCCGAGGTGAAGCGGATCCGATCAGCTCCGGCCGCACCGCGGTCTCTGACCTTGGGCCGGGCGACCTCGATCGCGCCGATCCCCGTGGCAATCTTACGCGCAGGGCCAAAGCCGTGCCGCACCACCCTGGCACGGCCATCCGGCAGCTTCAGCTCCGCCGTCGTCTCCAGAAATGCCTGCAGTTCGATCTCGACGGCCCGGGCGAGCAACTCACGGGCTCCGTTCCGCAGAATTTCTGTCAGTGGATCGTCAACCGCAGACGGCTGACGAAAGGGCAGGATGTTGGTAGTCTCGTTCATGGCGTATCGCTCTCCTCGAGAGGTTCTGGCAGGCTCGACACCCGCCTCGATACGCCGCCTCTCTCAACCCGTCATCACCCACTTTCCCGCATAGCTCGCTTAGGCCACGCCGTAGTCATAACGAATGCGATCTTATCCTTGGGAAGAACAAGACGGGATGAAATCTCGTCAAGCGTGATTTTCCCGGCTGCATTCAGGGCAAAGAATTGATCTCGGGCTTCCTCTGGGAATAGCACTGCCATCACTTGATACTCAGCCCACTGGTCCTTATGGCAGGGAAGATCAGCGTGCGCGCAAAGCGCGAGATCACATCAGCGCTGGCCGAGCGCTATCGGTCGAGCGGGCGGCTCGAGAAGGGACGGAGCCTGGACGAGCTGTGCGCCGTTACGGGGTGGCATCCCAAGCATACGGTACGTGCGCTTCGGCCACGCGGGACAGTTGGGCCGGGCAAGGTCGAGACACCGCAAGAGCGCAAGCGTAGATATGGCGCGAACGGTCAAGGACACGATGACGGCGCTGTGGGAGGCGTCGGATCAGGTGTGCGGCAGGGCACAAGGCGCTAGGTGAGTTTCTGTGACCCACTTCGCCACCACGCTTTTTCACTGCCATGTCCCAGCACTGTCGCTGAAACCTGCCAACCTACAGCTCCCACGCTGCAACGGGAGTACATCTCTTCCAGATAACGTGTGGCGCTGGTAGATTCTCGCGACGTTGGGGCGAAACTGCCCAAGAGGTGATTGAGCAGTTTCTCGATGAACCTCTTCCACACGAGCCGAGAATTGCGCTCGGCTCACAACCTCAAGAGGAGGCGATCGAGAGTGATGAACAAGAAGCGGATCAGCGTAGAGGCGCGGCCGGCGATCCTTTCGCGCGTTCGTCGCCTATGGCGAAGCCGCAGCAAAGGCCTTGCCGTATGCGGTACGGGTCGCGGATCGTTGGCATCTAATGGAGAACGCCGGCCGAGCCTTCCTTGATGCCGTCCGAAAATCGATGCGTCAGATGCGCGCCGTCATCGGCGCGACGACGATCGATCCCAAGCTGCTCACAGCCGCCGAGCGCCTCCAGTATGAGGGCTATCTGCGCCGCGAGGAGACTAATGCAGCCATCCTGACTCTGTCGAAGAATGGCATACCTATCGAGTAGCTGGTACGCCAGACCGGCCATAGCAGGAAGCTCGTACGGCAGGTAGTCCGCGGCGACCGCAACGATGTCTTTCGGACCCGGCAAAGTTCGTTGGACTTGAATTTGCCATGGCTCGATGATCAGTGTGCGACCGGCTGTCGAAACGGGACTGAACTTTGGCGCCGCCTAGTCGACGCTGCACCAAACCTGCGTAAGAGCCAATATTGCAAGCCGGATGACACTTTATGGAGCCCTGCCTCTAAAGAGGGCTACACGAGGACCCGTTGTCGTCGTAAGAACGGCAAGGGTGGTCTGGCAAACCTTAAATCTGACCAAGAGAACCGTCTTTCTGTGCCCCGTGGGTCGGTCAAAATCCCCCGGGTATGGTCACTTGAAACTCCCCCACCTGATGATCGCCGTCAGCGCCGCTGAACAGCGGTAGCGGTCAGGCAGGACGTTTATTTTCGGTCCCTTTAGTCTAGCCAGCAAGGGACCGGGGAGTTGAACGTCTTGAAGCCACACCTGCAAAGCACGGTATTTACGCTACTCGATCGCAACGCCAGCCAGCGCGAGATCCACAGGTTGACGGGGGTCGATCGCAAGACGATCCGGCGTTACCGGGCGCTGCGGGCTGGTGCGGAGGCAAATTCCCCCGGGGAAGTGACCACCGGCCCGGTGAGCGAGGACGGCCAAATTCCTCCACCCCGACCACCGGCTTTTGGGGCATCGGAAGCGACGGTCAGCAGCAGCCTGGCCCGCTCGGCCTGCGAACCGCATCGGACGTGGATCGAAGGACAGGTCCGCCTGAAGCGGAATGCGCAGGCGATTTACCAGGACCTGGTCGATCAATTTGGCTTTCCGTCCAGCTACCAGAGCGTCAAGCGGTTTGTCCGCACGTTGCGCCACAGCGATCCCGAGCAGTTTGATCGACTTGAGTTCCTCCCCGGCGAGGAGGCTCAAGTCGACTATGGCGAGGGCGCTCTGACGATCGATCCCAGGAGCGGCCGGTACCGCCGCCCCCGCCTGTTCGTGATGACGCTGCGCTACTCGCGGCGCAGCTTCCGGCGAGTGGTCTGGCAATCCAGCCAGCAAGTCTGGGCGCAGCTTCACGAAGAAGCGTTCCGGTATTTTGGCGGCGTTGTCAGATATGTCGTGCTCGACAATCTGAAGGAAGGTGTCCTCAAGCCCGATCTGTACGAGCCCGAGCTCAACCCGATTTACAGCGCGATGCTGGCTCATTACGCCGTGGTCGCCGATCCCGCGCGGGTGGCCGACCCCAATCGGAAAGGATGCGTCGAGAATGCGATTCAACATACCCAGGGCACCGCGCTGGCTGGACGGCGCTTCGAGACACTGGAAGCGCAGAACGAGTTCTTGCGGCATTGGGAGGAGAACTGGGCTTCCAGGCGCATCCACGGCAGCACGCGCCGTCAGGTCGAGGCCATGTTCCAGGAGGAGAAGCCGCACCTGCGGCCGCTGCCTGTCGCGCCCCTCCGCATCTTCACCGAGGTCGTTCGGACCGTCTGCGACGACACCACCGTACGCGTCGACAACAGCTATTACGCCGCGCGACCCGCGCCCATCGGCAGCCAGGTCGTTGTGCGGATCTACGCCTCCATGATCGAGATCCGTGATCGCCACACCCGTGCGCTGCTGCGTGTTCATTCCAGGATGACGCACCCCGGTTCTGTCGTCCTGCCAACCAACGAACGGCCGTTCAATCCGTCGCGGCAAACCGCCGTGTTGCTGGCGAGCGCCGAGCGCATCGGGCCGCAGACCAAGGCGTTGTGCCAGCAGGTGTTCGACACCGAGGGACGTCCCGGACAGCGCGCGATGTGGGGCATTGTCGGGCTGAGCCGGAAGTATCCGGCGCGGCTGGTCGAGCAAGCCTGCGCGCACGCCATCGACAACCGCATCTACCGCTACAAGCACGTGCGTGCGACCGTCGAGCGGTTGTTCGAACAGGCGATCGAGCAGGTTGGAGCGACGCCACAACCGGCATCGCCGCTCACCCAGGATCATCCGCTGATCCGTGCCCCGGCCGAATACGGCGATCTCTTCAGCCGTGCCGTGCGGCACGATGCCGGCGACAATGGCCGGCAGGCCGAGGCTCACGACAGCCACGCTCGTGTCGCCTGCGCAACCCCGGCCAGCTCCGGCGCCACGAGCGCTCCCGCTGCATCTTCTCACCTCAAACTGGAGACCCAGCCACATGATGACCATGCCGGAAATTGAGCGTTGCCTGCGACAGCTGCGCCTGTCGGGCGTCCGCGACACGCTGCAGACGCGCGTGCTGCAGGCGCAGGGCGCCAACCAGCCATTCCTCGAGACCTTCTCCCTGATCCTGCAGGACGAACTCGACCGTCGTCAGTCCCGCCTCATCGAGCGCCGCTACCAGCAATCCGGGCTCGACGAAAAGCTGACGCTCGCCGAGTTCGACTGGTCCTTCAATCCCAAATTGCCGCGCCAAACCTGCTTCCAGCTCCACACCCTGGCGTTCATTGCCGCTGGCGAGAACGCGCTGCTTGTCGGCAAACCTGGCACCGGGAAGTCCTACATCGCCAAGGCGATTGCCTATCAGGCAATCCTGCAAAGCCACAAGATCCAGTATCTTGAGACCGACGACTTCTTCCACCGCTACGCCATGAACTCCCCGGCACAACGCGAGGTCCGGCTGCGAACCATCATCGACTGCGATCTCCTCGTGCTGGACGATCTGTTCCTCGCACGCGCCATCCCTGACGACGCCGGCGCATTGCTGCAGACCCTGATCCATCAGCGCTACAAACTGCGCCGCAGCGTCATCGTCACCTCCAATCGCGTCGTGCAAGACTGGGGGACATACCTGGGGGACAACACCATGAGCACGACGATCCTCGATCGCCTGATGCATCATTGCCATCTGCTTGAGTTCGACGGACGCAGCTATCGGCTCAAAGAGGCCGCTGAAGCCCTTGCCCGGGAGACAATGTCAAACTAACAATCACCATGTCCTGCCTCGCGGGTGGAGGAATTTGACTGACCTCACCCGGAGGAATTTGAAGTGACCCGCGGGGTGTGGAAAGTGTTCCTCTTCCATGAGCCAAATGAAAATCGATGCCATACTCGCCCGGAACGAGAGGCCTGCTCAATTTACAGTTTGTGGTCAGCGCATGGCAGCGAAACCCAAATGTCGTTGGCGGTAGTTTCAGGCCGACGGAAACGTCTCCTTCTTGGCCGCTGCGTGGACAAAGGATGCGTACCTTTGCGAACGGCTGACCACGCCGAGCCCACCTGGACGTTGCCTGCCGGCAGGTTATCGCATCGAACGTCAGAGGCTTCGATGCTGCTGCTCAAGTCCTTGTCGTCGCCTTGCCGGACCAATCGCCTTGGTGGTCCCAGCGACTGTTATGCGCTTTCTTCCAATGCCTGGTTGAAAACCGCATGGAGTGCCGCGCAGGCAATGGCGCCTGCGCGGCCCATGCACCCACAAAGGTGGAATCGGGTTCCAACTCTTCGAGGGTCCATTCCGGCATCGCCTGGCCGTTCGAGGGACTTGGGTGTGCGGCCACTCGATCTCGCAACGGCGAGGGCTGATGGACAGGCCGATGCCGGAGGCCTTCAGCACGTTCGCAACAGCGATGAGCGTTGCGCGCAGGCGACAGCGCCCCCCAACGCGCGTGTTCCGATTCACTGAGCACCGCGATCGCCATGGAACTGATGTCGCCTCGGCGATCGATCGGCTCGATGTCGACTCCTACGTCCCCACCGCGCGCGATGCCTATCAGGCATCGGCGTCCGCCATGCGACAGGCTGAAGTGGATCGGCGGCAACGCGCGGTAGGACGGCGCGCGGCTTGCCGAAGCGGCTGGTGGCGAAGACCAGATCGGCGGCGCTGATGTGGACGCAGGCCTGCAGCACCTGCCGCAAGGCGGCATGCGCGACGATGTAGCGCCGGCGGCGTTCATCCGCCCGGTGGCCGGCCGCGACCATGCGCTCCGCATCGGAAAGCACCGGCAGCAGCCGGCCGGTGTCGCAGGCACCATCCAGCTCGACCAGCCACAGGTGCACGTCGCCGCGCCCGAGCGCAGGCGCGACATCGGTAGGTCGGGCGGTGGGCCACATCGCGTGCTATCGTTAGCGAGGCATCGCGCGCAGCACCGGCCTGAGCGTCGACACCACGAGGTCGATTAACACCGGCAAAGACTTGCGAAAGTAGAAGTGGCCGCCGGGAAGCAGCACGGGCACGAATGCGTGCACGTGGCTTGCCCATCGCTCGAGAAGGTCCGGGCGCACGACGGGATCGTCCTCGCCGCCCAGCAGCGTCGTCGGGCAGGCAAGGCGCACGGGAGCTTCGGGACGATAGGTCTCCAAGATCTCGACGTCCGCCCGCATCGGCTTGATCAACGCGCTCATCATCTCCGGGTCATTGATCACCGCCTCGGGTATCCGTCGTAGTGTCGTAATGACCAATCCGGGCGATGAAGTCGGGGTCGGTCAGCCGCGTCGCACTCCCTCGGCGCGCCCGGCCGATTCCGTTCACTCGCGTTCCCACAGATTGCAGACCCCGCGGATTTGCCACTGGATCCAACGTCACATTCCAAAGTCGATCGCGACGATGCGACGGCGGCTCGCCCGACCGCTGTTGAGTTCGTCCAATCCACAGACCACCCTTGTGACGCAGTAAGACTAAATGTGGCGTTGAGTATGGTACCGTCGCGCACGTCTTATTTGTGTCCGACGTAATCTTTCACAAACTGGCCCCTGTCCGCCGCTGTCAGAATGAACTCGGTCGGCCAGCCGCGCGCAGCATCTCGTTCTGGGCGGTGGCGTAAAGTGCTCGCCAGGAATCCCTCAACTCGGGGGTGAAAAAAGCGCCGAATTTGCGCTCAAAGCTCCACATCAGCGCCTCGCCCATTGCGACAAAGTGCGATGGCTGAACGCCAAGTCTGGCGTGCTTGTGACCGGAAAGCGTGATCAGCGATTGGAACATCGGTCTTTCGTCGAGCGAAGCGACCAGAGCGATGATCATATCCAGCATCTTCATTCGCTGCTTCTCAGCATCGCCGCCGAACAAGCTCCTTGCATCAGGAGCTAGTTCGACGAACCTGTTGTAGCACAGGTCAGCGAGGTCGCGACGAATCGGCCACATCGCGTCAAATGATGTCCTTATAAGGTCGACCTGCTCGGGCGTCATTGATCAGACGAGCAGGCTCGTAAAGAATGGTTTTGTGATCTCATCGACTAAAGGCACCCTCTCGTCAGAAGTGATGATGGAGACAAACTGGTGTTTGCAGTTCCAGCAATGCCAATGATTCTGAACTTCATTCGCATTCACGCGTTCATGCCACTCGAGGGTGACTAATCCAGAACCACAGCGAACGCATTCTATGCGATGTCGTATCGAAATTGGGAGCATGCGTAATCTCTATTCTTATGCAGAAGCGACGCATATGTAAGATGGGCGAGAATTTGTAAGCCGTCACTTGTGCTTCCTGGAGCGGTTGCGCTGGATCAGATGTCTGTGCGAGAGCTCGGTAAACCGATGCCGTTTGCTCAAACAAGCATGTTGCTCAAACAAGCATGCTGTGACCGACAGCATGTAGGAAGCCGCTCAAAGAGGGAGCGCCGGAGCGGGTCACAGTGTCTTGAGGTATTCAAGCAACGCCCTTTTTTCTGGGTCGCTTAAACTGGTCCCATACTCGTGGCCGCATCGGCTATTCCCGGAGTTGATATTACTGCAATCCGTGAGGGATAGAGTTTCGCTCAGGGGCTCCTGGGTGGCAGCAAGACCAACGTTTTCAATGTCGTATTTCCGTCCAACGCTAAATTGCGATAAGCGCTGCCCTGATGGCTTGAGCAATTCCGCCAGCGTAGGAACCGAGCCGTTATGAAGATATGGTGCGGCGGCCCAAATGCCCTGCAGAACTCGAGCCTCGTAGGAGCCCCATGGAGGGAGCCGGCTGCGAAACGCTCGTTCTGCTCCCTGCCGCTTAGTTTTGATTGCTTCCGAGGTGCTGGCAGTATCAAAAGCCGTTAGCAAATCCTGCAGCGTTGGTGGTAGTCGCACCAGACCCAGAGACTCCGGTGTGTCCGACGATCCCGGCTCTGGCGCCGCTGCCACCCGGGCATTGGTTGAAGGGGCGCCGCCGGCCAACAGGTGTTCCGCTATCGAACCGATGACCGAGGTCGCAAGAATGTTAAAAATCTCATCGTTCTCCTTGAGCGGGGCGGTCGCGAACGGAATGAACGCTCCTTTCAGCACGCCCGTTTTCGCCTTCCAGGTGAGGACATCGTATTCTCGTGTATCGGTACCAACGTTCTGGACCGGAGTTCTCCACGTTTTGATGAATGGAACGCGTTGCTCTCCGTCTTCAATCCCGTGACACCCGCTACATCCCCCTTCAGCGGAATCCCTTTCGAAAATTACTTTGCCCCGGGTGGCCAAAGCAGCGTCAATCTTCCAGGGCCATTTCGGAGGGCCGATCCGCTCACCAAGTTTTCAAGCTCGCTCAAGCCGTCGAAATTGGTTGAATTATTGTCGAGGAAATTGATAATCGCGCCCTGACGCTTCGGCTCGAACGTAGCGAATACCCCCAGAACCTCGCCAACGTTCCGAGCCAGCCCCAAGATGTCATTTCCATTTTTTGCGAATCCAGGCCATTGCGTCTTGTCTTGCCGCGGCGAATTCCAAAGGAATGGGTATCTCACGGGAGCGTCCGCGTTTTTCATATTTTCCGGGATCATGAAGTCGGGTGGCGGACCGATGTCCAGGCCGGATATGCGGTTGAAGATCATTCCTACAGCATCGAGACGGCCAACTCCCCAGCCGCTCTTGGGCAGCGCGCGTACCATGAGCGTGTGAAACCGCAAGTACCACCCATCTACCTGTCGACGAAGGTCCGCAACATCGGCCGCATCCGGCGTTGTGGACCGCAGGACAGCTGCAGCAAAGGGAGCGAACGAGCTGTCGCTGGCAATCACATCGCCGACTGCCTTGTCCAGATCGCCAAGCAGTGCGTAGAAGTCTACAAGCCCCGGACCGCCATCCACCCGATACACCTTGCCGTCAACTTCGATCTGGCGCGTGTGACATGCCGAGCAGGTCATTCCAACGACCTGGAAGTCTTGAGGGCCAGAAGCGTGAAAACCGACGGGAAGGTTGGCCGCGTTTGCAGGATTCGGTAGATAACCGTACCGTGACAAACCATCCACGAGGAATGGCTGTCCATTCTTTTGCTTCAGGGCCTGCATCCAAGACAACGCAATCAAACGCGAGCCCTGATCGCGCGAGTAGAAGTCCGCTCTTGCTGCCGCGGTCCAATCCATACCTTGGTCAACATATATGGGATTGGCGTCGGTCCCTTGAGCACTTGATCTTGTCGTGACGACAAACGTCAAGGCAATTATAAAGAGAGTCTGGAGCATCGTGTGGCCTACCGCTTCCATCGTCAAAATTGCAAGAAGAGGCGTGCGCCGAAATTCCGCGCCATTTCCGGCAAACTTCGGCTCGCCTTTCGGCTTGCAGGTCGCTTGATCATCGATCATTAGAGGCCGCTGTCCAACTAAGTGCAACCTACCAAATCTTAGAAGAAGGCACCGGCTAGCGGTGTAGCGGTAAGCCCACTAGTCGAAGAACCGCATGCCGTGGCGAATCAGACGGATGCCAATTTGTCTGTAGAGACTGGCGGTCCCTTTGGAGGTCTGGGTAGGTATTGGCGATCACTTTGCCGGGCGACGTGCGTCTCCCACCGAATGGTGGAGTCACATTCGTCGCTTGTGGAGGCGGACGCTGTGTCGTGCCGGCAGTGGCTGGCAGCGCAACCATTTAACAGCAAGTTATCTCGGCGGCCCTCTGTGAAGTGCCGAAGCGCAAGGGTAAGTGAGCCGGCGGCGGGCCGGGTTCACCCAACTTTCCGAAGGGGCAACCCGCCAGCGGGTCAGCAGCCACCGGCTCGCATGAGGCGCAAGCCGGTGGCTGGTGGACTACGCGCCGCCTACGGCAGCTGCCTTGGGATGCTGCGGAGAGTTTTGACGAAGACCGAGGGAGTTGCCGTCGGGATCCTTGAAGAAGGCAAGCCGAACGCCGTCTCCCACATCATCTATTTTACTGACCTCCACGCCCTGCTTCTGCAATCGGTTACTTGCCTGCTCGATGTCATCGACGACAAGCGTTGCCACGGCACCGCCTGTTCCGACTCCGGTAGGGTGCACATTCAGTCCGATGGCAACACGTGGAAGCACACGGAATTGCCGCCATGTCGACGTGTGGTACTTTTCGTCTGGAATTAAGCCGAGCTTCTTTCCATAGAACGCCACGCTGGCATCCAAGTCTGATACATCTACTTTGGATACAAAAGCATATTCGCCAATAACATCTTTCAGTGCCATTATTTGCTCCCTGTGCTGTGGCAGCTCGCAGATTGCAAGAATTTGTGCTACACGCAAAGCATGCTGTCGCCTCCTCGTCCTGGTAGGGGCCGAGGGTGCCGTCAAGTTCAACGAATTGGAGCGGCGCAGGGGGTATACGAGCGACGTGCGGACTGCCAAGGATCCTCCTTATCACCGCCATCGCTTCCCGTCGGAAGTGATCAGCTATGCCGTTTGGTAGTATTTCCGGTTTCCCTTAAGCTTGCGCATGGTCGAGGAAATGCTGGCGGCGCACGGCGTTGGCGTGACCTTATGAAGCCGTGCGCCAGTGGGGACGGAATTCGGCAAGCCGTTCTCCGATCGGATCGGCCAGCGCGCTCCCGCTCGCGGTGACAAATGGTATCTGGACGAAGTCGTTATCTCGATCGCGGGCGAATAACATTGGCTCTGGCGCGCTGTCGACCAGAATGGCTTCGTTCTCGACGTCTTGATCCAGCGCCGAAGAGATTCGCGCACTGCACAGCGGTTCATGAAGAAGCTCTTGAAATCCGCCGGCATGCCGCCGCGCGTGATGATCACGGACAAATGCCGTTCGTACGGTGCTGCGAAGGCGAAGATTGGCTTCGAACATCGCCAGTACAAAGCTCTCAACATTTTCATCAGCCGACGAGGCGGCGCGAGCGGATCATGACGCGTTTCAAATCGTCCCATCAGGCTGAACGGTTGTACGCATACGACGAAGACCGCCTGATTGATGCATGCGCGCGGGCACGGCGAGCTCTATGATTGTGTTGCGTGAAGATCAGGCGGCCTGCTGATCGGCAGGCTTGTCGCCTTGGCGCAGGAGCTTCCATTCCCAGGGTAGCAGTTCGTGCAGACGCGAAGCGGGAAGATCGGCGATACGGGCGAGGACGTCGGCGAGCCAGGCCTTGGGATCGACGTCGTTGAGACGACAGGTCGTGATCATCGTCAGCATGATAGCGGCACGGTCGGCACCACGCTGGCTGCCGGCGAAGGTCCAGTTGCGCCTTCCCAGGGCGATGCCTCTCAATGCGCGCTCAGCGCAATTGTTGGTCAAGCAGATCCTGCCATCGTCGAGGAAGCGGGCGAAGTTGTCCCAGCGCCTGAGCATGTAATTCATCGGCTTCAGGACCTCGGACGAGCGAGAGAGGGTTTCGCGCTCACGCAACAACCAGGCGTGCATGTCCCCGAGGAGCGGCTTGCTCTTTTCCTGGCGCACGGCGTGCCGCTCTTCGGCGCCGCAGCCGTTAATGGCGCGCTCGATCTCGAACAACACATCCAGGCGCCTGACCGCCTCCAGCGCGATCGGAGAGACCGGTTTACCTCTCTTGCCTTCCCGGGCATTCTTCTCGATGTCAGCCAGCTCGAAGAAGCCCCGCCGCGCATGGGCGAAGCAAAACGCCGGCGTAATCGGCAGCACCTTCTTTTGCGGGTCGAACAGCGGCTCGAAGCCGTTGTAGCAATCGGCTTGCAGGATACCGGCGAAGGCGGCCAGATGCTTCTGGGGATGCTCGCCTCGTCGGTCGCTCGAGGCGTAATAGACCGCCGCCGGCGGCGCAGGCCCGGCAAAGGGCCGGTCATCCCGCACATAAGTCCAGATCCGCCCGGTCGTGCACTTGCCCTTCGCCAGGATACGGATGGTGGTGTCATCGCCATGAAGGCGCTCGGCAGCGAGCACATGGCGTTCGATCAAGTGGAAGAGCGGCATGACGGCGAAGGTCCCGTGGCCGACCTGGTCGGCCAGCGTCGACAGCGGCAAATCAATCCTCTCGGCCTTGAAGCGCGCACTCTGGCGGTTGAGCGGGATATGCATGCCGAACTTGTCGAACAGGATCGTCGCCAGCAATTGTGGGCCGATGAAGCCGCGCGGCGTGGCATGGAACGGCGCAGGCGGCTGGCTGATCTTCTCGCAATCGCGGCAGGTGAACTTCTCGCGCACTGTCTCGATGACCTTGAAGCGACGCGGGATCTCCTCCAGCGTCTTGGTCACATCCTCGCCGATCTTCGCCAGCCGCGATCCGCCGCAGCAGGCGCAGCTCGTCGGAGCGTCAATGACGACGCGCTCGTGTTCGATGTCGTCCGGCCAGGGCTTGCGCACCGGCCGCTTGCGCGTGAAGGGGCGGACGTTCTGAGTCTTCGCCGCTGCGGCCTGCGCCGCAAGCTCATCCTCGCTCGCCGTGGTGACGAGGTCTTCGAGCTCCAGTTCCAACTGCTCGAGCAGCCGCGCCGTGCGCTCGGAGCGCTGCCCGTACAGTTCGCGTTTGAGCTTCTCGATCCGCAGCTCGAGATGCGCGACCAGCGCCTCGTTGTCCGACAGCTCCGCCTGCGCGCTGGCAGCCACCGCCTCAGCTCGCAACCGCGCCTCACGCTCGGCCTGCAGCGCCGCCAGGGCACTCGCAAGGTCCGATGGAAGATCGTCCGGCTTCGATGTCATGAAGCCATTGAATCAGATCAAGCAGAAGATTCAAACTGTAAAACGGCTATCCGACCCGCGTCGGACGCTGGGTTTCTTGAGGGTTGCGCCAATCGATCCCGGACAACAGATAGCTCAACTGCGCCGGAGAGATCGTTACCGATTCACCGGCAACCGATGGCCAGATGAACTTTCCTCTCTCGAGTCTTTTGGTAAACAGGCATGCTCCCTGGCCATCGTGCCAGATCACTTTCACAAGATCGCTGCGCCGACCGCGGAAGACGAACAGATGACCGCTGAGCGGGTCTTTGCGCAGCACCTCCTGCACTTGAAGTGCCAACGACGGAAAGCCTCTGCGCATATCCGTGTAGCCTGTCGCGAGCCACACTCGCACGCCGCTCGGAACCGGAATCATCGGCGCACCAGGGCATCGAGAACTCGTCGCAGCGCGTCTCCATCAACGTCACCATCGACCCGGATTCGGTGTCCGCTACCGAGATCAATCTCGATGATGCCCTGGCTCCTCCGTCGACGCGCCGGCGCCGTCGTCAATGGCGCTTCGGCCACATCCCGCGGCGGCACAGACGGCCCAATCTCGACCGGCACTAACGGCGCTACACTCGTTTCACCGTGCTTGCAAAGCTCTTTGCGCCACCTGAACAGCTGGCTCACATGAAGGCCGGCCATGCGAGCCACCTCCGAAACGGTGGCTCCGGGCTCGAGCGATGCTGCAACTAGCCGTTCCTTCTCATCCTGCGACCACCGACGCCGCCGCTCGACCGATGTGATCACCTCTGCCCGCGAAATCGTCATAGCGCTTCTCCTAGGATTACCCCTAGGACCTGCAGCGCTCGCGTCCGTCAAACAAGGCGGCCCTCAACGGAGGGATACGAACGGTTTCTGTCAGTTCATGATCAGGTTGCGAACCTTCTCCACATCCCCTATCCCGGAGCCTCGCCGCCGACTTCCGTCGTGCCTCGCGTAAGCGAGCCTTTGCGACTTGTCGCGAGACCTCCATGACAAGCGCTACCGCCGACTCTCGACCTTTGGGAATCGCCTCCTTCGGCTCGGTGGTCGATTAAGTTGACGATGCCGCTATGAGTATTCAGTTCGCTTGACTCTCTTGAGTCGGATGACAGCGCGCCAATCTCGAATTTGGCGGCGCTTCAGTTTCGGAGCCGTTAGGCGCCAATCCGAATCCAGCGGCCATCTATCAGTCCATCGATCCGTTTAAGGATTTCGAGATCAGGCCCTTCATCAAAGTAGATGTTATATCCATACAGCCAGCCATCGTCGCTGTGCAGTACCTTGATCGGTGCGAATGCCTATTAACCTTCCCGCAGGGGGGCAAGTCCCGAACCAACCTCACTAGGTTCGCGCCGTCGCTCCACCAGCAATACCGCAGCATCGGAAAATGCGGCATCGTCGGTCACGACATACCATTCCATTAAGAGCGAAAGCCGATTGGACAAGGAAGAATCGTAGAACCGGGAGCGATTGGGTTCAGTCGGATCGCGCTTCATGACGGGAAGTTGCAGGAATCGCTGCGCGATCGGCCAAAATGCGATTCCTAAAGTCTTCTTCTGCTCGATTGATTTCGCTGCGATCCGTTGTCCTGATTCCAGACCGCCTTTGTCCAGTCGGCCTTCTGGGCAGCTTCCGCGAACAAGGCTCGCAGAGCCGTATCATCGAGATAGTTTGTCAGATAGTCGCGGATCGACGGATTAATGAAGCTTACGCGCCCACTGCTAATTGACACAAAGCCGCCTTCGAGGATCTTCAATGCTTCCTCGAAATCCTTGCGGCGGGCCTGTTCAATCGTGACCGCGGATCGGAAGATGATCCGCTACTGCCGGCACCGTTACCTGATGCGCCGATTCATCTCTTGGAGGTCGGTAGCCTTGAATGGCGTGAGCCGTCGCGTCGTCCTGCTCGGCGCGATAGAGCCCTTGGCTGTCCCGTTGACTTGATCCGGCCGCCCCCCAGAGTAGGTAGGAGCCGATCCAATGTTGATGCTGTACCGTCAAACGTCGTTAGCCTTTCGGGCTGGACTCGGTGGAGCATCAGGATCTGACGATGTCTAAAAAGACTGCCAACTTGCGCGCCAAAGTTAAGAAACGCATTGCCCAGATCGAAAGTATGACACTAGTCCAGATTCAACGGGTCATGATGGATTGTGTGGCCGAGCGGTCTGCTGGCAGGATGACGACGTGTGAGGGCAATGCGTTGCGCCGAGCGCTGAACAAACGGGTCAGCATTCTCAGACGAGACCTTGTCGCGTAAGAGTTCGCGAGCTTGCAGGCGAAGCGCCGCGCCGAACTGCGGGAAGCCGGGCGAGCTGCGAGAGAAATCGCGAGAAAGCCAAAGCGCGGTGGAACCGGTTCGCCAAGCTCGCATGCCTAAAGAAAGAACTCGCGCCACGGAGTTGGGGCACATCAGCGGTACGCGCTCGCGTCAAGGGACAAGAGAAGAAGTCGCATGTTCAAACAACCACGCTTCCGTTCTTATTCAACCGCGGCTCGCATCGGTATTGGCATTGCGGTCTTAAGCGCCGTCCTGCTGGTCTGGATAATAATGACGCACGTCGTGCGGTAAGGCTGGCCAGTTGGTGTATCCGCGCTGGCATAACCAACGATGCAGATACAGACAGCGAGCAGAGGAAACCCGGGTGAATGCAACCCGCCCGTACTGACGACGTTATTCAAATTTTCAACCCGTGAGGCGGGGCTCTGAAGGCTTCCAAGCAATCGGATAGTGAGTCCGTTCTGCTAACGGTCAAAGCCTTGGCGCCACGAAATAAGGAGTGAGCCATGACTCGCCGTATCACCTGCATTACCAAGCTGCCTAACCATCAAGACCGCCATCGGCGTATTCAAGCAGTCGGTGGTTCAGCATGGCGAGATTCGGAAGAAACAGCCATTGCAAACGTCAAACGCGACAAAAGCGCTTATGATGTCACTGAGCAGGGTAAGACAGTCAAGGTGATCGTCAAAAAACACGATGGCCGCGAGTACCTAAAGACCGAGAATGATCATTTTCTTCCCGACAATCTTCTGAGCCTTCCGGATTGCTCGTGACCGGCTTGTCCGTCGTCAGATGATTTGAGACTGATCAGGCTTTTCGAGAAGGGAGGCTCTGGCTCATCAGTGTTAGGGTTTAAGCAGGCTGCAGTTGATGCTGCAAGCGGCCGTTTGCGATGGTGTCGCGCTTGATGCGTTCTCGCTCGGCGAGGATCGCCTCCGCTTGAGGCGCGCGCCAGCCACCCGTTCGTCCAGCCGGTCGCGGCGGAACGCCGGGACTGGGTCCGGGTCCGGGGGGCGGCCGGTCGCCGGAGGAGTTGGGGCTGTGAGGCGGCCGAGACAGACGCTGAAGCCGCGGCAGGCCGCGGTCCTGGCCGCCGACCGCGAGGTGACGGCGCTCGAGATCGGCCGCGACTCCGGCCTTTACCCCAACGGCAATTCGCGGACATGGGCCGAGCTCGGCTCGTCACTGATCCGGTGCCCTGATCGCCGGCTCCGTGGCGTAGTGCGGCCGCAAGCCCCTTCGCTTCGAAATCACGGAACGCGGTCGGATCGCGATTGCGCTCTTCAAGGCCATTGCCAACAGAGAGGTTCGACATGCAGGGCCTTCGGGCAGAAGGTTGCAAAAGAACGGCGGAAGGACCTGCTGATACGGCTTAAACGAGGTGAGCGAGTTTCCGAACGAGCCCGAGGCGCTACCCGAGCGTCTCGAAGACCTTGACTTCGCGAACTTCCTGCTCCAGCCGATGGATGGTCCCGATGTCGTCGCCAATACACGCGATGCCATCGAATATTGTCGGTCTCATCCCAAATGGTGTCTCAGCGTCCAAACTCACAAACACCTCGGAATCAAATGAGAATATCTCAAGCATTCAAGTTTGAAGCCGCGCACCGGCTGCCGAACGTGCCCGAGACGCATCGCTGCCACAGGATGCACGGTCACTCCTACCGGATCGAACTCGTCTTGAGCGGTCGGGTCGATCCGCGGACGGGCTTCGTGATAGACTTCTTCGAGCTCGAGCAGGTTTTAGGGCCTTTGTTGCGACAACTCGATCACCATTGCCTCAACGATATCCACGGGCTCGAGAATCCGACCGTGGAGAACATCGCGATCTGGATCTGGGACAAGATAAGACCCCGATTGCAGCAACTCTCCGCGGTCAAGGTCTTCGAGACCGCCGGATGCTGGGCCGAATATGATGGAGACGAACCGTGAGGCTCGGAGCCATTTTGGGACACTGGGGATGACAAGATCTGCACTCGTGCTTTTCTCTGGAGGCCATGATTCTACGACCTGCCTTGCCTGGGCGTTGACGCGCTACGACAGCCGCGCGGTTCGTCACGGCGTGCTCCATGATGGGCTGGGGACTCGAGAAGGCGGGCGTCTCAGGCGACCGCAGCGCGCGCTTCTGCCGAACGACACCATCCTGCAGCTGCCGGCCAGCATCTGATTACTATGTGGCGGAGAATCTCTGGGTGGCCGGCCCTGGCTGGTGTTAGGGTGCCTCTGCCACACAATCTCGTCCGACACACAAGAACGGATCCGAACCGGCATCGCGCACAAGCGCAACAAGACCATCGATACCCTTGCGGAAAGCCTTGGTTCGAGAAACAGCTGTCGATGGTCTCCTGCGGTTCGACGCCCGCCGAAGGGTTACGGTTTCTGCACCCCGCGCGCACTGACAGTTCAGGGGCCGGTGATCATGAATCAGAAACAGCGGAAGCCCGTTCCCGAAGATCATACGTCCGTCAGCAAGGACGAGGAATCGGGTGCACGCGGATTGCAGCGCGATCTGCAAGACCGGTTGCAGCCGGCGCACGACGAGCCGGTGAGCGCGCCCGTCAGCGATAGCGCTCCCCATCCCGAAGCACCTGCAGGCTAGGGCCGGTGGGTTCGCCGCCTGCTCAAGGTCGGCATTGGCCTTTGCGATCGTGGCCGTCTTCGGATGGTTGCCGCTGAAGGCCGTGCTGCAGACCTCGGGCGTCGAGGCCGTGGTCAATGCCAGGATCGTGACCTTGCGCTCGCCGATCCACGGCCCCGTGAGCGCGAAGCCGCCGCAGGGTTCGACGCAACTCAGCGTGGTCCATGAGGGCGATGCGATCCTTCATGTCGTCAACGCGCGCGGCGATCGCGTGCGGCTCGACGATCTTCGGCGGCAGATGTCCCGAGCGGTCAGGCGGGTCTGCGCCTTCCATGCGATCTCTCGCACCGCTGGCGATGGCTGCTCGAGCCGGTATAGCTTTGTTTTTCCGATCTTCGGCGGGGGCCGATACGTCCAGGCGCTCTCGACCAACATGTGGCGAACGCGGCCATTGCCGGCCTTGGTGATGCCGCCACGCCTGACCGTCTCCCCGGTCGATCGCTCGCCCGACACCAGGCCGAGATAGCCCATGAGCTGACGTGAGGTCTCAAAACGGCTCACGTCACCAACCTCAGTGGCAAATGTCACCGCGACGATTAGATCGATACCTCGCAGTGTTTGAAGCGCCCGCACGAGCGGCTCCAAGGACCAGGCAGAGACGTACTCTTCGATCGTGCGCTCCAGACGTTCGACCCGCTCCCTGGCGAGGCAAACCGCTTCGACCATTTCTTGGAGCGCGATCTGATGCGCGGGATGATCGAACTGCTGTTCCTGAAGCCAACGCAGATAGCGCATCGTCCATCCCTTCTTGCGGGGATAGGTGCGGCCGTGCTTGAGCATGAAGGCGCTCACCTGTTGGCGGTGGACCCGCAGCGCCTCAACCGCCGCCGCCCGGGCGCGGACGAGATCGCGCATCGCTTCGTGGCTTTCATCGGGAACCCACACCGCCGTCAGCTCGCCGGCGTGCAGCAGCCGGGCAAGAGAAACAGCGTCCCGGCGGTTCGTCTTCACGCGATCACCTGGCTTCCTCGGGATCAGCGACGGCGCAACCACGGTGCATTCATGGCCGAGCGACCGGATCAGGCGATAAAGTGCGCGGCGGCGATCAGGGTGAGACTTCCCATCCTGATTGTCGCGCTATACGATAAAGGCTATAGCCAGTCGGACCGGCCTCGTAACAGAAATGCACACCACCAAACCGGCTGGCGATCCGTTCAACGACCCGGCGCATGGCCGTCGCCGACGCGTCGACCTCACCGATGAAGCGAACCTCTCCTTCCCGGCCTGTTTCCGCGATCGCGATGGCGTTTTTCAGCTTCGCGACGTCGATTCCGACAAATGCTTCCCCATAATCTGCCACGGCTCGTCCTCCCGTGATGAAGGTCGGCTCGGTACGCCCGAGTAACCCTCGGACGCGCAGTGTGGGGCGAGCCACCTCACTGGAAGAGGCGGACATACGGCCTTACGGTCTGTTCGTGCTGTACGCCAGGTCGTTGCCCGACAATCCGTACGACGGTCACACCTTGCGGGACGTTATTGACCGCACCGAGACACTGACCGGCTGTGCGATCGAGCGGCCTTATGTCGACAAGGGTTACTGCGGCCACGGCCGCGAGTTGTATGCGACGTAGGAAGCGTTTTGCTCGCCGCGCGAGCAGACGCCTTGATTGGTGCTTACTTCGGCAGTGACGCGCCAAAGCAGGCGAGGCCAAGAATCAGCAGCGCGCCAGCGCATGCCTCCATGATCTTTGATTGATGCCGACGTGCGTACAAGGCTAGGGCGGATCCCGAAAGCATACTCAGGAGGCCAAATTCCCCGATCATTCTCGATCCAAATTGCTGAACTTGAAACTTGGCCTTGGACGAAAAGAAGCGCTTGGAAGAACCCATCCGGTTGTCGTTGGAAATGGAAATACCTTCGGACACCCATAGTCGGCACGCAAGCGGGGAGTTTTCATGTCTGGTTTGAGCCTTATCGCGCATTGGCCAACTTGGTGTCCCGGCTCAGCTTACGACGTTATGCTGACGACTCTCAGCCGTTGAATCCGTTTGTCGTTTTGAGGCCCTGTCGGTAGACAAGAATCTTGATCAGGCGATCTAATCGATTTGCATGCAGGATGTGCCACGCTCGGCAATCTTCTGCTATTCCTTCAACAGCGCGAGCAATTCTACGTAGTTCTTTGCCATGGCGGGATCGGGATAGTCCTTCATTCACACTGTCCTCCGTTTGAGCCTACAAACGCAAGAAGCAACTCTAACCCGCGGCATCCAGGAACGAACCTACCTGATCTGGCTTTTGAATCTGGTTAGCGTGCCGGTCGCGCTGTACGCTGTCTTGCGAGGTCCCTTGCCATTTTAGACAGTAGCTTCCCGGTCTGATGTTGGCGTGTTCGCCGTCAGGGCCTGTGAGACAAACAGTGGGGGGATTTGCGGAAGGCGGAGTTCTGGTTCGTCGTAGCCACCAGGAGCAAAGATGAAACAGAATCCGGGCCGGGCAAAGCACCGGCAGAACAAGGTCTAAAAGACATCAGGCGACAGGCCCGCCGGCATTATTCAGCGGAAGAGAAGACCCGTACGCTGCTGGAAGGATTGCGCGGCGAGGAGAACATCTCCAAGCTCTACTGCCGAGAAGGCATTGTCGCCTCGATGCATTACGACCGGTCCAAGGAGTTCCTGGAGGCCGGCAAGCGCCGCCTGGCCGGCGACACGGCGCGAGCTGCGACCTCCGGCGAGGTGAAGGACCAGCTCAAGAAGCTCAAGAAGCTTCGTCCCGAATTTCCGTTCACCAAATCTCTTCAGCCGGCCCACATGGGATATCGACTGTGTTGCTCAGTTTGACGCGGGCCAGCCGTACTTCAGCAGCAGTTCATATCCGTGATTGCTCAGCCATTTCGCCCTTGTAAGGTGCGTCTCGTACACTTTCCTGGCGCGATCAAGGTCGCGCCCCGGCTCGATGCGCAGCACGATATCGGCCACTTCGCGCCAGTCAGAGCCTTCGGCGCCCGTGTCCAGCATGCGCAAATACGTGATCGCATGTTCGTGTCGTGGTCATACGGCGTGAGCAAATCATCCGCCGGTGTCGTGTCGGCGACTGGGGATTAGGCGGGATCTCGCGCATGGCTTCTCCTGAGCGGACTGCGCCCTGCTTGTCGTACGCAATTTGGACCGATTGATGTTGTCGTGATTAGTACGATGCGTTTGCCGGGTTTGACGGCTCAACCGGGACCGCAGTACGACGAGCGGTAAGAGGAGTATGACGGAAGATCCCTTCAACTAACTAGGATCATGGAGTGAGCTTCTGTTTCGGACGCCGCCTAGGTGGTGGCCTCATCACTTCGAGCTTCGCGGTCGCGGTGAGCACGACGCTCGTTGCGACCTTCTCTTGAGACCATTGTGTGAGCGCCTCTATCGTGTTCTTCAAAGCCTCTTCGCGGCCATGGCACGATCTCCACGATGTGCGACGGTCGGATACCACAAAAGCGCACGGGAGGCCGACTGCAGAGAACCACCCGCGCGAAGTTTTTACGGCAAGCTCGGCTGTCTGAGGAGACGTGAAGAATAGACGGCCAAGCCATACATCCCTCAGAAACCAGTGTGCCAGACAGGCATAGACTTCAAAAGAACCAAAGCGATGAGTGTTTTTCGCACCGCGCGAGCCATTCGCACTTCACTCCCGCCGCACGCTGCCGTGTTTGATGCTTTCGTGTTTCGAGTCCGACGTTTTGGAGAGCGAGCTTCGGTCGTAAAGCACATGTTTTCCTTCCTTTTCCACTGTAAACCACATGTTCTTCCACGAAGGTCTCTCACGCGCGCTGCTTGCTCAGTCGAGGCATCAGACCGCTGCGGCCATCAGCGGACTCCGCGCAATGCGCCCGCCAATGAGAACGAACGCCATCGTCACGGTGATCGAGAGGATGTCGATGTCAAACCCGAATTGGTTCTCGTGGTATTCGTTTCATTCTTTGTGCCACTAAGCGGAGGTGTGAATCAGGAAGTTGAAACGAACGTCGTCAAAGTCTCGGAGATCGAAAAGAAGATCTTAGAGAAATACAGCCCAGGCCAACAGCTCAAGGCCCTTTTCGCTGCCTTTAAAGAATTGAAGGGAAAGTCGCGCGAGCGCCGGACACGCAATGAATCGTCTCGAAGAGATGATAAAAGGCGCGGAAGAGGTCAAGCAACGTCACAGCATTGACTCGCGTCACGACGCCGAGCGTGCGTTGCAACGCCTGAAGGCCGCCGACCTCGCGCAATATCAAGCGTTCATTAACGACCACGAGATGGCGCCACGAGATGGCACTCGGAGATCTAGTCACACCGGCGGTTGAATAGCTCGGCGGGTCGTCTCCGTGGCCTCGAACTGCAATTCATATCACCCGCCACCCGCTTCCGGCCTAGAGGTGGTCCCAAAGACAGCGCCAGCTTGAATATACCTCTTCGAGCACATTCCAAATGAAAAGGAGATCGTGATGACAGGCGAAACCGGACTCCACGATCATATGCGCGTTGCCGCAGACGCGCTTCAGGACTTCACCTGTCCGTCGTCAGATGATTTAAGACTGATCAGGCGTTCTGAGAAGAGAGGCTCTAGCTCATCCGGGTTAGAGTTTAAGCAGCCTGCAGTTGATGCTGCAAGCGGCGGTTTGCGATGGTGTCGCGCTTGATGCATTTTCGTTCTGCGAGGATCGCCTCGGCCCTGCCGAAGCAGACATCGGCTGGTGTGAGGTTGTCGATGCTCTCATGATAACGGACGTGATTGTAGTATTCGACGAAGGCCCGTACCCGGCGTTCGAGATCATTGGGCAGGCAGTAATTGTCGAGCGGTATGCGGTTCTTCAGCGTCTGATGCCAGCGTCGATCTTTCCCTGGGTCTGGGGATGGGTACGGAGCGCCGCGCACATGCAGCATGCCATTGTGATCGAGCCACGTGGCCAGATCGTCCGCCACCGTAACTCGAACCATTGTCGCTGAGAAGCCTTGGCCGGTGCGCGACGGCCATGTGGTCAAGACCGGATACAGCGAGTGCTTGGTCGAGGGTGGCGCGCGCTGGTATGCCTCGCGATGGATCGCGTGCCATGCTGGGCGCTCGGATCGCCGAGCAGGCCAGCTGTGCCACACATCTAGTGCATCACACACGCAAGGCCCCAGCAGGCACCGAGGTGACGAGCCGGGGAGCCAAGGCGCTCACCGACGCGGCGCGCGTGGTGCGCGCTGAACCAGATGACCGAGGAGGACGGCGCGAAGGCTGGCGTCGAGAACCATCGGCTGTTCTTTTTAGCAGCCCGGGGCCAGGCTGCCCCGTCGCCGAGGTTGGACGCGGTTCCCGAAGACCTCCCGGCGGCTGTTGGATGTTCAAGCCGATGCGTCGACGGGCCTGGCTGATGATCCCAACGAGACGGGTCAGTGCCGAATATATCCGTATATCTTCCTCTGGACTGGCAGCACGGTGCGCAGTGGGCGCCGGATGACCTTAAGGAGGAAATGTGCTTGCACCGCGTGCTGCCAACCGCGTCTCAACCGTAGACAAACCTCACTCTTAAGGGCGTGACTTACACGGCCATCATTGAGCCGCGAGGTTATGAGGATCAGGTTTTTCTGCGTCCTACCGGAAAAAGGGAATAGCTATCTTCGAAGGTGGTGCGCGTTCAATGACCGCTATCAGTCGCAAACGGCGTGCAGCATTGGTTGTGGTCGTTTCGCTCAACGAAACCACCCGGCAACGCGTCGACCGACTTCTCGCCGAGTGGCAAACGAAGCGCAGGCGGGCGTGGGCGGCTCGCTAGATAGCGAGTTCGCCTATGAGGCCTCCGTAATCCAGCAAGTCTAACCCCTCCTATTCGTGAGAGTGCGGCTTTTTGACCCGATTGATGCGGTCGCACATCTCCTCTGACGCGGCGCAGGATTGCCTTCGGCTTTCGAACTGCCGTGAGCGTCATGCAGAGACCACGCACTGAGGGTTGATCTGGTCGGCTAGGAAGATCTCGCGGAATGGTTTGTCGCGAGGTCACAATGTCCAAGGATAGTCGTAAGGATAGCGATAAGGATAGGCATATACCTATCCTCGAACACGGCGCTGACACGCTGCAGCGTGTCGAGATCATCACCGGGACGGGCCGGCGTCGGCGCTGGTCGACCGATGCAAAGGCGACGATTGTCGCGGAGAGTTTTGCGCCGGGTGCAAGCGTGTCCGCGGTGGCTCGGCGACACGACATCAGTCCAAGCTTGTTGTTCCTGTGGCGTCGCCAGGCCACGCGGTCGCAGGTCGCGGAGCACGGGGACAGAGGCATGCCAGTTGGCTTTGTGCCGGTCGCGATCACCGGCCGTAGCGGCCCGAGTGAGGAGCAGGCGACGATCGAGATCGAGGTCGGCGCGGTTCGCATCCGTGTTAGGGGGACAGTCGACCGGCAGGCACTGTGCGAGGTGCTGGCGGCGGTCGGGACGGTTGGTCGATGATCGGGCTTCGAGCTGGGTTGTCGATCTGGATTGCGACGCAGCCGGTCGATTTCCGCCGCGGCATGGACTCGCTGGCGATGCTGGTGAGCGAGGCCTTTGGAGCCGATCCGTTCGACGGCGGACTTTATGTCTTCCGCTCCAAGCGCCGAGATCGCGTGAAGATCCTGACCTGGGATGGAAGCGGCCTTGTCCTTTACTACAAAAGAATCGAGGGGCAGTTCACCTGGCCGCCGATCAAGGAAGGCGTCATGTCGCTATCTCATGCTCAGCTCTCGGTGCTGCTCGATGGCTCGGACTGGAAGCGTGTGCCGATGCGACCTGTGGATCAGCCGGTACGAGCTGGTTGATCATTATCAAGAGGCGTTCGTCACTCATGCGGAGTTGTTGTAGAATTACTCTGCATGAGTGATTTGCCTTCCGATCCAGCATTGCTCCGACAAACCGTGATGGCGCTATCGTCACGGCTTGCGGCGTTGTCGGAGGAATGCAGCACACTGGCGACCGAGCGTGATGCAGCGATCGCTCACCGCGACGCTGCGATCCAGGAGAACGACAAGCTCCTGATGATCCTGTCCCAGTACAAGCGCATGATCTTCGGTCCGCGCTCCGAGACACTGGATATCGGACAGCTGTCTCTCTTCACCATCAGCGCACAGGCGGCTCGTGCCGCTGCCAACGACGATGTGGCCGGAGGCAGGCTGCCTGACGGAGCGGAGGGCCGTGGAAAGCGACCGGCGCGACGCAACCGCGGGAAGCTTCCGGAGCATTTGCCGCGCATCGATGTCGTGATCGATATCGAGAGCCACAGCTGCCCCTGCTGCGGCGAGCAGCTGCACAAGATCGGGGAGACCGTCAAGGAAGCCTTCGACGTCATTCCGATGCAGTACCGGATCAAGCGCATCGTGCGTCCGCGGTACGGCTGCCGGCGCTGCCGCCAGGGTGTGGTACAGGCACCCGCGTCGGCCCAGGCGATCGACGGTGGAATGGTGACGGAAGCCTTGCTGGCCCACGTCGCGGTGATGAAATACGGCTACCAGCTGCCGCTGTATCGCCAGGAACAGATGTTTGCCGCCCAAGGCATCACGCTCGACCGGCAAACACTGGCCTCGTGGATGGGCCGCGTCGCCTGGTGGCTGAAGCCGCTTCACGCGCTGTTGCACCACGCGGTGATGTCCTATCCGCGGCTGTTTGCCGACGAGACGCCGCTGCCAGTTCTCGATCCCGGCCGTGGCAGAACCAAAATCTGCCAGTTCTGGGCGATCGCCACCGATGACCGCCCATGGGGCGGCCCGGCGCCGCCGGCGGTGGTCTACGTGTTCGCCGAGGATCGCAAGGCGATCCGCGCCAAGCGGCTGTTCGGGGACTATCGCGGCATCCTGCAGGTTGATGGCTATGCCGCCTACAAGGGCTTGATCAAGAGCGGCAGCCGTCTGATGCAGCTGGCGTTCTGCTTCGCGCATGCGCGGCGGAAGTTCTGGGACGTTCACGTCGCGACGAAGTCGCCGATTGCCGCGGAAGCGCTGCAGCGGATCGCGATGTTCTACGCCGTTGAGGATCGCATTCGCGGTTTGCCGGCGACGCAGCGAGCTGCGGTGCGACAATCCGACACCAGACCGCTGATCGAGGACTTCAAGCCCTGGCTCGAAGCGCGACTGCTGGAAGTCTCGAAGAAATCCGGCCTTGGCAAGGCAATCCGCTACACCCTCAACCATTGGGAAGGCCTGACGCGATTCATCGATGATGGGCGCATCGAGATTGACAGCAATACGGTCGAGCGCAGCATCAAGCCGATCGGGTTGGGAAAGAAAAACTATCTGTTCGCCGGTAGTGAAGGCGGGGCCGAGACGTGGGCCATTCTCGCGTCGCTCATCAACACGGCAAAACTTCACGACATCGACCCGCGGCACTATCTTACTGACGTTCTCGAGCGCATCGTCTCCGGACGCACCAAGATCAATCAGCTGAACACGCTGTTGCCGTGGCATTGGAAAGCCGCGCGCGACGGTTCCGAGGCAAAGCTCGCCGCTTGATCAGTTCGACGGCAAGGCGTCGGGAACTTCCTGCGCATCGCTGGCGTCGTCGTAAATCTCTTCGCGGATCACGCGCAGCGTCACCTCGTGCAGATACACTTGTAGCGCACCCTCAAGCTCTGTGAACTCCGGCAGCAGGACTCGATCAACGAAGCCCCGTGACGCACGGACCATCACCGTGTTGCGTCGCTGCCGGCGATAACGAAACGGCCGCAGCCCATATCGGCGGCAAAGTGCCAGAAACAGGTGCCGAGACCACTGGTCGGGAAGTGAGAATTGCTGTTCGATCGGTGGATCGTGGCGAGCAAGTTCCTCGACCCGGGCCCGCACCCGCTGCAGTGCGGCTTCCGCTGCAAGGCGCTCGCCAGCAGTTCCGGCACCCACGAACAACGCCTCGATCTTCCGAAGCTTCTCGCGCAGCTGCGACTCGCTGGTCATTCTGATCCCCGTCGCCCACTCCGAACCGGGATCAACCCATCATCGTGCGCCGGCGGCGTCAATCATCCCGACCGCGCTATCCAGAGCATTCCGCGCAGGTCAAGCCCGGGAACCGGTGATCCTCTCGTGACGCTCACGAACTGCCGGGGGCGAGCTGCTGGCCGGCAAACATCCGCAGCTCGCGAGCGTCCACGTGGTCGTCGGAAATCTCGGCCGCCGCCTGCTTGGATGCGTATCGTAAGAGAAGCTGTTCGCAGATCGATATAGAGAGCGAGCTAGGATCGCCTTGAGAAATAAGGGTGAGCGGTTCGCGGCGAATGACTTCGTTCTGAATGTCTGGGTGCCAGAGCGATAGCCAAGCTGCTTCGGCGCGCAATGACGGAACCACGGTCTCCACGCCATAACGTTTCTGCGAAAAGAAGCTGGAATATCTCCGTGCCCGGGCAATTGTTGCGGATCAAACACACAGCATTGAATGGCGTTGCTTTTGCTTCACATGTGGCACTCCATCCCCTCCGTTACATTCATCACTCGCGAATGACGCTTGTTCAGTTTACCCGTTTAGGGCCCCGATGATAACGTTGCCAAGTGGAAACTTTGGCAATGGAGATCTCACAATGGCAACGAGAATTGACAGGGGCAGAGCGTCCGAGGCGGAACGCGAAAAACTGATTGAAGAAATGCAAGAGCTGATCAGGGCAAAAAATCTCGACGTGGAACTAGTGGTTGGTCGGCCGGTCGCTCCGACCTTGAAGGGCTGCTCGCAGTGCACGGTCTGCCCGTGCATTATCTGCTGGTAGTGCGAGTGGCTGGGGCTGTCGGCTTGCGCACCGTCAACTTCGACATCGCGAATGTAGCAAGCCGACGGTCTCCACGCTTCGGGCATGAATCGAATCGTTGGCTGTAGGTCAAAGCGTCCGCCTTCCAGCTAACCACTGATTCCAAGCCGCCGGTGATCGCATATGCTCAATACATCAGGTTCACAATATCCCGCCGTCAGATGCGAATTCATTCTCAAGGTCGACGGTGCCCGGCCGATCGTTTATTCGCTCGATTACATCAACACTCAAATCTATTACTTGGCGCCAATCGAAGGCTTTGCGCTGTCCTTGCTTGACGGACAACGATCGATCTCCGAGCTTAGCGTCCTATTTAAGAGCCTGCTCCCGAGAACCGATAAGCCGTTGCTTGACGTGTTGCGCTCCGCCGACACGCTTGTCCGTACGTCGCCCTCGCAGACCGGGCTCGGCAAGGATGGATTGTTCGATATTTCTGATGAGCCGATTGCCGATGCGCAGTCTTTCGATCCGCGCGAGTTCATCATCGATCCAGCTCATTTTGCGGCTCGTAAGAACGATCCGAAGACGTCGCTGCGGCTCGATACGCCGATCAATGTCTATACCGTCTTCACACATCGCTGTCTGACCGACTGCGTTTACTGCTACGCGGATCGCTGCAAGATGACGGAAATGCCGATTTCGCGCTGGCGTCAGATCATTCGCGAGATGCGCAGTCTGGGCATCTGGCTGGCGTCACCGGACAATGGCGACACTTTCGCCCGCCGCGACGGCATCGATCTCCTCGAATGCCTGCTCGAGAACGAGATGCACTTTCTGCTGTCGACCAAGGCCTATGTCAGTAAAGACTACATCAAACGCCTGATCGACGCCGGCTTCACGAAGAAGGTGCGCGGCGTAATCCAGCGTCAGGTGCAGTTAAGCATCGATGCCGTCGACGACGACGTGTCGCGACGCGTGCTGTGCATCAAGAGATCGAACGTCGCCCGCAATCAAGAGACGATCGAGAACTTCCTTTCCTTCGGCATCATGCCTAAGATTAAGGCGGTGATCACCGGCCTCAACCACGACCAGCCGGAGAAGATTGTCCACCGGTTCTACGAGCGCGGGGCGCGGGTCTTCCACTTCGTCCGCTATGGGCGGTCGTTTCACCGGCACACGGACCAGCTCTTTGTCGATGAGGTTGCGATTGCTTCACTGCGCGATCAGTTTGATCGCATCCGCAGCCGTTACGATGACGCCGATATCGTCGAGAATCTCACGCAGGCGCCGCCGGACCAGAGCGAACTCGACGCGAATGCGGCGCGCGCCATTTGGGACGGTCGCATCGGTTGCGGCGGCGGGTGGTCGGCGCTCGGTATCTCGCCGAGTGGGAAGGCCTTCTTGTGCGAACAGATGAAAATGGCGGACCCGTTCTTCGTCGGCGATGCCAGCTATCAGTCGATCGAAGAGATCTGGCACGGCGCGCACCTGAAGCGCTTCATCTATCCTGAGCAAATGCAGTTCGCTGGCACGGCATGTGAATCCTGTCCCGAATTCGAAACCTGCATGTGGGAAAAGGGCCGTTGTTACCGCGACGCCTATTTCTCGTACGGAACTGTGTTCCATCCACCGCCGCTCTGCCCGAGTAACTATCGCTCCGGACTGCGTTTGAGCTGAAGGAGGCCAGAATGACCGCCGCCGTCCGGCTTAAGCCGTCCGCCTTCAACGTCAAGTTGCGGCACGAGGGCAGGCACCTTGCTTTCAATAGTATCATTGCCTACTCGCTGGAGATGAGCGAGGCGCAGGCGCGTGTTTTCAACGATGCGCTCGATGAAGTGGCTCAATCCGGGTCGTGCAAGGACGAGGCGCTACTGCGTTGCCTTTATGCGCTCGGCTTCGTGGTACCGGCCGACCATGACGAACTGGCGGTGCAACGGGCGGTTTTCCAGGCAACGAAGGCAAGCACCGAGACCTTGCGGTTCACAATTGCGCCGACCATGGCCTGCAATTTGCACTGCAGCTACTGCTTCCAACAGGACTTTGCACCCTGCAAGACCATGCGGCCGGACATCGAGCGCGGCATTATCGAGTTCGCGCGGCGTAAGTTGGAGGGCTGCAAGACGCTGGTGGTGCAGTGGTTCGGGGGCGAGCCGTTGCTGCGTTACAAACGTATTGTCGCGATGACTGAGGCGTTCCAGCGCGTCTGTGCTGAGCGCGGCGTCAACTATTACGCGGAAATATTGACAAACGGCGTTCTGCTCACGCCTGAGATCATCGCAAACTTGCCCAAGCTGGCGGTCAAGGCGATCCAGATCCCGCTGGACGGTGACGTCGATACCTACGCACGGCGGAAGGGTGTCAGCCGTGAACGAGCCCAGGCGTACCACGACGTCTTGGTCGACCACATGCACGCGCTGGTGGATGCGACGGGCAGCGTGACGATCAGGATTAACGTCGATCGGGAGAACCCCGCCGCCGGCTACGACGTGGTCAGGATGTTCAAACGGAAGGGGTGTGTCGACCCGCGTATCGATTTCCGGCTCGGCTTTCTCAACAACCGCGATGGTATTGTCGACTGTATTCCGCACGATTGCTTATCGGATGTCGAATTCTCCGATACGGAGGCGGAGTTCCGTCGCTTCCTGGTCGAGCAGGGCTACCGCGTCTATGGCGAGCCCGGGCCGCGCAAATTTCCATGCTCTGCACCGTTACGAAACAACTTCACCATAGATCCCACTGGACGCATCGGCAAATGCGTGCCGGTAATTGGTACCGACGAATCCGTGTTCAGCTGCATTTATCCCGACGACATCGCGCGCACCATGCGGGAGACGAGCATATCGAATGCGCCCTATTCGGATTTCGACCCCTATGGGAGTGTCTGCCGCAATTGTGAATTGTTGCCGGTGTGCCTTGGCTCATGCCCGCGCTCGCATGCCCCGGAACATTCTGTGATTTGTCCACTCAAACAAGGATTGGCAAAGACTCTTGCCTTCTATCGCCTGCATGGCTGACGCGCTATGTGCAACGAGGCTCAGCGGACACATGTTCACGACGCCGAACGAGACTGCAATATTCCCCGCGACGACCGGGTGTCTTTGCAATTTGATAGCGCGCAGGTCGCAGCGGTGCTGAACATCTTGGATAAGATTGCGCAAGCAACGCCCGTCGATAACGATGATTGGCAAGACTTGTATGCGGCCGAACCCTATATCCGGTTGAAAGAACGTGAGGTCTCGATCAATCGGCCGTTCACCGACACCGATTTCAAGAGCTTTCTCTTGTCTTCGGATACACAGCGGCAACGGGTGGCATTGAAGCATACGCTGGCGGCCTGGTGTCGACTGCCGCTGTCCGCGATCGGCGTAAGCACATTAGACTATTTGCCGGCTCACGCGCGCATTCGCGCAAGACTATTCCCCGTCATCAAGCCAGCGCCGAACAGTTTCGTGCATGGGGCGAGCGACGACGCGATGGTTTTCCTGTATCTCGATCCCACCCTGCGCATGCCGCAGGTTGAAGCCTTGATCGTGCACGAGCTGCATCACATCGGACTCTACCCGTTCGAATGCGAAAGCAACCAGCGGCAGGATCTGCGGCCGCCGGTCCGTCGCGCCGTCGGGTTCATGCGCGACTTCCGCGAGGGTTACGCTATGTTGGCGGCGGCCGGCGGATCTGACGTGCATCCGCGTCATCTCGACGGCGCGGCCGAACGCGCATTGTGGGACCGCGCCATGAACGATTTCGGTCATGAGCTGAAGGCAATCGAGAGCTTCCTGCTCGATGTGGTCAACGAACGGCTCGCTCCGGCGCAATCCGAACGCATAGCCATGGAATTCCTCGGCCGGCAAGGCCCATGGTACACGGTCGGCTGGCGCATGGCGGCGATGGTCGAACGAAGATTTGGCCGCGACCTGCTGATCGACTGCATGTCCGATCCGCGGCTCTTGCTGCTCTGCTACAATTCAGCTGCGGTAATCGCCGGGCGTGACGAAAGCGCCGAAGAATGGCCGATCTGGTCGATGGAGTTGATGCGCGCGCTGGTGCCGTCACGTCGCGAAACGAGGCCTTGACCGTAGGTTCGCCCAACGCGATCAAATAACGCCGCGCCGCTTGGCCTCGATCACCGCTTCCAGACGATTGCAGGTGCCGAGCTTCTGGTTGACACGGTGAAGATGGTTGCGCAGCGTGCCTAGCGTAATCTGTCGCTCGCGCGCGACCGTCCGCGGGTGCTTGCCGTCGCTAATGTCGCGCAGGATCCGGTGTTCCTGGTCGGTGAGCGGAACGATCGGCGGCCGCCGTTGCTCGGCCTGAGGTAGTTGCACAATCTGCCGTACCAGATCGATGAGCTGCTGGTTTAAGTTCTCCGCGTCCTTCTGCCGCGTGATGTCGCGCGCGAAATGCACCACGAGCAGCTCGTTGTTGACCTCGTCCTGATACGCGAGAATTGAGACATTGATCCAAATGGGTGTTCCGGCCGCTGTCTTCGCCCTGACGTCATAGTTGGGTACGGTCGTGCCCGCTAGGCATTGGCCAATCACACCACATTGCTTGCAGCAGGTGTCCGCGTGGGTGCCGGTGTGAAATGAAATCAGGTCGACGCATGGCATGTTCATCGCTTGGGCGGCGCTGTAGCCGAACAACTGTTCAGCGCTGCGATTCCAGGCGCGGATCATACCCTCGCGGTTGACGGCGAACCCTGCATCGGCAGTGCGGCTCAGAAGCAATGCAACACGATTAGAACTCATCGCTCTTTACCCGAGGCCAGGAAAAGACACCAGGACAACAATAGTGCGAAGTAACTCGCTCTGCAATCAAGGAACGTAGATGCAAAGATGACAAGAAGTTGGGAAATGCCGGTCGGCGCGCACCTATTGTGGCTTCTGAACCGCCACATGGGCTTGACTTCGGCCCGATGGCATCGGGGCGGCATTGCCTTTTGGCCTCCCGATGAGTTTGGGCGTTGACTATCGTGATGCCTCTTCATGGCCCATCTTCGGCCTGGGCTACGTGCCAGGGTACGGCGCATAGGTTGCTGCGCTCTAGCCATTCCGCTTGATCCCGTCAGCAAGACGCAATGTATCGGCATTATCGCACTAAGTGGCGGGTATCTAGCGTCAGATGTTGCGCAGGCCGCCGCGCAGGGCAGGCCGCCCCTGGGCTAGCCGCGGGCGGCGCACCCACAGCGTACGGAGATCGAATGAAGGCGAATGTGGTCTAATGTCAGCTCGGGAGGATCATCTCCTCTCGATCGCAGAGACCCCTTCAGACGTCCCGTTCCATTTGGTTCAGCGAGCGGGCGGCAAGCGTCCGAAGCGCGATCCACATGCCGGCGACCCAGAAAATGCATTGGACACGCGACGGTCGGTCACCCGCGGCACGCGGCGGGCCTATGCTAACCGAAGCTCGCCCTCATCGATGAAGACGAGGCGCTCAGAATCAAAGGTACATGGCTTTCGCGATCTAATATCGCTCCAGCCGCCTCGAAGTTATGTTCGTCGAACTGCTCTTTCCAAGTCTCAACGCGCGTTGCTGAAAAACGCCCTACCAGAATCACGAGCTGATCAGTCTCCTACATGCAACTATCATTATCGCCCTGTTTCAGGTTACGGCGGCGATAGCCGAGTCAAGCGGAGGTCCTCCTCATCGCGCAGCCTGCAAAACAGATGGCGTCTCGCGTCGAGATGCGCGTGCGTTCCGATCTTAGGGTCTCTCTTCGCATCGCAAAAGGCCAGGTCGAGCCTTGGGGCCGTTTTGCGCCGGCGCCCGGGGGCCTCGCCGTGTTCTGGATGCGAGTATAAGTGTCAATCGGCACTGGAATGGGACCCCCCGTATTGCCTCATCTGCGGATGTTACCCTGATGGCGTCATTGCCTATGATGATCCAATGTCGATTGACCGTCAGCGCCACGTGGCTCTCCCAGCTTGCTCGACGAGAGGGGCTGGGGCGGATCGGGCCCTACATAGCCCGAGCCGTCCACAACCCCGGGCAATGGGGCAGCGGTCGTGGCGGCGCCAAACGCCTCCTGAGCGACCAGTGTTCGGCAGCCCTGAGTCTAAGCGCCCTCAGCAGACGCTGGACGATCGAATGTCTCGTCCCGAACTCCTCAGGGTATTTCTCGCTCAGTCGGCTGACAATGGCGAGTGACGTCAGCTGCGACTGCGCAGCGAGCCACCCCCGATCGGTGCAATATGCGGGTTCAGCTTGGACGGCATGCGAACTCTAGTTTTATAGGGCCGACGGATCGCCGGTGTGTGGCACGAGGCTTGCCGCCCTTCGCCGTCTTGCCGAGCGTCTTGGCAAGATTGGCTGCGGTCGCTGGCGCGTTGCAGGCCGCGCGCCTGAGCCAGCCACTGACGTGCCGCCATGGGCCACCTTGCTGCCGCTTTGCCATATCCGCCGCCACGATCGCGGGTGATGACCGATATCATTGGATGAGCAGCCAGCCAGGCTTGTGCGCTCGGGCTCACGGTCCGGCAGCAAGGTGACTACCCGGCGCCTTTCCAGGTTGCAGATAATGCTGGCGTATCGGTGATTGCGCCGCCAAGCCCAGTCATCGATCCCGATGACCTTGAGAGAATCGGCCGACAAACGGCTGCGGCGTCGGACAACGCGCAGAAGCGGATCCTTGCTCACTGGTAGCATCAGCCGTTTTGCGAAACCCGCTGCCGGTCGACCGCCAAGCCCCAGACCAAGGTGATGGACGATAGAGTCCAGCCTTGCCGCGCGTCGCGCCGATGGAGCTATCCCGTCGGCGAAACGCTCAGTGAAGATCTGACGTCCGCACAGGACAGCGTCGCAGCGGAAGTGGCGGACGATCACCAGGAGCTCTACGAGGCGCCCAGACAGCGGCAGATCGGTCACGCGGCGTCGATAGCGGCTATGGACACGTCGCGAAACCGTTCCACGACGGGCACAGGACGACGCCCCCGGAAGCCCGAACCACAGTAGTAAGCACTCTCTACAATAAACCCACGCGTGACCAAACTGGAGCGGTGGAGTGCCTGCTGCATGGCGCTGATTCTCCTCCAACCTGGCGCGCGAGCGCCAGACATCCCCCGAACTGCATCAAAAGTGGGACAGAGCCCTTATTTTATGCCGAAGCACACCTGGCTTTGAGCATGTCTTCCGACGCGCGCCGCTCGGCCGTTCCCGTGGCGTGCGTGACCCGACCGGCCACGGCCAGGCCATTCCGGTTCTCCATGGTGACATGCCCCATGTAGCAGAGCTTCGCCTCCCGCCCGGCAGCCTTCCGATAAAGCCGGCTGTCGGGAGCGGTTCTTCGTAGACGTCGTCGGGTCCCACACCGGATCTTTCGGCGCCAGCCCTACAAACCACCGATACAGCAGTTGTAATCCAGCTGCTCCATCAGTTGTCGTTCCGAGCGAATACAATCGTATGATCGCCATCGCCTCACGCGATCGACGTAGGCGCGGACGGAATTGAGCACGAGGCTCTTGCGTCAGGCTATACGATTCGTTGTCGCTTTCGCGGCCACCGAGATATGAATGCAACGCTCCGGCTGCCCGAGCCACTCGATCGATTGCCTGAGATTGTCGGTTTGTCGAGCCAGCGAACGCTTTCCTTCTTCTCGGTCGGAATGCGGGGCGGGTTTGATCTTCCTCTGGACTGCGCCGTGCCTTTGAATTTTTTCCGTGCTCAGAGCTTCACCGCGGCCGACTAACAGCGGTAGACTCCGACACCGCCCAGGTCGAGGCTCGAATGCATCAGCATTCCGCAAGTCGTGTGATGTATTGGCCGCAGGCTGTAGCCATAGATCCATAGATGTCGAAGCGAGCGAGTCCGACGGTTGGCACGGCCGGCGAACCGACAGTTCACCTTGGCGCAGTCAACGAAGCGGACCGGGGTGCTCACCTCTCGGATGTCTTCGCTACTTTGACGCCCGACATGAGTGACCGGCCTTGGCGCGCGCCAGCGTAGCGGTGATAGGGTGAATCGACTAGTATTTCGATCCTATTGTCACGCAGCCGTACCAGGCGATTTCCATGATGAAAAGTCCGCGTAAAAAGATTCGGTCGTTATTGGTTGTTGTACTTTCGGTTGCGGGCGCGGCAAGTGGAATATGGGGCTGCAGGCGATGGCATGGGACACACGAACCGCCGGAGGCGCGGCTTGCGTTGGATGCGTACTACCCAGAGATGCCGCCCGATGCAAACCATCGATACCTCAATCTTCCGATGGATTATACAGATGAAAGCAGCGGACGCTTTCGCGCGTTCTACGTGCTCAGCACTAACTTTAATCCCAAAGATCCTGTGGTTTTTTTTCTGACGGACGGGCAAATGGAATTGGTAGGCCCGGAGATGGATTTTTCTTTCTTTGATGAGCAGCTTCCTGGCGTGTCATATGTGCTGATCGGCCATCGCGGCCATTGTCCCACGCTTTTTCCTGAGGTCTATCCAGATGGCAAGCTGGATCTGCGCCGCGCAATGAACCTTTATGGCTCCTGGCAGCGCGTCGAGGATATCGAACGCGTAAGGAAGGACATGGTTTCCGCGAAACTGCTTCCGTCAGACGGACGCATTATGATTTTCGGAGCCTCAGGCGCAGGCGTACTTGCGCAGCAGTACCTGCAGCGATATGGAGAACACGTGACCCGGACATTGCTGGCCACCACGGGAGCGCCGGACTTGGCCCGTCAGCACGGATGGACCTACGCCCGAAACTTAGCTGAGATCGACTCGCAAGCCGCAGCCTCCTTGTCGGAGATTGCAAAGCTTGAGAATGGCAGGCGAGCAAACTTAGCTTATATGGTCTTTCAGCTCGCGCGACAAGGACAGTCAGGCTTAGCAACGCTTCGTAAGATTGTCCATGAAGAGCTAACCCACAACTTCTTGCCGTATACTTTGCACGACCTGCACTTGAGCCTGCGGTGGGCACTCACCCGCACCCTGCTAAGCCTGCCTGCCGCTGATGCCGTGAAAGTGCGAATGTACGAGCTACTTGGAAGGGACCTACAGAGTATGTCCTCATATGGTTATGACCTTCCGCTCTACGTGTGGTCTGCGGAAGTCCTGAAAAACTTTCTGCAGGAGCCTGTGTCCTTACCGAATCTGCAGTTGGATCGGAGCCGTTATCAGGGGGAGGTTTTGGTTATCGCAGGAAAGGACGATGTCGTATTCTCTCCTGCAATAGGCAACGCTATCGCGTCAGCCTATTCTAGGAGCAGGCTCCTATTGGTTCGAGGTGGCCACCAATTGGAACTTGATCCCGAGTACCAGCGTGCCGTTCGGAGAGCCTTCTTCCTGCATGGCCTACACGCGGGCGAAACAGTATTGCTCCTGGACACTCCTCCCTCCGGTCCCGCGAGGCGGGACGGAGAACCACAATAGGGAATCGATATGTGCGCCCATTCCAGCGGAACGGAGGTCTTCAGGCATGTGGCGCAGTGACGACTAACACTTCTGATTTTTTGCCCTACTGAACGCACCGCTGTAATTTCTCAGAGTTCCGCGCCGCAGCCGTAGCAATAACTCGCGCTGCCTGTCAGCAGAGATGGCTAAGGCGGTTGACGCAGATCAATGAAGCCCAACCCTAGATCAACTATCATGTGAACGGTCACGTTCCAGCGGAGACGCCGATCTGCTTCTGCAGTACCAGTCGGACGAGTTGATCCAGGAGATGCGGACCCTGATCACCATCCCGATGTTTGTGCATCCAGATGGTCCGGCCAGATCGAGGATTCTGGTCAGAAAGTACAAGGAGGAGTGCGGTGGCGACGAGGCTATCGATTGAGCCAAATCAATTTGTCGCAGTGCGCCGGGACTTCATCTTCACACGAGATGGTGATCGGCCAATTCCACGCTGCCGTACTTGTAGACTGACACGGCGCGTGATCCGAACGGCTCCCATCGTCGCGTACATGCTCGGCCGGGATCGGCAGCGCGTGCTCTCTTATGCCGAGCGCGACAGATGGCGCGCGACGTGGATCGATTGACCCGCGCGAGGCCTGCCAGGGCCATCGATTGCAAAGTTACTTTGGGAAAGCCGAGGCGGCGCGGGATCGCGGGACCGCCCATCTTGCGCATATAAGGCGCTTGCCGTTTCGGCCTTTGACTGCGCTGTGAACGGCTCAGAAATAAACTGGAGTGAATAAGACGGAGCAACGGACCGATATGAGCAAGCCGCATTGGCGTCCCGCGCGCGCGTCTGACCTTGCTGCGATCAGCGCGATCGCCGCGCGCATCCATCCCGCTCTGTTCGAGCGCTCCGAGGTGTTCGCAGAAAAGATGCGGCTTTGTCCAGATGGCTCCCGCGTGCTCGACGCGGACGTAGCGATCGTCGGCTACGGGCTCGCCCATCCCTGGAAGCAGCATCGGATCCCGCCGCTCGACGGCTTGCTCGAACGATTGCCTGACGATGCAGATTGCCTTTACGTGCATGACGTGGCCGTGCTGCCCGACGCCCGCGGTGGTACGGCACGCGCTTATGTCGCGGCGATCGAGAAACTCGCGCGCCTGTCAGGCATTGCGGCTCTCGCGCTGGTCTCGGTTTACGCCACGCGACCGCTATGGGAACGTTTCGGCTTTCGGCCCGTCACGACGGATGCGGAATTGAGCGCAAAGCTCGCGTCCTACGACAAGGGCGCGACCTACATGCTCCGCGATCTCGGTGCGACGTAATGTCCCTCACGCTCGCGGCTCATGCGGCGTTAAGCCACGCGCTCGAACCGGTCTCGGACAGCCTCCGTCGAACAACCGCGTGTACCGTTCCGGTCGCACCTTCGACCTCACCGAAGAAACGAACCTCTCCCTCCCGGCCTGCGTCCGCAATCGCGACCGCGTTCCTCAGCTTGGCCACATCGATTCCGACAAATACTTCCCTATAATCTGCCACGCTCGTCCTCCTGTGATGAGGATCGGCTTGGTCCGTCCGAGCAACCCTCGGACGCGCAGTGTAGGGCGAGCCACCTCCTCGACAGAGGCGGACATAAGGTCTTACCCTTGATCGACGCTGCAGCTATGTATTTAGCGTTGACGCAGTGTTGTCGGTGGATTTGGAGCCGTCGTACACGAGCGCCGACGCCCCTTTATCCGAGTGCACGCAACGAGTATCGGAGCTTTCGCGAACAGTTGAGCCGTAACCGGTATGAGCTCCCACGTCGGCGGTGATTAGCGTGCGCGTGCGTAGCGGATCGGCATCCAGTATTGGCGCATGGCCTCGACGGCTGCGGGAATATCGAGGTGGGCGTTGCGCAGAGAGTCTCGGGTCTCGCGGCCGGTCCGTGGCGGTCCGAGCAGCGGACCGGCCTGATCGTCGCGACAGTGAAGCAGAATAGGCAGCAGCAGGCGGTGATTGACGTTGCCGGCGTCCAGCAATGGCGCCCACGCCGACAGCCTGAGCCGCATCGCGGCGTAGAATCCCTGGCACCATGGTCGCGGATCGACGACGCCGTTGGGTTGACGCCGGTGCATCGGGGCGAACTGGTTAGGCGTGGTGGAAAGGATCTGGCTGATCTCGTTATGACGCAGCGCGACGGCGGAGATCGCAGCGAACTCCGGGGTGCCGCCGCGGTTGAAGGCATCGGCATCGATGGCAAGCAGTGGGCATATCCAATCGAGCGGGCTCATCGACACCGGTCCGGCCACGATCGCGGCGACGTAGCCGTCGAGCATGGGGAGACCGGTGGCGGCAGGATGCTGATCGACGCGAGCCTGGAGCCATTGCTCGAGCTCCGCAAGCGGCATGGCGGCGGCCGCCATCGACGATGAAGCTTTAGGGCGACGTGGGCTCATGCTGCAGCCTGTGCGATGCGCTCACGGGCCGCCTTCCAGTTCCAGACGAGCAGCTCGTGGAGCTGGTGGCTCTTGGTTCGCCCGGAGACAATCCGCTCCAGCACGTCCGTCAGATAGATCTGAGGATCGAGTTCATGGAGTTTTGCCGTGTTCACGATCGACGACAGGATCGCCCAGCTCTCGGCGCCGCCTTCGCTGCCGCTGAACAATGAGTTGCGTCTTCCCATGGCAATCGGGCGCATGGAACGCTCTACCGTGTTCGAATCGACCTCGACGCGGCCGTCGCGAAGAAACAGCGTCAACCCGTCCCAGTGATTGAGTACATAGTTGATCGCCTCCGCCAGCTTCGACTGCGAGAAGAGCTGGCCAACCATTGTGGTCAATCGTGCCTTGAGCGCCTCCATCAACGGAGCGGTCCTGGCGCGACGGACGGCGAGCCGCTGCTCGGCGCTCGAGCCGCGGATCTCGGCTTCGATCGCATAGACCGCCTGCAGGCGTTCGATCACCTCGCGCGCGAACGGCGACTGCGTCGTCTTGAACACCTCGACGAACTTACGTCGGGCATGAGCAAGACAAAAGGCGAGCCGGATCTCACCGCCATGATCGCCGGCGAGCGCCTTGTAGGCGGCATAGCCGTCCACCTGCAGAATGCCGGAAAAGTCCGTCAATTGTCCGGCGATCTGCTCCGTGCCGCGGCCGGCAGCGAACACGTAGGCAACCGCCGGCGGCGAGGGCCCGCCCCATGGTCGGTCATCCATGGCATGCGCCCAGAACTGGCAGATGCGGGTGCGATGTCGTCCGGGGTCGAGCACCGGCATCGGCGTCTCGTCGCAGAACACGCGCGCCGCGCTCTGGATCGTCCTCAGCTGAAGCTCATAGAGGCTTTTGAGCCACCAGGCGGCACGCCTCACCCAGCCGGCGAGCGTCGCGCGGTCGAGCTGGATGCCCTGGCCGGCCAAGATCTGCACCTGCCGGTACAGCGGCAGATACCAGGCGAACTTCGAGACCACCACGTGGCTCACGAGTGCGGTCGAGGCCATGCCGCTCTCGATCAGGCGCGGCAGCACCTTCGCTTGGACCACACCATCGGTGCAGCTGCGGCAGCCATATTTGGGACGGATCGTGCGCAGCACCCGCAGGATCGCCGGGATGATGTCCAGCACCTCGCTGACGTCCTCGCCGATCTTGTGGAGCTGACCCTGGCAGCACGGGCAAGCCGTCGCCTCCGGCTCCAGCACCTGCTCGCAGCGCGGCAGGCGCTTTGGGAGTGCGCCGATGTTGCGGCGCGCCTTCTTCCGCGGCGGCTTGCCAAGCGGCTTCGCCGCTGCCGCATCGTCGTTGGCAGCGGCAGGTGGCGTGGCGTCGGTCTCGAGATCGCCCAGCTCAAGCGCGAGTTGCTCGTCCACGAGCACCGCAAGTCGCTCCGAGCGCTTCCCGAAGATCATCTCCTTGAGCGTCTGCATCGCCACGCGCAGCTTCTCGTTCTCGGCGTCAAGCGCGAGCACCATCTCGGTCAGAGCTGACGGATCGGTCGGGAGAGCGTCGGGGCGAATCGCCATGACCAGACGATACATCCGCGCGCGACACGCTCCAGCGAAATCCTCGCCTCTCAGCCGACAACGGCCGGCTGCTTCACAGGCTTGGGTGAGACGCGCGTCCACTCGAGCCCGTCGACCAGCATCGCGAGCTGCGTCGCACTCAAACGCACCGCGCCGTCGCGGATCGGCGGCCAGGTGAAATGCCCTTCGTGCAACCACTTCGTTACAAGCACCATGCCGCTGCCGTCCCACGCCAGCAGCTTCACTCTGTCGGAACGTTTGGAACGGAAAACGAAGACGGTGCCGTCATAAGGACTCGTGTGTAACGCTTCGCTCACCGGCGCCGACAGCGTGTGCACCGACTTGCGAAAGTCGACCGGCTGGGATGCCAGCATCACCTTGAGGTCGGGCCGCAGCGCTATCATCGATCGCCTCTGAGCACCGACAGCACCGTGCAAAGCGTCGCAGTATCCACTTCTCCCTCGACGCGAATGCGCGCCCCACTCACCTCGATCTCGACCACCCCACAGGCCATGGTCGGCGGCGCGGTCACCTTCAAGGGCCTCGCTTGCGCCGACGCTGCGAGCTGGCCGCTCTCGGCGCCAATCTGGATCGGCACGAAGCTCGGCGCCTTGCCGGCCATTGCCGTAATCTGGCGTCGCCACACCGTGAGCAGCCCGCGGGAAACGCCGTTGCGCCGCGCTACCTCGGAGATGTTCGTGCCTTCCTCAAAACTCTCCGCCACGATCCGGGCCTTCTCCTCGCCCGTCCATCGTCGCCGCCGGCGCTCCCCGGTGATCACCTCGACACGACGATAGGAGTTACCTTCCTGCCTGGCATCAAGCATGGCATTTACCATCGATCCACCTCCTCCGATCAACTCATGCCAGGCTCTATCGCGCGTAAGCCCAGGGTGGGCTAGGTGGGGGCCTCATGCCGGTTACGTTGAGCCGATTCCGCGCGGAAGACTATCGCGGACGCAAAAAAACGGGCGAGTTCGCGGCCTCGATCGGCTTACCTCTCGCTCGGCGTGCGGCGGGCAACGCCTGAGGTCTTTCGTCAGCTCTATGCCGATGGCACGCCGGAGAAGATATGGCTCAGTTTGGATGCGAGCGATTTCGAAAATGCGGAATATGCTGATTTCTTAGTTGGTACAGGAGATATTTCGCCGCAACGACTATGGATACGCTCAGCGCGCCTAACTCAGCAGCGCAGCATGTATGCAGGGTAAGACCAATTCCAATGGTTAAGCAGCCGGACCCAGCTAAAAATGGCTGGGGCAAAGAGCGATCATCGTTGTAGACCAAGGGTACTCCGCTGATGGCCGTGCTGGCATCGTAAATCCTGCTCTTCAAAATCACCTCATGCACAAACCGATCCCGCGGGAGAGGTCGTCTCAGATCGTCTTCGTGGAGTCTTGAGTTGTGCACGCGAACACCTCGGGCGCGATAAGCGGCTCGTCGTTTGCTCCAACAAGGCCCCCGTCGCATCGCTCGAAGAGATGGAGGATCTCGCCCAAATGATCGCGAGGGGTTGGGTAACGAAACGTGTTCGGAGACGCCCTCAAGGGTCTACGTGGTTAACGTCACGATAGGGCCGTGATCCGAGCTGCTATTTTGCATTGGTAATGCCTATTGATAGAAGAGGACGCCATGGCGACTGCGACGCAAACGTCTCGGGGTCCTTGAAACGCAGCGCGGCGAGACCCTTTCCCGGGTGCAGGGCGAGGCAGACGCGGTTGCCGCCGTCATTGGTGCAGGTAACCCGTATCCTCAGCTTTGCAAAGCGGTTCCGTGATGCCGTTCTGGAATATCGACTGGTGCGCCGGCGCTCAAGGCGAAGCAGGACAAGCTCAATCTGCTGGACCGGTGGTAGACGTTTATCACGCGCGCCGGCCAGAGCTTCGCCGACGCCGAGGCGGCGCTGGCTAACGAGCGGATTGCCGAGATTCAGACCGCCTGCCAGGATCTGTTCGCTCGCTTCGTGCGCGGCTGGCCTGATGTGAAGCCGCCCCTGAGCCGGGCTCAAAACAGCGAAAACGTTGATCTAAAGCTCGCGGACTTTTTCGGCCTTCAGGATCTCAGTGCCCGGGGCTCTCCTATCGGAAAGCTATCGCAACGCTGTTGCGGCCGCGATTTTCCTGGCGGCTGCGACCAAGCATAGTGGCGTTCCGCGCTTCACGGTGCTTGATGACGTGACGTCCAGCTTCGACGCTGGTGACCAGTTCGCGCTGATGGATGCTGTTCGGACATTGCTGCGCTATAGCGCCGTGCCGGACGGGCTTCAGTTCATTTTCTTAAGCCATGACACCAGTCTGGAGAAATACTTCAACAAGCTGAATGGCACCGCGGATTGGCATCATCAGAAGTTACAAGGCATGCCGCCGAAGGGGCGGCTCATGGTATCGGCTCAGGAGGCTGATCGCCTCAAGGCACAGGCGTTGCAACACCTGAATGCCGGTCAGATCGATATTGAACTACGACAGCCTTATGCAGCGATTTTTTCCGATCATGCTGGGAGGAGGGGGCCTAGGCCGAGACGTCGAGACACCGCCCGCGGTCGCGGATTACATCAAGTGGTTCATGGGTTGAACAAGCTGCGCAAGCTACAAGCCGGCCTCTGTGGTAATCGCGCCATCATGATTGACAAGCGGCTACGGTTCGACGATGAAGCACAGGCATTCCGGCACAATCTGGTTGCTGAGTTTTGTGCATTGGCGTGCGGTTGCGTTCTCGGTCCACGCCAGAGAAACACATCTTCTGGTCATCGCGACGCCGGTTAATCAGGCCCCGAAGAATCTTGCCCTGCGCGCGGATGTAACCAACCGTTGTAATTGCCCTTTTTGTTTGGTCAGCAACGCCGCGCACGCGCCTCGGAAATCACCATCGTTGATTCTGGCTAACATTGGCGATTTGCACACGGCACTAGTACCAGCGTTGTAGGACCTGGTAAGGAACTGGCCGACTACAGAGAACATGTGCGGCTGAATATCTGAGCAAGGACTCGATGACAAAATCACGGCAGCCATCAATAGGTTGGGCGATCGACTTGACGGGTTCTTTCTTCAGTTTGTCAAAAGGCCAGATTGAGTCGGCTCTCATCGCCACAGCAAGGGCCCGGTAAATCTTCGTAGACTATCAATCCTGGTAGGTGCGTCGCAATTCGCCTTTCACGATAATGCCTTATGCAGACTCATTGCGCGATATCGTCACTCGTAAGGAAGCAGAATCATGCCCAGAAACTTCAGGGGACTTATGTGAACGACAACATCGGAGCGAAGCTGGTATCTCACAGGCCAATGATGCAAACGGCCAGATTACTGCTGCTTCGATCAGCTATAATGGCCATAACTATCCTGCAACCGGCCACTACACTTCAAGAACAGCGCTGGCCCAACCACGGTAGCGGTTCTAACCGGTTTGAATGATGATATTGGCTATGTCGCCTTGTCCTTGACCGCCGAAAACCAGGAATTCAAACGGCTCAAGAGCTTCGGTGGCCTCGTTGATTTCAATGTCGAAACCATCGGCATCGGTGGCGCCTTCATTCGCCAATAGCGCAATGACTGGGTGTGATCTTAGGATTCGCGCTGCGTTTGGGCTGTGGGGGGCTACTGCCGCGGAACGGATGATCTCGGCTAAACCCTATAGGCGCCGCTCTCTTTCGTCTTTGTCGAAATCGGCCGCGAACGTAGAATCGCCAGGTTCGCGGGCATCGTCGCAGCCGATTTTTCAACGAGCTTATTATTTGGTGATGAGCGAAACCTCAGACGGCTGGACGCGCGAGCAGGATGAGATCTTCTGGCATTTGGTAAGGAAGCAAACTCCAGAGGAAGTCATCGCGGCGGAACTGAACAAAAACTGTCAGGATCTCAGACGTCGCGGTTACGCGCTGGGTCTGCCAACGAAATGGTTTAGATCCGCTAAGAGAACGACTGCCCCCCCGGTGCCAGAGAGCGGGGACGGTCGCCAGTCCCGTATAGCGGAGAGATTTCCCAAAGCCGACCGCCCCGTTGAACCGATCCAGTTTTCGCGGCCCAATGATGCAATGACCGTTGGGTCTCGCGTGATAGTGGCGTACTCGACAGGTTCAAAGTTAAAATGGCGGCGCGGCCTCATCGTCGGTCTTGGTACGACCAGGACAAGGGTGCGCGTCCTCTTGGACGGAAACATGCGCCCGATGACACTCCACGTTTGCCTTTTGGAGGTGGAGGAGGCGCAACGTTCATAGCCAGCGCCGCGCAGCCAGATGATGTCGGTACCCGGATAGTAACGCCGCCCGCGCTTAAAATATATGTGGACGGCGCTGTCTCTATCCGCAGGAGGGATGACAAAATCCTGACCTGCGTGACGTATGGAGCGGAGCTTCCGTCTTCGCTATCCGTATGATTCCGGAAAAGAACCCCAATGAGCTGTGGAGGCGGGTCGGCGCGCGGGCTGGATCGGCGGCTGGCTGCCTAGCCGTGCGCGCTGGCGGCCAGGGTGACGCACCCAACTACGAACAAAACCAACGAGCTCACAATCGCGATGAGTCCGGCCCGCATATACAGATCTGATGTTCGAATATGGCGTGACTGTAGAGTGTTCTCCCGTTCGCTCTTGTCAACGTATCTTGTGGAAATGAAGGCCAGAACCCACGTGCTAACAGCGGCGACTGTCCCTAGCGCCCAAAGAAGCATCGAGCACCTGGCGCCGGCTGTGATTGCGGGCTTGTTCATCTCAACTAGTCACCCGTGAACAAGCCTCTAAGCGATTGAACGGGAGTCTGTTTTTGGGATTTGAGGGCCGTTTGAGATTGCAGGGATTTGACGCTTGAGCGCCGCAAACCTTGCAAATTCGCTTTTGTGGATTCCCCTTCGCTGTGAACCGTGCTTGTGTGGCGCATCGAGGGGACGATGCGGCCGAAGAAGCACAAGACGACGGGATCGAACGATCTGTTCCGAGCACGGCTGGACCAGATCATCAACATGAAGCACGAGCTGGTTCTGCTCGCCGGCAAGATCGATTGGGACTGGATCGACGCCGAGATCGCCCCGCTCTACAGCGAGAACGGCAGGCCGGGGATCGAGACCCGCTTCATGATCGGGCTGTTGTTGCTCAAGCACATTTACGGGCTGTCCGATGAGGGGGTGTGCGAGCGCTGGGTCCACGATCCGTACTTCCAGTTCTTCACCGGCGAAGAGTTTTTCCAGCACGTTTTCCCGCACGAGCGCTCGGACCTCAGCCATTGGCGCAAGCGGCTCGGCGACAAGCTGGAGCGGCTGTTGGCCGAGAGCCTTCGGGTGGCGCACGAAGCCGGTGCGTTGCGCAGCCAGGACCTCAAGCGGATCACGGTCGACACGACCGTACAGCCGAAGGCCATCAGCTTCCCGACCGACGCCAAACTCCTGCATGCAGCGATCCGCGGGTTGAACCGCCTGGCGAGGAAGCACGGGGTCAGGCTGCGGCAATCCTATGCTCGCGTGGCCAAAAGCGCGGCGATGATGGCGGGCCGCTACGCTCATGCCAAACAATTCAACCGGCATCAGCGACAGTTGCGCATTCTGCGCAGTCGGCTGGGCCGGATCATCCGCGACATTCGCCGCAAGACCGAAGGCCAGGCCGCACTGGAGGAGGCATTCGCCCTCCCGCTTGGCCGGGCCACGCAGATCCGCTCGCAGCAGCAGCGCCAGCGCGGCTTCAAGCTTTATTCTTTCCACGCCCCGGAGGTCGAGTGCATCGGCAAGGGCAAGGCCGCCGCGCCCTATGAGTTCGGGGTGAAGGCATCCATCGTCACCAACAATCGCCGGGCGCCCGGTGGCCTGTTCGTGTTGCACGCCAGGTCGCTGCCCGACAATCCGTACGACGGTCACACGTTGCGGGACGTCATTGACCGCACCGAGACACTCACCGGCTGTGCGATCGAGCGGGCTTATGTCGACAAGGGTTACCGCGGCCACGACGCACAAAATCCCCGTCGCGTCTTCATCTCCGGCCAGAAGCGCGGCGTCTTCGGCGTCATCAAGCGCGAGCTGCGCCGCCGCTCCGCCATCGAGCCCATCATCGGACATCTCAAAACCGAAGGACACCTCGGCCGGTGCTACCTCAAAGGCCGCGCCGGCGATGCCGCCAACGTCGTCCTCTCCGCTGCCGGCCACAACTTCCGACGCATCCTCGCCTGGTTCAGAGAGCTTTTGTGCCTGTTGCTCGTCTCGCTCTCGCGCACCCTCAACTGTCCAGCTCAGCTCGATCAGGCTTCTTAACGTTCAACCAACTAGTTTTGCTGACTGCGTCTAGCCGCGCATCCTGACCGAAGTCTGCAGGAGCCGTGCGTGGTACCGCGCAAAAGATCCATCAATACGTAGTAAAGAGCGAATATGAAGTGATTCGTTTTCACGGCTAAAAGAATCTGCTCGGGGTTCTCCTTAGGAAGGATATTCGCCGAAGAGTGCCGTGATCCGCCGACCCACGCATGAGCTATGCGGGATTTTGGGTGACGAGGTGATCAGGCGGCGTGGTTTGCCGGCACTTGGATGACCTCGATGCCGTCGTTGAATCTGACACCAGCGATGACCTTCGGCAACTGATTTGTGCCTTTGAGCCGCCGCCAGGTCTTTGATGCGGCGATGACCAGCTTGAACACCATCAACTTGGCGGTGGTCGGCGACAACGCACCCTTGGTGCGCACCGTCCGGTGCCGCACGGTGGCGAACACGCTCTCGATGGGATTGCTGGTGCGCAAGTGATCCCAATGCTCGGCAGGGAAGTCGTAAAAGGCCAGCAGCGCGTCGCGGTCTTTGGCGAGGCATTCGACCGCCCGGCCGTACTTGGCGCGGTATTTCTCGGCGAAGACGTCGATAGCCACTTCGGCGGTCGCCCGGTTCGGTGCCCAATACACCTCGCGCAGGTCCTTCTTCATGTTGGCCTGCACCGAGAGCGGGACCTTGTCCAGGACGTTGACGGTCTTGTGGACCCAGCAGCGCTGGTGCCGCGTGCCGGGAAAGACCTCGTCGAGTGCCTTCCAGAAACCGAGCGCGCCGTCACCGACGGCGATTTCCGGGGCGATTTGCAGCCCACGCTGCTTCACGTCGATCAGGAGCTCACGCCAGCTCTGCGCGCTCTCCCGCACGCCGACCTGGAAGCCGATCAGCTCCTTCTTGCCTTCCGGCGTCGCGCCGATCAGCACCAGCATGCATTCGCCGTGACCTTCCATGCGGGCCTGCAAGAAGACGCCATCAGCCCACACGTACACGTATCGCCGCGCCGATAGATCGCGCTTTTGCCAACGCTCATACTCGCCCTGCCACTCGGCTGTCAGCCGGGAGATCGCCGCCGGCGACAGGTTCGGCGCGTCCTTGCCCAGCAGGGCCGTCAGCGCCCCCTGAAAATCGCCGGTCGATATGCCGCGCAGATACAGCACCGGCAACAGCGCATCCAGGCTCCGGGTGCGCCGCGCCCACAGCGGCAGGATCGCCGAGTTGAACCGGATCCGCTCGCCATCGCCGGCCGCCCCGCGGTCCCGAATCTTCGCCCGCGTGACCTCGACCGGTCCGATGCCGGTCGCAATCGTTCGCGCCGGGCCGTAACCATGCCGCACGACACGGGCGCGCCCGTCGGCTAGCTTCAAATCCTTCACCGAGGCAAGAAACGTCTCGACTTCGGCCTCCACGGCCTGCGCCAGAAGCTGCCGCGCGCCGGCGCGCAAAATATTGGTCAGTGGATCGTCGATCTCGTCGGGCTGACGAAGCGGGACAATGTTGCTAATCTCGTTCATGGCGTATCGCTCTCCTTGAGAGGTTCTGGCAGGCTCGACACCCGCCTCGATACGCCGCCTATCTCAGTCCGTCATCACCCACTTTCCCGCATAGCTCCCCACGCATGACCGGACACCGGAAAAATTGCAAATCGGACAAGGCACATCTGGAGTCACTTCTCATGACGCTCGAGGGCGATATTCCCTTCAGGGTCGCTCGCCGCGAAGACGTTTTCAGCATCACGAAGGCGTCGATCCACAGCCTTGCAGGCGCATCCTATCCCGCGTGAAGACGACGCCATTGCGGTGCTCTTCATCGGCACCGACGGGCTGCCCGGCAATCCGCACAACCTCGTGTCGAGATGGGGGCCGGTCGAACCCGTCTGGCGGGGCACGATCGATGGCAACTTCATCGCCGTGCAGGTGAGGGCGATCAACAACGGCTTCCGCCTGGCGCATCATGGTTTTGCGATACCGGTCTCTGTTTTCACCGAAAGCGAGGCGACGTCAGCGCGGTTGATACCGGTGACCCCGGGCGCCGACACAGGCAAGAAGCTGCTGTACCCGATGCCCGGTCTCGCCTGCGTTATCGTTCTAGCGGTAGCCTAGGTGTCGGCTTGCTTGCCTCAAGCTTTGTAAGCGCGATGCTGGTTGCGATCTTCTCTTGAGACTATTTCTTAAGCGCCTCTATGGCATAGTCCAAAGCCCTTTTACGCATGATGGAATAATCTCCGCGGACCGGCGACGAAAAAGTGCGCGGGCGGCTGGAGGGCCACCCGCGCGAGTTTGCGCATGAAGAGGCTTTGCTGTCTCATGGGGGCGTGAACATATGAGCAGCCGAGCCATACATGTCTCAGCAACCAGCGTGTCAAACGATCGCACCGCCTCTCCGCTTAAACAGATGCAGAACGCTGCGCCTTAAGCGCGACCTCGAACAGCTACTCGCACTTCGATGGCGACTTCCGGACATGCGCGTCATCAACCGGGACGCTACTGAACGAGATCGGACCTGCAGCGCTTAGTGACGCCGCGGCCGCGCGGTGATTGGGTCGATCTCGTCATCGTGTATGGCGATCAGCTTGCCGGGCTGCAAGCCTGGGCCTTTGCAGTTGTTCTTCCTCGATCTGTTTAGCATTCGGGTGCCGCGCGGCAATCTGGATGGAAGCGCGCATTGCCTCGCCTTAATTGTTACCGGATCCTAAGCCGTTGCCTCACGTAAATTGCTCCCCTGGACCGGGAACGAGCGAGGGGCGGAGATGGGGTGGCTAAGCATGGCAACGCGGAAGGAACTGACGGCGGCGGCAGGCGTGCGCTATCGGCGGTCGGATCGCGCGAAGAAGGCGCGGATATTGGACGAGTTCGTCGACATCACCGGATTCCATCGGAAGCATGCGATGCGTCTACTTCGAAACCAGGAAGGCGTACATCCGGGCCGACGGGCGCGACGTCGGATATATAATGAAGCAGAACACACCGCACTCGTGCTGCTTTGGGAGGCGTCAGACCGCATCTGCGGGAAGCGACTGAAAGCATTAATGCCCGCGCTGATTGAGGCGATGGAACGGTACGGGCACCTCGACCTTGCCCCTGAGATTCGCACCAAACTTTTGGCGATGAGCGCTGCGACGATCGACCGCGCCTTGGTGCGGGTTCGAGAAAAATTGGGTCGCAAGCGCCGGCGGCACGCGGGGCATTCCCTGCGTCGCAGTATTCCAATACGGACTTCGGCAGATTGGAATGATCCGGCGCCGGGATTCGTCGAGGCCGACCTTGTAGCGCATAGCGGTCCATCTGCGCGCGGCAGCTTCATCCAGACCCTCGTGCTCACCGACATTGCTACCGGCTGGACAGAGTGCGCACCTCTGATCGTGCGCGAACAGACGCTGGTGAGCACGGTGCTGACGGAATTGCGCAAGCAATTGCCTTTTGCGCTGCTCGGCTTCGACACGGACAATGACACCGTGTTCATGAATGAGACGTTGAAGGCCTACTGCGAGGCGGCCAACATTGTCTTCACGCGTTGCCGTCCCTACCGGAAGAATGACCAGGCGTTCGTCGAGCAAAAGAACGGCGCCGTCGTGCGCAGGATGGTCGGCTATCGTAGGTTCGAAGGCCTGGAGGCGGCCAAGCTACTGGCGGAACTCTATCGGTCAGCGCGGCTGTTCGTAAACTTCTTCCAACCTTCGTTCAAACTGTTAGCCAAGCAGCGCGACGGTGCTCGTGTACGTAAGACATACAGCGCGCCGGCAACACCCCACCAGCGCCTGTCAGCGGACGCCCGCACGCCTGATGCGGTCCGCCACCATCTCCAGGAAATCTATACCGCTCTCGATCCGGTCACGTTGTTGCGCGACATCCGCGACGTGCAGGAGCGCCTCGCGGCGCTCGCGGATATCCAACCATCCGCCCATCCTGCTGCGGCATCACAATCGATTGATCGCTTCCTGGCAAGCCTGCGAACGGCCTGGAAGGACGGCGCCACGCGCCCGACGGATCGGCCAATCGTGAAGGCTAAAAGGGGCCGGCGTCGTCCCGATCCGCTTATCCGGGCAACGTCAGATTTGAGAAAATGGTTTGAAGCCGAGCCTTGGCGGACCGGCAGCGAACTGCTCTCGCGCCTGCAGGTGGAATATCCTGGAGACTATCCGAACAAGCTTCTTCGAACCCTTCAACGTCGGTTGAAATCCTGGCGCAGCGAGCAAGCGAATGCGCTGCTGTTTGCTTCAGAAAAAATGCCGCCAGGGCATGAGGTCACAACACCCCAATGACGTGCGAGGTGCCAGCGGAGGAGGCCGGGCGCTCCGAAACCCCGGCCATCTCCGCACCCGGCCTCCTCCTCAACTCAGGCCAGGAGCAAAATAAATGAGGCAACTGATCGCGCCCGGGAGCATCGATATGTGAGGCAATACGGCTTCCCAGCCAGATTGTCGCGCTATATTCGGGCCTTGGCGCCGTAGTCTTTCAGGCTCAGCTTCACGGCTTCTGCTGGATCGTTGACGGCAACCACGTACGTTGCGTGCCTGAGCTCTTTGTCCTCATCGCTGTCATCCTTGAAGATGGCGACCGTCACTATCCAACCACCCATCTTGCTGCGCATCGGGAGTAGCCGTCGCCATGAGGTCGGCTCGTACCGATGATCCTGCAAATTCGAAGCCATCGGACATGCATGCCGTCAACCCAGCGCGGCCGCACGCGATCAGGAAACATGCCCCTGACTAGCCTCAACGGCTGCCCGGAGGTAGGTCGTGCGGCAGCATGCGCATGACGCGCTCATCCACTTGCGCGTGGAGGGAGTTCGCTGAGTCATTACCTTCGAAAAACACGGCGGTTCAGCCGGTCACGACTTCAAAAATTCGTTCGTCCTGGCGACTCAATATCTCGCAGCCGGCGCGCCACCCCAGCGGTAGTTCACGCCGACCAAACCGATATCAACGTCCTGACCAATACGCGCGGTCCCTGCAAGTGCGCCAGGCGGACCGCCCACGAATCCGGTTGAAAAGAAGAAGTCAACAGCCCGATGACCCATACTGCACCCAGCAGGACGTTCTTCATACGAATTGACTCCCCGATGGTTCATCGGGGACGACTGCCATGTGTCGGTCCTCTCCATCAATAACCAAGCTCAGTAGTTGACTAAGGCGCAAGACATTTGTGGAGCCAGCAGCATGCTGAGCGAGCGCGTTGATTTGGGATGCCCGCCATTTCTGGTAGGAGCCTCGCGGTCGTGTTTTTACCGATACTGGACCAACGTAGGCATATTGAACCAGCTCAACGCAGAGAGGCCCACAATCAAAATGGCTGTTTGGGGTGTGCTCGGCGTGTTGCGGTTCGTGTCTTTTCGGTAGGTGTCTTCGGGTGGCTGGTAAGGCCGTTTGTGAGTCGGTCCATCAGGCAGATGCTCACGAAATCGTTGAGCAGCACGGATCGGCGCTGAGCGAATCGAGGCCCATACCGACGCGATGGCGTGGAAGCGTGGGCCTCCAATCATGAATAGCGAAGGCGAGGAGATGGACGACAGGCTGACACGCGCCATTGCGCGTGCAGAGATCCGAACGCGCGGCCGCATTATCCGCTTGCTCGAAGCCGAGGACCTGCTCGATGCCGACGTCGAAGCGCTTCGCCCTGAAGAGCGGCGCCGCATCGTCGCGGCTGTAGAGTGCCAAGCACAGCTGGCCGATGCCGCCCTCAGGCTCCAGGAGCGCCAAGTCGCCGCCTTGGAAGCCTTGGTCGCATGTGTGCAAAAGCGCGGCCGGGCTTGAGCGTCGACCATGGTGCAACAGCGCCGACTCAAACAACGGCGATGACGGTAAGCTAGGGGCTTTTCATCCGTGTCGGAACTGGCAGCAAGACGTTCGCTTGCGCTGTCGATGATTGCGAGGCCGACAACGATCGACATGAAGTCGTTCTGGATAGGCCCTAGGTGCAAACATTAAGACGTGCACAAGTCGGAAAGCAGACAAGGCCAACACAAGCATGGTGCGAACTGCCGGCCATTGCCTGGCACGAAGAATGCAGACCCTCGATATGCCCGGGGTGCCCTCCCTTGGGCATGGCCACCATCGCAAGTTGAGGCTGTGGCTGGCCCCCGAGGTTGGCGGCGCGTGACATAGACGGGGGACGGCGCCTGCTCGTGCGCGACACTGGCAGGCACCTGCGTCACGTCGCCGCTAACTTCTATCTTTCGCGAATAGCGCGTTCGGCGGTTGGTCCGCTTTAGAATTGGCGTGTCGACAAGAGTGGATGGGCGGACTTATGAACAAAATGGTTGGAAGACGCGTGCTTTGGTTCTGTCTCGGCCTGCTGCTGATCTGCCTGGCTGAGGCCGCCTCGAGCAACAGTGTTCGCGCCGACGACAATCCACTTGTCGACAAGGTCAAGTCGATGTGGCGAGCACAAGACGGCGAGACAGTAGAGCAAATTATTTCCAGGGTCGCGAAGGTGGCGCACTTCGTCCCACGAACGTGGGGAGTTGCCGGAGCAATTGATCAATCTGAGTATGTCTTTCTTTCGTGGACTAGGCACCGCCACCACAGATCACTCGAAGAATACGTTATCACCTGGAAGGTCAGGCCGGACGGAGCGATTAAGATTGCGTCGACATATGCGAAGCCGATGGAATTGAGCTGGCGGGCCTTCGCGCTCTCATTGATTGCCGGTGAAGTCGCTGACGGCGAAAAGAACGTGAACCTTCGCTTTCTGCATGATCCGACCAATTTCAACTTCGTCACGACCGCGCAAGGCAAGCTGGGTAATCTCCTCGGGCACGGCCGTTGCACGATCGTTGAACCTGTTAGCGTGGATTGCTTGCCGAAGGTGGACGAGAATCAGGCCACGAAAGGTGATCTGTGGCGCGTGCTGCTTTTGGTGAACTGCAATATTCCGGGACCCCGTTATTTTACCCGCAAGGGGGTCATCACCTTCGAGAAGCGCGAGGGACAAGAGTGGGAGCCGCAATCCTTCCTTGCCAAGCGTATTGCGACATTTCCCCCGGGCTCTTGGTTTGATCACATCGAGCCGGATGAACGGGACGTACTAGAAAGGGCACGCAAGGCCTCGGCAAATGAACGCAGAGAACAATTTCGCGGCACGGCTGATTGACGCCGGTCGTCTCGCGGCAATAGCACGTACATGCGGTCTGAAAGCTGACGTCTCATATTACGTCAATGAGGCGCTCAAGGAGCTTTGGCGAAGCAGGTCTCCCGAAGAGGCAAAGAAGATCGCCGAGCGCTGGGTCTTGTGGGACGCAGAGGGGAGGCCGTGGCCGCGCATGCCACCGCTGGAAAACGTGGTTCAGTTCCATCGCGCCGGCACGGCGCAGGTACCGGTTGTGAATCGGCCGGTGACGCCGTTGCATGCAATCCGGGCTTGGTTCGAAAAACAGGACGACGGGGTGCAATGCGAGATCGCTGGCATGGCGGCGCTTTTGGTCTTCGAAGGTGCGGACTTTCTCGACCTCAGCAGCCGAGTGTGGTGTGACTGTCTTCGGAGGTGGCTGAGTGAGGCGGGCTTGCCAGCCCATACGATCATCGGCCGCGCTTTGACGTTCCGGACCTGTTTTGAGTATTTCGCGGAGAGCAGGTTCACCGAGTCGGGGTGGAGGCGGTCCGAAACGACCGCTCTTAAAATTCTCGAAGATGCTAAGTGCGACCCGAACTCGGAAGCCGCGCGCCTTGCACCGATTGCCGAGAAAATGCTCGACACCCTGCCCGCTCGAAAGGGCCGTTGGATGGAGGTGCGGAAGTCCTGGAGAGAACTGGCCAGTGCCAGCCTCACAGCCCGAAGTCTCAGAGTTTGGAGCACCTTGCAGACGAAATGAAGGCTCACGGGCTCTAGGCGAAGAGTGCCGCGCCATCCCGAAAGACTTTAGCGAGGCGGCAAGGACCGCTAGTGCTTGCGCTCGAACTCGACCCGGTCGCTGACCAAGCACCTTGTAACGTCACCTTGGCATCGTCGTGCTGCAATATGGTCGGGTTTGGCAAAAGCGACAACCGGAACCAACTCAATTTCTGTCTTGTCCAGTTGCTTTCTGTCTTGTCTGGTTGGCGACGGGTCGGTTGGAAGCCCGACATGACGACGCTTGCATTCCGTCTTCAAGCAGGGCCCGCAACCAGCTCCTTGCGCGGCGCACAGCCGCTGCTGGTATGACTTGATCGATTCCGATCAACGCGGCGCTATTGCTGCTTATAGTCAGGCGCCCGACGGCGTCTGCATATGGCTTGTGTACGTCGAAGAGCTTCGGCGCTTGCTGATTGCAGTCTCGGGAACGGTGGTTCGCGATCATATTTTTAGCACGCGCCGCCATCGGCGCGCCGATTGCATGGAATCTATATTTCCAACCGCTACATGCCGGAGAACTTTATGTGCTCTGCTTCTCTCGTTTCCCGCCTTGATCCACCGAAGCAGGTGGCTCCTCGCAACGCCTATTTGGTCGGAACAGGCATCGCTGCCTTGGCCGCAGCGGCCTACCTCGTCAAGGAGGGCGGGCTATCGGGCCCGAATATCGTTCTGTTCGAGCAGATGGAGCTGTTCGGCGGAAGCCTCGACGCGCATGGCAATCCGAAGGATGGATACGTCATGCGCGGCGGCCGCATGTTCGAGGAAAGGTTCAATTGCACCTACGACTTGTTGTCCTTCATCCCCTCAATTGCCGACCCCATGAAATCGGCGAAGGACGAGCTGATGGAGTTCCATCAGGAGTTCTTCTGGAACGACAGGGCGCGTCTGGTTTCGGGCGGTCAGATCGTCGACGTCTCCGATCTGGGTTTCAGGGAGAGGGATCGGCTCGACCTGATCGCGCTTTGCGCGACTCCAGAATCGGTGCTCGACATCAGGACGATCCAGGACTGGTTCGAACCCCACTTTTTCCGCAGCAACTTCTGGTTCATCTGGTCCACGACCTTTGCTTTTGCGCCTTGGCATAGTGCGATCGAGTTCAAGCGCTACTGTCTACGCTTCCTGCATCTGTTCTCGACGATCGACACTATGGCGGGCATTTACCGCACGCAGTTCAACCAGTTCGACGCCATGGTCCGCCCGATCGTTGCATGGTTGAAGGCCCGGGGCGTGCGGCTCGAGATGGGGGCGGAAGTGACCGATATTGATGTTGTGATCGAAGGCGGGCAGAAGACCGCGACGCGTTTGCACTATCGGCAGGGCGGTGAAGATCGCGTCATCGATCTGGCTGAACAGGATCTAGTGTTCGTGACCAACGGATCAATGACATCCGATACCAGCTACGGTTCGATGGACACGGTTCCGGCGCTGAATACGACGCGAAATGGAGGTTCGTGGGAACTTTGGGAACGTCTGGCTGTCAAGAGTCCAGACTTCGGGTGCCCCGCCGTCTTCGTTTCCAGGATCGACCAGTCCAAATGGGAATCCTTCACAGTCACGGCGGACGATTCGAGCTTCTTCGACCGGCTCGAAGCCTTTTCCGGCAGCAGAGCCGGCAAGGGCGGACTGGTAACGATCAAAGACTCCAATTGGCTCCTGACCGTCGTCCTTAATCGTCAACCGCACTTTTACGAACAGCCGAAGAATGTCTTGGTGTGGTGGGGCTATGGGCTCTTCCCGGATCAGCCGGGTAACTTCGTGCATAAGCCCATGTCGGAGTGCACGGGGCGTGAAATTCTCATCGAATTGCTTTCGCACCTGCGATTCACAGAGAGTATTCCGCACATCCTCGACACTTCGCGCGTCATAACGGCGATGATGCCTTACATTACCGCCCAGTTCATGCCGCGCGTGAGGACCGACCGGCCGAAGGTCATCCCGAAGGGCTCGCGCAACCTCGCCTTCATCGGCCAGTTCTGCGAGATTCCCGACGACGTTGTCTTTACCGTCGAATATTCCGTGCGCGCGGCGCAGACCGCCGTTTTCGGCTTGCTCGACATCCAGCGTCCGGTCTCGCCCTTTTATAAGGGCCAGCATGATCCCCGCGTCCTCTTCGACGCCTGGAAGACGCTGCACCGCCATTGACCAACGGCACGAGGCAAGGATCATGGGACGTTTGAAGAACAAGGTTATTCTGGTGACCGGCGGGGCTCGCGGGATGGGTGCGGCTCACGCGCGTCTGCTGGTGGCTGAGGGGGCGAGGGTCGTAATCACTGATATTCTTCATATAGAAGGAGAGGCTCTCGCCGCTAAACTGGGCGAATCCACGGTTTATGTCCCTCAGGACGTTACCCAGCCGAAGGAGTGGGCCGAGGCGGTCGCAAGCGCCGAGCGGCGCTTCGGCGCGCTGCATGGGCTGGTCAACAACGCCGGGATCGCCAACATGGCCCCTATCGAGCAGTTCCCGCTCGATCAGTGGAACAAGACCCTCGCCGTCAATCTGACCGGTGTATTCCTCGGAATGCAGGCGGCCCTGCCGGCCATCAGGCGCGCCGGCGGAGGTTCGGTCGTCAACATCTCCTCGGTCGAGGGGCTGCGGGGCAGTGCCGGGCTCCACGCCTATGTCGCTTCCAAGTTCGGCGTTCGGGGCATAACAAAATCCGCTGCGCTGGAAGCCGCAGCCTCGGGAGTCCGCATCAACTCGATCCATCCCGGCTTCATTGCCACCCCGATGACCGAGAGTTTCGAGTCCTCCCTTTTCCCCGTTCCACTCGGGCGGGCAGCCGAGCCGCAGGAAGTGTCGCAGGCAGTCTTGTTTCTACTCAGCGACGAGTCCAGCTACCTTACCGGTTCCGAGATCGTGATCGATGGCGGTTTAACGATCGGCGTCCCGCGCAAATGCCTGGCGCCCGAGAACACCTTTTAATGAGCCCAAGGATTGTCGATCCAATCGGACGGAATGTTCCATGTATTACGGTAGCGGAAATTACGAAGCCTTTGCCCGCCCCCGCAAACCCGAAGGTGCGGACAGCAAGACGGCGTGGCTGGTCGGTGCGGGCCTGGCGGCGCTTTCCGGTGCGGCCTTCCTGATCCGCGATGGCCATATGCGTGGCGACCGGATCACCATCCTCGAACGGCTGAAGATCCCCGGTGGAGCGCTCGACGGTAACCAAGACCTGGGAAGGGGCTTCGTGATCCGGGGCGGCCGCGAGATGGAGGATCATTTCGAGTGCCTATGGGACTTGTTCCGTTCGATCCCGTCGCTGGAAATCGAAGGTGCCAGCGTGCTCGACGAATTCTACTGGTTGAACAAGGATGATCCGAACTACTCGCTGCAGCGGGCGACGGTGAACCGGGGACAGGATGCGCGTACCGACGGCCTTTTCACTCTGAGCGAAGAAGCGCAGAAGGAATTGATTGCCGTCTTTCTTGCCTCCCGTGAGGAGATGGAGAACAAGCGCATCGACGGAGTGTTTGGGAAAGAGTTTTTCTGCAGCAATTTTTGGCTTTATTGGCGGACGATGTTCGCCTTTGAGGAATGGCATTCCGCCCTGGAGATGAAGCTTTATCTGCATCGGTTCATCCACCATATCGGAGGCCTGCCGGATTTCAGTGCGCTGAAGTTTACCAGGTACAATCAGTATGAATCGCTGGTTCTACCGTTGTGCAAATGGCTGTTGGAGCAGGGCGTCAACTTCCGCTACGACGTCGAAGTCACCGATGTCGATTTCGACTTAAAGGCCGGATGCAAGCAGGCCACGGCCATCCACTGGCTGGAGGATGGCGTCGCCGGCGGTATCGGCCTTGGCGCCGACGATCTCGTATTCATAACGATCGGGTCGCTCACTGAAAACTCGGACAAGGGAGACCATCACACGCCCTCCAGGCTCGATGAAGGCCCGGCGCCAGCTTGGGATCTGTGGCGGCGTATTGCGGCCAAGGACGCGGCTTTCGGCCGCCCGGACGTCTTCGGCGGCAATATCCCTGCAACAAAATGGGAATCGGCGACGATCACGACTCTTGACGCGCGCATTCCGGCCTATATCCGCAAGATCGCCAAACGCGATCCGTTCAGCGGCAAGGTCGTCACGGGAGGGGTCGTCACGGCGAAGGATTCGAACTGGCTGCTCAGTTGGACTGTAAACCGTCAACCGCATTTCAAGCACCAGCCCAGTGATCAGATCGTCGTCTGGCTCTATTCACTTTTCGTCGACAAGCCCGGCGATTACGTGAACAAACCGATGCAAGATTGCACGGGCGAGGAAATTACGCAGGAATGGTTGTATCACCTCGGCGTGCCGATCGATGAAATACCGGGACTGGCCGCGACAGCCGCAAAAACAGTGCCGGTGATGATGCCCTACGTCACATCTTTCTTCATGCCGCGGCAGGCGGGTGATCGACCAAATGTTGTGCCCAAAGGCGCTGTCAATTTTGCCTTCATCGGCCAGTTTGCTGAGTCGGCGGAGCGCGATTGCATCTTCACGACCGAATACTCAGTTCGCACTGCGATGGAAGCCGCCTACACGCTCCTCAACGTTGAACGCGGTGTGCCGGAGGTGTTCAATTCGACCTATGATATCCGCAAGCTGCTCGCTGCAATCGGCAGACTGCGCGACGGCAAGGAAGTCAGAATCCCCGGATCGACGCTCTTGCGCGAGCTAATGCTGAAGAATATCGACGCTATGGAGCCCGGCAAAACTGCTCAATGAATATCATCGATCTCCAGGTGAGGGGGCCTTGTGCGGTCCCACCTGTCTTGTGCAGCTGGAGAGCTCTGTTCTCCACTGCTCGTACGAGAGTGAATTGCAAGGGGCGAATGCTTCGTCGAGGGCCGAAAGCGGCGCACTCATAATATTGCGCATGACGGCGCACGCGAGGCTACCATCCTGTCAAATCGGACATGAAAACCGGTTCTTGAGGCGTCACAGATCGGACGCATGGGCCTCGCTCGGATTGCGCAAACTCGGACATCTAGGCGTCCAGCCAACGACGCTCTTGAGGAGCCGCTGCCATGGTAGTGACCAAATTCGGCATGACGCTCGGTTCTGAGCGGGAGTGCAGGGGCTTTGATTTCTGAGAAGTTTGAGGTTTTTCGGACTCCAGCCGATGAGATCGGGAGGACGGAAACGTCCTCCTTCGGGCGCGATGCATAACATGGCGTGGTATTGGAAGCCGCAACCATCGCGCCTTCACATAATGCTGATGGCCGACCGTTGCTTGATAATCGCGTTCGATGCGCCATCTGAGCTCCATATCGAGCGGGAGGCGGACGGAGGTGCTCTCAGGTCGAGCCGAATGCAGTATCCACAACGTCCCCGACCGCCGACGTGTGGTCCCGGATGAAGCAGAGTACGGTCGGGCCGTTGCTTCAAGCTCGGTGGATTGCTTGGCTTGCCGCAGATGATGGCTGTGGTTTGAGATGATCCAATATCTTCGAGCCTTGGCTGAACGACTTCGACCAGAACTTCTCCGCAAAGTCCAGGTGGCACTTCAGGAGCTCCGAGGGAGTCTTGGAGTCGGAAAGATTTCTCAGAAAGTTGGCCTGGTCGTGCAGAGAGGAAGCGGCGAAACTTAATCCGTCCTTTAGTGCCGTCGCGAACAGGTGCCTTGTCGCTTCGATCGATTTTTCCCATTCCGGAAAAATTAATGGAATGCGTGATGCCGCTGCTTCTCTGAAGCCGTCGGGGCCGCCGCCCGATGCCTGGGCCAGTCCGGGCTCTGGACGTGCCCGCCGTTCGCGTTTCTCGTCTTCGGTTATATTCGCGGTCATTCGACGTCTCCTAGCCTAAGGGGGATTGTAACGAGCTGAGTTGTTCGCTGCTCAGCTTCGATCATCAACCTTGAGAAGCTACCACAACCGCCAACATGTCATACCTACCTCATTTGGTAGCGCGTGATCACACTGCAAATTGCGCACTCTGCGCGCCACTTGCCGGAATGTTCACTCGTCTCCGGCTCAGAGGCTGAGAACCGCGGTAACCTCTGATGGGCGCCGGCTATGCGTAGCTCGCTGGCGCTGCCCGAGGCGGTAAGGTCGCACGTCGATACAGGCCAATCAGGCCTTCAATAACGGCTCACGAGTTCGAAGTCGGCCCTTACGGCGGACAAGATCGCGTCGATAGCGTCCTCGTCGTCCCTCCTAGAATGATCCGATCATCGAACCCAAAAAAATGGCGAGGGCCAAGGCGATGATCGGCCCAACGATGTTGGCCATCACCATATCGAAGTAGCTCTTGCCATGGGTCGAACCGCAGACCGCAAGCAGCGTCACGACGGCACCGTTATGCGGTAGGCTATCGAGGGTGCCGGAACCGATCACGGCAATGCGATGCATGAGCGCCGGGTCAATGTGAGACGTCTGGGCAATCTGCAAATAAGTGTCACCAAGGGCATCGAGCGCAATGGTCAATCCGCCGGAGGCCGATCCGGTCAAGGCAGCAAGAACGTTTATCGCGATGGCGAGAGAGACGATAGGACCGCCGGAGATCGACAGTACCCAGTCGCGCACCGACACAAAGGCCGGTAGCGCAGCGACGACGGCTCCAAAGCCGACGAGGCTCGCCACGCTGAAAATGGGGAGCACCGAGGCGTTTGCGCCGGCATCCATGCTCGCCCTTAGATCCGTCAGACGGGCTCGATTGAGCGCGATGAGCGTCGCCGCGGCGGCGGCGAGAGCGACTGCGACCGACCACACCCCGGCGACGCCGGCAAGGGATGTCCCGCCCCAGCGCTCCTGCGCGAGGAACGAGAAATCGAGCCGTGGCAGGATCAGGAGCGACATCAGCAGATTCACGCCCACGACCACGAGAAGCGGGATGATCGCCGTGCCGATCGGTGGCGGCACGTCGCCGCGCTTGCCATGCGTTAGTTCGGCCGGATCGAACTCGTGGGACGATGTCGCGCGCTCGCGGATGAACTGATCGTCAGCGACCGCGCCGCTGACGAGCTCTGCGTCTCCGCCATAGCCTTCACCGGTCTTGCGTGCCGATCCCTCGGCGCGGCGGAGCCACCAGAGCCCGAATGCAAGCATGATCGCCGCCGCGACGATGCCCAATCCGGGCGCGGCAAACGGCGTGGTTCCGAAGAACGGCATCGGAATCGTATTTTGAATCGCGGGCGTTCCGGGCATTGCCGACATCGTGAATGTAGAGGTGCCCAGAGCGATGGTGGCCGGCATGAGCCGATGTGGGATGTTCGCGACGCGAAACATTTCCCGTGCCATAGGCGCCAAAACGAAAAAGGCGACGAAAAGGCTTACCCCGCCGTAGGTGACGACCGCGCCGGCAAGCACCACGGCAAGGATCGCGCGACGCGCCCCGAGCTTGGTGCTCATGAAATGAGCGATCGCGTGGACCGATCCGCTGTCGTCCATCAGCTTGCCGAACAGCGCACCGAGCAGAAATATTGGGAAGAATTGCGCGATGAACTGCGCAGCGCCGCCCATGAAAGTCTGCGTCCAATGGGCAAGCAAGGGCTCTTCGGCGAAAGCCGCAGCGACGATCGCGGCAGCCGGCGCCAGCAGGAGCACGCTCCATCCGCGGAACGAGAGCCAGATGAGCAGGCCAAGGGCAACCAGGATCCCGACGAGGCCCATGGCGTCAAACCTGCTCCAAGAGCAAATCCAAATCCATCGAGGAACGCCTGCCGATATTCTGGTCGTTCGCGACGAGGAATGCCTCCGCGGCACGGCGGCCTTCGTCGCGCAGCATGCAGAGAAAGTCCCACTCGGCATTGAGCTTTGACGAGACGCCCAGCCCGGCCAGAACCTTGCTCGCGATCAGATGGATGCGCATCTCGGCCCATTTGCGCCCCTCGGAACTCCCGGCGTCCGCGACCTGCCGCAGCAGCGCGATCATGCGCAACTCCTTGAGCAGCGTGGCGTTGAACGCAATCTCGTTCAACCGATCGAGGATCTCGCGCGCGGAGCGCGGTGTCCCGGGTCGCTCGACCGGGTTGACGGCGACGAGAAGCGTGTCATGCGAGTCACACTCGCGTACGAGCGGTGTGATCGTCGGGTTCCCGGAGTAGCCGCCATCCCAATAGGGCTCGCCATTGATCTCTATCGCGCGGAACAGGGTGGGCAAGCAGGCGGAAGCGAGCAGAACGTCGGGTGTAAGCTCGGCGTTGCGAAACACACGCCCGCGGCCGGTATGAACGTTGGTCGCCGTCACGAACAAGCGGATCGGGGAGTTCGCGATTTGTCGAAAATCGACCGACTCGGCGAGGACCTGGTGCAAAGGGTTTGTGCCGGCAAGATTGAGGTCGTACGGCGAGAACACGCGGCTCGCCAGATCGAAGGCGAGATAGAAGGGCGACGTATCAAGGGTCCAGCGACCGAGGATGACGTCCAGCGGACTTCGCCGAATGAGACTGAACCGCGCTGAGTCAGCGACCCGCCGCCAGAAGGCCTCCAATGCAGACTTGGCGCCGGCCCGGCCGTTGGTCATAAAACCGCCCGCCAGCACGACGGCGTTCATCGCGCCGGCCGACGTGCCCGATATCGCCTCGATGCGCAGCCAGGTCTCATCCATGAGCCGATCGAGCACCCCCCAGGTAAAAGCGCCGTGCGATCCACCGCCCTGCAGCGCGAGATCGACCAGCACGGCATCGCGCGCTTGGCCCGCGCGTTTTTGCGGCTCCTTCAAGGCCATGGCGGGCTCCGACTGGAGTGCCACGTCGCGGCCGGCGAACGACATACAAAGATGTCGTCAGCTCCTGCCAGGGAACGGTTGCGGGAGTGGTCGCGGCCGCTCGATTCCTGGCCGACTTGGCCTCGGAGGCCGAGTGACCGGGCGGTGGCCTGGCCGTCGCCATCCGTGCCATCCCGCCGGACCACCCCAGCCCATGCCGCGCCTCGAAGCAAAACCACACCGATACCAGCCGCCACCGCGCCATCCCCTACTGTACCAACAATAGCGATGGCCTCTCCACGTGAACTGGACAGTTTCCGCGAGACGAAGCTCGTCGGCGGCCTGACGCACGCCCAGCGGCGCCATAAGGCCGGCTTGCGAGCGATCGCTGGTCGCCGTAATCCCTGCCGAAGCAATCCCAAGTGCGAACCCCCATAGAAGCAATCTTCGCATGATTTTCTCCCGGCTTTTGATAGCGCGGAAGAGAGCCGGCTGAGCGGCCGCGAGCCGCATGGCTGCAGCCGGCCTCCTTCGCGGGCGATCCCGCCCAGGGACCGATGCCGTTGCGCACCGATCCCTACGCAAAACTGTAGCGTATTCCGCTGCCACAGCGACTGCCGTGACAGCGCAGCGACTACCGTTCTCGGCGACGCTTTGACGCTGGCGCCAGGTTTTGGCTCACTGGCTAGGCAGGCTTGGCCTGAGTTGCGGCTGCGAGAGCATCGCGCAGGTGCTGCTCTCTCTTTTCATCGAGCGAGGTTGTCAGGACAATCCCTCCCGCATCCTTAATCGCATTGAGAACCTTGTCTGACGTCATAGACTGGATCAGCAGGAAGAGGACGGCATCGCCCGATCTTACCTTCGACGCGAGATCCTTCATGAACTGGTCTCTGATCCCGAAATCGGTCAGCGCACCGCTCAGTGCGCCTGCGCCGGCTCCGAGAGCCACGCCTAGAAGCGGATTCAGGAAGACCATCCCCAATAGCAATCCCCAGAAGCTGCCACTTGCGGCGCCAGTCATAGTGGTATTCACAAGTTGACTGAGTTTTACAGAGTCCCCAGTTTTGACGGCGATCACGGCATCGCTGATCGTGATCAGATACTCGCTCTGGAGCTTGAATATTTTTTGCCGAACTTCCTCTGCTTTAGCTTCGGATGGGTACACGATCGCAACAAGGTCTGACATTAAAAGCTCCCCTGATGACTTCTAGTGCTCCCCATTTGCCTGCTTGATGCACGGCCGAAGCTTACCGCCCGAAGATCTCTTGTCGACTGGTCAGACAAGCAGGTTGACAATCTCAAGATGCTTTGATCTGGGGCCGCGCCCAATGGAAGTCCAACTCTCAACGGTCAACGTAACGGAACTCAAACAAACAGTCGCAGCCGAAACCGACCCGTCAAAGCTGGGCCTGATCGCCGACGCCAGTACGATCCGCTGGCCGGGAGGCGAAAACAAAATTGAGGCCGATCAGCTCGACCGCGAGTGTCGGCTCGCTCGCCATCGCTGTCGGCTTTGGGCGGAAATGAAGTCGCGATGACCTTCAAGCCAGGCGCTCGCAAATACACTGACCGAGGTTGGTGACGTGAACCGTTTTGAGAGCCCACGTCAACTTATGGGTTACCTCGGCCTAGTGCCAAGCGAACGATCGACGGGAGAGTCTGTCAGGCGTGGTAGCATCACCAAGGCGGGCAACGGCCGTGTTCGCCACATGTTGGTCGAAAGCGTCTGGACCCATAGACACCCGCCGAAGATCGGCAAGACAAAGCTATACCGGCTTGAGCAGGTGTCGCCGGCAGTGCGAGAGATTGGTTGGAAGGCGCAGAGCTGCTTGACGGCCCGCTACCGGAAGCTGGCTGCGCGCGGCAAGTGAACGACGGTAGTCTGCACCGCTATCGCCCGTGAACTGGTGTGCTCCGGCGGCGCCGGCGCCCTGCGCAAGATCAGCCAAGAGGACGTGATCCGCTACGTTGAGCGCCACGCCCAGGATTGGGGCCCGGAAACAGGCAAGGCGATGTGCCGGTCGTTGCGTGCCTTTCTCCGTTACCTCCACCATCGGGGGCTGAACGCGCGCTCGTTGGCGGATTGCGTTCCATCGATGCGCCGATGGAAGCTCGCAACTCTACCGACCTATCTGCGTGCCGCTCAGGTGCGGAAGGCTCTCGACGGTTGCGACCGAGAGACGGTGATGGGACGGCGCGACTACGCCATTCTGTTGTTGCTGGCCAAGCTCGGCCTGCGGGCCGACGAGGTTGCGACGCTCACCGTCGACGATATCGACTGGCGCGCCAGCGAGATACTCGTTCGCGCCAAGGGCCGACAGTGTGCACGAATGCCGATACCGCCAGACATTGGCGCGGCTATCGTTGCATATCTGCGCAATGGCCGCCCAAAGTCGTCGTGCCGACGGCTGTTCGTCCGCACACTCGCGCCACACGTCGGCTTTGCTTCCGGATGCGCGATCACCATGATCGCCAAGGCCGCTCTCGATCGCGTTGGAATCGAAGGTTGCGCCCACCGCGGCGCCCATATCTTCCGACATAGTCTCGCTACCGATGACCTTGCCCCCAAGTTTTATCCGGTCCTGAGTTCGCCCCGGCTGTTGGATTTGCCCGGTTGGGCGGTGGTAGCGACGGGAGCTGGCGCGGAGCCCTCGGCATTCTTACAAATCGCTGGCGACCGCGCTGGGCGTGCCCGAAATTCTGTCCAGCATTTTGCTAGGCCACGCCGTGCCGGGCATCAGCGGGCGCTACATCGGCGAATTGGCCGTGCTGCGGTCAGTGGAGCTACGCGAGGCGCAAGAATCCATCTCGCGCCGGGTGTTCGAATTGCTCGGGCTCAAACTTACTCGGGATGCGAAACGTCCGAGAAAGGCGAGGGCCGCATAATGAGTCGCAGCACACCACGTACCACGGGCAAGCCGCAGGCCCTACGGGCCTACGGAAAGCCGGACGTGCTCCGCACATCCGGAAAGTCGCACGGGATACGGATTGCCGATAGCGTGCGCGCGTTGGTCGCAACGTTCCGACAACTCCTGAAGGTGATGCAGCGCGTACGCTACACGCGCGAAGATTAGAAACGCTCATCGCATCATTGTTGAAAGATGCCGAGATCGTAGCAAGCCCAAGCCCGGGTTCTAACGCCGGGAACAGCCTTGCTCGCGGCTGCCGCCATTCCGGCAACTTTGCAGTCAGACATCGTCGCCATGTAGCCCTCAAGGATCGTTATTTTACCGTCCTCTTGCGAAACGTAGGCAATCACACCTAGTGCGCCCGTTAAACCCTGTTCGCGCGTAGTATCGTGGCAGACATAGGACGCGGAGCGGCTGGGCTTCGCGGTCGCGGCTTCTATCGCTAGCTCACCAATCCTTCGACACTCATCTAAAGTCTTTGATGGCCGAGCAGCGATGTTGACGGTGGCTAAAATGCTGAGGTGCGTCGAAGCGACAATGAGGATGAGCGGTGACATGTCGGCTGACCTCGTAATTCCGTTGAAACCATCAAGCGATCGGAGATTGATGGGGCCGGCCATCGCGCTGGCCTTGCGTTTCTGGCCGATCTCTTTGCCTTCATCCCAGTCCAACCACTTGGGTCTTCTCTGTCGGATCGCACGTACAGCCGCCATGCTGCGCAAGCCACCTTAACGAGCGATACGGCTGCCTCTGCAATGAGAATGGTGTGACTTCCGGAGGCTGGGTGGATGCTCATTAGCTTGTCCTCATGTGCCGCGTCGGAGATGATCCTAAGCAGTCTAAAGAGCGTAAGCGGATGTTTGCGGATGAGTTCCGTGCTCGTCAGTACGAAGTCGTCAGGGCCTCCGCGCTCACGGATCGTCTCGCGAAGTGCGGCGAGCTTGTCTGGATCGGCAGAGCGAATAGCGGCCTCGAATGCGGGGACGAATTTGAGCCTGTCCATTGCAACAGCCTTCTTGGCGACCCTTTCAGGGGGCGCGGATCATCTCGCGGCTTTTCGCGCAAAAAACGCGCGGGCGGCTGGAGGAACCACCCGCGCGAGTTGCGCCAACAAAGAGGCTTTGCTATCTCATGGGGGTTGCGTGAAGTATGAGGAGCCAAGCCGAAGCGTCTCTCAGCAACTCGCGTGCCATTCACAAAGCAGCGCGTAGCGCTATGAAAAAGCGTGCGGGCGGCTGCTGACGACCGCCCGCACGAGTTACGATGCGTAGACTTGGCCCTCACTCAATCAATAAGCGACCAAGCAATCATGGTTCAGCAATCAGCGTGCCAGGCGGCCACATTGCGGAGACAAGCAAACGGCGCGCTTTCATACCTTGTGCAGATTGACTGCTCGTGCGAGCGGCGGCTTCCGAACGACAATGTCATGAACTCGACGCAACTGATCAAGATCGGACGTGGAGCGCTTAGTGACGACGATGGCGCGAGATGATCGGATCGAACTCGCCATCGTGTATAACGAGAAGCTCGCCGGGCTTCACGCCAAGTCTTCGCAATTGCTCCTCCTCGATGGGGCAGTTGAGCATTGCGGCCTTCGCGCCGCTGTCTTTTACGGTCAGCTTCACTGCTTCCGCCGGGTCAGCGGCAGCAACGACGTAAGTTATGTGCCTGAATTCTTCGTCATCGTCGCCGTCTTCCTTGAAGACAGCGACCGTCACTATCCAACCATCCATCTTGCTGTGCTCCCGTAAGTTGTCAGCTATGAGCTGCTGAGCCTTGCAAATCCGGACCCATCGAACGCTCGTGAGGTCAGCTGGCGTCCGTAGCATTCCGGGAGCCCTTCCCTCCGCGCCGCACATTGAGCTAGGCTCGCAACCTCATGAGGAGCGGACGTGTGACGAGTGAGAAGCGGATCAGGGTCGAAGGACGGCCTTCTGTGCTGTCGCGGCTTCGCCGGGTGCAGGCATGGCGCCGGAAGCGGGCTCCAGCGCCTTCTATCTGATCCCTACATCGCGGAAACCGATCCGGGGCGGTATAGTCCATCAAGGCCGCACAGCACTACACGGCCGTCTCTATCCGCGCGGAAGCCATCTTGAAGGGCCTGATCCCGCGCTAGGTCGGAAAGCCTGCATGTGACTCCCGGAAGGGCGTCCTTGCCCTTTGAACGGGCTGAACGCTACATCGGCCCCGGGCCTTATTGCATAAGCATGGCGATCGCTATGATCGCGAGGAAGCCTAGCCCCATCAAAATGACGCATACAACGTACGCTAGGTCGCTGCGCATTACCCAGCTCCAGGCCTCCTAAAGGACATCGAAACGTGCGGGCGACTGCCGCCGCTGACGGACCGCCCGCACGGTCCCATAGGACGAGGCTTGGTGCTCAGGAGGGTCATTCAAAAGCGACCAAGCTCTGCCAACCTGACACAGCAATCCGAGCCCTACACCTACTTATATGCGTAGGTGCCGGTCGCGTTTTCCGGACGCCGAGTTCACGCTCGGCCATTCGAAAGCGACGATCACTGTGATCTGGACGGGCGCCGTTACCGTCCCCGGGACGGCCGTCAATTGCGGGGCGATCTGAACTTCAACGATTCTGGTTGGGGATTGCACAGGGAATGACCAGCGAGGATGCTGCGCTAACAGCTGGTATGTCGCAGCCTGTGGGAACCAGATTGTTCCGAAAGGCAGGCGGAATGCCACCAGCGACGTTCAGATCTTCAGCCAAGCCGCCGACCGGGCGGTATCTCTCTTTTGCAGAACGCGAGGAGATCGCACTCTTCGCGTTCAAGGCCTCTCGAGGCGTGAGATCGGGCGCCGTCTTGGTCGATCTGCCTCGACCATCTCGCGTGAGTTACGACGTAACGCCGCGACGCGCAGCGGCGGCTTGGAGTATCGTGCATCGACAGCCTAATGGCACGCCGAGCGATCGGCCCGTCGGCCCAAACCCACCAAGCTTGCATTCAACACAACCTTGCGCACTTATGTGGAGCAGAGACTGGCCGGAGTCGCCATGACGTCTAGCGGCGCTCCCGTTCCTGGCCCCGCCGTTCCGTGGAAGGGCCGTCGGCACGGCCCGCGAAAGGATCGACAATGGGCCAGGGCCTGGAGTCCGGAGCAGATTGCTCGACGCTTGCCGATCGACTTCGCGGACGACAAGGCGATGCGCATCAGCCACGAAGTCATCTATCAGGCCCTCTTTGTTCAGAGCCGGGGCGCGTTGCGCCGTGAACTGACGGCCTGCTTGCGAACTGGGCGCGTGTTAAGAGTGCCCAGAGCGCGCGTACGCCGGCGAGGCCAAGGCTTTGTCTCACCAGAGATTATGATCAGCGAACGCCCCGCCGAAACAGCCGATCGCGCGGTGCCAGGTCACTGGGAGGGGGATCTCATCCTTGGGCTTGACAGTTCGGCCATCGGTACGTTGGTGGAGCGTCCCACGCGCTTCACGATGCTGCTTCATCTTCCTCGGCTCGCAGGGCATGGCGAGAAGCCGCGCATGAAGAACGGCCCGGCGCTCGCCGGACACGGGGCCGAAGCCGTCGCATTGCCTCGCCTTAATTGTTACCGGATGCTGAGCCGTTGCCTCACGTAAATTGCTCCCCTGGATCGGGGACGAGCGGGGGCGCAGATGGGGGGGCTGAGCATGGCAACGCGGAAGGAACTGACGGCGGCGGCAGGTGTGCGTTATCGGCATTCGGATCGCGCGAAGAAGGCGCGAATATTAGACGAGTTCGTCGACATCACTGGGTTTCATCGCAAGCATGCGATGCGACTACTTCGAGGCCAGGAAGACGCACGCCCAGGCCGACGGCCGCGACGTCGGATCTATAATGAGGCAGAACACAACGCGCTCGTGCTCCTTTGGGAAGCGTCGGACCGGATCTGCGGGAAGCGGCTGAAGGCGTTAATGCCTGCGCTGATTGAGGCGATGGATCGGCATGGCCACCTCGATCTTGCCCCCGAGATCCGCGCCAAGCTTTTGGCGATGAGCGCTGCGACGATTGACCGCGTATTGGTGCCGATCCGAGAAAAATTGGGTCGCAAACGCCGGCGGCACACAGCGCATTCTCTGCGTCGCAGTGTTCCAATACGGACGTCGGCGGATTGGAACGATCCGGCGCCAGGATTCGTCGAGGCTGACCTTGTAGCGCATAGCGGACTATCTGCGCGCGGCAGCTTTATCCAGACCCTCGTGCTCACGGACAGGCGACGGGCGACGTCCCATGGCTTACGCGTGTGCTCGCGGGTGTAGGCCCGGAAGATCGGCTCCAACTTTCCGAACAGCTTTCCCAGGTCGACCTCGTTCGAATTGAAGTGGATCATCTCGGCTTCGGTCATCGGGGCTCGTGAATCCTCGACTAGCCGCTTGCCTCCCGCAGGGATGAGACGAGGCTACGCTCCCTGTGGCGGAGGCGCTACTTCCTCCGCCGGCGCGGCAGGCATAGTCACCGTTACACCGATCCGGAAGAAGACCGGCCTGAGCGCCTCCTTGTGTATGAAGGAGATCTCATCCCCTCTCATGTTGATGAAGTCGCCCACATCGAAGATCGGAAGTTCGGAGTGGCAAGCGAACGTCGTAGTTTCTCCGTTACTTGAGTCGAGATACTCCACGGTGACGGCGTTCTCGTCGCTGTTGCGGTCCACCGCGAGCACGATGAGCACCGTCCATTCGTCGGGGGCTCGACGACCGAACACTTTGTTATCAAACAGGCCGACGACGTTGGCAGCAGAAATCAACTCCTGCACGGCCCCGCGGGCCCGCCGTTGCGGCGACCGGTCCTTGGGTCGGTAATCCCTCGGTCTGTACAGGGGTGTTTGGGCCAAGGCGGACCCAGATGGTCGAAGAACACGCGGCTGCCGTGTTCGTTTGTGTAAAAAAGTACATTCGGGTTAACGCGCGTTCAAATTGACGTAGCAAGCCGGTACCGATCTGGCTGACCCCCGTTTCAAGAGATTCTTGGCGTCGCGCCGGCGCATGTCGGACACCAACCGCGCACGTTCGGAATACGATAGGCGACCGTGGTTTACGCACCATCCGCAAGTGCAGTTCGTATAGTGATTGTACCCAGGCACAGCGAGTCTCTGGCGGTCTCTAATCGAGCCGATCGCGATGAGTAAATTTATCGATGATCTCGGCGTATCCGATCAGCTCAGCCGAATAGCTACCGTTGCCGCTTGCGGAACCTTTATGTTTCAGCTCTCGCTGCAAAGTCGGCTCGACGGCGCGTGTGAACACGTCAAGCAGCTGCTCGGCACGCAAGGTCGGGACAGCCGATTGCGCCTGAAAGTATTTCTCGCGCAGGCGTTCGACCGCCGGGGCACGTGCTCCATCCTGTTTGACCGCGATCGGCTGCACCACGACACGGCGTTCGCCGTTACCACCAGATGTCTCAACCATCCAGAGCGACAGCAGCACCTGCCCGCCAACCTCGCCCGACACTGCAATTCCGAGATTCTCTGGCGGCAAATTGCGCCAACGTTCCAGCTCTTCCTGTACCAACGGATGGTCTAAGCCCATCAACTGCAGTTCGTCCTGATTCGTCGCAGCTTCGCGGTTCAAAGTGAAGCGCGCACGGCGAGTGCCTTCCGCGGTGATGAGGTCGTAGGTTGCGTCATCCAGCTTGATCAGCTTCTGCTGGAGGTCTGCGGCCGCAGTCGAGAAGAAACGCACTAGCCAATCCAGACTGGACGAGACATCCGAGAAGGCTTGTAGTCATCAAGGCTGAAGCCATCGAGGTCTTGAAACAAGTCAAACACCACTTGTCGCGCTTCGCGCGAGTTCGACAGCGCGGCTTCTAGTTCCACCTGGGTGCGCTTCAGCGCGGGGTCGGAAAGCGCCTCCTGATAAAGGCGGTCATCATTCAGCCGCTCGGACAACTGCCCGAGAATCTGCGCTTGCAAGTCCTCCGCCGCGTTGCCTTGTTCATCCACCTTTCCGACCGTGCGTGCGATCTCGGTCAGCTTCTCGTCCAGCAGCAGAAAGATACGTCCTTCGATGGTATCCGAGAGAACGAGATGGTAAACCTGTGCGGTGTCACGTTGACCGTAGCGATGGATGCGCCCAATGCGTATGCTCCATATCCATCGGATTCCACGGCAGATCGAAGCTGAACAGGATTCGCGCGAACTGCAGATTGATGCCTTCGCGTCCTGCTGCCGTGCAAACCAGCACACGCGGGCCATCCTTTTGGCAGAAGCGGCGCTCGGCCGCCACCTTGGCTCTGTGGTCACCACCGCGCAGCACCACGACGCCCTGACCGGGGAACGTCTGCTCGATCTCGCGGGCGATCATATCGACTGTGCCGAGGTAGGTGGCGAAGACCACAATCTTGTCACTCGGATTCTGTCGCCACAGAGTTCGCTGGTCGCGCATGAGGCGGTGTCTGAAGCCGCCGTCGTCGGCTATCCGCACGACATCAAGGGCCAGGGCATCTATGCCTATGTCACGCTGATGAAGGGCACCGAGCCGACCGAAGCCTTGCGCAAGGAGCTCGTCGCCTGGGTCCGCAAGGACATTCGGCCCGATCGCCTCGCCCGACCTGATCCAGTTCACGCCCGGCTTGCCGAAGACGAGCTCCGGCAAGATCATGCGCCCGCATCCTGCGCAAGATCGCCGAGGACGAACCGTCCAGCCTCGGCGACACCTCGACCCCGGCCGATCCGGCCGCGGTCGACGACCTCGTGCAGAACCGGCAGAACAAGAGGGGTGCGCAGGCGTAGGAAAGTGACCGTATCGTACCAACCCAATGCTCGAACCTGTGGAGACAACGCTGTGAGCTATCGACCGGCAATATGTTGCGAGCGGACGTATCCCAAGGAACGCCAATCGGGATAACGGTTAGCCGAGGTCCGGGCTCAAACCCGACGCCTCCACCATATCGAAGCTAGTCGTCCGTGAAGATCGGCTAAGCGATTGAGGCAGAATCGCATTTGCTGGTGTGGACTGTTTTTGGATTGCAAGGTTTTGATGTTTCGAGCCTCGGAACCTTGCAATTTCATTTTCAGGATTCAGTCGAATCGCCAGTCATGATTCCGTGGTCGCGTCGGAGGTGACGATGCGACCGAAGAAGCAAAGGACGACGGGATCTGGCGATCTGTTCCGGGCCAGGCTGGACCAGATCATCAACATGAAGCACGAGCTGGTTCAGCTCGCCGGCAAGGTCGATTGGGACTGGATCGACGGCGAGATCGCGCCGCTCTACAGCGAGAACGGTCGGCCGGGGATCGCGACCCGCTTCGTGATCGGGCTGCTGCTGCTCAAGCAGATTTACGGCCTGTCCGATGAGGGGGTGTGCGAGCGCTGGGTCCACGACCCGTATTTCCAGTACTTCACCGGCGAAGAGTTCTTTCAGCACGCGTTTCCGCACGAGCGCTCGGACCTGAGCCACTGGCGCAAGCGGCTCGGCGACAAGCTGGAGCTGTTGCTGGCCGAGAGCCTGCGGGTGGCGCACGAGGCCGGCGCGTTACGCAGCCAGGACCTCAAGCGGGTCACGGTCGATACCACCGTGCAGCCGAAGGCCATCACCTTCCCGACCGATGCCAAGCTGCTGCACGCGGCGATCAGGGGGCTCAACCGCCTGGCGAGGAAGCACGGGGTCAGGCTGCGGCAGTCCTATCTTCGCATTGCCAAGACCGCGGCCATGATGGCGGGACGCTACGCCCATGCCAAGCAATTCAAGCGGCATCAGCGGCAGTTGCGTATCCTGCGCAGCCGGCTGGGCCGGATCATCCGCGATATCCGCCGCAAGATCGAAGGTCAGGCCGTGCTCGAGAACGCGTTCGCCCTCCCGCTCGGCCGGGCCTCGCAGATCCGCTCGCAGCAGCAGCGCCAGCGCGGCTGGAAGCTCTATTCCTTCCACGCCCCGGAGGTGGAGTGCATCGGCAAGGGCAAAGCAGCCGCGCCTTACGAGTTCGGTGTCAAAGCCTCCATCGTCACCAACAACCGCCGTGCTCCCGGTGGCCTGTTCGTGCTGCACGCCAGGGCGCTGCCCGATAACCCCTACGACGGTCATACCTTGCGCGACGTCATCGACCGCACCGAGACACTCACCGGCTGCGCGATCGAGCGGGCCTATGCCGACAAGGGATATCGCGGCCACGACGCACAGAACCCGCGCCGTGTCTTCATCTCCGGCCAGAAGCGCGGGGTCTTCGGTATCATCAGGCGCGAGCTGCGCCGCCGCTCCGCCATCGAACCCATCATCGGACACCTGAAGACCGATGGTCACCTCGGCCGCTGCTACCTCAAAGGCCGCGCCGGAGACGCCGCCAACGTCATCCTCTCAGCCGTCGGCCACAACTTCCGCCGCATCCTCGCCTGGCTGAGGGGTCTTTGGCGCCTCTTCCTGGCCACCCTCATCGCAGCCATCAGCGACCGCTCACCGCTGCAATCGGCTTCTTAACGGACGACAAGCTAGCGTGCCGCTTCCGGCTCAGCGTGGGGATGGAAGCGGCAAGCCTATGTCTGTTTACTGTTTGGCCCGAGTGATAGTGCGCCGTTGGACTGGGCGGGCGTGATGCATTGACCCGCGTCAAACCAAGGGCGATCCAATACTGCTAAAAGCGCGTATCCGAAAAACTGGGGCATGATATGATTATCTGTGGCCTGAAGTCTTTCATGATTGCTGGTCTGACCGCTGGTTTCGCCGCGGCCGCTCACGCTGAAGACGCCGATGTTGGCAAGGCGGAATTTCAAGCTTCGTGCGCAAGCTGTCATGGCGTGGATGGAAAGGGCAAAGGACCCGTTGCTGGGCAGCTGAGTGTGCCGCCTGCCGATTTGACGGCCTTGGCCAAGAACAACAACGGGGTCTTTCCTATTACCGCCGTCTACGAAGCCATCGACGGGCGGAGAACAATATCCGCGCACGGCACCCACGAAATGCCGATTTGGGGGGAACGGTTCAACCCCGTCAAGAACTTGCCTCACATTGTCGATCCGGCCTACGACGCGCTCGATCCTTCCCGGGATTTGCGGGAGGTCGTCGTGCGAACACGAATCCTTGCCATTATCGATTATCTGAACCGCATTCAGCAGAAGTAGCGCGCCGCGAAAGCTCCATGGGGTCCCCCGGCTACGCAATCTGCCGCAATAGATGGGCGGCAACCGCACGCGCGTCCAGGCGCTCCCATCATTGATCCCCATCAAGGCGGCTGCGAGCAAAGCCGGTAATGGTCATACGGAAACGGAGGATCGACGATGACCGGCATAGTGCTCGACGCCCAGCAAATTCAGAACGCCCAAGCGCCCGTTCGCCTCTGGCTTGAGCAGCAGATTTCGGCCGCTCTCGGTCCGAGGCCGGCACCCGGAGCGTCGTCGCCCCGCCTGGTTGCCTGCACGGAAGCCCAGGCAGCGAACCTCCTCAATCGAATCAGGCAAGCGCCATCTGCGGTAGAAGTGTTCTTCGGACTCGCCCATCCTGAGATCTCGTTCGGTGACCCGCCGGTCGTGACGTTCCGGCTTCTCGATCTTCAGCGTCGCGCCGGCATGCAGAACATCGCCAAGCTCCTGGAATGTCTCGACCTCATCAACCGGTCATTTGCGGAAATATGTGGTGATCCGGCAACGCGTTTCTGTGACTTTGACGCCGCAGGGCATTGCTCGCTTCTGCCAGCCACTCAGTGCAGCATCGCCGCATTGTGGAAGGCGATCATTGCGGCGGAGCGGCCCGGCGTGCTGCCGATCGCCGCTGCCGAGTAGACGGGGCGGGCGCGAGATGAGCCCGAAAAGATCATGCCGCAAGTCGGCGCGGAAATGGTCGGAACGTCCGTTGTCATTCATCGTCGCCGTGACGTGCATGCTCCTGCTCTGGCCTAGACTGGTGCAAGCAGGGGAAATCCGGGATGTGCAAACTCTTGCGCCCCTGGTCGGGAAGGTTATCCAAAGTGTCGTCGGCATAACGGCCAGCACGGAGACGGCGGCAGCCTCCCGGTCAGGGAATTCCGGTCCCGAACTGCCCAGCGACCCGCGTCCCGCGACGAAAGATGTTTACGGCGCAGGCGTCATCATCAAGGCAGAGTCCGGATTGATCGTGACGAGCAATCATGTGGTCAGCGGCGCCAAGACACTCTCGGTCCGATTGTCGGATGGGCGCCAGCTTGACGCTAGGTTCGTTGCGGCCGACGAGCGATACGATCTGGCGATGCTGAGGATTTCGGCCTCCGGCCTGACCGCGGCCCGCATCGGCCGATCGGTCGACGCCGAGCCTGGCGATTTCGTCCTTGCGGCCGGTGGCTCCTTGAAATCCACTCCGAGCGTCAGCTTTGGCATCGTCAGCGCTCTGCATCGTTCGCGGCCCGGAAGCCCTTGCCGGGATCTCATTCAGACCGATGCCTTGCTGGATCGCGGCAGCGCAGGTGGGCCGCTGTTCAATCTGCGGGGCGAAGTGATCGGCATTGTTGCCGCCAGCACCGGCGAGACCGAATCCGAGCGCGCCTTTGCGATTCCCTCGGATGCCATCGATCGCCTCTACATCAGAATGAATTAGGTATTCCGCGGGATCGCGGATCGTTTCGAAGTGCGACCGATTTGACTACCTAATGGTGATTGCTTGATGATCGTGCACCCGGATCAGTAGGCCATGATCGGCGTTTCCAGCAGGTGATCGTTCACAGCAACGACACCGGGAATTGCCTCCGCGGCAATCCGGATCGCTGTGCGCTCGGCGGCGGATGGCGCATATCCCCACAGGTCGACGATGCCGTTCTGTACGGTCGCAGTCAGATTGAACGTGTGTGCCCACGGTTGCCCGTGAAGCTCGCCGAGTAATCTCTTCCTGATGACGGAATCGGCGGGTGACATCTCCAGCTTCGGCCGGGCGCTCGCGACGGCCTGGAGCAGGTTGGCCCGGCTGACGATGCCGAGGAGGTGGCCGGCCTCATCGACGATGGGGACACGCTTGATGCCATGTTTCTCGAGCAGCATCGCAATTTCATGCAGAGGCGTGTCGGGCGCCGCGGTCACGACCTTGCGGGTCATGATGTCGGCGATCTTGACAGCATGGGACTTCACGTAGTCGGACGCCATTTGCGCGTCTCCGACCAAAAGCCGGAGCCACCACGAATACGGGCGCTCGGTGCCGGCTTCAGTCCGATGCATCAAGTCGCTTTCCGTGACGATTCCGACGAGTTCGCCATCCTTGCCCACCACAGGAACGGCGCTGATGCGGTGCTGGAGCAGCAGGGAAGCAACCTGCCGCACCGTTGCGTTGGAGTTCTCCGTGATAACGGGTGACACCATGACATCGCGTGCTTGCATGATCGTGCTCTCTGTAGGACGGAAAGATACCCCATTCTGTGGGATCGCGCGCATGCGTGATTTGACTCCGATCAATTGATCTAAAGCTTCCGGGCATTAGACAGGATTTTTTGAAGCGGAGGATGTTTGGATGGCGGGAATTCCAAAGAACGCGCTCGTGCTTGTCGGAAACGGGCGCAAGGCGCTGTTGCTCCGCAACGAAGGCGACAATCAGTTCCCCAACCTGAAGGCGGAAGCGGTGTTCGAAGATCAGAATCCGCCAACGCACCTACAAGGCACGGACCGTCCAGGACACTTCATAAAAGGGATCGTCTCCGGTCAGCGGGGAGCCGTCGAACCGACGAACTGGCACGAACTCGAGGAGTATCGGTTCACGAGGCGGATTGCGCGGGCTGCGGAGGAGATTGTTCGGAGTGGAAGGACGACGGCGTTTGTCATCGCCGCTCCGCCGCGAACGCTGGCACAGCTTCGGGCGACGCTCGCTACCGATGTCAAGCGTCACATCATTGCGGAGATTCCCAAGGATCTGACAAGGCTTCCCGTCGGGGAAATTGAACGGCACATTGTTGAGGCGCTTGCGTCGCCCACACGATAGGCGACGTGCCGTCGACAGCGTCCCACGAGCAAGTTCAAGAGTAAGTTCGTCTCGTCGTATAGAACAGCCAGATTGCAATGACGGCCAGCAACACTGACATTATCCGCCTGATGAGCATTGTGTTTGCCTGCTTTTCGATGCTTGACCGGATGGCGTTCGCTGAAATCACGACAGCCGTATGTATTGCAGTCGCTATCGTGACGTATACCGTCAGCAAGATCGCTATCTGCGGAAGCAGTGGACGTGCTTGATCGATGAAAGTCGGAAAAATCGATAGATAGAAAACTCCGGCCTTGGGATTGAGTAGATTGGTAATCAAGCCCCTGAAGAAGAATTTGGTATGTGCCGTCGCCTCGACTGGCTTGGTGATCTCTTGCGGCGCATCGCGCCATCCTTGCCAGGCAAGCCAAAGCAAGGTAGAGCGCGCCACCCAGCGAAGGGCTTCGTAAAGCGGGTTGGAGGCAGCCACGATAGCTGCAAGGCCGAGCGACGATGCGATCCCAACTCCAAACAAGCCGAAAGCAACACCGGCTGTTGCGGCAAGACCGGCCCTGCGTCCGGCCGACGCGGCCAGCACCGCGAGATAGCCCATGTTAGGTCCCGGGGTCAGTTCGATGAGCGTGACCGTGAGTGCGAAAGCAAAGAGAGAGTTTTTACCCATGGATCGATCCCTGCGCTTCCGAGGCGGGGTTGCCCTAGATGTTGGTCTGATGGCTTGATCTGGGTCAAATTGTCCGCGTCATGCCGCCTCTCTCGATTCCGAGCTGACATGAATGCAGTCGACAGAGGGCGCAACGGCCGCGAGCTTCCGCAGGTAGCATTCGACGTGGGCAACCAGGGTAGCGGCCCCATCCTCGACGGCGATTCCCACATGAGCTGACAGCTCGCCGAATGATCCTGAGGCGAAAACCAGCGGTTACAAAAGCTGCACGGCTTTTTGATCCAGATCAGCCTGGCCTTCCATTTTTGAATGATGCTGGCAGACCATCGCGTACACGAAGCTCTGGGGAGGTTGCCATGTTGGCTTTGGATGTCATGCGGACGTCTTTCTCGACGATCAAACCCGGCGCGCCATTGCTCGATGCCGTTCGTCTCTTGCTGGAAACTGGCCAGCGCGGCTTGCCTGTGCTCGATGGCTCAGGGGCGCTGATCGGTGTTATCTCTGAAGGAGACTTCCTTCACCGTCGCGAACTCGGCGTGCATTGGCCAGAGGGATTTTGGCTCGAATGGCTGTTGAGCAGAGAGGAGGGACGGCTGGTCCGAGAGCGGACCCGGGCCCTGAGCGTCGACGCTGTGATGAGCCGCAAGCCCGTTTGCGTCGACGAATGCGCGACTGTGGACGAGATCGTGGTCGAAATGGACAAGCATCAGATATCGCAAGTCATGGTGCTCCGGGGTATGCGTGTCGTCGGCATCGTTGGACGTGTGCAGCTGATCACCGCGCTTGAGCGGATACTCGCGCGATCCGAGGGTAACTGACGCGGAAGACCCCGGCAGGCGATTGCGGAGCGTGCGATTGATCCGGACGCGCTTCCGGTTGAGCGTAACAGCGGCGAGAAACTAGGCTCAGGTTGGCGCCTTGCCATCAAAGAAATCCCTGAATTGACCTTGCTCGAGGCGCCCGTGCAGCCGATTGCGAATGCTAGGCAATGCCCATCGAATGCCGACGAGGTTCGCCATGACTGACCGAATGAAGTTGCCGGCCGTCAAGCAATCGGTGAATTTTGAAGCAGATATTGGTAGGTCGAAGCCGACCGATCACCGCTGGCTACTGGATGCGTTGGAGGATGACGAGGTTCGTGAGGCCCTGAAGCACGATGCGGCGCTCACATCCTCCGAGGCGGACGGCAGGCCGGCGCATGACTAATGATCTGCCACCGACTCGTCCGAGCCCGAAGCCGGCTCACCATGTCGACAGGGCTGTGGTACTCCCGGGTGGGCAGCCCAACGGCGCCGAAGAGGACGGCCGTGCGCTTGGCGCTCTGCGCAGCATCCTGCAATCGCCAAGCTATCGGGAGGCGGATCAGGACGAAGAGTTCCTACAGAGCGAAGCCACACGCGGCATTCGCCTCCAACTTGATTTCCTTAAGACGGAGACCCTGCTCCGGGAGCATCAGATCGCTCATACGATCGTTGTCTTTGGCAGCACTCGCATTTGCGAGGCGCGGGCGGCGCGCCGGACCGTCGCATCGATAGCCGATGCGCTCGCGTTGAATCCCGACGATGGCGGCTTGCAGCGCCGTCTCAAGACGGCACGGAGCCTTGCGGCGAAGACCAAGTACTACAGAATCGCACGCGAGTTCGGACAGATCGTCGGTGCCGCGAGCGAAAAGGCTATCGGTGGCCGCCTCATGATCATGACCGGCGGCGGGCCGGGCATCATGGAAGCAGCCAACAGGGGCGCGCACGATGTCGGGGGCCCAATCGATCGGACTGAACATCACCCTGTCGAAGGAGCAGGCCCCTAACCCATATGTCACGCCCGAGCTCTGCTTCAGGTTCCACTATTTTGCGATGCGCAAGTTACATCTTTTGATGCGCGCCCGCGCGCTGGCGGCATTCCCGGGCGGCTTTGGCACGATGGACGAGCTGTTCGAAGTGCTGTCGTTGGAGCAAACCCGAAAGATCGCGCCGGTGCCGGTTGTGCTGGTCGGCGAGTCGTACTGGCGTCGCGCGTTTGATCCGGATTTCCTAGTCGACGAGGGCGTCATCGATCCGGAAGATAGGGACCTGTTTTGGTTTGCAGAGGGTACGAGACGGCCGGCCGGCCGCTTCTGCCGATCGGAGACGACGTCTCACGGGGCAAGTCAATCAGTCAAGAGGTCGAATCGTGAAGTTATCCTTTCATGGCGCCGATCGCGCTGTGACCGGGTCCTGTCACCTGGTCGAGTGCCTGAACCGACGCATTCTGATCGATTGCGGTCTTTTTCAGGGAAGCCGCGACCTGGTGGAAGAGAACGTCGCCGCCTTCGGGTTCGATGCTGCAACCATCGACTATGTCCTGCTGACCCATGCCCACCTGGATCACTGCGGCAGGATTCCATTGCTCGCGAAGCGAGGATTCAGGGGTGAAGTGATCACGACCGCGGCCAGTCGCGAGCTGGCCCGTCTCGTGCTGGTCGACGCCGCGCATCTGCAGGAAGAAGACGCGCAGCGGAGAGCCCGCCAATGGCGCAGGCGGGGCAAAGAAGAAGCGCCGTCGCCGCTCTACACCGTTGTGGATGCGCTCGATTGCTTCGATCGATTTGGAAGGACAGCTGAATATGGACAACCGCTGCAGCTCGCAGAGGGACTTCGTGCGACGTTCTTCGATGCCGGCCATATCCTGGGCTCTGCGAGCATTCTGATCGAGGCTGCCGAGCACGGCCGCACGCGTTCGGTCCTGTTCTCGGGCGATCTCGGCAACGCCGGTCGTCCGCTGCTGCGGCTGCCGAGCCCTCCCGCTCGCGCCGACATTGTCGTCATGGAATCGACGTATGGAGACAGGTGCCATCGCTCGTTGAAAGACTCGATCGAGGAGCTTTACGGCGCGATCAGCGGCACGCTGGCGCGCGGCGGCAACGTCATCATTCCGACCTTCGCGCTCGAGCGTGCCCAGGAAATCCTCTATGTCCTGCATCAGGGGATAGAGCGGAGCAGGCTGCCGCCGGCCATGCAAATCTTCCTGGACTCGCCGATGGCGATCTCGGCGACCGAGATATTCAGGCGGCATTTCGAATGTCTCAGCCCCGAGGCTGCCTGCATGTTTCGCGAAGGGCGGGATCCACTGCAGCCGGCAAACCTGCATCTGGTCCGCGAGAGCGCCGATTCGGTCGCCATCAACAGGATAATCGGTGGCGCTGTCATCGTGGCCGGATCCGGGATGTGTACGGGTAGCAGAATTCGCCATCATCTCCGACACAATATCTGGCGCAAGGAATCGGCTATCGTGTTCGTTGGATACGCTGCCTCGGGAACGATTGCGCGGCAGATCATTGATGGAGCCACGTCCGTGCGGCTGTTCGGCGAAGACATTGCGGTTCGCAGCGCGATTTACACGATCAACGGATTTTCAGCTCACGCGGACCAGCAGGAGCTGCTTGCGTGGCGGCGCGCGATCGAGGGGTGCGAGGCAACGTTCCTGGTTCATGGCGAAGAGCCTGCGATGCAGGCGCTCGCTGCGCACTTGGAGGGACAGCGGGTCGAGCTGCCGCGTCTGGGCGACGTCTTTGATCTGTAGACGGCGAACCGGACATACGGCCAAACGAGCGTGCTGAGCTACTTGTCGCTTCAGCTCGCAGCCTTCATGTCCTCGGGAGATTCGACGTAGAAGCCGGTATAGGTATCCACGAAGCAGAGGTGGTCGTGCACCTTCTTGACGCCGGCAGTGTTCTCCGCGGCCACGATGGTCGCTTCGCGCGCATGGTCGCTGGTGACGATGCCATGCATATGGACAACGCCGCTGCGGACAGTGACCTCGAACCCGATGGGGCGCCAGCTCACGGCGTCGATCTGCCGGAGGATACGATTGCGGATATGATCGTCGTCTGCGGTCGGATCTGGGATCTCGTGCTCCAGACTGGCCACGGCCTGGAGCAAGTTCGACCGGGTCACGATGCCGACAAGGTCCTTGCCGCGCATCACGGGGAGGCGCTTGACATCGCTTTTCTCCATCAAATGCACCAGCTCATCGAGCGGCGTTTGTTCTTCGACTGTGACTGGATCCAGTGTCATCACGTCTTCGATCTTGCGACCGCGCTCGTGGACGAAGTCATCGGCTGCGCGGCCAAGTCCGAATAGGAACTGGAGGATGGCCGAACGCTTGCGCCCGGTCCCGATCTCGCCGCGGCGCAAGAAGTCGCTTTCCGAGACGATTCCCGTCAATTTGCCGTCGTCGACGACTGGCAGGCCGCTGATGTGGTTTCGAAGCATAATGTTGGCGGCATCCTCAATTGAGGTCCGAGGCGTAACGGTGATGACATTGTTGGTCATGATCTGGTGGGCGCCCATCAATGCCTCCGATGAGCCTGTCGATTACAAAGTAGTAGCTTTCGCGCGACATTCCTTTGACGAGGCTCAACCGCCTGCAATGGCGCGAACTAGATCTGGATCTGCGTGTCAGGAAGATCTGGATTGTTGTGACTGCTCCAGCCTATCGCGGGTGAGTCCGTCGTAGCGCCTGTAGCGCCAATGCTCTCAATCGCTTCGTCGCGATGCTTTCCGATCGGTGGATGGCGATCAGAAGCGACCCGAACAAGAAGATCATCATAATAGCCTTTGCTGTTTCACTGGCCATTGCAGAAACTCCGAATGCGCGGTGACTTGAAATTGAGCGCATCGCAGTGAGATAGCGTTGTTCTCGATCAACAAAGCGGCGAGCAATTTGGCGAGTTGCTCACGCCATCAACGATCACGAAGCGCCGGAAATGTTCCTCGCTTAGTCGCTTTCAGTGAGCCTGCTTCTCCAGCTCCTGATCGTCCGGAGATTTCAGGTAGAAGCCCGAGAAGCTATCGCCCCAGCAGAGGTGATCATGCACTTCGCGGACGCCGGGAACGTTCTCGGCCGCGACGATGGCGGCTTTGCGAAATCTGCTTTCGGTAATCACGCCGCTCAAGTGGACGATGCCGTCCCGGACGACGACGCTGAGTCCAAGCGGGCACCAGGCGTTCCGTTCTATCTCGTCCAGAATGCGCCGCCGGATCTGGTCGTCGTTCTCGGTCGGCGCAGGTACGTCGCGTGCAAGGATTGCCACCGTTCGCAGCAAGTTGCTGCGGGTGATGATGCCGACAAGCTTGCCACCGCGAACCACCGGCAGCCGCTTGACGTTGTTTTTCTCCATCAGTTCGACGACCGTCGCCAACGGTGCATCCTCGGCCACGGTGACCAGCGCGCGTGTCATGGTCTCCGATACCTTTCGTCCATGCTCGAATACGTAGTCCTCGGCCCACTTTCCCGGTCCGAGAATGAAGGTCATCAGCCAGTTGCGCTTCCTTTCGGTGCCGATCTCGCTGCGATGAAGAAAATCGCCTTCGGTGATGATGCCTACGAGCGCGCCGTCGTCATCGACCACCGGAAGCCCGCTGACATGGTACCGAAGCATGATGTTTGCCGCGTCGAGGATGGTGCAGTCCGGCGTTGTCGAGAGCACCTTGCGGGCCATGATCTGGTGCGCGTACATCCGAATGTCTCCCATCGTTCTGGAACGTGGTGCCTGACTCCAGATGCGGTGGGACGCGTTGATCTGACGCAAGCGGTAAATTGGGTGCGGTTTGATCTGGCGCAAATATCACACGCGATCGCTGCGTTACAAAGTGCGTGTCCTTGCAGGCCGAACACGCAGAGAGGCCAGATCGTGTTGCCGGGCTGCGTTGGATGAAGGGCGGCATTCGCCGTTACACCCCCGTCGGCGGAGCCGCCCTCCTCTGGACCGTTCCAATAGCGAAGACCGAGGGTCGCATGCAAAAGGACTATGCCGACGTCTGCAAGCATATCTCCAACAATCTGGGCCAGCTGCGCAAGGGCATTCCTGAAACCATGCGAGCGTTCTCGGCCATGGCGCAGGCGGCAACCGGAAATGGCGCGCTTGATGCACGAACAAAGGAATTGATCGCGCTCGCGCTGGGCGTTGCCGCCCACTGCGACGGCTGCATCGGCTTCCACGCCGAGGCCCTGGTCAAGCTTGGGGTCGGCCGCAAGGAGCTCGAGGAGACGCTCGGATTGGCGATCTACATGGGCGGTGGACCGTCCCTGATGTACGCCGCTGACGCGCTCGGGGCTTACGACCTGTTTCAGGAGCGCGCGGTGGTTGCCGAACCGGCAATGGATTGATCCGATTGACGCCACGCGCCGCGAGGCGTTGGCGAACTGCTGGAAGGGACCGGAGCTGTCCTACTTCGATAGCCGGGAGATTGGTGCGATGTGCTCTGGAGATGGCAAGCGGCGGCTGCCGCAGCAACACGGGAATGGAGCCGTCACCGTTGCGCAGCCACGTCAAGCGGCGAAGAATGCCGATGAGGTGGCGCAGAAGAAGACGCGTGCCTGAAAGCATCAGGACGACGCTTCATATTGGGCGTCCCGCGCCGAGCGGACGAAGCGCCAGGCCGCGCGACATCAGGACCAAGCGACCCGCGACCACTTCATGAAGATCGCGGCCGGATATGAGGCCCTTGCGCGCTCGGCTCGCAGCATCGGACGGGATCCAGATTAGGCAGGCGACGGACGAAGAGCTCAGGCGGATCGAGGCAAGCTTGACCTAGCTCAACGTTGGCAGCGCTGCCATGCGCAACAATAGATGATCATTTCGGCCCGGTGGAGCAGACACATGTATTTGGCCAATGTCATGGTTTACGTTAACCCTCAGCAGCAGGACGAGGGACAGGTTCGCGTCGCTGAAGGCATTGCGGACAAGTTTCATGCATCGTTGATCGGCGTTTCAGCCTCCGCCATTGATCCGCCCTTTGTCGCCGAGGGGGTGATCATCGAGCAGACCACCGAAGATGATATCAAGCGGATGCGGGCTGATCTCGCGGCCAAGGGCGAGTGGTTCAGGAAGATCACCGGGCGGGAGCGTCACAAGGTGGAATGGCGGTGGGCGCTGGAATCCCCGACCGCGTTCCTTGCTGAGCAGGCCAGAGCGGCAGATCTGGTTGTCTTCAAGCGCCGGAAAGTCCAGTCCGACAACTTCCACTACCTCGATTCGGCCGAAGCCATCCTGCGGATGGGGCGTCCCACGCTATCGGTGCCGGAAGGTGTGACCGGCTTGTCGGCCGACCACATTGTGGTCGGCTGGAAGGATACCCGCGAGGCCCGTCTGGCGATCCGGGACGCATTGCCCTTCCTGAGCCGAGCTATCAAGGTGACTGTCGCCGAAATCTGCACGTCCGACGAGCAGGACGCAGCGACCCGCCGTTTGCGCGATGTGGCGAGCTATCTCGAACGGCACAGCGTCAATTGCCAGTTCGACGTTCGCGTTCACACGGCCGAGCCGGATGCAGAGTATCTTGTCAGATTGGCAAGGAACGAAGGCGCCGACCTCATCGTCACCGGAGGATATGGACATAGCCGGCTCGGTGAATGGATGTTCGGTGGCATGACGCGCGGCTTGCTGCAGCACGCACCAATCTGCCTGCTGATGTCGCATTAGACCAGCCGTCCCAGGACGCGGTGACTGTGGCCTCCGAGAATGTCGGTCTTGCGGGCGCCATTGCCGTTTGGTGCGGTTGCCGACCGGCGCGCCAACGCAACCCGGCCGTCTGAGGTCCGACAAGTCGAAAATAGCGGTGAGATGCCCATGGCGCTGATTGGTGATCTGCACCGCGTCAATTGATCACGATCAAGGGCTGTGAGCCGGGGTGCGTTCAAAATGGAGCTGCACCAAAGGAGGCAGATTGCCATGACACGCAACGTCGGACTCATTGATCAGTACGCCCGGATCATCGTCGGCTTGGCCCTGATCGCATATACCCTGAAGGACGGCTCGCTTGGATCGGGTTGGCTGGTCGCCGGGACCCTCGGATTTGTTCTGATTGCGACTGCATTCTTCTCGTACTGTCCGCTCTACACGTTGCTGGGAGTCAACACTCGGCAGAAGTCCAGCTCGGTCTAGAGATCTGGTAACGGTAATGAATGAAAGCCTTACTCTTGCCGAGCTGCGAACGCGGCTCGATCGTCTCGGCAACGGCGCTGTTTTGAGAATCTCCGATCGCGATTATGAGCGGTTATTTGGGATCAACGAAGTCGCTGCCGCCAAGGCCGCACAATTTGCCAGGAAGCATCATTGTGTGAGCGTTCCGGGAGAGGGTTCGGTGTACTTCCGAAAATCGAACTCCGGCGCGTATGGTTCAGTCGAGTTGGTGCAAGACGTGCCCCCGATGTCCCGCTGAGCCCGAAATCCGTTCAACGAACCTTCAGTCGAGAGTGATGATAGTCAGAAGCAGCTGGAAGATCTGCCAGCCGGCGGCGACCAGCAGTGCTCCAACGATCAGCAGACGGCCGTACCATGAGACGGTCGGGCCGTTTCGACGCTGGCGGCGTCGGACCAGCTGGTTGAATGTTGGCGCCGGTGTAGAGGTTGTAGCGGCCCGAGCATTGCTATCGCTCGTGTCGTCAAGTCTCTGTGCGTTCCGTTGCCGTGATCGATCCATTTGTGGCCAAAGCCATTTATCGTACCAGTGCAAGGATCGCATTCGGGGGGAGAATGGCCTTGATGCGGATCAACTCTGATCCGCGCTCCCGCTAATGGGTAGTGTCTGTAGGTCATCCATTCAGTGCGGTATCGCTGGCAGGATATTGTCGTCCCAGCGCAGCGCGATTTGATTCATGTGTGGCGGCTGGAAGCGCAAGGCGCTTTCCCATCTCCGCCATGACGAGGTAGCCAAGCGTTATCAGCGTGATCGCGCCCAGCAGCACGGGCGGCAGGCTCGCGAAACCGAACAAGGAACCGGCCGGTCCCAGCGCGAGGAAAATGCCTGAAGCAAGCGCGCCGAGCGAACCCAATGCCAGAATGCGATGCGGGCGGCTGGCGCGCCATAGCGACCGCCGCGAGCGGATCAGAAAGATCACGAGGATCTGGGTAGCGATCGATTCCAGGAACCAGCCGGTTTGGAACGCGGCCGCATCGGTATGGAAAACTTTCAGGAGAATGGTGAAAGTCGCGACGTCGAATAGCGATGAAATCGAGCCCATGACGAACGTGAACCGCAGGATATCCGCCATATTCCATGATTGGGGTCTCTCGGCATCCTCCTCGTCGATTTCATCGAACGGAATGCCGATCTCGGAGAGATCGTAGAGCAAATTGTTCAGGAGGATCTGCAGCGGCAACAGCGGCAGGAACGGCAGGGCAATGGATGCCAGCGCCATCGATAGCATGTTGCCGAAATTCGAGCTGGTGCCCATGCGGACATATTTCAGGATGTTTGCGAACGTTCGCCGCCCCTCGATCACGCCAGGGCCCAGCACCGAGAGGTCCGGGGCCAGCAGGATCATGTCCGCGGCGGCGCGTGCCACCTCGGTCGCGCCGGCGACGGAAATTCCGACATGGGCGGCGTGAATCGCCGGAGCGTCGTTCACGCCGTCGCCCATGAAGCCGACGACGTGACCGCGTTGACGCAAGGCCCGGATGATCCGCCTCTTCTGCTCGGGATCGATCCTGGCGAACAGGTCGACATCCTCGATCTGCGCGGCGAGCGCCTGATCGCTCAGATTGGCGATCTCGCCGCCGGTCAGGATACGACCGGAGGGAAGACCGACGGCATCCGCGACATGCGCGACCACTGCAGCGTGGTCTCCGGAGAGCACCTTGATGCCGACGCCACGTGCCCTCAGGTCTCGGACCGAGTCGGCCGCATCGCGCTTGGGAGGGTCCGCGAACGCGCAGAAACCGACCACCGTCAGGACAGCTTCGTCCGCGGTCGTAACATTGGCCCGATCCGGCGCCATGGTTCGGATGGCGACGCCGAGCAGCCGAAAGCCCTGCCGGGCATGGTCATCCTGCAGGCGAACGAGCGCGGCACGGTGGCTGTCATCCAGCGGCCGGGCCAAGCCATCGACCTCGACTGCAACCGCGCGGTCCATGATCGCTTCCGGCGCGCCCTTGACGATCAGGAACCGGTCGTTGTCCCGCGTCGCAAGGACCGAGAGGCAGCGCCGCTCGAAGTCAAACGGAATCTCGGCGAGCCGGGTCCAGGCGCTGCTGCCCGGCGGGCTGTCTGCGGCAAGCAGCGCCTCATCCAGCGGGCTATGAATGCCGGTCTGGAAGGCGCTGTTCAATCGAGCCAGCTCGAGCACCCGATCGCTGGGGCGTCCCGCAGGATCGAAATGTGCTGCGAGTGTGATCCTGGCTTCTGTCAGCGTGCCGGTCTTGTCGACGCATAACGTGTCCATCGCACCGAGATCGTGGATAGCAGACAGCCTCTTGACGATCACCTGCCGCTTCGCCATCCGCTGCGCTCCGCGCGCCAATGTCACCGTCATCACCATCGGCAAGAGCTCGGGCGTGAGACCGACGGCGAGCGCGACGGCAAACAGGAATGATTCCATTGCCGGCCGATGTGCCACGAGGTGGGCGAGCAACACGAACAGCGTCAAAAAAAGCGTCAGCTTGAGGATGAGCAAGCCAAGCTTCTGTACACCTTGCTCAAGGGCGCTTGGGGGATCGTTCGCCAGTAGCTCGGCGCTGATCATGCCGAAGCGCGTACGGCGGCCAGTCTCGACGACGAGCATGACCCCGTTGCCGCCAACGACGCTAGTGCCGGCGAACAGCGCATTGCTCGCTTCCGCAGGCTGACTGGTCACGCATGGCTCCGTCGTCTTCGCGGCAGGAAACGGCTCGCCGGTCATCAGGGCCTCGTTCAGCTGGAAATTGCGGGCCATGAGCGCGACCCCGTCGGCCGGCACGAGGTCGCCGGTCCGCAGCTCCACGACGTCTCCGGGCACGAGTTCGCTCACCGGCAACGCGACGATTGCGCCATCGCGAATGACATCGGCCTGGATGGCAACCGAGCGTCGCAACGCATCGGCGGCGACCTCCGCGCGGTGCTCCTGCACGATATCCAGCGTCAGTGACAGGCCCACCACGAGCGTGATGATCACAAAGCTCGCGAGGTCGCCGCTGAAGCCCGACACGGCCGCCGCCACGATCAGGATGGCAATCAACGGGTTGACCAGACGATGTACGATCTTCTGCAGGATCGATCGCGTGCCCGATGGCTCTGCGAGGTTTGGGCCGATCCGGGCGAGCCGCTTTTCGGCCTCCTGTTGGCGCAGACCGCACCGCTGGGTGTCGAGCCTGCACAACAGCGCATCGGCCGGCTCCCGCCAGAACGCTTCAACGGCAGGCCCATACGCGGGCGGCTTGAGCGGCATGAGAATCTCGCGCTGCTGGAAAGAATTGGCAGCAAATCATATTGCAGCCTCGTAGGTGCGAGGTTGATGCGGCTCAAGCGACTCGGGGCGGTGTGCGACCCGTCTCCCTGGTGAGGTAAGTCTCGGGCAACGCGAGGAAATTCTCGCTCCAAGGCAGGCGGGGCCGGGTCGAGCCACAGCCGCTGCTTGCTGGCCAGCGTGTGCGCGGCTAGGATTACTCTTTCAAAGCACGCGAATGGGTAGAAAACGCTGTCCCATGGAGCGATTTATTCACGACGAGAACCTGGCCTTGTTCAGGAAAAAGCTTGCAGATCCACAGCTGACGGACGAGGAACGCAAGGTCGTGCTCAAGCTGTTGGCCGATGAAGAAGCGAGACAGATTGCCTCTCAAGGCACGGCAGACGATCGCAAGCCGGATTGATGCAGATCAAGTCCGATGCCCGGGCAATCTGCTTTGCTTGGATTGCGCAGATCCCCTAACTGCGTAGAGCAGCCCCACTGAAGCTGCCGGCTGGCCTAAGCTGGCGGCTTCTTTGGGCGGGCCGCGATCGGAGACCCGCAGGATGGTGTTCCGGTCCGTGATCGGATCGGACTTGAGTTTCTGAACGCCGCCGCTGCGATCACGCACAGGAAGCAGGATTCGAACCGAGGAGCCGGCTGGCAACGTCGATCGTCACGTTGTGGTCATCGACGGGTCGGGCAAGGAAATTCACCGGGAGGCGATCTATCTCGCCTAGGGACTCGCGCATAGTCTATCGATGCAAGGCAGGCGCCATTGGCGCGATCATCGGCGCCTTTGCATGCTTACAAGGGTTGATCGTCTTCGGTCGAAGGTTCTTGCTCTAACGAGACAAAGTCGCCGCCGCCATAGTCCTCTTCCGCCGGCGGGTAGGCCATTTTCACCAGTTGGTCTTCGACCCGCTTCACGCCCGAGACGTTTTCCGCAGCAACGATCGCTGCTTTGTGCGCATTATCGCTCCGGATGCTGCCGCGTAGGCTGACGATCCCGTCATTTACGCTGACGTTCAGTGCAGCGGGTCGCCAAGGCGCATGCGCAAATGCCGCAATGACCGACGCACGGATCTGATCGTCATTGCCGGAAATGGAAGACCATTCGAGGCGAAGCCTTGCGATTGCCGTCATGAAATCCGTGCGCGTGACCATCCCGACCAGCTTCTTATCGCGCATGACCGGGAATCGCGTGACGCCGTGCGATTCCATGAGCTGGACGACCTGCTCGAGCGATGTGTCCTCCTCGACGGTGATTGGGTCGGGCGACATGATCTGACTGACCTTGCGGCCATGTTGGCGCGCGAAGTCGAGTGCAACCTGGTTCGTGCCCGCGAGCATCGCAAGCCAGCGGCCGCGGCGCTTCTCCGTTCCAACTTCCACGCGCCGGATGAAATCTCCGTCCGACAGGATTCCGATGAGCGCTCCGTCTTGATCGATGACAGGAAGGCCACTGATGTGATGGGACAGCATGGTCTTGATGGCATCGATCACCGATGCATCGCCATCGATTGTGATGACGTTCCGTGACATGATCTCCCGTACGCGCACAGCGTAGATCCTCCGACTCGAACTGATCCAGCTAACTCTCGGAAGGAACAACGTGTGTTGATCCTTATCAATCGGACGGTCGTGCAACTGCGCTGATATGTTAAACAGTGCGGCAGGCAATGGGCAAGCCGACAGCTGGTAATGGTCTCATGCTTTCTGACTGTTCGACCGGTCGCTTGAACGGAAAGAATCTTCACCGGAACCCCGCGCTCCTGACCGTTCATCCCGGGAAGGACGACAGCGTGCCTTTGGACCGCGATCTCCGGCTGGATCTATGCCGAGGTCTTGCGCTCTGGTGCGTCTTCCTCGATCACATCCCCAACAATGTCTTCAGCTGGTTGACCTTGCGCCATTATGGCTTCAGCGATGCGACCGAAGTCTTCATGTTCGTGTCCGGCGTGACATGTGCGCTGAGCTACAGCAGCGTCCGCCGTCGCGATGGGTGGGCTACAGCCTTCGCACATACGCTGCTGCGAAGCTGGGAGATCTATGCGGCCTTTCTCATCCTGACCATCGCGCTTGCCATCGTTGCGTACAGCTCAGGCAGTAACCGGCTGGCGGACGAAGCCAACGTGAAGATCCTGCTGCAAGAGCCGGGTGCTGCGCTGGCCCATGCCGCCATCCTGATGTATCGCCCCGTAAATACGGATGTCCTGCCGACCTTCGTGCTGTTTCATCTATCGTTTGCGCCTGCCCTCTGGGGAATATTGAAGTTTCCTGGTGCGTCCCTGCTGATCTCCGCGTTCCTCTATGCGCTGGTCCAATTGTACGGCTGGAACTTGCCGCAGTGGCCGGTCAATCTGTGGTACTTCAATCCGTTTGCCTGGCAGCTTCTGGTCGTTCTCGGGGCGTGGTGGGCGATCCGGGGCTATCGAATGTTTGGGCGGAAAATCGCATCGTGGCCCGTCGTCGCACCTGCGATAGCGTACCTCGGCTTTGGTCTTGTGATCACATTGAGCTGGCAGATCGAGCCATTGGCGGCCGCGGTCCCCAGCTATATTGCGCGGTTGATCTATCCGATCGACAAGCCGGATCTGGACCCGCTGCGGCTCCTGCATTTTCTGGCAATTGCCGTCGTCGTGGCGAGGTTCGTGCCGCCGAATTGGCGAGGACTTGCCAGGGGCGGCCTGAGGGGCGCAATTCGTTGCGGCGAGCGTTCGCTCGAAACCTATTGTGCAGCCGTCGTGCTCTCCCTGTTGGCGAGTTTGTATCTCATCGAAGTGTCCGACAGCATTGCGGCGCAGTTTCTGACGAGCGCCGCAGGGATCGCGGCGCTCGTCCTGTTTGCGACATGCCTGGCCTGGATCGGCAAACGAAGCCGCCAACATCCGAAACTGCTGTAGACGGCGGACCGGGTTCCGCCGGTCGAATCTAGACCGCTCGGCTATGCCGGGTCGTGGCGCGACCAAGGTGAGCGTCGAACGCCGAGGCGACGCTTCGGACCAGGAACTCCGCATCATCGTTGATCAGGAGCCGGTCACCTCTCATCGTCACCGCGCCGTCCGCGATCAGCCTGTCGAGCCGGGAACGATCGACGACGGCCGAACCAGGATCCCAGCGGTGCCGGCGGCACATTCCCGGCAGGTCGACGGCCATGTCGCACATGATGCGCTCGATGATGTCGGCTCGGAAGCGGTCCTCCGCCGTCAGCATGTAGCCCCTGACGGTGGCAAGCCGGTCCTCGGCAATGCGCGCAAGGTAGTCGCGTGTCGCGACGGCATTCTGCACGAAGCCCTGCGGCACGCGGCCAATTGCGCTGGCGCCGAGACCAATCAGGGTCTCGGCAGAATCGTCCGTGTAGCCCTGGAAGTTACGCCGCAGCCGGCCCTCGCGCTTTGCCATGGCCAGATTGTCGCCGGGGAGCGCGAAATGGTCGAGGCCGATGCGCAGGTATCCGGCATGGGTCAGCGCTTGCGCGACTGCCTCGGACTGACGATGCCGCTCGAGGCTATCCGGCAGCGACGCCTCGTCGATCATGCGCTGGTGCTTCTTGAAGGAGGGAATATGGGCGTATCCGAACACGGAAAACCGGTCGGGCCGCAGCGCGATGCATCTGTCGACAGTATCCAGGCAGGAAGCGACAGTCTGAGCGGGCAGGCCGTAGAGCAGGTCGAAGTTGATGCGGCCGACGCCGGCACGGCGCAGCCGCTCGACCGCTTCCGCGGTCTGCTCAAGGCTCTGCGACCGATTGATGGCGTGCTGGACGACAGGATCGAAGCTCTGGATGCCAAGGCTCGCGCGGTTGACGCCGCTGTAGCCCATTGCTTCCGCCATCGGCTCGGTCAGGGTGCGTGGATCGATCTCGACGGCGATCTCGGCGTCGGGCTGCACGAAGAACGAGTAGCGTAGCGCGCTGAAGAGGTCGGCAAAGGTTTCGGGCGTCATGATCGTCGGAGTGCCGCCGCCGAAATGGATGTGGGAGACGGGCAATCGCCCACCGACCGCTTCGGCAACGAGATGCGCTTCGGTGCGAAGGCCGGCGGCGTAAATGGCGACCGGTTCGTCGCGCCTGGTGATGGAGGTGTGGCACCCGCAGTACCAGCACATCGACCGGCAAAACGGAACATGCAGGTAGATCGAGGCCGGCCGCCGCGTTGGAATCGACCTGAGCCATGTCCGGTAATCAGCCTCGCCGACCGCCGCGGAAAAATGCGGAGCCGTGGGGTAGCTGGTGTAGCGCGGCAGTTTGTCCTGCCCATAGGTGATCGCCAGGTTCGACCGCATCCTATTCCTTGCCTCTCGCTTGCGGCCAATTATCGGAGCCTGGCTCGCCCTTCGCTTACGCCGCCATGATGCGGTTCGACACCGCGCGGTTGCGCAGTTCCACCCGACGCGAGGTCGGAAGGGAGATCACGCCGTTCTGCTCGAGCTGGGTAAAGGTGCGTGACACCGTTTCGATCGTCAGACCGAGATAGTCGGCGATATCCTGCCGCGACATCGGAAGCTCGATCGCCGCATTCTTGACGGCGCGGCGCGCCATGTCGTGGAGGAAGCCGACGACACGATCTTCGGCGCTGCAGATCAGCAGCATCAGATGCTCCTGGAAGCGACGCAGTTCCTGGGCCGTCGCATCCCAGAGTTGGCGTGCCAGATCCTTTTCGTGTGTCGCACGGACCATGAGCGCGGCGCGCTTGACCACGATGACCCGCGTCTCGGAGACGGCCTCGGCCGAGGAGATATGGGTTTCGCCGGCCTCGAAGCCGAAAATATCCCCGGGCAGATAGAATGCGCCGATCTGGCGACGTCCGTCTTCCAGAATCTTGTAGGTTCGGACCGCGCCGGAAACGACCTGATAGAGGTATTCCGCGGCCTCGTCCTCGCCGTAAATTTCGCTGTTGCGGGCGAACCGCATCGGTGTCCCAATCATGCCGAAGGGCCCTTCAACGCGCGCCTGCCGGCTGAGGATGCTGGTCGGGTGACGGCTGTTCTCGAGGGAAATGGCGTTCTGGGTCTGCATGGCGACGCTCCATGGATGGGAAGATCGATGGAGCCAGATTGATCGCATCTTCTGGATCGGGAAATTTGGATATTTCCCCTAAGTAGAAGCCACTTACGTATCTATACGTAGGTGTCGGACAACGAGCATCCCGCCGCGCCAGGGGTCGCTCGGCGCGTTGGTCGAGAGGCGAGGCTAGCTCCCGTTCTTGTCGGGATAGGCAGCGCGTGTGCTGGCTCCATTCCCGTCCTGTTCCCGAAGCCAGCGCGTCGTGCCGCGATCGGTCACGGCGAGCACGAGCGCAAAGATCGCGAAGATGAGACAGACGGCTGTGACGACAAGCAGTGTACTGATTGCCATGTTGGACCCCTCGATCTGATCTAGCCGGCCGCCTTGATGTCTTCCGGCGATTCGACGTAGTAGCCCGAATAGCCGTCGACGAAGCAGAGATGATCGCGGACTTCCCTGACGCCCGAGGTGTTTTCAGCGAGGACGATCGCGGCCTGGCGAGCTCGTTCATCGAAGATCAGGCCGTGCAGATGCACGGCGCCGTTGCGTACCCAGACCTGGAAGCCGGCCGGCCGCCAGCCGGTGGCGTTGATTTCGCGCAGAATCCGTTCACGGATATGGCTGTCGTCGGCGGTCGGATCGGGAACTTCGCGCGCCAGCGATGCGACGGCCTGCAGGATGTCCGCCCGGGTGACGATTCCGACCATGGTCTTGCCCTTCACAACCGGCACCCGCTTCACGCCGTGCTTGTGCATCAGATGCACGATCTCGTCGAGCGGCGCTTGCTCATCGACGGTGATCGGGGTCGTGGTCATGACGTCCTCAACCTTGCGGCCGCGTTCGTGCACGAAATCGGTCGCAGCGCGACCCACGCCGGTGAACAGTTCCAGCCATGCCGAGCGCTTGTGTCCTGTGCCGATCTCGGCGCGCTCCAGGAAATCTCCCTCGGACACCATGCCCCTGAGCGTGCCGTCTTCGTCCATCACCGGCAGACCACTGAGGTGACATCGCAGCATGATATTGGCCGCATCCAGGATCTTTGTGTGCGGACTGACGGCGATGATATGCTTGGTCATTATCTGATGTGCACGCATGTCGGACCTCCGTGTTGAAGCTTGAACAATGAGGCTTTGTGCGTTCCGCGCATTGACCTGGCTCAACGGTCCGCTTGGCCCCGCTCGAGAGATTTCAAGAACAGAATGAAGTCGCCCACCTGATCCCGCTCGAAGCTGAACTGGGGCATGGTCGGATGGCCGGTGACGATCCCTTCCGCCAGCGATTCCTGCAGCATCTCGACCGGATAGCGTTCGTGCAATGTCCGGAACGGAGGTGCTATCCTCAGCGGGCTCGGGCTCACCCGATCGATTGCATGGCAGCGGGCGCAGTAGAGCTGCGCAAGGCGACGGCCTTGCTCCTGGTTCGCAGCGGCCGGAGTCAGCGCGGCGCAGATCGCGCTGATGACCACGAAACCACGAGCGATATGGCTCTGAAATGTCCCGGCTGGATGCTTCACAGTTCGACTCGCGCTTAGTGAGACATCAGGACCGGGACGGTCATCGCGCGCAGCATGTCGCGCGTCACGCCGCCGAGCAGGGTTTCCTGCAGGCGGGAGTGGCCGTATCCGCCCATCACCAGAAGGTCAAGGCTCTCATCCGCCGCGATCGACAGCAGGATCGACTGAACCTCGGACTTGGACGCCGGCAACGACGTGATCTTGGCCGGAAGCCCTTCCTTTGCAAGGTAGCGCACCAAGTGGTCGCTGGAGCTTTCTGAGGGGATCGGATCGGCGCCATCGATGGTGATGACGGTGAGAGCATCGGCTGCGCGCAGCAGCGGCATTGCGTCGTGCAGGGCGCGGGCGGCAAGCCGGCTGCCATCCCAGCAAATCCCGATACGCTTCGCCGAGAACGCGCCGTGGAATGTATAGGGCATGAACAGAACAGGACCCCCGGCTTGGAACAAGAGCTCGCGCGGGATCACGTTGTCGTAGCTGTTGTATTCGCCCAGCGGCTGCACCACCACGGTCAGGTCATGCAGTCGCGCGCTCGCGCAGATCATCTCCCGAGCATCGATGGGGAGCGCACCCACGGCGCGGGTCGCGTAGGATATCCCCGCATTACGTGCCTCGATATCGAAGACGCGCAGCGCAACCTCGGCGCGTTCGAGGGCCTGCTCATGTTCAGCCTCGAACAGTGAGGCGACCGCCGCGCCGCCTTCAACGACGAACGGTACGCTGGCGGTCTCGTAGCCGATCGCCATTGCGTCGAGGTGCGCGCCGGTGCCGAGCGCGAGCGAAACCGATCCGTCGACCGCGGGACGTGGCGACAGCTCCGTCGGGATGTGGACCAGGATGTTCTTGAACATGGCCGTTCTCCAAAGAGGTGGAAGAGCAAGTGCCACCAAAGCACGGATCGAGGCGGGCCAATTTGATCTGCCTCATGCGCGGTCGGGGATTCAGATTGAGCGAGATCAATTCATCGAGCGTGTAATTCGCGCAAATGTTGTGCCCAGCTTGGAGGAGCCGGCATGGCGCGCGTCGCATTGGTTACGGGTGGAAGCAGGGGAATTGGCGCCGCGATTTCGCGTGCCCTCGCTGCCGCCGGATGCCGGGTTGCGGCCTGCTATGCTGGAAATGCGGGAGCCGCGTGGTCGTTTCAGGATCAGACGGGAATTCCCGTATTCCAGTGGGATGTCGCGAACTTTCAGGCCTGTGCAGCCGGCGTCCGCGAGGTGGAGGCGGCGCTGGGCCCGATCGACATCCTGGTCAACAACGCCGGTATCGTGCGCGACGCCACACTGCATCGAATGACCAAGCTGCAATGGGACGCGGTCATCCGGACCGATCTCGATTCGCTGTTCAACATGTGCCGCCCCCTCATCGAGGGCATGCGGGCCCGCAGGTTCGGGCGGATCATCAACGTCTCGTCCATCAACGGGCAGAAGGGCCAGATCGGCCAGACGAACTACGCCGCGGCGAAGGCCGCCGAGCTCGGCTTCACCCGTGCATTGGCGCTCGAAAGCGCGCGGTTCGGTATCACGGTCAATGCGATCTGCCCGGGTTACATCAATACTGAGATGCTGGCGGCGGTGCCGGCCGATGTCATGCAGAACTCGATTCTGCCGCAGATCCCGGTCGGGCGGTTGGGGCAGCCGGAGGAGATTGCCCGTGCCGTCGCGTTTCTTGCAGCCGACGAAGCAGGGTTCATCACCGGATCGACGCTGTCGATCAATGGCGGCCAACACATGTGTTGAATAGGAGAGATGACAATGCTCGCCACCGATGTGATGCGCAGTTCGTTCGCGACGATCAAGCCGACTGCCACCGTGCTCGATGCCGTCGAGCTGCTGCTTGAGACCGATCAGCGCGGCCTGCCGGTGATCGACGACGCCGGCGACCTCGTCGGCATGGTTTCGGAGGGGGATTTCCTTCACCGCGATGAGCTTGACATCAGCCCGCCGTCAGGAAACTGGCTGGAGTCTCTGCTTGGCATTGCGGAGAATACACCTGAACGCGAACGCATGCGCACGCTGCAGGTCGGCTCGCTCATGAGTGGCTCGCCGATCACCGTCGATGTCGAGGCATCGATCGAGGACGTCGTCGCGCAGATGGATGTCTACAATGTCGCTCAGATTCCGGTGCTTGGCGCCGGAACCGTCGTTGGTATTGTCAGTCGCAGGGAGCTGCTTGCGGCATTGGCGCGCCGATTGAGAGAGCCAGAGAAAGAAAGCACCGGAGTTGCTTCATGAGCGAGATGACCCTGCAGTCACATGCGCACGCGGTCGTTTGGATCGATCACCTTGTTGCGAAGGTTTTCGGCATCGGGTTGACAGGCGTCAGCGCGACGGCCGTCCATGCGCATTTGGCGTCGCAGCATCTGCATCACAAGACGAATACGATCGGCGATGGCCGCGTCCAGGCCGACGCGACATTCCTTGCCCGGGTAGGGGAGGCCGTGAGCGGTTGCAGCGATTTGCTCGTCATCGGTCCGGGTGTCGAGAAGGTTGAGCTGATGCAATATCTCACGGCGGAACGGCCCGACCTCAACCTGCATGTTGAGCCGAGCGATCATCCGACGGACGCCGAGATCGTGGCGCTCGGTCGGAAGCGGTTCCACCTCGGAGACGGGCGATGACAGTCCAGGCAGTTCTCGACCAGCCCAGATCTCCTGCCAACGACGATGTGACGGGTGCCGGAACGCCTGCATCGGCGCAGCCCGAGAAGGAGCCATTGACGGGTACGGAATCGCTCGACCAGCTCGTTCACGCGGCGATGGCGCGATGGACCGGCGGGCTTTCACCGGCTGGCCTCGCGCTCGCCTTCGCCGATTGGCAACTGCATCTGGCGGCCTCACCCGGTAGACGGCTTGAGCTGGCGTTGAACGCAGTTGCTGACGGCTCGCGCTTCGCGCGCATGGTGTCGACGCCGCATGCGGCCTGGCAACCCTGGTTCATGGTTAAGCCTCAGCCGGGTGACAACCGTTTTGCGGGCCAGGATTGGACGTTGCCGGCCTTCAACGTCATTGCGCAGGCGTTCCTGCTGGCGGAGCATTGGTGGCATTCGGCGACCAGCGGCCTGCACGGCGTCTCGAAAGCAAATGCAGCGGTCGTGGATTTCACCGTCCGGCAATGCCTCGACGTCGTTGCGCCGTCCAACTTTGCGTTCAGCAACCCCGAGGTGCTGCGCAAGGCAATGGATTCGGGTGGCGGCAACTTCGTTTCGGGCTGGCATAACTGGCTGGAAGATTGCAGGAATCTGTTGAGCGCCGAGCCGTCCGGATCCGCGCCCTTTGTGGTCGGCAAGGACGTTGCCGTGACCAAGGGCAAGGTTGTGTACCGGAATGAGCTGATCGAGCTCATCCAGTACGCGCCCGAGACGGCCGACGTCTGCCCGGAGCCAGTGCTGATCGTGCCGGCGTGGATCATGAAGTACTACATCCTCGATCTCTCGCCGCAGAATTCGCTCGTGCGCTTCCTGGTCGAGCGCGGCTTCACCGTGTTCATGATCTCATGGCGAAATCCGGGGCCAGCCGACCGCGATCTTGGTCTCGAGGACTATCGCAAGCTTGGGGTCGACGCTGCGATCGACGCGATCAATCAGCTTGCCCCTGAACGCGCGATCCATGCGGCAGGCTACTGCCTCGGTGGCACCCTGCTGGCGATTGCCGCGGCCCGATTGCAAAGGGAGCGGCCTGGTTGCCTCCGGTCGGTGACGCTGCTGGCGGCCCAGGTCGATTTTACCGATGCAGGCGAGCTGACGCTCTTCATCAATGAGAGCCAGGTTGCGTTCCTGGAGGACATGATGCGGCAGCGCGGCGTGCTCGAGACGGCGCAGATGGCCGGTGCGTTCCAGTTGCTGCGGTCGAACGACATGATCTGGTCGCGCCTGGTCCGCGACTATCTGATGGGTGAGCGCGCCGCACCGAGTGACCTGATGTCATGGAACGCGGACGCGACCCGCATGCCCTACCAGATGCATTCGGACTATCTGCGCAAGCTTTTTCTCAACAATGACCTTGCCGAGGGCCGCTATCTGGCGGACGGACAGCCGGTGGCACTTTCCGACCTTCGCGCCCCCATGTTTGTGGTGGGCACGGTCCGTGATCACGTCGCGCCCTGGCGGTCGGTTCACAAGATTCACTTGCTCGCGGATGCCGATATCGCCTTCGTGCTGGCGAGCGGCGGCCACAACGCCGGCATCGTTGCTCCGCCGTCGGAGGAGCGGCACAGCTATCAGTTGTTGGAGAAAATGGCGGATCAACCCTATGTCGGCCCCGACGAGTGGCTGCGCAAGGCGATGAATCGCGACGGATCCTGGTGGCTGGAGTGGGTTCGTTTCCTCACGGCGCATTCCGGTGCGTGGGTGCCGGCGCAGCCGGTGCTTCACGCGCCCGAGGGTGAATCGCCGCTCGAGGATGCGCCGGGCCGGTATGTCCTGCAGCATTGAGCCGCCGGCACGGGTGCTCGGGCAGCTTGATCTGCCGCAACTTCTCAACGGTGCGAACCGCTACGGTAAACTGCGCCGCGCCAGCAGGATCGAGTATCCAGCTGGGCACCCCTTGCCTAGGAAGCTTCAAACGGCGTTGTGCCAGCAGGAGAGAGCCATGAGCGTCATCCTTCGCATCCTCTTCGTCCTCGTGGGATCTATCACCGCGTTCTTCGTTGCGCGGGATTCTCTGAACTTTGACATCATACAGACATTTGTGGCCATTCTGCTCGTTACCGCGCTCTTGCTGGGTGGAAGCGTCTGGAACCTATGGCGGAAGACGTGAGCGCCACAGACCTCACAGGACTAAGCGAAGCCGAAGCGACGGCCCGGCTTCGGGTCGAGGGGCACAACGAGCTTCCGAGCCCTGAGCGGCGCACTCCCATACGTATCGCGTTGGACGTGCTGCGCGAGCCCATGCTCGCGCTGCTTCTGAGCGGCGGAGTGATCTATCTTTTGCTTGGTGATCTCCAGGAGGCACTCCTGCTCCTTGGCTTCGGCGCCATGTCGATCGTGATCACGATCGTGCAGGAGACACGAACTGAACGCGTGTTAGAAGCCTTGCGCGACCTGACCAGTCCGCGGGCCCTCGTGATGCGGGATGGAGTACGCCGGCGTATCGCCGGCCGGGACGTCGTCCGAGGCGACCTCATCATCCTTGGCGACGGTGATCGCGTGCCAGCCGACGCTGTGCTCCTCGACAGTCATGATCTGCAGGTCGACGAGTCCCTGCTGACAGGCGAGTCGGTACCCGTTCGCAAGCAGGTGGTCGAGACGGACGCCGTGGCCGAGCATCGGCCGGGCGGCGACGATCAGCCGTTCGTGTATTCCGGCTCGCTCGTCGTGCGGGGCGAGGGCGCCGCCCGGGTCACGTCCACCGGACCGCGAAGCGAGATCGGAAAGATCGGAGCGTCTCTACGCACGCTGCAAGCGGAGCCGCCACGTCTCCAACAGCAGACGGCGAGGCTGGTGCGGTTTTGCTTTTTCGGCGGCGCTGCGGTCAGCATCGTTGCCGTGCTGCTTTACGGGACGTTGCGCGGAGACTGGCTGCAAGCGTTGCTCAGCGGCGTCGCAATCGGCATGTCCATGCTGCCGGAAGAATTTGGTGTGGTGCTCACCGTGTTCATGGCCATGGGCGCGTGGCGCATTTCGAAAGTCCGCGTGCTGACGCGCCGGGCGGCCGCAATCGAGACGTTAGGCTCCGCCACCGTCTTATGCACCGACAAGACCGGTACTCTGACGCTGAACGAAATGTCAGTTGTAGAATTGCGGTTGCTCGACGGTTCATGCATGCGTCCCAAGTCTTCGAATCCGGGTTGCGTACGACCCGAATTCCCGGAGATGCTGCGCTACGGCGTCCTTGCCAGTTCGCCTCAGCCGCTGGATCCGATGGAGCGGGCGCTGCACGCCCTTGCGGGCCACGTCCGGAAAGAAACCAGCGGGCAGGATGTTCATGGGCAACTGATACATACCTATGGACTCCGGCCCGAGCTCCTCGCCATGACCCAGGTCTGGCGGTCATCCCCCGCCGAGGAATACGTTGTTGCAGCCAAAGGAGCCCCTGAAGCGGTTGCGCGTCTCTGCCAGCTGAGCCGTTTGGATCAGGAATCGATGAGAAGTGCCGTCGGCTTGATGGCGGAGCAAGGGCTCCGTGTGCTCGGGATCGCGGCGGCCGTGCATAAAGGCAACCAGCTTCCTTGTTCGCAGGAAGCCTTCGCATTCCGCTTCCTCGGACTGGTGGGATTCGCCGACCCGCTTCGCCCCGGTGTGCCTGCTGCGGTGCGTGAATGCCGCTCAGCGGGAATTGGCGTCGCCATGATCACAGGCGATTATCCGATAACCGCGGCCGCAATTGCGAAGCAGGCGGGGCTGGATGTCCATGAGGTGATCACGGGGAATCAGATCAAGCTCATGAGTGACCTGCAGCTTGCGGAACTCGTCAGACGCGTGAACGTGTTTGCTCGCGTATTACCGGAGCAGAAGCTCCGCATCGTGCAGGCAATGAAGCAGAACGGCGAGATCGTTGCGATGACCGGCGATGGCGTCAACGACGCTCCATCCCTGAAAGCGGCTCACATCGGTATCGCGATGGGCGGGCGCGGAACGGACGTCGCGCGCGAGGCGTCCTCTATCGTTCTGCTAGACGACGATTTTAGCGCGATCATCTCGGCCATCCGCCTGGGTCGACGCATCTACGACAATCTGCGAAAGGCGATGGCCTTCATCTTCGCTGTCCACGTTCCTATCGCGGGGCTCACCCTGCTTCCCCTGGTGTTCGGATTACCTTTGATTCTCGGCCCCGTTCACATCGCATTTCTGGAGCTAATCATCGATCCCGTATGCTCACTCGTGTTCGAGGCCGAGCGCGAGGAGCGCGACGTCATGGCGCGTCCACCCAGGCGAGCTGACAGCCCTCTGTTCACCTGGACGCTAGTTAGCTGGAGCGTTCTTCAAGGTGCCCTGATTTTTGTGCTTGTCGCCGTTCTGTTCGTCATTGCACTTCACGCCGGCATGCCTGCAGATGAGGTCAGAGCCTTGGCCTTCTTCGCCCTCATCGGGTCAATTGTCGGTCTCGTCCTGGTCAATCGATCTTTCAGTTCTTCGTTCCTATCGGCGTTCTTCCGGCCGAATCTGGCGCTGGCGGTAATCTTGCTTTCAATCGCAGGCGCTCTCGGGACCGCACTGCTCTGGCCTCCGGCGTCCAGCTTGTTTCGTTTCGGTCCCCTTCATCCGGACGATCTGATGATCGCGCTCGGACCGGGAGTGGCGATGCTGGTGGTGCTTGAGCTGCTCAAGCCACTCTGGCGCCGGCGACTGAGATCCTAGTCGGCGGAAACGTTGAAGTGCGCCTGAAAGGTGATAACTGGGTGCCTACCTTACGAGGAACACGTCGGTAGCGGTGTTCCTACGTCGAAGGCCGGCTCCGAAGAGCCGGCCTTCGAGGTATGGCAGGCACGAGCAGCGCGCGTTCTAGCGGACTGTGACATCTCGGTTGGTGAGGGTCATCAGCAGCAATGACAGTCCGGATGCCGCCGCCACGAACGCTGCGGTCCATGTCAGCGCAGTGACTACGAACGCCGCCTCCAAGCGCCAGGCTAGAAGCGGCTCGGTCGAGGCAAGCGGAATGGCATTGGGGAAGAAGTAATTGTAAAATAAAACAAGCGCTACCGTTGAGATGACGCTTCCGGCAAGAAGAAGGCTCAATGCGCGTTTCATGACATTCTCCTGTCTGGGCGGGAGAATGCTGACAGGTTTCCGTCGATCGACCAATTCCGGATGTTTCCTTAGGTGATATTCCGCCGATTTGAATGGAAAGGTGCGTCTGGCAGGCAGGGCATGCTGCGCTGGAGAGTGGCGGCAGGTGAGCCTGATGCGTCGATGAGTTGCCAATCGATATGGCCAGTATCGATGCTCTCCTGGCTCAGAACGACGCCAGCCGTTGCATCCGAAGCGTCGTGTTGCCGTGAGGCGACGCGTCGCAGCCGAATGGCTTGTTCGGCGGTCAGGAACAATCCACTGAATTTCACCTTGGCATTGCGGGCGGCGGCTCGTGCGGCATCGCGCTCCGCCTGCTTCAAGAATGCCGCGTCGAGAACAACGGAAATCCCCTGAGCCATGGCGCGTTTGGCTCGGTCGAGCATGGCTTGATAAACGCGGTCCGATGCTTCGGGAGTGTAGGTCTCCGGCGCTAACGTGGCATGTTCGGCGACGTGGGAGAGTTGCTTGCGAATGACATCCGATCGCAGAACCAGGGCGCCCGGGGGCGGCGCGATCAGACGCGCCATGTCGCGCGCCAGCACGCTCTTGCCGGTACCCGACTTCCCGCCAACTGCAACTAGGCGGGGTGGCTCCGGCTCAATCAGCCGACGTGCAAGCTCGAAATAGCGGCCCGCTTGGGCGGCGATCTCTTGATCGAGTTGATGTTGCCGTGCCTTGGTGAAGAGCACGTTAGCCCGGATCGCCGCTCGCATTGATAGAAACAATGGCAGCAAAGACAACGCACCCGATTGCGTGTCCCAGGCATTCTGCATGTAGCTATTGAATAGCCTGTTGGCGACGGTCTCGCGTCCGAAGTACAGCAGATCCGTCAGTGGAAATGCGAGGTCGTAGAGGACGTCGGTCGTCGCGATATCGGGGTCGAACTCGATCGCATCGAACAGAACAGGCTCGCCGTCGAGCAGGACGATGTTGCCGAGATGTGCATCGCCGTGACAATGCCGGATTTGCCCAGCTGCGGCGCGGAGGCGCAGGAGCTCAAGATTCCGAGCGAGCGATCGATGGCTCAACTCGTGCAGTTCATCGATCTTCCTGCAGGAAAGAGTTGACTCGGCGCGAAACTGCTCGGTGTTGCGATCGATGATGACGGGGAGTGACGTAAGCCAGTGCGATCCATCGCTCCCAATCAGTTCTCGATGGGATTTGAGCAGGATGGCGGCCAGTCTCTCGCCCAGCTCCGGCCGGATTGCATCCCGCTCGGCGAGATGATCGAGTGTCTTGTTTTCGTCGAAGCGGGCCATTTCGACGGCCCATTCGACGACTGGTCCGGTCCCGCCGACCGCAAGTCCATCGCGCCCGTGCGTGATCGGAACCACCCCGCGATAGATCGCGGGGGCGTGGCGCTTGTTGACGGCAATCTCATCCTCGCAAGCGCGCCGCCGCTTCTCCAACGTCGAGAAGTCGAGATAGGGCAGCTTGACCGCTCGCTTGATCTTCAGGACGCGCGAAGCTTCGAGAAAGACGATCGAACAATGGGTGTCGATCCGCTTGACCGGGGTGTTCGGCTCGCCAGATCCGGCCAGAAACGACAATACGGCGGCCTGGCCGGTCTCGCCTGTGGCAGTCGCAGTTGATGATGCCGGCGTCATCATGGCTTCAAGACGGCTGCGCCGACGAGCTTGCCGTCCCGCAAGCGCGCAAGTGCTTCGTTCGCCTGGTCCAGGGGAAAGACGGTGACGTGCGTCCGGATTCCAGCCCTTGCCGCTGTCTTGAGAAAATCGACGCCATCTTGTCGCGTCAGGTTGGCAACGGAAACGATCTGCCGTTCACCCCAAAGGATGTCGTAGGGAAAGCTCGGGATATCCGACATGTGAATGCCGGCACAGACCACGCGTCCGCCCTTGCGCAGCGTGCGCAGTGCAAGCGGGACGAGGGGCCCGGTCGGCGCATAGATGATCGCGGCATCAAGTTCTGCCGGGGGCCGATCTTCCGAAGCACCGGTCCAGCATGCGCCGAGCGACAATGCCAGGCGCTGGGCCTCGGTGTCGCCGGCGCGGGTGAAAGCGTACACATCCCGCCCTTGCCAGCGCGCCACTTGCGCGACGATATGTCCCGCCGCGCCAAAACCGTAGATGCCGAGCTTGCGGCCGTCGCCAGCCATCACCAGGGAGCGCCAGCCGATCAGGCCGGCGCACAGCAGGGGCGCCAGCTCCGCATCCTCGCCGTCTCTGCCGAGCGGAAAGCAGTAACGCGCGTCAGCCACCAGGTGCGTGGCAAAGCCGCCGTCCCGCGTGTAGCCGGTGAACAGGGGGGCGTCGCAGAGGTTTTCCTTGCCCTCCCGGCAGTAGGAACAATGCCCGCAGGTGGATCCGAGCCAGGGAACGCCGACGCGTGCACCGAGATGCAGGCCATCCACGCTTTCACCGATCGCGTCGATACGGCCAACCACCTCATGGCCGGGAACGATCGGATAGGCGATGCCGGGCAGTTCTCCATCGACGACGTGCAGGTCGGTGCGGCAAACGCCACAGGCGCCGACCTTGACGCGGACCTCGCCTGGTCCCGGAAGTGGGTCGGGCCGCTCCGTATATTGCAGCCGCGCGTCGCGCGCGGGCAGGATCATGGCGTGCATGGCGGAACTCGCTTCGGTCTGTGCCTCTCCTTTGATCACATGACATTGGTTGGGTTTTGATCCTGGTCAACGGCCGGGGGGCTGTTCCTGACTAGCTTTGTTTCACGAGCGACATTCAAATAGGAGGTACTGATGGCTAACAACGTGATTCCCGTTGGAAGCGAGCGCGCCTTGGCGCGGCGCGAAAACAATCCCTTCGTATTTCTGCAGCAGGAGATCGACCGGCTGTTCGACGGCTTCGGCCGCAATTTTCCGGCGTTCGCCGCGCCGCAGGCGATGATGCCGCGCATGGACGTCAGCGAGACCGACAAGACCGTCGAGATCTCAGCCGAACTGCCAGGCCTCGAGGCCAAGGACATTCAGCTCAATCTCGCCGACGACACGCTCACGATCCGCGGCAAGAAGAAGAGCGAGCGCGAGGAGAAGGACAAGGACTATCACCTGATCGAGCGCAGCTTCGGCGCGTTCTCGCGGTCCGTTGCATTGCCCGAGGGCGTCAAGGCGGAAGACGTCAGTGCCGAGATCGCCAAGGGCGTGCTCAAGGTCACCGTCAAGAAGCCGGCTCCCAAGCAGAGCAGGCAGATCGACATCAAGACGGCGGCGTAGCTGCCTTGCGAGGCGCGTCGCCCGTTAGGCAGCGACGCGTCCCCGAAGCAACCATCAAAGGGGATCAGCCATGTACGAGTTTCTTCAGGAGACCGTTGCGAGCAACATGACGAGATCGGTACGAAGCGTCGCTCCCGAAATGACCGTCGGCGACTTGTACCGGTTGTTCGCGAAAGACGACTATGACGCCTATCCCGTGCTCCGCGACGATATTGTGGTCGGATTCGTCACGAAGCTGGACGCCCTGAAGGTGTTCGCCTGTCCGGTAGATCACATGCTGCCACGTTACGACGATCGCATGGGAACGACGGTCGATGAGATCATGTCGTCCGATGTGATCGCGGTCGAGCCGGATACAAATCTGCAGCGCGTCCTTCAGCTAATGGTCGCGCATCGGCTCAAGAGCCTACCGGTGATCGACAAGTATCACCACCTGGTCGGGATTATTGCTCGCGAGGATGTCATGCGGGCCCTGGCGCGCTGCACGAAACGGCAGGCGCCTCCGCTGGTTCCCTGCGAGACTGTCCGATGTCTACGTTTGGTTTAGATCGGGTTCTCTCGCCTCGATCGGTCGCGCTTGTCGGCGGCAGTTCGCGTCCGTCTTCGCTCGGTCTGGCGGTACTCATGAACCTCAAGACATGCGGTTTTGCCGGCCGCATCGCCGTAGTCAATCCGAAATACACTGCGATCGATGGCGAGATTACGTCCCGGGATATCAAATCACTTCCATTCGTTCCCGACCTCGTTGCGATCACGGCGCCTGCGGCCGCGATTCCCGGAATCATATCGGACGCTGCCGCGGTCGGTGCCGCCGGTGCGGTCATCCTGTCCGCCGGCCTCGGACATGGTGCCGGCTCGCTAGCCGAGACGGTCGCGCAGACGGCGCGCCGGCACGGCATGCGCCTGATCGGGCCGAACTGTCTCGGCGTCATGGTGCCGCGCGCGAAGCTCAATGCGAGTTTTGCCGCGCATCAGCCCGCCGAAGGCTGTCTTGCCCTGATCTCGCAGTCCGGGGCCGTCGCTGCCGCGATGATCGAATGGGCGGCAGAGCGGCGGCGGCTCGGCTTCTCCGGCATCGTGTCGATCGGAGATCAGCTCGACGTCGATGTCGCCGATCTGCTCGATTATTTCGCGCAGGACGATCATACCAACGCGATCCTGCTCTACGTCGAGGCCGTCAGGGATGCGCGCAAGTTCATGTCGGCCGCGCGCGCCGCGGCACGGCTCAAGCCCCTGATTGTCGTGAAAGCGGGCCGGGTGGCGCAAGGCGCCAAGGCCGCAGCCACCCATACGGGAGCGCTCGCCGGTTCGGACGCCGTCTATGACGCGGCGTTCCGCCGGGCCGGCATGCTGCGCGTGTACGACCTTCGGGAACTGTTCGACTGCGCCGAGTTGCTTGGCCGCGGCTTCGTTCCGCGCGGCAACCGCCTGTCGATCCTGACCAATGGCGGCGGGCTCGGCATCCTCGCGATCGACCGGCTCGTTGAGCTCGGTGGCGTTCCTGCAGGCCTGACGACGGAGACGATTGCGGCGCTCGATCGGGTCCTGCCGCAAGGCTGGTCTCGTGCCAACCCCATCGATATCTCCGGCGATGCCGACGCTGCCCGCTACGTGGCCGCGCTCGGCCCGCTGCTCGAGGACGCCAACAGCGACGCCGTGCTGGTCATGAACGTGGAAACGGCTGTTGCGCCGACCGAACGGATTGCCGAAGCGGTCACGCGGTGCGTTGACGGCCGCCGAGCCAGGAACAGCGAGGTAGCCGCACTGGTGCTTGCGTCGTGGGATGGTGCCGACGCCCGCACGGCGGCGACCTTCGAGCGGGCGCGCGTCCCGCATTTCCCGACCGAGGACGATGCAGTGCGCGCCTTCATGTATCTGGTGAGATACCGCGATGCTTCCATCGCGCTGGCCGCAACGCCGCCCAGCAGCGCCTCGACGTTTGCGCCGCGGACGGCGGCGGCGAGGCACGTGATCGCGAAGGCGCTGTCCGAGAGGCGGGAATGGCTCGACCCGATCGAGATCGTCGCGCTGTTCGAGGCTTATGATATTCCGATCGTTCCGACCGTCGTGGCCCGTGATGCCGACGATGCCGTGGACAAGGCAGCGCCCTTCCTGGCGCAAGGGCTTGCCGTGGCGGTGAAGCTGTTCTCGCGCGACATCAGGCACAAGTCGGACATCGGCGGTGTCATTCTCGGCCTGCGGACTCGCGAAAGCGTCGCACAGGCCGCCAGGACGGTGCTGGCGCGCGCTCGTGCCGCGCGTCCGGATGCCGCCCTGCAGGGCGTGACGATCCAGCCGATGATCGAGCGGCGGGCGGCACGTGAGCTGATCCTTGGCATTGCCGACGATCCGACCTTCGGCCCGGTGATCGTGTTTGGCCGCGGCGGCACCGCGGTTGAGGTGATCGACGACAAGGCGTTGGCGCTGCCACCCCTCGACATGAACCTGGCGCGCGACCTCGTCGGGCGCACGCGGGTCTCGCGGTTGCTTGCCGCCTACCGCGACGTACCCGCCGTTCCGGAAGATGTCGTTCCGCGCACCCTCGTCAAGCTGGCGCAGATGGCGGCCGATATTCCCGAAGTCGCGGAGCTCGATATCAATCCGCTGCTGGCTGACGAAACCGGCGTGATGGCGCTCGACGCGCGGGTGGCGGTCCGCAAGCCGGCGCGGCTGTTCGCCGGTCAGACACGACTTGCAGTGCGGCCCTACCCGTCGCAGTGGGAGGGCGAGCTTGCTCTAAGGGATGGCTCGCGCGTCGTGGTGCGGCCGCTGCGGCCGGAAGATGAGCCCATGGTGGAGAGCTTCTTCAAGCGAGTGACCGCCGAGGATCTCAGGCTTCGCTTCTTTCAGGCGATGAAGAATTTCTCGCACGCGTTCATTGCGCGGTTGACCCAACTCGACTACGCGCGTGCGATGGCCTTTGCGGCGCTGGATCCAGCTACGGGTGCCATGGTTGGAGCGGTCCAGCTTCATTCCGACTCGCTCTATGAGAATGCCGAGTACGCTATCCTGTTGCAGTCTGATCTCAAGGGCAAAGGGCTTGGATGGGCGCTGATGCAGCTCCTGATCCGTTATGCGAAGTCGGAAGGGCTGAAGCGGCTGTCTGGCGAAGTGCTGGCCGAGAACAGCACCATGTTGAGCATGTGCCATGAGATCGGATTCACGGCGGCCACAGAGCCGACCGACCACAGGATCGTCAATGTCGTTCTCGATCTCTCCCTTCCGGTGGTGGATGCCTTGGGCGTCGACATCCTGATCCGGCAAAGTGCAATCAGAGCGGCGTGACGGCGACGACCCGGTAAGGATGCATGCCGTCCACCTCATGGACGGAGACATATTCGCCGACCCGAAAGGGCTCACTGCCGAAATGAAACCCGGCTTCATCGGCGGTGGCGCCGGCAACGTCATAGTGAAAGCGCCAGCTGTCGGCCGGTCCATGCACGAGGTGGCCGAGCTGATCGTCTTCGCCCGGCCGTTGGCGGATGACGCGGCACGCGTCGCGATGGGCTCTCCAGGTCTCGACATCGATCCGCGATGTCGTGTCGAGCGGGGCGACGATGACATAGCCGATCGCGGACGCACCCTCGGGGTGATCGTGCTCGCGGGCGCGCTCGAGCCGGACCTGCCTGAACGAGTGCGGCAACGCGGTGTTTTGCAAAGGTTTGAAGGCGGCGCGATTCATCTGAAATCTCCTGAGCACGCCCGAGGCTGCCGGGCAATCTGTCAAATCATAAGGCCACCGCTTGCCAAGCCGTTGATCTGGGTCAAGCGCATTCCGGGGCACGGTGAGGCCGGTTGCGCTGCGTCAAACACAGGCGTCTCCAGCGCCCCTAAGGTGAGTTGCAAATTGGAGTCAGAATCTTGCTCAATGCCCCAGCCCTGATAGCGAATGCGGATGATCCGCGCATGCTTGCCGCATGTGGGGCCTGGAACGTTGCCAATGTCGAGGCGCTGGAGCGGCTGTGCGCGCACGCCGCGCGCACCGATATTGGCTCGATCGATGTACGGCGTGTCACCGCGCTCGACACCGTCGGGGCCTGGCTGCTTGAAAGGCTGGCCCGTGGCGGTGCAACCAGGGCAGTGCTCACCGGTGCCGACGGTCCGTACGGCGACCTGCTGGAAGAGGTGCGGGGGCTGAACCGTTCCGGCCCCGCCGAACGGAGATCGGTCAACCCCGTGCTGCAGAGGCTTGATCAGCTCGGCCGCGGCAGCAGGCGGCTGGCGACCGATTCGGCGGCATTCCTGCATATGCTCGGCGCCTTCAGCGCAGCGCTGCTTGGCATCTTCAAGCATCCGCGATCGTTCCGATTGACGTCGACCGTCTATCAGCTCGGCCGGGTGGGCTGGCAGGCGGTGCCGATCATGGTGCTGATCACGTTCCTGATCGGCGCCATCATTGCTCAGCAAGGCATCTTCCATTTCCGCCGCTTTGGCGCGGAATCCTATGTCGTGGACATGGTTGGCATCCTCGTGTTGCGCGAGATTGGCGTGCTGATCGTTGCCATCATGGTGGCCGGACGATCCGGCAGCGCCTATACGGCCGAGATCGGCGCAATGAAGATGCGCGAGGAGATCGACGCGCTCAGCACCATGGGGCTCGATCCTGTCGCAGTCCTGATCCTGCCGCGAATCCTGGCGCTGGTGGTCGCGCTGCCGATCCTTGCCTTTCTCGGCTCGCTCGCTGCGCTCTATGGCGGCGGCCTCATCGCCTGGCTCTATGGCGACATGAGCCCGGCGATCTTCATCGCACGCCTTTACGACGCGGTTTCAGTCGCTCATTTCGAGGTCGGCATCATCAAGGCACCATTCATGGCGCTCGTGATCGGGCTGGTCGCGGCCGTGGAGGGATTGAGCGTGAAGGGCAGTGCGGAGTCGCTCGGACAGCAGACGACGGCGTCCGTCGTGAAATCGATCTTCCTGGTGATCGTGCTCGACGGCCTGTTTGCGATTTTCTTCGCGTCGATCGGGATGTAGCCATGACCGACACTCCAGCCATCCATATTAGCAACCTGGTGGTCGGCTTCGGCAAGAAGATCGTCCTCGATCACCTCGACCTCGACGTGAACGACGGCGAAATTCTCGGCCTCGTGGGCGCGTCCGGGGGCGGAAAGTCGGTACTGATGCGGACATTGGTCGGCCTGCTGCCGAAGCGGAGCGGGGAGATCGATTTCGCGGGCGCCAGCGATAACGAACGCCACTGGGGTGTCCTGTTCCAGCAGGGAGCGCTGTTCTCGGCCTTGACGGCTCGGCAGAACATTCAGTTTCCGTTGCGCGAGCAGGCGCGGCTTTCACCAAGGCTGCTGGACGAAGTCGCGGATGCGAAGCTCGAGATGGTTGGCTTGACGCGCGAAGACGGCGACAAGTTTCCGTCCGAGCTTTCGGGCGGCATGACCAAGCGTGTGGCGCTGGCGCGGGCACTGGCGCTTGACCCCTCGCTCCTGTTTCTCGATGAGCCAACCTCCGGTCTCGATCCGATCGCTGCGGGCGAATTCGACGCCCTGATCCGGACGCTGCACCGGACGTTGCGCTTTACCGTGTTCATGGTGACGCACGACCTGAACAGTCTGCAGGCCATTTGCGACCGCGTCGCCGCGCTTGCCGACGGCCGGATCGCCGCAATCGGCCGGCTGTCATCGGTGCTCAAGTCCGATCATCCCTGGGTCCAGGCCTACTTTCATGGCGCCCGGGCGCAGAAGCTGGGCCTCGGCAATTAGGCAGAGAGAGACGCATATGGAAATCCGCGCGCCCTATATCGTCGTTGGTGCATTCGTGTTATCGGCGATCGTCGCCGTGTTCGGCTTCGTCTACTGGCTGAACAATGTCGGGGGGATTGGGAAACGGCAGACATATCAGCTGGTTTTCGCCGATCCGGTGCCCGGACTGCTGGTCGGGGCGGGCGTCCTCTTCAATGGCATCCGCGTCGGCGAAGTGACCGCGCTTGAGCTGGATCCGGACCGTCCGCGCGAGGTTCACGCCACGATCGCAGTCGCCGAGCGTACGCCGGTGCATAGCGATACGCGCGTCGGCCTCGATTTCCAGGGACTGACTGGTGTTCCGGTGATCGCGCTCGAAGGCGGCGATGATCCCCAGGCGCCGCCGGCGCGCGAACCGCTGGTGGCCGAAAAGGGGGCCGGGCGGAGCATGACGCAGGCCGCCCGCGATGCACTACGCCGGGTCGATGCCGTCCTGTCCGAGAACGCCGCGCCGCTGCACAGCACGATCGACAATCTCAGCACGTTCGCCGAAGGGCTCGCGCGCAACACGCCGAAGCTCGACGGTATCGTGGCCGGGCTGGAACGCATGACCGCCGGTGGTGCGCCCGCGCCGCGCAAGGTAGTGTACGACCTTCACGCGGTGGACGACTTCGGAGCGCAGCGCCATGCCAATCTGCCCGAGCAACTGGTCATGGCGGAGCCGACCGCGATCGCACGCTTGCAGACCCAGCGCTTCCTGTTTTCGCCGGATGAAGAAAGTCAGCGGTTCGAAGGTGCGCAGTGGGGCGATAGTCTCCCGGTGCTGGTGCAGGCGCGGTTGCTGCAGAGCTTCGAGAATTACGACGTCGACCATGCGCCACTGCGGGCCGACAGCGGTGTAGAGGGTACGCCGCGCCTGCTGATCGACCTGCGTCGGTTCGAAATTGTGCAGGGAGCCCAACCGCGCGCGACGATCTCCCTGTCCGCGAAAATCGTCGATCGAAATGGGCAGGTAAAGGCCGCCAAGCTTCTTGAGGGATCCGAAGGAATAAACTCGCTCACACCATCCGAGGCGGCAGCCGCATTCGATCGGGCCTTCGGGTCTCTCGCAAGGGAGCTTGTGATGTGGGTTGCATCGACGGACTAGCGACCTGTGCGCAGCAGGCTGCGGCAGTGCCGCGCAATACTGACTTCCTCATTGGTCGGAATGACAAGTACATCGACCGGGCTGCCCTTCGCGGCGATGCGTTGTTCGCCCTGCGCATTTGCAGCCGTATCGATGCTGACGCCGAGCCAGGAGAGGCGATCGCAGACGCGTTGCCGGATGTCCGCGGCATGCTCGCCTATGCCGCCGGTGAACACCAGGCCGTCGAGGCCCGCAAGGGTATTTGCCATCACGGCGACTTCTGCGGCGACACGAAATGTGAAGAGATCGACGGCTTCGCGGGCCTCGGGCTTTTGGCTCGCCAGTAGGGCGCGCATGTCGGCTGACAGCCCTGAGACGCCGAGCAGGCCCGAACCTTCGTACAGCAAATGTTGTACGTCATCGACCGACATCCTTTCTTCCTGCAAGAGATAAAGCAGTACGCCGGGATCTATCGTTCCACAGCGGGTCCCCATGACGAGACCGTCGAGCGGGGTCAATCCCATGGTGGTGTCGACGCTGTTGCCCTTCTGCAGGGCACAGAGGCTCGCGCCGTTGCCGAGATGCGCCACGACGACGCGCTTGTCCGCCCATTGCGGCGCGATCGCGGCGAGTTGGCTCGCGACGTATTCGAAGGAGAGGCCGTGGAAGCCGTAGCGACGGATGCCGCGCTCCTCAAAGTGCCGCGGGATGGCAAAGCGGCTGGCCGGCGGCGCCAGGCCGTGATGGAAGGCCGTGTCGAAGCAGGCGATCTGCGTCAGCTGCGGCCGCAGCGATTGCACGGCGCGGACCGGCGCCAGGCAGCGCGGCTGGTGCAGCGGCGCAAGCGGCGTCAAGGCCTCCAGCGCGGCGATAGCCTGCCCTGTGATGACGACCGGTCGATAGAACGCACGCCCGCCATGGACGATACGATGCCCGACGGCGGCGAGCTTGCCGCCGGCGAGATAGTCCTCGATCCAGGCAAATACGTCGCTGAACAGGCCGTTGTCCTCCGACGTGCCGCTCGGGCGACGCCTCTCGAACAGCTGCCTGCCCGAGGCATCGCTCATCACGATGCGCGGGACCTTCTCCTGCTCATCGAGCAAGCCCCTGCATTGCAGCTTTGGCTCGGCCGGTGCGATGTCGAACAGGCCGAACTTGATGCTGGACGAGCCGGCGTTGAGCACCAGGACGCTGTCGGACATGGACCGTCTTTCTCGCGTGTTCGCTGCCTCAGTCAACGCATTTGTGGTCTGTCGTACCGTAGGGCCAGACCCAGTCACGGATCTGCGGCATGTCCTCGCCATGCTCGCGCACGTAGCGGGTGTGCTCGGTCAGGGCGTCACGGAATCGCCGCTTGACGTGGGCTGCCGCGATGCCGAGCCCCGGCATGCGCTCGATTGCCTCGATGGCGAGATGGAAGCGGTCGAGGCCGTTCAACACTACCATGTCGAACGGGGTCGTGGTGGTGCCTTCCTCCGCGAAGCCCCGCACGTGCATTCCGTCGTGATTGGTGCGGCGGTAGGTCAAGCGATGGATCAGATAGGGATAGCCGTGATAGGCGAAGACGACAGGCTTGTCGCGGGTGAACAGGCTGTCGAAGTCGCGGTCGGACAGGCCGTGCGGATGCTGCTCCATCGGCTGCAGCGTCATCAAGTCAACCACGTTGACGACGCGGATCCTTAGTTCCGGCAGCGCCTTGCGGAGCAGGTCGACGGCGGCGAGCGTCTCCAGCGTCGGAACGTCGCCGGCGCAGGCCATCACCACGTCGGGCTCAGCATTGGGGGGCTCGGTGCCGGCCCAATCCCATATCCCGATGCCGGCTTCGCAATGGGTGATTGCCGCACGCATCGAAAGCCATTGCGGGGCAGGTTGCTTGCCCGCCACGATCACATTGATGCGGTCATAGGTGCGCAAGCAGTGATCGCCGACCCAGAGCAGGGTGTTGGCATCGGGCGGAAAGTAGACGCGGACAATGTCGGCCTTCTTGTTGGTGACGAGATCGACGAAGCCGGGATCCTGATGACTGAATCCGTTGTGGTCCTGACGCCAGACATGCGAGGTGAGGAGATAGTTCAGCGACGCGATCGGTCGTCGCCAAGGCAGCGCGCGCGAGACCTTCAGCCATTTGGCGTGCTGGTTGAACATTGAATCCACGATGTGGATGAAGGCTTCATAGCAGGAGAAGAAGCCGTGCCGGCCCGTGAGCAGATAGCCTTCGAGCCAGCCATGGCAGAGATGCTCGCTCAGGACTTCCATCACGCGGCCGTCATGGGCGAGGTGGACGTCGTAAGGCTCGATGCCTTCCATCCAGACCCGGTCGGTGGCCTCGAATACCGCGTCGAGCCGGTTCGACGCGGTTTCGTCCGGACCCATGATGCGGAAATTGCGGGCTTCCGCATTCAACTCCACGACCTCGCGCAAGAACTTGCCGAGTTCCCGCGTGGCTTCGGCGACGACCTCGCCCGGAGCGGTGACCTCGACCGCATACGCACGGAAATCCGGCAGCTTCAGCTCCCGCTTCAGGAGGCCGCCATTGGCGTGCGGGTTGGCACCCATCCGACGGGCGCCTGCGGGCGCAAGGGCTTGCAATTCAGCTACCAGCCGCCCGTTTGCATCGAACAGGCTTTCAGGCTCGTAGCTCCTCATCCAATGCTCGAGCAGCTTCAGATGCTCGGGGTTGCCGCGCGGGTTGGCGATCGGCACCTGATGTGCACGCCAGAATCCTTCGACCTTCAACCCATCGACCTCCTTTGGTCCGGTCCAGCCCTTCGGGCTGCGCAGCACGATCATCGGCCATCGCGGCCGCTTAAGGTCGCCGGGCTGCTGCCGCGCGGCTTGCTGGATTGCGCGGATGCTGCCGAGCGCAGTGTCGAGCGTGCTGGCCATCGAGCGATGCATCGCATGCGGATCGTCGCCTTCGACGAACAGCGGCTCGTAGCCGTAGCCAGTGAAGAGGCTACGGACGTCCTCGTCATCCATCCGCCCCAGCACGGTGGGATTGGCAATCTTGTAGCCATTGAGGTGCAGGATTGGCAGCACTGCGCCGTCATGCTTCGGGTTCAAGAACTTGTTGGAATGCCAGGAGGCCGCGAGCGGGCCGGTCTCTGCCTCGCCGTCGCCGACGACGCAAACGGCGATCAAATCGGGGTTGTCGAACACTGCGCCATATGCGTGAACCAACGCATAGCCGAGTTCACCGCCTTCGTGGATCGAGCCGGGTGTTTCCGGCGCGGCGTGGCTTGGAATGCCGCCGGGGAAGGAGAATTGACGGAACAGCTTGCGCAAGCCGTCCAAATCGCGCGTCACCTCCGGATAGAGCTCCGTGTAGGTTCCTTCGAGATAGGTGTTCGCGACCATGCCGGGGCCGCCATGGCCGGGACCGCAGATATAGATGACGTTGAGGTGGGAAGTGCGGATTGCACGATTGAGGTGAGCATAGATGAAGTTGAGCCCGGGCGTGGTGCCCCAATGTCCAAGCAGGCGCGGCTTGATGTGCTCCAGCTTCAGCGGCTCTCTCAGAAGCGGATTCGCGAGCAGGTAGATCTGTCCAACGGAGAGATAATTGGCGGCTCGCCAATAGCGGTCGAGCAGCACAAGATCGTCCGCCCGCGCTTGCTCGTTTGGAGTGGTCGCAGATTGCATGTCGTTCTCCCGGGATTCAAAGATGACCTCGGACGCCGCTATCGGTTCCACGTTAGAGGGCGAATGTGACGGGAATGGCTTGAGCCAGCTCAAAGATGCACGCCAATTCGAGCCGAAACCGCAACGTTGCTGCCAACGTCCATCCAATCCTGGCGTCCAAGGAACGGAAGGTTCAATCGTTCGAAAGCGGAACCGGCTCCTTCGAGGCAAGGTTTGCTCGCGCTCCCACGAGTTCCGGCGGCGGTTATCTCAGGGCCATCTCTGGAGGCCTCACGCTGACCCGCAGTAGCGCCGCGCGCCTGCCGGGGTTCTGCCAATTTCTCAGCATCATGCGGCGAGACAAAAAGAATGCCCGGCAGAGCCGGGCATTGAATATCGAGACAACCCCAGGGAGAATAGGTCACTCGTCCTAACAGCTCCATTCAAGCATGCGATGCCGGGCGACGATTTGAGCTAGCGCAATAAATAGTAGATTAGTCTTTACCAGGAGTCAGGACGAGACCGTTCCTGCTCCAGGTCACTTGGCACCATGCCATATGTCCTCAGCACGGTCATTTTCGTCCCCGGATGGCCAGTACGGACGACTGCCGCGGCACCCGCGTGGCCGAACGTCTTCCATAAATGCTTGGCGTGCTCAATCGCCGCGGCGGGGCTGGCGCATTTGGCTTGCTGGCCTGGAACGAGTTCGCCATCGGTCCGATCGTACGGCAGGGCAATGAAGTGCGCGATCTCGTCCATCGATGGCCCTTTCTCGTTCGGTCGACTTCACCCAGAAAATGATGGTTCGGAGGGGCTATCTTGATCTCCCTCGGCCCATTTCGCTTGATCCGGATCAAGGCGGAATGGCGCATTTCGTTGCTGTTGGTGGGGTCGAAAGGGAGCTTGCTTGCCATTGAGCTTCCTCCTCTCGAATATGGGCTGGCCAGGGCAATGGGAAACCTCGTGCACTTTCCGGCACCGCGTCGCGCGAACTGCGAACAGGAACAGGTGGCGTCAGGAGCGGACATTCGCCATTCCGTCCGCCAACTGTTGCTCGCAGCTTGAGGCTAGAGCCCGGCAGCGATCGCGATCCGCATCAATTCCGACATGCTGCGCACATTGGTCTTGGCCATCAGGTTGGCACGGTAGACCTCGACCGTGCGTGGGCTGATGCCAAGGTCGTGCGCAATCACCTTGTTGATCTTGCCCGCCACGAGCCCCCGCAGAACGTCACGTTCGCGCGGCGAGAGATCCACGAGGCGAGCTTCAGCCTCGCGCTTGACCGTGCCGTCGGCCGGGGCCGCGGACTGTGTCCGCAGGGCTTCGCCGATTGCGCGCAACAGCGCCTCGTCCTCGAACGGCTTTTCAATGAAGTCAACCGCACCTGCCTTCATCGCCTCGACCGCGAGTGCGACGTCTCCATGGCCAGTCATCAGAATGACCGGGCATGCGACCGCGTCGACCTTGAGTTTGCGGACCAATTCGAGGCCGCTCATGCCGGGCATACGGATATCAGATACAATGCAGTCGACTGTGCTGCCGGCGAGATGATCGAGAAAATCGGTTGCCGTCTCATAAGAGGTTACGGCAAAGCCGTTGACGTCAAGAAGAAAGGCCAGTGAGTCCCGCATAGCTGGATCATCGTCGATCACGAGAATTGTACGCCGCGTTGTCATGCTTCTTCTCCGTCCTCCGCGAACGGGAGGATGAACTGAAAAACCGTGCCGCCACCAGCGTTTGGCATCACATCGATGCGTCCGCCATGGGATTCGATGATGGTCCGGCAGATCGAGAGGCCGACGCCCATGCCATGCTCCTTGGTCGTGATAAAGGGCTGAAATAAGCGGTCGGCGATATCGGGGCTGATGCCCGGGCCGGTATCGGCGATAGTGAACGTCGCAACACCGTTAGTCTTGGTGACGCCGACGGTCAATTCGCGGCGCGGGCCCGAGGCCATCGCCTCGATCGCGTTGCGAACCAGGTTGAGCACGACCTGCTGAATCTGGATTTTATCGACGATGATCGAGGGCATGTCGCGGTCGCTGCGGATCGTCACCCGGACGCCCTGCTCCTTGGCGCCGAGCAGCGCTAGTGCGACAGCCTCTTCGAGCAGGGTTGCCGGGCTCTCCAGGGACTGTTGGGTCTCGCCCTTGGCGACAAATTCGCGCAGGCGCTTGATGATGTCGCCGGCCCGTAGGGCTTGCTGCGCGGCCCGCTCGAGCGCATCCCGAATGCGGGTAGCATCCGGTATCTCCGACGCCAGCAGCGCCTTCGCACCGCGCATGTAGTTCGTGATGGCTGACAGCGGCTGGTTGATCTCATGCGCGATTGAGGACGCCATCTCACCCATGGCGGTCAATCGCGACACATGAACCAGCTCGGACTGCAGCTCCTGCAGCCGCCGTTCTTGCGCTCGACGTTCGGTGAGATCGCGGATAAAGCCGGTGAAGAAGCGTTCTCCACGTACCTTAGCCTCGCCGACGGCGAGTTCCATCGGAAACGTCGAGCCGTCACTTCGTTCTCCGACCACGATGCGGCCGATGCCGATGATGCGCCGTTCGCCGGTCGTAAGGTATCGCTCGAGATACCGGTCGTGCTCGCCGCGATACGGCTGGGGCATCAGGCTCGAAACGTTCTTTCCGACGACTTGGTCCGCTTTCCAGCCAAACAGGCGCTCGGCTGCCGCGCTGAAGGAGCGAATAATGCCGTGGTCGTCGATGACGATCATCGCATCAGGGACCGTGTCGAGGATTGATTGCAGATGGGCCTGGCGATTTCGCGCTTGATCGCTCTCCTTCAGTAGCCGGTCACCCATAAAGCCAAGGATCGGACCGAGGACAGCAAAACAGGCGATATCGATCAGATTCGCAGGTTCAGTGACCAGGCTCCTGCCGAGGAATTTGGCGCTGATGACGAGGCAGAGCAGGGTGGTGAGGATCGCCGGACCGCGACCGCCGGCGAACGCGGCAAACAGCACGGCGGGGACAAAGATGATCGTGAACGTCCGGTCTTCGAAATAGTTATCGAGCCCCGCGCGCACCGCGAATACGAGCGCGGCCGCTGCCGCGGCAGTGCCATAGCGGTACCAGATGCGGTCGGACATATTCCCCCGGCAAAGCCCTCAGTCTGCTTGATGTTACAACGTCCGGACGGCTGGTGCTACCGGCTGCCCTGTCCAAGACAGTGGGCAGATGACCTATTTGACCCAGGCTCGCCAATGTGTGGGTTGTACCACGATGCGTTGGGCGGTCTCCGCCCTCACCCAGCCGCCCGGGATGCGGCGACAAGGAAAGACGAGCTGGTGAATGGCGTTGCCCTCGATCACGGCGAGCTCTAGGTCTCGACCGAAGGGGGCCGTCGTGACCCCCTCCCATGTTTCGCTGACGCCGGCCCCTGGGCGCTGTGGAGCGTCCCGTCCTGGCACGTCAGGCGGCCTTCTGAGTAGCCTCGTCGACACTGCCGGTCTTTCGTGCAAACAGATTCAGCTCGATCGTACCCAGCGAACGCGCGGTTTCGATCGCGTACGTCGCGTCGCTCGCGCTACGCGCCGTGACGCCCTTGGCCCAATCCTGCAACGCCGTGATCTTCTCGGCGACCGAGGCTGTGGAATTGAACCTGCGGAAGAGCTCCCAGGCCTCGTTTGATTCGACCTGGATCTGCTCGAACCAGTGCCGGTTCGCTTCAATCAGCTTCTCCGCGAATTCCGACTGGACGGTCATCGCGCGCTTTGCGTAGCCCTGGATGGCGTCGGAGACGGGACGGACTTCGTTTCGCTCTGTCATGTTCAAAATCCTTCGTAGGGGGAGGCCTTGCTTCCCATATGGGCGGCGCTTGTGTGTTGACATGCGTCAACTCGATGGCTTCCAGCCTGCACCGATCCTGGCGATCAATCTAGCTCCGCTTGGGATCGACGACTGCGTCGGTTCGCAGGTTGATGAAGTGGATGCCGTCACAGGCGGCGCAGGAGATCGAGTACAGATTGTCAGCCAGAGACTCGGACGCCTCACCGGGAAGCAGAGCTTGGACGCGATCACCGGTGGTTGGACACGAGAAGATAATCGGGCGCCAAGCCCTTCGGTCTGCCATTTGCACAATCCTGACGGAACAACATCTTCCAGCCGCACGCGTCGTGCCGCATTGACGCACGTCAAAATTCCGGAAGAACGGTCGAGACGGCGCCGACAGCCTAGAACGGGCGGCGGCGACGGGGCCGGACAGGGCTTGACTTGGCCGGCTGGCTTAGCGAAGGCCGCTTTGCCTGCAACATCATCCGGACGAAGGCCACGACAGCGATCGCGAGCGCGCCAATCGAGGCGAGCAGGTTCTGCAACATGATTCGGTTCTCCTGACCGACTGGCAACATCTTCGATCACCGGCTGTGGCGCCTTGATTCCCGTCAAGTGCAGCCATTGAGGGAGATCAAGACGAATGGGCCGGTCATGTGTGAGCTTGCTGCAAGTGTCGAAGGGAGAGCGGCAATGCGCGCACATCAGATCATGGCGAGACATCTCGTCACTGTTGGAACCGAAACATCCATTATCGAAGCCGCCAAGCTGATGATGGATCACCATATCAGCGGCCTGCCGGTGGTCGATGCGGCTGGAAGATTGGTCGGGATCCTGTCGGAGAGCGACTTTCTGCGACGAAGCGAGATCGATACGCAGCGCCGTCGTAGCGGCTGGTTCAAGTTTCTTCTCGGCCCCGGCTACGCAGCCGCGGACTTTGTCCACGAGCGCGGGCGGAAGGTCGGAGAGATCATGTCGTGCGACCCCGTCACCGTGACGGAAGAAACGCCTTTGCCTGACCTGGTCGATCTCATGGAGAAGAAGGGCATCAAGCGGCTGCCGGTGATGCGCGACGGGCGCCTCGTTGGCCTCGTGACGCGGGCGGACCTGCTGCGTACTGTCGCGTCCATCGCGCACCAGATCCCGGATCCCACGGCGGACGACAACCATATCCACGATCGCATCGTGCGGGTGCTCGACGGTGCAAACTGGTGTCCGCTCGGGCTGCAGGTCTCGGTGCGCGACGGCGTGGTGCACCTTCGTGGGGTCATCATGGACGAACGGGCGAGGCGGGCGGCGATCGTCGCCGCGGAGAATGCTGTTGGCGTCAAGGAAGTGCACGATCATCTGTGCTACGTCGATACCTATTCCGGCTTCTATATCCAATCCGCGGAAGACGAGCGAGCAGCTGCCGCCAAAGCGGACGAGGCCGCAGAATGATCGTTCGCCCAGCAATCATACTGACGCCGTTGATCGCGACCGCAGTGGTCAGCGCCGATGTCGTGGGATTCGCCGCAACGTTGCTTGTGATCTGTGCGATCGTTGGTTTCGCGATTGCTGCCGCTGGATGGACCGTCAACGGCAAGACGACGTCAATACCGGCGGTCCAGCCCTCATCCGCAGACTGGAAATCTCGCCACAAATAGTACCTCGTCCGGTCCGGTTGTCGTTCCTGGTCACGTGAGCCGCACGTCGCGAAATGCGCGTGGTCCGCGCGGTCGAGATCGTTCAAGCTCTGCTCGCCTTGCAATACAGAGCAAGCCGTTGCGACAGATCAATACGGGCGCCTCGCACTGATGGCAGCGTCAGCAACGGGAATCAGCCCATGCGAGGGTGCCATGCCATCATTCGATGTTCGCTTCATCAAAACCGTTTGCGACGACACCGGCCACGAGCATCGCGCCTGCCAGGCAGTGTTCAAGGTCGACGCTGCCTCGCTTTCCGCGGCCGCACAGCTGGCCGAGGCCGACTTCTGTAGGCAGAAGGGTGTCCGCGACTGGACGATCTTTGCCGATTCCATGGAGCTTCGAACGCCGCCGGCTTTGCCGTCGGCCTGGGGCGGCTAGCGCCCCTTGGGCGGCCGTCGCGATCGATTGCCGCGCTATCGCGTGCTTGATCGGTATCAAATCGACAATCGGGTCCTTCGGCTAGAGATGGAGAGCCAAAAGGGGGTGAGAAATGATCGACCGATCAGCTGGCAATAGCTCGCCGCAGTTCAAGAATCTTCTCGCGCGCTTGCGAGCGTTTCTTGCGCGTCGACACGAATTCGATCTGTTGACCGCTAGGGAGATCGACGAGATCGCGCACGAGCTGAATCTGCCGACGTCGGACCTTCGTGCGCTTGCCCGCGAGCAAGGTTCGCCGGAGTTGCTCAGCAAGCGTCTCGAGCATGCAGGGTTGTCCGAGCAGACGCTCGCGTCGTCCCATTGCGATGTGTTGCGTGATCTGCAGCGAGTGTGCGGTCTATGCCGTGAGAAGGCTCGCTGCGCCGCGGATCTCGCGCGGGAAAGGCGGGCCAGTCCGGCACGATACTGTCCGAATGAACTAACCCTGACGGCGCTGAGCCGCGGCGCCAGCGGCGCTCGGCATGGCGCAGGAATTGATGCCGATCAAGTAGCTGGCGGCGAGATTGTAGTCTCCATGACGCCACCGCATCCAAAGAAAGCTTCCACATGACAAGTCCATCTTCCGTTTCAAAGTCGATGACGATGGGCGAAGCCGGCTTGACGTCTTCACTTGCGGTTTTTGCCTTCGTTAGCTTTCTGGGCGCGGCGATGGGGCACGATGCGGCGTTCAGTTTTCACGCGTCGCTTGCTTGTGCCGCCAGCCTGATCTCCGTGGTCATGATCGGCAATCGCTACCTTGACCGTCCTGCAGAATTGCCACCGGCGGAGATCGGCGGGCGCCCCAACTACAACCTTGGCCCGATCAAGTTCGCGTCCGCCATGGCGATGTTCTGGGGCATCGCGGGTTTCACTGTGGGTCTGATCATCGCCATGCAGCTGGCCTGGCCGGCGCTTAATTTCGATCTGCCCTGGACGACATTCGGCCGCCTGCGGCCGCTGCATACGTCGGCCGTGATCTTCGCGTTCGGCGGCAACGTCCTGATCGCAACGTCGTTTTATGTCGTGCAAAAGACCTGCCGCACTCGCCTTGCAGGCGACCTGTCGCCCTGGTTCGTCGTGGTCGGCTACAACTTCTTCATCCTGGTCGCCGGCACCGGCTACCTGCTCGGCGTGACCCAGTCGAAGGAATACGCCGAGCCGGAATGGTACGCCGACTTCTGGCTGACGATCGTCTGGGTGACGTATCTGCTCGTGTTCCTGATGACGCTGGTGAGGCGCAAGGAGCCGCATATCTTCGTCGCCAACTGGTTCTACCTGGCGTTCATCATCACGATCGCGGTGCTGCATCTCGGCAACAATCCCGCGCTGCCGGTTTCCTTCCTCGGCTCGAAGTCCTACATCGCCTGGGGCGGTGTGCAGGATGCGATGTTCCAGTGGTGGTACGGCCACAATGCGGTCGGGTTCTTCCTGACCGCCGGCTTCCTGGCGATCATGTACTACTTCATTCCGAAGCGGGCGGAGCGTCCGGTCTATTCATACCGGCTTTCGATCATCCATTTCTGGGCGTTGATCTTCCTCTACATTTGGGCCGGCCCGCATCATCTGCACTACACGGCGCTGCCGGACTGGGCGCAGACGCTCGGCATGACGTTCTCGATCATGCTCTGGATGCCGTCCTGGGGCGGCATGATCAACGGCCTGATGACGCTGTCGGGAGCGTGGGACAAGCTGCGCACCGATCCCGTGCTGCGCATGATGGTGGTGTCGGTCGCCTTCTACGGCATGTCGACCTTCGAAGGCCCGATGATGTCGATCAAGGTGGTCAACTCGTTGAGCCACTATACCGACTGGACCATCGGCCATGTGCATTCCGGCGCGTTGGGCTGGGTCGGATTCGTCTCCTTCGGCGCGCTCTACTGCCTGATCCCCTGGCTGTGGAATCGCCAGCTCTACAGCCTGAAGCTGGTCAACTGGCACTTCTGGATCTCAACCATCGGCATCGTGCTCTACATTTCCGCGATGTGGGTGTCGGGAATCCTGCAAGGCCTGATGTGGCGTGCCTACACCTCGCTCGGCTTCCTCGAATACTCCTTCATCGAATCCGTCGAGGCCATGCACCCCTTCTACATCATTCGCGCAGCGGGCGGCGCGCTGTTCCTGGTCGGCGCCCTGATCATGGCCTTCAATCTCTGGATGACGGTCAATGCTGGCCAGGCCAGCGAAATCGAGGGCGCCGGCGCTCTCCAGCCTGCCGAATAGGTCACGCAATGTCCATCTGGAATCGACACAAGATCTTTGAGAAGAACTCTATCATCCTGATCGCCGGCATTCTCGTCGTCATTGCGATCGGCGGGCTGGTCGAGATCACGCCGCTGTTCTATCTGAAGAGCACGATCGAGGCGGTCGACGGCGTGCGGCCCTATACGCCGCTCGAGCTCGCCGGCCGCAACATCTATGTCCGCGAGGGCTGCTATCTCTGCCACTCGCAGATGATCCGCCCGTTGCGTGACGAGGTCGAGCGCTATGGCCACTATTCGCTGGCGGCCGAGAGCATGTACGACCATCCATTCCAGTGGGGCTCCAAGCGCACCGGACCGGATCTTGCGCGGGTCGGCGGCAAGTACTCCGATGATTGGCACGTCACTCACCTGATCAATCCGCGCTCGATCGTTCCGCAGTCGGTGATGCCCGGGTACCCGTCGCTCGCGAAGACGGAACTCGATCCGTCCGACGTCGCGGCTCATCTGCGGACGAATCGCGCGGTCGGCGTACCCTATACCGACGAGCAAATCGCCAACGCGGTCGCCGATCTCAAAGCGCAGGTCGATCCCGACAGCCCCGGCTCCGATCCGTTTCAGAAGCGCTATCCGAAGGCCCTGGTCCGCAACTTCGACGGCAAGGCCGGCAATCCGACCGAGCTCGACGCCCTGATCGCCTATCTTCAGATGCTCGGCACGCTCGTCGACTTCAAGCTCTACAACGAAAAAGCCAATCTGCGCTGAGGGCACGAGCATGAAAGCGATCATTCACGTCGAGAATTTCGCATCAAGCCTGGTCGGCACGCTCTGGACGCCGATCTTCGTTGGAATCTTCATCGCCATCGTCGCCTACGCACTGTGGCCCCGCAACAAATCTCTCTTCGACGCCGCAGCCCGGATGCCGCTGCGGGAGGACTGACCGATCATGAGCGAGCATAATGAGATCGACCGCGTTTCCGGCCGCAGCACGACCGGTCATGACTGGGACGGCATCAAGGAACTGAACACGCCGCTGCCGCGGTGGTGGGTCCTGACTTTCTATGCAACGATCGTCTGGGCGATCGGTTACTGGGTCGTCTATCCGGCCTGGCCGCTGGTCTCGGGCTACACCACCGGTCTGTTCCAGTATTCCACCCGCGCCAGTGTCGCGACCGACCTGGCCGATCTCGAGAAGCTGCGTGGCGAGAAGATGGCGGTGCTCGGCAATGCGTCGCTGGCCGACATCGAGAAGGATCCTGCTCTGCTGGCGCTGGCGCGCGCCCGCGGCAAGACCGTGTTCGCCGACAATTGCGCGCCCTGCCACGGCAGCGGCGGCGCGGGTGCAAAGGGCTATCCGAACCTGAACGACGACGACTGGCTGTGGGGCGGCTCGCTTGACCAGATCATGCAGACGATCCAGTTCGGCGCGCGCTCCGGACACGCAAAGACCCATGAAGGCCAGATGCTCGCATTCGGCCGCGACGGCGTCCTCAAGAAGGACGAGATCGTGACCGTCGCCAACTATGTGCGCTCGCTTTCCGGCCTTTCCACCGCGCCGAAGTTCGATGCCGCCGCCGGCAAGAAGCTATTCACCGAAAACTGCACCAGCTGCCACGGCGACAACGGCAAGGGCAACCCGGAGCTCGGCGCGCCGAACCTGACCGACCAGATCTGGCTCTATGGCTCCGACGAGGGGGCGCTGGTCGAGACGATCACCAACGGCCGCGCCGGCGTGATGCCGGCCTGGGTCGGCCGTCTGGATCCGGTCACCGTCAAGGCGCTGGCGGTCTATGTGCACTCATTAGGCGGCGGCAAATAGCTGCCGCCGCGAGGCCGTCCGGGATCATTGACCGAGGTCAAACCCGGACCTGGTGCAGGGATGTAGGTTTCAACCAGCCTCATTCGAGCAACCCATGAACAAGCCCGTGCCGCCTGCTGAACTCATGACCGACGAAGACGGGCCGCTCTACGCGCCTCGCAAGAAGGTGTACCCGCAGAGCGTATCCGGCCGGTTCCGCTCGATCAAGTGGCGGCTGATGGCCGTCTGCCTCGGCGTCTACTATCTGCTGCCCTTCGTACGCTGGCATCGGGGTCTCGGCGCGCCCGACCAGGCGGTCCTGATCGACTTCCCAAACCGACGCTTCTATTTCTTCTTCATCGAGCTGTGGCCGCAGGAAATCTACTACTTCACTGGCCTTCTGGTGCTCGCGGCGTTCGCCCTGTTCCTGATGAATGCGCTCGGTGGCCGGATCTGGTGCGGCTATCTCTGCCCGCAGACGGTCTGGACGGATCTTTTCTATGCGGTCGAGCGGCTGGTAGAAGGTGACCGCCGCGCCCAGATGAAGGCCGATGCGGGCCCGATGACCGTAAACCGCGCCGGTCGCCGTGCGTTGAAGCACGCGATCTGGCTGATGATCGCTTGGTGGACCGGTGGCGCCTGGGTGCTCTATTTCGCCGATGCGCCGACCCTGGTGCGTGACCTTGCGACCTTTCAGGCGCCGGCGATCGCTTATGTCTGGATCGCGATGCTGACCGCATCGACCTATCTGCTGGCCGGCTATGTGCGCGAGCAGGTCTGCGTCTATATGTGCCCTTGGCCGCGGATCCAGGCCGCGCTGACCGACGAATGGGCGCTCAACGTCACTTACAAATACGATCGTGGTGAGCCGCGTTGCTCCGTGAAGAAGGCGTTCGACATTCGCTCGCTCGGCGAGAAGGCCGGCGATTGCATCGATTGCAACCAGTGCGTTGCCGTATGCCCGACCGGGATCGACATTCGCGATGGTGCGCAGCTTGGCTGCATCCAGTGCGGCCTGTGCATCGATGCCTGTGACGCCGTCATGACCAAGGTCAGCCGCAAGGCCGGTTTGATCGGATACGATAACGATATCAACGTTCAGCGGCGCGTCGCCGGCAAGCAGGAGATTTTCAAGCCCGTTCGCGCCCGTACCGTCGTCTACGCCAGCCTGATCACCGTAGTCTGCGCCGTGATGCTTTACGCGTTGATGTCGCGAACCCTGCTCGACGTCAACGTGCTGCACGACCGCAATCCGATCGCGGTGCGTCTCAGCGACGGCGCGATCCGCAATGGATACACACTGCGCTTCCTCAACAAGCGCGGTTTTGATCGTGTGATCGCGATCGATGTCGATGGACCCGCCGAAGCGAAGCTACACGTCATCGGTTCGGACTCCGTGACGCCAGATCGGCCGATGATCGTTCTTGCGCGTGACACCACCACCGAACTGCGCGTGCTGGTGACGACGCCGTTCGATGAAAAAGCGGAAAAGTCGGTGCCGGTCACATTCCGCGTCACTGATATCGGTCTCGGAGAGGTCGCCTCCGCGACCGACCACTTCGTCCTTCCCTAAGCACGGAATTTCATCATGGCAGTCTCAAGTCAAGCCGCGCGACCTATCACCGGACGTTTCGTCCTGGTCACGACGGTCGCGTTCTTTGCCGTCGTCATCAGCGTGAACATGGTCATGATGCGCCTTGCCATTACGACTCTTCCGGGCACCGAGGTCGACAGCGCATACAGCGCCAGCCTCGCCTATCAGCGCGAGATCGACGCGGCCAGACAGCAGAACGAGCGCGACTGGCGGGTCCGGGCGCATATCGACCGGCGGCCTGACGGCAGCGCTGCAATCGCGCTGGAGGCGCGTGACCACGCCGGAGCGCCGCTGACGGGACTGAGTTTCCTCGCTCGGCTCGAGCGGCCGATCGATCATCGCGCAGACCGGGCGATCGAGATCACCGAGGCCGAGGGTGGGAGCTATAGCGGCCGCGCCGAGGGCGTCGCCGCGGGGCAGTGGGACCTCGTCATAGAGGGCGACGCTGACGGCGGCCGCATGTTCCTGTCGAAGAATCGAATCCTGCTGAACTGAAGGTGGATCCTATGCAGGCGGATATCGACTTCTCTCACTATCTGAAGACCACGGGCGTCGGGCTCATCCATCTCGATCTCGCAGTCGAAGGCATCAATTGTGCGGGCTGCATGGCCAAGATCGAGCGCAATTTGTCAACCATACCGGACGTCACCTCGGCCCGCGTGAACCTGACGAACAGTCGCCTTGCACTGGAATGGAAGGCGGGTGCTCTTGACCCGGCGCTGTTCGTAAGCCGTCTCGCGGAGCTCGGCTACAAGGCCTATCCCTTCGAGCGGAATGATGCCGAAACCCAGGAAGCCCGGCGTGCGCAAGCCCTGTTGCGCCGATTGGGTGTCGCCGCCTTTGCGGCGATGAACGTCATGATGCTGTCGGTCCCGGTATGGTCCGGCAACGTCTCCGACATGCTGCCGGAGCAGCGCGACTTCTTCCACTGGCTGTCGGCGCTGATCGTGCTGCCGGCGGCCGCTTACTCGGCGCAGCCCTTCTTCTCGTCGGCGTTGTCAGCGCTGCGGGCGCGCGGCGTCAACATGGACGTGCCGATCAGCATCGGCATCGTGCTCGCGCTGGCGACCTCGGTGATCGAGACCGTAAACCACGCCGAACATGCCTATTTCGATGCCGCGATCATGCTGATCGCGTTTCTGCTTGCCGGTCGTTATCTCGACCAGAACATGCGGCGGCGCACTCGCGCCTTTGCCGGCAACCTGGCTGCCCTCAAGGCGGAGACGGCGACGAAGTTCGTCGGTCCGACCGAGATCAAAACAGTCCCGGCAGCCGCGATCCGCGCCGGCGACATCGTTCTGCTGCGGCCCGGAGAGCGCTGCGCGGTCGATGGCAATGTGATCGAGGGCCGCTCGGAGGTCGATCAGAGCCTGATCACGGGCGAAACCTTACCGGCGATAGCCACGCCCGGCACTGCGGTGTTCGCCGGCACTCTGGTCCGTTCAGGCACATTGCGCATCCGCGCGTCCGCGGCTTCGGGCGGCACGTTGCTCGACGAAATATCCCGGCTGCTCGATCACGCGCTGCAGGCGCGCTCGCGCTATCTGCGTCTGGCGGAGCGGGCCTCGAGGCTCTATGCCCCGGTCGTGCACGCGACCGCGTTGCTCACGATGCTCGGCTGGCTGGCCTATGGCGCGAGTTTTCATGACTCGATCGTGACGGCGATTGCGGTCCTGATCATCACCTGTCCCTGCGCGCTGGGGCTTGCCATTCCGGCCGTGCAGACCGTTGCATCCGGGGCGCTGTTCAGCTCGGGCGTGCTGCTCAACGCCGGCGATGCGATCGAACGGATCGCCGAGATCGACCGGGTGATCTTCGACAAGACCGGCACGCTGACGCTGCCTGAGCTCGATGTCGCCAATCTCGGGGACGTCCCGGACGATGTCGTGAAGCTTGCGGGCCGGCTGGCCCTCTCAAGCCGTCATCCGGTCGCCGCGGCGGTCGCGCGCAAGGCGGGCGCGGCTTCGTCGCTTCCGGACATTCAGGAAGAGCCTGGCCAGGGCGTACACGGCTTTCGTGATGGGCGTCCGATCCGGCTGGGCCGCCCGTCATTTTGCGGTGCCGACGACCTCGCCAACGAGATTCTGCGCCGCGATCCGGAGGCGTCCGTCGTCGCATTCAGTCACGGCGAGAGCAGGTATGCGTTCGCGGTTCGCCAGCGGCTGCGGCCGGACGCGGCGGAGGTGATCGCAGCATTGACCCGCATGGGCATCGCCGTCGAGATCGTGTCCGGGGATCGCGAGCCAGCGGTCCGGCATGCGGCAAGGATGCTGGGCGTGCATGAATGGCGTGCGGAGGTCTCTCCGGTCGACAAGATCGAGCGGATCGAGGAGCTGGCGCGCCAGGGCTGCAAGGTACTGATGGTCGGCGACGGCTTGAATGACGCGCCGGCTTTGGCCGCGGCGCACGCCTCGATGTCGCCCGTTACCGCCACCCACATGAGCCAGGCAGTCGCCGATGCTGTCTTCCTGGGTGAGCGGCTCACGCCGGTCGTGGTCGCGGTTAAGGTGTCCCGCAAGGCGTTGCGGCTGATGCGGCAGAATCTCTGGCTTGCCGTCGTCTACAATGTGTTGGCGGTGCCGATCGCGATCGCCGGCCTGGTCACGCCGCTGATCGCGGCGGCGGCGATGTCGGGTTCGTCGGTGATCGTGATGCTCAATGCGCTGAGGGCGCGTGCGAGGGAGACGGTCTGATGGAGGTTCTAGTCATATTGGTGCCGCTGGCTCTCGCACTTGGCTTTGCCGGCCTGCTCGGCTTTCTCTGGTCACTCAAGAGCGGACAATATGAGGACCTCGATGGCGCGGCCTGGCGCGCCATCGCCGACGACGAGCCGGCCAGCGATCAGGGCCGATCCAAGTAGTGAAAATAAAGCAGTGAGATCGCCGATGCGATGGTCAGCGCCGTACAGCCAAGCGCCAGCATCAGTGTCCAGTCCGTCCGCCGCGATTGCGGCACCCGCGACCGCAGGAGCAGGACCGAGACCAGCCGGTTGATGTCACCAAACCGCGCCATTGTCAGCAGCAGCATATCGGCAGCACGTCAGGCCGCCAGTAGCGCCAGTGTGTTGCCGACACGGTAACGGGTTGCATCGTCGCGGCGTCCAGCCACCCCTCGGTGTGGCGGATGCAGGGGACGCCGCGCGGCTGACGTTCGCCATCAATCATTGCAAGTTCGATCACGCAACCGAATGGCGCCGACGCGATGTCGCGCCATCCCAAAAGGGGGAGCCGGCGAAACCATGATGTGAATGTGTGGCGCACGCAAGATCGCCTCCGGTCGATGTTCAGCTTTGTCGCACGTGTAGCAGTTCACGCGATTGACGTGGCTCAAAGTCTGCGGTGCGGACGGCGAGGGGGCCGTTGACGCAGCACAATCCACCAAGCGGGAGAGCTGCATTCTTGAGGTGCCCACGGCAAAGGAAATCCGGAGCAAACGCCACGGAGCGCTACCGGCCGGGTTGACGCAGATCAACTCAAGACCCGCGGCGACGCGATTAACTCTCATCGCGCAGTATCGTGCCAGATTTCGCTGACAGCCGCTGAACAAGGAAGACGTCCATGGCGACGATGCAGAGGTTAACGGGTTATCGGGGCCCAGCACTGTTCTCCTACGGCTTTCGGCCGTTCTTTCTGTTCGGCGCCATCTACGCCGGCGCAATCGTTCCATTGTGGATGGCGGTGTTCGTTGGGGATGTCAGCCTTCCAACCGCGTTCGCGCCACGGGACTGGCACGTGCATGAGATGCTGTTCGGTTACGTGGGTGCGGTGATAGCAGGCTTCCTGCTCACCGCCGTTCCGAACTGGACAGGACGCCTCCCAATTCAGGGCGGCCCGCTCGTCGCTCTGTTCGCCATCTGGCTTGCCGGAAGACTGACAGCGACATTCTCAGGCATCATCGGCTGGCAAATCGCGCTTGCGATCGACGCAGCGTTCTTGCTCTCGCTCGCAGCCGTTGCCGCGCGCGAGATCATCGCTGGTCGAAAGTGGGGCAATCTGAAACTGGTGGGCATCGTGTCGCTGCTTGCGACGACCAACATCGCTTTCCATGTGGAGGCACATTTCAGCGGTGTCGCGGACTATTCAGCGCGGGCGGGTATTGCGCTCGTCGTTACGCTGGTCTGTGTGATCGGGGGGCGGATCGTTCCGAGCTTCACGCGCAACTGGCTCTCGCGTCAGAGGCCGGGTCGGCTGCCTGTTCCCTTCGGTCGGTTCGACGCGGCGACGATAGTTGCCGGTGCGTGCGCCATGGGTGCATGGGCGGTGGTTCCCTCCGGTCGCGCGGTCGCGGGTGCCTTGGGATTTGCTGGGGGGCTCCACATCATCCGCCTTGCTCGCTGGGCGGGCCATCGAACGATATCGGACCGGCTCGTCCTGATCCTCCACGTTGCCTACGCGTTCGTGCCTGTCGGGTTTTTCCTGGCGGCGCTATCTTCGCTAGACCTCGTCGCCCCCAGCGCCGGCATCCATGCCTGGACCGGTGGTGCGATCGGTTCGATGACGATCGCAGTGATGACGCGAGCGTCGCTCGGCCATACGGGGCAGGAGCTCTCGGCATCCACTGCCACTCAGGCCGTCTACGCCTCGATCATCATCGCAGCGCTTGCGAGGATATGCGCGGCCGTCGATCCGACCTATTCGATTCCGTTATTGGTGATCGCGGGTGTCGCATGGACGGGTGCATTTCTGGGATTCGCGCTGGCCTATGCTCCGGCCCTGTGTCGTGCACGCAGGTTCTGAGTCCACCGGCTGTCGAAAGCTCACTATGGGCGCGGAGGAGGCAGTGATGAAGAATGCGGTTGGAAGGGACTACGGTCCAGTTGCAAAGACACTGCACTGGCTGAGCGTTCTCTTCGTCGCACTCGCATGGGCCTTGGGAACGTTCGGAGAGGAATTGTCCGAGGGATCAACGCGGGCGACCGGACTGATCGCGCATGTTTGGACCGGTCTTATCGTACTGTTGCTGGTCGCGGTGCGGATACCGTGGCGCGTTGCAAATCCGCCACCGAAGTCCAGTCCTACCGAATTCGGCAAATGGCTGATCGAATGGACGGATCCGGCAGCGCGGACTATGCACTACGTCCTTTACGTCTTGTTGGCGGCTGTACCGCTTGTTGGGATCGCATTTCTCTTCGCGCGAGGACATTCGCTCTCGCTGTTTGGATTTCTGGAGATCCCGTCACCGTGGAGTGCCGACCGAGCGCTCGCACGGAAACTAAAGGAAGTTCACGAAGTTCTCGGCAACCTGCTCGTTATCCTGGCGCTGTTTCACATGATGGCGGCACTGCTGCATCATTGGGTTTTTGGAGACAATACGTTGAAGCGGATGCTTCTGCACTTTCGCAGTCGGAACGCGCATTGATTTCAGAGGGAGACCGGCTCGAAGGCGTTTCGAGCTGTCGGAGCGACCGGGCGATTGTTCCCCGCAAGGAACAAGGTGTACTGCACGACTTGGCGGTAGTAGTGCCGGCTGCACTCAGGGCGCGCTCAAATCGAAACTGAAGTTTCGACGTGTTCAACCTTCTTGATCGTTCTTACCGTCAATAGGCGAAGTAGCCGTGCGTGCCCGGTTGCAGGACGGATCAAGGCTTGACTCGGTGCCGTTCCGCTTCAGCCTCTTGCTCCAGTCGCAGAATATGCGCTCTTAAGGCATCGAAGGTCTCTTCGGCGGCGTCGCTAAATAGTTGATCTTTGTGATCGGTTAGGGCAGAAGCGACCTCCGCCCAATCTTGGGGCAATAGAGCCTTGAAGGCTGCCGGGAAGAAATCGCGGTAAGCTGGTATCGCCTGAAAGTCCCCCGATTGGTTCAGATTTCGACGTACGCAATGATTGATGTCGCCTCCTCGCCGGTGCTGATAGTGAGAAGACGCGAGGTGGTGAGCGCGAAAGTAATAGCGGTAAAGTTGATCGATTTCATTTCGAAATCCGTTCGTAAGTGATTGATCTTCCTTCTTTGCTCCATCCGCTCTTTAGAGGCCAAGTCATTGAAATGATTGGGATTGCAATAGGCCTCTTAATCAGCGGCCCGGTCCGAATCAGTTATGCAGCAAGCTTAGGAAGCTCCTGTTCAATCAATCGCAATAATCGGGTGTTGCGCCTCCCCGCAACCAAGTCAGAAAAAAGCCCCAGCAATCTCAATGGATTGCCGGGGCTTTGTTTTGCGGCGAAGTCGAGCACGATAGTATCAGTCACTTTGCTCGCTGGTTCCCAATCACCCCGCAACCATTCGATGACGAACTGCCTAGCTTACTACTCCACAGCGCGAGGCACTCATACGAACAATTCGTCGCGCGTAACGTGTTCCGAATCGAACTCGGCCTGCGCGAGCGCGCCATGACGATCGTCGTCGCGCCGGAGATTTGATCCGTTTCGCCGGCCAGCAATTCTCATCCGGTCTTGCAGCTTGACCATCATCAACACGCGCGTGCGCGTGAGGGCCTGTGTCCCTCTCTAGAAGTCAACGTCGCTCTTGCCTGCGCGCTTGCTGAACTGGGTTTGATTCAGATCAACCCACGATGCGCTTCGATGCTCTCTCAATCGTGTGAGGTCCCGGGTCAGATGGGGAGCGTCGTGGCAGCCAGGAAGCACGCTTTGAGGGTCCTCCGCGCGACATTTATCGACGCCCACGCAAAGAGCCGGAGCGCCGCGCATGGGGTGCGGTCACCCCGGAGCGATGTCGCAACGGGTCAGCTTCATTCTCGAGCGCCTGCAGTTCGCTCGATGCGAATTGCAGGATGCGTTTTGAGCATCGCGGTCGGGCTGACGTCGACGAGTTGTCTCGCGATGGAATTTTCCCGTGTCCCGGGGTGCTTTGGAGATGTCCTGAAGCTCAGTGGAGATATCAGGGATGGGGACTTTGTCCGCTTTCGCGGATACATGGCGACTGAGCGCCGGATCGTTGGCCTCGATCTCGATTCCCGAGGCGGGTCTCTCTACGAAGGCTTCCGAATCGCCATGCTCGCGCACCAGAGGCAAATCGCCAGTTACGTTTCCGGAGAATGCGACTCGGCATGCGCTTTTATTTTCCTGGCGAGCAGGAAGCGTTATGTGGCGCCAAATGCCAAGATCGGCGTCCACTCGGTTTCCAATCTACACGGCAACGAGGACAGTCGAACGATTCGTGACACGATCAAGCTTGCGAGGTTGTCGGCCAAGCTCCGTATTTCTCCGGCGGCCATCGGCAAGATGGTGATGACCCCGCCGGGAAAGATCTCCTTTTTGAACAAGGAGGAGCTCGCTTCGCTGAAGGTCATGGAGCGGAATCCGTTTGACCGCACCGCGCGCACGGCGACCGCGGAGTCAAGGAGTAGCTCCATGTGCGGCGCGGCGCCCTCGAAGAGCGCGTCGGAGCAGGAACGTCCGATGCGGAACGCCACCGGCTCGAAGGGAAGCTAGGACGCTGGTTGAGCGGGCCTTCGGCCGAACCGGCTCGTATGGCCCAATTGGGTCAGTCAAGCCGTCGCACGTGATCCTGACTGCTTGGCACAAGCTGCACTGGTCTCTCCATTCCACCGCGATCTACAATGGCAGTCATGGAGTATGCCAGCGACAGATTTCGGCGAGTGCGTGGCGCAAGCCAGCCGGCTGGCGTTCGCAATTGGCTGCGTCGCTGGCTTGAAGCGGCCGACGGCGATATTGCCTTCAGGGTCGTGGTCGTGACGGCCGGGATGCTGTCGAGCGCGGCGATCGCCTTTGGATTGCTGTCGTCCTGAGCGCGCCTCTTGTTTGCCGTGCGTGATGCCGAATTCGTCGTTCTGAGGTGCTTCGCCCGCGAAGCTCTGACAATATGAGCTATCGTCTTCAGCGCGACACGGATCATTCCCAGCGGCAATGAATGCACTTCAAATTGGCTGAAAAGTCGAACGGACGCAGAGACCGTCAGGCGGCCAGGTTGGGCGTCGGGGCCTGCGCCGCGATCTTCCTGTTTTGCTGCGCGCAACAGACGGCTGCGCTGCCGCTGACGCCGTTCCGCTATGAAGCCCAGGCTCAGCGGCATTGCCCCGGCGATAGCGTGGTTTGGCTCGATTTTCGGCGCGGACGCTACTACCTCAAAGGGCAAAGCCGCTATGCCAGGGGCTTCGATGGCGGCTTCGTGTGCAGGAATGAAGCGCGCGAGAGCGGCTACCGGCGTTCGCTGCTCGGCCTTCGGTGACATCACTGAAGGCCGCCCTGGCATCCGATGTCCAGACTACCATCCATAGTAGCGCGGCCGAGCGTAATAAGCCGGCGCATAGCCATAGCCGCCGCCCGGCGCGCAATAGTCGTAGCCATAGCCGCCGCCATAGCCGTATCCACCGCCATAGTAGGGATACCCGCCATAGTAGGCCGAGCTCGCGATGGCTCCGCCAACGATCGCACCGGCGGCCGCGGCGCCCCAGCCTCGATAGCCCCAGCCACGATAACCTCCCCAGCCGCCGTAGCCTCGCCAACCGCGATAGCCCCAGCCGCCGCCGCGCCAGCCGCCCCAACCGCCCCAGCGCACCTGAAGGGCGGTATTGTTCTCGACCATGCCCTTCATGGCCGCGACGTTCGTCGGCAGCGGCGCCGCCTGGCTCGCGCCAATGCCGGCCATGCTCGCAAGCAGGATCAAGGCCAGCAGGGTCTTGGCATTCGTCATGACGTCCTCCACATCGGGGTGACACAGGCAGTCGTGATCGAAAGCCAGCCAAATCGAGAGCGGCTTTCCGGTCCATGAGCATGCCGAGCCTGTCAGCCGCGGCCGGCCAAAGCTTGATTTGAATCAATGTGGCGAGGGGGCGGTGCGGACGATTGATCCTTCGCCGTGGGACAATTGCCGCGGATAGGCAGGCCGCCGCCTTATGGGGGCGCGATCGCGCTCGTGATCCCGACCGCGAACGCATCCCGGCGAAGTTGGAGTGGCCCGATTCCTGCCCCGAACCGGGGCCGCTTCTTCGGCGAAAGTTCGGAGGCGTCGCGCTTGATCTGAATCAAGTTGTGCGCAGCAAGGCGATGGCACCGCTTCCCGCGTAGCAGCTGATGCTCAATCGAAAGCACGCTCTTGAAAACCCAGCGCCAGCTCGTGACTGGAGACGAGTTCATCCAGCTCGCAATTCGCTTCGGATTGCTGGCGCTGCTGATCTACTGGTCGTTCGTCCTGGTCAGCCCGTTCGTGCCGATCCTGGCCTGGAGCGTAGTGCTCGCGGTCGCGCTCTATCCCGTCTTCACCTGGCTCGCAGCAATGCTCGGCGGCCATGCCGGCATCGCGGCGCTCGTGCTGACCTTGATCTCTCTGGGAGTCGTCATCGGGCCGGCGACCTGGCTCGGAATCGGAGCTGTAGAGGGGATGAAGGAGCTCGCCGAACAACTGGGCGCCGGCAACGTTGTCGTGCCGTCGCCGCCGCCGGAGGTCAAGGATTGGCCGCTGATCGGCGGCCCACTCCATGAGATCTGGGATCGGGCGTCGACCAATTTGCGCGCCGTGCTGCGCGAGGTCGTGCCGCATCTGAAGCCGTTGGCCGGGACCCTGTTTGCGTTTGCCAGCAATGCCGGGATCGGGATGGTGAAGTTTCTGCTGGCGGTCGTCGTGGCAGGGTTTCTGTTTCCGTACGGCTCGCAGCTTGCAGCGGCGTGCCGGAGCTTCCTGTCCCGCATCGTGCCGGAGCAGAGCGAGCACTTCCTCGATCTTGCGGGTGCGACCATCCGGGCGGTCTCCCGCGGCGTGATCGGTGTCGCCGTCCTGCAATCGCTGCTGGCCGGCATTGGCTTCAAGCTGGCGGGGATCCCGAGCGCAGGGCTGCTGGCGTTTGTCGTGATGCTGCTCGCGATCGTTCAGATCGGGGCGGCAATCGTGCTGTTTCCGGTCATCATCTGGCTATGGTCGGCCAAGGACTTCCCGACGGCGCTCGCCCTCACGTTCTTCTTCCTGGTCGTCGGCGTCCTCGACAATGTGCTGAAGCCGCTGGTGATGGGGCGGGGCCTGACCACGCCGGCGCTCGTCATCTTCGTCGGCGTGATCGGCGGCACGCTTGCCCACGGCATCGTGGGCCTGTTCATCGGTCCAATCATTCTCGCGGTCGCCTGGGAATTGATCACGGCATGGATCCGGGACGACCGCGCCCGGCTGGCGGGAGAGCGATGATGCTGTTTCAGCTCCTCGTGGGATCGGCGGTGAGCGCGATCAACATCGCGATCCATTCGCTCTGGACAGTCGCGGCCATCGGGTTGCTTCGCAACGTCGCCTTGAGCGCGGCTGGCCGGGCCGGGCTACAGCTCAGCGGCGTGATGGTCGCCACCGCGCTTGCGCTGATGCTGGCTCACACGCTCGAGATCGTGGTGTGGAGCTTGGCCTATTGGGTGCTCGGCGCCGCGCCCGCCGGCAGCAATCTGCTCTATTTCGCGTTCGTGAACTACACCACGCTCGGCTATGGCGATGTTATCCCGGTCAAGCAGTGGCTGTTGATCGGACCGATGGCGGCCATGAACGGCATTCTCATGTTCGGGTGGTCGACCGCGGTCTTGTTCGAAGTGTTGCAAAAGACCATCGAGCGCCAGACGGCGCTCACGAAATCCCCCTGACCGCGCGGTCAGTTGTCCAGCCTGGACAGCTGGTCGCGGTCAACCAGCATGATTTCGCGCTGGTTCGAGCCAAGGAAGTTGAGCGCGCCGTAGGCGTGCAGCTTGGACAGCGCACGTGACACGGTTTCGAGCGTCAGCCCGAGATAGTCGGCAATATCGCGCCGGCACATCGGCAAGGCGACGACGCCGACTCCGGTCAGCCGGCGATCCATTTCGAGCAGAAACGCGGCAACCCGCTCCAATGCGGTCTTGCGGCCGAGCAGCAGCATGTGCTCTTCGGCATGCCGCAGGTTGCTGGTGGTCATGACCAGCAGGTTGCGAGCCAGCGCGAAATCGGAATCGGCCACGCGTTCGAGGCTCATCCGCCTGATCAGGTGCACGTTCGTGTCGACGATGGCTTCGGCGGTGAAGCGGTGGGTTTCGGCATTCTCGAGGCCGAAGATGTCCCCGACGAGGTGAAAGGCGCCGATCTGCCGGCGTCCGTCGGAGAGCAGCTTGTAGCTGCGGACCGCCCCCGAAACGACCTGGTAGACGTACTCCGCCGGCTCCTTCTCCCCGTAGATCTCGGTGCCTTTCCTGTAGTGGAATTCGCTGGTGGTGCAGTTGGCGTGCCGGGCGGTCAGCCCACCGAGGATGCTCGGTACATTGGCCGGTCTGACATTGACGCGAGCGAACATGGACTAACTCTCTTGGGTAACGACTGTTGCAGCGTCCGCGGCGGCTCGAAATTGCTTGTCCGCGCGCAATCACTACGACAGGGCCCGGCCAGTCTCTATTGGTCTTGAGGTCATTGTCCTAAAGGACAGGGTGCGCCAAATGCGGCAATTTGTTCGTAATTGATGCGCACCATCTTAGATTACTTTTCAATATTCACGCCGATAACCGGGTGCTATTTTTTGAACCCGTTGGTCTCCGGCTCCGAACGCTATGGGCAAGGCAATTCGGCTCTCTGGACTGGTCATCCTGCTGGCTGCGCTGTTGGCGCCGGCTGTGCTCCGGGCGCAGGAGATGCGCCCGCATTCCATGCTGGTGCTGGACCAGTCTGATCGGCGTGGCCCCTTTTACTACCAGGTGTTCGTTGGCTTGAGGGATGCGGTGAGCGCCCACGGTCACGCACCGACCACCGTCTACACGGAGAGCCTCGATCTCAATCGCTTCGGTGGCGAAGCCTATCAGGAGGATTTCCGGCGGTTCCTCGAGGCAAAATATCGCGATCGGCCGATCGGCGTGGTGGTCACCATTGGAGCGGCTGCGCTTGAACTTGCGCTCCGCTGGCGTCCGCAGCTCTGGCCCGATACGCCAATCGTGTTTGCGCTGGTCGAAGAGGCCGATTTCAAGCGATTGCGGCCGCCTGCCAATGTCACCGGCGGCGTCGTGACGTCGAAGCTCAAGGATGCCGTCACGGCTGCTCGCGCCGTCGTGCCGGAGCTCAAGACTGTCGTGCTCGTCGGTGCGGACTGGGAGCGGCAGGTTCTGTTTCGCAATTGGAAGGACCAGGCCGCGGCGGGCATTCCGGGCCTCGACATCATCGAGATCATCGGGCGTCCGATGCCTGATATCGTCGAGCAGGTCGCAGCGCTTCCCGACCATAGCGCGATCATCTACACCGGCCTCTATAGTGACGGGAAGGGCAACTACTATCCGCCCTCGGATGCCCTCGCTTTTGTCGCCGCAAGAGCCAATCGCCCCATCGTCGTCGCAGCGGAGACTTTCCTCGATCCGGGCGGGATCGGCGGTTTCGTAATTGTTCCGTCCGCGATCGGCGCCGACGCAGCGCGGAGGGCACTGCGGATTCTGGATGGCGAGACGCCGGAAAGCTTGCCGCCGTCGGCTGTCGATACCGTGAAGCCCATTTTCAACTGGCGGCAGATGCATCGCTGGAACGTCAGCGAAGCCAACCTGCCACCAGGCAGCGAGATTCGCTTCCGCGAACCGACCTTCCTGGAAAAATATCGTTGGCGGGCCGTCGCCCTGGCCACGGCATTATTGGTTCAAACAACTCTGATTGCGTTTCTGCTACATGAGCGTCACATGCGGCGGAGTGCCGAAGTCGAAGCCCGCAATCGCCTGTCTCAGCTCGCCCATATCAATCGGCAGGCGACTGCCGGAGAACTCTCGTCCTCGATTGCTCATGAGCTTAACCAGCCGCTGGGCTCGATCCTGACCAATGCCGAGAGCGCGGAGCTGATCCTCGGTTCGCCGACGCCCGACCTTCAGGAGGTGCGGGAAATCATTTCCGACATCAAGCGCGATGATCTGCGTGCAAGCGAGGTGATCCGCAGGATGCGCAGCCTGCTGAAGCGTGCGCCATTTGAGAAGAAGGAGATCGACCTCAACCAGACCATGCGGGAAGCATTCGATTTCCTCAAGCTGCAGGCCTCGGCGCGCAACGTCGCAATCTACCTGCAGACCTCACCGCAGACCCTACGGGTGAAAGGCGACCCCGTCCAGTTGCAGCAGGTCATTCTTAACCTCGTGGTCAACAGCATGGACGCGATGGCCAAAATGCCCTACGGGCGCACCATCATCGGTCGTACGGAGGTCAATGGGGACGCGTCGGCGGTGATTTCCATCAGCGATTCCGGTCCGGGAATTCCGCAGGACAGGCTGAACGACATCTTCGATCCGTTCTTCACCACAAAAGAGCAGGGCATGGGCATCGGCCTGTCCATCGCGCGGACGATCGTTCTGGCGCATAGCGGTCAGCTCTGGGCCGAGAACCAGTCCGGAGGAGGCGCGGTATTCCACCTCTCACTGCCACTGGCGGCGTAGCGCGTTTGGGTCTTGCTTGCCGAGGTGCAAGGTTCGATTTACGACCAACGCAGTATTTTCAGCCACGGCTGATGGTCATTCAATGAGTAGCGGCGATCGGCAGGCGGTGGAGCAATAATGCACGCTTACGTGCACATAGTTGACGACGATGCCTCGTTTCGTACAGCGCTCGAGCGCCGGCTCAAACTTGCAGGCTATCGGGTTGCTACGTATGCATCGGCCCGGGAATTGCTCGACCAATTGCCCGACGACGAGGAGACCGGCTGTATCCTGCTGGACGTACGCATTCCCGGAATGAGTGGTCCGGAGCTGCAGCGTCGCCTCAACGAGCTGGGGTCGACACTGCCGATCGTTTTCCTGACCGGATATGCCGACACAGCGACGACCGTCCAGGCGATCAAGGCAGGTGCCGAAGATTTTTTGACCAAGCCGATCGCGTCGGAACAGCTGATCGAGGCGATCAATCGCGCCGTTGCGCGGCACGAACTGGCCCGTGGCCAGCGAACCAGGCTCGACTCACTGCGTGCGCTGCTGGCGAAGTTGACCCCACGCGAGCGGCAGGTGTTCGACCTGATTGTGTGCGGTCGGATCAACAAGCAGATTGCCCACGAGCTTGGCACGACCGAACGCACGATCAAGGCGCATCGTCACCAGGTCATGGATAAAATGCAGGTGCAGTCACTTGCCGAGCTGGTTTCGATCGCGGAGCAGCTCGGCACGCGCGCGTCCGGGGGCGAAGTCAAGGCTTGATCTGCCGGGCAGCTCTGCCCTCCTGTCCCATGGTACAATATGAAAGCTCTGTGACGCGGCGTATCTCCGATATTGGCCGCGAGAATATTGCGCGCCGGTAGCCGCTTGACATGCCCTTTTTCCATACGCGGGCGAAGGTCATTCAGCGATAGGTAGAGGCTTCAGGATTTGCCGACCGCGAAACTCGTTTTCGTCGTGGATGATAATCCCTCCATGCTCCGTGGAATCGGACGGCTTCTACGGGAGTGTGGATTTGCATCCAGGCTATTCGAGACCGGAAGCGCGTTGCTGAGACATGGCAGCTTTGACAGCGCGGTTTGTCTGATATTGGACATCAATCTCAGCGATGGGTCCGGGATCGAACTGCGGCACCGCCTGGCGGATCAGGGCATCGAAATCCCCGTCATCTATATCACCGGCAATGACAACCCGGCGACACGCATGGCTGCAATGGCATCGGGATGCGCGGCCTATCTGACCAAGCCATTCACTGCCAATTCGCTGATCCAACCGATTGAACGGCTGTTGGCTGGTGTGGTCTAGCGGCTGCCGGTCTCGATCATTCATCGATGGCTTGATCGAGAGTCAACGCGGGCGCCCCCTTGCGCACGGTCGCAAATCGGTCGAGCGGCACCGATGTCGTCATCGTCAGAATGCTGGTGTCGACCACCTCGATCGAGAGCGTCTTTCCGCCATCCATGTCCTCGAGAAGCTTGGGATCGGCAACATCGGCCGCGATGCACATGTTGGTCGCGCACCAGGTGTAGGGAAGCCGATGAACGGCCTTCTGGTCGACCGATAGCTTGACGCCAGCCTGCAGATACATCCCGACCGGCAGGAACAGCTGGACGCGGTTGCTGCCGTCCTCTCGCTCGATCAGATCGACGCGAACGGCCGTCTGCCCGGTTGGGAAGGTGCCGGTGATCGTCGTCCGGCATAATGTCTTGGCGCCGGCGGCATTGAAGCAGAGCTTTCGCCACTCGCCATATTTGATGTCTCGCACCGGCGCGCGTGTACCCCGCGGAGCCACCTCGCCACCGTCCTTCACCGCTGCCGGCAGTGAGGGCGTCTGTTGACCGTGGGCAGCACTGATGCTGGCCGCAAGCAGCACCAACTTCGCCAAGGCACCAAGTCGGACCATGGATGCTCCTCCAGCGGGAACGGCCGCCTAGCGAACCTTGACTAGAAATCGTTCGACCAAAGGCGACCATGTGGGAATGGAATCGGGAGAGCCGATCAGGAAATGCCCTTCGTCGCCGAACGGCGGCAACAGATGGTACTCGGCACGACCGCCGGCGCGCGAGAAGGCCTCGTGCATTCGCTTTGACAGGGCCGGGCCGAAGAACGTGTCGTTCTCGATGTAGAGCCACAGCATCGGCACCCGCGAGGTGTGGCCAAACGCGCCGGTCGCTTCGACCAGTCTGTCGGGAGCGCAATTTTTGTTGGGCTTGCCGTCGACACGGCCGCCGCGGCCCGCCGCGAAGGTGATGATGGCCTTGACCTGCGGCGGATTGAGGCTCGACAGGGCGATCGCCGCCCAGCCGCCGGCCGACTGTCCGACGACGATGACGTCCTTCGGCAAGGTGCGCTTTTCGGCGGCCATGTAATCAATGATCCAAAGATCGACCTGCGCGACGGCGAGGCCCGGATCGAGGAAATTCGGATTGGTGCATTTCCCGATCTTGGAAAAGAACGGGCCATAAAGACCGCGTTCGGGAACATCGATGGCTGCCGCGCCATAGCCGGTCCCGACCGGCGCCACCACGAGGTGGCCGCGCCGCGCGAACCACATTGCGGCATCGCGGAATTCGACCAGCGGGAAAAAGCTGCGATCCCTGGCGTTCAGTGACACGCCATGGTTCATAATGACCAGCGGGAAAGGACCATCGCCGAGCGGACGGACCAGATAAGCGAACATTGGCAGCGGCGTCGGCAACACCCAGATCTCTTCCTGGATGCGCTGGGGTGACTGTTGGTCATCGGCGCGTGCTGGAGCGGTCAGGCCAAGCAACAGCAGCGCTGCGGTTGCGAGGGTCCGTAAGCGGTGCTGACGCATGCCATGCGCTCCGGCAGTCATCTGGCAAATGTGCAGGCCACGACGATCGAGCCGCGCAAGATCTGAAGCACATTGAGGGCTGCAAGGCTTGATCTGAATCAACGCCCATCGGACCCGCCGGCGCAACCACATGCGACCATTGTGGCGTCATACGGCGGGCTTGATGTCGATCCAGGTGGAGACGAGTTGGATGCGCTGGTTTCCGCCGGCGAACTGGCTCGCCGACTACCGCGCATCCTGGCTTGGGGCGGACGCAATCGCCGGGATCACGCTGGCGGCCTACGCGATCCCGGTGTCGCTGGCCTATGCGGGGCTCGCGGGTCTGCCGCCGCAGATCGGCGTCTATGGCTATCTGCTCGGCGGCGTGGGATACGCCCTGCTGGGCTCGTCCCGGCAACTCGCGGTCGGACCCACCTCGGCGATCTCGCTGATGATCGCCGGCGCCGTCGGCATATTGGCCGGCGGCGATGCCACGCGTTATGGACAGATTGCCAGTCTCGTGGCCTTCAGCGTCGCAGTGCTCTGCCTGATCGCCTGGCTGTTCAAGCTCAGCCTGCTGGTGCGGTTGATCAGCGATAGTATTTTGGTGGGCTTCAAGGCCGGAGCGGGCCTCACCATCATCATGAGCCAGCTGCCCAGCCTGTTCGGCGTCGCTGGAGGCGGCCATAACTTCTTCGACCGCGTGATCAAGCTTGTCGGCCAGCTCGGCGATACCAGGCCGCTGGTGCTCGGCATTGGTGCGGCTGCGACGGTGCTGCTCCTGCTCGGCGAGAAGAGACTGCCCGGAAAGCCCGTTGGGCTGGCGGTGGTCGCGCTGTCGATCCTCGCGGCCAGCGCATTCGGGCTGGCAGAACTGGGCTTGCCGGTGACCGGAGCGATCCCAACCGGCTTGCCGACACTTTCGCTACCGACATTTGGTCTGCTCGAATTTGACGATCTCTTTCCGATCGCCGCCGGATGCCTCGTGCTGGCCTATGTGGAAGGGGTGTCCGCCGCACGAAGCTTTGCGGCAAAGCACGGCTACCCGCTGGATGTCAGGCAAGAGTTTCTGGGACTCGGCGCGGCCAATCTAGCCGCAGCCTTCGGGCATGGCTATCCCGTCGCCGGCGGGTTGTCGCAGTCGGCCGTGAATGACGCCGCCGGCGCACGCACGCCGCTGGCGCTGGTGTTCTGTTCGGCAACCCTCGCACTCTGCCTGCTGTTCTTTACCGGCCTGCTGACCAATCTGCCGAAGACCGTGCTCGCCGCGATCGTTTTCTCAGCCGTCTACAAACTGGTCGATATTTCGGCGCTGGCCAGAATGTGGCGGATCAGCCGGATCGATTTCTATGCCGCTATCATCGCGCTGGTGTCCGTGCTGTTCCTCGGGATATTGCAGGGCGTGCTGCTGGCGGCCGTCGCCTCGATCTTCCTGCTGTTGTTGCGGGCGTCCCAGCCCAATATCGCGTTTTTGGGCCGTCAAGCCGGCAGTGGGCGCTATTCCGACCGGGCGCGACACGATGACGTCGAGCCCTTGACCGGGATCATCGCGTTCCGCCCGGAGACCTCGCTCCTTTATGTCAATGCCGAGACGATCTTCGAAACGGTGCTGGCGGCGCTCCGGGTGTCGCCCGACGTCAAGCTGGTGGCCTGTGACCTGTCGGCCTCGCCGTTCATCGACCTTGCGGGCTCGCGCATGCTGCACGACCTTCACCAGGAGCTCGCAGCGCGCCAGATCACATTCTGCATCGTGGGCGCGCACGCGCAGTTGCGGGATCTGCTTCAGGCGGATGGTCTTGCCGACAAGACCGATAGCGGCGACTGGATGCGTACGCTCGACAGCGTATTGAGCAACAGGAAGCCGCAGGCAAGCGTCTAGCGTGTGCGGCCGTGCGGACTGCTGCGACATTCCAGCCCTTGTTGCGTCGCAAGACGTCGCGATCACGCGCGCTTGGGGGCTGTCTCAATCCAGCTTGCAGCTTGACTTGGATCAAAGGGCGCAGCGGGCCCAGTTTGTACGATTGAACAGAACCAGCGCTGAGATCACGAGATCGGGAGACTCTCATGGCCAACGACGCGAAGCCGGCACAGCAGCGCATCGACCAGTTCTTCTCCGGGCCCGGTGGACGAGCCGACAATTGGCGCGATCTGGTTGAGGCGGCGAAGGTATGGAGCAGGGGCGGCGACCGTGCGGCATATGACGCGGCGCTGTCCGCGCTTGCGGTGACGGAGGAGTTCCACGGCTACCCGGGCCTTCGTTTGATGGCGGCGCTGAAGGAAGCCGCAGCGGCGGGCGACGCCGCCACCTCGCATACGCTTGCGACGCGGATCGCGCAGGCACTTCAGACAAAATCCTTCCGCCAGCATGCAGGTGACTGGAGCACGCAGGACGATGGCAATGGCGATGTTCCCGATCTGCTTCCGCCAACCCTGGGGCAATCGGCGGCGCGCCGTCCTTACTTCGAGACCCTGATTGACCGGGGTGCCGGCCAGCAACTGGCCCGGGCTCCTGGCGGAATGGCGCAAGCTGCGGCGTCCGGTCGACGCCTTCATCTATGAGCCCGTGGTCGTGGGCAACCTCGAGGACGCCTTCTGTGCGGCAATGCTGAACCCCAACATTGCGGCGGTGGTGATCAATGAAGGCTTCGGGCTGCGCTCGCGCCACGATGCGCCCGTGCTTCGCGCTATGACCGGCGCCATGGGGCTCAGCGATGAGTCCGATGCGTCCGCGCTGCGGTTGGCCCATATCCTGAAGCGGGTGCGTCCCGAGCTTGACCTCTATCTCATGTCCAATCGCGACGTCGAGGAGTTGGCCGGCAATCCCGAAGCCGATGTGGTGCGCCGGGTGTTCTACTCGGTCGAGGATATCCTCGAATTGCACCTTTCAATTCTGGAGGGCGTGCAGGATCGCTTCGACACGCCGTTCTTCGACAATCTGAAGAAATATGCGCAGCGGCCGATCGGCACCTTCCACGCGCTGCCGATCGCGCGCGGCAAGTCCGTGTTCAAGTCGGACTGGATCCGCGACATGGGCGAGTTCTACGGGCTGAACCTGTTCCTTGCCGAGAGCAGCGCAACCACCGGCGGCCTCGACAGCATGCTGGAGCCGACCGGCAACATCAAGAAGGCGCAGGAGAAGGCCGCGCGCGCGCTCGGCGCCGACCGCGTCTACTTCGTGACCAACGGCACCTCGACGTCCAACAAGATGGCCGTGCAGGCGCTGCTGGGCCCCGGCGACATCGCCATCGTCGACCGCAATTGCCACAAGTCGCACCATTACGGCATGGTGCTGGCCGGCGCGCAGCCGCTCTACGTCGAGGCATTCCCGATGACGGAATACTCGATGTACGGCGCGGTGCCGTTGCAGACGATCAAGCAGGCGCTTCTGAACGCGAAGGCCGATGGCCGGCTCGACCGGGTCAAGATGATCGACCTGACCAACTGCACCTTCGACGGCCACATCTACAACACTCGGCGGGTGATGGAGGAATGCCTCGCGATCAAGCCTGACCTGATCTTCCTCTGGGACGAGGCCTGGTTCGGATTCGCGCGGTTTTCACCGTTCCTGAGGCGGCGAACCGCGATGGGCGCGGCGAACGAGATCGAAGCCTGGATGCGCGATCCCAAGTCGGTTGCGGCCTATGAGAAACAGCAGGCCGAGCTAGGCAAGGATCCTTCCGACGAGGTTCTGCTCAAGACCAGGCTGATCCCCGATCCGCGCCGGATCCGGCTGCGCGTCTACCAGACCAACTCGACGCACAAGTCGATGTCGGCGATCCGCCAGGGCTCGATGCTGGCGGTCAAGGACATCGAATTCCACACCGTCGAAGCGCAGTTCAAGGAGGCCGTATTCACGCACGCCTCGACCAGCCCGAACCAGCAGCTGATCGCGAGCCTCGACGTCTCGCGCCGGCAGATGGAGCTCGAGGGTTACGGTTTGGTGGCCAATGCCATGGAGATCGCGTTCGCCATCCGCAACGCGGTCAACACCAATCCGTTGATTTCGAGATATTTCCGCGTTCTCGGCGCGGATGCCATGGTGCCGAAACAATACCGCCAGAGCGGATTCACCGACTATCTGGCGGCCGGGACCAACTGGGCGAGCGCCTTGAAGAGCCTGAACGACGACGAGTTCTGCCTCGATCCGACCCGCATGACGCTGGTCTGCGGCACGGCCGGGTACGACGGAACGTCGTTCAAGGGACTGCTCGCCAGCCGCTACAACATCCAGGTCAACAAGACCTCGCGCAACTCGGTCCTGATCCAGTCCAACATCAACAATACGCGGAGCGACGTCGCGCATCTCGTCCGCGTGCTGGCCGAAATCTCCGGTGAAATCGATCGCGGCCTGGCCAAGGGCGGCGCGAACGCCAGGATCGACTTCGACATGCGGGTCAACAGCCTGATGAAGGACGTACCCGACCTGCCGAACTTCTCGCATTTCCACGACGCCTATCGCGGCGATGCCGGCACGAAGACGAATGAGGGCGACATCCGCGGCGGGTTCTATTCGGCTTATGACGCCGCGGGATGCGAATATATTCGCCTGAACGATCCCGAGATCGACAGGCGCCTGAAGAACGGGCCCGATCTCGTCTCCGCCAACTTCGTGATTCCCTATCCGCCGGGCTTCCCGATCATGGTCCCTGGCCAGGTCATCACGCAGGAGACCATCGATTTCATGCGCAAGCTGGATGTGAAGGAGATCCATGGCTACGACGCGGCCGAGGGCCTGAAGCTCGTGACGACCGAGGCACTGGCCAGGAGGGGCAAGCCGCGAGCGGCCGCGACGAAGTTCAAGGCTGCATCATAGACGAAGGAGAGCCCGCAAGGCGTCATCGCATTCTTTGCGGCGATGAGTCTTGCGCAACAAGTCGTAACGCAACCGGTTTCCGGAGGGACACCATGAGGAAAGTGAGTTTGATCGGAATTCTTGCGACGCTGGCGATTGGGTTGGCCGGCTTCAGCACGCCGTCGCTGGCTGAAACCGGCTCGGTCGCCGTCATCTTCACCAAGGGTGGATTCATCGTTGGTGTCGGAGGCGGCGAGGGCGTATTGACGCTGCGCGGCAAGCACTATCCGTTCACGGTGTCGGGCATGAGCGTCGGCTTCACGATCGGCGCTTCGACCACCAAGCTGGTCGGGCGCGCCCTCAATCTCAGAGGGCCTGCCTCGATCGAAGGCTCCTACAGCGCTGCAGGCGCCGGTGGGGCGATCGCCGCGGGCGCCGGCGGCGTGCAACTGCAGAACGCCAATGGCGTGATCCTGCAGCTCAGCGGCCCGAAGGTCGGCGCCGAGGTTTCGGCCGCCGTGGGCGGGGTTTCCATCCGCTTGAAATAGGTCCGGAGTGATCCAGGCCGTGCCCGGCGCGGCCTGGACCTCTAGTAGCGTTCCTCGACGAACTTCATTCCGCGCAGTCCGGCCTGATCATTGTAGCGACCCTTGTTGGAGCGCTTGGGTAGCTTGACCTTGTCGCGCCTGACCCGTCCGTGAGGAATTGTCTTCAGCAGGAACGAGATGCAGTTCAGCCGCGCCCGCCGCTTGTCGTCGGAACGGATGACGTTCCAGGGCGCGTGCTTCGAACTCGTCGCCTTGAACATCAGGTCGCGCGCGCGGGAGTAATCATACCAGCGGCGGTAGGATTCCGTGTCCATCGGGCTCAGCTTCCACTGCCGCAGCGGATCGTCGATCCGGGCCCTGAAGCGGCGCTCCTGCTCATCCATCCCGACCTCGAGCCACAGCTTGATCAGGATGATGCCGCCCTCGATGATGTATTGCTCCATCTGCGGGCAGAGCGAGAGGAATCGCTTGTGCTCCGCCGGCGTGCAGAACCCCATCACATATTCGACGCCTGCGCGATTGTACCAGCTGCGATCGAAGATCACGATCTCGCCGGCCGCCGGAAACTGCTGCATGTAGCGCTGGATAAAGAGCTGGGACTTCTCACGATCCGAGGGCGCGGGCAGGGCGACCACGCGAAACACGCGCGGGCTGACCTTCTCGGTCAAGGCCTTGATCGTTCCGCCCTTGCCGGCCGCATCGCGTCCCTCGAACAGGATGATGACCCTGAGATTGTTCGCTTTCACCCATTCCTGGAGATGGCAGAGCTGGATCTGCAGCTTGTGCAGTTCTTCCTCATAGTCCTTGCGCTTCATCTTCCCAGCGGGCTTGTCTTTCGCCATGGATATCCGTCCATCGTTTCGACTAGTCGCCCCAGGCAATGACGATTCCGATATCGCCGGGCATGCCGCCGGGGTAATCAACGATCTGATAGCGGATGCGGTAGCCGCGCGGCTGCAAGTAGTCAGCCCAAAGCTGGTATATTTCCTTAGGGATACCCGTCAGCGTCTGCTCCCAGCCGGACTCCATCTGATTGATGGCTCGCCCCTTGTCGGTGCACAGCGTATTGGGAAAGCGATAGACCTGCACTTCGCTCAACCCGTTGCGCACCGCCCGCTGGATCACCGTCGACGCCAGCTTGACCTTCTCGTCCTCGCTGAGTCCGGAGGGCTTGCTCAGCCGCTCGATCAACGCGCGCTTCTCGGCTTCGATGGCAGCCGCACGCTTGGCATGCTCCTCGGCTTTCTCCGCTTCCTTGAGCGCTGCCTGCTTCTGGATCTCGTGTGCCTTGGGGATCAGGTCATCGATCTTGTCTCGCATGGCTGGGGACTCCTAAGCCCGATCTTCCACCTTGCCCCCAGAACGGTAGGGATGAGCCGACCGGCTTCCTTGATCCAGATCAAGCAAGCGCGATAGGATCGTCAGCAGTGTCGATCAAGATTCGCTTGCGGTTTTATTGCGACCGGGAGACTTGGCTTGAGCGAGCAGATGCATCCGGCGGCCCCCCATCATTTGCCGTTTTTCATTCCCGGCGCCGACGGGTCGGATACCCTGATGGTGGTGATGGGCATTTTCCTCGTAGCCACAGTCTTGTGGGTTGGCACTCTATACTGGAAGCTGCACAGCCTGCCGGAGCGCATGGCGCACAAGAGCCAGAAACTTCAATTTGAGATCGTCGCCGTCCTCGGCCTGATATCGCTTTTCACCCACATGCATATCTTCTGGGTCGCCGGCCTGTTGCTGGCACTCATCGACCTGCCGGATTTCGGCACGCCGATGCGCAGCATCGCCGATTCCGTCGAGCGCATAGCAGACGCCACGCCGGGCGCCGCCGAAGCGGAAGCCGAATCCGTACCTGACGGCAGTCCCGAGATCCGGACGCCCGGGAAGCAAGAGGTGCACAACCATGCTTGAGCTGATGATCTGCTCGCTGGTGACGATCCTGCCGGATTACCTCTACCGCCGCTATCGGCAAGGCAAGCGGTTCGGCAAGGAGATCACGTTCTTCTCTGTCTGGTACGAACTGAGATGGGGGATCACCGGCTGCCTGATGCTCACGATCTCGCTGATCACGATGATCTTCTACTTTCATCCCTCGACAACCTCCGCGGCGATCTACTTCAGGACCGTGCCGATCCTGCCCGAAGGCTCCGGACGTGTCGTCGAGGTCAATGTCGACTTCACCGCGCCGGTGAAGAAGGGTGACGTTCTGTTCCGGCTCGACAGTTCGAAGCAGGAGGCCGCGCTCGAGACCGCCAAGCGAAAGATCGCCGAGGTCGATGCGTCGTTGATCGCGGCGCAGGCCGACGTCGTCAAGGCGGACGCTCAGATCGGGGAGGCGAAAGCCTCCTTGCAGCAGGCGAAGGACGAGCTGGAGGTGAAGAGCGAGTTGCAGCGCCGCAATCCCGGCATTGTGCCGCAACGTGACATCGAGAAGCTGCAGGTGCTGGTTGACCAGCGGCAGTCCGGCGTCGATGCCGCCAGCGCCGCCAGGGAATCGGCGGCGTTGCGGGTCTCCACGCTGTTGCCGGCCGAGAAGGCGAGCGCCGAGGCCGCGCGGGCGCAGGCGCAAGTGGACCTCGACAAGACCTTCGTCCGTGCCGGCGTCGATGGCCGCGTCGAGCAATTCCTGGTTCGCCCCGGGGACCTCGTCGCCCAGATCATGCGGCCGGCCGGAATCCTGATACCGAACGAAGCGGGCCGCAACAGGTTGCAGGCGGGATTCGGGCAGATCGAGGCCCAGGTGATGAAGCCCGGCATGGTCGCGGAAGCCACCTGTATGTCGAAACCTTGGGTAATCATTCCTCTGGTTGTCACCAGCGTGCAGGATTTCATCGCCGCCGGCCAGTTTCGGACCAGCGAGCTGTTGATCGACCCGCAGAGTCTGCAAAAGCCAGGTTCGATCCTCGTGTTCCTGGAGCCGCTTTACAAGGGCGGACTTGACGGCGTGACACCAGGCAGCAGTTGCATCGTCAATGCCTACACCAGCAATCATGACGTGATTGCCGATCCGAAAACCGGCGCGTTGAAAGGCTTTGCCCTGCACGCCGTCGACGCGACTGCAGTCGTTCATGCCTTGCTGCTTCGGATTCAGGCTCTGCTGCTGCCGATTCAGACGCTGGTGCTCAGCGGTCACTGACGGGCGCGAACAGGGAGACAGCATATGAAACCGGACCGTAAGCTTCGCGCTATCGTGGTGACGGGCATGATCTTCGGACTACCGGGTTACGCGCACGCTTTCGATCTCACGGGCGCCTGGGCCACGAGCGCCGAGCAATGCCGAAAGGTGTTCGCCCACAAGGGCAGGGCGAACCAGTTGACCTTCACGAACTTCTCCGGCGTCTATGGCGGCGGATTCATCGCCGAGCCCGATCGCCTCCGGAGCAAGTTCGAGAACTGCAAGATCAAATCGCGCAAGGACGACGGCCAGAACATCAACATCATCGTCGGCTGCGCATCGGGAATCATGGTATCGAATGTGCAGTTCTTCCTTAAGGCCGTCGACGACGATACCATTACGCGCCAGTTCCCGGGCATCGAGGGGATGGAGGTCAACTATCATCGTTGCAAGATCTAGAGGCGTCCGCTCCCCGCGCTGGCTCAGCGCCGCCAGACCGTTGTCGGCTGACGCCGGACCGATTGGGTAGCGCGCCGTGGATCCGAGCAGGTTGCCGAGGTCATTCCGCATCGCCCTGGTGGTGGGTATTGCCCTTCTGGCGGCGGGCGCCGGCTTGCTGGCGTATCGATGGTATGAGCGGCCGACGACCTTGACGATTGCGGTTGGCTCGTTGGACGGCGAGGCCGGCAGGCTGGTCTCGGCGATCGCCGGAAAGCTCGCTCAGTCGAAAGCGCCGGTCCGGCTCAGCCTGGTCCAGACGCCGGGACCGCTTGAGTCCGCCAACGCATTCGCGTCCGGAAAGGTCGACCTCGCCGTCGTGCGCGGCGATGTCGGCGATCTCTCGCAGGCCCAGGCCGTTATCGTGTTGGCCCACGCCACCGTCCTGCTGGTCGCGCCGCCCGGCGCGGCGATATCCGACGTATCGGAGTTGAAGCGCGCCACCATCGGCGTGATCGGCGCCGAAGCCAATCAGAAGCTGATCAAGGTGCTGACCGACGAGTACGATCTGACGCGCGCGGACGTGACGTTCAAGCCGCTCGCCCCCGCGGACGCGCGCCGGGCCCTCGATGCCAAGGAAGTCCGGGCGATCCTGCTCGTCATGCCTCTGACCGAAAAGTATCTTTCGCTGCTGCGCAACGTCTTCTCGCGCACCACACGAGCCGGCCCGGTGATCATCGCCATCGAGTCCGCCGGAGCGATCGCCGAAAAAGAGCGCGCCTATGAAAGCTTCGACGTACCGAAGGGGACCTTGCGCGGCTCGCCGCCTATTCCTGCCGACGACCTGACGACGCTGCAGACGTCATTCTATCTGGTGGCGCAGAAGAAGCTCGGGAATGACCTGATCGGCGACCTGACGCAGTCGATCATGAATGCGCGACGGGATTTGCTTGCCGAGCTGCCGGCACTTTCCCAGATCGCTACGCCCGATACCGACGCAAGCGCCTACATCCCGGTGCATCCGGGGGCGGCAGCGGTCTATGAGGGGACCAGGGAGAGTTTTCTCGACCAGTGGGGCAATGCGATCTTCCTGGCGCCGATGATCGCCGGCGGACTTGCGTCCGTGCTTGCGGCAGCGTGGAAATTCCTCCGACCGGTCGAGACACCGAGCCGCGAGGAGGCGCTCGACACGCTTTACGCGCTGGGGCCTCGGGTCCGCGCGGCCGGACGTGAGTCGGAGCTGGAAGAGATCGAGCGCGAAATCGACCAGGTGCTGCGAACGCAGCGCGCGCAGCCTGTGGAGGACGACAAGGCCGAACGCGCCGTCACGGCGGTGAACGTTGCGGCCCATCGGCTCGAGAACCTGATTCACGATCGCCGCATCCACCTTGCGTCGCGACAGCCGGGCCAAGCCGAAAGCCATGTCGAAAGCCACCAAGCCGAAAGCTGAGCCGAAAGCCGAACGGAGGGGCTGTTTCCTTGATCTTGATCAAGGAGGGGACGGGACCGTGGCCGATGCTGTCGACCGTTGGTGTCGATGGAGGTCGCGATGTTCCGTTGGGGCAAGACTCTGCTTGCGGTTGTACTGGTGTCGGTGACGTCCGTTGCCGCAACCGCGCAGACGGCTGACAAGCCGCCGGCCCAGGCCAGCCAGCCGGCCGCGGCAACAACGCAGCCTGCCGATCAGCTCCTGAAGCCGGAACAGCTGGAAGCCCTGGTGGCGCCGATCGCGCTTTATCCTGACTCGCTGCTCGCCAACGTGCTGGCGGCATCGACCTATCCGCTCGAGGTCGTGCAGGCCGATCGCTGGCTCAAGGAGCGCAAGAGCTTGAAAGGAGATGCGCTGAAGGCCGAGGTCGACAAGCAGGCCTGGGATGATAGCGTGAAGGCGCTCGCGAGCACCGCCGACGTGCTCGCGATGATGAGCGACAAGATCGATTGGACGAAGAATCTGGGCGATGCCGTGCTGGCGCAGCAACCCGACGTCATGGATGCGATCCAGCGGCTGCGCAGCAAGGCGCAGGCCAACAACAAGCTGGTGACGACCAAGCAGCAGAAGGTCAGCGTCCAGACCCAGGAGAGCAAGCAGGTCATCGTCATCGAGCAGACCGATCCGAACACGGTCTACGTGCCCTATTACGATCCCGCGACGGTCTATGGCGCGTGGCCCTATGCAGACTATCCGCCGTATTATTTCGGCTATCCGTCCTATATCGGCGCCGGGGTGATCGCGGCAGGTCTTGCCTTCGGCGCCGGATGGGCGATCGGACGCTGGGGTAATTATTGGGGCGGCGGCTTCAACTGGGGTAATCGCAACGTCTATGTGAACAATTTCAACAGGGTCAATAATATCGGGAACAGCTGGCAGCACAATCCGGCGCATCGCCAGGGCGTCCGCTACAACAACAGCAATGTCCAGCAGCGCTTCGGCGGCAACGCCAATCGGGCCGGTGCCGGCGATCGGATGGATTTTCGCGGCCGCGATGGTCAGCAGGTTCTCAAGCCCGGCGGCGATCGCCCGGGCGCAGATCGCGCCGGTGACCGGGCAGGAGACCGCGGTGATCGCGCCGGAGATCGGGCGGGAGACCGTGGAGGCGACCGCGGCGGAGACCGTGCGGGTGATCGCGGCAAAGGCGGTGACCGTGCCGGTGCCGCCGATCGCGCCAAGGGCGGCGACCGCGCCGGTGCCGGCAACAAGGCCAAGGGCGGCGGCGATCGCGCAAAGGCCGCCAACCGCGGCAATGCCGGTAACCGCGCAGCCGCCGCGAATCGTGGCGGTGGCAGTCGCGGTGGCGCCATGAACGTATCGTCCGGACGGGCAGCTGCGGCGGCATCGGCGCGCGGGCGATCGAGCATGGCCAGCATGCCGCGCGGCGGCGGCGGTGCAAGTTTTGCTGGCCGTGGCGGGGGCGGCTTCCATGGCGGCGGCGGAGGCGGCTTCCGCGGCGGTGGCGGAGGTGGCGGCTTCCGCGGCGGCGGCGGCGGTGGACGACGCTCCGACATCGCGCTCAAGCACGATATCGAACTGCTTGGACATCTCGCCAACGGCCTCGGCTACTATCGCTTCAGCTATCTCGGCAGCGACAAGAGCTATGTCGGCGTGATGGCGCAGGAGGTCGAGCAGGTCATGCCGGCGGCGGTGACGCGCGGCGCCGACGGCTATCTCAGGGTCTATTACGACAAGCTCGGATTCAAGTTCCGCAGCTACCACGACTGGCTTGCCGCCGGCGCGAAGATTCCATCCCCGTCGGAGGCATCACGATGACAGGCCCCTCATACTCGCGACCGGATCGTATTGCCGCCATCGGCGTGGCCGCGGCAACAGCACTCGCCTTGCTGCTGTCTCCTGCGCGCGCGCAGCAAGGCTTTCCCAATCCGGAAGACGCGGCGTCTGCCTTGGCAACCGCGGTCAAGGCCGGCACCAGTCGGGCGATGCTGAAGGTGCTGGGCCGCGATGCCGCCGACATCATCGAGTCGGGCGACGATGTCGCCGACGCCAATGCGCGAGAGAGCTTTCTTTCTGCCTACGACGCCAAGCATTCGATCAAGGCTGACGACAACAAGAAAGCCACCTTGATTCTGGGGAGGGACGATTTCCCGTTCCCGATCCCGATCGTCAACAACAAGGACGGCTGGAGTTTCGACGCGGCCGCGGGGCGGCGCGAAGTCCTCTACCGCAGGATCGGCCGCAATGAGCTGGCCGCGATCCAGACCAGTCTTGCCTATGTCGACGCACAGAACGAATACGCAGAGAAGGATCGCGGCGAGGGTGTGGGCGCCTATGCGCAGCGCATCGTCAGCCGGCCGGGCAAGACGGACGGGTTGTTCTGGCGCGACGACAAGGATCCAAGCCCGCTCGGCGAGCTGGCGGCCCAGGCCGCTGCGGAAGGCTACAAGGTCGGCGAGCAGAGCATGCCGTACCACGGCTACTACTATCGGATCCTGAAGGCACAGGGCTCCGACGCCCCGGGCGGCGCGCTGAACTACGTTGTGAAGGGCAAGATGATCGGTGGATTCGCGCTGGTCGCCTATCCCGCCGAGTACGGCAATTCCGGCGTCATGACCTTCCTGGTCAACCACGCAGGCACGGTCTATCAAAAGGATCTCGGCCCACGCACCGATTTCCTCGCCAAGCGCATGATCGTTTTCGATCCGGATCACACCTGGAAGAAAGTGGACCCGACAAATCCCTGAGCGAGGAGGGGACCGCAGTGACGCGATCCATGATCCGTTCCGTCATACTGGCGCTTGCGGCGATGGTCCTGTTGGTCGTGCCATGCTTCGCGCAGGCCGTGGGCCACGTCCAGGTCAAGTTCGTGAAGGCGGCGCTCGTCGTGGGCGGCGGCGGTGGCAGCGGCACGTTGACCTACCGCGGGCGGCACTATCGGTTCATCGCGTCCGGCTTCAGCCTCGGCGTGACTGCCGGTGCGTCGGTGACCTGGCTGGAAGGTACCGCCTCAGGCATCAAGGACGTCAACGATTTCGCCGGCAGCTACACGCTGGTCGGAGCCGGTGGCGCATGGGCCGGTGGCGTGGGCGGGGTGAGCCTGCGAAATGAACAGGGCGTTGTGCTCATGCTCAAGGGACCGAAAGCAGGATTGGAATTCGCCGCCAATCTGGGCGGACTGACGATTTCGCTGCGGTGAACTCGCGCTCGATTCGTCCTGCCTCAGATGGGCCGAAGGTGGAAGGTGCCTCCGCCGAGCGACGATCAGCGTCCGGGGTGCGGCGCTGAGCGATGGATTGATCTATCTCAAGGCCAGGCCCGAGGGCTCAGGTTCAGCTTGCATTTGGCGGGCGGCGATACGTCATCCAGATAACCGGGAGGTGAAGGCATGTACCGGCATATTCTCATTCCGACAGATGGGTCGGAACTGGCGGAGCAAGGGGTGAAGCAGGGGTTGGCGCTGGCGAAATCCGTCGGAGCCAAAGTATCGGTCATCTTCGTCGTTGAGCCGCTCTCGGAAATAGGAGGGCGGTACCGTGATCTGCTCGCGAGATTTGCCGAGATACGCAAGGAAGAGGCCACGAGCGCGCTGGATCGCGCCGCACACGCGGCCAGGGAGGCCGGCGTTCCCTGCGAGACAAGCCAAGTCGAGAGCGGGCAACCTCATCAAGCCATCATCGCAGCAGCCGAGGACAAGGGTTGCGATCTCATCGTTATGTCATCGCACGGGCGCAGCGGACTCTCCAAGCTTCTCATCGGCAGTGTGACAAACAAGGTGCTGGCGCAAGCAAAGACTCCGGTCCTTGTCTGTCAGTGAGGGCGCAGATCGCCGGATAGAAATCACTGTGCACGGAGCTTGGGAGAAATCGAATGAACAAAATCACTGTGTGCCTGGGTCTTGCCGGCGCGGCGTTGTCGGGCCCGCTGCAAGCGCAGACGAGCGTCGATATGGCGCGGATAACTTGCTCGCAGTACCTCGCCATGTCCCCGGGCGATTCTTCCGTATTTTCTGCCTGGATGAGCGGCTGGTTCAATCAAAAGAAGGGATACGTCTTTGTCGATCTCAACGCGTATGCGCGAAATGTCGCAAGCGTGAAGGCGTGGTGCGCGACCAATCCCACTCAGACCGTGATGGCCGGCCTTGAGCGCTCTACGGCCGGCCAGTGATCAAACAGGGTTGGAAGATAACAATGAAACCATCGATTCTTGCAATTGCGACCGTTACGCTCCTCGCCACGAACGTCGTGGCCAAAGCGCAAGTCGTCGTCGATCTGTCTCTCATTACCTGCAAGCAGCTGCTGGAGGCCGACCAGGAAAGACAAACGCTGATCAGCTCCTGGATGTCGGGCTATTTCAGCGCATCGAAGAACTTGACCGTCGTCGATTTTCGCTACGTCGAGCGAAACGGCAAGGTAATCGGCAAGTACTGCAAGTCGCACAAGGCAGACACCGTAATGAATGCGATGCAAAGGAACTGGCGCTGATCATCGTTGTTGCGAACGCGCAGGCATCGGACGGCATCCTTGTCCTTCTCGGGTCGAGGGTGAAGCCGGCGATGCCTACGGTCGGCAGGCTCGTCGCGGTCCACTCGCGCTTCTGATCGAACCGCTTCTCCCTCAACTCGGGCTGCGGCGCCCGTATTTTTACGGTCCGCGCCCTTGACCAAGGTCAAGGCGCGGCCGCCGGCCAGATGGTGTGTCGCTAGGGCTGTTCGCTCTCGCCCGGTGTCGCGGTGTCGGCCATCTGGTATGTCACTTATGAAATTCGCCGACGTGGTCTGCTGGCTCGAAGGGCGCGCAGCCCTCGCGAGACCAGGACATTTGCAAGCGAATCGGACGCCAAGGCGTTCGCGCGATCAAAACTGGACGAAGGGCTGGTCGTGTTTGCCGGCACCATCAATCCGCACCTCCCCAGGCAATTGATCCCCTCGCAGAACATTGCCGATTGGCTCGTCGAACAGTGAGCCGGCTCGGCGCTGCCTCTCCGGCACGACGAGCTTCGTGCTGCACCGAAGTTGAAAGCAGAGCCTGAGCACGGTGTTTCGTTTGCCCTTGAGTGTTGCCATTTTGGCACGCGCTTATTCGTAACTCACATCTAGGCTTCGACCACCGTCCCGATTGGGCGAGCGCAAGGACTGCTTTTCTCGATTAACGCGAAGAGACCCGGAGATCATTCCATGAAGAGATTTTTGCTTTCTGTCGCCGCGATTGTCGGCATGGCCACGCCGGCGTTGTCGGCTGACATGGCCGTCAAGGCGGCGCCTGTGCCGGTCCCTCCGCCGGTCTACAACTGGACCGGCTTCTATATCGGTGCGAATGGCGGCTGGGGTGAGAGCCGCACCTGCTGGGATTTCATCCCCGCCCTCGGAGGTGTCGTGGCCGACGGGTGCAGCTCGCGCTCCGGTGGCGTTTTCGGCGGACAACTCGGCTATCGCTGGCAGGCAGGCCAGTTTGTGTTCGGCCTGGAAGGACAGGGTGATTGGGCGGACCTGAAGAGCTCGCGCCTCAGCCTGATCGATCCGAGGTTCTCGACGACAACGAAGACCGACGGACTGGGTCTGTTCACCGGCCAGCTCGGTTGGGCCTGGGATGCCGCGCTGTTCTACGTGAAGGGCGGTGCTGCGGTCACCAGCAATCGCTATGACATCTGGACCACGGTCGGGGGAATTGGGGTGGCGTCGGCGACGTCGACCCGTTGGGGCGGCACCGTCGGCGTGGGCTTCGAATACGGCTTCACTCCGAACTGGTCCGTCGGGCTCGAATATGACCGCCTTTTCATGGGCGATGCGAACAACACGTTCTCGGTCGTCAATCCCATCGTGGCCGGCGCTGCCAACCGGATCGGACAAGACGTGGATCTCTTGACGATACGCCTGAACTATCGGTTCGGCGGGCCGGTCGTCGCGAGATACTGATCTTCATGATCCCATGTAAATTGAGCCCCGGCACCATCGCCGGGGCTCTTCTTTTGCTTCAGCCCTGCCGGATCAGACGCTCGATGCGCGGCAAGCGCCGCTGTCAGCGCTTTGCGGCTCCGCCCTTCGCTGCTTCGTAGGCGTCGCGATAGCCTCTGGCGATCGTCCGAACGCCGCGTCCGATGTCGTCATAGACATCGTCAGCGAGGTTCGCGAGCGACACGCGAAGCGACCATTCGGGGGCATCGAATCCGCCGCCGTTCAACAGCACGATCCCGTGGGCTTCGGCCAGCCTGAACGCGAGGTCCAGCGGATGGACGTTCTTCTTGAGGTATTCAACCGCATCGTCGCCGATGTTCTTCCGGGCCCAGAACTCGAAATCGATCAGGGCGTAGTAGGCGTCGTAGTTCGGATTCGGGCTTAGCTTGTCGGCCAGCCCGAGGCCGTCGAGCATCGACCATAGGCGCTTGTTGACGATCTCCATGCAGGCCGCCTGATAGGCCTTTTTCACGTCCATCATCTCCGCGAGCGAGAACAGGCTCATCATCACCTGCTGCGGCAACGACAATCCCGCGGTGTGATTGAGCGCCACGTCGCGGCTGTCGGCGACGATGCGGTCGATCAGCTTGAGCTTGCGCGGTTCGAGCGTGAGCGGCCCGTAGCGCTTGTCGAGCGCCTTCACGGCGTCGTCCGGAAGCTTGGCGATCATCTTGTCGAAGATGTTGTCCTCGTTGATGGCGATAGCCCCCAGCCGCCATCCCGTGCAGCCGAAATACTTCGAATAGGAGTAGACGCCGATGGTGTTGTGCGGCAGCTCGCCGAGCAGCGAACGGAAGCCGTGCACGAAGGTGCCATAGACATCGTCGGTGAGGATCATCAGGTCGGGGCGCTTGGTCTTGACCAGATTGGCCAACTTGGCAACCGTCTCCTTGCTCAACGCCATCCCCGGAGGGTTGGACGGATTGACCACGAAGAAGGCCTTGATCTTCGGATCCTCCAGCTTCTTGATTTCCTCGTCGGTGAACTGGAATTTGTTCTCTTGCGGAGCCCTGATCTGAACGACCTTCAGGTCGTAGTCTTCCAGGTGCGTCATCTCGATGTAGGGCGTGAAAATTGGCGTCGCCAGCGCGATCGTATCGCCAGGCACCAGCAGCCGGTTGGCTTTCAGCGACTTGAACAGGTAGCACATCGCCGCCGTGCCGCCCTCGACCGCATAGATGTCGAACTTCCCGGCCGGCCGGGGCTCGCCGCAAACCGCCCACATCAGGTATTCGTGCACGATCTTCTCGTTGTGCACCAGCATGCGGTCCGGCACCGGGTAGTTGTCGCCGATGATCGAATCCACCAGCTCGTGGACGAAGGCGTCCGGGTCGAAGCCGAACTTCTTGACCGCAAACGGCAGCATCTCGGTCAGGAAGCTCGCGCCCGGCATGTCCTTGTGCTGTTTGAGCCAGGCCTCGAACCGGCCGGCGATGCCGTTTGCCTGGGGCATGCCGCCGATTCCCGCCGGATGCTCCATCACCCGCTTGCTCTCGGTGATGGCGAACTGTCCGAGCAGGAAGAAACCTTCGCGCGGCGTCGTCGCCACCCAGTTCGGATTGCCCCGCCCGGCGTTCAGGAAGGGCATCTGGCTCCGCTTCGAATTGCTCTTCGCGAGGTTGATCAGCTCGTCCTTGATCTCGAAGGGGCTCAGCGCCTCGAATTTCTTCAGGGTCAGTAGATCGGCCATTTGACACTCCCGGGGCGATGCAAGCTGTTGGAATGGAGGCGACAGGCTCTGTTGCCTGCGCAATCGCGCGCAGCATGATCGGCGGCCGGTGACGAGCCTTGATCTATGTCAACGGTCGCGCGCAGGCGATGCGATCGCTGCGACGGATTGCCGCTTACGATGCAATGTGCGCGGCACGCGCGTGGTGTCGGCAAGATCATGAAATCGCAAGGCTCTCGCAGCTGCGGTTGACATAGATCAACATCCTGCTCGCCAACCGCCATCTGATGTCGACCGATACGGTTGCTCGCCCTTTTCGGCCACCCCTGCACGAGATCGAAGCGGGCGCACGCCGAAGTCCCGGGACAGCATGAACGGGTGACATCATGATCGATTGGCTCTTCCAGACGCTCCGCACCTATCCCGAAATTGCGATCTTCCTCTCGCTGGCCCTGGGCTACTATTTCGGTTCCTTCACCTACAAGGGTCTTGGACTGGGCGCGGTCACCGCGACACTGGTCGCCGCTGTCATCATCGGCCAGATCGGAATCACCATATCAGGGCCGCTTAAGCCGTTCTTCTTTCTGATGTTCCTGTTTGCAATCGGTTACGGTGTCGGACCGCAATTCGTGCGCGGCATCGCGCAGGACGGCGTCCCGCAGGCCGTTTTCGCGGCGGTGGTCTGTGTCTTCTGTCTGCTGTCCGCGTATCTCGGCGCCAAGCTCGCCGGTTACGACGTCGGATCGGCCATCGGGCTCTATGCCGGCTCGCAGACGATTTCCGCGTCGATGGGCCTCGCAACCGACGCCATCAATCGCCTTGGTCTGCCCGCAGACGAAGCCAAGAAGCTGCTCGATGCCATGCCGGTCGCCTATGCCGTGACCTATATTTTCGGCACGGTTGGGTCGGCGATCGTGCTGGCGCTGCTCGGGCCCGCGCTGCTCGGGATCGATCTCGAGACCGCATGCAAGAAATACGAGGAGGAGCATGGCGGCAAGAAGGAGCTGGGCGGCCCGGGCACGGCTTGGCACCAGTTCGATTTGCGTGCCTACCGCGTCAGCGAGCGTGGGCCGGTCGTCGGCAAGACGGTCGAGCAGGCCGAGGCGCTGATTCCCGATCATCGCGTCTTCGTCCTCCGGCTTCGGCGGGGCGGAAAGATCGTGGAGGCAACCTCCGATGCCGTGATTCATGCCGGCGATGTCGTCGCCGTCGCCGGGCGCCGCGATGTGCTGGTGCAGCTGATCGGCGAACAGGCCGAGGAGGTTGACGACCGCGAGCTGCTGGCAGTTCCGATCGAGGGCGTCGATGTCTACGTGACCAGCAAGGACGTCGACGGCAAGACGCTGGAGCAGCTGGCGAAGGAGCCGGGCGCTCGCGGCGTATTCCTGCGCAGGATCGCCCGGGGCGCGATCGCGACCGAGATTCCGATCCTGCCGAACACCAAGATCAATCGGGGCGACATCCTCACCTTGGTCGGCCGCACGTCCGATGTCGCCGCCACCACGAAGCTGCTGGGCCGGCCGGATCGGGCGACAGACGTTGCCGACGTCGCGTTCATCGGCGCCGCCATCGCGATCGGCGCCCTGGTCGGCGCCTTCGTCTACAAGATCGGAAGCGTGCCGCTGACGCTGTCCACCTCTGGCGGCGCGCTGATATCCGGTTTGTTCTTCGGCTGGCTCCGGTCCGTGCATCCGACCTTCGGCCGCATCCCGTCACCCACCGTGTGGTTCATGAACTCGGTCGGCCTGAACGTCTTCATTGCCGTGGTCGGAATCTCCTCGGGCCCGGGATTTGTCGCCGGCCTGCAAAAGCTAGGCTTCAGCCTGTTCCTCTGGGGCGTCGTCGTGACCACCGTGCCGCTGATCCTGGCGATGTTTGTCGGCAAATACGTGTTCCGCTTCCACGACGCGATCCTGCTCGGATGCTGCTCCGGCGCGCGCACCACGACCGCCTCGCTGGGCATGATCAACGACCGCGCGAAGAGCCAGATTCCCGGTCTTGGCTACACCGTCACCTACGCGGTCGGAAACACGCTGCTGACGATCTGGGGCATGGTGCTGGTGATGATGATGACATAGCCGCGGCGCGGGACCGTGTTGAGACGATGTTGAGCTGGCTGGCGCAATTTCTCGTTCGTTATCCGGAGCTCGCGCTGTTCCTGGTGATCGCGGCGGGCTACTGGATCGGGAGCTTCAGGATCGGCGCTTTCAGCCTTGGCCCGGTGACGGGCGCGCTGTTCGCAGGACTCGCGGTCGGCGATTTCGCGCATGTACCCGTCTCAAGCATGACCAAATCGTTCCTGTTCCTGCTGTTCCTGTTCGGGGTCGGTTATTCGGTCGGTCCGCAATTCGTACTGGCGATGAAGCGCGACGGGCTGAAGCCGATGCTGATGGCCGTTGTCGTGAGCCTCACCGGCCTTGCGGCAGCGATCGTCGTGGCACGCGTGCTGCGGCTCGACCCCGGCTTTGCCGCCGGGCTCATGTCGGGCGCGCTCAGCCAGAGCGCTGCAATGGGTACGGCGACCGACGCGGTCAATTCCCTGCCAGTGTCCGAGGCACAGCGCGCGTTGTTTGTCTCGCACATCGCGGTGGCGGATGCGGTCTGCTACATCTTCGGCTATGCCGGCGTGATCACGTTCTGCACGATTGTCGTTCCGGCGCTGCTGAAGATCGATCTGAAGACGGAAGCGCTCAAGCTGGAACAGGCCTTGGGCATCACGCGCGCCAAGCCCGGCCTGGCGTCGGCCTGGCGCAAGTTTGAACTGCGCGCCTACCGGCTGGATGCTCACGCTGCGATCGTCGGACTGACAGTTGCGGCGGCCGAAGCTCGCGTGCCCGGGCAACGTGTATTCATCCACCGTATCCGTCGCGGCGAGCGCATCCTCGAGGCGGAGCCTGCAACGGTGCTCGCGGCAGGCGACGTGATCGCGCCGTCGGCGCCGCGCCAGATCATCGTCGAGCTGATCGAACCGCGCGGCGAAGAGGTCGAGGACCGGGAGCTCCTCGATATCCCACTGATCTCGGCAGACGTATTCCTGATCGACCCCAAGCTCTCCGGCACCAATCTCCAGCAGGCGTCGGAACAAGACTGGACGCGCGGCCTTTATCTGCGCTCGGTGAGCCGGGGCGATGAAGCGCTTCCGATCGCTGCCGGCACGGTTCTGGAGCGCGGCGATATGCTGCGTATCGTGGGTCCTGAAGCCGTGGTGCAGAATGCCGCCAGGAGCATCGGCGTCATCGTTGCGCCGAGTACCACGATCGATTTCGTGGTGCTCGGGCTCGCGATTTTCCTCGGCGGCCTGCTCGGCGTTCTCGTGAGTTTTTCGGTTGGCGGCGTCACGATCTCGCTGAGCACCAGCGTCGGTACGCTGCTCGCCGGACTTCTGGTCGGCTATCTCCGCACACGTCTGCCGTATTTCGGCCGGATCCCCGATGGCGCCATCAGCCTGATGACGTCACTCGGACTGGCTGCGTTCGTCGGCCTGACCGGGATTCATGCCGGGCCGATCTTCCTTTCCGCGATACGCGAGTCCGGCATCGGGCTGCTGCTGGGCGGCATGATCGTCACCCTGTTGCCGCAGATCGTCGGCTTCTGCTTCGGCCATTTCGTGTTGCGCATGAACCCGATCCTCTTGCTCGGTGCATTGACCGGAGCACAGACGGTCACGGCCGCGATGGCTGCCATTCAGGAGCGCTCGGGCAGCTCTGTGGTGGTGCTTGGCTACACGCCCGCCTATCCGATCTCCAATATTCTGCTGACAACCTGGGGATCGGTCATGGTCGTCGTCTTCGCTGGGTGACGGGGCAGGGACGGCCCGCGCTTACCTCGCCATTCAGAGTCGCGCACTAGCAAGCCTTCCCCGGGGTCCGGACTAGCGAATTCCACCCGCGGCTTCGTCAGATCACTACGCACACCGGAATCGGCGTTTGCAGCTCCCGCAACCAAAATCCGAACCAACCGGTTCCGATAAAATGGCCCGCATTTTGCGGGCCATTTTTGCTTTGGGAGACAATCGGGCCTCGTGTCGTCGACTGATTGGGCGCAGATCGCGGCGTTTCCGCAACGCGGGCCGCTCCCTAGAGCGTTTTCGAGCGAAGTGGATACCGGTTCGCGTGAAGAAAACGCGTCAAAACAAGAATCTAGAGCTTCGGTTCTGATTCAATCAGAACCGAAAATGCTCTAGACGATGAAATGGAATTCGTGCCACGCACTCCAGCTGATGCCATCGCTGGCGCGAACCCAGAGGTCGTCAGGCACGGTGCCGCCCTGGAATGTCGTGCTGGCAATTTGAGCCGCGCTGACGTTGATGGCGATGCCGGTGGGCTGCGCAGTCCCGCCAATGCTCCAGTGGCCGCTGCTTGCCGACGGCGTCGAATCCCAGAGTTGGTATTGTGCCATACTGTCGCCATCGGCATCCGTGACTGAAAACAGGCTCAATGCGGCCACGCTCTGATTGGCCGTCGCGTGGAAGTCGGACGCCGTCACGACGGGAGCGCTGTCAACCGGCGCGGTGACGTGAAATTCCTTCCAGGCCCCCCAGGCAAAGCCGTCGTAAGCCCTCACCCAGAGATCGTCCGAACCCGAGCCGCTTTGAAAGCTTGTGCTCGAGAGCTGAGCTGCCGTGACATTGATGGCGGCATTGGTGCCTTGGGCGACTCCCCCGACCACCCAGTGCCCGCTGCTCGCATCCGCCGTCGAATCCCACACCTGATAGTTCGTGATGGTGTCCGCAACGATACGATCACCCAGTACGCCTTCTGGGATACCGGAGGAAACGGCCATTGGGTTGTGAATGGCGTCGCCCAGGCCGCCAACACCGAGATCGATGTGAGCGCGGCGAACCTGTCACAGGTGAGCTACGTCTTCGGACCCGGTGGCTCGCCATCGGATACGCTCTGGGTGCGGGCCAATGACGGCAGCATGTGGAGTTCCTGGAAGAGCTTCACGGCCACCGCAACGAACCAGGCGCCGACGGTCTCGGTCTCGAACGTCACGACTGTCTCGGGGCAGGTCTTCGCAGCTTCGAGCCTGGTCAGCGCGACGGACGCGGATGGCGATACCATAACGAAATATGCGTTGTGGGATTCCAACACGAACGGGCGCTGGAACGTCAACGGCGTGAACCAGTCTGCGAATACGGAGATCGACGTCACTTCGGCACAACTTGCCCAGACGACCTATCAGGCCGGCTCCGGCACCGACCAACTCTGGATCCGGGCGTATGATGGCAGCGCGTGGGGTGTCTGGCAGCCTTTCAACGTAACGGGAGAGAGCCCCAGCAGCGCCACCATCGCAGCGGGAACCACCCTGGAATTGACGGGGGCTTCGAACGCCGCCGTTACGTTCCTGGGCAGCACGGGGACGCTGAAGCTCGACAATTCCGCGAGCTTCACCGGAACCGTCGCCGGGATGACCGGTTCGGACGCGATCGATTTCGCGAACATCAATTTCGCGACCGTTCAGACGCCGACCTTCAGCGGTGACAGCACGCACGGAACGCTCACGGTGACGGACGGCACTGTCACCGCCAGTATTGCGCTGCTGGGCAACTACATGGCCTCCACGTTCACGGCCTCGAGCGACGGCCATGGCGGTACCTCGGTTGTCGATCCGCCGGCGATGCAAGTCAGTCAGCTTGCGCAGCCGCAGCATGCGTAAGGGCTTGAGATAGGGCGGCTGTGGAGGGCCTGTTACGGGCCCTCCGCAACCAAAATCGATCAACCGGCAAAGATGAAAAGGCCCGCCTCCTGGCGGGCCTTTTTCTTGTCTTGCAACGCTTCCGTGATGCCGCGCAACACCGAACGCCTGGTTGCCCGGCGCCTGATCACGGCGACGAGTTGCTGCAAGCCGCCTCCGTCGCCACGTCGTCCACATTCGGGTCGGCCGCGGCCGTGGCCCAGGCGAGCTCGACCAGGGTCACGATCCGCCGGCCGGCACCGTCGAGCTGGCAGACGATCAGGCCTTGTTCCTCGATATAGGTCAGAAGATGCCGGGCGCGGCGCAGCGAATGCGTGCCGTAGGCGCGAGCGATCGCGGCATCGCTCGGGCAAGGCCAGCCCTCCTTCGCGGCGCGGGCGATCATCATGAATACGCCCTGCATGTCCTCGGGCAGGAGCGAAGCACGCAGCGAGACATCCTGCCAGACATCGTCCTCCGCCATCTCGGTGCCGAGCCCGGCGCGGGCGCGCGTCAGCATCCGGCGGAAATCGGTCAGCTCCGGCACAACGGCACCGAGACCCTCGATCCGGCAGCGGACCACGAACTCCTGATAGAGCACGCCGATGGCGCGGAAGCCGGCGTCGGGCTCGGCGAGGATGGCGCGCAGGATACGGTCCAGCCGCTCACGCCGCTCGGCCAATTGCTCGGCGCTCGGCGGTGGCTCCGCAGCTTCGGGATCTGGCTCCGGTGCCGGCTGTTTGGCGGCCATCAACTGGCTGAGCAGATCCGGCGACGGCGCCCGGCGCTGCGGCCGCACCGTTTCCGGCGGCGGAGCGGCCAGGATGATCGCGCGTGCGTCCTCCAGTGCCGCTTCAGGCAGCGGCATCAGCCGCGGCGCCGCGTTGCGCGGCTGGGTGTCGGTCGGACCGATGCGCAGGCCCAGCGGACGGCGGGACAGCGCAGGTCCCAGCGCCATGAATTGCCCGCGCTCGAGGTCGCGAAAGGCTTCCGCCTGCCGTCGTTCCATGCCGAGCAGGTCGGCGGCGCGCGCCATGTCGATATCAAGGAAGGTGCGGCCCATCAGGAAGTTTGACGCCTCGGCCGCGACATTCTTGGCGAGCTTCGCCAGCCGCTGGGTGGCGATGATCCCGGCTAGCCCGCGCTTGCGGCCGCGGCACATCAAATTGGTCATCGCGCCGAGCGAAAGCTTGCGCGCCTCGTCGGACACCTCGCCCGCGACCGCCGGCGCGAACAGCTGCGCCTCGTCCACCACCACCAGCATCGGATACCAGTGGTCGCGGGCGACGTCGAACAGCCCGCCGAGGAAGGCTGCGGCGCGCCGCATCTGGTTCTCGGCGTCGAGCCCTTCGAGATTGAGCACCGTAGAGACGCGATGGATGCGCACGCGCTCGCCGGCGACCTGCAGGCTGCGCTCGGTGTGGTCCTCGGCGTCGATGACGAGGTGGCCGAATCGTTCGGCCAGGGTGACGAAATCACCTTCGGGATCGATAATGGTCTGCTGCACCCAGGGAGCGCTCTGTTCCAGCAGCCGGCGCAGCAGATGGGATTTGCCGGAACCCGAATTGCCCTGCACCAGGAGGCGTGTCGCCAATAGCTCCTCGAGGTCGATGGCCGCCGAAGCGCCGGCCGTCGTTTGTCCCATCTCGATCGCTACGGTCATGTCCCGACTCAAATTGTCCTTGCGGAGAGGCGGCTTAACAAGCTGATCGCGCCGCGTCGAGCGAACCGCACCATCATCCCCAGGCACGGCCGGGAGGCGGATAATGCTGATGCTCGCTTGACGAGATGGAGATTGATCGAGCCACTACAACGTGTTTAGCTTGCGTGTCTGATGTAGATTTTTTCGAACAAGTTCCTGCTCAGCTGCGCGATCCGGCCCGGTTCGGACCCGCTCCCATTCAATCAGCCCGTCGAACTCGATGTCTGAGTTCAACTACGACGCATTCATTTCCTACCGCCGCTCCGACGGAATTGCCGTTGCACGGTGGCTCAGGCGCACGCTTGTCGGCTTTCGCCTTCCCGCAGTGCTGCGCGGCGCCTATGCGAAGAAGTTGCGTGTCTATCTCGATACGGCCTATGAGCGCGGCACCAGCGACTTCTACCAGCAAAGCATCAAGCCGGCGCTGCTTTCCTCGCGATACCTGATCGTGGTGGCGACGCCGGATGCGATGCGGCGGCCGGGCGGCGCCGAAGACTGGATCGAGCGCGAGATCAGGGATTTCACCGCTAGTCCTGGCGCCGGCAATGTCATCGTGGCGAGGGGCGCAGGCGACTTCGACGGCCCGCTGCCCGGAGGCTTGAAGGAAACCTTCCCGAACATCGAGATCGTCGATCTGAGAGGCGCGGGACCATTGTGGTTCCTGAGCTTCTCGCGGGTGGTCCGCCTGAGCGCGGAAAAGCTGAAGATCGTCGCGCCCCTGCTCAACATACCGCCGGAGGAGATGCCCCGGCTGCGGCAAGAAGAGGAGAGGCGGCAGCAGACGCAGTTGGGCGCGGTCGCGGGCGCAACCCTGGGAACGCTTGTCGCCGTGGGTGGTCTTAGCGTGCTGACCTTGATCAATCAGTACAAGGCCATCCGCGCCAACGATGACAGCATGTTCGCGGCTTCCAGCATGATTGGCGAGGCGGCCAATCTGAGAGCCGACGATGCCGACACCTTGCGGACACGCCGGCTCATCATCGGCCGCGGTTGCGATCTGCTCGACAAGGCGGATCAAGGGACAGCGAGCGATCCTCCGATCAACGGGATCGTGACCTGTCGGCTCGAGCGCGGCGCCCACCGTGAAGCGCTTCACGAAGACAAGGAGGCGCGGAAGGAATTCGGCGACGCCATCGAGCGCGCGGCGCTCAGTCATCAGGGCCGCGCACGCGTCGACGCGGCGCTGGCGCTCCTGCAGGCCCGGCAAGCCTATGCCGAATATCTGGTGCGGCAAAAGGATAAGGACGGCGCCGGCCGCGCATTTGCCGATCTGCTCGATGACAGCAGGCGGCTCGGCAAGGAGCATGATGGGCGCGCTCAGTTCATCCGGTTCGAGGCAGAGGCGCTGGGCCAGACGGGCGACCTGCACGTCGCCGCAAATCGCCGTCAGGAGGCGGCGGACAGCTACGACGCAGGTGCCGACGCGTTGAAGCGCTTGCTCGACGCCCGCAAGTCCGACGGTCGTATCGAGGATTATCAGATCGTCGGATGGCGGGTGCGTCTGTTCCGGCTGGCGGGTCAGCAATATGCCGCGCTGGACCGGCTCGATCCCGCGGCCGAGCAGTTCAAGCTTGCGGTCGGTGCCGGCTCATCCGGTGACGGCAAGCCCGCGGACGCATCTGTCGCGTACGAGGTGGCGATCGTGCAGGCATACCTTGTCCTGGTTGAGCGCAAGCGCGGAAATACCGCCGCTGCCGCAGATGCCAAACAGGCGGCCCTCAACACCATCGATGCGGTCGCCGGCTCCAAGGCGGGAGCCGGCCTCAAGCAGCGTGCGGCCGATCTCAAGCGCTGGATCGAGCAGCAGGGGAGCTGACGATGGATATCCCCGGCAGCGCGCGCCTTGTCACCGCAATGCTGGCATCGTTTGTGGTGAGCGCGGTCGTGCTCGGTGGCGCCGGATATTCAGCGTCGCGTATCCTGGTCGCGCCGCAGCGAGACGTCTTCCGGGCCGCGGCGTTCGACATGGAGCTGGCACACGGCTGGTGGTGCGAACAAGACGACACTGAGTTCGTCTGCTCCCCGCCCGGCAAGCCTCCCCGTGCGGCAATCGCGATCATCGCCATGAAGGAACGCAACGAGCAAGACAATCTGCAGACCTACGAAGACTATCTGAAGCAGCGGCAACGGATCGGCGACGAAGGCACGGGCAAGCTGTCCGACATCCGGTTTGTAAAGCGCAACGTGATCGGTTCGCACCAATGGGTCGAGGCGCTGCATTCCGGCTCCGAACTGGCAAACTTCGACACCTACTATCTCGCCACGAATACATCCGAGCTCGGCATTCTCGTCACCTTGTCGGTCCACAAGGATTACGCCGATAAATATGTTGCCGAGCTCAAGCAGATGATTGAAACGCTCAAGATCTATCAAAGGTGAAACGTTCCCGGACACATGCCGAAACACGCGCGCGCGGCGTGGCGTGGCGTGCGCATTGGCAGATGCCGCCGTGAACCACGCCGGGAATGCTCTATCTCTGGGCGGCGAAGCTGCGCAAGGCGCCGGCGCGTCCGCCGGTTGCAACGGCGCAGCCGCCGCGCGTTCGTCCTAGGGCAACACACGTTCGCGCTCTCGCGGTGACGCCGATGTGATCGGCGTCGCTATTCTTGTGCCGGATACCTCCGTCCCGTTTGCCGGAGATGTCCCGTCGCGCAAACCTCGGCATAGTCCGCGCACAAAAGAAACGTGCGAGGGAACATGACTGAGAGTACCGTCGATACACTTGCGCCGTCGGTCGCGGCGCCTGGTGCAGTGTCACCGCGAAAAGTGTTTTGGGCGACCTGGTTCGGCTGGATGCTCGATGGCTTCGATTCCTCGATGTACGCCTACATCCTGGTCGGCGCGCTGAGCGAATTGCTGCCGGCCAGCGGCATCGAGCCGAGCAAGGCCAATATCGGCATCTATGGCGGGCTGTTGTTCTCGATCTTCATGCTGGGTTGGGCCTGCTCGATGGTCTGGGGCTGGGCCGCGGACCGTTACGGGCGGGTCCGGATCATGTGCTGGACGGTGCTGGTCTACTCGCTGTTCACGGCGCTGTGCGGGCTTGCGACCGGGATCGTGATGTTCGCATTGTTTCGCTTTGTTGCCGGCTTCGGCATCGGCGGCGAATGGGCCGCGGGCACGCCGCTGCTGCAGGAATCCGTGCCCGAGAATACGCGGGTGCGGCTCGCCGGATGGCTGCACACGGCGACGCCGACCGGGCTGTTCCTCGCCGCCGCCGTGACGCTTGCGATCGGCAGCACGCTCGGCTGGCGCGGCATGTTCCTGCTCGGCATTCTGCCCGCGCTCCTGATCGCGTATCTGCGCAGCAACATTCCCGAACCCGAGCGAAGCGCCGCGCGCGAGCAGCCGTCGGTCGCGGCCTTGTTTGCCGGCGACCAGGCGCGCACCACCTGGGCCGCGGCGCTGATGATGGCCTGCATCATCTTCGGCCTGTGGTCGTCGAACTTCTGGGCCCCGACCGTGATTTCGACCAAGCTGGTCGCCGCGGGCGCGACGCCGGCGCATGCGCAGGAGATGGGCGCGGTGGCCGGGCTGATCACCAATGTCGGCACGCTGATCGGCTGCCTCCTTGTGCCATGGCTCACTACCTGGCTCGGCAGCCGGCGCCGCACCGCGGTGCTGTTCTTCATCGGCGGGCTGATCTCCGTCGTGGTCTCCTATGAGGTCGCGATCGAATGGCTCGACAGCCTGACGCTGTTCATGGTGCTGCTGCCGGTGCTCGGCTTCTTCACCAATGGCGTGTTCGGCCTGTTCACGATCTGGCTGCCGGAGATGTTTCCTTCGGCGCTGCGCGGCTCGGGCTCCGGCTTCGCCTTCAGCATGGGCCGTGTGCTCGGCGCCGCCGGCCCGACCCTGATCGGCGCACTCGCCGCCCGCACCGGCAGCTTCCCGCTGGCGATTTCGATGCTGTCGCTGATCTATGTGGTCGGCCTGCCGCTGATCGCCCTGGCGCCGGAGACGGCCGGCAAGCCGCTGGCGAAATAGCACGCTACTTTGCGCGTTGAGCCCGGCTTCGGCCGCGCGCCGTCGCGTCAAGCGGTGGCTTACTCCGCCGGCTTCGCGGTCGCTGGCGTCTGCGCGGCTACGGGTGCCTTCGCGGGCGCCTTGTCGACCTTCTTCGACCAGGAGCGGTAGTAGGCGAGTGCGGTCATCAGCACGATGCCGACAATGCTGACCGCGATCTGCATCCATATGCTGCCGGAGACCTCGACCAGCAGCACATGCGCGATGACCGCGAGGAAAACGCCGGTGCAGAACACTTCGAGCGACTGCTGGCCGCATTTTAGCATCGGCTGGAAGATCGGCCATTCATATCCGGGCCATTCGCGCGGCAGGAAGCGGGTGACGAAGAAGGCGAGGACGATGAAGTGCAGGACGCGATAGGGCGCGAGGTTGGTCTTGTCGTTCGGATTGAAGGCGTCATAGAGCCAGGCCGGCATCGCCTGTCCGAGCTCCGGGAAGCGGCCCGCCAAGGTCATGATCAGTGCGAACAGCAGATAGGCGCCGCCGAGCCAAAGGAAGGCGCGCGAGCGGATGAATGTGATCGATTCACTCGCGCCGCCGAGCGCGAACCAGCCGCCGAACACGAACAGGAACTGCCAGCAGAACGGATTGAAATACCATGAGCCGGACGGATAGGCCGGCAGGTTCCAGCCGAATTGCCGCGCCGCGAGATAGAGCAGGAACGAGGCCAGCAGCGTCAGATTGAGCTTGCGCAGCATCGCCCACAGCACCAGCGGATAGCACAGCATCAGCGCGATGTAGAGCGGCAGCACGTCCATGTTGACCGGCTTGAACGCCAGGATCAGGCCCTGATAGAGCGTCTCGGCCGGATTGTGCATGAAGCCCGCGACGTTGAATTCATTCTGCAGGTTGGGGTCGTGATAGCGCTGGGAGAGATAGCCGATCTCGGCAACGTAGATCACGAACAGCAGGACATGCGCGACATAGATCTGCCAGGCGCGCTTGATCAGGCGGGTGGCGCCGATCACGGTGCCGCGCTCGAGCATCATGCGCGCATAGACGAAGGATGCGGTGTAGCCGGAGATGAACACGAACAGATCGGCCGCGTCGCTGAAGCCGAAATTCTTCTGCGTGATCCAGTTCACCGCGTTGTTCGGAATGTGATCGAGATAGATCGCCCAGTTGGCGAAACCGCGCAGCAGATCCAGGCGATAGTCGCGGCCACGGGGCGGCAGAACAGCCTTGACGTCCATCGGTTCGCTCCCATCCCAGTGCCCGCATGTCCGGTCGCGGGTCGCCCTCCGCGTCATACTAGAACAGGATTTCGACGGCTGTGTATTGGTTTTCGGAAAAGGTGGCAGGCAACACTGCCGAACCACGATGAATTTGGATCAAATCGTTCGCGCCGCGAACCGGCGCAGCTAACGCTGCACGAACCCGTTATGCAGCGTGGTGAATAGCGCCTTGCCCTTCTTCACCAGATCGTATTTGCGGCCGTAGAGCAGCCAGACCGCGGTGAGGTGGCACATCCCGCCCATCATCAGCGACATCGCGGTGTAGGGATCGAGGTTGCGGCGATAGGTGCCGGCACGGCTCGCCTGCCTGATCAGCTGCACATAGCGCAGCGCGTATCTGTCGACCGCCTTCTTGATCCGCGGCTCGGCGGCAAGCACGCTCGGCCAGATCTCGAGGAAGAACACCCGGCCCCAGCTCGGGTTGTCCTTGATGTACTGGAAGTTGGTCAGGAAGATGATGCGGAGCTGCTCGACGGGATCGCCACCCTTGGCCAGCAGCGGCTCGGTCTTCTGATACAGCGCCTCGAAATTGCCCTCGGGCACATCGAGCACCAGCGCGCGCTTGTCCTCGAAATAATCGTAGATGCTGGAGAGCGGCACTTTCGCCGCGGCGGCGATCTCGGTGAGCGAGGTGCCGTCGATGCCTTTTTGGCCGAACAGCTTGGTGGCCGCCGTGAGGATCTGCTCGCGCCGGTCGCGGCTGCGTTGCTGCTTGAGCTTGAGTGTCGTCCCCGAAGCCACTTTCGTCTCCACGCGTCCGGGAAAAAACAGTAAGGCAGCGGGACCGGAACACAAGCGCTATTGCAACGGGATACAGCGTAGGATTGCCATCACACCGGCGTGTTCCGCCGTTCATGGTGACGGAATGCATCGCGGGCAATGATCTGACGCATGATCTCGGAGGTGCCGTCCAGAATGCGGACCACCCGTGTTTCCCGCCAGATGCGCTCGATCGGCAGGTCCTTGGAATAACCGGCACCACCGAACAGCTGCGCTGCACCATGTCGGCGCCGGTAAATTTGGAGAGCGCCGCCGCGGCGGTGCGGGCGGCGGCATCGCCCTGGTCGTAACGCCAGGCCGCCTCATAGGCGACAAGGCGCGCGGCATGCAGCGAACTCGCCATGTCGGCGATCTGCCACTCGATGCCCTGATGGTCGCGCAGCTTGCGTCCGAATGCCTCGCGCTCCGAGACATGGTCGAGGGCGTAGTCCAGCAGCTGGCTCGCCGCGCCGACGCAATAGGCGCCCCAATGGGTGCGCCCGGCATCCAGGCACCGCATCGCGATGGCGAATCCTTCGCCCTCCTGTCCCAGCAGATTCTCGCGCGGAACACGGCAATCCTCGAAGGTCACTTCGGCGTGCTCCGAGCCGCGTCCGGCGGCCATCTCGACCAGGCGGCCGATGGCAAGGCCCGGCGTCTTTGCGTCGACGACAAAGGCCGCGATGCCCTTGGCGCCGGCGGACGGATCGAGCGTGGCGAACACCGTGAAAACGCCGGCCGCGGGCGCATTGGTGATGTACGTCTTGCGGCCGTCGAGCACGTAATGATCGCCGTCCCGCCGCGCCCGGGTCTGGATCCGGGCGGCATCGGATCCGGCATTCGGCTCGGTCAGTGCGAACGCGCCGATCACCCGTCCGCTGGCGAGCTCCGGCAGCCATCGGTCGCGAACCGCCGGCAGCGCGAAGAACTCGATCGCCTTTGAGCCGATGTGAACGTTGACCCCGCTCAGATAGTAGAAGGCGGTGTGCGCCTTCGCGAGCTCCTCGATCGCGATGCAGCTGCCCAGCATCGAGAGCCCGAGGCCGCCGAATTGCTTCGGCGTGTTGGTGCCGAACAATCCCATCCTGCGCAGGCCGGCCATGGCGCTGTCCGGCACCTCGCCGGTCGCCTCGATGGCGGCATCGTGCGGCTGCAGCTCGCTACGCACGAATTCGCGCACCCGGCCCTGCAGAACGCGGAGATCGTCGGGAAGCTCAAAATGCATGACGCACCAAAAGTCGAATAATCTTCGAAAAATGTTGCGCCGCCTCCCGGCAGATGTCAAGGTTTTGCGGAAGTTCCGGAGAACACGCATGCTCGCAGGCTTGATGCAGCAGGTCCCGCTCACCCTCAATCTGGTGAGGGAACGGGTCGCGGATCTCTATCCGAACAAGACCGTGACGACGCGGTATTGCGACCGCATCCACGTCATTGGCTACGCGGAGATGCTCGGACGCCGAGCCGGCTCGCCAACTTCCTCGCCGGGATCGGCATCGAGCGCGGCAAACGCGTCGCCACGCTGGCCTGGAACTCGCACCGTCACCTCGAGCTTTATCTCGCCGTGCCCTGCATGGGCGCGGTGCTGCACACCATCAATGCGCGCCTGCACGCGCTGGATATTGCAAGACTGCTCGCCCATGCAGAGGATCGGGTGCTGTTCGTCGATCGTTCGATCTGGCGAACCGTCGGAACGGAGATCGATCTGCGCAACGCGTTTGGAGCTCACTAAACACTTCAACCCGGCTTCCGACCATCGCATCTTCCGCCGCAACTTTGTCCACTTGTTACGGGACAAAACCACGAGTTGTGGACTGGCGACCTGTCGCTTTGGGGAGAAGATCATGCCACGTTCGTTTCAATCCAATTATTCCGTTCGGCTCTTCCTCGGCCTCGCTGCAGCCCTCACGATCGGGCTTGCCTCGCCGGTATCAGCACAACAGGCCACCGGCACCACGCTGGCCCGTGTGCTCGTGCTCGGTACCGGCGGCACCATCGCGGGGCAGGCCAATGCCCGCGCCGGCAACGCCTATGATTCAGGCAAGGTCAGCGCGGCAAACCTGATCGCGGCGATTCCGGGCATCGACAAGCTCTCCCAGATCTCGGCCGAGCAGATCTCGTCGATTGGCTCGCAGGACATGAACGACAAGGTCTGGTTCGACCTCGTCAAGCGCATCCGCACCGCGATCGACAACAAGGAGGTCGACGGTGTCGTCATCACGCACGGCACCGACACCATGGAGGAGACAGCGTTCTTCCTGCAAAACGTGCTGGATACCGACATCCCTGTGGTGGTGGTTGGATCGATGCGGCCCTCGACCGCGATCGGCGCCGATGGCCCGGCCAATCTTTACGAGGCGATGCGGGTCGCCTCCGCGCCGGAATCCCGCGGCCGCGGCGTGCTCGTGGTGCTCAATGACACCGTCCATGCCGCGCGCTGGGTGCAGAAGACCAATACCACCAGCGTCGAGACCTTCCGCTCGCCCGACGCTGGGCCGGTCGGCTATGTCGACACCGGCGCGCTGCGCTTCCTGCAGCCGGCTGTTCCGGCCAAGGGTGCGAAGCTGAAATTGCCGGATGCGCCGCCATTGCCGCGGGTCGACATCATCTATTCGCACGCCAACATGGACGCCGCTGAGGTCGAGGATGCGGTCAAGCGCGGCGCCAAGGGCATCGTACTGGCCGGCGTCGGCGACGGCAATTCATCGAAGGGCGCGATCGATGCGCTGGCCGCCGCGGCGAAGCAAGGCGTCGTGGTAGTGCGTTCGACCCGGGTCGGCTCAGGCTTGGTGAACCGCAACGTCGAGGTCGAGGACGACAAGCTCGGCTTTGCGGTCTCGCTCGATCTCAACCCGCAGAAGGCGCGCGTGTTGCTTGAGCTCCTGATCGCGAACGGCATCACCGAGCCGTCGGCGGTTCAACAGGCGTTCGCGCGGTAGACCGGCGGTTTTGAGGCGCCGCCGGCGGGCCTCGGCTCCGGTAGCGTCTGCGTCGTCTTATTCGCCGCGCGCCGCGCCGCGAGTAGCAGGGCGCGCGCCCCCGCGATGCGCGACATCACGGTGGTGACGGGGACGCCGGTGACCTCGGCGATCTCCTTGTAGGACAGATCGATCATTTCGCGCAGGGCGATGACTTCGCCGAGCGGGGTGGGCAGGTCGTCGACCAGTTGCCGGATTGTTGCGCCGTCACGCCGTTCTGGCGTTGCATTTTCGCCGGCGAGCTTCGGGCCAAGTCTCTCCTGGCAGACGGCTTTGAGGATCGCGAGCAGCCATGGCCTGACGGCCGGGCCGCGAAAGCTGTCGAACTCACGCGATGCGCGCAGATAACAGTCCTGCACGGCCAGTTCGGCGTCCGCCTCGGTCCGCATCAGCACTTGGGCGAACGCATAGGCATCGTCGAGACACGGCAGCGCCGCGTCGCGAAACTGCTGCGCCGTTTTATTCCCGGCTTTCGCACTTCGCATCATAGGGTTGCATCTCGTGAATAGCTTTACCGGCAATCGGCGCAGTGGTATCAGGCTCCTCGCCGGAGTCGTGGACCGTCGCGCCAAGCGTAGGGACAGGAACGACGTGCGCACACGACATGCGCATATCGGGCAGCAAGCGATCGATCATGCCGCCTCTTGATCGATCGGGCGTTCGGAGCACGGATCATGTCCGAGACACAGGTGACCAACCGGTTCTCGATCTTCCATCACGGGCTGGCGAAAGGGCCGGCCTATGAGGCATGGCGCGAAGGGATTTGCCGCGGCTTCTGCCGGCTCGACGTCGGACCGACCGACGACAACCGCATCGACTGCCACAACGAGTTCACGCTGCTGCATTCGGTCGCCATCGCGACGCCACGCGGCGGCTCGGCCCGCTTCGCCCGCACCCGCGCGCTTCTGAATGACGGCTGCGACGACCTTGTCCTGATCTTCGCGACGCGGGGCACGGTGCAAGTCACGCAGGCAGACAAGGCGATTGAGCTTCAGCGCGGCCAGATGTGCCTCACCGAGATGAATATCGTCGGCACGGCCGATCTCACCCGGTCGGGCAGCTTTACGACGACGCGGTTTCCGCGGCGCCTGCTGCTCCAGATCGCACCCTCGGCGGAGACGCGGCTGGCGCGCCCGCTCGGGCGTGATCCGGCTTTGAGCGCGATGATCGAGCGCTATTCCGCGCTCTGCACCGAGCTTGCCGGCGATCTGGACGTGCCCGGCCAGCAGGCGGCGGCGCATCATCTCGTCGACTTGGTCGGTCTCGTGCTCGGCAACAGCGCCGAGACGAAGGAACTGGCGGCGCGGGACGGCGTGGCGAAGGCGCGGCTCGATCTGATGAAGGCCGATGTCCTGAAGAATCTCGACAACGGCAACCTGACGATCGAGGCCGTTGCAAAGGCGAATGCGCTCAGCACCCGCCAGGCGCAACGCCTGTTCGCGTCCGCAGGAACGACATTCTCGGAGTTCGTCCTCGATCAGCGCCTGCTGCTGGCGCGCCGGTTGCTGCTGCACGAAGAGGGCGCCGGCCGCAAGGTCAGCGACATCGCCTACACCGCTGGCTTCAACGACCTGTCCTATTTCCATCGCACGTTCCGCCGGAAGTTCGGCATAGCGCCAGCGGAGATGCAGATGGAACTGGGTCGCAAGCATTGAACACCTGCTGTCGTGGCGCTAGATCAGCAGACCGGCTTCATCGAAACGAGGGCGCTGCCAATGCCTCTGTGGACCTGCGAACAATGCGGCGCGCAATTTCCTGAAACCGCAGCGCCGCCGCCGGCTTGCCCGATCTGCGAGGACGAGCGGCAATATGTGAACTGGAAGGGGCAGGCGTGGCTGACGCGCGAGGAACTCGCACAGCGCCACAAGCTGGTCTGGCGCGACGATCTCGGTCTCGTCGGGATCGCGCTCGAACCGTCCTTTGCAATCGGGCAGCGCGCGCTGCTGGTGCCGGACCGCGGCGGCTGCGTGATGTGGGACTGCGTGCCGCTGGCGACGGCGGAGGCGATCGCGCATGTCAGATCGCTCGGCGGGCTGAAGGCGATCGCGGTCTCGCATCCGCATTATTATGGCGCGGTGGCCGACTGGAGCGCGGCGTTCGACAATGCTCCGGTCTATCTGCACGGCGACGACGCGCAATGGGTGACGCGGCCCTATCCGTCGATCGTGCCGTGGCAGGGCGACAGCCATCGCATCTCCGACGACATCCTGCTGGTGCGCGGCGGCGGGCATTTCGCCGGCGCCACCATGCTGCATTGGCGCAAGGGCGCCGACGGGCGCGGCGCGCTCTTGACCGGGGATATCGCGATGGTGGCGATGGACCGCCGCTCGGTCAGCTTCATGTATTCTTACCCGAACTATATCCCGCTCAATGCACCGGCGGTCCGCCGCGTCGCGCGGGCGGTCGAGCCGCTGGCCTATGATCGGATCTATGGCGCCTGGTGGGGCAAGAACATCGCCTCCGATGCCAAGGCGGCGTTCGAACGTTCGGTGCAGCGCTATATCGCGGCGATCTCGGACTGACGGTTCCGGCCGCTTTTGGCAATCTTGCCACGCGGCGCGATCGCGCTATATCAGGGCTTTCCCGCCACTTACCGATTGTCCGAGTTTCCGCATGACCACAACTGCCGCTGCCGAATCCCAGCCGTTCCAGGCCGAGGTTGCCGAATTGCTGCACCTGATGGTGCATTCGGTCTATTCCGAGACCGATATCTTCCTGCGCGAGTTGATCTCGAACGCGTCGGACGCCTGCGACAAGCTGCGCTACGAGGCGATCGCCAATCCGTCCCTGATCACGGACGGCACGCCGCCGGAGATCAGGATCGTCCCGAGCAAGGCGGCCGACACGCTTGCCGTGGTCGATACCGGCATCGGCATGGAGCGCCAGGAGCTGATCGACAATCTCGGCACCATCGCGCGCTCCGGCACCAGATCGTTCCTGTCGAAGCTTACCGAGGCCAAGGACGGCGCCAATCTGATCGGCCAGTTCGGCGTCGGCTTCTATGCCGCCTTCATGGTCGCCGAGAAGATCGTCGTCACCAGCCGCCGCGCCGGCTCGGGCGAGGTGTGGGTGTGGACGTCGGAAGGCGGCAGCGGCTTCGAGATCGCACCGGCGAGCGAGGAGGCCGCCCAGCGCGTCGCGCGCGGCACCGAGATCGTGCTGCATCTGAAGAAGGACGCCGCCAAGTATCTCGAGGCCTACGAGATCGAGCGCATTGTCCGCGAATATTCCGACAACATCCAGTTTCCGATCCTCCTGGTGCCGGAAGAGGGCGAGCCGCGCCAGATCAACTCGGCGAGCGCGCTGTGGCAGCGCTCGAAATCGGAGCTCAAGCCGGAGGATTACGCGCAGGCCTACAAGCAGATCGCCGGTGCCTTCGACGAGCCGGCGATGACGCTGCATTACCGCGCCGAGGGCCGGCAGTCCTACGCCGTGCTGCTGTTCGCGCCGTCGCAAAAGCCGTTCGACCTGTTTCAGGTCGAGCGCAAGGGCAAGGTCAAGCTCTATGTCCGCCGCGTCTTCATCGCCGACGACGCCGAGCTGCTGCCGGCTTACTTGCGCTTCATCCGCGGCGTGATCGACAGCGAGGATCTGCCGCTCAACATCTCGCGCGAGATGCTGCAGAACAATCCGCAGCTCGCGCAGATCCGCAAGGCCGTGACCGGCCGCGTGATCGGCGAATTGGAGACGCTCGGCGAGAAGGAGCCGGAGACCTTTGCAAAGATCTGGGACGCGTTCGGCCCGGTGATCAAGGAAGGCCTGTGGGAGGACTTCGAGCGCCGCGACAAGCTCCTGGCGCTGGCGCGCTTCACCACGACGTCGGGCGAGAACCGCTCGCTGAAGCAGGTTGTCGACGACTTCAAGCCGAACCAGACCGAGATCTATTATCTGGTCGGCGACAGCGTCGAGCGGCTGAAGTCGAACCCGAAGCTGGAATCGGCGCGCGCCCGCGGCATCGAGGTGCTGCTCCTGACCGATCCGGTCGATGCGTTCTGGACGTCGGCGCCGCTCGATTCCGGCGGCAAGCCGCTGAAGTCGCTGAGCCAGGGCGATGTCGATTTCGGCCTGATCCCGCTTGCCGACGACAAGGACGACAAGAAGGACGAACCTGCGGCCGACGCCGCGACCACGATCGCCGTGATCAAGGATGCGCTCGGCGAGCGCGTCTCCGACGTCCGCGCCTCGCAGCGGCTGACCGCGAGCGCGTCGTGCCTCGTTGCCGGCGGCGATGCGCGCGACCGCGCGCTGGAGCGGCTGCTCGCCCAGCAGAGCCGCGGCGCGATCACCAAGCCGGTGCTCGAGATCAATTTGCGCCACCCGCTGGTCGCGGCGCTCGCGACCGATACCGCGCAGGCGAAAGACCTGTCGCTGCTGCTGTTCGAGCAGGCGCAGATCCTCGACGGCGAGATGCCCGACGACCCCGCCGCGTTCGCTGGTCGCATGAACCAGCTCGTGCTGCGTGGATTAGGGAAGTAGGCAGCTCGTAGCCCGGATGGAGCGAAGCGTAATCCGGGACAGATCCATCCGTGGATAGCGCGGCCCCGGATTTCGCTGCGCTCCATCCGGGCTACGCATTCCTAAAACTGGCAGGCTGACTGCGCCGCATTCCGGCGCTTGACACGCCATGGTTCATTCATGTTATGTTATAACATAACATCAAGCGAATGCCCTATGTCCCGCCGCCGCCCATCCCTCCAGCAACTGTTTGATCTCGATGCAAAAACTCCCCGTCACCATCTTGTCCGGCTTCCTCGGGGCTGGAAAGACCACTTTGCTGAACCACGTCCTGAACAACCGCCGCGGCCTGAAGGTTGCGGTGATTGTGAACGACATGAGCGAGGTGAACATCGACGCCGACCTCGTGCGCGATGGCGGTGCGAACCTGTCCCGGACTGACGAGAAACTGGTCGAGATGAGCAATGGCTGCATCTGCTGCACCCTGCGCGACGATCTGCTGAAGGAGGTGCGCGCGCTCGCCGAGAGCGGCCGCTTCGACTATCTGCTGATCGAATCGACCGGCATCTCTGAGCCGCTACCGGTCGCCGCGACCTTCGAGTTTCGCGATGAAGATGGCCAGAGCCTCTCCGACGTCGCGCGGCTCGACACCATGGTCACGGTGGTCGACGTTGCCAATCTGTTGAAGGACTACGCCTCGACCGACTTCCTCAGCCAGCGCGGCGAAGCGCTCGACGGCGACAAGCGCACGCTGGTCGATTTGCTGGTCGAGCAGATCGAGTTCGCCGACGTCGTGGTGCTGAACAAGATCGACGCCGCGACGCAGGCAGAGCGTGAGGCCGCCCGCACCATCGTGCGCGCGCTCAATCCCGAGGCCGACATCGTCGAGGCGACTTTCGCCAAGGTCCCGTTCGACCGCGTGCTCGACACCGGCCGCTTCGCCTATGAGCGCGCGCAGCAGCATCCGCTCTGGCACAAGGAGCTCTACGGCTTCGCCGGGCACGTGCCGGAGACCGAGGAATACGGCATCACGAGCTTCGTCTACCGCGCGCGGCGCCCGTTCGATCCGCTGCGCTTCCACGCCTTCCTGCGCGAGAGCTGGCAAGGCGTAATCCGCGCCAAGGGCCATTTCTGGATCGCGACGCGTCCGGATTGGTGCGGTGAGTTGAGCCAGGCCGGCGCGATCGCGCGGACCGAAGGGCTCGGTTCGTGGTGGGCGGCGATCCCGCGCGAGCGCTGGCCGGATCATCCGGACTGGCGGCTGATGATGCAGCGGAGCTGGAACGATCTCTACGGCGATCGCCGGCAGGAGCTGGTCTTCATCGGCTCCGGCATGAACGAGGACGACATCCGCCGTCGGCTCGATGCCTGCCTCGTCACCGGCAGACCGGGCATGGACCCGCAGGCCTGGGCTGGGCTGCGCGATCCGTTTCCGCCGTGGAGCAGGGCAGGCGAGGCGGCGTGAGGCAGTCACCGTAGCCCGGATGGAGCGCAGCGCAATCCGGGGTCTCCCGCCGCTTGAGAGGTCCCCGGATTGCGCTGCGCTCCATCCCGGCTACGCTTCTAAAACCGGCCCCAACCCGCGCCGTATCTGCTAGAGAATCCCGCATCAGGGCAGAAACGGCGATGGCTGGCGGCAGCGAGATCTTTTACGGCGGCATTCCGGTGTTTCGCGGCTTCGCGAAGCTGATGGACCCCGCGCTGTACGCGCCGTTGCCCGATGACTGGACGGTCGGCGTCGCCGACATCGTGGAATCGACCAAGGCGATCGCGGCGCAGCGCTACAAGGCGGTCAACATGGCCGGCGCCGCGGTGGTCGCCGCCGTCACCAATGCGCTGGAGGGGCGCGAATTCCCCTTCGTGTTCGGCGGCGACGGTGCGAGTTTTGCGGTTGCGCCCGCCGATCTCGACAAGGCGCGCGAGGCCCTTGCCGCGACCGCGCGCTGGGTGCGCGACGACCTCGATCTGGTGCTGCGGGTGGCGCTGGTGCCGATGGCGGCGATCCGCGCCGCCGGCGCCGATGTCCGCGTCGCGCGTTTTGGGCCGTCGGCCAATCTGTCCTATGCGATGTTCTCCGGCGGCGGTCTTGCTTACGCCGATGCCGCGATGAAGCGCGGCGCGTTCGCGGTCGATCCGGCGCCTCAGGGCACGCAGCCGGATTTGTCCGGCCTGTCCTGCCGCTTCGAGGTGATGCCGTCCGCGCGCGGCGTCATCCTGTCGGTGCTGGTGCTGCCGGCGAAGAACGCCGAGCCCGCGTCCTTCCGCAAGGTGATCGAGGATATCGTCGTCCGCATCGAGAAGAGCCCCGATGCCGGACGGCCAGTGCCCGCAAGCGGCCCGCCGCTGCACTGGCCGCCGCAGGGAATGGAGTACGAGGCGCGCGCACGGCGCGGCGGCCCGCTCGCGCTGCGGCGCGCCACGGTGCTCGCGTTCGCGCTGTGGGCCTATACGCTGATGCGGTTCAACATTCCGGTCGGCAAGTTCGCGCCGAAACGTTATCTGCAGCAGGTGGTCGAGAATTCAGACTTCCGCAAATTCGACGACGGCCTGCGCATGATCCTGGATTGCACGCCGGAGCTCGCCGCCGACATCGAGCAGCGCCTCGCCGCCGCCGCCGCGCAGGGCATCGTGCGCTATGGCCTGCACGAGCAGGACGCCGCGATGATGACCTGCTTCACTCCCTCGGTGATGCGCGCCGACCACGTCCACTTCATCGACGGCGCCCGCGGCGGCTACGCCTCGGCGGCGACGGTGCTGAAGGCGCGTGCGGTGTAGCGCTGACCAAGCGGCAAGTTCGGTGCACCTCTCCCGCTTGCGGGCAGGGCTATCGCATGTGACCGAGGAGTTCGAAGAGGAACGCATCGTTCCATCCGGCGCGTTTGAGCTTGCCGCGCAAGGAGCCTGTCGTGTCCGGGTGGGCTTGGGCGACGTTGAGGGCCAGGCGCCTGAGCACGGCCAGGTTGGCCGGCCCGTTGTCCTTGCGGTTGCGGGCGAGGTCCTCGTCGAGGGTGACATCGAGCGGCCAGTGCAGGTTATTTTCGATGCCCCAATGAGCGCGGACGATACGCAGGACGTCTTTGCGGCTGTAGGGGCGGCTCATCAGGAAGTAGCGCTCGACCGTGTCGTCCTGTCCACGCTTGCTGGTGATGCGGGCGACAGCTTTGAGGCCTGGGAAGTCGTGCTTCTTGGCCATGCCGGGAGCCGGCGCAACGAGAGCAACACGCTTGTCGGTGCGTCCATGGTCCGCATCGGTGGTGGCGAGCGAAGTCTTGCCCTTGCGTTTGACGGCGCAGATTGCGGCTTTGGCATCCTCCAACAGAGCGGGCTGGTTCGCCTTCACCGCCAGCACGTAGTCACCGCCCCGTGCCACGATCGCTTTGGCCATCGCGCGGTGGCAATGCAGGGCATCGGCCGTGACTACGCAGCCCTTGAGCTGCAAGAGCTCAAGCAACTGCAGGGCACCGTCGACTTCGTTGTTGTTCGGCGCCAGCACATTGGCAAGCGCCATGCGCGTCTGCGCCGCCCAGGCGGTCACCATCACCGGCGGCATGTGGCTCCTGCCGCGTTCGTAGCCGCGTCGCAACGCTTTGCCGTCGAGCGCGATCACACCGCGCGGCCGCTTGATCTTCGCGCCTTGCGCAAAATCCTTCATAAAACGCCGGAACGCGACCTCAAACGCCTTCGGGTCGAGCATCCGGAACACCCGACTGAACGTGTCGTGGCTCGGCAGGCCGTTCCTGAGCACCAGCACATCCTGCCAAAGGTAGGCCTTCATCCGGGCAAACAGCGCCATATCGGTGCAACTCGTCGCCCCGCACAGCGTCGCCATCAGCGCGATGAACAAGATCTCGGTCAGGTCATGCAGCGCGTTGTCGGCCCGCGGGTCCGGCAAATCCTCAAAGCACTCGGCAAATCGTTGCATCGGCCGCTCCCTTCAGATCAGGAACTGCCTTCAGAATCCCTTTCCTTCGATTCGGCAACTACTTGCACGCGCACACATGCGATTCCCCTGCGCTTGCGGGGGAGGTCGGATCGCATCGAATGATGCGATCCGGGTGGGGGCTCTCTCCACAATGTGACTCGTGGAGAGAGCCCCCACCCCAGCCCTCCCCCGCAAGCTTGCGGGAGAGGGGCGCAGTCCCGTCGCGGTTGCCGCTCGGCTAAGAATTACCGCCCCACGCGCGTCCAGGTCTCGCCGCCGCACAGCGCGCCGACGCAGCCTTCGACGCGCAGCGTGCTCTCGCCGGTCACCGAGATGCTGCTCGCATAGGTGCCGCCGTCGTCGGCGTTGTAGATCTGGCCCGACCATTTGCCCGCGGCGACCGGATGCATGCCGGAAAACAGCGGCAGCCCGATGATCGGCCGGCTGGACAGCGACGGATTCGGATTCTTGTTGTCGACCTGCGGCTTGCCGGTCATCGGGTCGACCGGGTCGCGCAGGCTCACCACCACGCCGCAGATACCGCCGCCGCATTTGCTGATCTTGACGCGGGCATCGCCGGCCTGGGTCTGCCAGACGCCGACAGGCTCAGGCGCGCCTTGCGCATGCGCGGTGGGCACGGCAAGCGCCGTCGCAATGATTGCGATCATGAATCCGAATCGGCAGGCCATGGCTTATTCCCCAAGAGCATGATCCGGAAAAGTGCGAAGCGGTTTTCCGAAAAGATCATGGTCAAACAAAGAACTAAAGCGCGATGACGATTCGACTCAATCTCATCGCGCTTTAGAGGTCGGCCTGCATAACAAGTCGATGAATTTCTGCAATGTCATAGTCGCGCGATCAGGTGAGCGCGCTCCCAAAAAATTGGTGCCTGTTTTCGGAGCAGTCATGCTCAGGCAACGCTCCGGTGCGAGGGCGCTGCGTCGTATTTTATCCCCAGCGGGTCAGCCGGATCGAAATGATGGTGGCGAGGCCGAACGCCACCATCGCACCGCCGACCAGTGCAAACAGCGTCCATGCCGGGGCACTCACGGTAGCGAGCCACCAGCCGCCGATGCCGACCAGCAGCAGGCGGATGGTGCCGGCCAGCACCGGCCCGCCAACCTTGGCCGCACCCTGCGAGGAGAAATAAAGGCAGACGCCGACGCCGAAGAAGCCGAAGCCCGGGCCGGCCAGCGCGAAATAGGACGAAGCCGCGGCGGTCACGCCGGGATCGGTGGTGAACAGCGCAATCCACAGCGTCGGCTTCAATGCGACCACAAGTCCGACGAGGCCGACGACAAGTCCGGCGACGGTGCCGGCGGTCCACGCCACCCTGCGGGCGCGCGTCACGAGTCCCGCGCCGATCGCCATGCCGACCATCGGCACCGAGGCGACGCCGACCGCAAACGCGATCGGGATCAGCAAGAATTCCAGCCGCGAGCCCATGCCGTAACCGGCCAGCGTTTCGGTGCCGAAGCTGGCAAGGATCTTGGTGAAGATCAGGATGGTCAGCACGCTCTGCAGCGGCGACAGGCAGGAGATCGCGCCTACTTTCAGGATGTCGAGGAACATCGCGCGCTGGAAGCTGAAGGCGGCGAAGTCGAGCTTCAACCGGCTGCGGCCAGAGGCGAGATACCAGGCGAGGAAGATCGCACCACACGTGAAGGCCGTGAGCTGTCCGGCGGCGACGCCGCGCATGCCGAGACCGGGCATGCCGAACAATCCGAGACCCAGCACGCCGCCGACCGCGATCTGGATCATCGAGACCGTGATCAGCGTCATCGAGGGAATCCGCATGTCGCCGGTGCCGCGCACGACGGAGGCGAGCGTGTTGACCAGCCAGATCGAGATCGCGCCGGAAAACAGCACCTGCGAGTAATGCATCGACTGCTCGAGCACGCCGCCATGTCCGCCGAGCAGCGCATAGAAGTCGCGGCCGAAGCCCAGCATCATCACGGTGAAGAACAGTCCGGCGCACCCGCCGATGATCGCCGCATGCAGCGCCAGATCGGCGGCGCGGTCGCGGTCGCCGGCGCCGAGCGCGCGGCTGATCGCCGACGAGACGCCGCCGCCCATCGCGCCGGCCGACATCATCTGCGTCAGCATCGCGAACGGAAACACCAGCGCGATGCCGGCCAGCGGCTCGGTGCCGAGCCGGCCGATGTAAGAGGTCTCGGCCACCGCGACCAGCGTCGAGCCGAACATGGCGATGGTGTTCGGGATCGCCAGGCGAAGCAGCGTCGGCAGGATCGGCGCGGTCAAGAGGTCGTCGACCGGCACGGCAGGCGCAGCCGCGGTGGGGCCGGTGTCGTCGATCGAGGCTTCAATGGTCATGGGTCGGTTGCCCTTCACCTCTCCCGCTCGCGGGGGAGGTCGGATTGCATCGGAGATACAATCCGGGTGGGGGCTCTCTCTGCGATGTGACCAGCGGTGAAATCCCCACCCCAACTTCGAGAGCGAGCTTCGCTCGCCTCGGACCCCGCAAGCGGGAGAGGGGGCGCAGTTTGCTCGCAGCCGCGGTTCGAGGTCACTTTGTGAAAGCCTGTCGCCAATAAATGATGACCGACATGCTACGACGCGCAGGCCCCTCAGGCCACCGCCGCCGATGCAGGGGTCACCACGGCAGGCCGCATAGGTCGATCTTGCCCTGGCGCGGCGCGCGGACGACGTCGTTGACGAACGGCGCCATCGCCTCGAAGCGGATCTGCCCGGAAGGCTGTTCGCAATAAACTTCGCCACTGAAGGGATGCCAGCCGCGCGCCTGGTAGAACGCGAAATTGTGCGGTTCGCAGAATAGGATTGCAAATTTCACCGCGTCATTGGCGCGAATGGTGTGCACGGCGGCATCTAACGCGAGTGACGCATAGCCGCGCCGCCGGCAGTCCGCGCGGGTCGAGACTCCGCCGATGCCGCCGACATGCACCTTGTGGCCATTCCAGGTGATGGTCCGGAAATAGATACCGACATGGCAGGCGAGCCCGCTGTCGTCGGGCGCATCGAGCAGCACGCGCAAATCCGCGTGGGCCCATTTGATGTCCGCCCAGGCTGGTTTCTCGGCGGCATCCGGGCTCCAGACCGCCCGGAGCAGCGGCTCGGCGCGCTTCCACGATGCATCTCCGTTGAGAATGTCGATTTCGATGCTCATCGTCTGGGTCCTTGGTCTTGGTTCGGGCTGTGCCGATCTGTCATAGGCGATCCGAAAATGCGGTGTTTCTCTGCGATGGAACCTTCTATAAGGGGGACCCGTTAAGTGTAGTCTCCCACCCTCTGTTGGACATTACCCCATGACCTTCACGCTACCCGATCTGCCCTACGCCCACGACGCCCTTGCTCCCTACATGTCCAAGGAAACGCTGGAGTTTCACCACGACAAGCATCACCAGGCCTACGTCACCAACGGCAACAACGCGATCAAGGGGACCGAATTCGAAGGCAAGTCCCTCGAGGAGATCGTGAAGGGTTCGTTCGGCAAGAACGCGGCCGTCTTCAACAATGCCGGTCAGCACTACAACCACATCCATTTCTGGAAGTGGATGAAGCCGAATGGCGGCGGTAGCAAGCTGCCCGGCCGGCTGGAGAAGAAGATCAACGAGGACCTCGGCGGCTTCGACAAGTTCAAGGCCGACTTCGCCGCCGCCGGTGCCGGCCAGTTCGGATCCGGCTGGGCCTGGCTGCAGGTCAAGGGCGGCAAGCTCGAGGTCGCCAAGACCCCGAACGGCGAGAACCCGCTGGTTCATGGCGCGGTGCCGATCCTCGGCGTCGACGTCTGGGAGCACTCCTACTACATCGACTACCGCAACCGCCGTCCGGACTATCTGAAGGCGTTCGTCGAAAACCTCGTCAACTGGGACTATGTCGACGAGCTGTTCGGGAAGGCCGGCTAAGCGCGGCTTCGACCGTCGCATGTTTCTTCACCCTCCCCTGAAAGGGGAGGGTCGTTTCGCATGCAGCGAAGCGAAATGCGAAACGGGGAGGGGTCATCTCTCAACACGAGCAGTCTCTCAATGGAGAGACTGTGACCCCGCCCCGCCGCTCATTTCATTCGCGTCGACCCTCCCCTTTCAGGGGTGGGCGATTTGAGTGTGCGGCAAGATGGGCCCTCACTCGACACACACCAGCGGGGGCATTGGTGGGTAACGCGGCAAGCTATCTCCTCGTCTTCTTCGGCGGCGGTCTCGGCGCGACGCTGCGTCAGCTGATCAACGTCACCTGCGCGCGCTGCATCGGCACGGCGTTTCCCTACGGCACCTTCATCATCAACATCACGGGCTCGACCGTGATGGGCCTGATCGCCGGCTATCTCGCCTTCAAGGGTGACGCCTCGCAGCCCTGGCGGCTATTTTTGATGACCGGCATCCTCGGCGGCTACACCACCTTCTCCGCCTTCTCGCTCGACACCGCGCTGCTCTATGAGCGCGGCGAGCTCGGCCTTGCGGTGCTTTATGTCGCGGGCTCGGTGGCACTCTCGATCGCCGGCCTGTTCGCCGGCCTCGCGATCGTGCGGCATTTGACGTGAGATGCGCTCGGTCGTCGTGCCCCGCGGGCGCGCTCACGCGCGCGTGCCACTGAGTTGCCCGACGGCGCAAGCCCCAGCAAAAGTATTTCGCTTTATCAGAAGTGGAGCTCGGTGTGTATGGATTCCCCGTCTCACCCGATCGAGGGACGCTTCGCGGCGAGAATGCGAAGGTATGACCCACAAACGACGACCCACATTCGGTGTCGTTCCTGCCTAGTGCGCAATTGCGCACGGGAGCAGGGACCCATAACCACCGACGCTGATTGTTGCGCGATGTTGGAACGACGAGTCGCTTCAACAACATCCGCTGCGGCGTATGGGTCCCGACCTTCGCCGGGACGACGTGGGGGAAGGGTCTCGTCACCCTCGATCCGGCGGAAATCCATTCATCTTTGGAACCCGCCAACCTCCTTCGCCGGCGGCATTTCCCGCCTCCAAATTTCCCTTTGGTAACCTCGCCTTAACCATGATTAGCGTTTGGTTAGGGTCGGAATGACGCGTGAAAAGCCCTCGTTTTGACATGTTGGCAGGGGAAGCAGGGCCCGGCTTTGGACGGGCCCCCCATGCGACAGATGTAAGAGGCTCTCGCGCAGTTTTGCCGCGCCGGGCGCGCGGCCGTGGAAGGGGTGCCGATTGGCGGCCTGCCGAATTGGGACACTTGCGTTGAGAGGATATTGCCGATGAATCCCGCCGACGTGGCTCAGTCAACTCTGCCACTGGCATCGAGCGACGTGTCGCTGATCGCGCTGTTCTGGCAGGCCCATTGGGTCGTCAAATGCGTGATGTTGGGACTTCTGTCCTGCTCGGTGTGGGTCTGGGCGATCGCAATCGACAAGATCCTGCTCTACGCCCGCACCAAGCGGGCCATGGACAAGTTCGAGCAGGCGTTCTGGTCCGGCCAGTCGATCGAGGAACTCTACCGGGCCCTCTCGGCCAAGCCGACCCAGTCGATGGCGGCCTGTTTCGTCGCGGCGATGCGGGAGTGGAAGCGCTCCTTCGAGAGCCAGTCGCGGTCCTTTGCCGGCCTGCAGGCGCGGATCGAGAAGGTCATGAACGTCTCGATCGCCCGGGAGGTTGAGCGGCTGGAACGCCGGCTGCTGGTGCTCGCCACGGTGGGCTCGGCCGGCCCCTTTGTCGGCCTGTTCGGCACCGTCTGGGGCATCATGTCGAGCTTCCAGTCGATCGCGGCCTCCAAAAACACCTCATTGGCGGTGGTGGCGCCCGGTATCGCGGAAGCGCTGTTTGCCACCGCAATCGGCCTGATTGCCGCAATTCCGGCGACTATTTTCTACAATAAGTTCACTTCGGAGGTGAACCGGCAGGCCGCGCGCCTGGAGGGGTTCGCCGACGAGTTCTCCGCCATCCTGTCGCGTCAGATCGACGAGCGGGGTTGAGTTAGATGATGGTCACTTTTGCGGGTGTGCGATCATGGCGATGAGCATGGCAGGGTCCGGCGGTGGCAGACGCCGCCGCGGCGGGCGCAAGCCGGTCATGGCCGAGATCAACGTCACGCCGATGGTCGACGTGATGCTGGTGCTGCTGATCATCTTCATGGTGGCGGCGCCGCTGATGACGTCGAACATCGACATCGACCTGCCGGTGGCGAGCGGCGGCAAGTCGATCTCGTCGAACCAGCCGCCGCTGACATTGTCGGTCAAGCGCACCGGCGGCGGCTGCAATTCGAATGTCGAGCTCTATCTGGGCGACGCGCCGGTCACGGCCACCGATTTTCCGGCCAAGATCAAGGCGATCGGGGACGCCCGGTCGGATGCCGAAAAGGTGGTCTATCTGCGCGGCGACAAGGACGTCTGTTACACGGATATGATGAAACTGCTCGGGGAGGTCCGGGCCGCGGGATTCAAGGCGAATATCGTCATCATCCCGGAAGGCGGATAACCACCATGCCAAGGCACGGGGAAGCCTGATTTGAAGGTCAAGGTCGACAAGACTCTGGCGGCATCGATTGTCCTGCACGTCCTCGTGATCGGGTGGGGCCTGATTTCGTTCTCGACCAAGGCGTATGTAATGCCGGAAGAGGAATCGGTTGCCGTCGACGTGATCTCGTCGGACCAGCTCTCGCACGTCATGGCCGGCCAGAAGGACGGCAAGAAGGAAAATCCCAAGCCGCTGGTCGAGAAGGTCGCCGAGGCCAAGCCAATGGATGATGCCGTCGGCAAGATCGAAGACAAGAAGCCGCCGGTCGTGACCGATACGGCGCCAGCGCCGACGCCGAAGGTGGAGAAGCCGGAAGACAAGAAGCCGGATCCGCCGAAGAAGGTCGAAAACAAGCCGAAGGAAGAGCCGAAGCCGGTCGAGAAGAAGCCCGATCCGGTGAAGCCCGACCCGATCGCCGAAGCGATCAAGAAGGAAGAGAAGAAGCCGCCGCCGAAGCCGGTGCAGCAGGCCGCGAAGCCGCCGCCGGAGCAGAAGCCGAAGGATCGCGTGTTCGACCAGAGCAAGATCGCAGCGCTGCTCGACAAGCGTGACCCGACGCGCGCATCGGCGACCGGCGACACGCTGAACGCCAACGCCGCGCTCGGCACGGCAAAGGGCAAGGCCGCCGACAACTCCGCGACCTGGGGCGCGATGTTCAAGCAGCAGGTCGAGCGCTGCTGGAAGAAGCCCTATGGCGGCATCGAGGCGCAGCAGACAGAGGCGGTGTTCTCGATCAAGCTGAAGCGTGACGGCTCGCTCGAGGGCATGCCGGTGCCGGAAGGGACGCCGGCGACGCCCTATCTGCGCGTCTATCAGGAGAGCGCGCTGCGGGCGATCATCGAATGCCAGCCGTACAATCTGCCGGCGGCCTTCTTCGACGAATGGAAGTATTTTGCGCCGGTGTTCACAGAGCGAAAGACCTGAGGGCGACGGCGTCGCTTGGCCAATAGCAAACAAAGTCTACGGACAATGACCGACCAGAATGATTTGCGTGCAATGACGTTTCGCCTCGACCGCCGACAGATGATCTCCGGAATGGCTGCCCTTGGCGTGCTGGCCGGAAGCCGCAGCGCCTTTGCACAGAAGCGCGTCGTCATTCCGGAAGGCGACTTCGCGCCGCTGCCGATCGCGATCCCGAACTTTGCCGCCGGCACGCCTGGGGACACCGAGGTCGGTGTCGGCGTGACGCAGGTGATCACCAACAATCTGAAGCGCAGCGGTCTGTTTGCGCCGATCGATCAGGCGGCCTATCTCGAGAAGCAGATCAACATCGACGCGGCGCCGAACTTCAACAACTGGAAGAGCATCAACGCGCAGGCGTTGGTCACCGGCCGCATGACGCGCCAGGGCAACGGGCGCGTGAAGGCGGAATTCCGGCTCTGGGACGTCAACACCGGCCAGCAGCTCGCCGGTCAGCAGTACGACACCTCGGCCGAATACTGGCGGCGCATCGCCCACATCATCTCCGACCAGATCTACGAGCGGCTGACCGGCGAGAAGGGCTATTTCGATACCCGCGTCGTGTTCGTCGACGAGAGCGGCTCGGCGGACCGCCGCGTCAAGCGCCTTGCGCTGATGGACCAGGACGGCGCCAATGTGCGCTACCTGACCCGCGGCTCGGACCTCGTGCTGACGCCGCGCTTCTCGCCGTCGACCCAGGAAATCACCTACATGGAGTTCGGGCAGGGCGACCCGCGCGTCTATCTGCTCAACATCGAGACCGGCCAGCGCGAGATCGTCGGCAACTTCCCGGGCATGTCGTTCTCGCCGCGCTTCTCGCCCGACGGCCAGCGCGTCATCATGAGCCTGCAGCAGGGCGGCAACTCCAATCTGTTCGTGATGGATCTGCGCTCGAAGTCGATGACGCGGCTGACCGACACGCCGGCGATCGACACCTCGCCGTCCTACGCGCCCGACGGCACGCGGCTCTGTTTCGAATCCGATCGCGGCGGCAAGCCGCAAATCTACGTGATGCCGGCAACCGGCGGCGGCGCACAGCGCATCTCGTTCGGCGACGGCACCTATTCGACGCCGGTGTGGTCGCCGCGCGGCGACTACATCGCCTTTACCAAGCAGGGCGGCGGGCAGTTCGCGATCGGCATCATGAAACCCGACGGCTCGGGTGAGCGCATCCTGACCTCGGGCTTCCACAATGAAGGCCCGACCTTTGCGCCGAACGGACGCGTCGTGATGTTCTTCCGCGATCCCGGCGGTAACAGCGGCCCGTCGCTGTTCACCATCGACGTGTCCGGGCGCAATGAGCTGCGGGTGCCGACCCCGGGCTTTGCCTCCGACCCCGCCTGGTCGCCGCTGTTGTCGTGAGCTGGGCGCAGACCTGCTCCGGGAACCCCGGCGGCAGTCGCGGCTTCTCACCTAGCGCACTGAATTTCATGGGGAATTCCGGCCGTCGCCGTGGCGCGGCAAGGACTTGCTAACGATGTTCGCTCAGAAAGACTTCACCTGCGATCAGTAAGAGTGCGAGCTGAAAAGGACGCGCGCTCTCACAATGCAGTTTGCAAGTCAGACGGGTGAACCGGACCGGTCGATGTCGCCGACGATTTCGGCGGCGCTGGTCGATTCCCTGTTCATGAACCCCGCGCCCATGATCTTCGGCGCCTTCGGCCCCGCCATTGCGGGCGCCGTGATTGCGGCTGTCACGAGCAATCTCCTGTGCTGGCTGTGCGTGCCGCTGTTCATCGTGGTGGGGCTGGCGCGCGCGCTGCAGATGTACCGCTACCAGCAGCGCAATTCCCGGCTCACCGTCGAAGAGTCCGTGACCTGGGAGAAGCGCTACCGGATCGGCACCATCGCCTACGGCATTTCGCTCGGCATCTGGGGCGTCACCGTGCTGCTCACGACCAATGATGCCGCCGCGCACATGCTGTGCGTGACCACGGTGGTCGCCTACACCTCGGCAGGGGTAGGGCGGACCTTCGGCCGGCCGCAGATCTTCCACCTGCATCTGTTGATGTCGATCGGTCCCTTGATCCTGGCGCTGATGTATGTCGGCGGCCCCTATCACATCGCCCTTGCGCTGCTCAGCCTGGTGTTCTTCAGCGCCATCCGGCACCTGACCTCCAGTCTGCAGCGCATCTATGTCAACGCCTGGATCGCCAAGGAGCGCGAGGCCGCGCTGGCGGGCCAGTTCGATACCGCGCTGAACAACATGCCGCACGGCCTGTGCATGTTCAGCGCCGACGGCCGCGTTGCGGTGATGAACCACCGCTTCATCGAGATGATGCAGCTGTCGGACGATTTCGTGCAGCGCGGCGCCAGCGCCACCGACATCTGCAACGCCTGCGTCCTGTCCGGCTCGATCTCGGCCGCGGCCGCGCAGCAGATTCTCTACGAGATCGAGAGCTCGCAGCGCGGCGATATCGTCACCAGCGACCCTGATCCCACCAAGAACCGCTCGCTGGACTGGACCTTCCAGCCGATGGCCGGCGGCGGCACGGTGGTGCTGGTCGAGGACATCACCGAGCGCAAGGACGCCGAGGCCCGGATCAGCCATCTCGCGCGCTACGACGAACTGACCGCGCTGCCCAACCGCGTCAATTTCCGCGACGAAATCGGCCGGCTGCTCGCCATGCAGCACGGCGATCATCGCTCCGCATTGCTGTTCGTCGACCTCGACCAGTTCAAGCAGGTCAACGATACGCTCGGTCATCCCTGCGGCGACCAGCTGCTCTGCGCGGTCGCCGAACGGCTGCGCGAGATGCTGCGGCCGGAGGATTTCGTGGCGCGGTTCGGCGGCGACGAGTTCGTGGTGTTCCAGCAGAACATCCACTCGCACGAGGACGCCGCGGCGCTGGCGCGCCGCATCGTCGACCGCCTCAGCGAGCGCTACAAGATCGACAACCATTTGGTCGAGATCGGTGCCAGCGTCGGCATCGCGATGACGGCGCCCGGCGTCGGCGCCGACACGTTGCTGAAGAACGCCGACATGGCGCTCTACCGCGCCAAGGCCGACGGCCGCGGCACCTTCTGTTTCTTCCGCGACGAGATGGCGCAAACCGTCGAAGCCCGTCGCATCCTCGAGCTCGACCTGCGCAAGGCGCTCGCCAACGAGGAATTCGAGCTGTTCTACCAGCCGCTGATCAACCTGAAGTCCGGCAAGGTGAGCACCTGCGAGGCGCTGCTGCGCTGGAACCATCCGGCGCGCGGCACGGTCTCTCCGGTCGACATCATCCCGGTCGCGGAGGACATGGGCCTGATCGTCGATCTCGGCCGCTGGATCTTGCGCAAGGCCTGCATGGAATGCATGAAGTGGCCCGAGGCGGTCAGCGTCGCGGTCAACTTCTCGCCGCAGCAGTTCCACCAGCGCGACGTGCTGAGCGAGGTTCGCTACGCGCTCGAGGTCTCCGGCCTGCCGGCGCACCGTCTCGAGATCGAGATCACCGAATCCTCGCTGCTGCACAACACCGAGCTGACCCACGACGTGCTGTCCCAGCTGCGCTCGCTCGGCGTGCGGATCTCGCTGGATGATTTCGGCACCGGCTACTCGTCGCTCAGCTACCTGCACAATTTCCCGCTGCAGAAGGTCAAGATCGACCGCTCCTTCCTCGAGGGCATCGACAGCGACCGTCCGCTGACGCTGCTGCGCGGGGTGGCGCGGCTGTCAGCGGATCTCGGCATGTCGGTCGTGGTCGAGGGCATCGAGACCAATGAGCAGCTCGAACTGATCAGCGCCGATGGCGCAGTGACCGAAGCACAGGGATACCTGTTCAGCCGGCCGGTTCCCTCGGTCCGCATCCGCCAGCTGCTCAATGCCTCGCACGGCCGGCGGACCGACGAGCAACTGCACGTGGTTCCCTCGCGCTCGATCGCTTGAACCCGGCGCAATACCCTCAATCAATAGTTGTGAGAGCCTTCGGATGCACCATTCGTAGTGTACCCTTGCGGCGAGAGGTTAACTGTATTGCCTCGATTGCTTTGACGGAAATTAAGAAGCTGTTAATCTTTTGGCTCGCGCGTTGAAGTTGTTGAGTTGTTCAGGGAGTACCAAATGAGGTCCGCGGCCGAAGCCATCAAGCCCGCGACAGGAAGGCTTGCGGACCCTCTGGATCAAGTCGACTACCGCCTCGCTCAGACCCCGGAACAGAAAGACGAGATCTACCGGCTTCGCTATCGCGCCTATCTGCGCGAAGGCGCGATCCGGCCCTCGGCGGACGAGCGGATCGTCGACCGGTTCGATGATGCGCCGAATGCCTGGGTGTTCGGTGTCTATCTGCAAGGCGAACTCTGCAGCTCGATCCGCATCACCGTAGTGACGCCGGAATGGCGTACCTCGCCGACGCTCGAGGTGTTCGGCGACGTGTTGCTGCCGAAGCTTGATCAGGGTCTGGTCTTCATCGACTCGACGCGCTTCGTCGCGGATCCCGAAAAGGCCCGGAACAATCCGGAGCTGCCTTATGTCACAGTGCGCCTCGGCTCGACCGCGGGCGTGCATTTCAATGCCGATTACGGCCTTGCACCGGTTCGGCCCGAGCACATGGCGTTCTACCGGCGCGTGTTCCTGCACGAGACCTGGTCGGAGCCGCGGCTCTATCCCGGGCTGGTGAAGCCGGTCGGCTTGATGGCGTCGCATCTGCCGACGGTGCGGGAACGCGTGCTGGCCCGCTATCCGTTCCTGCGCTCGAGCGCCTTCGAGCGGCGAATGCTGTTCGACCGTGAAGGCCAGTTGCAGCCCGACGGCGTCGTGCAGCCGTTCGAGCGCGCGTCGATCGTGCCGAATCCCTGAGGGAATCGGCATTCTCATCGATTCAGTGTCGATCGACTGTTGCGCGCGGGCCAAATTGTCCTGCAAAAGCGGCCGGTTCCCGCGAACCTTGCCTTCCCTTCACCATCGCGCCACATTTGCCACCCATTAACCATCGGGGGCGCTTTTCGCCATTGCCTGGCATTTGATGGGGTTCAGCAAGGTCTCGTCAAGGTTGACGGAACGTTCGCTTAACCATCGCCCTGTAGACCGATTGGGTAGTACGAAGAGCGCGAGCGTGGAGGCTCCGGGAATGAATTATCTCCAGGGTATGAAGCTGGTTGCGGTTCTGGCGGTGGCGCTGTCGATGGGTGCCTGCGCCAACAAGAACCCGTTGGACGCCAATGGCGCAATTGGGGGCGCCGCGACCCCGGGCAGCCAGCAGGATTTCGTGGTCAATGTCGGCGACCGCGTGTTCTTTGAGAGCGATCAGACCGATCTGAGCCCGCAGGCGACGGCGACCCTCGACAAGCAGGCGCAGTGGCTGCAGACCTATAACCGCTACTCCTTCACCATCGAAGGTCATGCCGACGAGCGCGGTACCCGCGAATACAACATCGCCCTCGGTGCCCGCCGTGCCCAGTCGGTCCGCGCCTATCTCGCCTCGCGCGGCATTGATCCGAGCCGCATGCGCACCATTTCCTACGGCAAGGAGCGCCCGGTCGCGGTCTGTAACGACATCTCCTGTTGGTCGCAGAATCGTCGCGCCGTCACCGTGCTGAACGCCAGCTCCTGACGCGATCCTGAATGGTGTTTTCAAGCCGGCGCCTTCGGGCGCCGGTTTTGTTTGTGTGCCGAGTATGAACGACAGCTTGGAGGTGGAAGTCCTCTACCCAGCCTGATGGCGGCGAAGGGTTAGCGAAGCGCAAGGGCATCATCGCGAGGTGGGGTCTGAAGAAAGCGTGGAGCAAAGCCGCGGCCCGATGGACAAGAACCGGATAACGAGGCCTACCCGGCCGGACGAGCGAGCAAACGGTCGCGAAGTCCAAGGTCATCAAGGGTCGGGGTGGTAAATCCGGCGGGCGTGCGGCGAAGGCGGTCGGTCTTACCTCGGGAGGTCTGCGCTGTGTCCCGGCAACGGGACTGAGGTCGTCGCAAGGCGGCCTGACCGCAGCGCAGAAGTCAGCCGAGGGCATAGTAGGCGGCAGCGCGCCGCCGAAGGCCCGAACGGTGGAAGTGGTTAGTAGAGCGGTCGATCTCGCGCGAGCCATGCGGCAGAAGAATCAGGTTGAGCTGAACTCGGACACCGGAGCGAAGGGTGAAGCCCAAAGCGCCGCCGTCCGAGAGACCGAAGCAAGCGCGGCGACGGCCAATCTTGAACGCCCGGCGGTCGCAGGGCTGTCGATGGAAGCAGTGGTCGAGCGTGAGAATCTGAAGAAAGCGTTGGCGCAAGTGAAGCGCAACAAGGGCGCGGCAGGCGTCGATGGGATGACCGTCAACGAACTGCCGGCCCACCTGAAAGAGCACTGGCTCACGATCCGAGCTCAACTGCTTGACGGCACCTACAAGCCGCAGCCGGTGCGGCGGGTCGAGATACCGAAGGCGTCGGGCGGCCTGCGGCCGCTCGGCATCCCGACGGTGCTCGACCGCGTCATCCAGCAGGCGGTGATGCAGGTGCTGCAGGCGGATTGGGATGGGACGTTCTCCGAGACGAGCTTCGGCTTCCGGCCGACCCGCTCGGCGCATCAGGCGGTGGAACGGGCGCAGGCGTATATCGCGTCCGGGCACGCCGTCGTCGTGGACATCGACTTGGAAAAGTTCTTCGACCGGGTCAACCACGACGTCCTGATGGGGCTGGTCGCCAAACGGGTGACTGACAAGCGCCTTCTGAAGCTCATCCGCGGATTCCTGAATGCGGGGGTGATGGAGGGAGGGGTGGTCAGCCCGACGGAAGAGGGCACGCCGCAAGGCGGTCCGCTCTCGCCGCTGTTGTCGAATCTGATGCTGGATGTGCTGGACAAGGAACTGGAGAAGCGCGGCCACCGCTTTGTGCGTTATGCCGATGACTGCAACATCTATGTGCGCAGTCAGCGAGCGGGCGAACGGGTGCTGGCCGGCATCGAGAAGTTCCTCGAAAAGCGCCTCAAGCTCAAGGTCAACAAGGCCAAGAGTGCGGTCGCCAAACCGAGCGTTCGCAAGTTCCTGGGCTTCAGCTTCACCGGCGGGACAGCACCGCGGCGGCGCATTGCGCCGCAGGCGCTCGCCCGCTTCAAGGCGAAAGTTCGGGAGCTGACACGGCGCACGCGCGGCCGAAGCCTTGCGCAGATTGTCAAGGAGTTGTCCGTCTATCTGATCGGATGGCGCGGCTACTTCGGCTTCTGCCAAACCCCGTCGATATTGCGCGACCTTGATCAATGGCTCAGGCGGCGGTTGCGCGCCATCGCCTGGAAGCAGTGGAAGCGCGGAATCACTCGTTTTGCCGAGCTGCGACGCCGCGGCGTCGGCCGGGATCGGGCGGCGCAAACCGCCGGAAGCCCACATGGCCCCTGGCGGCTCGCGAACAGTCCCGCACTCACCATCGCCATGCCAATCGCGTTCTTCAGTTCACTCGGCTTGGCTTCCGTCGCGGCGCTGCAGACCGCATAATCCACTGAACCGCCGGATACGGACCCGTATGTCCGGTGGTGTGGGAGTTGCGCCTTGCAAGCGCGTTGAAATCTGCCGTCTGAGATGACGGCCACGGCAAAGCCTAGCGAGCGGCCGTGTACCAAGTCTTGCGTGGCGTCCGGTAACGGTCGCTACGAAGCGTAGACAGGGAGGTTGCAGGCCGGAATGAAGTGAACGGGAAGATAGCCCCGAAATCGAACGTGATCGGAGTAGCCGACCCTGTCTCTCAAAGGGGAAGGCGGAATCGCAACCCGCGTCATCGCGAGCGGGCTGAGGTGCTCCCGGGGTTCGTACCGCCAGCATGCAACCAAGGGGATTGACGTGAACAAGGGAGATCCGTCCGGTTCAAGCGCAAGCTTGTAGGACCTGCCAAGCCGATGAGGTGAGAAGGGTCTGATGACCGGGTGGAAGTCAGACTGACTGATAGTACTCGGAGGTCGGGAGAGCCGACTACATGGGGAAGCGGTCAGCGGTAGTTGAATTGTTCTTGGGCGACATGGGCTCCATTCAACGGGAGTCACGGCCTTCTATCCTAAGAGAAGATCAGCTGACCATGGAAACGAAACTTGAACAAATAGCAGTGAAAGCTCGGCGCGAGCCAAATCTTCGCTTCACCTCGTTGGCCCATCACATCACGCGCGACCGAGTGCAAAAGAATCTATTACAGATTCCGAAGCGCTCCGCCGCCGGGGTGGACGGACAGACGGTGGAGGCGGCGAGGGAGAGCTTCGACGGATGGATCGAGCCGATGCTCCAATCCATCCACCGACAGGGATATCGGGCGCCGAACATTCGGCGTGTCTATATCCCCAAGCCCGGTAAGACGGAGAAGCGCCCCCTCGGGGTTCCAACTGTCGCCGACCGGGCCCTCCAGCGCAGCACGGCTGAGGTGTTGTCCGCCATCTACGAGCAGGACTTCTTGCCCAGCTCGTTCGGCGGCAGGCCGAAGCTCAGCGCCCATCACGCCTTGGCGACCCTCAATGAGGTCATCGCCGGCGGCATGATCAGCTGGGTGTTGGAGGCGGACTTGAAGAACTTCTTCGGGAGTCTCGATCATGATTGGGTCCTCCGGTTTGTCGAACATCGAGTCGGTGATCCGCGCCTGATCAGCTTGATCCGGCGCTGGTTGAAAGCGGGTGTCTTGGAAGACGGAGCAGTGCATCCGAGCGAACAAGGAACGCCACAAGGCGGATCGATCAGTGTGCTTTTGAGCAACCTCTACCTTCATTACGTTCTCGACCTCTGGTTCGAACGCGTGGTGAAGGGTCGGTTGCGGGGCGAAGCCCGACTTTTGCGCTATATCGACGACTTTGTGATCTGCTTCCAATATCGATCGGACGCCATCCGCGTACAGGAGGCCCTGCGTCTTCGGTTGGGGAAGTTCGGCCTCACTCTAGAGCCGACCAAGACCAAGTTGGTCGAGTTTGGTCGGTTCGCGCAAAGACACGCGGGCAAACGCGGCAGAAACCGCCCGGAAACAATCTACTTTCTGGGGCTGACGCTCTATTGCACGCGAAACCAAAGAGGCAACTTCAAGGTTGGGATGCGTACCGAGAAATCTCGGCTAAAGCGCAGCCTCATGTCTCTGCAGGAGCTGATGCGGCGAATACGGCATTACAAGATCAGTGACCAGGCCGATGAAATCAACGTCGTCCTGCGCGGCCACTATGGCTATTACGGCGTCGCCGGAAATCTCCGGAGCCTCGTAAAAGTTTATCGGGCAGTGGAGCGTTACTGGCGCGGAATGCTGCGCAGCCGCAGCTGGGCAGGCCGACGCCTCACTTGGGACGCCTTCAACCAAATCAAAGAACGGACACCGTTGCTGAAGCCTAAGCTGCGCCTCCCTTATCGGGAGCTGCAGGCGCTTGCGGTGCTGTGAACCAACTGTCGAAGAGCGTCGGTGCGGGAAATCCGCACGCCACGTTCTGTGGGAACCGGGGGCGGGCGACCGCCTCCGGTGACCCGGTGGGCGGAGCCGCGAGGCCCCCCCTATCCCGATTGGCCGCGTGAAAGCCCGGCCCGTCGTCATCAAGATGAACGAAGCTGCGCGCAATTGGACGCTTGCTTGTTCCAGCGTCCGTACTAAACCGGTATCCCGCGACGCTGTCCCGGATTTGAAGTGCCAGTCACAATTCCGGCGTACTCCGTCTTTCAATGTCGCTCGCTTTTCACGTCGATCTCGTCGTCAGGGCAAAATGTCGTCCAGGATTCATTTTCTTTCTTCCGCCGCGGCGATCGCGGCGCTCTTCGCCGTTTCCGCGCCAGTGTTTGCCCAATCCGACGATTCCGATGCTGAAATGCGGATCGAGCGGCTCGAAAACCAGCTGCGGCAGCTGACCGGCCAGAACGAGGAGCTGCAATACCGCAACCGTCAGCTCGAGGAGCGTTTGCGCCAGCTCGGCGCCCAGCCGCCCGGCGCTGGTGGACAGGCCCCGGCGGCTCAGCCCGGCGTCGCGGCGGTGCCGCCGGCGCAGCAACCGCAGGCCTACCCGCAAGCGCAGCCGGGCTACGCCCAGCCCCAGCAAGGCTACGGCCAGCCGCAGCAAGGATATGGCAGGCAGCCGCAGGGCGGCTATGACCAGCAGCAGCAGATCGCGCCGATCGCGCAGGAGCCGGCGCCGGCGACCGCTCCCGGCCGCCGCGGTCGCGGCGATGCCTTCGATCCGACCCAGAACCCGAACGCCCCTGGCGCCCCGCGCGTGCTCGGTGGCGGCGGCCAGATGCCGGTGCAGAGCAATGCGGCGGTCGGTGCCCCCGGCGGCCGCGGGGCGGGCGAGCCGCTCGATCTCGGCAACGCAAGCCCGCAGCGTGCCCCCGGCGCGAGCGCGGCCCTGACCACATTGCCGCCGTCGGCTACGCCGAAGGACGAGTTCGACCTCGGCATCGGCTACATGCAGCGCAAGGACTATGCGCTCGCCGAAGAGACGATGAAGAACTTTGCGGTGAAATATCCGAGCGATCCCCTGGTGGCGGACTCGCAATACTGGCTCGGCGAAAGCTATTTCCAGCGCCAGCAATATCGCGACGCTGCAGAGACCTTCCTCGGCGTGACCACCAAGTTCGACAAGTCCGCGAAGGCGCCCGACGCCCTGCTGCGGCTCGGCCAGTCGCTGGCGGCGCTGAAGGAAAAGGAAGCCGCCTGCGCCGCGTTCGGCGAGATCTCGCGGAAGTATCCGCGCGCGTCCGGTGGGGTGAAGGCTGCGGTTGACCGCGAGCAGAAGCGCGTGAAGTGCTAAACCAGATGCGGGAAGGCCGCTTCCGGCCTCTCCCCCAGCAACTGGTTTTGCGATGCCCGACGATCGATCCGCAATCCCGGCAAGGGACGCCAAGCGCCTGTTCGCGGGCCTTGCGGGCGCGCCGGCGATCCTGCTTGCGGTGTCCGGCGGTCCTGATTCAGTCGCGCTGATGTGGCTGGCCGTGCGCTGGCGCCGTGCGCTCGCGCAGGGACCGCGGCTGGTGGCGGTCACGGTCGATCACGGCTTGCGGCCTGAAGCGGCTCGCGAGGCGCGCGACGTCAAGCGGCTGGCGCGAAGTCTCGAGCTGCCGCATCACACGTTGCGCTGGACTGGACCAAAGCCTGGAACCGGTGTGCCGGCGGCCGCGCGCGCGGCCCGCTATCGCCTGCTCGCGCAGGCCGCACGCAAGCATGGCGCCACGCATATTTTGACCGCGCACACCCGTGACGATCAGGCCGAGACGCTGTTGATGCGGATGCTGCGCGGCAGCGGCGTTGCGGGCCTCTCGGCAATGGCGCGCGAGACCAAGCGCGACGGCGTCTTGCTGACACGGCCCCTGCTCGACATCTCCAAGGCGCAGCTGATCGCGACGCTGAAGAAGGCGCGCATCGGTTTTGCCGACGATCCGACCAACCGCGATCGATCCTACACGCGTCCACGGCTGCGCGCGCTGATGCCGATGCTCGCGGAGGAGGGTGGCGATGCGCGGAACCTGGCGCGGCTTGCCGCGAGGATCGCGCGCGCCAACGCCGCCCTGGAACTGCTGGTCGACGGCGCCGAGCACTATCTTGCGTTGAAAAGCGAGGATAACTCTCATACCGGCTTCGACGCTGCGCTGTTCGCGGTGATGCCCGAGGAGATCCGCGTCCGTCTGCTCAAGCGCGCCATCGACCGCGTCGGACATGAGGGGCCGGCCGAGCTCGGCAAGGTCGAAACCCTGCTCGCCGCGATGGACGACGCCTTGGATGGGACTTTGGGACAACGCGAATCCAAGCTGAAACAGACCCTTGCCGGAGCGGTCATCAGCGTCGCCGCCGGCCGTATCAGGATCGGGCCGGCGCCACCCCGCCGGGCGCGCTCCCGCTGAGCCGGGTTCGATTGTTTCAATCGCTGTCATAATCCGGCAAGGAGGCTTAACCACCCCGGAAAAACACCGGATTCAGCGCCATTTTTTGACCGGGAATCGCGCTAGGATGCGGTAAATAGTCGTGCGTGGTTCCCTTGGCATCGACCCCAGCGGCACCTAGATTGTAAGGCATCGACGGGATGGATTCCCTGGGGATTCCCACAGAGCCTGCCCAAGGATTAGAGAGAGGCCGCGATCCGCGCGACCACGAAGGAAGACCATGAACGCCAATCTGCGGAATTTCGCCCTCTGGGTCATCATTGTCCTGCTGTTGCTGGCGTTGTTCACGCTTTTCCAGAATCCTGGCCAGCGCTCGTCGTCCTCGGATATCTCGTTCTCGCAACTTCTGACTGAAGTCGATCAGGGCCATGTCCGCGACGTCGTGATCCAGGGGCCTGAGATTCACGGCACGTTCAACAACGGCACGAGCTTCCAGACCTACGCGCCGAGCGATCCGTCGCTGGTGAAGCGCCTCTACGACGCCAAGGTGCAGATCACCGCGAAGGCGCCCGGCGACAACGTGCCGTGGTTCGTCTCGCTGCTCGTCTCCTGGTTGCCGTTCATCGCGCTGATCGGCGTCTGGATATTCCTGTCGCGGCAGATGCAGGGCGGCGCCGGCAAGGCGATGGGCTTCGGCAAGTCGCGCGCCAAGATGCTGACCGAGGCGCATGGCCGCGTCACCTTCGAGGACGTCGCGGGTGTCGACGAGGCCAAGCAGGACCTGCAGGAGATCGTCGAATTCCTCCGCGACCCCGGCAAATTCCAGCGGCTCGGCGGACGGATTCCGCGCGGCGTGCTGCTGGTCGGACCTCCCGGCACCGGCAAGACGCTGATCGCGCGCGCGGTCGCGGGCGAAGCCAACGTGCCGTTCTTCACCATCTCCGGTTCTGACTTCGTCGAAATGTTCGTCGGCGTCGGCGCGAGCCGCGTCCGCGACATGTTCGAGCAGGCCAAGAAGAACGCGCCCTGCATCATCTTCATCGACGAAATCGACGCGGTCGGCCGTCATCGCGGCGCCGGCCTCGGCGGCGGCAATGACGAGCGCGAGCAGACGCTGAACCAGTTGCTGGTCGAGATGGACGGCTTCGAGGCCAATGAGGGCGTGATCCTGATCGCGGCGACCAACCGTCCCGACGTGCTCGATCCCGCGCTGCTGCGTCCCGGCCGCTTCGACCGCCAGGTCGTGGTGCCGAACCCGGACGTCGTCGGCCGCGAGCAGATCCTCAAGGTTCACGTCCGCAAGGTGCCGCTGGCGCCGGATATCAACCTCAAGACCATCGCGCGCGGCACCCCGGGCTTCTCGGGCGCCGACCTGATGAACCTCGTCAACGAGGCTGCGCTGACCGCCGCCCGCCGCAACAAGCGGATGGTGACGCAGGCCGAGTTCGAAGAGGCCAAGGACAAGGTGATGATGGGCGCCGAGCGCAAGTCGCTCGTGATGACCGAGGAAGAGAAGTTGCTGACGGCCTATCACGAGGGCGGCCACGCCATCGTCGGCCTCAACGTCGTCGCGACCGATCCGATCCACAAGGCGACCATCATTCCGCGCGGCCGTGCGCTGGGCATGGTGATGCAGCTGCCCGAGCGCGACAAGCTCTCGATGTCGCTCGAGCAGATGACCTCGCGCCTCGCCATCATGATGGGTGGCCGCGTCGCAGAAGAGCTGATTTTCGGCCGCGAGAAGGTGACCTCGGGCGCCGCCTCCGACATCGAGCAGGCGACCCGCCTTGCCCGCATGATGGTGACGCGCTGGGGCCTCTCGGAAGAGCTCGGCACCGTCTCCTATGGCGAGAACCAGGACGAGGTGTTCCTCGGCATGTCGGTCTCGCGCACGCAGAACGCGTCCGAGGCGACCGTCCAGAAGATCGACTCCGAGATCAGGCGTCTGGTCGAGGAAGGCTACAACGAGGCGACCAAGATCCTCACCGAGAAGCGCGAGGACCTCGAGGCGCTCGCCAAGGGCCTGCTCGAGTTCGAGACGCTGACCGGCGACGAGATCATCGACCTGTTGAAGGGCAAGAAGCCCAACCGCGAGTCGGTGCTGGAGCCGTCGACGCCGCGCGCCTCCGCCGTGCCGCCGGCCGGCAAGCCGCGCCCGCGTCCCGATCCGGACACCGGCATGGAGCCGCAGCCGCAGGCGTAAGCCTCGCCCGCCATGGCCGGCACGTCCGGCAAACCAGTTGTGCAAAAGCTCGGCCTCAAGCCGGGCTTTTGTATTTTTGTCGACGGGCTGTCCGTTCCCTACGGCGACGTTGTCGGCGAACTGCCCACCGATGTGCTGGTGGCGAAGACCGCACGCGCACCGCTCGATGCCGTGCACCTGTTCGCCGCCAAGGCCCAAGGGCTTGCGGCCAAGCTGCGGCGTTACCGTCAGGCGATCGCGCCCGACGGCATGATCTGGGTGTCGTGGCCGAAGACAAGTTCGGGCGTCGTGACCGACCTTACGGAGAGACAGGTCCGCGAAACCGGGCTCGCGAACGACCTGGTCGACGTCAAGGTCTGTGCGGTCGATGACGTCTGGTCAGGACTGAAATTCGTGATCCCCGCCAAGGACCGCGGTAAGCGCTGAGATCGCGCCTTGCGAATATCCGTGGCCCCCGCTGCGGCGCCGTGGCATCCTCGCGACAAGCCGTCAAACGGCACGGCCGCGTTGTCCGAGGCGCGGCAAGAAAGGGGAGGGGAGGCCGATGCGCAAGGCATTCGGCGCTGTTGGCGCCATTTCGTTCCTGCTGCTGCCCACGTCTTCGATCGCCGCCGAGATGCGCGGCGTCACCTCGACCGAAATCAGGATCGGCCAGACCATGCCCTATAGCGGGCCGGTGTCGGCGTTCGGCGCACTCGGCAAGGGCGAGGCCGGCTATTTCAGGATGCTGAACGAGCGCGGCGGCATCAATGGCCGCAAGATCAACTTCATCTCGCTGGACGATTCCTACGCGCCGCCGAAGACGGTGGAGCAGACGCGCCGCCTCGTCGAGAGCGACGAGGTCGCGCTGATCTTCTCCTCGATCGGCACCGCGCACAACACCGCGATCGCAAAGTACCTGCAGGGCAAGAACATCCCGCAGCTGTTCCTGGCCTCCGGCGCTTCGAAATTCGGCGACATCGCGCAATTCCCGCAGGCGACGATGGGCGTGCAGGCGCCGTTCCGCTACGAGGCACGGCTGTATGCGCGCTATGCGCTGGCGAAGAATCCGAATGCAAGGTTCGCCGTCATCTCGCAGAACGACGACTACGGCCGCGATTATCTCGCGGGTCTCAAGGACGTGCTCGGCGAGAAGTATGAGTCTCTGGTCACCGTTGCGACCTATGAGATCACGGACCCGACGATCGACTCCCAGATCGTCAAGCTGAAGGCCACCAACGCCGACGTTTTCGTGATCGCGGCGACGCCGAAATTCGCGGCGCAGTCGATCCGCAAGGCCTTTGAGATCGGCTGGCGGCCGATGACCTTCCTGTCCAACACCGCGGTGTGGATCTCGACCGTGATGCAGCCTGCCGGCGTCGAGGCCGGCACCGGCATCATCTCCACGGCCTATGTGAAGGATCCGGACGACCCGGCCTGGAGCGACGATCCCGGCATGAAGGGCTGGCGCGAGTTCATGACCAGATACGTGCCGGAAGGCGACCAGCACGACACCAACTACGTCAACGCCTACAACAGCGCGATGGCGCTGGAAGCGGTGCTGAAGGCCTGCGGCGACGATCTCTCGACCGAGAACATCTTGCGTCAGGCATTCGCGATCAAGGGCCTGGAATTGCCGATGCTGCTGCCGGGCATCAAGGTCAACACCTCGCCGGCCGACCACGTACCGGTCGATCAGATGCAACTGATGCGCTTCAACGGCAAGACCTGGGATCGCTTCGGCGAGCTCCAGACGGGGAATTGAGGACGGGTATTATCGCCATTCTAAGCCCGTCATCCTGAGGAGCCGCGAAGCGGCGTCTCGAAGGATGAATCGGCCACAATGCGGCCGTGCATCCTTCGAGGCTCGCTCCGCTCGCACCTCAGGATGACGGGACAAGCAGCGCGCGACGCTTGAGGAAGCAATAGCGTACGCTACTTCGCCCCCTCGGCCGCCGGCGGCACGCCGGCCTTGGCATTGTCCGAGCGCACATGGATCACGGCGATGTCGTCCTTGTACAGCCGCTTCCAGCCCTTCAGATGATCCAGCGCGTTGCCGGCGGGAGAGTCCGAGCTCAGCAGCGTGGCATCGATCCGGTATTTGTCGAGCAGATCCAGCAGCTGGCCGACGTCGCGGGCATCGAGCGCATCGTAATAGTCGAGCACGAATTGCTCGCCATAGAGCTCGGCGCGGCCGTCGATGAACACCTTCATGTTGCGGCTCACCATGTAGCCGCCGAACGGCGCGGTGCTGAACACGCGCTGCGCCTTGTGCTGCTGCAGCACGTCGACCGCGGCAACGGGCGAGAACATCGGCAGGAACTTGAACTGATGCTGCGCGACGAACATCGCCGTCGTCACCCACGCGCCGATCACCATCGCGATCACAGCCAGGATCGTGACGAGCGGGAATGAGCGCGTTTCATCGAAGCGAGCGGCGGTGGCGCCTGTCGTTCCCCATTGCTCGGCGATCGGCTTGGCGAGCACCAGCGGAGCGATGAACGCGAACACCTCGATGTTGCGGACGTGGCTCAGCGCCATCCAGATCAGCCCGAGCAGCAGCAGGATCCGCGGCACCGACAGCGTCAGCCTGCGATAACAGATCAGGCCGATCAGGCCGAGCAGCGTGGCTTCGAAGAAGCTGGGCTTGCTGAAATCCGCCGGCTTCCATTCCCCGATCAGCGTCAGCAATTTGCCGAGGCTGAGGATCTTGGTCGCGCCGAGCAGGCTGTTCCAGCCATAGGGCGTCACGCAGCTTGCGGCCAGCGCGGCGAGGCCGAACAGGCCCCATCGCACGACAAGCTGACGGCGGCGGCCGGGCTCCGCGTTCCACACGGCCTCCAGTCCGATCGGTCCGATCAGCGCGAGGCCGAGAACGAAGCCGCCATGCAGATTGGCCCACAGCGTCATCAGCGGCAGCAGCCACCATGACGGTGAGGTGCGGCGATCCGCGGCCGCGAGCAGGCCGCCGATGAACGCCAGCAGCACCGGCAGCGCCAGCACATGCGGCCGCGCCAGAAAGTGGATCGTCGACAACAGCAGCGCCAGCGCCGCGATCAGGAGCGCGCGCGCCGGATCGAAATACGGGCTCAACAGATGCAGGAAGATCGCGACCGTCGCGCCGATCGCCATCGACGACAAGATCACCGGTCCGGCCCAATCGCCGCCGTAGACGAGCGCGTACGCCACCTGCGACAGCCACGAGCTCGAGATCCAGGGCTCGCCGAAACGGGTGAACGAGAACACGTCCGATGTCGGAATCGCGCCGTGTTCGAGAATCCACTGTCCGACCCTGATCTGCCACATCGTGTCGGAATCGCGCAGCAGGATTTCGCCGGCCGAGAGATAAAACAGATAGGCGCCCACGGCGGCGCACAGCGGCACCAGTCCTCGCGCCGCGCTACGGCTGCTCACGCTGCTGGTGATGGAGAGTGACATGCGCTTTCTTGCTTGTTTCGGCCGGGGCATCCAGAGCCAACGCCACACGTGACGCCAGCGCGCACTCGACCACGGCTTCCGATAAATTCGGGTAAATGCCGCAGCGGTATCGCGCGCATGCGCAAGATCAGATGTCTCGATTTCGAGCGATCGCCTTAGCCGGCGATTTACCATCGCGGCCCTGATCCGGTTCGGGAGGCGCCGGAGCGCCGCCGGCTCAATCAGAGGTGGTACCAGAGGTTGCAAAAAATCCTTACAATTCCAGCTTGTCATTCAGTCTGAATAGTTGTTCACTTCTTCAGACGATTGCGGGATCAATCGTTCAAAACGTTGAAGACTCGTGTGTTCTGCCGGTGGGCGCCGGCCGGGGCGCACGGCGGGGGGACGGAACGCCATGGTTTACCGGCGAACTCATCAGGTCGTGAAACGGCTGGCCGCGCGGCGCAGCGCCATCCTGTCGGCTGCGCGGGACGCGGCGGCGGCGGGCGGCATGGCGGCGGTCCAGATCGCACCCGTCGCGGTGCGGGCCAATGTCGCGGCCGGAACGGTCTACCGCTATTTCCCGTCGAAAGCCGAGCTGATCTCGGAACTGATCACGGAAGTTTCGCGCGACGAGCTCACCGCGATCCGGCGCGCCGCCGATGCCGCGCCAGGGCCGTCATCGGCGCTCGCCGCCGCGGTGACGACGATCGCCGTCCACGTGCTGTCGCAACGCAAGCTTGCCTGGGGCATTTTGGCCGAGCCGGTCGACGTCGACGTCACCGCCTCGCGCCTCGCCAGCCGTCGCGATATTTCCGGCGAGCTTGCCATGCGCATCGATGCCGCGGTGCGCGCCGGCCACCTGCCGGCGCAGGACACGGCGCTGGCCGCCACCGCCTTGCTCGGTGCGCTGCACGAAGCGCTGGTCGGCCCGCTGGCGCCGGCCAATCTCGACGATCCGATCAAGCTGCGTGACGCGGTGCAGACCGTGACGCTGCTTGCGCTGCGCGCGGTCGGCGTGATGGACGCACGCGCGCGTGGCCTCGTGGTGCAGGCAACGACCCCGGCGAAGGCGCTGGTCGGCGCCTGAGGCCAGGGTGAGGCCAACGCGCGCGAAGAACACTTCTGTCGCAATGGCGTTGTAGTTTTGCGGGCTGGGTTCAACCAACCTCACGGAGCAACGCATGACGACGACCCATGGCTCGGCCAAATGGCAGGGCGGCATCAAGGACGGCAAGGGCGCGATCTCGACCAAGAGCGGCGCGCTCTCGGATTACCCCTACGGCTTCGCCAGCCGCTTCGAGGGCAAACCGGGTTCGAACCCGGAGGAACTGATCGGCGCGGCGCATGCCGCCTGCTTCACGATGGCGCTGTCGCTGATTCTGGGCGAAGCCAAGCTTACGGCGGAGCATATGGAAACCAAGGCGGATGTGACCCTGGAGAAGGTCGCCGACGGCTTCGCCATCACCGCGGTGCATTTGACGCTGTCGGCGAAGATCCCGGGCGCCGATAACGCAACGTTCCAGGAACTAGCCGGCAAGGCGAAGGCCGGATGTCCGGTGTCGAAGCTGCTCAACACCAAGATCACGCTCGACGCGTCGTTGCAGGGTTGATTGCCGCGCGGCGGGTTAGCGCGTTTTCGAGCGAAGCGGGCACCGGTTCGCGTGAAGACAACGCGTCAAACAAGCATCTAGAGCTGCGCGTCGCGCCTCGGGCCGACCGAGGCGATGCGCAGCATGTTGGTGGTGCCGGGCGCGCGCAGCGGAACGCCGGCGACGATGATGACGCGCTGGCCGGCCTTGGCAAAACCGTCGCGGAACGCAATCGAGCCGGCGCGGTCGACCATGTCGTCGAGATCGTGCGCGTCCTCGGCGACCACGCAATGCACCCCCCACACCACCGACAGTTTGCGGCCGGTGACGAGGTTCGGCGTGATCGCGACCACCGGCACCTTGGGCCGCTCGCGCGCCACGCGGATCGCGGTCGAGCCTGACGACGTCCAGCAGATGATCGCCGACAGGTCGAGCGTCTCGGCGATCTGCCGCGCGGCGTCGGCAATGGCGTCACCCACCGTCGCTTCGGGATCAACGCGCTGCGCGTTGATCACGTTGCGATAGGTCGGGTCGCGCTCCACTTCCTCGCCGATGCGGTTCATGGTCGAGACCGCCTCCACCGGGAATTTGCCGGCGGCGGATTCCGCCGACAGCATGATGGCGTCGGCGCCTTCGTAGACGGCGGTGGCGACGTCGGAGACTTCGGCGCGCGTCGGCACCGGCGCCTGGATCATCGATTCCAGCATCTGGGTTGCGACCACCACCGGCCGGCCGGCGCGGCGCGCCATCCGGATCATCTGCTTCTGCAGGCTCGGCACCCGTTCCAGCGGCAGTTCGACGCCGAGATCGCCACGCGCCACCATCAGCGCGTCCGACGCTTCGATGATGTCGGCAAGGCGGTCGATCGCCTGCGGCTTCTCGATCTTGGCCATCACGGCGGCGCGGCCGCGGATCATCTTCTTGGCCTCGATCACGTCCTCGGCCCGCTGCACGAAGGACAGCGCGACCCAGTCGATCCCCTCCGGCAGCGCGGCTTCCAGGTCGGCGCGGTCCTTTGCGGTCATCGCCGACACCGGCAGATCGGTATCGGGCAGGCTGACGCCCTTGCGGTCCGACATCTTGCCGCCGATCACGACGCGCGTGACCGCGCGCTCGGACGAGGTTTCCTCGGCGATCAGCCGCACCTTGCCGTCGTCGAGCAACAGCGCATGTCCCGGGCGGAGCGCGGCGAGGATCTCCGGATGCGGAAGCTGGACGCGGCTGTTGTCGCCCGGCGTCTTGTCGGAATCCAGGATGAAGCTCTGGCCGTTCTTGAGCTGGGTCGAACCTTCCGCGAACGAGCCGAGCCGCAGCTTCGGCCCTTGCAGGTCGACCAGGATGCCGATCGGCCGGCCGTAGCTCGATTCGACATTGCGGATGGTCTTGACCAACTCCCGCATCTTGTCATGCGGGGTATGGCTCATGTTGATGCGGAAGACGTCGGCGCCCGCCTCGAACAGCTTGCGGATCATCGCGCTGTCTGAGGAGGCCGGGCCGAGCGTTGCGAGGATCTTGATTCGACGCAGTCGTCTCATTGTTTGTTTCCGGGTGGTGCGGCTGGCGGCAGACCAGACGCGCCCGGAGGCGCTGCGCCCGGCGGCGGGTTGGGCAGGCCCGGCATCGCCCCGGGACTTCCTGGACCCACGCCGCCCGGCATTCCCGGTACTTTCTGCGGCTGTTGTTCGTTGGCTTCGGTCAGCTGGACGGTCCATGCACGCTGCTCGCCGGTGTCGACCTCGAAGAAGCCGGTGCGGTCAAACCCGCGCGCCAGGCAATTTTCGGTGCCCTTGATGGTGAATTCCTTGTCGCGCGAGCACATGAAGGCCTGGCCGGACCATTCGCCGCCGCGATCATAGTCGAGAGCGTAGATGTAGTAGTAGCGCGCCACAAGGTTGCCGCGCAGCAAGGTCTCGCAGGTGCGCGACGACACGTTCCACCAGCCCTCGGTGGTCCAGCCCTCGGCGTCCTTGTAGCCGAGCGCGATGCCGACGCGGCTCGAGGTGTTGTTGCAGAGCCGGAAATCGGCGGCCGCCGGACTCGTCCACAGGCAGGCCGCGACAAGCGCCAGCACCGGCAGGAGGCCGACCAGGATCAGGCGGATATTGCGGGGAGCTGAGGCGAGGGAATCTGTTGGGCTCATGCAGCGAAGCTATATCAAATCATGGACGATTTCGCGTGCCCGGCAGGCACTGTCAACGGGCGGGCGCCCGTCTGCCACGCTGTCGGACCGTGGCCAAGGGTGGCCGGACGGGTCCGTTTTGCGCGCCGATATGGCAAAATCTGTGACAATTCCCACCTGATATCAATATGGTGAGCGCGACACACGGGATCACGATCATGAGCATTGACGACAAAACCAGAACGGAACTCGAGGCCGCGGTCTTCCGGCGTCTCGTCAGTCACCTGCGCAACCGCACCGATGTGCAAAACATCGACCTGATGAACCTCGCCGGCTTCTGCCGCAACTGCCTGTCCAACTGGATGAAGGAAGAGGCCGACGCCAAGGGCCTTGCGGTGAGCAAGGACGAGAGCCGTGAGGCGGTCTACGGCATGCCGTATGAGGAATGGAAGGCGAAGCATCAGGGCAGCGCGACGCCGGAGCAGCTCGCGGCGATGAAGAAGGCCCAAAGCGGGCATTGAACCTCAGCCTGTGTGACGTCAGTTCCGCGGCCGTCCGCATCTCCTGTGGGCGCGCTGTGGATGAGCGCGATGTTTCCTTGACGGAACGCGCGCCAAAATCGAGGGTCGCCCGCAGCAAGCGGTGCGCAAGGCGCGTATTCGCGTAACATTTCAATACCTGTTCAGGAGTGCGCGATGGCCACCACGTCTGCCGCCGTCAAGGAAGAGCCCGCAACGCGATTTGCCAAGGACCAGCTCAAGTCCATCATCGAGCGCATCGAGCGGCTGGAAGAAGAGAAGAAGACGATCTCGGACGACATTCGCGACGTCTATGCCGAAAGCAAGGGCAACGGATTCGACGTCAAGGCGCTGCGCGCCATCATCCGTCTGCGCAAGCAGGATCCGAACGAGCGCCAGGAGCAGGAGACCATCCTGGAGACCTACATGCAGGCGCTGGGGATGCTCTGAGGCGGCCCAGCGGCCACTCCTGCCGGGCGTTCGCCAAGGCGTGCCCCGAGGCTCGGTCAAAGCCCTGGAAGGCCTCCTGTCGAGGCTTGGGTGAAATCCCGAGATTTGCTACACTTGCCGGCGAGGTAACCGGGCAGATCGTTCAGATGGACGTGCCAGGACCAGAGCGCCGGCTCGCTGCGGTCCTCGCCGCCGACATGGTCGGCTATAGCCGCCTGATGGAGGCTGACGAGACGGGCACCCTTGCGCGCCTCAAAACCCATCGCATCGAGCTGATCGATCCTGCCATCGCCAAGAACCGCGGCCGCATCATCAAGACCACCGGCGACGGCCTGCTGGTCGAATTCCACAGCGTCGTCGATGCGGTGCTGTGCGCGGCCGAGGTCCAGAGCCGGATGGCGAAGCGCAACGCCGACGTCACGCCGGCGCGCTGGATGCAGTTTCGCATCGGCATCAATCTTGGCGATGTGATCGTTGACGGCGCCGACATCTTCGGCGACGGCGTCAACGTCGCGTCCCGCCTGGAGACGCTGGCCGAGCCCGGCGGCATCTGCATTTCCGGCGCGGTCCGCGATCAGGTAGGCGATCGCCTGGAAGATCTGAGCTTCGAGGATCTCGGCGATCAGACCGTCAAGAACATCGCGCGCCCGATCCGGGTTTTCCGCGTCCATCTCGAAGCCCGTGCCAGGCCCGTTCCGGAGCACCCGAGTGGGGTGGCCGCCCCTGTCGTCGCCAAGAAGCCCTCGATCGCCGTGCTGCCGCTAGTCAACATGAGCGGCGATCCCGAGCAGGAATTCTTCGCCGACGGGCTCACCGAGGACATCATCACCGAGCTGTCGCGCTTCCACGACCTGCTGGTGATCTCGCGCAACTCGACCTTCGTGTACAAGGGCAAGGCCGTGAAGGTGCAGGACGTCGGGAAGGAATTCGCCGTCGACTATGTGCTGGAAGGCAGCGTGCGGAAGGCGGGAGGCCGGATCCGCGTCACGGTGCAGCTGATCGACGCCGTGGCCGACCGGCACGTCTGGGCCGAACGCTACGACCGCGAGCTTGCCGACATCTTCGCCATCCAGGACGAGATGACGCGCGCGATCGTGGCGACCCTGCCGGGGCGCCTCGAGGCTGCCGCGCATGACCGCGTCAAGCGCAAGCCGACCGACAACATGGCGGCCTATGAGTGCGTGCTCGCCGCCAAGGTGCTGCATCATCGCTCGGCACGGGACGACAACGCGGAGGCGCAGCGCCTGCTCGAGCGGGCCATCGTGCTTGACCCGAACTATGCCCATGCCCACGCCTGGCGGGCCTGCGTGCTCGGCCAGACCTGGGTCTACAACTGGTGCACCGACCGCGACGCGACCATGGCGCAGGTCGCCGCCGAGCTCGAGATCGCGCTCAAGCTCGACGACAATGACAGCGACGTGCACCGGATCCTCGCCGCGCTGAACCTCAACCGCGACGACCACGACAAGGCGGCCTTCCACCAGGAGCGTGCGCTCGCGCTGAACCCGAATTACGACCTCGTCGTCGTGCAGCAGGGCGAACTCCTGACCTGGCTCGGGCGGCCCGAGGAAGGCATCGACTGGATCAAGCGGGCGATGCGCCTCAATCCGTTCCATCCGGAACGCTTCTGGAGCCATCTCGGCCGGGCCTGCTATTGCGCCGAGAAATACGCGGACGCTGCCGAGGCGTTCTCGCGGATCACGCGCCCCGACCATACCCATCACGCCTTCCTCGCGGCGACCTTCGCGCAGATGGGCAACACGGTGGCGGCCTCCGCCCACGCCGCCGAGGTGCTGAAGCGCGAGCCGACCTTCTCGGTTGCCGCGCACCTGACAACCCAGCGCTACAAGTGCGAGCCCGATCGGTCGCGTTACGAGGCGGGCCTGCTCAAGGCAGGGCTGCCGGCCTGAACCGGCGGAAAGCTATATTGTCGGTGGAAGCGCGGCTCAGCGCAGCGAGGCGGTGCGGAGCACGAAGGACTGGGTCGTCAGGAGGGCGGTCGCCGAGCCCGAGAAGCGGTCGCAGGTCATGCCCATCATCGGATCTTCCGAGAAGGTCATGACGACGGCGGCCTGCGGCTTCACGAAATGAGCCCGCATCATGGTCATGTCGGTGTCACCAAGCACCGTGGTCAGCATGGCATTGCTGGCGCTCGGCGCCAGCATCACCACGCGCATCCAGATATCGTTACCCTTGGCAGCCGAGATCCGCGCGGAGGTGGTGATCACGCCCTGGCTCGGTGCGCCCTTGGCAACGACGGTGTTGATTTCGGTGCTAGGGACCGCAGCATTGCGCGTCGGGCGCACGTTGCGCGGGATCGGCGCGGTCGCTGCGACGATGTTGGCGCGATCGACCGGTGACGCCGCAGGCGCATAGGCCAGCGCCTTGTTGAAGTTTTCGGTCGTCGTGCTGGCAGTGGTCTGCGGATCGCTGCCGCCGACCGCCTCACGGGCCCTCAGCGCGGCAATCTGCGCCGCCGACGCCTGCTTCGGCGCCTCACCCTCGTCACCCCAGAAGCCGCGGGCATTGATGATGTCGGCAGGCGATTGCGGCGCGGTGTTCTCGGCCACCTGCACCATTTGCACCGCGGGCTTCGCCTTCGGCATCGGAACGAGCTGGGCGTCGGCGGCGGCGAGCTGGATGGCGGCGGCGAACTGCGGCTTGGCGCGCGGCAGCGGAATCGGATCGGCGGATTTGGCGGGCGCGGCGGCGGCCACCACGGTGTTGGCGGCGGGCTTGTCGTTCACGCTGGCCGCGCCTTCGTCTTCATCGTCACTCGACTTGCCGCCACCGAACAGCTTCGCGAACAGGCTCGGCTTGCCGATGGTCGCGGCATCGTCACCATTGCCGCGGCGCTCGATATCGGCCTTGGCGAGCTCATAGCCCTTGAGCGGCGTGCCGTCGGTCGGGACATGGACGGTGCGGCCGTCGGGGAACACCCTGACCAGCTGCTCGCGGGTCATGCGCGGCCAGTGGCGGATGCTGCCGGTGTCGAGATGGACGAACGGCGAGCCCGAGGTCGGATAGAAACCGACGCCGCCGCGCTGCAGGCGGAGACCCGCGTAGCGGATCTGCTCCAGCGGCACGCCCGGGATGAAGAAGTCCATCGCATGCCCCAGCATGTGCTGGCTGTGGCGCGCGACGCCCGAGGAGCGGCGGCGGAGCATGGCGTTGGTCGCGGGGGCGCGATAGGCGGAGATGATCTGGATCGGCTGCTTGCCGCCGACGTCGTTATAGACGTCCCACAGGATGTCGAAGAGGTGACGGTCCATCACCGTTTCATCCTGGGAGCGCCAGTCGCGCAGGAAGTGGTTGAGCTGCTTCAGCGCGCCTTCGTCGTAGCGGCCCTCGCGCTTGAAGGTGACGGTGAGGTCTTCGCCGGAATGGGTGTGGTGGAAGGAGAGGGTGCGGGTCTGGTTCAGCGCGGTGGCATCGTGCACCGATCCCGCGCCCGCGAACAGCAATAGCGCAGTCAGGCCGACTTGGTATCCGGCCTTAGGCAACGACAGCGGATTGCAGCGGCGTGCGAAGACAGCCAGCACTATGAGCCCACCCAGTCGACGAGCGTTCGGTCGGCATCTTTCGCAGACCCCCTGCGGAAGACGGTGAACGCTTTCTTAAAGCGGGAGGGTTAACCGAGGTTTACCGACCCGCCCCCAAGTTAGGCTTAACTAACTGGGCGACTGTGGCAAAAGATAGCCCTGCTCCCCGGCCGAGACCCGAAATGGTTAACGTAAACGATCTCGCCTTTTGAGCGAGATCGTTGATTTTGCTTAAAAATTTATCCCAATCGGGCTGAAATGCAGATTAGCGGGTGATCACCCGGCGCTGCTGCTGGGCCTGTCCACGACGGATCGGCTGCGGCTCCGGCTGTCCGAATCCCCCGAACAGGCGCTCGAAGAAGTTTGGTCCGGAGGAGCCAAAGCCGTTGTCGCCGGCGACATTGACGCCGGCGGGCAGGCTGCTGCTCGGCGGACGCGAGTAGCTCGGCTGGGAGTGCGCCACCACCGTCTCGAGATCCTTGCCGCGGCTGTTCCTGAGCAGCGACAGCATGGTGGCGTCGCGGCCGTAAACGTCCCTGCGGAATTGCAGCTTGCCGGCATCGTCCACGAACGCGGTCTGGTAGGTGATGTTCACCGGGATCGGCGTCGGGAATTTCAGGTCGACCTCGCTCGAGCCGTACATGCTGCGGATTCGCTCCGGCGTGTAGTGCTGGTTCGGCTCGGTGATGTTGAGCAGGACGGCGGCGTACTGATCGGGATTCTGCACGCGCATGCAGCCGTGGCTGAAAGCACGCTCGTCCTTCGCGAACAGGTACTTGTCCGGCGTGTCGTGCTGATAGACCAGGAACTTGTTCGGGAAGTTGAAGCGGATGCGGCCGAGTGCGTTGGCTTCACCCGGCGGCTGCGAGATGTGGATCGAGCCGTCGCGGTTGCGCTCGAGCCTGAGGCCCATACGCTGCAGCACCGTCGGATCCTGCTGCAGGGCCGGCAGATACTCGTTGTAGATGATCGACGGCGGCACGTTCCAGGTCGGATTGACCGTGATGTACTTCATCGTCTCGGTCAAAAGCGGCGTGGCATGCTGGCCGGGCTTGCCGGTGACGACCCGGGTGGTCCAGACCGGCGCGCCGTTCTGCATCACCCTCAGCGTGTAGTCCGGGATGTTGAGGATCACATAGGCATTGCCGACACTGGCGGCGCCGAGCTGGCGCGGCAGCCAGCGCCAGCGCTCCATGTTGACGATCACGGTGTCGATCTGCCGATCGCGCTTCGGATTGTTCAGCGCCTTGACCGTGCGCTCGTCGAGAACGCCCGTCGGCTTGAGGTCGACGCTGCTCTGGAATTTCTCCACCGCCCGCGCGACCGTCGCGTCATACTTGGTGCTGTCGGCATCCTCGGTGATGCCGAGCTTGTTGCGCAGGTCCGGGACGCGCGGATCGTCCATCTCGACCGCGGCCTGCTTCTTGCGCGCCGGCAAATATTTCAGTGCGGGGCCGTCCGCGATCGTGATGACCGGACCGTCGCCCTGGCCACGCAGCTCGGCGAGCTTCTTCTTCAGCTCCTTGTAGAGCTTCTGCTGCGGGTTATAGCCGTCGAGCGCGGCGGACGCGTCCTTGGCGGAGGTCACATTGGCGAACACTTCCGCCGGATCGATCGGGTGCTCAGGATAGAGAATGTCCCCCGACACCTGCGACCAGTGCATGCGGCCGCTCTGGGCCTGGCGGGCATAGTCCAGCATGCCGGCCGCGAGCTTCAGCTCGGCGTCGGCCAGCGCGTCCGGCGAGGTCGCCGCGGCGAAATCCGGCGCCGGATAGTCTGACGCATCGAGGCCGTCGGCGGCCGCGTCTTTCAGGCGTGCGATGACACCCTTGCCGGCGTCGGTCAGCTTGCCGGCCTTGGTGAACACCGGCGCGTATTCGCGAGCCGAATAGAATTTCTCGGCCGCCGCGCGCTCGTTCTTGCGGTCGAAGGTACGCAGCGACTTGCTGGCGAGCAGTTCGCGCAGCTTGTCGGCAACCGGCTGATCCTCGGCGGCAACGTTGCTCGCTGCCTTCGCCGGTTCGCTCGCCGGAGCTGCGGCGGTCGCGGGAGCAGGAGCTGTGGCCGGCGCCGCGGCCGTTGCAGGCGCGGGGCTTGCGGCAGGCGCGGTGGCAGTTGCAGGGGCGGGGGCCGACGGCGCGATGGCGGTATCGGTCTTCGGCGCGTCGGCGGGCTGCGTCGCCGGCGCGGTTACGACATCGGCAGGCTTCGGTTCGACGGCCGTTGCCGTGGTGCTCGGCTGTGCCGGCTTGGCGTCGACCGGCTTTGTCTCAGCAGGCTTGGCCTCGGTGGCTTGCACATCGGCGGGCTTCGCGTCGGCCGGCTTGGCTGCATCGGGCAGCGCCGCAGTGGTGTCGGCCTTGAAATCGCTTGCGGTGGGGGGCGGCACGTTGGCCGGTTCGGGGCGCGGGATCGCCGCGTCGATCGCGAGTTCCGAAGCGCTGGAATGAGGCGTGTCCTGCGCGAGGGCCGAGGTCGCGGACACCGTGAGGAAGGTTGCCGCGACGGCCATCAATACGCGGTCAAATCCTCGACGGTTGTTCGAACAGTCACGCATCGTCACACCCCCTGGGTGAAACTGCCCCTCGTCAAACCGGAACAGTTCAATTCAGAATTTGGTTTCATAGCTTGCGCGAAGCGCCGGCCTCTCGATCGACTCGCACGCCTGCACACAACGAACGCAGACGATACATTTGCCCCTCTCATGCAGCCAGCGCCATGCGGGGCAACTCACGACAAACTGACCTCGAAGCAGCTGATTTCGCTCCAGGCTGTGCGTTTTTGCCACGCGGCACAGCCTTTGTCTGTCACCGCCACGACACGGTTCAAAAGGTTCCCTGGTGTGGCCCTGTCGGCCTTGAGGGCTAAGTGGCGTCGCTTGCGCGCGCGCCGGCCGCAGCTTCGTCGAGCTTGCGGTAGAGCGTCGAGCGGCCGATCTTGAGGCGGCGCGCGACCTCCGACATCTGTCCGCGGTAATGCGAAATCGCAAAACGGATGATCTCGTTCTCGAGATCTTCCAGGGGGCGCACCTCGCCCGCGGCATTGAGCATCGCGAGGCCGCCGGCGGTGGGCAGGGAGGCAGTGACCGGTATTTCATTACCGGAAATCATGGCGGGGGCCGTGGAGGGCGACACCACCAGCGGCTCACCCTGCAGCGATTTGCCCTCCGGCACCGGATGCGCCGTTACTTGCGGGAAATCGGCGAGCCCGAGCTGGTCGCCGTCGCTCATCACCACGGCGCGATACACCGTGTTCTCGAGCTGGCGGATGTTGCCCGGCCAGTCGAGCTGCGAGAGGTGCGCCATCGCCTCGCCGCTGATGCCGGTGATGTTGCGGTTTTCCTCGGCGCAGAACCGCGCCAGGAAATGCCGGAGCAGATGCGGGATGTCTTCGCGCCGCTGTCGCAGCGCCGGAATGGTCAGCGGCAGCACGTGCAGGCGATAGAACAGGTCCTCGCGGAACTGGCCGCCTTTCACGAGATCGAGCAGCTTGCGGTTGGTGGCCGAGATGATGCGAACATCGACCTTGACCGGCTTGCGGCCGCCGACCGCCTCGACGGTGCCTTCCTGCAGTGCGCGCAGCAGTTTCACCTGCGTGGCCAGCGGCAATTCACCGACCTCGTCGAGGAACAGCGTGCCGCCATGCGCTTCGACGAATTTGCCCTGGTGGCGCTCGGTGGCGCCGGTGAAGGCGCCCTTCTCGTGGCCGAACAGAATCGATTCGACGAGATTGTCCGGGATCGCGCCGCAATTCACCGCAACGAACGGCCTGGCCTTGCGCTCGCCGCTGCCGTGAATGGCGCGCGCGAACAGTTCCTTGCCGACGCCGGATTCGCCCTCGATCAGCACCGGGATCGTTGAGGACGCGGCCTTTTGCGCGGTGCGCAGCACCCCGGCCATCGCCTCGCTGCGGGTGACGATGTCGGAGAAGGTCAGCCGGCCCTCGCGGCTGTGGCGGATCCGCTGCAATTCGCCCTTCAGCGCCGAGGCGTTGAGGGCGTTGCGCAGGGAAACCTGCAGCCGTTCGAAGCCGACCGGCTTGACGACGAAATCCTGGGCGCCGGCGCGCATCGCCGACACGACATTGTCGATGCCGCCATGCGCGGTCTGCACGATGACCGGGACGGTCAAACCAACTTCACGAATTTTTGCGAGGACTCCGAGACCGTCGAGGCCCGGCATCACGAGATCGAGCACGACGGCGTCAATCGCCTGCGTCTCGGATGCGGTCAGGGCCGCGATCGCCGCGTCGCCACTATCCACGACGAGGGGCTCATAGCCGCACTTCTGCACCATGTTTTCAACCAAACGGCGCTGTACTGCGTCGTCATCGGCGATCAAAATGGTGGCAGCCATGGTTTTCCCCGCACGCTACGTTTATTTGTCTCGAATCGGGGCAATGTCGCCGATGCCGATTAACGCACTCTTAAATGTTGCAAACCCGCATTCATTCCGCCGCCGCCGACATCTTTCCGACTGAACTAAGGTTACGAACAAGATGACCTCGCGCTCCAAAACTGCATCCAACAAATCTGCCCTCAGCAAGTCTGCTCTCAGCAAGGCCGCTCTCCGCAAGGAAGCCGCGTTGCGCAAGACGGCCGCGCAACGCAAATCGTCCGCAGGCGGCCCGGCGGCGAAAAAGGCAGCCAGCAAGACCGGCAAGCTTCCGGAATGGAATCTGGCAGATCTCTACTCCGGTATCGATGCGCCTGAGGTCGCACGCGACTTGCAGAAAATGGACGCAGATTGCGTCGCGTTTGAGACCGACTACAAGGGCAAGCTTGCCGAAAATACCGCCAAAGAGGGCGGCGGAAAGTGGCTGGCCGAGGCGATCAGGCGCTATGAGGCGATCGACGATCTGGCTGGCCGCCTCGGCTCTTACGCCGGCCTCGTCCATGCCGGCGACAGCGTCGATCCCGCGATCTCGAAATTCTACGGCGACGTCTCCGAGCGGCTGACCGCCGCGTCGGTGCATCTGTTGTTCTTCTCGCTCGAGCTCAATCGCGTCGACGATGATGTGATCGAGCGAGCGATGGCCGAACCCGAACTCGGCCATTACCGGCCGTGGATCGAGGATCTGCGCAAGGACAAACCGTACCAGCTCGAGGATCGCGTCGAGCAGCTGTTCCACGAAAAGGCGCAAAGCGGCTACGCGGCCTGGAACCGGCTGTTCGACCAGACCATCTCCGGCTTGCGTTTCAAGGTCGGCGGCAAGGAGCTTGCGATCGAGCCGACGCTGAACCTGCTGCAGGACAAGGCGGGGGACAAGCGCAAGGCCGCCGCGCAGGCGCTCGCCAAGACCTTCAAGGACAATGAGCGCAGCTTCGCGCTGATCACCAACACGCTCGCCAAGGACAAGGAAATCTCCGACCGCTGGCGCGGCTTCCAGGATGTTGCGGACTCCCGCCATCTCAACAACCGCGTCGAGCGCGAGGTGGTCGATGCGCTGGTCGCCTCGGTGCGCGCGGCCTATCCGAAGCTGTCGCACCGCTATTACGCGCTGAAGGCCGGCTGGTTCAAAAAGAAAAAGCTGCCGCACTGGAACCGTAACGCCCCGCTGCCGTTCGCGGCGACCGGCACGATCGCCTGGCCCGAGGCGCGCAACATGGTGCTGTCGGCCTATAGCGGCTTCTCGCCCAAGATGGCCGCGATCGCGGAGCGCTTCTTCGACGATCGCTGGATCGATGCGCCGGTCCGACCCGGCAAGGCGCCCGGCGCGTTCTCGCATCCGACCACGCCGTCGGCGCATCCCTATGTGCTGATGAACTATCAGGGCAAGCCGCGCGACGTGATGACGCTGGCGCATGAGCTCGGTCATGGCGTCCATCAGGTGCTGGCGGCGAAGAACGGCGCGCTGATGGCGCCGACGCCGCTGACGCTGGCGGAAACCGCAAGCGTGTTCGGCGAGATGCTGACCTTCAAGCGGCTATTGTCCCAGACCAGGAACGCCAAGCAGCGCCAGGCGCTGCTCGCGGGCAAGGTCGAGGACATGATCAATACCGTGGTGCGGCAGATCGCGTTCTATTCGTTCGAGCGCGCGGTCCATACCGAGCGCAAGAACGGCGAACTCACCGCCGAGCGGATCGGCCAGATCTGGCTCAGCGTGCAGGGCGAGAGCCTGGGGCCGGCGATCGAGATCAAGCCGGGCTACGAGACGTTCTGGATGTACATTCCGCACTTCATCCACTCGCCGTTCTACGTCTATGCCTATGCGTTCGGCGATTGCCTCGTGAACTCGCTCTATGCGGTCTACGAGCACGCGTCCGAAGGGTTTGCCGAGCGCTATCTCGACATGCTCGCCGCCGGCGGCACCAAGCACTACTCCGAACTGCTGCGGCCGTTCGGGCTCGATGCCAAGGACCCCAAATTCTGGGACGGCGGCCTGTCCGTCATCGCCGGCATGATCGACGAGCTGGAAACGATGGGCTGAGGCCCATCCGCCATGCTGTCCCTGGGCTGAAGCCGGCGTTTTTGCGCCGGACGGCATGATCTTTCCTTGGCGTCCGCGCTGGGGAGATTAATCCGGCCCGGACGCGGCCGTTGCCGCGCCGCCCGGATCGGGGACGATTTGCGCTTCAAATCGCCCGATCGGGACCGCGCCGTTGCCCTGCCTACCCGTTTGCGGTAATGGCTCGCGGAGGAACGCGAATTTCTGACTGGGGACAGCGATGGCAGACCATAGCGAAGTGGCCTACACGACCGCCGACGGCAACGATTACGTGGCGCATGAGCAGACCTATGAAGGGTTTATCATGCTGGTCAAATGGGGCACCATCAGCGTCGCCATTATTCTCGCCCTGATGGCCTATTTCCTGGTCTGATCCTTAGATCGGCTAGCGGCGCCGCCGTCCCGCGGCGGTGCCGGAATTCCTATCGAACCCGGATGTGTAAAAACCGGGTATCCAAATCTGGCGAAAATAACGCTAGTTTGAAGACGCGTGCGCCGCTCGCGCCGCCGGAGGGCCCATGAAGATTGCCGTTGCCAAGGAAATTGATCCGTCCGAGCCGCGGGTTGCGGCCTCGCCCGATACCGTGAAGAAGTTCAAGGCACTCGGCGCTGAGGTCGCGGTCGAGCCGGGCGCGGGCATCAAGTCGGGCCTTCCCGATTCGGAGTTCACCGCCGTTGGCGCCACCGTCAGCGCGGACGCGCTCAAGGACGCCGACATCATCATCAAGGTGAAGCGGCCGGAAGCCTCCGAACTCTCCAAATACAAGCGCGGCGCGCTGGTCATCGCGATCATGGATCCCTATGGCAACGAGGCCGCGCTGAAGGCGATAGCCGATGCCGGCGTGTCCGCCTTCGCGATGGAATTGATGCCGCGCATCACCCGCGCGCAGGTGATGGACGTCTTGTCCTCGCAGGCCAATCTGGCCGGCTACCGCGCCGTGATCGAGGGCGCCGAGGCCTTTGGCCGCGCCTTCCCGATGATGATGACCGCCGCCGGCACCGTTCCGGCCGCGAAGGTGTTCGTGATGGGCGTCGGCGTCGCCGGCCTGCAGGCGATCGCGACCGCGCGGCGGCTCGGGGCCGTCGTCACCGCGACCGACGTGCGCCCGGCCACCAAGGAACAGGTCGAATCGCTCGGCGCGAAATTCCTCGCCGTCGAGGACGAGGAGTTCAAGAACGCGCAGACCGCCGGCGGCTACGCCAAGGAAATGTCCAAGGAGTATCAGGCCAAGCAGGCCGCGCTGACCGCCGAGCACATCAAGAAGCAGGACATCGTGATCACGACCGCGCTGATCCCCGGCCGTCCGGCGCCGAAGCTCGTCACCGGCGAGATGGTGAAATCGATGAAGCCCGGCTCGGTGCTGGTCGATCTCGCGGTCGAGCGCGGCGGCAATGTCGAGGGCGCCAGGCCCGGCGAAGTGGTCGAGACCGACGGCATCAAGATCGTCGGCTACACCAACGTCGCCGGCCGCGTCGCGGCGTCGGCCTCGGGGCTCTACGCGCGCAATTTGTTCTCGTTCATCGAGACGATGATCGACAAAGCCAACAAGGCGCTCGCGGTCAATTGGGACGACGAGCTGGTGAAGGCCACCGCGCTGACCAAGGACGGCGCCGTCATCCATCCCAACTTCCAGCCGAAGTAAGGAGAGAAGCCATGGAGCATCTCGCGCAGGCCGTCGATCCGTTCGTGTTCCGGCTGTCGATTTTCGTCCTCGCCGTGTTTGTCGGCTATTTCGTGGTGTGGTCGGTGACCCCGGCGCTGCATACGCCGCTGATGAGCGTGACCAACGCGATCTCCTCGGTGATCGTGGTCGGCGCGCTGCTCGCGGTCGGCGTCGGCATGGTCTCGAGCGGTTCGGGCTGGGCCCGCGGCTTCGGCTTCGTCGCGCTGATCTTCGCCTGCGTCAACATCTTCGGCGGCTTCCTGGTCACCCAGCGCATGCTCGCGATGTACAAGAAGAAAGCCAAGTGAGCGGCAATCACCTCGGGGTGATGAGGATATAGGGGGACCTGAGATGAGCGCCAATCTCTCTGCACTGTTGTATCTCGTGGCGGGGGTGCTGTTCATCCTGTCGCTGCGCGGCCTGTCGAGCCCGGCGTCGTCGCGCCAGGGCAACATGTTCGGCATGATCGGCATGGCGATCGCCGTCGGCACCACGCTGGCGAGCCATCCGCCGGCCGACGGCGTGGCCTGGGTGCTGGTCATCCTCGCGGTCGCGATCGGCGGCGGCATCGGCGCCGTCATCGCGCGCCGGGTGCCGATGACCTCGATGCCCGAGCTCGTCGCCGCATTCCACTCGCTGGTCGGCATGGCCGCGGTGCTGGTCGCCGCCGGTGCGTTCTATGCGCCCGAGGCGTTCGACATCGGCACGCCCGGCAACATCCATCCGCAGAGCCTGGTCGAGATGTCGCTCGGCGTCGCGATCGGCGCGCTGACCTTCACCGGCTCGGTGATCGCGTTCCTGAAGCTGTCGGCACGGATGAGCGGCGCGCCGATCATCCTGCCGTTCCGTCACGTCATCAACATCGTGCTGGCGCTGGCGCTGATATTCTTCATCGTCGGCCTCGTGATGAGCGGCAGCGCGCTCGACTTCTGGCTGATCACCATCATCGCGCTGGCGCTCGGCGTGCTGATGATCATCCCGATCGGCGGCGCCGACATGCCGGTCGTGATTTCGATGCTGAACTCGTACTCCGGCTGGGCCGCGGCCGGCATCGGCTTCACGCTCGGCAATTCGGCACTGATCATCACCGGCGCGCTGGTCGGCTCCTCCGGCGCGATCCTGTCCTACATCATGTGCCACGCGATGAACCGCTCGTTCATCTCGGTGATCCTCGGCGGCTTCGGCGGCGAGACCGCGGCGGCCGGCGGCGGCAGCGGCGAGCAGAAGCCCGCCAAGCTCGGCTCGGCGGATGACGCCGCCTTCATCATGAAGAACGCCTCCAAGGTCATCATCGTGCCCGGCTACGGCATGGCGGTGGCGCAGGCCCAGCACGCGCTGCGCGAGATGGCCGACATCCTGAAGAAGGAAGGCGTCGAGGTGAAATACGCCATTCACCCGGTCGCGGGCCGAATGCCCGGGCACATGAACGTGTTGCTGGCCGAGGCCAACGTGCCCTATGACGAGGTGTTCGAACTCGAGGACATCAACTCGGAGTTCGCCCAGGCCGACATCGCCTTCGTGATCGGCGCCAACGACGTCACCAACCCGGCGGCGGAAGAGGACAAGACCTCGCCGATCTACGGCATGCCGGTGCTGCAGGTCTGGAAGGCCGGCACCGTGATGTTCATCAAGCGCTCGCTCGCCTCGGGCTATGCCGGCATCGACAACCCGCTGTTCTACCGCGACAACACCATGATGTTGCTTGGCGACGCCAAGAAGGTCACCGAGAACATCGTCAAGGCGATGTAAGGCGGTAGCGATGACGCTGAACCGGGAGTGGCATCGAGCGCATCGCATGCCGCCCCGGGCGACGCGCGAGCAACGCATCAAGTGGCACGTCGCGCATGCGGCGGCGTGCGCGTGCCGGCCGGTCCCCGACAGCATCAAGGCGGACGTCGAGAAGCTGCGCAAGCTCCGCGGCAAAACATAGCCGCGGCCCACCGCTGATGGCACTGGCACTCGCAATCCTGAAATGGCTCCTGATCGCCGCGTTCGTCATCTATCTCGGCGGGCTCGTGGCGCTGTATGTCAGGCAGCGCGAACTGCTGTTTCCGATCCCGCCGGTCGGGCGAACCGCGCCGGCCGCCGCGGGGCTTCCCGAAGCGGAAGAGCATGTCCTGACCACTGACGACGGCGAGAAGGTCATCGTCTGGCACGTGCCGGCGAAGCCGGGCCGGCCCGTCGTGCTGTTCTTCCATGGCAACGGCGATTTCCTTGCCGGGCGCGTGGCGCGCTTCAAGGCCATCACGGCCGACGGCACCGGGCTGGTGGCGCTGTCCTTTCGGGGTTACGCGGGGTCGAGCGGGTCTCCGAGCGAGCAGGGACTGCTGCAGGACGCTGCGGCGGCTTACGCCTTCGCCACCGCGCGCTACCGCGCCGAGCAGATCGTGGCCTGGGGATTCTCCCTCGGCACGGGCGTTGCGGTTGCGCTCGCTGCCGAACATCCGCTCGGCAAGCTGATCCTTGAGGCGCCGTATACGTCGACGGCCGACGTCGCCGGCGCGCACTTCTGGTATGTGCCGGTCAGCCTCTTGATGCGCGATCAATTCCACTCCGACCGGCTCATCGCGCAGGTCAAGGCGCCGCTCCTGATCATGCATGGCACCGACGATCCGGTGATCCCGATTCGCTTCGGCGAGCGCCTGTTCGGCCTCGCCCATGAGCCCAAGCAATTCGTGCGACTGCCCGGTGGCGGGCACGACAATCTCGACGATTTCGGTGCGATGGCGACGGCGCGGCGGTTTATCGACGCCGCAAGAGGCTGACGGTGGCGATTGTCTGTCGCATAATCGCGCCATCGAAGTGAGGGACCCCCACGATGAGCGCACACGGACCGATGCCGCGGTCGGCCTGGCTGTATCCCGTTCTGGCGGTGCTGTTGTTTGCCGCGGTCACGGCCACCGGCTACAGCTTCGCGCCGTCGGCCGGGGGCTGGGTGTTTGCGGCGGTGCTGCTGGTCATTCTGTTCGGCACCGTGTTCGCGGCGGTCCACCATGCCGAAATGATCGCCGAGCGGATCGGCGAGCCGTTCGGCACATTGCTGCTGACGCTCGCGGTGACGATCATCGAGGTGGCGCTGATCTCGACCATCATGCTGGGCGAAACGCCGGCGCCGACGCTGGCGCGCGACACGGTGTTTGCGGTGGTGATGATCGTCTGCAACGGCCTGGTCGGGCTCTGCATCTTCATCGGCGGCTTGCGCTACAAGGAGCAGGATTTCCAGATCACCGGCGCCAACCTTTACCTCAGCGTGCTGTTCGTGCTTGCGACCATCACGCTCGATATGCCCAATTTCACGCTGACCTCTCCGGGCCCAGTGTTTTCCACGGCCCAGCTCGCCGTGGTCAGCGTCGTGACCGTGCTGCTCTATGCGGTGTTCCTCTACACCCAGACCATCCGTCACCGCGATTATTTCGTCAGCGGCGCCAATGAGGCGGCGGCGCATGGCGAGGTGATGTCGGACCGCATGACGGCGATCAGCGTTGCGCTGCTGCTGATCTCGCTGCTGGCGGTGGTGCTGCTGGCCAAGAAATTCTCGCTGGTGGTCGATGTGGTCACCGTCAAGATCGGCGCGCCGCCGGCCTTTGCCGGCCTGGTGGTGGCGGCCCTGATCCTGTTGCCGGAGAGCGTTGCCGCAGTGTCGGCGGCGCGCAAGAACGATCTGCAGAAGAGCATCAACCTCGCGCTCGGCTCGTCGATCGCCACCATCGGGCTCACGGTTCCCGCGGTGGCCGTAGCCGCCTATGCGCTCGACAAGCAATTGGTGCTCGGGCTCAGCAACCAGCATATGCTGATCCTGCTGCTCACCTTCATGGTCAGCATGCTCACCTTCGGAACCGGCCGCACCAACATCCTGTTCGGGCTCGTTCACATGGTGGTGTTCGCCGTGTTCGTGTTCATGGTTTTCGTGCCGTAGAGCATGATCCGCTCAAAAAAATTGGAGAGAATGACGATGCTCAGCGCCAAATCGGATGTGCAGGTGGATACCGCGGAGGTCCGCGTGACCGAATGGCGCCTTGCGCCGGGCAGCGCCACCGGCCACCACACCCATGAGATGGACTATGTCATCGTTCCGATCACGGCGGGCGAGATGACGATCGTGGCGCCGAACGGCGAGCGCTCGAAGGCGCAGCTCGGAGCCGGCAAATCCTATTTCCGCAAGGCCGGGGTCCAGCACGACGTGCTCAACGAGACGGCCAGCGAGATCGTGTTCCTCGAGGTCGAACTCAAGCCCTGACGCGGTGCAAGAATCGCAAGGAACCCTGCACTCGCCGAATGGCAGGTCCGAGCCGGCGCGGCTGTGGAAATTCATAACCCGTTAACGGCTGCGCGATGATCTAGCAGGCGGATGCGGCCTGCGCAGGGGGCGCCTCCGGCTGAAACCAAAGCGACACCAAAGGTGACGTCGGAACGGGGGTTTGCCACCGATCCGACGCAGTTGATCCCTGAATGTGCCTCAAAGTTCCAGCATGTAATACCGGGGTGGGGAGTGGCAGGTCATGCTGAGTTACCTGAAGAAATTCGTGATGGACATCTTACCCTCGGTGGCAGCGACCATCATCGGGGCGTACATCGTTAATCACTATATCGTGGCCAAGCCGGAGGCGCCGGCGGCCGCAGCCGTGACCGCCGCAGTCGATCCCAAGGCTGATCCGAAAGCCGCCGCCAAGCCCGCCACCGTCGTCGGCAGCCTCCCTGAAGCCGGTGTGAAGGCCAAGGGCATGTCCGAGCGCACGCTGATCGAGCGGTCGGCGTCCGAGAAGGCCACCGTCACCGAGAAGCCCGCCGAGAAATCAGCCGACCCCAAATCTGCCGATGTGAAGCCTGAGGCGCCGGCCGATACCGCCGGCATCCCCGCCGACACCCGCCATCACCCGGCGGCACCGAAGGCCGTCGCGAAGGTCACGCCCGCCGCGCCGCAGCCGGCCGCGCCCGCAACATCAGCAGCGCCAGTTGAGACTGCTGTGACGCCTGAGGAAAGCCGCGACGCCAACGACCTCGCGCGCGCCGCCATCGAGCGGCTGCGCAAGGAGCGTCCGCAGGAGGCGGCGCGTTCCCAGGACGCCACGCGTCCCCAGGACGCTGCGCGCACCGATCTTGCCCGCCTGCCGGAGGCGCAGCGTCCAGCAGGCGCCTCGGCGATCCGGCCGTTGCCGCCGCCGATCATGGTGTCGAGTCCGTCCACCGACAATGTCGATCAATCCTCGCAGCCGCGTCCGCCCTACACCGCCGGCGGCCAGGACTCCAACCGGCTGACGCCGCCGGCCGACATTCCGGTCCCGGTGGTGCAGGCCCCGCTCGACCTGCGCGCCGAGGCGATCATGCCGGCGCAGAAGAACGAGCGCACGTCGGTGACCGACGACATGTTCTCCGGCATGAAGTCGATGTTCCACGCCGTCTTGCCGAAGTAGCCGTAGCGCCGCTCTGTCGTTCCTGACGGGTTGGCTTCACGCCAAGCGCTAGCCGCCGGTGCGCGCCAGCCCGCTGCGCGCATTGCCGTCGCTTGGCCGCAGCGCGAGCGCGCGATTGTAGGACGCCGCCGCCTTGGCCTTGTCGCCGAGCCGCTCATAGGCCTGGCCGCGAGCGCTCCACGCCGCAACATTGCTTGGATCGGCCTGCACGGCCTCGTCGAGATCGCTGGCGGCCTGCTTGGCCTTGTCGAGCGCGAGGTAGCTGGTCGCACGGCCGACCAGGGGCTCGGCCTTCTGCGGCGACAGCCCGCTGGCCGCGGTGAAATCGTCGATCGCCTGCTCATGCTGTCCGCGGCCCTGATAAATCAGGGCGCGGCCGTAGAGCGCCTGGATGTTGTAAGGGTCGGCCGCCAGTGCCTGTTCGAACTCCGCCATCGCCTCGTCGAGCTTGCCGGAGCGCGCCAGCACCTGAGCACGCGTGGTGTGATCCTTGGCGCTGTTGACGTCTTGCGGAGTGATGGTGTCGGCGGCGGGCTTGTCGGTGCTGGCCGCCGGCTTCGGCTTGTCGTCCGAGGAGCCCCATGAACCGAGGTCGAAGGAGCAGCCCCCGAGGGGCAGGCCGAGAAGCACTGCAATGATGACGAGATGCGGCGCGCAACGGCGGTGCGCGGGTCCTGGAAAGGGCGGGCGGGCTACCGGATCAGCCGTCATGCAAAATGCTCTTGCCGGTCGTTTTGCATGGGTACCCCGGAACGCGGCGCGCTTCAAAACGACAACGCGGGCCCGTGGCCCGCGCTGTTAGACTTCCATATCGGCAAAACGGTTCAGCGAGGGCCGCGACCTGCGCCTGCACCGCCCGGACGGCCGCCGCGGTCGCCACCGGGGCCAGCGCCGAACACCGGCTTCGGCTTCATCGGCAGCAGGCCTTCGCGCTGCAGCTTCTTGCGCGCCAGCTTGCGTGCGCGGCGCACGGCTTCGGCCTTTTCGCGGGCCTTCTTCTCGGAGGGCTTTTCGTAGTGACCGCGGAGCTTCATCTCGCGGAAAATGCCCTCGCGCTGCATCTTCTTCTTCAGCGCCTTCAGGGCTTGGTCGACATTGTTATCGCGGACGAGAACCTGCACGCGGCATCCTCTTTTGAATTGATCGGTTCGGAATTCTGGCGAGGTGAAGGGGCGGCAAAAGGCCAGCCTCTTAACCCTAGGCGCGCGCGTGTATCAGACAAACGCGCAGATGTCCACCGGTCGAGTGACTTTCGGGCCTAGTAAAGCCACGAAATAGGGCGAAAATGCCATTGTGCGGCCCTGATTTGGGTGGTTTGGCGCCCAGATGAGGGCCGTTCCCGGCGTTTTGGATAACCCGGACATTGGAAATAGGGGAGATGCGAGATGGAGATGAAGAAATACGCTGCCGAGGCCATCGGTACGTTCTGGCTCACATTCGCTGGCTGCGGCAGCGCGGTGATCGCGGCCGGCTTTCCGCAGGTCGGGATCGGCCTGGTCGGGGTGTCACTGGCCTTCGGGCTGAGCGTGGTGACCATGGCCTATGCGATCGGCCATATCTCGGGTTGCCACCTCAACCCGGCGGTGACGGTCGGGCTCGCCGCGGGCGGGCGCTTCCCGGGCGGCCAGGTGCTGCCCTACATCATCGCGCAGGTCGTGGGCGCCATCATCGCGGCCTGGCTGCTCTATGTGATCGCGAGCGGCGCGCCCGGCTTCGATGTCAGCAAGGGCTTTGCCTCCAACGGCTATGACGCGCACTCGCCCGGCCAGTACAACATGGTGGTGTGCTTCATCACCGAGGTGGTGATGACCATGATGTTCCTGTTCATCATCATGGGATCGACCCATGGCAAGGCGCCTGCCGGCTTCGCGCCGCTCGCCATCGGCCTCGCGCTGGTGATGATCCATCTCGTCAGCATTCCCGTCACCAATACGTCGGTGAATCCGGCGCGCAGCACCGGGCCGGCGCTGTTCGTCGGCGGCTGGGCGTTGGGGCAGCTCTGGCTGTTCTGGGTCGCGCCCCTGATCGGCGGTGCGCTCGGCGGCGTGATCTATCGCTGGCTCAGCGACGAGCCGTCCGGCATCGTCGCCGGCGCGAAGACGGCGTGATCGGCGAGAGCGTTTTCGAGCGAAGTGGACGCCGGTTCGCGTGAAGAAAACGCGTAAACAAAAATCCAGAGCATCGGTTCTGATTGAATCAGAACCGATGCTCTAATGGATCGTGGCTGCCACGATCCCATTTCCATCGATGTGTCGAAGGCGGCCGCGACCGCCGGAGCATGATCCGGAAAAGTGGGAAGCGGTTTTCCGAAGAGATCATGCTCAAACGACGAGCTAAAGCGCGATGAATATCTCATCGCGCTTTAGTGGAATTAAGGCTTACGGGCGGGCGTCACTTCGGTGACGTGCCCCATCTTGCGGCCGGGGCGCGGCGTGCCCTTGCCGTACAGATGCACCGTGGCGCCGGGAACGGTGAGCCACTGCTCGTAGCTCAGGATATCGTCGCCGATCAGGTTGGTCATGACGACATCGCCGTGGCGCACCGGCTTGCCCAGCGGCCAGCCGGCGATCGCGCGGATGTGCTGCTCGAACTGTGAGATCGAGGCGCCGTCGAGCGTCCAGTGGCCGGAATTGTGCACACGCGGCGCGATCTCGTTGACCAGCACCGTCGCCTTGCTGCCGTTGCCGGGCACCGCAAACATCTCCACCGCGAGCACGCCGACATAATCGAGCGCCGAGGCGATCTTTTCGGCGATCTCACGCGCCTGCGCGGCAAGCTCATCGGGGATTGCGGCCGGCGCGCGGGAAATTTTCAGAATGTGGTCGCGATGCTCGTTCTCGGTAACGTCGAAGCATTCGACTTCGCCTGAAGCGGAGCGGGCGGCGATGACCGAGATCTCGCGCTCGAACGGCACGAAGGCTTCGAGGATGGCCGACTTGGTGCCGAGGTCCTGCCAGACCTGTTCGAGGTCGTCGCCGGCGCGGATGATGGCCTGGCCCTTGCCGTCATAGCCGAAGCGGCGGGTCTTGATCACCGCGGGCAGGCCGATGCGTTCGATCGCCGTGCGCAGCGTGCCGACCGAGGAGACGTCGGCGTAGTCGGCGGTGCCGATGCCGAGCTTGCTGATGAAATCCTTTTCGATCAGCCGGTCCTGCGTGGTCTCGAGGATCTTGTAGGCCGGCAGCACCGGGCGGCGCGCGGCGAGCACCATCGCGGTCGCGGCCGGGACATTCTCGAATTCATAGGTGACGACGTCGACGTCGTTGGCGAACAGTTCGAGCGCCTCGACGTCGGCATATTCCGCGCAGGTCGCGTTCTGCACCACGTCGAACGCCGGGGAGTCCGGATCCGGCGAAAACACCTGGCAGCGGAGCCCGAGGCGCGCCGCGGCCATCGCCAGCATCCGGCCCAATTGCCCGCCGCCGAGGATTCCAATGGTGTCGCCCGGCTTCAGCTTCACTGCGTTCGAAGCCGTCACGCCGCGCCCTCCGGATGCTCGTTGACCGCGTCGGTCTGCTGCTTGCGCCAGGCCGCAAGGCGGGCCGACAGAGCCGGATCGTTGAGTGCGAGCACGCTCGCCGCGAGCAACGCGGCATTGATTGCGCCGGCCTTGCCGATTGCCAGCGTCCCGACCGGGACGCCGGCCGGCATCTGCACGATCGAATAGAGCGAATCGACGCCCGACAGCGCCTTCGACTCGACGGGAACCCCGAACACCGGGAGCTCGGTCAGCGCGGCCGTCATGCCCGGCAAATGCGCGGCGCCGCCGGCGCCGGCAATGATCACCTTGTGGCCGGCCGCCTTGGCGCCCTTGGCAAAGGCGTAGAGCCGATCCGGGGTGCGGTGGGCCGAAACGATGCGCGTTTCGCAGGCCACACCGAGCGCAGCCAGCGTCTCGGCGGCATGGCGCATGGTTTCCCAGTCGGACTGACTTCCCATGATGATGGCGATCGGAGCGGTCATCTCTTCAATTCTGTGCAGGAATCCAAAAGCATAGGCCGATTATAGGGACGGCCCGGGCGTCATCCAAGGCGTGGCAAGGGAGTTAGAATGGACTATCCTGTCTTGGTGAATCCCGGCAAGCCTTCATAAGCAGGCCCCAACAAGGATGCGCATGAAGAAGAAGACGACGGCGGCCGCCTCCGGGGCCGCGAAACGACGCAAAGGCGCGCCCGCCGCGCGCAAATCCGGGCCGGGCAAGACTGGAGCCAAGCGGACTGGAACCAAGCGGGCTGGAACCGAAGCTTCCACGCGAGGCGCGCTCGCATCCGGCGACAAATCGACGATCCGCAGCTTGCGGGCGCAGCTGGCGCGGGCGCAAGCCCGGATCGAGGAGCTACAGGCCTCCGCCGAGACCGACTTCCTGCTCGACATCCTGAACCGGCGCGGATTCGAGCGCGAGCTCGCCCGTTCGCTCTCCTTCATCAAGCGCTATCAGGCCTCCGGCGCGCTGATCGTGCTCGACGTCGATCGCCTCAAGCCGATCAACGATGCCTTCGGCCACGCGGCGGGCGACGAGGTGCTGAAGGCGATCGTTGCCGCGATATCGGATCAGGTGCGCGCTTCCGATGTGATCGGCCGTCTCGGCGGTGACGAGTTCGCCGTGCTGCTGTGGAATCTCAGCGAGATCGATGCCCGCGCCAAGGCGGCTGCGCTGGAAGAGGCGATCGATCGGTTGACCTTCATGTTCCGTGACAGCCAGGTCACCGCAGGTGCCTCCGCGGGCGTTGCGATCCTCACCGCGCATTCGGACATCGATCGCGTTCTCGATGAGGCCGACCGTGCGATGTATGTGCGCAAGGCGCAGCGGCGCCACGAATCCTAGAGGATCCGGGCGGGTCAGAGCGCGCTCAGATCCTCCGGCACATTGCCGTAGGCCCGCAACAGCTTGGCATCGCCGAATTCGCCGATCGCGGGATCGCCGGTGCGGCTGAACGCGACGGCGCCGATGCTGCCGGGCATCCGCGACATGGTCTCCGCGCGGCGTAGCGCGACCGCCGAGCTCTGGCATTCCTCGGCATTGCCCGCGACCGGCGTGCCGTCATCATCCTGCATGAAGGGCAGTGCCACGTAATAGGTTACATCGGCCATCGCTGTGCACCCTGAAGATTAGGCCAAGGATCAGGCCAAGGATCAGGCGGCATCGCTCGCCGCCCGGGTCTGCGCCGGCACGCAACCGGCGGTGATCGCGGCCTGCAATTCCTCAAGCTCGGCTTCCAGATATTCGTTGGCCATGATCAGCGCCTTGATGGTGCTGCGCAGGTTGCCGTCGCACATCGCGATCGCCTGATCGCAGGCCTTCTCGTAGCGGCTGTTGTCGGGCAGGGAAGGCGGTGCGGACATGGCGAAACTCCCTCTGATGGCTGGCGGCTGGATCGACATGTTCTCTTTTTGTTCCTATCGAGTCAAGCGCCTGGAAACCGCCTTGCGTCCGTTGCCGCGAACGTGAAGCCGGTGCGGCGCTGTGGATGACGGGGAAAACCGCCGCCCGGCCTGAACCGGAAGCGCCGAACCGAGAAGGCCTGCGCCGCGACGCGCGTCAGGCGATGATGTCGGGCGTGATCTGGTCTTCGATGAAGGCGATGCGATCGCGCAGTTGCAGCTTCCGCTTCTTCAAGCGTTGCAGCATCAACAGATCCGGCGCCGGCGACTGGTGCAGCGCGTCGATCGCGGCATCGAGGTCGCGGTGCTCTTGTTGCAGACGCGCGAGCTCGGCGATTAGTTCGCGCTCATCCTGATCGTTCATGGTTGTATATTAACTGATAAGCACGATGAGATTGTTGCGGCGGAAGTCGCCGCTCGCCGGAATATCCTCCTTGCGCGCGCGCCGCGCAAGCCGGACCGGTTCCATAGTCACGATTGGTTACAGATAAACCGAAATGAGTGCGTGCGGCATTTCGCGTTCCCCATCGACAGCGCCGTCCACTTGTGTACACTCTGCGGTCCGGATCGAACCTGAGGTTTAACGCACCGAGGAGAGTTCGCAATGGCAATACAGGCCCATCTCATTGAGCTGGAGCGTAAACACAAAATACTCGAGAACGAACTGCACGAAGCGCTCGTTCACCCCTCCGTAGACGACCTGCATATTTGCGAGCTGAAGCGCCGCAAGTTGATGGTCAAGGATCAAATCGAGCGGTTGAGACTGTCCGCCGACGACACGGTCCACTAGACCGCCCCCCTGCAAATTAGCAAATAGCCTGGCCTTTCACCGAGGGATGAACGCACAAGTGCGCGCGCATCCCCCGGACGGCCATACTGTATTTGCTCAGAGTTCCGCCAACTCGCCGACATGGTCGGCGACCGCGAGCGATGACGTCAGTCCGGGCGATTCGATCCCGAACAGGTTGATCAGGCCCGCGACGCCGTGATCGGCCGGCCCCTGGATCAGGAAGTCCTGCGTCGCCACCGCCGGCGGCACGATCTTGGGGCGGATTCCCGAGTAGCTCGGCATCAGCGCGCCGTCCGGCAGGGCCGGCCAGTATTTCCGGATCGCCGGATAGAACCGCTCGGCCCGATCGGGGTCGACGGCGTAATCGATGTGATCGATCCATTGGACGTCGGGCCCGAACCTTGCCTGTCCGGCCATGTCGAGCGTCAGGTGCACGCCGAGCCCGCCGGGTTCCGGCACCGGGTAGATCAGCCGCGAGAACGGCGCCCTGGCGCTGCAGCTGAAATAATTGCCCTTGGCCAAATAGGCCGTTGGAATCAATTCGATCGGCATGCCCTCGACGTTGCGCGCGACCGCCGTCGCGCCGAGCCCGGCGGCATTGACCAGGAGATCGCAGGCCAGCGTCATCGGCGCCGCGCCGCCGGCCTCGATCTCGAACCCGTCGGCGGTGGCCCTGGCGTGGAGCAGCGGCGTATGGAAGGCGAACGCCGCCCCGGCCGCCTCGGCGTCACCGCGCAGCGCCAGCATGTAGGCATGGCTGTCGATGATCCCGGTCGAGGGCGACAGCAGCGCTGCGTCGCAATTCAGCGCCGGCTCCAGGGCGCGCGCCGCCTCGCCGGACAACAGCTGCATGTCGTCGACGCCATTGGCCTTTGCATGCGCTCGGATCGACTGCAGCTTCTCGGTCTCCGCAGGCGTGGTGGCCACGATCAGCTTGCCGCAATTCTTGTGCGGGACGCCGTGCTCGGCGCAGTAGCGGTAGAGTGCCCGCTTGCCGCTGACGCACATCCGCGCCATCAGGCTGCCGGCGCGGTAGTAGATGCCGGCGTGGATCACCTCGCTGTTCCGCGACGAGGTCACCGTGCCGATCCCCTCGGCCTCCTCGATCACAATCACTTCGCGGCCGGCCTGTGCCAGCCGCCGCGCCACCGCGAGGCCGATCACCCCCGCACCGACGATCACGCAATCAACCCTGTCCATCTCGTCCTTCAGGTCCGAAAATTTCCGCCCGGCCGCGCCCTGGCCGCTTGCCGCCAGCATCGTTCAGCCGATCCGGTCGCTTTGGGCAAGTGCTTATTAGGCAAGTGCTTGGGCCATCTCAAATAGTTGCGAGGCCGTGCCCTGTTAGTGGAGCATTAATCATGTCAGGGCAATTGCCATAAATTAAGTCAGCATTTTCCGGTTGCATCAGTACGCGTTTACCCGATCCAAACCGCCGGAGCCGGACACTCGCCCCGGAAATCCGCGGGTGATCGATGGCTGGCAGGAAGGTGCAGGCGGGCGGGAAGAATTCGATTCCGGCAAGGGCCGTGCTCTGCCTGATCGCCGCCGTCGCGCCGTGCGCTGCAGCCCGGGCCGGCACCGGTGCGTTCGCGCCGTCGAGCTATCTGGGCAGCCTCGATCCCGGCGTGGTCTGGGAGCTCCTGATCGGTAGCGTGGTGGTGGCGTCCTTTTTCGGCGCGGTCGGGCTGTGGATTCTCTCGGCGCTGCGCAAGGCCAAGCGCGCGCAATTGCGGCGCAACGCCTTCGTCTCGTCGGCACTCAACCATTTGAACCAGGGCGTGGTGATGACCGATGCGCAGGAGCGCATCGTGTTCTGCAACGACCGCTATCTCGACATCTACGGCCTGTCGCGCGCCGACATCCGGCGCAACATGACGGGCGTCGAGCTGCTGGAACTGCGCCGCGACCGCGGCGTGCTCGACCTCAGCGCCGAGGATTTCTTCGCCAGGGCCGCGGCGCCCGAGGGATTGGTCTCCGAGCTGCCCGGCGGCAGGTCGGTGCTGGTGAAGTATTTTCCGTTGCCGAACGGCGGCTCGGTCGCGACCCATCTCGATTGCACCGACCAGCGCAAGCTGTCGCGCAAGCTCGCCTCGACCACGCAATTCCTGGAATCGGTGCTCGACAACGTTCCGGTCTGCGTCGCGGCCAAGAACATCGAGGACGGCCGCTACATCTTCGCCAACCGCGCCTTCGAACGCTTCTCGCGCTTCTCGCGCGATCACATCGTGGGCAAGCGCGCCGACGAGATCTTCCGCCCCGAGACCGCCGCCAGCATCGACACCGCCGACCGCGCGGCGCTGAACGCGGCGGAAGGCTATCATCGCAGCGAATTCTTCGTCGAACGCGGTTCGGACAAGCGGATCCTCGCCTCCAACCGCGTGATCGCCCGCAACGAGGCCGGCGAACCGGAATTCCTGATCGCGCTGTTCGAGGACGTCACCGACCGCCGCTCGCTGTCGCGCGAGCTCGAGAACAACAAGAAATTCCTCGAGCTCGTGGTCGACAACATCCCGGTCTCGCTGATCGTGCAGCGGGTCAGCGACGGCCGCTACCTCCTGGCCAACCGCAGCGCCGAGACGATCCTCAATCGCCGCCGCGAGGACGCCGCCGGCCTGACCGCGTCCGACATCTTCAATGCGCGTGAAGCCAAGCTGATCATCGCCCGCGACGAGGCCGCGATCAGGAAGCGCAGCATGATCGCCGAGGAGCATCCGATCTCGACCAAGGACGGCCTGCGGCTGTTCCTGACCCGCCGCATGACCGTGCTCGACGATGTCGGCGAGCCGCAATATCTGATCAAGACCCATGAGGACGTCACCGACCGGCGCCAGACCGAGTCGCGCATGGCGCACATGGCCTATCATGACGGCCTGACCGATCTGCCGAACCGCGCCGCCTTCCTGCAGGCGCTGACCCAGATGATCGAGGCCTGCGACGGCACAGACGAGGAGTTCGCCGTGCTCTGCGTCGATCTCGACGGGCTGAAGGAGATCAACGACGTCTACGGCCACGCGATGGGCGACAAGGTGCTGATCGAGGTCGCGCAGCGCCTGCAGACCGTCGCGCGCGGCGGCGTGGTCGCGCGGCTGTCCGGCGACGAGTTCGGCCTCATCATCGACGGCAAGCAGCCGGCGGCCGGCATCGCGCTGGCCGAGCAGGCCGCCGAGGCGCTCGGGCAGGATTTCCTGATCGACGGCAAGTCGGTGCGGACCGGCCTCACCACAGGGATCGCGGTGTTCCCGGACAACGGATCCGACGCGGCCTCGCTGCTGGCCAATTCCGGCGCGGCGCTGTTTCGCGCCAAGGCGAAGTCGCGCGGCACGATCTCGATCTTCGAACCGGAGATGGACCAGCAGATCCGCGATCGCCGCGTGCTGCACCAGGAGCTGTCGGTCGCGATCAAGAATGGCGAATTGTCGCTCTACTACCAGCCGCAGGCCGCCGCGGGCGGCAGCGTGGCGGCCAGCCAGATCATCGGCTTCGAGGCGCTGGCGCGCTGGCACCATCCGGTGCGCGGCTTCGTGCCGCCCGGCGACTTCATTCCGCTCGCGGAAGAAAGCGGCCTGATCGTCGAGATGGGCGAATGGATCCTGCGCGAAGCCTGCCGGGAGGCGGCCTCCTGGGCGATCCCGCTGCAGGTCGCGGTGAACCTGTCGCCGGCGCAATTCACCCATGGCGACCTCGTCGGCCTCGTGCATTCGATCCTGCTCGAGACCGGGCTCACGCCCGACCGGCTCGAGCTCGAAATCACCGAGGGCGTGCTGATCGAGGATTTCGACCGCGGCCTGTCGCTGCTGCGGCGGCTGAAGGCGCTCGGTGTGCGCATCTCGATGGACGATTTCGGCAGCGGCTATTCCTCGCTGAGCTACCTGCAGGCGTTTCCGTTCGACAAGATCAAGATCGACCGCGCCTTCGTCATCAATCTCGGCCGCAACCCGCAATCGGCTGCGATCGTGCGCGCGGTGATCGATCTCGGCCACGGCCTTGAAATGTCGATCGTCGCTGAAGGCGTCGAGACCGAGGCGCAGCTCGGCTTCCTCGCCGAAGAGGGCTGCGATGCGGTGCAGGGCTATCTGATCGGCAGGCCGGCTCCGATCGGTCAATTCGCCGCGCTGGTCGGTGGCGACCAGCTTGCCGAGACCGTGCGCAGAGCCGGGTAATTCGGCCTGAATGGTCGCCGGCCCGGCCGGCTGTGCTTGCCATCCGCTGCACGCCCGGCTACACCTCGACCCACCACATCATTTCAGCCGAGAAAGGAGGGCCGCGTCGTGGCGAGATACACCGATCCCCACCTCAAGCGTGGCCCCGTCAACGCCCTGCAGATGCGTTTGCAGGGCTGACCGGAAAACTCGCGCAATATCTCTTCCTGGTCTGCCCTTCGTGGCCGTGCGGCGTCGAACGTTTGAGCGTTCGCGCCCGCACATGAATCCCTCGCCGCGCTTCGACACGCACATCCGATGATGGCTGGACGCCCAAGGGCATGCTGGCATGCCCGGGGATGTCGCGATCGCCGGCAAGACCAGAGAATTGATCGTGACCCTCATCAATGTGCGCAATCTCGGCGTGACGCTGAACGCGCCGCTGTTTTCGGAACTGAATTTTGTCGTCAATGCCGGCGACCGCATCGGGCTGGTGGCCGCCAATGGCCGCGGCAAGTCTACGCTGTTGCGCTGTATCGCAGATGCGATGGAGCCCAACGAGGGCGATATCACCCGTGCGCGCGGACTGACAGTCGGCCATGTCGAGCAGGATGCGCCGCCGAAACTGCTGGATACGCCGTTCCATGCCGCCGTGCTCGAGGCGCTTCCCGGCGAACAGCGCGCCAGCGAGGGCTGGCGGGTCGACGTCGCCCTGCAATCGCTCGAAGTTCCGGAGGAGCTGTGGACGAGACCGCTGAAGCAGCTGAGCGGCGGCTGGCTGCGGCTTGCGGTGCTCGCACGCGTGCTGGTGACCGAGCCCGATGTGCTGCTGCTCGACGAGCCGACCAACCATCTCGACCTCGCCAAGATCGGCCGGCTTGAGGCCTGGCTGAACGCGCTGCCGCGCGAGATGCCGGTGGTGATCGCAAGCCACGATCGCGCCTTTCTCGATGCAACGACCAACCGGACGCTGTTCCTGCGCCCGGAGCGGTCGCAGCTGTTCTCGCTGCCCTATGCCGCGGCGCGCGCGGCGATCGACGAATTCGATGCCTCGGACGAGCGGCGCTATCAGCGCGACATGAAGGCCGTGCGGCAGCTCCGGCAGCAGGCCGCGAAGCTCAACAACCTCGGCATCAATTCCGGCAGCGACCTTTTGCTGTCGAAGACCAGGCAATTGAAACAGCGCGCCGAGAGATTGGAGGAGACGGCGAAGCCCGCGCATCTGGAACGCCCGGCCGGAACGATCCGGCTCGCCAACCGCGACACCCATGCCAAGGTTCTGATCAGGCTGAACAACGCCGGGATCGCCACGCCCGATGGCAGGCTGTTGTTCAGGTCCGGCCAGCAGTTCATCTGCAAGGGCGACCGGATTGCGTTGCTCGGGCCGAATGGCGCCGGCAAGACCCGGTTCGTCGCGGCGCTGCGGCTGGCGATCGAGAATGCCGGAGCGGCACCGGCCGAGATCCGGGCCACCGAGTCATTGGTGCTTGGCTATTGCGACCAGGCAGTGGCCGATCTCGCCGATAGCGACACGCCGATGCGCATGCTGACGCGGCGCTTCGAGGTCGGCGATCAGCGGGCGCGCGGCCTGCTCGCCGGTGCCGGGCTCTCGATCGAGATGCAGGGCCGTCCGATCGGGCGGCTGTCGGGCGGGCAGAAGGCTCGTCTCGGCATGCTGGTGCTGCGGCTCACCCAGCCGAACTTCTATCTGCTCGACGAGCCGACCAACCACCTCGACATCGAGGGGCAGGAGGCGCTGGAGGACGAATTGATGGAACAGCAGGCCAGCTGCCTCCTGGTGTCGCACGACCGCCAGTTCGTGCGGACCGTGGCCAACCGGTTCTGGGTGATCGAAGGCAGGAAGCTGATCGAGGTCGACGGGCCGGAACAGTTCTTCGCCTCCGTTGGAGCAGGCTGACGTCCAATGCATTTTCTCTGCGACCGCGTATTCCGTTCGCATTGAAATGCGATAGGCGTTGCGCATGGCGGATTATGACGTCGCGATCATCGGCGGTGGCCTGAACGGCACGAGCGTTGCCCGTGATGCCGCCGGCCGCGGCCTGCGCGTGATCCTGCTGGAGCAGGGCGATCTCGGTTCCGGCGCATCGCAGGCTTCGCCGCGGCTGGTCCATGGCGATCTGGCCGGGCTGGAACGGCGGGAGCTCTTCCGCGTCCGCAGGGCGCTGAGGGAACGCGACGTGTTGCTGCGCATTGCGCCGCATCTGGTGCGGCCGGTGCGCTTCGTGATCCCGGCGCATGCCGAGGAGCGGCCACCGTGGCAGTTGCGGTCGTTGCTGCTGCTCTACGAACGGCTGACTTCGCGCAGCGGTCTGCCGCGCTCGGCGACGCTCGATGTCACCCACCATCCGGTCGGCAATGCGCTGAAGCGGCCGTTCGGAACCGCGTTCGAATATTCCGACTGCGTCGTCGACGATTCCCGGCTCGTCGTGCTCACCGCCGTCGATGCCGCAGCGCGCGGCACCAATATCCGCACCGGCGCGCGCGTGACCCGGGCCGAGCGCGGCGAGACCTGGCGGCTGATCGCGATCGACCGCGGCTACCGGCGGGCGATCACGGCGCGGGCGCTGGTCAACGCGACCGGCGCGTGGACCGCCTCGATCGCCGACATCGTGCTGCGCGTGTCCGCGCCGCAGCTTGCGACCGTGCAGATCAGCCAGATCGTGGTGCGCCGCCTGTTCGACTGCGACAACGTCTATGTGTTTCAGAACCCTGACGGCCGGTTGATCTTCGCCAGTCCCTATGAGCGCGACTTCACCCTGATCGGCAGCGTCAGTCATCCCTTCAAGGGTGATCCGGCGGTTGTCGCAATTGATGTGCGCGAGGTCGCCTATCTCTGCGACGCGGCCAATCGCTACTTTCGCGAACAGATCGCCCCAGTGGATGTGCTACGGACCGTCTCCGGCGCCAATTCCGTGGTCGCGCCCGCGCGCCGGCGCATGAGCGATGGCGCAGCATTGCTCGATGTCAGCCGCGGCAAGGCGCCGCTGCTCACGATCTTCGGCGGCGACGTCACCACGTCGCGGCGCCGCGCCGAGCGGGCAGTGTCGGAGTTCACGCGGTTCTATCCGATGACGCCGCGCTGGACCGCAACGGCGCCGCTGCCGGGCGGCGAATTCGCCTGGCAGCGCTTTGAAACCGAGGTCGAGATCGCCCGCGACCGCTGGCGCTTCCTCGGCGAGGCGCAGGCGCGACGGCTGGTGGCCGCCTATGGGCTGAACGTCGGGGATGTTCTGGGCGACGCCAGGGAGAAAGCCGATCTCGGCCCGGCCTTCGGTCCCGAACTGACCGGCGCCGAGGTGCGCTACCTCATGCGCAGGGAATGGGCGCGCTTTCCCGACGATATCCTGTGGCGCCGCTCCAAGCTCGGGTTGACCATGCCGCAAGCCGATTGCGACGCGCTCGCGACATTCATGGCGAAGATGGATTGAGCTCGCTTCAAACCTCCCCTTGCAAAGGGGAGGTCGCTTTGCTCGCCAGAGCAAAGCGGGTGGGGATTTTGCCTCCACAACGACCGGTGTCGCTTGTGGCCGACCCCCATCCCGACCTTCCCCCTTTCAGGGGGAAGGAGAGTAGCTCGAGCAGCGGCTATTGCCGGGCCGCCTCCTGTGACCAGGCGAGGTCGCGCCGGGACGGACGGCGATGCAGCCGCTCCGAGATCAGGCTCGTTGCCTGCCGGCCCCGGCCGGCGCGCAGGCATGCGACGATGAAGGTGTCCTCCCACAATTCACGTTGCGCATGGCTGCCGCCGATCCGCACCAGTTCGGGCATCAGCGGCGCAAGGATGCGCACGGCATCGTGGTGATCGCTGGCGGCGAAGGCCGCGATCCCGCGGCCGAGCCCGATCGCCGCGGGGCCCGGCGCTAGCCTGCCGTCGGCATCGCGCGCCGCCATCTCGACCAGCCGCGCCTCGAGCGCGTCGTTGTTCGTCGTGGCTGCGACCAGCGCGTGGTGCACGTCGGCGAAATGCGCGCCGGCCTTCGGGAAATAGCCGTCGCCATAGGCGGCGACATCCTTCCAGTGCTGCTCGAGGCCGGTCTTGCCGGCGACCGACAGCCGCCACAGCAGCGAGGCCGTGTCGGTGAAGATATTGAGCGGCGGATAGGGCCGGCCCGCCGGCTTGATGTGCTGCTCGTAAATGTCGAGCGCGCTGTCGGCGTCGCCTTCCTCGATCGCGATCAAGGCGAGGTGCCAGGCGAGATGGCCTTGCAGGAAGCTGGTGCGATCATTCGCCGGCAGCCAGGCGGAGAGGAAGCTGCGGCCTTCCGCCGCGTCGCCCTGCTCGAACAACGCATGCGCGACCGCGTGCGCGGCGCCGGCGTTCTCCGGCTTCAGCGCATAGCCGCGCTCGGTGATGGCGCGGCCGGACACGACATCGCCGGCCTCGGTCTTCGACCAGCCGAGATAGGTGAGGAACCACCAATCGTCGCCATAGTCGCTGGCGTAACGCTCGCAGACGGCAAGCCGCGCGGCGTCATGGTCGGGCCGGCCGGAGAACGCATAGAGGCCGAAGGCGCCGAGCAACAGCGACAGCACCTGCGCATCGCGCGGATATTCGGTGAGATGCCGTTCGGCTTCTGTCACCGCCTTCCTGGGCTGGCTCTCGATCACGGACGCCATGATCTCGATGTGCTGGCGCTCGCGCGGGCTGGCGGCCGCAGCCAGCTGCCGTGCATCGGCCGCCTTGGCGCGGGCCTTGGCGCCTTCCATGTTGAGCTGGTGCACGCGGGCGCGGCCGATATGGGCCAACGCGAAATCGGGGTCCTCGGCGATCGCCGCCTCGAACGCCGCATCGGCGCCGTGCAGCGCCGCCAGCATGCGATCGACGCCGCCCACATAGTAGGCGGCGGCGCGGTCCGAGCTCGTCGTCAGTGGCAGGCCGTAGCGGTCGTGAATCATCGGTTGCCCCTCGAATTTGGCTGCGAAGTCTAGCAGAGGTGCGGACGCCGACAATATTGCGGGAGATGTCCGTGAGGCGGTTGAGCCGGTGGCGATCCACCGCTAGCTTGCCGCCAGAATCGGACCTTACGGAGAATCGGGGCTGACGGACGTGACATCGGGCGAAGCGAGTGCGGAGGCGGCGAGGCCGTTGCCTGAACCGGCCGTCTCGGACATGCCGCTGCTGCGGATCGAGGGTGTCGCCAAGTCGTTCGGCAATTTTCGCGCGGTCGACAAGCTCTCGCTCGATATCCGCGCCGGCGAATTCTTCGCGCTGCTCGGCCCGAGCGGCTGCGGCAAGACCACGCTGCTGCGCATGCTCGCCGGCTTCGAGACGCCGGACGAAGGGCGGATCCTGCTCGGCGGCGGCGACATCGCCCAGGTGCTGCCGCATGAGCGGCCCGTCAACATGATGTTCCAGAACTACGCGCTGTTCCCGCATCTGTCGGTGCGCGACAACATTGCCTTCGGGCTGAAGCGTGCCGGCATGGCGCGCGGCGATATCGCCGCGCGCGTCGCCGAGATGGTTGCCCTCGTCAAGCTCGAGGGGATGGAGAAGCGCAAGCCCGACCAGCTCTCCGGCGGACAGCGGCAGCGCGTCGCGTTGGCGCGCTCGCTGGCGCGCCGCCCGCAGGTGCTGCTGCTCGACGAGCCGCTCGCCGCGCTCGACAAGAAGCTGCGCGAGAGCACGCAGGCCGAATTGATGGAGCTGCAGCGCCGGCTCGGCATGACTTTCATCATCGTCACCCACGATCAGGAGGAGGCGATGACGATGGCCGGCCGGATCGGCGTGATGGATGCCGGCCGTCTGGTTCAGGTCGCAACCCCGCGCAATCTCTACGAGGCGCCGGCCTCGCGCTGGATCGCCGAGTTCGTCGGCGACATCAATCTGTTCAACGGCGAGGTCACGTCCCGCGAGAATGGGCGCCTGACGGTCGCGACGGCTGATGCGGGCACGCTGGCGGTCAGCGAGCTGTGGCCGCCGGTGACCAAGCAGGTCGTTGCCGTCGCGATCCGCCCCGAGAAGGTTAAGCTGTCGCGCCGCGCGCCGGCCTCCGATGAGGGCGCCTCAAAGGCGATCAACCGGCTGGAGGGCGTCGTCACCGATGTCAACTATCTCGGCGGCGTGACCAGCTACCGGGTGAAGCTCGAGACGGGCGCGGTGGTGCGCTCGTCGATGGCCAACACCGCGCGGCTCGATGTCGATGCCTACCTCGCCGGTCAGCGCGTGGTGGCATGGTTCACCGCCGACGATTGCCTGGTGCTCGAGCAATGAGCGCGCGCCGCATCTTCGCCCGGCCGGCGCGCCTCGCCGCGATCGCGCCCTATCTGTGGATGGTGCTGTTCTTCCTGGTGCCGTTCGGCTTCGTGCTGAAGATCAGCCTGTCGCAGACCGCGATCGCGCAGCCGCCCTATACGCCGGTGTTCGATTTCACTGAGGGCCGCGCCGCGCTGACCGCGGCGTTCGCGCAATTGTCGTTCGACAATTTCCGCCTGCTGATCTCGGACAACCTCTACATCCTGTCCTATCTGCGCAGCCTCGTCGTCGCGGTGAGCTCGACGCTGATCCTGCTCCTGATCGGTTATCCCATCGCCTACGGCATGGCGCGGTTGCCGCAGCGTTGGCAGGGCGTGGCGATGATGCTGGTCATCGTGCCGTTCTGGACCTCGTTCCTGATCCGCATCTATGCCTGGATCAACATCCTGCAGCATGACGGCCTGCTCAACCAGGTTCTGCTGGCGCTGCATATCGTGTCCGCGCCCGTGGTCTGGCTGTCGACCGACAGCGCGATGTACCTCGGCATCGTCTATTCCTATCTGCCGTTCATGATCCTGCCGCTCTATGCGACGCTCTCCAGGATGGACGCGTCGCTGCTGGAGGCCGCGGGCGATCTCGGCGCCTCGCCGTTGCAGGCGTTCTGGCTGGTGACGTTCCCGCTGTCGCTGCCCGGCGTCGGCGCCGGCGCGCTGCTCTGCTTCATCCCTGTTGTCGGCGAGTTCGTGATCCCCGACCTGCTCGCGGGCTCCAACTCGCTGATGATCGGGCAGACGCTGTGGCTCGAGTTCTTCACCAACAAGGACTGGCCGGTCGCATCGGCCGCCGCGGTCGCCTTGTTGCTGCTGCTGGTACCGCCGCTCGTGCTCTACGACCGACTGCAACGGCGTCAGCTGGAGGCGGGCCGCTGATGGCGCGCACCGTCACCAGGCTCACCCGCTTCAACATGACGTCGCTGGCGCTCGGGCTGGCGTTCCTCTATCTGCCGATCGTCATCCTCGTGATCTACTCGTTCAACGCCTCGCGGCTGGTGACGGTGTGGGGCGGCTGGTCGCTGCGCTGGTACCGCGAGTTCTTCGGCGACCGCGCGATGCTGGAGGCGGCGTGGATGAGCCTGTCGGTCGCCGCGGTGTCGGCGACGCTGGCGACACTGCTGGGCACGCTGGCGGCAGTCGGGCTGGCACGCGGCGAGCGGTTCCGGGGGCGGGCGCTGTTCTCCGGCATGCTGTATTCGCCGCTGGTCATGCCCGAGGTGATCTCCGGCCTGTCGCTGCTGCTCCTGTTCGTGGCGCTCAATGCCGAGCGCGGGTTCTGGACGGTGACGATCGCCCACACCACGCTGACGATGTGCTTCGTCACCGTCGTGGTGCAGTCGCGCCTCTCCACGCTCGATCGCAGCCTGGAGGAGGCCGCGATGGACCTCGGCTGCGATCCGGTGCGGGCGTTCCTCCTGGTGACGCTGCCGCTGATCGTGCCCGCGATCGTCGCCGGCTGGATGCTGGCCTTCACGCTGTCGCTCGACGATGTCGTGATCGCGAGCTTCACCACCGGCCCGGGCTCGGCGACGCTGCCGATCCGGATCTATTCCGAGGTCCGGCTCGGCGTGAAACCCGAGATCAACGCGATCTGCACGCTGGTGATCGCGCTGATCGCCGTGATCATCGTGATCGCCTCGTTCGCCTCGAAACTGTCGAGCGCGCGCGGCGAGAGCGCCGCGCCGCTATGAAGCTCGTCACGACTTGACGGCGCCTGCCGTCAGCCCGCCAACCATGTAGCGCTTGAAGGCGTAATAGACCGCAGCCGGCGGCAATGCGTAGATGAAGCCGGTGGTCATCAACAGCTCCCACGGCGAGTCGTCCGCGGCGAGGAAGTTGCCGAGCGCGACCGGCAGCGTGATGTCGGTGTCCTTCGACAGCAGCAGGAACGCGTAGAGATATTCGTTCCACGCGAGCAGGATCGCATAGGTGCCGACCGCGACCAGCGAGGGCATCATCAAGGGCACATAGACCAGGCGGAACAGCTGAAGCGTGGTGGCGCCGTCCATCGTCGCGGCCTCGTCGAGCTCGACCGGCAGCTTGTCGGAGGCCTGCTTCAGGACCCAGATCGCGTAGGGCGCGGCGATCGTCACCATCGCAAGGATCAGCGACCAGTGATTGTTGAGCAGGCCGTAATTGCCCATGGTGCGGTACATCGGCACGGCGAGGAACGCGGCCGGAATGAAATAGGTGAACAGCGCCATGTTCATGACGGCGCGGCCGCCCGGCACGCGCAGCCGCGAGATCGAGAACGCGGCGGCGGTCGCGACGAACAGCGTCAGCGCGCCGACCGCGAGCGCGATCACGGTCGAATTCCAGAACTGGATCCAGAAGTCGCGCAGGAAGTAGTGCTGCTGGTTGAACACGATCTCGAAATTGTGCAGCGTCGGATGCGTCGGCCACAGCTTGCCGGAGAACGCGTCCTCCTTCGGCGAGATCGCGAACACGAACATGTGGTAGATCGGGATCATGGTCCAGATGAAGACCGGGATGCCGATCAGCAGCAGCTTGGCTTCGGTGCCGACTTCGCGGAGGGTGGGCAGCTTCATCGCGACAACCGTTTCATCATGTAATAGACCAGCGGCAGCACGAACGGCATCGCGCAAACGATCGAGGCCATCGCCAGCGAGAGCTGGTCGAGGCGCAGATAGCGGATGCCGAGGGTCGACAGCACGTGGGTGAGGTCGGCGGGCCCGCCGCCGGTGAGCAAATAGACGCTGTTGAAGTCGCCGAGCGTCCAGATCATCGAGAGCAGCGTGCAGGTGACGTAGAGCGTCTGCATCGACGGCCAGGTGATGTAGCGGAATTTCTGCCACCAATTGGCGCCGTCGACGTCGGACGCCTCGTACAGATCGTGCGAGATGGCGAGCCGTCCGGTCAGCAGGATCAGCGTCCAGAACGGCAGCGACTTCCAGATGTGCACGCCGATCGCCATCGCCAGCGCGACCGAAGGATCGTTCAGCCAGTTCGGGCCGTCGTCGCCGGTGAACTTGAAGATCAGCTGGTTGACCACGCCCCATTCCGGATTGAGCATGAAGCGCACCGACAGGATGGTCGGGATCGAGGGCACCGCCCAGGGCAGGATGAAGATGACAGACAGCCACCTGATCCACGGCCGCTGCTGGGCGAAGAAGCCGGACAGGAACAATGCGATCAGCATCTTGATGTTGATGCCGATGACCAGGAAGATCAGCGTGTTGATCGCCGCGCGGGCGAAGATCGGGTCGTGATAGAGCGCGACATAGCTCGCCGGATGGCGCGCCAGCCACAGGCCGTAGCCGACCGGATAGACCACGAAGGCGAGGAAGACGAGCAGATAGGGCGCGAGCAGCACGATGCCCCAGACCTGCGGCGGCGACAGCCGCGCCGACAACGGCGGCGAGGGGACATCGGATGCGGAGAGTGTGATCGCCATACGGTTACTCTTTGAGCAAGCTACCGCTTGCGCCTACGCCTACCCTGTCGTCCCTGCGAAAGCAGGGACCCATAACCACCGGCTTTCGTTATTGCACGAAAGCCGTCGACCAGCATTCTCGAAAACGACCGCCGCGGCGTATGGGTCCCTGCTTTCGCAGGGACGACCAGGGAAATGTGCTGCGGCAGTCGGTCTCGCAACTGCTACCCCGCGACCTGCTTGATGCGGGCGATCAGTTCGTCGACGGCCTTGTCCACCGGCACCTTCTCGCTGACGACGCGGTTCATGGCCTTGGCCCAGACGTTCTCGTTGTTCAGGATGGTGAACTTCCAGTTCTTGGTGAAGTCGAACGGCGCGGTGCCGCCGGTGAACTGATTGTAGACCGCCTTGCGATGCCGGTCAGCCTGCCAGAACGGGCTCGCCTGGCTTGCCTTGGTCACCGGGAACCAGCGGCCGAGCGCGCCCTCGACATAGGGCCGCAAATTGTCTTCCTGCATCAGGAAGGCAATGAACTGCTTGCCTTCCGCCTTGTTCTTGGCGTTGGCGAAGATCAGCCCGGTCTTGACGTCGGAGCGGTAGCGGATCGTCGATCCGTCCGGCGCCTTCGGGAAGGACGCGGTGATGATGTCCTGCTCATAGGCCTGCTTGCCGGCGGCGCGCTGCGCATCGGTCAGCGCCGGGTTGGTGGAATCCTCGAACCACTTCGCCGCGATCGAGATCGTGAAGTTGTGGGTCATCACGATCGTCTTGTTGTGGAAGGCGACGTTGTTGTCCGGATCCTTCCAGGTCGTGGAGGAGGGCGGCGAGCAGCCCTTGATGTAGGTGTCGGTGTAGTCCTTCAGCGCGTGAATCAAGCCGTCGCGCACCTTGGGATCGTCGACCAGCAGCTTGCCGTCGTCGTCGACCAGCTTGACGTGATAGGCGTCCATGAAGGTGTAGAACGACTGGAACGAGTCGGTGGATTCCACGCCCATCGGCTGGCCGACGCCGTAGATGCGCTGGCCGGTCGCCTTGCGGATTGCCGGCTGCACCTTGTCGCACCAGAACGACCAGTAATCCTCCCACTTGGTTGGGATGTCGGCGGCCTTGAAGCCCGCCTTCTCGAGCATGTCGCCCCAGATCTGGACGTGCATGCTCTGCTGCTTCAGCGGGAAGCCGTAATAGGCCTTCTTCTTGGCGACGTCGTTGTAGAGCAGCGCCGTCTCCAGCGTGTTCGGCGCGAACGCGTCCTTCATCGGCAGCAGGATGTCGGAGAGATCCTCGAGCTTGCCTTCATAGGCCCATTTGCCCTGCGCCTGCACGTCGTAGGAGTCGGAATAGGCGACGTCGGGCACGGTGCCGGAATCGAGCGCGGCGACCGTCTTCGGAATCATGTCCTGGATCGCGTATTGCGACAGTTCGACCTTGATGCCGGTCTTGGCTTCGAATTTCTTGATCGTCTCGAGCAGCGCGTCGTCTTCGGATTTGTAAAATCCTTTGCCCCACCAGACGGTGATCGTCTTGCCCTGGGCGAGAGCAGGTGCAGTTGCGGCAAACAGGCCGACCGCGGCGACCGCAATTGATAGCGCACCGATAACCTTGGATCTCACGTTGTTCTCCCTCATGAGGCCGGCTTTTTAACCGGTTGGAGAAAACACTAGCGCATGCCCGTGACCCGATAAAGATGTCGCGCCGCCGACTTGTGTAGGGGTTTGCGGCGAGCGCGTGGATCGGTCCCGGTGCATCGATGCGCAAAGTGAATGGATTCGATCAGTTCGACTTCGCATTCTCGGCCGACGCTGCCGGTGCGCTGCCGGGCGCGCCTGCCGCAGCATCGGGCGCGGCCGCGGGCCGTGCGGCGCCGCCGGTGAAGCGCTCGATCACCGAGCGCACCGCGTCGCGGGTCTTGCGATCCTTCACCGCATCGAGCAGCGGGGCGGAGGCCGGCGAGCGGCGGATCAGGCTTTCCGGATCGGGGAAGATCAGCGGATCGTCCCACGGCCCCTGGATCACGAAGGGCAGATCGAAACCGTTGCCGCCGGCCGATGCCGAGGTCAGGCTGGCGACGCCCTTGAGATCATATTCGCGCGACGGCACCGAGGCCGTGCCGGTCAGCGTGATCTTCGCCGTGGGGCTTTCGACATGGATGTCGTCAGCGGTCGCGACGCCGTCGGCGAATTTCACCGAGATGCTGAGATTGTCATAGGGCGTCGAGCCGGAGCGGAAATTGCCGCCGCCGGACAGCGGCCGCTTCTCCAGCCGCTTCAAGAGCTGCTCGACATTGAAGCCCGCGATCGCGCCGTCATGCCCGTTCAGCGTCGCGGTGCCGTCGAGCGACGATGCGAGCCCGAACGGGCTCGAGCCCGAGGCGGTCAGCGAGACGTTGAGGTTGCCGCGGCCGGACAGCTTGTTGATGCCGAACAATTCGCTGGCGCAGGCCTGCAGATCGACATCGGTGAACTGGAATTGCGCCCTGACGTCGGCGACCGCATCCGAGCGCGCGATCGCGAACGAGCCCTTGGCGATGCCGCCATACATCTGCGCCTCGCCGACGCTGAGCGCCAGCGCGCCGCCGCGCAGATTGGCGCCGAATGCGGTGCGGCCGAGCTTGGACGGGCCGACCGTGACCTTGGCCGCCGACAGGCGCATGTCGAGATCGGTCGACGACAGCGAGGACAGGTCGAACAGCTGCCTGTTCCAGTCGCGCTGGCCGCTGGCCAGCAGGCGGAACGTCGAGATGTAAGGCGTGAAATCGAGATTGCCGGCGGCAAGCGTCGCCTGCAGCGTCTGCCGGCCGTTATTGGCGTAGGTCATCACGCCCTCGGCGACGTTGCCGTCGAGCTCGACATTGACATTGGTGAGCGCGACCGAGCCGCCGACCACATTGGCGCGGGCCTTCAGCGCGAAGCGGCCGAAGCCGCCACCGCCGCCGGGCGGGGCCTGTCCCATCCAGCGCAACGCGTTGCGCAGCGACGGGCTGTCCATGGTGGCGACGCCTTCCATCATCAGGCTGGTGCGGTTGGCGACGGTTCCGTCGAAAGCAACCTTCAGCGGCGCGCTGGCAAGCCGTGCCTTCAGGCCGGAGCGGTCGCCCGACAGCAGCGCGACGAAGTCGCTAGCGCTGATCGAGCCGTCGACGCGCTCGCCGCGCCAGTCGAACTGGCCGGTTGCGGCAAAGGAGCGCGAGATCGAGGGCCAGGCCAGCGACAGGTCGATATCGCCAAGCTGTTCGGAGATGTTGTTGGTGCCGTCCTGGTAGTTCAGCTCGCCGTCCTGGATCCGGATTTCGGAGAACGACACCTGGTTCTCGGCGCCGGGCGTCATCGCCTTGGCGATGGTCTCGACGAACGGCGTCCAATTGCTCTCGCCGGCGCCGTCGCGGACCACATGGATATGCGGACGGAGCATCATGACGTCGGCAATCTCGAACCGCCGCAGCAACAGCGGCAGCAGGCGCAGATTGGCAGTCAGCACGTCGACCTGCAGGGCGGGACCGATGGTATCGGCGCCCTTCAGCCCGACATTATGAAAGGAGACGTAGCTGCCGGGAAAAACCGAGACGTCGATCGGGCCGTTGACGACGAGCTCGAGCCCGGTCACGGCGCGGATCTGCGCTTCCACCGCCCGCTGCAGCGCGTCCCGGTTGAGGAACCACGACGTTCCGACCAGCCCGACCAGCGCCAGGCCGAAAAGCGCCGCGATCGGCATCCCCAGGCGCTTAATTCCTTGGGCCATCGTCAATGACATATCCGGGTCGGGTTGAGTTTTGTCGGGTCGTCGTCGAACACAGCGGGCTCTCGCCGGAGACCCCTGCCAACCCACGCAACCTGAAGGGTTTTCTTGTCGCTTTCAAGGCCATGTTGATTGCCGCAGGCCGCCGCCCGTCGCCGCACCCGGCCGTGATTGACGCACTGCGAAGATTTCGCCTAATAATCCGCTTTGCCACAGCCGTTCCGCGCCCTCCATCAGGTATTCGCTGCATGAACAAAGTTTATCCCGACGCCAAATCGGCACTCGATGGTCTCCTCAAGGACGGCATGATGATCATGTCGGGCGGCTTCGGCCTCTGCGGCATCGCCGAGACCCTGTCGGACGCAATCCGCGAGTCCGGCGTCAAGGGCCTCACGGTCGTCTCCAACAATGCCGGCGTCGACGGCATCGGCCTCAGCCGGCTGCTGGAGACGCGCCAGATCAAGAAGATGATCTCGTCCTATGTCGGCGAGAACAAGCTGTTCGCCCAGCAATATCTCGCTGGCGAGCTCGAGCTCGAGTTCAACCCGCAGGGCACGCTGGCCGAGCGCATCCGCGCCGGCGGCGCCGGAATCCCGGCCTTTTACACCAAGACAGGCGTCGGCACGCTGATCGCCGAGGGCAAGGAAGTGAAGGAATTCGACGGCGAGAAGTACATCATGGAGCGCGGCCTGTTCGCCGACGTCGCCATCGTCCATGCGTGGAAGGGCGACACCGCCGGCAACCTTGTCTACCGCAAGACCGCGCGCAACTTTAACCCGATGATGGCCACTGCGGCGAAGGTCACCGTCGCCGAGGTCGAGCATCTGGTGCCGGCCGGCGAGATCGACCCGGACCACATCCACACCCCCGGCATCTTCGTCAAGCGCATCATCGAGGTCGGGACCGGCAAGAAGCGGATCGAGTTCCGCAACACCCGTCCGCGGCCCGCCGCTTAAAACATTATCCTTCAGGAGAGCCTCATGGCCTGGACCCGTGAACAGATGGCGGCCCGCGCCGCCAAGGAATTGCGCGACGGCTATTACGTCAATCTCGGCATCGGCATTCCGACGCTGGTCTCGAACTACATTCCCGACGGCATCGACGTCAGCCTGCAGAGCGAGAACGGCATGCTCGGCATGGGCCCGTTCCCCTATGAGGACGAGGTGGACGCCGACCTCATCAACGCCGGCAAGCAGACGGTGAGCGAGCTGCCCTCGACCAGCTATTTCTCGTCGGCCGATTCCTTCGGCATGGTGCGCGGCGGCCATATCGATCTGTCGATCCTCGGCGCCATGCAGGTGGCGCAGAACGGCGACCTCGCCAACTGGATGATCCCCGGCAAGATGGTGAAGGGCATGGGCGGCGCCATGGACCTCGTCGCCGGCGTCAAGCGCGTCGTGGTCGTGATGGAGCATTCCGCCAAGGACGGCCCCAAGCTGCTCAAACAGTGCAACCTGCCGCTGACCGGCGAGCGCGTGGTCGACATGGTGGTCACCGACCTTGCGGTATTCACCATCGACAAGCACGGCAAGGACGGCATGGCGCTGATCGAGCTTGCCGACGGCGTCACGCTCGATGAGGTCAAGGCCAAGACCGAGGCCGAATTCCGCGTCGCGCTGAAGAACACCTGAGATGATCGGCGCGGGACGATCCTCGATCCGTCCCGCACGATCAGACGACGCCGGCTTCATCGCCCGCACCGTCCTGGCCGCGCAGCGCGGCCCGTTGCCGCGCGGCTGGTTCGACATCGCGCTCGACCGGGGCGAGGCGGAATGCCTGGCGTTCATGACGCGGCTCGCCGTGGCGCGGGTGAAGTCATGGTACCACGTCGCCCATTTCCTGATCGCTGAAGTCGATGGCGCGCCGGCCGCCGCGCTGTGCGCGATGCCGGCATCCGGAACCGTCGTCGCGGCACGTGCGGCGATCGAGGAGGTCGCAGCAGAGACCGGCATGGATGCCGATGCCATCGTCGCGCGCGGCGGCTATGCCCGTAACTGCTGGGTACAAGGCGGCGAGGGCGACTGGCTGATCGAGCATGTCGCCCGACAAGCGTCCCATCGCAGCGGCGGTCTGGTGCAGGACTTGATCCGCCGCGCACTCGCCGACGGCAAGGCGGCAGGTTACGCGCGGGCATCGATCTCGTTCCTGATCGGCAACGACGCGGCCGAACGCTGCTATGCCAAGGCCGGCTTCGCCTTCGCCGAAGAGAAGCGCGACGCCGCCTTCGAAGCGCTGACCGGCGCGCCGGGCTTTCGCCGATTTGTGCGGGCGATGTGAACGGGGCGGTACGCGGCCACATACACCGCTGTCGTCTCTGCGAACGCAGGGACCCATACGCCGCAGCTTGTGTTGTGAACGGGACTCGTCGTTCCATCGTCGCGCAATGATCAGCATTGGTGGTTATGGGTCCCTGCGTTGCAGGGACGACACCGAATGTGCTGTGCGCCTTCTGAGTCGTACGCCCGCATTCTCGCGGCGCATTTCGCCCGAGCTTTGCATTTCGTTTCGCCGCTCTGAAAGCAGAGGGCGCAGGGAAAGCCGGGTGCCGATCGCACCCATGGGCCCCGTGCAATAGGTAGAAAGCACGGGGGTAGGACCACAGGTGTAACCGGAAACAACCCGGCTTTCCCTGCGCGATGGTTTACGGGCTATACGTGCTCACCCCGGCGAGACTGGGCTTTGTTGTCACCGCTTTCGCAAAAGCGCTTGCGCGTTTTGCGAAAGGACACCTGCCGCTAGGGCGTCAGGCCTGCACGACTTGACCGTCCGCCGCGCGTGCTCTCGTCAGTACCACGCGCAGCGTCCACCGCATCTCGACCCACGTTCGTGACGACCGCGAAGCGCCCCTCGATCGGGTGAGACGGGTGTTTCTATACACTGAGTCGTTCTTCTGATAAAGCGAAATATTTTCGCGGGCGCGGATTGACAGGTTTTTGCTGAGTTGCCCGTCGGGCAGTCACACAGCGCCTCACATTCGGCGCCCGCCGCCGCCGGCTTGTCCGGCCGTCCATGCGATGGCAGAATTGTACCATATTGTGCAAGATCGGACACGCCATGCCACTCATCCGGATCTGGGTCTGTGACGGCATCCTCGCTTCGGGTGTGGCGGGGGTTGTCGACGTGTTCACCGCCGCCAATTCGGTGACGGCGCGGCGGCCCCAGCGTCACAACGGCAAGCCGTCTCAGCTGCGGTGGCGCGTCGAGTCATTGAGTGGCCGGCCGGTCCAGACGGCGTCCGGCCAGATCATCGGCGTCGACGGACCGATCGGCGCGCGGTCTTCGGCAGACGCGGTGGTGATCCCGGGACCGTTCGTCGGCGATATCGAACGCTTCTTCGCGCGGCTCGATACCGTCGAGCCGCTGCTCGCGGCGCTGCGGCGGCAGCATGAGCGCGGCACCCTGCTCGCGTCCTATTGCACCGGCAGCTTCATCCTCGCCGAGGCCGGCCTGCTCGACGGCAGGGTTGCCACCACCCATTGGGCGAAGGGACGGACATTCGCGATGCGCTACCCGGCGGTCGATCTGCGCGTCGCCGAGATCCTCACCGAGCAGAACCGCATTGTCTGCTCGGGCGCGGTGACCACCTCGCTCAATCTCGCGCTTCGGCTGGTCGAGAAATTCGCCGGTGCCGACGTGGCCGCGGAGACCGGCAAGCTGATGCTGATCGACAGCAATCGCATCTCGCAGGCACCCTATGCCAGCCGCGCGCGCGACACGCAGCACTCCGACGCGCTGGTGGCGCGGGCGCAGAGCATGATGGAGAAGTCGCTGCAACAGGGCTTCAGTCTGGCCAGGCTGGCCCGCGACCTTTCGGTCAGCGAGCGCACCCTGAACCGCCGCTTCAAGCTGGCGGTCGGCGAGGCACCCCTGCAATATCTGCAAGCGCTGCGGGTGGACGTGGCCAAACGCCTGATCGAAACCACGCGGCTGAAGCTCGACGCGGTCAGCGCGCGCGTCGGCTACAACGACCTGTCGACCTTCCGTCGTCTGTTCAAGCGCGAAACCGGGCTGTCGCCACGCGAATACCAGCGCCGGTTCGTGCGCAGGGCCGCCGCGAGCTGAGAACGCCGTGTCCGAATTTGCCTCCAAAATGGCGATACTGCCACTGCTGCCGGGAGCACGCCGCGCATAGACCTCGTGCTGTCAACAACAGGAGGTCCCCTCAATGCCGATGATCGACGTGACAATTCCCGAAGGAGCCCTGAAGCCGGAAGCAGAAGCGCGGCTCATCAAGGAGCTCGGCGATATCCTGATCGGTCACGAGGGGTTCGATCCGGCGAACAAGGTCGCGCAAGGCGTCACCGTTGTCTTCCTGCATCGGCCGGCCGCCGTTTATGTGGCGGGCCAGCCATCACCATCGCCGCGTTACCGGATTGTCCCGACCGTGCCGGAAGGCCAGTACACCGAGGCCTCGCGCGCGGCGCTGGTGAAGGACGTGACCGATGCAGTGGTGCGCGCCGCCGGCGGTGCGTTCGAGGATGTGGCGCCGCAGGTCTGGGTGTTTCCGACCGAGATCCCCGACGGCCAGTGGGGCAGCCGTGGCATCATTCGTCCGCTGCCGGACATCCAGGCCTTCATCGCCGGCGAGCACGAGCGCAAGGTCGGCGAGGCGCGTCTGGCGCGACGGCGGCGCGTCAAGGCGCTGGAGTTGCTTGCGGGCGCGCTCGACGCTGTCCGCAAGGGCGTCGACTGACGCGGGCAAAGCCATGACATCCGACACGCATTTCAGGCTCGCGGCGGTCCAGGCCGCCGCGGTGCCATTCGATCGCGACGCCTCGGTGGAGAAGGCCTGCCGCCTGATCGGCGAGGCCGGCGCCATGGGGGCGACGATCGCCGCCTTCGGCGAGACCTGGCTGCCCGGCTATCCCTTCTTCTGTCACGCGCCGACCGGGCCGAACACGTTTCGCGCGATGGCCGAATATCTCGACAACGCGGTCGAGATTCCCTCGCCCGCGACCGACCGGCTCTGCGCCGCCGCCGAGGCCGCCGGACTGGATGTCGTGATCGGCGTCGCCGAACGCGATACCGTGACCAGGGGCACGGTCTACTGCACGCTGCTGTTCATCGGCCGCGAGGGACGGCTGCTCGGCCGCCATCGCAAGCTCAAGCCGACCTTCAACGAGCGCTCGGTGTGGGCCGACGGCGACGCGGCGGGGCTGCGGGTGCATGAGCGGCCCTATGGCCGGATCAGCGGCCGCAATTGCTGGGAGCACAACACCATGCTGCCCGGCTATGCGCTGGCCGCGCAGGGAACGCAGATCCACGTAGCGGCGTGGCCGGGGCGGGAGCCTGCGGTGGCGCCACCGTCGCCGACGCCGCTCTGGCCGCGGCAGTTGTTGCTCTCGCGGGCGTTCGCCTCGCAGGCCGGCTGCTACGTCATCGCGGTCGGCGGCATGCGCTCGCACGAAGCGACGCCGGAACGCTACCGCGAGCTCTCGACGATCGAGTACAGCGGTGACAGCGTCATCATCGATCCGCGCGGCGAGGTCATTGCAGGTCCGGCGCAGGGCGAGACGATCCTGATCGCGGACGGATCGCGGGAGGCCGTGCTCGCCGCCAAGGCGCTGTGCGATATTGGCGGCCACTATTCGCGCCCCGACCTGCTGCGGCTGATCGTCGATCGCAATCCGCAGGAGCGGGTCATCGACTGCGGCTTCGCCGGGCGTGTCACGCCGGAGATGTGGGAGTGACGCGAACGGCGCGGGTATCCCGCGCCGTCAAAGCTTGTCGCGAGAAAGGTCGCTCCGCCTCACGAAGCTTCCTGCGGAATTGCGGATGGTGATTCCTCGCCCTTGAGCTCCTCGAGGCTGCGGTGCCGCGGCTCGATGCCGAGCGCCCATACGGTGATGATCTGCACGATGAGCAGTCCGATCATCAGGGCCATCACGCCGGCGACGCCGCGCGCTTCGAACAGCATCACGACCAGGAATGGTGTCACGATGGTGGCACCTCGACCGAGTGTGTTGACTATGCCGGATGCCCGCAGCCGCACCTCGGTCGGGAACAGTTCGGGAATATAGATGCCGAACAACAGCGCGACCAGGACATAGATCGGCACGGTCAGTGCGAAGCCGACGGCCGGCAGCAGGAACGGATCCGAGATCATCGGATAGATGACGCCGAGGATGATCGAGATCAGCGACGCGCCGATGATCGTGGGCTTGCGGCCCCAGCGGTCGGCGGTCAGGGCGCCGATCGCGGAGCCGATCGGCGCGCCAAGCGCCATCAGCAGCGAGTAGCCGAACGAGGTCGCGACGGACAGGCCCTGCTTGATAAAAAACACCGGCAGCCAGGTCACGAATCCGTAGAGCAGCGTATTGATGGTAATCAGGCATACCGCGCCGACGATCATGCGGGACAGCAGCGGCGCAGTGAACAGCGTGGCGAGATCGGGCGAAACCGGTGCCGGCGTTGCAGCGGCGGGCGCCGGCAAGGGCTGCCCCTGGGAAGCTTCCTTCTCTATCGCCTGCATCAGCGCCTCGGCCTCGGCGGTGCGTCCCACCGCCTCCAGCCAGCGCGGCGACTCCGGCAGCGACTTGCGCAGGTACCAGACGATCAGGGCGCCGACGCCGCCCAGCACGAACATCGCGCGCCAGCCGAATTGCGGGACGACGACCGATGCGACCAGCAGCGCGATGGGCAGGCCAGTCACGACGCAGACGGCGGTGAAGCCGAGCCACTTGCCGCGGCTCCGGGCCGGCACGAACTCGGTCATCGTGGAATAGCCGACAACATTTTCGGCGCCGAGACCGACGCCCATCACGAAACGGCAGGCAATCAGAAAGGCCATGTTTGGCGCAAACGCCGCCGCCAGGGACGCGATACCGAACAGCAGCAAATTGAACTGGTAGGTGAAGCGTCGTCCGTAACGGTCGCCGAGGAAGCCGGTGCCGAAAGATCCGAGCATCATGCCGACGAAGGTTGCGGAGATGAACGCGGCGTTTTGGGCGAGCGTCGAGAACCCGGTTTTCAGCGTCACGCCGAGCACAGTGCCGGCGATATAGATGTCGAAACCGTCGAAGAACATTCCGATCCCGATCAGGATCATGATCCGGCGATGGAATGGTCCGATCGGTAGCCGATCGAGACGGCTCCCGGCATTGACCGATGTCGACATATACGCTCTCCCCTCGACTGTTTCCTCGGTGATGCGGCCCGCCATCTGTGGGCGGTTTGCCGCTTTGCTCGACTGCGGCTAGTTCAACCGGCGCTGGCTGGCCGTGTCGCGGTACCAATCGAACGGCTGTTCGTGGGTCGCGACCATCACGCTCTTGGTGTTGAAATGGTCGTCGAAGCTCTCGGTGCCGCATTCCCGGCCGATGCCGGAATCGTCAACGCCGCCCCAGGGCGAGGCCGGATCGAGCCGGTGGTGATCGTTGATCCAGACGATCCCGGCCTTGACCGCGGCGGCCACGCGATGCGCGCGCGCGACGTCGCAGGTGCGAATGGCGGCGGCGAGACCAAACGGCGAGTCGTTGGCGAGCCGGAGCGCGTCGGCCTCGTCCTTGAAGGGGGTCACCGAGGTGAAGGGACCGAATACCTCCTCCTGGAAGATCCGCATGTCGGATTTGACGTCGGCGAACACGGTCGGTTCGACGAAATAACCGTTGTCGTGGCCGGCGACCTTTGCGGCCACGCCGCCGGTGAGCAGCCGCGCGCCGTCTTCATGACCGTAGCGTGCATAGCTGAGAACGCGGTCGCGCTGGCGTGCCGAGATCACCGGCCCAAGCTGTGTGTTCGGATCGAACGGATCGCCAATGCGGATGGTGCGGGTCTTGGCCTGCAGCTTTTCGACGAACTCGTCGTAGATCGAGGCCTGCACGATATGGCGCGACGCGCAAACGCAGGTTTGGCCGGCGCCGATGAAGGCGCCGAACGCGGCATAGTTGACGGCGCGGTCGACGTCGAAATCGTCGAATATCATCACCGGCGTCTTGCCGCCGAGCTCCATGGTCTGGTGCGCGAACACCTTCGCCGCGGCGCTGCCCGCGATGCGGCCCGCTTCGGTCCCGCCGGTCAGCACGAGCTTGTTGATGTCGCCATGCTCGGCGAGCATTTTGCCGGCGCTCTGGCCGAGGCCCAGCACGATGTTGACGACGCCGGGAGGCAGTCCGGCCTCGCTGAAGATCTGGACGAGCTTCAGTGTCGTCAGCGGCGTGTATTCCGATGGCTTGACCACGGTGACGCACCCGGTCGCCAGTACGACGGCAAGCGACTTGCACAAGATCATGAGCGGGTGATTGAAGGGCGTGCAGTTGGCGACGATTCCGATCGGCGTGCGCAGGGTGTAGTTCAGATACGCGCCTTCGACCGGAATGACGGAATCACGGCGCGACAGCGCGAGTCCGGCGAAGTAGCGGAAGAAATCCGGCAAGCGCGACAGCTGCGCGCGGGTTTCGTTGACGGGACGGCCGTTGTTCAACGTCTCCAGCCGGTACAGCGTGTCGAGATTGGCCTCGAATGCGTCGGCGAGCCTGTTGACGAGCCGGGCGCGGGCCCTCGTGTCCATCCCGCCCCACGCCTTGCCTTCGAATGCAGCGCGAGCGCTCTTCATCGCACGGTCGATATCCGCGGCGGTCGAATTCGGAATCCGGGCGATGACGTCGCCGGTCGCGGGATTGCGCACGTCGAGCATCTCGCCATCTCCGGCCTCGACCTCGCGTCCGTCGATGAAGTTGCCGTGGATCTCGACGTCGATCGTCGCGGGCTTCGACGGAATGTTCATGATGACCTCTCTTCGACGATGACGGCGTTGCGCTTGAGTGCCGGCAGCACGCGCTTTTCGGTTGCCGCGATGTGAGCCTTGATGATGCGGACCGCCGTGCGTGCCTCGCGCTGCTGCATGGCGTCGATCAATGCGACATGCTCGGCGACGAGCTTCGCCGGGTCGTGGCCCTTCAGATTGGAGACGCTGACGCGCACCAGCCGATCGGCCTGGCCGATCAGGTCGCAGAGCGTGGTCGCCATGCGGCGGTTGCCCGATGCGTGCGCCAGCGCCGAGTGGAAGCCGCGATTGTAGGTGATGAAGTCCTCATGGCTGCCGGAGAAGCGGCGGAATTCATCGAGTGATTTCAGGATGCTGTCGGGCGCGCTCTCGATCGCTTCGGCGACGCACGCCGGCTCGAGCGCAAGGCGGAAGCGCAGCAGATCGCGCGCATCGGACAGCGAGATCGGATTGACCCGGTAGCCCTGGCGGGGCTGCACCGTCACGAGGTGCTCGCGCTCGAGCCGCAGCAGGGCGTCCCGGACCGGCTGGCGGCTGACGGCGTAACGCTCGGCCAGATCCTGCTCTCGTATTTCATCACCGGGAGCAAACTGACACGATAAAATATCAGATCGCAGGTTTTCGTAGATATTTTCGCGGAGAAGGATCATTTCATTGGGCCTCCTGCCCATCAAAATGCAGTTTGTGAAATATCACGTCAAGCCGAAATCCTTGAAATCCGGGTGATTTGATTTATCAATCGTCCGCAGGGGCGCTTCGGAGCCCAAATGCGCGAGTTTCGGGCGCGATTTGAAAGAGAGCGACGATGGACAGGCTTTTGGCCAACCGCACAGTCAACGCAGCCCAGTCGGGCGAGGGGCCGCCGTTGGTCCTGTTTCATTCGCTGCTGTCGGATCGCGCGAGCTTCGATGCGATCGTGCCGGAGCTTGCCCGGTCGTTTCGGACCATCGTGCCGGAACTACCGGGATTCGGCCGGTCGAGCGCGGTTGAGGGTGGCCTTGCCGCGATTGCCGACCGGATGGCGGATGCGGTGCATGATGCGGCTGATGGCACGCCAGCCATCGTGCTCGGCAATGGTTATGGCGGGTTCGTCGCGCTGCAGATGGCGATGCGCCACCCGGCGATCGCGAGCCGGCTGATCCTCGCCGACAGCGGTGCGGCGTTCTCCGAGCCGGGCCGCGAGGCGTTTCGCAACATGGCCAGGGTTTCACGCGAGAAGGGGCTCGCCGCGATCACCGACATTGCAATGCGCCGGCTGTTCGCACCGGATTTCCAGGCGCAGCATCCCGCGCTGATGCAGGATCGCCGCGATGCATTCCTGCGCACCGATCTCAACGTGTTCTGCGCGGCCTGCGATGCGTTGGCGAGCCTCGATCTTCGCGGCGAACTACGCAGCGTGACCATACCGACGCTCGTCGTGGTCGGCGAATATGACGAGGCAACGCCGCCGCCGATGTCATACGAATTGGCAGGCGGTCTGCCGAGAGCCAAGCTCAGGGTCATTCCGGGATGTGCGCATGTCCCGCAGCTGCAATCGCCAAAACTGTTCCTCGATACGATCGGCGATTTCCTGGCGGTCAAGCATAACGCCCCCGCCTGAGGCAGTGCAAACGGCTGGATCGCACCGCGGGTCACGCGGTGGCGTGCCGACAATTTGGGCAGAACGCCCAGCTAATGCCGTTTGACGCGACAGCATCTCTGCCTAGTCTGACCGGAGACGGAGATGAAACATGCGAGCGATCCTTGATCACTGCACCGGCGGTCGCAGGCGCAGCCTGTCGGCCGGCACGGATTTCATCGAGGAGGGCGGCAAGACCGGGCACCTGTTCGTGCTGCTCGATGGCAAGGTGGAAGTTGTCAAGGGCGACAGCCTGGTGGCAGTCATCGACGAGCCCGGCGCGGTGTTCGGCGAGATGAGTGTGCTGCTCGACCGGGCGCACAGCGCCAAGGTGCGCACGGCGTCCGATTGCGTCCTCTACGAGTTCGACGATGCGGCGTCGTTCCTGCGCCAGCAGCCGGCGGTGGCGCTGCTGATCGCGCAGCTGCTGGCACAACGGCTTCATGTCGCCACGACCTATCTTGCCGACCTGATGCACCAATATGCCGATCACGGCACCCATCTGGCGATGGTCGGCGAGGTGCTGCAGAGCATGATCAACCTGCCGCCGATGCAGGTCGCGCCAGGCTCGGATCGGCAATCCGATCCAAGGATATGAGCCAGTCAGGCGCATCGCACACAGGCGCTGCCGGCCGCGACAGCGGCGCCTTGAGATCGATCATCTGCGCATCGCCGGCGGCGAGCCAGAACGCCTTGTCCTGCGCGAGATCGAGCACGATGTAGACCGGGGGACGGCCGGGCTGCAGGCCGGTGTTGAACACCCAGGTCGCTCCGATCCGGTCGAACCACGAGCCGCTCTGGATGAACGGCGATTGATGCACATGGCCCGAGATCACCAGCGCCGGATGGTGGCGCTCGATCCAGCCGAGCAGCTCGGCGTCGCCGAAGAAGCGCTTGCCGCCCCAGCTGGTCGGCGAATCCGCCGGCGGGGCGTGATGGACCCAGACCCAGCGCTTGTGCGGCACCGCGGCTGCGGCGCGAAGCTGCTCGTCGATCCGCGCCTTGACCAGCGGGCCGTCCCACCACGGGCACACCGTGAACAGCGTGTCGCCGATGGCCAGATTGTCGCCGTCAGAGGCGACGCCGAACTCCCTGATGCCAGCGACCCAGCGCGCGACCTTCTCGCCCTCCGGGTTGCGCTCGTCGAGGTCGTGATTGCCCGAGCAGAAGATCACCGGCGTGAGATCGGCGAGCCGTGACAGGTATTTCGTGACGACGACGATCTGGGCGCGGAAATCGACCGCCGAGCCGAGGTTGAGCGCATCGCCGGCGAAGATCACGAGATCGAATTGCGGTGCCGCCGCCAGCAGCCAGTCGAACTGCGGCAACGAGTAATGCAGGTCGGCGACGACAAGACAGCGCATCGGTGAAAATCCGAATGCCCGGAAAACGGGCGGGGTCGCACGGCAATGAATTCAAACAAGCCAAATCGCAGCAAGATCTATGCCGCGTCGCGCGGGTCCGACGCGACAGATGTTCGCAGTGTCCGGCGAGTAGTTGGTCCTGCTGGCGCGGCGGTGGAGCGCGAATTTCGAAGCGACTTGAATTTTGCGCGGTTGTGCGCCGCTCAGGCAAGTGAGGTGAGCACGCCTGTCCGGCTCCCTCTCCCCCTGCGGGAGAGGGTGGGGAGAGGGGTGGCCCCGGGCGAGATTTTTGCGATGAGTGTCGGTCTCACAGTCTCGGCCGCGCCGTTCTGCAAATGGAGAGAGCGCGTCGTGCGGTACCCCTCTCCTCAACCCTCCCCCGCAAGGGGGGAGGGAGCCCCTCCGCCGGTGCGTCCCTTACGCTTGAACGCGAACCCTTCAAGTCCCGCTCACGCCCGCGCCGTGGCGTGGACGAAGGTCACCTCGATCAGCGTGCCGGTGCGGCCGCCGGTCCTGATCTGGAATTTGGCGCGATTGGCTTCGACCAGCGCCTTGGTCAGCGACAGGCTGACGCCGCCGGAGCCGGCCTGATCTGATGGCGTCGGGGCGCGGAACGGCTCGAGCGCCGCGGCGACCTCGTTGTCGTTGAGGCTCTGCCCGGTGTCGCGCACGCGCAGCATCACCTCGCCGAAATCCGACAGCGCGGTCGAGACGATCACCTGGCCGCCGGCATTGGCGAGATGGATCGAGTTGCCGATCAGGTTCAGCGTGATCTGGCGCAGCGCGCGGGCGTCGGCGACCACAGGCGGCAGCGTGTGGGCGAGCGAGGTGCGGATGATGATGCGCTCGCGGTTGGCCTGCGGCTGCATCACAGCGACGCAGCTCTCCACCATCTCGTTGAGGTTCTGGCTGGCGAAGGCGAGGTCGAGCTTGCCGGTCTCGATCCGCGAGAGGTCGAGCAAATCGTTGACGATCGCGATCACCCGCTCGCCGGAGGCGCGGATGTCCTTCATGTATTCGACATAGCGCTCGTTGCCGAGCGCGCCGAAGCGTTCGCCGATCATCACCTCGGCAAAGCCGATGATGGCGTTGAGCGGCGTGCGCAGCTCGTGGCTGATCCGCGCCAGCATGTCGGACTTGGCGTTGGCGGCGCGTTCGGCGAGCCGCCGCGCCTCGCGCAATTCGCCCTCGCTCTTCCTGGTCTGCGACAGATCGCGGAACACGGCGAAGAAGTTCGGCCCGTCGGCGCGGGTGCGGCCCATCGTCACCGACAGCGGGATGATGCCGCCCTGGCGGACGCGCCCGAGCGTCTCGCGGCCATGGTCGAGCAGGCTGGCGACGCCGGCGGATTTCAGGCTGGTGAGATAGTCGAAGATGCCGTGCTGGCTTTCCGGCGCGAACAGGTCGGCGAGCTTGCGGGTGACGAACTCGTCGCCGTCATAGCCGAACAGCGCCTCGGCGCTGCGGTTGCAGGAATGGATGTTGCCCTCGGCATCGAACATGATGATGCCTTCGGCCGCGGTGTCGAGGATCGCGCCGAGCTCCTCGGCGTCGGCGTGGCCGGCTTGCGGCTCGGCCGGCGCGAGCAGCGGCTCGGCGGTGGCCGCAGGCTCCGGTTCCGGTTCGGAGAGCGCAGCGGCGATCGCGGCATCCTCGTCCAGCGTGCGCGAGAAGATCAGCGCCAGCGCGGAATCGTCATCCCAGGTGATGGTGTGCAGCCGCGCCTCCGCGGACACCGACTGCGCGCCGTGCTCGGTGCTCTGGTTCGCCGAGATCGTCACCGGCGTGCCGGTGCCCGACGTGCTGCTCGCCTGCGAGACGCCGGGCTCGACATAGAGCGCGTCGAGGCCGCCGGCGGCTTCCAGCGCATGCAGGCTGTCATGGCCCATGCGTGAGAGGAAGGTGTGGTTGGCATAGAGCAGGCGGTCGAGCCGGTAGATCAGGACGCCGACCGGCAACAGATCGAGCAGCGCACGGTCGCGCCGGGAGTCGGCGCGCGGCGCCGGCTCGGCCGCAGCGAGCCAACCGGCCTTTGGCGTTTCCGCCGGCGGCTCCAGCGGCGCGACCGTCTCCTGCGGTGCCGCCGCCGCTTCCTGCGGCGGTTCGGTTGCGGGCGGCACTTCGGCGACCGGCTCGGCCGGCACGCTGTCGTTCGTGGTCGCGGCGAGGCCGGCCTCGTTCTCGAGCCGCGCCGACAATTGACGGGCGAGCTCGTTGAAGGCGTTGTTCTCGACCGGCGTCAGCGACGGCGGCCGGGTGTCGCCGGCGGGACGGAACGGCACCACATTCGGTGGCGGGTCGTGACGCACTTCGTGCGTTTCCTCGTGCGTTTCCACGGCGTGATCCGGATCGGCTCGGTGTGAAGTCTCTGCTGCTGTCGGCTCGGTCAATTCCTCGGGTGGTGCTGCTGCTCTCGTGTCGGGCGGCGGCTCGGCGTACGGCGGAGGATTGTCCGGCGGCGCGGCGGGCCCGGGCGGCGCATCGCTGCGCGGCGCCGGCGCGACATCGGCCGACAGCGATTGCGGCGCGACCGTGCCGCTGAAGAACTCATAGCGGCGCAATGCGGCGAGTCGCGCAAGCCCGTCGAGGTCGCGACACACACCAAAGCCGCGATAGCCGGCGAAATTCCTGGCACGATCGAACACCGGCAGACCGGACAGTTCGACCGGCAGCCGGCCGCCGCCGTCGACCGGCCAGTGCAGCGTGATGCCGCTCCAGGTGTCGTGGCTGGCGAACGCCTGCATCACGCGGCCTTCGGGATCGAGGCCAAAACTCTCGGCGATATCGCTCCAGAGCCGGCCGAAGCCCGCCGCGGTGTGCAGGCCGATCAGCCGGGTGAATTCATCGGAGCCGAGCGAGAAGCGGGCCTCGTGGTCCATCTGCCACATGAAGCGCAGCGGATGCCGCCGCACCGGCAACGGCTCGTCGAGCCAGGACGGCGGTGGCACCGGCGCCAATGTCGCGGGCTCCGGTCCGGCGGCAGGCGGCGGCGCGGGCGCATCCGCGATCGCATAAGGCGAGGGGACGGGATCGGCCGGCGGCGCTGATGTTTCCGGCGCGTGCGTGCGTGCCGTCTCTGCGAGATCAGGTGCGGGCTCCGGCACGCGCTGTTCGACCTGCGTCTCAGCGGGCATTTCAATCAGCGCTTCCGACAACGGCTCCTTGACGGCGGGAGTTTCGTCGGGCGTGGTGCCGAGAGAGGCTTTCTCTGCGTGCGCCTGTTCTGTTGACGCGAGAGATGGAGCAACGTCTGCAGGCTCTTCGACCGGCACTTCCATAGCGGCCTCGATCAGCGCTTCCGACAGCGGCTCCTCGACGACGGGAGTTTCGCCGGGCGTGGTGTCGAGAGGCGCTGTCTCTGCGTGCGCCTGTTCTGCTGACGCGTGAGATGGAGCAACGTCTGCAGGCTCTTCGACCCACACTTCCACAGCGGTCTCGATCAGCGCTTCCGACAGCGGCTCCTCGACGGCGGGGGTTTCGTCGGGCGTGGTGTCGAATGCCGCGGTCTCGATGGGCGCGGCTTCTACTGGTGCGGGAGATGAAGCTGCATCCGCAGATTCGGGTTCAGTCACGCTGATGATCGGCTCGGCCGCTTCTTCCGGCGTCGGATCGAGCGCATCGAACAGCGTGAAGGTGGCCGGCGCTTCGCTGGCCTGCACCGGGGCTTCGTGATGCGCGGCTTGTTGTTCGACGGCGACCCGTGCTGGCGGCGGCTCGGTTGCCGCGGCCTCTGGCGGCGTCACTGCTGGGGATACAGGAGCTTCGAACGCTGCCAGCGCAACCGGCTCAGGCACGATCGGCGCCGCCGGCTTTGCGGCGAGATGCGGCGCCGGCTTGATCAGCGCGACCAGCGCGCGATCGGCGCCGTGGCCGATCCGCTGCAGCACCACGCGGCCGATCGCAACGCTCGCCGCCGCGCGGCCCTGCGCCAGCGCCTCGCCGCGCGCGGCATCGAGACCGGCTTCGGTGAGATCGTGCAGGCCGGGCAGCGCACGCGCCGCCTCATTGGTTGCGACCAGTAGTCCGTCGCTGGTGAAGGCGGCTGCTGGACGCTGCAAGCCCTGCACCAGCCGCAGCAGGCGTTCCGCGAGCGGCATGCCGCGGCTGGTCGCGTTGAGCGCGGTCATCAGGATGCCATGGCTGCCGTCCGGCAGGTCGATCCGGGTGCAGCCGCAGGTCGCGAGCACGCCGGGCGCCGCGCCGAAGCCGCGCAGCCGCTCCAGCCGGACCGCGCCATTGGCGTTCAGGCTGTGGCCGAGCCGCGCGACCTGGCGGCGGTGCGGATCGGCCGGGCCGAAGCCGCGCTTTGCCAGTTCGGCGCCGTTGGCGGCACCGAATACCTGCGCGCCGACCGGATTGGCCCAGAGAATCCGTGCGCCGTCGGCCGCCCACAGCCATGCCGGCAGGGCGCCCGTCGCATGATCCGCCAGCCTGACATCGCCGAGCGCCTGGATCTGGAATTCCGCGTCACTCATCACGCAAGATTTGACCGCATGGGTTTGGCTTTCTTCCTTAAGCTCAGCCGAAGGCCCGGCAGCCGCAGGACGACAGCCTTAACAGAAGGTTAGTATCGCAACTGGGGGGCGGCAGGTCCATGTCCGCAAGCGAAACTGCCCCCGCCAAAGCCGGGATAACGTTAACTTGGCTGAACGATCCACAGCCGTTCGGCGTTGTCGGGCAAAGAGAGGTCGCTGCGAGCCGCGCGATGCGGAACCAGGCGGCGCCGCGTCACACCGGCGATTGCAGTGCCACGATATATTCTGCCGTCTATCTTGCCCTAGGCCCGCGGGGCCAAGCGGCGGGTCGATCAGCAAGCGAGGGAGAGCGACCATGAGCGACAACGGGCGTGACCATTTCGAGATCCCCAAGTTCGAGATTCCCAAGGACATGCGGTCGATGGCGGAGGCGAGCTTCGATCAGGCGCGCAAGGCGTTCGAGCAATTCGTGACCAACGCCAAGGACACCGCCGGCAAGATTGAGGAGAGCAACGCCACGATGCGCGCCGGCGCCAAGGACCTTTCGGCCAAGGCGCTGTCCTATGCCGAAAAGAACGTGCAGTCGTCGCTGGACTACGCCGAGGCGCTGCTCAAGGCCAAGGACCTCAGCGACGTCATGCGGCTGCACAGCGAATATGTGCAGGGCCAGATGCGCTCGCTCGCCGAGCAGGCCAGCGAGATGGGCCAGGCCGTCAGCCGCGCCGCGATGGACGCGGTCAAGCCGAAGAACTGATCGAGGCGCATTGGCCGCGGCCGACCCTGGCGCGTTCAGCCTCGGTCGGCCGCGGTAACTTTTTATTCCGCCACATAAAAAATATGGCGTCGCACGCGATCTTACGTTGCGTTGCACAAAATTGACATGATATGGGTGTTTATTAGGCGCGCCCGACGAAGGGCACTCCCGTGAATCAAGGCAGCGTGATCCATTTCAGCGCTCCCGGCCTGATGGGCTCCGGGACGTCCGCAATGGTCACATCTACTCACCCGTTGCGAAGGATTACACGTATGACCAACCCGTCCGATCCGTTTTCCGCCTCGATCATTCCGTTTGAAGTTCCCGAGCAGATGCGTGCGTTCGCCGAGAAGGGCGTTCTGCAGGCCCGCGACAGCTACGCCAAGTTCAAGGACGCTGCCGAGACCCACAACTCGACGGTCGAGGCCGTGTTCACCTCGGTGAGCAAGGGCGCCAGCGAGTATTCGGCCAAGCTGATCGAGTTCTTCAAGGCCAACACCACCTCCTCGCTCGACTTCGCCCAGGAGCTGTTCAGCGTGAAGTCGCCGACCGAAGCGGTCGAGCTGTGGACGTCGCACGCCCGCAAGCAGTTCGAGACCTACACCGCGCAGGCCAAGGAACTGGCCGAGCTCGGCCAGAAGGTCGCCAGCGAGACCGCCGAGCCGATCAAGGCCAGCGCCTCGAAGTTCTACAAGCCGGCCGCCTGATCGCTGCCCTCTAGGAGACCAGCGAAAGGCCCGGGCCGAAGCGGTCCGGGCCTTTTTGCTGGCCAAGGGCCCGTCGAGCGGCCCGACATAACAGCGGAAATCGGCGCGTTACGGCCTTGCCAAAGCGCGGCGTTGCACCTAGTTTCCGCCCGAAATCGCCGCCCCGCTTGAGCGGGCCGCGCGTCAGGATGCAGTTGTAGCTCAGTTGGTTAGAGCGCCTGTCTGTGGAACAGGAGGTCGGTGGTTCGAGCCCACCCAACTGTACCATCCGCAAGATCACTCAGCGCGACATCGCAAGATCAGACCGTCGCAAGGTCGCTTGCCCTTATCGCCCGGCGTGTCATCGCGTCCGCTTGCACTTCTCTGTCCCGTCACCCACACTCCCCGAAACGACGCCTTAACGACGCCTTGGTGACACCTTTGGGGGGACGCATGGGGACCGCCGGTTCAAGGAGTTTTTCGTTTGCGTTGACATCAGCCGTCGCTCTTGCGGCGCTGCTGCTGCCGGGCCGGGGTGAGGCCCACACGCCCGATCAGCAGCAGGCCTGTACGCCGGATGCGTTCCGGCTTTGCAGCCCCGAGATTCCCGACGTCGATCGCATCACGGCCTGCATGATCAGGAATAAGGCGCAGCTGTCGCCGGCCTGCCGCGTGTTCTTCCGCGCAGATCCGGAGCCGCGTAGGGCGAGCGAACGCGTCGAGCGGCGGCCGGTCGCTGCGAAGCGGAAGGTCTCCAAATCGCACAAGGCGAAGAAGTCGGCCCACTGAACAGGCTCACATCGCGCGCATGCCAGCGTCGCCAGCCTGACGCGTTGTTACCACGCGAACCGGTATGCGCCTCGCGCGATAACGGGCGTTGGATCGCCAGGCCGCGATTTCAAGGCTGCGATGCGCGACAGACTGACGCCTTGTGACGCTGTCACGCAGCATCATCTGTGGGACTTGTGTGGTTTGCCAAATCTGTTCCGCTCGTGGAACGGATGGAGTGGGACGTGTGAGCGAATACTACAAGCAAGAGATCGATCGGCACTTCGCCTGGTTCGAAGCCAAGCTGCCGGAAAAGCCAGCGCGCTTCGTCGCGTGGCTGCGCAAGCCATCGTCGCGCTATGTGCGGATTCCGCTCGCGATCCTCCTGATCATCGGCGGCATCTTCAGCTTCCTGCCGGTGCTCGGACTCTGGATGCTGCCGCTCGGACTCCTTTTGTTCGCGCAGGACGTCCCGTTCCTGCAGAAACCCACCGCGCAATTGCTCGGCTGGATCGAGCGCAAGTGGATCGAGCGCGAGCGCGCGAAAGCTGCCGGAAAACGCTAGGCCCTGAGTCAAATCAAACGCTTAGCGCTTCCATTTGCGGTTGCGTCATAAGTTCGGTGTGACTCAAAAAGCAAAACGCACCGGTAATCTTGGCCACTTTGCGGATTGCAAGAAATTTTTTCTTTCGCGAATCAGCGTGCTGATTCATTTTCGCCTCCTGGGGTCAATCTGGAGGCCAACGTATGAACGTGATTGTTTTCGCTTCGCGTAAGGGGGGCTCGGGAAAAAGTACCCTGGCTGCTCACCTCGCTGCGCAAGTGCACAAGGCAACGAAGCCCTGTCTGCTGATCGATGCCGATCCGCAGGGCTCGCTGACGCTCTGGCACAAGCTGCGCGGCACCAACGAGCCGGCGATCAAGACGGCGGTGAACTCGGTCAGCGGGATCATTGCCCAGGCCAAGCGTGACGGCATCGAGTGGGTGTTCATCGACACGCCGCCGAACCTCTCGGCCGTGGTCGACGACTCCATCAAGAACGCCACGATGGTGATCATTCCGGCGCGGCCCGGCGTGTTCGACGTCAACGCCGTGCAGGAAACCATCCAGACCTGCCGCTCGATGCGCAAGCCCTATGCCGTCGTGATCAACGGCGCGCCCGCGCAGCGTGACGGCGCCGAAAGCCGCATCGTCGCGATCGCACGCGAGGCGCTGGCGAAATTCCGTGCGCCGGTGTGGAGCGGCCAGATCACCAACCGCGCCGATCTTCTGATGGCGCTCGGCCAGGGCGAAGGCGCCCGCGAATATTATGCGGAAGGCCGCGCCGCCGCCGAGATCAATCGGCTGTGGGCCGCGATCGAACGCTCGATCAAGGCGATCCGTGGCACGGCGTCGGCGTCCGGTACGATGCACAAGCAAGCGGCGTAACAACGCCGCTTACGTTCGAAATGGAAAGAACGCGCGGCACTCGCGCGTTTTTTGCTGAAGCGACCAGGCAATCGCAGATTGCCTGGCTGACACTTGCAATCTGGCTGACGCTCGCAATGACACGATGGTTGGCTTTAAGCCACCATCAGCAGATAGAACACGATCACCGGCGCCAGGGTCAGGATCACCGACCAGATGCCGACAGCCCATAAAATATCCTCGGTCGTAAAGCCCGGCTCGGCACCCGGCCTCACGGCAACAAAGCCATTCCTCGAATTCACGACGCCCCCGCGCTGGTCTTGGCAATGCAGAGGCTGATACGCGAGCGGATTTAAGATCCCGGTCGGAATTTCGCGGGCATTTGCGCGCGGGTGCTACTTCGGATTAACCACGGCATGGGCGGCGGGCCGCGTTCGGCTGGTTGCCGTTCGCCTCAGTGCATTGCTCCGTCCCGGTCGCGGATCGCGCCGAGATGCTCGTTGATCCGGAATACGATCAGGATGAACTCGGCGGCGATGCGCGAGAACACGATGCCGACGAAGACGCTGGCGATCGACGCGAGCAACTGGATGAAGCCGACGAACGGGCTGATCGCCATCGCGGTGAGGCTCCACAGGATGCCGGAGATCCCGAACAGCACGATGACCGCGATCACCAGCCAGTAGAACGTCTTGATGATCGTGGGCGTGATGAAGCGGTCCCACTGAAACAGATCCTGGAAATCGAACATCATGGTTCTCCCGGCCAGCCGAAATATGATTCGCGTCTCGTTCATCCTACTGCGTCACCGCCGGCGCGATCACTTCGTCGCGGAAGCCTGCGCCGCAGGCGTCCATCGGGACGAGGCTATTCGCCGGGCCAATGGTTTGGGACGACGCCAAAGCGCCTCCGCGACCAGAGGGATCGATACCGCAGAAGCCCAATCGGTCTCGCCAAAGGCGAGCCCCGGACCGGGCGCCGGCGGTCCAGGGGCGAGCTATGCGAGTGGGCCGGTTGTGATTGCTGCAAATAACGGCCACAATCGGGCTTCCCTCCGGCATATCCTCACCCAATGACCACGCTGACCTTCGAAGACTTCAAGCCCGGCCGCTTCGGCACGTTCGGCCCGCGCCATGTTTCACGCGAGGAAATCCTCGCCTTTGCCGCCGAATTCGACCCGCAGCCGATGCATCTCGACGAGGAGGCGGCGAAGAAATCCATGCTCCGCGGCCTGTCGGGCTCGGGCTGGCATCTCGGCTCGCTGATGATGCGGATGCTGTTCGACGGCTTCATCGGCCGCACCGCCTCGCTGGGCGCGCCCGGGGTCAACGAGATGCGCTGGGTGGCGCCGCTGCGTCCGGGCGACGATTTGACGCTGGATGTCGATGTCGTCGAAGCGCGCGTCTCGAAGAGCCGTCCCGAGACCGGCATCGTCACGTTCAAGAGCACGATCCGCAACGCGCGCGGCGAGATGCTGTGCGAGATGGAGGCGCCGATCATGATCAGCCGCCGCGACGCCGCGAGCGCATAGGAGAGGTCATGCGCTTTTTTGAAGATATCGAGATCGGCGCACGGCGCGAGTTCGGCTCCTTCACCTTCACGCCTGAGGACATCAAGCGCTTTGCCGCGCAGTTCGATCCGCAGCGCTTCCATCTCGACGAGGAGGAGGGGCGCAACTCGCTGTTCGGCGGGCTCGCCGCATCGGGCTGGCACGTCGCCAGCGTCTGCATGAAGCTGCTCGTTGCCGACGGCAAGCGGCTCGCCGCGGAAGCCGCCGCGCGCGGCGAACAGGTCGCGGTCTGGGGCCCCTCACCGGGCTTCCGCGAGCTGCGCTGGATCCGCCCGGTGCTCGCAGGCGATACCATCAGCTTCACCAACCAGGTCGAGACCAAGCGCACGTCCGAGAAGCGGCCCGAATGGGGCATCCTCCAGGCCCGCAACATCGGCGTCAATCAGCGCAATGAGGTGGTGTTCTCGTTCCTTGCCACCGCTTTCGTGCCACGGCGGAATCCCGGTTCCTGATGTTGCCCGCACGCCTCTGATGTTGCCCGGACGCCATGGTTAGCGGATGACTTCTGCGGCCGACGCAGTTGTGCGTTGCGTGGAACTCATTTTTTGCTAACGCATTCTGAACCTTTGTCCCTGCCTTATGGTTTGAGGGCACGGACATCTGGCAAGAATGACTGGGGATACCATGGCAGATCGCAGCGCGCTGAAACTCGTCGGCATTATCTTCGCGACGGTAACGGTTGTGGTGATGCTGGCCACCGGAATGGTCGTGAAGGGCTTTGCCGACGGCAATTATTCCTTCGAGACCACCGCGAGCATCGATCGCTGATTGACCGTCTGTAACTGCCGGCGCTCGAGGGGGCGCAGGTTGCGCGCAATTGCGCTTTTCAATGTGATCTGTCGGCAGGCTGCGTCACACATCTTCCAAGCTTCAGTCTAACGATTCCAGATCAGCACCATCACGACGGTCGCGGCTACCAGGATGCCGATGAAGCGGATCATGATCGTGCCGATGCCCTGCTGCGGCTGGCGCAGCGGAATCGGATCGGCGGCGTTATCCGGCCGGACGCTCTGCATGACTTCGTCTCCAAACGGATGCCCGGCAAGGCGCGGTCCGGACGCGAATTCCGGATTGGAGGCGGGCTCGGCATCCGAAGTTCAAATCGGCATCTGCAAAAATTGACGTCGCGGAGTTTACACCGCGCTGAATAACGAATCGTTCTGCGCTGAATCGCGACCGCAAAGCGAAGCCGCCGCCCCCTGTCCAGGAGGCGGCGGCTGCCAACCCTAAAGGCGGATCCGGATCAGCTGTTGCGTAGGCCGTCGGCCGCGCGCTTCCACTGCGAGACGTTGTCGGCGATCATGCGCGTCGACTTCATCGCGGCCTGGCTGAGCTGGGCATAGCCGGAGATCTCGCGCTGGACGCGCTGGCCCTCGGCATGCAGCAGGTCACGCAGGCTCTCGAGCTCGCCGATCAGTTTCTCGATCTCGGCGAGCGAGGTGCCGGCGACGCGCTGGATCAGCGAGTTGACGTTGCTGACGGTGGCATCGGTGTTGGTGTCGGTCGGTGCGGTCTCCGGGCTCGCCACCGGCCGGCGCAGATAGGCGATATCGTTGCGCACGAAGTCGCGGATGCCGGCTTCGACTTCCGAGACCGCGGCAAGGTTGGTGTCGACCTCAGACGTCGCTTCGGCTTCGGCTTCCTCGGTACGGTTGGTGGCGTTCATCGGCTTTCCTCTAGTTCGCAATAGCGAAGCGCGGCTTGTCCCCCGCACGACGAATTGATGAAGTTACGGACCTATCAGTGCCGCCGAATTTGACCGCATCTGGGCCAAGTTGCGGCAATGCCTGATCATTTAGCGCGATAGAGCTAACAGACCGTTCACCATGAGCGCTTGTAGCCGGCGCTGATGCTCTTGTTGGTCGCGCCCTGGGAGGTCTCGCCGACCGAGCCGGAGACGGTGACCCCGTCGAACAGCTTCTGCTCGGCGCCGATCCGGCGCAGCCACCTGTCGTCGGAGGTCGACAGCGTCTGGCCTGCCGTGATGCTGGTGCCGGTGTCGTTAACGGACAGGCTCGCCGACTGATCGGTGTCGTAGCTGCGCGACGGGTGGCTGATGATGCCGGGCACCGGGACCACGCCCTGCTGGATGAGGTTGTAGCCGTTCTGCAGCGTCAGCGAATATTGCTCCGACAGCGGCACCGACTTGCTCAGGGAGGTGCCGACCTTGCTCTGGTCGGCGGAGGGATCGACCCGCGCCTCGACCGAGGTCTTGTCCCAGATCGAGGCCACGCCGCCGGTCGAGATCGCGGCCCAGGCCGAGCCGCCGGACTGCGGCAGGCTGCCGCCATTGGCGAGCCGCTCCGACAATTGCTCCGACGTCGTCATCGTGCCTTGCCTCGCGACCGTCATGTCGGCGCCGATGCGGGTGTCGAGGAATGGCGAGATCGACTGCTTGACCGACACCGCCGACGAGCCGTTGGCGTTGTTGTTGGTTGACCAGGATGGATCGTTGCCGGCGACGCTGGCCGGCCTCGCCGCACGCTTCGGCGCCAGCGTCGGCAGGCTGGTGGAATCGGTGTCGAGCTGGCTCCAGTCGAGCTTGCTCTCGTCGATGTCCTTCAGGATGTCGGCGTCATTGGCATTGGCCGCCGGCGGCTCCTCGTCGGCCGCAGCCTCGGCGTTATCGGCTGCGGTATCCTGGGCGGCGGGAGCGATCTGCCATGGCGGGGTTTGCGCGGCGGCCGACAGCGCTGTCGCCAGGCTGAAGCCGGCCGCCAGCATCGGCAGCCTTGCCCAGCCAAATCGTAATGTGAAGGTCATTCCCAGCCCGCAAATTCCAGAGCCGCAGCATGCGTTTGCCGTGGCGCAAAATTGTGGCATCGGCGCTCTGAAAGCAAGTGATCAACGCGTGATCGTCATGTCCGGGACAAACGCGCAGCGCGTTGGCGCGGCGCGTCCCGAGCGCGGCCGTTCGGGGCTGGCAAAACAGGCCGCCGCTGCCGGGGCAGGGGCCCCGGACATGACGAAGGCGTGAAATCGAAAAGCCGTCAGACCGCGATGCGCGGCAGATGGATCGGGTAGCCGACGGTCTGCTCGACCAGGTCGAAACTGTCGACCAGCACGCGGAAGCTCGTGAGCTTGCCGGCCCTGAACTGCGCGAAATGCGCGATCCGGAGCGAGATCGGTTTGTTGGAGTCGAGTGCCGTCAGCGAATAGCGCAGCATCGAGGCTGCGGAATCCACGCCGAGCATGATCTGTTCCCGGTCGAAGCGGTGAACCCTGAGGTTCTCGCCGATCTGCCTGATCACCTCGAGCACCGCGGCCTTGCCGCGGCGCGCGCCGAAAAAGGAAAACAGGTCGATCGGCCCATAGATGGACCATTCGACCTCGTCGTCGAGCAGCGGCTCGATATCTGCAAGCTGGCGTTCGTTGATCGCGCGATGCAATGCGCGCGAAAAACGCCAGAGACTATGCTCTGTCATTTTGGCCTTGTCCTGAAACTGGATTTTCAAACGCAAACGGATGGCAGGGGGTCAGCGCCGACGCCTTGCCAGGTTGCTGCACATCGCTATTGCGGCCTGAAATAGTGCGGAACGGCAAAAACGCAAATGACTTTTTTGCAATGCACAATTGCGCGGAATTTTACCGGAATATGACCGCCGCCCTCTGGAATTCTACTCCGACAGGATCGGAATGGGATCGAGATTCTGGTTCTGACGCGTTTTCTTGACGCGAACCGGCAGCCGCTTCGCTCGAAAACGCTCCGGTGACCGCAATTCAGCGGTCGCGCCGCCGCACCGGCTGCCGCTCGATCACGATCTCGGCGTCGCGGATCGCCACCACCGCGAACAGCAGCGCGCCGCCGATGCCGCCGATCGCGGCGCCGAGCGGCATGAAGGTGAAAAACACCAGCGTTCCGCTATCGATACCCGAGGTTCTGGCCAATCCGATCCAGCTAAGCCCGGCTCCGATGCCGAAGGCGGCGCCGCCAAGGGCGCCCAGCGCCAGGCCAAGCACAGCGAGCAATGCGACTTTCATGGTGATTTCAGCCCCGACCGCAACAAGCCCAGTCATAGGTCAGCGCCGCGCGGTCGAGGTTCAACGCTGGCGTTGCGAATTTGCGGGCACGATGTGGTCATGACCGGTCAGCGCCGCCGCGACGTCGCGCTCCAGCACCTGCTGGACGAGGTCGAAGGTGTCGATGATCTCGCGGATCTCGGTGATCTTGCCGTCGCGCAGCGTGTAGAACACCGCGACGTCGAACTGCACCACGCGGGCGTTGTTGCGCTTGCGGAAGAACACGCGCAGCTGCGCGGCGACCCTGTCGCCCTGGGTCACCACGATCGGCGCCTCGTAGCGCATGTCGGAATAGCGCTCGTGGATCGTGGTCCACATCTGGCGCAGCGCGGCCTTGCCGCGGTGCTGGCCCATATGCGGAAGAATGTCGATCGGGGCGTTGGCGAGAAACGCGACGTCGTCGCTGCAGCGATCGAGCGCGCCCTCGATGCCGCCGGCATAATAGACGTCGAGGAAGTTCAAGACGCGCTGCCGGTTCAAATCCTCGCCCATGATCGACTCCGCCGACTCGCTCCGGCCCGGCATTGTGAACCGGAGCATTCCACAATCAACAACATGTTTGACGCGCGAGACGCGATTAGGTTCGGCAACCAGCGCGTGCATTATGGCACAAAATGCATGCGACGCGCCGGTTCGCGCAATGCGACGACGGGCGGCCGCCGCGGTGCGGGCGGCGGTTTATTCCGCGCCTGCGCCGCTTAAATCTTCGCGCCCGCGGCCTTGCCGCGGCGCGGCCGGCCCGTATGCTTCGCGGCGGAAGGCGGCCGAACAGAGCCGCCCCGATGGGGAGAGACCAATGAAGCGCATCACCCACTTCGCCGCACCCACGGCGCGCTGAACGCGAAGAAGTCGAACGCCATCCTGATGGTGACCGCGATCTCGGGCAATCATCACCGGCTCGATTTCATGATCGGCCCCGGCAAGGCGCTCGACCCCGACAAGTACTTCATCGTCTGCACCGATGCGATCGGCAACGGGCTGACCACGTCGCCGAGCAATTCGAAGGCGCAGCCGCGGATGCAGTTCCCGAAATTCGCGATCCGCGACATGGTGGAATCGCAGTACCGGCTGATGAAGGAGAAGCTCGGCATCGACCATGTCGTCGCCGTGGTCGGCCCCTCGATGGGCGGCATGCAGGCGCTGCAATGGGGCGTCAGCCATCCGGACTTCATGGACGCGCTGGTTGCGATGGTGCCGCTTGCGAAGACGCCGGCTTGGTCGGTCGCGGTGATGGAGGCCTCGCGCAAGGCGATCATGAACGATCCGGCGTGGAAGGACGGCAATTACGAGGCGCCGCCGGAGAAGGGGCTGAAACTGTTTCGCGATATCGTCGCGCTGCTCGCGGCGCGCACGCCCGACATGTATGCGGCGCAGTTCAAGTCCGGCCCCGACGTGCTGCCCTGGATGGCCGAACAGGAGACCGCGCTGTGGAAGTTGTTCGACGCCAACGACTGGATCTACCAGAGCTGGGCCTATGACCGGCACGATGTCGGCACCACGGCCGGGTTCGGCGGCGACACCGCGAAGGCGCTGGCTTCGATCAAGGCGAAGACGCTGATCCTCACCGGCACCAAGGACCTGCTGAATCCCGAATTCGAGCCGAACCAGATGGGCCACAACATCGGAGGCGTGACCATCAAGACGATCAGCCCGGGCACCGTGACCGGCCACGCCTCGGCCGGCGGTTTCTTCCCGGCGGATGTCGAGTTTCTCAACCGCGAAACCGGCGTGTTCCTCGACGGCGTCACCGGCGGCGGCAAGACATTGAACTGATCGGCGGCACTGATCGCGTCCTGCGGACGTGAAGCGGGCGCGGCGGTGCCTGTCCGCGAGTTAATGAAACCTCCCGGCGCGCGCCCGGTTGGTTCGGCGTGGGCGACGCATCCGCGATCAGGAGTTCCGTATGAGAAACACCATGCCGCTTGCCGTCGCCGCCCTGGTTGTCTCCAAATAGATCATGCGAGCGCGCACCGCGCGACGGTGAGCCGGCGTCGACGCCGGCCATGAGGCCTTGAGCTCCTCCGGGGCCGGCCGGTGAGATCGCGCCGGCTCGCTGTCGCGGTGCGTTCGATAACAGCTAATCCGCCGCGCCGCCTTGCCGGCGGGGAGGTCGATGGTGAACCGCTTCTTCTTCCCGGAACCGGCGGTGCCGCTTCGCCGTTGATGCGGCAGCATTGCATCGGAGCCGCATCATGAAATCGATTGTTCTCGCGTCCGTCATTGCCGTCAGCGCGCTTGCCGCGGCGTCGCCGGCCGACGCCAAGGGTTGCGTCAAGGGCGCGATCGTCGGCGGCGTCGCCGGTCATTATGCCGGCCATCACGGCATGCTCGGCGCCGCCGCCGGTTGCCTCTACGGCCGCCATCACGCCAAGGAGCAGGCACGGCAGCGCCAGCAGCAACAGGCGCAGCCGTCGCAGCAGGAGAAGCTGTAGGGTCGGCTGTGAAGCCACATCTCCTGGAACGTGACGCCACATCTCCAGGAACGTGAAGTCTCGTTCCGGGAACGACGTCTCGTTCCGGGAACGCCGTCCGCACCGGCTGCGTTGTCTCCATGCGTAACGGAGACGATGATGACGAAACCAAAGACAAAGACCATCCAGCCCGTTCCGGACGACAACAAGAGCCACAAGGGCCCCGGCAGCGCCCCCAGCGTTCCCATCGACACCACCAAGGGCCATCGCGACGACGAGAAGCACAACATCCGCGAGCAGGCCGCGCACGGCAATCTGATCCAGAACACCAGCAACAAGCGATCGGGGTAGGGTCGGGGCGAAGCGGAGCCACATCCCTTGACGTCGTCCTGGCGAAAGCCAGGACCCATTAATGCGAATTGTTGCGCGACACTGGGGCCACGATCCTTCCGACAACCAAAGCCGGTGGTAATAGGTCCCGGCTTTCGCCAAGATGACGGTGAGGATGGTTCTCGATTTAAGATGTCAAACAGCGCCGAGTCATCACCCGCGCATGCGAGCGATCCAGTATTCCAGAGACGTCCGTGCGTGAACCGAGAGGCCGCGCGCCCTTCCGGACGTCGTCCCTGCGAAAGCAGGGACCCATACCCCGCGGCGGATATCGTGAACGGGACTCGTCGCTCCACCGTCGCATCACGATGATCGTCTGTGGTTATGGGTCCCTGCTTTCGCAGGGACGACACCGAATATGTGGCACGGTCGGTGAGTCATACTTCAGCATTCTCGCGACATGATTTGCCCGAGCTTTGCGCTTCCCTTGCGCGCTGTTGCCGATCGGCCTTATCTGCGGGAATGCAGATCAGGGACGAACGCCCCGAAGACGCCGCCGCGATCAGCCGCATCACGGCGGCCGCCTTCGCGAAGGCGCCGCACAGCAGCGGCACCGAAGCCCGCATCGTCGAGGCGCTGCGCGCAGCCGCGCGTTGACGATTTCGCTGGTGGCTGTCTCCGAGGACGGCAGCATCGCTGGCCACATAGCGTTCTCGCCGGTGCAGATCGATGGCGTAGCGGGACGCTGGCATGGCCTTGGCCCGGTCTCGGTCGCACCCGACATGCAACGGCGCGGAATCGGCAAAGCTCTGATATGCGAGGGGCTTATCCGGCTTGCGGAGCAAGGGGCCGATGGCTGCGTCGTGCTCGGCGATCCCGCGTACTACCACCGCTTCGGCTTCCTCGATGATCGGCGGCTGATCTATGGCGGCAAGCCGAGCCGATACTTTCAGCGGATGGTGTTGAGGGGCAAGGCGCCCAGGGGGGATGTGAGCTACCATCCGGCGTTCGACGTGGCGTGATCGGCTGATGAAGCTGTCTACGGCAGCGTCATCTCCTCAATCTGCGCCGGCACCGCGCCGAAATCGCTGAACCGCGCCCAGTTCGGCCGTATCCGCACATAGCCGATGTTCGGCCAGGTCTCGCGCTCCAGCCCGTCGGGCCACGCTGCGAAATACACCTGCTTGCAGGCGGTGAGCTCCGCGCCGCTCGGGAAGTCCGCGACGCCCTCGACCTGTGCGGTCTGTTCGGCGTCCCAACCGATCACCAGCGCCGCGCGCGGATCGGCGCGGAGGTTCTGGTATTTGCGCGAGATGGTCAGGGTGTCGAAGATGATCTCAAGATTGTCGCTGACCGCGATCCCGACGACCGCCGCCTGGGGCGCGCCGTCGTGAACCGTGCTGACCACAGCGAGCCGATGCATCCGCAGGAAGGCGAGAAGCTCGGCGCGCGTCATGATCTACCTCTTCTTCCACCCGCCCCGTTTGCCCGGCGCGCCGCCGCTCGACCGCGGCGACGGGCCGAACTCCGGCCCCGACTGCCGCGAGTCGGTCGGCTGGATGATGCGGCTCGTGGTGCCGAACGGCTTTGCCGGCAGCGCGCCGCTCGGGCGGAAGGGCAGCGATTCCGGGCCGTGCATCTCGTCGAGATCGGGCTTGTGCACGCGCGAGCCGGACTTGCCACCGCGGCCAGCCTTGAGCGAGGTCTGCGCCGACTTGTTCTTCAGCGCGCTGACCGGCAGGTTGGCGGCATCGCCGTATTTCCGGGTGCCCGCATAGGCGCCGGCCTGCTTCTGCACGTTGCGCTGCTTGGCGGTGGGATCGTCGACCACGGCCATCTCGGTGGCGCGCAGCCGCTTGACCTCGTCGCGCAGCCGGGCGGCTTCCTCGAAGTTCAGGTCGGCCGCGGCCTCGCGCATCCGTGTTTCGAGATCGCTCAGCACGGCCTCGAAATTATGCCCGATACTGATGACGTCGTCCGCCATGCCGCCGTCGCCGATCTCGACCAGCACATGGTCGCGCTCGTAGACGGAGTTGAGGATGTCGCCGATCGACTTCTTCACGCTCTCCGGCGTGATGCCGTTGGCCTCGTTGTACTCGACCTGCTTCTCGCGGCGCCGCGTGGTCTCGGCCATCGCGCGCTCCATCGAACCGGTCATGCTGTCGGCATAGAGGATCACCTTGCCGTCGACGTTGCGCGCGGCGCGGCCGATGGTCTGGATCAGCGAGGTCTCGCTGCGCAGAAAGCCTTCCTTGTCGGCGTCGAGGATCGCGACCAGCGCGCATTCGGGAATGTCGAGGCCCTCGCGCAGGAGGTTGATGCCGACCAGCGCGTCGAACGCGCCGAGGCGGAGATCGCGGATGATCTCGATACGCTCGATCGTGTCGATATCCGAGTGCATGTAGCGGACGCGGATGCCCTGCTCATGCAGATATTCGGTGAGGTCCTCCGCCATGCGCTTGGTCAGCACCGTGATCAGCGAGCGATAGCCGGCCGCCGCGGTGGCGCGCACCTCGCCGACGAGATCGTCGACCTGGGTGCGGGCAGGGCGGATGTCGACGGGCGGATCGATCAGCCCGGTCGGGCGGATCACCTGCTCAACGAACACGCCGCCGGATTCGTTGAGCTCCCAGCCGCTCGGCGTCGCCGACACCGCCACCGTCTGCGGCCGCATCATGTCCCACTCCTCGAAGCGGAGCGGGCGGTTGTCCATGCAGGAGGGTAGGCGGAAGCCGTATTCGGCGAGCGTCGCCTTGCGGCGGAAGTCGCCGCGGAACATGGCGCCGATCTGCGGCACCGTGACGTGGCTCTCGTCGGCGAAGATCAGTGCGTTGTCCGGCACATATTCGAACAGCGTCGGCGGCGGCTCGCCGGGGCGGCGCCCAGTCAGATAGCGCGAATAGTTCTCGATGCCGGCGCAGCTTCCGGTCGCCTCCATCATCTCGAGATCGAAGGTGGTGCGCTGCTCGAGCCGCTGCGCTTCCAACAGGCGGCCCTGGTCGTTGAGCTGGTCGAGGCGCTGCTTCAGCTCCGATTTGATCGACTTGATCGCCTGCACCAGCGTCGGGCGAGGCGTCACGTAGTGCGAATTGGCGTACATCTTGATGAATTCGAGCTCGTCCTGCTTGTGGCCGGTGAGCGGATCGAACTCCTCGATGGTCTCGATGGTGTCGCCGAACAGGTTCACCCGCCAGGCGCGGTCCTCATAGTGCGCCGGGAAGATGTCGATGACGTCGCCGCGGACGCGGAAGGTGCCGCGGGTGAACTCGGCTTGGGTGCGCTTGTATTGCAGCGCGACCAGGTCGGCGATCAATTGCCGCTGGTCGATGCGCTCGCCCTTCTTCAAGGCGAAGGTCATCGCAGTGTACGTCTCGACCGAGCCGATACCGTAGATGCAGGACACGGAAGCGACGATGATGACGTCGTCGCGCTCGAGCAGCGCACGCGTCGCCGAGTGGCGCATGCGGTCGATCTGCTCGTTGATCGAGGAATCCTTCTCGATATAGGTGTCGGTGCGCGGGACGTAGGCTTCCGGCTGGTAGTAGTCGTAATAGCTGACGAAATACTCGACCGCGTTGTCCGGGAAGAAGTTCTTGAACTCGCCATAGAGCTGGGCGGCCAGCGTCTTGTTCGGCGCCAGGATCAGCGCCGGGCGCTGCGTCGCCTCGATCACCTTGGCCATGGTGTAGGTCTTGCCCGAGCCGGTGACGCCGAGCAGCACCTGGGTGCGCTCGTTGCGGTCGATGCCCTCGACCAGCTCGGCGATCGCGGTCGGCTGGTCGCCCTTCGGCTGATAGTAGGACTTGATCTCGAAGCGCACGCCGCCTTCGGATTTCTCCGGGCGCGGCGGGCGGTGCGGGGTCCACACCCGCATCGAGCCGTCGTCCTTGCGGAATTCCGGGCGGCCGTCGCGGATCAGGTTCTCCAGCGCGTCGGCGGTCGCCTTGACGCCGAGCGCCTCCATCTTGCTGCGCGGCGGCCGCGCCAGGGCCTCCTCGTCGTCCTCGGCGGTGGGCAGGCCAAGCTGCCGCGCCAGTTCCGGATCGAGGGTCGGGATGATGGCCGAGGTGCCGTAATTGGCCTGCGGGGCCTCGCCGAGGCCCGAGGTATCGCGCCTGGCGACGTCCTCGCTGGTCTCGCGCGTCGACGCCCGCGCGCGATGCGCGGCGGCCTCGCCGCCGGCGCGGCGGTCCCAGGAATTGTCCGGCGGCGGCTGCAGGCCGGTGCCCGAACCCATGCCGGCATCGCCGCGGTTGATCGCCGGATTGAGCAATTCGGCGAGCGCGGGCCCGATCGGGAGGACCTCGGGCCGGTGTGCTTTGGATTTGGGGGTTTTGCCGGGCTTTTTCGGAGTGTTCGGTGTCTTCGCCATGCCCCGAATATGGGACGAGTCCGGCAGCGAGAAAAGGGCAAACGACGGCTGGATAGCTGCACGGGCGAGGCTGCTGACAGCAGGGTGTCAGCAGGCGGCGCCGTCGCGGAGTTCAGGCCCGCGGCAGGTCGACGATGTCGAGATGTATCCCGCCGCAGCCGTCGCAGCGCATGGTCCAGTATTCGGCGGCGCGGCCGGGGATCACGCGCAGCAGCGAGAGCGGGGCGGCGCATTCCGGGCAGCTGGTGCGGACCTGCGCCGGCCAGACCGGATCCGGCTCGCATTGCGGGACGGCGGCGACCACGACGTTGCCGGTCACGCCGATGCTTCGGCCGCCGGCATTGTCATGCCATAGCGTTGCGGGAACCGGTCGATAGCCCGCTTCGCGTCGGCGATCGCCGCATCCGGATCGGACCACGCAAAGCCGATGTCGAGCATCGGAAACAGCATGCCATCGATGACGACCGGCCTTTGATCGACCCGTTGAATCCTGGCGTGCCATTGCCCCTTCCCCACTTCGAACGACTTGATCTCAAAACCGCTGTAAATCATGTGCGACCTCGAAACGCCCTTCTCATAGGAAGCACGAGCGCGCGGTGCCCTATGTGAACCAGATCACAAGTCGCGCGGTTTATTTCCGAACGGCAAAGGAACCGGGAGAAGAAGTCGACTTTGCTTCGAGCAGCGAGCTCCGCTTCACCTCGCCCCGCGTGCGGGGAGAGGTCGGAACGCATCGCCAGATGCGTTCCGGGTGAGGGGGGAGCCCCCGCGAGTCCAATTGCGACGGTTTGCGCGGAAGCAGCCCCTCACCCCAACCCTCTCCCCGTAAGAACGGGGCGAGGGAGCGCACCTCCGATGTCGTTGGATCTAACCGCGGCCGGCGATGTGGTCGGCGAGCACGGCGGCATCGTCGCCGACGCCTGACAGGAACGAGGATTTCATCTTCGACAGCCATTGCAGGCCGAGGAAATAGAGGCCCGGCACGTCGGAGACGCCATGGCGGTGTCGCGGCGCCCCGTCGGCATCCAGCACCGGTATGTCGATCCAGTTCAGATCGAGGCCATAGCCGGTGGCCCAGATCACGCTCCTGATCCGCGCGGCGCGCAGGTCGATCGCATCGAGCGGTGCGGTGAGGCACGGCGGATCGGGCAAACGGAGGCGCGCCAAGGGATCTTCGGGGTGATCGAGGCCGCGTGCCGCGACGAAGTCGTCGACGACCCCGAGGAAGGTCGCGTAATAGGCGTCGCCATTGGCGATGTTGGCGGCGAGATCGGGCGCGATCTCGAGCACGCCGTCGCGCGCCGCCGTCACGCGGCCGAGCAGGGTTACGCCGCCGGCGGCGAAGCGGCGGAAATCGACGGTGTGGCCGCCATGGGCGCCGGAGATCACCGGCAGCAGCCGCGACGGTCCGCGCTGCTCGACCGGCGTCCGGTCGATGCCCATCTCGGCCAGCCACCAGATCAGGTCGCGCCCGCGATAGCGGCGCGGCAGGCGGTTGTGACGTCCGACCGAGAGGAAGACGTCGCGGCCGGCGTGCATCAGCTCTTCGGCGATCTGCGCGCCCGAGGCGCCGGCACCGACCACCAGCACCGCGCCGTCAGGCAATTGCGCGGGATTCCTGTAGCCGGCGGCATCGACCTGAAACAAGCCGGGGTGATCGCGCAGCAGCGCGGGCCGCAGCGGCCGTTGATAGGGGCCGGTGGCGATGATGACGTTGCGGGCGGCGATGCTGCCGCCGGCAAATTCGGCGAGGAAGCCGCCGGCATCGCGGCGCAGCCTGGTGACCGCGACGCCGCAGCGGATCGGCGGCGCGACGAACGCGGCGTAGTGCTCGATGAAGGCGATGATGGCGGCGGTATCCGCGAAGCCGTCGGGATCGCTGTGCGGAAACGCAAATTCCGGCAGCCGCACCGACCAGTTCGGAAACTGGAACATCAATCCGTCCCAGCGTTCGCTGCGCCAGCGCTCGGCGATGCGGCCTCGCTCCAGCACCAGATGGGCGATGCCATGCTGCTTCAGCCGGTGGCTCATGGTGAGCCCGGCCTGGCCGCCGCCGATCACTAGCGTATCGAAGGTCTCGTCAGGCACTGCGTGGTCCCTTGCGGCGGGCGGCGGGCTCCGCCGCGGCACGGATGATCCAGCGCCGGAACGCGGCGAAATCGCGTTGCTCGGCACGGAAGCCGCGATAGACCAGATACCAGCGCATGCCCTTGGGCACGCTGAGCGCAAACGGCGCCACCAGCCGGCCGGCGGCGAGATCGTCGTCGATATAGGGTCGGATGCCCATCGCGATGCCGAGCCCGTCGCTAGCGGCCTGCAGCGCCTGGCCGTAGAACTGGAATTCCGGCCCGCGCGCGGTCAGGCGCGGCACGCCCGCCGCCTTCAGCCAGGACGGCCAGTCGTCGGGCGAATGCGCGACGCGGATCAGGCTCGGGCCCTTGAGGTCGGCGGGGCGCTTCAGGGTATTGGCGAGCCGCGCCGTGCACACCGGCATCAGATCGGCGGCGAACAGCGGCTCGGCGACGAGGCCCGGCCATTGGCCATCGCCGAGCTGGATGCCGCAGCTCCAGTCGTCGGCGAACGGCACCGCCATGCCGCCGGTCGTGATGCGCACCTCGATGTCGGGCTCCGCTTTGCGGAACTCGGCGAGGTGCGGGATCATCCATTTCAGCGCAAAGGTCGGACCGACGCCGACGGTCAGCACCCGCGCGCTCGCGGACGCCGTGACCTGCGCGGTGAGGCTCGCCAGCGCGTCGAAGATCGGCGTCAGCCCACCCTGGTAGGCGCGGCCCGCCGGCGTGGTGACGAGGCGGTTGGCCTTGCGCTCGAACAGCGCGACGCCGAGCCGCTCCTCCAAGAGGTGCACCATCCGGCTGATCGCGGCGGCCGAGACGTTGAGCTCGCTGCCCGCCGCCGCGAAGCTGCCGGTCCGCGCCGCGGCTTCGAACGCCTTGATGCCGTTGAGAAAGAGCAGCCGCCGCATGAACCCTCAGGAAAACTGATGCATGGGCAAGATAACTCAGTTTGCCCGAAGAGGCCAAGCGGCGCAGAAATACCGGAGACAATGAATCCCTGCTGACCCGGCGAGGACCACATGACAGAGACCACAGACGCCCTGGTGCTCGATCTTGTCGAGTGGGTCGCGCGCGAGCCGCGGCACTATGCCGAGGTGCTCGAGGTCTGGCGCAGCTCATGCCCGCGGCTGACGATCTGGGAGGATGCCGTCGACCGCGGCTATGTCGCGCGTCGACCCTCGGTCGAGGGCATGCGGGTGATGGTGACGGAAAGCGGCGAGAGCTTTTTGCGCGCGCACGGGCGGCTGCAGTGATGCGAAACCAGTCGATGCTTCGAGAAACCTGTCGGCAATCATGCCGGTCCAAACTGTCGGGTATCTATCCGGTCTGTACCGCGGAGAGAGCCCCCACCCCAACCCTCCCCAGCAAGTGGGAGCGGGGGCGCAATCCCGATGCGGCACTAGCGCGCCGGCTCGGCGAGCCGTGGCCGGATGATCTCGACCATCCGGTCGGCTGACGTCCCCGGCGGGAAGAAGCCGAGATAATTGCCGTCGCGGTCCATCAAATAGATGTAGGCGGTGTGATCGACGGTGTAGTCGTCGGCATCCTTCAGCGGCACCCGCGCGAAGTAGACCTTGTAGGCATCGGCGACCTTGCGGATCGCATCAGGGTTGCCGGTCAGCCCGATCAGGCGCGGGTGAAACATCGGCACGTAGTCTGCGAGATGCGCAGCGGTGTCGCGCTCGGGATCGACGGTGATGAAGATCGGTTGCACCTGGTCGCCGTCGCGGCCGAGCTTGTCGAGCACAAGCCCGATCGCCTGCAGATCGGTCGGGCAGACGTCGGGGCAGGTGGTGAAGCCGAAATAGATCAGCATCAGCTTGCCGCGGAACTCCTTGTCGGTGCGTTGATGGCCCGCCTGATCGGTCAGCGCGAACGGCCCGCCGACCGGCTCCCTGTTCCACATCAGGATATCCATGATCTCGGCGGCCGAGCGCGCCGATTGCGGCGGCGCATCGGCCGCCAGCACCGGCGCCAGCGTCAGCCACAGGCCTGTGCCGGCGCTCGCCAGGCCCGCGCCAGCGTATGCAATGCCGCGCAGGATCGGCGCGATCATATGCCGAAGGAGAGGCGGCTGCCCGTCGTCGTGACCAGCACCTTGTCGCCCATCTGCGCGGTCGCCTCCTGCACGAAGTTGAGCCCGGAGCAATGCATCGGGATCAGCACGTCGGGGTCGAGCTTCCTGATCTCGGTGACCACCTCGGTGAGGTAGTCCTTCGGCGCCGGCCCGAGATGGAAGCCGCCGACGATGGCGTGCACCTTCTGGATGCCGGAGACCTCCTGCGCCTGCTTCACCGAATTGACGATGCCGACATGGCCGCAGGACGAGATCACGACGAGGCCGAAGTCCCGCACGTTGAAGCAGGTGGCGTGCTCATGGATGTGCTCGTCGGGCACGATCTTGCCGTCCATCTCGGCCGGCAGATAGTGGCTGGCGTTGCAGCCGAGCCCGTCCTTGATGCCGAACTCGACCCAGGTCTGCGGCAGCACACGCTCGATGCTGCGGCGAGTGATCTTGCCGGTGGTGAAGGCATGGCCCGCGATCACGGTCGGGGTCTCGCACAGCACCGTGGTGACGCGCTGCGCCGCGAGATGGCGGCGGTCGAGCGTGCCGAAATCGCTGAACTGGCCCTTGGTCGGCGTCGCGCTGACGCGGTGGCAGAAATTGTCCTCGCCGCCGGCATAGAGCTTCACGTCGGCTGGCAGTTTATCGCGGAATTTGTCGAGGAAGCCGTTGAGGCCGCCGAAATGGTCGTAGTGGCCGTGGCTCACGATCAGCGCGTCGAGCTTCGCCGGATCGACGCCGACCAGCGCCATGTTGTTGAGCAGCACCTCCGGTGTGTAGCCGTAGTCGAGCATCAGCGTGCGCTGCGCGCCCTTGGCCTCCGACTCCAGCCACAGCGACAGTCCCCATTCATTGTGCAGCGACTTCTGGTAGTCGGCGGAGCGCGGCGGCGACGCGATGGTGACGCCGCCGGCGTGCTTCGGCTTGAAGAACAAATCGAAGCTGGAATCGACCAGCACGCGGATCGAGAGCTTGTCGACGGTCGGCACCTCGATCGGCGCGGCGCTGGCGATCTCGACGCAGGAGAAGGCGCCCGCGGCTGCAGCGCCGGCGGCCGCCGCCGAACCTTTCAGGAAATCACGTCGTGCCAAATCCCGTGTCATCACAATCCCCCGTGTTCTGAAAACGTTTCAATACCAAACACGTTGAGCCTAGGAGCAATCGGGACGCGGCTCAATCGGGCACTTGCGCTGCTTGCAGATCACATTCGCGCGCGGTGCAATGCGCGCGCCATTGACTTGGCTGCGGTTATGCGCCCAACTCCATGCATTCGCATCTTTCTCGCCGGTGCACGACATCGGCAGTCCCTGGCAATGCAGGATCACGCCCATGATCGATCTCCACTACTGGTCCACGCCGAACGGTCACAAGATAACGATGTTCCTTGAGGAGACCGGATTGGAGTACAGGATTTTCCCGGTGAACATCGGCAAAGGCGATCAGTTCAAGCCGGACTTCCTGCAGATCGCGCCGAACAACCGCATCCCCGCAATTGTCGATCACGCGCCGAAGGGCGGTGGCAAGCCGCTACAGCTGTTCGAGTCCGGCGCGATCCTGCTTTATCTCGCCGAGAAGACCGGACAATTCCTGCCAGCCGATATTCATGGCCGCTATGACGTGATCCAGTGGACGTTCTGGCAGATGGGCGGGCTTGGGCCGATGGCCGGGCAGAACCATCACTTCCGCAACTACGCCGTCGAGAAGCTGCCTTACGCGATCGACCGCTACGTCAACGAGACCAACCGGCTCTACGGCGTGCTCAACAAGCGGCTGGCCGACCGCGAGTTCATCGCCGGCGACTATTCGATCGCCGACATGGCGAGCTACCCCTGGGTCGTGCCCTACAAGAACCAGGGCCAGGAGATCGACGATTTCCCGCATCTGAAGCGCTGGCTGGAGACGATCGGCAAGCGCCCGGCGACCGAGCGCGCCTATGCCAAGGCGAAGGAGGTCAATCCGAATTTCGGCCAGCCCGCGATCCGCACCGAGGAAGAGCGCAAGCTCTTGTTCGGGCAGACCGCCGCGGTGGTGCGGTAGAGACGCAACTCTCTCCCCGTCATTGCGAGGCGCGAAGCGACGAAGCAATCCATCTTTCCGCGTATGCGGATCGATGGATTGCTTCGCTTCGCTCGCAATGACGGTTGGCACGAGCGGAGCTCACGCCCCGACATATTTCGCCAGCCGCCGTTCCTTCCACGCCGCAAGCCCCTCGGCGAGATCGCGGCTCGGCACCAGCGCGGCGAACTGCTCGCTCTCGACCAAAAGGCCCTCGGCAATCGGCATGTTGAGCCCGCGCGTCACCGCGGTGATGGTGCCGGCGACGGCGCCGGGCGAATGCCTGATGATGCGGCCGGCGAGCTCGCGCGCGGCCGTCAGCAATTGATCGTGCGGCACGATCTGATTGACCAGCCCGATCTCGCGCGCATGCTCGGGCGGGAACGGATCGCCTGCGAGGAGCAGCTCCAGGGCGCGCTTGCGTCCGGCCAGCCGCGGCAGCCGCTGCGTGCCGCCGAAGGTCGGGGGCATGCCGAGCTTGATCTCGGGTTTTGCAAATAGCGCGCGGTCGCTGGCGATCGCAAGATGTACTGCTTCAGTGATCTCGCAGCCGCCGCCGAAGGCGAGCCCGTTGACCGCGGCGATCACGGGCTTCTTGAACGCCTCGAGCCGCGCGGTCATGGCTTGTCCCCGTCGGACGAAGTCGCGCACCGCAACGGCGGCTCCCCGTTTGACGCTGTCAGAGAATTCCTTGATGTCGGCGCCGGCCGAGAAGGCGCGCTCGCCGGCGCCGGTCAGGATCACCGCGCGCACGTCAGCGTCGCCCTCGATGCGGTCGAGTGCCGTCATCAGCTGATCGATCAGCCCGTAGTTCAGTGCGTTGAGCTGCTCGGGACGGTTCAGCGTGATCAGGGCGATCCCGGCGGTGATCTCAAGCAGGATGGGTTCGGGCATGGTGCGCTCTCCGGCATGGCTGTTTTGTGTCAGCGCCGAATGTAGAGCTAGCTGCAATTTGTGTATATTCACTGGTTAGTATACATACGCGCCATGCCCAGACCCTCCGAGCCCACCCGCGAGCGCATCGTCCAGGCGGCGAGCGCGCTGTTCTACAATGAAGGCATCCGCCGCGTCAGCGTCGACGAGGTCGCGGCCAAGGCCGGCCTCACCAAGCGCACGCTGTATTATCACTTCAAGAGCAAGGACGACCTTGTCGCCGCCTATCTCGCCGCGCGCGACCAGCCCAATCTCGCGCTGTTCCGCAAATGGTTCGCGGAGGCCGAGGGCGGCCTGGCGGCGAAGGTCGAGGCGATCTTCAAGAACCTCGCGCGCTCGGCTCGGCATCCGAAATGGAAAGGCTGCGGCTTCCTGCGCACCTCCGCCGAGCTCGCCAACATGCCCGGGCATCCTGCGATCCGGATCGGCGCCGCGCACAAGAAGAAGTTCGAGGACTGGCTGCGCACAGCCTTCGCGGAGCAGGGGATCGCCGATCCGCTCAAGCTGGCGCGGCAGATCCTGCTGCTGCTGGACGGCTCATTCGCCGTGGTGCTGCTGCACCGCGACGCGAGCTACATGGAGACCGCCGGCGAGGCCGCGCGCACGCTGATCGAGACGGCGCTGGCGAAGCCGGCGCGCAAACGGGGTTAGAGCGTGTACTCATCGAGGCCCGTCCGCTACGCTCTGAAAAGGCGAGATAGATCCGGACTGAAGTACGCCGGCCTTGGGCCAGACCCGTTCGCTATTGGCCCGCTCCACTCCCGGAAGCGGACTTCGGTGAACCGATCTGCAATATCGAAGGCCGGAGGAGACGGCGTTGGGCGGCATGGACGCCGCCCAACACGATTATGAATCTCACTTTGCTATTGCCGTCCTGGCGGCCTCGATTTTCGCCTTCACGGAATCGAGGTTGAAGCTCGCGCCCTTCTGCATCGGCGGAAACTCGACCGCGGTCATGGCCAGCTTCTCGACCTCCTGCTGAACGAACACGAAGCGCCAGAACTCATATTTGAACCAGTCGAAGTATTGTTGCGCGCCGTATTTGGTCCCGCTATCAGGCCAGCCCGTTCGCTCGAACGGATCCAGGCGAAGGTTGGTCAGGTAGGGCACGTCAACCTTGCTTTTTTCGCCCAGCCAGCCCCCGGGCTGGTCGATGAAACGATACTTGTAGTCGTCGATGCGCACAGCCCCGAGCTCGCTCTCACCGAAGTACCAGATTTCGTGCCGGTTCGACGGCCCCTTGCCGGTAATCATGTCCATCTGATTATAACCGTCCAGATGGCACTTGTAGGTACGGTCCCCGATGTGCTTCCCCTTCTTCAGTTCTTCGACAATGTTCGGGTTGCCGGCAGCGGCCAGCAAGGTCGGGAACCAGTCCAGCCCGGAAATGATGCCGTTTTCGATCTTGCCGGCCGGCACTTTGCCCGGCCAGCGGATCATCGCGGGCGCGCGAAAGCCGCCTTCCATGACCGTACCTTTGCTTTGCGCGAAAGGCGTCTGTCCGCCATCCGGCCACGTGAAGACCTCGGTGCCGTTATCAGTGGTGAAGATGACGATGGTGTTGTCATCCACGCGCATGTCCTTAAGTTTTTGCATTACGATGCCGACATCGTCGTCGAGCTGCGCCATGCCGGCTTCATGAATCGACCAACCGTTCTTGGAGTTGCGCATTGCCTGATACTTTGGCGACAAGTGCGTGACGATGTGCATGCGAGTTGGATTCAGCCACAAGAAGAACGGCTTGTTGTCGGCTTTAGCCTTTTCAATGAAACTCAACGCAAAGTCTCGAATTTCATCGTCCACAGTTTCCATCCGCTTGGGATAGAGCGTTCCGGCGTCCTCAATTCTTTGCTTGCCGACCTTGCCCCAGCGCGGATCCACGGTGGCATCGTCCACATTGGTTGCCCACGAATGGATCATGTTGCGCGGACCGACCGTGTTTAGCAGCTCCTGCGGATAAGCGGGGTGGGCCGGGTCTTCCATCGCGTCGAGATGATACAAATAGCCGAAGAACTCGTCGAAGCCGTGCACTGTCGGCAGAAACTCGTTCTTGTCGCCAAGGTGGTTCTTGCCGAATTGGCCGGTGGCATAGCCCATGCCTTTGAGCGCGGTGGCAATGGTCACGGCCTCCGCCGGCAAGCCTGTGGGGGCGCCAGCCTGACCGACCGTTGTCATGCCGGTGCGGATCGGCAGCTCGCCGGTGATGAAGTTGGCGCGGCCTGCGGTGCAACTTGCCTCGGCGTAATAATCGGTAAACAGCATGCCTTCTGCGGCGATCTTGTCGAGGTTCGGCGTCCGGCCGGCCATCATGCCACGATGGTAAGCACCGATATTCCAGATGCCGATATCGTCCCCCATGATGACGACGATATTGGGCCGCTGTCCGGCCGGCGCGGGCACCGGGGCCGGCGTTGGTTGCTGCGCTTGCGCTAAGCTTGTCGCCCCGACGGCAGAGAGTGCTGAAGCGGCGACGAGCGAACTACCGCTCAACAAGAGATCGCGGCGTTTCAATCTTACGCTGTTCGGCCCCGTATTCATCTCAGGCTTTTCCGGAATCGTATCGTTACTCATGACGTGATCCTCTTCATGGTGATGCACTTGAAGCCGACATAGCTTGCTGAGGTGTCGATCGGCTCGGCGTGACGCGCGGCCGGACGATGGCGGCGGCAGTAGCTCGGAGCGCAAAGATGCGAGCCGCCTTTAAGCATCTTGCGTGGAATCCTGAGGTTCGGCTGACGAGAGTCGTAGCTCCCGCCCTCGGACCGGCCGCGAGGATATTGCGGGATACAGCAGGCTTTCGGGGCGTCTGCGTCGTGCTTCTGGTGAATACCAATCGGTCGTCCATTCCCAGACGCTGCCGATTCACGAGGGCCGCAGCCATTGACCGGGAATGCGGTGGCGCGCGAGGTGCGTTCGAAGCCTCAGCCACCAGATTGGGTACGTCTGCCGCAACGCCAACGTCGTGCATGAGCTACTCGAAGTGAACGAGTTTCAAAGTTACGAGTGTCGCCCGGGCAAGAACCTCTCGGCAGCTTTCTAGCTCGCCGGTTGCTTCGGGAGGATTTAACGCCTTGGTCAGTCAAAAGACGATCGAGTATCCGAAGTGCGAGACCGACGACGCAGCATCTCGAACTGGCCAAGATAAGATGCTTCCAGCACCGCATCCTTCTCATATTGATCTAGATCAATCGAGCCAGGTCGCCTCTTCCTTGTCGAGAGCCCCTGACGACTATGCAAAAAGTGCCAAGGCTGTGGCGTCATGAACACAGCCTTTCAATAAAGGGCCGGCTGAACGCAAATATGCCGATTTCGCATGGACCAACGGTGGCGTCGGCTTATTCTTTCCGAGTTTCTACCCCGCCGGAGCGACGGTGGGATCGCGAGAGTCGGGGGATCGGCGATGGGGTACCTTGGACCGGGTTTGGGACGCAGATTTTTTTCGCAGTGGCATTTGAGTGTTGGAGCGCTTGCCGCTCTACTGGCGCTGTCCACCCAAGCGGCTCGCGCCGACGAAAACGGCATCAGCTTTTGGTTACCCGGATTTTTTGGCAGCCTCGCGGCTGTTCCTCAGCAGGCGCCGGGCTGGTCGGTGACCTCGGTTTATTATCACACCTCTGTTTCCGCCGGCGGCGACGTGGCGCGGTCGCGCGAAATCACGCTTGGTCGCTTTCCCGCGAATCTGACGGCCACCGTGAACGCGAACGTCAATGCGAATGTGAATCTTGGCCTTGTGGCCGGGACTTATACTTTTGCAACACCCGTGCTGGGCGGTCAGGCCTCTGCCAGCCTGCTGGCGACCTACGGCTCCAACTCCACGTCGCTGGCGGGATCGCTCGTTGGGACATTGACGGGACCGGGCGGCGGCACGTTCCCCTTCTCCCGGTTTGACAGCATCGACAGCTCGCTCATTGCATTCGGCGACCTGATCCCGCAGTTCGCGCTGCGCTGGAATGCCGGTGTCAACAATTACATGACGTACATTACCGCCGACCTTCCGGCCGGCGCCTACCAGTCGGGCCGCCTGGCGAATCTGGGGATTGGGCACTGGGCGGTCGACGCGGGCGGCGGCTACACCTATTTCGATCCAAAGACTGGGCATGAATTTTCGACGGTGCTGGGATTCACCTACAACTTCGTCAACCCCTCCACCCAATATCAAAGCGGCGTCGACATGCACCTCGACTGGGGCGCGTCGCAATTCCTGACCAAGCAGTGGCAGGTCGGTCTCGTCGGTTACCTCTATCAGCAACTCGGCTGCGACAGCGGCTCGGGCGATCGTGTCGGCTGCTTCCGGTCGCGCGTGGCCGGCGTCGGCCCGCAGGTCGGCTACATTTTCCCGGTCGGAGACATGCAGGGATATCTGAACCTGAAGGGCTACGGCGAATTCGCCAATGAAAATCGGCCAGCAGGCTGGAACGTCTGGCTGACGTTCAATCTTCAGCCCGCGGCGCCAACGCCGCCGACATCCACGCGGCCCAGAATCACGAAATAGCAGCGCGCATGATGCTGCCACCGGCGCCGTGCTGAAGGATCAATCTGGCGCGGCGGTAGCAACGCAATCAGCCAATGGACGCTCCGCGAGCGTGCGGACAACATGTCCGGGCATGCGGGACGATGGATTGCTTCGCCGACGCTCGCAATGACGATCAGAGCGCGCCGCGCTCGCGCAACAACGCCAGCACCGCGTTGAGGTCCGGCAGCACCGCTGCGCATTTTGCACGGGTCTCGTCGGTCGGCGGCGCCATATCCGGCACCATCAGCGTGATCGCGCCGGCGGCGTGGGCGGCGGCGACGCCGTGGTTGGAATCCTCCACCGCGATGCAGGACGCCGGCGTCACGCCGAGCCGCGCGGCTGCCCTGAGATAGAGCTCCGGATCCGGCTTGCCCTGCGCGACATCGTCAAGCGTCAGCAACGTGTCGAAGCGCGCGCGGATGCCGGCGAGCCCGAGATGGCGCTCGGCGGTGCGGCGGGACGACGAAGTCACGATCGCCATCGGGCAATCGGCGGCGGCGAGCCCGTCAAGCAGCGCCAGCGCGCCGCGCTTCAGCGGCAAGGCGGCTTCGAACATCCTATCGCGGTTGATGATGAAGGCGCGGTTGACCTCGGCGAGCGGAAACGCCGCGCCGTAATGATCGCGCAGCATCGCCTCGCAGGCCGGGCCGGGAAGGCCGACCATGGAGTGGCACAGCGCGACGACGTCGTCGGTGTAGCCGCATGCATTCAGCGCCGCGACCAGGCTGTCGAAATAGACCTTCTCGGTGTCGAGCAACGTGCCGTCCATGTCGAGCAGGACGGCGTCGACGGTCCAGCGTGCGTTCACGTGGCGCTCACCGCTGCTTGCTGTTCCGCGAGCTTGCGCAAGCATGCGGGGCACAGGCAGTCGCCGCCGTCGGTCGGCATCGGCAGGCGAAAACTCTCATCGGAGCACCAGCATGCTCCCGTGAGCGAGCAGGAAAATTCGCTGCCGCATGCCGTGCAGGCCAGCCGGCGCGGAGATCCTGGTTGGGAACGATCGTTTGACGGGAGGTCCATTCTAACCGCGATTTAATGCGCGAATTAATCTCGGGTTCATCCCGGACCGCGCTATGATGCCGTGCGACAGATATAGCCGGGATAGGCGGCCAAGGAAATCGTCAAGGAAATCGCCCGGGAATTCGTCGAGGAAATTCTGATGGCCCGTGATTCGCAAGCCGCGCTGGTTGCCCTCAACCGGTTTGGATTCGGCGCCCGCGGCGGGGCGGCCGGCGACTTCATCAATGCGGCCTCCGATCCGCGCGGTTTCGTGCTGGCGGAACTCGCGCGTCCGAACGGCGCGCTGCTCGAAGTGCCGGGCCTGCTCTCGACACCCGAACTCGGCAAGCAGGTGTTCGACTATCAGTTCGAGATCCAGCAGGCGCGCAACGCCGCGAAGGCCGCGCAGCAAGGCGCGAGCGAAACGCCGCCGCAAGGACCGGACGCCAAGCCACAGCCGCGGCGCAATCTGTCGCTGTCCTCCGCCGCCAAGGAGATCGCCGGGAAGGATTCGGCGATGCAGGCGCCTGACAACGCCAATGCGGCGATGACGCCGTCGGCTCCGATGCAGCCTCCGACGATGCAGCCGCAGGCCGGTTCCCCCAAGCCGCCGGCGCAACCGCTCAACATCATCCAGAAGACGTTCCGCGCCGAGGCGCTGGCGCGCCTGCAACGCGGCGTGGTCGCTGATTGCGGCTTTGTCGAGCGGCTCGTGGTGTTCTGGTCCAATCACTTCTGCATCTCCGCCAACAAGGGCGCGCTGGCGCGGATGTGGGCCGGCTCATTCGAGCGCGAGGCGATCCGTCCCCATGTGCTCGGCCGTTTCGGCGACATGCTGATGGCCGTCGAGCAGCACCCGGCGATGCTGTTCTTTCTCGACAACCAGCAATCGCTCGGCCCGGAGTCGCGCGCTGGCATCAACCGCAACCGCGGCCTGAACGAGAACCTCGCGCGCGAGATCATGGAGCTGCATACGCTCGGCGTCGGCGGCGGCTACGCCCAGGACGACGTGACGGCGCTGGCGCGAATCATCACCGGCTGGACCTTTGCCGGCCGCCGTGGCCAGCTCGGCACGCCCGGCAGCTTCGTGTTCAATGCCAATGCGCACCAGCCCGGACCGCAGCAGGTGCTCGGCAAGACCTACGCGCAGGTCGGCGTCGCGCAGGGTGAGGCGGTGCTGTTTGATATCGCGCGACATCCCTCGACCGCAAAATTCATCGCGACCAAATTCGCGCGCCACTTCGTCGCCGACGATCCGCCGCCGGCGCTGGTGGCGAGGCTGCAGGATACGTTCACGAAAACAGACGGCGATCTCAGGGCGCTGGCCACCGCGCTCGTTCGGTCCAGCGAGGCCTGGCAGCCGCCGCTGACGAAGATGCGTTCGCCTTACGAGTTCCTGGTCGCATCCGGCCGCCTGCTGGCGCGCAATCCCGAGGATCCGGGCCGCTATCTCAACGGCCTCAACGTGCTCGGCCAGCCCTTGTGGTCGCCGGCCGGGCCGAACGGATTTCCGGACACCGCCGCGGCCTGGGCTGCACCTGAAGGCGTCAAGCTCAGGCTCGACATTTCGGCGCAAGTCGCCTCCCAGCTCGCCGACCGGTTCGACCCGCGCGACCTGCTCGAGCTCATTGCCGCCGATGCAGCCTCGCCCGAGACGCGGCGCACCATCGAGCGCGCGGAATCGCGGCAGCAGGCGCTGGCGCTGCTGTTGATGTCGCCCGAGTTCCAGAGGAGATGACGATGGAATGCTCCGAGAGCCTGATGCTGCAGGCGACGTCGCGGCGCGCGCTGCTGCTCGGCGGCGCCTCGTTTGCGGCCTGGGCCTATTTGCCGAAATTCGCGCGCGCCGCCGATGGCCGCGATCCGCGCTTCGTCACCATCATCCTGCGCGGCGCGCTCGACGGCCTCGCCACGGTCGCCCCGGTCGGTGACCCTGACTATGCCGGCCTGCATGGCGCGATCGCACTGAGGGCCGATGGGCCGAACGCAGCGGTGATGCTCGATCCGTTTTTCGGCCTGCATCCAGCGATGCCGGAATTTTCGCGGATGTATCGCGCCAAGCAGGCTGCGGTGGTTCATGCAGTGGCAACCTCGTATCGCGATCGGTCGCATTTCGACGGCCAGGATGTGCTGGAAAGCGGCTTTCCCGGTCCGGGCCGCGTGCAGTCCGGCTGGCTCAACCGCGCGCTGGAGGCGCTGCCGAAAGGCGAGCGGGTGACGAGCGCGCTCGCGGTCGGCCCAACCACGCCGCTGGTGCTGCGCGGCGCGGCACCAACGGTCGGCTGGGCGCCGACCGCGCTGCCGCAGGCCGCCGACGACACCGCGATGCGGCTGCTCGATCTCTATCAGCACCGCGATCCGGCGCTGGCGAGCGCGCTGACGCAAGGCTTGCAGCTCGAGAAGCAGGCGCAGGGCGACGAAATGAAGCCGAAGCCCGGGGCGGGCGGCGTGGCGGCGATGCGCCTCGTGGCGCGCGGCGCCGCGAAATTGATGGCGGCCGATGACGGCCCGCGGATCGGCGCGCTCGCCTTCGACGGCTGGGATACCCATGCCAATGAAGGCGGGCCGGTCGGCCGCCTCGCGCAGCTGCTCGGCGGCCTCGACGGCGCGCTGGCGGAATTCCAGAGCGGCCTCGGCGCGCGCTGGCGCGACACCGTGATCGTGGTCGCCACCGAGTTCGGCCGCACCGCGCGCATCAACGGCACCGAGGGCACCGACCACGGCACCGGCACCGTCGCGCTGCTCGCCGGCGGCGCGGTGAATGGCGGCCGGATGATCACTGACTGGCCGGGCCTCAAGCCCGCCAATCTCTACCAGGCCCGAGACCTCGCCCCAACCACCGACCTGCGCGCCGTGATCAAGGGCGTGCTGCACGACCAGTTCGGCCTCGGCGAACGCGTGCTGGCCGACGCCGTGTTTCCGGACAGCGCCCCGGTGAAGCCGATGAAGGGGCTGGTGGTGTAAGCGCTAAGCTCCAACCACAACGTCGTCCCGGCCAAGCGAAGCGCGAGCCGGCAACTGTTATGTTGGTTTGGTCTGCAGGTACGGCTTTCGGTCTCGCATCATGGCATTGAGGACCGTGAGCAGCTTCCTGGCGACGGCGATGAGGGCGAGTTTGGCTGGTTTTCCGGCCTGTCGCAGTCGTGCATAGAAGGCCTTGAACGGATCAGCTCTGCGAACTGCGTTGAGGGCCGCCATATAAAGGGCGTCACGAACGCGCTTTCGGCCGCCCGCAATCTTGCGCTTGCCGCGGAAGGTGCCGCTGTCGACGTTGAAGGGAGCAAGGCCAGCGAGCGCTGCGAGTTGTTTCGGTCCGACCCGCCCGAGTTCCGGCATCTGCGCGATGAGCTGTATGCAGGCCACGGGACCCACGCCGGGCAGCGAACGCATTAACTTCGCATCGTCCGCGATCTGCGCTTCGGCTTTAATCAATGCGCTGATGTCGGCCTCGATCCCGGCGATCTCGCTGTCGAGGACCTCGATGAGGCGGCCAATGCGTTCGGCCATGGCGCGATCGTCGGCCTCGCTGCGCCGGTTCTTCTCCTGGGCGCGCATGAGGACCAGCTGATCCCGCCGTTTTGCAAGCCTCGCCAAGGCGCCCCGTGCAGGATCGGCGACCTGCTCGGGGGCGGGCTGCATGGCCCGGGCAAAGGCCGCCAGCATCCGCGCATCGATCGGATCGGTCTTGGCGAGCAGGCCGCTGGCCCGTGCAAAGTCGCGGGCACGGGCCGGGTTGATCCGTGCGAACTGGATCCCGGCCTGACGCAGCGCCTCGCGAAGCGCGAGGTCATAGATACCCGTCGCCTCGAAGACCACCAGCGCATCGCATTGCCAACGCGCCACCTGCTGTGTGATGGCCTGTGTCGCGTTGGCAATGCGCCTCGGCACGCCGTCAGCCTCATCAAAGATATCGAGGTGTTTTTTGGAGACGTCGATTCCGACGTAACGAAGAGCTATGATCACGGTGCCTGTCCCTGTGATGCGAGGTCTGTTGGCGCAGCCTCGTGCAACTGTTCAGGTTGATAGATGGAACGGGCGGGAGACCGAGCCGGCTCGCGGCGTCAAGCGCCAAGGACCCAACGGCTTCCCGCCCACCCACATCCTGACAGACTTCCAAGACACAGGGACCCATAACCACCGAACGCGGTTGCTTGAGAACGCTAGGGCCGCAGCATGGCGTCCAACTACGCCCTGTGGTTATGGGTCCCTGCTTTCGCAGGGACGACAGTTGCGGCTGATCCCTCAGCGATGCCTACCCCTTCGTAATCCGGTCGATCTCCGTCATCTCCTCCGCGCTCAGCTTCCAGCTGATCGCCTTGACGTTCTGTTCGATCTGCTCGGGGCGGGTGGCGCCGGCGATGACGCTTGCGACTTGCGGGCGGGCGGCGAGCCAGGAGAAGGCGAGCTCGAGCATGGTGTGGCCGCGCTCCCTGGCAAACGCCTGCAGCTTCTCGACGATGTCCTCGTTGCGCGGCGTGACGTAGCGATCCTTCAGGGCCGGCGCCTTGGCGAAGCGGGTATCGGCGGGTGCAGCGGCGCCGCGCTGGTACTTGCCGGTCAACAGGCCGCTGGCGAGCGGGAAGAACGGCAGCAGGCCGAGATTGTATTGCTGCGTCGCGGGCAGCAGGTCCTTCTCGATGTCGCGCACCAGGAGGCTGTATTCGTCCTGGCAGGACACGAAGCGGTTCACGTTCATCTGGCGCGCGACGTACTCGGCTTCGGCGATCCGCCAGGCCGGGAAGTTGGAGTTGCCGATGTAGCGCACCTTGCCCTGGCGCACGAGATCGTCGAGCGCGCGCAGCGTCTCGTCGATCGGGGTGAGCGGATCGTAGTCGTGCTGCTGGTAGAGATCGATATAGTCGGTCTTCAGGCGGGTGAGGCTCGCTTCGACCGCCGACATGATGTAGCGCCGCGAGGCGCCCTGTTTGGTGCCGTCGGTCGCCATCGGCTTGGAGAATTTGGTGGCGAGCACGATGTCCTTGCGGCGGTCGCCCAGCACGGTGCCGAGCACGGTCTCCGAGCCGCCCATGCCGGCATAGATGTCGGCGGTGTCGAACAGGGTGATGCCGAGATCGATCGCCTTGTGGATCACCTTGCGCGAGGTTTCGAGGTCGGTGCGCTGGCCGAAATTGTTGCAGCCGAGGCCGACCGCGGACACGCGCAGCCCGGAGCCGCCGAGATTACGAATTTCCATGAGACAATCCTGTGGGATAGGCGAGGGGTGCCGCGCATTGTGACAAGCATGCCAGGGCCCGGCAAGGTGCCGTCCTACCGCCGATCGCGCATAGCGATGTCGCAAAATGAGATGTCGCAAAAAAAGCGGTCCCGGTCAGACGCGGCGACTGACGGGGACCGCTCGGCGAAGATCTGAGACGGGGGGCCTGATCTTACGCGAGCGGAAGCGTAGCCGGGCTTTGTAACGCGCCGGTGACACCTCTGTTCAATCCACAGGCGCGGGTGCGGGCTCAGAGAATCTTGCGATAGATGACGAAGCCGGGCTTGTCCGCGACCTTGTCATAAAGCTGCATCGCGGTGTGGTTGGTCTCATGCGTCTGCCAGTAGACGCGCGGCGAACCCACGAGCTTGGCCTGCGTGTAGACACCGTTGATCAACGCGCGGCCAACGCCTTTGCCGCGCGCGGTTTCGCTGGTGAACAGATCCTGCAAATAGCAGGTCGGCGCGATCGCCGTGGTCGAGCGGTGAAACAGATAATGCGTCAGCCCGAGCAATCTGCCGCCGGCGTCGGCGACCAGTGCATGCACCGGCTCATAGGCATCGAAGAAACGCTCCCACGTCATCGCGGTGATCTCGGGCGCGAGCGCGGTCGGTCCGGATCGCTCATAGAAGGCATTGTAGCCGTCCCACAGAGGAAGCCACTGGGGGTAGTCGTCGCGCGTGACGAAGCGGATGGTGACGTCGTCGGCCATGGAGATTCCTGGATGATCCTGCGGTTGCGGGCGATGTCTCCGCACCGCCCGCAAGATTCTACCGTCGCTGTCTCGCAGGATCAATTGCGGACGAGGCCGCGCCTCACTCGGCGGCGCGCAGCAGTCGCGCCAGATGGCGCTCGCGCCCGGCGCGCTGCGCCCGGTATTCATCGGCCTTCGCGGGATCGTCGGTGTGCCGCACCAGGTCGGTGACCGGCGTGTAGCTCAGCATGCGGCCGCCATCCGGCAGCGCGGTGCAGCTGAAGCGCAGCACCTGGCCGTCGGCGAGGTTGAGATTGATCGGCGTGGAGTCGCCGGCGCGCATCATCGCGATGCGCTCGGCGATGAATGCGCTCAGCTCGTCTTCCGGCAGTTCATAGGCGCCGGTGTCGCGGCCGTGATACATCAGCGCGACGAACGGCGGCTTGCTGTCGGCCTGCGCATCCGACAGCGCGAAATAGTCGCGGAAGGCACGGTTGATGAATTCGGCGCGGGTGTCGGCGTCGAGCAGCACGATGCCGATGTCGACCTGGTCGAGCGCGGCGGCGAGCCGCTCCGAGGTCGCGTGATGCTGCTGGTCGGCGGCAAAGGCGTCGATCCATTTCTGCCGCAGCATCCCGGTGATCACGGCGGTGCCGGCCGCGGTCGCCGCCAGCATCAGCATCCGCACGACGTCGGCGGTGTCGTAACCGGGCAGCGCGCGATGATCGAGGAAGAACAGCGCCGAGGCGGCCACGGCGATCGCGGCGGAGATCAGCCCGGAGGCGATGCCGCTGATCGAGCTCGCAAGCGCCACGATGCAGACGAACAGCGGCGCAGGATTGGGGACGGCGACCACGAGGCGATCGATCAGGAAGGCGGCGGATGCCGTGATCGCCGTCAGGGCCGGACCTGAAATGGCACGCCAGTCGAACCGCATGCGCGTTCTCGCTGTCTGTCAAACGAACGATAAAGCCGCAGTTTGACGACAGGGCCGCAACGGCGCCGGCATTTCCGTGACGACCGTTAAGCGGGCGTTGCGAGGGCCGAACCAGCTTTCGCTGCTTTCAAATCAAATGATATGCAGATCGGCGCGGAACCCGGTTCCGTGCCTGCGGGTTACCGCGTGCTTTGCTTGCAAGAGGACAATCGATGCCCGCCATTTCGCCTTCGCTGCTGCCGATCCTGATGCTGTTCGCCTCGAACGTCTTCATGACCTTCGCTTGGTACGGCCATCTCAAGTTCAAGGATCATTCGCTCCCCATCGTCATCCTGGTGAGCTGGGGCATCGCCTTCTTCGAATACTGGCTGGCGGTGCCGGCCAACCGCTGGGGCAGCGCGGTCTACTCGGCGGCGCAGCTCAAGACCATGCAGGAGGTGATCACGCTGGTCGTGTTCGCCGCCTTCTCGGTGTTGTACCTGAAGGAGCCGCTGGGCTGGAATCACGCGCTCGGATTTGCGTTCATCGCCGCCGGCGCGTTTCTGATCTTCCACAAATGGGGCTAGCGCATTTGCGTTCGGGACGGCGCTAGTGGTGCGGGGCCGGCTTGGCGGCGGGCGTCGTGACATGCGCGGGGCGTGCGTGGTCTTCGCCTTGCGTGCCGGTCACGATCAGAAGCGATGCCGCCAGCAGGATCGCCGCCGACAGCGTCACGGTCACAAGTCCGACGGGGGTCTTCATCATGTCGCGCCGCTGTCTCTCCCGCGCCTTGCCGCGGATCAGGTGCCAACCGGAAATTGCTTGATTACGCCGGGATCGCCGTTGCCATGGTGACGTTGCTCGACAGCACGGTCACGGCGACGACCAGGCACAGCGTCAGCGCGCCAAGCGCGAGCGACGCTGCGATCGCGTTCGTCAGCCGGGATGATGCCACCGGGGCAGGGCGGCCATCGAAGCCTGCCGTGCCGGACCACCGTTTCATGGTCTAAATCCCTCAGGCCGCGAACGAATCACTCGCGACATCCGCGCGAATCTGCCGGTTGTCACCGGCAACATTGCGGCGGTGGCGCCGTCCAAAAATGGCTAAAATGCGGCGGTGGCGCAGGTTTTGCCCGCTATTTAGGCAGTTTCCCCGTTATTCTCTGGATTCACAACCGGCCGTTCAGACGCCGGCCGCGAGCCGGGGCTCAGGCTCGGCCTCGGTACCAGGCTGCCAGTCCATCGAGACAAATCCGGGGGTCTGCTCGACCCGTTTCAGCCAGGCGCGGATCGACGGAAAGGTCGCCAGGTCGAAGTCGCAGCGGTCGGCGACGTGGGTGTAGCCGTAGAGCGCGATGTCGGCGACGGTGAGCTGTCCGGCGGCGAAATAGGTGTGTTCCTTGAGGTGATTTTCCATCACCTGCAGCGCCGCATAGCCGCGCTCCATCCAGTCCTCCAGCGCGTGCGTCTGCAGGTCGCGTCCGCCCTTGACCAGCGACAGCCAGAAATAGGCGGCGCCGATGTTCGGCTCCAGCGCGTGCTGCTCGAAGAACATCCACTGCAGCGCCTCGGCGCGCTCGATCCGCGACTCCGGCGCCAGCGGCGTGCCGATCGCGACGTACCAGAGGATGGCATTGGACTCGGCGAGATGGCGGCCTTCGGCGACCTCGAGCAACGGCACCTGGCCGCTCGGATTCTTCGCCAGGAATTCCGGGGTGCGGCTCTCGCCGCGCAGGATGTCGATCTCGATCGCCTCGTACGGCGTGTTCAGCACGGCAAGCGCCAGCCGGACCTTGTAGCTGTTGCCGGAGCGCTGCATCGAATAGAGCTTGTACATTGCGTCGGTGTTCACTCGGGTCAGGGAGACGGTACGCTCGAATTGCGCGGCCTGTCACACCGCAACGCCGCTAAACAATGATGCCGACGGGTGTGCGTCGCAAGCCCTGCAGTGTGGAAAAAGTCGAAACGTCTACCGCACTGCACGCGTGCAGAACGATTCCATCAACACGGCAGAACAACTCGGATCACGCCTGCGCGACGCTCTGCACGGTGCCGGTCGATGCCAAGTTGATACCAAGGTCGCGACCATGGCCTGCGCTGCAACTCACAAACCTTAACGCGGCATCCTTGGCGGCACGACGCGCCGGTCTGCGTTGACGGCCCGCCGCTAGCGCTGTCAGGCAGGTGCCGCGCGGCATTGTCCTCGGAGCAATCCGCGCCGGCGCATGCCGCCGAAGGCCCTGCCGGCAAGGCCAGAGCTGTGGTCGCCGGGCTTGCCGGATATGAGTCATCCGGCGCCGGAACTTGCGGAAAATTGCGCGTGCGGCGAGCCATGCGCGAAAGTTTTCGTGCTTTACCGCCAAGCTTCTTGCGGTGCAGCGGCGACAGGCCTAGGGTGCCGCGATCCCATTCAAATCAAGTCGTGGCCCAACGGCTCACGACGTTTGCCAGGAGATGATAATGGCCTTCCTGTCCGCTGCGCTCGACCGTGTGAAGCCGTCCGCGACGATCGCGGTCACGGACAAAGCACGCGCGCTGAAAGCCGCGGGCCGCAACGTCATCGGCCTCGGCGCCGGCGAGCCTGACTTCGATACGCCCGCCAACATCAAGCTGGCAGCGATCCACGCGATCGAGGCCGGCAAGACCAAGTACACCGATGTCGGCGGCATTCCGGAGCTCAAGGAAGCCATCATCAACAAGTTCGCGCGCGAGAACGGCCTGACCTACAAGCCGAACCAGGTCATCGTCGGCACCGGCGGCAAGCAGGTGCTCTACAACGCGCTGATGGCGACCATCAATCCGGGCGACGAGGTGATCATCCCGGCGCCGTACTGGGTCAGCTATCCCGAGATGGTGGCGCTCGCCGGCGGCGAGTCGGTGCCGGTGGTTTGCCCGGCCTCGACCGGCTTCAAGCTGCGTCCGGAAGATCTCGAGAAGGCGATCACGCCGAAGACCAAGTGGGTGATCCTGTGCTCGCCCTCGAACCCGACCGGCTCGGCCTATACGAAGACCGAACTCAAGGCGATCACCGACGTGCTGGTCAGGCATCCGCATGTCTGGGTGATGACCGACGACATGTACGAGCACCTCGTCTATGACGACTTCGTCTTCACCACGGCGGCGCAGGTCGAGCCGAGCCTGTACGATCGCACGCTGACCGTGAACGGCGTGTCGAAGGCCTACTGCATGACCGGCTGGCGCATCGGCTATGCCGGCGGCCCGGCGCAGCTGATCAAGGCGATGGCGACGATCCAGTCGCAGTCGACCTCGAACCCGTCGTCGATCGCGCAGTGGGCTTCGGTCGAGGCGCTCAACGGTCCGCAGGACTTCATCGCCGCGAACAACAAGGTGTTCAAGGAACGTCGCGACCTCGTGGTGTCGATGCTCAACCAGGCGAGCGGCATCGAATGCCCGCGGCCGGAAGGCGCGTTCTACGTCTATCCGTCCTGCGCTGGCACGATCGGCAAGAAGGCGCCGTCGGGCAAGCTGATCGACAACGACGAGGCGTTCGTCACCGAATTGCTCGAGAGCGAAGGCGTCGCCGTGGTGCAGGGATCGGCGTTCGGGCTCGGACCCGCGTTCCGCATCTCCTACGCCACCAAGACCTCCGATCTCGAGGATGCCTGCAAGCGCATCCAGCGCTTCTGCGGTAATCTGCGGTAGTTCGATCCGAACCTGAAAAACGCTCCCGCACCTGGTGCGGGAGCGTTTTTGTTTGTGTGCTGAAATCGCGCGCCGGTAGATTCGACGAGTCAAATCACATCCTGCTCACCTCACGCGCGTGTGTGCGAACATCGATGCCACACGCGGGAAGTTTTTACGGCGTCTTTGCGCACTGCCTTGTTTTGGACACGAGCCTTCCTTCCTGTCCGCCGCGCAAATTCAGTTCACCTTGCGGAGACAGTTCAATGCGACTTTCGACCCTCACCCTTGCAGCGCTTGCGTTGCTGGCGCCGTTCGCCACCGCCAACGCGGCGCCTCAGGTTCAAGCCGGGGTCCTGCAATGCCAGGGCGGCGAGAATGTCGGCTTCGTTGTCGGCTCTGTCGCGCGCCTCGAATGCGTGTTCCAGAGCGGCGGCCGTCGGCCCGAGCCCTATGTTGCGACCGTGAAGCGGATCGGCGTCGACCTCGGCGTCACCGCGACGACCCAGCTCGCCTGGGCCGTGAGCGCGCCGACCACCCAGCTTCCGCGCGGTGCGCTGGCCGGCAGCTACGGCGGCGTCGGCGTCAACGCCTCGGTCGGCCTCGGTGCCGGCGGTAACTTCCTGTTCGGCGGCCCGAACAACGCCTATGCGCTGCAGCCGGTCAGCGTGCAGGGCCAGACCGGCCTCAACGTCGCGGCCGGCATCGCCGGGATCGATCTCGAGCCGGTCGCCTACGGCGGTCCGCGTCGTCATCATCGTCACCACCGTCATCATCACCACCATTAAGTTGGTTGGTGTCTCATCAAAGAGGCCCGCGAAAGCGGGCCTTTTTTTTGTCTGTTGTTTGCTGTCCGTTGCTCGACCGCATCGGCAGGCCGGGAGGAACATAGCAGCGCCGCAACATCTCCTGACAATCGGTGGCCGAGCACCGCAATTCTGGCTGGACATTCGATGTTGTGGCATAGGATGCGGACGGCGCCGCAGACACGGCGCCGTTCTGTTCTCTGCTCGCGTCATGCCTCTCAGCCGGAGACTCCCCAACATGCGTCGCTTCACTCTCCTCGCCGGTGCTGCCATTGCCACGCTGACCGCAATCGTTGGCGCCAGCGCCCAACAGCCGATCCAGCGCGTGCAGGTCGGCGTCCTGGAATGCCGCGGTGGTGCGAGCGTCGGCTTCATCGTCGGTTCCGTGACCCATCTCGGTTGCGTGCTGCGCGCCAATGGTCTGCCTGAGGATCGCTACATCGCGACCATCCAGAAGGTCGGCATCGATCTCGGCATCACCCAGGAATCGGCGCTGGCCTGGGGCGTCTACGCACCGGTGGAGCGGCTCGGGCCGGGTGCGCTCTCCGGCAACTACGCCGGCGCGCAGGGCAGCGCGACGCTCGGTGTCGGCGTCGGCGGCAACGTGCTGGTCGGCGGCTCCGACAACACGATCGCCCTGCAGCCGCTCAGCGTGCAGGGCCAGGTCGGCATCAACATCGCCGCCGGCCTCGAGAGCCTGGAGCTGCGTCCGGGCCGCTAACGCGCGCCCTTGCGGTTGATCAGCTTGCCGAAGAAGCCGCTCGCTTCTTCGGCAACGATCGCGGGCGCCTCGGCGTGAACATAGTGCCCGGTCTCGACGAACCTGATCGAAGGTTCGCTCCAATAGTCTCCCAGCCTGTCCGACCATTCGGGCGCGATCAACGGATCGCGACGGCCCCAGAGAAATCGCGAGGGCACGTCGATGCGCGGCTGCGCCGGCAGTTTGCCTTCCAGCCAGCGCCGGCGATTGGGCGCGGACGAGAGATACCAGTCGAAGCCGCCCTGGATGTTGCCCGGCTTCATGAAGTTGTCGACATAGGCTTCCAGCAGATCGCTGAACACGGCGGGATCGTCGCCCGACCAGTGGTCGAGGAAATGTCGGAAGTAGAGCCGGCATGACTCGCGCGAGCTTCCGACCAGGCGCGCGGCCCATGGCAGCTGCTGGAAGTATTGATACCAGACCTCGATCAGGTGGCCGGGCTGGCCGTAGCGGTGGCCGAGGCCCGGATAGGGCGTGCAGAGATAGAGCGTGCCGGTCAGCCGCTGCGGCTGTCGATGCGACATCGCCTGCATGACATAGGCGCCGAGATCGCCGCCGATCACGCCGAAGCTGATATGACCGAGCGCGTCCATGACGGCAAACATATCCAGCGCGTGGCGCTCCGCGGTGGCGGACGCATCGGGCCCCGGTGTCGGCTTGCCGGTGTCGCCGCAGCCGCGCAAGTCGGGCGCGATCAGTTCAAAGCTGTCGCCGAGGCGCAGCATCAGCGGGCGCCACACCAGCCAGAACTCCGGCCAGCCGTGAAGCAGGAGCAGCGGCGGCCCTTTGCCGAAGCGCGCGACATTGACGCGCAGACCGTCGATATCGATCTTCTGTTGTGTGATGCCTGCCGCGGCTGCATCCGCGAAGGCTTTTTCCAGCGCCGTCATGGGGACTCCCTGTGGTTTGCCGCAGGCTGTCCGCGTTCGCGCATCCGGTCCAATACTCGTTCGATACGGTTGCAGAGCTATTGCGTATGACTGACGGCACCCGCCGCCGTGCTATACCGCCGGCATGGAATTGCGACATCTCAGATATTTCGTGGCGCTCGGCGAGGAATTGAACTTCACCCGCGCGGCCGAGCGACTGCACATCGCGCAACCGCCGCTGAGCCAGCAGATCCGTCAGCTTGAGGACGAACTCGGCGTGACGTTGTTGCAGCGGAATAGCCGTCCTGTCAGGCTCACCGAGGCGGGCGAGCTGTTGCTTGCGCGCGCCCGCTCGCTGCTCGCAAATTTCGAGGCCGCGGTCGCGGACACACGGCGCGTCGGGCGCGGCCAGGCCGGCAAGCTCGCGATCGGATTCGTCGGCTCCGCGATGTTCGCCGGTCTGCCCGATCTCATCGGCAGCTATCGCGACGCCTGTCCCGACGTCGAGCTCGTGCTCGACGAGATGCTGGCGGCCGAGATTGCCGAAGCGCTGCGGCGACGCCGGATCGATGTCGGCTTCGCACGCCCCGCGCTATTGCCGGAGGCGGGACTTGCCCAGCGCCTGATCCTGGAAGAGCCCTATGTCGCGGCGTTGCCGCGCGCGCATCCGCTTGCCGAGAGGGACGACATCGCGCTCGCCGAATTGTCCGACGATGCCTTCGTGCTGTATCCCGCGCGGCCGGAGCCGTCCGTCACCGGCCTGATCGTCGCCGCGTGCCGGGCCGCCGGCTTCACGCCGCGGCTCGCACAGGAGGTGCTGCATCTGCAAACCGCGATTGGCCTGATCGCCGCCGGCGTCGGTGTGTCGCTCGTTCCGGAGGCCGCGGCGCGCGCACAGGCCGGTCGCGGCGTGGCGTATGTCCGCTTGGCCGCGCCGGCGGTGACGGCTCCGCTCACGATTGCGTGGCGCGATGAAGATGTCTCGCCCGCCGTGCAGCGTCTGCTCGACCTTGCGACACGCTTGCGCGAGATTGCTCCGGGACTTGCGCGAAGGAACTGACGCAGCGGCCGCAATTGTCCGGACGATGGCTCGGGATCGCAAACTTACGCGACGCCGCACCGCAGCGACGTTTTCCCGCTTGCCAAATGTCAAACGCAGGCAGAGCATAAACGGTCGCCGACCCAATCATGGGCCGAGCTCCAAAACGAGGAGGCGGCAATGGGACAAGACGTCAGAAGTCCCCGAGGTCCACGGTGCATCGCATTGGTGGGCCCTTTCCAAAGCGGTAAAACCACACTTCTGGAAGCGATCCTGGCGCGCACTGGCGCCATTAAGAATGCCGGCAGCGTCGATGCCGGAACCTCCGTCGGCGATGCCAGCCCCGAGGCGCGTCAGCACAAGATGGGCGTAGGCCTGACCGCCGCCACCACCACCTTTATGGGGGACAGCTACACCTTTATCGATTGTCCCGGTTCGATCGAATTCGCGCACGATATGCGTGCAGCGTTGCCGGCGGTCGATGCCGCGGTCGTGGTCTGCGAAGCCGACGAGAAGAAACTGCCGCAGCTGCAGATCATCCTGCGCGAGCTCGAGGAGCTCGGAATTCCCCGTTTTCTATTCCTGAACAAGATCGACCGCGCCAACAAGCGCGTCCGCGAGACGCTTGCGACGCTGCAGCCGGCCTCGCGCGTGCCGCTGGTGCTGCGCCAGATCCCGATCTGGAACGGCGATCTGATCGAAGGCTTTGTCGATCTCGCGCTGGAGCGCGCCTTCGTCTATCGCGAGCACAAGCCGTCGGAGGTGATGGCACTCGAGGGCGGCAATCTCGATCGCGAGAAGGAAGCGCGCTTCTCGATGCTGGAGAAGCTTGCCGATCATGACGACGCGCTGATGGAGCAGTTGCTGGAGGATATTCAGCCGCCGCGCGATGCCGTGTTCGACGATCTCGCCCGCGAACTGCGCGAAGGGCTGATCTGTCCGGTGCTGCTCGGCGCCGCGAGCCGCGAGAACGGCGTGCTGCGTCTGATGAAGGCGCTGCGCCATGAGGCGCCCGGCGTTGCCGAGACCGCCGGCCGGCTCGGCATCAAGGATCAGAAGGATGCGCTGGCCTACGTGTTCAAGACCGTGCACTTGCAGCACGGCGGCAAGCTGTCGCTGGCGCGCGTGCTTGCGGGCCGGCTCGACGATGGCATGACGCTGCAATCCTCAAGCGGCGAGAGCGGGCGGGTCTCCGGCATCCTCGCGGTCTCGGGCGCGCATGACAGCAAGCGGCCACAGGCCGAGGCCGGCGACACTGTCGCGCTCGGCAAGCTCGATGCGATCAAGACCGGCGATACGGTCTCGAGCGGCAAGACGGCGCCGGCATCGCTGGTCAAGGTCGAGCCGGCCGCGGCCGTGCTGTCGATCTCGATTGCCGCGACCGACCGCAAGGACGACGTCAAGCTCGGCCAGGCGCTGCTGCGGCTGAACGAGGAAGATCCCTCGCTGACGATGATCCAGAACCCGCGCACCCACGACACCGTGCTGTGGGGGCAGGGCGAGATGCATCTTCGCGTGGCGCAGGAGCGGCTGAAGGACCGCTACGGCGTCAACGTCAAATCGCATCCGCCGGCGATCGGCTACCAGGAAACCATCCGCAAGGCCATTACCCAGCGCGGCCGGCACAAGAAGCAGTCCGGCGGCCACGGCCAGTTCGGTGATGTCGTGCTCGACATCAAGCCGAAGCCGCGTGGTTCTGGCTTCGAATTCCACGAGAAGGTGGTCGGCGGCGCGGTGCCGCGCAACTATATCGGCGCGGTGGAAGAGGGCGTCGTCGACGCGCTGGCGCGTGGCCCGCTCGGCTTTCCCGTGATCGACGTCGACGTCACGCTGACCGACGGCTCCTATCACAGCGTCGATTCCTCCGACCTTGCGTTCCGTACCGCGGCGCGGATCGGGGTCAGCGAGGGGTTGCCGCAGTGCCAGCCGGTGCTGCTGGAGCCGATCCATATGGTCGAGATCGTCTGTCCGAACGAAGCGACCGCCAAGATCAACGCGATCCTGTCGGCGCGCCGCGGCCAGATCCTCGGCTTCGACACCCGTGAGGGCTGGAGCGGCTGGGATTGCGTCCGCGCCACGATGCCGGAATCCGAGATCGGCGACCTGATCGTCGAGCTGCGCTCCGCCACCGCCGGCGCCGGCACCTTCACCCGCCAGTTCGACCGCATGGCCGAAGTGACGGGCCGGGCCGCCGACCAGATCATCGCCGCGCATCGCGACGCGGCGTGATCCAATTGTCATTCCGGAGCGCTCGCGCCCGCGAGCGAATCCGGAATCTCGAGAGTCCCCAATGCGCAATTGCGCATTGGGATTCGATGCTGTCGCATCGCCCGCAATGACGGGGAGACTGCTTCGCTCCCTTCCTTCCCAAGCCGACTGCTTTCATGAACATTGTTGTTCTGAACACCGGGAGCGATTCCCACCGTCATGCTTGAATCCCGCCGTAACCTGGCGCTGGCCTGCGCGCTCAGCGCGCTGGCCGGCTATGTCGACGGCATCGGCTATCTGCATCTCGGCGGGCTGTTCGTCTCCTTCATGAGCGGCAACTCGACGCGGCTCGGCGTGACGCTGGCCGAGGGGCACTGGCAGCGCGCTCTGGAAGCGCTGGAGCTGATCGTGCTGTTCGTCGCCGGCGCGGCAGCCGGCAGCCTGATCGTGCTCAGCGCGCTGACGCATCGCCAGCCCCTGCTCCTGCTCGTCGAGGCTTGGCTGTTGACGGCGGCGGCGGTGGCCTATGCCTATGGCCTGCCGAGCGCCGCGGTCGCCGCCATCGTGCTGGCGATGGGGCTCGAGAACGCGGTATTCCAGCTCGAAGGCGGCGCCGGGCTCGGCCTCACCTACGTCACCGGGGCGCTGGTGAAGGCCGGCCAGCTGATCGCCGGCGCGCTCACCGGCGGCGCGGGCTGGGCCTGGCTGCCGAACCTGCTGCTGTGGGCGGCGCTGGTCGCGGGCGCGCTCGCCGGCGCGATGGCCTATGGCTGGATCAACCTCGCCGCGATCTGGTTCGCCGCAGCCGCCGCGTTCGCCCTCAGCGCGCTGGTTGCCGCAACCGCGAAGCGGACGGATTGACAGCGCCGCTGCCTTGGCCGATGTCACGGCCATGACATCTCAAGGCAAAACCCGCGCCGCGTGCCTGATCGGCTGGCCCGCCGCGCATTCCCGCTCGCCGCTGATCCATCATTACTGGCTGCGCACGCTCGGCATCGAGGGCGGCTATGTGATCGAGGCGGTGCCGCCGGAGGATTTCAAGGATTTCCTGTTCCGCCTGTCGCTGCGCGGCTTCGTCGGCGCCAACGTCACCATTCCGCACAAGGAGCGCGCGCTGGCGCTGTCGGCACCGGACGAGCGCGCCCGTGCCGTCGGCGCCGCCAACACGCTGTGGTTCGCCGATGGCGAGTTGCGCTCGACCAACACCGATGTGGAAGGCTTCATCAACAATCTCGACGCCTGCGCGCCGGACTGGGACAAGACCGAAGACGCGCTGGTGCTCGGCGCCGGCGGCGCGGCGCGTGCGGTGGTGTTCGGCCTGATCGAGCGCGGCATCGCGCGCGTGCATCTGGTCAACCGCAGCATCGATCGCGCCCGCGCGCTGGCCGGGCAATTCGGCACGCGGGTTCATCCCGCGACCTGGGACAAGGTTGATGAGCTGCTGCCGCGCGCCGGCCTGCTGGTGAATACCACCTCGCTCGGCATGCATGGTCAGCCCGCGCTCGAGGTCGATGTCGGTCTGCTGCCGCAGGGCGCGGTTGTCTGCGACCTCGTCTATGTGCCGCTGGTGACGCCGCTGCTTGCGGCGGCAGAGGCGCGTGGTCTGAAGACAGCTGATGGACTAGGCATGCTGCTGCATCAGGCGGTGCGCGGTTTCGAGTTGTGGTTCGGGCGGCGTCCGCACGTCACGCCGGAACTGCGCGCGCTGGTTGAGGCCGATCTCACAAAGACTTGAGGCCTGGAATAGCATCTCCGGAACGGGGTCTGGTGTTAGTCCCCCCGCGTTCCCTCCCGGAGATCAGTTATGCCTGCCAGCCGTTCCCATCTCATTCGGCCGTTCATCGCGCTCGCGATGGTGACGGTGTCCACGCTCTACGCGCTCGCTCAGCAGCCGCCGACGCCGACGCGGGTGCGTGGAACCGTCGAGAGCGTCGACGGCGATACGCTCGCGGTGAAGTCGCGCAGCGGCGAGGACGTCAAGCTGCACATGGCAGGCAATCTGGTGGTGCTCGGTCTCACCAAGGTCGCGCTGTCCGACATCAAGGTCGGTTCCTTCATCGGCACGACCACCGTGCCCGGCCCCGACGGCACGCCGAAGGCGGTCGAGGTGCATGTCTTCCCGGAGAACATGCGCGGCACCGGCGAAGGGTCGCGGCCCTACGATCTGAAGCCGAACAGCAGCATGACCAATGCGACCGTTGCGCAATCCGTCGTCAGCAATGACGGTCACACATTGCTGGTCAAATACAAGGACGGCGAGAAGAAGGTGGAGGTCGCACCCGATACGCCGGTCGTGACTTATGTTCCCGGCGACAGAGCGGACCTGAAGGCCGGCGCCAAGGTGATCGCCTTCATGAAGAAACTGCCGGACGGCTCGCTTGAAACCGATCGCGTCAGCGTCGGCCGCGACGGCCTCACGCCGCCGATGTGAGGCTGAACAGGCTCCGCTGTCGTCCCTGCGAAAGCAGGGACCCATAACCACAGGGTTGAGCTGTTGAAGCGCGCTGTCGCCTCGGCGCTGCGAAACGACGGCCGGTGGTTATGGGTCTCGGGTCGCGTTTCGCTTGCCCGGGACGACGAAGATTGCGTAGCCCGGATGGAGCGCAGCGCAATCCGGGGCCAATCTATCCACGAGGAAAGACCCGGATTACGCTTCGCTTCATCCGGGCTACGATAATAGCGCCGGCGGCTAAACCGCCAGCACGTGATCGTCGATCTCGGCGATGGTGTTGACGCCGCACAGCCCCATCGTGGTGGTGAGCTCCTTGCCCAGGATATCGATCGCCTTGGCGACGCCTTCCTGGCCGCCGGCGCCGAGGCCGTAGGCATAGGCGCGGCCGATCATGCAGGACTTCGCGCCGAGCGCCAGCGCCCGCATGACGTCCATGCCGGTGCGGATGCCGCCGTCGAACATGATCTCGAGCTTCGAGCCGACCTCATCGACGATCTCTGGCAGCACCTCGATCGAGGACGGCGCGCCGTCGAGCTGGCGGCCGCCATGGTTGGAGACCACGATCGCCTGCGCGCCGGTCTTGGCGGCAAGCTCGGCATCCTCGACATCGAGAATCCCTTTGAGGATCAGCTTGCCCGGCCAGATGCTGCGGATCCAGTCGATGTCCTTCCAGTTCAGCGAGGTGTCGAACTGCGAGGCGGTCCATTCCGACAGTTTCGTCAGGTCCTCGGTGCCTTTGACGTGGCCGGCAATGTTGCCGAAGGTGCGGCGCTTGCCTTGCAGCACGCCTGACACCCAGGCGGGCTTGGTCGCGAAGTCGATCAGCTTCGACAGCGTCCATTCCGGCGGCACCGTCATGCCGTTCTTGATGTCCTGGTGGCGCTGGCCGATCACCTGCAGGTCGACGGTCAGCACCAGCGCCGAGCATTTCGCGGCGATCGCGCGCTCGATCAGCGATTTGATGAAGCCGCGGTCCTTCATGACGTAGAGCTGGAACCAGAACGGTTTGTCGACGGCGGCCGCGATGTCCTCGATCGAGCAGATCGACATCGTGCTCTGGGTGAAGGGAATGCCGGCCGCCTGGGCGGCGCGGCAGGCGTAGATCTCGCCGTCGCCATGCTGCATGCCGAGCAGGCCGACCGGCGCCAGGATCAGCGGCATCGCCGCCGGCTCGCCGAGGATCGTGGTCGCCAGGGTGCGCTTGGACACATCGACCAGGATGCGCTGGCGGAACTTGATCTGCTGCAGATCTTCCGAATTCGCGCGCAGCGTGTCCTCGGTGTAGGAGCCGCGGTCCGCATAATCGAAAAACGCCTTCGGCACCCGGCGCTTGTGCAGCTGGCGCAGATCTTCGATGCAGGTAATGTGCTTCATGGACGGTCCCGGCCCTTCTTCTGTCGCAAGTTCGATGTCGCGAGCCTTGTTTTAGGCAGCAAAGTCTTGCGGGTGTTCGATCTTGTCGTCATCTAGCATGGATGGGTTGCCTGCCAAATCGAAGACGGATGGGAGAGCGCGATGACCCAATCAGGCTCCAAGCCGAAAGCAGACGAGAACGCCGAGAAGCGCCGGCTCGACGAGGCCCTGGAGGAGGGGCTGGAGGAGACGTTTCCCGGTTCCGACCCCGTCAATGTCACCCAGCCGGCCCCCAGCAAGGGCGACCAGCACGTCAAGCGCAACGGCAAAGGGTAGGGGACAGGGTTCGTTCCCGAGGTTGCCGAGAGAGCGATAATGTTATATCTTTCAGTGCGTTAATGTCGAAGCACGGGGTTTGGCCCCGGTAATGATTCATCATATTTTTTGAAGTCATTTTAGTGCCTGGCAGTCTATAAGGCCGATGCACGCTAGACTGGCAGGCGTTCGGGACTCTCTCGCCGGGTGGTTCGAGAGGTCCGTGTTGGGGGTTACATGAGCCGCAAATATTTCGGGACCGATGGAATTCGGGGCCGCGCCAATGGACTGATCACGCCGGAGCTCGCGCTCAAGGTGGGGCAGGCCGCGGGATTGGTGTTTCAGCGTGGCGACCATCGCCATCGCGTCGTGATCGGCAAGGACACGCGGCTGTCCGGCTATATGATCGAATACGCCATGGTCGCGGGTTTCACGTCGGTCGGTATGGACGTGCTGCTGGTCGGCCCGATGCCGACCCCGGCGATCGCGATGCTCACCAAGTCGATGCGCGCCGATCTCGGCGTCATGATCTCGGCGTCGCATAATCTTTTCGAGGACAACGGCATCAAGCTGTTCGGCCCGCAAGGCTTCAAGCTGTCCGACGATGTCGAGAAGCAGATCGAGCAGCTGCTCGACGAATCGCTCGACCGCCGCCTGGCGCAGAGCGCGAGCCTCGGCCGCGCCCGCCGCATCGACGGCGTCCATGACCGCTACATCGAATTCGCCAAGCGCACGCTGCCGCGCGATCTCTCGCTCGACGGCCTGCGCGTCGTGGTCGATTGCGCCAACGGCGCCGCCTACAAGGTGGTGCCGGAAGCGCTGTGGGAGCTCGGCGCCGACGTGGTGCCGATCGGGGTCGAACCCGACGGCTTCAACATCAACAAGGAATGCGGATCCACCTCGCCGGAAGCGCTGTCGCGGAAGGTGCGCGAGATGCGCGCCGACATCGGCATCGCGCTCGACGGCGATGCCGATCGCGTCATCCTGGTCGACGAGCGCGGCCATATCGTCGACGGTGACCAGCTGCTTGCGGTGATCGCGCAGAGCTGGAAGGAAGAAGGGCGCCTCGCCAAGCCCGGCATCGTCACGACCGTGATGTCCAATCTCGGGCTGGAGCGCTTCCTGCAGGGTCTCGGGCTGCAGATGGTCCGCACGCCGGTCGGCGACCGCTATGTGCTCGAGCAGATGCTGAGCGGCGGCTACAATCTCGGCGGCGAGCCGTCGGGCCATATCATCATGTCGGACTATTCGACGACCGGCGACGGTTTCGTCGCGGCGCTGCAGGTGCTGGCCGTGGTGCAGAAGCTGCGCCGCCCGGTGTCGGAGATCTGCCGGCGTTTCGATCCATTGCCGCAAATCCTGAAGAACGTGCGCTATCGCAGCGGCAAGCCGCTCGACGACGCCGAGGTCAAATCCGCGATCACCGACGGCGAGAAGCGCCTCAACGGCCATGGCCGTCTCTTGATCCGTCCCTCCGGCACCGAGCCGGTGATCCGCGTGATGGGCGAAGGCGACGATCGCATCCTGGTGGAAGAGGTCGTCGACAACATCGTCAGCGCACTCGGCCACGCCGCCGCGGCTTAAGCTCCGTCTGGCCTCGTCAGCTCGTGATCCGTCATCCTGAGGAGCGCGCCCTTGCGCGCGTCTTGAAGGATGCACGGCCCGTTGTCGCAATGTGGCGAGCGCCGGGCCGTCGACGCTTCGAGACGCGCGGAGCCCGTCATCGGGCCGCGCTTTGCGCGGACCCGTTGGCGCTCCTCAGGGTGACGGGGATAGAGTTTGGCCGCCGGCTGGCCACACAGCGCATCGCTGCCATCGGCTGACGCAACTGGTTTGCCTCACCTCCGCGTCGTACGACACGGAGGTATTTTTGCGAATCTGTCCGGGAATGCTGCATTGAACAAACCCGTCGTGAGCAAACAGGCGCTGGGCGAGCCGGTGCCGGTGCCGGAGCTGACGGCCGCGAAGGCCGCCGCCGCTGCGGGGCCGGCCTATGTCGTGCTTGCCGGCATCAGCTTCTCGCACTTCCTCAACGACACGATGCAGTCGCTGATCGCCTCGGTCTATCCGATCCTGAAGGACAATTACGCGCTCGACTTCGCGCAGATCGGCATGATCACGCTGGCGTTCCAGTTCACGGCGTCGCTGCTGCAGCCGCTGGTCGGGCATTTCACCGACAAGAAGGCGCAGCCGTTCTCGCTTGCGATCGGCATGGGCTTCACCTTCTTCGGTCTGTTGCTGCTCAGCGTTGCGCACAGCTATGGGGTCATCCTGATCGCGGCTTCGCTGGTCGGCCTCGGCTCCGCGGTGTTCCACCCGGAATCGTCGCGCATCGCGCGGCTGGCGTCAGGCGGACGTTACGGTTTCGCGCAATCGGTGTTCCAGCTCGGCGGCAGTTTCGGCACCTCGATGGGACCGGTGCTCGCAGCACTGATCGTGGTGCCGTTCGGCCAGCCCTCGATCGCCTGGTTCTCCTCGATCGCGTTCCTTGCCATCGTGATCCTCTGGCGCATCGGCGTCTGGTACAAGCCGCAGATATCGGGCAAGAAGGCGGTCGCCATCGCGCGGCATCCCGACCATCCGGATCAGCGGCGCGTGAGGATCGCGCTCATCGTGCTGGTCGCGCTGCTGTTCTCCAAGCAGCTCTATGTCTCGAGCCTGTCGAGCTATTACATCTTCTATCTGATCGATCGGTTCGGCGTCTCGACGCGGGCGGCGCAGCTCTATCTGTTCGTCTTCCTTGCCGCCAATGCGGCGGGGGCGTTCATCGGCGGCCCGCTCGGCGACCGCTTCGGCCGCAAATACGTGATCTGGTTCTCGATCCTCGGCGCGCTGCCGTTCACGCTGGCGCTGCCCTATGCCGGCTTGTTCGCAAGCGCCGTGCTGACGGTCGTGATCGGTTTGATCATCTCGTCGGCAACGTCGGCGATCATCGTGTTCGCGCAGGAATTGATGCCGCATCGCTTCGGCATGATCTCCGGCGTGTTCTTCGGCGTCGCGTTCGGGATCGGCGGTCTCGGCGCCGCCGTGCTCGGCAAGCTCGCCGACCACACCTCGATCGCCTTCGTCTATCAGCTGTGCGCCTTCCTGCCGGCGATCGGCCTGCTCGCGGTGTTCCTGCCGAAGATGCCGCAGGCCGTGCGCTGAACGCCCGGCCGCAGACGCGACGCTCGTATTAAGGATTCGCTAACACACGCGGCTCGCGTGCCCTGCGAACGGCGCGCATGCGTCAATGCTTCATTAGCACTTGTGGCGAGATCGCGATGTTTCGCTGTCTCCTGCGCCATTTTAATGGACCTATCAGCGAAGCCGCAGAAAAAGGTGAGAGAAAATCAACCTTAAAAATTAGGGTTAAGTGCCGCTTAAACATTTCCTGCCATCGTCCGGCCGTGAGTTTCAGACGTGGGGCTTTCGTGTCGCCTCACTTGGCCCAAAAGGACGAAGCCAATGCGTAGCGTAAAGACCCTGATTGCCGCCGGTGCGGCATCTCTGTTGTCCTCGGCGACGTTCGCCGCCGACATGCCCATCATGCCGCCACCTCCGATGGCGTATGCTCCTCCGCCGGTCCAGGATTTCGGCGGCTGGTACCTGCGCGGCGACATCGGCATGACCAGCAGCAAAGGCAGGCTGCACGTCAACGCGTATGACACGCTGCCCGCCGGCGCGCTCACCCAGGTTGGCCATGGCTTCGACGGCGGCACGCTCTACGGCATCGGCGTCGGCTATCAGTTCAACAGCTGGTTCCGCGCCGACATCACCGGTGAGTACCGCTCGAAGGTGAGCTTCAACGGCACCGACTTCGTGACCTTTCCCACCAACTCGATCGCCGATGCCTATCATGGCGGTTTCCAGAGCTGGGTCGGCCTCGTGAACGTCTACGCCGATCTCGGCACCTGGTGGTGCTTGACGCCGTTCATCGGCGCCGGTGTCGGTGCCGCGACGATCAAGACCTCGGCCTTCTCCGACGTCACCACGTTCCCGGGAGCGTCCGGTTTCACCGGTTCCTTCGCCGCCGACGGCGCGACCAAGACCAACCTCGCCTGGGCAGTGCATGCCGGTGTCGCCTACAAGGTCACCAACAACTTCACGGTCGAATTGGCTTACCGCTATCTCGACATGGGCACCGCGGGGCAGGGCAACGGTCGCTCGTTCGACGGCAGCAATGCTGGTCCGTCGTCGTTCCAGTTCCGGGATATCACGTCGCAGGACGTCAAGCTCGGCGTGCGCTTCGCCCTGCCTTGCTGCGACGTGCCGCCGCCGCCTCCGCCGCCGCCGCTGATCCGCAAGGGTTAATTTCAAGCCTCCACGGTTAACGATTGAAACGGCGCGGGACCATCCCGCGCCGTTTTTCTTTGCCGCGTCATGTCGCCAACTTCTGCAACTTGCGTGCTCGAAAACCGGCGGCGACAACGATTGGTTAAGGTTAACAGGCGATGATCAACGCGAAATCGGTGCGGTGGATGGAGCGTTGCAATGCGTAGGTTGGTGCTGGCGGCGATGATGATTGGAACGGTGACCGGCGCACAGGCTGCCGATCTGCCGGACTTTCCGATCCTGCGCGGCGGCTTCAGCGACGCGCCCAGCGCACCGGTTAACTGGCGCGGCTTCTACATCGGCGGGCAGGGCGGCTACGGCTCTTCCGATGAGAATTTCAGCGGCACGAACACCAGCCTGCTCGCAGGCTTGCTGGATCACAATGTCATCCAGCAGATGGACGTCGCGAACTGGAATCTCGGCCTCGGCAAGGCATCCCAGCGCTCCTCGGCGTGGGGCGGCTTCGCCGGTTACAACTGGCAATACGACGACGTCGTTGTCGGCATTGACGCGAGCTACATGCACGGAAAGTTCGGCGGCGCTTCCGTCGCCAGCAAGGAACTGGTGAGCGGGAATGCGCTCACCGACGGCAATTTCCATGACGTGCGGGTCGATTCGTCGGCGTCGATCCGGATCAACGACATGGCGACGATCCGCGGCCGCGCCGCCTATGCCTGGGGCTGCTTCCTGCCCTACATCTTCGGAGGCGTCGCGTTTGGCAATGCCGATATCTCGCGCTCCGTCACCGTCAACGACGCGGTCAGCACCAGCCAACTGGGGCCATTCACGCAGCTCGCACCACTGACCGCATCGGATGTTCAGCATAATCATCTGGTGTATGGCTACACCGGCGGTCTCGGTTTCGACGTCAATATCACGGGCGGGCTGTTCATGCGCGCCGAGTGGGAATATGTCCGCTTCACGTCCACCGTCGATACCAGCATCAATACCGTGCGCGCCGGTCTCGGTTACAAGTTCTGAGGCAAAGCCGCCCAACTTGACAGCCCATGGCGTGACTGGTCGGATATCGCTCCGCAAGCGGAGCAATCTCACATGAAAATCTACGGCGACGCCAATTCAGGCAACTGCCTGAAGGTGAAATGGGTGTGCGACAGGCTGGCGCTGCCGTACACATGGGTCGAGATCGACACCATGAAGGGCCGCAGCCGGACCGCGGAATTCCTCAAGCGAAACGGCTGGGGCCAGGTACCGACGGTGGAGCTGGATGACGGCCGCACGCTCGCGCAATCCAACGCCATCATTCGCTATCTCGCGCGCGGCAGCGACCTGATCCCGAGCGATCCCTATCGCGCGGCGCAAATGGACGCCTGGATGTTCTGGGAGCAGAACAGCCACGAGCCTTATGTGGCGGTCTGCCGCTTTCAGGCCGTGTATCTCGGCAAGGCCATCTCGGAGATCGATCCGAACCTCGTCAAGCGCGGCTATGTCGCGCTCGATCATCTGGAGCGGCATCTGGCGGGCACGCAATTCCTGGTCGGAGATGCGTTCTCGCTCGCCGACGTCTCGCTGCTCGCTTATACCCGTGTCGCGGAGGATGGCGGCCTCGAACTCGCGCGCTATCCCGTGATCCGTCGCTGGATCGCCGACGCCGAGCGCGTGCTCGCGCTGCCGCCGGTCCGCTGACCTCAGGTGAATGCCGCCATGACCGAAGCTTCATCCATCACGATCCGCCGCGCCCGCCGCGAAGACGTCGCCGCCATTGTCGGCATGCTTGCGGACGATCCGCTCGGCAGTGCGCGCGAGCGGATCGAGGATCCGCTGCCGCAAATTTATTACGAGGCCTTCGCGCGGGTCGAACGCGATCCCAACCTGCAACTCGTCGTCGCCGTCGACGGAGAGGGCGTCGTCGTCGGCTGTCTGCAGCTTGCGGTTCTGCCGGGCATCAGCTCGCAGGGCGGCTCGCGCGGCCTGCTCGAGGACGTTCGCGTCGCAAAGCATTGCCGCAGCCGCGGCATCGGCGAGAAGCTCGTGCAGTGGGCAGTCACGGAAGCGCACGCGAGAGGCTGCATGCTCGTCGAATTGCTGACGCATCAGACGCGGGTCGATGCGCAGCGCTTCTATGAACGGCTTGGGTTCGCACGCAGCCATGTCGGGATGGCGATTCGTTTCTGAAACGCGCGCGGGAAAGTTGTGCCATCTACCGGGCAATGCCTGCGGCAGCCGTTGCTCTGCGATCCGGTTAACAGGCGATAAACTAAGCTGGCCTCCGTGATTTTACGGGTCGGAACGAGTCCGCTATGTCGGGCGTCTCCCACGGGGCGCGGGCAACTGGGGATTCGGATGTCGGATTATTCGATCGTGCGGGTCGGCAACGAGTACATCGTGCAGGCCGGCGAGAAGAGCATTTTGAAAGTATCGAGCCGGCGCAGGGCGGTTAAGATCATGACTCTGGCGGCAGATTTGCTCGATCAGGAGACGATCCAGCAGGTCGAGGACGCCCCATCAATCAGCCGTGATGCCCGGATTGTTCCAGACGAGTCCGAACTTTCTTGACGTTTGGGTACCTTTCCACTATCCCCGACCGCGGGAAACCTCTCCCCACCGAGAGGCAGCTATCTGGAAGGGTAGATTATGACTGCAGCGAAGCCCGCTTCGCGGCCCGAAGTGCCGCATTTTTCCTCCGGCCCCTGTGCCAAGCGCCCCGGCTGGAACCCCAACAATCTCAAGGACGCCGCCCTCGGCCGCTCGCATCGTGCGAAAGTCGGCAAGGCCAAGCTCAAGCTCGCGATCGAACTGACGCGCGAGGTGCTTGAGGTGCCTGCCGATTACAAGATCGGCATCGTGCCGGCGTCGGATACCGGCGCAGTCGAGATGGCGCTGTGGTCGCTGCTCGGCGCGCGGCCCGTCACCACGCTCGCCTGGGAATCCTTCGGCGAGGGCTGGGTCAGCGATATCGTCAAGGAATTGAAGCTGAAGGACGTCACCAAGCTCAACGCGGCTTATGGTGAAATCCCCGATCTCTCCAAGGTCGATCCGAAGTCGGATATCGTCTTCACCTGGAACGGCACCACCTCGGGTGTGCGCGTGCCGAACGCTGACTGGATCAGCGCGGATCGCGAAGGCCTGACGATTTGCGACGCGACCTCGGCCGCCTTCGCGCAACCGCTGGATTTCGCCAAGCTCGATGTCGTCACCTTCTCCTGGCAGAAGGCGCTTGGCGGTGAAGCCGCGCACGGCATGCTGATCCTGTCGCCGCGCGCGGTGGAACGGCTCGAGACCTACAAGCCGGCCTGGCCGCTGCCGAAGATCTTCCGCCTCACCAAGGGCGGCAAGCTCAATCAGGGCATCTTCGAGGGCGAGACCATCAACACGCCGTCGATGCTCTGCGTCGAGGACTATCTCGATGCGTTGAACTGGGCGAAGTCGATCGGCGGCCTGAAGTCGCTGATCGCCCGCGCCGATGCCAACACCAAGGCGCTCGCCGACTGGAAGGCGCGGACGCCCTGGATCGACTTCCTGGCCAGGGATCCGGCGATCCGCTCCAACACCTCGGTGTGCCTGAAGTTCACCGATCCCGCGATCACCTCGCTTCCATCAGACGCACAGGCCGACTTCTGCAAGAAGCTGGTCGCGCTGGTGGAGAAGGAGAGCGCCGGCTTCGACTTCGCGTACTACCGCGACGCGCCGGCCGGTTTGCGGATCTGGTGCGGCGCCACCGTCGAGGCAAAGGATGTCGAGTTGCTGACGCAGTGGATCGACTGGGCCTTCGCCGAGACCAAGGCAGCGTTGCCCAAGGCGGCTTAAGTTTTCTCTTGTCACCTCTCCCCGGTCTTACGGGGAGAGGTCGGATCGCGCAGCGATCCGGGTGAGGGGCCATCTCGGCTTGTTCCTCGCCCGTGGCTGCCCCTCACCCCAACCCTCTCTCCGCAAGAGCGGGGAGAGGGAGAAGTGATCAGAGACTTCACCACATCGGTCCAGGAGACCCGCCCGCCGCAGGGCAAAGGAACAATCGAGATGACAAAACCCAAAGTTCTGATTTCCGACGCGCTGTCTCCCGCCGCCGTGCAGATCTTCAAGGATCGCGGCGTCGAGGTCGACTTCCAGCCCAACCTCGGCAAGGACAAGGAAAAGCTCGCCGAGATCATCGGCAATTACGACGGCCTCGCGATCCGCTCGGCCACCAAGGCGACCGCCAAGCTCATCGAGAAGGCGACCAGGCTGAAGGTGATCGGCCGCGCCGGCATCGGCGTCGACAATGTCGAGATTCCGGCCGCGACCGCCAAGGGCATCATCGTGATGAACACGCCGTTCGGCAATTCGATCACGACCGCCGAGCATGCCATCACCCTGATGCTGGCGCTGGCGCGCGAGATCCCGCAGGCCGACGCCTCGACCCAGGCCGGCAAGTGGGAGAAGAACCGCTTCATGGGCGTCGAGATCACCGCCAAGACCCTCGGCGTGATCGGCTGCGGCAATATCGGCACGATCGTCGCCGACCGCGCGCTCGGCCTGCGCATGAAAGTGATCGCGTTCGATCCGTTCCTGTCGCCGGAGCGCGCCAAGGACATCGGCGTCGAGAAAGTCGAGCTCGACGATCTCTTGAAGCGCGCCGACTTCATCACGCTGCACACGCCGCTGACCGAGAAGACCCGCAACGTGATCGATGCGGCCGCGATCGCCAAGATGAAGAAGGGCGTGCGCATCATCAACTGCGCGCGCGGCGGCCTGGTCGACGAGCAGGCGCTGGTCGACGCGCTGAATTCCAAGCACGTTGCGGGCGCCGCCTTCGACGTGTTCGTCGAGGAGCCGGCGACCTCGAACGTGCTGTTCGGTCATCCCAACGTGATCTGCACCCCGCATCTCGGCGCCTCCACCACCGAAGCGCAGGAAAACGTCGCGCTGCAGGTCGCCGAGCAGATGTCGGACTATCTGTTGTCGGGCGCGATTTCCAATGCGGTCAACTTTCCCTCGATCACCGCGGAAGAGGCGCCGAAGCTGAAGCCGTTCATCGAGCTCGCCGAAAAACTCGGCTCGTTCGCCGGCCAGCTCACCGAGAGCGGCATCCTCAAGACTGAGATCACCTATGAGGGCCACGTCGCCGAGATGAAGATCAAGGCGATCACCTCGGCGGTGCTGTCGGGCCTGCTGCGGCCTATGCTGGGCGAGGTCAACGTGGTCTCGGCGCCGGTCGTCGCCAAGGAGCGTGGCATGGTGGTGGACGAGGTCGTCCGCGCCGCGCAGAGCGACTATGAAAGCCTGATCACGGTCACCGTCACCACCGAACGCCAGGAGCGTTCGGTGTCCGGCACCGTCTACGCCGACGGCAAGCCGCGCCTCGTCGACATCAAGGGCATCCGCGTCGACGCCGAGTTCGGCAAGTCGATGATCTACGTGACCAACGAGGACAAGCCGGGCTTCATCGGCGCGTTCGCGAGCCTCTTGGGTGATGCGAAAATCAATATCGCAACCTTCCATCTCGGCCGCGTCAAGCAAGGCGGCGACGCCATTGCGCTGGTCGAGGTCGACGGCGCGGTGCCGGCGGAGCTGCTCGCCAAGGTACAGACGCTGCCGCAGGTGAAGCAGGCCAAGGCACTGACGTTCTGAGCCGCTGACGTTTTAAAGGCGCTGGCGTTTCAAACGCTGTTTGAGCGGTCCTCGTCATCGCCCGGAACACCCGGGGCATGACGGAGGAAAGATACCGCTCAAGCAGTCCATATTCCGATCTGCGGAACATGACGCCGTCTCCGGTCGCGGAGGCGGCGTTTGTCGTTCCGGGACGTCCGGTATTGCTGTTGCGCCCGCCGAAAAATGTGTACGAACGGGCCACGACGCGCCACAATGACTGTCATCTCAGAGGGAGAAAACAATGCGTGAAGCCGTAATCGTTTCCTACGCGCGCACCGGCCTGGCAAAGTCCGGCCGTGGCGGATTCAACATCACCCCGCCGATGTCGCTCGCCGCGCACGCCATCAAGCACGCGGTCGACCGCGCCGGCGTCGACAAGGAATATGTCGAGGATTGCTATCTCGGCAATTGCGCGCATGGCGCGCCGAACATCGGCCGCCAGGCGGCGCTGCTCGCCGGCCTGCCGAAGTCGACCGCGGGCGTCTCCGTGAACCGCTTCTGCTCGTCGGGCCTGCAGACCATCGCTATGGCCGCCAACTCGATCCGTTCCGACGGCTCCGATTGCATCGTCGCCGGCGGCGTCGAGAGCATCTCGATTCCCGGCGGCGGCTCGCCGAAGGAATCGATCGATCCGGAGCTGCTCAAGACCGCGCCCGACATCTTCATGGCGATGATCGATACCGCCGACATCGTCGCCGAGCGCTACAAGCTCAGCCGCGAATACCAGGACGAGTATTCGCTGGAGTCGCAGCGCCGCATGGCGGCCGCGCAGCAGGCCAACAAGTTCAAGGACGAAATCGTCCCGATGAAGACCAAGATGAAGGTGGTCGACAAGGCGACCAAGGCCGAGTCGATCGTCGACTACGTGGTCGATCGCGACGAGTGCAACCGCCCCGAGACCACGCTGGAAGGTCTTGCCAAGCTCGAGCCGGTCAAGGGTCCGGGCAAGTTCGTCACCGCCGGCAATGCCAGCCAGCTCTCCGACGGCGCCGCCGCGGTGGTGCTGATGGAAGCCAAGGATGCCGAGAAGCGTGGGCTCAACCCGATGGGCCGCTTCGTCGCCTGGGCCTCGGCCGGCTGCGAGCCCGACGAGATGGGCATCGGCCCGGTCTTTGCCGTGCCGAAGCTCCTGAAGCGCCACGGCCTGAAGATCGACGACATCGATCTCTGGGAGCTCAACGAGGCGTTCGCCAGTCAGTGCCTCTATTCGCGCGACCAGCTCGGCATCGATCCCGAGAAGTACAACGTCAATGGCGGCTCGATCGCGATCGGCCATCCGTTCGGCATGACCGGCGCCCGGCTCACCGGCCACCTGCTGCAGGAAGGGCGTCGCCGCAAGGCCAAGTGGGGCGTCGTGACCATGTGCATCGGCGGCGGCCAGGGCGGCGCCGGCCTGTTCGAGATCTACAGCTAAGCGCGATCGACACGGATCGTGTGCGAATGAGCGGCCCGGCGGCAACGCCGGGCCGCTTTTCTTTTGGAGCCGGCTAGCTCGCCGGTGAGCCGAGCGCGCGCTCGTCAAACTCGAGCGAGGCAATCAGTTCGAGCGTCTGCCTGAGATCGGCGGCCTGCTTGGCGCCAAACGCCGTCTCGAAGCGATCCTGCGCCTCAAGCCAGGCGGCCTGTGATTCCGCCAGCCTGGTTTCGCCGCGTTTGGTGAGCCGCACCAGCCTGCTGCGCCGGTCATTCTTGTCGACGGTGATGGTCACGAGGCCGTCGCGCTCGAGCGGCTTCAGGTTGTGGTTGAGCGCGGTGCGGTCGAGCACCAGGGCTGCGGCAAGCTCGCCCATCGTCGGCGCGCCCGACCGCCTGACATAGACCAGAATCGCCCGTTGCGTGCCGCGCAGGCCTGATGTCGCAAGGACCTGATCGTAGAGCTGCGACACCCGCCGCGTCGCCTTGCGCAACGCCGTGAGATTACACCGGCTGGGTTCCGTTTTCGCCATCGCTGCCTCCAATGGACTTGACAGATACATGCATATGCACCTAATTGCAATAGTTGCATATGCACGTATCTTGGAGGGTGTGATGTCGGAGGTAGAGGTGGAGACCATCGATCTGGTCGTCGAACCTGATGCGCGGCCCCGGTCCGGCGTCGCCACCGCAACCCCGCGCCAGGTGCTGGCGATCGTGTCGGTTGGAATTTGCCTCGCCAATCTCGATTTGTTCATCGTCAATGTCGGGCTGCCTAACATCGCGCAGGAATTCCGCGGCGCCTCGCTTGAAGATCTGTCCTGGATCCTCAATGCCTATGCCATTGCCTACGCGGCGTTGCTGGTGTTCTTCGGCCGGCTCGCCGAACGCCACAGCCGCAATCTCAGCTTCCTGCTCGGCGTCGCGCTGTTCACGGTCGCGTCGGCAGCATGTGCTCTTTCGTCCAGTGTCGAGTTCCTGGTCGTCTCCCGCGTGGCGCAGGCGGCTGGTGCGGCATTGATGACGCCGACCTCAATCGGCCTGCTGCTGGCATCATTTCCGCCCGAGCAGCGCGCCGGGGCGGTGCGTACCTGGACGGCGATCGGCGGCCTTGCCGCCGCATTGGGCCCGCTCGCGGGAGGCGTCCTGGTCACCTTCGACTGGCGCTGGATCTTCATCGTCAACGTCCCGATCGGCGTCGTTGCACTGATCATCGGCTGGTTGAAATTGCCCGAAGTGCCCGGTCACGACGTGCCGCGTCCGAGTTCATGGGCGGCGCTGCTGGTGACCTCCGGTATCGGTGCGCTGACATTTGCGATCGTGAAGGCGAACGATTGGGGATGGAGTTCGCGCGGCGTCGCGTTCGGCTTTGCCGTCGCGATCGTCTCGCTCGCCGCCTTCGCGTGGCATTGCCTCAGATCGAGGAATCCTTTCGTCGATCCTGCACTGTTCGCGGTCAGGCCGTTCACCGGCGCGTCGCTGGTGATGGCGCCTTACTCGGCGGCCTTCGGCGCGATGCTGCTGTCCTGCGCCTTGTGGGAGCAGACGGTGTGGGGCTGGTCGGCGTTGAAGACCGGACTTGCAATCGCTCCCGGTCCGCTGATGGTGCCGATCACCTCGCTGTTGTTCGCTGGCCGGCTGATTGCGCGGTTTGGCGCCGCGGCCGTCGTCTCCGCCGGTATCGTGCTGTTCGCGGCCGGCCTCGCGATCTGGGCGACGCTGCTCGGGGCCGAACCCAATGCACCTGCCATCGTCGTGGGCGTGATGCTGATCGGTATCGGCGTCGGGCTGACCTTTCCGACCCTGATGGGCGTCGGCGCCGGCGCGCTGCCGCCGTCGTCGTTTGCCACCGGCTCCGGCGTCATCAACATGATCCGGCAGGCGGCACTGGCGATCGGCGTCGCGATCTTTGTCGCGATCCTAGCAACGCCGGTCTCGATGACCGAGCGGATCGCGGCGTTTCAGCGCAGCTGGTGGATCATGATCGCGATCACCTTGGCCGGCTTCGTGCCGAATTATCTGTTCATTCGGCGCAAGGCGGATCGCTAACGCCCGAAAGACATCGCTGCGCCATGCGGCAGCCGCGGCGGCGCCATCGTCGCGCCGCAGGGAAACCTCAATCGAACCAGTCCCTTCCTCGCTGCGTCTCACCACGAGAAACGGCGCGCAGTCGAGCCCGGCGCGCCGTTCGTCTCGCGCGCGATGCGGCGTTTTTCCGGAGGGATGTCATGTGTAGAATTGCGAATTATCTTGTGACCACCAGCCTGGTGCTGGCGGGTGCGCTGGTTGCCGCGCCGCTGCATGCGGCCAATCTCGATACGGCCTCGCAGGTCGACGCCGTGACCGTCTATCCCGATGGCGCGAGCGTCACCCGCGTCATCACGCTGGACCTGCCTGCCGGCGACAACACGCTCATCGCCCGCGATTTTCCAATGGGGCTCGATCCGTCCTCGCTGCGGGTCGAGGGCGAGGGCGGAGCGAAGCTCACGATCGGCGCGATCGATACAAAGCTGCCGCAGCCCTTGCTGCCACCAAATCTTTCCGAGATCGACAGGCGCATCGAGGCACTTAACGATCAGCGCGCCGATTTGCAGGGACTGATCAGCGCGGCCGAGGCGCGGCGCAAATTCGCCGAGCGCTTTGCCGAAGCGTCGCCCGCGGGCCTCGGCGAGAAGGGCGAGGCGCGTCCGCTCAGCGAGTGGCGCGCGGCGTTCTCGGCGGTGGCCGACGAGGTCGCAACCGCCGACAGCGCGATCCGTGACGCCGAGCGCAAGATCCGCGTGATCGACCGCGATCTTGCGCAGCTCGCAGCCGATCGCACGAGCAAGCCGCCGAGCAAGGTCGAGGTGCGGATCGACGTCGCCTCACAGGCGGGGACCAAGGCGACCCTGCGGGTCACCTATGCGGTTCCCAACGCGCGCTGGACGCCGCTCTATGACGCCCGGCTCGACACCGGCTCCAGGGACCGCAAGCCCGCGATCGAACTGGTGCGCCGCGCCGAGATCACCCAGTCGACCGGCGAGGATTGGTCGAACGTGGCGCTCGTCGTCTCCACCGTGCGGGTCGCGCGCGGCGGCAATGCACCCGATCTCCGTTCGCTGATCGTGCAATATCCGCAGCCGCCGCGGCCGCTGGCGAAGCTCTCGGGAGAGGCCAGCATGCGGGCGCGCGAGGCCCTGGCACCCGCGCCGGCCGCCGACGCGGTTCAGCAATTCCGCTTTGGCGGGGGACGCACCGACGAACTGGAAGCCACCGCCGAGGTCGGCGCCTTCCAGGCCACCTTCAAGATTCCCGGCCGCGTCAGCGTTGCCGCCAATGAGGGCGCAAAGAGCCTGCGCATCTCGACGGCGACGATCACGCCCGATCTCGTAGTTCGCACGGTTCCGGTGATCGATCCGACCGCGTTCCTGGAAGCGAGCTTCGTGCAGGCCGACGATGCGCCGCTGCTGCCGGGGCAGGTCTCGATCTACCGCGACGGAATCTTTGTCGGCCGCAGCCGGATGGCCACCGCCGCCAAGGACGAGACCGTGCGGCTCGGTTTCGGCGCCGACGACAAGGTCAAGATCGAACGCACGGTGGTTAAGCGCAATGAAGGCTCCGCCGGTCTGATCGTGACCACGTCGAAGACCGATGAGCGCGCCTTCAAGACTGCGGTGCGCAACGGCCACGACTTCGCGATCAAGGTCGCGATCCAGGATCAGCTCCCGGTCAGCGAGAACGACGATATCGTGGTCGAGATGCTGCCGTCGTCGACGCCTGCGACGACGACCAATCTGCGTGACAAGCGCGGCGTGCTGGAATGGGCGTTCGAGGCCAAGGCCGGCGAAGTCCGTGACATCAATTTCGCCTGGCGGATGCGATGGCCAAAGGACAAGGGCGTCGTGATGGTGCCGGCGGGCTAGAGCCCGTGCCGGGCTCTAGCGTTGTTGCTTGACGCGTTTTCTTCACGCGAACCGGAACCCACTTCGCTTGAAAACGCTATGAGGACCTGCGTCAACTGCCGATGACATCTCTCCCGATCTCGGGCATCACTGTGCCAAGGGCAACAGAGCCTGAGATCGGGAGGATCCATGAGCTACCAGCACATCATCGTCGATGATCCGCGTCCGCGCGTCCGCCGCATCACGCTGAACCGCCCCGAGAAGCGCAACGCGCTGAACAACCGCCTGCGCGGCGAGATTTTCGAGGTGCTGGAGCAGGCCGACCGCGATCCCGGGATTTCGATCTCGATGCTGCGCGGCGCGGGCCCCTGTTTCTCGGCGGGCTACGATCTCTCCGCCGACAACCGCGTCGACCAGCCCTATCATTCGGCATCCGGCCCCGGCCAGTGGTCGCGCCATGTCGTCGAGGGCTGGTTCTCGATCTGGGACCTCGCAAAGCCTGTGATCGCGCAGGTGCACGGCTATTGCCTCGCCGGCGGCACCGAGCTCGCGACCGCCTGCGACGTGGTCTACGTCGCCGACGACGCCCAGATCGGCTATCCGCCGGTGCGGCTGATGAGCCCGCCTGACATGCAGTATCACCCTTGGCTGGTCGGCATGCGCCGCGCCATGGAATTGATGCTGACGGGCGACGCGATGTCCGGCCGCGAGGCCGCCGAATGGGGTTATGCGACCCGGTCGTTTCCGCTCGCCGAACTGGAGGCGAAGACGCTGGATTTCGCCGAGCGCGCGGCCAAGGTGCCGATCGAGCTGCAACAGCTCAACAAGCGTAGCGTCCACCGCGCGATGGAAATCATGGGTGCCCGCGCCGCGATGCGCGCTGGCACCGAGATCCAGGCACTGGCCTTCACGACCGAGGCCAGCAAGGCCTACATGGCGGGCTTCCGCCGCGACGGCGGCAGCGTGAAGGCCCAGCTCGACCAGCGCGACACGACGTTCGGGGATTACCGGACGAAGAAGGAGTGAGGATCACGCAAGCCACGCGCGGAGCTGTATCACCGGCACCCCGCGGAGGCCGCAAGGCGGCCGCCTCGAAGGGCGGCGGCCCGGCTGTCTCCGCGCGGCTGCATCGGTGGCCGTGCATCCTTCGAGGCTCGCCCAGCGGCGCAATTGCGCCGCAAGGCTCGCACCTCCAGCGACAAAGGCGAAGCCTTTGCGCGGGGATGACGGAATGGCCGTCGTGCTGGGATGAGCGTCACGTTATCGCATATTCGCTGTCATGCCCCGCCTTGAGCGAGGCATCCAGTACGCCGCGGCTTGTCCGTTGAGCTCGGCGCCTCTGCAATACTGGGTCGCCCGGTCAAGCCGGGCGACGACACTGTTGTGGGTGGCGAGAGCAATCGTCTCACTTCGCCCTCAGGAAGTCGCCGACCTCGAGCAGCACGAACTCGTCGTCATCGGCTTTGTTCGGGTCGCGGCTCGAGGAGAACGGCAGGTTGTTGTCGTTGCCGACGATGATGTGGGTCTCGTCGACCCGGTCGACATTCTCGATCGTGAAGAACGGGAAGGTGTAGACGCCGTCGTTGAGCGGCTTGCGCGCCTTCTTGTTGGGATCGCGGATCTTCATCAGGTCGATATAGGCGATCTTGCGCACCGGCTTGCCGACATTGGCATCGGATAGCTCGATCTTGTAGACGCGCTTGAACCTGGCGAGGTCAGGGAAACAGTTCTCGCCGCGCTGGCCTTGCGGGCAGGCCTTGTCGGCGGTGCCTTCGCCATTGTCGCGCTCAATGACGAGGCCCTGGACCGGATCGATCATGTTGAAGTCGCCGATCGCATTGCCGTTCTGCTCGAGCACATACTGCCAGTAGCGTCCGGTGAACTTCTCCGCCGCGACGTCGAATTCCAGGATGCGCGAGGCTTCCTTGCCGTCGACCTTCTCCCAATCCTTCTTGTCGGCATCCCACAGCGGGCCCTCGAGCAGGCCGTAGAGGAACTTGCCGTCCTTGGAGGAAGCAAATCCTTCATAGCCCTTGGAGCGGCGCAGGTTGACGTTGGTGTAGGAGACGCCGGGCGCGCCGGGTGACTGCACCGCCCAGTGATCCGGCGAACGCACCGGCTTGCCGTCCGCGACCGTCTCGAACACGGCGAGGATCTTGCCAGTCTTGTCGGCCTTGAGGATGTAGGGCCCGAACTCGTCGCCGATCCAGAAAATGTCGTTGATGATCTGGAAGCCCTCGGTGTCGAAATCGGCACCGGTCAAATAGCGTTTGGCGGTGTCCTCATGCACGATGCGGAACGGCACCTTCCTGTCGGGATCGTGCAGGAACACGGTCTCCTGACGCTCGATCTTGCCGCTCGCCCAGTCGATCTTGTGCCGATTCAGGTACAGCATCGAGTCCGCCGAGTTGTAGCGCGAGCCCATGCCGTTGTCGGTGATCACCCAGAACGAGCCGTCGGGCATCACCTTGATTCCGGAATGGCCCTGCAGCGGCTGGCCCTTGAACGGCAGCGACACGCCGGTCGGCCGCTCATAGGACTTGCCCATCACGGTGCCGATGGCGTCGACGCGCCTGCCGGTGGTGTACTTGCCCGAGGACTTCAGATCGTTCGGGGCGTCGGCGGGCGCGTCGATGAAGCTCTCCGCCGGCATCACGGCATGTCCTGCCAGCGTCGCCGGGAATTCGCCTTCACTCTGCGCGAACGCCGATGTGGAGAGCAGGATCGAGGCGACGGAGCAGAGCAGGGACAGGCGCATGGTTGATCTCCCAAAGGATAAACGATGCGGTGTTCTCCGAGCCGCCTGTTACAGCCGGCTGACAGTTTTGTGAACCGCGGATGTTGCGGCGGGATAAGGCTTGCGGCGTTACGTCGCCTCCCTGACAGCAGTCCTCATCCTGAGGAGGGCGCGCAGCGGCCGTCTCGAAGGATGGCCGCTGGCGACAGTCGGGCCTCGTGGTTCGAGACGCGCGTACCGCGCTCCTCACCACGAGGGTCTAAACGGGCCGCATGGTTTGCGGCAGCAGGAACGGCATGCCGTCTCCGGTGTAGGCGATCGCGGCGTCGATCTCGAAGATCTCGCGCAGCGTCTCGGTCTTCATCGCCGCCGTGCGGTTGCCGTCGACGGCAAGCCGGCCTCGGTGCAGCAGCAGGATGCGGTCGGCGAACCGCATCGCGAGGTTGAGGTCGTGCAGGATCGCGATCACGGCGGTGCCGCGCGCGGCGCGCCGCCGGGCCGTTTCGACCAGGTCGATCTGGTGCCGCAGATCGAGGCTCGAGGTCGGCTCGTCCAGCAGCAACAGTCCGGGTCCATGCAGCGCTTCGCCGCAGGCGAGCTGCACCAGCACGCGGGCGAAATGCGCCCGCTGCTGCTCGCCGCCCGACAGTGTCGGCAATTGCCTGAAACGGAAACGCCCGAGCCCGACCTCGTCGAGCGCCGCCTCGACCAGTGCCCGCGCCACGGCACACGGGCTTTCGCCGGCGCCCATGCTGACGATTTCCTCGACGGTGAACGGGAAGGTGACGTTAACGTGCTGCGACAGCATCGCGCGGTGCTGCGCCAGCGCGCGTGGTCCGTAAGTGTGCAGGTCGCGCCGCCTGAGCTTGATCGTCCCGCGCGACGGAGACAGGTCGCCCGACAGCATCCGCAGAAGGGTCGATTTGCCGGCGCCGTTGGGACCAACGATCGCGACCATCTCGCCGGCACCGATCTGCAGCGACACTGCATCGACCAGCGTCGTGCCGCCGATCGTCATGGTTACCGACTGCGCTTCGAGCAGGGCCGTCACAGCGACACCAGCCCGCGCTGCCGCAGCAGCATGGCGAGGAAGAACGGCGCGCCGATCGCCGCCGTCAGGATGCCGATCGGCATTTCCGCGGGTGCCACGATGGTGCGCGCCACCGTGTCGGCGCCGACCAGGAGGATGGCACCAAGCAGTGCGGACGCCGGCAGCAGCAGCCGATGTGCGGGCCCGATTATCAGCCGCAACAGATGCGGCACCACGATCCCGACGAAACCGACCACGCCGCAGACCGAGACCGCGACGCCGGTCATCGCCGACACCAGCACGATCGAGATCCGCTTCAGCCGTTCGACGTCGACGCCGCTGTGGAACGCCTCGGCCTCGCCGAGCACCAGCACGTCGAGCCCGCGCGCGATCGAGAGGCACGCGACCAGCGCCACCGCCAGCACCGGCGCCAGCGCCGTGAGCTTGCTCCAGGTCGCGCCGCTGAGCGAGCCGAGCAGCCAGAAGGTGATGTCGCGCAGCTGGCGGTCGTCGGCGACGAACACCAGAAGGCCGATGCCGGCGTTGGCGATCGCGGCGATCGCAAGCCCTGCCAGCAGGAAGATCGCAATCGATGTTCGGCCGCCGCGGCTGGCGATGCCGTAAAGCACGATGGTCGTGATCAGCGAGCCGGCAAAGGCCGCGATCGGCAGCAACTGGTGTTGCAGGAAGCGCAGGCTTTCGCCGAGATGGCTGTCGGTGAACACGATCGCGGCCGCCGCGGCAAACGCGCCGCCGGAGGAGACGCCGACCAGCGCGGGGTCGGCGAGGGGATTGCGGAACAGGCCCTGCATGATCGCGCCCGATAGGGCAAGCAGTCCGCCGACCATCGCCGCTGCGGCGATCCGCGGGATGCGGATCGACCACACCACGAGCTGGTCGCGTGCGAGCAGCGGATTGGCGGCACCATCAGCCCATAGCCCAAGCGCCGCCGGAAGCCGCGCCATTGGAATGCCGGCGGCACCGACCGTCAGGGCGACCAGCGCGGTCGCTGCGAGCGCCGCAAGCAGGCAGAGCAGGGTGAGTGTCGCGGCCGGCCGCAGCGACACGCCGGCGCGCCGTTGTTTCGCACGTCCGCGACGTTCGGCCAGCACGCTCATTGCCGGCAATTCGCGGTCAGCGCTGCCGGCTTGAAGCTGTCGGCGTCCGGCGCCAGCGCCGGATAGAGCTTGACCGAGAGGTCGCGTGCTGCGGCCGCGGTGCGCGGTCCGAAGCCGAGCAGATAAAGACCTTCCATCGAGATGAAGGCTTTGTTGGCAGCGACCGGCGTCAGCGCGAAGGCCGAATGCGCGAACACGGCATCCGACGTCAGCGAGTCCTTGCCGCGATCGATCGACAGCACGACATCCGGTTTCGCCGCCACGATGGCCTCGTCATTGACCGGCTTGTAGCCGTCGTAACCGTCGATGGCGTTGAGGCCGCCGGCAAGCCGGATGATCTCGTCCGCGGCGGTCTTGTGGCCCGCCGCCATCGCCCGGCCATTCAAGAGCGACATCACAAACATCACGCGCACCGGCTTCGTCACCCTGGCGCGCAGCGCGCGCAGTTGCGCGAGATCGCTCTCGACCGCCGTGGCCAGGCAGGCAGCGCGCAGATCGGCGCCCATGGCGCGGCCCACCAACCTGATCTTCTCGACCAGCCCGGCCTCCGAGAATGTCTCCGGCACCAGCACCAGCGGCACTTTCGCCGCCTCAAGCACGTCCATGGTCTCCTTCGGCCCGGAGCCCTGTACTGCGAGCACCAGCGACGGGTGCAGGCCGAGCACGCCCTCCGGCGACAGCTGGCGCATGTAGCCGACGTCGGGCTTTTCGCGCAGCGCAGCCGGCGGGTAGAGGCTGGTCGCATCGACGCCGGCGATGCGGTCCTCGAAGCCGAGCGCATAGAGGATCTCGGTGATCGCGCCGCCGATCGAGACGATCCGCGACGGATTGTCGATCACGACGTCGCGGTCGCGTGCGTCATGCACGGTGATGCCCTCGGCCGTCACTGCTTCGATCGGCAGCAGGCAGGAGAAGGCGAGCAGAGCGAGCGTGCGACAAATTGTCATCGGGGCCGTCACTTGGTCAGGATCAGCTTGTTCTGCGAGGTCAGCCGCAACCGGTAATGTTCTTCGCCGTGCATGATGATGATCTCGCGCTCTGCCGCGAACAGGTCGCGACTGTCGAGACGATTTCCGCGCATGATCAGCGTTTTGGCCGCGCCGGATGCGGGCTCGGTCTGCTTTCCGGCTGCGCCGATATTGTCTCCGGAAGCTGCGGACATGTGATGGTGCTGCGCCTGCGAAATTTTCAAATGGTGTTTGCTTGTATAAGCGGGCGAGAGCGCATTCCAACGGCGGCACTTTACAATCGATATAAACAGCGCCGCCGCATTCTTGACCGTTTTGTTGCCGGCTCGTAACCAATCATCACGCGATGCAGGCGGGTGGCTTGCATCGCGATGTAGCCAGCAAGCCGCTCGTCAGAGAGCGCACGCCAGCCAAACCAGAAAAGCGATGATCAGGCTGGGGCTAGAATGGCTGACGGGGCTAGGGTTTCGCGCGCCCTGATTTTGGGCGCATCGGTGTTTTCATTTGCGGCAGCGCTGCCGGAACGCGGGTTCGCGCAGACCGCCGATCCGTCGGTGGCGCGTCCTTCGACCGAGCGGCCGAAGCAGGCCAAGCGGAAACCGAAGCCGGCGGCCGAAGCTCAGGCGGCGCCGGCGGCGATGAATGCGCGGGCGCAAATCGGCGCGGTGCCGGTGCAATCGCTCGACACCATCACGGCGGTGGCGTCCAAGACCGAGGAGCGCGCGATCGATGCGTTGGCGCCGGTCAGCTCCGTCACGCTGGAGAAGATCCAGGGCCTGCAGCCGAACCGGCTCTCCGACATTTTCTACGCTGTGCCCGGCGTCTCGGTCCAGGAGCGTGGCGACGATCCGGCGACCGTCATCAACATCCGCGGCTTGCAGGATTTCGGCCGTGTCGCTGTTGTCGTCGACGGCGCGCGGCAGAACTATCAGCGCACCGGTCACAACGCCAACGGCTCGTTCTTCCTCGATCCCGAATTGATCGGCGGCGTCGACGTGGTGCGCGGCCCGACCGCGAACATCTATGGCTCCGGCGCGATCGGCGGTGTGGTTTCGTTCCGCACCAAGGATATCGACGACGTGGTGCGTCCCGGCGAGCTCTGGGGTGTCGACATGTCGGGCTCCTACGGCACCAACAAGGACCGCGGCATGGGCTCGGTGTTCGGCGGCGTACGCGTCGATCCGAATGTCGATGTGTTCGGCGGCGCGGTCTATCGCACCCAGGGTAATTACAAGGACGGCGCGGGCACCGAGATCGGCAACACCGGCAACGATATTGCGGCCGGCTTGATGAAGGTGACGTTCCGCCCCGCAGAAGGCCACGAGTTCAAGATCGGCGGCATCTTCCAGGACTACCAGTACAATATCGGTCAGCCGAACCGCGGACCGACCACGACGGCGGCGCCGCTGGCGGCGATCGCCGGCTCCTCGGTCTACGCCTCCGACGCGAAGAACTACACGGGCACCTTGAGCTGGCGATATTCCAAGCCCGACGACATGCTGTTCGACTGGAACATCTCGGTCTACGGCAACCGCACCGACAACGACCAGGTCAAGACCTACAACAACCGCATCACCACCGGCGGCGGGGTCTGCACGCTCGCCAATCCCGGCAATAACATCTCCGGTTGCGTCGGCGACAAGCGTGGTTATTTGCTGGACACCGTCGGTATCGACGTCAACAACACCTCGCGCTTCAATTTCGGCGATTGGCGCAACGCCGTGACCTACGGTTTCGACGCCTTCCGCGACGATGTCGAGACCTTCGACTCCCGCGGCAATTCCAACATCACGACGCCGGGTGGCCAGCGCACGGTGTCCGGCGGCTTCGTGCAGCTGAAGCAGAACTATTCGACCTGGCTCGAGCTGATCAGCGCTGTCCGCTACGACCACTACGAGCTTAATTCGATCAACACCACGACCAGCGGCGACCGGCTGTCGCCGAAGATCACGCTCGGCGTCACGCCGGTTGCCGGCTTCACGCCCTATGTTAGCTATGCCGAAGGCTATCGCGCGCCGTCGATCACCGAGACCCTGATCGCGGGCGGCCACGCCACCGGCGGCGGACCGGCGCTGTTCAACTGCCCCGACGGCACCAGCGGCCTGTTCTGCTTCCTGCCCAATGCGGCGCTGCGGCCGGAGGTCGGCAAGAACAAGGAAGCCGGCATCAATCTGAAATATGACGGCATCTTCACGGCGAGCGACTCGTTCCGCGGCAAGATCAACGTGTTCCGCAACGACGTCGACGGCTATATCGATCTCGTCGCGTCGGCGCCGACCCTGACGCCGTTCGGACGCTTCAGCCAATTCTACCAGTACCAGAACATCGCCCACGCCCGCATCGAGGGCTTCGAGCTCGAAACGATGTATGACGCGGGCGACTGGTTCGTCGGCGTCGCCGGCCATCTGATGCGCGGCCGGAACACCCAGACCAATGTCGGGCTCGCCACCATCACGCCGCGCAAGGTGACGACGACGGGCGGCGTCCGCCTGCTCGACCGTTCGCTGATCATTGCCGCGCAATGGTCCTCGTTCGGCGCCAACAACGACCTGCCGGCAGGCTATCTGCCCTCGACCGGCTACGAGCTCGTCAACCTCTATCTGACCTGGAACGCCACCAAGGACATCACCTTCACGGCGTCGGTCGACAACCTCTTGAACCAGTACTACCGGCCTTATGCGATCCCGGGCTCCTCGACCGACGGCACGACGCAGAACGACGTGCTGTTCTCGAGCCCCGGTCCGGGCACCGTCTACAAGGCCGGGCTCAGGATTCACCTAGGTGGAGCGTAACGCGAGACGCCGATCATTCCATCCAGGTTGCTCCGGCCGCGCTGGTGCCCCCAGCGCGGCTTTGGCGCGTTCATGTTATTAACGAGATCAACCGGCAGGATCCAGGCATCCGTCGTCAAACAGGAGAGAGTTTTCATGTTCATCGCAATGAACCGGTTCCAGGTGATCAAGGGCAAGGAGCAGGCGTTCGAGACGGTCTGGAAGACGCGCGAATCCTATCTCGGCGATCTGCCTGGATTCATCGAGTTTCATCTGGTGAAGGGCCCCGAGGCCGAGGACCACACGCTCTATGCGACCCACACCGTGTGGGCCAGCAAGGCGGCGTTCGAGGCCTGGACGAAATCCGAGGCGTTCCGCCGCGCCCATTCGCGCGCCGGCAACGAGACCGGCGGCAGCCTCTATCTCGGCCATCCCAAATTCGAGGGTTTTGAGGTGCTGATCACCGAGCGCGCGAAGAGCCCGGCATGACACAGAACGCGGAGCTAGCGGGGTTGAAGGCCTATATGGCCGACAATCCCGGCGCGGTCATCGAGGATGTTGCGCGCGAGCGCAAGGTGACGCCGCGCGCGGTGCTCGAGGCGCTCCCCGAGACCATGGTGCGGATCGGTCCCGGCGAGTTTGCCGCCGCGATGCAGGACATCGCGGAGTGGGGCGAGGTGACGCTGATCGTGCACACCGATGACGCGATCTTCGAGTTCACCGGCGCCATTCCGAGCGGCGAGGTCGGCCGCGGCTATTTCAACCTGATGCAGCCGAAGGGCCTGCACGGCCACCTCAGGCATGAGCGCTGCGCGGCGATCGCCTTCGTCGAGCGGCCTTTCATGGGCAAGGTGTCGGCGTTCATCGCCTTCATCAATCGCGACGGCGGCATCATGTTCAAGGTGTTCGTCGGCCGCGACGAGACGCGCGCGCTGCGCGGCGATCAGCTGGTGCGCTTTCATGCGCTGGCGGACCGCCTCGCACCGAACGCGGGCTGACACCAACGAAGGACGGGAGGCGATCATGTCGCAGCGTTGGCTTGGGCGAAGCATCTGGATGGCGGCGTCGGCCGGGCTCGGCATGCTGCCGGGCGCGAGCCTTGCCGCATCCGACGCCGCGCTGCTGCCGCGCAACCTCTCGCCCTGGGGCATGTTCGAAAGCGCCGACATCGTCGTGAAGGCGGTGATGGTCGGGCTCGCCTTCGCCTCGCTCGTAACCTGGACGGTCTGGCTCGCCAAGACCGTCGAGATCCGCCGCAAGACCGCGCTCGCCCGGCAGCGGATCGGCCTGCTCGAGCGCGACACCCAGCTCGCCGAGGTCGAGCAGGCGAGCCGCGACGGCAACGATGCGGTGGCGCAGATCGTGCAATCGGCCTCGCGCGAGGCTGCGCTGTCCGGCGGGATGTTCGACGACGGCTTCAAGGAGCGCATCGCGCTGCGGCTGGAGCGGGTCGAAGCGGCGATGTCGCGGCAGATCGCGCGCGGCACCGGTGTGCTGGCGACGATCGGCGCCACCGCGCCGTTCGTCGGCCTGTTCGGCACGGTGTGGGGGATCATGAATGCCTTCATCGGCATCTCCGAGGCCCACACCACCAATCTCGCGGTGGTCGCGCCCGGCATCGCCGAGGCGCTGCTGGCGACCGCGCTCGGCCTGGTCGCTGCGATTCCGGCGGTCGTGATCTACAATCACCTGACCCGTTCGATCGCGTCCTACCGCGCATTGCTCGGCGACGCCTCCGTCATGGTGATGCTGCTGGTCAGCCGCGAGGGCGATCGCAGCCTGTTCCGGCTGGCACGCGCTGCGGAGTAGCAGATGGGCGTCAAGCTCGGCTCCGGCGGCGCGTTCAGGCGTCGCGGCGATGACGATCCGGTCGAGGCGCACGAGATCAACGTCACGCCGTTCATCGACGTGATGCTGGTGCTGCTCATCATCTTCATGGTGGCGGCGCCGCTCGCGACCGTCGATCTCGGCGTCGATCTGCCGGCCTCGACCGCCGAGCCGCAGCCGCGGCCGGACAAGCCGGTGTTCGTCACCGTGAAGCCCGATCTCTCCGTCGCGGTCGGCGAGGACGTGATCGCGCGCGAGACGCTGACGTCAACGCTCGATGGCGCGACGCAGGGCAGGAAAGACGAGCGCATCTTCCTGCGCGCCGACAAGGCGGTCAGCTATGGCGATCTGATGGAGGTGATGAACCTGCTGCGCAACGCCGGCTATCTCAAGATCGCGCTGGTCGGCCTCGACGGGCGCAGCTGATCCATGAATGCCTACGCGCTTCACGATGCGGGCGGCGATATCCGGCTGAGGCGCTGGGGCCTGTCGGCGGTTGCGATGCTGGCGGCGCATGCGGCGCTGCTCGCGCTCGGCATGACATGGGTCTCGGCACCGCCGCCGGGCGTCGCCGTGCCGGCGGTGCTGGTCGACCTGACGCCGATCACCTCGGCGCCGGAGATTTCGGAGACCGAGCTGCCGCCGGGCCCGGCGATGCAGGAAGCCGACGCGTCGCCGCCGGAGCCTGCCGCCGCGCAGCCCGTGCAGCAGGAGATCGCGCCGACGCCGATGCGGGAGAAGCCCGACGTCGTCGCGCCGCCGGAGCAAAAACCCCAGATCGCGCCGACGACACCCGAACCCGCGAAAGTCGTTCCGGAGAGGAAGCCCGAGCCGGTCAAGCCGAAAGTGGTTCGCCGGGAAGCAAAGAAGCCGTCCGAGGCAACGCCGGCACCGCGCACCAGCGCGCCGAGCCGTGCCGAACGGCAGGCGCCGGCTGCGTCCGCGATCAGCGCCGGTGCAGCCGCGTCAGCGATCGCCGCCTATAACGCCCACGTCCGCGCGCATCTGCTGCGCTTCCACTCCTATCCGGCCGGCGGCAACGGCCAGCGCGGCGTGGTCCGCCTGCTGTTCACGCTCGGCCGCGGCGGGCAGGTGCTGTCGAGCCACCTCGGCGGCTCCTCCGGCAATCCGACCTTCGACGCGCGGGCGCTGGCGATGGTGCGCCAGGCCCAGCCGTTTCCGGCGTTTCCGTCCGAGATCACGCAGGACTCGCTGGGTTTCTCCGTGCCGGTCGCGTTCGTGCCGCGGTAAATCTCCTTCACCGTCACCCTGAGGAGGCTGCGAAGCAGCCGTCTCGAAGGGTCGACGGCCCCACAGGGGGCCGTGCATGCTTCGAGGCTCGCTCCGCGAGCACCTCAGCATGACGGGGATGGAGTGAGCTCGCCTCGATTCTCGATCCAGGCGCCTCGCTACTCCTTCACCGCCCCCGTCAGTGACGACACGTAGTAGTCGACGAACAGCGAGTAGAACAGCGCGACCGGCAGCGAGCCGAGCAGCGAGCCGGCCATCAGCGCGCCCCATTGGTAGACGTCGCCGGTGACGAGCTCGGTCAGGATCGCGACCGGCACCGTCTTGTTGGCGCCGCTCTGGATGAAGGCGAGCGCGTAGATGAACTCGTTCCAGGACAGCGTGAAGGAGAAGATGCCGGCCGAGATCAGGCCGGGCACCGCGAGCGGCAGCGTGATCCGCCACAGGATCTGCAACCGCGTCGCGCCGTCGACCAGCGCGCATTCCTCGAGCTCGTAGGGGATCGACTTGAAATAGCCGATCAACAGCCAGGTGCAGAACGGCACCAGGAAGGTCGGATAGACCAGGATCAGCGCCAGCGGAGAATCGAACAGCCCGAACTGCACGATCACGGTGGCGAGCGGAATGAACAGGATCGACGGTGGCACCAGATAGGCGAGGTAGATGCCGAGGCCGACATAGGGGCTGCCGCGGAAGCGCAGCCGCTCGATCGCGTAGGCGGCGAGCGTCGAGGCGAACAGCGACAGGAAGGTCGAGCCGATCGCCACCAGCATGGTGGTCTTCAGCCAGCGCGGATAGGCCGTGTCGAACAACAGATGCTTGATATGCGCGAGCGTCGGCGAGGTGATCCAGAACGGATTGTGCTCCTTGTAGTTCAGCAGCTCGGCGTTCGGTTTGAACGAGGTGATCGCCATCCAGTAGAACGGAAAAAGCAGGATCAGGATGAAGCAGGCGAGCGGCAGATAGATCATCACCACGCGGCGGGCGCGGGAGTCCCATGCCATCGTGTCGGGCGTTGCGCTGGCGACGTTGGAGGATTGGGCTGCAACGTCAGTCATTGGCTTCTCCCTGCTGCCATTTGCGGCGCGCGAGGCCGAAGTAGCTGAACAATGTTGCGAACACCAGGAACGGGATCATCGAGACGGCGATCGCGGCACCCTCGCCGAGTTCGCCGCCGGCGATGCCGCGCTGGAACGCCAGTGTCGCGAGCAGATGGGTCGAGTTGACCGGCCCGCCGCGGGTGATGGCGTAGACCAGCTGGAAGTCGGTGAAGGTGAAGATGATCGAGAACGTCATCACGATCGCCAGGATCGGCATCATCATCGGGAAGGTGATGTAGCGGAAGCGCTGCCAGGAGGTGGCGCCGTCGAGCATCGCCGCCTCGTAGAGCGAGGGCGAGATGGTCTGCAGCCCCGCCAGCAGCGAGATCGCGACGAACGGGATGCCGCGCCAGATATTGGCGGCGATCAGCGAGAACCGCGCCGGCCAGGGCGAGCCGAGGAAGTCGACATTGCTGTCGCGCCAGTGCAGCACGTCGACCAGGAGATAGGAGATGATCGAGAACTGCGGATCGTAGATCCACCAGAACGCCAGTGCGGAGAGCACCGTCGGCACGATCCACGGCAATAGCACGATGGCGCGGATCAGGCTCTTGAACGGGAAATGGTTGTTGAGCAGCAGCGCCAGCCAGAAGCCGAGCGCGAACTTTCCGAAGGTTGCGATCGCGGTGTAGAAGATCGAATAGAACACCGCGTTCCACCACAAGGGATCCTTGAGCAGGTACTGGAAGTTCTCAAGTCCGATGTAGATGCCGCGCTGGCCGATCGTGGTGTCGGTGAAGGCGAGCCAGATGCCGAGGCCCAGCGGATAGGTGAGGAACACCAGCAGCAGGCCGATCGCCGGCGCAAGGCACATCACGATCAGGAACGGCTTGTAGTCGAACAGGCGCGCGAGCCAGCCCGGCTGGTGCAGCGCGTGTCCCCGTGAAGGTAGTGTCGTTACGGACATCAATATGATCCCGGTGCGGGCTGCATGAGACCGTCATTGCGAACGAAGCGAAGCAATCCAGGTTTCCATGGAAAGAAAGAATGGATTGCTTCGTCGCTACAGTGCAAAATTGCCTTGCAATTTTGTCACGGACATCCTCGCAATGACGGCAGCTCTGTTCGGCGTTACCGGCCTTGCCGCCGGAAGTACCGCTTGGCGCGCTGTTCGGCTTCGGCGGCTGCGGCTTCGGGCGTTGCGGCGTCGGTCGCGACCGAGGCGCACATCTGCACCAGCACATAGTCGGCGTTGACGGCGCCGGTCGCGGTCGAGATCGGCCCCTTGTAGCCGTTGTAGTACGGGCTCCTCATCGTGTCCTTGAAGATCGCGACCTTGGGGTCGCTCGACCACACCGCGGCGTCGGCATAGGCCGCCAGCGGCTGCGACCAGTAGCCCGAGTTGGCGTTGAGCCACGGCTCGTACTGTTCGTGCTCGAGCATGAACTGCAGGAACGCCTTCGCCGCGTTGGGATACTTGCTGTGCTTGAACACCATTGCGTTCAAGGTCAGGCCGGACATCGGAGAGGTCGGAGCCAGCCCCTTGATCAGGAACTGATGTGCGGTGTCGTCGGCGATCGCCTTGGTCGCGGGATCGTTCTTCAGCGAGAAATACAGCGAGACGCCGTTTGCGGTCAGGCCGATCTCCTGCGACGAGTAGGCGCGGTTGTTGGAAACGTCGTTCCAGGACGGCGTGCCGGCAATGAAGGTCGGATAGAGCTCCTTCAGATATTTCAGCGCCGCGATCGTCTCCTTGCTGTTGATGATGATGTTGCCTTCCTCATCGAGCAGCGCGGCATTGTGCGACCACAACAGCCAGTTGGCGAAGCCGTTGCCGTCGCCGACCGCGTTGCCGAGAGCGAAGCCCGCGGGCTTGCCGGCCGCCTTCAGCTTCTTGCAGAGTTCGAGGAAGCCGGCGTGGTCCTCCGGCACCTTGTCGAAGCCGGCGGCGTTGACCAGCGACTTGCGGTAGACCAGCGGGCCGCCCGAGGCGCCGAACGGCAGGCCGACCCAGCTCTTCGACTTCGAGCGCATGCCATATCGGCGCGCCAGCGTGAGCCATCCGCCATAGCGCTTGTCGAGATAGTCGGCGACATCGGTCAGCTCGATCAGCTTGTCGATATAGATGTGCGGAGCGTCGCCGAAGCCGATGATGATGTCGGGGCCGGCGCCGGAGTTCGAGGTCACGGCGGTCTGCTGGTTGATGTCCTCCCAGCCGACGAAGTCGACCTTGATGTCGACCCCGGTCTTGTCGGTGAATTTCTTGGCATTGGCGCGGAACACGTCCTCGTCGGCCTGGACGAAGCGCACCGGCCGCAGCATGCGCAAGGTGGCGTCCTTTTCGATCGGCAGCGACGGCGCCGCCACGTCGGCTGCCTTCACCTTCGACGCCTCCTGCGCCGAGGCGCCGGTGACCGCCAGCGCCGCCGCGGAGGCCCCCAGCACCAGCGCATCGCGACGCGTGATCTCGTACTTCATGTCGTTCGCACTCCCGTTCTTATTGTTTCGTTGTTGTTGTTCCTTCCCGGCGTTTGGCCGTCGGTGAAGGGTCTTGTGGTCTCGGCCCGCCCGCCGCGCAAAGGGCCCGCAAGAGGCGGGCCCCGCACGAAAAGCGCATTCCCGCCCTAGCTGTTGGGACCGCGATCCATGCTGACGGGCTGCCAGCGGCGCAACGCGGTGTTTTGCAGCACCGACGGGTTGACGCAGCTTACCGGCCACATGCCTTGCAGCACTAGCACTACTTTGGCAGAATCTGTTTGCGCCGGTGTTTTTCAAGGATTTGTTTTCGGCAGTATGGACACCGTTGAGACGGTGGCCGAAGGATGAGATCGACGATGGCGTGACGCACGGCGGGCATGGTTGGCTGAGGCGGAGGCCCGTTGATTCTTTTTTTTCCGCCCCGCGTATGCGAGGCGGCGATGTTGCAGGAAGGCGTAGGCAATCATTGTCATCAGGGCGTGGCGATGAAGACCCTGCCATGATCGCCCTTCGAAGTGATCAAGTCCAAGCTCCTCCTTCAACTGCTGATGCGCCTGCTCACAAACCCATCTTGCCTTGATAGTGGCGGCCAGTGTGCGCAGATCCGTCGCCGCAGGGAGATTGGCGAGATAGTATTTCTTCTCCCCCGAGGCTCGTTGCTCGCCAATGAGCCAGGCCTCGTCGCCTGGGAGATGCTGCTGACCCTTGTCCCAAATCCGCTGCGGAGGGCCGTCGGCGGTGCGGACACGGAGAGCAGCAAATCGGGCTTTCAGCCGACCTTTCGTCCCGCTGCGCCAACTCACGGTTTTCCATTTGGCGCTGGCCAGCATGTGTTCTGCCGCAATCGATAAGATATCTGGTACGTGGTGCTTTCGTGGTTTCCCGCGGACTTTGGTAATCGGCCAAATGAGCTTCACATTGACCGGATACACCTTGAGATGCCGAGGGATGCCGACGGCCCAGGCCAGCCCGCGTGCCGTTAGCCCTTGTCGAAACGGCGCGCTGAGCCCGTATCCTGCATCCGCCAGCACACATCCAAAGCGCACGTTGGCTGCCATCGCGCGGTCAATCTCGGCCAAAGCAATTTCCGGCTTGGACCGTGCCGTTCGGTGTTCGACCGGCACGCGAGCGCGCTTTAGACGAGACAGGTCGCTCGTCCAACTGTCGGGTAGAAAAAGACGCAACGCGACCATCACCGGCACTTCACCTCGCGCAAGCGTCAAAGACACCAGCGTTTGGCAATTTGCCGTTTTGCCGAGAGCCGATGCATATTGAGCTGCAACACCAACCGAACGTTCACCCTTCTTCGGGATCGCGGTGTCATCAATAACCAGCACCGCATCGTTGCCGCCGACAAGCCGGTCGGCCTGGTTGAGCAACTCAGATTCCAGCGCTGACGCGTCCCAGACACCATCGGCAATGAAATGGTGCAGCTGATCGTAGTTGCCGGTTGCGAGGCGTTCTGCCATCGGCTGAATGCTCTTGCGATCGCCAGGACCGATCAATCCCGCAACGTACAGGGGACACATCCGCTGCCGCGTCTTATGACCCAACCGGTCCAAGAACGGCATCAGCCAGCGTTCGAGTTCGTCTTCCCATTCCGCCATGGTCAGCCCTCCAAGAGCCGACCACCCATGAATCATTGAAAAATTGATTCGGGAATCCTAATAAAAAGCCGAAATCCAACAATCTGCCAAAGTAGTGCTAGTGACAATTCGTAGCCCACCCGGCGCTTGCGCGCCTCGTCAAAACGTGCCGACGCCGAGGCGACATGGGCGGTCAAGGTAACATTGTCCATCCCGAGCATCGGATTATTGTGTGACGGGGGCTCCTTTTCGAGCACGTCGAGCGCGGCGTGGGCGATCCAGCCCTCCTGCAGCGCCTTGATCAGCGATTCCTCGTCGACCGTGGCGCCGCGGCCGGTGTTGATGAAGATCGCCGACTTTTTCATCTGGCGAAAATGCTTCTCGGTCAGCATGTGGTGCACTTCGGGCCGCGCCGGGGCGTGCATCGAGACGAAATCCGACTGCGACAGCACCTCCGACAGCGTCGAGGGGATCACGCCGTGGTCGTACATCAGGGTTTCCTGGATGAAGGGATCGTAGGCCATCATCCTGAGGCCGAACGGCGCGGCGCGCTTGGCCACCGCGCGGGCGACCCGGCCGAACGAGATGAAGCCGAGCGTCTGGCCCATCAGCCGCGGAATCTTCAAGAGCGCCGGACGGCCCTCGGCCCAGCGGCCGGTGCGCACCATCTTGTCCTGCTCGATCAGGCGACGGAAGCCGGCGAGCAGCAGCATCATGGCGTGGTCGGCGACCTCCTCGATGAAGGTATCGGGGATGTTGGTGACCGGGATGCCGCAGGCGGTCGCGGCCTTGACGTCGACCGAGTCGACGCCGACGCTGCCGAGCGTGATCACCTTGCAGTTCTCGAGCGCGTCGATCACCGCCTTGGTGATCGGCATGCCCTTGGCGTAGATCGCGTCTGCGGTGCGTGCCGCCGCGATGAATTCGGCCTCATTGGCCGGTGCCTCGACGATCTCGGCGCCGATCGGATCGAGCGCCTCGCGCTCATAATCGTAGCCGCCGCCGGCGACCGTGAAGCTCGCGCCCTTCGGCGTGACCACCCTGAATTTCGACATTGTCTGCTCCCGATGTGAGTCTGCTGTTCTTGCTTCTTGCTGGTTTGCTTCTTGATCTTGATTCTTGATCTTCTTGCTTCTTGGGGTGCGGCTTGCATCACCGCCCTCCCATGTTTGTACGCGAGCCGCGCTGTTCTCTCCACAATTGCCGGTTGGTCCGCGGTCTGATTCTCCGGGCTTCTACGGGGAACATCCGTAACCATCAGGTAAAGGGTCTCACATTACGGTGCGCGGAATCAATCCGCCAATCGCGTCGCGTTCCCGCCTCTTCTGGAGACCCCCGTGAAGCTGTCAAATTTGAAGATCACTCCCAAGCTCGGCATTCTGGTGGGGGTGACCCTCCTTGGCCTGTGCACGGCCGGCATCCTCGCCGGTCACTTGATGCAGCGGGAGATGCTGAATGCGCGCGTCGACCAGGCCAAGGCCATCGTCGAGATGGCGAAGAACATGGCGGCGGGCCTGAAGAAGGATGTCGATGCCGGCAAGCTGACCAGGGAAGCGGCACTGGCCGAGTTCGGCAAGCGTGCCAACACCCTGACCTACGACAACGGCGCCGGCTATCTGTTCGGCACCGACTACAGCGGCATCACGGTGCTGGCGCCCGATCCGAAGCAGGTCGGAACCAATCGCATGGACGTCGTGACCAATGGTCGCAAGCTCTCACAGGAACTGATGGACGGCGTGAAGGCCAAGGGCGAGATCCTGCTGTTCTATGATTATGTGAAGCCCGGCCAGGAGACGCCGATCCGCAAGCTCGGCTATGCCGTCGCGGTCCCCGGCTTCGACATGTATCTCGGCACCGGCGCCTATCTCGACGATATCGATGCCAAGATGCGGCCGATTGCCTGGCTGCTCGGCCTCGCGATCCTCGGCATCGGCATCGTTTCCGGTTCGGTCGCCTGGCTGATCGGCCGCAGCATCTCCCGTCCGCTCAACCTGCTCGGCGCCCGCATGCGCGACATCGCCGACGGCAAGCTCGACGGTGACATCCCCGGCGTCGGCCGCGGTGACGAGGTCGGCGGAATGGCGGCCACGGTTCAGGTCTTCAAGGACAACGCGGTTCGCATCCGCGGCCTGGAACAGGCCGAGGCCGAGACCAAAGCACGCGCGGAGGCCGAGCGCCGTGGTGCGATGGAGAATATCGCCAACGATTTCGAGCGCAGCGTGAACGGTATCGTCCGCACGGTGGCCTCCGCCGCCGCCGGCATGCAGACCACGGCGCAGTCGATGACCGCAACCGCCAGCGACGCCAGCGCGCGGGCCGCGACAGTCGGCGCGGCGTCCGACAGCGCGTCCAACAATGTCGGCACCGTCGCCGCGGCGGCCGAGGAACTCTCCAGCTCTGTTGCCGAGATCTCCCGCCAGGTGGCGCGCTCCAGCGAGGTCGCAAGCCAGGCAGTGGCCGATGCCGAGCGCACCAATGCGACCGTGCAGGCGCTCTCCACCGGCGCCGAGAAGATCGGCGAGGTGGTCAAGCTGATCCACTCGATCGCCGCCCAGACCAACCTGCTCGCGCTCAACGCCACCATCGAGGCGGCGCGCGCCGGCGAATCCGGCCGCGGCTTCGCGGTGGTCGCCTCCGAAGTGAAGGCGCTGGCCAACCAGACCGCGAAGGCGACCGAGGAGATCTCGGCGCAGGTCGCGGCGATGCAGGCGTCCACCGGCGAGGCCGTGACCTCGATCGGCGGCATCACAGCGACCATCGCGCAGATGAGCGAGATCACCGCCTCGATCTCGACCGCGATCGACCAGCAGGGCGATGCGACGCGCGAGATCGCGCGCAACATCCAGCAGGTCGCGGCCGGCTCGAGCGAGATCTCCGCCCATATCGGCGGCGTCACGTCAGCGGCCGCCGCCACCGGCACCGCGGCCGGCGACGTGCTGTCGAATGCCCGCGAGCTCGACACCCAGTCCGGCATGCTGCGCAACGCGGTCGACGAGTTCCTGCAGAAGGTGCGCGCGGCGTAAGGGCTGCGCGATCAATGGACATCAACGTGATGCCCGGGCCTGGCCCGGGCATTCGTGTTTTAAGACGTGACGGACGACGCGCCGCCTACTGCTTCTCGATCCCGGCGTCGGCGATCAGCTTCTCCCACAGCACGAGCTGCTCCTTGAGGAATGCCTCGAACTCCTCGGGCGTACCGGAGAATGCCTCCATGCCGCGCTCGGCGAGCTGGCTCTTGATATCCGGCCGCTCGACGATCTTGCGGATCTCCGCATTCAGCCTGACCACGACGTCCTTCGGCATGTTGGCGGGGCCGAGATAGCCCTGCCATGAGGTGATATCGAAGCCCTTCACGGTGTCGTCCATCGTGGGCAGGTCCGGCAGCAGCGCCGACTTGCGCTTGGTGGTGACGGCGAGCGGCTTCAGCACCTTGGCGTTGACGTGCGGCAGCCCGGTCGGCACGTCGATGAACATCATCGAGATGCGGCCGGCGATGACGTCGGTCAGTGCCGGCGGCGAGCTCTTGTAGGGCACATGCAGAAGGTCGATGCCGGCGAGGCGCGCGAAGGTCGCGCCGGAGACGCTCGCCGACGACGAGCCGCTGGCGTAGCTGTACTTGCCCGGCTCCTTCTTGGCGAGCGCGATCAGCTCGGCGACCGAGTTCGCCGGGATGTCCGGATGGATCACCAGCATGAAGGGCAGGTCGCCGGTGCGCGCGATCGGCGTGAAATCCTTGATCGGATCGTAGTTCATGGTCTTGAGCAGATACGGATTGGCCGAGTGCGTCGTGTTCGTGGTGACGAACAGCGTGTAGCCATCGGGGGCGGAGCGGGCGACATAGTTCGCCGCGATCGAGCCGTTGGCGCCGGCCCGGTTGTCGATCACCATGCCGACGCCGAGCGCAACTCCGAGCTCCTTGGAGATCAGCCGTGTCGTGGTGTCGGTGCCGCTGCCGGCGGCGAACGGCAGCACCAGCGTGATGTTGCGGGTGGGATAGGTCTGGGCAAGTGCCGCCCCGGATATCGCCGCAAGCGCGGCGCCGGCCGCAGCCGCCAGGCAGCAATATCGTCTCAATCCCGCGATCATGTCGTCGTCCCCCCGCGCAGGCCCTGAACAGGCCCATTGCGGCCGAAGCTAGCCCGGCCGCCATGGCTGCGGAAGCCGTGCCGGGAGCAGCCTTTCGCCGCATGGCCACTCCCGGGCCGTCGCAAGCGCTACCGAAAATATCGAAAACAACCCCATGCAAAGGAGCCGGTGGCGGCCGGCGTGCGACCAGGCAACTTGACACGTCGGGCAAATCAGTGCCATTTTTCTAATATTCCGAAAATTGACCGTGCGGTGTTACGATCCAGCCGGGAAGACCTGCGCGACGTGAAACGCCTTGGTGGTGATGAGCCACCTGCCGTCGATCCGATGAAACACCAGATGGTCGATGAAGCCGGTTTGGCCGGCCCTGACGCGCACCTTGGCGATGACCAGATCGGGCGCGGTCTGGTCGATGCTGATGATGGCCTCCTCGCGCGGCGATTTCATCGAGGCCGGCGAGGGACGGCTGCGGATGAAGTCGCGGAATTCCGCGGCCGACCGCACCGTGTGCTTGCCGTCCCGGATGCCGTGCACGATGCAGGCATCGGCGAAGACGTCGCGGAACCGGCTATCGTCGACGTCGTACATCAGGTCGAAATATCCATCGATCGCGGACGCGATGGCCTGGATGTCGCTCATTGCAAAATCTCCTTGGCGGATGATGTGGCGGTGGCTGCACCGGATCGAACCGGTGATCTGCGCCGACAGTGGCCGATATGGTGGCGGAGTGCTACGACTGGGCGGTCATCTCTTGGATGACTGAAAGGCATCGGCATGGACGAAGTTGACGGTCGGCTGGTTGGCGGCCTGGTGGTCCTCGCGGCGCTGGCGGATGCGCGCAGTTTTGGCCGGGCTGCCGAACGGCTCGGCATGACGCAATCCGGGGTCAGCAAGGCGATCGCGAAGCTCGAGGCGCGCCTCGATGCCAGGCTGGTTCACCGCACGAGCCGCGCCGTCGAGCTCACCGAGGAAGGACGCGCGCTGTATGAGCGGGTTGCCGCGCATCTGGCGGGGATCGGCGAGGCGGCGGCGGAGACCTCGAAATCGCGCGATGCGGTTCGCGGCAGGCTGCGTGTCAATGTCGACCCGCTGTTCTCCCGCATGGTGCTGTCGCCGAAGCTGAGCGAGTTCCTGCTGCAGAATCCAGGCATGGAGCTGCGTATCGAGACCCGCGACCGGATCGCGGATCTGGTCAGCGACGGTTTTGATCTGGCGGTGCGTTTCGGCGAGCCGACGCCGTCGGCGCTGATTGCGCGTCGCGTGCTCGATACGCGCGTGCTCACCGTGGCCTCGCCGATCTATCTCGAACGACACGGCCGGCCGCTTGATCCGCGGGAGCTGGCAAGCCGCGACCATCAGTGCATCCAGGCAATCGACGCGGCGACCGGGCGTCCGTTCGATTGGGAGTTTCGGCGCGGCGGCGAGATCGTGCCGGTCGCGGTCAACGGGCGGCTGACCGTGACCGATTCGGGAACCAAGCTCGGCGCTTGCCTGGCCGGCTTCGGCATCGCGCAGGTGATCGATCTCGGCCTCGACGATCACCTGAGGAGCGGCGCGCTGATCGAGCTGTTTCCGGATTGGCCCGACGAGCGTTTTCCGCTCTACGTCTATTACGCCTCGCGCAACCACGTGCCGGCCAAGGTGAGGCGGTTCATCGACTTCATCACGGAAACGCTGGCGGCAAAGTCACATTCGCCGCGCAAATCCGCCGGCTTGCGCAAGGCAGGCTAGCGATCTCTCGGCGTCAGCCAGGCTTCGCGGAGCCTTTGGCCGATCCTTGCCGCGAGGCGATGATGACGCCGGCGAGCACCAGCGCGTAGCCGATCAGATGGAACGGCGCGAGCGTCTCGCCGAGCAGCAGGATTGCCATCGCCGAGCCGAACACCGGCACCAGATGGAAGAACGGCGCGGCGCGGTTCGGGCCGATCAGCGCGACGCCGCGGTTGAAGAACAGATAGGCGAGCGTGGACGGGAAGATCAGCGTGTAGCCCAGCGTGGCAAAGGTCAGGACGTCGAGCTTCAGCGTCACGCCGTTTAAGAATTCCCAGGCCGCCACCGGCAGCAGCATCAGCGCACCGCAGCAGGTGGTGAACGAGATCAGCGAGAGCTGATGGATTTTAGGCCGCCGCGGGATCAGCGCCGAATAGAGCCCGAACGACACCAGCGAGGCGCCGAACATGATGTCGCCGCGGTTGAAGCGGATGCCGGCGAGCGCCGAGAAGTCGCCGCGCAGGATGATGGTCAGCACACCGGCCAGCGAGATCGCGATGCCGGCAAGCTGCGCCGGCGTCAGCCGAACGCCGAACAGGATCAGCGACCACAGCGCCACGAACAGCGGCCCCGCCGACTGGATCAACAGCGCATTCAACGCCTCGGTGTACTGCATCGCCCAGTACGAGATCGCGTTGTTGAAGGCGAAGCCGACCGCGGACAACAGCAGCATCAGCGGCAGGGCGCTGCGCAGCTTCGGCCAGTCCTGTTTCAGGTGCGGCCAGGCGAACGGCAACAGGATCAGGAAGACGCCGAACCAGCGGATCGTGGTCAGCGTGACCGGCGGCACATGGCTGCCGACATGCCGCGCCAGCACGATGTTGGCGGCCCAGAACAGCGACGTCAGGCTGAGCAGCAGATAGGGCTGATTATTGAGCCAGCTGAGCGGCGAGCGGCGTGGCGTTGTGGCGGGTGCGGGCAAAGCGGTCATTATTGGGCGGATGTTGTGCCCGAATCCGCCGCCGCGACAAGACGAAAGAGCGGATTGGAGCCATGCGCACCGTGCCATCACCGCAGAACACGACGTCGAATGCAGAACTATCCCCGTCACCCTGAGGAGCGCGAAGCGCGTCTCGAAGGGTCGACGGCCCGGCTGGTGGCCGTCGACCCTTCGAGACGGCCGCGTTGCGGCCTCCTCAGGGTGACGGGAATAGGTATTGCGCGTGTCTCGGATACCAGCCTATTTCTGCGGCCCCGACAGCGAGATGTCGCGCTCGGCGCGAAACACGTTGCTGTAGAGATTGGCGATCCATTGCCGTCCGCTCGAGGTGATGTTGAGGTGGCGGATCGCCTTCTGCACATGCGGTGCGACGCTGTCCCAGTAGAACCGCGGATAGAGGTCGACGAGATCGGCCGGCGAATTGTAGCCGAGCTGGCGGTTCAGTCCGGCCTCCTCGAATTCGAGGTAGAGCGCGTTGGCCTTGCGGATGTAGTGGGGATCGCCGAGCTGCCCGATCAGATCGGCGGCCCGCAGCAAGGTGGCCTCCTCGCCGAAATCCTCATCGTCATCAGGGGCACTGAGCGGAAAGCGGGTGCCCTCGATGGCGCGCGCGATGCGTTCCTTGTCAAGCAGGGTGACGCCCTTGAGCCGCTCCATCACGAAAATCTTGGAGCGGTCGACGTGATAGGACATCAGCGCCGCATCCGACGAGCCGCGCGGCAGGATGATCTTGCGGCCATCGGCACCGACCAGATAGCCGCTCTGGTCGTCGGCCTCGAACAGTCCGCGCACATAGCCGATGTCATGGGTGAGGCAGGCGATGATGACATGGGCATAATCTTCGGCGCTCATGTGCGAGTGCAGCGCGCGGCCGCGCAGGATGTCGTGGCCGGCCAGCGTCACCAGCATGGTGTGCTCGACATTGTGATAGAGCGCGTCGCTGTTGCCGATGCATTCGAGCGCGATCCGCGCGATCGAGGGCACCATTTCGACCAGCTGGGTCTGCGAAGAGCCGAACCGGCGCTGCATGTACTCGCCGAGGAATTTGCCGAGCGCGTCGGCCGCTAGTTCTGGAAGGGTCATCACGGCCTTGACCTCCGAGAGCTGGCCTGAGCTTACGGCCCGGCGGTATTTCAGGCTAGTCCCGCGATGTGACATAATCGTTGCGGCCAGACCGATGTGCCTTGGGCGGGAGCGGGTGATGGGTGTCGATCTCTTGAACGTCAAAGGCTTGAACGAGCTGGACCGCGAGGCGCCGGTCGTGATGGTCAATCTGATGCGGTTTCGCGCGCGGTCGCTCGACGGCGACGGCTCGGGCTGGGAGGCCTATTTGCGCTACAGCGCGCTCACCGTCCCGATGATCAAGGCGCGCGGCGGCACGCTGCTGTGGACCGGCAGCGCCGAGACTGTCGCGCTGGGCGAGCCGGCCGGCCAGCGCTGGGATTATCTCGCGCTGGTCTACTACCCGAGCGTCGCCGCCTTCATCGACATGATGACCTCGGCCGACTACGAAGACCGCTGCGACCCGCACCGCCGCAACGGCTGCGAGGAGCACGTCATCATCGCGACGCGCGAGGCCTACAGCAAGTTCAAGGTGGGGTGAGGGGATTTGGCGCGAACTTTCGTGATGGAGGTCGTGCGCTCATATCTGTCCCCGTCACCCTGAGGAGGCCGCAACGCGGCCGTCTCGAAGGGGCGACGGCCCGACTGTGGCCGATTCATCCTTCGAGACGCGCTACGCGCTCCTCAGGATGACGGGTTTGATAAGTCAGCAAGCGCCGCGTGGCAGGCGCTCTGCACGACACGGCAGACTTCATCCCCCGACCGCCCCGCGCTCAGCGAGGCGAAGGTCGGATAGCTCGTCAGCGCGAAGATCAGGTCGACCGCGTCCTTGCGCGCCTGCGGCGATGCATGCCTGCCCGCGATCCGGTCGACCAATGCGGTGATGCCGCGGCGGCGGCGCTCGTTGCGCTCGCGCACGGCCTCGGCGAATTCGGGATCGGTCGCCATCGCGTCGTGCAGCCGGCCGACCGCGGAATCCCGGCTCCAGAATCCGCAGAAGATCTCGACCATCCGGTCGAGCGCGGCGCGCGGATCGGCCATCGTCATGGCGTCGGCGAGCTGATGCAGCCCGCCATGGCGCGCGATCTCGTCGAACACGGCCTCGAGCAGCCCGCGCCGCGAGCCGAACTGGTTGTAGACGGTCAGCCGGGTCACGCGGGCCGCCTTGGCCACGGTATCCAACGAGAAGCGCGCGATGCTCTCCTCGCGCAATGTGCGCGAGGCGGCCTCGATCACGCGCTCGCGGGTCTCGGCGGCGGCGGCGCTGCGCGCCGGGCTCACATAGCTGCGCGGCGGCATCGGTTTGCCTTGCTTTCGTCAGATTGACTATACATTATGTTTATCTAATTTCCAATGCCCGTTTGGAGCGACATCATGCAGACCGCCCTCATCATAGCGCTGTCCCTTCACGTCCTGTCATCGGTGTTTTGGGCCGGCTCGAGCTTCACCTTGGCGCGCACCGGCGGCCTCGGCGGCGAAAAGTTGCTGTTTCCGCAAATCGGCGCCGCGACGGTCGCGATCGTGACCGGCGCCACGCTCTGGCGACTGGTTCATGAAGGCTCGTTCGGGCTGTCGGAGCAGATTTTGGCCGGTGGCGCGATCGCAGCACTGGCCGCGATCGCCGTGCAGATCATCGTCGGCGGCGGCGCGGTCCGGCAGCTGCGCAATGATGCCGGCGATACGTCAGCCGCACGCTCGCGCCTGGCGGTCGCCCAGCGCATCGCCGCCGCCCTGCTCGCCATCACCGCGCTCTGCATGGGCGCGGCGCGCTATGCGTGATGGTTTCTTACCTCTTCCGCTTGCGGGCAGGGCAATCGCATATGACCCTTCGGCTGCTGCGGTGGTAACTCGGCCTCGTGGTTCGAGACGCGCCGCAAGCGGCGCTCCTCACCATGAGGGTCCACTATTTTGCCGCAAAACAAGATCCTCATCCTGAGGAGCCCGCCGAAGGTGGGCGTCTCGAAGGATGGCCGCGAGGACGCTGCCCGACAGATTTCTTTCCATATGCGATTGCCCTCCCCCACAAGCGAGGGCTTTGCGCAAAGGCGAATCTGCGATTCTCTAGGACCGATCTGAAGGGGGAGGCGGGGATGGCGTATCGGCAGGTTGGTCAAGCGAGCTTCGCAGATGCGCTGGTGTCGCGGCGGGGGAAAGGGAGTTCGGTGCTGAGGCGGATTGGCGAGCTGGTCGATTGGGCGGCTGTGGAGTGCGTGCTGCGCAGCCTTGCTGAACCGGAGCGTGGAGCGCCGCCCTATCCACGGCTGGTGATGTTCAAGGCGTTGTTGTTGCAGCAATGGTATGGGTTGTCTGATCCGGAGCTGGAGGAGGCGCTCGATGATCGGGCCTCGTTCCGCGAATTCTGCGGCTTTGTGCTCGGTGACGAGACGCCCGACCACACGACGATCTGGCGCTTCCGCGAAGCTTTGCAGCAGGCCGCTCTGGAGGAGAGGCTGTTCGGCGAGATCCTGCGCCAGATCGACGCGCGCGGGCTGGTGCTGCGCCGGGGCACCTTGATCGATGCGAGCCTGATCCCGGCGGCGGTGAAGCCGCCGAAGCCGCCGAAAGACCCGCTGCCGCTCGGCCCGGACGGCCGTGCGCCGAGCAAGCTGGTCAACAGCGAGCGGGATGCGGATGCGCGATGGACCAAGAAGGGTGGCAAGCGGTACTTCGGCTACAAGGCGCATGTCGGCGTCGACCAGGGCTCGGCGATCATCCGTCGCAGCAAGCTGACCGACGCCGCGGTCAACGACACGGTGCCGGCCGACGAGTTGATCTGCGGCGACGAGAAGGCGGTCTACGCTGACCAGGCCTATGACAAGCACGAGCGCCGCGCCCTCCTCGCGGCCCGGGGCATCAAGCCGCGGCTGATGTTCCGGCCCAACAAGCATCATCCCCTGACCGCGCGTCAGAAGCGCTTCAACGACGCCGTGGGACGGCGCCGCGCCCCGGTCGAGCAGGTCTTCGCGCGCCTCAAGGGCGTCTATGGCTGGGCGCGCGCTCGCTATCTGGGCTTGGCACGCAATCAGACCCATCTGCATCTTCTCTGCCTCGCCATGAACCTCAAACGATGGGCAATGCTGCGTCCAGCGGGAGTTGCGCTGTGACCGCCGCTCCGCAATGCCGTCAATCGGCCGCCCAAACCAAGCTGTCCACTCCCCCGCGCCCCCAGAAGCCACGCAAAAAAAGGCCTGACACTGGCCTGCACTCGCGCACGCCCGATTGCGCAAAGCCCTCGCTTGCGGGGGAGGGGACGTAGTCCCGTTGCGGATGCAATCGTCTCAGAACTTCCGCACCAGGTCCGGGGTGATCTCTTTCAGGCTGCGGATGCCGAGCAGCGCGAGATCGCGGTCGATCTCGGCATGCAGGAGCGAGATCGCGCGCGCCACGCCGGCCTCGCCCGCGACCACGGCGGCATAGAGGAACGGCCGACCGACCCAGACGAAATCCGCACCGAGTGCCAGCGCCTTGATCACGTCGGTGCCGCGGCGGATGCCGCCGTCGACCATCACGGTCATGTTGCCCTTTTGCGCCGCGATCTCCGGCAGCGTGCGCAAGCCGGCGACGGTGTAGTCGAGCTGACGGCCGCCATGGTTGGAGACCATGACGCCGTCGCAGCCATGCTCGCGCGCCAGCCGGGCGTCTTCCGGCGCGATCAGTCCCTTGACCACGAGCTTGCCGCGCCAGCGCTTGCGGATCAGCTCGACATGCTTCCAGGCCAGCTGGTCGCGGCTGCCGATGTTGCGCATCAAATTCTTGGACAGCACCGGCGGGCCCTGCTTGGCGTCCATGTTCTCGAAATGCGGCATGCCGTGATTGAACACGGTGCGCGCCCAGGTGTTGAGCAGCCAGTCGGGATGGGTGATGGTGTCCCAGAACACCCGCGGCGTGATCTCAAGCGGCACCTGGAAGCCGTTGCGGATGTTGTTCTCGCGGTTGGGCGGCACCGGCACGTCGGCGGTGACGACGAAGGTGTCGTAGCCGGCGGCGGCGACGCGATCGACCAGCGGCTCGATCCGCTCGGGAAGGCCGGCGAGATAGGCCTGGTACCAGGCCAAAGGATTGGCGGCGCGAACGTCCTCCAGCGTGATCAGCGAGGAGGCCGAGAGGATCATCGGGATGTTGGCGCCGGCCGCAGCGCGCGTCAGCACGATGTCGCCGCGATAGGCGCACAGGGCAGAGGAGCCCATCGGCGGAATGCCGAACGGCGAGGCGTAGCTCTTGCCGAACAGCGTCGTGGACTGGTCGCGGCCGGAGACGTCCTGCAGCACCCGCGGCACGAAGCCGTATTCCTCGAACGCCCGGCGATTGTCGGTGCGGGCCATATCGGTCTCGGCGCCGCCCGAAATGTACCCGTAAAGGAATTTCGGCAGCAGCCGCCGCGCCTGCGGTTCGAAATCGTCGAGCGTGAGATAGCGCCGCAGATGCCGCGGCACGGCGGGTGCTGCGCGGTTGACGGTTACGGGAGGCGGAGAGGGGGCTGCGGTCCGGTCGTGCACGTTGAGCGTTTCCGTTGTTCTTGGTTCTTGGTCGGAAAGTCAGACTAGCGCCTGCCGGCGGGCCCGACAAATCTCTCGTTGAACTTGTTGACGGACTGGTTGACGTCGCTGAGCGTCTTGCGGGTCTCGGCGATCATGGCGCCGGATTTCTTGTCGAAGCTCTGGATCAGTTCGCGCAGCGAGATCACGGTCGGCAGCAGCTCGCCGCCATATTTGTCGCTGCCGAAGCTCTTCAGGAACTTGTCGGCCGCGGTCATCTTGGCGTCGACCGCGCTGATCCCGTCGTCGGCGGCGTCGATGAAGCCGGCGATCAGCTCGCCATTGCCGGACAGCGAGTTGGTGAAGTTCTCGAGCCCGAGCAGCGAGTCCTTGATGTCAGCCTCGTTCTCGCTGATGACGCGGTCGACATTGCGCAGCGCGACCCGCAGCTTCTCCTGGATTCCCATCGTGCCTTCGGCGTCGGCCGTCAGCTCGGGAATGCCGTCGGCGCCGAGCGTCGGCGGCGGAGCATCGTCGGTGCCGCCGGTGAAGGAGATCGAGGCGATCCCGGTCAGGCCCTGGAATTCGAGGCCGGCCTGGGTGTCCTTCTTGATCGGGGCGTTGCCTTCGATCCGCGTCATCGCCACCACGCGGTGCCGGTCGAGCCTGATCGAGACCACCTCGCCGATCCGCACGCCGGCGAAGTTGACGCTGCCGCCGCGGCGCAGGCCGGAGGCCGAGCCCTCGAAGATGACGCGGAACGGCACCATCCGCTTGATACCGGCATAGCGCTGATAGCCCAGCCAGCCGCCGAGCGAGCCGGCGATCAGGGCCAGCGTCAGGGTGCCGATCAAGAGATTGCTGGCGCGCGCCATGCGTAAAACCCGTCTGCGAAGCAGACTTCCACAGATAGCGGATTTGCCGCCGATAGTCACCGCACCTGACCCCACCTCTCCCTCTCCCCGTAAGAACGGGGAGAGGGAGAGGAGAATTACGCACTCTGCCTCCGCGACGCCGCGAAGACGCCGGCCAGCACCAGCGCGAAGCCGATGAAATGGAAGGCCTGCGGATGCTCGCCGATGAACACGATCGACATGATGGTGCCGAACACCGGAACCATGTGGAAGAACGGCGCGGCGCGGTTGGCGCCGATCAGCTGCACACCGCGGTTGAAGCACAGATAGGCCAGTGTCGAGGGGAACACCGCGACATAGAACAGCGACAGCAGATTGTTGATCGTGAGCTGCATCACCGGACGCGCGCCGAGTTCCCAGATGTAGAGCGGGATCAGGACCAGCGCGCCGCAGCCGAAGGTGAAGGCGGCGACCGACAGGCCGTGGATTTTGGGCCGCTTCAGGGTCAGCACCGAATACAGCGCGAAGATCACCAATGCGACGATGAAGATCAGATCGCCCTTGTTGAACTCGATCTTCGACAGCGTCGTGAGATCGCCGTGCAGCAGGATCACCAGCACGCCGGCGAGCGACAGCAGCACGCCGAATAATTGTGCCAGCGTCAGCCGTGCGCCGAGCAGGATCAGCGACCACAGCGCGACCACCAGCGGTGCCGCCGATTGCAGCAGCAGCGTGTTGAGCGCCTGGGTGTGCTCCAGCGCCCAGTATTGCAGCGTGTTGAAGGCGCTGATGCCGGTGATCGACATCAGCACCATGATGCCGAGATTGCTGCGGATCACGGGCCAGTCGCGGACGAGGTGCTTCCAGGCGAACGGCAGGATGATCAGGAAGGCCGCCGACCAGCGCAGGAACGACAGCGTCACCGGCGGAATGTGGCCGGCGGCGAGGCGACCGACGATCGCATTGCCGGCCCAGCACGTCGCGGTGATGCAGAGCAGCAGATAGGGCTGGTTGGCGATCCAGGAGCCGGCCGCAGGCGTTGATGTGGTGGAATCGGAGGCAGACATAAAGAGGGCCCGGGTTCACGACGCCGCGGCCTGCCCGGCTGGCACCGCCGGGCCGGTATGGATCTCCCCGGCTCGGATCACAGACACGGATTCCGCCATTCCATCAATGGGGATAGACGCATCGCGACCATGCGCGAAGACCCCTTCACCAAGGCAACATGGCGGCGCTTGGCAGGGGCAGCCCCGCACCGGTCGCGCAGGGAATCGAACGCCTGGTCTTAGCCGGTCTCTGGCGGCGTGGTCTGGCGCTTGACGATCTGCTCGGCGAGCTCGATCAGGATCCGCTTGGTGTCGGGGTCCTGCACGTCGCGAAACACCCGCAGCATGCGCAGTTCGAGCAGGGACTGCAGCGATTCCGCCGTCTGTCCGGCTTGCGCCGGCGCTGCCGTGACCGGCCGGCGATTGAGGATGTCGGCGGCGATTCCGAGCATCTCGGCTACGGTCGCCAGGCGACCGGTATCGATTTTCACCGTGCCGTCGACGCCGTTCTTTTGCAGGGAGGCGCCGGCGCACAGGATCTCGGCGAGATCCGCCTGCGACAGCCCGATTGCGCGCCAGCGCGCCTGCACCAATTGGTCGATCTGGTCGTCCTGTGATGTGCTCATGATGCGTTCAGACCATCTCCAGCTAGGTCCGTGGACAGCATTTCCGCTACGAAAGTTGGTAGCAAATGAACCAGCGGTTCGTCGCGATGGGACTTCTACGGATCATGCGGCTGGACAACGGGTCCTGCCGTACCGGGCAACGTGCAGGATGATCCGCGTCTCTACGCCAGCCGGGCAGTCGCGCCGGACGGGCACCGGAGCGCGCACCCATGGTCTGGGATGCGCGCGTCAGCGTCATCCGGCCCTGGCCTTATTATCAAGACCATGCGCGAATGCAATCAGGGGGCGACCGGGAAGATCAACCCAACCCGGATGTGTGACCGCGCCACAGATCGCGGTGTTTGGTCCTGGCTGGGCGATGCGGTCGGCATGGCGGCAACCCCGGGAGCGCCGCGATGGCTGCGCGGCGCCGCTCACAAATCGATGATCCCGAGCGCGATGCTCTTGGCCACCCCGTGGGTCTTGTTGGATGCCTCGAGCTTGCGCAGCGCCTGCTTGATGAAGCCTTCCACCGTCTCCGGCGAAATGCCGAGGATCTGCGCGGTGTCGGCCACGGTCTTGCCGCGCGCCGCCCAGGCGATCACTTCCTTTTCCCGCCCGGTGAGCTTGATGGTCTCGGCGGCGTCCGCGGGCTTGAGGATGGTCGGCGCGTTGCGCTGGTCGCGGTTGACGATATCCATCGCCCGCTGCACCCAGTAGATCATCAACAGATGCAGTTCATGGCGATGGCAGACGAACAGCTTGTCGAAGTCGCGCGGCTTGTCTTCCCAGAAGAACACCGTCGAGCTCGAATGCACGGCGCCAAGCCGGTCGCGATAGTGGAACGGCACGACAAAGCCGTCCTTGAATCCGAACTCCCGGGCGGCATCCATCGTCTTGACCTCGGGCGGTCGCTTGCGTCCGCTTCGCTCCGGCAGCTTCAGGCTGCTCCAGCTGAACGGCGTGTTGGTGCGTCGTGACCGCGCCAGTGCCGGATCGGCATGAACGAACTCGTTCTGCACATACGCCCGCTTCCAGGCGTCGGGAAATGTGCCGATATGGTAGGGCAGATCAAGGTCGGGCCGGCCGGCATCGACAAAGGCAAAGCCCGAGAAGCCGTAATTCTGGACAACGCGATGCAATGACGAGCTGAGCTCGTCGATGGTATCCGACGCCTCGATGGTCGAAATCGCGTCTACCAGGCCCATTACTAAAACCCCCGGTTTCCGGGGGTACCACAGTTAACCCCTTTCGTTCCAGATGTTCTGCATTTGGAGGAAAGGATAATGCCGCATTTATTGGACGGCTATCATGCACTCATCACCAGGGAAGAGCTTGACCCGGCGCATGTCGGGGCGATGTTGCGGCTGCGCAAACGCCTGTTCGTCGATCATTGCGGCTGGCTTCTGACCACGGTCGGGGATGCCGAACGCGATCAGTTCGACTGCTGGTATACCGAGCACTGCCTGTTGTTCTCCGGCGTCGAACTCGTCGGCGGCTTCCGGGCGATCCGCACCGATTATCCCTACCTCACCGCGTCGGTCTTCCCGCAGCTTGCGGTGCGCCGCTTTCCGAGCCGTCGCGATGCCTGGGAGATCAGCCGCTTCGGCGTGCTGCCTGGTGTCGCGAGGTCGCAGACCGCACGCGTGACCTATGCGCTGATGTTCCGCTTCGCGGAGCTGCGCGGAGCGAAGGCGCTGGTGGCGCTGGCCGACCTCTCCTATGAGCGTTTTCTCACCCGCATGGACATCCGCACCCGCCGCTACGGCCCGCCGCAGGTGATCGGCAATGATCGCATGGGCCGCCCGCTGACGGCGCTCGCCGGAGAAATCCCGCTCGGTCTCGCCGCCAATCCCGGCCTGACCAAATTCCTCGACCTTGGACGGCAATTGGAGATCCACGATGCCTCACATGTTCTCGGACGTTCGAGCATTCCAGCGTGATCCGCTGCGTCTGCTGTTGACGCGCGGCAACGAGTCCGCGCCGGGGCTGGTGCCGCTGCGGCTCGGTCCTGCGCCCGTCTTCCTGGTGAACGATCCCGATCTGCTGCGCCCGATCCTGAAGGCGCCGGAGACCGACATCGGCAAGGGCAAGCTGATCAAGAAGCTTTCGCCGGTGCTCGGCCGCAGCTCGCTGATGCTGAGCGGCGAGGAGCACAAGCCGCGGCGGGCGGCGCTGCAGAAGCACATGGCCAAGGGCAGCGTCGAGAAATTCCTGCCGCATATGTGCGCCGAGATCCGCGCGGTCGGCGCCAGCCTGGCGCGGCTCGGATCGTTCGATCCGCACCATGTCACCGCAATGCTGGCGCTGCGGACGATCTGCGTCGCGATCTTCGGCTCCCAGGTGATGTCGTCCGGCGACGAGGAAGCCCTGGTTCAGGCGGTGGGCGCGATCGAGGACGATCTGGCGGAAGAGATGTTCCGCGCGTTGCCGTTCGGTCCGGTGGCCTGGTATCGGCGGCGCAAGAACCGGGTCTGTGCCAAGCTTGCGATGTCGACGGTGGTGCAACGCCTGCGCCGCAAAGCCGGCTCGAGCAGCGCGCTGCGCGATCTCGAGGCGCTCGGCCTGACCGATCGCGATCTCGAGGACGAGATCCTGACATTGCTGCTGGCCGGCCATCACACCACAGGTTCGACTGCGGCGTGGATGTTCTACCAGATGGCTGCCGACCCCGCCCTGATGGACGAGATTGCCGACGAGGCGGCGGAGTGCCTCGGCGACGACGGCGAGTTGCGACTTGACGCGGTGAAGCGCGCCAATCTGAGCGCGACGCTGGTCAAGGAGGTCTGCCGGCTCTACCCCAGCGCCTGGTGGTTCTCGCGCGAGGTGATGCAGCCGGTGACGATCGGCGGGCGCGATCTCAAGGTCGGCACATCGCTTCTGATCTGCCCCTGGCAGCTGCAGCGCGACCCCAGGCATTTCGAGGATCCGGACCGCTTCCTGATGACGCGGCGCTACAACACCGACGCCTACATCCCGTTCGGCGCCGGCCCACGCGCCTGCGCCGGGATGGGGGTTGCGATGCTCGAGCTGCAACTGCTCGCGCTCGAGATCGCCGCGGCCTATCGCTTCACCGGCGTCAGCCCGAATCCGGCGCCGTGGCCGAAAGCCTCGGTGACGCTGATTCCCCCGCCGATGACCATCGACATCGAAGTCCGCGAGACGCCCTCGCGCATCCCGCATCTCGGCGAGGAAGCCGAGCATCTGCCGTACATCCCAGCCGTGGGTGCGGCGTCCATCAGCACACTACAATCGGTATCCCAATGACAACTCAGCTAACAACGGCCAGCGCCGGGCAAAGGGCCATGGATCAAGTGCAAGTGCGCAGTTTGCGCGACGTCATCGCTGTCCTGATCGAGCAGCGCAGCATCGTGAGGGCGGCCGGCGCGAGCTTTGCCGCGCATCTGCTCGACCTCGCGATCATGCAGCTGCGGCTCAACGTCAACGATATTACGGCGGAGGAATTATCCGGTCTGTCCGACTTCGTCGGCGCGGAGTTCATGAGGGACAAATCCTCGCACTGATCGCGGCGATCGGTCTTCGGATCGGTCTCGCGCAGGTTCAGTCTTGCGCAGGTTCAGTCTTGCGCAGGTTCAGTCTTGCGTCGCCACCAGCGGCTTCATCATGGCGCCGGCGGCAAGCGCGGCGTCGTTCGGGTCGATCTCGATCTGCAGGCCGCGCTGGCCGCCATTGACGAAGACCGTGACGTGGGTGAGGGCGGTCTCGTCGATCGCGGTCGGGACCTTTTTCTTCTGGCCGAACGGGCTGATGCCGCCGACATGATAGCCGGTCAGCCGTTCGGCATCGGCCGGGCGCATCATCTTGGCCGACCTGCCGCCGAGGGCGGCGGCAAGCTTCTTCATGCTGACCTCGCAGTCGGATGGCACCACGGCGCAGACCGGCTTGCCGTCGACCTCCGCCATCAGCGTCTTGAGCATGCGATTCGGGTCGACGCCGAGCGCCTCGGCCGCTTGCAGCCCGATGCTCTCGGCGCTGGAATCGTAGACATAGGTGTGAAGCTTGAAGGCAATGCCCAGCTTGCGCAGCGCCATCGTCGCTTGTGTCGAATTGGGCATGGACCCTGCCGGTTAATCTAGGTGAATGATCGCCGTAATAGGAGTTGCGATCAATCCGCAGCACGTCTGGCGTCACGTTGCCGTAACATTAAATTCCCGCCAGCCTGGCGCGGCCGGGCGCAGCATGGAATTTAATGGGGATATCAAAGGGTTGTAGCTCGTCTAAAAGGCGTAAACGGGCCCCTTCTTGCTTGCGCAGCCGAGCCGCTTCCTTTATCCGGTAGGCGCCTTGCGTGCGCGCGGCCGGGCGCCGCGATTTAGGCTGGGCATATCATGCAGGTCGCTGTGGGCGGACGCGTTTTCGCCGCGATCATGGTCTGAAAACACCTGAAGGGAACATCTTCGCAATGGCCAATGTTGTCGTCGTCGGCGCCCAATGGGGTGACGAAGGGAAGGGCAAGATCGTCGACTGGCTGTCGGAACAGGCCGACATCGTCGTGCGCTTCCAGGGCGGCCACAATGCCGGCCATACGCTCGTGATCAATGGCGAGACCTACAAGCTGGCGTTGCTGCCCTCCGGCGTGCTGCGCCCGAACAAGCTCGCGGTGATCGGCAATGGCGTGGTGTTCGATCCGCAGGCCTTCCTCGACGAAGTCGCCAAGCTGAAGGGGCAGGGCGTTGCGGTCGGACCGGACAATCTGCGGATCGCCGAGAACGTCACGCTGATCCTGCCGCTGCATCGCGAGCTCGACGCCTTGCGCGAATCCGGTAACGCCATCACCTCGATCGGCACCACCCGCCGCGGCATCGGCCCGGCCTATGAGGACAAGGTCGGCCGCCGCGCCATCCGCCTGATGGACCTCGCCGACCTCGACACCCTGCCGCACAAGATCGAACGCCTGCTGGCGCATCACAACGCGCTGCGCCGCGGCCTCAATCTGCAGGAGATCGACGGCAAGGGCATCCTGTCCGAGCTGTCGGCGCTGGCGCCGAAACTGTTGCCCTATGCCGAGACGGTGTGGCGGCTGCTCGACATCAAGCGCCGCGAGGGCAAGCGCATCCTGTTCGAGGGCGCGCAGGGCGCGCTGCTCGACGTCGACCACGGCACCTATCCCTATGTGACCTCGTCCAACACGGTGGCGGCGCAGGCCGCGACCGGCACCGGCCTAGGCCCGGGCGCGGTCGGCTATGTGCTGGGCATCTGCAAGGCCTACACCACCCGGGTCGGCCAGGGCCCGTTCCCGACCGAGCTGAACGACGAGATCGGCGAGGAAATCGGCCGTCGCGGCAAGGAATTCGGCGTCAATACCGGGCGCAAGCGCCGGGTCGGCTGGTTCGATGCCATGCTGGTGCGACAGACTGTCCGCACCTGCGGAATTGCCGGGCTGGCGCTGACCAAGCTCGATATTCTCGACGGGTTCGACAGCATCAAGGTCTGCATCGGCTACAAGCTCGACGGCAAGGAAATCGACCATCTGCCGGCGGGCGAGGGCGCACAGGCCCGGGTCGAGCCGATCTATGAGATCATCGAGGGCTGGAAGCAGCCGACTGCCAATGCGCGGTCCTGGGCGGATCTGCCGGCCCAGGCCATCAAGTACGTTCGCCGGGTCGAGGAACTGGTGGGGTGTCCGATCGCCCTGCTGTCCACCAGCCCGGAGCGTGAAGATACTATTCTGGTACAGAATCCGTTCGAGGCTTAACGGGATATTACCTATATCCCTCCAATTGTGTGGAAATGGCTGACTACTACCCGCTGATCGCCCGCGCCATCGCCGGATTGGACCCCAACGCCCCCGGCGAAGCCCGCCGTGCGCTGTATGCGCGGGCGCGAACGGCGTTGATCCAGCAGCTTCGCGGCGTGCAGCCGCCGCTCTCCGAATCCGAGATCACCCGCGAACGGCTGTCGCTGGAAGAGGCGGTTCGCAAGGTCGAGTCCGAGGCCGCGCAGCGCGCCCGCGAGGCCTCGCGCCCCGGTGGCGGTGCCCGCGGCAGCGATGCGCTGCGCCGGGCCAATCCCCGGCCGCCCGAGCCCGCTTCCGCCGACAGTGCCGCCCGCCCACGGCCCCCGGCCGAGCCCCGCCCGCCGCGCAATCTGCGTCCCGATGCGCCGCCGCCGGCCCCGGCGCGGCCGCAGAACCCGCCGGGTCCCGAGACCCAGGCGCCGCCGGCCCGGCCGGGCCCGCCCCGCCGCGGACCGGAAGGCGCGCCGCCGCCGGTGCCGCCGGCATCGCCGGGCGTGCGCGGCTTCCGCGACATCACCGCCGACGCCGACGATCTCGGCCGTGCCGCGGCGCAAGCCAGCCGCAACGCGCGCAAGACCTACGCCAACGTGCCGTCGCCCTCGCCGGAATTCGACCGGCTCGAGCCGAGCCTGGAGAATCGCGGCGGCGATCCCGAGGCGCCGTATTCCTACGACGAGTCGATCGAGGAGGCCGAGCGCTACACCCCGCAGCCGCCGCAGGGTCCGCCGCCGCAGCGGTCGCGGGCCGGCAACGGCGAGCGTGAGCCGAAAAAGCCGCCCCGCGTCGGGTCGATGTTCCCGTTCAAGACCGCGATCGTGATCGGCATCCTGCTGATCCTGGTCGGCACCGGCATCCTGTTCCGGCAGCAGGCCATGACCCTTGTCAGCAGCCTGTTCAAATCCTCGGCCCCGGTCGAGGCGCCGAAGGATGCCGCGTCGACGCCTGCGAGCAAGAAGATCACCGACCGCGTCGGCCAGCCCTCGTCGTCGGGCGAGACGGTCGCCCCGGTGGCGCAGCGCGTCGTGCTGTATGACGAGGACCCGTCGGATCCGAAGGGCAAGCAGTATGTCGGTTCGGTGGTCTGGCGCACCGAGCAGGTCAAGGGATCGGGCAACCAGAAGGCCGACATCGCCGTGCGCGCCGACATCGACATCCCCGATCGCAAGTTCAAGATGACGATGTCGTTCCGCCGCAACACCGATTCATCGCTGCCGGCGAGCCATACCGCGGAATTGACCTTCATCCTGCCGCAGGACTTCGCTAATGGCGGCGTCGGCAACGTGCCGGGCATCCTGATGAAGTCGAACGAGCAGGCGCGCGGCACGCCGCTGGCCGGGCTCGCGGTCAAGGTCACCGACGGCTTCTTCCTGGTCGGCCTCTCCAATGTCGACGCCGACCGCTCGCGCAACCTGCAGCTCCTGAAGGAGCGCTCCTGGTTCGACGTGCCGCTGGTCTACACCAACCAGCGCCGCGCCATCATCGCGATCGAAAAGGGCGCCCCCGGCGAGCGGGCCTTCAACGAGGCATTCGCCGCGTGGGGCGAGTAGCGGCCTAGCTCTCGCCTCGGTTGCCAGCAATGTCATCGCCCGGCTTCGTCCGGGCGATTCCGTATCGCAGCAAGATCTGCGGCTGTTGCAGCGCATTCGACGCGCGGCGCTCCGGAACATCGCCGCGGCTTTCGATTTTTCCCTAGAACCGTCGCGCGACCGCGTTACACTTGACTGACGTCGGGCAAGGGGACGCCATGAAACGCTATCTGATCTTCGCAGCCATCGGGCCGTTCATCGGCGGCTTCCTGTTGCTGCTCATGACCACCTATCAGTCCGGCTACTGGACCGAGACCAGTGGCGGCGAGGTGACCAAGCTGCTCGTCGTGTTCGTGAAGTCGCTGCAATACAATTATCTGTTCGGCATCGTGCCGTCGCTGATGTTCGGTGCGATCGACGACATCCTGATGCATGTGAAGCGGATCGCGCCGGTGGTGCGGATGCTGCTCGTCGGCGCGGTGGCGTTCGTTGGCGCCGCGTTGACCTACGCCTCGCACGGCTCCGAAAGCGGCGCGGTGCAGTTCATCCTGTACGGAATGGTCGGCTTCATCCCGGGCGTGATCACGTCCTGGCTGGCGCACAAATATGCCGAAGAGCTGCACGCGCCGGCGCAGCCGGCTTCGCAGCACTAGGCGCCTACTCGTTACCAAGGGAAAAGCAGAAGTCGTGATCGGCGACGTCTGACCCAACGGCGAATGATCGCATCGGGATCGGACAGGACCGCGCTCAACGCACGGCGCGGAATAGATCACCCGTTGCAGTAGTCTTGTCAGCGCACCAGACGGCCGGACGGCCAGCGCACTTCACATAACTGTCATATCATCGTCATGCAAACGTAGTCCCAATGTCATGCCCGCGTCGCCCTCGCGACCCGCGGCCGTCCGGGGCAGCGGCGATGCCGATCTCGGGCCTGCTCTATTCTGTGTTCGCGCATCTATTTCAGCCGTCGCTGCAGACGACCGGGACGTACGGGATCTGCGTCCGGATTCGGGGAAAGGAATTTCGAGTGGCAGATGCAAGCTTCAGCCTTCTGACAGGCAACAGTATCGAAACGCGCCTGGTCCGGGCCGGCGGCGTGATCTTTCGCGAGGGCGAGCAGGCCAACGAGCTCTTCGTGATCAAGAGCGGCTATGTGCGCATTCAGGTCGGCAACAAGACCATGGCGGATCTGGCGCCCGACACGATCTTTGGCGAGATGGCGTTGATCGACAACGAGCCAAGGAGCGCGACCGCCACGGCGCTCACGGATGTCGAGCTCGTCCCGGTCTCGGAAAAGCAGTTTCTCTTCCTCGTGAGCCAGACGCCGCATTTTGCCCTGAAGGTCATGCGGACGCTGGCGCAGCGCCTTAGAACCATGAACAAGGGCGTCTACTGAACGCGAGCACGGCAGAGCCTTGAGGTAACAGGCCTTGAAGGTGACACAGTGGTAATGTGACGCAACTTGAACCGCCTGCCTGCGTTACCAAGTGATGGCCATGCCCGAGGACGACATCTTCACGCCCCACGCCGCGCGATCGCGGCCGCCTTTTGGCGGCGCGCAGGCGCGCAGCAAGGTCATCGACCAGGACGGGCGCGAGCTCGCCGACGGCCCGCTGCATCCGCAGTTCCAAGGTTTTCAGGGAGCCTTTCAGGAAGGCTTCCAGTTCGACTTCCGCAACTCCACCGCCAATCCGTTCGGCAATCTGACCCGCGAGCAGCGGCTGGCGCGGCTGGAGATGATCGCAAAGCTGCTCGACGTCGCCTTCATCGTGCCGGGCACCAATGTGCGCTACGGCATCGACGGGCTGATCGGCCTGATCCCCGTGGTCGGCGATATCATCACCACCGCGATCTCGCTGTGGCTGGTGCGCGAGGCCCGGTTGCTGGGCGCGCCCTGGCACATCACCGCGCGGATGCTTGCCAACGTCGCCGTCGACGGCGTGATCGGCATGGTGCCGGTGGCGGGCGATGCCTTCGACGTGATGTTCCGCGCCAATATCCGCAATGTGCGGATGCTGCGGCGCTGGCTCGACAAGCAGCCGAGATTTTAACTCTCAAAACAAAAGCCCCCGGATCGGTCCGAGGGCTTTTCGTTAAGAAGGAGCAGAAAGCTTACGCGGCGTCGGCGTCGGTCTGGCTGGCGGCGGGGCGCGGACGGCGCGGCAGCGGGAAAGCCTCGCTCTCATAGAGCGAGCGGATGCCGTTCTGGTCGAATCGGGCTTCCTCGACCTGCAGATAGGCGCCGTTCAGCGAGTCCGCCGGCAACTGCTCCATCGCGAACTGCACGGCCTCGGCAGCGGTGCCGAAACGGCGGTAGGCGAAACCCGCCCGCTTCTTCTTGCGGATCGCGGCGGGGAACAGTTCGGCGGATGTGTTATAGTTGAACGGACGCAGGGGACGCATGGTCGACGACCTCTTGTGTTCTTTTCAGTTGGCGTTGCGAAAGGGATTTTGGGGGACGGCGGCCTATTATCGGCGGCGCGCCGTACATGTCATTTCGACCCCTAATATAGGCCTCTTTGACAAAAATGCGACCCCAGAAGAGCCCCTGACAGGGCACATGCTGAATCCGCGCATAGCACGGGCGCCGGCCAGATAAGTCATTTTGTTTCAATGACTTATGGCGCTCAAATCTTGTCGAGCCAGGCCAGGATCGCGACCACGATCAAAATCACCCCGAAAAGGCCCATTCCGGAGTGGCCGAGGCCATAGCCATAGCCGCGAATTCGGCCGCTATAGCCGCCCAGCAGGATAATCAGCAGAAGGATGATGAGGATCAGTCCAAGCGACATGGCGCCCTCCTCAGAACAGGCGGCAGCCGCACGGCGAGACGCCTACGGCCCCGCGAACACCAAGCAAACCACATTCCGGCCTGCGAGTCGTTAAGGCCGTCAGCCGATCACGAGGATGTTGCCGGGGGGCCGGAGCCAAAACAAAGCCCCACGCGACCGGCCTGTTGGTCGCGTGGGGCACGGCGCGGTGGGCGGCGTTACTTCTTCTCGTCGAGCTTCAGCGCCGCCGAGTTGATGCAGTAGCGCAGGCCGGTCGGGCCGGGGCCGTCGTTGAAGACGTGGCCGAGATGGCCGTCGCATTTCGAGCACAGCACCTCGGTGCGGATCATGCCGTGGCTCATGTCGCGCTCCTCGTCGACATGGCTCTCGACCGAGGGCTTGGAGAAGCTCGGCCAGCCGCAGCCGGAATCGAACTTCTGGTCGGACTCGAACAGCGTCTGCCCGCAGCCGGCGCAGACATAGGTGCCCTTGCGCGGATCATGCTCGTATTCGCCGGTGAAGGGCCGCTCGGTCGCTTTCTCGCGCAGCACGGCATACTGCATCGGCGTCAATTCCTTGCGCCACTCGGCCTCGCTCTTGCGGACCTTGCCGTCGGTCTTGGTATCGGACATTCAACCTCCTTTGCGAGATGCTCAGTTGGTGACCTTGGTGCTGCCCACCAGCGTCGGCTTCTCGATGTAGTTCTCCACGAAGATCTTCTTCAGGTTCTCGACCTTCGGGATGTCGTTATAGGCAATATAGGGCTGGTTCGGGTGCAGCGTCAGATAGTCCTGGTGGTAGCCCTCCGCCGGATAGAACGCCTCCAGCGCGCCGACCTTGGTGACGATCGGCTTCTTGTAGACCTTGGCCGCGTTGAGTTGGACGATATAGGCGTCCGCGACCTTCTTCTGCTCGTCGCTGGTGGTGAAGATCGCCGAGCGATATTGCGTGCCGGAATCGGGGCCCTGCCGGTTCAGCTGGGTCGGGTCGTGCACGACGGAGAAGAAGATCTGCAGGATCTTGCCGTAGGAGATCTTCTGCGGGTCGTACTTGATCTCGACCGATTCCGCATGGCCGGTCGTGCCGGTCGAGACCTTCTCGTAATCGGCGTTTGCCTTGCTGCCGCCGGAGTAGCCGGACACCGCGCTGACGATGCCGGCGGTGTGCTGGAACACGCCCTGCACACCCCAGAAGCAGCCGCCGGCGAGCACCGCGGTCTTGATGCCGGTTTCCGGCGCGCTCGCGGCCGGCGGCGGGATGATCACGGCGTCCTCGGCGGCAAGCGAGGGCGCAACGGCAAAAGCTGTGACGGCCAGCGCGCCGATCGCGGCGGCGCACAGCGAGAGGCGGCTGAGGGAGCTTTTGGGCATGGGTTCCTCGTGGGATCGCAAGTGGGGCCAGTCTAGAGCGGGAGCCGCCATTGGCCAATCAGGCCGGCGGCTCCGACGCTTCAAAATACGGGCGAGGGGGCGTTTTGTTACGGCGCCGGCCACACGGTTTCGTGAGGGAAATCAGCGAGGTTCAGGGATGACAGTGATGGATTTTTGCCCGCGGCCTCTCCACGCCCGTCGTCCTGGCGAAAGCCGGGACCCATAATCACGAAATGTACTTTAGGCGGGATCGTGGCCCCAGCGTCCCGCAACAACAAGCAGCCGGGGTAATGGGTCCTGGCTTTCGCCAGGACGACGCTGAAGGTTGGGGCCGCCTGCGAGTCATACACTCACCTGCTGTCAGGATGACGTCGGCGCCTGCGGGACGATCACACGACGATGCTCAGACGCTTCGCTGCCCGCGTGATGCCGGTGTACAGCCACCGCGCGCGCGAGTCCTGGAACGCAAAACTCTCGTCGAACAGCACGACGTCGTCCCATTGCGAGCCCTGCGACTTGTGCACGGTCAGCACGTAGCCGTAGTCGAACTCGTCATAGGGCTTGCGCTGCTCCCACGGCACGCCCTCGACGCCGCCGTCGAAGCATTCGCCGCGCACCGAGACCTTGGTGACCTTGTAGCCGAAGTCCTCGTCCGGCATCACGCGCATGGTGATGATCTTGGATTTCGACTGCGCGCGCGCCTTGACCCGCCACAGCCCGCCGTTGAACAGGCCCTTCTTGCGGTTGTTGCGCAGGCAGACCAGCTTGTCGCCGGCAACCGGCAGCGGATCCTCGATGTTCTGCCGCTGCCGCACCCGCATGTTGTAGGCGCGGCGGGTGTTGTTGCGGCCGACCAGCACCTGGTCGGCACTCATCACGCGGTCCGGATCGAGCTCCTTGCGCGACACCACCTCGCTCTCGCCGTGGCGGCCGATCTCGAGCTCGCGGCCCTCGCGGATATCCATCGACATCCGCACGATCGGATCGTCCTGCGCCTGGCGGTGCACCTCGGTCAGCATCGCGTCGGGCTCGGCATCGGTGAAGAAGCCGCCGCCCTGGATCGGCGGCAATTGCGCGGGATCGCCGAGCACCAGCAGCGGGCAGTCGAACGACATCAAATCGCGGCCGAGCTCGGCATCGACCATCGAGCACTCGTCGATCACGATCAGCTTCGCCTTCGATGCCGGCGCGTCGTCCCAGAGCTCGAAACTCGGCTGCTCGACGCCGGACTCGCGGGCGCGGTAGATCAGGGAATGGATCGTCGAGGCGCTGTCGCAACCCTTGTTGCGCATGACGAGCGCCGCCTTGCCGGTGAAGGCCGCGAACTTCACCTCGCCGTCGACGCCTTCGGCGATGTGACGGGCGAGCGTGGTCTTGCCGGTTCCGGCATAGCCGAACAGGCGGAACACCGGCGGCGTGCCGTTCTGGCCGGGCTTGGCCTTCAGCCAGTCGGCGACGGCTTTCAGCGCAGTGTCCTGATGCGGCGTGAAGGTGGTCATGAGCTTTCGGAAGAGTGAGCGCGCGACCGATAGCGCCGCGACTCAGGCCAGCACAAGCTAAACATTCATGCGTTCCGATCAAGCCGTCTCCCGCTGCGCGGAATTGGGGTTTCGCCCCCGAGGCTAGACTTGATCCGGGGCGCCACTAGACTGCCCCAAAACAACAAGCGGTCGGGACCACGACACGTGGTCGAGGAAGCGACCTTGGGAGTGACTCCATGAAATTCGGCATCTTTTACGAGCTGCAATTGCCGCGCCCCTGGAACGACGGCGACGAGCTCAGGCTCTACCAGAACGCGCTGACGCAATTGGAAACCGCCGATCGGCTCGCTTACGACTACGCCTGGGTCGTGGAGCACCACTTCCTCGAGGAATATTCGCACTCGCCGGCGCCGGAATCCTTCCTCGCCGCCGCGAGCCAGCGCACCAAGAACATCCGGCTCGGCCACGGCATCTTCCAGCTCACCACCAATCATCCCGCCCGCGTCGCCGAGCGGGTCGCGGTGCTCGATCTCTTGAGCAACGGCCGCTGCGAGTTCGGCATGGGCGAGAGCGCCTCGATCACCGAGCTGACGCCGTTCGGCCGCGACATGGAGACCAAGCGCGAGGTGTTCGAGGAAGCCGTGCAGGCGATCTTCCCGATGTTCAGCAAGGTCGGCACCGAGCATCACGGCAACTATTTCGATATTCCGCTGCGCAATGTCGTGCCGAAGCCGGTGCAGAAGCCGCATCCGCCGCTGTGGATGGCGTGCTCGCAACTGCCGACCATCGAACGCGCCGGACAGAACGGGTTTGGCGCGCTCGGCTTCCAGTTCGTCAGCGCCGAGGCGGCGCATGCCTGGGTGCACGCCTATTACAACGCGATCACCAAGCGGCTGCAGAAACTCGCCGACTACGAGATCAATCCGAACATGGCGCTGGTCTCGTTCTTCATGTGCGCGAAGACCGACGAGGAAGCGCGCCGGCGCGCCGACGGCGCGACCTTCTTCCAGTTCGCGCTGCGCTATTACGGCCAGGCGCAAAACCGGCAGCGGCCGGCGCCCGGCACCGTCAACATGTGGGACGAGTACAACAAATGGAAGCGCGACAATCCGGAGGCGCAGGAGGCCGCGCTACGCGGCGGCCTGATCGGCTCGCCCGAGACCTTGCGCAAGAAGCTGCGGCGCTTCCGCGCCTCGCATATCGACCAGGTGATCCTGCTCAACCAGGCCGGCAAGAACACGCATGAGCACATCTGCGAGTCGCTCGAGCTGTTCGGCAAGGAGGTGATGCCGGAGTTCCAGCACGATCCCGAGCACCATGCCTGGAAGAAGGGCGTGCTCGACGGCTCGATCCAGCTCGAGGAGATCGACACCCAGGCGTTCACCGACCGCTATGGCAAACTCGCGGTCAATGTCGGCTCGAAGGCCGCCGCTGCCGGCTGATCGATTGTTGGAGCATCGGCTCTGATAATCAGAGCCGATGCTCCAGATTCTTGTTGGACGCGTTTTCTTCACGCGAACCGGTAGCCACTTCGCTCGAAAACGCTTCTGTACAGCGACCTCGCGTTTCCGTGAGGAAAATAATTCGCTACGCGCGATCCGCGCCTTAAAAGAAACGGCACGCGCGATGCCAGCACCGAAGTGCTGGCATCGCTATTTTTGTGCGGTGCTCGACAGCTTCATTCGCGCGCCCCATCATCCTGACATCGCATGATCGTGCAGCGCGATGGCGCGCTTGATCGTCAGGAGAGTCTTGGAATGAAGCGTCGTGAGTTCCTCCAGCTGTCGCTCGTCACAGCCGCCGCCGCTGCGCTGTCACGCGGTGCGCAGGCGCAGGCGGACGCGAAGGAAATTCGTATCGGCTATCAGAAGAACGGCGTGCTCGTTATCACGCGCCAGCGCGAGGCCTTGGAAAATCATTTCAAGCCGCAGGGCATCAGCGTGAAATGGGTCGAGTTCTCTTCGGGCCCGCCGATGATGGAAGCGATGAATGTCGGCAGCGTCGATTACGGCGCGGTCGGCGATTCCCCGCCGATCTTCGCGCAGGCCGCGGGCGCCGCCATCGTCTATGCCGCGGCCCAGCCCATCATCAACGGCTCCGGCATCCTGGTGCCGCAGAATTCGGCGATCACGTCAATCGCCGATCTCAAAGGCAAGCGCGTCGGCTTCACCAAGGGATCGAGCGCCCATAACGTCGTGATCCAGACGCTGGAGAAGGCCGGGCTCACCTATGACGACATCACGCCGGTCTATCTGACGCCGCCGGACGCCGGTCCCGCTTTCGCCAATGGCGGCATCGATGCCTGGGCGATCTGGGATCCGTATTTCGCGATCGCCGAGACCAAGCAGAACGGCCGCATTCTGGTCAAGACGCGCGACATCACCAAGACCAACTCGTTCTACATCGCCAACCGCGACTTCGCCCGCAATCGCGGCGCGATCCTGCAGCAGATCGTCGATGTCACGACATCGAGCGCGGCATGGGCGCAGGCGCATCCCGACGAGGTCGCCAAATCGCTGGCCGCGGTCACCGGCGTGCCGCTCGACATCCAGACCATCGCGGCGAAGCGGGCGGGCTTCTCGGTCGGACCCGTGACCGACGATATCATCGCGACCCAGCAGGGCGTCGCCGACCGCTTCTTCAAGCTCGGCCTGATCCCGAAGCAGATCGCGATCCGCGACATCGTCTGGCGCAATCCCCAGACCTGATCGGCGCGCGTTTGGTCATTTCAATGCAGAGGATAGTCCCATGACGCGTTTATTTCGACGCTGGGTCGCCCGCGCGGTGCTGTCGCTCAGCATCGTCGCGGCGACCGTCGGCGCCTCCTACGGCGAGGAGAAGGTCGTCCGCATCGGTTACCAGAAATACGGCAAGCTGGTGCTGCTCAAGAGCAAGGGCTCGCTCGAGGAAAAGCTGAAGGCGGCCGGCACCAAGGTGGTGTGGACCGAGTTTCCGTCCGGGCCGCCGCTGCTCGAGGCACTCAATGTCGGTGCGATCGATTTCGGCAACACCGGCGAGGCGCCGCCGATCTTCGCGCAGGCCGCCGGCGCGCCGATCCAGTATGTCGCCTACGAGCCGCCGGCGCCGAAGGGCGAGGCGATCCTGGTGCCGAAGGACAGCGCGATCAAGTCGGTCGCTGACCTGAAGGGCAAGAAGGTCGCGCTGAACAAGGGCTCCAACGTCCACTATCTCTTGGTGAAGGCGCTCGAGAAGGCCGGCGTCAAATATTCCGAGATCGAGCCGGTGTTCCTGGCGCCGGCCGATGCGCGCGCGGCGTTCGAGCGCGGCGCGGTCGATGCCTGGGTGATCTGGGATCCGTTCCAGGCCGCGGCGGAAGCTGCGACCGGCGCCCGCACCGTCGCCGACGGCACCGGCATCGTCGCGAACTATCAGTTCTACTTCGCCTCGAAGAAATTCCTGCAGGCCGATCCGAAAATCGTCGAGCTCGTGCTGGCGCAGCTGAGCGAGGTCGACGACTGGGCCAAGGGCGACATCCACGCCGTCGCCGAGCAGCTGGCCCCGAGCATCGGCCTGTCGGTGCCGGTGGTCGAGGTCGCGTTGAAGCGGCAGGCCTACGGCATCAAGCCGGTCACCGATGCGGTGGTCGCGGACCAGCAGCAGGTTGCCGACACGTTCTTCGCGCTCGGCCTGATCCCGAAACAAATCAAGATTTCCGACGTCGCATGGAGGCCGGGCACGTGAGCATCCCAACCAACGCCAACATCCTCTGGTTCCTGCCGACCCACGGTGACAGCCGCTATCTCGGCACGTCGATCGGCGGCCGCGAGGTGAACTTCAATTACCTGCGCCAGATCGCGCAGGCCGCGGATCAGCTCGGCTATTACGGCGTGCTGCTGCCGACCGGGCGGAGCTGCGAGGATTCCTGGGTGGTGGCGTCGGCCGTTGCGCCCTGGACCGAACGCCTGCGCTATCTCGTGGCGGTGAGGCCCGGCCTGCAGTCGCCGAGCGTCGCCGCACGCATGACCGCGACGCTGGACCGGCTGTCGAACGGCCGCCTGCTGATCAACGTCGTCACCGGCGGCGATCCGATCGAGAACAAGGGCGACGGCATTTTCCTCGATCATGACGAGCGCTACGCGGTGACCCGCGAGTTCCTCAACGTCTACAGCGATCTGCTGGCGGGCAAGACCGTCAATGTCGAAGGCGACCACATCCGGATCGAGGACGGCCGCCTGCTGTTCAATCCGGTGCAGTCGCCGCGGCCGCCGCTGTATTTCGGCGGCTCCTCGGATGCCGGCATCGACGTCGCGGTCGACACCGTCGACAAATATCTCACCTGGGGCGAGCCGCCGGCGCAGGTCGCCGAGAAGATCGCCAAAGTGAGGGCAGTGGCGGCGCAGCGCGGCCGCAAGCTCTCGTTCGGCATCCGCCTGCATGTGATCGTGCGCGAGACCAATGCGGAAGCGTGGCGCGCCGCCGACGAGCTGATCCAGTACGTGACCGACGACACGGTGGCCGCCGCGCAAAAGATTTTTGCGCGGATGGATTCGGTCGGCCAGCAGCGCATGGCGCAACTGCATGGCGGCCGCCGCGACAAGCTCGAGATCAGCCCGAACCTGTGGGCCGGCGTCGGCCTGGTGCGCGGCGGCGCCGGCACCGCGCTGGTCGGCGATCCCGAGACCGTCGCCGCGCGGATCAAGGAGTATCAGGAGATCGGCGTCGATACCTTCATCATGTCGGGCTACCCGCATCTCGAAGAAGCCTATCGCTTCGCCGAATTGGTGTTCCCGCTGTTGTCGCTGGCGCAGGGCGGCAACGTGACGCCGATCCGCGTCAACACCGGGCCGTTCGGCGAGACCATCGGCAACGACTACCGTCCGCAGAAGCAGGCATCGCAATCATGAGTCTTATCGACAGTCTCCCGCGCGTCGGCGCCCCGAAACTTCCAAAGGTCGACGGTCTGATTCCGTGGATCGTGCCGCTGGCGATCGTGCTGGTGTGGCAGCTTGCCTGCGTCACCGGCTACGTGCCCTCGCGGGTGTTGCCGGCGCCGACTGACGTCGCGGTGGCGGGATGGAAGCTGCTGCTGTCCGGCGAACTGGTCCGCAACATCTGGGTCAGCTTCTGGCGCGCTTCGATCGGCTTTGTGATCGGCGGCGGCATCGGCTTCGCCTTCGGCCTCGCCAACGGGCTGTCGCAGTTGTCGGCAAAGCTCACCGACACCACCTTGCAGATGGTGCGCAACATTCCGCATCTGGCGCTGATCCCGCTCGTCATCCTGTGGTTCGGCATCGACGAGTCGGCAAAGCTGTTTTTGGTGGCGCTCGGCGTGTTCTTCCCGATCTATCTCAACACGCTGCACGGCATCCGCACCGTCGACCCGCAGCTGATCGAGATGGGCCGCATCTACGGCATGACCGACGGCGAGTTGTTCCGCCGGGTGATCTTCCCCGGCGCGCTGCCCTCGATCTTCGTCGGGCTGCGCTTCGCGCTCGGCATCATGTGGCTGACCCTGATCGTTGCCGAGACCATCGCGGCCTCGTCGGGCCTCGGCTACATGGCGATGCAGGCGCGCGAGTTCATGCTGATCGACGTCGTCGTGCTCTCGATCCTGATCTACGCCTTGCTCGGCAAGCTCGCCGACAGCGCCTCGCGGGCGCTGGAGCGGCTGACCCTGTCGTGGCATCCCGCCTTCCAGAAGAAGTGAGAATGAGAATGCAAGAAGCGCTTCGTTTCGAAACCGCTGAAGCCGAGCCGGTCGACCGCACCGAGATCGTCGTGAAGGCGCGGCAGTTGCGGCGCGTGCCGGAAGGCGCGGCCCGCGGCCTGTCGCTGACCATCCGCGGCCTGCGCAAGGCGTTCGGCGACAATGAGGTGCTGCGCGGTATCGACCTGCACATACCGGCCGGCCAGTTCGTCGCGATCGTCGGCCGCAGCGGCTGCGGCAAGAGCACGCTGCTGCGCCTGATCGCCGGCCTCGACGCGCCGACGGCGGGAAGCATCGCGTTCGGCGAACAGCCGCGGGCGCAGGACGTCCGCGTCATGTTCCAGGAACCGCGGCTGCTGCCCTGGGCGCGGGTGTTGTCCAATGTCGAGGTCGGGCTGGGGCGCGAGCGCTCGTCCGCTGATGCACAGGCGCGCGCCGAGCGCGCGCTGGTCGAGGTCGGGCTCGGCGACAAGCGCACCCAGTGGCCGTCGGTGCTGTCGGGCGGGCAGAAGCAGCGCGTGGCGCTGGCGCGGGCGCTGGTCAGCCAGCCGCGCGTGCTGGCGTTCGACGAACCGCTCGGCGCACTCGACGCGCTGACGCGGATCTCGATGCAGCAACTGCTGGAACGGGTCTGGCGCGACCAGGGCTTTACCGCGATCCTGGTGACGCATGACGTCGCCGAGGCGGTCGCGCTCGCCGACCGCGTGCTGGTCATCGAGGACGGCCGCATCGCCGAGGATGTCACGGTCGACCTGCCGCGGCCGCGCCGGCGCGGGTCGGCCGAACTCGCCGCGCTGGAGGGCGAGATCCTGAAGCATCTGCTCGAAGGCAGCGAAGACAGTCTGTGAGGTCGCCATGAATTCCATCGTCCGCAATGTTTCGATCGAGCCCGCGGTTGCGGCCGCCGAATTCCGCGGCGCGATGCGTCACCTCACCGGCGGCGTCAGCGTGATCACGGCCGGTCGGGCTAAGGATATTTCAGGAATGACGGTGACCTCGGTGTCGTCGCTCTCGGTCGAGCCGCCGTCCTTGATCGTCAGCATCAACCGCGCGGCCTCGTCATGGCCGCTGATCGCGCGCCATGGCGTGTTCGGCGTCAACATCCTGGCCGCGGATCAGCGCGATATCGCCGAGCGCTTCACCGGCAAGGGCGGGCTGAAGGGCGCGGACCGCTTCACCGGGGCCGAGTGGACGACGCGCGCGTCGGGCGTCCCGCTGCTGGTCGGCGCGCTCGCCGCGGTTGATTGCGAGGTCGAGGAGACCATCGAACGGCATTCGCACGTGATCGTCATCGGCCGCGTGCTCGATGTGATTGCCTCCAAGCGCACCGCCGCGCTGGCGTATTGGCACGGCGAGTATGTCGCGATCGACCATGAGGAAGACGCCGCACGGCTGGCCGAGGTCAGCCTGCCGTCGCGTCATGTTCATGTGCGAGGGCCGCGCTAGCGCGCCGCGCTTATCCGGATCGGACTTTAGAAAACTGCGCTCAGCGATGCCGGGCTGTCGATGATCACATTGCTGCCGCGGACGCCAGCCCATACAGCCTGGACGGTCTGAGCTGCATTGGCCAGCGGAATGCCAACGACGAGCGTGGTCGGGATACGGCCAAAGCTCGACGGGGTCTCGTTATAGGTGAAGCTTGCGACGACCGGCGAGACCGTGCCATTGACGGTGACGCCGAACACGCCGCCCGGAATATCGTTGCCCGTGGCGTAGGGATTCGGAACGTTAAGGGTGATGATCGCGGTGGTGCCGACGCCCTCCGGAATCGTCAGGCTGAGGCCTTGCATCGGCGTTAAAGTCGCGGAAGTCGTGGACAGGGTGCCGCTGGTCTGCGCATAAAGGGCCATATCACTCTCCAGTTGTCTAAGGACGTAAAAACAATAGGAGATTGTGTAAGGCAACTGTTCCCCGGATTCAAGGGATGAACGGCGCCCAGGCCGGCGCGGCATGTTGGCCGTGGCGCTTTCCCGGCGCGCGCACTAAAAGCGCCCGAGATTTCGGAGACGTGACGGTTCGATGAAGCGCGTGGGAACCTGGCTGTTCTATCTCGTCGGTGCGATCGCCGTCGCCTATCTCGCGCTCTATGCCTATGTGACGTTCACCGGCCGCGACATCACGCCCGGCGATCCGATCCGCATCTTCCGCAAGCCCGACGCGCCCAGCTATTCGTGATGCCGGGCAAGCCATGTACTCATGAAGCGTAGGGTCAGCGGGCGACTGATGTCCGCTTGTCCGCCCATAGCGGCGGAATAGCAGACGTCGCGGAGGTCGCAGAATGGCCACCTCCGGACATCGTTTGGCGAAATATCCATTTCTAAGGAGCGTCGGGCTCGTAGAATATAATTGCCGTTGAAGCGGGATGTGCCGAAGACACCGTTCGGGACGAACGAGCAGTAGTTGTGCTGTCCCGAAATTTCCAACCGAGCGCCGAGCAGCTGTTGGAGTTGGCCGAGCGTATCGGCAGCCCGGCTCCAAATTAGGAAAGGAGCCCTCGCAGAGGGTGTGCGCTGATTTCAGCCGACATTCGCAGCATGATTCGACTAGGTCCGCTTGCCCACGCCAGTGGAAAAGGTCTCATGTGCACGCACCGGGGTGCAGGTCGTAAGTACGAGCGCAAACCGGCTGCACTGCCAGTCAGCGCCGAGCGCGGCGCTGGTGGGTGATGTCAGGTTGACCGACAGTAATGCCGCTACGCAGGCAAGCGTCACGTACGCCGCGATCAGCACCGCTCCCTTGTGGGTCCTTGGGTGGGAAATCATGGACTTAGCTCCTGTACGATGGCCGGAAGATTAAGGGGCAGGCTCCACAGTCCTTGTGATCTAATTCACGTCCTGACCCACATTTTTCGCTGGTGGCCCGAAGGCGTGCGCGATTGCTGGCACTGAATCAGCGCTGCAGCCGGACTCGCGCACCGGAGCGAACAGCATCTTTAGTCGATCAACCTCGTCGGCACAGGCGAGTAACGCGGGCGGAATGTCAACGCCGAGCGCCCTGGCTGTCATGGGATTGATGGCCAGTTCAAACCTGGTTGGCTGCTCGACGGCCTTCGCGTGCGGCGGCTGCCTGGGTTTGATCTTGATCAAATTCAGCAGCGTCGCCGCGCCGATCATCACCAGGACGCCACCAACACTGAGCGCGATCTGCATCGTCAGCCCCTCGGAGATGTCGAGCAGCGCCAGCTGGCTGGCGAGCGTCAGCAGTACGCCGAGGCAGTAGATTGGCAGCGAGTTCTGGCCGCAGCGAATGGCGCCACGCATCACCGGCGTCGTCAGCCCTCGCCAATCGCGAGGCACGAACGATACGAACAAAACCGCAAGGGCCAAGAAATGCAGCAGTCGCAAAGGGGCGAGATTCGATTTGTCCATCGGGTAAAGCAGAGCCTGCGGGACCAGCACTTCCAGCGGTTTGATGCTCCAGCTCAACGCGATGATGAGGCTGAACACCAGATAGACAACGGCAGGTACAAGCGCGGCGCGTGAGGTCACCCACGGTCGGAATCTTTTACCCTCGATGATCCACCACGCGCCAAGCACAAGCGGCAGCTGCCAGGCCAGCGGATTGAAGAACCAGTGGCCGTTCGGCCATGCCGGGATGGTCCAGCCGAAGACGTGCACCAGTGCATAAAGCAGCAGCGACGCGCCGAGCGTTGCGTTCGGCGCTCGCAGCAGCAGCCACAGCAGCGGCGCGAACAAAAGGTGATAAAGCACGAAGAGCGGCAAGATGTCGGTGTTGACGGGGCGGTATTGCAGGATCGCCGCGTGCGCGAGCGTCATGCCCGGCTCTTCCAACAGAATGCGCGTATTGCTCTCGTCGGCAAAATGACCGCTGCCTGCGAGGTGAACCATGACGGCGCAGGCGAGCGTGAGCAGCAGAAATGCGACATAAATATCCCAGCTTCGCCACAGAGTCCGGCCGATCACGCCGGTCCAGCCCCCGCTCTGCCGTGCCTTGCCGTAGGCCAGCGCGCAGGTCAGACCCGAAAGAAACATGAATACTTCCGCGGCATCGCTGAAGCCGTAGTTGCGCAGTGTCAGCCAGCTCCCGATGTTGTTGGGGACATGGTCAAGAAAGATGCACCAGAGCGCGATGCCGCGGCAGGTATCAATGCGCAGATCGCGGCCGTAGCCTTTCAGCTCTGGCAGCGCGGCTACCAATGGCTTCGGGGTGGCAGTTCGATCATGCATCTGATTGCCCCGTCCGGCGTGCGAGCGCGCCTCAAGAAGGACCGAATTTGAAAAACGGCCGGGTCGTGACAACGGCGCAGTCTCGAGTTGCTTCACGCCGAGCCCGGCCACGAAAGCTATTGCGATAACGATCGTATGGCGGCGCTTGGTGGAACCTCCTGGCGCGCGAGGCTGTCCGTTGACGATCCTAGTTCAACGGCACAGCGTGTAAATCAGCCGGAGGTCCACAGTGAGAGGTCCTAGGTCCTATGATCAAGGTACCGTAAAGATCTCGGCATCGATCACCGTTGCGCACCGGCGTAGGAGACTCTCAGTCCCACAACTCTCGTGGTCCGCACTCGCTCTTTCGTTGCCCTACTGTGAGGTGATTACAATTACAGCGCACAACGGCATTCGGCTCCTACCTTGAGTGCCTGATGGCGAACCGCTGGCTGGGCTAAAGATTGAGGATGGACGGTTTCGGGAGCCAGTCTTTCGCCAGCTTCTTCCTCGCCAAAGACCCGAAGGCGGGTGTATGATTTTTTCAATTGGATCTCCGTGCAATGGGATGACGGAGAGCTTTTTATGAAGATTCTTATTGTCGACGATCATGCATTAATTCGCGAGGCGCTGCACGCTGTCGTGAAACAACTGAAGCGAGAGGCCGTCATATTTGAAGCTTCGAGCGGCCGTCAGGCCGTGCACATAGTCGAGGAACATCCCGACATCAACCTCATTTTGCTTGATATCAATTTGCCTGATCGAGATGGCTTCGCTGTCCTCCGCGAACTGCGTGACCGCTATGCGACCATTGCTATCATCATTCTCTCGTCCTCGGATGATCAAGATACAGTCAAGCGGGCTTTCAGACTTGGCGCTCTGGGTTTCATCCCGAAAACGACCGAACGTGAGGTCATGCTCAACGCCATCAAGTTAGTGTTCTCCGGCGGAATTTACATTCCCCCGGAGATTCTTGAGAAAACAACGTCTCCGCGGCTTACAAATAAGCTAGCGACGCGCGACTCTCCCAAGGGTCTCGGGTTGACCGATCGGCAGATTGAAGTGCTCGCGCTCCTGATGAAGGGAAAAACCAACAAGATCATTGCCAGGACCCTCAATATGGCAGTGCCGACAGTGAAGAACCACATCACGGTCGTTCTCAAGGCGCTCAACGTTACGAGCCGCACCGAGGCGGTAATAAAAGTAGGAAAAATGGGCTGGGAATTGTCGCCGAAATCTGACTCATAACGCCGCCCCGGTGTCTCTCCTATCGTCATGATCCCTAAAGAACTCGTGCATGACAGCGCGGAGCCGCATTGGGTCGACGGGCTTGTGCAGCAAAATGTACCCTCTATCCTTGGCGTCACGTAATGGTTCGGGTGCCGTATCGCCGCTGATGAGGATGGCTGGAATTGATGAGCCAAACACCGCATTAATTTGTTCAATTGCTCGGATGCCGGTCTTTCCGCCCGCAAGATGATAATCCGAGATTATAAGATCGGGGCGTTGTTGGCGCTCAGCAAGTCGGATAAGTGCACCTTCGTCGGATCCGGAGGTCAGGACGGAGTATCCCCATTTACCAAGCAATCCGCCCGTTTCCTCCAGCACAATTGGAGCATCGGCAATAACAAGGATTACCCTGCCTTCGACCGCAAAGGCTGCGGGGCGAGGTGAGTCGACGGGCTCGGTGGACGTGACGCATTCATCGGCAACCGGAACCAGGATTGCGAATCGCGAACCTCGGCCCACAGTCGAAGCTAAGTCGATTTGATGGTTGAGAAGTACGCGAAGCCTGTCGACAATAGCCAGGCCGAGCCCCAGGCCGCCGTACCGGTTCCGTTCTGGGCCAGGAAGCTGAAAAAACTCGCCAAAGATATTCTGTTTCTGATCCTCAGGAATGCCGGGACCGCTATCCCATACTTCAATACGCAATATTTCACTGCGGCGACGACATCCGACGAGGATCCCGCCCCGCAATGTATAGCGCACAGCGTTGGATACCAGATTGAGCAGTATGCGTTCGAGCAGCATCGCGTCGCTCCGCACCCAGGCGTCACTTCGCCTAACGCGTAGACGCAAGCCTTTTTCTCGCGTTGCTTGATCAAACCTGGTCTCAATTGTTTGCAATAGGCGCGCGATCGGGAATTCGGTAATTGTGGGTGTAAAGATTCCAGCATCGAGCCTGGAAATATCCAGGAGCGAATTGAACATTTCATCCATTTCTTTGCGCGTTGCATCGATCCGCTCGATCGTCTTTGCCCTTTCCCACGATTTGAGCGGCGTGCGCAGCTGTGCAACGAACAGGCCTAGTGCATGTAATGGCTGCCGCAAATCATGGCTTGCCATGGCAAGAAAGTGCGATTTTGCTGCATTGGCGAGCTCCAGCTCTTGCGTACGCTCTGCGACCTTCCGTTCGAGTTCGATCTGCGAGCGGCGCAGACTTTCCTCCGCTTTCTTACGCACCTCGACGTCGGCGCTCAGCAACAAGCTTGGAACGGTAATACTGATCAAGAACATCAACACCAGCAGGAATGAAACGTTGATATCCGCGGTCGTGAACGGGCCGCCGCCCGTGAGCGTCCCCCAAATCGTGATACCCGCAAGCACCAGCGCAACCGTTGCGGTGTCACGTGGACCGCGGCGCAGCGCCGCCCACAACATTGGCAGGATCGCAAGGAAACCCAGTGGATTTCGGCTCGGCGTTTGCTCGATCAGGGGGCTGAAAGCAATGAGTCCAACAGCCGCCGCTGTTGCGAGGACGCCGACCGTCTCCAAAAAATCATCGCGGTTGAAAGCATGGTAATGGCTTGACGCCCAAAGCACGATAACGGGGGCAATGACCAGCGCGCCGGTCACATCTCCCAGCCACCATGTGACCCAGGCGTTCGCGAAATTCGTCCGTTCGATGTACCCGGCGGTTGCCAAGCTGGTCAGTCCAATGCTGGCGCTGATCGGTGTTGCGATCACGAAGCAAATCAGAGCAAACTTCGCGACGGAGTTTGGCGTCGAAAAAGTATTACATCCGCTCGACCATCGATTGATCAGGTAAGCGCCAACAACCGCTTCAAGAGAGTTACCGGTCGCAATCGCAATTGCGGTGGCAATCGAGCCGGCGGTCGTCGCATTGGCCATCGCCGCGGCCATGAAAATTGCGGGGGAAGTCCGATATCCCCACAACAGCACCGCCGCCAGCGCGACACCCGTCGGTGGCCAAATTGGCGTTGCATTGGGATGAATAGAGGCGAGAGCAAGGCCGCCTTTTGCCAAGGCGAAATAGGTCACTCCAATTGCGATCAGGCCGCCGGCATGGCCAAAGATTCGGCGGAACTTTATCTCCGAGGTCAGTGATCGTGGATCGGACATCGTCGGCGCCTGGATCAGGCAGTTGGATCGTCCACCATGGCTGACCTTTTGATCTCCTTGATCAAGATCAAAGATCGCTACTTTTACTACCGACAGGCTGGAGCATCTAAAGTGCACCAACTTTTCGGAGCTAAGCGACCTGTCGCTGACTCTGATAGGAATCAACGCCGCCCCCATAACCCCGGCGGCCACCGCAATTGCCATGCATAATCGCAATTCGGGTTCGTTGAGGAAACTACCCATTTCGAGCTAGCAGAACGCGCAGCTGATAGTAAGCCTTTGCCCTGCGAAGTCCGAAATGGGTCCCATGAACAGCAAAACTCAAAGGGAGTATAATAGGTCCGCTTTAGGGTGGACAGCGACCGAGCTTCTCCTTGGCAGCCCAAGCTGGGTCTGACTGCCGAGCCGTGATTCAATCTCCTGATTGAGGAGGAATCGTGCGCTACGAACTGTCCGCAACCGGATAGAACGGTTCTTCAGTAGGATCAAGCAATGTCGTCGGGTGGCGACGCTCTACGACAAACTTGCCGCCAACTACTCGCCTTCGTCCAGCTTGCATCAATCAGGTTATGGCTGCGCGCTCATGATTCTACACCTAATGCGTGATCCGGAAAAGTGCGAAGCGGTTTTCCGAAAAGATCATGCGCAAATGAAAAGCTAAAGCGCGATGTCGCTTCAACCTGATCTCATCGCGCATTAGTCGCGGCAAGATTGACCCCGCCGCTTCGGTTTGTCAGCCGGCGTTCGCCATGCGCTGATAGTCGGGCGCGCCATTGCCGGCCGGGGTGATCGGGATGCCGCCGTCGGCATATTCGTTCAGCTTGTTGCGCAGCGTGCGGATCGAGATGCCGAGGATGTTGGCGGCATGGGTGCGGTTGCCGAGGCAGTGCTTCAGCGTCTCCAGGATCAGGTCACGCTCGACATCGGCGACGGTGCGGCCGACCAGCGCGCGGGTGACCTGCTCGGCGGCAAGCGTCGCGTGCGCGACCGCGGGCGCGGTCTTGGCGAGGTCGAGGCGGTCACCGTCGGGGGTCAGGATCGCCTCAGCGCCGATCTCGTCGCCCTGCGCCATCAGGACCGAGCGATGGATGGTATTCTCGAGCTCGCGGACGTTGCCCTGCCAGCGGTTCGCGGTCAGGATGCGGCGGGCATCAGTCGAGATCGGACGGACCGGCATGCCGTTGGCCTCGGCATATTTCCTAGCGAAATGCTGCGCCAGCTCGAGGATGTCGGCCGGGCGGTCGCGCAGCGGCGGAATCTTCAGGTTGACGACATTGAGGCGGAACAGCAGGTCCTCGCGGAAGGTGCCTTCGCGCACCGCCTCCGAGAGGTTGCGGTTCGAGGTCGCGATGATGCGGATGTCGACCGGGACCGGCCTGGTGCCGCCGACGCGATCGATCACGCGCTCCTGGATCGCGCGCAGCAGCTTGGACTGCAGCCGCACGTCCATCTCGGAGATTTCGTCGAGCAGCAGCGTGCCGCCGGTCGCTTCCTCGAACTTGCCGATGCGGCGCGCCACCGCGCCGGTGAAGGCGCCCTTCTCATGGCCGAACAGCTCGGATTCCAGGAGGTGCTCGGGGATCGCCGCGCAGTTGATCGAGATGAACGGCCGCTTGGCGCGGGCCGAGCGGGAATGGACGTAACGCGCCAGCACTTCCTTGCCGGTGCCGGACTCGCCGGTGATCATGACTGAGGCGTCCGAGCCCGCGATCTGCTGCGCCAGCTTGATCACCCGGCCCATCGCCTCGTCGCGGTAGATCAAATCGCGCGCGTCGTTGGCGACCGCGGCCAGCACCGCTGCGATCAGCTCGGGATCCGGCGGCAGCGGGATGTATTCCTTGGCGCCGGCATGGATCGCGGCGACCGCGGCGCGGGCGTCGTTGGAGATGCCGCAGGCGACGATCGGCACGTGGATGTGCTCGGCGTCGAGCCGCATCACGAGGTCGCGGATGTCGAGACCGACATCGACCAGCAGGAGGTCGGCGCCCTTGCCGCCGCGCAGCACGTTCATCGCCTGTTCGGCGGCCTCGGCATGGGTCACGGAGGCGCCGTTGTCCATCGCGATCTTGGTCGCGGTCGTGAGCTGGCCCTTCAGGGTGCCAACGATGAGAAGCCGCATGATGATCTCCTGTTCGTCTGGTCGCGCAGGTCCCGCGCGCTACCGCCTGAGTTATTAAGAGCGTTCCGCCTTGATGATTTCGGTCATGGTCACGCCGAGCTTGTCTTCCACCAGCACCACTTCGCCACGCGCCACCAGGCGGTTGTTGACGTAGATGTCGATTGCCTCGCCGACGCGGCGGTCGAGTTCGAGCACGGTGCCCGGTCCGAGTTTCAAGAGGTCGCCGACGTCCATCTTGGAGCGGCCGAGCACCGCCGAGACCTGCACCGGCACGTCGAACACGGCCTCGAGATCGGCCGCGATGCGCGCGGCATGCTCATCCTCGTTGTAGCCGATGTCGTCGATCCCGGGCGCCTCGGCGGAGTTGAGATCGGGAAGCGGGACTTGGGTGTCGGTGTCGCTCATGGTTCAGCCCTCAATCGCCTTCAGCCGGCCTGGCCGCGGGACGCCAGATAGCGCCCGACGAGTTCGTTGATCTTGCCTTCGATCGCGGCACGTTCCAGCACGACGCCGCCATCGGCCCATTCGATCCGGCAGTCGCCGGTCGCAATCGTCGGCTCGGCCAGGATCACCAGCCGGCCCTGAAAGCCGGAATGCGCCGCCATCCGCTCGATATTGTCATGCGCCGCCTCGTAGAGCGCGTCATTGATGCGCACCACGAGATGCGGCGTCGCCACCAGATGCGAGAAGCAGTCGGAGACCAGCGCGGTGATCTCGCCGAGCGGCTCGCGCGCGATCAGCTCGGAACAAAGCTTGCGGGCGACCGCCACCGCGACGTCCACCGCCTCGGTCTCCATCCGCGTCTCGATGCCGGCGAAGCGCGCCGCGATGCCCTTGATCGCGGTGCCGATCTCCTCCAGCGCCTGCGCGGCGCGGCGGTCACTCTCGACCTTGGCCTCGCGCAGCGCGGCCTCGTAGCCGGCGCGATAGGCCCGTGCCTCGGCGTCGGCAACCTTTTGCGCGACCTCGGCCGGCGTCGGCGCGCGTTCGCGCGCCCGGTCCGGCGCCGAGAAATCCGTGTCGAACAGGAATTTTGCGGGCGCGGCCATCAATACACCAGCTCGTCGTCGGCGCGGTTCTTGGTCAGCGTGATCTCGCCGCGCGCGGCGAGGTCCTTGGCGAGGTTGACCAAGAGCGCTTGCGCCTCGTCGACGTCGCGCAGCCGCACCGGGCCCATCGCGGCCATGTCGTCCATCAGCATCTTGCCGGCGCGCGAGGACATGTTGCCGAGGAAGAAGCTGCGCACCTCCTCGTTGGCGCTCTTCAGCGCGACGCCGAGCTTGTCCTTGTCGATGTTGCGCATCAGCGTCTGGGCCGAGGCGGTGTCGAGCTTGATCAAATCGTCGAAGGTGAACATCAGCGCCTTGATGCGCTCGGCGGATTCGCGGTTTTCCTCTTCCAGCGAGGTGATGAAGCGGGTCTCGGTCTGGCGGTCGAAATTGTTGAAGATCTCGGCCATCACCTCATGGGCGTCGCGGCGGCGGGTCTGCGACAGGTTCGACATGAACTCGGTGCGCAGCGTCTGCTCGACACGCTCGATGACTTCCTTCTGCACCGCCTCCATCCGCAGCATGCGGCCGACCACGTCGAGCGCGATGTCCTCGGGCAGGATCGCGAGCACGCGCGCGGCGTGCTCCGGCTTCAGCTTCGACAGCACCACGGCGATGGTCTGCGGGTATTCGTTCTTGAGGTAGTTGGCGAGCACCTCTTCCTGCACGTTGGAGAGCTTCTCCCACATGTTGCGGCCGGCCGGGCCGCGGATCTCGTCCATGATGCCGGAGACGCGCTCGGCCGGCAGGTATTGCTGCAACAGCCGTTCGGTGGCGTCGAAATTGCCCATCAGCGCGCCGGAGGCCGACATCCGCGAGACGAATTCCAGCATCAGGTCCTCGACCACGTCGGCCTCGACAGTGCCGAGGGTCGACATGTGGACCGACAGCTCGCGGACCTCCTCGTCGTCGAGCATCGACCAGATCTTGCCGCCATACTGCTCGCCGAGCGCGAGCATCAGGATTGCCGCCCGCTTCGGGCCGGGCAGCGGCTTGCCCTTGGGCCCGGCGCTTTGCCGGTTCGCCAGCGTCGAGAGGACGGTGGCGATGTCGTTGGCGTTGGTGGTCTGGGGTACGGCGGCCATGTCAGTTCTCTACCGGCTCGCTCAGCCATTGACGGACGATGGAGACGGTTTCGTTCGGATTGCGTTCGGCGAGCTCGCCGACCCGGTGCACGGCCTGGGCGTGGACCTGGCCCTGGATCTGGGCGACGTCGATCAATTGCGCCGCGCCGCTGCCGCTCGGGATCAGCGCCTGACCGGGCGTGCCGGTGCTCTCGGGCGCTTCGGCCAGCGCGGGCATGCCCGCGCCGGTCAGCGCCGGAATGACGTCGGCCGCCACGATGCGCTTGACCAGCGGACGGACCACCATGAACAGCACGACGAGGCCAAGCATCATCATGACGCCGAGCTCGATGACGTACATCACGTCATCCTTGGTGAATTGCAGCATGCCGAGCAGGCCGGTCGGCTCGGCGATCGGCTGCGCGGCGGGCGGCTCGGCGAAGCGCAGGTTGACGACCTCGACCTGGTCGCCGCGCTTCTGGTCGAAGCCGATCGCGGAGCGGACCAGGGCAGCGATGCGGTCGAGCTGCTCCTTGGTGCGGTCCTGATAGACCAGCTCGCCTTTTTCGTTCTTGGAGTAGCTGCCGTCGACCAGCACCGCGACCGAGATACGGTTGACGCGGCCGGCCTCGGTCACTTCGGTCTTGGTGGTGCGGGAAATCTCGTAATTGTTGGTCTCTTCGCTCTTCTTGCTCTGGTCGCGGGCGCGGGCGGCGTTGTCTTGATTCTGGCTGCCCGGCAGCTCGTTGGCGACGGTGACCTGGCCGGAATTGTCGGCGGTGAGGCTCGATTCCTCGCGGGTCTGGGTCGAGCGCAGCACGCGACCCTCGGGGTCGAACTTGTCCGAGGTCTGGGTGATCTTGTTGTAGTCGAAGTCGGCGGAGAGCTGGACGCGGGCGCGGCCGGCGCCGACCACCGAGGAGACGATGTCCTCGACCTGCTTGCGCATCCGCTTCTCGAAGGCGGCGCGGCGCTCGTCGCCGACCGCGGCGTCGGCATCGGACTGGGCGCCGTCGGCCAGCAGCTGGCCGGCCTCGTCGACGATCGAGACCCGCTGCGGCTTCAGCCCGTTGACCGCGGAGGCGACGACGTGGCGGATCGCCCGGATCTGCTGCGGCTCCAGCGCGCCGCGCACCCTGAGCACGATCGAGGCTGATGGTTCGGGCGTCTCGCGCGAGAACAGCGGCTTCTCCGGCAGCACGAGGTGGACGCGCGCGGCCTGGACGCGGTCGATGGCGCGGATGGTGCGGGCGAGTTCGCCCTCCAGCGCCCGCAGATGATTGATGTTCTGGACGAAGCTCGTGGTGCCCAGGGCATCCGACTTGTCGAAAATCTCGTAGCCGACGCCGCCGCCCTTGGGCATGCCGCCCTCGGCGAGCTTCATCCTGAGCCGCGTCACCTTGTCCTTCGGCACCATGATCGCAGCGCCGTCATTGCGCAGCTCGAACGGGATCGCCTGGCGCTCCAGCTCCTTGATGATTCCAGAGGAATCCTCGGTCGACAGGTCGGTGAAGAGGGTGGTCATCTGTGGCGTCGTGACGCGCATGATGACGAAAGCGAAGAAGCCGATCAGGGCCGCGGTGACCGCAACCATGGCCGCGAGGCGGGCCGCACCAAGACCTCTCAGGAAAGCAACCAGACTTTGCACCAACGGCCCCCAGGGATTCGGCCCGCGCGGGTCCGACTGGGCAAATATTGCCTAGGGTATGGTTTCCATATGGTTAACGAAGGTTAAGGACCGCGGCAAAATCGCGGACATGAAAAAAACCGGCTTCGCAAGGCGAGGCCGGTTTTCGTCAAATGCCACAGTATCGGCGCCGAATTACTGCCGATATTGCTGGATGCGGGTGGTGCGCAGCCCGGCCAGACCGTGCTGGTCGATCGAGAACTGCCAGGAAAGGAATTCATCGACGGTCAATGTGTAGCGGCTGCAGGCCTCCTCGAGGGAGAGCAGGCCGCCGCGGACCGCAGCGACGACTTCGGCCTTGCGGCGGATGACCCACCGTTTGGTACCGGGGGCCGGCAAATCCGCAATCGTTAACGGGCTGCCGTCAGGCCCGATGACGTATTTCACCCTCGGGCGATGGGGTTCTGTCATGGCGTACTCACAAACTCTCAACCACTGAACTCGCAAGGGGTAAGCTACGCCTCCCGGTTTAAAATTTGCCTAAGCCCAAGCGTTCAATACGAATCTCGTTGGAACGGCCGGGAACAGGGGGGTCTGCCCGCCGGCAGGCAGACCGGCGCGCGGCGCAATTTGGGGTTCGGCGCGCTCAGATCGTGGGGCGCAGGGGACCGCGCGCCAGCGTCAGCAAGGCATCGGCGAGTGCTTCCGCGGCCTTGTCCGGCCGTCTTTTCTCGTAGATGGCGAATTCCAGATCGGGAAGCGGCGGCAGACCGTCGCCCATTCCGAGAATGCGCAGGCCGGTGGTGACGGCGCTGAGCGGCAGCGGGGTGACGGCAAGGCCCGCGACGGCGGCGGCGCGGACGCCGGTCAGGCTCGGGCTGGTATAGACGATCTCCCAGCCGAGCTCGCCGTCACGCAGCGCGGAGAGCGCGGCGTCGCGCGACACCGATCGTTCGCGGTACAGCGCCAGCGGCAGCGGTACGCCGGGAACGAGATCGAACGTTTCCGCCGCGGCCCACACCAGCGGCTCGCGCCATACCAGGCGGCCTTTCGATGTTCCAAGCGGCCGCTTGGCGAACACCAGATCGAGCCGGCCCGCATTGAGCTGCTCGATCAATTCGGCGCTGACGCCGATCTGCACCTCGAGCTTGACGCCGCGATGCAGCGCGGCGAAGCGGCCCAGCGCCGACGGCAATGAGCCCCCGGCGACTTCCTCGACCACGCCGAGACGAACCGAGCCGGACAGCCGCGGCGCCACCAGCCGCTGCCGCGCCGCCTCCTCGAGCTGCAGCAAACGCCGCGCATCGCCGAGCAGCATCTCGCCTTCGTCGGTCAATGCGACACTGCGCGTCGTGCGCCGGAACAGCGGCCGCCGGGTCTCGAGCTCGAGCCGCTTGATCTGCTGGCTGATGGTCGACTGGGTCAGATGCAATTGCTCGGCGGCGCGGTGGAAGCCGCCGCAATCGGCGACCGCGACGAAGGCCCGCAAAAGTTCGAGGTCGAGCATCGATTAATCCGTATTCATAATCAATGATATTATAGAATATCGTTTCTGTTATCAATGCCGGCCGCCTACCTTCGCTTCATGATCAAGCAAGGAGAGGCCATCATGTCGGAGACGACACAACGAACCGATCGCACGGCGCGCCTGGCGCGTGCGCGAGCTGTCTGCGGCACGAGTGGAAAGGTCTGCCCGCCCGACCGCGCGATCGAGCTGCTGGAGGCGGTCATCGCATCCGGCGACCGGGTGGCGCTCGAGGGCGACAACCAGAAGCAGGCGGACTTCCTGGCCGCGTGCCTCGCCGGGGTGAATCCGGCGCGGGTGCATGATCTGCACATGGTGCAGTCGGTGCTCGCGCTTCCCGATCATCTCGCGGTGTTCGAACGCGGCATCGCCAACCGCCTGGACTTCGCCTTTGCCGGCCCGCAGAGCCGCCGCCTCGCCGAGCTCGTCGCCGCCAAGGCGCTGCGGATCGGCGCGATCCATACCTATCTCGAGCTTTACGCGCGGATGCTGGTGGATCTGACGCCGCAGGTTGCGCTCATCGTGGCCGACAAGGCCGATCGCGACGGCAATCTGTACACCGGTCCGAACACCGAGGACACGCCGACCGTCGCCGAGGCCGCGGCGTTCCGCGGTGGCGTCGTCGTGGCGCAGGTCAACGAGATCGTCGATCGCCTGCCGCGCGTCGACATCCCCGGCCACTGGGTCGATGTCGTGGTGCCCGGTCCGAAGCCCTATGCGATCGATCCGCTGTTCACGCGCGATCCTGCCAAGGTCAGGGACGAGAACGTCCTGATGGCGATGATGGCGATCGCAGCGGTGTACGAACCTTATCAGGTGACACGGCTCAATCACGGCATCGGCTATGCCACCGCGGCGATCGAGCTGATCCTGCCGACCTTTGCCGCCAGGCGCGGGCTGAAGGGCAAGGTCGCGCGGAATTTCGTGCTCAACCCGCATCCGACGCTGATCCCTGCCATCGAAGCCGGCTTCGTTGACAACGTCTATTGCTTCGGCTCGGAGCTCGGCATGGAACGCTATGTCGCCAGCCGTCCCGATGTGTTTCCGGTCGGCGCCGACGGCAATCTGCGCTCCAACCGCGCGCTGGCGCAGGTCGCCGGACAATATGCCTGCGATCTGTTCGTCGGCGGCACCTTGCAGATCGATCCCGAGGGCAACAGCTCGACCGCCACCAAGGACCGCATCACCGGCTTCGGCGGCGCGCCGAACATGGGCGCCGATCCGCGCGGCCGGCGCCACGACAGCGTTGCCTGGCTGCGCGCCGGCGAGGAAGCAGGCGAGCGCCTGCGCGGCCGCAAGCTGGTGGTGCAGATGGTCCAGACCCGGCAGCCGAACGGCGCGCCGAGCTTCGTCGAGCGCCTCGACGCGTTCGACCTCGCGGCCTCGGCCGGCTTCGCGCTGCCGCCCGTCATGATCCATGGCGACGACGTCACCCACGTGATCACCGAGCGCGGCGTCTGCAACCTGTTGCGTTGCCGCTCGCCGCAGGAGCGCGAGGCCGCCTTGCGCGCGGTCGCCGGCGACACCGAGTTCGGCCGGCGGCAGGACGCCGGGACGACCGACGGCCTGCGCCGCCGCGGCATCGTGATGCTGCCGTCCGATCTCGGCCTCGACGTCGCGCCGGCGACGCGCGACTGGCTCGCCGCGAAATCGATCGACGACCTCGTCGCCGCATCGGGCGGCCTCTACGCGCCCCCCGCCAAATTCCGCCGCTAGGAGGAGGCTCCCATGACCCACGCCGAGCACATCCCAGGCAGCCCGCCGGCCTCGCTCGATCAAGCGAGGCAGCTCGCCGCGGCGCTGCTGTCCGAGCGCGGCGAAGCGTCGGGCGCCCTGATCGCGCGCCAATTGCAGCAGACCATGCGCGCGCTCGATGCCGACGGCCGGCACGGCTTTCAACGCTATCTGGCGAGCGCGTTTCAGCCCGACGCGGCGGCGCTGCAGGATGCGGCGAAGCGTTATCTTGCCGATGGCACCGCGGCGGCCGCGGCCGCTTTGGCCGACGCCGCCGATCCGCCGCGGCAGGAGGTGTTGCGGCGGATGAACATGGCGCCCGGCGGCACGGCGAGCCTGATCGCGATGCGCAGCGAGATCGCCGGCCGTCTCGGCTCCGAACCGGAGCTGAAGCTGCTCGATGCCGACCTCAAGCATCTGTTCGTCTCATGGTTCAACCGCGGCTTCCTCGAGCTTCGCCGCATCGACTGGCAGTCGCCGGCCGCCGTGCTCGAGAAGCTGATCGCCTATGAGGCGGTGCACGAGATCAAGGGCTGGGACGATCTGCGCCGCCGCCTTGCGCCCGACCGCCGCTGCTTTGCCTTCTTCCATCCCGCGCTGCCCGGCGAGCCGCTGATCTTCGTCGAGGTCGCGCTGGTGCAGGGATTGGCCACCGCCGTGCCGCCGCTGCTGGTGCAGGACGCGGATCAAGACAGCGCAGGCCTCAGGGCCGCGCATGCCGACACCGCGATCTTCTATTCGATCTCCAACTGTCAGGACGGATTGCGCGGCGTGTCGTTCGGCAATTTCCTGATCAAGCAGGTGGTCGAGGAGCTGCAAACGGAATTCCCGCAGCTGAAGCGCTTCTCCACGCTGTCGCCGATACCGGGCTTCCGGCGCTGGCTCGGCCAGCAGCCGCAATCCGGCGGCAATGAGGTCGCGATGCTGGACCGCGAAGGCTGGTGGCACGACGCCGCGACCTGCGAGACCTGGCGTCCGGTCCTGATGAGGCTGTGCGCGCAATATCTCACGCGCTCGCCGGCGTCCGGGAATCGCATCGATCCGGTGGCGCGCTTCCATCTCGGCAACGGTGCCCGGCTGGAGCGGATCAACTGGCTCGGCAACACGGCCGATCGCGCGATGGCGGAATCCTTCGGCATCATGGTCAACTATCTTTACGATCACGACAGCATCGAGCGTAACCACGAGGCCTTTGCGCGCGTAGGAGAGATTGTCCGTTCACCGCAGGTGGACGCGCTTCTCTGACTTTCAACTCACCATTCAAACAACGGAGCAGTAACATGATGATGAACAGACGCGCCTTCTCGACCGCCTTGCTCGCCGGAGCTGCGGCTTCACTGGTGTCCACGCGCGGCATGGCCGCCACCACGCCGCCGGTCAAGGCGCGCAACGTCGTGCTGGTGCACGGCCTGTTCGCCGACGGCTCCTGCTGGTCCGAGGTCATTCCGCGCCTGCAGGCCGCCGGGCTCAACGTCACGTCGGTGCAAAATCCGCTGACCACGCTGCCCGAAGCGGTTGCCTCCGCGCAGCGGGTGCTCGATCGCCAGGATGGTCCGACCGTGCTGGTCGGCCATTCCTTCTCCGGCATGATCGTCACCGAGGCCGGCGTGCATCCGAATGTCTCGGCGCTGGTCTATGTCGCGGCGCGCGCACCCGATGCGGACGAGGATTACACCGCGCTGGCAAAGACCTATCCGACGCCGCCGGCGAGCGCCGGCATCGTGTTCGACGGCGATGAGGGCCGGCTGAGCGAACAAGCGTTCCTGCGCGATTTCGCCGGCGACCTGCCGGAGGTCAAGGCGAAGGTGCTCTATGCCGTGCAGCAGCCGTTCCACAAGCAACTGCTGGCCGGCAAGACCAGCCATGCGGCCTGGCGCAGCAAGCCGAGCTACTACGCCGTCTCCACCGAAGATCGCACCATCAATCCGGATCTCGAGCGCTTCATGGCCAAGCGGATGGGCGCCACCACGATCGAGGTAAAGGCCAGCCATCTCGCGCTGATCTCGCAGCCGGACGCGATTGCGCGGCTGATCCTCGACGCCGCGCGGCAGTCGAGCTGAGTGTCGGCGTTGACCGTGCGTTGGAGAGCAATCTGCCTCTCCCGCGCGATGATGAATGGCCCGGGGGACTGCGGTACGCTCCCGGGCCGCTGGCGCCAGGCCAGTCGACGCGGCCTAGAGGATATTCGCGCCACGACCGTCGAGAATGCCCCGATCGCCCACGCGCGGGATCAATTCCTGCATGACGGCATCGACGTTGGGCTGCCGCGCGTGCTTGGTGCTGAGCGTGTTCAGTAGCGTCGCGACCGCGACCATCACAAGGACACCGGCAAGACTGAGTCCGATCTGCATCGAGAGCCGGTTCGAGATGTCGAACAGGTCACATTGGCTGGCGAGCGCCAGCAGGACGCCGAGACAATAGATCGGCAGCGAGTTCTCGCCACAACGCCTCGCGCTGCGCAGCATCGGCGTCGACAGCCCTCGCCAGCCCGCGGGGACGAGCCATGACGCCAGGATTGCAAGCGCCAGAAAATGCAGCAGCCGCAACGGGCTCAGATTTGACTTGTCCATTGGAAACAGCAGATCGGCCAGAGCCTGCGGCAGCAGCGGCGGCTTGATGCCGTGGCCGAGCGCAACGACCAGGCCGAACACAAGATAGAGCGCGGACAGAACGAGCGCGGGGCGCGACGTCACCCATCCCTGGATGGTCCTTCCCTCGATGACGTACCATGCGCCCAGCACGACCGGAAGCTGCCAGGCCAGCGGGTTGAAGAACCAGACGCCGTCGGGCCAGGCGGGAATGCTCCAGCCGAAGACATGCACCAGCGCATAGAGCAACAGCGAAAGGCCAAGCGCCAGGTTCGGCGCCCGCAGCAGCAGCCACAGCAGCGGTGCGAACAACACGTGACAGATCACAAAGACCGGCAGGACGTCGGTATTGACAGGGTGGAATTGCAGGACCGCGGCGTGCGCAAGTGCTGCGCCCGGACGTTCGAACAGAACCCGCGTATTGCTGTCGTCGGTGAGGCGATCGCTGCCCGCGAGGTAGACGAGGATCGCGCAGGCGAGCGTCAGCAGCAGAAAGGCGGCATAGATATCCCATCCCCGCCGCAGCGAACGGCCGATCATGCCGCGCCAGCCGTCGCGCTGACGCGCCCTGCCGTAGGCCAGTGCGCAGGTGACGCCCGAGATGAACATGAATATTTCGGCGGCATCGCAGAAGCCGTAGTTGCGCAGGGTCAGCCAGCTTCCGACGTTGTCTGGAATGTGATCGAGAAAGATCCACCATAACGCGATCCCGCGACAGACATCGATGCGCGGGTCGCGGCCGGTCGATCTGAACTCCGGCGGGGTTTCGCCGAGCAATCGTTTCGAGCTGTGGGTTCGATCTAGCATCTGTCGATCTGTCCGGCGTGCGCGCGCGGCCTCATCGGACATAGGCCCGTGAGAGGCTCGGATGCTCCGAGGCGTGCGCGTGCCGGACTAGCCTCCGGCCAACCTGTATGATGGTGCGCTCCAGCTACCCGAGGGTTGGCGGCGCTTCCGCCGGCCAACCGCAATCACGGGGGCCGGGAGGATCGCTTTCCTCCGACGGAGCCTGCACGATTTCGCCGATGGCCGGCAACAAATGCTGCTTTCGCATTTCGGCGAGGCGGGCACGACAGTACTCATGATAAAGCATGTCAAATATGGTGGACATGATCGAACGCCTTCTTGATCACTTAGGTTAACTTTCCCACGTGACAGATTTCGACCATTTCAACCGGCGGCGATAACCAACAGTGCCGCAGGCAGTCCGACGCAACCAAAATCGATATCAGTCGTTCTACAGAATAGCCTGCGCGTGGCGCCTTAGCCAGGAAACCGCGTACAGGGCATGATACTGATTTGCGCTTGCACGCTGCCAGGAATGTCTGAAACGAATCCGATGGCAGCAATCATAAATAGAGCTATCGCGACCGCGTCTTCTTAAAGGGGAAATTTCGCCGCGATTTTCACGAGCATTATATACGTAATATTCTGATCACCAAGTGAACCAGTTCACATCAGCATCAATCACAGGAGAACGAGACTAGCATACCGATAGCGTGGCTTCTTGGACTGATGCGCACCGGTCACGCGAAGGCCGGTGCGTGAATCGCAAAATGCAGATACTGACTGTGGTGTGCCGCAGCATTTTATTCTGGTGTTTTGTGAAGGCTGGAGGTCCCCATGCCCACGGACGCAGCCGATTTCGCATCGTATCGATTTTCGACGCGCGACCTTCCGGAGCGCATTCGTATTCCTCTGTGGCGCGAGCACTTTGGCCGCTGCATCGTGCACGCCGATATCGAGCCTCTATCGGACAGTTTATTCCAGGCCGATGCGTCGCTGCGAGCGGTTCCGGGTTTGCGCATGCTGCAGCTGAACGGCACGTCGATGCATTTCAAGCGTATGCGAGCGAACCTCGCCGATGGCGATGACTCCATCGGAGTCATCTTCTGCTCTCCGGGCAGAAGCCAGCTATCGCAGCGCGGCCAGGAAGCCGACCTTCGTGCCGGCGATGCGATCGCAATTTTGCATTCCGAGCCCGCCAGCGTCACCTATATCGACGGGTCACAGTTCGGCCTGGCCGTGCCGCGCGAGGCGCTTGCACAGCGCGTGGCGGACGTCGAAGGCCTGGTCATGCGGCCGATTTGGCACCGGACAGAGGCATTTCGACTGTTCAGCTTGTATCTGAAGTCGGTACTTAGGACGAAAGCGCTGAGCGAGCCGAAGCTTCGCGATACGGTCGTGGCCCACATCCACGATCTCGTCGCGCTCGCGATCGGCGAGTGTCCTGCATTGGGCGAGAGCAGCGCGAGCGCCGTCGTCGCTGCGCGGCACGGTGCAGTGCTCGACTACATCGCCACACACTTTCAGAAGCCCGGCCTCAGCGTTCAGGCGGTTGCGCGTTACCAGGGCATCTCATCCCGCTATCTGCAGCGCCTGATGGCGTCATCAGGACCCTCATTCACGGAGCGCTTGAATGAATTGCGACTCCAGCGGGCGTTCAAATTGCTCACCGAGTCCGATGCCGGCCGTCGGCGAATTTCCGATATCGCGCTCGAGGTCGGTTTCTCGGATGTTTCGTATTTCAATCGTCTGTTCCGAACCCGTTTCGGCGATTCGCCGCGCGCTGTCCGGCTCGCGCGAAGGGGCTCTCGCTGAGCCGCGCTGCCCTGATCGGCATAGGCGCGAGACGCTGCCTTGGGAGTGACCGCTCCGGAGCGGAGGGCGAGGTGGGTTGGAGCCGGCTGCAAGTCTGGTTAGGTCAAAACCTTTGGTCAGGCTCGAGCCTCGAGCACATCTCGGGGCAATGCGCGCATTAGCTTATGTGAATCGAACCAGCCTATGTGAATCGAAGCGCTACTGCGGCGGCTCCGCTCCCGGAGTGGCGAGCCATTCTTCGATCTGGACGGCGCGCTCGGCCTCACGGGCCTTCTTGAGAAGTCGTTCCCGCTCGGTGCCGGGAGGCAGGTGCGAAGCCCTTGCGCGGGCCGCCTCTTCCAGCTGAATGAGGCGGTATGCGAGCGTCGTGGTTTGCTTGAAGCGATTGCGGCGTTTCATTTGTGCAATTGGTGTTTCAAACCCTGGTGTAGGTCCGAACCACGCTCGTCGTCGTTTGTTCCTATTGAACGGCGCGGCGTGCCCTGTCCTGGCCGCGTCCTCGAGAGCACCATGCGGCGGGCCGGCGAAGGAATGCCGGACATCGGCCGGCAGCGTCGGTGTGCGGGAAGCGAGCCGAGCTGAGAACGACGGTTTCCCGTCAGACGCTCGTCGAAGCCAGGGGGATGCGGAAGAGTTCGCGATCGCCCTCATCGCGAACCGAAATGAAATTGCCGTCGCGGACCATCTCCGGCTTTTCAGTCCCGATCCGGTGCGCGATGAAGCTGCCGTGATCCCTGGCGTCCTTGTCGTCGGCACAGTCGTGACCGAGGACGTCATGTGCGGGGATGTCGCCCGCGAGATGGAAGAAGTATCTGGGCATCTAGGTCAGCTTGTTAGGTCAGCTTGTCCAAATTGCCGAACGGCTTCGCTGGCGGCTCGTTCTCGGCCTTCCTGATCTGCTGCGCGCCTTCCTCGGCAAGCCTGCCATCGTTGATGATCTCGGCGATGAGCTGCTTGACCCGTCCGCCGATCCTGTCTGCAATGCTTGTCATGGCTCACCTTTGTTCATCTCTCACGACTGAAGTATCGCTCGCGAATAATGTTCCTCCGGGGGGTGACAGCCCACCCATCCGGAAAAGGAACAAACAACCGTCCGGAAGATTGGATCGCCAGCAACGGCCGAAGCTCGGGCCGAACGGCTGACGCGAGAAGTCCGGTGACGAAACGCCTGACCAGGAAAGAGCAGTTCGATCGATCGAAGATCAACGTGCACGATCTGCGTCAGGTGAGATGCTGGACGCATGCCCTCGGCGTGTCGCGCGAACAGCTGCGTAAAGCCGTCGAGAAGGTCGGTGACTCCGCCGTGACGGTTCGCAAGGAGCTCGGGATACCCGAGGAATGACATGGCCACCGAACAGCAAATCGGGGACTACGCGCGGCAGCTCTGGGAGAAGGCCGGAAAGCCCGACGGCAGGGACAAGGAATTCTGGCACGCGGCCGAGGTCGAGCTGAATGCGGAGAGCGAAAGTCCGGACGCGCCAACACTGGACCAGCCGAACAAGACGACCATTCCCGGATGAACGCCTTGGCGCGAGGGGCGTGCCAGCGGCGCGATTGATCGGGATCCTTCACTAGGAACATTGGCATTCCGTCGCGGTTCTCGAAACGCCGCATGGAGCGGTGAGGAGGACGTTATGAAAAAGCTGGTTCTGATTTCTGTTGCCGCCGTATTGGCCTCGACCGGCGCTTTCGCCCAGAGCACGGTTGTCGGCACGACCGGTGCCGGACATGCCGCCACCGTGCAGATCGAGCCGCAGTACCGTACGCGGATCCACAGCTATGTGACCGAACACAAGATCCGTCCCGTCGAGACGCGGGAGAGGATCGTCGTCGGCTCGCCTGTGCCGCGCGAGGTCGAGCTTGAAGCGGTGCCTGCCGATTGGGGCCCGTCGCTCACCAGATATCGCTATGTCTATACCGGCCAGCGCGTGATGCTGGTCGATCCCGACACCCGTACGGTCGTGCAGGAAGTCGAGTGAGGCCGCTATGACGGCGGGCCGCCGCCGGGAACGGCGGTGGCCCGCGCTCAGCCGGAACGCCTGATCTAGAGGGCAAGCGCCGTTCGGTCAGCGGCCATCGACCGCGTCGGCCGCGATCAGAGACCGATGCGGGCCACAGCCGCTTGCGCGATGCCCTTCGCGTCGAGGGCGCCGGTCTTGCCGATCTCGATAACCTTGCGGGCCACGATCTCGCAAAGCGGATCGTTGCGATCAACCAGACCCATCGAATGCAGCGCCAGGCTGAACGCCCTGTTGAAGAGATCGATTTGCTCCGGCGTGTATTCGCCCGTCTTCAGCAAGCGATTGATCGGCATTGGTCGAGCCCCACAGCAAGCAGCCAAGTGGTGTTTCTATAGCATGGAACCGTCGCTCGCCGTGAGGAAGCGGCGTCAGTCTTTGGGCGGGCGCCGACCTTGGAGGGGCAGGCGGAGGATGGCGCCCGGATGTAATGCGATCAGGTGCGCAGTCGCGCACCGGGGAAGGACGGGAAGGGGGCGGCAAACACCCCGACGGGCAAATCAGCAAAACCTGTCAATACAAGAATAAGAAAATATTCCGCTTGGCGTTTGACCCAACTCAGATGCTCAATAGATGCGTCTCATCCGACACGAGGGGCGCTTCGCGGTCAACACATTCGGTGTCGTCCCGGCGAAGGCCGGGACCCATAACCACGAATGTTGATTGATACGCGTCGCTGCAACGACGAATCCCGTTCACAACACAGGCCGGGGCGTATGGGTCCCTGCTTTCGCAGGGACGACAGATGCGTATGCCGCGCAACATGCGATGTGCAAGTACACGGTGCCCGCAGGCGCAGCCTAGCTCGAGCCAGTCGCCCCGCGCACCACGCGCTTGATTTTGTCGGTGGTGTAGGTCTGCCCGCCGATCGAGAGCAGCGGCGGGGAGGCGGTCAGGTCGACGGAATCGACGACGCCCTGCACCTCGGTCGAGATGGCGATCGGGTTGCCCTTGGAATCCTTGCCGGTGGCGGTCAGCGTGTAGGTGCCGGCCGGCCATTGCGTGCCGTCATTGCCCTTGCCGTCCCAGACGAAGCTGGCATTGCCCTGCTTCAGGCTGAAATTGCCGGAATAGGCGGTCTGGCCCGTCGCGCTCGTGATCGTGATCGTGGCGCTGGTGGCTTGCGGGGACACCAGATTCCAGGTCGCGGATTTGTCGAACTGCGTCTTGCTGCCGTCGACCGCGACCGTGTTGCCGACATAGACCAGCGCCTGGGTCGACTGCGCGCTCTTCTCGATCTCGATCAGCGACTTCAGCTGATCGTTGGATTTCAGCTGCTGCTCGACGCCCGCGAACTGCACCAGCTGCTGGGTGAACTGGTTGGTGTCGAGCGGGTCGAGCGGGTTCTGGTTCTGCAACTGCGTGGTCAGCAGCGTCAGGAAGGTCTGGAAATTGTCAGCGATGCCCTGCGACGAGGTCGTCAGGCCGCTGCCGCTGCTGCTTCCAGAGTTCGTTCCGTTGCTGGTGCCCGGTGCAGAGACGACGGGCGTCGGCATGGTTGCATCGACTGCCATGGTGAACTCCTTACACTCTGATATCGACGCCGCCGAGGGCGCCGGTTGCACGGCCGTAGGAGCGGCCCGCCGCGGCGGCGGGAACGCTGTCCTCCTCGGCGACGATCAAACGATGGGCGTTCGGATTGGGCTGGCCATTGTTGTTCTGGCCCGACTGCGACTGGTCGCGCAGGCTGAACTGCAATCCGCCATTGCCGGTCGAGAGGCCGGCATTGTCGAGCGCGCGCTGCAGCTGGTTGGCGTCCTGGCGCAGCATCGACAGCGTTTCCGGGCGTTCGACGGTGAGATGGGAGGTGACCTGGCCGTTGCGATCGACATCGATGCGGACGTCGATGCGGCCGAGCTCGGCGGGGTCGAGCCGGATCTCGAAGCGACTCTTGCCGCTCTTGGCGGAGGCGGCGATCTGCATCGCAAGCCCGCTGAGCGGCACGGCGGCGCTTTGCGCGGCGTTGGTCACGGTCAATTGCGCGGTCGCAGACGGCGTCGTCTGGGTGGTCGCGAGTTGCGGCTGCAGTGCATTCGCTGCCTGCGCGCCGGGATCGGGGGTCGTGAGCTGGGCCTGCGCGGCCGCGTGGCCGCCGACCGCCGGCGTCGGCGCGGCATTGCCGTCGCCGCTCGCGTCGGCCTTGATGGCATCGGCCGCACCGACTGCGGCGGGCTTCGCCTTGCCGGCAACGGCGGCCGGCTGCGCGGCGGCGGGAACGATATTGGTCGGAGCAGCCTGCGCGGTGTTGGCGCTGCCTGCCGCGGCGCCGTCCTGGTCGGCCGGCATCGTCGCCGTCGCGTCCTTGGCGGTGACCTGTGCCTTGGCTTGCGTCGTCGTCTTGGCGGCGGGCGTTCCGGCGGCAACCGCGGCGGCGAATGTCGTATCGCCGGTTGCTGTCGCGGCGCCCGAAGCCGTTGCCGCATCGCCGGGGGTGATGATTTGCGCGTCGGTCTTGATACCGGCCGCCTTGGCGACCTTGTCGGCGTTCGCTGTGGTGGCCGCCGCCGCTGCGGTGTCGGCGCCGGTAGGCGCGCCGCCGCCGCTCGCCGCGCCGGTGCCGGCGATGGCCGAGCTCGCCGCGATGGCCGCCGCCGCGATCGCGAGCGGTGCGGCCGGCTGGTCGGACGACGCGGCCGTCGCCGGTGCCGGGGCAGTCGCCGGTGTTGCGGCAACGGGAGCAATCACGGCAGTCACGGTTGCCGCACCGGGATCCTGCTGCGCAGCGGTTTGCGTCGCGTCAGGCTTGTCACTGGTCGATTTCGCATCGGAGCTCGATTTCGAGTCGTCCGATTTCGATTTCGACTTGGTCTTGGACGGCGCGTCGCTGTCGCTGTCGACCTTGTTGTCGTCCCGCGAACTGCCGGAATCCCGCGACGTCTTGTCGGGGCCCGGGTTGGTGTCGCGGGGGCGCGCCTCGGTCGTCGAGGGCGGATCGTCGGACCGCCGCGAGGGCGCCGGCTGGGAGTCGTAGCGGCTGTCGTTTGTGGACGCAGTGTTGCTGTCGACCAGCGCGGCAAAGCCGTCATTCCCCGCCTGCGAAGCGGGATCGGGCCGCGACGACCGCTGCGTCGCGCCCTGAAAAGACCGGCCTGCCAATGCTTCCGACGTGACGCTGACCACTGCCAACCCTCGCAAATGAGACTTCCGGCGTTTTGTCAGCAAGGAGTGGGCCAACCAGGGATGGCAATAAATAATGAGCTATCTCAGGAGGTTACGGGATGCCTTGGCCGATTGGAGCGGGTTCCCGGCGGGTCTCCTTTTTGCCCGGCGGCAAGATTTGCCGTCCACGCGCGGCACGGCACAGCTTCCGCCGGATTGCCTCACCGGAATACGGCCTATATTAAAGGTGGCCTCCAATGCGTCCGGACCGACCGAACCGGCTTGGACGTGTTCTAAGGCTCTCTGGACAAAAGGCTTTTTCCAATATCGTCGCGGAGCGCATAAGCTCGCCGCGACAGTGACCAATGACCGCTTAAAGATGCTCAACAGTCTGGATCTCGAAGGCCGCCCTGAAGACACACGGATCGTCGTTGCCATGTCCGGCGGCGTCGACTCGTCGGTGACGGCTGCGCTGTTGAAGTCGCAGGGCTACGACGTGGTCGGGATCACGCTGCAGCTCTACGACCACGGCGCCGCGACCCATCGTAAGGGCGCCTGCTGCGCCGGCCGCGACATCCACGATGCGCGCAATGTCGCCGAGCGGATCGGCATCCCGCATTACGTGCTCGACTATGAAAGCCGCTTCAAGCAATCGGTGATCGACAATTTCGCCGACAGCTACGCGCTCGGCGAGACGCCGGTGCCGTGCATCGAGTGCAACCGTTCGGTCAAGTTTCGCGATCTGCTCGCGACCGCGCGCGAGCTCGGGGCGCAGGCGCTCGCCACCGGCCACTATGTCGCCTCGCGGCGGCTTGCCGACGGATCGCGCTCGCTCACTTGCGCCGCGGATGCCGATCGCGACCAGAGCTATTTCCTGTTCGCGACCACGCGCGAGCAGCTCGACTTCCTGCGCTTCCCGCTCGGCGACATGACCAAGCCGCAGACCCGCGAGCTGGCGCGGCGCTTCGATCTCGAGGTCGCCGACAAGCAGGACAGCCAGGACATCTGTTTCGTGCCGACCGGCCGCTACACCGACATCATCGGACGGCTGAAGCCGAACGCGATCGCGCCGGGCGACATCGTCGATCTCGACGGTCATGTGATCGGCCAGCACCAGGGCATCGTTCATTTCACCGTCGGCCAGCGCAAGGGGCTCGGCATTGCCTCCGGCAGCCCGCTCTATGTGGTCAAGCTCGATGCGGCGACGCGCCGTGTCGTGGTCGGGCCGCGCGAGGCGCTGCGGATGGATCGCATCGCGCTGCGCGACGTCAACTGGATCGGCGACGGCGCGCTGGATCGCGTGATCGGCGAGGGCATCGAGATCTATGTCCGGGTGCGTTCGACGCGTGCGCCGCAGCCGGCATGGTTGCGCGCCGCCGATGGCGGCTATGAGGTCGAGCTCGTCGCCGGCGAGGAGGGCGTGTCGCCCGGCCAGGCCTGCGTGTTCTACGACGCAGCCTCCGGACAGGCGCGTGTGCTCGGCGGCGGCTTCATCAGGAGTGCAAGCGCAAGCCGCGCAATACGGGCCGCGACGCAGGATGCGATGGCGCCGATTGCGGAAGCGGTTCGCGGATAGCGCATGATCCGGAAAAGTGGGGACCGGTTTTCCGCGACGATCATGCGCAAACAAAAGTAACTTCGGGGCAGGGGAATGGCTGGGGATATCGACCGCGAAGGGGTCGAAAAGGCGTATGGCCGCTGGGCACCGATCTACGATCTGGTGTTCGGCAAGGTGTTCGATCAGGGCCGTCAGTCGACGATCGCGGAGGCCGACCGGATCGGCGGACGCGTGCTCGACGTCGGCGTCGGCACCGGGCTGTCGCTGTCGGAATACAAGCGCACCACGAAACTATGCGGCGTCGATATATCCGAGCCGATGCTGCGGCGGGCGCTCAAGCGCGTGCGCACGCAGGGCCTCAGCAATGTCGAGGCGCTGGCGGTGATGGACGCCAAGAATCTCGCGTTTCCGGATGCGTTCTTCGACGCGGTGGTCGCGCAATATGTCATCACCGCGGTGCCGGATCCCGAGGCGACGCTCGACGATTTCATCCGCGTGCTGAAGCCCGGCGGCGAACTGATCCTGGTCAATCACATCGGCGCCGAGAGCGGCCCGCGCCGCGTCTTCGAGCTCGCCTTCGCGCCGCTGGCGCGGCGGCTCGGCTGGCGGCCGGAATTTCCGTGGGAGCGGCTGACCAATTGGGCGGCCAAGCATGGCGGGGTCTGCCTTGCGGAGCGCCGGCCGATGCCGCCGATGGGGCATTTCTCGCTGATCCGCTTCCGCAAATCGTGAGATTGCGGCGATTTTGACGGGGAACATCGGCGCGCCGTCACGGTTTTCTCGTCATGAGGATCAATCGAACACTCGCTTTATCCTGTGTGCTGATGATGGCGCCCGCTGTGGCCGTGGCGCAGGCGCCGCCGACATCAGCCACACCGCCGGCCCAGACCGCTCCACCGGCGCCGTCGCGCACCGCCGCGAATTGCGCGCCGCAGCAGCCTTCGCATCCCGGTGCTGTGGTTCCGGAGGGAACCACCACCGGGCAGAGCAGCCAGCCGCTGGGCGACAAGCTCGCCAAATCCGACGGGGTGTTGTGCCCGCCGGCCGGGGTCGATCCCGAAATGCGTGCGCCGACCCCGCAAGGCGGCAACACGCCGGTGATTCCACCGCCCGGCAGCCCCGGCGGCGACCAATCGGTGAGGCCGAAATAGCCTCTGTCTGCAATAAGTTGCTGCCCCGTTCGGGTTTGCTTGACAGGCGCGCATGCCACTCTTTATATGCCGCGCGTTCGCACCCGCGGCTCACCAGCCGCCGATGGCGAGCCCATGGCGGGGTAGCTCAGCTGGTTAGAGCACGGGAATCATAATCCTGGGGTCGGGGGTTCGAGTCCCTCCCCCGCTACCATGCGTACGATTTTGCACGCCAAACTACGATCTTCTGCGATGCGCTACGCCTGACGGCACGGCTTCGGACGCCGTGATTGCGAAAACTGTACCGTCAGTGGACGAGATACCTCAGTAAGAACCGAGCATGCGCGCGCTATCGTCGCGTTGACGGCACCTGCTGTTGAACAACCGGATAGCAGCAGTCTCGCAGCGCCGCAGGCATTCACCGCTACCGAATAGCGGCTACGGCATGTGTCCTGTGTCCTGATCCCGTGCCTGACGAGCTGACCGCTGGCGGCTGTAGCGAGCACGCCGGTCGCGTCGTTCGCAGGGACCGCCAGGTCAGCTTCAGCCCTCTCGTCGCCTCCAGCCCGCGGTCGCCGCTGCTGCCCCCAAGCAGCTAACTTTTTTCACTCGCAAATCTGCCGCGCGATCGCGGGCAATTTTTTTGCCCGAAGGCGCTTGCAAACCAACATGCATTGAAATAATTATAATACACCACTAAGATATCACAGGGAGAGCACAATTGGACGCCCGTGGGTCTAACCGTGTCGATAGCGATGTGCTCGTCGTCGGAGGGGGAGCCGCAGGAGTTGCGGCCGCTGTAACCGCCGCTCGAAGGGGTCTGAAAGTCACGCTCGTGGAGCGGTATGGCTTTTGCGGCGGCGGGGCTGTGGCCGGGCTGTCGGGCACGGTGTGCGGTCTGTACGAGGCGACCGAAGCGATCAACGCCAAACCGAAGCAGGTTGTTTTTGGTTTTGCCGACGAATTCTGCCGCCGATTGGAAGCCAAAGGCGGGCTTGGCGATCCGCTGCTCTACGGAAAGACTTGGGCGCGGGTCCACGACCCCTTGGTTTGGCGCGAGGAAGCAGACGCGATGCTGCGGGAAGCCGGAGTACGCGTCGTGTTCCATGCTGTCGCTAGCGACGTGAGCATGGAGGGCGACAGGATCGGGGGGGTGGTCATCTGGACGAAACAAGGCCCCCTCGATGCGCGCGCCAAAGTTGTCGTCGATGCGAGCGGAGATGCTGATGTCGTCGCAATGGCCGGCTTGCCCAGCTTCATTGGCGACAACGGCAGGGTTCAGAACCCGACGATGATCTTTCGAATGATGGGTGTCGATGTCGATCGTTTCGTCACAGAATACGGTGCCGACGCCATCATGCCGGAAAAGATATCCGACATGATCCGCGCAAAGCACAATGCGGGTGAATACCGGCTGCCGCGCGCCAAAATCTGGCTATTCCCCACCACCCGACCCAACGAGTTGCTGTGTAATTGCACGCGTGTGATCGGGCCGGACGGGCGTGAGCTCAACACGCTTTTCCATCAGGATTTCACCGACGCCGAAATCGAGGGAAGGCTTCAGGCGCGAGAATACGCTCGTTTCTTTCGCGATCATCTCGTGGGATGCGAAGCCGCCTTTCTGAACGATACGGGCGTCCAGGTCGGCGTGCGCCAGACCCGTCAGGTCTCTGGCGTAAAGAGGCTTTCAAACGAAGACGTCGTCAAAGGCGCCAAGTCATCTGACGGCATTGCGGTCTCGCCTTGGCCGATCGAGCTGCACTCGGGCGTCAAGCCTCGCGTCGAGTGGCTGCTGAACGATTACTACGAAGTACCGTACGGGTGCTTCGTGCCGGAGCGCGGGGAGGGGTTGCTGGTTGCCGGCCGCTGCCTCTCGGCGGAGCACGAAGCAGTCGCTTCAGCACGCGTCACGGCTCAGTGCTTCTCCTACGGTCATGCGATCGGTCATGCAGCGGTGATTGCGGTGCGCGACGGAATAGCGCCGAGGCACATTGACGGGCAGCAAGTGAGGGCAGCGGTGAACGCCGACGGCGCGCGCCTCGATTAACAGGATCGTGAACAGATGATCAAGCTAGACAATCAAGGTCCGATCGCCATCGTTACCATCAATCGCGCGGAGCGCCGCAATGCGTTGGGTTCGCAGCTCATGCGGGATCTGAACGCTGCCCTGGCCGATTCAGAGCGCAATGACGCGATCAGCGCAGTTGTGCTGACGGGCGCTCCGCCCGCATTCTGCGCCGGCAGCGACCTCAAGGAGCTGGCAGGCCTCTCTATCGCGGATATGTGCAAGCACGAGGCCGAAACCGCAACGTTCGCGCGCGCGATCGGCTACCGCGCCAAGCCGGTCATCGCGGCCGTCGAAGGATACGCTCTGGGAGGCGGAATGATCCTTGCAGCATCGTGCGACATCGTGGTGGCTGCGTCGAACGCACGATGGCATCTGCCGGAAGCCCCGAACGGCTGGCTGCCGCCGTGGGGGCTTACGGCGCTCCTGACTCGGGTCGGCCCGGTGCGGGCGCGCCGTCTCACGTGGGGCGCGGCTTCGATCGACACGATCGAGGCGGCGAGGATCGGCTTGGTCGATGACGTCGCCGAGCCGGGCGCCGCGCTTTCTCTGGCAACGGAGATTGCCGTCGGTCTTTCCAAAGTGCCGCCCGAAGCCGTCGCGTCGACGAAACGCTTCTTCGACCGCTTCATCATGGCAGACGCCGAGCGCCTGGACGAAGTCTCGTCCCGGGAGTTCGCGTCGAACTGCGAAACGCCAAGTTCCAAAAAAACCTTTGAACGCTTTACGGTGAAGTCGTGAATAAAATCGTTGATGCCGCGACGGCAGTTGCATCCATTCAGGACGGATCCTCGGTAGGTTGCGTGGGTGTGATCGGTTGGGTAACGCCCGATACTCTTTTGAAGGCCCTTGGCGACAAATTCCGCAATACAGGCAGCCCGAAAAACCTGACCTTCTATTTCCCGGTCGGGACCGGCGACGCTCAGGGCATCAAGGGCATGGACCACGTGGCGCAGGAAGGATTGATGAAGCGCATGGTGAGCGGTTCATACATCAATCCTGTCGACCCCAAGACGGGAAAGCGACCCGAGCTCATGCGTCTCATCCGTGAGAACAGGATCGAAGCCTACTCCTGGCCGATCGGAGCGACGATGCATTGGCTACGCGAGATAGCTCGTCGCAGCCCAGGTTACATGACCGAAATCGGGATCGGCACCTACATCGATCCCGACAATGGCGGCGGCCGGTTCTCGGAAAGAGCACATGACGATCTCGTGAGAAAAATCGAATTCGACGGAAAGCCGTATCTATTCTATCCGGCATGGAAGTTGGATACGGTGTTCATCTACGCATCGACCTCAGACGAGTTCGGAAATCTGTCTTTCGAGAACGAGGCGCTGGTGTCCTCGAATATTGCGCTGGTGCTGGCAGCCAAGGCCCATGGCGGCCGCGTCGTAGCGCAAGTGCGGCGAGCCGTGCCTCACGGCCAGAGAGCCGCATCCGAGGTTCGGATTCCAGGCATGTTTGTCGATGCAGTCGTCGTCGACCCCAAGATGATGATGACGACCGACGTCGAGTTCGACCCGGCTTACTTCGGCGGTGAGCGCAGGGCGCTGTCTCAACTCCCTCCGATCCCGTCGTCCGCCGACAAGGTCGTCGCATCGCGGGCAGCGAAGGAAGTGCGGAAACGCGAACTTTCCATTTTTGGTTTCGGGGCGGCGGCCGATGTGCCGCTCGTCATGGCGGAGCAGGGGCTGCTTCACGGCGACGAGCTCAAGGACTATTGGTTTACCACCGAGCACGGATCCTACGGCGGGATCGTCATGTCCGGATGGCAGTTTTCCGCGAATCTGAATCCCGATGCGATCCTCGACGGCGTCTATCAGTTCGACGCCATTGATGGAGGGTTGTGCAATTTTGCGGCACTCGCCTTCGCTCAGTTCGACCAGCGCGGCCGAGTCAACGTGTCGAAGTTCGGCGCCGCCAATCCGGGCGCGGGCGGCTTTATCGACATTGCGCAAAGCGCCAAGCGTCTGGTCTTTACCGGAACCTTCACCACTGGAGGGCTGGATGTCGGTTTCGATGGCGGGAAACTGAGCATCGTCAAGGAAGGAAAGGTTCGCAAGTTCGCGAAGCAGGTGGAGCACATCACTTACGCGGTTACCGACGGCGTCAAGCGCGGCCAAACCGCGCTGGTGATCACCGAGCGAGCGGTATTCGAAGTTGCTCCGGAGGGACTGGTGCTGACGGAAGTGGCGCCAGGTATCGACGTTCGGCGTGATGTGCTCGAGCAAATGGAGTTCGCCCCTTGGCAAGTCGCAGACGAACTGAAGTTGATGGATGCAAGCTTCTTCGTCGATCCCGGTCAGACAAGCGCGGTTCGGGGACAAGCCGGTTAAGAAGTTCCCCGGTCTCGACGAGACCGGGGGATTCCGATCATCTGCCTGACCCGACGCTGATCTCGAATATCTGTCGTGTGTAATTTTCGATCTGCTCCATCAGAGCGGTAACGGCAACGAGTGCACCTTGCTCGTCATGCCGCGAAACCGCGCGTGCTCGCGCCGCATGAAGGACGCCCATTGCACCGAGGTTCTGCAGGTCGCTTTCGTACCTGTAGTAGAATCTCCGCGACATCGCGTGAAGCGGCGAGATTGAGCGGGTTGCGAATGGGTTGCCGGCAGCCGCGGCGATAAGACCGTTCGCCTTAAAGACCTCACGCAAGTATTTTTCGAGGTTGCCGTGCTTGCCCGCGCTTTCGATTTCGTCGGCAGCAGCGAGAAGGCGCTCTCGGTCGCTTGCAAGGATGCGGCGAGCCGCCCTTATCGAAATGAAAATCTCGAGTTCGCGCCGCAGCTCGATCGCCAACAACTGCTCATGAACATTTATCTCGGTGATCATCAAGCCGTGCCGGGGCAGAATGGTCACGAGACGGTCCGCCTGAAGGCGTTTCACCGCTTCGCGCACCGGTGTGCGGCCGATGCCGATCTCCTCTGCCAATCCCTCCTCAGACCAGTGACTGCCGGGCGGCAGCTGCAGTGTCACGATCATCTCCTCGAGCCGTCGGTGAGCCGTGTCGGCCTGAGACTCGGGAGGGGAAAGTACTCCGACCTTTTTCGCCATTGGACGCCAAGCTCTTAGCGCGCGCAAGGCGCGATGTGGGTGTCTCTTACGAATATCCTCGCTGCGACGTTCGGGACAAGCGCAGCACGAGCGCATCTCGCACAATGCGCACACCTAAATCGACCCCTCCCGGGGCTGAGCGGCCATCATCCGGGAAAACGCAATGATGTGTTGACGAAACTTTTGTAAGATATTACTAGTACAACACAAGCGCAACGACGCCGAGGGAGGATATTCATGTCTTGCTGGAAAGGGGCCCTGATTGCAGGGGGCATCGCTTCCGGACTGCTGTTCGGACCGGCGGCCAAGGCCGAAGATGTCGTCAAGATCGGGCAGATCGAGGCCCTGACCGGCGCAACCGCTACCTACGGCTGGATGTCGGCGCAGGGTACCAAGGTTGCGGTCGAGGAAATCAACGCGAAGGGCGGCTTCCTGGTCGGCGACAGGACTTACAAGCTCGAACTGCAGCAGGTCGATACGCGCGGCGAGCCCCGCGAGGCGACCGTACAGTTCCGCAAGATGATGGAAGAAAAAGTCCACTTCGTCTTTGGGCCGTTTCTGACCAATGTCTTCAACGCCATCGAGCCGATAGCCAATCAGAACAACGGCAAGTTCCTGCTGTTCGCGGGCGCGACGTCGGCACACGCAGCGCTTGGCAAGCCCGATCACGACTATCTGCTGCGAACCTGGAACTGGGACGCGGGATCAGCGGGTTTCGGCAAGCTGATGGTGGACTATTTGAAGAAGCTCAATACCAGGAAGGTGGCGATGCTTTTCCAGAACGACGCCTTCGGCAAGACCGCCGTCGATATTTATAGCGCGCTGTTCAAGGATGCCGGAATTGAACTGCAGGTCGAATTGTTCGAGCCCGGCACGAAGGACTTCAGCGCGGTGCTCGCGAAGCTCGCGGCCGGCAAGCCGGACATTCTCTTCCCGGGTTATTCGGATGCCGTCCTCTACGATATCGTGAGGCAGTCGACCGAATCCGGTTTCGGCAATCGTTTCTTTCTCGTTCGTGGCTCCATCGGGCCGGCGCTGAAGAACAAGGACGCGATCGAAGACTATATCGCATACGTTCCGAAGTACTTCGAGGGTGCCGAGAAGACCGAGCCGAAGGTCCGTGCCTTTATCGAAAGCTATCAGAAGCTGTTCAAGCGCGAATTTCCCTACGATCAAGCACCGCTCTGCTCCTCATCTTGCTACGACCATGTCTACATGCTCGTGGAGGCCATGCAGAAGGCTGGCACCGTCGACGATGTGGCAAAGATCCGTGCTGCCCTGATGAGCATGACCCACGAGGGCATGTGGAGAATCAAATACGACAAGACCGGAGAGGCCGTGTTCGGGTTCGATGTCGTCCACGTGCGCAAGGGTGGTGCCATCGAGAGAGTGCCTTACGACCCGACCAAAGAGTAAGGCTCGTTCGTCGCGCTCCGGCGGAGCCGGAGCGCTCTCTCTCCACTCGGGAAGGCGTCACGAAATGCGCTTCCCGCGGACCTTCGATCAATGACGCAGCTAGTCATCGGACAATTGCTGAATGGCGTAATCGTGGGTACGCTCTACGGCATCATAGCGCTGGGCGTAACGCTCACATTCGGCCTGACCGGCGTGGTGAATTTCGCGCTCGGCGCGTTCATGATGCTTGGCGCCTACGCGACCTGGTATCTCTACGACGTCGTGGGTTTCCCGTACCCCGTGGCCGTCATTGGCGCCGTCGTGGTCGTGAGCACCTTCGGCTACGTTTCGGATCTTGCCCTGTTTCGCTTCACTCGCGGCAACCTGGTCAACGGTCTGTTGGTGTCGATCGGTATGATTTCGGTCTTCGAGGCCTTGGTCCTCGCGGCCTTCACGACCACGCCCAAAGATCTGACTTACGTGCTTCCTGGCGCTCTCAAGGTAGCCGGCATCGTTCTGCCGAAGATCAAGGTCGCAGTCGCCGCGGTATTCCTGGCTGTGATCCTCGGCACATATCTCGCCTTGACGCGGACGTGGTTGGGGCGCGCGGCATTCGCCTACGCACAGAATCCCGAAGCCGCAGCTCTTATGGGCATCCGCACGGGAAGGCTCCAGACGATCGTCGTGGTCTATTCGACGGCGTTGGCGGGTCTCGGTGGGGGTTTGTACGCGAGCATGTATTCGATCGAACCAACGATCGGATCGGCTTACGTTCTCAAGGCGGTCGAGGCCGCCATTCTCGCCGGCGTCGGCAGCGTGCTCGGCGCATTGGGCGGCGGTATCATTCTCGGCATCAGCGAGAACATCGGATCGGTGTTTTTTTCGTCGGCCTTCAGGGACGCTTACGGTCTCGTATTCCTCATCTTGATCCTTCTCGTCCGTCCGGGCGGCCTGTTTGGAGATCGGTCGTGAAGTACGCAATTTCAGTCGGGCTGCTGCTCGCCCTTGCCGTTCCGGCCTTCGTTCACAGCGACTCGGTGCTCGCCATTGCGATCTACGGCTTCATGGCGGCGTCGCTGGCGGTCAGTTTCAATTTGATCTTCGGATTCACCGGCCAGCTCTCCATGTTTCACGCCGCGTCCTTCGGCGTTTCCGCCTACGTGGTCACCATCCTGGTGACTGCGTTCGGCTGGAACTTCTGGCTGGCGATCGCCCCCGCCCTGGCCATTGTCGTGATCCTGTCTCTTATCGTCGGAACGATCTGCTTCCGCTTCAAACTCAAAGAGTTCTATTTTGCCGTCGTCACCCTGGCATTTTCCGAAGTGCTGCGTTTGATCACATTGAACTGGAACAGCGTCACGAACGGCTCTCTCGGCATTACGATCGTCGATACGCCGAAGATCTGGACGCCATCTGGCACGTTTGCGATTGCGGGCGGGGTCGCTTGGTACTACCTGACGCTGGCTCTGCTGGTGGTCGTATACGGTGTGTGCAGCCGTGTCCTGAAGTCCTGGATCGGACGTTGTCTTGCCGCCATCCGGCTGAACGACCAGTTGGGCGAAACGCTCGGCATCGACGTCTTCAAGTACAAGTTGCTCGGTTTCGCAATCGGCAGCGGCCTTGCCGGGCTGGTTGGCGCCTTCTACGGCTTCTACGCAGGGTTCGTCGAGCCGCATTTCCTCTCGATCTCGCTCGGACTCGACATCATCGCGATGGTCCTGCTGGGAGGCGTCAATTCCCTGATCGGCCCCGTTGTCGGCGCCCTCGTGCTCACGGCCTTGCCGCATATGATCGAGCTCAGCGCCGAGCTTCGCATCGCTCTGTACGGCTCCATCCTCATCTTCGTGATCCTGGTGATGCCGAAGGGTATCGTCGGCCTACTTACGAGCAGAAAACATGCTGCTTGACGTAAAAAGCCTCACTAAGCGCTTTGGCGGCCTCACCGCCGTGTCCAACGTAGCGTTCGGCATCGAGCGCGGGGAAATCATCGGGATATTTGGACCGAACGGCTCCGGAAAGACCACGACTCTGAGTCTGATCGCCGGGATCCTGAAGCCAACCAGCGGCGTGATTCTCTGGAAAGGGAACGATATCAGCGCCCTGTCGCCGTTCGAGGTCGCTCAGCAAGGATTGGTCAAGACCTTTCAGAATCCGCAGCTCTTTCCTGAGCTGACGGTCGTCGAACACATGCGGATCGCATGTCACCTGCACATCAAGCGCGAGCTGGGAATCGGTCGCTTGCGGACGCTGATCGGAGGCATGCCCGACGGTTTGGATCGTCTGCTGGAGCAGAAGATCGACCAAGTCCTCGCGCTTTGCCGGCTCTCCAGCCAGAGGAACGAACAAGCCGCTGCGCTGTCGTATGGTGGCGAGAAGATGCTCGGCGTTGCAATGGGTATGCTTTGCGAACCGGAGCTTCTGCTCCTAGATGAACCGGCCTCCGGCCTAGGTCATGACGAGATCGCGAATCTCGACGCGGTGCTCAGGGACCTGAAATCTCACGGCGTCACGCTGTGCATTATCGACCACAAGGTCGGCTTTCTGGGCCGGCTTGCGGACCGTTCGATCGCGCTTCACCACGGCGCGGTCATTGCCTCCGGAAAGACCTCCGACGTTCTCGCCGACGAATCCGTTGTCGCGGCCTACCTGGGCAAAAAGCATGCTTGATGTATCGAACCTCAGCGTCAGTTACGGCAAGCAGAAGGTTATCAGGGAGGTGTCCTTCAAGCTGGAGAAGGGCGAAGTGGTCACTTTGATCGGTCCTAATGCCGCCGGCAAATCGACGACGCTGCGAACACTGGCGGGGTTGAAGACGTCAGATCGCGGCACGATCCATCTCGCTGGAAAAGACATCACGGAATCCTCCACCGTGGACCGTGTGAGGGCCGGCCTCGTTCTCGTGCCGGAGGGGCGCCAGATATTCACCAAGCTCTCGGTCCAGGAAAACCTGATTATCGGCGCCTATCACCGAGCCGATCGCGATCACGCAGGCGCCGACCTGGAGCGAATATTCTCGATGTTTCCGCGGCTCCGCGAGCGACGGGATCAGAAAGCGGGCTCGATGTCGGGCGGAGAGCAGCAGATGCTTGCGATCGGACGAGGGCTGATGTCTCGACCCACGCTGATGCTGCTGGATGAGCCGACCCTCGGTCTTGCACCGATCATTATCGAGGAACTGGGGCGGATCGTGCGAAATCTCGCGCACGAAGGACTGACGATCCTCCTCGCCGAGCAAAACGCCATGATGGCCCTGGGCTGTGCTGACCGCGCCTACGTGCTGCAATCCGGTCGGATCGTGACCTCGGGACATGCGAAGGAATTGTCCGAAACGACGGAAGTCAAGCAGATGTATCTGAGCGCATAACCCAATCCAGTACCAGGTGGAGCCGAATGAGTAACGAAGAGACGACGGTAAGCGTCGAGAAACGTAACGGCGTCGCGATCATCACGTTACAGCGGTCGGCCCGGCGGAATTCGATGGACCGATCTCTTGTCGACGGAGTTAAAGCCGCTTTGTTGGAGCTCGATCGCAACGACGACGTGGGCGTAATCGTTCTAGCGGGTACCGCTCCGGGGTTCTGCGCCGGAAGCGATTTGAAATTCATCAGCCGACTCGAGCTCGAAGCAATGGGACGGTTCGAGCAAGAGTGCGGCGATCTCGGCCGGTTGATAGGATATTTGGCAAAGCCCGTCGTCGCGGCTGTCGAGAAGTTCGCAATTGGAGGAGGACTGACGCTGGCGACCTCTTGCGATGTGGTCGTCGCGGGGCGCTCGTCGCTCTTTAGTCTTCCGGAGGTGCCCCACGGTTGGCTAACCCCATGGGGAATCAGGTCCTTGGTCGCCCGTGTCGGGCTCGTCAAGGCGCGCCTTCTCTGCTTTTGTCTCGAAGCGCTCAACTCCGAAGATGCGCGCGCCATCGGCATCGTCGACTACTGCTGCGATGACGGCGAAGCGCTGACGAGAGCGATTGCGATTGCGGAACAGCTCGCGCAACTACCACGTCCCGCTGTTCGCGCGACGAAGCGCTTCTTCTCGAACTATCTCATGGAAGACGCTGAAACGATGGATTTCGAAGCAAATCGTCTATTTCTCGAGAACTGCCGGGAGACGTCCGCGCAAGCGACCTTCGAGAAATTCAGACAACGCTAACCTACATCCGGCTCACCGACATGAGGAGCGGTCCAATGCTCTTGGATCTCAATGAAGACGAAGCTTTGGTAAGAGGCAGTCTCGAGCAATTTACCGCAGGCGCACTGCGACCCAGGATCAAGCCCTTCGCCGACAGGCATGAGTTTCCAACCGAACTCGTGAAGGAATTTCTTGCGCTTGGCTTCATGGGCACGGCGTATGATCCGGCTTTTGGCGGTGGAGGGCTCGGTACACGCGGAGCCGCCATTGTGGCCGAGACGCTCGCTCGCGCAGAGCCCGGCTTTGCCGCCATCTTCCTGTGCAATAGCGCTCCCATGACGGTTATCGCTCGCTACGGATCGGATGACTTAAAGAGCAAATGGCTTGAGCCGCTGTGTCGCGGTGACTTTATCGCCTCATTCGGCGTCACGGAGCCGAGTGGTGGGTCGGATGTCGCGAGCGTAAAAATGCGTGCCCTGGAGGACGGTAATTCTTTCGTCTTGAGTGGCTCCAAGGTGTTTTCTACCAATGCCGGCACTCCGCTCCACGGCATTACGACGTTCGTGGCTGTTACGGACCCTGAATTGGGAGCGAAGGGGCTGTCCACATTCGTGGTGCCCGTCGGCACACCTGGCTTCCGGGTCGGAAAAGCGAGCCGCAAAATTGGCTGGCGTGTCGCTGACTCCGTAGAACTCTTTCTCGACGACTGTCGAGTTCCCAAAGCGAATATGGTTGGAAATCGCGGCGACGGCTTGAGGCAAATCCTGACGACGCTGAGTATCGGACGGATCCTCGTCGCGGCAACGGGTCTTGGACTGGCGCGCAAGGCGATCGATCTTGCGAAGGTGTACGGCTCCGGTCGTCAGGTTGGGGGCACGCCGATCTTCCAGCACCAAGGGCTGACCTTTCCGCTCGCGGATGCACTGACGAAGATCCACGCAGCCGAGCTGATGATCCGGAACGCCGCGTGTCTGGCTGACGCCGATCGGCCATTTCGGTTGGAAACGTCGATGGCCAAGCTCTTCGCAACGGAAATGGCGGGCGAAGTTGCAGATATCGCTCTGCAGGTGCACGGCGGATACGGCGCATTCGAGGAATTCGACGTGTCGAGCCTCCCAGGCGAGGCCAGAGTGCTGCGTATCCTCGAGGGTACCAGCGAGATCCAGCGGCTGGTCATTGCGCGTGAACTCACCGCATAGCGGATATCTTTCTCAGTGCTTCAATCCGGAGCGGCAAGGCACCGTCGCCACAATGGAGTCTGGCACAGGTCAAAATGCAGGCCTCAAGCATCCGTGCGCTGATGCATGTTTTGGTGAGTCAGCTTGGCCACGAGTGCCGGCAGCTCCTCATAAGGCATGGACGGATGTGGCCTGCGCACCTTGCCTTTCCTTTTCGTCTTCGGGAGCAGGTGTTCAAGGCGACGCTGCCAGGGCACCCGGTTCTCTCCGTTGCAGTGTCCGGCCGTCGTGGCGGCCGAGAACGCCTTCGCCATTGTTTTGACGGACAGGTGTGTGACGAAATGCCAAAGGGAGTAGCGGTGCTCTGGTCGGCAATCCCGCTATGCGTCAAGGTGAGCAATGAGTTCATTCGAGGCTTTCCCGGCAGCTCTGCACGACCGCTATCTGAGGGGGGAGGTGTCGTGTGAGATGTCTGCCCACAGCGCCAGGTGGGGAGATCCAATCTCGCAGCGCAAGTGGACGATTCGACCGGTCTGGTCATGCATCTTGGCGCTGGCGGTGCTCGCGTTCGGCTGCGGCGCTCTTCACGCCCAAGCCACCGCGCCCCCTGACAAGGAATTGGTCGTGGCGACCAAGGAGGCCCCACCATTTGCGATCAAGCAGCCGGATGGGAGCTGGAGCGGTATCAGCATCGCGCTCTGGAAAAGGATCGCCGATCAGGCACATCTGCGTTTTCGCCTGGTCGAAACCCAGAGCGTGCCGGATTTGCTGGACGGCGTCGCAAACGGCAGATTCGACGTTGGCGTCGCGGCGGTTACAGTGACTGCCGAGCGTGCGCGCAAAGTCGATTTTACACAGCCGTTTTACAACACCGGGCTCGGCGTTGCGGTACCGGTCAACGAAAACCCCTGGGTCGCGATCGGACGGGCGCTTCTCTCTTTCGGATTCTTCCAGGCCGTCGCGGTGCTGCTTGGTTTCGCAATGGCGGTCGGATTCCTGATCTGGATGCTGGAACGGCGCAAAACGGAGCACTTCGGTGGCGGCGCCAAGGGACTCGGCTCCAGCTTCTGGTGGTCGACCATCGCCATGACGCAAGCCGGGGCCGCTCAGAATGCTCCGACAACGCTCCCCGGAAGGATCGTCGCAATGGGATGGATGATCGCTTCCGTGATCGCGATTGCGGTGTTCACCGCCGGTATCACCTCCACCCTGACGCGCAGAGGGCTCGAGGGCGCCGTTCACGGCTTCAACGACCTGCGTTCCGTGCGCGTCGGCGCGGTCGCGAACTCCGCGACGACCGACTACCTCGCTCGTCAGCGGCTTTCGTTTCGAACGTTTCCGGACATCCAGGGCGGCCTCTCCGCGCTGGGGCGTGGGACAATCGATGCCTTTGTTCATGACAAGCCGTTGCTGACCTGGATGGTTCGCAGCGACTTCTCGGCCTCGGCTCGCGTCGTCGATACCAGCTTCAGCAGCGAGAGCTATGCGATCGTACTGCCCAAAGACAGCGCCTTGCGGCCGATGCTCGATCTCGCCGTGCTTGATCAAATCGAAGGTGATTGGTGGCAGCAGACGGTGTTCGAGACCCTTGGTAACGCTCAATCTCGCTGATGATGCCGTGCAAGAAGCACAGTCCGTTCAGGGCTGTCAGGGTCTCATCGGGGGAGCGGAACCGATAAAGTTCCGCACATCGGCCTCCGAAGCGATGCAAACCGTCAGTAGCCCTGTGCGCATGCGCGAGTTGCTGTTCCAGCAAATCAGCTTCAAGCTAGCTCATCCTCGGCGTGGCGGCTTGGCGCATTTTCTCACATGGCCCCCAAACCACGTGCGTGAGTTGCCGTTGCCGAGGAACTGCTCCAGCGCGCCTTGTCCGTAGGCCAGGTTCGATCCATCGGCCAACTACGCGGGCCAACATTCCTATCTGAGCGGCCTTCCTATTGGCGCGGTCTCAACCTGTTGTCGGCAACTGTGCTGGTGCGAGTGCATTCCATGCTTCTGCGAAATGTTCTTCGGTGCTGCGGCTGGCGCCACCGGGCGCGCAATGTGAGCGTGCCGCGTCCGCGCCTGACCTGCATTGTCGACTATCGAGGCCGGTTGCCCGCACGCTTTCATTCGTGCAGCATTAGAGTTGATTCTCTTCTCTGCCAGAGCAACTGGCATTTTCGACATCATCCTGACCGCACATCAAGCCGCCCCAACAGGCGATGGTCTCGAAAAGGAGGCCGCGTTACACGCGCGTGCACATCAGTGCTCAGCGCAGTTCCACGAAGCGAGGTTGAAAAAGCGCAATGGGTTTGTGCGCCGGTCAATCTCTGCAATAAGGCATCAAGCACTTGAACGCAGCAGCCGTCGAGTGGCTTGTAAATTGAAATAGGAGACCGGGTTGCAAACACATTTTTCGCGCATCAATCAGTCCAAGGCCGTCTTCGATGATATTTATGCCCTGGATGATCCCAGGGCATATTTCTCTGTCCTGGGAGATTTGGATTACATGATCCCGGACGTGGCTGAGCCGGTTGTGCGCCAAATTATGGCAGCGAAGGTTTCGGAAACCGGCGTCAAGCCGACCGTGCTTGATGTTGGCTGTTCATACGGAATCAACGCAGCGGTGCATCGGTTTCCACTGACTTTCGGGGGCTTGCGCCATCGCTACGCTCGACGCGAGATGAGGGCAATCGGTTCTGAGACATTGGTGCGTCTCGATCGCAATTTTTATGCGGCTTGGCCGGATGTCGGTCTGGCGCGATTTATCGGTCTCGATGTATCGGCGCCGGCGATAAGGTATGCAACGGGTGTCGGTCTGCTTGAGCAGGGCATTGTCGCTGATCTTGAAACGGAGGCGCTGTCGGCGGACAGCGCGGATCTTATCCGATCCGCGGATGTCATCATGTCGACGGGGTGCATCGGCTACGTCACCGAGAAGACGTTCAGCAAGATTCTCGATGCGACAGAGAAGCGTCCATGGATCATTTCGTTCGTGCTGCGAATGTTCCCGTTCGATTCGCTAGCCGCGACGTTCGAGAAGCGTGGCCTCGTGACAGAACGTCTTACCGGCGCGACTTTTATCCAGCGTCGTTTTCGCGATGCCGAAGAGTTTGAAAGTTGCTTGGCCAGCCTAGTGGCTCTTGGCGTCGATGCTACCGGTCTTGAGTCGGAAGGGCTGTTTCACGCCGATCTGATGTTGTCACGCCCTGAGGCGGATGCGCGCGCCGCTCCCCTGAAAGACATTGTCACTGTTGCCAGCGGCAGGGGGCGTCCGATCGGACCCCGTTACGTTCATATTGAGGGCGACGACGGCTTGCAGGTCGCGTTGGAGCCGTGACGGGCTCGCTTTCCCAAGATGGGCGTGAGGGTGACCCGGGGACCTGTGCACCCAAGTGGATCATGCGCTGACTCCTGCATGGTTACTTTCCGCCAGTTCAGCAGTCTACAGGGAGGCCTTGCTCATGACAGCTTCGCCGATTTCGAATCCGTCTGCTTCCGTGCCGTACATCAAGATCGATGCTGTATCAAAATCCTACGATGGAGGGCGGAATGTTGCTGTTTCCAACGTATCGCTCGACGTGCAGCAGGGTTCACTGGTTGCGCTCGTGGGCGGCTCGGGATCTGGCAAGACCACGCTGCTGAAGACCATCAATCGACTCGTCGATCCTGACGTTGGAGAAGTCAGGATCGACGGAGTGCCTGTTAGCGAAGCCGAGCCGCCGATGCTGCGGCGGAGCATCGGCTATGTCTTTCAGGGTATCGGTTTGTTTCCGCACATGCGCGTTGCCGACAACATTGCCGTAACACTCAGGTTGCGTGGTTGGCAGGCGAAGGCGATCGAAGCGCGGGTGGCCGAGATGCTGGATATGGTGGACTTGCCGCAGGATTACGCCAGCCGCTTTCCGCACATGCTGTCCGGAGGTCAGCGCCAACGGATTGGCGTCGCGCGTGCGATCGCCGCCCGACCGCGCATTGTTCTGATGGACGAGCCGTTGGGCGCGCTCGATCCTGTCACCCGCGACAGCCTGGGTTCTTCCTACCGCGAGCTGCACGACCGGTTCGGCATGACGACACTGATGGTTACCCATGACATCCAGGAGGCCGCGCTGATGGCTGATCGAATCGTCGTCATGAAGAACGGCCGCATACTCGCCGACGATACGCCGCACGCCTTGATGATGGGCTCTGGGTCTGACGATCCGGACGTTACCGCCTTAATGGAAGTGCCGCGACGTCAAGCGGAACGTATCGCCGCCCTTGCGACCAGGAACGGACCTGTCCGTGCCTGATGCCGGCGCGGAGCTGCTTTCCAGTGCCCGATTAGACGCTTTGTTCGACGCCTGGCGCCTGCTTCCCACTTATCTCACGCCACATATTGTACTTTGCGCCATGGCGCTGGCGCTTGGACTGCTCGTCAGCCTGCCGCTGGCTGCCCTCGCAGCGGATCGACCATGGCTACGCAGGCTGGTGCTTGCCATCGCGAGCTTGATCCAGACCATACCGGGACTTGCGTTGCTCGCACTGTTCTATCCGTTGCTCCTTGCGCTCTCGACATTGACGGCACGGCTGTTCGGCTTCGGCATCCCCGCGCTGGGATTCTTGCCGACGCTGATTGCATTGACGCTCTATGCCATGCTTCCGATCTTGCGCAACAGTGTGGTTGGCTTGAATGGCATCAGTCCTGCTGTCGTCGAAGCGGCAGAGGGCGTTGGTATGACGCCCCAGCAGATTCTGACACGCGTCAAGGCGCCGCTCGCCACGCCTGTCATCATGGCCGGGGTGCGGACTGCAGCTGTATGGACGATTGGGGCAGCCACGCTTTCCACGCCCGTCGGCCAAACCAGCCTTGGCAATTACATTTTTACGGGATTGCAAACTGAGAATTGGATTTCCGTGCTGTTCGGCTGCATCGCCGCCGCCGGGCTTGCCCTGATCACCGACTTCTGTCTCGGTCTCGTCGAGACAGGAGCGTCCGAACGCAGCAGGAAGCGTGTGGTGTTCGGTATCGCCGGGCTTGCTCTCGGCACGCTCGCCGGTCTCGCGCCGCTGCTCTCGAACGAAGCAGCAACCTATGTCATCGGCGCGAAGAGTTTCTCCGAACAGTTCATTCTGGCGGAGCTGATGGGTGACCGACTGAAGGCCGAGGGAGTCGGCGTAACGCGTAAGGATGGGCTCGGTTCGGCTATCGCCTTCCGCGCGCTGGCTCACAATGACATTGATGCTTACGTCGATTACTCCGGCACGCTCTGGCGCAATGTCATCGGCCGCACCGACATGCCACCACGCGAGGAGATGCAGGCGGAGATCGTCCGCTGGATGAAAGCAGAGCAGGGCGTCACGGTGCTTGGCGCGCTTGGTTTTGAAAATGCCTACGTTCTCGCGATGAAACGAGAAAGAGCGCAGGCACTAAACGTCGCGTCGCTTGCCGATCTTGCTCGTGTTTCACCTCAACTCACCATCGGCGATGACCTTGAGTTCCTGGGACGACCGGAATGGCGCTCGCTTAAGGATGCCTATGGTCTGTCGTTCGGAACGCGGCGCTCGTTCAATCCAACGATGATGTATCATGCTCTCGAATCCGGCGAGACCGATGTCATCTCCGCGTTCTCCAGCGACGGGCGTATCGCGGCGCTTGATCTTCTCGTGCTGGCCGACCCGAAGCATGCGATCCCTTCCTATGATGCGTTGATCCTCGTCGCGCCAAAGCGCGCCGCCGATGCGCGGCTGAAGCGAGCACTCGTTCCGCTTGTCGGCTCGGTTCCCGTTGAGGCGATGCGCGCCGCTAACCTCATGGTCGACGGCGATACCGACAAGGCGTCTCCGGCAGAGGCGGCGCGAGCCTTGGCAAAGGCCGTGCATTTGCAGTCGCGATAAATATAAGAACACGATCAAGGGCGTTTTCGTTCGAAGTTCGACTTTCGCCGATGAGTCGTGCTCAAGGTCCCGAACGAAATTGCGCGTCTTGCAATGAACGATCAGTTCGGCAGTGCGATCGGACTCCGTTGGTAACGTTCTGGCGGCGACGCGAGGCCCCGGTCCAGCTGGGGGCATTTGGATTCATAATGGCGCCACGAATCGTTGTCACGAACGTACAACCGTATTTGGGGATGACAATGCGGGCAAAAAGGGTGGAGAGGGCGGTCGGTTCCAACCAATCGCTACTGGAGCTGCTCCAGGCAGAACTTGCAGCCCTCAATTCGCAAATCGAAGCGATAGAAAAGACACGGGCAGAAACGCAATCGATCGATGAGTTAAGAGAGTGTGCGATCCGCGCTTGTCGACGGATTGACGAAATTCGTTCCGTCGTTGCCGCCGAACAGTCGGACGACGCAGCCAACAGCGCAACTCCTGAATCTCCATCTACGGTTGCTCGTTGAAGCATATTCGAGACGCTGTAGGTTCGCCGACCGCGTGGTCGCTCCTGGAATGGCTCTGCGGTGACTGCGTCTAAACAGCCGCGCGAGTCGCAATCAGCCAACTTCCGGGTGTAGCGCGATCAGCAAGATTGCCACCGCGACCACTGCGAGCCAGCATTCAGCGGCGATGATGGCCCATTCGGTGCCAGTTCGATTTTTCATTGGCGCCACCATTTTTCGACGGCTCCGACGTGAGTCTGAGGGGTTTCGACGTCGGAGCCGTCTTCGCCAGTGTTTCGGACTATCCGAGTTTGATGCGGTGTGGGGCCCGGCTGATCCGAGCGATGATCAGATCACACTCGGCTCAAGACGGAAGTGCACTTTGTGCCAACACAGCCGGTTCCGTTGCAATGGTTGTATCATAATTCATGCACGCCCAATGTCGTCCTGTCGTGCGGCACCCAACTGTGTTGCCGCGAGCGCATTCCAAGCCAAGCCGAAACTCAATCCGATGGACGACATTTGATCCGCGTTGAGCGCAAGCCTGATTTCCCAGCCGCGTCCATGCTGGCGTGAAATCAAAACCTCGGACGACCCAAATCCGCGCACGTCGCGTTTCCACTCGCGCAGCATTAGAATCAATTCCTTCTCTTCCGCGCTCACTTCTATTCTCGACATCGCCATCACCGCGCATCAAGCCACCCCAACCGGCAAAGCTATTGAGCACCGCAACGCCGCGTCAACACGCGCACGTGCATATCCGACAATGACACTTCATGGCTGTCGCCAATCTCGCAAGCTCCGCTGACACAAGCGACGACCCCGACGTGCTGTCTGAGGGCCGCGCCGGAGCCGTCTTTGCCAGTATTTCGGATTGGCCGAGCCGATGCGCGTGCTTGGTCGATCCGATGCACGTATGAGATCACAATCGCCTCGTGATGGGATGTGCAGTCCGTGCCAACAGCACCGGTTCCATCGTCACGATTGCATCATAATCAATCAACAACCAAAACACTCACGCGTGTTGCTGTTCCGTCGAATGCGTCTCACTTTGCATTCTCCTCGGCGGTGGTGGGCGACTCATGATCCAGCACTGGACTCGCAAAGTGTGTCGGCTAGCACTCGCCGGGGAACGGAGGCCATGATGAACCGCTGCGACCGCAAGCGCTCCGACATGACGCCGTGCGTGATTACCGACGGCGCGGATGCCTATAGCTTCGAGAGCGATCACGACACCCACCCGATCTGCGTTGGCTGCGGTTGCAGCCCGCAAGTGACCGGCGTGGCCCCACCCGCCGATTGGGCTGAGCAGGTTGCCGACTATCTGAAGGCCGTACAGATGCGGCGTCGGCGCTGAAGCCCCGCAGCGCGGGGCGCTCAAGCGGCAAATCCAACCGGCCCGCCCAATTCACCAGCCGAACCAAACCGCTCGCAGCGGGCCTCCTGTTCGCATTCCATCAGCCCGATGAGCGTGAGCTGCCATCGTCCCTTGGAGGTCCGTTCCATGGCGCATTGATCGTCGTGCGTCATACCGTCACAGATCAGTCTGTCACGCGCCGACCGCGCAGGAGGCTTCCAATCCGGAAGGAACCACCGCTCCAACGAAAAAGCTCCGGGCCTTTGTTTGGCCCGGAGCTTTCATGTCGCTTGGAGTCAAGCGAGCGATCAGTACCTAGCGACGGCCGGGCCGCCCAGGTTGAACCTGTAGTTCAGGCCAGCCTTGATGGTGTGCTGGTCGTTGCGGAAGCTGCCGATGAAGCCGAGAGAATCGCGCACGTTGACGGTGCCGAAGTCATAGTACTGGTATTCGAGCTTGCCCGACCAGTTCTGGGTAAACATGTATTCGAGACCGGCACCGACGGTGTAGCCGTCACGGCCGCCGTCGCCGCCGAAGCCGTTTGAGAAGCGCGTGTCAGCCCAGGCATAGCCGCCCTTGACGTAAAGCAGCGCCGGACCCCAGGTGTAGCCGAGGCGGCCGGTTACCGAACCGAGGCCGCGATTGGCGAAGCTCGAACTGGTATCCAGAAAACTATAGTTGGCTTCAAGACCCATCACCCAGCTCGGCGCGAACTGGTAATCATAGCCAGCCTGCACGCCGCCCATGAACACACCGTCGTTGCCACCGCCGAAGCCGGGGGCGAGGACGTTGTCGCTGCCACCGAACGCACCACCGACGTGACCACCGATATAGAATCCGGTCCAGTTGTAGATCGGAGTCGGAGCAACATAGGGCGGAGCCTTGGTGTAGGGCTGAGGCGCGAGATCAGCCGCGGAAGCGGGCGCGACCGCGCCGAGCGCGATCATGCTTGCGGTGACGAGCAGAATTTTCTTCATGTTTTGCATTCCAACTTTCTTGTACTGGCCCTGCCCCAAGTTCATCGCCTATCAGACACGTGCGGAATTGCTGTAACCTGGCTGCAACAGGCGGTGCCAAACGCGGGCCGCTAACGGCGGGTGCGAGGACGATTGGCGTTAGGCGAGTTTGGAACTTTCGTAACACAGGTGACGCGTTACCGATCACATCCCGGCGCAGCGCGAGGGCGGATAGATCGTTGTCTTCGCATGGAACTCGGGCGAGCTCTCTAGAACGACTGAGAACCAAGCGCCGGCACTGCTTGTCGAGCCAAAAGGGAGAGTCACGACTGCCGCTGACGCACGACGGGAGGTCTGCCGTCAATATCTCTGACGGATTGACCCAGCAGTAATGCAGGGCAGCATCCCGATGATGAGAGTCGTGAACCAGCCTGTGTCAATGACCGGAGAGGATGTAGCGGCAGACATCGGCCGATGAGGCACGAGATGAGGCCGAGGGCGGCGATGACGCCTCCAACAATTGGGGCAAACGCCACGTCAAAAACACCACCTGAATTGTGCATGACGATCGCCGTGATGGCGCCGGTGGCGATGCAAATGGCCGCAACAAAGCACCCGATCAGATAAAGGGCATTCCCAAGTCTCACTGTCTTCGCGGGCCGTTGTTCCAACTGCTTCGCCTTTGCCTTCAATCCGGTTTCGACCAGGCGGCGGATTACACGTGGGCGGGTATGCAAATCGTCCTGCCTGGTAGTCCAGGAAAAGCCGGCCGGCGCCAGGGCCGATCGAACTTACTTCTTCGCTTTCAGCCGGATCCCGATCAGCGGTAGATTCATTTCGTGGATGGCCCGGGTTTTTACGGACTGAGCGTTAACGCTACCGCACGAGCACAAAGGCGAGGGTCTTGTCAGGAAGCGACTTGGCCAGTTTATTTGAGAGATTGCAGTACGTTATTCCTATTGTAGAGCGCATTTCCGATGAAAGCCATCGAGCAGATCGTTGCCGGCTACGTTGCGTTGAAGGATCGCCAAGTCCTGGAAAAGCTGAGGCACCATCGTCAGCAATTGCTGGATGATGTTCAGGTGCACAGCATACCAGGGTTCAAGCCGTCGATCGTGAGCGATATCCTCCGCGAGGAGATCGAGGTCATCGAAGCCGCGCTGGCGCGCGTAGATGAGGATCGACCATCGTCATGAGCAAAAACTTCGACGAGATCGAGACACTGAAACCAATGGCCTGCGGTGCCATCACCGATCCCAGTCGGAGGATGATATATGAAGCTATCCGCGGCGCGCTAAAGGCCGACGATGAATTCGAGGCAAGCGGCAAAGATCCAAAATTCCGAGTCCGGTCGACGGCCGAATGGAAGCGGCATGCCAACGATCTTGAGGCGGAGATGCTGAAGCGAGGGCTCGAGTTCGACGTAATCGATTGGACGAATGGTCAGAGTGAGCGGCGAGCAAGCCGGTGAGGGCACTCGCTATTCATGCGTAAACGCCGTTGCGATGGCACCAACGGACAAACGCATAGATGGACCAGACCCGCGACCAGTACATGCCTGGCGCTCCGTCGAGAAAGGCTCGCCAAAGTCGCTCGACCGCGGTGGGATCTAGGCCCGTAGGTGCGATCGCCTGCGGATCGCGCATCGTCCGATCCATGGCGTCCTTCAATCCGCGGCGAATCCACCGGTCAAAGGGCATGACGAAGCCGGTCTTTGGGCGCTCGAAGAGCGCAGGATCGAGCCCGCGCAATCCGATCCGCCGAAGCATATCTTTGCGGCCCAACGGTTGATATCGCGCCGGGTCCGGCAGGGCGTCGACGCTTTCAAACAATACGTGGTCGACCAGCGGAACGCGCTGCTCGAGCGAACTGGCCATGCTTGCTGCATCATTGTCGCGCAGGAGGCGTTCACCCAAAAAGAGACGTTGTTCCATCACGCTAATGGCGGAAACAGCGGTACGGCCTGCCGTTTCGGCCATCAGCCGCCGGCGCATCGCGTCGGGAAGGCCGTCCACAATCGCGCCCGCGAAATCCGGTGCAAGCAATTCATCCTGAAATCCAGGCAGGAAGAGCGCGTAGGCCATCTGGTATAACGCCAGCAAATCCTCGCTACGATCGACCATATCCGGAAGCTTCGCCCAGCGCGTCTGAGGCGGCACGGGATGCGAGGATCGTCGCAGGGGCCATGTCAACAAAGATGCAGCCGTGGCCTGCCATTTTCTGGGAAATGCGCGGCCCCGATGACACCACTGCTGCAAGATCGGAAGATCGCGATAGGTCGGATACCCGCCGAACAGCTCGTCGCCGCCGGTTCCCGACAGCGCGACGGTAAAGCCTGCTTCGCGAATAGCCCGGGAGATGAAATAAGCGTTCAGTCCATCGAACGTTGGCTGGTCGAGACTATCGAGGGCGTCGTCCAGACTGTCGACGAACCGTTGCTCGGACAACATCACCTCATGATGCTGAGTGCCGATTGCCGCAGCGGTCTGCCTCGCGAACGGCGCTTCGTTGAACTGCTGGTCCTCGAACGCGAGCGTGAAAGTATGAACCGGAGCGTCAGCGGCCCGTTGCGCGAGATTCGCCATCGCGGAGGAATCGATGCCGCCTGACAGGAAAACCGCGAGCGGCACATCGCTGGCGAGGTGAAGCTTCATCCCTTCTTCGAGGATCGAGGCAAGCGTCGCTTCGTCCATTGTCGGTTCTGGCGACTCTCCGGGGATGCGCCAGAAATCGTGCTCGCCTATTCTACGGCCTGTCCCGTCAAACTCGGCGTAGTGACCTGGCGCAAGAAGTTCAACGCCCTGAACGGCGGTGCAAGGGCCGACAACAAAGCCGTTCCATACGCTGCTCGCAACCGCTTGCGGATCAAGACGCGGCGTTCCGAGCAAGCCTGAGGCCAGCAATGCACGCAGTTCGGATGCAAATATCAGCGACCAGGTCGTGTTCGGATTGCTGGACTGTGCGATATAGAGCGGCTTGATGCCGAGCTGGTCGCGCGCAAGCATAAGTCGTCGCTGCTGCGGATCCCAGCTTGCAAATGCGAACATGCCGCGCAGCCACCCGACTGCCTCCAGGCCATGCAGGCCGAGTGCCCGCAACATGACGGCGGTGTCGCCGCTGGACCGAAAAGTTTGCCCTTCGCTCTCGAGGCGTTTGCGCAGGGCGACATAGTTGTAGATTTCGCCGTTGAACGAAATCACATGCCCGGTTGTATCGTCCACCATCGGTTGAGCGCCGGCGGACGACAGATCAAGGATCGAGAGGCGGCGGTGATCAAGCATGACACCCCAGCCGCGGGCATCCGGCGTTGAAGTCCACGAGCCGTGGCCGTCCGGCCCGCGATGGATCATGGCTTTGCTCATCCGAGCGAGCGCGGCCCGGTTGTTTTCGTCAAGCCGGCCGATGATACCCGAGATACCGCACATTCAATCGTCGCCTTTGCGGCTTGAGCTGGAGCTGGCCCGCACGAGGTAACGTTGCGGAGAACCTACCAAGACTGCTTCGGCAATGCTTCTACGTCGAAAATCCAAGCGGATAAATGGACACGCCGCCTTTCTATCATTGTTTCGTTAAGAGGAACGAGGCAACTATTAACGCAAAGTCCCGGCTTAAGCATTGAGTAAGCCGAGCTGTGTGAATGTGGGCCCCAGCGAGCATCTCAGCACCTGTCGATGTCGGCAGGCAGGTTTGGATCGATGCACTCAGACCGCCTAAATATTCTCTTTGTGTCACAGATGCCTGCGAGCCCGCCGCGCATAGGCGCGCAGGCGCGCATGCACGGTTTGATGACGGAGCTGGCTCGGCGCCATGACCTGACGACAGTCATGCTCGTGGATGACGAGCACGACATCGAGGAATGCCGAACTGCCATGCAGGCTTACTGCCGCAAGGTGGTGCTCGTGCGTAACCCGTTTGGTCGCGATGGGATGCCGAAGCGCCTGCTTCAACTGCGCTCTCTGGTATCGCCACTCAGCTTCGAGCGTTTGCGAATCACGGCAGACGTAGTGCGGCAGACGCTGGACGACTTGCTTGGGTCGACGCGCTTCGACGTGGTTAATCTCGAGTTCACGTTCCTTGGTCACTACGCGCTGCGCAAGGCGCCGGCAGGAGAGAAGCTTCCGGTATTGGTCGTGGATTCTCACAACATCGACTACGACCTTGCCCGCCAGTACGCCCAAAGCGGCGACAGCCTGTTCCGTCGCCTCTATTCCGAAGTCAACTGGCGAAAGCTTCGGAGGGAGGAGCTCGGGACCTATCGTGACGCAGATGGTGTCTATCTGTGCAGCGCTGCCGACGAACGACGGCTGCTTGAAGAAGTGCCGGAAGCCAGGACCGCCGTCATCCCCAATGCCGCGGATATCGAGTTCTATCGCCCGCGTGCCGACGATCCGAAGCCCGACGGACGCACCGTCGTATTCTTTGGCCTCCTGTCGTATGCACCGAATGTCGACGGTGTCATCCACTTCGTCAACGATATATGGCCGCGGATCGCGGCCAGCCATCCGGATGCGCGTTGCAAGATCATCGGCGGGTCGCCGCCACCTGCCTTGTTGGCGCTGGCAGGGCCCCAAATCGAGTTCACCGGCTTCGTGCCGGATCTGAGACCGCATCTTGCCGAGGCGGCGGTCGTCGTCGTCCCTCTGCGATTGGGAGGCGGGACGCGGCTCAAGATTGTCGAGGCTATGGCGATGGGCAAGGCAATCGTCTCGACAACCCTGGGCGCGGAGGGGATCGAGGCCGTGCCGGACCGCGACATCATGATCGCGGACGATGTCGAGAGCTTTGCCGCCCGCGTCAGCGGCTTGCTGGGTGATGCCGATCGCGCTGCGGATCTCGGACGTTCAGCAAGGCATTTGGTCGAAAGCAAGTATGCCTGGAGTTCAGCAGCTCGCGCTCTCGAAAGCTTCTACCGTACCAGACTCGCCATCAGCTGCGGTACGGATGGGAAGGCGCCAATGCGTCGCCAGCAGCAACGGGGCGTCGAGCGTTGAAGAATCGCTTCAGTTCCAGGAAACGCTTTTCGACGAATTCATAGCTCAGATAAGCGATTAGCAGCGAGACGAGCGCGCCCGCTGTCGCCTGTATTGCCACGGCTGCGCTGTGAGAGCCAAGCCATTCGCCGAGTGCCAGCTCGGTTCGATGAGTCACGAGATAGTACGATATAAAGTGATGGTAGACGTACAGGCCGTAGCTATAGGTCCCGAGAAACATCAGTGGTCGGCTGCAGAAAAGGCGCGATCCCAAGGAATGCTTTGGGACAACGAGCACCCAGATGAGGAGACAAGCCAGCAGCACGGTGATGATGGAAGACCGAACCGGAAGGACGAAAGCGTTACCTTGGTCGGTCACCAGGCGCGTCCAGATGAAAGTCAGGGAAAGCAAGGCGAATGCAGTGGTCGCAACGTATGGAAGAGCGCCCACAAGTCGCAGAAGTCCGCCCGGTTGTCGGGCGACCACGGCGAGAAAGGCGCCGAGGGCCAGACCGTCCAGGCGAAACGGTGTCAACACATAGGTTGTCCACCAGCTAAGTCCCGCCAGGGAGCCGCCCAGGCGAGCGAGCATCGCAGCGACCGATAGGCCAACGCTGACCCCAATCAACTTTCTCGGTTGCTTCGCGACCAGATATACGACGAGCGGCCAGAAGAAATAGAAATGCTCCTCGATGCAAAGCGACCAGAGATGCTCCAGATACGAAAATGACCAGTCACCGTTCCATGCGATGTAGACGTTAACTCCGTACAGCCAAGCCCAGGCCTGACGATCTACCAGATAGTCGAGGGTCGGACCACGCAGCGGGCTCAAAAGCGGAGCGACGAAGAAGACAAGTGCGAGCACGCCATAGTAGAGCGGAAAAATGCGCAGCACGCGCCGTACATAGAAATTGCGAAAGAAATTCGGCTCCTCCCGTGAGTCATAGAGGATGCCGGTGATGAGAAAGCCGGACAGGACGAAGAACAACTCGACGCCGTAGGAGCCGTAGTTGGTGATTCCGACGACGATTTTCTCGACAGCGTTGGTCGGCAACGTATTGCCGACGAAGTGCAGTAGCATCACCATCACGATGGCAAGTCCCCGCACGCCGTCGAGCGCAGGAATGTGTCCCTGAAGGCGAGGCCACCGATCGCGGGCAGTTGCCTCGGCGGATTCGGTTGCCGGCAGCATACTTGCCGCGGGAGCCGATTCCGCCAGGCCAATTGTTGTCATCGGGACGACGTAACGATGGTTGTCGCGCCGGAGATGCTGCCGTTGGCGAGTCCCTTTAACGTGTAGGCATCGATCCCGGCGACGATTGGATCGCTCACGGTGCCGATGATCAACCGAAGGTAAGTCATGAACTTTGTCGCTTCGACAGATGTTGCATTGGACGCGAAGATGACATCCTTATTCCGCATCTCGAATTCTGTCGCGATGAAGTAGCCGGCGGGATCTCTCAAATCGAGAATATAGATAACGGGGACAAGGGGCCCGCTATAGCGAGTGCAGTCGACGCCGAGCTGCTTGGCGACCTCGCGTGGTTCTCCTCGGTAGATAAACACGGACCCAGGGTCGGCGTGATCATCCTTAAGGCCGCCCGCCTTCGCCATGGCCTCGGCCAGTGTCAGGCGCCAGGCTCCAAACGAGAACTGCCCCTGTTGCCCGGAAGCGCCCATCGCGAGGAAGGTTTGCGGCTGCGTGAATACGTACACCGTATCTTGGGGGCGAACGAAGATGTTGTTTGCCGGTTGGCTGAGCAGCGATCCGAACGGTGCGGTACCCTGCCGTCCGTCGCGTTCGAGGGTCACCCAGGTATCGAAGCCGGGATTCTTGGGGCCGCCCGCGCGCGTGATGATGTCGAGCAGCCGCTCGCCGCTGGCGCTTGCAGGCAAGCGTGCAGGCGTTCCGACCTCGCCCAATACGCTGATCGAGGTTGCCTTCTGATCCACCAGCGCAACCACTGCCTGTGGTTCGATCGCACGGTCCTGCAGGGACTTCACGATCGCATTTTGGACTTCCTCCGGCGTCCGGCCCGCAGCGCGGATCGAGCCCCCATACGGAACCGTGATGTTGCCTTTGTAATTCACGGCCTGATTGGGTAACGTGACATAATTGCCCTGGCGCGTACCGGCTTCGGTTGGAGTAAACAGGCCTCCGGCCATCGATTCAAACAGCGTCACGCTGACCGTGTCGCCGATGCCAAAGCGAATCTCGGGCGGGCCGCGGCGATCCGTGAAAACGCGGTCGATCCGCCTAGAGTTGCGCACCAGGACCCTCTCGGTGTCAGCCGTCAGGCGCACCAGGGCATAGTGCACGCTTTCAGGGTCGGACTGTCCGGCGCGGACATAGGAGCTTGCCGGTCCCGAGGTCGGCATGGTCGAGCAGCCAGCGAGCGCGATTGTCGCTGTGATGGCCAGGGCGCCCAACAGGCGGCCATTGAGACGCGAGGAATTGCCAGCCGAATGCGCCGGCGCCACTTCACGAGTGGTCAGGCGCGGCGTTCGTTGACTACTCTTGCCCGCACTTCTCGGCACGACATTGGACCCTGGTTAACGAAGATTAACGAACGCAGTCTTGGTAAACGCCGGTCTCGTCTTCGCGCTTGCTTGCACGCCGCTTGCGGTCGTCGCCGTTCGGCATCGACCGCGGTACTGCCGGACACAGGCTCGGAAGAAATTTGCGCGAGTAAACATGTACTTACGCGGCATCCACAATTTCCCGGAATAATAAGCGACCAAGCGAAACAGCCCGCCCTGTGCGCCACGCTAGGGGACAAGCGTTAACGAAGCGTTCACTATAAAAATTCAGGAAAGATTGACTTATCGTTGGTGTTCGGAGCTGTGCCTGGGTACGTGTTGGCGCCAGTGCCATTGAGAAGCTGATCGTATCGCTGCGCGGCCCCGCGGTCGGGCAAGGCAGGCGATTAACGATCAGCGTGCTGCCTTGGCGACTGGAGTTGACGGGCCCGAGCATGCACGAAGCCGTATTGCGTTCTCAGCGACCAGGCTTGGCGGCTCCGTCCGGCCGGGTAATCGACAGATACGCGATCATTCCGCTGCTGGCCTGTGTCTACGCCACGATTGCCTTTCCCCTGATCCTCGTGACCTGTAGTCCGACGGACTCGGCTTGTCTTTTGGAAGCTCGTCCAGAGAGCAAAATCTTTTGGCCGATCCTGTCCGCAGTCGCGCTCGTCGTTGTGCTGCGCAATCGGTCGCGACTTCGCTTTCCGCCGATCCTGATCATACTGTTTGCCTACCTTGCGCTGGCCGGGGCGAGCGTTGCCTGGGCATTCAAGCCGGAGACTTCGCTGATCAGATTTATGCAGCAGGCCATGATCATTGCCTCGATCGCGCTCCCGGCGATCGTTGCAACTCGATCGACCGACCTGCTGCGCGGCTTGTTCTGGTGCTTCTTTATCGCTGCCGTGCTGAACATGCTGTTCGTCATGGGTAGGCCGCCGATCGATGTGAAGTTCGCCACATGGGGCTACCCGGGCTATTTTTCGGGCAAGAACTATCTAGGTGAATGCGCTGCCGTTGCATTCCTGCTTGCGCTCCATGAACTGCTTCATCCCGGACGACGACGGATTCTCGGCATTGTTACCGCGCTGATGTCTGTTGCGCTGCTGCTGCTGAGCAATTCAAAGACGGCGCTTGCCCTTGCGGTGCTTGTCCCTGTGTTCGCCTGGATCCTGCTCAAGCTTTCCAAGGCTACGCGCGTTCCGGTGTGGGTGATCGTCGTATCGATACCGATTTGCTGGATGGTTTTTTCGTTCGTCACCGGCTTCAGCATGAATCGCGTGTCGTACATGCTGTACGGCGATTCGACCTTCACGGGCCGTACCATCATTTGGGATTTTGCAAATATGCAAATCGCAAAGAAGCCGCTGCTGGGCTGGGGTTATCAATCGTTCTGGCTGGTTGGGCCCGACGCGCCGAGCATCGTGGAAGCGCCGGGCTGGGTCAAGGAGATGCCCAACGCCCACAATGGGTATGAAGACACATTGCTTGAACTAGGCTATGCGGGATTTTTCCTGCTTGTCGCGTTCATCCTTGCGACGATACACGGCATTGGTCGCTTGGCGCGGTTTGATCTTTCGCGGGCATGGATCCTGCTGTCGATCGTTCTCTACGTTGCCATTACGAACGGTCTCGAGAGCACATGGATGCGCGGCTTCGAAATGTTGTGGGTCGTGTTCGTTATAGCCGCGGTTGAAGCCGCCAGATATTGGGGGCAGGCGCGTCCCGCGGCAAATTCGGCGATAGCCAGGCGTCCAGCAATGCGGCGCATCCACGGACCGCGGTTCAGGCCGCCGTCCACTCCCGTCAATGTCGTGAGGTCACGCTAGCAGGCGCGAAGCCAGTCGGTTCGGCGCCGCAAGTCAGAGGATGCATGTTCAACCGGAAGGTCATCGCGACGCGGCGCAACCCTGGTCACCAGACGCTGCGAACGGCCCTGCGACGGCCTTGGCGGTGCTTGGCTGCAACGATGATCTTCGTTGCATGCTCAAGCCATTCGTCCGCAATTGCTCTCGACTCGATGGAAATACTGCCCTCAGATCGCGCGACGACCTGGCAACCCGGCCTGATGGCCGAGGGTGGGATACCCATCCGAAAAACCATCTGCGCGACGCTGTCGCCTCGTGGCGGCACACTCGATGACGCTGCGGCAATCCAGGGCGCAATCAACGCATGTCCTGTAGGGCAGGTCGTGCAACTGGCGGCGGGACGGTTTCTGGTCAATGGCGGCAATTTCCTGCTGCTCAACAAGGCAATCACGCTGCGCGGCTCCGGTCCGGACCGGACGATGGTCGAAAAGCAAGATGGCGCGAAACCTTTCAATGACGCAGTCGGTGCCAAGCCGTCTCCGCTGGTCGTGGTGGGACCGTCCCTTTTTTCCAGCACGAGCGATACGGTCAATGCCGTGCGATCGGCGAACCTTCGGAATGACGCCATCAAGGGCGAAAAGACGGTCGAGGTCGACGACGCTGCGGGCTTTGTGCCTGGACAGATCGTGCTGCTCGACGAGGCGTCGGCCGCTGATTGGCGTGTCGACCCGCAGGGACGAGGGGAGATCTGGGCGTCGGAAGATTTCAGGGTTGTCTGGCAAAAGCACAAGCCTGCAATTCAGTATGTCGACGACTTTGCACCCGATGCGTTTCCGTCGACGCCGCAAAGCGCTGGATCGTGGTTCGGGAGACCTGATCGGCCTGTTGCCGAGGTCAAGGAGATCAGCACCGTCTCCGGTTCCAGGATCACCTTCACGACTCCAATTCACATCAGCTACCGGAAAGCAAACGCCGCTCAACTGTCACGGTTCGCGCAGCCGCACGTGAAACACGCGGGCGTCGAAGATCTGGCGCTCAAGGGGGGCGACGCGGGCAATCTTCGCTTCAATTGGGCTGCTTCTTCGTGGGCGAAGAACGTCGACAATTCGGTTTGGCACGGCGAAGGCTTTGCAGTTCACAGTTCCTTTCGCGTCGAACTGCGCGAGTTCTACGTGCACGACGCGGCCTGGGCTCAACCCGGCGGAGGCGGATATGCCATTAGCCTTTCCGCCGGATCGTCGGAAGTTCTGATCGAGAATGGAATTGCCGTGAGGGCCAACAAGCTGGTGGTGGCGCGTTCCGCCGGGGCGGGCTCGGTGGTCGGCTATAACTACATGGACATGGGCTACATCAATACGAATGGAGCCTGGATCGAGACTGGGCTCAACGCCAGCCACATGGTGGGCGCCCATCACGTTCTGTTCGAGGGCAACTACGCCCAGAACGCCGACAGCGACGACACTCACGGCAACAGCATCTATCACACGTTTTTCCGCAACTATCTACGTGGCGTCCGGGCAGCGTTCGACAATCAGGCTGGCGGGACGATCGATGATCTGTCGCAGCCCCGCAATGGGCCGCGGCGCGCCGCCGGCCTGATGGCGTATTCCTACTGGATGTCTTTCATAGGAAATGTGCTCGGGATTCCCGGTCAGATGGGCGGTTGGTCGTACGAAACCCGCTTTACGGACGCAAAGGCCGGCGTCTGGATGCTCGGCTGGGACGCCGTGAAGCCATATCCGACGGACGCAAAGGTTGCGATGTCCACGATTCGATATGGCAATTTTGATTACCTCACCAACAAAACGCACTGGGATTCCGGAAGCGAGGATCGCGCCTTGCCTGCTTCCATGTACCTCGCAGGCCGTCCCGCGTTCTTCGACGCCGGGCGCGGATACGATTGGCCTTGGGTGGACCCGGTCGGAGAGACGAAGCTTCATGTGCTTCCGGCCAAGGCGCGCTATGACGCCGGCACGCCGTTCGTGCAGCCGAATTTGGATGGATCGGCACGCAAAAGTCCGCAGTGAATACGTATCGCGTGACAATGATTAAACATGTTTCGAACAGGCGCAGCATTGCGTCAATGCGTCATCTGACCGGCGACGAACTCAGAGGCTAACTAGGCCAGCGCCCCGATTCAAATGCTGCAGACGTCGTTAACTACAATGGAAGCTAAGGCCTTCTGATCCGCGCGGACGTTGGGCATTTCTGCACGTTTTGGTTTAATCAGATTGCCGTTTCGCTATCCGGTTAGTCTCCGGAAGAGGAATTTGATGCGCAAATCGGTCTTTCACGAGGATTGGTGGCTGGATGCGCTGGCTCCCGGCAGCTGGCGCGAAGTCACTTGTTCGCGTGGCGGGCGCGTCGTGGGTTCTCTCCGGTTCGTCACGCGAACTGAAGGCGGGATGAGCATCTGCGAGATGCCTCAAATCACGCGCTTTCTCGGACCGACAGTCACGCTGCAGTCCGGCAAGACGGAAGCGCGCATGCGGTTGGCGCATGCGGTCATCACTGATCTGCTCAAGCAGGTCGCGGATTTCGATCACGTCGAGATGACGCTCGATACCGGGTTCAGCGATGTCGCCGCGTTCCTCGCGTGCGGCTACGAGGTGCGGGCGCATCCGACCTTCATGCTGAAATGCACGAGCCCCCGAGACGAGCTCTGGTCGGGATTGCGCGACAAGACGAAGAACGTGATACGACGCGCGCGGGAACGGCTCGTCATTCGCGAAGTCACGTCCGCAAAATACTTCGTGAAGTACTATCAAGCCAACCTGGAGGGCGCGAAGTCGTATTTCGACCTCTCGCGATTGGAAGCTGTCTATGCCGCCGCGAGCGAGCGACAGCAATGCAAGATACTGGCGGCGGTGGACTCGAACAACAACGTCCACGCCCAGGTCTTCTTCGTCTGGGACCACAAATTCGTGCACTATTTCCTGTCTTCGCGCGACAGGAGCATTGCGCATCCAGGCGCGGTAAGTCTGCTCCTCTGGAGTGGCATCGAGCTGGCGCACGAGCGGGGCCTTCATTTCGATTTCGATGGCGGAATTGAAAACGAGGCGCGATACAAGTTCGTTGTGGCGTTCGGCGGAGAACTGGCCAATCGCTTCGACGTCAGTCGTTCCACCATTCGCTACCGGCTTCACCGGCAACTACGCAGAGCTCCCCAAGCGCTGCTGCGGCGTCTCTCGGCTGGCCCCGCTGCCAGCGACGTCAACGATCATGGCGTACGGCTCAACCATTTCCCGTCGTCTTGACCGCAATTTCAATGCGCGCCATTAACTAAGGTTTTACAAACACGTGCATCAGCGAGCAATTTTGAAATAAGTAGGGGGGATAGAAACAGAATAAATTTGGAGGCGTTAAGATGCGCGTTCTCGTGAGCGGACATCTCGGCTACATCGGAGCAGTGCTTACCCCGATGCTACGGCGTGCCGGGCACGAAGTCGTGGGCCTCGACAGCGATCTGTACTCTCGCTGCACATTTGCAGAGGGTGGGTCGATCGTGGATGTGCCGGCCATCCGCAAGGACACGCGAGACGTCGAACTTGCCGATCTGAAGGCGTTTGACGCGGTCCTGCATCTTGCAGCGCTGTCGAACGATCCGCTCGGCAATCTGAGGCCTGGCCTCACCGACCAGATCAATCATGTAGCCAGCGTGCGCCTCGCGCAACTGGCCAAGCAAGCCGGCGTGCGACGGTTCGTGTTCGCGTCCTCCTGCAGCAACTACGGCAAGGCGGGCGACGGGATGATCGACGAAACCGGAGCGCTCAACCCGGTGACCGCCTATGGCGAATCCAAGGTACAGTCGGAGCGCGATATCGCCGGCCTCGCCGGTGACGGGTTTTGCCCGGTCTACCTGCGACCCGCAACGGCCTACGGCGTATCTCCCCGGCTCCGATTCGATGTCGTGCTGAACAATCTCGTTGCCTGGGCGGTGACAACGCGAAAGATCCTCTTGAAATCGGACGGCACGCCCTGGCGGCCTATCGCTCACATCGAGGACATCTCCCGCGCCTTCATCGCGGCGATGGAAGCTCCCGAGGCGGCGGTGTTCAATGAGGCTTTCAACGTCGGCCAGACGGCGCACAACTACCAGATCCGCGATCTCGCGAAGATTGTCGCTGATGTTGTCCCTGGCTGTCAGATCGAATTTGCCGATGGCGCCGGTCCCGACACGCGGTCCTATCGCGTGAGCTTCGAAAAGATCCGAACCCGGCTACCGGAGTTCAAGCCGCAATGGGATGCGAGGATGGGCGCGGAACAGCTCTATAAGGCCTACCGGGCCTCGGGCATCACGCTCGAGGAGTTCGAAGGCCCCCGGTATCAGCGTATCAGCCACGTCAACAAGTTGCTGGCGGACGGTGTGCTCGATGCGGATCTCCGCCATGTAAAGTCGAGGCAGAGTGCCGGGCAATCGGCTCTTGCCGCGAATTAATACGCGCGCCGATCGATTTGACACACCAGGAGGACGGCGTGTCGGCGGCAGACGATCTCACAAGTTCAGGCGCAAAGATCTTTGCGCTTGCCCAAAGGATCTACCCGATCTGCCGCAGCATCACCGGCAACGGTGTGCGGCAGACCCTTCGGGAGATCGGCGCGCACATCTCGCTTGATGTCCACGAGGTGCCGACCGGTACACCCGTACTCGACTGGGTCGTGCCGCGCGAGTGGAACATCCGGGACGCGTACATCAAGGACCCGCGGGGCCGGAAGGTTATCGATTTCAACGAATCGAACCTGCATGTGATGAGCTACAGCGTGCCGGTGTGCCGCACCATGTCGCTGGACGAGCTTAAGTCTCACATCTTCACATTGTCCGATCAGCCGGACCTGATCCCGTACCGAACGTCCTACTACCAGGAGAACTGGGCTTTCTGCATGGCCCACCGACAGTTGGAGCAACTGCGGGACGACAGCTACGAGGTCGTGATCGACTCGAGCCTCGCCGACGGGCATTTGACCTATGGTGAGTATTTTCATCGGGGAGAGTCAGACGACGAGGTGCTTCTGTCGGCGCATGTCTGCCATCCCTCGCTCGCCAATGACAACTGTTCCGGCCTGGCCCTGCTTGCGGGGCTTGCAAGCCGCATCTCCCAGATGCGAACGCGATACAGCTATCGGTTTCTCTTTGCGCCAGGAACGATTGGCGCGATCACCTGGCTTGCCCGCAACGAGCATCGTGTGTCTCGCATCAAACATGGCCTCGTGGTGTCAATGGTCGGCGACGGCGCCGGCCCGACATACAAGAAGAGCAGGCAGGGCGATGCCGAAATCGACCTTGCGATGATGCACACGCTGCAGCATTGCAAGCTGACGCCGACGATATTGGAGTTTTCGCCCTACGGCTATGATGAGCGGCAATACTGTTCGCCTGGGTTCAACCTGCCGGTGGGATTGTTTCAGCGCAGCCGCTTCGGTGCTATCCCCCAGTATCACACCTCGGCCGACGACCTGAGCTTCATTCGGCCGGAGCACCTCGGGGAATCCTTCCGCGTCATTTCCGAAGTCATCGACCTGCTCGAAGGCAACCGCAGCTACTATAACACGTCGCCGAGGGGCGAACCGCAGCTGGGCAGACGCGGACTCTACGGTGCGATCGGCGGCGACAAGGACGCCGCTGCAGCCAACATGGCGATGTTGTGGATTCTCAATCTGTCCGATGGACACCATTCGCTGCTTGATATCGCCAGGCGTGCCGACCTGCCGTTCCCGGTCATTCTGAAGACGGCAAAGGTGCTCGAGCGCCACGGGCTCCTCGCGCCTGTGCGGTAAGCGCTCACGCACCCTGAAGCGGCCAGTTCAGGTCTTTATCGGAGATCGTGCTGACGGCCAGAGGCCAGCTGATGCCGAACATCGGATCGTCGTATCGGACGCCGTTAGCAGCCGAAGGCTGGTAGAATTCCGAAATCAGGTAATTGACCTGAACGTTGTCGCTCAACGTTTGAAAGCCGTGCGCGAACCCTTTGGGGATGTAGAGCTGCGAACCGTTCTCCGCCGAAAGCTCGAAGCCGCGCCATTGACGAAAGGTCGGCGAGTTCGCACGCAGATCGACGATGACGTCCCAAATCGATCCGTTCAGGCAGCGCACGAGTTTAACCTCGCTATGCGGCTCATTCTGGAAGTGCATTCCGCGCAATGTCGCCTTGCGCGAGGAACTCGAGATGCTGTGCTGGGGAAATCTGGTCACGAGCCCGTGTGCGCGGAACTCGTCTTCGCAGAACGTGCGCGCGAAAAAGCCGCGCTCATCGTGTGCAGCCTCGAGTTTGACGAGCCACGCTCCGTCAAGTCCTGTTGCTTCAAAACGCATGGGACGTATCCACTCCCGACCGAGAGGCCAATTGTCGACGACCAGTTCTATACAATTTTACTAAAATTTTCAGCATCTGCGTGGTTTACCTTGTTGCTCGATATCGCTTCATATTGTTCGCTTTCATACGATAAAATTCAATCTAACGAGCCCGATTTAAGCGCCGGCAATCCTATATTCGGCAATCCTATATTCATGGTACGGCCCAATGAACGCTCACTCGAGATTCGAATCGATTCGATCGAAATCCTCTCACGGTAACTGCCGTCTGTGCGGCGCGACGTTGAAATCGACGTTTGTCGATCTGGGAATGTCGCCTCTGTGTGAAAGTTTTCTCACAGCCGACCAGACCGATGCCATGGAGCCGTACTATCCGCTGCACACCGTGGTTTGCGGATCCTGCTTCCTGGTGCAACTCCAGGAATACGTCAAACCGGAGCATATCTTCACCGAGTATGCCTACTTCTCGTCCTACTCGACGTCGTGGGTGGAACATGCGCGGCGCTACTGTGAGATGATCAAGGCCAGGCTGAACCTTGGTGCCGAGAGCCGCGTCTACGAGATCGCGAGCAACGATGGCTACCTGTTGCAGCACTTCCTGCCGCTCGGGGTGCCGGTCACGGGAATCGAGCCGGCGGCCAACGTGGCCGAAGTTGCGAGGCAGAAGAACGTCCCGACAATGGTCGAGTTCTTCGGCCTGGAACTGGCGCAGAAGCTGGTCTCGGATGGCAAGCGGGCCGATCTGATTATCGGCAACAACGTGCTGGCCCAGGTTCCGGATCTAAACGATTTCACTGCCGGAATGGCGTGCCTGCTCGGGCCGCAAGGAGCGATTACGCTCGAGTTTCCGCATCTTGAGCGGCTCATCGACGAAAATCAGTTCGATACCATTTATCACGAGCATTTCTCCTATTTCTCGTTGGTGACGATTGATCGTCTGGCGCGGCGGCACGACCTGAAGGTTTTCGACGTCGAGCAGATCCCAACGCATGGCGGCTCGCTTCGCGTCTATCTCTGCCGCGCCGACGCGACTTACGCCGTCTCCGCCGCGGTGACCGCACTGCTGGCCCATGAGCGTCGGATCGGCCTGGAAGACATAGGCCAGTACGAGCAGTTTACATCGCGGGTTCATCGCACCAAGCGCGAACTGCTGTCGTTCTTGATCGCGAGCAAGAACAAGGGGGCGCGGATCTGCGGCTACGGCGCTCCCGGCAAGGGCAACACGCTGCTGAACTACTGCGGCATCGGTACCGACTTCCTCGACTTCACCGTGGACCGCAACCCCTACAAGCACGGCCGCTATACGCCGGGAATGCACATTCCGATCCTCCCAGTCGAAGCCATCGACGAGGCCCGTCCCGACTACCTGTTCATCCTGCCCTGGAATTTGAAGAGGGAAATCGTCGCGCAAATGCGGCATGTCGCGGACTGGGGCTGCAAGTTCATCGTTCCGATTCCTAACGTTGAAATCATTGATCCGCGTGAGGTTGCGCCATGAAGGTTGTCCTTTTTTGCGGCGGTCTTGGTACGCGGATCCGCGAATATTCGGAGAGCATACCGAAGCCGATGGTCCCGATCGGCCATCAGCCGATCCTCTGGCATGTGATGCAGTATTACAGCCAATACAATCACAATGATTTCATACTGTGCCTTGGCTACAAGGCGAACGTGATCAAGGATTACTTCCTCAATTATCGCGCGACTGCGAGCAGCGACTGCGTGATTTCGGAGTACGGCAAGAAGGTCGAGCTGATCGGCGAACATCAGCCGGACTGGCGGGTTTCGCTGGTGGATACGGGGACATGGCGCAACATTGGGCAGCGCTTGCTGGCCGTCCGCCATCTCGTCAAGGACGAGGAGATGTTCCTTGCGAACTACAGCGACGGGCTGACCGACGCGCCGCTGCCTGACATGATCCAGAAGTTCAAGGAAAGCGGAAAGATCGGTTGCTTCGTGGCAATCCATCCACCGATCAGCTTCCACCTTGCCGAGTTCGATGCTGAGGGGTCGGTGCAGCGGATTCGCTCCAGCCAGGAGTCCGAGATCTGGATTAACGGCGGCTACTTCATCTTCCGCAATGAAATCTTCGACTACATCAAGGAGGGAGAAGAGCTCGTCCAGGAACCGTTCAACCGTTTGATCGAGGGCGGTCGCCTCATGGCGTATCGCTATGAGGGTTTTTGGCGCGCCATGGATACCTTGCGCGATAGACAAGTGTTGGAGGACATGGTGGAGCGCGGCGACACGCCGTGGCGGCTGAATCACTCGTCGGTAGCCAGCGCGGCGTAACCGGAATGAGAGCATTGCAGCTTGCCAGGCCCGGAGACCGTCTGTCGATGCTGTGCCTCGGCGCCCATTCGGATGATATCGAAATCGGCGCGGGAGCGACGCTGCTCGGGCTGATCGAGCGCGGTATCAAACTGGACGTGCACTGGTGCGTTCTAAGCGGTGGCGCCATACGGGAGGCTGAAGCCAGAGCGTCGGCGGCCGACTTCTTGTGCGAGGCTGCATCCGCGAATGTCGAGGTGCTGTCGTTTCCCGATGGATTCTTCCCGGAAAGGGGAGAAGCCATCAAGGAATGGTTTGAATCGCTGAAGCGGCGGGTCGAGCCCGACGTCATTCTGACGCATCGCAGGGATGATGCTCATCAGGACCATCGTCAGGTCTGCCGCCTGACCTGGAACACGTTTCGTGATCATCAGATTCTGGAATACGAGATCCCGAAGTGGGATGGCGACTTCGGTCAACCCAACGTTTACATGCCGGTGTCGGCCGCGGCGCTCGATCGTAAGATTGAACTCCTGCTCAAGCATTTCGGGACGCAGCGATCCAAGCAGTGGTTCGATGCAGACACCTTTCGCGGCCTCGCACGGATTCGGGGCATGGAGTGCAGGGCTACGGAACGCTTCGCCGAGGCATTTTTCGGGCGAAAGTTGACACTGATCTGACGATGGTTGCGCGGACGTCGCGCAGCCGGCGAATTTCTGATTGCAAGGTGTATCTCAAGGCGCACGATATGAGCACGCTATTTTCGAGTATCTTTCGCGCTGGTGACCTGGTGGAGGTCAGAAGCAAGGAGGAGATCCTCGCGACGCTGGATGCCAACGGCCGCCTGGAGGAAATGCCCTTCATGCCCGAGATGCTGAAGCATTGCGGCAAGAGGCTTCGCGTCGGCAAGCGAGCTCACAAGACCTGCGATCCCGCGCTCGGTATCGGCGGGCGCAAGATGCTGAACACGGTTCATCTCGAGAACATCCGCTGCAACGGCGCGGCTCATGACGGCTGCGAGGCGGCCTGCCTGATATTCTGGAAGGACGCCTGGTTGAAGCCGGCGGGCGAGAAAAGGCCGTCGCCAGATGGCGCTGGCAAGCCGTTCAGGTCTGGCGGCTGCAGCGAGGAAACGCTGTGGAGCACGATCAAGCATCCGCCGAAGGTCGGCGAAACAGAGCCGACCTACGTTTGCCAGAACACACAGGTCAAATTCGCCACGCAACCCCTGAAGTGGTGGGATCCGCGTCAGTATGTCGAGGACTACACTTCGGGAAACGTTCGGTTGCAGGACCTCGTCGCCGGATTGACTTTCTCGGTCTGGCGCACGGTCACCGAAGCAGGGCTGGGCATTGGCACCGCGATGCGCTGGATCTACGACACATTCCAGCGCATGAGAGGTGGCGTACCTTATCCGATCAGGCCCTTCGGTGTGCCGGAGGGTAGCAAGGTCCCGCAGTCCCGGCTTGATCTGCAGGTGGGCGACGTCGTGCGCGTCAAGCCGTACAAGGACATCCTCGAGACACTGGACTGCAACTACCGCAATCGCGGCCTGTATTTCGATCCGGAGATGGTACCGTTCACGGAACGTGAATACGAGGTCGAGAGGCGTCAAAAGCAGATCATCGACGAAGGTTCGTGCAAGATGGTCCGTTTCAAGACGGACGCGATCATCTTGAAGGATGTCGTGTGTGAGGCGCGCTATGCGATCTGCCGCCGCTTCTGCCCGCGCGCCATCTATCCCTATTGGCGGGAAATCTGGCTTGAGCGGGTACCTCAAAGCCAGAATCCGGCGAATTGAACGGGAACGACGCGTGCATCGGAACGAACGCACCGATCAGTATTTTGCGGACAACAAGCCATACTCTGGCCTTGGCCGCAGGTCGTTGCATAGCGGCGTGGCGTTCATCGCCGCGCGCGGACTGAATATCTTCGTTCAGTTGGCCTCCACGATCGTACTGGCGCGACTGCTCGGACCGCATGATTTCGGGTTGGTGGCCATGATGCTGGCCCTGATCGGCTTTGCGCCCCTTTTCGTCGATCTCGGGATGAGCGAGGCCTCCGCCCAGCGGAGCAGCATCTCGCGCGCCGAGGTCAGCACGTTGTTCTGGCTGAATGTTCTGATCGGCGTCGTGCTGGCTGTCGTGCTGGCCGCGTCCGGTCGGTGGATAGCGCGTGCCTTCGGCGAGCCATCGCTCGCGGGCATGGCGTTGGCATTATCGGTGACCTTCCTGATGATGGCCTTGTCGACGCAACACTATGCGCTGATGCGTCGGGCAATGCAGTTTCGCCGCATCGCGATGATCGACATATCGGCTAACATCATCGGAAGCGCTGCAAGCGTTGGACTGGCGCTTTCGGGCTGGGGCTACTGGGCGCTGATCGCCAAGCCGATCATAACGTCGGCTTTGACCGTCGTGGGAGCCTGGACCGCCTGTCGATGGATACCGGGCAGGCCGAGGCTCACGCCAATGGTCAAGGAACTGCTGCGGTTCGGGCTGGGAGTCACCGGCTTCACCATGACGGATTACTTCGCTCGTTCGGCGGACAGAATCGCGATGGGGTATTTCCTCGGTGCAGGGCCGCTTGGCTATTTTCAGAACGCCTTCACGATCTACAACAACCTGCTGTCGATTCTCAGTGAGCCGCTGCATAACATCGCGGTTTCGGGACTGAGTAAGCTCCAGCACAGTGCGGTCGAACTGAAGCGCTCCTGGGAAGGCGCGCTGTCATTGCTTTGCTACTTTTCGGGGCCTGCCTTCGCGGCCCTGGCCGTGAGCGCTCATGACATCGTGATCGTACTTCTCGGAGAGAAATGGTCTCCGGCGGGCCCCTTGCTCTGCATCCTCGCCATTCGCGGCATTGCCGACTGCATCGAGCGAACTCTCGGTTGGGTGCATGTCGCGGTCGGGCGTCCCGATCGGTGGATGCGATGGGGCATCTTCAGTGCAATCTGCCAATTGGTTGCGCTTGCAGCCGGACTGCCCTTCGGCGTGGTCGGAGTGACGATCGCCTACACGGTCACCATGTTTGTGCTGTTCGTTCCTGCGCTCGTCTATGCCGGCAGGCCTGTCGGGATCACAATCGGGGACGTCTTGCGCGCGACAGCGCCGCAGACCATTGCTGCGCTGGTCGCCGTCGCGGTCGCTTTCTCGATACAGGAGGCATTCCTGCAGGAATTGCCGCGGTTGCTGCGAATCCCCGTCGCGAGCGTGATCTGTGTGACGGCCTACCTGGCCGTCGTGGTCGGGGTCTTCAGGATCACGCGGCCACTGCAACTCGCGTGGTCCTTGCTACGCGATTTCGGCATTGTACGACTGCAAGTCAACTCCTGATCCCGGATTACGCCCATGACTTCCGTTGAGCGCTTCCTGATTAACTTGGACACGTGGCCCGCCGGGGCATTCCTGAGGATCGGCCTCGGCCTTTGCATTCTGCCGGCGTTCCGACTGCTGTCAGGCGGCGACGATCGTATCGTGGTCGCGTTGCCGATGTTTCTTGCCCTGCTGCTCGCGCTTCGCCTTGTGCCGGCCGTGTGCCGGCGTGTTCTTCCGTTTTCGCGCGACGCGAAAGATCTGTGGTTCAAGCGTCGCAATCTTGGCAAGAGGTACGACTCCTACCAGTGGCAAAAGCTCTTCTGGATGGGGCTGGGCATGCTGCCCTACGCGCTGATCCCTGGAGGATTGGGGCGCGGGGAAATTGTGCTGCTTGCGATCTGTACGATCGGCGGCGGAGCAGGGCTGCTGCTTTGGCGTAGGACCGGCCAGCTCAGCGTCGGTGCCGCCACTGCGAAAGCGACGAAGTTGCCGCCGGCCGCGGTCGCGTCGACACCGCCCTAGGACCGGGCCGGCCCTACATTACGGGAGCTTGCGGCACTCGGTGAACCTGTCGCCGTCCGGCGTTTCCGCCCTCTCGAGGCAATGGGCCTTATCGGTAACCTTGCCGGCTACGACAAAGTCGTAGGCCTGGTTTTTGAAGACCAGCACGTAACGGCCGGGTGAGAGGACGAGATCGGGGTTCACTGGCTGCAGCTCGACCATCTCGCGGTTTTCAGGGACCGGCGCTACGGTCAGGTCGACGGAAACGGACCGGATCGCCCAGGCATCGTTGGCCATAGCGACTGCCGGTGACGACGGTGTTCGTGCCACCTGGGCGAGAATGCGCAATTGTGCGTTGTCGGGCGCGCTTGTCATAAGCTCGCGCTGATACGCGACAAACGAAAGCGGGCCGTGCGGCACCACAACGGTGCCCGGCTTCGTGCTCAATACCGATACGGCGATCCGGCTGTCGGGAAGGCGGATGTTCATCGGCTCGAGCCGGATCATCCGTCCGTTGCTTGACGCAAAAATCCCATATGTCGTCGGCAGTGAACGTGCGGGTGGTGCGGTTGCGGCTGCTTCGATCGGAGCACGATGTACGAAAGTGGCAATTGCCGGTTTCAGCTTGCGTCTGCTTTGCGGTGGCGGCTGAACGGGCGTCGCGTTCGAATGGCTGACAACCTGGGGTGCTGTGCTGAACAGGGATGCAACATTGCCCCGCATGAGCATTCCGGTCCCAATCGCCAGCAGAACCGTTGTTGGAGCGAGGAACCATACAAAGTTGCGCACTTTCCATTCGCTGGTGACCGAACGTCGGTCCCGCGGCGAGCTCTGAAGTTCCTCGGCGATCGGCTTCTCGATCAGTATCGTCTGCTGTTCCTGCACCGCGACGCCCGCCTCGGCAGTGCTGGTGTGCACGGGCGATTGCACTGCTAGACGGATTGACGCCGGTGGCACCGAGTTCGGACCTGGGTCCGCGGCCGGACTGAATCCCTCTCCTTCATCTGCCTCAGTCGCGTACAAGCCTACGGCTGAGCCGGCGTGCGAGTCCGGTGGTGCTGGCTGCGCGCGGTTGTCGGATTCTTCCGCTGAAACATCGTTTGGATCGGCCGCAGGGGGGACGGGCCCGTCGTCTGGTCCGGCATCGGGCCGAGTCGCGTTCGTCCGGCGTCCGATGTTCTCCGCGGCCTCATTCAGGCGCCGACTGACCTCATCCTGCGGGAGCACAATCGGCTGCAGGGGTTGCTCCAGGTCAAGGAGCGGATGAGCTTCATCCGTCGGTCCACCGTTCGGCGAGCTCGGATCCTCGTCAAGGACCGTCGGATGCTTGTCGGTCGGACTGTCTGGCGGCGGCCCGGCGGGATCTCGCTCCGGATTTACGGGCTCGCGCAGGCGGGCTTCGACGAATTGCGTCCAGGCGCCACGCCGTCGCAGAGGTGCAGCAAGCCTGTCTGCCTGACGTGGCAAAGGCGGCGCATTCAGGATGGCCGCTTGAGCCGAGGGAAGCTGACTGGAGCGTTTCATGCCTGGATACGCAGCTTGACGTTTGTCCACCGTTGCGGACGTTCGCGACACCCTGGCGATCATATGATCGAGATCGCCTACCTGCTGGGATGTAGCAGCCGCCGCTTAACAGGGCGTTAACCATAAACCGGCGGAAGTGCCGCATTGCTCCGTATCACTCGAGGTGACGATTTCAGGCGGCCGCTGGCAGCTCAAAGGATCCGGCGATCTGGCGCAGACGGTTGGCTCGTGCGCTCATCTGGTCGGTGTGAGCGATACCGAGGATGTCGAATACCGTCTGTATGCGGTAGAGCCAATCGTGCCTCAGCGCGGCTTCCCGGGCGTTTGCGTTCTGAACCGCTCGCAGTCGCGCCGGCTCTGCGTCCAGCGCTTCGAGGATCTGGCAAATGTCCGGCGAATCGAAGGGCACATGAATGACGGCATCGGGCCAGTCGAACTGCCGTGCAAACTCTTCGGTGCGGGGTGCTTCTCCGACCATCACTGCCCCGGCTGCAGCACCTTCATAATAGCGAGCGGAAATCTCGTCTCGGCCCGCCGTGAACTCCGGGTTGTTGACGTGGCTGCGATTGGCAATGAAATAGCGGCTGCGCTGGAGGATATTCGCAATCATGATGCGGTGTTCTTCCGGATTGTCGACCCGGAACGTTCTTTCCTTCCGGTTCGAACCGCTCGCCGCCACAGTGTCGTAGTAGTAGAAGAAGCGCTCTCTCTCGGCGCCGGCCAGCAACGCGGCGTGGGTCGTCGCCGAACGACGTCCGATGTTGCACACGGCGATCGATCGCTGCTGCTCGGGCTTCGGTGCGAACCGCTCCACGTCGACAGCCAGCGGCAGATAGCTGCACGGTCGACCCGCTATGCGCGCGATCTGCGGTGCGCAGTGATGCAGGCCGACGAATATATGATCAAATCCGGACAGGAGCTCGATCAGATACTCCGGGATGTCGTCTGCCCAGACTTCAGTGATGAAGCATGCGGCCTTGCGACACCGCTTGCGCCAGTCGGGAATCGCGGCGAGCGCGTGGAGTTGATACGCATTGCTGAAGATTGGAAAGAACAGTTCGTAATCGCGTTGCAGCCGCAGCTGCGGCGGGGAGGGTGCCAGCACACCTGCCAGCTTGGTCGATCCTGATGCAAGGCGCGTCCACTTGTAGACTCGCCGCGAGAACTCCAGTGCAGCACGATCTCGAACATCGAACCGATCGGCGCGCGTCATCGCCGCCAAATTGTCCTCGAACTCATAGCTGAGGCAAAATGCGACAAGATCGGAAATCCGACGCTGCGAGAGGAGTAAAACCTTGCCTTCCACGAGGCGCTGCCTCCGACCTATCAAACGCCGGAAAATGCCGGCCACACCACTTACGGAATCCCCCGACCAGGAGCGAGTTGCGCGTTGATCGTCGTCACGAACGGCGCCAATCAACGCAAGTCCATACGCTATTTAATCTTGTTTTGTCCAAGTTTTCCCGAAATTGGATAATGCGAGCCTGTCATTGGAGTTCATTGCACGCATGGGCATTCTCGCCGAGCCGTTGCGAATGCAAGCCCGAGGATGCATCGACGACGATTGCGAACGGTACAGCGAATGCGCGTTAATCTGGAGAAGTTAAATCTGGAACTCGCCGGCGGTAGTGAAGAAACGTCAGCGGACAATCACTGGATGCGCGTTAACCCGAAAAGGTTAAATCTGGAACCGCCTGACAACAGCCGGCTTCGATGATGCGCAACGCCCTCTGCGGCAACCCCGAGAATTAGCTATAAATTTCATTTAACATGCGCCGAGCCCACGTTGGCGATGAACGCGTCGGGAAAATCCGGTAGCGTGCCGCATCATTTCGACACGGCAAGAATATTCAACACGGCAAAATTTTTGAACACAGGCGGCGTCGGGCTTCATGCGTATTCTTAGCGTATTTGGTACTCGTCCAGAGGCGATCAAAATGGCGCCGCTTGTGCTGGCGCTGGGCGAAGCAGAAGGAATTGATACGCGCGTCTGCGTGACGGGCCAGCATCGTCAGATGCTCGACGATGTGATGTCGGCGTTCTCGTTGAAGGCGGACTACGACCTGAACATCATGCGACCGAACCAGTCGTTGAGCGAAGTCTTCAGCGCGGTGATGACCGGAATCGATCCGATCATCGCAGACTACAATCCGGACTACGTTCTTGTGCAGGGCGATACGGCAACCAGTACGGCGGCTGCACTTGCCGCGTTCTTCCGGTCGGTCAGTGTCGGGCATGTCGAGGCGGGATTGCGAACCGGCAATCTCATGAGCCCGTGGCCGGAGGAAGCCAATCGGCGGGTCACTGCGGTCGTTACGACGAGGCATTATGCGCCGACGTCGCGTGCGCGTTCAGCCCTGCTGAAGGAAGGCTATCCGCCGGACGCCGTCATTGTCACCGGCAATACCGTCATCGACGGGCTGCTTCGTATGGCCGCAAATATCGCTCAACCGGGCGAGCTTCGCCGGTCGCTCGAGGTGAAATACTCATGGCTCGATACGTCGAAGCGACTTGTTCTCGTGACCGGACACCGGCGCGAGAGCTTTGGATCCGGGTTCCGGCAAATTTGCGAGGCATTGAAGACGATCAGTCGGCGGGACGACATTCAGATCGTGTATCCCGTTCATCTGAATCCGAACGTGCGCGGGCCGGTATTTGATCATCTGCGCGATGCGTCGAATATCTTCCTGATCGAACCCTTGAACTATCCCGAGTTCGTCTACCTCATGACGCGCTCATATCTCATCCTCACCGATTCCGGTGGAATTCAGGAGGAGGCACCGGCGCTTCGCAAGCCCGTGCTCGTCATGCGAGATACCAGCGAGCGCATGGAGGCCGTTGACGCCGGCGTAGCTCGCCTGGTCACCACCGACCCGGCTCGCATTGTTGCGGGCGTCGAACGCCTGCTCGATGTGCCAGCGGAGCACGAAGCCATGTCTCTCGGTGCCAATCCGTTCGGTGACGGGCGCGCCAGCAAACTGATCGTGCATGATCTTCTGAATGTCCGTCGGCCGAAACATCCAGCTGATGGCATAGCGAGCGTCAATCTTTTGTCGAATACCGAGATGCATTCGCGGCCGACACCACCGCTCTCCCAACCGGCGTACTGATCAAACGAAGCCATGGACACCAGAACCAATCAATTGGTCATTCAGGAATACGGCCATCCGCTTGCGGAAGACTACGGTCCGCCGACGGTGGCCCGGCCGACTTTCGGCTTGTGGGACATCATTGACGTTCTGCGCCGCGAATGGCGGTTGCCCGTTATCGGACTGTTGATTGGGCTGGCGGTCGCCGTGGCTTCCGTTGTTGTTATGAAGGCGCCCTACAAGAGCAGTGCACGCATCCTCATCGATCGGAGTCTCAATCGTTATCTGCAGACGAACAAGATCGTGGATCAGCCGACGATGGATGAAGTGGAGGTTGGCAGCCAGCTTTACGTACTTTCATCCGACAGGGTAATGCTGCCGGTCATTCGTTCGCTGAATCTGGCCAGTGACAGCGAGTTTGCCGGCCGATCTGCGCTTGCGAGCGCCACAGACGGGAGCGCCAGCACGGCGGCAGCCACAGCTGCGGCTGAACGAGCTGCTCTCGAAGCTCTGTTGAAGCGCGTGACAATTGCGCGAGAGGATGTCGCCAACGTTATCAATGTGACGGTCGAGTCGCAGAGTGCGGAGAAGGCTGCGAAGATCGCCAACGGCATCGTGGATAGCTATCTCGCGTCCCTGCAGGACGCAAAATTGAAGTCGACGCAGAAGGTGAGCGGATGGCTGCAGGAGCGGCTCATCGAGCTGAAGAAGCAGGTAGCCGACGCGGACAAGGCGCTGCAGGACTTCAAGACAGCTAACAACCTTAGTAGCACTGGCGCGCAGGACACCGAGCTCCTGGCAAGTCTGAATACCCAGCTGATGAATGCCAAGTTCGCGGCAGTCGAAGCAAAGGAGCGCCTCGACCGTATCAAGCGGACAGAGGCAAACGGGATTCCGTCAGCCGTGTCGACGGATGCGCTATTCAACGACAGGCGGGCGGCAGTCATCAACTTCGCGCTCAACAACAGCGAACTTGCACGTCTCCGCACGCAAAAGCGCGACCTTGCGTCTCGCCTTGCGGAAATGGAAGCTCGCGTCGGTCGCAAGCACGCGGCTGTCGTCAAGCTTCGTGCGCAACTGAACAGCGTTGACGCTGCCATTCGGTCCGACGAGGGGCGCATTACCGATTCCTACGCCAGCGAATACGAAGTCGCCAAGGCACGACAGACCGAACTCGAAGACACGGCCGCAAAGCTTTCCGCGGAGACCGGAAGCCGGCTGCGCGAACTCGAGAGCGCCGCCGAGGCGCTGCGCAATCTTTATAGTGGCTTCCTGCAAAAGCATAAGGAGATCGAGGCGGCGCAGGCTGAGACGCTTCCGGCCCAGAGTGCGCAGATCATCGCAAGAGCAGTTCCGCCGCTGACAAAGAGTTCCAAGAAGACCCTCATCGTGGCGGCAGGCAGCATTCTTCTTGGCCTGTTTCTCGGCATAGGCTCTGCCTTCGGACGTGAATGGATGGCGGACGTATTCCGTACGCCCAAGGCCGTCGAACAGGTGACCGAAACACGGTGCATCGGACTGCCCTTCGTCTACGCTGGTCAATTGCCAATCGAGGAGCATGTCCTTGCTGCTCCCTTCTCGCGCTTCGCGGAAGGTCTTCGCAATGTGAAGGCGATGCTCGACCGTTCGTCCGCCTCGACCGGGGGCAAGGTCATCGGCGTCGTGTCGGCGGTTTCGAAAGAGGGAAAGACTGTCGTTGCCGCCAATCTTGCCGCGCTCATATTGTCGTCCTCTGGGTCGCGCACGCTGTTGATCGATGCCGACCTTCATCTCCGGAATCTCACGACTGCACTTTCCCCGGATGCGAAGGTCGGGCTTTTCGAAGCGCTGGAAGATCCCTCTCGTCTTGACGAGTTTGTTTGCAAGCGGCCGCATTCGGGGCTGGATGTCCTGCCAAATGCGTGCACGGTCAGGATTCCAAACGCCGCAGAGCTCCTGGGTTCGCAGGAAATGGAAAACCTGCTCGCCGTTGCACGGAAATCCTATGACTACATCGTGGTGGAGGTGGCGCCGATCATGTCGGTGGTCGATGCTAGGCTGATCGAGCGCTTCATCGATGAGTTCGTCTTCGTTGTGGAATGCGGTCAGACCAAGCGTACGAGCGTGCTCGAAGCCTTGTCGGTGACGCAGCTCATCCGTGCGCGCGTGTCGACCATCGTGCTCAACCAGATTGACCCTCTTGAGCTCAGAACCATCGAGGCAAGAAATGGGGTCAGGTCCGAAGGATATTACCGGGAGTAGGGCTGTGGACGAGCTTGACAGTGCTTCAGGGTCTCCGCGCAACGCGGCGCCGCGCAGGTATGCGCTGATTTCGCCCTGCCGCGATGAGGGACCCTATCTCCGCCGCACGCTGGACAGCGTGGCTGCACAGTCAGTGCCGCCTGAGCTGTGGATCGTCGTTGACGACGGATCTACCGACGAGACGCCTCGGATCCTGGAGGAGTATGCGGCGCGATTGCCTTATCTGCGCGTCGTGCGCCGTCAGGACCGAGGCCACCGGCGGGTGGGGCCCGGAGTGATTGAGGCGTTTTATGATGGTCTTGATCAAGTGCCGCTCGGCGACTTCGACTATTTGTGCAAGCTTGATATGGATCTCGACCTGCCGCCTCGCTACTTCGAACTGCTGATGCAGCGAATGGAGGGCAATCCACGTATCGGAACGACCTCCGGCAAACCCTGGTTCGTTCATCCCCAAACCGGCGATCTCGTGCCCGAGGTCTGCGGCGACGAGATGTCGGTTGGAATGACGAAATTCTATCGCGTTGCGTGCTTCGAGCAGATCGGGGGGTTCGTACGGCAGGTCATGTGGGATGGCATCGATTGTCACCGCGCCAGAATGCTGGGCTGGATCGCCGAGAGCGTTGATTCAGAGCCAATCCGGTTCGTCCACCTTCGTCCGCAAGGTGCCAGCCAGAACAGCATCTGGGCGGGCAGAATTCGTGCTGGCTTCGGTCAGTACTTCATGGGCACCTCGCCGTTTTACTATCTGGCGGTGGCGGCTTCCCGTCTTCGCGCGCACCCAATGTTCATCGGAAGCGTCGCGATGCTTTGGGGTTACTTCAGCAGCTGGGCAAAGGGGTTGCCGCGCTACAATGACCCCGAGTTCAGACGCTTTCTTCGTACCTATCAGCACGCGTGCCTGAGACTGGGTAAACGAGCTGCCACAGCTCGCCTGGACGCCGAGCAAGTGGCTCGGTGGCAAGCCAGCCGGCAATCGCCGCAGGAAAGTTGAGCAGATGACGGAACACGTAAGCCTATTGGGCGTCGAATTTGATGCGGTTACGCTCGATCAGGCGGCGCAGCGCTGTGTCGATATCTGTCGCCGCTCGAACGATTCCCACATCGTCATGACGATCAATGCGTCGCATCTCTGCATGATGCGGCGAGACGTGGAGTTGGCGCACGCATGTTCCGCGGCCGATATGACGGTCGCGGACGGTATGCCGGTGGTTTGGGCAATACGAGCGACAGGTCAACACATGCCGGAACGCGTGGCCGGCATCGATCTGATGGAAGGACTTTTAAGAGCTGCCGCGTCCAACGAACTTTGTGTCTATTTTCTAGGGGCGCATCAGGAAGTCGTCCAAAAGCTCGTACGCGTCTGCGAGGCGCGCTTTCCGCAACTGAAGATCGCTGGTTTCCGGAACGGTTACTTCGGTCCGGACGAGCACGAAATTATCGTCGATGAGATTCGGGCCAGCGGCGCCCACATTCTTTTTATCGGCTTGCCGTCCCCGTTCAAGGAGGTATGGAGCGAACGCTATCGGGATCGGCTGCAAGTTCCCGTCATCCTGGGGGTGGGTGGCAGCTTCGACGTCTTGGCCGGCTTTATCAGGCGCGCTCCTCGGCTATTCCAATCGTTCGGTCTCGAGTGGTTCTGGCGGCTGATGATGGAGCCGCGCAAATTATGGCGGCGATATCTTTCCACCAACAGCGAGTTCATCTGGCTGGCGCTCCGCGAAGTGGTGGCGCGCAGGGCTTACGCCGCCCGTCCGGAGAGAGCGATCGCCGGATCGGCAAGCGTCGTGCGGAGAGACGACCGAAGAGTGGGTGCGGAACGCAGGGTAGCTGATCGGCGAATTCTTGTCAGGCGAAGGAGCAACGTGCGGGATTCGCAGGTTCCGATACCCGATCGGCGGCGCGGCGTAGAGCGACGCATCTCAGAGCGTCGGGCACGGACGGCCAATGGTCCCCGGGGTATCGAGATGAGTGCCTGACGTATCGACTGACCAGCCAGGATCACTGATCCCAAGCAGGCAGCTAAGCGATTCGCTTCATGGCGCAAGAGCTAAAGCCTGATGTGTACGTATTTGGGTACGAGTTTTGCCACGTTCTGCAAACGCTGATCAAACACGGCTGCGTGCCCGCTGAACTCATCTATGAGGACGGCGGGGCGCTCATCCTTATTTTTGATCCCAATGAGAAGAAAGCGGAACTATGGTCGGGATGGTGGAGGTGCGACAAACCCGACATTTACTCCATCATCGAACCAGAGCATCGCGGGTTTGTGGATCAAATATTCGAATCCACGGACGCCTTCTTGGAGTTTTCCAATGCTCAATCTCCTCAGATTGAGCTGATCCCAGGCCAGATCCAAAAGATTCAAGGATCAGACGCTGCGGTTTTCCGCGGGAACGTTCCCCTTCGTCCTCAACCTCTATGAAGAACTACTTGCGCACAGCGCGCATTGGAAGCGTTTGCGATTCGATATTGGGCGAAAGATTGCAGAAGATGCCGTGGTTCTCTGGGTGTGGGGAAAGGCGGTAGCGCTCCCCCGCTACCACGGGCTTCGAATTGCCCCACGCCATATTCCGATCGACTCAGCCCGATAGGCCGGCCTTGCGCAAGCCGTCGAGGAAGTGCTCGCGATCGACTGAATTTCTGTACCGTTCGGCGCGCGTTCGAACGAGATCGAGGGTGTTCGCCGGCGGCGTTGCGCCGTTCGCGCTCATTTCACGACAACGTTCCGTGACGAACACTTCGGCTTCGGATCGCGCTTCGCTGTGCCGACCCATCTGCGCATAACAGGCGGCAAGCAGACTGTGCGACCAGCGATCGGGGGATCGTGCCTCCATCAGCGTCCTGACTGCTTCATCGTACCGGCGCCCCGAATAGAGCGCGAGCGCGTGGTACCAGTGGTACAGATTGGGCGGGAAGGGATTCAGTCGTTTGGCCGCACCGATCCATGTGAGTGCCTCTCGCCACCGTCCCCAGTAGACCAGAATGTTCGCGAAAACGGCGGCGACGTCGGCGTCGTTTGGATTGAGCGCCAGAGCCCGGCTGAAATGGATTTCGGCCTTGGCATCCTCGCGACGCAGGAACAGCAATTGCGCGAAGACGCCATGGGCCCAGGCGTCGCCGCCGTCGATGTCGAGCGCGATCTCGATCTCGCTCAGTGCGTCGTCGAGCTTCGCCGTGCCGGGCGATTCGAGAAACACGTCGCAGACGATCGTCCAGGCAATGTTGACGTGAGCGCGGGCATATTGCGGATCGAGCGCGACTGCGTCCCGGAAAAACTGCCTGGCTTCCGCCATGCCCTTCACGGTCAATTGACGCCATCGCTCGTTGCCCAGCAGAACCAGGTCATAGGCGGTAATGCTCGGGGTCGGCTTGCGTCTGGCGATCTCGCGGCCGGCGTCCTCGAGCCGGCCCGGAAGGGCTGCGACGATTGCGCGGACGATCTCGTCCTGCAGGGCGAAGATGTCTTCGAGTTCGCGGTCGTAGCGCTCGGTCCAGAGATTGTAACCGCTCGCGCCATCGAGAAGCTGGACGGTCACCCGCATCCGGCTGCCGATCTTGCGCACGCTTCCTTCGGCCACGTACCTGACGCCGAGTTCGCGACCGACCTGCTTGATCTCGGGCGTCTTGCCCTTGTAGGCGAAGCTGGAGTGGCGGGCGACAACGAACAGCGAGCGGAAGCGCGACAGTTCGGCGATGATGTCTCCCGTGATTCCGTCGGAAAAATATTCCTGCGCGGGATCGCCGCTGAGATTCGAGAACGGCAGCACTGCAAGCGACGGCCCATCGGGTACCGTTATTGCCGGCGAGGTGGGCAGGCCGGCGCCGGATTCGGCGGCGACCAGTGGCCCGACATAGCGGTAGCCGCGGCGCGGCAGGGTCTCGATCCAGGTCGCACCGCCCTCGACGTCGGCAAATACCCGCCGCAGAGCGGCGATCTGCACCGTCAGGTTGCTCTCCTCGATCGCAAGCCCCGGCCACGCCGCCTGCATCAATGCGTCCTTGGAAACCGGCGTTCCGGCCTGCTCGACGAGCAGCCGAAGCAGCGTCACCGCGCGCCGCCCGAGCGCGACCGGTTCGGACTCTCGAAACAACATCACGGCTTCCGCGTCGAGGCGGTAGGGGCCGAACTCGTGGATCGTTGCCATGGTTCGGGAGACTACATTTTTTGCATCTTTTTCGGAACAGATTCAGTCCCTCCGGGAATCCGGCGACCCGCCCCGCTGCCGCTGACACGCAGCTTTGCGCGGCCGATTTCCGCTTTCGCCTCGATCCACCTCGCGCGGCACCCCGCGCCGCCGCAGCCAGGCGACGGCCGCTTGACAATGTAAGTAAGAATATTATTACAAACTGCAGTTTTCGGAGAACGCGTTCATGCTGCAGACCAAGCGAAGCTATAGCGGAATGGTGACCGCGCCGCATCACCTTGCGGCGCAGGCCGGGCTCGCCGTCCTTTCCGAGGGAGGCAATGCGGTCGAGGCGATGATTGCGTCCGCCGCCACGATCGCGGTGGTCTATCCGCATATGAACGGCCTTGGTGGCGACAGCTTCTGGCTGGTCGGCCGGGCGGGCTCTTCGCCGGTCGGAATCCAGGCGTGCGGACGGTCGGCGAAGGCCGCCAGCCGCGCCTGGTATCGCGAGCATGGCTGCAGCACGATCCCAAGCCGCGGACCGCTCGCGGCACTCACCGCTGCCGGGACCGTCGATGGCTGGCAGAAGGCCTATGAGCTCAGCCGCGATCGCCACGGGGGGCGCATGCCGCTGTCGCGGCTGCTCGAGCCTGCGATCGGCTATGCCGCCGATGGCGTCGCCGTGACCCAGACCTTGCACGACAACACCACGAAGAAGCGCGCTGAACTGCAGGATGTGCCGGGCTTTGCCGAAGTCTATCTGCCGCAGGGCGCTCCGCTTGCGGTCGGCACGCGGTTGCGGCAGCCGCGCGTGGCAGACACGTTGCGGCAGCTGGCGCAAGCCGGCCTTTCCGATTTCTATCGCGGCGACCTGGCGCGTTCGATGGCGGCTGATCTCGAACGGCTCGGCAGCCCGCTCCGCCTATCCGATCTGGAGCAGCATCAAGCCTCACTGGTGACGCCGCTGTCGGTCGATGTGGCGGGGCACAAGGTTTTCAACATGCCGCCGCCGACGCAGGGCCTGGCCTCGCTGTTGATTCTCGCGCTGTATGCCCGGCGCATGGCGAGAGACGCGGACGGGGTCGATCATCTGCATCGGCTGGTCGAGAGCACGAAGGCGTCGTTCCGCATCCGCAATCGCTACGTGACCGATTCCGACTACATGGCGCGGTCGGCTGCCGGGTTTCTCACCGACGAGTCCATTGCGGCGCTCGAAAAGACCGTCGCCGTCGATCATGCAGCGCGCTGGCCTGACCCGCCGGCCCAGGGCGATACGGTCTGGCTCGCTGCGACCGACCGGAACGGTCTTAGCGTCAGCTTCATTCAGAGCATCTATTGGGAGTTTGGCTCGGGCGTCATCCTGCCCCAAAGCGGGGTCACCTGGCAGAACCGTGGGACGAGCTTCGGTCTCGCCGAAACCGACATCAACCGCCTGGAACCTGGGCGGCTGCCGTTCCACACCATTCAGCCCGCAATGGCTGAACTCAGCGATGGCCGGCTATTGTCCTACGGCACGATGGGCGGCGAAGGGCAGCCGCAAACCCAGGCGGCGATCTTCACGCGCTACGCGTTGCACGGTCAGGACCTTCAGTCGACAGTGACCGCGCCGCGCTGGCTGCTCGGTCGCACATGGGGCGAGGAGAACAACAATCTCAAGATCGAATCGCGTTTCGATCCTGCCGTCGTCGACGCGCTGCGGGCGCTCGGCCACGACATCCAGGTGGTCGGTGCGTTCGAGGAATTCATGGGCCACGCCGGCGCAATCGTCTGGCACCCGGATGGACTGCTCGAGGGCGCCAGCGATCCCCGCAGCGACGGCGTCGTCGCTGCCCGGTGAGCGAGCACCCTTAGCGCTTACTCGCAGGCTGTTCGGAATTTGCCGCGCGCGAGCTAACGTCCGGCGCCGGCCGGTGTTCTGGCTGCGGACGGTTTCCGTTTTCCCTCGCTTGCGGCCGCCGTCGCCGTCAACCAGGTCATGATCACGTCCAGCGCGTGGTGGCGACGCTTCTCCAGCCAGTCCGGCTCTCCCAGATCCTTGTCGAACATCGCCGACAGCGTGTAGCGGTTGGAGACATGAAAATAGCTCATGGCCGTGATCGTGACGTAGAGCTGAACCGGATCGACGTCGCTGCGGAACAGCCCGACCGCTAGGCCCCGGCGAAGGATGTTTTCGATGCTCGCGACCAAGGGCAGCGTGAGGTCGGCGATCTTGCGCGATTTGCGCAGGTTGCGCCCGCGCTGCAGGTTCTCATTGTTGATCAGGGCAATATAGTTCTGGTGCGCCCCGAAAAAGGTGAACGTGAAGTTGATCAGCTCGCGCATGGCCGCGACCGGATCGAGGTCGTCGAGCTTGAGTTGCTGTTCGGCCGCGCGGATCTCGGTGTAGACGTGTTCGAGCACGGCGAGATAAAGGCCGTTTTTGTCGCCGAAATAGGCGTACAGCAATCGCATGTTGGCTTTGGCGCGCTTCGCGATGGCTTCAACCCGAGCCCCGCCAATGCCGTTGCGGCAGAACTCGAACGTCGCCGCGTGCAGGATCGCTTCCTTCGTCAACGCGGAATCGCGTGCCCGTCTGCCGCGCGTGGCGCTGCGGGCCGGATTGGTCGATGCTGTCGTTTCAGTCACGGGACAAGCTTTTCTCAGGTTGTACGAGCCCAGCTGGGACAATATGTCCCCGCCCATCATGTTCAACGGGATGCGGGGCGCTGCCGCGCAGGCTCGCGGGATTGAGATCGCTATTGTGGTGGCTCGTCAAGGGGTAACCTTCCCGATGTTCCGGTCTCCACATCCACATCAGCGCGCCGCCGTCACGATCGTGCCGCGACGCGCGACTAGGCGGCCATTCTTGTAGACGTCGCGCGGCCTGGGCCGGGCCACCACGGCCTCTTGCACGTGCTGCGCGTCGAGCACGACGAAGTCCGCCGCCGCACCCTTGGCCACCCCATAGTCCGGGAGGCCGAGGGCCTGCGCGGCGTTGGTGGTTACCATGTTGAAGGCGGCCGCCAGGTCGGCATCTGTGTTGAAGCCGGAGCGGTAGCCGACGATCATGGCGCGCTCCAGGAGGTCGCCGTCGCCATAGGGCCACCAGGAATCGCGGATGTTGTCATTGCCGGCGAACACATTGACGCCGGCATCGCGCAGCAGCAGCACCGGCGGAAACGCATGCGCTCCGGGCGCGTTGGTCAAAATCGCGACCCCGGCCTCGGCGAGCAGCTGCGCGGTGCGCTGAACGACGTCACGTGGCACCTCGCCGAGCGCATAGGCATGGCTGATCGTGACCTTGCCGCCGAGCCCGAGGGCCTTCGTCCGGCGTGCAATGTTCTCGATCTCGAAGATACCGAGCAAGCCGCCGTCATGCAGGTGAATGTCGATGCCGACCCCGCGCCGGTCGGCAATGCCGAAGATGACGTCGAGATGCCCGTCGATGTCGGCATCGTAACCCGCCGGATCGAGGCCGCCGACCACGTCCGCGCCGGCGCGAACCGCCTCGTCGAGCAGTCCGGCCACGCCCGGCGACGTCACGATGCCGCTTTGCGGAAAGGCGACGATCTGGACCGACACCTTGTCGCGGTGCGCGTCGCGCGCCGCCATGACCTGTTCGAGATTGCGCAACCCGACCTGAAGGTCGATATCGACGTGGCTGCGCATCTGGGTCGTGCCGTGCGCGACGCAAAGGTCGATCAGCGCCGCCGCCCGCACCGCAATCGGCCTGGCGCCGGCAAGCGCCTCCTTTTCGAACTTGACGCGCTCGCGCACGCTGAAACCGGGGGTGCAGGGGCGGTGGGACTTCCAATCGTCGCCGACGAAGCCCTTGTCGAGATGGATATGACCATCGACCAGCCCCGGCAACACCAGGCGTCCGGCCAAATCAAGCGTTTCGCCGGCCGCGACCGGCGATTGCGACACGATCGAGGTGATGCGACCATCGCGCACGGCGATATCGACGGTGCGCCCATCGACCAGTCGGGCGTTTCGAAACAGCGTGTCGGCAGTGCTCACTGGTCGTCTCCGGTTCGTTGCAACGGCGAGGCAATCGGGTCCCGATTTGTCATGTTGGGACGATGCCGTCGGGTAGCGCGCGCGAGAACGCGGCTATTCCTCCGGCAGTAGTGATCCAGATCTCGTCACGCCGCGCCAGGATTGTCTGCAGGGCGCGGCGCAGCGGACGCAGGCGGTGCGGCTGGCCGACCAGATAGGGGTGCAGCGCAATTCCCATGACGAGCGACTGCCTTTTCGACTGTGCCAGCATCTCCTCGAACGTGTCGGTGATCATGGTGGCGAACTGCTCACCGGAGTCCTTGCGACCGACGATCGAGGGGATATCGTTCAACTCCTGCGGATAGGGCACTGAAAGGGTGCGGCCGCCGTTCCGCGTCGAGAACCACACCGGCTGATCGTCCATGCACCAGTCGAGCAGGTACTCGTAGCCTGCTTCGGCCAGCAGATCGGGTGTGACCTGTGATTGCGAAATCCAGGGCCCTAGCCAGCCGCGCGGCGGCCGCCCTTCGGCGCGCGCGATGACATCGGTCGCTTCCGCGATCAATTGACGCTCCTGGTCGGGCGCGAGCACACCCTGGCGCTCGGAATTGGTGCGGCCGTGACCGACAATTTCGTCGCCGCGGGCGCGAAATGCCGCCATGACTTCAGGGCAGTAGTGATAGATGCTGCTGTTTGCGAGCACCGACAGCGGCAGCTCCAGCTCGTCGAACAGCTCGATCAGGCGCCACACGCCGACACGGTTGCCATAGTCGCGCCAGGCGTAGTTGAGGACGTCCGGATGCGGACCGCCGGGGCAGAGCTCGGCACCGAGCCCATCGCCGAATGCGAAATGCTCGAGGTTGAGACCGACATAGACGGCAAGCCGCCGCCCTTGCGGCCAATTGAAATCCGGGCGTTGCCCGATCGCGCTGTAGCGATAGCGTCCGTGAGCGGCGAGGGCCGGTCCGACAGAATCCGAGCGCAGTACCGCTTCCCCGCGCGACAGACGGTCGCCATCTTCCGCGATCGAGATCAACACGTCGCGGGCCTCGACATTCCTTGGGTCCATCGGAATTTTCTCCGGCGGCTGATCGCTCGCTTGACATCGGAATATTTTTGAAGAAAGTTTTTACTTCCGTCAAGTCCGCGCATAAGCGGCAGCGGGAGGAACTGGCGGCTTCGATGCCGAGGCCGCCATCAGCGGAGGAACACCGAAGATGAACTTCCGGAGCATAGTTTCGTCCGGACCTGCGCGTCGTTGGCCGGTTTGGCACGCCGCAGCGACGATCCTGCTGGCCGCGTTGCCGTTCACGTCTGGCGCGCGCGCGGCCGAACCGATCAAGATCGGCCTGGTGACCGCCCTGTCGGGGCAGTCGGCGCGCGCCGGCGAGGCGCTGACCCGCGGAGCGACGATCGCCATCGAGGAAATCAATGCGAAGGGCGGCGTGCTTGGACGTCCGCTCGAGCTCGTCCGCCGCGACGACGAGAGCAATCCGGCCAAAGGGCTGATCGCCGCGCGCGAGTTGATTCAGCGCGAGAAGGTCGCGGTCCTGGTCGGCGGCCTCGACACACCGGTCGAGCTTGCCATCGTGCCGTTCGTCAACAACGTCAAGGTGCCGTTCGTCGTGCCGTGGGCCGCCGGGACCAACATCACGCGGAACGGCGCGCCGTCCAACTACGTGTTCCGCGTCTCGGCCATGGACGATGAGGTCGACAAGGCGATCGTCCAGTTCTCGCGCAAGACCTACAATGCGAAAAAGCCCGGGCTCATCCTGGTCAACAATCCCTGGGGCGAGTCGAACGAGCATGGCCTGAAGGCGGCATTGAAGGCCGCAGGAATCGAGCCTGCCGGCGTCGAGAAGTTCGAAGGCAACGACGTCGATGTCGTTTCCCAGCTGTCGCGGCTGAAGCAGGCGGGCGCCGATACGCTCTATCTGGTCGGCAATGTCGGACCGTCCTCCCAGGTGGTGAAATCGCTCGACCGCATGGGCTGGGCGCCACCGATCGTTTCGCATTGGGGGCCGGCCGGCGGCCGCTTCACCGAGCTCGCCGGGCCGAGCGCGGAGAACGTGATTTTCGTCCAGACCTACAGCTTCTTCGGGAACCTGTCGCCGGTCGGCAAGCGGGTGATGTCGGCCTTGCAGGCGAAGTATTCGGACATCAAGGGGCCTGCGGACGTGACGCCGGCGGTTGGCGTCGCCAACGCCTACGATTCCATCCTGGTCATTGCGCGAGCAATTGAAAAGGCCGGTGGCACCGAACCGACCGCCGTCCGTGACGGTTTCTACGCCATCGACCGCGTGGACGGCTTGATCAAGACCTATGAAAAGCCGTTCGCGCAGGACAAGCACGATGCGCTGACGGCGGGGGACTACATCTGGGCGCGGTTCGAGGACAACCACATCATGCCGTTCGCGCGGAACTGACCGCGCGAGATCGTCCGACAAACAAACAGGGTAGTCGTCGATGTCATTTCTTCCCGCGGTGATAACAGGACTGGCGCTCGGGAGCATGTACGGGCTGCTTGCGCTTGGCTTCCACGTCACCTACGCCGTCTCCGGCACGGTCAATTTCTCCCAGGGCAGCTCGATGACCCTGGGAGCCGTTGCCGGATACTTCTTCCTCGTGCTGTGGGGCTGGCCGGCCGCGGCCGGCATTCCCGCCGTTCTGCTCGTCTGCGCGCTCTATGGCCTGCTGATTGAGCGCTTTGCCGTCCGGCCGTTCGTGCAGCGCGGCTCCGACAACTGGCTGATGGCGACCGTTGCGGTCGGCATCATCGTCGACAACGTGATGATGTTCGTCTTCGGTAAGGAGCCGCGCAGCTTTCCGTCCGTCCTGGCGGCCAAGCCGATCCAGATCGTCGAGGGCGCGGGGGTCTATCCGTTGCAGCTCCTGATTCCCGTGGTCGGATTGCTGCTGGCGCTGGCACTTCATCTGCTCAGTCGCCGGACGCGCCATGGCGTCGCCATGCTCGCGGTGGTCCAGAACCCGAACGCCGCCCGGCTGATGGGCATCAACGTCAGCGGCGCCATCGCGGCAAGCTACGCGGTCTCGGCGATGCTGGCCGGGGTTGCGGCGCTGCTGATCGCGCCCCTGTTCAACGTTTCCTCCGAAATGGGCACGCTGTTCGGCATCAAGGCCTTCGCGGCGGCGATCATCGGCGGCCTCGGCAGCGCCTGGGGCGTGATGCTGGCCGGGCTCTGTCTCGGCCTGATCGAGGTGTTCGCGACCAATTACCTGGGATCGGTCTACACCCAGATCATCACATTCGCCTCGGTGATCGCGATCCTTGTCGTCCTCCCCCACGGGCTGCTCGGCCGAGCCGGAGTGAAAAAGGTATGACCTCTCGCGTCTCTATTCTCGCCGCCGTCGCGGCAGCACTCGCGGCCGCTATCCTCTATGCCGCCGTTGCCGACAGCTACGGCGTGTTCCTGGTCGCGACCATCTCGCTGACCGCGATCGCCTGTATCGGCCTCAACGTGCTGCTCGGTTTGGCGGGGCAGATCTCGCTGGGCCACATCGGCTTCATGGCGATCGGGGCCTATACGACCGTGCTCCTGATGGAGAAGGCGGGGTGGCCCTATCTGGCGGCGACGGCCGCCGCGATTGCCCTTGTCAGCGTCGTCGGTGGTCTGCTCGCCATGCCGGCCTTGCGCGTGCGAGGTCCATATCTCGCGATGGTGACGATCGCCTTCGGCTTCATCGTCGAACACGGCACGATCGAGTGGCGCGACCTCACGGGCGGCGGCAACGGCCTGATCCTGACCGCGCCGCCGGAAGTGTTCGGCTTTCCGTTGTCGGAGCGGCATTTGGCGATCGCGGGCATCGTGCTGGTGTTCGCCGGCCTCATCCTGTTCGAGCGCCTGAAGCGGAGCGGCTGGGGCTACGCCATGCGTGCCGCCCGCGACACCGAGGTTGCGACGCGCTCGATCGGCATTGATCTCGTGCGGGTCCGCACCGTGGCGTTCATCATCTCGGCCGCAGCGATGGCTTTGGCGGGGGCGCTGTTTGCGCCCCTGCAGGGCTATATCAGCCCGAGTTCGTTCCCCTTTCTGCAGTCGATCCTGCTGCTGTTCGGCGTCATGGTCGGCGGCGCCGGCTCGGCGCTGGGGCCGGTGATCGGGGCGGCGCTCGTCGTGCTGCTGCCGGAAATGCTGTCCGATCTCGCGGAGTATCGTCTGCTTGCCTTTGGCGTGCTGCTTTTCGCCGTGCTGCGGCTCGCGCCCTCAGGCATCATGGGGCTGATCGAGCAATTCGCGGCAAGGTTCCTGCCGACGGGATCGAAGGCCGATACGGGCGCAATGGGCGCCGAGCCGGTCGCCGACCTCGGCATCGGGACCAGCAGCGCGTCGCGTCTTGACGTCGCAAACCTCTCGATCTCGTTCGGCGGTGTCCGCGCCGTGCAGGACGTCTCGTTTATCGCCGAACCCGGCACGGTGACCAGCGTCATCGGCCCCAATGGTGCGGGGAAAACCAGCGCGCTGAATTTGCTTTGCGGCTTCTACCGTCCGAAATCCGGCACCGTGAAGCTTGGCGACCGCGACGTCACCGGTTTGCCGTCGCACCAGCTTGCGCGTGTCGGAGTGGCGCGAACGTTCCAGACGACGCAGCTATTCGGCTCGCTCTCGATCATCGAGAACGTCCTGCTGGCGGCGACGGCGGGCAAGCTCGGCAACATCGTGTCGGCGCTGCACAATGACGCGCAGGAGCGCCTTGCACGGTCGCTGTTGCGCTTTGCCGGTGTCGACGGCGATTTGAGCAGACGTGCGGACTCGCTGCCCCATGGCGAGAAGCGACTGGTCGAGATCGCGAGGGCGCTCGCTTTGCGCCCGAAGATCCTGTTGCTCGATGAGCCAGCCGCGGGTCTTTCGAAGGGCGACAAGCAGCGGCTGACGGTTCTGCTCCGTCGCATCGCGGAGACCGGGATCGCGGTCATCATTGTCGAGCACGACATGCCGATGATCATGTCGCTGAGCGACCTCATCGTCGTTCTCGATGGCGGCAAGCGCATCGCGATCGGCGATGCGGCGGCGATCCGCAACGATTCGCTGGTCCGCAAGGCCTATCTCGGCGACGCGCCGTCGGGTGAGCGGCGCCGCGCGCCGCGCCCGGCGAAACAAGGCACGGCGCTCGAAGTCCGCACGCTCGATGCCTTCTATGGCCTGTCGCGGGCGCTCGGTGGGGTCGACCTTGCCGTCGCCCCCGGCGAGGCCATCGCCGTACTCGGCGCCAACGGAGCAGGGAAAACCACCCTGATGCGCTCGATTGCCGGTCTCGAACCACCGCGGTCGATCGGAGAGATTCGGCTGTCCGGCGCCCGCGTCGACAAGATGCCGGCGCATATCCGCGCCAGGGCAGGTATCGTGCTGGTGCCCGAAGGACGGCAGGTGTTTCCCGAGCTGACGGTGCGGCAGAACTTGCAGCTCGGCGCGTTCGCACGCAAGGGCCTCGATCTCGACGCGGAGATCGACGCGATGTTTGCCCGTTTTCCGCGCCTGAAGGAGCGCATCAATCATCGCGCGGGCCTTTTGTCGGGCGGCGAGCAGCAGATGCTCGCGGTTGCGCGTGGGCTCCTGACCGCTCCCAAGGTCTTCATGCTTGACGAGCCGTCGCTTGGACTGGCGCCCCTTGTCGTCGACGAGCTGTTCGCGTCGTTCGAGCAGCTTCGCGTCGAGGGGATGACCTTGATCGTGGTCGACCAGATGGCCGGGCAAGCCCTTGCGCTTGCCGACAGGGCCTATCTGCTCGAGACCGGCGCCATCCTGAAGAGCGCCGCGGCCGAAATCATCGCGGAAGATCCCTCGCTTGAAGCCGCCTATCTCGGCGGAGAGGCTCACGGGAGTAGTATGCCGCGAACCGCAGTGCTCGCGTCCTGACGCCATGGTTGCGCAGCGGGAGATCGGTGTGATGCGGCCAGGCAATACGTTTCGTGACCTGCCCGGCGCGCCCGTGTCTGAACGATATGACGGCGGTGCCGTGATCGAGGTCGGCGTGCTGGCGCGCCGCGCGCTGCGCAGCGGACGGCGCGGCCGCATTGTGGCGGTGTTCGAGCGCAGCCTTTATGCGGTGCTCGACGATCGCTGGATTTGCATCGGTGTCACAGACCTCGGCTCCGGCCCGCTCCATCTTCTGTGCACCGGGATCGAACCGCGGCTGCTCGTTCCCGGACAAGAGGTTGCGATCGTCGACACGATGCTGCTCGTCGACGGTATGCGGTTTGCCGGTTTCGAGACGGCTTCCGTATGGGCGCCGCCGCCGTCGCCGGAATGGACGCTCGACAGTTTGCGGGCAGGGCTTGCGATGGTCGATCAGGTATGGCGTCGCTTGCCGGTCGAGCAGGGGCTCGCCGCGTCGGGTGGCGTGCAACCGCCCGCAAAGCCGTCTCGTGTGCTCACTGCTGCGGCGCCGGGACTCGCCGCGCTTAGGCGATTGATCGGGGCCGGGCTTCGCGGAGAGCGATGTGTACCGCGTGACTACCCGGAGATCGTCGAATTGATCGGTCTTGGTCCCGGGCTCACGCCATCCGGCGACGACCTGATCGGCGGCGCGCTGGTCGCGCTCGCCGGCCTCGGCCGTCTCGCGACGCGCGATGCGCTGTGGAAGACCTGTCGCGCGCATCTCGGTCGGACCAATGAGATCAGTGCCGCCCACCTGCACAGTGCCGTGCTCGGCTTCGCGGCGGCGGCGCTGCATGAGGCCATCGACGCGACGATTGGCGGACGGGTGGATCGTATCAAGTCCGCGGTCGCGGCGCTGTCGCGGATCGGGCAAAGCTCCGGACTGGATGCGTTTGCAGGTGCGCTGATGGTGTTGCGCGCGATCGAATGTCGGCTGCTCAACGACAGCGCGCTGCATCATGCCGGCCTCGCCGGCAACGGCCCGCCGACGCGATCAATCGCAGGGGCCTGAACGATCATGCGACGCGACGGGAATTCGGACGAAAGGTTGCGCGTGTTTGACAAAGTAAAAATTTTCTTACTAAGATCCGGGCATCGGATCTCGGGAGGCTGCGAGTGGTGACCAAGCAGGAAGGGACGCCGAGCGGGCGTCTGTTGATGAGCAAGCCGAGCGTGGTGAACGTCGGGCTGGCAGGCTTTGTGAAGGACCTGCGGGATTGCGACATCGAGGTCGTGCAGGTCGACTGGACGCCGCCTGCCGACGGCGATCCCAAAATGGCGGCACTGCTCGCCAAGCTCGGTACGTGAGAGAGCGGCCATGAAGCTGATCGAAGACGCCAACAAGCAGGCGCTGGCACGCATCCTCGAGGGTGAGCCCAGGCTGATCGATATCGTTCCGGCACGCGATGTGCTGGAAGGGTTGAAGGAGCGCATGATCCTTCATGCCGGGCCGCCGATCACGTGGGACCGAATGTGCGGTCCGATGCGTGGCGCGGTGGCAGGCGCCATCGTGTTCGAAGGCTGGGCTCCGGACCTTGAAGCCGCTTTCGAACTCGCGGCCGGCGGCGGCGTCGCCTTCCACCCCAATCATCATTTCGGCGCGGTCGGTCCGATGACCGGCATGACTACGGTCTCCATGCCGGTGTTCGTCGTCGAAAACGCCAAATACGGCAACCGCGCCTACTGCGCCATCAACGAGGGCCTCGGCAAGGTCATGCGCTTCGGCGGCAATGACGATAGCGTGCTGGCTCGCCTCGGCTGGCTGCGTGACGTATTCGGGCCGGTGCTGGCCAGGGCGATCCGCGCGCATGGCGGGATCGACCTGAAGGAGATCATCGCGCGCGGACTCTCGATGGGCGATGAAATGCACCAGCGTAACCTGGCCTGCTCCAGCGTGTTCCTGCGCGAGATCGGGTCGGTGCTGGCGCGCACCTCGAACGACAACGAAGTGCTCGCAAGCTGCATTGGCTTCATCGCGCAGAACGATCAGTTCTTTCTCAACATCGCGATGGCGATGGGCAAGGCGCTGACCGATCCCGCCAACGGCATTCGCGGTTCGACGGTGGTAACCGCGATGTGCCGCAACGGAACCGATTTCGGGGTCCGCGTCAGCGGATTGGGCGATCGCTGGTTCACGGCGCCGGTGGAGATGCCGGAAGGGCTCTATTTCCCGGGCTATTCGCGCAAGGATGCCAATCCCGACATGGGCGACTCCGCGATCGTCGAGACGGTCGGGCTTGGTGGCTTCGCGATGGCGGCAGCTCCGGCGGTTGCCGGCTTCATCGGCGCTGGCGCACCGTCGTCGGCAGGCAATTTCACGCGGGCAATGAGCGAAATCACTGTCGGGCAGAATCCGGAATGGACGATCCCCGCGCTCGATTTTGCCGGAGTGCCGACCGGCATCGACGTTCGCCTGGTGGTGGAGACCGGCCTCGCACCGGTCATCAACACCGGCATCGCGCATCGCGAGCCCGGCATCGGCCAGGTCGGTGCCGGCGTGGTGCGGGCGCCGATGGCCTGCTTCCGGCAGGCCGTCCTCGCCATTGCGGAAGATCTGGGGGTGTCATGAGCGCGTATGTCCTGAACGAAATTCGCAAGGGCTTCTATCTCGACTCGGTGGCGTTGATGCGGTTGTCGCGCGAGGTCGCATCGGCGGCGGGCGTCGTCGAAGCCGCGCTGATGATGGGCACGCCGTCCAACCAGGCGATCTTGCGCAACGCCGGATTGCTCGATGGCGAGGTGATCGCGCAGGGCAATGATCTGATCCTCGCGATCAAGGCCGAGAGCGAAGCGGCGGCACGCGCCGCGCTTGCCGAAGCGCAAAAGGCGCTCGACCGCCCCAAGACGAGCAGCAGCGGCGAAGCGGCGTGGCGGCCGCGCAGCATTGCCGCGGCCGTCAAGGCCGCACCCGCCGCCAACCTCGCCCTGATCTCCGTTCCCGGTGAGTTCGCCGCGGCGGAGGCGCGCAAGGCGCTGAACCGCGGACTTCATGTCCTGATGTTCAGCGACAATGTCTCGATAGCGGATGAATTGTCGTTGAAGCAGCAGGCGCGCGAAGCGGGCCTCTTGATAATGGGACCGGACTGCGGCACGGCGGTCATCGGCGGCGCGCCGCTCGCCTTCGCCAACCGGCTGAAGCGCGGCAGGATTGGGATCATCGGCGCATCCGGGACCGGGACGCAGGAGGTGTCGTGCCTGCTGTCCGAGGCGGGCGAAGGCATTTCCCACGCCATCGGCGTCGGCGGACGGGATTTGAAGAAGGAGATCGGCGGCATCACGACATTGATGGCGATCGACGCCCTTGATGCCGATCCCGAGACTGATCGCGTCGTGCTCATCTCCAAGCCGCCGCATCCGGACGTCGCCCGGGCCGTGCTCGGCCGGATCGGAAACAGCTCGAAGCCCTACACGGTTTGCTTCATCGGCGCCGCCTCGGCGGATCTGCCGCCAAATGCACGCTTTGCCGGTACGTTGAGGGAAGCGGCCGAGAAAACCCTCGGCAACGGCCGGAACATTGGCGGCAAGTTCGACGCTGCCGCCGTGGCTGCGCGTTTGCCGCAGCGACGCAAGGCGGCGCAGCGCATCGAGGGGCTGTTCGCCGGCGGCACGCTCTGTGCCGAGGCGCAGGTGATCCTTGCCGCGGGCGGCCGCAAGGTGGCATCGAATGCCGCCATTCCCGGCGTCCCGCATTTCGGGGAGCCGGAGGCGCAGGGGAGGGACCGCATCGTCGACCTCGGCGCCGACGAATATACCCAAGGCCGGCCGCATCCGATGATCGATCCCTCGGTGCGCGACGATGCGTTGCGGGCGGCGCTCGCCGATCCGGCGGTTGCCGTCATCCTGCTCGATCTCGTGATCGGATACGGCGCACACGACAATCCGGCAGCGCATCTTGCGGCTGTCATGGCGGGCCGCGCGGATGACGCGCCGGTTCTGGTTGCGTCGGTGACCGGGACCGAACTCGATCGCCAGGTGCGTTCGGCGCAGATCAGGCTGCTCGAAGACGCCGGCATCGTGGTGGCGCCGTCGAATGCCCAGGCCTGTGATCTCGCTCTCGCTCTTTCCGTCAACGTCGTCAGGATGCCGCGCTATGCGAACACTCAATGAGGTCCCGCGCCGTCTCGTGATCGCGATCGGCGGCAATGCCGTCCACCCCGAAGACATCAGCGGCACCTCGGACGAGCAGAAGGCCGTCGCCCAGCAAACGGCCGAGGCGCTGCTGCCGCTGGCCGAGCTCGACAACGAGCTGGTGATCACCCACGGCAACGGACCGGTGGTGGGCAAGATCATGATGCGCCAGATGCTGACGATGAGCCGGATTCCGCCGATGTCGATGGACATCTGCGTCGCGCACAGCCAGGGCGGCATCGGCTATCTTCTGATGCAGGCGATCGAGAACGTCTTGCGCGCGCATGGCAACGGCCGGCACGTCGCCAGCCTGCTGACCCAGGTCGAGGTCGACGCCAACGATCCCGCCTTCGCCAATCCGACCAAGTTCGTCGGACCGTTTTTCACCGAGCAGGAAGCCCAGCGCATCAGCGCCGAGTTGAACTGGAAAATGCGCGAGGACTCCGGACGTGGCTGGCGCCATGTCGTGCCGTCTCCGAAGCCGAAACATGTCTGCGACATTTCTCTGGTCGACGCATTGGTCAAACGCGGCACCATCGTCATCGCAGGCGGCGGCGGCGGTATGCCCGTGATCCGCGACGAACGGGGCGTGCGCACCGGCGTGCCGGCAGTGATCGACAAGGACCTGACCTCGGCCCATATCGCCAACGTGCTTGGCATCGAGGAGCTGCTGATCCTGACCGCGGTGCCCCGCGTCGCGATCAATTTCGGCAAGCCCGACAAGAGGGAGCTGGATCAGGTCAGCTTGGCGCAGATCAAGGCTTATCACCGCGAGGGCCATTTTCCGCCGGGAAGCATGGGGCCCAAGGTCGATGCCGCTATCCGCTTTCTCGAGGGTGGCGGAAAGCGCGCGATCATCAGCCATCTCAATTGCGCCATGGCCGCGCTGACTGGCGAGACCGGGACGCACATTGTTCCCTAGTGCTCGTCAAATGCGATGGCGGCGCCATTGAAGATGGCCGCCGAGATCCGCTCGGCGGGATAATCGATGTCGGTCGGCCGCGAGCACAGGTCCGGATCCATGCCGTTCCGCTCGGGCTGCCTGCGCGTCTAGTTCAGCATCGCCGCGACGTTGTCCTTCGTCACAACGTCGAGACCGGGCATCGATCGGACGGGCGAAATGAACCGCCTTGCCGTCAAGGCGGATCTCGCCGTGACTTGGTGGGAAGTTGCCGGCAATGATCTTGACGAGCGTCGACTTGCCGGCGCCGTTGTCGCCCATCAGGCCGACCACCTCGCCGGACGACACGCGGAGGTCGACGCCATGCAACGCGCTAATGGCGCCGAACTCCTTGCCGATGCCCTTCAACTCCAGGATTGCTAGCCCGGCGTCTTGAGGGGTTGCCATGGCTGGCTTCGCTCAGGCATGCTGGCCACCTCCGCTCAGAAGTGCACCAGCGTGCGCAGACCGAGAATCCAGGCGTTGTCGGTCTTCACGCCGGCGGCATTGTACCCGCGCCCGCCAGGATGCATCACATACTGGGCGTCGAACTTCAGGTTCATCCAGCCCGTCGCCTGCCACCCGTACCAGGCTTCGATCGGAACTTCGTTTCCTCCGGCGTTGGGCGTGAGCGCAGCCGTATTGACATGGGTCGTGCCGACCGCAAAGCCGACTTCGTCCTCGGGGCGCGAGGCGAACGTTCCGGTGTGTCTGAAGCCGAAGGCGATCTGATAATCCTGGTACGACGTGCGGTGGTCGGCGACGGTCGTATTGAGGAAGGTGTACCAGCCCTGCGCCTTGGGACCTTCAACCGTCAGCCGCTGCAGGATCGATTCATAGACGCCATAACGGCCGCGCGAATCTCCGAGATTCTGGTCCGAGACACCGCCGGTGCCCGGCGAGATCGCAATGATCCCCGGCAGGCCGCCATCAATTGTCGATGCGCTGTCATACCAGCCGCCAAACCTCCAGGTTCCGTTCAACGGACCGCTCGGCGCCCAGACGACCTCGACCGGCACCAGCACGCCCGAGGCGGGGCTCGAGCCGGGGACACCGGGCAAGAAGTAAGTCGCGGAGTCCGACGTTGTCAGGTAGTTCGGGTTGGCGTCGTAGACGCCGACCGAGAGCTGCCATTCCTTGGCGAAGTTGTAGTGCACCACACCGGCCCATTGGCTCACCGGCCAGTTGTAGATGTAGCCGCCCTGGATGTTGCCCGGCTGGCCGCCGCAGAAGGTCAGGTTGATGAACTCGCAGAGACCAAAGAAGAAGTCGGAGCCGACCGGAAGACGGCCGCCCTTGAGTTCAAGGCGGTCATCGAACAGCTTCTGCGAATAATAGAGCTCGGTCAGGCGGAGAATACTGCCGCGGCCGAACACTTCGTTGGTCAGTTGCAGAGCCGGAATTCCCGCCTCGTCATTCAGGTTGCGGCCGAAGCGGTCGACCAGCGTGAGGCCGACCGTGCCGCCCTGGATGCCGGCAAGCTTCGCCATGTCGAACTTGGCTTGAAAGAACAGCTGTCCGGCTTGGGTCGCGGTGTTCCTGTTGCCGCCCGATAAATTGCCGACGGCTTCGTCGCCCAGCGTGAGGGCAAGCGAGATCCCTCGCTCCTTTAGCTGCGTCCTGCCGAGATCGCCGAACAGATATGGCCTTGTCCAGAAATCATCGGTCTCCGTGTAAGGCACCGGCGGAGCCTTCGTCATGAGATCGGCCGCATGCGCGCCGCCGCCGCTGAACAGAGATAACAACGCGATCCCCACGCCGCACGCCCGCGCGGTGTTTACAGACCAAAGTGACATTTTCTGCACTCCCAGCGTCCCCGGCTTTGTCCATTTTTGTGTCACGTTCCCGCCCAAAGCCCTTCAGCGTGGAACGTGGTCGTTTCAGTGCATCGATCATTCAACCAGAGATAGAAAACATGCGCACGCCAAAGCTCTTCAAGACGGCGGCGAGGGTCTGCCTGCGGCCCAGCTGGGCCAGCCCACGCCAATTTGGGTACGAGCGCCAGGAGCTTGATCGATCTTGCGCATCGAACTCCTCCCCTTGTTCCTCTACTCAAGTCGCCGCGACCATATTCCCGGTCCGGGTTCTTCCTTTTCGAGTTGTCATGCCTGATCGCCCGTCGTCGTCGGCAACGCAGCCGCGCCATGCGGAGCTGCGCCTTGCAGAATTGTGCCTTCCTTCGATCTTGGCGTCGTGCGGGCGAGGCCAGCCAGCGCGGCCTTGCGCCGTCGACGGGCCTGCAATTGCTGATCCGCCAGCACGCCGATCAGGATCACGGTTCCCATCACCGCGAAGTTCAGCGAATTGGGAATGCCCAGGATGTTCACGAGGTTCTGCAGCACCTGCAGCAACGCGGTCCCCAGCACGATACCGAGAATGGAGCCTTCGCCGCCGCGCAGGCTGCAGCCACCGAGGACGGCCGCCGCAATCGCATAAAGTTCGTAGAAGTTGCCGAAAGAACTCGGAGAGACCGAGTTGGTATAGAACACGAACATCACGGTCGAGACGCCGGCCAGCCCTCCGCTGATGACATAGGCGGTGGCGATCACGAGGTTGGTGTTGATGCCGGAGAAGCGCGCCGCTTCCTCGTTCTTGCCCACGGCATAAAGCCAGCGCCCGTAGACCGAGAGGTGCAACAGCACGCCGAGGATCAGCGCAAGGATGATCAGGAAGATGAAGGTGTTCGGGATGCCCGCAATATTGCCGGAGGCGATGCCGCTCAGCGTGCTCGCCTCGTCACCGTAGCCGAAGCCGCGCGTCGAATCGCTGGTGTAGTAGCGCGCGGCGCCGCGATAGATCAGCAACCCGCACAGCGTCACGATGAAGGGCTGCATTTTCAGCCGCGTGATCAGGAAGCCCTGGATGCCGCCCAGCGCAAGCCCGCCCATCAGGACCAGCAGCAGCGCCAAAGGCCAGGGCACCTGATACGTCGTCAGCAGGTCGATGAAGATGACGCCGAGCAGCGCGAACATCGAGCCGAGCGAAAGATCGATTCCTCCGGTGATGATGACGAGGCCCTCACCCAGCGCGAACACACCGAACAGTCCGATCAGATTGGCCATGTTCAGCAGATTCACGAACGACAGGAAGGCCGGATTGATCGCGCCCGTGATGGCGGAGATCACCGCCAGCAGCAAGAACAGGCCGAGTTCCTTCTTCATCATGACGCAGCGGCCTCCATGGTTTCGAGCGCTTGGCCGACCGCCAGCCTCAACACGTTGTATTCGCTGAACTGGTCGCGCTCGAGCACGCCGCTGACACTGCCTTCATGCATCACCGCCACCCGGTCGGAGACGCCGATCACTTCCTCCATGTCCGAAGAGATCATCACGATCGCGACGCCCTGGTCGGCGAGGCTGCGCATCAGCGCATAGATCTCGCTCTTGGCGCCGACATCGATGCCGCGGGTCGGCTCGTCGAAGAACATCACGCGCGGCTGCATGGAGAGCCACTTGCCCAGCACCACCTTTTGCTGGTTGCCGCCGGACAGCGTCACGGCCTCGATGTCGATGCTCGGCGCCTTGATGGACAGCCGCCTGGCCTGGTCTTTGGCGATTCTGCGCTCGGCCGCGCCGTTGACCAGCCACATCCGCGCATGATCCAGCAGGCTCGCGAGCGTCACGTTCTCCCTGATCGGCAGTTCCAGCACCAGGCCGGATTTCTTGCGATCCTCCGGCACCAGGTAGATTCCTTGCCTGATCGCGTCACGCGGCGAGGCGACGCCGACCGGGGCGTTGTCGACCCTGATCTCGCCACCCAGCAGCGGATCAACGCCGAACACCGCACGGGCAAGCGAGGTGCGGCCGGCGCCGACGAGCCCGGCGAGGCCGAGGATCTCGCCGCGCCGCACGGACAGGTCGATCTGCCGGTCGGGAAAGGCAGTGGTCACGACGCCGGCGATATCGCAGCCGCCGGGCTGCGGCGCGCATGCCGGCGGCGTATACAGCGCCTTCAGGTCGCGGCCGATCATCAGCCGGATCATGGCGGCGTGGCTGAGCTCGTCGCGCGCCAATTCCCCTACGGTGCGCCCATCGCGCAAGACCACGACGCGATCGGCGCAGCTCATGATCTCGCCGAGCCGGTGAGAGATGTAGATCACCGAGATGCAGTGCGTCTTCAGGTCGGCGATCACCTCGAGCAGCCGCTCGGTCTCCGAAATCGTCAAGCTGGAGGTCGGTTCGTCCATGATGATGACGCGGGCGTCGATCGAGAGCGCCTTGGCGATCTCCACCATCTGGCGCTCCGCGATCGACAAATTCTCGACCAGCGTGCCCGGCGTGAAATCGGCGCCCAGCCGATCCAGCAGCGGCGTCACGCGGGCATGCATCTGCGCATTGTCCACCAGCTTCAGCGGACCGCCGGCCAGCTTCTCGCGCCCGATGAAGACGTTGGCGGCGACATCGAGATTATCGAACAGGTTCAGCTCCTGGTGCACGAAGGCGATGCCGCATCGCGTCGCCTCGGTCACAGTCATCCGGGGGTGCTCGGTGCTGCCGATGCGGATCACGCCGGCGCTCGGGGCGATCACGCCGGCGAGCACGCGCATCAGCGTCGATTTGCCGGCGCCGTTCTCGCCGATCAGGCCCAGCACCTCGCCGCGATTGACGCGCAAATTGACGTCGTCGAGCGCCCTGACGCCGGGATAGGTCTTGCTGATTCCGCTGAGCTCCAGCAGCGTTTCCGCCATCGGCATGTCCTCCTGCACAACGCCCGGCGGCCTGTGGCGGCCGGGCGTTGAAGCCGACTGAAGTTACTTCTTGAGCAGTTCCTTCAGATGTGCGGCGAACTCCGCGACGTTGGTTTTGCTGATCACCTTGGTAGGCACGATCAGCTTGCTGTCCTTCGGAATCCAGGACTTGTCGCCGTTCAGCGTCTTGATGATGTTGGTGGCGGAGAGATAGCCGAACTCGTAGGGCTGCTGCACGACCGTGGATTCGATCGTGCCGTCGGAAATGCCGCGCAGCGTCCGCTGATCCTCGTCGAAGCCGACGATCTTCACCTTACCGGCCTTGCCTGCGGCCTTCACCGCGTCATAGATCAGCGGCGTCTCGTAGCTCCACAGGCCGGACAGCAGCGCGATGTCGGGATATTTGACGAGGACGTTCTCCATGTTCGCCTTGGCCTTGGCGAAGTCCACCTGGTCGGTGAAAACGTCGACCAGTTCGACCTTGGTGCCGGCGATCGCTTCCTTGATGCCCTGCACCCGCTCGCGGGCGTTGTCGGCGTCCATCGTTCCGACGAACAGCGCGATCTTGCCGCCGTTCGGCAGCGCCTTCTTGATCTCCTCGCCGGCCTGCCGCCCTGCGGCGACGTTGTCGGTGCCGATATAGGCGAGGCGATTGCTCTGCGGCGCGTCGCTGTCCGTGGTGATCAGCACGGTCTTGGCCGCAACCTTGTTGAGTTCTTCGGTTGCATGCGGTGCATCGTCGACCGAGATCGAGATACCGGCGACGCCGCGCACCAGCAGATCGTCCAGTTCGCGCCGCTGGCCGGCCGCCGTCCCTTCATTGGTGACGATCAATTCGATATTGTAGTCCGGGTGCTCCTTCTGCGCCTTCTCAAGCCCACGGCCTGCGATGGTCCAGAAGTCGGCCGCGACATTGGTCACCAGCGCGATGGTCTTTTTCTGCTGTGCCTGTGCTACCCCCGTCGCCATCGCGAGCGCGGCAGCGCCCGCCAAGAGCGGCACGATCAATTCTCTCGTTGAGACCTTCATATGCACCTCCCTGTCGACACCCCCGGTGAGGGGATTTCAGGCCCGGCGCTTTTCACGCCTTATTTTATTCACGTAACTAATAAATTAGCGCGACAAAATGTCCAGTCAAGGATGTTCATACCCACTTCTTCAAGCGTTAATAGTATGAGGGTGATGTATTTCAGCCTCTGTCTGCGCTTTTCGGCCCATATCTGAGTAACCCGCGTTGAATCTGAGTAACCCGCGTTGAATAATTTCATCAAGAGAATTAAAAAAGCCAATATGAACGAGCAGTCCGAGCCGTTGAGACGTGCTTCGAGCCTGGCCCGCGGATCGAACCCCGGCCGTCTCGTCGAGGTCTTGCGACGCCAAGGGCCGTTGCCGAGGGTCGAGCTCACACGCAGCACGGGCCTGAGCTTCCCGGCCATTTCGGCCATCACGTCGAAGCTGATGGCGGAAGACCTGCTGTGCGAAGCCGAGACAGATGCGGCGACGCTGTGGCCTGACGATGCCGACGAAGAGGATGCGGATGGCGGCCGTCGCCGCGGCCGGCCGGCCGTCTTGCTGACCCTGAATCCCGAGTTCGGCCGCATCATCGCCGTCTCTCTGCGCATGAATCTGGTCGAGACATTGATCGCCGATTTCAGCGGCTCCGCCCTGGCGCAATCGCGACTTGAACTCGCGACGCGCGCGCTCGATGCAGGCGCATTATGCGATCTCGTGATCGCACAGATCGACGCCATGCTTGAGGCGACCGCCACGCCGCGGCATCGGTTGCTCGGAATCGGGATAGCGCTGCAGGGCATCGTCGACGGCGACACCGGCCGGCATCTGTGGAGCCCGGCGCTGTCGATCACCGATGTCGATCTTGCCAATCCGATCCGCCAGGCGTTCGGTGTCGAGGTCGTGATGGCGAACGACGCGGTCGCGGTCGCGCTTTCCCTCGCAGCTGCCGAACCGGCACTGGCGCAGGGCCTCACGGCCACGATCATGGTGGGCCACGGCGTCGGCATGGGCATCATTGTCGACGGTGAAGCGCGCTGGGGGGCGGGCGCGGGCAGTGAGATCGGTCATGTCAAGTTGGCGCTGAACGGCCCGCAATGCCGCTGCGGTCAGCGCGGCTGCATCGAGGCCCATCTTGCCGACTACGCGCTTTACCGCGATGCCCGCACCTTTCTCGACCTGCCGCCGGCGGCGTCGCAGCAACCGTCCGAGGCGCAGATGGCTCTGCTGCGCGATCGGGCACGGAGCGGGGATTCCCGCCTCGAGCACTTGTTCCAGCAGGCGGGCCACGCGCTTGCCGAGGCGGTCGCCACGACGATATCGGTGCTGCGCCCGCATCACGTCATCCTCGCAGGTCCCGGCCTGCAGGCATTCGACATGATGCGCAGTGCCTATGAAGAACGGCTCGACCAGGCGGTGCTGCCGTGGTTGCTCAAGTCCACGGCGATATATGTGCGTCCAAGCGAGTCGGCGACCATCGTCGACGGCATGGTGCGGCGGACGCTGCGGGTCGTGGACCGCAGCCTCATGGAGACGACCGAGTGAATCTCGGGATTTGTGGCCCTTTTGCTTGAGCCGCAGCAACGCAACCGACGCCCTTCAGGCGCCAAAATCGAGAGGAAGCCAATGCAGGGCGCCATCTATCCAAGTCTCAAGGACCGGACCGTGCTGGTCACTGGCGGCGGTTCCGGCATTGGCGAGGCGCTCGTCCGCCAGTTCATCGGCCAGGGCGCGCGGGTCGGCTTCATCGACATCAACCTGACGGCCTCGGAGCAGCTGCTGTCCGATCTCGGGGCACAAGCCCGCGTGCACTTCGAACATGCCGATCTGCGCGACATCTGCGCGCTGCGGCGCGCAGTCGCCGGCATCCGCGAGGCGCTCGGGCCGGTCACCATCCTGGTCAACAATGCGGCCCGCGACGACCGTCACGCGATCGAGGACGTCACACCGGAATTCTGGGACGAGCGGATCGCCGTCAACCTGAAGCACCAGTTCTTCAGCGCCCAGGCGGTCGCGCCGGACATGAAGCAGGCAGGCGGCGGTTCGATCGTCAACATTGGCTCGGTGAGCTGGGTGATCGGCCAGGGCAACATGCCCTGCTACACAACGGCCAAATCAGCCGTTCAGGGCCTCACCCGGGCGCTGGCCCGCGATCTCGGGCCGCACAACATACGGGTCAATTCCATCCTGCCCGGATGGATCATGACCCAGCGGCAGCAGGATCTGTGGTTGACGCCTGAAGGCGTGGCCGAGCTGATGCAGCGCCAATGCCTCAAGCGCAAACTCGTGCCTGATGACATCGCCCGCGTCGTGCTGTTCTTCGCTGCCGATGACAGCGGCGCCTGCACCAACCAGAGCCATATCGTCGATGGTGGTTGGGTCTAGCGCTTCAGGTAATCCGGCAGGGTAAACCCGTCGTAGAACCGGTCGGACAGGATCGCGGTCTTGAACGTCTGTGATTTGTAGCCGGCGACGATGTCCTGCGCCCACGGTGAGCCCGCATTGGCCTGCTTCACCGCGACCACATTGATATAAGGCGTCGTCATCTTCTCCAGGGCGAATGCGTTGGTCAGCTTCAGGCCGCTGTAGATCGCGAAGTTGCCCTGGATGGCGGCGAAATCAACGTCGTCGAGCGCGCGTGGCGCCTGTGCTGCTTCCAGCGGCACGATCTTGATGCCGCCGGGGTTCTTGATCACGTCGAGTTCGCTGACATCGACCGGCTTGGAGTCGCGAATCTCGACGAGGCCGAGATCGCGCAGGATCCAGAGCGCGCGCTGCAGATTGACGGGATCGTTGGGCACGGCCACGGTCGAGCCGGGCTTGATCGGGGAGCCGACCGGGTGCTTCTTCGAGTAAAGCCCCATCGGGGGCGTCGGGACGTGGACGATGCCGACGAGGTCGGTCTGCTGCCGCTCGTTGTACGAGTTCAGGAAGATCGTGTGCTGCATGACGTTGGCGTCGATCTCGCCCTTGAACACCGCGTTGTTGGCTTCCAGCCCGGTCGAGAATTCGACATAGCGGATACGGTAGCCCTTCTTCTCGAGTTCCGGCGCGACGCCAACCTTGAATTCGTCGATATAGGGGCCCGGTACGAAGCCGACTTTCAGATCGGATTTGACTGATGTCTCCGCATGCAGCGCGACGCCGGCAAGAGCACCGAGAATGAGCAGGGTCGAAACGAACAGGACGCGCGCAGTGGTCATTGAATTCTCAAATCCTTGGGCTGTGGGCAAACAGCGATTTGGCCGACGAGAGGTCGGCGGTTTCGAGCACGTCAGGCGATCAGGCGATCGCCTTGATCGATCCGGAAAACGGGCTTTGCGGCCGGCTCAATCCGTAATGGTCGCGCAGCGTCGTGCCGCCGTACTCGTCGCGGAACAGGCCGCGCTTGCGCAGGATCGGCACGACCTGCTCGGCGAAGATATCAAACCCGCCGGGTAGCCAGGGCGGCATCACGTTGAAGCCGTCGGCCGCGCCATTCTCGAACCAGGTCTGGATGTTGTCGGCGATTTTCTCCGGCGGGCCCGCAATCACCCAGTGGCCGCGCGCTCCGGCGAGACGCTGCACGAGCTGGCGGATGGTCGGCTGCTCGCGATCGACGATGTCGACCACGAGCTTGAAACGGCTGGCGACCCCGCGGGCGCTGCCGGTGTCGATCAGGTGACGCGGGAAGGGATCGTCGAGGTCGAAGCCGGAGAGGTCGAGCCCGATCATCTGGCGAAGCTGGGTCAACGAGTATTCCGGCTGGATCAACTCGTTGAACTCGTCCTGCAACCGGTCGGCTTCGGCCTGCGTGCTGGCGATGAACGGGCTGATGCCCGGCAGGATCTTGACCTGATCGGGGCTGCGGTCGAAGGCACGTGCCTGCCGCTTGATGTCCGCATAAAACTCCTGGGCGCTTGCCAGCGTCTGATGCGCAGTGAAGATCGCTTCGGCAAAGCGCGCGGCAAAGGCGCGTCCGTCATCGGACGAGCCCGCCTGGACATAGACCGGCCGTCCCTGCGGCGTCCGCGAGATATTGAGCGGGCCGCGCACCCGGAAATGCTTTCCGACGTGATCGATCGGATGGATCTTTCCCGTATCGGCGAAAATGCCGGATGCGGGATCGTTCACCACCGCGTCATCTTCCCAGCTGTCCCACAGCCGCGTGATAACATCGAGGTATTCCCGCGCCCGCTCGTAGCGTTCGTGGTGCGGCGGATGCTCGGGCAAGCCAAAGTTCTGCGCCGCTTGTGCCGTGCTGGTCGTGACGATGTTCCAACCGGCCCGGCCGCCGCTGAGGTGATCCAGCGACGCGAACAGGCGGGCCAGGTTGTAGGGCTCGGTGTAGGTCGTCGACGCGGTCGCGATCAGGCCGATCCGTTTCGTGGCGACGGCGATTGCGGCCAGCCAGGTGATCGGCTCGAACCGGAATCGTTGTGCGTAGCGAACATTGTCGGCCAGCGCCGGGCCGTCGGCGAAGAAGATCGCGTCGAATTTCTGGGCCTCGGCGCGCTGCGCCAGCTCCTGATAGTAGGTAACGTCAAGGATGCGATCCGCCGCAGAGCCCTTGTAGCGCCATGCCGCCTCGTGATGGCCGCCGGGATAGATAAAGAGGTTGAGGGAAAGCTGTCGTTTGCTCATCTCGGATCTCGTGAGTTCTGCCGATCGTTATTGGTGGGACGGCGCCTTGTGCGCAAACGCGAAGCGCAGGTACCGCTCCAGCTTCAAACCTTCGGGCGTACGTTTTTCTTCGACAAGGCGCGCGAAGGTGCGTCGCACCAGGTCGCGCTCGTGAGGGGTGAACGCTTCGAGGAAATTGCCGAATGCGCTCGCTTCCGACCACTGCAGCAGCGATGCGGCATCGTCGTGGATATCGATCAGCGCGCGCAACTCGCTACGGTAACCGGCGAAGCCGTGTGCCACGAACAGCAATTTGAGCTCCTCGTCGGTCGATCCGAGCACCGGGTTGGAGTCCTGGCGATCGCCGGCAAGACCCGCCTCGACGATGGCGCGACGAAGCAGCAGGCGCGACTGGTGCGGCCTGGACGGATCCTGCACATTCAATCCGAGGCGGCCGCCGGGCTTGAGCACGCGCCGGATCTCCCGCAGCGCGCGATCCTTGTCGGAGATCCAATGGAAGACGCTGTTGAGATAGATTGCGTCGAACTGCGCGTCGTCGAAGCCCGACAGATCCTCGGCGCGCCCGGTGGCGAACTGGAGGTTATCCCCCCGCCGGAGGCGCGCAATTTCGATGCGGCCGGCAAGTGGGTCGATACCGATCACGCGGCCGTCCGGGCCGACCAGTCCGGCCACGAATTCCGCAAGCCGGCCGGTTCCCGTCCCGATGTCGAGCACGTGCTCGCCGGACTTGATGGCGAGCGGCCCGATCAGGAACTTGCCGTGGCGAAATTGAACGAGTCCCGCCTCATCATAGGAGCGGGCGAGCTCCGGAGTATCGTGTTCAAGGCTGATGTCGCCAACAGTTCGCGGCATTTCGAGAGACCCATCGTTGCTCGCCGCGCGTCGACGTCAGGCGCGTGCGTTGCGGCAGACTCTATGTCGACTGCGATGAAATGAATTTGCATTGTTGCGCGGCAAGCGAGCATGAACGTGACGAGTTCGTCGTTCACCGGAGATGAGTGCGATCGCGCCGATCCGGGCGGTGCATGATTTGGGAGGTTTTCCCAATCGATCGCGCCGATCCCGCACGTCGCAATGCACATGAGACGATCGGTCAGGCGGCGATCATCGCAAATATTTCAATGCCCGCGTTGTCCACGACGCGAACATTGCCTGCTATCGAAAACAAAGCTGGTTTCGTTTCATTGACTGAATGTCGATCGCTTTTACGATTTGCAACGTCAAAGCGAGGTGGTCATTCATGCCGCAATCCGATCCTGACAGCGTCGCCCGCGAGGCCCTCCGGCTGATTGGGGCCGACCCGCAGAACTGGGTGCCTGATCGCGACGGGATCGATCACAACGTCGTCGTGGTCGGCGGTGGCCAGTCCGGTGCGGCGTTCGCGTTTGCGCTTCGGCGCGCCGGGATCGGCAAGGTTTCGGTGATCGATGCCGCCGCCGACGCCAGCAAGGCCGGCGTGTGGCTGACGAGCGCACGAATGCACAAGCTCCGTACCCCGAAGACGCTTCCAGGTCCGGAGCTCGGTCTGCCCGGTCTTGGTTTCCAGGCATGGTATGAAGCACGCCATGGCGCGGCGGCCTTCGACGCGCTCGATCGGATTCCGCGGCTTGACTGGGCGGCTTATCTCGACTGGTATCGCCGCGTGACTGGCGCCGGCATTCGTTACGGTACGCGGCTGCTCCGCATCGAGCCCGCAGCCGATCATCTGCGGTTACATCTGGAGCGGAGCGGGGTCACGTCCGTCGAGACCACGCGCAAGCTGGTGCTCGCAACCGGTTTTGCGGGTAGCGGGGGCGCTTATGTCCCTGATGCGCTGCGGGCCCTGCCGAAGCGATTCCATGCGCATACATCGGAGAAGATCGATTTCAGGTCGCTGCGTGGTCTCTCCGTTGCGGTGGTCGGGAGTGCTGCGTCGGCCTTCGATGCGGCGGCCGCGGCCCTTGAGGCCGGAGCGCGTGACGTTCATCTGTTTGCGCGCCGGGAGACCTTGGCCGCGTTGCCGGTCATTCGGATCCGCAGCTACCCGGGAGCCTATGACAATTATGGCAGCTTGCCCGATGCGGTGCGCTGGCATCAGGCGATCCGGTTCAGGCAAGCTGGGTCGACCCCGCCGCCGGATGCGATCTCGCGCGCGGTCGCCTTTCCCAATTTTCATCTGCATCTGGGCGCGCCATGGACCTCGGCGCAATTGAAGGGGGTACGGCCGGTCGCCATTACTCCGCAGGGTGAGTTCGCGTTCGATTTCGCGATTGCGGGGACCGGCTATTCCGTCGATCTTGGCGCGCAGTCCGAGCTCGGCGATTTCGCCGACGAAATCCTGCTGTGGCGAGATCGCTTCGTGCCGCCTGACGGCGAAAAAGACGATGGCTTGGCAGCCTATCCTTATCTCGGGTCCGGGCACGAGTATCTCGAGAAAGTTCCGGGCCGCGCGCCGTATCTGAAGGACATTCACGTCTTCAACCCGGCAGCATTCGTCAGCTTCGGCCTGCCGATCGGCGACGTTCCAAGCTTCAAGCGCGACATTCCGGGGATCACGGCCAGGATCAGCCGCGATCTGTTCCTGGCCGACCTCGCATCTCACGAAGCGCGCATCAACGGAGAGATCGCGGAGGATTTCACCGCCGAGCTCTATGCGCCGGCTGTCTGGCGGCCGCCGCAGCCCGTCGCGGCGGAATAGCGAGGATCACGACCACATCATTCATCTCCGCCGTCGTTTCCGCGACCGGCGCATGGCGGAGCCTTGTCCAGGGGATCGCGGCGACGAGACCAACATCATGAGCAACACGACCACCATCGACAACCTCATTCCGCGCGCCGACATCGTCAAGCGTGCTGCCCGGCTTGGTGCCGAGATCAAGAATGTGAAGCTGTCGGGTGACGTTCCCGACGCGGTCATCCGTGCCATCAACCAGGTGCTGCTCGAGCACAAGGTGATCTTCTTTCGCGACCAGGGGCACCTCGACGACGCCGAGCAGGAGCGCTTCGCGGTCAGGCTCGGCAAACTGGTGCCGCATCCGACCATCGGCCCGAGCAAGGGCACGTCGTCGATCCTCGAGCTGGATTCGGGGCGTGGTGGCGGCCGCGCGGACCAATGGCATACCGACGTCACCTTCGTCGATGCCTATCCGAAGATCTCGGTGCTGCGCGGCGTGGTGATTCCGCCCTATGGCGGTGACACCGTCTGGTCGAACACGGCGGCGGCCTATCTCGATCTGCCTGCACCGTTGCGCAAGCTCGCCGACGAGCTCTGGGCGGTTCACAGCAATGCCTATGATTACGCGGTGAAGTCTCGCGCCACCGACGCCGACAGACAGCATTTCGACGAGGTATTCACCGGGACGATCTATGAGACCGAGCATCCGGTCGTGCGCGTCCATCCCGAAACGGGCGAGCACACGCTGGTGCTTGGCAATTTCGTCCAGCGCTTTGTCGGCCTGCCCAAATATGACGGCCAGAAGCTGTTCGATCTGTTCCAGTCTCACATCACGGCTCCGGAGAACACCGTGCGCTGGAGCTGGCGGGCCGGAGACGTCGCGATCTGGGACAATCGCGCGACCCAGCATTACGCAGTCAATGACTACGGCGAGCAGCATCGCGTGGTGCGCCGCGCCACCATCGATGGCGAGGTTCCGGTCAGCGTCGACGGCCGCCACAGCGTGACGCGGATCAAATCGCCGAAGCCGCAGGCGGCGAAGGCCGCCTGAGTTTGTCGCCTATTGGAGCAACACGATGAATGCCATCATTCGAATTCTGCGCGCGCGGCGAGTCGCCGCGCGCCGGGCGGCGCGATTGCTGCTGGCCGGCGCCTTTGCGTTGGGCCTGATCGCTCCGGCCTTCGCCGAGCCACCGCTTGAGAAGACCGAGATCCGCTATCAGGGCTGGGCCGGGCAGGTGACGTTCACCGAGCTCGCCGAGGACCTCGGCTACCTCGCGCCCCTCAAGCTCAAATGGGTCGGCAACACTATCAGCGGACCGCAGGACATCCAGACCGTCGTCACCGGCGACATCGACGTCGGCGGCGCTTTCTATGGCGCGATTATCAAGCTGATCGCGGCCAAGGCGCCGATCAAGGCGGTGGTCGGCTACTACGGTTCCGACGCGAACACCTATTACGGCTACTATGTGAAGGACGACAGTCCGATCAAGACGGCCCGCGACCTGATCGGCAAGAAGGTCGCGGTCAATACGCTTGGCGCCCATCTGGAGTTCGTGCTGCGTGAGTATCTGGCGCGGAACGGCCTCAGCGCCGGCGAGGCCAAGCAGGTGACATTGGTGGCGGTCCCACCCGTCACCGGCGAGCAGGCGCTGCGGCAAGGGCAGGTCGAGGTGAGCGCGCTCAGCGGCGTGTTGCGCGACAAGGCGCTGGAGCGTGGCGGGATCCGTTCGCTCTTCAACGATACCGATCTGTTCGGACAATTCACCGGCGGTGCCTATGTGCTGGGGGAGAAGTTCATCAAGGACAATCCGAACACCGCCCGCAAGCTGGTTGAGGGGATTTCGCGGGCCATCCAGTGGGCGCAGACGACGCCGCCCGATGAAGTGCGGGCCCGCTTCGACCGGATCATCGCAGAGCGCAAGCGCAACGAGGATGCCTCCTCGATCAAGTACTGGAAGAGCACCGGCGTCGCGTCCAAGGGCGGCGTGATCTCGGATGCCGAGCTGCAGGTCTGGATCGACTGGCTGGTCAAGGACGGCCTGCTCAAGCCGGGCCAGATCAAGGCCTCTGACACCTACACCAACGAGTTCAACTATTTCCGTCCCGGAAGGACGGCGGAGGCGCGATGACGTCGGTCAAGATCAGTTTTGACAAGGTCCGCAAGGAGTTCGTCACCCGAGGCGAGGGAGGCCGGCCGGCGGGCCGTTTCACCGCGCTCGAGGACATCACGTTCGACGTCCGCGCCGGCGAATTCCTGGCCCTGGTCGGTCCAAGCGGTTGCGGCAAGTCGACATTGCTCGATCTGCTCGGCGGGCTTGCGACGCCGACCAGCGGCCGCATCCTGCTCGACGGCCGGCCGATCGTCGGGCCCGGACGCGACCGCGGTGTCGTGTTCCAGCAATACGCGCTGTTTCCATGGCGTACCGCCGCGCAGAACGTCGAGTTCGGGCTCGACATTGCCGGCCTCAAGCCGAAGCAGCGCGGGGAGATCGCGCGGCACTTTCTCGACCTGGTCGGGCTGTCCGGTTTTGCCGACCGTTATCCGCACGAGCTTTCCGGCGGCATGAAGCAGCGCGTCGCGATCGCGCGCAGCGTTGCCTATGATCCGGAGGTGCTGCTGATGGACGAGCCGTTCGCCGCGCTCGATGCCCAGACGCGCGAAACGCTGCAAGGCGAGCTGCTGCGAATCTGGCGTGCCACCGGCAAGACCATCATCTTCATCACCCATGGCATCGACGAGGCCGTCGTGCTCGGCCAGCGCGTGGCGGTCATGACGTCGCGTCCGGGCCGGATCAAGGAGATTGTCGACATCCCCGCGGCCTTGCGCAGCGAAGCCGAGGACGTGCGCTCGCTGCCGGAATTCGGCCGCGTGCGCCATGAGATCTGGAGCCTGCTCCGCGAGGAAGTGCAGAAGGCGCAGCAGGGGCAATCGGCGGGCAGGGTCAGCGCAGGCCGTGTCGAGCGTGAAGTAAAGGAAGTCGCTCATGTCTAGCCTGGAGATGCTGACATTGCTGGAGCTCGCGCATGGACGGCGAGACGAGCACGCGGCGGCGGCGCGGTCACCGCTGGTGAGCGCGGCCCGCGCCGCGACCCGCGGTCTGGCAGCTTTCGGGCGCCGTTCCCTGCTGCTGATCGCCCTTCTTGCGATCTGGGAGGCCGCGCCCAGGCTCGGCTTGATCGACGCGGTGTTTCTGCCGCCCTTCTCTGATGTCATCGCCGCAGGCTGGCAGCTCGCGCAAACCGGCGAGCTCTATGACGACGCCTCAGCGAGCCTGCTCCGCGCCCTGAGCGGGTTTCTGGTGTCGGTCGTGCTGTTCGTCCCGCTCGGGCTGGCCGTCGGCTGGTACACAAGGCTCGGCGATCTCCTGAACCAGTTCATCGAAATTTGCCGCAATACCGCGCCGCTCGCGCTGTTGCCGGTGTTCATCCTGCTGCTCGGCATCGGCGAGCTCTCGAAGGTCACGATGGTGGTCTATAGCTGTGCCTGGCCGCTCCTGCTCAACACCATTGCCGCGGTGAAGCAAGTCGATCCGCTCTTGATCAAGTCGGCGCGGACCATGGGCGCGACCCCGCAGCAGCTGTTCCGCAAGGTGATCCTTCCGGCGGCGCTGCCGACGATCTTTGTCGGCATTCGCCTCGCCAGTGCGTCAGCCATGCTGGTGCTGGTCGCTTCCGAGATGGTCGGCGCCAAGGCCGGCCTCGGCTATCTCATCATCAACAGCCAGTACAGCTTCCTAATCCCGCAGATGTATTTCGGCATAATCGGGATCACCGTGATCGGGTTGGCATTCAATGCCGTCCTGGAGGCGTTGGAACGGCGCTTGATGCGATGGAAGGCACAGGTCGCGGCGTGAGGCCGTGGTTCAGGCGCCACTCGAACTGTTTCGTGCGGTGGCCTGCGTCACAATGCTGTTCGGCGGCACGTCCTTGGTCAGCCAGACGTTGCCGCCGATGGTCGACCCGCGGCCGATCGTGATCCGGCCGAGTATGGTTGCGCCGGCGTAGATCACGACGTCATCCTCGACGATCGGATGGCGGGCGTCGCCCTTGAGCAAATGGCCCTCGTCGTCGGTCGGGAAATGCCGAGCGCCGAGCGTGACGGCCTGATAGACCCGGACGTTGTTGCCGATGATGGCGGTTTCGCCGATCACGACGCCGGTTCCGTGATCGATGAAGAATCCGGAGCCGATCCGGGCGCCGGGATGGATATCGATGCCGGTCCTTGTGTGGGCGATCTCCGACATCAGGCGCGCCACCAGCCGCGCGCCGATCTGGTAAAGCAGATGGGCAAGGCGATGGTGGATGATGGCGGTCATCCCGGGATAGCCGATCAGGATCTCGGGAAAATTCCGCGCCGCCGGGTCGCCAACGAATGCCGCCCGCAGATCGTTGATCAGAAGTCCGCGGACCGACGGCAGTTGGGTGGCGAATGCGCGTGTCAGCTCGATCGCCTCTTCGTGCGCAAAGCCCGGCTCCAGCTCGTCGCCAACGAACAGCGCGCCGCGATGGATCTGCGCGCCGAGCGAATCCAATGCTGTGCTCAGCGTATTGCCGACGAAATAGTCGATATTCTCGCCGTCGAGGTCCGATTGGCCGTAGTGACGCGGGAACAGCGCCTCGGTGAGGCCATCCAGGATCGCCTCCAGCGCGTCGCGCGAGGGGGCACGGCGAGCCTCGCCGTCTTGCCGGATGCTGTGGGTCTCCTCCCGCGACGTGCGCAACTCGGCCACGATCCGGTCGAGCTGCCAGCGGCCTGGTGGTCTGCTGACCGCGCCGGCCGTTGACGGAGGCGACGCTGGCGGCAATTCGCGTTTCATGCTGCACCCTTTCTCTGTTCTAACGGACATGGGCCAGAGGAATGCTGACTTCGGCCAATAGGTCGAGATCGGCTTCGTGATCGATCTGGACATACTGTCCATTCCAGTAAGTGAGGCCGGACAGCCGATGCGACAATTCCATGCTGGCGAGGCGGCCCACGATGATGCCATGGGAATGCCGCTCGATGATCTCCTCGACCTGGCATTCGATCATCGCAAGCGACCGCTGCAGCAACGGCACGCCCGAGGCTCCATGGGTCCAGTCGGTGCCCTCGAAGCGTTCCCTGCCTTTCAGCCGGCCATTGCTGAAGCGCTCGGCCAGGGCCTGCTGGTCGGAGCCGAGGATGTTGACACCGAACAGCCGATGGCGGGCGATCGGCGCGAAGGACGACGCCTGCCGGTTGATGCTAACCAGCAACCGGGGTGGGCTGGCGCTGAGCGACGTCAGCGAGGTCACCGTCATGCCGGTGATGTCCTCACCCTGTCCTGCGGTGATGATGCAAACGCCGCCCGGGAGGCGGCGCATGACAAGGCGAAATTGACGCTCGATCTCGTGGTCGGCGTCGACAAGATGAATATCCGGCCTGCTCATCGGGATTCTCCCTTGCATTGCCTCGCCGGATTGGACCTCGCCAGAGCGTTTTCGAGCGAAGTGGATACCGGTTCGCATGAGGAAAACGCATCAAACAACAATCCAGAGCTCCGTTCCGATTCGATCGGAGCGGGGCTCTAGAAGAAGCCCTTGGCGGGTAGCGGCGTGCCGCTGATCTCGTATTGTCCGATCGAGCGCGCCTTGAAGGTGTTTGGATTGTGCGACGCCAGCGTGCGCGCGTTGCGCCAGTGGCGGTCGAAATTGGTCGCCTTCTTGGTGGCCGATGCACCGCCGACGTCGAACAGCAGGCTGCCGCTCCGGATCGCGAATTCGTCCGCAACGATCTTGGCCTTGGCTGACAGCAGCGCGGCCTTGTGCGCGGCATCGACGGCGTTTTCGTCGCCTGCATCGAAAGCGTCGGTGGCGGCATCGAGCGCCTCCGCGGCGGCAAGCACCACGGTCTCGGCGGCGAATGCGCCGCTGGCGATCTGGCCGACGGTCTGTTGCAGCAGCGGGTCGTCCGCCGGAACTTCGCTCGGCGCGTAATAGAATGTCCGCTTGCGGGTCCGCACCAGGGCGCTGGCGTCGCGCAGCACGGCGCGCGCGATGCCGGCATTGATCGCGGTCAGGAACAGCTGGGCAAATGTGTTGGAGTAGGGAATGCCATAGCCGGTGTCCGGTGCATCGAACACGACCTCCTGGCGCTTGACGCGCACGTTGCGGAAGTGAGTGGTGCCGGTCGCCGTCAGCCGCTGCCCGAGGCCGTCCCAGTCGTCGATGAGCTCAATGCCTTCGCGGTTGACCGGAATCAGCACGGCGGCATTGGTGGCGGATGCGTCGGCGGTGCGAACGAGGACGTAGTCCGAATACAGCGTGCCGGTGCTGTAGTATTTCGTGCCGTTGAGCAAATAGTCGTCGCCGTCGGCAGTGAGTGTCGTGTTCGGCGTGACGTTGCCGACCTTCGGCGTGTCGAGTTCGGTCGCCGCAAGCCCGATGATCGCGCCGTCGGCGACTGCCTTCTGCCACTGCCTGTGCTGATCGTCCTTCGGCCGGCGCACCAGGCGTTCGACGACGCTGAAATGGTTGCGCAGGATATGCGCGACATTGGCGTCGGCCTCGCCGAGACCGATGACGATCTCGAACAATGCGCGAATCGACAGACCGGCGCCGCCGGATTCGGTCGGAAGCCGCAACGCGCCGAGGCGGGCCTTGCGAATGAGATCGATTTGCGCGAACGGCAGGACGCGCTCGCGTTCGCGGTCGGCGGCGCCTTCCGCGATGCGGCCAAGCAGCGCGTCGATATTGGGCGCGTGGCTGCGGAGGCGGTCGGAAGGCTCCAGCGAGGTAGCGGATAAGGGCTTGTTCATTGGTGTCACTCGAAGCGCGTTGATTAGTCGGACGGTTGTTGATCAGACCTGGGCCAAATGGTCGGTGACCTTGATCGGCTCCGGAAGCACCTTGCGCGCGACCAGCCAGTCGGCGGCCCTCTGCAGCTCGGCGAGGAAGTTTTCGTCGTTGGCGGCGAAGTAGCGATACTGCCGGTTCAATGCGATGAACCGGTCGCGGACCTGGTCGCTGTATTTGCCGGCCTTTTGCGCGATGTATTCGGCATCCTTGCTGTTCGCGGAGATCCACTTGCCCTCGGCGCGGAAGGCATCGTTGACGGCCCGGACCAGCGCAGGATTGTCGGTCGCGAATTTTCGGGTGGTCAGGTAGGACGTGTAGTCGATCTGGAACTCGAGATCGCGACCTTCCAGGAAGACGTCGTGCGCCTTGTATTCGAGCCGCGCGATGTCGACGCCCGGGCTCCACATCGACCAGGCGTCGACCTTCCCGGAGGCCAGCGCCGGCGCTGCGTCCGGCGGGTTGAGATAGACGAACGTCACCTTGGAGCGGTCGACCTTGTGCTTCTCGAGCGCCGCAACCAGCAGGAATTCGCCGAGACCCGAACGGTTCACCGCCACCGACTTGCCGACGAGATCCTCGACCTTGTTTATGCCGGAGTCATCCCGCGCAATGATCGCAGTGGTGCGCGGCTCGTAGACCACGAATTGCGTGAACACCAGCGGCGAGCCGGCGATGATCGCGGCGAGTGCCGGCGTCGTGCTGCCGCCGAAGCTGAAATCGGCGCTGCCGCCGGTCACAGCCTGCAGCGTCGGTGCATGATTGGGGAACGGCCCGAGCCACTCGACCTTGATGCCGTCCCTGGCCAGCAGCTTCTCGAACTCGCCGCGCTCCTTGGCGATCAGATTGAGGCCGCTCAAACCCCAGGTCAGACGTACAGTGTCGGTGACGCGGCCGGTCGCCGCATGCGCCGGCTCGGACAGGTCAAAGCCGGCAAGCGCGCCGATGCCGAAGGCGGCGCCGCCAAGGAAGCTGCGGCGGGTGGGGTTGGTGAACCGTAGGATAGACATCGAGTGGTCCTCAGGCAGGAATGGGGTGAGAGGCGCCGACGCCGAGCTCCGCCAGCAGGTCGGTGCGGGCGATCGGCGCTGCGCCGTTACGTTTCATGCGACGCTCGAACGCGATCCGGCCCTCGCGCATCACCAGGATGCGGTCGGCGAGCGCGATCGCCTCGTCGACGTCGTGGGTGACCAGGAGAACGCCGGGCCGATGGACGGCGACCAGCTCGCGCACCAGATCGTGCATTCGAATGCGGGTCAGCGCGTCGAGCGCGGCAAAGGGCTCATCGAGCAAGAGCAGCTCGGGCTCCTGCACCAGCGCGCGCGCCAGCGCCACGCGCTGCGCCTGTCCGCCCGAGAGGTTGCGCGGCCAGTCATCGAGACGGCCGCCGAGTCCGACCTCGGTGAGCGCGGTGGCGGCGCGCTGACGGGCGTCGCTCGCATTGAGGCCGAGCGAGACGTTGCGCCACAGACTGTCCCACGGCAGCAAGCGGTGCTCCTGGAAAACGACGGCCGGCCGCCGTGGTGCCGTGATGCGCCCGCCGTCGATCGCATCGAGGCCGGCCAGCGCCCGCAGCAGCGTAGTCTTGCCGCACCCGCTTTCGCCGAGCAGGACGACGAACTCGCCGCGCTCGATTCGCAGGTTGAGATTCTCGATCACCACGCGGCTGCCATAGGCGCGACGTAGTCCCGTCACCACGACGGCCGGCGCAATCGCGGCCGGTGAGGGTACGGCGTGCAGCGTCATCGCGCGCCTCCATAGTTCGGATGCCAGGCCAATAGCCGTCGCTCCAGGGCGCGCGCGATGCCGTCGGCGGCGACACCGATCAGCGCATAGATCACGATCGTCAGCACTATCACGTCGGTGCGCAGGAACTCGCGCGCATCCATGGCGAGAAAGCCGATGCCGGACTGCGCGCCGATGGTCTCCGCGACCACCAGCGCCAGCCACGCGGTCGCCAGCGCATAGCGCACACCGGTCAGGATCGAGGGCAGGGCGCCGGGCAGGATGACGCGCCGGATCAGCTCGAGCGTTCCGAGGCCCTGGACGCGGCCGAGCTCGAGCAGCTTCGGGTCGACCTGCCGGATACCCAGCGTGGTGTTGATGTAGATCGGGAAGGCAACGCCGAGGGCGACCAGGAAGACCTTCTGAGCTTCGCCGACGCCGAGCCAGACGATCACCAGCGGCAGCGCGGCGAGAAACGGAATCGCGCGGATCATCTGGATGCTGCGGTCGATCGCGGCTTCCGCGATTCGCGAGAAGCCCACGAGGATGCCGAGCGCGAATCCGACGCTGCCGCCGATCGCAAAACCGGCCGTTGCGCGCAGCAGGCTAACGCCGAGGTCGTTCAGCAGGCTTCCGGACGTCGCCAGCTTGAATGCCGTCCGGACGACCTTGCTCGGTGCCGGCAGCACCTGCGGCGAGAGCCAGCCGGCCTGCGCCAGCAATTCCCAGACGATCAGAAGCACGACCGGGGCGAGCCACGACAGCAGCAGCATGCCGCGCCGGCCGATCTCTACTCGTGGCTTCCGGGACGGCGAGGCGGTTTGATCGCTGCGCGGCGTTGAATCAAACGCGATTGATGGCGCAGCCTGTTCGAGGTTGCTCAAGTCTGTTCGGTCCTCATCCAACACGGCGCGCGGACGTCATTGATCGCGCGCGGCATGGTTCGCCGTTCTCTCGATTGACGGTTCGTCGTCGTTCGAAAGGGCGCGCGGCTCATGCGACGCAAACTGTCCCACGAATTTTCTCGAACAGAAATAGAGCCGTATTCCAATTGTCGCTGCGTCCGGAGTTTTCTGGTTCATCGGCGCGCGCCGCGCGGCAAGGATAATCTTTTGATGCGTCGCTGCTTGATCTGCCGCCGTGCTTCTTTGAAAACACGCCGACGCAACGTCAGGGAAATCGGAGAGACGGAATGTCGACACGACCGCTTCGCTTTGGCATCTGGGCGCTGGTCCATGGTTCGCGCGCGGCCTATCAGGATCCGGAGGAGCCGTATGACGCATCGTGGGAGCGCAATCGCGACCTCGTGCTTGCCGCCGAAACGCTGGGCTACGATTCCACGCTGATCGCGCAGCACACCATCAATCCGCATCAGGAGGATTTCGATCAGCTCGAGGCCTGGAGCGCGGCGGCGGCCGTTGCGGCATTGACCAGCCGGATCGAGATCATCGCGGCCATCAAGCCTTATCTCTACCACCCGGTGGTTCTGGCCAAGCTTGCGCTCGGGATCGAGAACATCAGCCGCGGCCGCTTTGCGATCAACCTGGTCAATGCCTGGAACCGGCCCGAGCTCGACAAGGCCGGTATCGGCTTTGCCGAGCATGATGCCCGTTACGCCTATGGCCGCGAGTGGATCACGATCGTCTCGCGCCTGATGCAGGGCGAGCGGTTGACCTACAAGGGCGAACATTTCGACGTCCGCGATTATCTGTTGCGGCCGACGAGCCTCTACCGACCGCGACCATTGATCTATGTCGGCGGCGAGTCCGAGCCGGCGCGCGCTTTGGTCGCCGACCACGGCGATGTCTGGTTCATCAACGGTCAGCCGCTCGAGGATGTCGCGGGCCTCATTGCCGACGTGGCGGCGCGGCCACGGACCTCGGCGCCGCTTCGCTTCGGGCTGTCCGCCTTCGTCATCGCGCGCCAGACGCAGGCCGAGGCCCAGGCCGCCTATGAGCGGCTGCTGGAGCTGTCGCGGCAGGACGCCTCGATGAAGGCGGTCCAGCGGCAGAATACCGATCCGAAGGTCGTGATGATGCAGACCATGCAGAAGTCGGAGCGGGTCGGCAGCAACGGCGGCACCGCTGCCGGGCTGGTCGGCAGCTATGATGACGTGGCCGCCCGGATCGGGGCGTTCCATGCCGCGGGCATCGAGTTGTTCATGCTGCAGTTTCAGCCTTTCGAGGCCGAGATGGAGCGCTGTGCGAAGGAGATCATCCCGCGCGTCCGCGCAGCGTCATCTGTTGCAAATGATACCCGAGCACTGCTGGCGGGTTCGCGGTAGCTGCGTCACGCGGTTGCGGCGGTTTCCGTCTGACGCGCAAAGCGGCTGATCGGCCGAGGCAAGCCAAAATGCTCACGCAAGGTGGTGCCGGCGTAGTTGGTTCGGAACAGACCACGGCGCTGCAGGATCGGCACCACGCTGTCGACGAAGATTTCGAGCCCCGTCGGCAACACGTCGGGCATCAGATTGAATCCGTCGGCCGCGCCAGCCCTGAACCAAGCCTCGATGTCGTTGGCGATCTGCTCGGGCGTGCCGACGATGATCCGGTGTCCGACCCCGCCGCCGAGTGCCCGCAACAATTGCCGGACGGTGAGGTTGCCGCGGCGCGCAAGGTTCACCGTGCCCTGGAACATGGTGTGGTTGGCGTTGGCCGGCAGCGGCAGTGGATCGGGCAGCGGTTTGTCGAGCTCTAGGATCACAGGATCGACCTGCAATGTGCCGGCGAGACGCGCGAGGCTATACTCGATCGGAACCAGTTCCCACAGCTCATCCTGCCGCCGTTTCGCTTCGGCTTCGGTGCTGCCGATCACGGTGGCAAGGCCCGGCAGGATGACGATGGAGTCACCGGCGCGACCGTAGGCCGCGGCGCGGGCGCGCAGGTCGCGCGCATAGGCGACGCCTTCCTCGATCGTCTGGGCCAGCGTGAACACGGCTTCGGCCTGCGCGGCAGCGAGATCACGGCCGTCGCTCGAGCCGCCGGCCTGCACGGTCACCGGGCGCCCCTGCGGCGAACGCGGCACGTTGAGCGGACCGGCCACGGAGTAATGGACGCCGCGATGCGCGATCGGATGAACCTTCGACGTATCGACAAATCGCGCCGAGGACTTGTCGCCGACAAAGGCGTCGTCCTCCCAACTGTCCCACAGTGCGTGGACGACCTCGGCGAACTCCTTCGCGCGCTCGTAGCGGGCCTTGTGCTCGAGCACGTTGCCGAGGCCGAAATTGCGGCTGGCCGACGCGTCGGCCGTGGTCACCGCATTCCAGCCGGCGCGGCCGCCGCTCGCCAGGTCCAGGGTCGCGAAGCGTCGCGCGATGTTGTAGGGCTCGTTGTAGGTGGTCGAGGCGGTTGCTATCAGCCCGATATGGCTGGTCGCCGCGGCCACCGACGCCAGCACGATCGTCGGTTCCATCGACATGAAGGAGCGGTAGTCGATGCGGTCGGTGATGGCCGGCGTGTCGGCAAGGAAGATCGCATCGAGCTTGCCGCGCTCGGCGATCTCAGCCACGCGCACATAATGGCCGACGTCGAAGCAGGCGCGAGGATCGCTTTCGGGCAGCCGCCACGCTGACGCGTAGACGCCGGAGTGCAGCAGGTTGACATTGAGGTGAAGCTGACGATCGGACATGGCTGCCACGCATTGAGTTGAGACGATTCACGAAGTATCGCCTGTCTGGCCGCATGAAAACGAACGGCCGGCGCGTCCATGCAAAAAGAAATATCCGTCTCTCCCGTGCGATCTGCGGACAAATCCCGTGTTGATCCTCTGCGATGAACGGAACGTCCTGTCCGTCGCCGCATGAATATTCTTCGGCGCGCAGCGGCAGGGGAAGCTTCGTCCAAGTCTGCGCAAATATCTGAAATTGCCAGAGCAGCCTACGCGCGTAACGATGCTGTTGCGGCGCATTGCAAGCAATCGGTGCCGCCCGGGGAATTGAACGATGACAGTCCACGAGCGACGTGCCGAACAGCGAACGGCGCCAGGCGGCTCGGTCGAATTCGACGCTGACGTGCTGGTGATCGGCGGCGGGCCGGCGGGGACGTGGGCTGCGGTGAGCGCCGCCGAGCGCGGCGCGCGCGTCGTGCTCGCCGACAAGGGATTTTGCGGCACGTCGGGTGCCACCGCGGCTGCCGGCACCGGCGTCTGGTATGTCGATCCCAATCCGGCGCTGCGCGAGGCCGCGATGGCCAATCGCGAAAAGATGGGCGGGCACCTGCAGGATCGGCGCTGGATGGCGCGCGTGCTCGACCAGACCTATGAGGACAGCAATCGTCTGGCAGCCTGGGGTTACCCTTACCCTGTCGACGACAGTGGCAAGTCGCAGCGCAACTCGCTGCAAGGGCCGGAATACATGCGCCTGATGCGCAAGCGCACCAAGCAGGCCGGTGTCACCATTCTCGATCACAGCCCGGCGCTTGAGCTGCTGGTGGATGACGACGGCTCGGTTGCGGGAGCCAGCGGCGTGCGCCGCCAGAAGCACGATCGCTGGATCGTGCGCGCCAAGGCTGTCGTCATCGCGACCGGCGGCTGCGCGTTCCTGAGCAAGACGCTGGGATCGAATGTGCTGACCGGGGACGGCTATCTGATGGCCGCGGAGGTCGGGGCCGAGTTCAGCAGCATGGAATTCTCCAACCCCTACGCGATCTCGCCGGCGTTCGGCTCCGTGACCAAGACGCTGTTCTACGGCTGGGCGACCTTCAGCTATGAGGACGGCAGCGTCGTTCCCGGTGCGGCATCCAAGGGCGGGCGATCGGCGATTGCGCGCGCGCTGCTTCAGGGACCGGTCTATGCCCGCCTCGACAAGGCCGCCGACGACGTGCAGCGGCACATGCGCGCGTCGCAGCCGAATTTCTTCCTGCCGTTCGATCGCACCGGCATCGATCCCTTCAAGGAGCGTTTCCCCGTCACCTTGCGGCTCGAAGGCACCGTGCGCGGCACCGGCGGCCTTCGCATTGTCGACGACAGCTGCGCCACCAGCGTGCCCGGACTCTACGCCGCCGGTGATGCAGCGACGCGCGAATTGATCTGCGGCGGCTTCACCGGCGGCGGCAGTCACAACGCCGCCTGGGCGATGTCATCGGGGACCTGGGCCGGATGGGGCGCTGCCGGCTATGCAAGGCAGCTGGGCCCGGTACGTCAGCGACGGCTGGCGTCCGCCGGAACCGTGGCGTTTCGAAGCAGAACGGGTCGCGCGTTTGAGCCGGCCGCGCTGGCAAAGGCGGTCCAGGACGAGGTCTATCCGTATGAGCTGAACTATTTCCGGCACGCCTCGCGTCTCGAAGGCGCGCTGGCGCGGCTCGATGCGGAATGGTCCGACGCCTCGGCGGCCGATGCGGCGAGCAAGGACGATTTGCTGCGCGCCCGCGAGAGCGTGGCCATGCTGGCGACGTCGCGCTGGATGTACCGCAGCGCGCTGGCGCGGAACGAAAGCCGCGGCATGCATCGCCGCGACGACTATCCCGACCAGGAGGACCGCCAACGCCATTACGTGACGAGCGGCGGCCTCGACGAGGTCTGGACCACGGTGCGGCCGCATGCCGAGGCCAGCTATGCAGAGGCCGCGGAATGATCGAGGTGATCGACGCCGAGCGCTGCACGTCCTGCGACATCTGCGTGAATGTCTGCCCCACCGATGTCTTCGACAAGACGGAGGGGATTCCGGTGATCGCCCGTCAGGGTGATTGCCAGACCTGTTTCCTCTGCGAACTGTATTGTCCCGAGGACGCGCTTTACGTGTCGCCTTATGCGGAGGAGCCTCGCCCGACCGATGTGGTCGCGCTGCGGCAGACGACCGCGTTGGGCAGTTACCGCCGCGCGGTCGGCTGGACCGACGAGACGCGCGATCTCCGCGGCATCGACCGCAGCTATCTGCTCTTTGGTCATTGAGCCCGGGCTGCGCCCGGCGACCGAAGCCATTTCCCAATTGGACCGACCGAATGAATGTACATCAATCCCTGACGACGGCGCAGCATGTTGCGCCGCTGCCGTCCATTCCGCTCGCTCCGAACGCGAGCGAAGCCATGATCCGCTTCGAAGCGGTCTCGAAGGTCTATCCGGCCTATCGCGACAAGCCGAGCGTCCATGCCCTGCAGGCGATCGACTTCGCGATTCCGCGCGGCTCGATCACCGGCGTGATCGGCCGCTCCGGCGCCGGTAAATCGAGCCTCGTCCGCCTCATCAACGGGCTTGAGAAGCCGTCGAGCGGCCGCGTCGTCGTCGATAACAGCGAGATCTCGGCGCTTGCCGGCCGCGAGCTCCGCCTGGCGCAGCGCTCGATCGGCATGATCTTCCAGCACTTCAACCTGTTGTCGTCGCGGACGGCGGCGGACAACATTGCCTTGCCGCTCGAGATCGCCGGCTGGTCCAGGGCTGACATCGCCGTCCGTGTGGCCGAGCTGCTCGAGCTCGTCGGCATTGCCGACAAGTACGATCGCTATCCCTCCGAATTGTCCGGCGGCCAGAAGCAGCGCATCGGCATCGCCCGCGCGCTGGCGACGCGGCCGAATGTGCTGCTGTCCGACGAGGCGACGTCGGCGCTCGATCCGCAGACCACGCGCGCGATCCTGGACTTGCTGGCCAACATCAATCGCGAGCTCGGAGTCACGATCGTGCTGATCACCCACGAGATGTCGGTTGTCCGCCAGCTCGCCAAGGAGGTTGCGGTGATCGACGGCGGCCATGTCGTCGAGCGCGGTCATGTCGCGGAAATCTTCACGCATCCCCGGCATCCGGTCACGCAGGCGTTCCTTTCCGAGGTGATCGGGGACAGTGTTCCGGTCTCGCTGGCGAGCCGCCTTTCGCCTCAGCCCGTTGCTGGCGGGCAGGCGGTCCTTCGCGTGCAGGTGCGCGGCACCGAAGCCGGCGACACCGTGGTGGCGCGGCTTTCGCGCGAACTGTCCCATGACGTGGCGCTGTTGTCGGCCCGCATCGACGAGATCGGCGGCCAGCACGTGGGTTCGCTGATCCTCGGCATCCCCGGCGGTGAAGCCGCGGCTAGGCAGGCCCTGGCCTATCTTTCTCAGCATGACATTCTGGTGGAGCGTCTCGGCTATGTCGCGTGAACTCATCAACCTGATCGTTCAGGCCACGGGGGAAAGCCTTTTCATGGTCTCGGTGGCCGCGCTGGTTGCGACCGCGCTAGGCCTTCCGCTTGGCGTCTTCCTGGCGACCAGCCGGAAAGGGGAGCTGTTCGCCGCGCCGTCCGCCAATGGCGTGCTCGGCGTCATCGTCAATGCGGCCCGCTCGACGCCGTTCATCATCCTGGTGGTTGCGATCATTCCTTTCACGCGGCTGATTGCCGGCACCTCGATCGGATCGGGCGCGGCAATTGTGCCGCTCACCATCGCGGCAACGCCGTTCATCGCCCGTCTGGTCGAGGCGGCGATCCGCGAGGTCGATGCCGGTCTGATCGAGACGGCGTCCTCGTTCGGTGCAAGCCCGCTGCAGATCGTGTTCAAGGTCCTGATCCCGGAGGCTTTGCCGGGCCTGGTGCTGGCCCTGACGCTCGCGGTGGTCAGCCTGCTTGGCTACTCTGCAATGGTCGGGGCCGTCGGAGGCGGCGGCCTCGGCGACCTCGGCATTCGCTACGGCTATCAGCGCTTCATGCCCGAAATGATGCTGGCGGTCGTCGTCGTTCTGATCGCGCTGGTTCAGACCGTCCAGACCGCCGGCGACTACCTGGCGCGCCGCGTCAATCGCCGGCTGCGCCACCGCTAAAGGTGCGGCGGCGTCACGATCCCTTCGGCGCCCAGATCTTGACGTCGCCGGTATCGACCTTGCGTGGCAGCAGACCTTCGGCCGTGAAGGTATCGGCGATCTTCTGCTGCTCGGAAAGGCCGGCCGCGGTGACCACGCCGACCTTGTAGGAGCGGTGGCTGTTGGCCTCCTCCACCGTGGCGGCGTCGATGCCCCACAGGCCGGCGAGCAGCGCCGCGGCGTCTTTCGGACTGGCTTTGACCCAGCTGCCGGTTTCGACCAGCCTGGCAAAGATGACATTCAGTGCATCGGCCCGCTTTTCGGCGAACGCGGCCGACGCGAGATAGTAGCGCTTGTAGCTTGCGAGCCCGCCGCTGCCGTCGGTCAGGATGCGCGCGCCGGACTGGCGTTGCGCGCTGCTGAGGAACGGATCCCAGGCGACCCAGGCATCGACATTGCCGCTGACGAACGCCGCGCGGCCATCGGCCGGCGTCAGATAGGCCGGCGTGATGTCCTTGAAGGACAGTCCGGCCTTGGCAAGTACCGCAAGCAGCAGGAAGTGGCTGCCCGCGCCCTTGGTGACCGCGACCTTCTTGCCCTTGAGATCGGCCGGCGACTTGATCGTGGACTCCTTCGGCACCAGGATCGCCTGCGCCGATGGAGAAGCGGCCTCCTCGGCGACGTATGCGAGCTTGGCGCCGGCGGCCTGGGCGAAGATCGGCACGGTGTCGGCGACGTCGGCTCCGAAATCGATGCTGCCGACATTGATGGCTTCGAGCAGCGGCAAGCCACTGGTGAACTCGTGCCACGACACGGTGATGCCGAGCGGCGCCAACGCCTTCTCCAACGCGCCGTTGGTCTTCAGGATCGCGGTCAGCGTCGACGATTTCTGGTAGCCGATCCGGATCTCCTCGGCGGCCGCTGGCCGAACCAGCGAGGCCATCGCAAGCAGCCCGATGGCGGCGACAGCGAGACGGCGCGACATCGCAGCCGCCGATGATGCGGCCTGCGCTGGCGGGATGGGGCGGGCAAAGATGGGCATGGCAAGTCGTCCTGAGCCGGTTCGATCTGTTGCCATTTGTGTGCAATCGGTACGCCGGAGGCAATTGCGGAGAAGTCGTCCGAACGAGTGCAATTTTCCATGCAAGCGAAGTCAGCGAGAAAAGTATTTTTGGCCTGAGCGTTGGGGCCGGCATCAGCAGATAAGCCACTCGCTGCGAAAAGATGCCCGGCCGACTCCATTCTCTTTTCATCGCGGCCACAGCAGCGGCAACTCGTCATGCGGGAAAATTTGAATTCTCATTTCATTGATTTCGTTCCCGGAGCGGGCGATGAGCTTGATAACGATTTCAGTTCCATGGAGACCAGGATGTTGCTTCGATCCATTTTCGCACTTGCAGGCGTTGTTGCGATCTGGTCGACCGCCGCCGCGGCAGAAACGATCAAGATCGGCGTGACGCCCGGTCCGCATGCACAAATCCTCGAGGCCGTGAAACCGATCGCGGCGAAGAGCGGGCTCGAGCTTCAACTCATCGAGTTCTCCGACTATGTCGTTCCGAACGCCGCACTCGATGCCGGCGACATTCAGGCCAACTCGTTTCAGAATCAGCCTTATCTGGATAACCAGAAAGCCGATCGCGGCTACAAGATCGAGCAGGTGGGATTGACGGTCAATTTTCCGATCGGTGTCTATTCGCGCAAGCACAAGAGCTGGGCCGACGTTCCTGACGGAGCCAAGGTCTCAATTCCCAATGATCCGACCAACGGCGGCCGGGCGCTGCTCCTGCTGCGCGACAAGAGCGCGATCAAGCTGAAGAGCGATGTCGGCTTCAAGCCGACTGTTATCGACATCACCGACAATCCCAGGAAGCTGAAATTCATCGAAGTCGACGCAGCCCAGGCGCCCCGGGCGCTCGACGATGTCGACGCGGCGGTCATCAACACCAACTATGCGACACAGGCCGGTCTCGATCCGGTCAAGGATCCGATCCTGCGCGAGGATCCGAAAGGGCCATACGTCAATCTGATCGCGGTTCGCTCCGCCGACAAGGACAAGCCGTGGGTCAAGATCCTGGTCGATAGCTACCACACGCCGGAGATCAAGGAATTCGTCCGGACCAAGTTCAAGGGCGCGGTGCTGCCCGGCTGGTAGTTGTCGATCCAATTGCTGAGGGAAGACGATGCGTATTCTGATGACGGCGGTTGCCGCGGTAACGCTCCTGGTCGGCACCGCGAGGGCCGAGACGGTCCGAGTCGGCGTCACGGCCGGATCACATGCCGAGATTCTCGAAGTCGTCAAGAAGGTGGCTGCGGGCCATGGGTTCGACATCAAGGTGGTCGAATTCACCGACTACGTGATCCCGAACCAGGCGCTCGCGCTCGGGGATCTCGAGGCCAATTCGTTCCAGCACGAGCCTTATTTGAAGAACCAGATATCGAAGACCGGCTGGAAGATCGTCAAGGTCGCCAACACGATTGCGTCGCCGCAGGGTGTCTACTCGTCGAAGTACAAGAAGCTGGCCGATCTTCCGGATGGCGGGCGGGTGGCGATCGCCAACGATCCTTCCAATGGCGCGCGCGGCCTGATGATCCTTGCGCTGCACGGCGTGATCAAGCTCAAGGATCCCAACAACGTCGCGTCGACCATTGCCGACATCACTGACAATCCGAAGCATCTGCGCTTCGTCGAGCTTGATGCCGCGCAGTTGCCGCGTTCCCTGCAAGATGTCGATCTGGTCTCGATCAACAACAATTATGCGGTTCAGGCCGGGCTTAATCCCGCCACCGATGCAATTGCCCGCGAGGCGGCCGATGGCCCGTGGATCAACATCGTTGCCGTGCGCGAGGCGGACAAGGACAAGCCCTGGGTCAAGCAGCTGATCGATGCCTACCATTCCGAAGAGGTCAAGGCATTCCTCGAGAAGCGCTTCAAGGGCACCTACATCGCAACCTGGTGAGGGGCGTTGATCGCCCATCGCCGGGAGGTTTCCAGGCTGATCTATTCAGCGGCCTCGGTGCGCGCTGTCGTCGAGGCGCGGCGGAAGCCGGCGCCGGGATGCGTAGCGTCAAGATAGGGACCGCGTCCGGGGAACAGCTTCTCGCGGAGCGTGCCTTCGCGATAGGCTGTCTTGTAGACTCCGCGTGACTGCAATTCCGGAACGACGAGGTCGACGAATGACGTCAGCGATTCCGGCGCGACGAGGCGGAACAGGTTGAAGCCGTCGACGTCGGTTTCGTCGATCCAGGCGATCAGCTCGTCCGCCACGTCCCGGGGTGAACCGACCACGAATGGCGAGCGTGCGCCGACCCGGCTCAGCGTCGCGAGATCGCCGACCTTGACCGGCCGGTCGCTCCGCAACGTGAGATTCTCGACCATCGACTGGATCGCGTTGCTCTCGACATATTGTACCGCCTGATCGGGACGATAGTTCGAGAAATCGATGCCGGTCCAGCCCGAGAGCAGGGCCAGCTGGCCGGCTTGATCGACATACCCTGCGTACTCCTCGAGCAGATCGTTGGCCTCCGCGCGCGTCGGCGCAACGATCACGGTCGCGCCGGCGAACAGGCGGATATCATAGGGATCGCGTCCGAACGCCTTGGCCGCCTCCCTGATCTCGCGTACGGCGCGGGCCAGAATGGGCTTGGTCTGGCCGTTGAGGAAGATCGCCTCCGCGTGCCGCGCCGCGAAGGCGCGGCCGCGCTTCGAGGTTCCCGCCTGATACAGCAACGGTGTGCGCTGTGGCGAGGGTTCGGCGAGGTGGATGCCGTCGACCGTGTAGTGCCGCCCCTGGTGTCGTACCGGATGGATCTTTGCGGGATCGGTGAAGGTGCGCGCTGTCCGGTCACGGCGAACCGCGCCGTCCTCCCAGCTGCCTTCCCATAGCTTATAGCTCGCAGTCAGAAACTCCTCGGCCGTCTCGTAGCGTTCATCATGCGCGCGGTTGGCCTCAAGACCCATTCCGCGGGCGCCGCTATCGAGATAGCCGGTGACGATGTTCCAGCCAATCCGTCCGCGAGTGAGATGATCGAGCGTCGAGAAGCGGCGGGCGAACTGGTAGGGATGTTCGTAGGTGAGGTTGGACGTGATGCCGAAGCCAAGATGCTTCGTTGCGTAAGCCATGGCGGAGACGAGCAGGGTCGGCTCGGCGTTCGGCAACTGAACGGCGTGACGCAGCGCAGTCTCAGGACTGCCGCCGTAGACGTCATAGATGCCAAAGACGTCGGCCAGGAAGATGCCGTCGAGCAGGCCGCGTTCGGCCGTTCTGGCGTAGTCCACCCAATAGTCGAGCGAGTTCTAGTTAAGTGAGGTGTCGCGCGGATGCGACCAGAGGCCGGCCCAGTTGTGGCTCGGCGCCATCATGTTGAACGCGTTGAAGCGAAGTTCCTTTGGTCTGGTCATCGCGCGATTCCGCCAATTGAGGACTGAGAGGTGATTTATCACGTCAGCTGCGCGGCTTTATTTTCTATTCGGAATGACAGGATCAAAATCCTGCTCCGTCTCCGATCCGGCGCAGTAGAGATTCGTTTGTTCGACTTCGTCGTGCTGTTCGGACATTGCGGTATGCGCGACATTGCGTACCGATTTGCAGGCGCGATCAGCAGATGGCCTATCAGCTCCGCTGAGCCGTTCAAACCGGCGGCGCAGTGAAACAAATGTTATGCGATCGGCGCAACGGCTGAAAAATTAGCGACGCCATCAGACGCGCCGCCAGCACGCTCATCGCTATTTTCTCCGATGTCTCGACAGTCGCGGATCTGCTGCGCATCATTCTTTGCCTTTTGATGCTGGGTCCACGGATTTCAGGAGATTTTCGAGATGCCGATCGAAACCAAGAATGTCGAGACGCTCGCCTTGCATGGCGGATCGTACCGGTCCGACCCGGCGACCGGCGCCGTCGCCGTTCCGATCTACCAAACGACGTCCTTTCAATTCGAGAATACCGATCACGCATCGCGGCTGTTCGCCCTGGAGGCGATCGGGCAGATCTACACCAGGATCAAGAACCCGACGGCTGACGCATTCGAGGAGCGCCTGGCCGCGCTGGAAGGCGGCGTTGGCGCACTGGCCGTGGCGTCGGGCCAGTCGGCGACGGCCTACGCGATCTTCAACATTGCGCAAGCCGGCGACAATATCGTCTCATCGACCGATCTGTACGGCGGCACCTGGACGCTGCTGTCGCAGACGCTGAAGCAGTTCGGCATCGAGGTTCGCTTCGTCGATCCGGCCGATCCGGAAAACTTCCGCCGGGCGACCGATGCGAAGACCCGGGCCTACTTCGCCGAGACGCTGCCGAACCCGAAGCTCAACGTCTTCCCGATCAGGGAAGTCGCGGATATCGGCCGTTCGCTCGGCGTGCCGCTGATTCTCGACAACACCGCCGTCCCGCTCATTGCGCGCCCGTTCGAGCACGGCGCGGCGATTGTCGTCTATTCCGCGACAAAGTATATCGGCGGCCACGGCACGTCGATTGGCGGAGCGATCATCGATGGCGGCAATTTCGACTGGGCGGCGCACGCCGAGCGCTTCCCGCTGCTGACGCAGCCGGACGTTGCCTATCACGGCGCGATCTGGACCGAAGCAGCCAAGCCGCTCGGTCCGATCGCCTACATCCTGCGCGCACGCGTGAAGCTGCTGCGCGATCTCGGCGCCGCGGTCGCCCCCCAGAACGCATTTCAGTTCATTCAGGGACTCGAGACCCTGCCGCTGCGGTTGCGTCAGCACAACGAGAACGCGATCAAGGTCGCGAACTTCCTGGCACGGCATCCCGCCGTTTCGCATGTGATCTTTCCCGGACTGCAGAGCGGCGAGGACCGGCGCCGCGCCGATCTCTATCTGAAGGGCGGCTATGGCGGGCTGGTCGGCTTCGAGCTGAAAGGGGGCGTTGAGGCCGGCCGTCGTTTCATCGATGCGTTGAAACTGTTCTATCACGTCGCCAACATCGGCGATGCGCGCTCGCTGGCGATCCACCCGGCGTCGACCACCCATCAGCAGCTGAGCGCCGCGGAGCAGCTCGCGGCAGGCGTGACGCCCGGCTACATCAGGCTTTCGGTCGGCATCGAGCATCCCGACGACATCCTCGCCGACCTCACCCAGGCATTGGCCGAGGCTGAGGCGGAAAGCAGCGGCCGCAAGGCGGCCTGATCGATCCCTGAAGACGGAGTTGAAACCGAGACCATGAAGACATTGTTGCGCCTGGCGCAGGCAGCTGGCGTGCTGCTCGCCATGACTGCGGCCGCCGTTGCGGACGAACCTCTCAAGATTGCGACCAGCGCCGGCCCGGTCGGTCAGCTGGCTGCCTTTGCCGCCAAGCTCGCCAAGGACAAGGGGCAGGACGTCAAGATCGTCGAGTTGTCGGACTGGGTCGCGTTGAACGAGGTGGTGAACAGCGGCGATGTCGACGCCAATCTGTTCCAGCACGCCACCTATCTCGCGATCCAGAACAAGCAGCGCGGTTTCAACCTGATCCAGGTCGACAAGGTCGGCGTGATCGCGCCCGTCGGGCTGTTCTCGAAGAAGATCAAGTCGCTCGACGAGATCAAGTCGGGCGACAGCGTTGCGATCCCGAACGAGCCGCTCAACGGCGCGCGTGGCTTGATCCTGCTCGAACGCGCCGGACTGATCAAACTGGCGCCGGGCAAGGGTTTTTCGGTGAGCCGGTTTGATATCATCGAGAATCCCAAGAACCTGAAGATCGTCGAGCTCGATCCGGCGCAGACCTACCGGTCGCTCGACGACGTTACGCTTGCGCTCGTCAACATCACCTATCTGATACCGGCCGGCGGTGATCCGAAATCGGCGCTGGTGATCGACCGCACGGTCGACGATGGTCTCGTGCTGCGCTTTACCGCGCGGCCGGACAAGAAGGACGATCCGCGTCTGAAGGCCTTCATCCAGGTCTTCAACTCGCCGGAGGTCAAGCACTTCATCGAGGAGAAGCTGCCGGCGTTCATTGCGGCCGGCTTCGGCAGCAGCTAGAGCGCTTTCGAGCGAAGTGGACGCCGGTTCGCGTGAAGGGAGCGCGTCAGAACAAAGGGCTGGAGTTTCGGTTCTGATTCAATCAGAGCCGAAGCCCTAGACGCGCGCGGGGGATGCGAGTCGCCGCTCCTCGTCGGCGCGAACCAGCAGAGCGGCAAGCTCGGCGCATTGGTTGCGGATGTCGGGAATTGCGCTGATTTCCCAGAACGCGGCGCGCGTGAGCGGGCCGACGGCATACAGGCGGCGTGACGGGACGCCGTCGCGATCGATGATTGCGCAATTGCGATCGGTTTCTATGCCGATGCGGAGCGGATCGACGCGCGCCAGGCCAAGCTCCAGCAGGCTGCGCACCGCAGGATTGGCGGTTGCGCGCGGATCCTTGACGATGCCGGTGCAGTCGACGATGGCGCCGACATGCATGCGATGGAGCCTGGTCTCGCCGCGCCGCCGGTAATTGACGGTCGCGCCTGTCCGGTCGGGCTCGGCCGAGATCAGCTTCGCGGCCATCGGGGTGAGCCGGCCTCTATAGATTGCTTCGGTGATCCGGACCTCTACTTCCGGCGCCATCCGATGCCGATGCACGTCCCACCAGGCGCGTGCGTGTTCGAGGAACCGGTGCTTGGACGAAAGCGGGAGCTCACGCCACAGCCGCTGGGTGTGGGGGCGAAGCCCGTCGATCACGCTGCGCCAGTCGCCGCCGGCTGCAATGTGCCGGTCGATCCGGCCGCGAAGCCAGCGAAGCAGGTTGCCGATTCCGGAGCCGAAGGGGACCTCCGCCTCCTCGATGCGCACGGCGTCGACCCGGCGGTGCGGTTTGGCGAGAAGGCCCCGGCGCGACATCGCAACGATCGGCCCGCGATGTCCGTCGCGCAGCAACGACAGCACGTAATCGACCATCGTCAGCCCCGTGCCGAGGATCAGGACGGTCGCGTCGTCGGCGATCGCAGCGGCAGACGGTGCTGCCCAAGGATCGGCATGACCCGGACTGTTCGCGCGTGAATCGTGCCCGGTTGCGAGAACGACGGTGTCGCCGATCAGCTGCCGGCCGTCGTCGAGGCTGGCGGTGACGTCGCCTCGCCGTTCGCGGATGGCGATGCACCTGCCGTGCACGATCGACAGGCGTTGGATGTCGGCCTGATCGGACGCCTGTTGCTCGAGCAGACTGGCAATGTAGTCGCCAAAGATGCGCCGCGGCACGAAGCAATAGGGATCAGGGCAGAGCGGCGCGTCCGCCCCGCGCGAGATCAGCCAGTGCCAGAAATGATCCGGCTGGTCGGGCAGCGCGCTCATATTCGCGACCCGTACATTGAGCAGATGATCCGGATTGCCGGTATGATAGGCGATGCCGCGCCCGATGTCGGGACGTTGCTCGATCAGGCTGACGCGGACATCGTTCGTCGGTTGACGCAGTAGCTGGTGCGCCAGCAGGACGCCGCTCGCGCCCCCGCCGACGATGATGACGTGACGCGCTCGAGGAGCTGTCATGCTATCGCTCTGTGCGTGATCCGGCCGCACGACATGCGCGGCGTGGGCAGACTGACGTCAGCGTGGCGATGGATCACATCTGCCGCGGTCTCGATTGGGCATGCGTCGAGGCAACCGGCAATCAGCCGTGAGGACCAAACAGAAAGAGTTCGTGCATGTCCTTGCCGTCGGGGTTGGCAGCACGCGCCAACCGCCGCTGCCATCTCTTCAGCCGGCGGGCCGCGCGACGAAGGACGTGGAGCCAAGAGGATGTCCGCACCCAGAGCCTCCTTCGCATTCCGAGCTGTTCGACGAACGATAACATGGCCCTGTTCGGGACGCGCGCGAAACTCGGCGGCGCCGCGAAGTTTGCAATCAGACGCGCATGGCGAGGCGTTTTGCAGCAGAGAGATGCTCTCGCGACGCGGCGCCAGGAAAATTCATTCCGGGCAATGTTGCCCGATCGCCGGGCTTATGGAATTGTCCGACCGGATGGTCAATAAATAGGGGTTCGGAGGCGGAGCTGTGGTCCCGGAACCTTGCGACTATTGACTGACATCTCTGGACGATGGCCGAACGGCCGCCTGGTGGAACGGACAAGACATGGCCCGATCGCGCGCCAAGGACTATGACGACAAGCGCCTCTCGATGCTGCATCGCTCGGCCGAGCTGTTTGCCGCATCGGGATATGTCGGCACGTCGATGAACACCATCGCCGACGCCTGCGGTGTCTCGAAGGCACTGCTCTATCACTATTATCCCGACAAGGAAGCGATCCTGTTCGATATCCTGTCGTCGCATCTCGCGAAGCTGGTGGCGGCGGTCCGCAAGGCGAGCGCACAGGCCGGCGATCCGGTCGCACGCTTCAGGACGATCGTTGCGACCCTGCTCGAGCTCTACCGGAATGCCGACGCCGAGCATCAGGTCCAGATCTCAAGCCTCAAGCTGTTGCCGAAGGACAAGCAGCAGCCGCTGCTCGCAAGCGAGCGGATCCTGGTCGGGATCATGTCGGATGCACTCGCCGCCGCAGTGCCGGCGGCGAAGCAGAAGCGCGCGCTCAAGCCGCTGACGATGAGCGTCTTCGGCATGCTGAACTGGCATTACATGTGGTTTCGCGAGGGCGGGCCGATGACCCGCGCCGAATATGCCGGTTTCGTCGCGCAGCTCGTGCTGGCCGGCGCCGACGATGCCGCGGCCACCGTCACTCGGCCGCGCGGCAGGGCCAAATCGGCCGGCCGCAGCCGGCAGGCCGAGTTGCTCTGACGCGGGCCGTTAAGCCCGCATCGCATTCATCGTCAGTAGCTCATAGGTCGCCGCGGTTTCGCCGGTGCCGGTCGTGATCTCGACGTCCCAGCGTACCTCGCCATATTGCTTGTTGCGCGGCATCTTCTCCTTCGCGGTCAGCCGCACCTGGATCTGTTCGCCGGGCTGGACGGGTTTGACGAAGCGCAGCGAGTCGAGGCCGTAATTCGCCAGCACCGGCCCGTAGTCGGGATCGACGAACAGGCCGGCGGCAAACGACAGCAGCAGGTAGCCATGCGCGACGCGGCCCGGGAAGAACGGATGCCCCTTGGTCGCTTCCTCGTCCATATGGGCGTAGAAGGTGTCGCCCGTGAAATGCGCGAAGTGCTCGATGTCGTCGAGCGTGATCTGCCGCGACTTCGAGACCAGCGTGCGGCCGATCTCGAGATCGTCATAGTGATAGCGGAACGGGTGCAGGTCGCCTTCGAGCATCGGGCTGCCCTTGAACCAGCGGCCGGTGACGCCGCTCAGCATCGCCGGCGAGCCCTGCAAGGCGGTGCGTTGCATGTAGTGCTGGAGGCTGCGGACGCCGCCCAGTTCCTCGCCGCCGCCGGCCCGGCCGGGGCCGCCGTGAACCATCTGCGGCATCGGCGAACCGTGTCCGGTGTGCTCGCTCGCGCAGTCGCGATCGATGATCGCGACGCGGCCGTGAAAACTGCCGATGCCGAAGGCAAGCTCGGTCGCAGCCGGGATGTCGTGCGTGTAGATGGATGCGACGAGGCTGCCGCCGCCGCGATTGGTCAGCGCGATGGCCTGATCCAGATCGTCGTATCCCATCACGGTGCTGACAGGGCCGAACGCCTCGATCTCGTGGACTGCGGTTGCGGCGAGCGGCTTCGCACAATGCAGCAGCAGCGGCGGAACGAAGGCGCCGCGCTTCGCGTCGGCATCGAGCAGCGGGAAGTTGCCGGGATCGCCGGCCACCAGTTCGGCTTCGGCGCGAAGCTTCGCGACATGGGCAAACACATCGCTACGCTGGCCGAGCCCGACCAGCGGCCCCATCCTGACCTTGTCGTTTTCGGGATTGCCGATCGTGACCTTGGCCAGACGGTCGCGCAGCGCCGTGATCACGGCGTCGAGCTGCGCCGATGGCACCAGCGCGCGGCGGATCGCGGTGCATTTCTGCCCCGCCTTGACCGTCATCTCCTTGGCCACTTCCTTGACGAAGAGGTCGAACTCCGGGCTGCCCGGTACGGCGTCCGGAGCGAGGATTGCGGCGTTCAGCGAATCCCGTTCGGCGATGAACCTGACCGCCTCGCGCGCGATGACCGGATGCCGCTGCAGTTTTTGCGACGTGTCGGCCGAGCCTGTGAAGGACACCACGTCCTGGCAGGTCAGATGGTCGAACAGGTCGCCGGTCGATCCGACGATGAATTGCAGCGCGCCTTCGGGCAGCACGCCGGATTCGGTGATGATCCGGACCAGCTCGTAAGCGACATAGGAGGTGACCGTCGCCGGCTTGGTCACGACGGGCACGCCGGCCAGCAGCGCGGGCGCCAGCTTCTCCAGCATGCCCCAGCACGGAAAGTTGAATGCGTTGATGTGCACGGCGACGCCGTGCAGCGGCGTCATGATATGCTGACCGGCGAATGCGCCACCCTTGGACAGCCCCTCGACATTGCCGTCGAGCAGGAATTTGCTGTTCGGAAGCTCGCGGCGTCCCTTGCCGGCATAGGCGAACAACGTGCCGATACCGCCGTCGACGTCGATGACAGCGTCGGTGCGGGTTGCGCCCGTATGGAACGACAGCTGGTAGAGCCGGTCCTTGTGCTGGGTCAGATAGTCGGCGAGCGCCTTCAGCAAGCCTGCGCGCTGGTGGAACGTCAGTTTTCCAAGATGCTTGCCGCCGACCGCGCGGCCATAGGCGAGGATCTCGCGCATGTCGAGATCGCTTCCGGTCGTGACCGCCACCACATCGCCGGTGACGGCACTGTGAATCTCGGCTGCCGGTTCGCCCGGGCCGGACCATTTTCCGCGCACGAAGCTGTCGAGCTTCATGACGTTGTCCGCCGTCCGTGCATCGCTGGATTGAGGCTGTGTCATCGCAATTGGACCTTCTGACTTGGGATCAATGATGCGTCTCGCCTTGGCGGCGGAATGTTCAATCGGAAACGTTCAATCCTTGGCCCGTCCGACAAAGCGCGGGGCGCGCTTCTCGAGAAAGGCGGTGACGCCTTCGGCATAGTCCGCCGACCGGCCGGCACGGCCCTGCAGCTCGCGCTCGAGATCGAGCTGCGCGTCGAGCGTGTTGGTCTCGGAGGCATCGAGCGCCTGTTTGATCAGCGCAAGACCATCGGTCGGCTGCGTCGCGAGCGAGGCGGCGAGGGCGTGGGCCTCGGCCATCAGGTCGGAATCCTCGACCACCTTCCAGATCATGCCCCATGTCTCCGCCCGCTCGGCGGAGATCGGCTCGGCGAGCATGGCCAGTGCGCGCGCTCGCGCGCCGCCGACGAGCCGCGGCAGCAACCAGGTGCCGCCGGTGTCAGGGACGAGGCCAAGCTTGGCGAAGGCCTGGATGAACTTGGCCGACCGCGCGGCGATCACGATGTCGCAAGCAAGGGCCAGGTTCGCGCCGGCGCCCGCGGCGACGCCGTTGACGGCGCACACGACCGGCATCGGAATGCCGCGCAGCTTGCGCACCAGTGGATTGTAGAATTTTTCAATCGGTGCGGAGAGGTCCGGCGTTTCGCCCGGCGTGAACACGCCATCCGAAAGATCCTGCCCGGCGCAGAATCCGCGTCCGGCTCCGGTCAGGATCAGCGCGCGGCAGGACTTGTCCTGTTCCGCCGCGATCAGCGCGGCCATCAGTGCGGCGTGCAGATCGGCGCTGAAGGAATTCAGGCGATCGGGCCTGTTGAGCGTCAGGACGCGATATCCGGCGCGGATATCGGTCAACACCAAATCGCTGACCATGATGACCTCCCGTTGCGGCTTCTGGCAGCCGAAGGTTGCCTGATGTGCGCTTGGATTACTATTGACCGTCCGGTCAATTATAATCCGCGTAACGGCATGGATGATGATGTCGGGCAACATCGAGCGAGCACGATTTCGGTTGCGATTTCAGACCCGACAAGAACGTCAGGATGATCCGGCGCGCATCGCCTGTCTGCAGCAAAAGTGCCGACGCGTAAGCACGGTCCCGTGCACTCGAGCGGTGTCATGCTGCCACAAATCGGCCGCATATCGGCGGCGACCTCCCGCCGCCATGAGGATCAGCCGATGACGATGCAGTCGCCGGATATCACCGGGTTTCGGTTCTCGACCGCGGATTTCGGCGAGCGCGACCGCTTGCCGATCTTTCGCGAGCAGATCGGGCGGATGATCGTGAAGCTCGATCCGGAGCCGCTGAGCGCCGGCGCGTTCCATGCCGAAGCCAATGTGCGCGAGCTGCCCGGGCTTGGGATCGGATCGTGGGCGTGCAGCAACCTCAAGATCGCACGGTCGCGCGAGCTGCTCGATGGCAATGACGACCTCGTGCTGACGATCATCACGAGCGGCAACACCCGCGCGTCGCAGCGCGGCCGCGACATCGAGCTCGGCCCGGGGCAGGCCGTGCTGCAGTCGAGCGCGGAGGCCGGCAACATGGCGGTCCCGGTCTCGCCGAGCTGTTTCGTCGGTCTCAGGCTGCCGCGCAAGGCGCTGGCATCGCTGGTCCGCGATCCCGAGGACATGCTGGTCCGGCCGTTGCCCGCGAACACCGAGGCGATGCGTTTGCTGGCGCTCTACATCAGGGAGCTTGACGACAGCTACCAGCTCGCGACGGCCGAGCTGCGCCGCGCCGTCGTCCGGCATCTGGTCGATCTCGGGGCGTTGATCATCGGTGCGAACCGCGATGCGGTGGCTGCCGCGGAAGACGGCGGGGTGGCGGCCGCGCGGCTCGCCGCGGTCAAGGCCGACATCAATGACAATCTCAGCTATGGCGATCTCACCTTGCCTGCGGTGGCCGCCCGGTTGAGGCTCACGCCGCGCCATATCCAGCGGCTGTTCGAAAGCGTCGGTTCGACGTTCTCGGAATTCGTGCTCGGCCAGCGCCTGGCGCGTGCGCATCATTTGCTGACCGATCCGCGCCACAGCGGCAGCACCATCGGTACGATCGCATTCGAAGTCGGTTTCGGCGATCTGTCCTACTTCAACCGCACCTTCCGCCGGCATTACGGCGTGACGCCGTCGGATATCCGTGCCGTGCCGCGGCGCTCCTGACCGAATATCGCAATCTCCCTGAGAGGGCGTCGGGTCGTTGCCTGCGGTTCGCCGCAACCCGGCACATCACCCGCCGGCGACGCGTCGCAGGCAGCGCTCTGCGCCAGCCTGTGTGCTGTCGCGCACACAAGATCGCCGCCAATCACGTCCGCTGCGGGAGATTTCAGACGACAATGCACGACAACGTGTTTCACATTGTTGCCCGATGTCGCATATGTCCAATCCCCCGTCGCCCCAGTCCGAGCCTGCCAATCGTCCCGCGCTTAAAAGGCAGCCCCCGGTGATCGTTGCAATCGGCGGATTCGTCGACTGCGATGCATTGAGGCGACTTGAGACCATCGAGGAGAATGTGATGAAGTTTGCACTTCGAGGATATTTTCTTGCGCTCGGCGCGAGCCTGGCCTTGTCCGGCGCCGCCATGGCACAGGATATCAGTGTTGCCGTGGTCGGGCCAATGACCGGCTCCGAGGCGAGCTTCGGCCAGCAGTTCAAGAATGGTGCTGATCTCGCGATCGCCGACATCAATGCGGCGGGTGGCGTGCTTGGCAAGAAGCTGAAGCTGGAGGTCGGCGACGATGCCTGCGATCCGAAGCAGGCGGTGTCGGTTGCCGAGAAGATGGCAGGCGCGAGGATTCCGTTCGTCGTTGGGCATTTCTGCTCATCGACCTCGATCCCCGCGTCGGACGCCTATGCCGAGGGCAATGTGCTGCAGATCACGCCCGGCTCGACCAATCCGCAATTCACCGAGCGCGGGTTGTGGAACACGTTCCGTGTCTGCGGCCGGGATGACCAGCAGGGCACGGTTGCGGCCGCCTACATTATCAAGAACTACAAGACCAAGAACGTCGCGATCATCCACGACAAGACGACCTACGGCAAAGGCCTTGCCGACGAAACGAAGAACGCCATCAACGCCGCGGGCGTGAAGGAAAAGCTTTATGAGGCCTATACCAAGGGCGACAAGGATTTTGCCGCTCTGGTATCCCGCTTCAAGAAGGAGTCGATCGATTTCGTCTATGTCGGCGGCTACTATGCCGAGGCAGCGTTGATCCTGCGCCAGATGCGCGAGCAGGGCGTCAATGCGGTGCTGATGGGCGGCGACGCCCTGGTCGACAAGCAGTTCGCCGCGATCGCAGGTCCGCTCGCCGAAGGCTCGCTGTTCACCTTCTCGCCCGACCCGCGCAAGAAGGCGACCGCGGCAGCGACCTTGAAGAAGTTCAAGGACAAGGGCATCGATCCCGACGGCTACACGCTCTACAGCTACGCCGCGTTCCAGATCTGGAGCCAGGCCGCAGCCCGTGCCCAGACCACGGACGCCAAGAAGGTCGCGGCGGCCATCAAGGCCGGAAGCTGGGATACCGTGCTCGGCAAGATCAGCTACACGCCGAAGGGTGACATCACTCTGATCGACTACGTCGTGTACCGCCGCGACAAGGACGGAAACTACGCCGAACTGCCGGCCGGTCAATGATCGCCAGACCGTTTTCGCGCGAATCTGATATCGGTTCGCGTGAAGAAAACGCGTCAAAACAAAATCGAGAGCCTCCGTTCCGATGCAATCGGAACGGAGGCAACCCTGGCCAGGCTGAATCTTTTCCCGCTGCGCTCGTGACCGGCGCATCCGGTCACACGTTCCGGGCAAAGCGCGCAGCGCCGGGGATCGGCGCGAGCCATGCGACGGCGCGATCGGTATAGATCTCGGCTTGCGGTTGCAACCCCTCCATGCTGTCGAGCGTGCCGGCTTTCACCACGACCTTGCCGGGCATCAATGCGGTCTTCGCAAGCAGAGGGGACCCGCAGCGCCCGCAGAAATGACGATGGACCGGATGGCCGCTGTCGCCCTTGTCGACGAACACCACCGTCTCGCCCGACTGCTGGTAGTCGGCTTCGCGGATCACGAGGTTGAACGAAAACAGGCTGCCGCTTTGCCGCCGGCAATGTGTGCAGTGACATATCGCAATGCTCCGCGGTTCGCTCTTGAGCGTGTAACGCACCGCGCCGCACAGGCAGCCGCCGTTCCGTTCCTGCATGATGGTTTCTCCCATACGATGACGCTGTCGCCGGGACAAGGACGTCGCCTCAGGCGTCGCCAATCACGGCATCGATGAATGTCGTGGCGGATTCCCTCAACTGCTTGCGGCTGTATCCGGCGCGCTCCATCACGGCGAGTCCGCGCGTGAACGTCACGATGACGCGCGCCAGCCGGTTCGCATCGGCCGTGCTGCGCCTGTTCGGCGCCGTGCTGATGGCCTTGCCGACTAACTCCTCGAGCCGGGTGAGCACGTTCTGCACGCGCTGGCGCACATCCTTGCTCGAAATGGCCGCGTCGAGCGCGGTGCGCGTCGTCAGGCAGCCCCGCTGCGGCGTGCCGTCCGTCATGTTGACGATGATCATGTCAAAGAAGCTCCTCAGCCTCGCCGAGATATCGCCCTGCGCCAGCGCGCAGCCGGCCGCGTCCAGGAATTGCGCGGCATACTGATCGAAGGCGCGCAGGAAGATCGCTTCCTTGTCGCCATAGGCGTTGTAGAGGCTGCCGCGCTGGACGCCGGTCGCGGCCGCGAGGTCCTGCATGGTCGCATCGTGCAGGCCCTTGCGCCAGAACACGTCGAGCGCGCACGCGATCATCTCGTCTTCGTCGAACTGACGCACGCCCACCATTCGATCTGCTCCAATCGGGTCATTCTTGACACAATCGTCAATATTGACAATGATGTCAAGAATGAACCTGAGGAGATCCGGATGATTACCGCTGTCACGACGTTCAAGCTGCCGAAGCCGATCACGCGCGAGGAGGCCCGCAGCATCTTCCTGAGCACCGCGCCGATCTATCGCGGCATTCAGGGGCTGTTCCGAAAGACCTATGTGCTGTCCGAGGACGGGCTGACGGCCGGCGGCATCTATTTCTGGAACTCGAGGGAGGAGGCGGAAGCGCTGTACACCGATGCGTGGCGCGCCCGCGCCCGGGAGAAATACGGGGCCGATCCGATCGTGACCTATTTCGAGAGTCCTGTGGTGGTCGACAACCTTGCCCAGCAGATTGTCGCCGACGATTAGCAACGATGCAGCGTTGGCGGATGCGGATCACAGCGCATTGAGCGCCGTGCGCGACGGAGCTAGCGGCAGCCATTCCGGAATGCATCGCTTCCGCCTCCTCCGAGATATCCGTGGTCGAGTTCAGCGGGATGAAGTCGTAACCGTCAACGCGGCCCGGCTGCAGCCACATATCCGCGATCTTCTCCGAGCCGAGGCTGACATGCAGCGCGATCATCGTGCTCCACGCATCGGCGGCCGCGAGCGCCGAGCCGATCTGCATGCTCGGCGTCCACCTCCGGTCGATCAGCGTGTGTCCCAGCGTCGCCGGCTGCGTGGAGAACCACGCCCACAGGCCGACAGGCCGCAATCGCGCAGGATCGGTGCGCGGCGGCGCCCGGACCAGCTCGCGCGCGATCCAGACCGCCGCCGGCCCATGTGCGAGCTCGGCAACCGCCGCGACGGATTTCAACCAGATCGGCGCGAGCTTCGGTGATGGCGGCAGGTGGTTCGCGATCTGCCGGCGAAACAGCTCGTCATCGGGCAGTCCCGTGATCGGAGCGGTGAACGCTTCCGGCGGCAATCTTCGCAGCCACAGCGGAATGCCCGCCGCGGAGGCGGCGTCCGCGAGCGAGCGGCCGTCGATGACGCATGCGCGTGCGCGCGCCGAAGCGATCCCGGCTCGCGGGACCGCCAGCGCGAACAGCAGCGCAGGGAAGCTCGCGGCAAGGTCCGCAAGACGCGTGTGCCGCATGGCCAGCGCGCGGACCTTTCCCTGAACGTGCGGATGATACCTCCGTAGCTGACGTTCGAGCAGCACGGAGCGTGTGGCCTCCCGACGAGAGTCCACCAGAAGCGTCGAGGTCATGACAAAAGTTCCGCAAGCGCGGAGCCGGAGGCTCGCAGCAGATTCGATTGCGTGTGCGTGTTGCGATTTCACCCGGGATCCGATCCCGGGACGCGCGTCAAATATCGCGCGGCGAACCCGGGAAGCGCACAGACCTGAACATCGTCGCCTCCCGCGTTGAAGTTGCGGAGCGCTCCCATAGCGTATTTCCCGCCACCAGGCAACGTGAAGCTGTGCATTGCATTTTAGCGATGTGGTGCGCGCGCGATGAGAGACCTCACTGCGGCATCGGCCGCCCAAGGTCTCTTCACGATCCCGGTCAACGACGCTAGTCTGATGAAGGGCTAACAAGAAACGTAGGCGGGAGGCCATAATGACCCAACAACAACCCTCCGATCGAGGCTCCCCGGCACTGCCACGCCGCAGGCTCGGCCACACCGGGCTCGATGTCTCCATTCTCGGCTTCGGCACGGCGCCGCTCGGCGACCTGTTCGCACGGCTCGACGACACTGCTGCGATCGCAGCAGTGGAACGGGCGTTTGCGCTGGGCATCAACCTGCTGGATTCCTCGCCGCTCTACGGCCATGGCCTCGCCGAACACCGCAGCGGCACCGCGCTGCGCCGCGTGGCGCGCGACGACGTCGTCGTCTGTACCAAGGTCGGGCGCTGGATGGACCCGTTCCACGGCCGTGGCGACGGCTCCAATTTCGCCGGCGGCGCGCCGCATCGCGCGGTGTTCGACTATTCCTACGAGGGCACCATGCGCTCGGTGGAGCAGTCGCTGCTGCGGCTCGGCACCGATCGCATCGACCTGCTCCTGATCCACGACGTCGACGTCTGGACCCACGGCGCTGACGCGATCGAGGCGCGGTTTCGCGAGGCGATGGTGGGCGCCTATGTTGCGCTCGACAAGTTGCGTTCCGAACGCGTGGTCAGGGGCATCGGGATCGGCGTCAACGAGGCCGATATGTGCGTGCGCTTCGCCAAGGCCGGAACGTTCGACACCATGCTGCTCGCCGGCCGCTACTCGCTGCTCGAGCAACCCGCGCTCGCCGAATTCCTGCCGCTGGCGAAAGCCCGGGGCATCGGCATGATGCTCGGTGGCGTCTTCAACTCCGGCATCCTGGCGACCGGCGCGGTTGCCGGCGCCAAGTACAACTACAAGGACGCGCCGCCGGACGTGATGCAGAAGGTGGCGGCGATCGATCGCGTCTGCCGCGCCCACAACGTGGCGCTGCCGACCGCTGCGCTGCATTTCGCGCTCGGCCATCCGGCGGTGGCAAGCCTCGTGCTCGGCGCGCATACGCCGCAGGAGGTCGAGCGCAACGTCGCCGCGTTGTCGTCGCCCGTGCCTGCCGCGTTGTGGCGCGACCTGAAGAATGAGGGGCTGCTCGACCAGCATGCGCCGGTGCCGGCATGATGCGGATCGACGCCCATCACCATGTCTGGACCCTGGCGCGCGCCGATTACGGCTGGCTGACGCCCGAACGCGGGCCGATCTACCGCGACTTCGGCCTGGCCGATCTGGCGCCGCATCTCGCCGCGGCCGGGATCGAAGGCACCATCCTGGTGCAGGCCGCACCGACCGAAGCGGAAACCGCATTCCTGCTCGATATCGCCAAAGGGGCCGAGCAGGTGCGCGGCGTGGTCGGCTGGATCGACTTCGACGCCGCCGATGCCGCGGCGCGGGTCGATGCGATCGCCGGGCGCGAGCTCCTGGTCGGCCTGCGGCCGATGGTGCAGGACATCGCCGACGAGGACTGGCTGCTGCGCCCCGAACTGGCGGCGCCGCTCGAGGCCATGATGCGGCATGACCTCGTCTTCGACGCGCTGGTGCTGCCGCGCCATCTGCCGCGGCTCATCCAGGTGGTCGATCGCCATCCGGACCTGCAATTTGTGCTCGACCATTTCGGCAAGCCGCACCTTGCGACCGGCGACATCGCGGCCTGGAAGGACGACATCGCAAGCCTCGCCACACGATCCAACGTCGTCTGCAAACTCTCGGGCCTTGCGACCGAGGCGGCGCCGAACTGGCAGGTTGCCGATCTCAGCGAGGCCGTGGATCATGCACTGGCATGTTTCGGGTCGCAGCGGATGCAGTGGGGCAGCGACTGGCCCGTCGTCAACCTCGCCGGCGGCTATGCGCACTGGTTCGCAGCCGCGGAGAGCCTGCTTGCTGATTTGTCAAGTGAAGCAAGAGCTGCGATTTTCGGCGGCAATGCGGCGCGGGTTTATTTGTCAAGCCGCGGACGGCCAACATTCCGGAAATAGATTGCGGCGTGCGCCCAATTTGATCCACAGCGCACCTTGATGAATCATTCCGGGATGGTCCATAAGCGGCGTCCGCGCCGTCGGTGATCCCTGGCGCAACGGAATTTTAGAGAGATGAGCGTGGCAAAGATTCATCATCAGATTGCGCAGGAGCTTGGGGTTCGCGACGAACAGGTCGAGGCGGCGGTGACGCTGCTCGACGGCGGCGCCACGGTGCCGTTCATCGCGCGATACCGCAAGGAGCTCACCGGCGCGCTTGATGACGCCCAGCTGCGCACGCTGGAAGAACGGCTGACGTATTTGCGTGAGCTCGAGGAGCGCCGCACCGCGGTGCTCAATTCGATCCGCGAGCAGGGCAAGCTCGACGCCGCGCTCGAGGCCCAGATCATGGCCGCCGACAGCAAGGGCCGGCTCGAGGACATCTATCTGCCGTACAAGCCGAAGCGTCGCACCAAGGCCGAGATCGCCAAGGAGGCCGGCCTCGAGCCGCTCGCCGATCAGCTTCTGACGCAGCCCGAGAGCGATCCGAACGAGGCCGCGACGCCCTTCGTCAATGCCGAGAAGCAGGTCGCCGACGTCGCCGCGGCGCTCGACGGCGCGCGCGCGATCCTGGTCGAGCGCTTCGCCGAGGATGCCGACCTGATCGGCGCGCTGCGCGAGGAGATGTGGTCGAACGGCATCATGGCCTCGACCGTCCGCACCGGCAAGAAGACCGAAGGCGAGAAGTTCAAGGACTATTTCGATTTCTCCGAGCCGCTGCCGAAGCTGCCGTCGCACCGCATCCTGGCGCTGTTCCGCGGCGAGAAGGAAGAGATCCTCGACCTCGCCATCAAGCCGGAGGCGCAGGAGCCGGTCGTAGGCCAGCCCGGCCTCTACGAGCTCAAGATCATGAACCGCTTTGCGATCTCCAACCAGGGCCGCAAGGGCGACAAGTGGCTGACGGAGACGGTGCGCTGGGCCTGGCGCACCAAGATCCAGATCCATCTCAATATCGATTTGCGGCTGCGGCTGTGGACCGCGGCGGAGACCGAGGCGGTGCGCGTGTTTGCCTCGAATTTGCGCGACCTCTTGCTCGCGGCGCCGGCCGGCGCGCGCGCCACCATGGGGCTCGATCCCGGCTATCGCACCGGCGTCAAGGTCGCGGTGATCGATGCGACCGGCAAGGTGGTGGCACACACGGCGATCTTCCCGCACGAGCCGCAGCGGCGGTGGGATGAGGCGCTCGCCATTCTCGGCAAGCTCGCGATCGAGCATGGCGTCGAGCTGATCGCGATCGGCAACGGCACCGCCTCGCGCGAGACCGACAAGCTCGCCGCCGAGCTCGTGAAGCGGTTGCCCGAGCGCAAGATGACCAAGATCGTGGTCTCTGAAGCCGGCGCATCGGTCTACTCGGCCTCGGCCTTCGCCTCGAACGAACTGCCCGACCTCGACGTCACCATTCGCGGCGCGGTCTCGATCGCCCGGCGCCTGCAGGATCCCCTGGCTGAGCTGGTCAAGATCGATCCGAAGGCGATCGGCGTCGGCCAGTACCAGCACGATCTCGGCGAGTCCAAGCTCGCCCGCTCGCTCGATGCCGTGGTGGAAGACTGCGTGAACGCGGTCGGCGTCGATGCCAATACCGCCTCGGTGCCGCTGCTCGCGCGAGTGTCGGGCATCGGCCAGGGACTGGCCCAGAGCATCGTGCAGCACCGCGATGCCAACGGCCCGTTCAAGTCGCGCAAGGCGCTGAAGGAGGTGCCGCGGCTCGGGCCGAAGGCGTTCGAGCAGTGCGCCGGCTTCCTGCGCATCAGCAATGGCGAGGACCCGCTCGATTCATCCGGCGTGCATCCGGAAGCCTATCCGGTGGTGCGCCGCATCCTCGAGGCGACCAAGAGCGACATCAAGGCGCTGATCGGCAATGCCGACGTGGTGCGCGGTCTCAAGCCGCAGTCCTTCGTCGACGATACGTTCGGATTGCCGACCGTCACCGACATTCTGCGCGAGATGGAAAAGCCCGGCCGCGACCCGCGTCCGGCGTTCAAGGCGGCGGTGTTCAAGGAAGGCGTCGAGGAGGTCAAGGACCTCAAGAAGGGCATGATCCTCGAGGGCACCGTGACCAACGTCGCCGCCTTCGGTGCCTTTGTCGATATCGGCGTGCATCAGGATGGGCTGGTGCACATCTCGGCAATGTCGCGGAATTTCATCAAGGACCCGCGCGAGGTGGTGAAGCCGGGCGATATCGTCAAGGTCAAGGTGCTGGACGTCGAGGTCGCGCGCAAGCGCATCGCGCTGACGCTGCGGCTTGACGACGAGATCGGGCCGAAGAAGGACAATACGCCGTCGCGCGATTTCTCGCGCGGCAAGATGACGTCATCAGCTCCGCGCCGTCCGCAGGAGCAGTCCGGCGGCAGCGCGCTCGCCGACGCACTGCGCCGCGCGGCCGAGAAGAGCGGACGCGGCAAGCCGACCTGAGCCGCTGAGGAGGGCGGCAAGCCGAGTTCGCCGCCTTGTTCGAAATCGGACACCTGACGCTTCTGGCTCAGTTGCCTAAGCTGTCCCCGTCATCCTGAGGTGCGAGCTCTTGCGAGCCTCGAAGGATGCACGGTCCCATCTCTGGCCGATTCATCCTTCGAGGCCCGCTCCGCCGGCACCTCAGGATGACGGGGCCGAAGGGGGCCGTCCTGGCTACAGCATTCCGGCGGCAAACCTCGCCAGCGCATCCGCGACGCCCTTGCCGTAGGCCGGGTCGGCCTTGCTGCAATTCGCGACGTGCCGTTCCTGGATGTGCTTCGACGCATTGCCGACCTGACGGGCGGTGTTGTCGAACAGGGCCTGCTTTTGCGTGGCATTCATCTTGCGGAACAGATCGCCCGGCTGCTGCCAGTGGTCGTCATCCACGCGATGATCCCAATGCGCGGCCGCGCCTGACAATTCGAGTGGCGGCTCGCTCAGCTGCGGCTGGTCGGTCCACTCGCCATGGCTGTTCGGCCAGTAGGTCAGCGTGGCGCCCAGATTGCCGTCGGCGCGCATCGCGCCGTCGCGATGATAGCTGTGGAACGGGCATTTCGGCGCGTTGACCGGAATCTGGTGGTGGTTGACGCCAAGCCGGTAGCGCTGGGCGTCGCCATAGGAGAACAGGCGGGCTTGCAGCATCTTGTCCGGCGAATAGCCGATGCCGGGCACGACATTCGCCGGCGTGAACGCCGCCTGCTCGACCTCGGCGAAGAAGTTCTCCGGATTGCGATTCAGCTCGAAGGTGCCGACCTCGATCAGCGGATAATCCGCCTTCGGCCACACCTTGGTTAGATCGAACGGATTGAACGGGAATGCCTTGGCCTGCGTATCCGTCATCACCTGGATGAACAGCGTCCAGCGCGGGAAGTCGCCGCGCGCGATGCTCCGGAACAGGTCGCGCTGGTGGCTCTCGCGGTCCTTGCCGACCAGCGTCTCGGCCTCGGCATCCGTCAGGTTCTGGACGCCCTGCCGGGTGCGGAAATGGAATTTCACCCAGACGCGCTCGTTGTCGGCATTGATCATGCTGTAGGTGTGGCTGCCGAAGCCGTGCTGGTGCCGGAAGCTTTTCGGGATGCCGCGCTCGCTCATGACGATGGTGACCTGGTGCAGCGCTTCCGGCAGCAGCGTCCAGAAATCCCAGTTCATGTCGGGGTCGCGAACCCCCGTGCGCGGATGCCGCTTGATGGCGTGGTTGAGGTCGATGAAGCGCAAGGGGTCGCGGAAGAAGAACACCGGCGTGTTGTTGCCGACCACGTCCCAATTGCCTTCATCGGTGTAGAATTTCAGCGCGAAGCCGCGGATGTCGCGCTCGGCGTCCGCCGCGCCGCGCTCGCCGGCGACCGTCGAGAACCGCGCGAACATCGGCGTCTGCTTGCCGATCTCAGAGAAGATGCTGGCCTTGGTGTAGCGCGTGATGTCGTGGGTGACGGTGAAGGTGCCGTGCGCGCCGGCGCCCTTGGCGTGCATCCGCCGCTCCGGGATCACCTCGCGGTGAAAGTGCGCCAGCTTCTCGATCAGCCAGACGTCTTGCAGCAGTGCGGGTCCGCGCGGCCCCGCCGTCAGGATGTTCACATTGTCGGCAACGGGGGCGCCGGAGGCGTGGGTCAGAAACGGTCTTTTGGTCTCGTCGCTCATCGAAAGCTCCTTGCTGAAGGTCAGCACTTCGCCGTCCCGGCGCCCGAGGGCAGGGCAGGCGAAAGGCGATTGCATCGCGGATGGATGACGGTCGGCGAGGAAGGGAGAGCCCGGTGATCGACAAATTGTGAAGCGGGTCTGCGATCCCTCGACGCCGTCGTTGTTCTCCGATAGCTGCAGGATTAAGAACCGCGGCCGATCGATTCAACGAGCGCTATCCGCCGATTCCAGCCAAATGTCCGTCGATCCCGGCCAACGCAATCGTGGCCGCCGGTCCGGGCAACTGCCGCTCGGCATGCCGGCACGCGAATTCTAAATCCGGTGTCAGAATCTGGCGCATTTGTCAGTTGAAGTCGGGCATCGGCTTGCGTCTTCTGATCATGCTCGCGTGCGGCGATACGAGTTCGCCGCGGTCCCAATCAGGGAGGGTTTCATGAAGAACAGGCTTCTCACGTGTCTCACGGCAGCGACGCTCGCTGTCAGCGTTGCGCTTGCACCCGCTGCCCTCGCCAGAGGCGGCGGTGGTGGTGGCGGACATGGCGGCGGTGGCTTCGGTGGCGGCCACGGTGGTGCCATGGGTGCCATGGGTGGCGGCATGCATGGTGGCGGCTTTGGCGGCGGCATGCATGGCGGTGGTTTCGGCGGCGGGATGCGTGGTGGCGGCGCGGCATTCGCCGCCATGGGCGGCGGCGGCCATTTCGCTGGCGGGCGCTTTGGTGGTCCACGCTTCGTCGGTGCACCGGCAATCGGCCCGCGGTTTGCCGGCGCCGGATTCCGCGGTTCGCGCTTCTTCCATCATGGCGGCTTCTTCCGCCATCACCGCTTCCATCGCTTCGCGTTCATCGGCGCGCCCTATGTCTATGCCGGCTATGACTACGGCTGCTACCGGAGGGTATGGACGGCTTACGGTCTGCAATGGGTCAATGTGTGCGGGGACTATTGGTGATCGCCCAACCAACCGCACCGTTGTCGCGGTCGTCGCCAGACGTTCCATCCTGCCCCGGAATGGGATAGTCTGGCGGCGATCGTCGCGGGGCGGCCGCTCGGAGAGTTTGAGAACTCGGAGAGTTCGACACAGCTCGGAGAGTTCAGGAATATGACCGGTGCTCACCGCCGCATTCTCGTCGTAGAGGACGATCCGGAAACCGCAGGTCAGCTCGTCGAGGAGCTCACCACCAGCGGTTATGATGTGGATCTGGCGGCGAACGGCCGCGAGGCGCTGAGCCAGGGTGCGGCGCGCGACTATGCCGTGATTACCATCGATCGCATGCTGCCCGACATCGACGGCATCACGGTGATGCGTCAGATGCGCGACGGCGGCATTGCGGTGCCGTTCCTGATCATCAGCGCGCTCGGCGAAATCGACGACCGGGTGCGGGGCTTGCGCGCCGGCGGCGACGACTATCTGGTCAAGCCGTTCTCCTTCGTCGAACTGCTGGCGCGGCTGGAGGCGCTTGGCCGCCGCAGCGAGACCGTTGCCAAGGAGACCATCCTGCGGGTCGGCGATCTCGCGATCGATCTGATTTCGCGCACGGCGAGCCGCCGCAGCCGCAAGATTCCGCTGCTGCCGAAGGAATTCCAGCTGCTCGAATACCTCGCGCGCAACGAAGGCCGCGTGGTGTCGCGCGCCATGCTGCTGCGGCATGTGTGGGACCTGCACTTCGATCCCTCGACCAACATCATCGACGTCTATGTCGGGCGTTTGCGCCGCAAGGTCGACGACCAGCAAGCCTACCCGCTGATCCACACGATTCGCGGCATCGGATACTGCCTCCGTGCTCCTGGCTAAGACCCTCAAGTCGTCGACGTTCCGCCTGGCGTTGATCGCCATCGGTGTCTTCGGCCTGATCGTCACCGCGATCTTCGCCTATGTCTACTGGTCGACATTGTCCTATGTGCGCGACAGGTCCGACCGCGCGATCATGACCGAGCAGGCGAGCCTGGCTGACGCCTATGCGCGGTCCGGGCGCGATGGCCTGACCGCGCTGATCGCGCAACGCGTCGCGGACAAGGGCTTTGCCGATCATGTGTATTTGTTGGTCGGTCCCGGATCGACGGTGCTGGCGGGTAATCTCAGGCAGTGGCCGGCGGGCGCCGCCGAGAAGGGATGGGCTGAATTTCGTGCCTCCCTGCCACAGCTCTCCCCGGCAACCTCCCTGCTGCGCGGCGTGACGGAAACGCTGTCAAACGGCGATCGGCTGCTGGTCGGCCACGACATCAGCGATCTCGACGGCTTCATGGCCCAGATCAGGGCCGCCGGCATTGCCGTCGTCGTGCTGATCATCGGGCTTGCGGCCGCTGCCAGCATCGGCGTCACGCGGCGAACGGTCGGCCGGATCGAGTCGATCAACGCGACCAGTCGCGCCATCATGCTCTCCGGCCTCGACCAGCGCATTCCGCTCCGCGGCAGCCATGACGAGTGGGATCGCGTCGCCGAGAATCTCAATCTGATGCTGGACCGGATCCAGACCTTAATGGGGGACGTCAAGCAGGTCAGCGAAAATATCGCCCACGACCTGCGCACGCCGCTGACCCGGATGCGCGGCCGGCTCGAGAAAGCCTACCACGCCCCGCGGAGCGGGGAGGGCGATGCCGCGCTGATCGGCGACACCATCGCCGATCTCGACGCGGTGCTCGGAATGTTCGCGTCGATCACGCGGATTTCCGAGATCGAGACGCGAGCCCGCAAGGGTGCGTTCCGCACCGTCAATCTCGTCGAGATCGCCGGCGAGGTGGTCGAACTCTACGACGCCGCCGCCGAACAGGTGACCACGCGCCTCGATCTTGCCGGCGATCAGGCCGTGCTGGTCACCGGTGACCGCGACCTGCTGTTTGACGCCATCGCCAATCTCGTCGACAACGCCATCAAGCATGGCCGCCCGGGTGGACGGGTGACGGTGACCTGCGACAACGATGAGCGCGGTGCGGTGATTTCGATCGCCGATGATGGCCCGGGCATTCCCGCCGACCAGCACGACCGCGTCTTCAAGCGCTTCTACCGGCTCGAGCAGAGCCGCTACACGCCGGGCAACGGGCTCGGCCTCAGCCTGGTCGCGGCGGTCGCGAGCCTGCACGGCGCGCGGATCGAGTTGCGCGACAATGCGCCGGGGTTGCTGTGCAGGCTGGTCTTTCCGGCGGCGGAAACGTAGGGTGGGTTAGCGCTGGCGCGAGAATGCGAATGTACGTCCGCCGGCCGGGCAACAAACTTGGTGTTGTCCCGGGCAAGCGAAGCGCGACCCGGGACCCATAACCACCAATGCGAATTGCCTTGCGGCGCTGGGCCACAGCTCACTCCGACGATACAACCCTGTGGTTATGGGTCCCTGCTTTCGCAGGGACGACGACGGAAAAACGAATCCGTCAAAACCTCGCTGCCATCTCCGCAAGCCGGCGGTGCGCCGCCTCGCGAGCGGCGCGGATCGGCTCGGTGGGCCCGGTGGTTGGGCCGATCGGCACGAAGCGCACGTCGCTGATGCCGATGAAGCGCAGCGCCTCGCGCAGATAGGGCGTTGCCATGTCGATGCGGCCGCGGTTCATTCCGGTGACGAAGTCGCTGCCGCTTGCGAGGATCACGATTGTCGGGCGGTCCTTGAGCAGCGGCAGATAGCCCTGCGCCGGATCGAAGCGGAAGGCCAGCCCGGGCTGGATGATGACGTCGAGCCACTGCTTGAGCTTGTAGGGAATGCCGAAATTCCACATCGGCGTCGAGATCAGCACGCGATCGGCCAGCGACAGCCGCAGCGCGAGGCGCTCGGCGATTGCGAAGGCGTCGTGCTGCGAATTGGTGAAGCTCTTGCCGCCGATCCGGGCGTATTTGGCCTCGAGCAGATAACCCTCGAATTCCGGCAGCGGCTCGCGCCAGAGGTTCATTGCGTCGATCTCCCAGTCCGCCGCGCCTGACGGAAGCGATCGAGAAAGACGCGCGCGCCGGCCGCCGATTCCGAATCGGTGCGCGGTGAGCAGTTAAGATGCAGCAGTTTCGGCACCGCGCCTCCCTAGCCGAGCGCCTTGATCACGGTGTCGGCGTTGGTCACGACGGAGACGTTCTGGAGCGCGAAGTTGATCGCGGCGTTGTGCCAGTCGGCATTCATTGTCGAGCAGCAATCCTCCGGCACGATCATGAAATAGCCCTTGTCGGCGCCGGTGCGCGCGGTGTGCTCGACCGACATGTTGGTCCAGGCCCCGGTGTTGATGATCATGTCGCGGCCGGTCGCCTTCAGGATGGTCTCGAGCCGCGTACCCTCCCAGGCGCTCATCCGCATCTTCTCGACCACGAAGTCGCCCGGGCGCGGCTCGAGTCCCGAAACTGGTGCCGCGCCCCAGCTGCCGCGCACCATCGCCTTGCTGTCGACCAGCCCCTCGAACAGCGGCGCGTTCAAGGTGACGCCGGGCGCGCCCGGCTCGACGACAAACCAGACATGGATGATGGCGACGCCGCGCGCTCGCGCAGCCTCCGCCACGCGGCGGACATTGTCGACGACATGTTGCTGGCGGGCGTGCGCGGGCGCACCGGACTCGGCGAACGCGCCGCCGTCCATGATGACGTCATTCTGCATGTCCTGAATGATCATCGCGCAGCGTTGCGGATCGAGCTGCATCTCGCCGGCGGCGAGGTTCGGCGCAGGCGTGGACGATGTGGCACCCGTGCCGCCGCGTTTGCCGCTCATATAGGGCTCGTGGCGTGGGCCGACCTTGGTCGGGATCGCATAAACCGAATGGGTGGCGGTCAGATAGAGCATGCGGAAGTCGACGCCGCCCCAGGCGAGGTTGGCGACGAGCTCCGGCAGGCGCACCTTGCCGAGCAGGTCGCCGCCGGGTGAATAGACCCAGACGCCGCCGGGCGCGGTGACCCAGACATTGCCGCGCTGGTCGCACTTCATGCCGTCGGGCAGGCCGGGCTCGAGCTCGGAGCGGATGCCGGAGGCGAACACGCGCGGATTGGTAAGCGAGCCGTCGGCGTTGACGTCGAAGGCGCGGATCAGCGCCTGCACGGTGTCGTTGACATAGAGGATGCGCTCGTCGGGCGAGAAGCACAGCCCGTTCGGTTGCTCGAACAAATAGCGGTCGACCAGCAGCTTCGGCGCGCCGCCGCCGGGCGGCACGCAATAGACGCCCTGGAAGCCGAGTTGGCGTGGCCGTTCGACGCCATAGACCGGCATCCGGCCGTACCAGGGATCGGAGAAGTAGATCGCACCCGACGAGTGCACGCAGACGTCGTTCGGACTGTTGAGCTCCTGGTTCTCGTAATGCGAGGCCAGCACCTCGCGCCGCCCGTCGGGCCGCTCGCGAATCAGCGAGGAGGTTGCGTGCTCGCAGACGATCAGATTGAGGTCCGCATCATAGGTCATGCCGTTGCATTTGTTCGACGGCCGCCTGACCTCGACGACGCCGCGCCGCGCATCCCAGCGCCGGCGCACGTCGCCCGGCATGTCGGAGAACAGCAGGAAGTGATCGAGCGGATGCCAGATCGGTCCCTCCGTGAAATCGAAGCCGGTTCCGACCTGGCCGACCAGCGCGTAGGAATCGATCAGGCCTTCGAACTCGCTGCGCAGCGTGACATGCGTCATCGCCTCGATCCTCTACGCCGGGAACCAGTTGCGCTGCGGCAGGCTCTGCACGACAGGCCCGGGTACCTGGTCATGCAGGCGGCCGACCACCATGCCGCCTTCGATCTTCGCCGGACGATCATGCACCGGCAGCAGATAGCGCGAGCTCGAGAGCAGCTTCTTGATCGCGGCCTTCTCGGCGCGCTTGCTGGTGCCGTGATTGCCGGTGGTGCGCGGCTCGGCGTCGTGGATCTCATTGAAGGGATTCACGATCTGGTCGTTGAAATCATAGATCACGTCGCCGCAGATCGTGGCGATGCCGTCGGCGGTGTGAACGTGGATGTTCATCGAGCCTTCGGTGTGGGCGTTGGCGGCATCGCAATAGACGCCCGGCATCAGCTCGACCGGGCCGGTGATTTCGAGGTCGAGAAAGCGCAGCGCGCTCTTGGTGTGCAGGCGGTCGATCAGGTGCTTGATGTCGGGCGCCGGGTATTGGGGATGCATCAGGCCGGAGACGGAGTATTCCAGCTCCTTGCGGTTCAGCACGACCGTGGTGTTCATCGGGAACAGGTCGTCCTTGCCGGCATGATCGATGTGCAGATGGGTGTGGCAGACGAAACGGACGTCGCCCATCCGCACGCCGTGGCGGGCGAGTTGGTTCTCGATCATGTTCTCGTGGAACTGGAGCCCGCGCATGCCGAGCGTCTCCATGATCTGGTTGGAGCGATATCCCGTGTCGACCAGCACGGGGTAGGGGCCGCCGAGGATCAGGAAGCCGAGCGTCAGCACGCGGCGGGTGCGGCCGCAATTGTGCCCGAGCACGAGGAAGCTCGATTCCAGCTCGATATCGCCGTAGTCCAGAATCTTGATCTCCAACGGCATCGTTCTCCCTCCCAATTCGTGTTCGTTGTTATGTTCGTGCCCGCGCTGCGGCTACGGCCCCAGCCGATAGACCCGCGCCGCCGTCGTGCTGAAGATCGTATCGCGCTGTTCGGGGCTGAGCCGTTCGGCTGCCGTCTTGAAAGCGGCGACGAGATCGCGATAGCTGGTCCACAGCTTCTCGATCGGAAAGTTCGAGCCGAACAGGCAGCGGTCGGCGCCGAAGATCGCGACGGTATCGGTCATCACGCCGGCGATATGCGCGGCATCGTTGCGATGGATGAAGGTGCCGAGCCCGGACAGCTTCGACACCACATTCGGACATCGCGCGAGCCGCGTCATCCCGGTGCGCCAGGCGGCGCGGCCCTGCGGCGACAGGTCCTCCAGCATGCCGGCATGCTGGAGGATGAAGGTCACGCCGGGGCACGACTCCGCAAGACCGGCGGCGTCAACCATCTGCGGTGCGAACACCTGCAGGTCGAAACTCCAGCCATAGTCGGCGAGGTGGCCGACATTGCGCCGGATCACGGGATCGGTGCAGAGATCGGCACGGGCGGCGAAGCGATAGAGCGGATTTTCGTGCCAGTGCAGCTGCATGCGCACGCCGCGCACCAGCGGGTAGCGCTTCAACCGATCGAGCTGCGGCCGGACGTCGGCAACGGAAAAATCGGCATAGGCGACGAGGGCGTGCGGCCAGCCGTGCCGGTCCGCGGTCTGCTGCACCCAGGCCGCCTCGTCCTCGAACCGGCCGTTCGGCCAGTTGGTCTGGACATAGACCGAGCGGGTGACGCCGGTGCCCTTGAGGTCGTCCAGATATTCCTCGATCGGATAGTCGCGGCGGATCGGCTCGTAGGGGCCGAAGATGCGCGGCTGCATCGGGCCGGACAGCCAGGCGAGATCGGCCTGCCGCCAGATGTGATGATGTCCGTCGACAATGCCAGTCACGCGGCTCTCCTTGCTCCAAGCGACAGCAGATGGGCGACAACAGCCGCGCTGGATCCGCCGTCCACGAGATCGTCGACAAAGCGCTGGATCGCGATTAGCGCTTCGGTTTGCGGCGTGAAGCCGGGCGAGGTTGCGAGCGGCGTCAGCCAGCTGACGCGCCAGGCCCGCCGCGACAGTTTTGCCACGGCATCGCGCAGCGCAGCCGGGTCGCCGCGCTCGAGGCCATCGGAGACGATCACGACCGCGGCGCCGCGGGCATATCCGCCGAACCGGGGCACGGCGAGGAAGGCCTGCAGCGCATCGCCGATCCTTGTGCCGCCGTCCCAGTCACTGACCAGGAAGGAGGCCGCGTTCAGCGCCTGCTCGCGCCGCTTCAGCCGCAGCGCCGGCGTGACGCGGGTCAGTCTTGTGCCGAAGGTGAAGACCTCGACATTGCCGGCCGCCTGCACCAGCACATGCGCGAGCTTCATGTTCTCCTCGGTGCGCGCCTTCATTGAGCCGGAGACGTCGATCAGGAACAGGATCTTGCGCGGGCGCTGGCGGCGACGCATCCGCCCGAGCCGCAGCACCTCGCCGTCATTGCGCACGCTGTCGCGCAGCGTGCGGCGCAGATCGGCGAACGGGCCGCTCCGTGCGCGACGGCGCCGGTGGCCGCGCCGCCGCGGCAGCCGCCTTGCCGCCTCACGCGACAGTTTTTGCAGCGGATCGCTGGTCGCGGCCTGTGCAAAGCGGCGCTCGACCAGCGCCTCGGCGCGCGCTGCGGCGAGGCCGGACTCATTGGCCTCGTCGGCGAGCGGCGGCTCGTCCTCGCCGCGGCCTTCCTCCTGCAGGCGGACGGTCTCCTCGTCCTCGCCCTCGGCCTGCTCGATCGCCTCGGCGCCGCGGAAGTGGATGTCGAACAGCCGGTCATACGTCGCGCGGCGCTCCGGCGGCGGCGCCAGCGTCGCGAGCCCCGCCTGGCGGATGTGCTCCAGGCTGCGCGGCCCGAGCAGCTCGATTGCGGCGAGGAAGCTCGTCGTCTGCTCCGGCGCGACCGCGAAGCCGTTGGCGCGCAGCAGTGCCACAAAGGACACGAATGTCTGTGCCGCGCGCGGCAGCTTGAGGTCATCGCTCACGCGGCCGCCTCCGCGATGATCGCATCGAGCCGGGGTGAGATGAAATGCAGATCCTCCTCGTCCTTCAGCGCGACGCCGATCGAACGCTTGAACGCATCCGGCCAGCGCGCGCCGCCCTTGTTGAGCAAGGTCGCGGCCTCCGCCCAGTCGACCGCCTCGGCGATCCCCGGGGCCTTGCTCAGCGGCTCGCGGCGCAGCCGGCCGACGGCGGCGACCACCGCGCGGGCGGTGGCCTCGGCCACGCTGGACGCCCGCATCATCACGATGCGCGCCTCGCGCTCGGCATTCGGATAATCGATCCAGTGATAGACGCAGCGCCGCCGCAGCGCCTCGTGCAGATCGCGCGTCCGGTTCGAGGTCAGCACCACCACAGGATGTTCGGCAGCGCGCACCGTGCCGCGTTCGGGGATCGAGATCTGGAAGTCGGAGAGGAATTCGAGCAGAAAGGCCTCGAACTCCTGATCGGCGCGGTCGATTTCGTCGATCAGCAGCACCGTCGCATCAGGCGCGCGCAGCGCGGCCAGCATCGGTCGTTCGATCAGGAACGCGTCGCCATAGATGTCGATGCTCTCCTCGCCGGCCTGCCGGATCGCCAGCATCTGGCGCGGATAGTTCCATTCGTAGAGCGCAGCGGCGGCGTCGATGCCCTCATAGCATTGCAAGCGGATCAGCCTGCGGCCGAGCACGGCGGCGATCGCTTTGGCGGCTTCGGTCTTGCCGACACCTGGCGCGCCTTCGAGCAGCAGCGGCTTGCCGAGCGCAAGCGAGAGATAGGAGGCGGTCGCGATGCCGTCGTCGGCGAGGTAATAGGCCGCGCGCAGCGCCTTCTCCAGCGCCTCGGGGCTGTCGATGCCGACGATGTTGCTGCGGACCGGCATGGCGAGACCTCAGCGCCGCGGCTGCGGCCGCGCGCCGCCCTGCGCCTTGATCGCGCGCAGCACCTTCTCCGGCGTGATCGGCAGATCGTCGATCCGCACCCCGACCGCGTTGAAGATCGCGTTGGCGACCGCAGGCAGCACCGGATTGGCGCACATCTCGCCCGGTCCCTTGGCGCCGAACGGACCGTCGGGCGCCGGGCGCTCCAGCACTGCGATGTCGTGCGGGCAGATGTCGGCCGGACCCGGCATCAGATATTCGACGAAGTCGCGCGGGCCGTGCACCGGCTCCGGATAATAAGGCTCCGGCGTCTCGTAGAGCGCGTGGCTGACGCCCATCCAGGCGCCGCCGACCAGCTGCTGCTCGACCAGCCTCGGATTGAGCGCGCGGCCGAGCTCATAGGCGGAGTCCATCCTGATCATGTCGACCTCGCCGGTCTCGTCGTCGACCTCGACCTCGGCGACGAGGCAGGCATGCGCGTAGCACGTCGCCGGCGACATCTCGCCGGTCTCGGGGTCGACGTCGGACAGCGGCACCAGGAAGATGCCGCGGCCGGAGATCGTCTTGCCCTGCTTGAACTGCGCGGCAATCGCGACGTCCTTGGTGGAGATCGAGCGATGCGGCGCGCCCTTGACGTGGATATTGCCGCGGCCATCGGTCTCGAGATCGGCGGCATTCACTTCGAGCTCTTCGGCCGCCGCCTCCATCATCACACCGCGCGCCTCGCGCGCCGCCGCCATCACGGCGTTGCCGACGCGGTGCGTGCCGCGCGAGGCGAACGAGCCCATGCAGTGCGGGCCGGTGTCGGAATCCGCGGTGTCGACATAGACGTCCTCGACCGGCACGCCGAGCGTCTCGGCACAGATCTGCCGTGTCACCGACTTCATGCCCTGGCCGAGATCAATCGACGACAGTGCCACGGTGAACTTGCCGCTGGGGTTGGAATGCACCAGCGCCTGGCTCGGATCGCCGCCGAGGTTCATGCCGATGGGATAATTGACCGACGCGATGCCGCGTCCACGGTGCCGGGTCATGGTCAGCGCCTCCTGGTGCCGAAGACGGAAGAGAAGCGGGTGGCGCCATGCGACGGCGCGCTTGGCCGCGGCGGCGGAGACGACGGCGGCGAAGAGGGCGGCGGCTCGCGGGTCGCGGCCGGCGCGCGGTCATACGTCGTGCGCTGCTGGGATGGTGAGGACGGCGGCGTATGCGTCTCGCGCGGGGTTGGCGTCACCGCGGCGCGCGCGCCGCCGCCATCCTTGCGCGACGACATCCGCTTGAAGTCCTCGCGGAGCGGCCACTTGGCTTTCTCCGCGGCGACCTGCACGCATTCGATCAGCGCGGTGTTCTTGGCCTCGCGGCGGTGCGCCTTCATGTCGCCGTCGCGATACGCATTGAGGATCCGGAACTCCATCGGGTCCATGCCGATGAGATGGGCGAGCTTGTCCATCTGGCATTCGATGGCGAAATCCATCGCGGTGACGCCGAAGCCGCGCATCGCGGTCGCGGGTGTGCGGTTGGTGAAGACGCAATAGACGTCGCCATGAACGTTCGGGATCGTGTAGGGGCCGGGCAGATGGGCGGCGCATTTCACCGCCGCATAGCTCGACAGCCGCGTATAGGCGCCGCTGTCGAAATAGGCGCGCACCTTGCGGGCGACGATGCGGCCGTCGCGCATCACGCCGTCCTTGATGTAGATGCGCTCGGCGCCGCGCGGCGGCCCGTACTGCATCTCCTCCTCGCGTCCGAACAGATAGCGCACCGGACGCCCGGTCAGCATCGCGCCGAGGATGCAGAGCGGCTCGGTCAGCGTATCGACCTTGCCGCCGAAGCCGCCGCCGACCGTGCCGCCGATGAAGTGGAAGGTGTTCGAGGGCACGTCGAGGATCTTCGCGCAGGTATCGACCGAGAAGAACAGCGCCTGCGTCGAAGTGTAGACGATGTAGCGGCCGTTGGTATCGGGCGCTGCGATCGAGCCGTTGGTCTCGGTCGGCGCGTGCTCGATCGGCGACATCTGGTAGCGCTGCTCCAGCACATGGTCGGCCGTCGCAAGTGCGCGGTCGGCATCGCCGAAGCGCAGCTGCTGGTGATCGTAGGTCTCGTGATAAGTGAAGGTGTTCTTGGGATAGACCTCGTTGACCACGGGCGCACCGGGTTTCAGCGCGTCCTCGACATCGAACACCGCCGGCAGCGGCTCATAGTCGATCTTGACCTTGGCGACGGCTTCAAAGGCCTCGCGCGGGCTGTCGGCGACGATTGCGACGATCGGCTCGCCCTTGTAGCGTACCTTGTCGACCGCGAGCGACGGCTCGTCGTCCTTGCCGAAATTGATCAGGCTGAGCAGCGTGTTCAGATTGCGCGGCACATCGGAGGCGCGGATCACGCGCCGCACGCCCTGCGACCGCTCGGCCTCGGAGGTGTCGATGCGGCGCAGCCTCGCATGCGGATGGGCGCTGCGGACCACCTTCAGATGCAGCATACCCTGCAGCTTGTGGTCATCGAAATAGGGCGAGGTACCGGTGACATGGCCGAGCATGTCCTGGCGCTGCGTGCCTTTGCCGATCTCCTTCAGATTATCGTCGCGCTCGTCGGCGAAGATGTCCTTGCGCAGTTCAAGCATGGCACTGCTCCCTTACGCGCGAGCGCGGCCGCCGGAAGCGGCAGCCAGCACGGCGTTGATGATCGGCTCATAGCCGGTGCAGCGGCAAATATTGCCCGAGATCGCCTCGACGACCTCGGCGCGGCTGGGCTGCGGATTGCGGTCGAGCAGTGCTTTCGCGGCCATCAGCATGCCCGGCGTGCAGTAGCCGCACTGCGCGGCGAAATTGTCGGCGAAAGCACGCTGCAACGGGTGCAGATTGGGGCCGTCCTTGATGCCGTCGAGCGTCTCGACCGAGCGGCCGGCGACCGTTTCGGCGAGCGTCAGGCAGGAGAGGTGCAATTCGCCGTCGATCAGCACGCTGCAGGTGCCGCAGCCGCCCTGGCCGCAGCCGAACTTCGGCGTCATGTCGCCGATCAGCTCGCGCAGCGCGACCAAAAGGTTGGTGCCGCCGTCGACGAAGATCGCGACGTCACGGCCGTTATGCTGGAATTGAAGGGCAGTCTTGGCCATCACGATTTATTCCTGACCGGACAACAGGCGGCGGAGATGCACGCCGACGATCTCGCGGCGATACCAGGCGCTGGCGAGCGCATTGTCGCCGGGCGACGTTCCCTCGACCGCCGCCGCAGCAGCCGCGCTGATGGTGGAGGCGTCGAGCGCGCGGCCTTCCAGCGCGCGCTCGGCGGCGCGGGCGCGGATCGGCGTCGGCGCCATCGAGCCCAGCGCGACGCGGGCGCCGACGATGCGGCTGCCGTTGACTGGCAGATGCGCCGCGAGCGTGACCACTGCGCCGCCCTTGGGCTTGATCCGCGCGATCTTGCGGTAGCGGAAGGCCTCACTGCTGCCGGGCTTGGCGAAGGAGATCGCCAGCACCAGGGATCCGGCCTGCCGGTCGCGCGATTGCAGGAACTCTTCGATCGGAATATCGCGCCCGCCGAGGCCGCCCTGGACGGACACTGTGGCATCAAGCGCGAGCATCGCGACCGTGAAGTCGCCATATGGCACCGGCGCGAACAGATTGCCGCCGACGGTGCCCATGTTGCGCACCGCCGGTCCGCCGATCGAGCGGGCAGGGGCGTGCAGGAAGGCGAGGTCGCGTTCGGCCAGGATGCGTGCGAAGGTGACGCCGGCACCCAGCGTGATGCGCGAGCCCGTGGCATCGATCCGTGTCATCGCATGGTCGCTGGCGCGCACGATGGTCGAGATCGAGACGTCGCCCTCATTCAGCGCCCGCATCACCAGCGTGCCGCCGCCGAGATAGCGGGCGCTGCGATCCGACGACAGCGCCGCCGCGGCTTCATGGGTGCTGGTGAAGGTCTTCACCGTGACTGGCATGATGTCCTTCCGCTTACGCGGCCTCCTTCAGATGCCGGCGGATGGCGTCGAAGCCGGCTTGGTAGATGTCTTCCGAAACCATCCGCGTGATGCGCTCGCTGTCCTCGGTCCGCGTCGTGAAGCGCGACTCCCAGTGCCAGAAGGTGCGGTCGCCGTCGGTGACCGGCAGCAGGCGGACATGCGCGACGTAGTTGAACATCGGGATCGGCGTATCGAGCAGGCAGTAGCTGAACGATTGTTCAAGGTCGGACAGCGCCAGCAATTGCTCGCGCAGCTCGGCGCCGTCCTTCAGCTTGAAGCGCCTGACGCAGCCGATCTTGTCGGACGGCTGTGCGCGCTCGATGCCGCTGGTTGCGACCGCAGGATGCCATCGGTCATGACCGTTGAAATCGCGCAGCACGGCCCACACCGCATCGGTGGGTGCATCCAGGATCGTGCTTTTGACGATATGCGGCACGGCCTATCCTCCGAACGCCCGCTTCAGCGCGTCGAAGCCGCCCTGGAACACGCCGCCGCCGATATTGTTGACGAGCTCCGTCTCGCGCTCCGGCGCGCAGTCGAATTCGGCGGTCCATTCCAGAAAGGTCTGGTCGCCGTCGGTGACCGGCGTGAGCCGCAGTGTCGCGACGTAGTTCTCGACGCCCATCGGCGATTCCAGGATCGAATAGGTGCAGAACATGTCGTAATCGGACAGCCCGAGCAGCTTCTCGCGGATGCGATCGCCGTTGCGCAGCCGGAAATCCCTGACGCAGCCGATCTTGTCGGAGGGCTCGCCACCCTCGATCCGGCTTTCGGCGATCGCGGGATGCCAGTTCGGCAGCCCGTTGAAATCGCGGACGCGGGCCCAGACCCGATCGTTGCGGGCGTTGACGACGGTGGAGACGTAAACCCGTGCCATGGTGTGAGCTCAGTCCTTCTTGCGCGGCGTGCGCTCAGGTCGCGCCGGCTCGCCGCCGCCCTCGGGTGCCGCCGGCTTGGCCTCGCCACCGCTCTTGCGCGCGGAGTCCTTGATGCCTTGCATGTCTCGAGCTTCGCGGATCAGGCCGGGCATCTTGGCGAGGCTGCCGCCCTCGACGCCGATGTCCGACAGGATCGAGTCGATCAGCGGCGCCTGCACGCGGTAGCGCAGCGCCGAGTCGATCACCTCGTCGGTGGCGCTGCGGCCGGTGCCGTTGCCATGGCCATTGCCGTTGAGGCCGTCGACCTGGAGGATGCGGATGCCTTCTATCTTCTCCATCGGCTTGACGCTCTCGCGCACGATGCCCTCGATCCGGTCGAGCAGCTTGCGGCGGAACAGCGAGTAGCGCGCCTGATCGGTCAGCACGTTCTCGGCCTCGTTAAGGAGGCGCTGCGCTTCGGCCTCGACCGTGGCACGGACCCGTTCGGCCCCGGCTGCGATCCTGGTTTCCTCGGCCTGCTTTTCGGCGAGCAGCACCTCGACGGTCTTGCGCCGCTTTGCGATCTCGCTTTCGCGCGCGGTGACGACGCGTTCGGCCGCTTCGGTGGCGTGGATCCGGGCGTCCTCGGCCGCGGCGCGCGCCGCGGATTCCTCCAGCGACTTCTGATGCAGCGCGATGGCCTTCTCCATCAGTGCTGTCTCGACGTCCTTCTCGCGGTTGACCTCGAGCTTGCGCAGTTCGCGCTCGCGGCCGATGCGGGCCTCGTCGAGGCCCCGATCCGACGCAATCCGAGCGCGCTCGACCTCCTCGCGGGCGACGATCTCGGCCTCCTGCAGCGACTGGTTGCGGGCGACCTCGAGCTGCTCGATCGCACGGCGCCGCTCGATCCGGGCCGCCTCCAGCGCCTGCTCGCGCGAGACGTCGGTGGTGTCGATGTCCTTGCGCGCCACAATCTCGGCCTGCCGGACCTGCCGGTCGGCATCGATCCGCTCGGAGCGCTTGGCGGCGAGCGCGATCACGCGCTCCTCGTCGGCGAGCTCGATCGCCTTCTTCTGGTCGATGTTGAGCACCTCGCGGGTCCTGGAGGAGGCGATCCGCTCGCTCTCCAGCGTCAGCTCGACATCGATGCGCTGCCGCTCGACCGCGTCGCGGCGTCTCAGCTCGGCGGCCTCGATCGCCCCGGTACGCTCGATCTCGAGCGCGCGGGTCTCGCGCTCGGCACGGATGCGCTGCGCGGCGACCGACTTCTCCTGCGAGATGCGCGCCGCCTCGATCGCCTCGCGGGAGGCGATATCGGCTTCCTCGATCGCACGGGCGCGGGCAATCTCAAGTGCCCGAACGTGCTCTTCCTGAGCGATCCGCGACGCTTCGGTGGCTTCGCGGGCACTGATCCCGGCGATCTCGACCGCCTGGTTGCGCTCGATCTCGAGCTTGCGCGTAGCGTGGTCGGCGGCGATGCGCTCGGCGGCCAGCGTCTTCTCGCGGGCGATGCGGGCGGCCTCGACTGCCTTCTGCGCCTCGATCTCGGCTTCCTGGATGGTGCGCACCTGCTGGATCTCCAGCGCGCGGGTGCGCTCGTCGGAGGAGATGCGCTCGACATTGACCGTCATGGTCTGGGCGATCCGCGCCTTCTCGGTGGCCTCGCGGGCGGCGATCTCGGCCTCGTCGACCGCGCGGGTGCGCTCGATCTCGCGGCGCCGGGTCTCCTCCTCATTGGCGATGCGGGCGTCGGTGACGACGCGGTCCTGTTGAATGCGGGCCTTCTCGATCGCCTCGCGGGCGGCGATCTCGGCTTCCTCGACCGTACGCATCCGCTCGATCTCGCGCTGGCGCACCTCGCGCTCGGAGGCGATGCGGGTGGTGTCGACCGAGCGCTGGTTGGCGATCCGGACCTTCTCGATCTCCTCGCGGGCCAGCAGCTCCTTTTCCTCGACCGCGCGGGTCCGCTCGATCTCCTTGTGGCGGGTCTCGCGCTCCGAGGCGATTCGGGCCTCGGTGATCGCCTGCTCGTTGGCGATCCGCGCTTTCTCAATGGCTTCGCGCGCCGCAATCTGGGCCTGCTCCGACTCGGTCTCGCGCAAGGCGCGCTCACGGGCGACCTCGGTGCGCTGCAGGGCGCGGCGCATCTCGATGTCGCGTTCCTGCTCGAGACGGGCAGTCTCGCTCTCGCGCTCGATCTCCAGCGCCTGGCGCTCGGCCTCGAGATTGCGGGAGCGGATCCTGATCATCGAGTCCTGCTCGATGTCGTTGCGCAGCTTGCGCTTGGCCTCGATGTCCTCCATCAGGCGGGTCAAGCCTTCGGCGTCGAAGCGGTTCGAGGGATTGAAATATTCGAGGTCGGTCTGGTCGAGATCGGTGATCGCGACCGACTCCAGCTCGAGGCCGTTCTGCGCCAGCGCTTCGGCGGCATTGGCCTTGACGCGGGCGACATAGTCGCCGCGCTGCTCGTGCATCTGCTCCATCGTCATCTCGGAGGCGACCGAACGGATCGCGGAAATGAACTTGCCGGAGAGCAGGGTGTGCAGCTGCTGCGGCTCCATGGTGCGACGGCCGAGCGTGGCGGCGGCGATCGAGACCGCCTCGCGGGTCGGCTGAACCCGGACGTAGAAATCCGCCTCGATGTCGACGCGCATCCGGTCGCGGGTGATCACGGCGTCCTGCCGGGAGCGCACGATCCCCATCGGCAGCACGTTCATGTTGACGGGCGTGTAGTCGTGGATGAACGGCAGCACGAAGGCACCGCCATTGATCACCACGCGTTCGCCGAGAAAACCGGTGCGGACGAAGGAAACCTCCTTCGACGAGCGGTGATACAGCCAGTTCACGACATAGACGATGATGACGATCGCGACGACTGCGACGATGAGCCAGAGGATCAATTCACCGACCAGCATCCCCGACATCTCTTCCTCCCTTGGTCACGGCGGCTAGCGCGCGCCGATCGCCTTGAATTTGCGAACCTGATCCGTCAGCGCCCGCTCGACCGGCAGGCGTTCCATCGAGGAGGCGCCGTAGAAGCCGTGGCAGTTGCGGGTCTGCTTCATGATGAAATCGGCATCGGCGGGGTCCGCGATCGGACCGCCATGCGCGAGCACGATGATGTTCGAATTGACGCTGAGCGCGGCCTCGGCCCAGGCCTCGATGCGGGCAGGGCAGTCGGCGAGCTTTGGCGCGGTCTGCGCGCCGATCGTGCCGCCGGTGGTCAGGCCCATGTGGCAGACGATGATGTCGGCGCCGGCGATCGCCATCGCGGCGGCCTCCTGCTCGCTGAACACATAGGGCGTGGTCAGCATGTTCTTCTCATGCGCCTTCGCGATCATGTCGATCTCGAGCGCATAGGACATTCCGGTCTCTTCGAGGTTGGCGCGGAAGGTGCCGTCGATCAGGCCGACGGTCGGGAAGTTCTGCACGCCGGCAAAGCCGAGCGCCTTGAGCTGGTCGAGGAACACATCCATGTCACGGAAGGGATCGGTGCCGTTGACGCCGGCGAGCACCGGCGTCTTGGTCACGACCGGCAGCACCTCGCCGGCCATCTCGACGACGATCGCGTTGGCATCGCCATAGGGCATCAGGCCGGCGAGCGAGCCGCGGCCGGCCATGCGGTAGCGGCCGGAATTGTAGATCACGATCAGGTCGACGCCGCCGGCCTCCTCGCATTTCGCCGACAGTCCCGTGCCGGCGCCGCCGCCGACGATCGGCTCGCCGCGTGCGATCATGGCGTGAAACTTCTTCAACAGCGCCGTGCGTTCAAACCTGGCCATGGGTCACCTCGCCACTCTGCGCCGACCACCGGCGCGTCCGAGCAAGGGGCGGAACGCGCTGACGATGGCGGCGGTGAACTCGGGATCGTTGATGTTGCGCTTGACGCGGATGATCTGCCGGTTGCCGGTCTGACGCACGGTGCGCTCCAGCGCGCGGAACAACGCCGCGTCGGCCTCCGGGTCCCAGAACGGCTGGCCGGGTGCATCGAGTGCGGAGACGCCGCCCTCGGCCAGGAAGAAGCGCACCGGCCCGTCCATCTGGTTGAGCCGTTCGCCGATCCAGCGGCCCATGCGCTCGTTCTCTTCCGGCGTGGTCCGCATCAAGGTGACCTGCGGATTGTGGATGTGGAATTTGCGCTGCCGATAGCGTTCCGGGATCGTGTCGGGTGCGCCGAAGTTCACCATGTCGAGCGCGCCGACCGAGCCGACATAGGGCACGCGGCTGCGGATGATGGCGCCGAAGCGATCCTCGGTCGCCGGGAACACGCCGCCCATCAGGAGGTCGCAGACCTCGGTCGTGGTGAGGTCGATCACGCCGGCGAGTTGGCCGGACTCGACGAGCTTCTCCATCGAACGGCCGCCGACGCCGGTGGCGTGGAAGACGAGGCACTCGAAATCCTCACGCAGGTCGGCGGCGATCTTCTGCACGGCCGGCGTGGTGACGCCGAACATGGTGATGCCGATCGCCGGAAGGCTCGCGCCTGCATCGCGCTGCTTGCCGGCCTGCTCGTCGAGCCGCGCCTTGACCATGCCGACCAGCGCATGGGCGCCGTTGCCGAGCACCGTGCGCGAGATCGAGTTGAGGCCCTGTACGTCGGTCACCGAATACATCATGGTGATGTCGGCGGGACCGACATAGGGACCGACGTCGCCGGACGCGACCGAGGAGATGATCAGCTTCGGCACGCCGACCGGCAGCGCGCGCATGCCCGGCGCGACCAGCGACGCGCCGCCCGAGCCGCCCGCGGAGATGATCCCGGCGACATTGCCCTGGCGACGCAGCCATCGCTCGAAGGCGTCCGCCATCGCCGTCACCGAGGCGCCGCGATCGGCGCCGAACACGCCCGAACCGCCGCGGCCGTGGTTGAGTGCGATCTCCTGCGCGGTGACGTCGCAGCTCGCCGCCTTGCCGCTGGTCGAGACGTCGACCAGTCGCGTGCGCAGGCCGCTGCCGGCGATGATATCGCGGATGAAGCGCAGCTCGGCACCCTTGGTGTCGAGCGTGCCGACGATGAGGACGACCGGTGGCCCGGACGTTCGGGAGGCCGTCGGTTCGCGTCGCTGGCGCGTTGTCTCCTCGAGCCGCGTGACTCCGGCGGATTGCGTCCGCGCGGCGGCCTCGATGCGGGCGATCGGCACCGGCTGCGACCAGCGGGTCGGCAGCACCGGATTGGAGAGGTAGATGCGGGTCGGCCCCTTGCGTGCCGGCTGCGGGGCACCGGCCGTTTCAGCCTTCGCCGGCGCTGGCTCGGCGTCGGTCTCATCGGCGCCATGGGTGCCGACACCCAGCAACCGCTGCTGCAACTCGCGGTCGGTTGCAAGGCGCGCGGAATCGATGATGCGGTTGATGCGGCCATTGACCATGATGGCGACGTTGCGCGACACCGCCGTGGCGACGCCGATGTTCTGCTCGATGACCAGGACGGAGATGTCGCCTTCGTCGCCGAGGCGCAGCAGCATGTCCTCGACCTGGGCGACGATCACGGGCGCGAGGCCTTCGGTTGGCTCGTCCATGATCAAGAGATGCGGATTGGTCAGCAGCGCGCGCGCGATCGCGAGCATCTGCTGCTCGCCGCCGGACAGCTGGTTGCCGCCATTGTTCTTGCGCTCGGCGAGGCGCGGGAAGGTGTCGTAGATCCGCTCGATGGTCCAGGTGCCGCGCCGCAGGCCGCCGGCAAGCGCCAGATGCTCGTCGACGGTCAGCGAGCGCCACAGGCGGCGGCCTTGCGGCACATAGCCGACGCCGAGCCGGGCGATCCGCGCCGGATTGAGCCGCGTGACCTCCTCGCCGCGGATCCGGATCGAGCCGCCGCTGGCACGCACGAGGCCCATGATCGCCTTGCACAGCGTGGTCTTGCCCATGCCGTTGCGGCCGACCACCGAGAACACGCCGGACTCGAGCGTGAGATCGACGCCCTGCAGCGCATGCGAATGACCATAATAGACGTCGATGCCCTTCACCTCGAGTGCGGGCACGGCACGGCGGTCATTCATGGCCGCCTCCGAGATAAAGCTCCTGCACCTCGGGATCGGATTCGATCTCGCGCGGCAGGCCTTCCTTGAAGATGCGACCGTTGTGCATCATCGTCACGCTCTCGACGACGCGCAGCGCGACGTCCATGTCGTGCTCGATGATGATGTAGCCGATATGCGCCGGCAGCGAGGTCAGGATCTCGATCAGCTCGCGCCGCTCGGTCGGCGACAGCCCGGCCGCCGGCTCGTCGAACAGGATGAAGCGCGGCGCGCCGGCGAGCGCCAGCGCGATCTCGAGCTGGCGCTGCTGGCCATGTGCCAGTTCTGCGACGCGCTGGTCCTTCACGTTCGCGAGGTGCACGGCCTGGACCAGCGTTTCGGTCGCGTGCATCAGCGCATCGTTCTGCCCCGGGCGCAGGAACGAGAACCGGCCGCGCGAGACGCCGCGGCAGGCGAGGTAGACATTGTCCTGCACGGTCAGGCCGGGGAACAGTGCCGAGATCTGGTAGGTGCGGCGTAAGCCCCGGCGGATGCGCTCATAGGGTGGGAATTGGGTGATGTCCTCGCCGAAGAAGCGGATCGTGCCGGATGAGGGCGGGAAGTCGCCGGTGATGCAGTTGAACAGCGTGGTCTTGCCGGCGCCGTTCGAGCCGAGCACCGCGCGGCGTTCGCCGGGCCGCACCGTGATGGTGACGTCGGTCAGCGCCGCCAGCGCGCCGAACAGCCGCGTCACGCCGCGCAGCTCGAGCGCCGCGCCGGCGCCGACCACGGACAGCCGCTGCGCGACGCTATCCATGCCGGCCTCCGCCTGAACGTTGCGCCGAGGATGCGTTGCGCCGCCGCCAGCGTTCCCACAGGCCGATCACACCGTCGGATGACCAGAACACGATGGCGAGGAAGCCGAGCCCGATCAGCAGCCGGAAACGGTTGCCGTCGAGCCCGAACTTGATCAGCACGTCGAGCGCGAAAGTCCGCAGCAGCACGAAGATCAGCGCGCCGATGAACGGGCCGATCGGTCGGGTGATACCGCCGACCACGGCGATGATCAGGACGTCGATGCAGGCGCCGACGCTGACCGAGCCGGGCGATATCTGCCGGTAGTTCCAGACCTGCAGCACGCCGCCGAGCGCGGCGATGAAGGCGGCGAAGGCGTAGGCCGCGATGCGGTGTGCATTGGGGTTGAAGCCGAGCGCCGCCATGCGGCGGGAATTGTCGCGGACACCCTGCAGTGCGAGGCCGAACGGCGCACGCGAGACATACTGGACGGCGAAGTAGCAGATCGCGGCGACACCGAGCGTGACATAATAGAAGGCGATATCGGCGCGCCAGTCGACGCCCCAGAAATGCGGCGTCGCGACGGTGTTGATGCCGGTGTGGCCGTTGAAGATCGCCCAGTTCTGGTTGGTGAAGTAGTAGAACGCCGCGCCGATCGCGAGCGTAATCATGATGGTGTAGATGCCCTCGGTGCGCACCGCGAGTGCGCCGCCGAGCGTGCCGAACAGCGTCGCCAGCGCCAGCGCCATCGGGGTTGCCAGCCACCACGGCCAGCCGAGGCTGATATTGGCGTTGCCGCTCATGCCGAACACCGCGACCATGTAGCCGGCGAAGCCCGCGATGGTGAGCTGCACCAGGCTGACCATGCCGCCATAGCCGGCGAGGAACATCAGGCTGAGTGCGATGATGCCGAGGATCAGCGTGGTGGCGAAGATCTCGATCAGGAAGAAGCCGTTGGCGATCAGCGGCATGATCACGAGGATCAGCGCGACCAGCCAGGCCGCAGGATTCTGGAATTCCGGCCAGGCACGGACAAAGGCGCGGCGGGTCGCGTTGGCGGATGGATCGGGGCGGAACTGGGTGCTCTGGAGCAGCGACATCGGTCATCGCCTCGCGAGCAGGCCCTGCGGCCGCAGCGCCAGCACCAGCACCATGATCAGGAAGGTGACGACGATGGCGTAGGTCGGGATGTAGACCGAGCCGAGCTGCTCGGCGAGGCCGATGATGACGGCGCCGAGCGCCGCTCCCGGGATCGAGCCCATGCCGCCGACGATCACGACGACGAGCGAGGCGAGCAGGAACCGCGTATCCTCGCCCGGCGACAGCGACTGGAAGGTGCCGCCGACCACGCCGGCAATGCCGGCAAGGCCCGCGCCGAGCGCGAACACCAGCACGAACACCAGCTGGATCCGCACCCCGGTCGCGGCCAGGATGTCGCGGTCGTCGACGCCGGCACGCACGATCATGCCGATCCGCGTGCGGTTGAGCGCCAGCCACATCGCGATCCCGATCACGACGGAGGCCGCGAAGATCACCAGCCGCACCAGCGGGTATTGCAGATAGACCGGCTCGCCCGATGATTTGATCGTGGTCAGCAGCGGCAGTTGGATCGGGCCGATCAGCCAGCTCGGGGTCTGGATCTGGTAGAAGTCGCCGCCGAACACCCAGAGCATCAGATCGGCGAACACGATCGAGAGTCCGATCGTCACCATGGTCTGCCTGAGGTCCTGACCCTCCATGCGTCGGAACACCACGAGCTGCAGGATCACGCCGACCAGCGCCACCGCGACGAAGGCGATGATGAAACTGAGGAGCCACGACCCGGTCCAGCTGCTGATCGCGTAGCCGACATAGCCGCCGAACAGATAGAGCGAGCCGTGCGCGAGGTTGACGTTGCGCATCAGGCCGAAGATCAGCGTGAAGCCGCTCGCCACGAGGAAATACAGCCCGCCCAGCGTGATGCCGTTCAGCACCGCGTTGAGGAACACGCGCTTGCGGCCGATCGCGGCCTCCAGCCCCGGCGGCCAGATCGCGAACACCAGCCACGCGAGCACCGCGACCGCGATGATCACGATCAGCGCCCAGGCCGGATGGCGTTCGATGAACCTGGCCATCTCCGTCGCGTTCCCTCACTGGTCGCGACCGTCTGCCGGGCCGCGTGTCCGGTATCCTACCGAGGGCGAAAGCTCGGGATTTGATCGACAGTATCTTTTATCGTGTGCTCCGGAACTGCTTCACGGCCGCAACACCTTGGCGGCGCGGCGATAGTCGGTCGGCGCCATGCCGACATTGGCGGCGAAGAAGCGGGTGAAGCCGCTCTGCGAGGAGAAGCCGAGGTCGAAGCCGATATCGGCGATCGGCGTCTCGGTCGCCACCAGCGCATCGAGCGCCTGCTCCATGATCAGCGTGTTCATGTAGAGGTGAGGGGTGACGCCGGTCTGGGTGCGGAACAGCCGGTAGAAATGTGGCCGCGACAGCCCGGCCTCGCGCGCGATCGCATCGAGCTCGATCTCGGCGCCGGGGCTTTCCGACATCAGCTTGATCGATTTGCGGACGCGGAAATCGGTTACCGCGGCCGCCGCGCGCGCGTCCTGCGCGGCCTGCCAGCTCTCCTCGTAGCAGGAGTCGATCAACTGCCGGAGTTCGCAATCGAGGCTGCGCAGCGACGGCGCGCCGCATACCAGTGCTGCGGTGCGGCGGATCAGCCGGTCGAGCGCTTCGGTGCGCGGAAAGAAGGTGCGGCCGAACCGCAGGCCCTGTGCCGTCGCGGGCTGCGGCGCGAACCATTCGGCGTTGACATAGAGCACGAAGAAGATCGCGCCGTGGTCCATGTCGGTCGGCAGAAAATTGTGCGGTTCCCACGGGTTGACCGCAACCACGGTGTCGTCCTTGAGCAACAGCCGTTGCTCCGAGACGTCGATCTGCGCCGGCGTTCCGCCGACATGAAAGATCAGATGCCCTTCGCGGTGCGCATGCACGTTGAAGGGACGGTTCAACTGATAGACCGTCGCGCGACCGAACCGGCCGTGGAAGACGGCAAGCGCCCTGCTCATGCCTCCCCTCCCGCGGGATGTTCTTGTCTTTTCGACAAGCGTTCAACATCCGCCCGCCGAAAGCAAGGGCGAGCAGGGCACATCATGCAACCGCTCGCCTCGTCACGGCCGCCGTGCCTGCACTGCAACAAATACGTCAGTACTTCTTGCACTCCGGGACCGTGCGGCTCGGCAGGCCGATCTTGGCGAACACCGCCGGATCGTAGCCCAGCGTCTGGTTGACGTTCGGGATCACCTTCACGACCTTGCTGAACAGCGCGCCCTTGCCGTCATCGACCACCTCGGTGACGAAGTTGGTGCCGATCGCCTGGCGGTTGGAATCGAGCTTGATCTTGCCGTTCGGCGCGTCGATCTCGATCTTGGCCAGCGCGTCCTTGAGCTTGGCCTGGTTGTTGGAGAGGTCGCCATTGACCTGGCGCAGCGCCAGGATCAGCGCCATGGTCGAGCCGTAATAGTTGGTCGCGAGCAGCGAGGGGCTCGGGAAGCGTTTGGCCGGCGGGAAGGCATCCTGATAGGCCTTCACGAATTTCTGCCAGCCCGGATCCTCCCAGGTATCGGCCTGGCCGCTCGCGGCGATGGTGCCGATCAACGCGTTCTTGGCGCTGCCTTTCGACGACAGGATGGTCTGGTCGATCATGATCGAGCCACCCATCAGATGCGCCTTGCCGCCGGCCTGCTGATACTGGTTGAGGAAGTTGACGGCATCGGCGCCGCCGAGGCCGAGATAGATCGCGTCGACATCGTCAGGCAGCGCGGCGATCACCGAGGCAAAGTCCTTGGTGCCGAGCGGCACCCATTGCCGGTTGGTGACCTGGCCGCCGGCGCCGCAGAACTCGAGCACCAGGCCAAACACCTGGGTGTAGATGAAGGAGTAGTCCTCGCCGACGGTCGCGATCTTGCGATAGCCCTTGGTCTCGTAGGCGTATTTGCCGAGGCCGACCTGCCACTGCGCGCCGTCCATGTTGTAGCGGAAGAAGTTCGGCGCCGGATCGACATAGGTCGTCTCCTGCGCGCCGGAGGCGGCGTTGACGAAGGTCAGCTCCGGATGGGTCTTGGCGAAGTTCTTGACCGCAATGCCTTCGTCGCCGGACAGCGGCGACAGCAGGATCTGCACCTTGTCCTGCTCGATCAGCTTGCGCACCGCGCGCACCGCGGAGTCGGGCGTCGCGTCGGTCGAGGCGACGACGAATTCGAGCTCCTTGTCGCCGATCTTCTTGCCGAGCACGTTGAGCGCCGTCTGGAAGCCGCGCATGCCGTCCTCGCCGAGCACCGTGTAGGTGCCCTCGAGCGTCGCGGTGACGCCGACCTTGATCTTCTCCTGAGCGAACGCCGTGCCCGAAAGCAACAGGCTGCTCAACGCAATCAGTCCCAAACTGCCTTTCAACATCGCGCTCCTCCCTCTGTGTTGTCGCCGGCGTCCACTTGACGTGCGAAGGCTGATGGGCGTCCGGTTGTTGCCGGCAAAGCTATCCGAAGGCGGGCGCGGCGCGGATGTCGTCGGCGCGGGGTGGCTTAACGGGCAGTCTCATTTTGATTGTTGCGCCGCAGCGCGGTTCGCGGCGCAATGCCGCGGAGCTGCAACCGGGGGAAGAGAGTGAGGCGATTGATATGTTGATGTCGTCCCTGCCTAGTGCGTGATTGCGCACGGGAGCAGGGATGATGTGATTTGTTCTCGTTCAGTACGCGCTGCTCTTGGCTCCGTCATCCCGAGGCTCGCTCCGCTCGCACCTTGGAATGAGGGTGATGGAGTTGGTAGGGGCGCCCCCTCCACCCGTCGTCCCTGCGAAAGCAGGGACCCATAACCACAGGGTTGTGTTGTTGAAGGGTGCTGCGGCCCCGACGTCGCGCAACTGCTGTCATTTGTGCTTATGGGTCCCGGGTCAAGCCCGGGACGACACTGAGTGTGTGGCTCGATTTTTGGGTCATACATCCGCTGAGTCATACATGCGCGTTCTCGCGACATGATTTGTTCGAGCTCTGCCCTTCGTTTCGCCTCTCCGTTAACAGAGGGCGCAGGGAAAACCGGGTGCCGATCGCACCCATGGGTCCCGCGCAATAAAAAAGCGGGAGGTAGGACCACAGCTGCGGGACTTACGCCGTCGGGCAAATCAGTGGCAGGGCCCGGATTGGCTAATGTGCGTGCCTGCGCAACGTTGCCCGATGACGAGCTCTGCGTTGATCGGCCGCGGCAGCAACCCGCTGGCTCGGCCAGAACCTGTTCCTCTGCATTTGCGGATTGGATCGGCCGAGCTTGCATTCTGCTTTTGACTAGCATCAGCGCCACGCAATCCTGATGACGCGTGTGGCGGATTGTTCTCAAGATGTGGTTTCCGGAACCGACGGTGGCGCGCATCGGAGATTGGATAACTGCGACGAACATCGAGGTTCCCTTGCGTTTGCCAAACATTGTCCATCATGAGTCTATCAACTTCGCGTGTGGTGCCTGTTGAATGCGGAGACAGGGGATCGCCGGAACCCGAGGTGCACAGACTCGGGTCGTGTCAACAGGCAGGCGGAGCGGAACAATCAAGCAAATCGTGGTGCGACGATGCCTGCCGTCCTTGCCGGGGCGGGCAAGGCGAAGGTATTTCATCGCTGCAGCGCGACGCGTTCTGCGTTCGGCGTGCGTCGCTGTCGTCGGTTGCTCGCTGTGCGAGCAGGCCCACGCGCTCGACTTCTTTGGTCTGTTTGGTTCCGACGATCCGCCGCCGGTCAGCGCCACGACGCTGTCCTATCGGTTGGAGATCGAAGCCAAGACGCCGGAGGGCAAGAACGATAGCGATGCCGAACAGGCATTGCGCGATGCCGCCGGCACCTATCGCCTTCGACAGGAACCGCCGCCGGACGGGGAAGGTCTCGCGCGCCGGCTGCAAGCGGATATCAATCCGCTGCTCGATGCCCTCTGGGGGCTTGGCCGCTACAACGCCCAGATCGATGTGACGATAGATGGAGTTCCAATCTCCCTCGACGAGACTGGGCTTGCCGCGGCGGCGCGCCGTGCCGACAGCTTTCGCAATCGGACCGTTGTGCCCGTCAAGGTGATTGCGCGACTTGGTCCGTTGTTCAAGCTGCGCGCCGTTGACGTAGACTATCCGCGCGACCAAGCGCCGCAGGGATTGCCGCGCCGCGCGTTTGCGCTGAAGTCCGGCGATCCCGCGATCTCTGCCGACCTGCGCGCCGCGCAGGTGAAACTCATCGACTGGTTCCGCAGCAACGGACATCCGCTCGCGAAGGTCGCCGACGTCAAGGCCACCGTCGATCATGCCGCCGCCGCAATGGACCTCCGGTTGCGGGTCGAAGCGGGCCCCAAGGCCGGCATCGGCGCCGTGACGATCTCGGGCGGAGACGTCGATCCGCGAGTGGTGGCCACGCACGTCTACCTGAGGGAAGGCGAGCCCTATTCGCCAGAGCGGCTCGCCTTGGCGAAAACCTCGATCGCAAAGATCCCGGCCATCGGGGGAATTCGCGTCCGCGAGGCCGACAAGCTCGACGCCAATGGCAATTTGCCGGTCTTCATCGATTTGACGGAAAGGCCCAGGCACGCGGTGGGCCTCTCGGCAAAATATTCCACCGTCGATGGTCCCGGCATTGCAGGCTATTACGAGGATCGGAACATATTCGGCGGCGGCGAGCGCCTGAGGCTCGAAGCATCCGCCTCGCTCCTGCAACGGATCGACGGCACGTCCTTCACCGGCTTCAATAATCTGCGCGGCTCGGATTTCGGCGCACGGTTTACCGGCACCTTCATCAAACCAGGCCTGTTCGGTACGGCCAACGATCTTCTGATCGAGGCCACTGCGTTCCGCGAGCGTGTCGGCAACAACGACCTCGGCGGTTACACTGACGACACGGTGCGCGGCACGTTCGGCGTGATCCATCGCTTTTCGGAAGCGGCTTCGCTGCAGGCCGGTCTTCAGGTCGAGCAATCGAAATCGCAGGACGTGCTGGGGCGGGTCGATGCGACATTGATCGGCCTCACGGCGACCGGCCGCTACGACACGACAGACAATCCGCTCGACCCCACGCGCGGTGTGCGCCTCTCGGCGACCGTCAATGCCTATCCGAAGCTGATGGGTTCCACGATCGATCTGTTCGAAGCGCGGGTTGCGGGCTCGGCCTACTATGCGCTCGACGAGCAGGCGGACTACGTGCTGGCGGGTCGGTTGGCCGCAGGCTCGCTTGCGGGCGCGCCGCTCGACCAGATTCCGGATGCACATCGCTTCTTCGCCGGCGGCGGCGGATCCGTGCGCGGTTACGGCTTCAACACCATTTCGCCGATGATGTTCGGTCAAATCACCGGTGGTCGCGGCCTGATCGAGGGCTCCGCCGAGGTGCGGGTCAGGATCACCCCCACCATCGGTCTCGTGCCATTCTTCGACTTTGGCACCGCCTCCCGATCGTCCCTGCCGGGCTTCGACGACTATGTGGGCTACGGCGCGGGACTCGGCTTGCGTTATCTCACGCCAGTCGGCCCGATCCGCCTTGACGTTGCGACACCGCTGAATCCTCGCCCCGGCGACAGCCGTTACGCGATCTATGTCAGCATTGGGCAGGCCTTCTGATGCGCATCCGACGGCTGTTCATAATCGGTTCCGCCGTCGCGGCCATGAGCCTCATCGCTGCCGCGGTGCTCGGTGCCGTTCTTTACGGAATGGCGGGCAGGAGCGGCGAGAACCAGCAGGATGTGCTGGCTAGTCTTGTCTCGCGGACGCTCTCGACGCCGGCGACCCAAGTCCATGTCGGCGCCGTCGATGGTGTGCTGTCCTCGGATGCCACGGTTCGCGACGTTAGCATCACCGACAAGGACGGCGTCTGGCTGACGCTCGACAAGGCGCGCCTCGTCTGGCGACGCAGCGCACTGTTGCTGGGGCGGCTGGAAATCGACCGCCTCGAGATAGGCACGCTTGAGATCAAGCGAAAACCGCTTCCGTCCGACCAGCCTGTCGCCGAGTCCGATCAGGCGATCCTGCCCGACCTTCCGGTGAAGGTGCAGGTGAAGGCTTTCGACCTGCGGGCCCTGACGCTGGGACAGTCGATTCTGGGGGAAGCCTTGAGTGTCGCGGCGACCGGCAATACCGAGCTCGGCTCGCCCTCGGAAGGGCTCGTCTTCAACCTTGATGCCACCCGCAAGGATTTCCCGGGCCACTTCAGGGCTGCTCTCGCCTACGTTCCGCAGGGAAATGCGCTTACCCTCGACGTCACGCTCGACGAGCCGGCCCACGGACTCATGTCGAAGCTCGGCCATCTGCCGGGCGAGCCGCCCGTCACATTTGCATTGGGCGGCAAGGGCACGCTCGACAGCTTTCGTGGTGCCCTGAAGTTGCAGGCCGGCCCGACGATCGATGCGACCGGCACGATTACGCTTGACCGAAACGGGGCGGGCCGAGTGCTCGCAACGCGCCTTGCCAGCCATCTCGAACCGTTGTTGCCGGCGATCGCTGCGCCGGTCTTCGCCGGTGAAACCAATCTCGACAGTACGACGCATTTTGGTGACGACGGCAGCGTCGCCCTGGACGTGCTGACGCTTACGAGCCGTCTCGCGCGGCTCGACGCGAAAGGTCTGCTCGGAGCCGACAAGGTCGTGGATTTCGCGGCTTCCATCCGTGCCTTGCCAAGCAACGGCGACGTGACCGAGACTGACCAAGGCTCGATCCGCAGCCTCGTCTTCGACAGCCGCGTCAACGGCCCAATCAAGGCTCCCACAGCATCGGTCAAGCTCGCGCTGTCCGGTGCTCATCTGCCGGACGGAGACGTCGAGACGCTTGATGCTTCCATCACGGCCGTTCCTCGTGCCGAGGCCAGCGATCCCGCAACGCGTATCATCCTTGACGCGAGCCTGCGCGCTTCCGGCATCGCGCCACGCGACGCGAGTTTGGCGGCCGCGATCGGCGACACCGCGTCGCTCGTGCTCCACGGCGATACGGACCTCGGCGGCCGCGCCAGGATCGAGCGTCTCGAGATCGGCACATCAACGGTTCAGGCAACCTATGCAGGTGATGTCAGCGCCGGTCGCCTGAATGGCCGGGCAACCGGAACGGTGCCCGACCTCGGCGCCTTTGCCAACCTTGCCGGGCTGAGGCTTGCGGGCTCGGTGGCGTTCGGCCTCGACCTCGATTCGGACCTCCAGCGTGGCAGCTTTGATATCAGGATGTCAGGTGCCGGCGAGAAGCTTGCGACGGGACTTGCGGCGCTCGATGGGCTCGCGGGGGCGCGGCTCGCACTCGCAGCCGACATCTCTGGCGATGGCCGCGACACTTACACGGTCCGCGGCGCGTCGATCGACGGAGCCCATGTTGCGGTTCGCGCCAAAGGAACAGTGACGCGCGACTCGAGCGACCTGTCGGCGCGTGTGGACCTTCCGGATCTCTCGGCGGCCGATGCGCGCCTCACCGGTGCAGGAGCTCTCGACGTCGGCCTGACCGGCGGGCTCACGCATCCCGGCGTTTCGTTCACGGCCTCGGTGGATCGCGCCACCGCCATGCGGCGCCCGATTCCGCATCTGGCGCTCGCCGCGACGGTCAACGACATCAACGGAGTCTGTGCTGTCGAGGCCAGGCTCGACGGCTCCGTCGACGGCAAGCCAGCGCGCGGGATCGTTCAGGTGAGCCGTCGATCGTTGGGGCTCGACGATCGCGCAGCTCCCGCCTTTGCCGGATGGCACGCAAAGACCATCGACATCGCGATCGGATCGGTATCCCTGCAGGGGGCAGCAACGATCGACGCACAGAGATTCGCCAGCGGGCAGATTCGCTTCGCAGCCGGGGCGCTCGCCGACCTCTCGCCGCTTGCCCTCACAGAGCTCGCCGGTTCGGCCTCACTCGACCTTGCCGCTTCGGCCGATGGCGGCCAGCAGTCGGTCCGGCTTGCCGGCAAGGGTGCCGGAATCCGTGCCGCGGGTGCGGCCGTCCGCAGTTTCGATCTGCGCGCCGATGGCGCCGATCTCTACAGCCATCCGGTGCTCAATGCTGATGCGCAGGTCAACGGTGTCGAGTTCGGCGGTCAGACGGTCTCCAACGTCACGCTAGCGGCCAGGGGCAATGCCGATGCGAGCACGATCGGCTTGTCCGCCAAGGCTGCCGGATTCGATCTCGATGCCGCGGGTGCACTGACCACCAGGGAGCGGGTGCGGTTCGATCTCAACCGCTTCACCGCGCGGCGTGGCGCCAAAGCGATTGCGCTGCAGGGCCCCGCGGGCTTCACGCTCGACGATGGCACGGTGCTGATCGAGCATCTGGCGCTCGCGATTGGACGTGGCCGCTTCACGGTGGACGGCAAAGCCGGCCAGGTGCTCGACCTCAAGGCCGTGGCAAACGCGATCCCGCTCGGCGAGGCCGATGTCGCGATACCCGGTTTGGGCCTGAGCGGGACCCTCGACGCGTCAGCCGCGATTGCGGGCTCCACGAGCGCGCCGATCGGCCAGTACAAGGTCGCGGTCAAGCAGCTTACCGCGCCGCAGACCAGAAGCGCCGGCCTGCCGCCGATCGACGTTGCCGCGGACGGACGACTCGATGGCAGCCGCGCGAGCCTGAACACTACAATTGCCGCGGGAAGAGCCGGCACGATCACGGCGTCTGGCACGGTGCCGCTCGACGCCACGGGTCCGATCGCGCTGTCCGCGAAGGGCCGCCTCGATGCCGCCGTCGCCAATGCCACGCTTTCCGCCTCTGGCCGTACCGTATCCGGCAGCGTCGCGCTCGATGCCCGTGTCGGCGGCACGCGCACCAAGCCCCAGATCGGCGGTGTCGCCACCATCAGCGGGGGTACCTTCCGCGACAGCATGCTCGGCACGCGCCTCGATGCCGTCGAGGCGAAAATCACCGCCGAAGGAGAGCGCATCGTGGTGGAGCGCCTGGCCGCGGTGACGCCCAACGGCGGCACGTTGTCCGGCTCCGGTCAGATACGGGTCGCTCCGGATGCAGGCTTTCCAGGCACGGTCTCGATTCGCGGTCAGCAGGCGACGCTTGCCTCCAGCGCGCTGGCGACCGCGCAGGCCAATCTCGCCATTGACGTCACAGGCGCCCTAGCACGCGATCCGCGGATCGTCGGTCGCGTCGACTTGACCCGCGTCAACGTCGATATTCCGGATCGCCTGCCGTCGACGCTGAAGCCGATCGAGGGCATCAACCATGTGAACGCCTCGGGACAGGCCGCTGCACGGCTCGCAGCTGCGCGCAAGGCCGAGGCGCCGAAAGACAACACGAAGCGCACGGCGCTCTTCAACGCCGCGCTCGACGTGACAGTTTCGGCGCCGAACCACGTCTTCATCCATGGCCGCGGGGTAACCGCGGAACTCGGCGGCTCCGTTCATGTCGGCGGCACGAGCAACGCGCCGGTACCGAAGGGTGCCTTCTCGCTCTATCAGGGCAAGCTGGTGGTGCTCGGAAAGACGCTGACCTTCACCAAGGGCAATCTCTCCTTCAATGGCGACCTCGCGCCCGAGCTCGATTTCGCGGCAGAGATACAGGCCTCCGACATCACCGCGCAGGTCGGAATCTCGGGCCCGGCGGCCGCGCCGGTCTTCGCCTTCCATTCGCAGCCCGAGTTGCCGCAGGACGAGATCCTGTCGCGCATCCTCTTTCAGAAAGCTTCGGGCAGCCTGACGACCTCGCAGGCCGTGCAACTCGCAGGGGCCGCGGCTCAGTTCGCCAGCGGTGGCGAGGGAACGGTGGACCGCATGCGCCGCTCGCTCGGGGTCGACAATCTGGACGTCGGCGCCGGGGCGGGCGGTCCGATGGTTGGCGCCTCGCGCGCGATCGGCGACAGGCTGAGCGTAGGCGTGCGGACGGGCGCGAGCGCCAGCCAGTCAGGAGTGTCGGCCAATGTCGACGTGACGCGCCATATCCGCGTCGAGTCGGATGTCGATGCGAAGGGCTCGACATCCGTCGGAGTCGGCACGCGATTCGAATGGTAAGGACGACCGAGATCGCGCCTCACTTCGTGGTGTAGCCGCCGTTGACCAGGATGGTCTGGCCGGTCATCCACCAGCCGTCCGACACCAGCAGGCGGATCCACGGCACGATGTCCTTGATGTCGGTGAGCCCGGTCCTGGAGAAGCCCGACAGCGCCGCCGCCGATTTGTGGTAAGCGACCGCGTCCGCACCTTCGGCCGGATAGAAGAACGGCGTGTCCATCGGACCCGGGCCGATCGCGGTAACCGAGATGCCGCGCGCGCCGAACTCCTTCGATGCCGCACGGGTGAAGTGCTCGACCGGCGCCTTGGTGCCGGCATAGGCGGCATAGAACGGTGTGTAGGCGCCGAGCAGCGAGGTCACCAGCGTGCAGATCTTGCCGTTGTCGTTGACGTGGCGGCCGGCCTCCTTGAGGAAGAAGAACGCGGACTTGGCGTTGACCGCGCTCATCGCGTCATATTCGGCCTCCGAGATCTCGACCATCGGCTTCTTCAGCACCTTGCCGACGGTGTTGATCGCGATGTCGGGACGGCCGATCGCGGCGACCGCGTCGGTGAACAGCTTCTCCATCGCGCCCGATGTCGTGAGGTTGGCCTGGAAGGCGACCGCCTTGCTGCCTGCGGCCTGCAGCGCCGCCACCGTCGCGTCGGCATCGGCCTTGGTGGCCGCGCTGTTGTAGTGGATCGCGATTGCCTTCGCGCCGTGGACGGCGAGATCGCGCGCGATCAAGCCGCCGAGATTCTTGGCGCCGCCGGCGATGATGACGGTCTTGTCCTTGATGCTGTGGTCGGTCATGGCATTCGCCTCTCCAGGTCTCGCGGCCGCGCCCTGCGGCCGCTTTCTGGAGACGACGATATCGTCTAGGATTCGCCGATAAAGCCATGCATTCTGATCTCACTTGTCGGGAATTGCGAACAATCGAGGACGATTTTGGACCGCATCGACCTGTTCCGCATCTTCGCCCGCGTCGTCGAGTGCGCGAGTTTTACGCGGGCGGCCGACACGCTGGGCCTGCCGCGCTCGTCGGTCTCCTCAGCGGTCGCGGAACTGGAGCAGCGCGTCGGCGCGCGGCTGCTGCATCGCACGACGCGAAAGGTGTCGCCCACGCATGACGGCGCGGCCTTCTACGAACGAGCCTTGCGCGTCGTTGCCGATGTCGAGGAGGCCGAGACCCTGTTCCGCCACGCCGCCGCCGAACCGTCCGGCAGGCTCAGGGTCGACGTGCCCGGGCGGATCGGCCGCCTGATCATCGCGCCGGCGTTGCCGGCTTTCCTTGATCGTTATCCGCAGATCGACATCGATCTCGGCGTCACCGATCGCGCCATCAACCTGATTGAGGATTCCGCCGATTGCGTCGTGCGCGTCGGCCCGCTGGGCGATTCCGGTCTGATCGCGCGGCCGCTCGGCAATCTGACGCTGATCAATGTCGCAAGCCCCGGATATCTCGCGCGCCACGGCACGCCGCGAACGCCGGACGATCTCGGCGCGCATTGGGCGGTCAACTACGCCTCGCCCTCCACCGGCCGCATCGAGGAGTGGGAGTGGAGCGAGCAGGGCGCGTCGCGCAGCATCGCGATGCGCGGCCGCGTCACCGTCAACAGCGCCGAGGCCTATATCGCCTGCTGCCTCGCCGGCCTCGGCCTGATCCAGATTCCCGCCTACGACGTGAATCGGCATATCGATGCAGGAAAGCTCGTCGAGCTGATGCCGCGGCACCGCGCCGCGCCGATGCCGATGACCTTGCTCTATCCGCACCGTCAGCATCTGTCGCGGCGGCTGCAGGTGTTTGCCGACTGGCTGACGGAATTGCTGAAGCTGAAGCTGCTCGCGGCGGATTAGGGGCGCGGGCTGGCGTTCCCGGTCGGTGGGACGTATAATCGCGGCGCTCGTGACGGTAACCTGATGACCACTTTGGTAAGTAAACTCGGCCTCGCAATCGCAGTGTTGGCGCTGTGCCTGAGCGGCCAGCAGGCCAATGCCCAGGCCGGCCCAGTGCGCTACTGGACGCCGGGCTCGCTGTTCGGCTTCGGCGGCAGTCTTGCCGATGGCCAGAAGGCGGATACTTACGGAAACTTTCCGAGCTTTGACGCCGCCGGCGCGCAAGGCGGCGATTTCTCGTACCTGAACGGCCGGCCCGACGGCTGGTTCGCCGGCAGCGAAGGCGGTCGCGTCGGCTGGAACGCGCTCGGCCAATCGGCCGCGTTCGGCTCGCTGGAATATCAGGGCGCGCAGTTCGGTTACAATTTCAGGGGCGTCGGCAATACGCCCGTGACCTTCTTCGCCGGCTTCGACACCCTGAAATACAATCCGCCCGGGGCCGGCGGACCGCTGGCGTCGTTCAGCGGCAATCCCGGCGTCAACGCCGGCTATTCGGCGCGCGCCGGCCTCGAGTTCCGGCCGACTTCGAATCTCAGCCTGTCATTCGGCGCGAGCTTTACCCAGCAGGGGGCGGAGCGCATGGACAGCGACATCCATTCGCAGCTGCTGCCCGGCCAGTCTCCGGTCCTGTTCGGCGGCCGGTAAAGCGCGATGAGATTGGGTTGAATCGTCATCGCGCTATAGCTCTTTGCTTGAGCATGATCTCCGCGCAAACGCGTCCCGCGTTTGTCGCGAGGGAAAACCGCTTCGCACTTTTCCGGATCATGCTTTAGCGCGTCAGCGCAAGACCGCGGCGCTGCGGTCCTGATTCAACCAGAACGTCAGAACCAAAGAAGGCTCGAAGTCACGGGCACAGTCAGGATCGAAACATGGACATGCAGGGCAAGATCGCACTCGTCACCGCCGCAGCATCGGGCGCCGGCCGCGCCGGGGCGCGTATCCTCGCGCGCGAGGGCGCGGCGGTCGCGGTGGTCGACCAGAACGAGGCCGGCGCGAAGGCGGTGGTCGACGAGATCAAAAAGGGCGGCGGGCGCGCGCTGGCGCTCACCGGCGATCTGCGCGACGACGGCTTTGCGCGCGATATCGTCACGGCGACGGTCAAGGAATTCGGCGCGCTCGACTGCGTGTGGAATCATCTCGGCATTCCCGGTCCGTCGGTGATCGACGATCTGGAGGGCTGGGATCTCAGCGTCGATCTCAATCTGCGCTCGCAGCTGATCACGACCAACGCGGCGCTCGGCCAGATGACCGCGCGGCGCCAGGGCAGCATCCTGTTCACTGCGTCGACCTCGGGCCTGGTCGGCTCGCCGTGGAGTCCGACTTATTCCGCGGCCAAGGCCGGCGTGATCGGTCTTGCGCGCGCGCTCGCCAAGCGCCACGCCAAGGACGGCGTCCGCGTCAACGCGATCTGCCCCGGTGCGATCGACACGCCGATGCTGCGGGTGTTCGTCAACCGGCCGGACCAGCCCGGCCACAACGAGGCGGATGCGGAGGAACTGATCAAGGCCGCGGTCACCCGCAATCCGATGGGCCGCGCGGCGCGCCCCGAGGAGATCGCGGAGGTCGCGGTGTTCCTGCTGTCGGACAAGGCGTCGTTCGTCACCGGCATCGCGATGCCGGTCGACGGCGGGACGGTGGCGTAAGGCGCTGATGAACTGAGGCCTGGCCGGATGCGATAGCCTGCCGTCGTGGGGGCGCACTGCCAAAATATCGAAAACAACCCCATGCAAAGTACCCGACGACTGCCGGCGGACACGGCAACTTGACTCGTCGGGCAAATCAGCGGTATTTTTCCATTATCCAGAAATCGAGCAGACGCCCCTCGCCACGGGGGCCATCGCCCTGCGCTTACGGGGAGGTCGCGTCACATGCGGGAAAAATCCTGGCGCGTTACTTCCCTGTGGCCATCCTTCGAGACGCCCGCCGTTGGCGGGCTCGGGATGACGTCTTGTTTCGCGGCTAAACTGTAAACCCTCATGGTGAGGAGCGCCGCTTGCGGCGCGTCTCGAACCATGAGGCCAAGCGGCTGCGCGGCCGGCGAAGACGCATATGCGTTTGCTCTACCGGCAAGCCGGAGAGGTGCAGCCCGTTCGCGTCGCTGGGCCGCTTCAACCTGACTTCTTCGCAGTTCAGAACTTCGCCCTGATGCCCGCATAGGCCGCGAGCGGCATGCCGGGGATGAAGGTGCGCGGATCGGTCAGCTGGGCCATCAGGTTGGGCGCAGCTCCGGCGCTGGCAAAGCCGCCGGTCTCGTAGAACGCGCCGCCGAGATAATAATGCTGGTTGAAGACGTTGTTGATCAGGCCGAACACCTCGATATTCGGCGTGATCTTGTAGGAGGTGTGCAGGTTCACGACCGCGTAGGCCGGGACCTTCTGGCTCTGGTTGGTGTCGTCGCCGATCAGCCATTGACTGCCGACCACGTTGACGTCGGCGCCGATCTTCCATGCGTCGGTGGCGAGGTACTCGACACCGGCCTTGAAGCGGTGCGCCGGAATGCCCGGGATATGGTCGCCCGGCTTGACGTTGATGAACCGGACGTCATCGTTGTCCGGGTCGGTCAGGGCGTTCGGGTTGTCGGGAGCCGGCAACGTATTTGCGCTTCGATAGGTCGCGTCGATGAAGGTGTAGTTGGCATAGGCGTTCCAGCGATTGACGCGGTAGTCGAGCTTGGCTTCGATGCCCTGCCGCAGGGTCTGCCCCGCATTCTGGAAATAGCCGAAATTGCCTGTGCCGATCGGGCTCTGCACCCGGATGATGTCGTCGTCGGACAGAGTGTGGAACGCGCCGATGCCCCAGCTCAGCACGCCGGTCCTGGCATCGCGGCCCCAGCTGCCGCGGAAGCCGGCCTCGACGGTGTGCGACACCACCTGCTTGAGCGGCGGATCGGACACCAGGAAGGAATCGATGACGCAGGGGCGGGCCGGATCGGAGCAGCCGAGCTCGAGCGGCGTCGGCGCGCGGTTGGCCTCTGAATAGCCGGCATAAAAGGTGAGGTTCGGCGTGATCTTGTAGGTGCCGCCGATTACCGGGTTGAGGCGCTGGAATCGGTTGCTGCTGTTGAGCTGGTCATTTGTCCCGGTCTGGTCCTGCAGATCGATCTGGGCATAGTTGAATCGTCCACCAGCAGTGACCGAGAACCTGTTCGTCACGTCGAAGGTATCGGTGAGATAGACGCCGGTGTAGGTGTTGGTGGCGCGCAGGTCGACCGGGGCGAGACCGGCATCGGGCTGGTTGATGAAGATGCCGGTGCCGGTCACGAACAGGTTGTTCGGATCGATCGTTCCGAGCTCGCTGGTCGCCGTGAATTTCGTGTTGCCGTGGTCGACGCTGACGCCCATCACGACGTGGTTGTCGTGCCCGAACAGCTTGTCCGAGTTGGTCAGCTGGGCCGTGCCGCCAAAGCTGTTGGTCGCGGCCCGGTTGCGGTCGACTTCGCCAAGGAAGGCGTTGCCAAGCGTGTTCGGAACCGAGGGACCTCCCGCCGGACCGAAAATCGGCAGGTCGTCCCCGATGCACAAACTGTCTCCACCGTCGCAGGCATGCACGTCGGTGCCGTTGCCGTCGACATGGGTCTGCCGGAAGCCGCGGAAATAGGCATTGCCCTGGAAGGACCATGTGTCGGAGAAATTGTGGTTCAGCGTCGCGTTGACGAAGGCGAGCTGAAGCAGCGTCGTCTGCGGCCAGGTGTAGACGCTCGACCAGCGCTGATTGAGCATCTGCACCGGCGTTGCCGCGACATTGCCAAGCAGGTTGCTGGCGCCGGTGAAATTGACGTGAAACTCGGTGTCGTCGTTGCGTGCGCCAACGTCCACATACATGCGGTTGATGTGCGACGAATTGGCGTAGTCGCGCCAGCCGCGATCATACGCGGATTCGAACGCAGCGTAGGCGGAGATGTTGTCCCTCTGGCCGCCGGCCTGCACGCTGCCCTGCACGCGCCCGTAGGAGCCGCCGAACAGTTCAGCCTCGGAGCCCTGATAGGTGAATCCGTTCTTCATCTGGATGCTCAGCGCGCCGCCGATCGCGTTGAGGCCGAACACCGGATTGTTCGGAAATAATGCGACGCTGTCGATGGCCTTTTCCGGGATGAAATCCCAGTTGACCACGTCGCCCCAGGATTCGTTGATGCGCACGCCGTTCTGATAGACCGCGATGCCCTGCGGCGTGCCCTGGACCGGCGAGGCGGTAAAGCCGCGGTAGTCGAGATTGCGCTGGAACGGATTGCCGGTCTGGTCGCCGAGCGTGACGCCGGGCAGCTTGCGGTTCACAGCATCGAGGAAGTTGGTCGAGTAGTTGTGGCTGAAATCCTGCGTCGTCATCACCGCGGTGTTGGACGGGACCTTGTCGCGATCAATCAGGGTGGAGTCGCGGTCGGAGGGGCCGGGTGCAGCGGTGCCGACATCGGGTCCCGCTGCCGGAGCAACAGGTCCGGTTCGGGTTCGCGCGGTTCGCGTGGTCCGAACCACCGGCCGTGCCGCCGGCCTTGCGCTGCGGGTGCCGGCCAGAGGTGTGGGCGCAATCACGTTGACGGGCGGCAGTTCAGTGGGGGCCGGATCGGCCGTCTGAGCGTGCAGGACAGTCGATGGCAGTGCAGAGCCAATAACGGCCAGCACGGCCGCAGCGCCGCGCGTGGTGATCGAAGAAGACAAAAAACGTGTTGCCGTACGCAACAACGCACCAGCCATGACGCCCACCCCTAAGTCGCGGTTCGGCTTTTGTCCCCGACGAACCCTGGCTCGGAGACTGCGGGAGCGGCGTGGCTTTGGCAAACAACATCAGTCCCAGAGGACCGGGATTCTTTTCCAACGGTAATCGGGAAAAATTCCCGATTCCGCCCCTCGCGGGACCAACCGGCTGCATGCAGGCCGGTTTCGGTCGGGCGTGCTGCTTCTGTTCACCCGGCGCCGGGATCAGAACAGATTGTAGCCGGGGGTCAGCAGATTGGCCGGATCGTAACGCCGCTTGGCGTCGCGCAGCTTCGGCCAGGCCGAGCCGAAGTGACGTTCCCAATCCTCCGGCGCCATGGGAAGCGCGCTGACGGGATATTGGACGCCGCCCGCGCCGCGGATCTGCTCGTAAAATAGGCGGTTCTTCGACAGCGTCTGACCAACCCCTGCCGCACCTGCCGACGCCAGCATGTGAACGATGTTGAAGCAGAAGGCGATGTTGCCATCGGGCCACCGCACCAGCGGCGTGCCCGACGCGCGCGTGTTCAGGGGATAAAAGGTCACTCGCCCGAGCGGCCCGATCTCCTCAGCCGAGAGGCGGCCGATCATCTCGTCGGCCAGATGCTCGGCGTTGCAGTCGGGCAGAAACGTGAACAACCAGGGGTGCGGGCTCGACCACAGCCCCTTCGACCTTAGCAGCGCTTCCAATTTCGCGAAGGCAAGCGCGTCGTCGTGATAGGCCAGATCGGTGATCACCGCCGTATTGCGGTCGTCGGACAGCGATCCAAGCACGGCGCCGTCGTTTGGGGGGCGAACCCTTGTCGTAGAACACGGCGCCTTCGAGCTGGTATCGCCAGCGTCCGGGGCCGGCCGGGAGAATCGCCCCCTGCAATTGATCGAAGCGATCGTCTTGAAGCGCGCGGCGCTGGTCTGCAGCAAGCGAGGCAAGGTCCCGGTAGAAAAGCTGGTATCGGCGGACGCGCTCGGGCGCGCGCACCAGTTTCAGGGTTGCCCGTGTGATCAGACCGCACTGTGCAAGCCCGGCCCGAGCGGCATCGAACAGATCGGCGTGCGACTGCGGCGAACAGGTCAATTGCTCGCCGGTTCCCGTAACCATGTTCAGCGAGAGAACATGGTCTGTCTGCATGCCATGGCGCGACGAACTGCCGCCGATTCCGCCGACGGAGATCGTGCCGCCGACGGAAAGGCCGAGATAGTTGGTGAGCACCGGGGGCGTGAGGCCTTGCGCTAGCGTCGCTTCGAGGACGCGTTCCCACTTCGTGCCGGCATCGACGACGATACGATCGGCCGCAATGTGGTGGATCGCGTTGAGCGAGGTCATCTCGATGACGATGCCACCTTCGGTCAGCGCGCGGCCATAGGTCGAATGGCCCTGCCCGCGTGCCGCTATCTTGTGCCCTGACTTGCCGGCCCAACGAACCAGGCGGGCGACATCGGCGGCGGAGGCAGGTTTCAGCACCGCACGAGGTTGGCCTTGAACGATGTTGCCGAAATCGCGGGAAACGGCGGCGCGGTCGTTGTTGTCGTCGCTGAGCGCACCAGCCGCCGGGAGCAGGTCGCACGCGAATTGGCTGAGCTCGCCGTCGGCCGTGGACCCGTCGCAGCCCTGAGCCTGCGCGAGCGCCGTCGCGTGGGTGGCGCGAGACGACAACGCTGCGGCCGCGCAAAGTCCTGCGCCGAGCAGGGTACGCCTGTTCGTCATGGGCCTCCTCAACTGCATGATGCGGCAAGCTTCGTTGCCGCTCACCCGCACAATGGGTTGGGCCCGCTTGCCGGACAATCAGCGCCCGGCGGGAAGCACCTTCCCGTCTACCGAGAGAATGGCGATGGCGCGCGCCAGTGTCTAAAGCTGCTCGTGCTTCAGTCGATCGACCAGGCTATCGGCGAACAGGCGCGTCTTTGCCGCCGGCATGCCGCTTGGCGGGAACACCGCATGGATCGGCATCCGCGGTGCTTCGAACTCCTCAAGTACAATTTCGATCGCGCCATCGTTGACGAGATCACGGACCTGCCAGAACGGCCCGTATCCGAGGCCCAGGCCATCACGTGCCGCCGCGGAGAGCGCCGCGGTATTGTCGGTCTCGAAGCAGCCATTCACCCGAACCGTCCTGATGCCGCCATCGATCTGAAACCGCCATATCGCGGGCTCGCCCCCGCTCGTGGTGCGGAGGACGCATTGATGCCGGTCGAGGTCGTCGGGATGAGCCGGGCGTCCGTAACGGGCGAAGTAGCGCGGCGCGCCGTAGACGACGGTACGAATCTCACCAAGCCGTCGGGCCTTGAGCGACGAATCCGGCAGCTCCCTGATCCGGATGGCGATGTCGAAGCCATCGCCGACAACATCGATGGCTCGATCCGAGGCCTTGAGTTCAGCCTTGATCAGGGGGTAGCGGGCAATGAAATCCGCGATGACTGGGACGACAAACGCGGAGGCGAACTGGACTGGCGCGGCGATGCGAAGCAGGCCCGACGGCTCGGCGCGCTGGCTTGCCGCTTCGAGGCGTGCCTCGCTGATCTCGGCAACGGCAGGTTTGACGCGCCGATAGAACGCCAATCCCGCTTCGGTCGGGAACGACTGCCGGGTTGTACGTCGCACCAACTCGACGCCGACGCTGCGTTCGAGTGTCATCAGCGATCGATTGACCGATTGCAACGAGCGGCCCAGCCGACGTGCGGCCGCCGTCTGGCTACCGGCCTCGATGACCGCGAGAAAGACCTCGATATCTTCCATCGAGCCACCTCATTCTCCCGCAAACCGGAAGGATATTACGGTGTGATGGGATTGTCAGGAGAGGCTGCCGTTCGCCGGGAACCGATCCGGCAGGGAACCGGCATGGCACGACGCGCGATCTCGACCGCGCTTGTCGCATTCAGCGACGCTCGATTGCGGGACGCCGGGCAGCGTCCCGCATCAGCGTCCATCTCAGTCCTTGAACTCGCAGCCGAGGCGCTGCAGGGCCTCGTCGACCCAGCGGCGGTCGCTGGTGCCGGCGAGGATTTGCTGGATGGCCTTTTCCTCGGTGGCCTTCTTGGCTTCGGTCAGCTTGCAGATCGCCTCGGCGTCGTCATAGGGCACGCAGAGCACGCCATCGTCGTCGGCCACGACGAGATCGCCGGGCTCGACGATCATTCCGTCGATCGAGATGGCGCAATTGATCTCACCCGGGCCATCCTTGTAGGGGCCGCGATGGGCGACGCCGGCAGCGAACACCGGGAATGATCCGGCGCGGATCGCGCCGGCATCGCGGATCGAGCCGTCGATCACGAAGCCCGCGACGCCCTTCTTCTCGGCCAGCGTCGACATGATCTCGCCGATGATGGCGTTGACCAGCACGCCGCCGGCATCGACCACGATGACGTCACCCGGCTGCGCCAGATCGATCGCCTTGTGCACCATCAGATTGTCGCCGGGCCGGGTCTTGACGGTCAGCGCCGGGCCGCCGAGCCAGCCGCCCGCATGCATTGGCCGCAGCCGGTTGGTGCCCGCGATCCGCGACATCGAATCGCTGATATTGGCGACCGGCAGCGTGCCGTAGCGCGCGACGAGGTCGGGCGACACTTTCCGCTTCGCCTTGTGAATTGCAAATCCAATGGCCATCGGTTTTCTCCGGAGTTTGTGTTGGGCGTTTGCTTAGAGCACGATTGGATCGGATCAAACTATGGCCGCGCAGCAGATGGGCTCCCTCTCCCGCTTGCGGGGGAGGGCTGGGGTGGGGGCTCTCTCCACGAGTCATATTGTGGAGAGAGCCCCCACCCGGATCGCATCTTCGATGCGATCCGACCTCCCCCGCAAGCGAGGGCTTTGCGCAATCGGGCGTGCGCGAGTGCAGGCCAGTGTCAGGCCTTTTTTTGCGTGGCTTCTGGGGGCGCGGGGGAGTGGACAGCTTGGTTTGGGCGGCCGATTGACGGCATTGCGGAGCGGCGGTCACAGCGCAACTCCCGCTGGACGCAGCATTGCCCATCGTTTGAGGTTCATGGCGAGGCAGAGAAGATGCAGATGGGTCTGATTGCGTGCCAAGCCCAGATAGCGAGCGCGCGCCCAGCCATAGACGCCCTTGAGGCGCGCGAAGACCTGCTCGACCGGGGCGCGGCGCCGTCCCACGGCGTCGTTGAAGCGCTTCTGACGCGCGGTCAGGGGATGATGCTTGTTGGGCCGGAACATCAGCCGCGGCTTGATGCCCCGGGCCGCGAGGAGGGCGCGGCGCTCGTGCTTGTCATAGGCCTGGTCGGCGTAGACCGCCTTCTCGTCGCCGCAGATCAACTCGTCGGCCGGCACCGTGTCGTTGACCGCGGCGTCGGTCAGCTTGCTGCGACGGATGATCGCCGAGCCCTGGTCGACGCCGACATGCGCCTTGTAGCCGAAGTACCGCTTGCCACCCTTCTTGGTCCATCGCGCATCCGCATCCCGCTCGCTGTTGACCAGCTTGCTCGGCGCACGGCCGTCCGGGCCGAGCGGCAGCGGGTCTTTCGGCGGCTTCGGCGGCTTCACCGCCGCCGGGATCAGGCTCGCATCGATCAAGGTGCCCCGGCGCAGCACCAGCCCGCGCGCGTCGATCTGGCGCAGGATCTCGCCGAACAGCCTCTCCTCCAGAGCGGCCTGCTGCAAAGCTTCGCGGAAGCGCCAGATCGTCGTGTGGTCGGGCGTCTCGTCACCGAGCACAAAGCCGCAGAATTCGCGGAACGAGGCCCGATCATCGAGCGCCTCCTCCAGCTCCGGATCAGACAACCCATACCATTGCTGCAACAACAACGCCTTGAACATCACCAGCCGTGGATAGGGCGGCGCTCCACGCTCCGGTTCAGCAAGGCTGCGCAGCACGCACTCCACAGCCGCCCAATCGACCAGCTCGCCAATCCGCCTCAGCACCGAACTCCCTTTCCCCCGCCGCGACACCAGCGCATCTGCGAAGCTCGCTTGACCAACCTGCCGATACGCCATCCCCGCCTCCCCCTTCAGATCGGTCCTAGAGAATCGCAGATTCGCCTTTGCGCAAAGCCCTCGCAAGCGGGAGAGGTGAAGCAGGTCTGCGGCCAGATCAGTTCAACCATCAACTAATGCGCGCGGCGGTCGAGATGGGCGCTGAGGCGAGGATAGACGCGGCGGGCATTGCCTTCAAAGATCTTGGCCTTGTCCGCCGCGCTCAGCGGCAGCGCGTCGATATAGCGGCGGGTGTCGTCGAAGTGATGACCCGTTTCAGGATCGATGCCGCGCACGGCGCCGACCATTTCAGACGCGAACAGGATGTTCTCGACGGGGATCACCCTGGTCAACAGCTCGATGCCGGGGAGGTGATAGACGCAGGTGTCGAAGAACACGTTCTTCAGCAGATGCTCCGACAGCGGCGGCAGCTTCATGTCCTGCGCCAGGCCGCGGTAGCGGCCCCAGTGATAGGGCACCGCGCCGCCGCCATGCGGGATGATGAACCGCAGGGTCGGGAAGCGCTTGAACAGGTCCGAGGTCAGGAACTGCATGAAGGCAGTGGTGTCGCCGTTGAGGTAATGCGCGCCGGTGCCGTGGAAGCAGGGATTGCAGGACGAGGAGACATGGACCATCGCCGGCACGTCGAGCTCGACCATCTTCTCATACAGCGGATACCACCATTCGTCGGTCAGCGGCGGATCGCACCAATAGCCGCCGGCGGGATCGGGGTTGAGGTTGCAGCCGACGAAGCCGAGCTGCGTCACGCAGCGCTCCAGCTCCTCGATGCAGTTCGCGGGCTTGACGCCCGGGCTCTGCGGCAGCTGGCAGACGGGGACGAAGTTCTGCGGGAACAGCGTGCAGACCCGGTGCACCAGGTCGTTGCAGATCGTGGTCCATTCGCGGCTGGTCGCTTCCTTGCCGACGTGGTGCGCCATGCCGGCGGCGCGCGGCGAGAAGATGGTGACGTCGGTGCCGCGCTCCCTTTGCAGGCGAAGCTGCGCGCCCTCGACGCTAGAGCGGATCTCGTCATCGGTGATGCCGAGATTGGTGGTGAGCGGCCGGCGCGACTTGTCGGCGAGGCCGGCGAGCTGCTTGTCGCGGAAGATCTGCAGCTTGGCCGGCTCGGTGGTGTAATGGCCGTGACAATCGATGATCATGGTTGCTTCCTTGGTAGGGGTGTCAGTGGGCGACGGATGACGGGATCGCGCCCGTCAATTCCGTCTCGCGCGGCTTGACGCGCATGGTGGCGGCGATGGCGGAGGCGACGAGCAGGAAGCCGGCGATCCCGACCAGTGCCCAGGAGAAGCTTCCGGTGGAGTCCTTGATCAGGCCGATGCACCACGGCCCGATCAGGCCGCCGAACTGCGCCAGCGTGTTGACCAGCGCGATCGAGGCGGCACCGGCCGCGCCGGTCAGCAGCGAGGCGTTGATGCTCCAGAACAGCGGATTGCCGGCATTGAGGCTGAAGCCGACGATGCAGAGGAACACGAAGGCCAGCACCGGGCTCGCGACATAGGCGCTGCCGAGCATCGCAACGGCGGCCAGCAGATAGACCGCCGCGAGATGAAACTTGCGATCGCCGGTCTTGTCCGAGCTGCGGCTGACCACGATGGTGCCGATGACGCCGAGCAGCGGCGGGATCGCCGAGAGGAAGCCGACCTGGATGTTGCTGAGATTGCCCATGCCCTTGATGATCTGCGGCAGCCACAGCAAGAGGCCGTAGATCCCGACCAATGCGCAGCCGAACAGCGCCGCCAGCAGCCAGACCCGGATATCGAGGACGCATTCGATCAACCTGTGCTGCCCCTGTTGTTCGATCTCGGCCCGCTCGGCGGCGAGTTCGCCTTCCAGCCAGGCCGCCTGTTCTTTGGTGAGCCAGCTCGCCTTGGCCGGGCGGTCGGTGAGATAATAGAGCGTGAACAGGCCGAGCAGAATGGTCGGCACGCCCTCGGCGAGGAACATCCATTGCCAGCCGTGGAGACCGCCATCGAACCAGGTCATGATGCTGGTCGAGATCGGCCCGCCCAAAACCGCCGAGAACGAGCCGGCGATGATGTATCCCGCCACCGCGCGGGCGCGATAGCGCGCCGGGAACCAGTAGGTGAGGTAAAGCACCACGCCGGGCATGAAGCCGGCTTCCGCGACGCCGAGGCCGAACCGCATGACGTAGAGGCTGAGCGGATTCCAGACAAAGGCTGTCAGCGCGGCGACGAGACCCCAGGTGATCAGGATCCGCGCCAGCCAGATCCGCGCCCCGAGCAAGTGCAGCATCAGGTTGCTCGGCACCTCGAGCACCATGTAGCCGAGGAAGAAGATGCTGGCCGCGAAGCCGAAGATCGCGGGGCTAAGGCCGAGGTCCTTGTTCATCGTCAGCCCGGCATAGCCGAGATTGATGCGGTCGAGATAGTTGAAGAACATCATCACGAACAGGATCGGGATCAGCCGCCAATAGACGCGGCGGATGGTCTGCTGTTCGAGTTCAGTGACGGACGCACCAGTCATTGCAATCCTCCCGTTCATTGTGATGGCGTTCATTGGGTCGCGACGCCATTTCGGATGTTGTTGGGGTGTCCGGCCTCTCGTTCGGCAGGCAGCCGTTCGGCGCCGTCCGAAGCTGCGCCTGTCGCCATTGTTCTGAGGTCGATGCCCTGCTGCTCGGGCAGCAGCAATGCCGCGCAGAAGGCAGCGGTGTAGCCACAGATGGCGCAGATCGCCATTGCGTCGCCGAGATGCATCCGCGTCGAGAGAATGCCGACGGTCGCCGGCACGATCGAGCCGAGGCCGCGTCCTGCGCTCAGCGCAAAACCGGCGCCGTTGGCGCGGATGCTGGTCGGAAACAGCTCGGCAAAGGTCGGCATCAGGCCGGAGGCGAGGCCGGCCTGCAGCGCGCCGAGGAAGAATCCGAGGATGATGGTGATGCCCTGGCCGATCGGCGCCTGGGTGTAGACGACGACATTCAGTGCCTGGCAGACCAGGAACAGCATGAAACCCTTGCGGCGGCCGATGCGGTCGGCGATCAGGCCGAAGGCGATCGGTCCGACGAACGATCCGAAGATGTTGACGGCGAGATAGCCGGCAGTGTGCGTGACCGGCAGATGCAGCCCGGTTTGCAGATAGGTCGGCAGCCAGGTGATCATCACATAGGCTGCGCCGAGCGTGCCGGTGGTGAAGAAGGTCGCGACCAGCGTCTTGAACAGGTGCTCGCCGGTGAAGATGGTCCAGAAGCTGTGCGTCGGCGAGGCGGCGCGCTGTGCCTTCTCCTCGACGAAGATCGCGGATTCCGGCACGAAGCGGCGGACGAAGAATACCAGCAGCGCGGGGAGGATTCCGATCGCGAAGAACACGCGCCAGGCCATGTCCTGCGACAGCCAGCCGAAGATGACGGGAAACAGCGCCACCGACAGCGCATTGCCGACAGCGTATCCGCTCTGGATCGCGGCGGCGACGCGGCCGCGCATGCCGGCCGAAACCACTTCGGCGACCAGCACGGCACCGACCGCGGCCTCGCCGCCATAGCCCATGCCCTGGACGGCGCGTGCGACCAAGAGATACCAGAAGCCGTCGGCAAAGGCGGCGGCAAAGGTCGAGACCGCGACCAAGAGGATGGTGAATTGCAGCACGCGCACCCGGCCGAACCGGTCCGCGGCAATTCCGGCGACCCAGCCGCCCAGCGCGGTGCCGATCAACGAGCTGGAAGCCAGAATGCCGGCGTCAGGCCGCGACAGGCTCAGCGTTGCGATCAGCGCCGGCGTGACCAGCGCGTAGATCGTCGTGTCCATCGAATCGAGCGCAAGGCCGCCGAAGGCGGCGAAGAAGGTCTTGCGTTCGACGGCGGACAGCTTGGACAGCCACCCCAGATTCATGTTCGTTTCCTCTTGATGTCGCGACCTCTTGCCGGGCCGTTTCCGTGAGACTTAAGGCGGGTCCAGCGCGGCCGGATTGACGACGTTGGCGCGATCGATGTCGCGTTGCGTGAGGACCGCGACGATGTTGCGCGCGGCCTCGACGCCGGTCCGCGTGATCGATGCGCCGGTTTGGGCTGCGATATGCGGCGTCACGATCAGGTTCGGCGCCTGCAGGATCGGCCTGTCCTTCGCCGGCGGCTCCTCCGCCAGCGTGTCGAGGCCGGCGCCGGCGAGATGGCCGCTTCGCAGCGCCGCGCACAGCGCGTCCTCGTCGACCAGCGAGCCGCGCGCGGTGTTGATCAGGAGGGAGCCAGGCTTCATGGCGTCAAGCCGCCCGGCATCGATCATGCCGCGCGTCGCATCGGTCAGCGGTGCGTGCAGGCTGACGATGTCGGAGACTGCGAGCAGCTCGGCGAGATCGGCGGCTTCGCGCGCCAGCGCCGGATCGACGCGGCCCTTGCTCCGGCCGAGCGCGACGACGCTCATGCCGAGCGCGGCCGCCGCGCGCGCGACATGCCGGGCGATGCGGCCGAAGCCGACCAGGCCGATTGTGCGGCCGCGGATTTCGCGGCCGCGATAGGTGGCGCGGTCCCAGGCGCCGGAATGGGTTCGCGCGTTCAGGCTGACGACGTCGCGCCCGAGCGCGAGGATCAATGCGATGGTGTGCTCGGCAACCGCAGGCGCATTCGCGTCGCCCGCGACCATCACCAGTACGCGCCTGGCTGTCGCGGCATCGATATCGACGCTGTCGACGCCGGCGCCGTGCTTTGCGATCACGCGCAGATGCGGATTGCCGGCGATGACGGCGGCGGAGAATACCGGATTGCCGCGCATCAGGATCGCCTGCGTCGGCGCCCGCGCCATCTCGTGCGTGAGACGTTTGGGCGTGACGGCATCGCGCATCAGCACGACATCTGCACCGATCTCGCTGAGGACATTGACGGCGGCCGGCGCGAGGCTGTCGCCGGTGACCAGAACGCGAAACGGGGCGGTCATCTTCTATCGTCCGCTGCGATATTGCATGGCTGACCCGCCGCGCGCGCCGCGCCATTCTGCCTGAACCTGACGCATTTCACGCGCTTCTCCCTTCTTCTCCCTTGGAGGACAGGTGATTTCGCGCGAAGATCGGGAAACGGCCCCGTGAGGTCAAATACCTTGTTGACCCCCGACTTATAGGGAATCGGAATAAGCGATGGATTACAGGCAGCTTCGTTACTTCATCGCGGTGGCCGAAGAGCTCAGCTTCAGCCGCGCAGCGAAACGCTTGCATGTCAGCCAGCCGCCGCTGAGCACGCAGATCAAGGCGATGGAGGAAGAACTCGGCACGCGCCTGTTGGCGCGGACACGGCGCGCGGTGGAACTGACGCAAGCCGGACAATTGCTGCTGGAACATGCGCGGCGCGCGGTCAGCGAGCTTGATCTAGCGTCGGAGACGGTGCGCCGTGCGGCGCGCGGCGAGGCCGGCATGATCCGCGTCGGCTTTACCGGCTCGGTCCCGATGCTCGACATGTTCGCCGAACTGTTCCGCAGCTTTCGCGCCAGCTATCCGCGGGTGAAGATCGAGCTCCGGCACATGTCGACGGCAACGCAGCTGCGCGCGCTTGCCGACGCCGAACTCGATGTCGCGATCATGCGCCCGCCGCTCGATTTCAGGCCGGCGGCCGATCTGCAGGTCCATGTGGTCTGGCGCGACCGGCTGATGGTGTTTTTGCCGCTGGATCATCCGCTGGCCGGCGCGAAGGGTGCGCTTGAGATGGCCGACCTTGCCGAGCACGAATTCGTCGGCATGGCCGAGAGCGGCTGCGGTGTCGGCGATCAGGCCGCGATGCTGTGCCGGCGGGCGGGCTTTGCCCCGCGCGTGGTGCAGGAGGCGCATGAGCTGCGCACCGTGCTCAGCCTCGTTGCGGCCGGGATCGGGCTTTCGATCCTGCCGTCGTGCTACCAGCAGGCCGGCGTGATGAATGTGGTGGCGAAGCCGCTGGACACGCCGGATGCGGAAAGCCGCATGCTGGTGGCGATGCGCTCCAGCGCCTCGCTGCTGCCGCGCCGGTTCGTCGAATGCGCGCTGCAGGCGGCGTCGCGCAGCGCACCGCCGCTCATCCCCGAGGTCGCAGCAGTGAGTCGTTGATCGTGCTGCACGCCCTATACGTTCGTTGACCGTAGTCTTCCGGCATCCAGTCTGGCCTTGCTCTTGCATCGTTCAGCGTCAGGTGCTGGGGCGCGGTTGTGCCGTGTTCTCGCCCGCGACGGTCATGTCGCGGGCGAACAATGCGTGACGCGCGCCCGCAGCTGGATCAAAGTCTGCGGAGACGAGACGACATGCACGTCATCACACGTGCGGCACTGCTGCTTGGGACGATTTGCCTCGCATCACCGGCCTTGGCGCGCGACGACGGCCGCTACGCCAATTCACCGCTAAAGCCCTGGTTCGAGAGCCTGCGCAGCGGCTACGGGCAATGCTGCTCGGATGCCGACGGCTATGTGGTCGCCGATCCCGACTGGGAGTCGGATCACGGCCACTATCGCGTGCTCATCGACAATGAATGGGTTGTCGTGCCGAACGAGGCCGTGATCACCGAGCCGAACAAGGTCGGGCGCACCATGGTGTGGAAGCACTATATCGACGGCCACCCGCGCGTGCGCTGCTTCATGCCGGGCAGCATGACCTGAGGCGCATCGTCCGGCTGCAACTCAGGCCGGCGGAACGAAGACCCGGTTCGGGAACGCCTGCTCGACGACGTCGAGAAACGCGCGAACCTTTGCACCGACCAGCCGTCGCGAGCTCTGCAGCGCCCAGATCTCGACCGGAGGTCTGGTATCCGTTCCCCAGTAGGCAAGCCGGCCCGCGGCAATGTCGTCGTCGACCAGCAGCTTGGGCAGCAGGGCCGCGCCGGCGCCTGCGAGCACCGACTCGCGCATCATCAGCATCGATGAGAGACGCAGCATTGGCCGCGGCCTGAGCGTAATCTCTTCGCGTTCATGTCGGATGCGCCAGACCGTGTCCGGTGGCGTCGGCGACATCACAACGGCATCGACGGAGACGCCATCCGGATCGCGCGCGGAGGTCGCCGGTCGTTGCCGATCGGGATGCGCCACGACCAGCAGCTCGTCATGCAGGAAGCGGCGGCCGACGAGACGTTCATCCGGTGACGGGTTGATGCGGATGACAAGGTCATAGCCGTCTTCCACCGGATCGACCAGGCGATCCTCGGCGACGATCTCGAGCTGGACGTCGGGATAGGCGTGCGCAAAGCGTGCACCGATCCGGCCGAACGCGACATGGGCGAGCAAGACCGGCGCACTGACCCGCAAGCGGCCGCGCGGCGTCGACGCGCCGAGCACCACGGCTTCGCCGGCCTCGGCGATGTCGGACAATGGACCGCTGGTGCGCTCGTGCAGCGCGCGGCCCTCATCGGTCAATCGCAGACTCTGCGAACCCCGCTCGATCAAGCGGACGCCGAGACTCTGTTCGAGTTCGGCGACACGGCGGGACAGCGTCGCCTTGGCCCGTCCGGAGGCGCGGCTGGCGCGGCCGAACCCGCCATGCGCGGCCACCAGGTTGAAATCGGTGAGCACCTGAAGGTCCATCGGTTCTGTTCCATATTCGAGACGCTATGTCCAAATAATGGCATCTCCAAAGAGAAATTGGAACAGATAGCTTCTCGGCGACGGCAGACGGTCTGCCGAAGAGAAGGAGTATTTCGACATGGCTATTCTGGTGACAGGCAGCACAGGTACCATCGGGACCCAGGTTCTGAACCATCTCGCCGGTCACGGCGTCGAGGTTCGCGCCCTGACGCGCTCGCCCGGCAAGGCTCAATTTCCGCAGCATGTGACGGCCGTTCGCGGCGATCTTGCCGACGTGGATTCGGCTCGCGCGGCGCTCATTGGCGTCAGCACGCTGTTCCTGCTGGTGCCGAACGCCGCCGACGAACTGACCCAGGCGATGCTGACGCTGACCGCTGCACGCGAGGCCGGCGTCAAGGGCATCGTCTATCTCTCGGTGTTCAAGGGCGAGGCCTATGCCGACGTGCCGCATTTCGCCGGCAAGCACACGGTCGAGCGGATGATCGAGGCGCTCGATCTTCCCGCGACCATTCTGCGTCCGGCCTATTTCATCCAGAACGATCTTCGGCTGAAGGAGCCGCTGCTGAACTTCGGCGCCTACGGCATGCCGATCGGCGCCAAGGGCATCTCGATGGTCGACATCCGCGACATCGGCGAGGCGGCCGCGATCGAGCTCCTGCGCCGCGAGCGCGCGTCCGCGCCGCTGGGCCGCGAGACTTACGCGCTGGTCGGCCCCGATGTCGTGACCGGCGCGGGCGCGGCTGCGATCTGGCGCGATGAACTTGGCCGCGCGGTCAGCTATGGCGGCGACGATCTCGCGGCGATGGAGCAGCGTTTCAAGGCGGCGATGCCGGCATGGCTCGCGCTCGACATGCGCCTGATGTTTGGCCGGTACCAGAGCGACGGCGCGGTCGCGACGGCCGACGAACTGGCACGCCTGACGAAGCTGCTCGGCCGCGCGCCGCGGGCCTATCGCGATTTCGCCCGCGACGCCGCCGCGCAGTGGCGCAAGGGCTAGCTGCGCCCGTGCGTGAGGAAGCGTGTGACCACGCCGCCAAGCGTGGCGTGGTCGAGCGGCTCTGCCAGCGAGGTCTTCGCGGTCTCGACCACGCTATCGGGCGCGAGGCCGCGGCGCAGGTCGCACAGCGCGCGGGCATAGTCGGCGGTGAATTCCGGATGCGGCTGCACCGACAGCGTCGTGCCGTTGGCATAGAGCAGGCCGGCATGCGCCGTGAACCCGGACGACAGGATGGTGCGTGCGGAGGCGGGCGGGGTGATCACCTGGTCCTGATGTGAGCAGGCAACGGCGATCGTCTCGCCGTCGATCAGCCCGTTGTCCGGCGCGATGCGATAGACATGGCGCCCGATGCCCCAGCCTTTCTCGGATTTGCGCACCGTGCCGCCGAGCGCCTGCGCGATCAGCTGATGGCCGAAGCAGACGCCGACGGTTGGAATGCGCTTGTCATGGGCCGTGCGCACGAAGGCTTCGAGCGGCGCGATCCAGCCGACATCGTCGTAGACGCCGGCGGCCGATCCCGTGATCAGGATCGCATCCAAGGCGACCGGATCCGGCAGCGTCTCGCCATTGGCGAGGCTGACGACGTCGCAGGCAACAGAGGAATCGGCGGTGGCTACCATCCGCTGAAACATCTGCGGATAGCTGCCGTGGCGCTCGCGGAATTGCGGACTGACGAGCCCGGTTTCGATGATGGTGATGCGGGGCATGGAACGCGCTGACGGATGAGCGGGGATGCCTCAGCCTTTACTCCGAAAGCACCGGCGCCGACAAGCCGCGCGCGGCGGTGGCCGATCAATTCCGCGACGGCGCCGCCGCGTCGATCGTGGCGGTGTGCTGCGCTGTCGGCGCCGGCGTCGTTGCAACGATCGCAGGCTCGGTGCGGTAGCGCGGCAGCTGATCCTCGAGCGAGTAGCCGACGCAGAGCGCGAGGCTCGACCAGACCGCCATGCTGAAATACAGCGACATCCAGGCGATCTCCTCGCGCCATTCCGCGATGTCATGGGTCACGACCCAGCGCCGGCTGACGTCGCGCAGGCCTTCCAGCGGATGCAGCAGCGTGCCGCCGGCGGCGAGGTTGGCGCGCCAGCGATTCAGATACATCGGGACGTCGACGGTCATCAGGAAGGCGAGGAAGGCGGCGATGCCGAGTATCGCAACGACGAAGGCCCAGCGCACCGGGCCATGAAACTCCGGCAGCAGCCGGCACAGCGCAATCCCGACCAGGAAGAACACCACCGCCCAGATCGAGTTCTCGATCGCATTGCAGAGATAATGCGTGGTCAGCACCGCATACCAGGAGAAGCATTCGGCGATCACGATCAGCGGCACGATGATCCAGGCGATGGTCACGGTGGTCTCGGCGCCGGTCATGGTGCCGAGTTGATGCAGGATGATCGCCCATTGCGCGGCGAAGCAGACCTCGGCGACGGTGGCAACCGTGCGGCCGACCATGACGCTCGACAGCCAGGTGTCGAACAGGCAGATGCGCTGCACGTCGGCGCGCGGCAGGACCGAGCGGAAGGCGCAGCCGAACACGTAGGCCGCGCACAGCAGCATCATCAGGCCGATGCCCGAGGTGTTGCTGAAGCTGCCATTGGCCTGTTCATTGAACTGGCGGTAGAGCGCGAACCAGATCGCGATGTTGGCGGCACTGACGAGGCTCAGGAAGCCCCACCACCGGACCACTGGATTTGACCAAGCCAGCGAAACCGGCCGCGCCCGCCACTCCATGCTCATTCACCGCTCCGCGTGTAACCGAATTGATATTGAACTGTAGCAATTCTGTCATAGAAGGCGGCGAATCACGAACTAAAAATTGCGTGTGGGAGCGAGCCGGGCAGATCCGATTGCGACAGTGCCGATTATGACAGTGCCCGATTGTGACAGTGTGCGATTGTGACAGTGCGTGGTGGTGCGTGACCGTTAGCCGCGCAGCGCGGTCTCGGGAATGGTGCGGCGAACCACCTCGCGCATCGCGAAGCTGGAATGGATGCGGGCGACGCCCGGCATCCGCGACAGATGCTGTTTGTGGATGCGCTCGAAGTCGGCGATGTCGCGGGCGATCACCTGCAGATGATAATCGTCGCTGCCCGACATCAGATGGCAGGACACGACGTCGGGGCAGCGCGCGATCGCGGCCTCGAAGGCTGCGAGATAATCCTCGCTCTGCTTCTCCAGCGTGATGGTGACGACGACGGTCGTCACGAGGCCGAGCGCTGATGGTTCGAGGTCGACGCGGTAGCCGCGGATCACGCCGATCTCCTCGAGATGGCGAATGCGCCGCGCGCAGGCGGTCGGCGACAGCCCGACCTTCTCGGCAAGCTCGATCTGGCTGGCGCGGGCATCAGCGACCAACTCGGCGAGGATTCTGAGGTCGATACGATCGAGACCGTCCACGCAGATTTCCTTCAAGGGCTGAGCTGAATGCGAAGAATATGAGCGTATTTGGCTGTGAGCAAGCCGGAAATCGCTGAGAAACGCCGTGTGACGGGGCATAGCCTTGATGCTGGCGGAAACGAATCCTTCAAGGAGCGGACCATGCGCATCGGCGTGCCCAAGGAAATCAAGGTCGAGGAATATCGGGTCGGGCTGACGCCCGCCTCGGTGCGGGAATATGCGGCGCACGGCCACGAGGTTGTGGTCCAGCGCGGCGCCGGTGACGGCATCGGTGCCGGCGACGACGTCTACATCCAGGCTGGCGCCCGGATCGCCGACACCGCCGAAGAGGTGTTCTCCGTCGCCGAGATGATCGTGAAGGTGAAAGAGCCGCAGCCGTCCGAATGGATCAGGCTGCGCGAGGGACAGATCCTCTTCACCTATCTGCATCTCGCGCCCGACGTGCCGCAGACCGCGGGGCTGATCGCTTCCGGCTGCACGGCGGTGGCCTATGAGACCGTCACGGATGCGCATGGCGGGCTGCCGCTGCTGGCGCCGATGAGCGAAGTCGCCGGCCGGCTCGCGATCGAGGCCGCGGGCGCCGCGCTGCGCAAATCCGCCGACGGCATGGGCAAGCTGCTCGGCGGCGTGCCCGGCGTTCCGCCGGCGCGGGTTGCGATCATCGGCGGCGGCGTGGTCGGCACCCATGCGGCGCGGATGGCGGCCGGCCTCGGCAGCGACGTCACCATTCTCGACCGCTCATTGCCGCGGCTGCGCGCGCTCGACGATCTCTTCCTCGGCCGCGTCCGTACGCGTTACGCCACGCTGGAAGCGATCGAGCAGGAGGTCTTTGCGGCTGATGTTGTGATCGGCGCGGTGCTGGTGCCCGGCGCCAGTGCGCCAAAGCTGGTGTCGCGCGCGCAGCTTGCAGGCATGAAACGCCGCGCGGTGCTGGTCGACGTCGCGATCGACCAGGGCGGCTGCCTCGAGACCTCGAAGCCCACCACGCATCAGGCGCCGACTTACCTCGTTGATGACATCGTGCATTACTGCGTCGCCAACATGCCGGGTGCGGTGCCGGTCACCTCGAGCGACGCGCTCAACCACGCCACGCTGCCGTTCGGCCTAGCGCTGGCCGCAAAGGGACTGCGCGCGCTGGTCGAGGATCCGCATCTGCGCGCCGGCCTCAACGTGCATCGCGGCCGCATCACCAACCGCGCTGTCGCCGAGAGCCAGCATCTGTCGGCCGTGATGCCGGAGGAAGCGCTGGCGTCGTGAGGCGAAATCCGAAAGATCTAATTGCAGCGGGTCCAACCTCCCCTTGAAAAGGGGAGGTCGCTTTGCTCGCCAGAGCAAAGTGGGTGGGGATCTGCTCTCTCCGCATAGAGCGCCGCCTGTGGCGGACCCCCATCCCGACCTTCCCCCTTCCAGGGGGAAGGAGAAGACAGACATTCAGTATCCGTAGCCCGGATGCAGCGAAGCGAAATCCGGGGCCGATCTCTCCGTGGAGGGAGACTGCCCCCGGATTTCGCTTCGCTTCATCCGGGCTACGGCGCTTCACTTGTCAGTTCTTTCAGCCGGCTCTGCATCACCTCGATGATGTGCGCGCGCTTTGCCGCGATGCGTTCGATCGGTCCGCCGATGCCGATCGCGAGCGGAGCGCGTCGCCTTGGTCGGGGAATGAGCATGCCTATCGTGTTTGCGCCCGGCGTCGTGCGGCCGCCTGACTCGGAATAGCCGCGGCGGCGAATGCGCTCGACCTCCTCGAGAAAGGCGGATTCGCGAACGCGCGCCGATTGACTCGGCTCCTCGGCATTGTTGCGGCGGATAATGCCGCGAATTTTGGTGTTCGGCATTTGGCTCAGCAGCACATGTCCGAGCGCGGTCCGCACCATCGGTCGTATTTGACCGGCTTGTGCCGTGTACTGAAGCTGAGAGCCGCCGGGGACAACGTGCAGATACTGCATCCCGGCGGCGCCGGCCTGTTGTCCGAGCATGACGGTTTCGCCGCCCGTCGCGGTCCAGAGTTCCTCCATCAGATCGGTGAGCTTGGTATCACGGAACGGGGAACGACGGATCCAGTCACCCAGCAGATTGACCCGGTAGCTCGGGATGAAAAGCCGGGTCTTTCGCTCGTATTCGAGGTAGTTCAATTCGACGAGACATCGAAGCAACACCGACGTGCTCGATTGGGGCATCTCCAACGCGGACGATATTTCAGTCACGGAAGCAGCCCGCTTTGTTTTCCGGAAGAACTCCAGAACTGCAAACGTCCGCATGGCCGATTTGACGATGGCCGTCTTATTCGGATTCGGCATGGCTGGCTCCTCGGCGGGTCAAGTACACCTCCATCACATATGTGATGTTAGGGCAAAACTGCTTCACTTGACGACAACTTTGGCCCAGATTGCCGCCAATAAGATCAAGTCGCATGGAAACGCACAGAGCAGGGGAAGGCGGATGCCCGGCCGAAGTTTGCTCGAGAAGATCTGGGATCAGCATGTCATTGCCCGTTTGAGCGAGGACACCGACCTCCTTCATATCGACCGCCATCTGCTGCACGATCTCGGCGGGTCGCGCGGCCTGCTCGATCTGAAGAGCCGGGGCCTCAAGGTCCACAATCCCGAACTGACATTCGCGACGCCGGATCACGCGCTGTCCACGGCGCCGGGCCGCGCCGGAACCAGCAAGATCGGCATGGAATTGCTGGCTGCACTGCGGGTCGAGACGGCGGCGAGCGGCATCACCCTGTTCGATGTCGATCAGCCCGGCCAGGGTATTGTCCACGTCATCGGGCCGGAACTCGGCTTGAGCCTGCCGGGCGCGACCATCGTCTGCGGCGACAGCCACACCTGCACCCATGGCGGCCTAGGGGCGCTCGCCTTCGGCATCGGATCGAGCGAGCTCACCCATGTGCTGGCGACGCAGGCGCTGATCCAGCGCCGTCCGAAGACGCTGCGCGCGCGCTTCGAGGGCAAGCTGCCGCTCGGCGTCACCGCCAAGGACATGATCCTGGCGCTGATCGGCCATATCGGCGCTGCAGGCGGCACCGGCTATGCGGTCGAATATGCCGGCAGTGCGATCCGCGCGCTGCCGATCGAGGGCCGGCTGACGATCTGCAATCTCTCGATCGAGCTCGGTGCCAAGATGGGCATGGTGGCGCCGGACGAAAAGACGTTTGAATTCCTCCGCGGCCGTCCCTATGCGCCGCAGGGCGAGATGTGGGATCTCGCGGTGAAAGCGTGGCGCGAACTGCCGAGCGATCCCGACGCGGTGTTCGACCGCGAGGTCGTGATCGACGTCGAGAAGATCATCCCGCAAGTGACCTGGGGCATCAGCCCCGAGCACGTCGTCGGCGTCGATGGCGTGATTCCCGATCCGAAGGCGGTCGACGATCCCTTGCGGCGCGCCGCGATCGAGACCGCGCTGGAGTATATGGGCCTGCAGGGCGGGGCGCCGATCGCGGGCACGCCGGTCGATTGGGTGTTCATCGGCTCCTGCACCAACAGCCGGCTCAGCGATTTGCGCGCCGCGGCCGAGGTCGCGCGCGGCCGCAAGGTCGCGGCCGGGGTCCGCGCCTGGGTGGTGCCGGGCTCGGAGAACGTCAAGCGCGAGGCGGTCGCCGAAGGGCTCGACAAGATCTTCATCGACGCCGGCTTCGAGTGGCGCGAGCCGGGCTGCTCGATGTGCCTTGCCGCCAATGGTGAGGTGGTGGCGCCCGGGCAGCGCTCGGTCTCGACCTCGAACCGCAATTTCGTCGGCCGGCAAGGGCCGCGTGCGCGGACGCATCTGGCGAGCCCCGCGAGTGCCGCGGCATCCGCCATTGCCGGCGCGATCGCCGATGTCAGGATGATGGGACGCTAGAGCATGCCAAAGCCGTTCGACAAGCTCACCGCAACCGCCGCGCCGATCATGCGCGGCAATATCGATACCGACGTCATCATCCGCATCGAGCGGCTGGTGGGCAACTCGATCCGCGGCACGCTCGGCAAATGGGCGTTCGGCTCGCTGCGCTATCTGCCCGACGGCTCGGAGAATCCGGAATTCATCCTGAACCGCGAGCCGTACCGGGATGCGGAGATTTTGGTGACCGGGCCGAATTTCGGCTGTGGCTCCTCGCGTGAGGGCGCGGTGTGGTCGCTGCAGGAGCGCGGCATCCGCGCCATCATCGGCTCCGGCTTCGGCGACATCTTCTTCGCCAACTGCTTCCAGAACGGAATCCTTCCCGTCATCGTCGACAAGGCGGTGGTCGATCAGCTTGCCGCCGAAATCGAGGCGACGCAGGGTGCGGGCAAGGTCTCGATCGACCTCGAGGCCCAGACCATCGTGTCGCCGTCGGGCGCGCGGCATTCGTTCGAGATCGATCCGCGGCGGCGCGAGGGCCTGCTGAAGGGGCTCGACGAGGTGGCGCTGACGCTGCGGCGCGACGACGAGATCCTCGCTTTCCAGGCTTCCGACCGCGCGGCGCGGCCATGGATTCATTCGACTAGGACACCCGCTTCAAGGACATCCGCATGAGCACGCAATCCAATATGGTCAAGGTCGCCGTCGTCGGCGGCGAGGGCATCGGCCCCGAGGTCACCGCGCAGTCGCGCCGCGTGCTCGACTGGTTCGCGGCGAAGCGTAGCGTGCCGATGACGCTGCGCGAGGCGCAATACGGCCTGATCCCGTATCTGGCGACCGGCAAGGTGCTGCCCGAGGATACCGCCGAGGCGATGGACGAGGCTGACGCCATCCTGTGGGGTGCGACCGGCGGGCCGGAGACCACCGAGGTGCCGGCCGCAGCGCGCAAGGCCGGCAGTCTGCTGGGCCTGCGCAGCAAGTACGATCTCTATGCCAATTTGCGGCCGATCGTGGCGAGCCCGGCACTGTCGGCGTCCGCGCCGCTGAAGCCCGAGGTGCTCGACGCTGTCGACTTCGTCATCATCCGCGAACTGACCAGCGGCATCTATTTCGGCGAGCCGCGCGGCATCGAGACGCTGCCCGACGGCCAGCGCCGCGGTTTCAACACCGAGCAATACACCACGAACCAGATCCGCCGCGTGGCGCGCTCGGCCTTCGAGCTGGCGCGGACCCGGCGCAACAAGGTCTGCTCGGTCGACAAGGCCAATGTGCTGGAGACCAGCGTGGTCTGGCGCGAGGAGGTGATCAAGCTGCACAAGGAGGAGTTCTCCGATGTCGAGCTGACCCATCTCTATGTCGACAACGCCGCGATGCAGATCGTGCGCGAGCCGCGGCAGTTCGACGTCATGGTGACCGGCAACATCTTCGGCGACATCCTGTCCGACTGCGCGGCGATGGCTTCCGGCTCGCTCGGCATGCTGCCGTCAGCCTCGCTCGGTCCTGTGGATCGCTTCGGCCGGCGCAAGGCGCTCTATGAGCCGGTGCATGGCAGCGCGCCCGATATCGCGGGCAAGGGCATCGCCAATCCGCTCGGTTCGATCCTCAGCGTCGCGATGCTGCTGCGACTGACGCTGAACCGGCCTGAGGACGCCGACCTGCTCGAGAAGGCGGTGCAGACCGCGCTCGCCTCCGGCGCGCGCACGGCCGATATCGCCGAGGCCGGGGCGAAAAAGCTGTCGACCGTGCAGATGGGCGATGCGGTGCTCGGCGCGCTCGACAAGATCTCGGCGAAGGAGCACGCGTGATGGCGCGCCTCGCCATGCCCCACATTTCAAGGCGATCGGCCTTGACGGTCATCGCCGCCGGCGGCGCCGCGCTGGCGGGTGGCCGTGCATGGGCGCAGGCGGCCGCGGGCCGCGCGATCTATCCGGTCGCGGTGCCGGTCTATCAGACGCAGTTCGTCGCCGACCGTATCGGCTACTTCAAGGAGGCCGGGCTCGACTGCAAGCTGGTGCAGGGCGGCAGCGGTGTGAAGACCCGCGAGATCATCGCCTCGTCGCAGGGCGACATCGGCATCGGCGACGTCACCCATCCGATGCAGCTGACCAATCACGGTCGCGCCGCGCGCGTGCTGTTGCCGGTCGACACGCGATCGAACTCGGTGATGTTCATCCTGCGCAAGGATTTGAAGGACCAGGGCCTCAACTCGCTGGAGGCCTTCGCGCAATGGAAGCGGCCCGACGGCCGCAAGCCGATCGTCTCGGTCTCTTCGCTCGGCGGCACCAACCATGTCTGGTCGTCCTACTACATGGAAACCATGGGGCTCGACGACAAGGTGACCTGGATCGGCACCGGCAATGTCGATACCATGCTGGGATCGCTGAAGTCGAAGCAGGTCGATATTCTCGTCAGTTCGCTGTCGCTGTTGAACGAGGCACAGCAGCAGGGCTGGGGCGAGTTGCTGTTCGACGGTACCGATGAGGCGATCTGGAACAAGCATATCGGCGGCAAGGTGCCGGTGACCGCGCATTTCACGCTGCAAGCCACCATCGACAAGGACCCGGCCAAGATGCAGGCCTACGTCACCGCGCTGTGGCGGGCGTCGCAATGGATCAAGACCCACAAGCCGACCGAGGTCTACGACGCCATCGAGCCCTATGTCGGCAGCACCTCGCGCGAGGCCAATCTGCTGGAGATTACGTCGATCCAGAAGGTCGCGGATTATGAGGGCTCGATCGACGCCGCGAGCTTCGCGCGCGGCGAGAAAGTCTGGTTCCGCGAGATGACCGGCATCAAGCCGCTCAAGATCGCCGACGTGGTCAATTCCAACCTGATCGAAGCGGCGCGAAAGGCCTATCCGGGTTGAGCGCGCTCGAGACAAGCGCAACCGTGTCGCCGCGCGCCCCGGCCGATCGCCGCGTCGAGGTCAAGGGCCTGAGCAAGTCGTTCCAACTCGCCAAAACCACGATCGAGGCCGTCCGCGATGTGACCTTCGACGTCCGCCGCGGCGAGTTCGTCGCGTTGCTCGGGCCGTCGGGCTCCGGCAAGAGCACCGTGCTCAATATGATCGCCTCGCTGATCCGCCCGACCGGCGGCGAGATCCTCATCGACGGCAAGCGCGTCGTCGCCGGCAAGGCGACGCCCAATGTCGGCTATGTCTTCCAGCGCGACACGCTGTTTCCGTGGCGGTCCGTCGGCGACAATATCGGCTACGGGCTGGAGCTGTCAGGCGTGCCGGCTCACGAACGGAAGGAGCGCATCGCGGAATGCGTCGCGCAAGCGGGCCTGAAGGGATTTGAGAACGCCTATCCATCGGCGCTGTCGGGTGGCATGCGGCAGCGCGCGGCGTTGATGCGCACTTTGATCGTCGAGCCGCAGATCCTCCTGATGGACGAGCCGTTCGGCGCGCTCGACACCCACACCAAGATCGACATGCACGAGGTGCTGCTGCGGATCTGGGAACGCGAGCAGCAGACCGTGCTGTTCGTGACCCACGATCTCGGCGAGGCGTTGACATTGGCCGACCGCATCATCCTGTTCTCGGCGCGGCCGGGTCGCATCAAGGACATGTTCGAGGTCGACTTCGCGCGCCCGCGCGATGCGGTGAAGGTACGCGAGACCCCGCATTATGCCGAGCTGTTCCAGCACATATGGCATTCGCTGGGTGAGGAATTCGTCAAGGGCCGCAGCGCATGAAGAGGTACGGCACGCTCGGCACGGTCGGCTGGCAGGTCCTGATCTGCGCCGTCGTGCTGTCGGTCTGGCAATGGGGCTACGACCTCCGCGCCAGACTGCCTTGGCTGGTGCCCGACCTGCTCGATCCCTACTTCATCTCGAAGCCGTCGATGATCTTCGACAACTTCCTGATCCAGAGCTGCCTGACCTCGAAGCTCGGCGCCTTCAACAGCTGGTTCAACGGCGACTTCGGAAAGTGCCTGGCGCGCAACGAGAACAACCTCTGGGCCGCGACCGCCATCACCCTGAAGAATACCTTCTTCGGCTTCGTCACCGGCGTGGTCAGCGGCTTCGTCGCGGGGCTGATCCTGGGACGATCCGACCGGCTGAGCGCGATCTTTCAGCCCTTCATCACCGCTGTCAATTCGATCCCGCGGATCGCGCTGGCGCCGATCATCGTGCTGGCATTCGGGATCGGCGACATGTCGAAGATCGTGACGTCGTGGATCGTCGTCGTGTTCCTGGTGTTCTTCAACACCTTCGAGGGCGCGCGCTCGATCGACGAGGGCTTCACCAATGCCGCGCGGCTGCTCGGCGCCAGCGAATGGCAGATCACCCGGACGGTGGTGATCCCCTCGACGATGGCCTGGGTGTTCGCCTCGCTGACGCCTGCGATCTCCTTCGCGCTGATCGGCGTGATCGTCGGCGAGTTCATCGGCGCCGAGCGCGGCATCGGCCGCCTCATCATCGAATCGGAGGCGCGCGGCGAGGCCTCGGGCATGATGGTTGCTGTCGTGGTCTTGATGCTGGTCGGCGTGGTGCTGTCGGCGATCATCTGGCGGCTGCAGGCCTATCTGTTGCGCTGGCAGCGGCAGCGCAGCGCCGAGTAGGCCGCGGGCCGTGGCGATGTCGCATTTATCGCCACGGCCGGGCTGGATCTAGGCTGCATTTTCCGCTGGCGAAGTCTCGCCATCGAGCCAATCCTGTTCCTTTGCCAGCGCGCGCCAGGCCGCTTCCATTCGCTTGAAGCGCTTGTGGGTCGGCTCGTCGTCGGCACGCTCGGCAAGCTGCGCGCAGTTCTCCGCATTGTCGAGGAAGTGCTGTGACTGTTTCATGGAACGTCCTCCTGTTAGTTAAGGACGTGGGACATCAATTCAGGCTATTCAACGCGTGGAACATGGGTATTTCGCCACACAGATGAATGCCTGTTCAGCGAGTTCCCGCGCGATGTTTCGCACCGGCGCGTGAGCAAATGCAGCACGTTCGATGCAGGAACGGTCCGTCGCACTCGACGTTCCTCCTTCACATCGCAACTGGAGGAGGAGAGACGGCATGAGGACGTATCTGCTAGCCGCGGCCATGGTGACCGCGATCGCATCGCCTGTGTTCGCCGATGATATCGGTGTCCGCGCAGGTCCCGTCGGCGCGGGCGTAACGGTTGGTCGGGCGCCCGAGTATCGCGACCGCGACCGTGATCGCACCACCGTGATCAGGGAACGTGAGCCGCGCCGTGACCGGACCACGGTCATCAAGAAGCGGGACGAATTCGGCAATCGCAGCAAGACCGTCATCCACAACGACGACGATTGACGCCAACCCAGGCGATCTTGTGTGAGCATGAACGTCCGTCGCTGACCTGGTCACGGCGGACGTTTGCTTGGTGCCCCAGGTCACGGAGCGACGATGGCGGCCGAGACGGAGCTCAAATTCCGCGTTCCCGCGCGCAAGCTCAAGGGACTGAAGAAACCGCGGATCGCCGGCAGCAAAAGCGGAGCGCCGTCCGAGAGCGATCTCGTCTCGACCTATTTCGACACCGCGAAGCACAAGCTGAAGCGGCACGGACTGACATTGCGCGTGCGGCGGGATGGCGCCAGCTATGTTCAGACGATCAAGTCCGGGGCGGGGCCACAGTTTGAACGGGGCGAATGGGAGACCGACCTTGCGGATGGACACCTCGACCTCGACAAGGCCGAAGGTACACCGCTCGAAAAGCTCGCGTCCGACAGGCTGCGTCACAAGCTGAAGCCGATGTTCGCGACGTCGGTCCGGCGTATCACTGTGCCGCTGCGGACGAAACGCAGCGAGATCGAGCTCGCGATCGATCGCGGCTACACCACGGCCGGGCATCGTTCGCGCCGAATCGACGAGGTCGAACTCGAACTCAAGAGCGGCCGCCCGCTCGACTTGTTCCGGGTTGCCAGGGCGCTGGAGCGGAAGGCGGCGGCGGAGCTCGATCTGCGCTCGAAAGCCGAACATGGCTATGAACTTGCCGATGGCGAGGAGCATGTCGTCGTCTCCGCCGGGGCCATCGTGCTCGACGCCGGGCTTACCGCCGGCGCGGCGTTCCGGGTGATCGCGCGCGCCGCGCTTCGTCACTTTTCATCGAATGCCGATGCCGTCCGCGAGGGCGAGGCGGAAGGCATTCACCAGATGCGGGTTGGGTTGCGGCGGCTGCGCGCCGCGATCTCGCTGTTCTCGAAGATCCTCACCGTGGCCCCGACGGAAGACATCAAGACGCAGCTGAAGTGGCTCACCAGCGCGCTCGCACCGGCGCGCGAGCTTGATGTATTCGTCAAGGAAGATATCGAGCCTGCGTCGCATGACGCGCTGCTGCGGCGAGGCGGCAAAGCGATCCGGCAGGAATTCTCCGACCGCCGCGACCGCGCCTTTGCCGGCGCGCGGCAGGCGGTCAATTCGCGGCGCTATCGGTCCATGCTGATCGACACGTTGCAATGGATCGAGGCAAAGCAGACCATTGCCGCGGAGGACGAAGGCGGTCCGATCGAGGAATTCGCCGCCGCACTGCTGCATCGCCGCATCAGGAAGCTGCGCAAGGATGGCCGGCGTCTCGACGAACTGTCGGCCCGGGAGCGGCACAAGGTGCGCATCAAGGCCAAGAAGCTCAGATACGCGATCGATTTCTTCGAAAGCCTGTTTTCGCGCAAGGGTGAGCGCAGGCAACTCGCGCGGCTGTCCAGGCACCTGAAGCGGGTCCAGGATGCACTCGGCTCGCTCAACGATTTTGTCGCGCACCGCAAGCTGGCGGTCGATGCGGCGCTGAAGGCCCCGCATCGGAAGGAGCGCGCCAGCGCCTTCGCTTCGGGGGTTGTGCTCGGCCGAGAGGAACAGGCGGTCAAGCCGCTGATCAAGGTCGCCGCCAGGGAAGTGCGAGGACTCGAGAAATTTTGACGAGCGTGTGGCGGCGAACCTCGGAGATCTATGCCGCTGGTGATGCCCCCGATTGCCTCTCCCGCTCGGCGGCTGCGATCTGGCTGCGACATTCCTCCGCGTAGGCACGCAGGCGCTCGGCCGTCAACGAGTCCATGCCGGTGCGTGCCAGCCGCTCGGCGCGGTCGGCCTGATCTCTGAGATCATTGATGGTCCGGGTCATGTGTGCCTCCATGCCCAGACAATTTGAATCGAATTGCGACGTTCCCCGGCCGATCAGGACGTGGCTAACGGGTGGTTAAGGAGGCGCCGATGCTCAGGTCACCGGTGCCGGGTTGAACAGCGTGAGATCGTTGTGGATGCCCCAGCGGTCCGACCACGGCTTGGTCCGCCCGCTCGCGACGTCGAGGATCAGGCGGAACAGGTCCCAGCCGGTTTCCTCGATTGTCTTTTCGCCGGTGGCGATGCAGCCGGCGTCGAAATCGATCAGGTCCTTCCAGCGCCGTGCCAGCTCGCTGCGGGTCGCGACCTTGATGACGGGCGCGGCGGCCAGGCCATACGGTGTGCCGCGGCCGGTGGTGAACACCTGCAAGGTCATGCCGGAGGCGAGCTGCAGCGTGCCGCAGATGAAGTCGCTCGCCGGCGTCGCGGCAAACAGCATGCCCTTCTGCCGCGCCTTCTCGCCCGGCGACAGCACGCCCGCGATCGGGCCGGAGCCGGACTTGACGATCGAGCCGAGCGACTTTTCGACGATGTTGGCGAGACCGCCCTTCTTGTTGCCCGGCGTGGTGTTGGCGCTGCGGTCGGCGCCGCCGCGGGCAAGATAAGCGTCGTACCATTCCATCTCGCGGATCAGCGCGCGGCCGACATCCTCGTTGACGGCGCGGCGGGTCAGAAGCTGGATCGCGTCGCGCACCTCGGTCACTTCCGAGAACATCACGGTCGCGCCGGCACGAACCAGCAGGTCGGCGGCAAAGCCCACCGCGGGGTTCGCGGTCACGCCGGAGAACGCATCGCTGCCGCCGCATTGCAGGCCGATCACAAGATCGGCGGCCGGGCAGGTCTCGCGTTTGCGGGCGTTGAGCACCTTCAGCCGGGCTTCCGCCTGGGTCATGATGGCGTCGACGATGGCGCCGAAGCCGTCAAACGCTTCGTCCTGCATACGCACGATGGCATCGCCGACGCCTTCCGGCACCAGCCGTTCCGGCGCGAGCTTCTCGCAGCCGAGGCCGACGACGAGGATCTCGCCGCCGAAATTCGGATTGAGCGCGAGATTCTGCAGGGTGCGGATCGGCACCACGGCGTCGGGCGCCGTGATCGCGACGCCGCAGCCATAGGCGTGGGTCAGCGGCACGACGTCGTCGACGTTGGGATATTTCGGCAAGAGCTCGGCGCGGATGCGCTTGACCGCATATTCCATCGTGCCCTTGACGCATTGCACGGAGGAGGAGATGCCGAGGATATTCTTGGTGCCGACCGAGCCGTCGGGATTGCGATAGCCCTCGAAGGTAAAACCGTCGAGCGGCGGCAGCGCTGGCGGCACCGCGGTCGCGATCTCGAGCTGATCGAGCGGCGGCGCGTCGGGCATGCGGATGCGTGCCTCGTCGACCCATTCGCCGGCCAGGATCGGCGACAGCGCATGGCCGATCACCTCGCCATAGCGGATGATGGGTGCGCCCTCGGCGATGTCTTCCAGCGCGGTCTTGTGGCCCTGCGGCACGAAGGCGCGCAGCGTCAGGCCCGAGGCGAAGCGGGAGCCGGCGGGCAGGCCGAAATCATTCACGACGATCGCGACATTGTCGCGCTCGTTGAGCTTGATGTAGCGGGGCTGCTCCTGCGCGCCGATCGACTGGTCCATGCCGTATTCCTCCTGGCTTCACGTCACCTCTCCCGCTTGCTTGCGGGGAAGGTCGGATCGCATCGAATGATGCGATCCGGGTGGGGGCTCTCTCCACTGCATGACTCGCGGGGAGAGCCCCCACCCCAACCCTCGCAAGCGGGAGAGGGGGCGCGGCGTCTTACGAGGCTGCACTCTGTCCCAACTGCTTCAGCCCGGGAAGGTGTAAGCCGTCTTCACCGTGGTGTAGAACTCGCGGGCATAGGCGCCCTGTTCGCGTGCGCCGTAGCTCGAGCCTTTGCGGCCGCCGAACGGGACGTGGTAGTCGACGCCGGCGGTCGGCAGGTTGACCATCACCATGCCGGCCTCGCTGTTGCGCTTGTAGTGCGAGGCGTATTTCAGGCTTGACGTGCAGATGCCCGAGGCGAGGCCGAACTCGGTGTCGTTCGAGATCGCCAGCGCCTCCTCATAATCCTTGGCGCGGATCACGCAGGCGACCGGGCCGAAGATCTCCTCACGGGCGATGCGCATCTGGTTGGTCGCCTCGGTAAACAGCGCCGGCTGCAGATAGAAGCCGGGCGTCTCGCGGTTGAGCAGCTCTCCGCCCCAGTGCAGGCGGGCGCCTTCATCCTGGCCGATCTTGATGTAGCGGAGGTCCTGGTCGAGCTGGCTCTGGTCGACCACAGGGCCGACATGCACGCCGCTCTTCAGCGCGTCGTCCACCGAAAGCCCCTTCATGCGCTCGGTCATCGTGGCAACGAAGCGGTCGTGAATCCCCGCAGTGACGATCAGGCGCGAGGACGCGGTGCAGCGCTGGCCGGTCGAGAAATAGGCGCCGTTGACCGCGACCTCGACCGCGACCTTCACGTCGGCGTCGTCGAGCACGACCAGCGGGTTCTTGCCGCCCATCTCGAGCTGGAACTTCTTCATCGGATTGGAGAGCACGCAGGCCTGCGCGATCTTGCGGCCGGTCTGAACCGAGCCGGTAAAGGAGATCGCGGCGACGTCGGGATGATCCAGCAGCGTCTGGCCGACCACCGAGCCCGAGCCGACCACGAGGTTGAACACGCCGGCCGGTACGCCGGAACGCGCGATGATCTCGGACAACGCATGGGCGGAGCCCGGCACCAGCTCGGCCGGCTTGAACACCACGGTATTGCCGTAGCAGAGCGCCGGCGCGATCTTCCACGCCGGGATCGCGATCGGGAAATTCCACGGCGTGATCATGCCGACGACGCCGACCGGCTCGCGGGTGATCTCGACGTCGAGGCCGGGGCGCACCGATGCGCCCTTTTCGCCCATCAGTCGCAGCGCTTCGCCGGCGAAGAACGCAAAGATCTGTCCGGCGCGCGCCACCTCGCCGATGCCTTCCGGTAGCGTCTTGCCCTCCTCGCGGGCGAGCAGGCGGCCGAGCTCTTCCTTGCGGGCGAGGATTTCGACGGAGATCCTGGTCAGCGCATCGAAGCGTTCCTGCGGCGTCGAGCGCGCCCAGGCCGGGAAGGCGGCCTTCGCGGCTGCGATCGCCTTTTCAGTCTGCGCCTTGTCGGCCTTGGCGTATTCGCCGACCACGTCTTTGGTGTTGGAGGGGTTGATGTCCCGCGTGATGCCTGTTCCGTCGACCCATTCGCCGGCGATGAAGTTCTTCTGGTGAGCGGTCATGTTTCCAACCTTTCTTTTTTAGCGCACGAGGCAGGGACGCTTGTCGTCGAAGGTCCACCCCTGGATCAGGTACTGCATGGCCAGCGCGTCGTCGCGGGCGCCGAGGCCATGCTGCTTGTATAGCGCGTTCGCGGCCTCGATGGCACCGCGATCGAGCTCGATGCCGAGGCCCGGCCGATCCGGGATCGCGATCTTGCCGCCCTTGATCTGCAGCGGCTCCCTGGTCAACGCCTGGCCGTCCTGCCAGATCCAGTGGGTGTCGATCGCGGTCACCTTGCCGGGCGCGGCGGCGCCGACATGGGTGAACATTGCCAGCGAAATGTCGAAATGGTTGTTGGAGTGCGAGCCCCAGGTCAGGCCGTTGTCGCGGCAAGTCTGCGCCACCCGCACCGAGCCCTGCATGGTCCAGAAATGCGGGTCGGCGAGCGGAATGTCGACCGCCCCGAGCCGCAGTGCATGCGAGAGCTGGCGCCAATCGGTGGCGATCATGTTGGTCGCGGTCGGCAGCCCGGTGGCGCGGCGGAACTCGGCCATGATCTCGCGGCCGGAGAAGCCGGCCTCGGCGCCGCAGGGATCCTCGGCATAAGCGAGCACGCCATGCATGTTGCTGCACAACCGGATCGCCTCGTCGAGCGACCAGGCGCCGTTCGGGTCGAGCGTGACGCGCGCCTTCGGAAAGCGTTTTGCAATGGCGGTGACGGCCTCGATCTCCTCTTCGCCCCTGAGCACGCCGCCCTTGAGTTTGAAGTCGGCAAAGCCGTAATGCGCCTGCGTCGCTTCGGCGAGGCGCACGATCGCATCCGGCGTCATCGCCGCCTGATGGCGCAGGTCGAACCAGTCGGGCTTGCCGGTCTCGCCCTCGACATACGGCAAACTGGTCTTCTTGCGATCGCCGACGAAGAAGAGGTAGCCGAGCGTCTCGACGCTGGTGCGCTGCTGGCCTTCGCCGAGCAGCGCCGCGACCGGGAGATTGAGATGCTGGCCGAGCAAATCGAGCAGCGCGGATTCCACCGCCGTGACCGCATGGATGGTGACACGCAGGTCAAAGGTCTGCTTGCCGCGGCCGCCGGCGTCGCGGTCGGCGAAGGCCTGGCGCATCGAGGCCAGGATGTTGTTGCAGGCGCCGATGGTCTGGCCGACGACGAGGTCGCGGGCGTCCTCGAGCGTCTTCTTGATCTTCTCGCCGCCCGGCACCTCGCCGACGCCGGTGAGGCCGGAGTTGTCGGTGAGGATAACGAGGTTGCGGGTGAAGAACGGCGCATGCGCGCCGCTCAGATTGAGGAGCATGCCGTCGCGGCCGGCGACCGGGATCACCTCCATCGCCGTGACAACAGGTGCGCCGGCAAAGCCGGTGCGGATCGTGTCCTGGATCATCTGCTCCTCCCTTCGTTGTTGGCCGTTCGGCTTATTCTGCCGCCTGCCGCGCGGCGGCCTGCGGCAGCTTGGCCACCAGTGCGGCGAGCTCGGCGGTCTCCTGCGCGGTGAGGTCGGTGAGCGGCGGCCGCACCGGGCCGGAATCGCGACCGATCACCTTCATGCCGGCCTTGATGATCGACACCGCATAACCCTTCTTGCGGTTGCGTATCGCGATCAGCGGCAGGATGAAATCCTTCAAGCCTGCATGGATGGTCTGATGATCGCGCCGGCGCACCGCGGCGTAGAATTTGGTGGCGAATTCCGGCACGAAGTTGAACACCGCCGACGAATAGGTGGTCACGCCCATGTCGAGATAGGGCAGGGCAAAGGTCTCCGCGGTCGGCAGGCCGCCGATATAGGTCAGGCGATCGCCGAGCCGGGTGTGGACGCGGGTCATCAGCTCGATGTCGCCGATGCCGTCCTTGTAGCCGACGAGGTTCGGGCAGCGCTCGCAGAGGCGCGCCAGCGTATCGGGCTGCAGGATCGCATTGTCGCGGTTGTAGACGATGACGCCGATCTTGACCGACGCGCACACCGCCTCGACATGCGCGGCGAGGCCGTCCTGCTCGGCATGCGTGAGATAGGGCGGCAGCAAGAGCAGACCGTCGGCGCCGGCCTTCTCGGCGCCAACCGCGATCTCGCGCGCGATCGCGGTGCCGTAGCCGGTGCCGGCCAGCACGGGAACACGGCCCTTGGTCTCGTCGACCGCGATCTTCACGACGTGGGGAACTTCACTCGGCGTCAGCGAGAAGAACTCGCCGGTGCCGCCGGCGGCGAACAGGCCGGCAACGTCATAGCCGCATAGCCAGTCCATGTTGGCGCGATAGGTCGCCTCGTCGAACGAATAGTCCGCGTTGAACGGGGTCACCGGGAAGGACAGGAGGCCGCCACCGATTCTAGCGGCCATCTCCTGAGGGGTCATCTTGCTCATGGCGCCACTCCTTATGATGTTGGGAACGGGATGCGCGAGCAGCGCGCGTCCATGGCGGGATTTCTAGGGAATGCTTCGATGCGCGTCCAAGCCAAACGCGGTATCGAGCGATGCGCAATCTGCATCAATCGCCGCGCAGATGCGGCGCTGCGATTTCGGTTGCGATCTCGATCAGTGAAGGCAGCAACTGGTTCTCGTGATCGCGCCGCCACACCATGAACAGCTCGACCGGTACGGGTGATCGCAGCTTCAGCGGCTTCAGCTTGACCTCCGCGATCTTCAGGCTGGCGGCCGCTTCCGGCACGATCGCGACGCCGAGCCCGGCGCGCACCATGGCGAGGATCGAATGGATCTGGCTGAGATGCTGGACATAGCGCGGCAGCACGTCGGCGCGTGTGAACATCGACACCAAGAGATCGTGGAAGTAGCGCGCCTCATAGGGCGAATACATCACGAAGGGCTGGTCGTCGAAATCCTTGATGCTGACGGTCTCGGCCGCGGCCAGCGGATGCTTCTTCGGGATCGCGGCGAGCAACGGCTCGGCCACGACGCGCCGGCTGGCGAATTCCGGCCGCGCGATCGGCGGGCGCAGCAGGCCGGCATCGATCTGCCCGGTGGTGAGCGCCTCGAACTGATCGCCGGAGACCATCTCCTTCAGCGAAAAATCGACCTCGGGCAGGCGCGAGCGGCAGGCCGCGATCAGGTCGGGCAGGAAGCCGTAGGCGGCCGCCGCGGTGAAGCCGATCTTGAGCGAGCCGGTCTTGCCGAGCGCGATGCGGCGGGCGACCTGCGAGGCGGATTCCGCGAGCTTGAGGATGCGCCGCGCCTCGGGCAGGAAGCTGCGTCCGGCCGGCGTCAGCCGCACCGAGCGGCTGGTGCGTTCCAGCAGCGGCGCGTCGATGATGTGCTCGAGCACTTGGATCTGCCGGCTCAGCGGCGGTTGCGTCATGTTGAGCCGCGCCGCGGCGCGGCCGAAGTGCAATTCCTCGGCCACCGTGACAAAGCAGCGGAGCTGGCTCAGGTCGAACATCGATGCTAACCCGGAATGGATCGAACGGGGATTTGTGCGTTCTAGCATCGATGCCTCCCACTGGCCAAGAAGACAAAAAGCAGACAAAGAAGCAGACAAAGACGGCGGCCGAAGCCGCCGTTCCGCGTTTCGAAAATCTCAGACCCTCATGGTGAGGAGCGCGGAACGCGCGTCTCGAACCATGAAGGCCCGGTCTGTGGCCTGCATCCTTCGAGACGCCCGCTGCGCGGGCTCCTCCAGCGACAAAGGCGAAGCCTTTGCGCGGGGATGAGGGGGATAAGCCGTCGCATGACCCGTCGCCTTCAGGCCGCCTTCAACTGCACCCGCTTGATCTCGCCGACGATGAACAGATAGGCGATCGCCGCGACCAGCGCGTTGGCGCCGACGAACACCAGCGCGCCGTTGAACGAACCGGTGGCGGCCAGGATGTAGCCGATGATGATCGGCGTCGTGATCGAGGACAGATTGCCGAAGGTGTTGAACAGACCGCCGGAAACGCCGCCGGCTTCCTTCGGCGAGGTGTCGGAGACGACCGCCCAGCCGAGTGCGCCGATGCCCTTGCCGAAGAAGGCAAGCGCCATGAAGCCGACCACCAGCGCCTGGCCGTCGACATAGTTGCAGGCGATGATCGACATCGACAGCAGCATGCCGCCGACGATCGGGATCTTGCGCGCCATGGTCAGCGAGCCGGTGCGGCGCAGGATGTAGTCCGAGATCACGCCGCCGAGCACGCCGCCGATAAAGCCGCACAGCGCCGGCAAGGTCGCGACGAAGCCGGCCTGCAGGATCGACAGCCCACGCTCCTTCACTAGATAGACCGGGAACCAGGTCAGGAAGAAGTAGGTCAGGGTGTCGATGCAGTATTGGCCGATATAGACGCCGAGCATCATCCGGTTGCCGAGCAGCTGGCGGATGTGGTCCCAGCTGGGGCCGTTGTCCTGCGTTTTGCCAGCCTTCGCCGCGTCCATGTCGACCAGCGCGCCGCCCTGCTTGATGTAGTCGAACTCGGCCTCGTTGATCGCGGGGTGCTCCTTCGGCTCGTAGATGGTCTTGATCCAGGCAATGCCCATGACGATGCCGAGCGCACCCATCACGTAGAACACATGGCGCCAGCCATACTCATGGGCGATCCAGCCCATCAGCGGCGCGAAGATCACGGTGGCGAAATACTGCCCCGAATTGAAGAAGGCCGAAGCGGTGCCGCGTTCATTGCCGGGGAACCAGGAGGCGACGATGCGGGCGTTGGCCGGGAATGACGGCGCCTCGGCGATGCCGACCAGGAAGCGCAGGGCGAACAGCAGGGCCACGGCCGTGCCCGCGGACAGGAACCCGACCAGGCCCTGCATCGCGGTGAAGATCGACCAGACGATGATGCTGATCGCATAGACCCATTTGGAGCCGAAGCGGTCGAGCAGCCAGCCGCACGGCACCTGGGCGACCACATAGGACCAGCCGAACGCCGAGAACACGTAGCCCATCGCGACGGGATCGAGATGCAGTTCCTTGGAAAGCGCGGGGCCGGCGATCGAGAGCGTGGCGCGATCGGCATAGTTCACGGTGGTGACGAGAAACAGCATCGTCACGATCAAGAGCCGGACGCGGGATCGCCGCGTGTCTGTGGCGGACACAATTGCGCTCATTAGCGCCTCCTCGAAAATTTCCTCGGGGTCTGTCCTAGAGAGATGACGACAATGGGTCCAAGCCGAAACGGGTATTGATCCATACCGATTTTGAATGGATCGGCCCGGTGTCATTCCACCTTTGCCGCTATGGCCAGGGTTTCGTATTTAGTGTACCAATAGTACAGTTATTAAGGGCGCAGCGTTGCGCCGGCTGCTCGAGGTCGAATGCTGATGACCACGCCGCGCGACTATGAGGTGTTCGAGGCAGGTGATGTGACGCTGCAGGGCGGCGCCGTGTTTCCGCAGCTGCGGCTCGCCTACAAGACCTATGGCACGCCGAGCGCGGCGCGGGACAACGTCATCCTCTATCCGACGTCGTTTGCCGCGCAGCACACCGACATCGAATGGCTGGTGCAGCCGGGCGGCGCGCTCGATCCCGAGCACTACTTCATCGTCATCGCGAATCTGTTCGGCAATGGCCTGTCGTCCTCGCCGTCGAATTCGGCCGAGGTGCTCGGCGCCGCGCCGTTTCCCGCCTTCACTTATCATGACGCGGTCGCGATCCAGCGGCGGCTGCTGGTCGAGCGGTTCGGCGTGACCAGGCTCGCGCTGGTCTACGGCTGGTCGATGGGCGGTATGCAGGCCTATCACTGGGCCGCACGCTATCCCGACATGGTGGAGCGCGCAGCCGTGGTTTGCGGCAGCGCGCGGTGCTCGCCGTATAATCATGTGTTCCTCGAAGGTGTGAAGGCCGCGCTGACCGCCGACCCGGCCTACCGGGACGGCGGCTTCGTCAGCAAGCCCGCGGCGGGCCTTCGTGCGATGGGGCGCGTCTACGCAGGCTGGGCGATGTCGCATGAGTTCTATCGCGAGGAAGTCTGGCGCGAGGCCGGATTCAAGTCGCTCGAGCACTATCTCGCGGGATCCTGGGACGGTGCCTTCGCACGGCGCGATGCGAATGATCTGCTGGCGCAGATCGCGATCTGGCAGGCCGGCGATATCAGCCGTTGCGATCAATTCGGCGGCGACTTCGACCGGGCGCTGGCCGCGATCAGGGCGCATATCCTGCTGATGCCGGGGCGTACCGATCGCTATTTCGATCCGCGCGACAACGAGGATGAACTCGGCCGCCTGGTCAACGCACGCTCGGCCGCGCTGCACGCGATTCCGTCGATCCACGGGCACCGGGCCGGCAATCCCGCCAACAACGCCGACGACCGCGCCTTCATCAACGCCGAAATCTCGGCGCTGCTGCAACGCTGACAGGTGAGACGACCATGAGCACCGCAGAGACCAGTGACGCCGGACCCCGCGTGAAGCCGCTCAGCCCGCTGACCTTGCGCGATTTGTCGACCAAGTCGAACCTTGCCGGCACGGTGCGTGCGGCAAGCCATTACGGGATGATCGTCACCGTCGGCGCGCTGATCTTCCTGGTCTCGTCGCGCCACGGCCTGCCATGGGCGCTGCCGCTGATTGCCCTGCAGGGCTACTTCGTCGCGTTCCTGTTCATGGTGGTGCATGAGACCGCGCACAAGACCGCGTTCCGCAGTCCAGTGCTCAATCTTGTCGTCGGCAATCTGTCCGCCTTCATGATCGGACTGCCCTACCAGTATTACTGCCTGTTTCACTGGGACCATCACCGTTACACGCAGGATCCGGAGAAAGACCCGGAGCTGATCGTCGGCCCCAAGCCCGCGTCGGATACCCAGCTTGCGATCGCCTATTCGGGACTGCTGCAGGTGTTGGTTCGCATCCGCCTGATGTTTTGGCATGCACTCACCGGAAAGGTGGTTGTGCCGTGGATTCCGGAGCACAAGCGCGCCTCGATCGTGCTGGAGGCGAGGCTCTATCTCGCGGGCTATCTGCTGTTGCTCGCGGCATCGTTCGCGCTGCACAGTGCGATCCTGCTCTGGGTGTGGATCGTGCCGCTCCTGGCCGGTCAGCTCATCCTGCGCCCCTATCTCTATGCCGAGCACACCGGTTGCGAGCGGACGCGGAGCGCGTTCGAGAACACGCGCACAACGATGACCGGCAGGATCATGAAATGGTTCGCCTGGAACATGCCTTACCATGTCGAGCACCACGCCTATCCCACGGTGCCATTCCATGCGCTGCCGAAGCTGAACGCCATCGTCGATCGCCACATCGTGTATCGCGGAAGCAATTACCGGGCCGTCACGCGCGAGACCTGGGTCTGGTTTCGCCGTCAGCGCCAGCGCTCTGCTTGATAGTCAAGCGTCCGTGCGTGGCCGCAGCACCAGATTGACGAGATTGCGAGCGTAGGCCGGCGTCAGCGGTTTGATGCCGAAGACGTAGCGGTAGAACAGGCTGCCATAGATGGCGTCATAGATATCGCCGGGGACGCCCGGCGCGCCGATGCTGCCATCCTTCTGGCCGGCCGCGATGATCTCCAGCATCTTGCTGCGGCGCAGGCCGAGGTAACGCTCGTAGAACAGTTCCGCCGTGCCGGTCTTCGAGATGCATTCCGAGATCACGGCGAGCTGTACACGGCCGAACTCGCCCTGCAACGCCTCGACATAGGTCGCAACGTGGCGGCGGATTCGGGCCACCGGATTGCCCGCCTCAGGCAGCGGCACGGCCCGCGAGGCCTGGTCGAGGAAGGCATCGATCAGCAACGCTTCGCGCGACGGCCACCATTTGTAAATCGTCATCTTCGAGACGTTGGAATGTCTGGCAATCGCGTCGATGGTGGTCGCGGCGAGGCCGGTCGTCGCCATCAGCTGATAGGCGCCTTCCAGGATCGCGGCCGTGGTCGCGGCGGAGCGCGGCCGCCCACGCCGCCCCGTTGCCGCTTCCTCCGTCTCCGTCTTGCCGCTGGCCATGGCCGGACTTCGCGTCCTGCGTCTTTCAATCATTGCGCTGCATGCGGGCATAGCATGAAATCGCGCTCGGTTTCAGATCGTCGCCGTCACTGATAGTGTACAACGCGCAAGCCGAAGCTTGCGTGCGGCACATTGCCCTCGCTCTTTCCAGCTCAGCCGCCGATCGAACAGGAGTGTCCCCGTGAAGGCCGTCTACAGTGATCTGCACCGCAGCCATGATCCGCAATTCTTCCTGGTCCGCGGTGTGGTCCAGCGTACCACCGAACAGCCCGAACGCGCCGACCGCCTGCTGGCGGGCCTCAAGGCCGGCAAGCACACTCTGATCGAACCGACCAGGTTCGGGCAGGGGCCGCGGGCGCGCGTGCACAGTCCGGAATATCTGAGCTTTCTCGCGGACGCCTGGGACGAATGGTCGGCGCTCGGCAATGCCGGGCCAGAGATGATCGCGAACATCCATCCGGTGCGCAATGCCGGCACGTATCCTGCCCATATCGTCGGCAAGCTCGGCTGGCACACGATGGACACCGCGGCCCCGATCGGTCCCGGCACCTGGGCCGGCGCCTGCGCCGCGAGCGACGTCGCGGCCACCGCCGCGCAGATGGTGCTGGACGGCGAGGACGCCGTCTACGCGCTGTGCCGTCCGCCCGGCCATCACGCCTATCGCGACCTCGCCGGCGGCTTCTGCTTCCTTAACAACAGCGCGATTGCGGCCGAGCATCTGCGCCAGAAGCATGAGCGCGTCGCGATGCTCGACGTCGACGTGCATCACGGCAACGGCACGCAGGGCATCTTCTATGAGCGGCCGGATGTCTTCACCGTCTCGATCCACGCCGATCCGTCGTTCTTCTACCCCTTCGTCTGGGGCTATGCGCATGAGCGCGGCACCGGAGGCGGCCTCGGCACCAACCTCAACATTCCTCTGGCCAAGGGCACCGGCGACGACGACTACATGAAGGCGCTTGCAGCGGCGGAGAAGGCGATCCGCTCCTTCGCCCCGACCGCGCTCGTGGTCGCGCTCGGTCTCGACGCCTCCGAGAAGGACCCGCTTGCCGGTCTCGCCGTCACCACCGACGGCTTCCGCCGCATCGGCGAGGGACTTGCCCGATTTGGACTGCCGACGGTGCTGGTGCAGGAGGGCGGCTATCTCTCCGACATCCTCGGCGCCAATCTGACGGCGGTGCTCGGCGGGTTTGAGGCCGCGCGCTAGCGCGGTTTCGGGCGAGGTGGCGACCGGTCCGCGCGAACAAAGCGCGTCAAGGCCGGAATCCGGAGCATCGGCCTTGATTGGTCAAAACCGATGCCCCGGCCGCGCGGCGCGCAACAGAGCGTCGTGGACTTGCGTGTCCGCAACCAAAATCACATCATGCCGTTGGTATTCGGCGCTGGCTTATGATTCTGCCTGGCGGCTTCAGCCGGCCAGGTGGACAGCAACGCGAGGACGGCCATGAGTGACCTGCTTCGCATCGCCATCGTCGGTTATGGCGAGATCGCGTGCCGGCAGCACGTGCCTGCGATCGCGAAGACGTCAGGCGTGGCTCTCGTTGCGGTGGCCGATCCCGTCAAGACCCCGCCCGGCCTGCCGCATTTCCGCGATTTGCAGGAGTTGTTGCGCGACGGGCCGGAGATCGACGCGGTCGCGCTGTGTACGCCACCGCAGATGCGCCATGCGCAGGCCGCCGCCGCGCTCGCGTCGGGCAAGCATGTGCTGCTGGAGAAGCCGCCGGGCGCGACGTTAAGCGAACTCACGCCACTGATCGCGGCCGCGCAGGAGGCGGGCCGGACATTGTTTGCCGCATGGCATTCGCGCTATGCGGCCGCGGTCGGCCCGGCGCGGCAATTGCTCGCGAGACGCACCATCAACAAGGTGACCATCACCTGGAAGGAAGACGTGCGCGTCTGGCACCCGGGCCAAGCCTGGATCTTCGAGGCGGGTGGCTTCGGCGTGTTCGATCCCGGCATCAACGCGCTGTCGATCCTGACCGAGATCCTGCCGCGTGCGGTCTTTGTCAGGAGCGCGGCGTTGGACTTTCCCTCCAATCGGGAGGCGCCGATTGCGGCAGAGATCGAACTCTCGGATGCGAGCGGCTTGCCGATCCACGCCGAATTCGATTTCCGCCAGACCGGACCGCCGAGCTGGGACATCCTGTGCGAGACAGAGGCCGGGCCTGTGACGCTGTCGAAAGGTGGAAGGCAGCTGCGCGATGGCAGCAGGCTGGTGGTCGATGCGCCAGATGAGGAATATCCCGCACTGTACCGCCGTTTCGTCGCGCTGACCTCGGAAGGAAAATCCGATGTCGACCTCGCGCCCTTGCGGCTTGTCGCCGATAGCTTCATGCTGGGGCGACGGCGCCTCGTCGAGGCGTTCGAGGACTGAAAATGACATCAGCCAAAATCGGTCGCGCGCCCTTCGGCACATTGCCCGACGGCACCGTGGTCGAGCGCGTGACGCTGCGCGGCGAACATGGCTTTGAGGCCGCCATCCTTCCCTTCGGCGCCACGCTGCAGGCGCTGCTCGCGCCGGATCGTGACGGGCATTGCGACGACATCGTGCTTGGCCACGACGAGCTCGACGGCTATCTCGCACAGCGCAAATTCTTCGGTGCGACGATCGGACGTTACGCCAACCGGATCGCCGGCGCGCGCTTCGTGCTCGATGGCGAGACCGTGCGGCTTGACGCCAACAATGGCCCCAACGCGCTGCACGGTGGCCTGCAGGGCTTTGATCGCAAGCTGTGGCGGATCGCCGAACTATCGGATGATCCGGAGCCGACGCTGGTGCTGGCGCGCGAGAGCCCGCATGGCGAGGAGGGCTATCCGGGCAACCTCGCGGTGCGCGTGACGTACAGCGTGCGCAGTCCGACGGAGCTCTCGGTCACCTACGAGGCGACGACCGATCGGCCGACCTGCCTCAACCTCACCAATCACAGCTTCTTCAATCTCGAGGGCGCGTGCTCGGGCATGCAGATCCTCGATCACCGCCTGACGATCGCCTCCGACCATTTCCTCGCGGTGGATGCCACGGCGATCCCGCTTCCGGGCCCGCCGCGGCCGGTCGACGGTACGCCGCTCGACTTCCGCAAGCCCACGGCGATCGGCGCGCGGATCAGGATGAATGACGAGCAGCTGCGGCTCGGGCGCGGCTATGACCACAATTTCTGTCTGGCCTCAGGGACGGGTCTTCGCCTTGCTGCGCGCCTCGAAGCGCCGCACGGCGGCCGCGTGATGGAGCTCTTCACCGATCAGGCGGGACTGCAGTTCTATTCCGGCAATTTCTTCGACGGCTCGACCGCCGGCAAGGGCGGACGTCTGTACCGGCAATCCGACGCGCTCTGTCTCGAGCCGCATGCCTGGCCGGATACGCCGAACCGACCCGACTTCCCGTCGGCGCGGCTCGATCCGGGGCAGCTCTATCGGCGCAGCATCGTCTACCGCTTCTCAACCGCGTGAGTGATGCCATGACCGACCGTGCCGCCGAGCCGCCGATGGAAGAGGTGCCGACATCCGTGCTGTCGGCGGAGCGTTGCCATCTCGGCGAAGGCCCGACCTATGATGCGGTGACCGACACCGCCTGGTGGTTCGATATCCGCGAGCGCCGCCTGTTCGAGCATCGATTTGCCGGTGGCTGCACCGTCATTCACGCATTGCCGAGAATGGCGAGTGCATTAGCGCGGATCGACGGCGAGCGACAGCTGATCCTGACCGAAGATGGACTTTACGTCCGGCACGTTGCCGACGGCCGCCTGGAGCTGTTCGCCGCGCTGGAGGCCGACAATCCGCTGACGCGCTCCAACGATGCGCGTGTGCATCCGTCGGGCACGTTCTGGCTCGGCACCATGGGGCGCCATGCCGAGCAGGGTGCCGGCGCGATCTATGCGCTGCACCGGGGTCGCATCGTGCGGCTGTATCCCGGGATCACCATCCCGAATGCGATCTGCTTTTCGTCCGCGGGCGACATCGGCTATTTCGCCGATACCTCGACCAACGTGCTGCATCGCGTGCCGCTCGATCCATCAACAGGACTGCCGGTCGGCGAGGCCACCGAATTGATCAGGCACCAAGGCAGCGGCGGCCTCGACGGCGCGATCGTCGATGCCGACGGGATGATCTGGAACGCGCGCTGGGGCGGCGGATGCGTCGACGTTTACGATCCCACCGGCCGGCATCTGCGTTCGCTGCGCGTACCGGCGAGGCAATCGAGCTGCCCGGCATTCGTCGGCCGCGACTTCTCGCGTGTGCTGGTCACCTCGGCCTGGCAGGACATGGATGAGGCGCAGCGTGCGGCCGATCCCGAGCATGGCAGGACGTTCCTGCTCGAGGCCGCCGCGCGCGGTCGCGCCGAGCCTAACGTCAAACTATCCTGACGGATGGGTGCCGCGCGGCGTCGTTGACGCGACCGGATTATTTGGACGATAGTACAAATATGGTCCGCAAACCCGCCAGGTCTGACGTGAAGGCCGCCGCCGGCACCCGCAAGCCGAACATGCGCGAGGCGATCCTCGCCGCGGCGGAGGAATTGTTCTCGACCTACGGCTTCAACGCCGTCTCGGTGCGCGACATCGCGCAGGCCGCCGGCGCCAATCCGGGCAGTGTGACCTATCATTTCAGGACCAAGGACGGCCTGCTGCTGGAAATCTATCGGCGCCATTGCGGCCCGATGAACCGGCGGCGCTCCGAGCTTTTGGCGGCGGCGCGGCGGGTGCGCGATCTGCAGGACCGCTTGGAGGCGATCGTGCGCGCCTACGTGCTGCCGGCCTTTACGTCCGGCAGCGATCTTGCAGGCGGCGGAACGCGGTTCACGCGATTGCGTGCGATCATGTCGGCCGAGGGCAATGAGGTCGTGCGCAAGATCATCGCGCAGACCTTCGACGACACCAGTCATGCTTTCATCGACGCGATTCATGAAAGCCTGCCGCATATTCCGCGTACCGATCTGGTCTGGCGCAGCCACTTCCTGCTCGGCGCGCTTTACTACACGCTAGTGACGCCGGAGCGCGTCTCGCGCCTGTCGCGCGGCAGCGCCGACGGCACCGATGCCGGCCACGCCATCGAGGAACTGGTGCGCGCCACCGTCGCCGCGTTGCAGGCCGCGCCGCTCGACGGAGGGGCGCCGCGCAAGATCCCAGGCGCAAATCCGGGCCGAGCGTTGACCTGAACGTCCGGAGTTTGTCGCGATGGAGAAACTTCGGCTACGCGCCGTGCTCGGCAATCATCCGCACATCCGGGCGGTGAAGAACGGTGAGCTTCGCTCCGACCTGTTCGATCTCGACTTCACCGAATTCACGCCGACCAACGCCGCGTTCAAGCCGATGGTGCGCGAGCAGGCATTCGATGTCTGCGAGATGGCGATCGTGACCTATCTGATGGCAAGGGCGCACGGCAAGCCGCTGGTGCTGCTGCCGGCGGCGATGGTCGGTCGCTTCCAGCACGGCCACGCGCTCTATCGCGCCGACCGCGGCACGCTCCTGCCTGCCGATCTCGAAGGCAAGCGGGTCGGCATCCGTTCGTTCACGACCACGACCGGGGCATGGATGCGCGGCATCCTTGCCAATGACCATGGCGTGAACCTCGACAGGGTCAACTGGGTCACGTTCGAGGATCCACATGTTGCGGAATATGTCGACAGCACCGCGCGTGCGCCGAAGGGCAGCACTATCATTCAGGTGCTGAGGGACGGAAAGCTCGATGCTGTGCTCGGCGAGACATCGAGCGATCCGGCGCTCAAGCCGTTGTTCGCCGATCCGGCGGCGGAGGCCGCGCGGTGGTATGTGCGGCACGGCGTCGTGCCGGTCAACCATCTGGTGGTAGTGACGAAGCAGCTCGCGACATCGCGGCCGGACGTGGTGCGGAGCCTGTACGATCTGCTCAAGCGCGGCAAGGCAGAGGCCGGCCCGCCCGGCATGCCGGACCTGCTGCCGTTCGGCGTTGCGGCGAACCGCAAGCCGCTCGAACTGATCATCGACTATTGCGTGCAGCAGGCGTTGATCCCCCGGCGCGTCACGGTCGATGAGCTGTTCGACGACACAACACGGGACCTGAACTGATGACAATCTCCGGCGATCCGCGGCAATGGCAGGTCGGCATGCTCGGCTATGGCGAGGTCGGTCGCATCCTTGCCGAAGATCTGCGCCAGCAGGGCGTGAGGGTTTCGGCCTACGATATCAAGCTTGACCGCGAGCAGGGCGCTGCGCTACGCGCGCACGCGGCGGAGATCGGCGTCGAGCTCGCGCAATCCCATGCCGATCTCGCGGCGCGGGCCGATTTCATCATCTCGGCGGTGACGGCGAGCCAGGCGGTCCCGGTGGCCGCGGCCTGCGCGCCCGCAATCCGGAACGACGTCTGGTTTCTCGATTTCAACTCGGCCTCGCCCGGGGCCAAGCAGCGCGCGGCGGCGCACATCGACGGCGCCGGTGGTCGCTATGTCGAGGGCGCGGTGATGACCTCGTTGCCGCCGTACCGGATCAAGGTGCCGCTGCTGCTCGGCGGGCAGGGCGCGCGGGAGCTCGCGCCGCTGCTGGTCGCGCTCGGTTTTGCGGCGAAGGTCGCAAGCGACGAGCTTGGCGTCTCCTCGGCAGTCAAGATGTGCCGCAGCATCATGATCAAGGGGCTGGAGGCCATGGTGATCGAGAGCTTCACCACCGCACGCGCCTATGGCGTCGAGGATGCGGTGCTCGCCTCGCTCAAGGAGACCTTCCCGAGCATCGATTGGGAGAAGCAGGGCGCCTATTTCTTTCAGCGGGTGATCGAGCACGGCCGGCGGCGCGCCGAGGAGGTGCGCGAGGTGGCGGAGACCGTGCGCGAGGCCGGGCTGACGCCATGGTCCGCCTCTGCGACCGCCGAGCGGCAGGGCTGGATCGCCGATCTTGCCGATGAGGGCGTGTTCGGACCCAGGGGAACGCCGGACTTCGCCCGCAGCGCCGACTGGCGTACCGAGGCCGACCGGATTCTCGCGCGCATCAAGTCCTGAGGTCTCGCCCGGAGAATCCGCCGCGTTCCCTGCCGACGCGCAATGCGCTATTGCTCCATGAACCGTTTGTTCTGGAGGCACTCCCATGAAGAATTCCGGCAAGGTCGTCGCCATCACCGGGGCGGCACGCGGCATCGGCAAGGCCTGCGCGGCGCGCTTCGTGTCCGACGGCGCCAGGGTCGTCATCTCGGATGTCGACGCTGCAGGGCTTGTCCACACCGCCCAGGAACTCGGACATATCGATCAGTTGCGGGCGGTCGAGGCCGACGTCAGCAAGCGTGCCGATGTCGATCGCATCGTCGCGACCGCGGTGAAGGAATTCGGCCGGCTCGACGTCATGGTCAACAATGCCGGCGTCGCGCGCAACCGCGACTTCCTCGACATCAGCGAGGCCGAGTTCGACGACGTCATGGGGATCAACCTCAAGGGCGCGTTCTTCGGGGTTCAGGCTGCGGCGCGCCAGATGATCGCGCAGGGCGGTGGCGGCGTCGTCGTCAACATGTCCTCGGTCAACGCGCTGCTCGCGATCCCCTCGCTCGCGACCTATGCGATGTCCAAGGGCGCGATGAAGCAGCTCACTTCGGTCGCCGCCGTGGCGCTCGCGCCGCACGGCATTCGGGTCGTGGCGGTCGGACCCGGCACGATCCTGACCGAGATGGTGGCGACGGCGATCTTCTCGTCCGAGGATGCGCGGCGCAGCGTGCTGTCGCGCACGCCGGCCGGCCGTTGCGGCGAGCCGAGCGAGGTCGCCTCCGTCGTGGCATTCCTGGCCAGCGACGATGCCTCCTATATCACCGGCCAGACCATCTATCCCGACGGCGGTCGGTTGATCCTGAACTACACGGTGCCGGTCAGCGAGAAGAAGTAGGGGTTCAATCGCGAGCACATTGCCAAAATATCGAAAACAACCCCATGCAAAGTAGCCGGCGGCGGCCGGCGTTCGACCAGGCGACTTGACGCGTCGGGCAAATCGGCGGTATTATTCTATTATTCGGAAATCGCGCGACGTCATCATCTGTCATCGCCCGGTTTAACCGGGCGATCCAGTACGCTGCGGCCCATCGGCTCAAGCACAACCGCCTCTGGAATACTGGATCGCCCGGTCGAGCCGGGCGATGACAGTGTGTTGGGTGGCAACCACGACGGGAGGGACCACCGTTGTTACCTTATGCTCAGCTGTCATTACCCGCGAAAGCAAGTGCGGGTGATGACACCGGATGGCTACCGGCCCTTGAACTGCGGCTTGCGCTTCTCCATGAAAGCGCTGCGGCCTTCGCGGAAGTCCGCGCTGTCCATGCATTCGATGCCGATCTGCTTGATCGCGGCCATGTCGCGATCGGCGGGATCCTTCAGCACCTGCGCAATGGTGATCTTGGCGGCCTTGATCGCCAGCGGCGCGTTGCCTGAAATGGTGCGCGCGATCTCCATGGTCGCGTCCCAGAGCTCGGCGTCCGGCAGCACGCGATCGACGAGGCCGATCCGCAGCGCCTCAGCGGAGTCGATCCGCATGCCCGTATACATGATCAGCCGCGCCCAGGACGGGCCGACCAGCGACACCAGATGGCGCAGCCCGTCATAGCCATAGGCGATGCCGAGCTTGGCGGCGGGAATGCCGAACTGGCCGCTGGCGCCGGAGATGCGGATATCGGTCAGCATCGCGACCTGCATGCCGCCGCCGAGGCAGAAGCCGCGGATGCAGGCGATGGTCGGCTTCGGATAGTCGGCGAGCAGGGCGCGCTGGGCGGCGCTGCGCCGTGAATATTCCTCGGAGGCCTCGGCGTTGTGCCTGGTCTTCTCGAACTGGCTGATATCGGCGCCCGATACGAACGCCTTGTCGCCGGCGCCGACCAGGATCACGACGCGGACGGCCGGATCGTCGCGCAACGCCGTCAGCGCCTCGCCGAGCCCCTCCCACATCTCCAGCGACATCGCATTGCGCTTGTCGGGATTGTTGAAGGTGATGACGCCGACGCCGTCGACGACGTCTTGCAGGATCTTGCCGTCGGCAAGCGATTTATTTGACACGTTTGGCATATGAGGGGTCCGGTCTGATTTCGGCGAAGGCTAGCACCTGTCCGACAGCCGAGGCAGGCGGTTTGGAGCACGGCGCGATTGCATTGCCGGGCGACAACTCTCCCGGTAGTTGTACGGCTCGCAAAATAAACCGCCGCGAAACGGTTGCGCCATAGAGTGCGCCGCCCCGCGCTCCGTCCCGGTTTAACTTTTTCCTAGTTTTTCGACGGTATGGCTGTACGCGCCTGCGCGCCAGGACCAATCCGCCACGCGCTGGGATACGTGCCGCAGCTCCCCGCTGCCACCGCGTCGGTAGCGAACGTCCCCACCACCGGACCGGCAGTGAAGCCGGTCAATCCAGCCCTCCGTGCACTCACATCGCCTCGGGCGAGGTTCAGTCGTGTCCGTCGAAAAGTTTCTCAAGCAACGCGCGGTGAAGATCACCGTCAACGGCAGCTACACGTTGCCGAACTGGTACGATGCGCAGGGTAAATTGCGCACCTTCGCTTGCCGCACCACGCGCGTTTCGCCGTTCCGGATGATCGTGGACGTGCCCGTCGTCGGCAAGGTCGGCGACCGGCTGACTTCGTATTTCGAGGAGTTCGGCAAGTTCGACGGCTGCATCACCGAAACCATGAGCGGCAGCTTCCTGCTCGAGCTCGAGATGACGCATGCCATGCGTGAGAAGTTCGCCGACAAGCTGACCTGGATCGAGAAGAAGCAAAAGGATCCGAGCATCCGCGAGGCGCGCAACAACCCGCGTTTCGTTCCGGTCGCGCCGCATGCCATGTTGACGCTGGCGGACGGCACCATGCAGAGCTGCTTCATCATCGACATGTCGCTGTCCGGCGCGGCGGTCTCCTCCGAGGCGCAGCCGCCGGTCGGCATGCCGCTTGCGATCGGCGCCTGCGTCGGGCGGGTGGTCCGGCATCTGCCGAACGGCTTCGCCATCAAGTTCGTCGAGACCTACAAGCAGGGCGATCTCGGCCGCCTGATCTCGCGCAAATCCAAGGAATTGCAGTTGGTGTCCGCCGACGCGGACCCCGTCGCCTGACGGGTGGGCTCCGCCGGCTTCTCTAGGTCAGCTGCTCCGGATCATCGGCCGCGCGCATGCGCGCGATACTGTCTTCCGTCGCCGCGCTACCGGCCGCCGCGATCGCGATCTCGCGCGCCAAATTGGTGCATTCGGCCCACATCAGGAAGAACACCAGCGGTGGCCGTTCGCGCGCTTCCAGCAGCTGCCGGCAGCGCTCGGCCGCGCCGTCGATCGCCCACCACTGTTGGGCGACCACCATGACCCTGCGGAAGCTCCGCAACGTGCCGGAGAACTTTTGCGGATCCGCGCCCACGAGCGCGCCGCAATGGTTCAGCCAGTTCAGGCCAGCATAGATCGCAATCCCGTAATCCTCGATCGCGGTGCCGGTGAAATCGACGACGGTCTTGTCGTGCGCGCGCTGGCGCAGGAAAGCATCGATCATCTCCGCCTGGCGGGCCGGATCGACCAGCAGCGAGATGTCCTGCCGCGGCACCATCGGGACATAGCGCATCGCCTCGAGCCGCGTGTGCTCCCAGATCGCGCCGATGTCGCCGAGCAGATCGCCGGACTTGCGTTTGCAGGCCGGATAGACCAGCACGCCATTGTCGGCGAGATCGAGATAGCGCGGGACCACCTTGTCGAGCGCGGCGAGAAACGCCGCCGGATCGCTGAGGCCGCGCAAATCGCTGGCGGCATCCTCCGCTTGTGCAGGCTTGTTGCCGCGTGTCCAGCCGAAATTGGCCATCCCCGGACGCCCTGATCTCAACCCGGCCATCAGGTTAGTTGGAAAATGCGGCGAAGCAAATGCGGCATTTGCTGCTGCGCCGCCGTGCGTGCCCGCCGCTGCCGGTTGACGCGAGAGACCGCCGCGCCTAGCTGATGGTTAATGGCGCGCAACGCAGGTTGTTGCCGCTTTCGGGACCTATCGCCATGACCGCTTCTGATCGGCAATCGCATTGGCAGGCCGTCTATCTGACCAAGGGCGAGCAGCAGGTGAGCTGGTCGCAGGCCGATCCGCAGCCATCGCTGCGCCTGATCGAATCGATCGCACCGGGCCGCGACGCCTCGATCGTCGACATCGGCAGCGGAGCTTCGCGACTTGTCGATGCGCTGCTGGCGAGCGGCTTTCATGATGTGACCCTGCTCGATCTCTCCGAAGCGGCGCTGGCCAGCGCGCGGGAGCGGATCGGCGCAGCAGGTGACGCGGTGCACTGGATCGTAGGTGACGCGACGGTCTGGCAGCCGCAGCAGGCCTTCGACATCTGGCACGATCGCGCGGCGTTTCACTTCCTGGTCGAGGAACCAGACCGCGCGGCCTATCTCGACCGGCTGCATCGCGGCGTGAAAGCAGGCGGTCACGCCGTGATCGGCACCTTCGCGCTGGACGGCCCGGAGAAGTGCAGCGGCCTGCCGGTCCAGCGCTATGATCCCGCAACGCTCAGCGTGACCATCGGTCCGGCATTCGAGTTGATCGCGCATGAGGCGCACCGGCACGTCACGCCCTGGGGCGCGACGCAGTCGTTCCAGTTCAGTGTGCTGCGGCGCAAGTGACCGGCCGCGCAGGGAGAGGTGAGATGACGGACGCGCCACGGATGATCGGCGAGATCGCGAGCTACCACGCCCATGTCTATTACGACCCCGCGACCAGCCGGGGCGAGGCGGAACGGCTGCGCGACTGGATCGGCGAGCGCTTCCTGGTCACGCTCGGACGTTGGCACGACGTCAAGGTTGGCCCGCACGATCAGGCGATGTATCAGGTGGCGTTTGCGGCCGAGTTATTCCCGACCCTGGTGCCGTGGCTGATGCTGAACCACGGCAGTCTGAGCATCCTGGTCCATCCCAACACCACCAATCCGCGCCGCGACCACCACGACGATCCGCTCTGGATCGGCACGCCGCTCGCCGTCCATGCCGACAAGCTGCCCGAAGAGGCCGAGATGGAGCAGGCGCCGGTGCCGAACACGTCGCCGACACTGCGTCCCTGAGCGCCTCCGGGTTGTCCGTAGGGCAATCGCATATGACCCTTCGGCGGCTGCGGAGGTAGCTCGGCTCGTGGTTCGAGACGCGCCACAAGCGGCGCTCCTCACCATGAGGGTCTACTATTGTGCCGCAAAACAAGACCCTCATCCTGAGGAGCCCGCCGAAGGCGGGCGTCTCGAAGGATGGCCGCGAGGACGCTGCCCGATAGATTTCTTTCCATATGCGATTGCCCTGGGGGTTGTCCGGGATGGGTAAAGTTTGACGCAATTGTGCGGCAGCCAAGTCGTTTCAAACTCATCGCGTTTTGCAACGTGAGGTTAAGTCACGGTTCCTACGCTTACCCGATAAATTTGAGGGTCGGGCGCATTGGGCATGTTTTTTTCGTTTCGTAGCTGGTCATTGTGGCGGGTGGTTGGACCTCTGCTGGCCATCGTGCTGCTGCTGGGCGGCCTGTCTGCCGGCAGCCTGCAGGTGATGTCCGCGGTGAGGGCCTATGTGGCCGGCGAAAGCATGTGGTCGAAGGGGCAGAAGGACGCCATCCACTACCTGCAGACCTATGTCAGCACCGGCGCGCCGCTCTATCTGCAGAAGTTCGATGCCGCGATCGCGGTGCCGCTGGCCGATCGTACGGCGCGGCTCGCCTTGGAATCGCCCGGCAATAATGACGCCGTGGCGAGGGCCGGCTTCGCCAGGGCAGGCAATCATGATGACGACATCGGCGGCCTGATCTGGCTGTTCAAATATTTCCGCAAGATGCACCACGTGGCCGGCGCGGTGACGGCATGGCGCAATTCGGATGCGCTGCTCGATCAGCTCATTGAGATCCGGAACGAGGCCGCGAACGACGTCGCGCTGCACGATCCGTCGGCTGCGACCATCAGGCACTGGGCCGAGCGGATCGGTACGGTCGACGCCGCGCTGAGCACGCTTGCGGTCGATTTCTCCGATCATCTGGGCAAGGCGTCGCGCCAGGTCTCCGCGCTGCTGCTGCTGGTCAACCTCGTGATCGCGGCTTGCCTTGCCGCCATCGTGCTGGTCCACACGCGGCGGATGCTGTGGCGGCGCTGGCTCGCCGAGACCGCGCTCGCGGTCGAGAAGGAGCGCGCCCAGCTCACGCTGGCGTCGATTGGCGATGCCGTCATCGTGACCACGCAGGACGATCGGGTCGACTACATGAACGCCGCCGCGCAGCGGCTCATCGCAGCAGGGCAGGAGGCGACGGGACGGCCGCTGGCGTCGCTGTTCAGCATTGCCGAGCAGCCGGTGCGCGGATCGTTCGACGCCGACGACGACAGCCGGCCGCAGCTCCTGGTGCGGCCGGACCATCCCAGCGTGCCGGTCTCGGTGGTCGAGACCCCGATCGTGCATGCCGGAGAACCGGCGGGCCGCGTCATGATCATTCACGACATGACCGCCGAACGGCGGCTGGTCGAGGAATTGGCGTGGGCTGCCTCGCATGACGCGCTCACCGGCCTTGCCAACCGGCGGCAGTTCGAGTTCGAACTGCACAAGGCGATGTCGGGCTCTCCGGCCATGGGCGCCGACCTGATGCTGATCGATCTCGATCAGTTCAAGATCGTCAACGACACCTGCGGCCACATGGCGGGCGACCGGTTGCTGAAGCAGGTGGCGAGGCTGCTCGCGGCCGAAGTCGGCGGCAGCGGCCTTGTCGCGCGTCTTGGCGGCGACGAGTTCGGCATTCTGCTGCGTGACGACGGTTCCGCGACGCACGACGTCGCTGCCGATGTTGCGGAGCGGATCAGGGCGGTGATCGAGCAGTCGAACTTCGTCTATGAGGGGTCGAGCTTCCGGATCAGCACGAGCATCGGCCTGGTCGGGCTGGCCGACAGCGCCGGCGTGCAGGACGCGTTGCGGCTTGCCGACGTCGCCTGTTTCCTTGCCAAGGACAAGGGACGCAACCGCGTCCAGGAGCACCGTCCGTCTGACACCGGCATGGCGGTGCGCGTTGCCGAGATGAGCTGGGTCAATCGCATTCGCAAGGGATTGGACGAGGAGCGCTTCTGCCTCTACGAGCAGCAGATCCGCCCGGTGAACGGCGCACTGAAAGGCAACGACCGGCGCGAGCTCTTGCTGCGCCTGCGCGACGAGAGCGGCGCGCTGGTGCCGCCCGGCAGTTTCCTGCCCGCCGCCGAACGCTACGGGCTGATGCCGCTAATCGACCGCTGGGTGGTTCGCCGCGCCTTCGAGATCATCGCCGAGCGCAAGCACCAGCCGCGCAAGATTGCCAGCTACGCCATCAACCTGTCCGGCGCCACCATCGGCGACAGCGACTTCGTCGACTTCGTCGCCGGGCTGTTCGCGCAGCTTGACGTTTCGCCGGCATCGGTGTGTTTCGAGATCACCGAGACCAGCGCAATCTCGAACCTCGACGAGGCGCAGAAGTTCATCGCGCGGCTGCGCGAGATCGGCTGCAGCTTCTCGCTCGACGATTTCGGCACCGGCATGTCCTCGATCGCCTATCTGAAGCACCTGCCGGTCGACATCATCAAGATCGACGGTTCGTTCGTGAAGGAGATCCTGAACAGCAAGGTCGATCGGGCGATGGTCGAGATGATCACCAAGACCGCGAAGATCATGCAGAAGCAGGTGGTCGCGGAATTCGTCGAGAACCTCGCGATCCTGGACGAGCTGCGCCAGATCGGGGTCGACTACGCCCAGGGTTACGCCATCGGAAAGCCGGTTCCGGTGCTCACCCTCTGGGAAGAAAAGATCGCCTGAGTCGCCGAAATCGTCCCGAATCGGGACCTTTTCTGTCAATTCAGCCCGCCCGAGGCTGATTCTCCGGCACTTTCAATCCGAAAAACGTTTAAAAAACCTCTCGTTGTCCGTTTTGTCTCGATTATGCCTTACTCTAATTCCCTGATATGATGAGTGATCGGTGAATCCCGGTGGGCCGGGTAACAGGCCCCAGAGCACCGAACTTGGGGATTGATGGGTCAACGAACGACGAAACCTGCCCGGCGCAAGTCGAGCCGCGGCATGTCTCTGGTGGGCAGCACGGCATTTGCCGTGAGCGCGCTTGCGCTGTCGTCTGGCCTTGCCGCCTGGATGGTCGGCATCGACCCCACCGCATGGCTTCACGGTCCGGCGCTCGCCAACACCACCGCCTCGCTGAACTTCGACGATCGCTTCGGCTCTCGCTCCACGATCAATTCGGCCTCACTCTATTATCCACTGCGCCGCGGGTTCCGTTCGAGCCGCGGCGATTTCAATTCCGAGTTCGGCCAGATCGAGGACGCGCTGGCCGGCCAGCTGCGCGACACGCAGACCGAACTGCCGACCAGCCAGTCGGCGACGGCGTCCGTCGCTGCCACGACCACGGCGACGACGTCCACCGTGCCGATGCCGCGGTCGCGGCCGGCCGAGGCCAATCTGCTTGCACGTAACGATCAGCCGCCACAGGCGCCGGTGCAGCAGGGCGACAACCGGACATTCCTGCAGAAGATTGCCGACATGATGCCGGGCAAGATGCAGCTGGCCTCGCTCGATCCGAATGACGGATTGTTGTCCGGTCCGAGCCCCGATCTCGGCAAGCTCGGTTATGACAGCACCACGGCCGTCTACGACATCACCGGCCGCATCGTGTACATGCCCGACGGTACCAAGTTCGAGGCGCATTCAGGCCTCGGCAATCTGCTCGACGATCCCGCGCATGTGACTGCCCGCAACGCCGGTGCGACGCCGCCCGGCATCTATGAGATGAAGCCGCGCGAGAAGCTGTTCCACGGCGTGCCCGCGCTGCGCATGACCCCGGTCGATGGCAGCGACACCTTCGGGCGCGTCGGCCTTTTGGTCCACAGCTATATGCTCGGGCCGAACGGCGACTCCAACGGCTGCATCTCGGTCAAGCACTACGACAAGTTCCTGCAGGCCTACCGCAGCGGCACGGTCAAGCGCATCGCCGTCGTCATCAACATCAAGGATGTCCAGTCGGCCTCGACCCGCGCGGCGTCGAACTCGTAGGCGGCCAGTACCGTCGCTAAACCTCTCCCTTGGGAGAGGTCGATTTGCGCAGCAAATCGGGTGAGGGGTTACGGTCTATCGAGTGAACGAGGGCCCTCACCCGGATTGCACTGGACGATGCTTCGCATCGCCAAGCGCAATCCGACCTCTCCCCGATGGGGAGAGGTGAACCGAAATCGCGGCAAGCGGATTCAACCAAAAATCATCCTGCTCTAGGAGGGCTTCAAGCCCCTGAATCTTCAGTGCGCCTCATCGCCTCCGGCGCGAAACGCGCCGGGCGCTGCGCCATAGGCGCGGCGGAACGCGCGGGCAAAACTCTCGTGGCTCTTGAATCCCACGCGCAGCGCGATCTCGCCGATCGGAAGATCGGTCAATCGGGGGTCGCGAAGCTGGTTGAGGCTGTGGCGGAGCCGCGCATCGCGGACATGCGCCGCGAGGGTCGTTCCGGCATCGGCGAGCACGGCAAACAAATGGCTGCGCGAAATGTTCAGGTGCCGGCAGATGTATTTCGCGGACAGTTGCGGATTGTGCAGTTCGTCCAGGATGAAGGTCTGGATTTGCCGCAGCATCGCCTCGCGCGGTGACGTCGATCCGGCCGTCGGCACGCCGATGGTGGTCGCCCGCACCAGCAGGCTTTCGAGCTGGCTTGCGGCGAGGTCGTCGACCAGCGCGAAATCGTCGGGGATATCGCGCAGCGCGCCAAGATAAGCGGAGGCGAGACGGCTCGCGCCGCGTCCGGCGATGACGTTCGGCGGCCGGCCAGACATTTGCTGCAGATGCCGCCGCAGCCGCGCGCCGGGAATCGTGGCGCAGATCAGGTCGCAGCCCTGCTCGAACCGCATCGCGAAGGGCTCGTTGGTGTCGAGCAGCACGATGTCGCCGGGCCGCGCCAGCGTCTTTTGCCCATGCTGCTCGACCACGGCGTCACCCGTGATCTGCAGATTGGCGAAGAACGATCCGTCCTGGAAGCTGCCGATTCCCTTCCGCGTGCGGTGGATGGCGTTGGGCACGGACTGCACCCGCGACAACGGCAGCGCGGGGCTGCCGATGCTGGTGATCGCGCCGTCGAAATCGCCGGCCGAGATCTTCTCCGGCTCGAGCGGCAGATAGGTCCGCAGCACCGCTTCGCGCCAATAGGCGAAACGGTCTGCCGGTGCGACATCGTGCATATTCCAGGAAGCGCCCATGTTCGCGTGCCGAAGTTTGCCTGCCAAGACGGAAGCCGGCGACGAGCTTACAATCAATTGCCGTGCCAGTCAGGCGGACATTTTGCCAAACCGGCGTGGACCGGGCGTCAATGACTTCGGCGGCCCGGCGCCTCACCTTCGGACATTCGACCCGCTGGAGGAGAGATGACCATGCCGATCGATTTCACCCTGACCGCAGAACAACGCGAGCTGCAGATGTCCGCCCGGAGCTTCGCGCGGACCGTGCTTTCGGGCGTCGCCGACGCAACCCGCCACCTCGCCACGCCCGCGGAGCGCTTTGCCGCGACCAGGCCGTTCTACGAACAGGCGGTCAAGGCCGGTTTCCTACGCCGGATGATCCCTGCGCCGCTCGGCGGCGAGGGCACCGGTGTGTTCGACATGGCCGTCGTCGCCGAGGAGTTTCAGGCCGTCGATGTCAACGTCTCGCTGACGCTGTTCGGCTCGCTGCTCGGCCTGATGCCGGTGATGCTGGCGGGCTCGCCGGCGCAGCAGAAGACCTTCATCGCGCCGTTCCTCGAACGTGCCGGCACGCCGCTCGCCGCCTTCGCCTTCAGCGAGCCCGGCGGCAGCGCGAACTTCGCCTCGCCGGTGCCGGGAACCGGCTTGCGGACAGCGGCGCGCCTCGACGGCGAGGAATGGGTCATCACCGGCGCCAAGCAATGGGTGTCGAGCGCGACCGGCTGGGACGGCAACGGCGCCGACCTGATCTGCGTGGTCTGTCGCACCGATCCCACGGCTGCGCCCGACAGCGCGATCTCCGTGATCGCGGTGCCGCGGTCCGCCGGCGGCATCAAGGGCATCGTGCTCGAACGCGCCGCCGACCTGATGGGCCATCGCGCCCATCTGACGCCGCGCTTTCGGCTAGAGCAGGTGCGGACGGCCAGGGACAATGTCCTTGGCCGCACCGGCGGCGGGCTCGAACTGGTGGAGATGAGTTTTGCGGGTACCGCCGCGCTGGTCGGCGTGTTCGGCGTCGCGCTGATGCGCGCCGCCTTCGACTATGCGCTGAACTTCGCCCGGACCGAGAATCGCGGCGGCGCGGCGCCGATCATCGAGCACCAGGCGGTCGGCTACGCGCTGGCCGATGCCAAGATGGCGATCGAGGCGGCGCGCTATTTGAGCTGGAAGGCCTGTCACGCCATGGACAGCAATGCGCCCGGTGCCTTCGAGCTCGCACTGCACGCCAAGGTGTTCGGATCGGAGACCGCGGTGAAAATGATCACCGATTTGATGCGTGTGGTCGGCATCGAGAGCTACGACCACCAATGTCCGCTCGCCGGCCTGCTCCAGGACGCGATGGCCTATCCCCTGTTCGACGGCGGCAACATGGGTGTGCGCCGCCGTCAGCTTCATGCGCTCCTGAAGAGCCCGGGTTACGACCCGCTGACCGCGTCGGGTGCGGCCTAGAGCTTTTCCCGTTCCGATGGAATCGGAACGGGGCTCTAGATTCTTGTTTTGACGCGTTTTCTTCACGCGAACCGGTATCCACTTCGCTCGAAAACGTTCTAGCCGATCTCTTTCCTGACCGTCGCGGCGGCGTCGCACATCGCCTTCAGTTTTCCGAACGCAACGTGCCGCGGCATGTATTTCATGCCGCAGTCCGGCGCGACCACCAGCCGTTCCGCCGGCACATGCTTCAGGCCGTTGCGAATGCGATCGGCGACGACGGCGGCGGGTTCGATCTCGGGATTGCCGAGGTCGAGCACGCCGAGCATGATGTTTTTCGAGGAGAGATCCCTAAGCACGCCGAGATCGAGCTTCGGCTGTGCCGCCTCGATCGAAATCTGGTCGGCGATGGTGTCGTCGAGCTCGGCAAGGAACGAATAGCCGGCCGGCTTGGTCGAGCCCGGCACCACCGCCGCATAGCCGAAGCAGAGATGCACCACGGTCGGGATGCTGATGCCTTGCAGCGCGCGATTGATCGCCTTCACCGCATAGCGCTTGGCAAGATCCGGATTGTTGCGCACCCAAGGCTCGTCGAGCTGGATGACGTCGGCGCCGGCCTTCTCGAGGTCGCGGGCTTCGGCATTGACGGCCTCGGCGAACGCCATCGCGAGCTCCTCGTCGTCCTTGTAGAACTCGTTCCTGGCCTGCTGGCTCATCGTGAACGGGCCGGGCAGGGTGATCTTGGCGGCGCGGTCGGTGTTCTTGCGCAGGAACTGCATGTCATGCAGCTCAACCGGAGCCTTGCGCTTCACCGGGCCGACCACGCGCGGCACCGGCGTCTGCGTGTTGCCGGTGCGTGCGGTGATCATTGCGGGATTGTCGGCATCGACACCGTCAAGGGCAGTGGAGAACCGGTTGGAGTAGCTCTCGCGGCGGATCTCGCCGTCGGTCACGATATCGATGCCGGCGCGCTCCATATCCCTGATTGCTACGATCGTCGCGTCGTCCTGCGCTTCTTCCAGATGCTCGGCCGGCAAACGCCACATCGCGTGCATGCGTGTGCGTGGCACCGACTTCGACAGCATCGCGCGATCGACCAGCCATTCCGGCTGCGGGTAGCTGCCGACGACGGTGGTTGGCAACAGGTGCCTGGGCAGGTTCATGATGTCCTCCTTCTTGTTGTTGCGCGGCCAGATCAAGCCGCGCGCGTTGCGCTTGCTGCGGTTTCATCTTTCACAGGATTGCGCAGCACGCCGATGCCGGAAATCTCCACCTCGACGACGTCGCCCTCCTTCATCCACAGCGGCGGGGTGCGATAGGCGCCGACGCCGCCGGTGGTGCCGGTGACGATGACGTCGCCCGGCACCAGCTCGGTGAAGGTCGAGCAATAGGCGATCAGGGTTGCGACATCGAACACGAGGTCCGAGATCGGCGCGGTCTGCACCTCGATGCCATTGAGGCGGGTTGCGATGTGCTGCTTGCTGATGTCGGGGAGCTCGTCGGTCGTCACCATCCACGGGCCGAAGCCGCCGGTGCCGGCGAAATTCTTGCCGGGCGCGAATTGCGAGGTGTGACGCTGCCAATCGCGGATGCTGCCGTCATTGTAGCAGGCATAGCCCGCGACATGGCCGAGCGCGGCCTCGCGCGGGATGCGGCGACCGCCCTTGCCGATGATGACGGCCATTTCGCCCTCATAGTCGAAGCGCTCGGATTCCAGCGGCCGGATCATCGGCTGGCCGGCGCCGACCTGGCTGTTGGCGAAGCGGGTGAAGATCATCGGATGCGGCGGCGTCGGATGGCCGCTCTCGGCGAGATGCGTGGCATAATTGACGCCGATGCAGAAGATCTTGTCGGGATCCGGCACGGTCGGCAGCAACTCGACATCCTTCAGCGCGTGATCGGCGCGCTCGCCCTGCAGCTTCTTCAGTTCATTCAGCGAACCCGTCGTCAGCAGCGCCTTCAGCGTCGGGTACGCCTTCAGCCGCTTGCCGGCGTCGATCACGCCCGCATCGGTCACGATGCCGTAGCTCGCGGTACCCGCCGCCTCGAAACTTGCGATCTTCATGGTCTCTCACTCTCTTCGATGGAGGAAACATAGGTCTGGATGGGAAGTGCGATGGCGCCGTTGCGGATCGGCACGCATGACGGCGGAAAGTCCTGACGGAAGCGGGCGCCGATCGCCTCGGCGCGATCGAGGAACCGATCGAGATGCGCCATCGCGCCGGTCGGCAGGTCATGCAGCACCAATAGCGTCCATGGCTGCGCGCGGCATCGCGCGAGCGCGCGCTCGGTCCAGCCGTCGGGATCGTCCCAGTCGTGCGGGATCGCGTTCCAGAGCACGCAGCTGTGCTTGTTGTGAGCGAGATAATCGACCACCGATGGCTTCAGCAGCCGATCGTCCAGATTGCCGCCGCCGCCAAACGGCCGGAACCAGCGGTCGGGATGGGCGAGCCCGCCGATCACAACCTCGGTCCGGCCGATCTCCTGCTGTGCCGTATCAGCGCCGGGCTGCTCGCCGAGCGGCGTGCTGTGCGTATAGGTGTGATTGCCGATCCAGTGGCCTTCGTCACGTGCGCGGGCAGCGAGGCGGCGGCGCGCGGGGTCGGCGAGCTTCTCGCCGATCACGAAGAACGTGGTCTTGATGCCGCGCTCGCCGAGGATGTCGAGCACAAGCGGGGTGACATCGGGCTCCGGTCCATTGTCGAACGTCAAGGTGAGGTCGAACACGTCGCGATTCCCTTACGTCGCCGGCTGCATCGCGCCGGAGCCGACCTCGTCGGCAGCGCTCTGGCCGGCGCGCGTCCCGGTCTGCCAGATCGCGGCCTTGCGCTCGACCCAGCGGATCGCGGTGTTGAAGGCAATCGCCATGAACAACACCAGCAGCACGCCGGCGAACACGTGCGGGCTGTCGAGAATGGTGCGGTAGCGCGAGATCAGGTAGCCGATGCCGGCCGAGGAGATCAGCATCTCCGAGACCACCACGCCGACGATGACGAGCGCGCCGCCGACCCGCAGGCCCGACAGCACGGTCGGGATCGCCGCGGGAATGATGACGCGAACCAGCCGCTGGCTCAGCGTCGCGCCCATGCTGCGGGCGGCGAGCAGGAGTTGCGGGTCGATGGTCTGGATCCCGGCGGCGGTCGCCAGCATGGTCGGCAGGAAACCGTAGATCGAGGCGAAGGCGATCTTGGATTCCGAGCCGATGCCGAGCCACACCGTGAACACGGGATAGAGGATCACGAGCGGGACCGCATAGAGGCTCGAGACCATCGGCATGATCAGAAGACGCGGGCGCGGCAGGCTGCCGACGATGGCGCCGAGCAGGATGCCGCCGCCGCAAGCGAACGCCATCGAGACCGCGACCTCGTAAAGCGTCACCGCAAGCGCATGGCCGTATTCGGCGGCCTCGTTCCAGCCGGCGAGCAGGGTGGAGGACAGCGACGGCAGGAACAGTTCGGGGATCAGCCCGGTGCGCGGCAGCAGCTCCCACAGCAGGAGCAGGCCGATGATGATCAGATGGCGAAGTGTTTTCGCGCTCATCATTGTCTCACGCCGATTTGCGGATGTGCCGCCAGATGCGGTCGCGCAGCGCGCCGAAGGCGTCGCCGCTCAGCATCTCGTAGGTCCGCGGCCGCGGCAAATTGACCTGCAGCTGGTCCACGATGCGGCCGGGCCGCGGCGACATCACGATCACCTCGTCGGCGAGGTAGACCGCTTCGGTCAGGCTATGGGTGACGAACACGACCGTCTTGCCGGTCGCGGCCCAGATGCGCAGCAGCTCGTCGCCCATCGTCATCCGGGTCTGCTCGTCGAGCGCGGCGAACGGCTCGTCCATCAACAGCACGGGCGGATCCTGCACCAGGCCGCGCGCGATCGAGACGCGCTGCTTCATGCCGCCCGACAGTTCGTGCGGGTGACGTTTGCCGAAGCCTTCGAGGCCGACCAGCTTGAGCGCGTCCTGCGCCTTGGCCCGGCGCTCCGCCTTGGCGACGCCGCGCAGCGCCAGCGGAAACTCGACATTGTCTTCGGCGGTCAGCCACGGAAACAGGCTCGGTTCCTGGAACACGACGCCGACGCGGTTCGGGTCGGGCTGCGGGATCGGCGCGCCGCTGATGGTGATGGTGCCCGCGGTCTGCGCGCGCAGCCCGGCCATCATCATCAGCAGCGTGGACTTACCGCATCCGCTCGGGCCGACCAGCACGACGAAGCGCCCCGGCTTGATGTCGAGCGAGACGTCTTCCAGCGCGACGACGTCCTGGGACTTCGTGCGGAACACCTGGCCGACATTCCTGACCTCGATCGCGCCGGCGCGCGAGGCAGGCTTCAACGGTGTCACGTTCGCCAATGGCTGCATCGTGTTTCCACCCATCTGATCAGTTCATTGAAGGTCATGGCGATCGCGGCGACCATCACGACGCTGGCGAGCAGCTGCTTCATCTGGAAATTCTCGCCCCAGGTCGCGATCTGGTGGCCGATGCCGTCGCGCGAGGCGTACATCTCGGCGAGGATCACGCCGGTGAGGTTGAAGATCATCGAGATCCGCAGCGCCTCCAGCAGCACCGGCAGCATGCTCGGCAGATAGACGCGGAACGCGGTCTGCGTGCGCGTGGCGCCATAGGAGCGGGCCACCGTCAGGTGCTCGACCTTGACCGATTCCACCGCCGTCGTGGTCGACATGATCACGATGAAGATGGTCGAGAAGAAGCCGAAGCCGACCTTCTGGGCGAAACCGACGCCGAACACCAGGATGAACATCGGCAGGAAGATCGATTTCGGGATGCTGAAGGCGAAGAACAGCAGCGGCTTTGCGACATCGGCAAAATAGCGGTTCTCCGCGATCAGGAACCCGATCAGTGCCCCCATCGGCACCGCCAGCGCGAAGGCGGTCAGCACCTCGGTCGCGGTCACCAGAAGGTCGGTCCGGACGCTCGATCGTTGCAGGAGGTCGCCGAGCGTTAGCATCGTGTCCGATGCCGATGGCAACAGGCGCGGATTGACGAGCCCGGTCCGCGACAGCATCTCCCACAGCGCGAAGATCGCGACCACGATCGCGACCCGCGCCAGCTTGATGGTCAGGGTGACCTGCATGTTACGGCTTGGTCGGAACCGGCTTGAACCTGGTCGAGATCACGTCCTCGACCGGAACGATGTCCTTCAGCCCGCCGAGCTTGGCGAGATCGAGCGACAGCTGCACCGCCGCCGGCACATTGGCCGCGCCCATGTTGCCGTCGGTCTCCAGCTTCATGATGGTGTTGTCGTATTCCATCGCGGCGATCTCGGCCGGCATCTCGTAGAGGTCGGCGATCAGCTTCACGGTGACGTCGCGGTTGGCGCGCATGAATTGCAGCGCGCCATAGAGCGCATTGACGGCCTTCTGGACCACCTCCGGCTTGGCCTCGGCGAACTTGTCGAGCACGATCCAGCCTGCGGTGAGGTTTGGCGGCGCCGCGGTCGCATAGTCGAGGATGGTCTTCGCCTCGCCCGACTTGGCGACCTGGAAGCTGAGCGGCGAATAGACCACGGCGGCGTCGACATTGCCGGCGAGCAGGTTCGGCACCAGGCCGCCGCCGCCGACCGGCACGCGGGTGAAGTCGATCTTCCTGTCCTGGATGGTCCACAGCGCCAGCAGGTCGGAGCCGGAGCCCGCCGCGGTGATCCCGACCTTCTTGCCGTTGAGATCCTTGACCTCGAGCGTCGATTTGGCCGGCACCATCAATTGCCAGCCGAAATTGCCCATCGCGGCATTGGCGACGATGCGCGACATCACGCCCTTCTTGCGGCCGGCGGACACCAGCGACGGTGGATCGAGGATGATGTCGGCTGCTCCCGCGGCCATGCCCTCGAAGGTCTCGGCGCCGCTGCGATAGATCGTCAGCTCGGCCTTGATGCCTTCCTTCTCGAACAGCTTTTGCCGCACGGCCGTCTCGGCGATCGTCGTCGGCCAATAGGTCTTGGTGGGCAGGCCGACGCGGATCGTGTCGGCCGCGAAGGCCGGGCCGGCCAGCACGGTGGTGGCGATCAGGGTTGCCAGCGCACAGCGGCGCGTGATGTTCATGGTTCTGTTTCTCCCGGATATCGATTGTTGTTATTTTTCGGCGCGTCTCGTGCCGCAGGATCAGGTGGGGGCGTTGACCTCCGCAATGCGCGGAGCGGCGAGCTCGACGAATTCCATGGTGGTGCTGAAATGCACCGACAAAGCGCGAACCGCCGCATCGGCATCGCGCGCGAATACGGCGTCCACGATCGCGGTATGCTCGGCTTCGACGTCGCGCGGCCGGCCGACCTCGCGTCGGATCGACAGCCGCCGGTAGCGCTCGCTTTGCTCATGCAGCACGTCGCGGAAGCCGAGCAGCCATTGCGAACCGCAGGCATTGACCAGCGCGCGATGGAAGATGCGGTGGCGGACCACCCATTCCTCGTAATGCACGGTGGGATCGTCGGGAAACCGATAGGGCACGGCCTTCAGCGCTTCCCAGGCCGCCGCGACCGACGACAGCCAGGCCTCGTCGCCGCGCTCGATCGAGCGCCGCAGCGCAAGTCCCTCGATATCGATCCGCGTCTGCGTGACATCGGCAAGGTCGGCGAGCGAGACCGGACAGACGCGGAAGCCGCGCTGATCCGAGGCTTGTACCAATCCATCCGCCACCAACCGCGACAGCGCCTCGCGCACGGCGGCAAGGCTGACCGAGAACTGCTTGGCGAGGCCGGCGATGTGCAGCTTCTGGCCGGGAAGCAGCCGCGTCGACAGGATGTCGGCCCGCAGCCGCTCCTGGACCGCCGATGTCAGGCTTCGCGGCCCGTCGCCGGCCAAGCCCTCGCGAAAACTCAACCCGATGTTCATGGCCGGCAGACTGGCCGACGGTCTTGTGGCCGTCAATCGAAAATCGATTTTTTTAGACACTCTCGAATTTCATATGAATGTATACTGAATGGCGTCAGTTTTGGCCTTTATCGCCGGATATTGCCTCGTCCAAGCACGTTATGTATACACATGGGATGCATTAGGGAGGATCCAGTGCCAAAACCCTTTCCAATGAACGCGTGGTACGCGGCCGGCTGGGATGCCGAGATCAAGCATGCGCTGTTGCCGCGGACGATCTGCGGCAAGCATGTCGTGATGTACCGGAAGGGCGACGGCGAGGTGGTGGCGCTGGAGGATGCCTGCTGGCATCGCCTCGTGCCGCTCTCCAAGGGCCGGCTCGATGGCGATGCCGTGGTCTGCGGCTATCACGGCCTGAAATACAATGCGCAGGGCCGCTGCACTTTCATGCCCTCGCAGGAGACGATCAATCCGTCGGCCTGCGTGCGCGCCTATCCCGTCGTCGAGCGCCACCGCTTCATCTGGCTCTGGATGGGGGATCCCGCGCTCGCCGATCCCGCGCTGGTGCCCGACATGCACTGGAACCACGATCCGGCCTGGGCCGGCGACGGCAAGACCATTCACGTCAAATGCGACTATCGCCTCGTCGTCGACAATCTGATGGACCTGACGCACGAGACCTTCGTGCATGGCTCGAGCATCGGCAATGATGCGGTCGCCGAGGCGCCGTTCGACGTCACCCATGGCGAGAAGACGGTCACCGTGACGCGCTGGATGAAGGGCATCGAGGCGCCGCCGTTCTGGGCCAGGCAGCTGCAGAAGCCGGGCCCGGTCGATCGCTGGCAGATTATCCGCTTCGAAGCGCCGTGCACCGTCAACATCGACGTCGGCGTCGCGCCGGCCGGTTCGGGCGCGCCGGAGGGCGATCGTTCGCAGGGCGTCAACGGCTATGTGCTGAACACGATCACGCCCGAGACCGAGAAGACCTGCCACTATTTCTGGGCCTTCGTCCGCAACCACCGCATCACCGAACAGCGGCTGACCTCGGAAATCCGCGACGGCGTCGCCGGCATCTTCCATGAGGATGAGATCATCCTGGAAGCGCAGCAGCGGGCGATGGACGAGAATCCGGACCGGGTGTTCTACAATCTCAACATCGACGCCGGTGCAATGTGGGCGCGGCGCGTCGTTGACCGCATGGTGGCGAAGGAAAATCCGCCGCCACAGCTGCAGGCTGCCGAGTAGGCGAGGGGCGGCCCATGGCGGAACGCGAAACCGATCGCTCAGTGTCGCAGACCGTGCGGGCGCAGCTTGCGCTGCGCGACCTCGTTCTCTCCGGCGGCCTGCGGCCCGGCGAGCGGATCTCGGAGCTGCAGGCGGTCGAGTTCACCGGGGTATCGCGCACGCCGGTGCGGATGGCGCTGGTCCGGCTGGAAGAGGAAGGCCTGCTGGAGGCGATCCCTTCCGGCGGCTTCATGGTCAAGGCGTTTTCCGAGCGCGACATTCTCGATTCGATCGAGCTGCGCGGCACGCTGGAGGGCCTGGCCGCGCGCTTCGCCGCCGAGCGCGGCGTCTCGTCGCGCGATCTCGAACCGCTGAAGGAATGCCTCAACGAGATCGACGGCCTGGTGCGGCAGGATCCGATTTCAGTCGAAGCCTTTTCGTCCTATGTCGCGCTCAACGCGCGCTTCCACGCGTTGCTCACCGAGCTGTCGCGCAGCCCGCCGCTGATCCGGCAGATCGACCGCGCCTCGGCGCTGCCATTCGCCTCGCCGAGCGGCTTCGTGATGGCGCAATCGGCCTTGCCCGAGGCGCGCCAGATCCTGCTGATCGCGCAAGATCACCATCGCATTGTGGTCGACGCCATCGAGAACCGCGAGGGTGCGCGCGCCGAGGCGATCATGCGCGAGCATGCAAGGCTTGCGGCACGCAATCTGCGGCTGGCGCTGCGCAACCGCAGCCATCTCGATCTGTTGCCGGCGCTGGCATTGATCAATTCGGCAGCCGGCTGAGCGGAGAACGCCATGCGATTCATCGAGACCTGGACATCCGCCACGCTGCTCGCTGTGCGCGACCTCACGCCCGGCATCCGTGAATTCCTGCTGCGGCCGGACAATTTCACGGGTGCGCCCTGTCCCGTCGGCAGCCATATCGATGTCGGCGTCACCATCGAAGGCCAGCCGCAGACCCGCTCCTATTCGCTGGTCGGCGAAGCCGATCCGCAGGGCTACCGGATCGCAGTTCGGCACGCAGCGGATTCCCGCGGCGGCTCGCGCTACCTGTGGTCGCTCGCGCCGGGGGCGCGGCTCAACATCACGCTGCCGACCTCGCTGGTGCAGCTCGACTGGACGCGGCGGCAGTATTGCCTGATCGCGGGCGGCATCGGCATCACGCCGATCGTCGGTGCGGCACAGGCGCTGACTCGCCGCGACGCCGCCGTGACGCTGCACTATGCCGTGCGCACGCGCGGCGATGCGATCTATCTCGATACGCTTGAGCGTGCGCTCGGCGACCGCCTCATCGTCCATGCCGGCGACGAGGGCGGGCGGCTCGACCTCGACCGCGTCTTTGCGGCGTTGCCGCAGGACACGATGACGCTGTTCTGCGGTCCGATGCGGATGCTGGACGCGGCGCGGCGCGCCTGGGAGGAATCCGGCCGCCCGCTCTCCGATTTGCGCTACGAGACCTTTGGATCGAGCGGGCTGCTGCCGACCGAGCCGTTCCGCGTGCGGCTCAGTGGTGAAGGGACCGAGTTCGTCATCCCGCGCGACCGGTCGATGCTGGACGTGCTCAACGAAGCCGGTCATGAGGTGATGAGCGACTGCCGGCGCGGCGAATGCGGGGTCTGCGCACTCGACGTGGTCGATGTCGACGGCGAGATCGACCATCGCGACGTCTTCTTCAGTAGCCATCAGAAGCGGGAGAGCCGCAAGATCTGCGCCTGCGTCTCGCGCGCCCGCGGCACCATCACGGTCGATACCCTGCATCGGTCGGACGCGCTTTGACGCGTCCGGTCAGCGTGGACGTTCGATCGAGGCTAAAGCCTGATGAGATTAGGTTGAGCTGGAACGGCTCGAAAGTTCACCTCTCCCTTGGGAGAGGTCGATTTGCGCAGCAAATCGGGTGAGGGGTTACGGTCTATCGAGAGAGCAAGAGCCCTCACCCGGATTGCACTGGACGATGCTTCGCATCGCCAAGCGCAATCCGACCTCTCCCCAACGGGGAGAGGTGAACCGAGACCGCGCCAAGCCGATTCAACCAAAACTCATCCCCGCTTTACGCCGCGTGTACCGAGTGCTGCGGATTGTGATCGAGCAGTGCGGAAATCTCGCTGCCGGACATCGGCCGCCCGATCAGATAGCCTTGGACCTCGTCGCAGCTGGTCTGGCGCAGATATTCGAGTTGATCTGCAGTCTCGACGCCTTCAGCCACGACGCCGATCTGCAGCTCCTGCGCGAGGCCGATCACCGATTTGACGATCGCGGCGCAATCCGGCTGGGTCAGCATGTCCCGGATGAAGGATTGATCGATCTTGATGCGGCTGAACGGCAGCTTGCGCAGATAGGTCAGCGACGAGAAGCCGGTGCCGAAATCGTCCAGCGCGACCGTCAGGCCGAGCTCGAGCAGCGCGTGCAGGATCGCGGGCGCCGATCCATATTTCGAGATCAGCATCGACTCGGTGATCTCGATCTCGAGACGGTTCGGCGCGACATTCGCCTCGGCCAGCGCGTCGACGATCGTCTGCAGGATGCCGACGTTCTGGAACTGGACCGCGGAGAAATTGACCGCGATCCGGATGTCGTCCGGCCAGCGCGACAGCATCGTGCAGGCGCGGCGGATCACCCACTCGCCGAGTTGGTGGATCAGTCCGCTTTCCTCGGCGATCGGGATGAAGACGGTAGGCGGGATCAGGCCGCGCGTCGGATGCTGCCAGCGCAACAATGCCTCGAAGCCGGTGACGCGGCCTTTGCGGATGTCGAGGAACGGCTGGTAGACCAAAAACAGCTCGTCCGCCTCGATGGCATGCTCGAGATCCCGCTGCAGGGCACGGCGGTCGCGCGCCGACTGGTCGTCGCTGGCCTCGAAGAAGCAGATGGTTCCGGGAGCGGATTTCTTCGCCCGGTAAAGCGCGATGTCGACATGCTTGAGCAGATCGTGGGACGTGCTGCCGTCCCGGGGCGCCAGCACGATACCGATGCTGATCGTCCGGTTGACCTCCAGCCCGTCGATCGGAAACGGGTCGGCAAAGGTCGCGACGAACCGTTCGGCGATCGCAAACGCGTCCTCGGGCCTCGTCAGATTCGACATGATCAGGGCGAACTCGTCGCCGCCGATCCGTGCGACATGTTCGGCCGCGCGCGTGCAGCGCTGCAACCGGGCCGCCACCTGCACCAGGAACTCGTCGCCGGCCGGATGGCCGAACCTGTCGTTGACCTCCTTGAAGCGATCGAGATCGAGCAGCAGCACCGCGAATTCCTCGCCCGACCGCGCCAGCCGGTTCAGTGCGCCGTTGAGCGCCTCATTGAAGGCGACGCGGTTCGGCAGATGCGTCAGCGGATCCTGCCTCACCGTCCGTTCGGCCTCGTGCTGGGCGATGATCCGCCGCCTGAACTCGAATGCGTTGAGGAAGACGCCGCGCAGCAGCACCGAACCGTAGACCAGGACGAGCACGGCCATCAGGAGGTAGACGAAATCGCCGTCCCGGCCGAGGCAGATCGCGGTGCCGACGAAGATCGGTGCGGTGAAAGCAATCGCGGCGATCGGGATGGTGGAGAACGCGAAGGCGCCGCCGGCCAGCATTCCGGCGCACAGGCAGGTGATGACGAGCTGGGCACCGCTCGATGCGTTCGCGAAGAAGGCGACCGGGACGACGCCCCAGGCCGTCCCGAGCGCCAGCGCATTGCGGACCAGCCGGTACATGGTTCGGCGCGACACGAATTGCGGCTTGGCGATGCGGCGCGCTGCCCGTGCCTGCAAGCCGAAGAACAGCGCCGCGCTGCCCACCGCGGCCGCCCACACCAGCGCAAAGGCCCAGTCCGGCGATTGCCACAGCACAATCGCCAGCACCAGCGCGTTGCAGGCGTTGGCCAGCATGATGCCGAAGGAGTAGCCGAGCACGAGCGAGACCTGTTCGGCGCGGATGTGGCCGGCAAGCGCTTCATCCGCCGGTGGTGCACCGAAGGCCGCGAGGTCGCCCGCGAACAGGGTCGCGAAATATGATCTCAGATGGGTACGCATCACTACGTTGCCTGCCCGGTTTGGCCATGGCGCCGTGGCGAAGAATTCTCTGCAAACCTTTGACAAACTATGAACTATTGGAACGGACCGTGTCACGGCGGGCCCCTCCTTCGATTCCACCGGCGGGCATTGCTAACAAATCGATACAAATGCGTGAGGCGAGGTCACGGAGCGGCAAAGCTTGCCCTGCGCTGCTTGATCCCCCGCGGGTTTTTCGCAATGAGTTGGGTTCCCGCGAACGGCAAAAAACCAGAAGGTGCGCATGAGCCTCCCGATCACGAATCACGATCCCGGGTTCCGGATCACGCGGGCCAGCCATGTCGTCCTGACCGTGCGTGACCTCGCGGCGAGCCGGCAGTTCTACGAAAAGGTGATCGGGCTGATCCTGACCGCGGAGGAGGGCGGCGCACTCTATTTCCGCGGCGTCGAGGAGGCCTGTCATCACGGCCTTGTGTTGCGCAAAGGCGAGGGCGCCGCCTGTGCGCGGCTCGGCCTGCGGGTCTTTCAGGACGATGACCTCGAGCGGCTCAAGGCCTTCTTCGAAGCGCAGGGCTGCCGGACTGGTTGGGCCGAGGTGCCGTATCAGGGCCGCACCCTGCATGCGACCGATCCGGCCGGCACGCCGCTGGAGTTCTGCGCGACCATGCCGGTCGAACCGCGCATGATCACCAAATTCACCCGCCATGCCGGCGGCTCGGCGTTGGTCCTGACGCCCGAAGTGCGCAAGGCGTGCGAGTTCTACACCGCGGCAGGCTTTCGGCTCAGCGAATACATCGCGCCGGTGGGCACATTCGATCTGCGCGGCGTGTTCCTGCAGCGCAAGGGCAATCCGCACGACATCGTGTTCTTCAACGGTGCCGGACCGCGGCTGCATCATTTCGCGTTTCTCGCGCCCGAGGTTCATCATCTGCTCAACGCCTGCGATATCGCCGGCGAACTCGGCTATGGGGCGGCCGTTGAACGCGGCCCCGGGCGCCATGGGCCGGGACACGCGATGTATGTCTACATGCGCGATCCCGATGGGCATCGCGTCGAGCTGTTCAACACGCACTACCAGATCATGGACATCGAGAACGAGCCGGTCGCCTGGGATCCGTCCGACCATACGATCTCGTTCCCGTGGGGGTTGCCGGCGCGGCAGGCCTGGTTCGAGGAGGCGACGCCGTTCGAAGGTGTCGCGATCAGCGAGCCGCAGGTGAAGCCGAAGCCGCTGACGCTCGAGAGCTACCTCGCGACGTAGCATGTCATTGTCAGCTGATAATCCCATCCATGACGTGGCCATCGTCGGCCTCGGGCCGGTCGGTGCCATCTTCGCCAATCTGCTCGCGAAATCCGGCTTGAGGGTCGCAGTCGTCGAGCGCGTTGCCGACATCTACGACAAGCCGCGCGCGATCACGCTCGATCATGAAGCGCTGCGCGTGCTGCAGGCGATCCGGCTCGGCGATTTCATGGAACAGGCGATCGCACCGCATAACGGATCGCACTATCTCGGCGTCGACGGCGAGATCATCAAGATCTTCGACCCGATGCCGCCGCCATTTCCGCTCGGCTGGATTCCGAACGTGACCTTCGTGCAGCCGGACCTCGAGCAGGCGCTGCGCGACAGGCTCGCCGACTATCCGCATGCCGACATTTTCCTCGCCGCCACGGGCGTGACGCTGCAGCAGGACGACGGCGCGGCGATGCTGACCGCGCGCCGCGGGTCCGGCGAGGAGGTCCTGATCCGCGCGCGCTACCTGGTCGGCTGCGACGGCGCCAACAGCTTTGTCCGCAAGCAACTCGGCATCGGCCTCGACGACCTCGCCTTCGATGAATGGTGGATGGTGGTCGACACGCTGACCAGCGATCCCGCAAGGCGGCCCGCCAGGAGCTTTCAGTATTGCTGGCCGTCGCGTCCCGGCACCTTCGTGCCGGGTCCGTGCAATTTGCGGCGCTGGGAGATCAAGTTGCTGCCCGGCGAGGACCCCGAGGCGGCCGGCGCGCCTGACAATGTCGTGAAGCTGCTCAAGGGCTTCACCGATATCTCCGACCTCACGATCTGGCGCTCGGCGGTCTATCGCTTTCACGCGCTGCTTGGCCAGCGCTGGCGCGACGGCCGTGTGCTGCTGATGGGCGATGCCGTGCACCAGACGCCACCGTTCCTCGGGCAAGGGCTGTGCGCCGGTATCCGCGATGCGGTGAACCTGGCCTGGAAGTTGCGGCTGGTTCTTCGTGGCGACGCGGGCGATGCGCTGCTCGACAGCTATGAGATCGAGCGCAAGCCGCATGTCCGCGCCGTGGTCGCCAGCGCCAAGGAGTTCGGCAAGATCATCGGCGAGCTCGATCCGGTGGCCGCCGTCGAACGTGACGTTCGGCTGCGCGCCGACCTGAAGGCCGGCAAGGCCGAAACCATCAGGCAGAAATTCATCCCCGATCTCGTCTCCGGCCTGATCGCGCACGATGCTGCGCTTGCCGGGCGGCTGTTCGTGCAGCCGCATGTGCGCGCGCCGGATGGGCGGACGTGCCGGCTCGACGATCTGCTGAAACCGGAATTCGCGATCGTAACGGTGGCTGCGGAGCCGATGGCGTGGCTGTCGGACGCGTCCTCGAGCGCCTGGCAGCGTCTGTCCGGCGAGCGCGTCGTCATCACTGCGTCAGGCAAAAGTAGCGATACCGACGGTCTGCTGAGCGTGGTGGAGCGCGACGGGCTGTTCGCCGAATGGATGCGACAGCACGGCGCCGCGACGGTCATCGTGCGGCCCGACCGTTACGTGTTCGGCGCCGCAGGGAACGCCGATGAGCTCAATATGCTTGTCGGGCAACTGCTCCAGAACCTCAGCGCATGGCACTAGAGCGTTTTCGAGCGAAGTGGATACCGGTTCGCGTGAAGAAAACGCGTCAAGACAAGAATCCAGGGCCCCGTGCCGATGCAATCGGAACGGGGCACTAGTCTTTTCAAGCCGGCGCTTTGTCTGTACCACCGGAAGAAAGAAATTCCGGGGGAAACCAGTGAACAACAATCATGGTGCGGCGGAGTATGATTATGTCATCGTCGGCGCCGGCTCGGCCGGCTGCGTGCTCGCCAACCGCCTGAGCGCTGACGGCAAGCACTCGGTGCTGCTGCTCGAGGCCGGACCGAAGGACAGCAACATCTGGATCCATGTCCCGCTCGGCTACGGCAAGCTGTTCAAGGAAAAATCCGTCAACTGGATGTACCAGACCGAGCCGGAGCCGGGCCTCAACGGCCGGCAGGTGTTCCAGCCACGCGGCAAGGTGCTCGGCGGCTCCAGTTCGATCAACGGCCTGCTCTATGTGCGCGGCCAGCACGAGGACTATGACCGCTGGCGACAGCGCGGCAATGCCGGCTGGGGCTATGACGACGTCCTGCCCTATTTCCGGAAGGCGGAGGATCAGCAGCGCGGCTCCAACAAATATCACGGTGCCGGCGGCCCGCTGCCGGTGTCGGATTGGCGGCATCACGATCCGCTGTCGGAGGCCTTCGTGCATGCCGCAGCCGAGGTCGGCATTCCCACCAATCCGGATTTCAACGGCGCGGCCCAGGAGGGCGCGGGTTTCTTCCAGACCACGACGCGGCGCGGCCGGCGCGCCTCGACGGCGCGGTCCTATCTGCGGCCGGCGTTGACGCGTGGCAATCTTCATGTCGAGACCTCGGCGCTGGCGCAGCGCATCCTGTTCGACGGCAAGCGCGCGAGCGGCGTCGCCTACAAGCAGGACGGGCAGTTGCGCAAGGCCAAGGCGCGCAAGGAGGTGCTGGTATCGAGCGGTGCGTACAACTCGCCGCAATTGTTGCAGCTCTCCGGCGTCGGCCCCGCCGATCTGTTGAAGCAGCACGGCATCGACATCGTGCTCGATGCGCCCGGCGTCGGTAACGATCTGCAGGATCACATGCAGGTCCGCATCGTCACGCGCTGCGCGCAGACCGTCACGCTGAACGACGTCATCAATCATCCTGTGCGCCGCGTCATGGCGGGCCTCCGCTACGCCGCGCTGCGCAAAGGACCATTGACGATCGCCGCCGGTACCTCCGGCGCGTTCTTCAAGACCAGCCCGCGGCTTGCCTCGCCCGACATCCAGATCCACTTCCTGCCGTTCTCGACCGACAAGATGGGCGAGAAGCTGCATCCGTTCTCGGGCTTCACGGCCTCGGTCTGCCAGCTGCGTCCGGAGAGCCGCGGTTCGCTGAAGATCAGGAGCGCGGACCCGGGCGTGCCGCCGGAAATCCGCATCAACTATCTGGCGACCGAGACCGATCGCCGCGCCTTCATCGACGGCATCCGTATGCTGCGCAAGATCCTGGCCGCACCGGCGCTGAAATCCTATTCAGTGGGCGAGGTCGATCCCGGCGCCACGGTGGTCAGCGACGACGACCTGCTCGATTTCTGCCGGCGCACCGGCAGCACGGTCTATCATCCGACCTCGACCTGCCGCATGGGCAACGATGCGCTCGCGGTGGTTGACCAGCGGCTCAAGGTGCGCGGCATCGAAGGTCTGCGCGTGGTCGATGCGTCCGTCATGCCGGACCTGATGTCGGGCAATACCAATGCGCCGACGATCATGATCGCGGAAAAGGCGTCGGACATGATTTTGGAGGATGCGCGGTAGGACGTGATCCGTCATCCTGAGGAGCGCGTAGCGCGTCTCGAAGGATGCACGGCCCCGCTCTGACGGCTCGGAAAGCTCCGGGCCGTCGACCCTTCGAGACGCGCGCAAGAGCGCGCTCCTCAGGGTGACGGTGATAGAATGGGCTATTGGATCTCAGCCGTTATAGGCGCGCACCCGCGCGACCATCTGCTCGACATGGGCGATCGGCGTCTCGGGGAGGATGCCGTGGCCGAGATTGAAGATCAGCCGCCCCTTGCCAAGGTTCTCCAGCACATCGTCCACCGCGCGGTCGAGCGCGGCGCCGCCGGCGATCAGGGCCAGCGGATCGAGATTGCCCTGCACCGCGACGCGGTTCTGCACGCGCTCGCGGATCATCGATGGCTCGGTGGCCCAATCGATCGAGACCGCATCGACGCCGGTTTGCTCGATATAGGCCGGCAGCATGCCTGCCGCGCCGCGCGGGAAGCCGATGATCCTGGCATCGGGGACCTGCTTGCGCACCCCGGCCACGATGCGCCGGGTCGGCTCGATCGACCAGCGGGCGAATTCGCGCGGCGGCAGCACGCCGGCCCAGGTGTCGAAGATCTGCAGGCAGTCGGCGCCGGCCTTGAGTTGGCCGACGAGATAGTGGATCGAGTTCTCGACCAGCACGTCGATGATCTTGGCGAACGCGTCCGGATGGCGGTAGGCAAGCATCCGCGCGGATGCCTGGTCCGGCGTGCCCTGTCCGGCCACCATGTAGGTCGCGACCGTCCACGGCGCGCCGCAGAAGCCGATCAGTGCGATCTCGGGGGCGAGTTCGCGACGGACGCGGCGCAACGCTTCAAAAACCGGCTCGAGCTTGTCGAAGTTGGCATGGGTCGAGAGCGTCGCGATCTCGCCGGGCGTTGCCAGCGGATCGAGCCGGGGTCCTTCGCCGGCCTCGAAGCGCACCGCGCGGCCGAGTGCGTAGGGGATTACCAGGATGTCGGAGAAGATGATCGCGGCGTCGAAGTTGAACCGGCGGATCGGCTGCAGCGTGACCTCGGCGGCGAATTCGGGCGTGAAGCAGAGATCGAGGAAGCCGCCGGCCTTGGCGCGCAGCTCGCGATATTCCGGCAGATAGCGGCCGGCCTGCCGCATCATCCAGAGCGGCGGCACGGCCTGCCGGTGGCCCGACAGCACGTCGATGAGCGGCTTTGTGGTGGGATCCTGGGGCACGCGGATGGTTCCTGATCACGGTCAAAATTTGCGCCCCTGATACACGCTGCAGCGCAATGGGCCAAGGCGGTTCTGGAACCCCTCTTTGCGTGGCCGCGTTGTCCCCGGGAATGGAGGGACGACATGGCCGACAAATTCGATCCTGCCCCGCACGACAAGCATGCCGAGAAGCCGCACGAGGCGCAGGCTGCCGACCGCAAGGCTCGCACCCGGCTGAAGGAGGGGCTCGAGGATACCTTCCCGGCCTCCGATCCGGTCAGCGCCACGCAGCCCGCGCCCTCGAAGCACGACGGCAATAGGGACAATTAGCTGGTATATCCCTGCGGCTGCTAACCACGATGCCAAGTGAGCTCAACATGCGGCGACCTATTCGCCGCGGAGCGATGGCTCGGAGCGACCGGGCCCGTCGGCGTACCGTGATCGCCGGGATAAACTAGACGGGGCCGCTTGCGGGGCGCTGCATCCGGTCAGATTCGAAGGTCACGCCGAGCCGCCGCTCCAGGCGCCAGGCCACAATGCAGTGCCGCCGGATCGGTTCACTCTCGATCTCGAGCTCGAACGCGAGCGGGATTGCGACGTCGCTTTCCACGGCGATCCCCGCGCCGCCGGTCGAGAGGTTGAGCACAAGACACCCGACACTGGTGTTGCGGAAGAAGATCGTCCCGCGCTTCAGCAGGATCGTTCGTTGGCTGTCGGTCTTGTATCTTGTCGTTGTGCTCACGGCAGTCTCCTACCCCGATGTGATGCCCGTCGCGATCGGTCCCCTCAAGCGCGATGGTCGCGCTTTCGCTGCTTGTTTGAGCATGATCTCCGCGCAAAACGCTTTGCGTTTGTCGCGAGGGAAAACCGCTTCGCACTTTTCCGGATCATGCTCTAGTTCACCAGCACGGCGCCGTCGCAGCGGATGCCCAGCACCCAAACGTCGACCTGGCCGAGCCCGATGCCGAGCGTCGCGAGCAGCGACGCCAGCACCTGATCGACTGAGCTCGTCACGCCATTCAGGATGCTCATGACGAGCGCCCCCAATCCCGGGATTGGCAGCCCGAGCGGGCCGAGATTGATGGTCAGCGAGAGGTCGCCGAGCAGGCTTCCTGTCAGCGATGAAAGGAAGTTGGTCGTCGTCACCGTCTTCTTGGTGCCCGACTGGATGTCGCTGTAACTGAAATTGACATTGGTCGGCGTGGTGTTGCCCATGCCGGCATGGGCGCGGCCGGTGACGGTGGCGAGACCGAGGTTGACCAGTGTCGCCGGCGGCGGATTGGGCTTGGTCGTGAAGTTGGTCATGTCGGCGAGCGTGACGTTGCCGATCCATGCATCCACGATTCCCGGCGTCACGCCGATCGTGACCTGCGAGGTGCTGATGTTCGGGTGGCCGCAGGACACCGCGTTGAGCGTCGCGGTACCCGAGGCCACCTCGACATAGACCGGGAGATTGATCGCAGACACGGTGCCGGAGCCGAGAACATTGATCGTCGCCAGGATCCTGGTCTGCGCGGTGTGGACGCTCACACCCTGGGTGCCGATCGCGATCCAGCTCGATCCGACCGGGCGCTCGCCGATCGTTGCGATCACGGAGACGTTGGCGATGCCCGGCAGGCCGAGGTTGATCGAGGTTGCGATCTGATGGTTGCCGTTGGCGATTTGCGCCACCGTGGAAATCAGGTCGAACACCGAAACGCTGGCGCCGACCTTGGGTTTCTGCCCCACCGTGAGATTGGCGAAGGGACCGAGGTCGACCAGCGTGCCGGGCGAAATCTTGGTGGTGGAGCCGGTGACGGCCTGGGAGATCGTCGACAGCGCGGTCGTCGCCGCGTTGGCGCCGTTGGTGATCTGCTGTGTGGTCAGCGCCGACGCGACGATGTCGCCGACCTTGATGTTGCTGCTCAGCAGGTCGCTATAGGTGACGCCGGTCAGGTTGACCCGGGTTGCCAGTGCCGACAGGAAGTCCAGTGCGTCGATCTTCGCGCTGATCAGCGCATTGTAGTCCATCACCGAGAGCGACAACGTGGTGCCGAGCATCGAGCCGAGCAGCGCATTGAGTGCGCCGCCGTTGACCGAGAGCAGCCTCGACCCGATCGCGAATGAGGCCATTTCGGTCGATGTCGCGGTGGCGGTCGTCTTGATGGTGAAGCTGCTGGCGCCGGTCAGGTAGCGCGCGAAGTAGAGCGGGGTCTGGGTGTTCAGCGTGACCCGCGCGGCGTTCGGAGTGCCGACCGCCGGGGTCACGAAACGGGCCTGCGGCGCGATGGCGCTGTTTGCGGTGTAGGTCCCGGTCTCGACCTTGACCAGCGCGCTGGCCGGGTACTTGTTCTGCGTCACCGTCGCGGTGGCGGCGTTGACCGGATTGTTCAGGTTGGCGGCGGCGACGATCGCGGCGAGATCGGCGGTGCTCTGCGTATTGCGCCGATCGGCGAAGATCGTGCCGAGATCGATGGCGAGCCCGGCGCATCCGATCAGGAGCGTCATCAGGCCGGCGCTGATCATCGCGAAGTTTCCTCGTTCGTCGGCGACAAAGCGCCGCATCAGCATGAGGACGCCTCTCATCCTAGAATCCCCCGTACTGAATCGCCGCGGAGCGGACGATGGTGCTCGCCGGGGCAGGGACGAAGGGCAGCTTGTAGATGAAGTTGCCGGCCGCGTCGTAGTTGACCGTCACGACGTAGACGTTGGCATTCGATGGAGACGGCGCGGCATTGACCGTGAGATTGCCGGGAACGAGCAACGGATAGGTCGACGCGTTGGCGGTGACGTAGCTCGTCGCGAGGCTGTTGCGTTCGGTATCGGTCATTCCCGCGATGGATGACCGCGCCGCTTCGGCAGCGAGTTGCTGAACGCCATGCACCATGGCGAGATACGAGCCGAAGACGATGATGCCGAAAATGAAGGCAAGAAACAGCGGCAGCATCAGCGCGAATTCGACGGCAGACGCACCGCTTCGGCAGCGAAAAAACCTGGTCATTGCAACGCACCTCGAAACGCCGACTACGACGTCACGTTGCGAGGCTTTGATTAAGGAAAACTATGAAAACGCTTTCACGAATCAGCGGCGCCAATCCAGACTTATCGGGTCAGTGAAACGTTATGGGGCGATCAGAATATTTGATGCGATATCCGCAAAAACCCGGGGCGTGGTGCGGTTGACGTGCTGCGGCGTGTGGAGATGCAGTTGTCGGATACCGTGATAAGCGGAGCAATGCACGTAACAATACATATGGCCTGCAATATCAGTGGCTTGGCGGTAATTGTACCTAAACGAAAGTGCAACCAAATGTTAGTATAGCTTGATCACATACTGTGGAGATTGGAATTGCGTCCCCGCTGAGATTGGAGGGCTCGCGATGCATAGACCGCGTCAGCATTTGAATATTCCTACTGAAATCGTTCGCACCGTCGTTGCGATCGCCGAGACGGGGAGCCTGTCGAAGGCCGGGGAGCGTCTCGGCCTCAGCCAGCCGGCGATCAGTTCGCAGGTCAAGCGACTGCAAAGCCTGATTGGTGGCGCGCTCTTCGTCAGAACCGCAAACGGCACCACGACCACCGAGCTCGGCAAGGTCGCCGTGCAGCAGGCAAGGCGCATCCTCGAAGCCAACGATCAGCTGCTTCGGCTCGGCGGCAATCATGAAGGACCCCAGCCGTTGCGGCTGGGAATCAGCACGATGCTCGCCGAGGAATTCCTGAAGCTGCATCCATCCGATGCACTCGCCGACGTTCTGCTTCACGCCGACATGTCACCGGCCGTGATCAGGGGATTGATCGACGGCTACATCGACATCGCGTTCGTCTACAGCAACCCTTCGCTGGAGAACGAGGACGAGGTGACGATCGCCGCCGAAGCCGACGAGCGGTCGGTGTGGGTGCGATCACGCGATTTTGTGCTGCGGCCGGGCGCCCCGATCCCGATCCTGGCCTGGCCCGGTGACGATTGGATGATCCGGACGCTCACCAAGCACAACATCACGTACAAGATCGTGTTCAGGAGCCCGAACCACCAGCTGCGTCTGGAAGCCGCACGGGCCGGATACGGCCTGACGGCGTGCCCCGAGCGGATGATCCCGTCCTCGCTGATTTCGGCGAAGGATTATTATCTTCCGGAGCTTCCGGTGCAAAAGCGCATGCTGTGCGTTCGCCCCGGTCTCGAAGGCAGCCGCGCCACGGCGATGGTGCAGCGGTTGTCCAGCCTGTTCTTCAGCGGCGCGAAGCCGATGCGTCAGGTGAGCAACATGTAGCCGGTGCTGCCGCGGTCTGGCGGCCCCGATCAATAGTGTGGTGGGCGCTCGTTGGCGGGGCCGGGCGCATGACGTTCGGCCTCCTGAAGCCGGTCGCGCAACTCGGCGATCTGGCGCGTCAGCGCGTCGATCTGCTTCCATTGTGCCGTGATGGTCTGGTTCAGCGTCTCGATGGTTTCGTCCTGATAGGTCAGGCGGACCTCCAGCGCCTCGATCCGCTCGCCCAGCTTTGCCGTGTCATTCATGGACGGCAGCCTCGCAGGGGGCACCCGCGCGCCCCACGTCGCTCGCAAGCGCTCCCGCGCGCTCGCGCAGGCCGTGGCCGAGCGCGACACGCTCGTCGAACACAAAACAGTCGCCGCGCCAGCGGCTGTCCTGCTGCGGCGTTTCCTCGAGATATTTCAGGATGCCGCCCTTGAGGTGATAGACCTCGGCAAAACCTTGCGCGAGCAGATAGGCGCTGGCCTTCTCGCAGCGGATGCCGCCGGTGCAGAACATCGCAATCCTGCGGTGCTTCGCCGGATCGAGGTTTCGCGCCGCAAATTCCTTGAATTGTCCAAAGCTCGCGATCCTGGGATCCACCGCGCCTTCGAATGTGCCCATCGCGACTTCGAACGCGTTGCGGGTGTCGAGCACCGTGACGTCAGGCGCGGCGATCAGCTCGTTCCAGTCGGCGGCATCGACATAGGTGCCAACCTGCCGCGTCGGATCGACCGAGGTGTCGCCGAGCGTGACGATCTCCTTCTTCAGCCGCACCTTGAGCCGCTGGAATGGCATTTGCGCGGCTGCGGAGAACTTCAGCTCGAGATTGTCGAGGCGGTCGCCGAACAGCGGCCCGCGCCTGAGCTCCGCAACGAAGTCGTCGATGCCCTGGTCGGTGCCGGCAATCGTGCCGTTGATGCCCTCATGGGCGAGCAGCACGCTGCCCTTGAGATCGAGCCCGGCGCAGAACGCGCGCAGCGGCTCGCGCAGCGCGCGGAAGTCGGGCAGCGCGGCGAACTGGTAGAAGGCGGCGACCTTGAAGGGCATCGCCGGGGTTTATCAGGCCGCCCGGGCCGGCGAAACCCGCAAAGCCATGCATTGTCGGGATAATTCCCCTGGCATGCCAGGCATTGCTCAGCCGGGGATGAGTGTGCCATGTACTTGGCATCATCCGCCGCAGCCGCATCAGACCATCACGATCAAGCGAGCACTCCGTCATGAGGAATTTCCATTTCGCCGGCCGTTCCACGGTCCACGCCCAGAACGCGATGGTGGCGACGTCGCATCCGGAGGCGGCGCTCGCGGCCATCGAGGTGATGCGCGAGGGCGGCACGGCCGCCGACGCGGCGGTTGCAGCCTGCGCGCTGCTCGGCGTCATCGAGCCGCAATCGACCGGCATCGGCGGCGACTGCTTCGCGCTGATCCAGCCGCGGGGAGAAGGCAAGATCACCGCCTATAACGGCAGCGGCCGGGCGCCGATGTCGGCGACCGCCGACTGGTATCTCGAGCGCAAGATCCATTCGGTGCCGCTGACCTCGGCCCATGCGGTCAGCATTCCCGGCGCGGTCGATGCCTGGGACGTGATCCTGAAGGACCACGGCAAGTTCGGCTTCGACCGGCTGCTGCAGCCCGCGATCAAGGCCGCCGAAGGGGCTACGTGGTCGCGCCGCGTATCGCCTTCGACTGGAAGAACGGCTTCGAAAAGCTGAAGAACGGCACCAACACCGAGCGCTATCTGTTGCCTCACGGCAAGCCCGCGGTTGCCGGCGACGTGATCCGCCAGCCCGAGCTCGGCAAGACGCTGCGCGCGATCGCGCAAAAGGGCCGCGACGCCTTCTATAGCGGCGAAATCGCCGCCGACATGGTCGACACGCTGCGCGGCATCGGCGGCCTGCACACGCTCGAGGACTTCGCTGCGCATTCGACCGAGGCGACCTCGCCGATCGGCACGATGTACAAGGGCTACGACGTCTGGCAGTGCCCGCCGAACGGCCCCGGCATCACCATGCTGGTCATGCTCAACATCCTGTCGCGCTTCGACCTGACGAAGTTCAAGCCGCTCAGCATCGAGCGCTTCCATCTCGAGGCCGAGGCGGCACGCATCGCCTACATGATGCGCGAGCAGCATATCGGCGATCCCCAGCACGTGCATGTCGACGTTGCCGGCATCCTCGCCAGGGAATTCGCCGAAGAGCACATCAAGAACATCCGGATGGACCGGCTGCTCGAACTGCCGAACGTTGCGCCGCCGATGAATCCGTCGACGGTCTACATCACGGTGGTCGACAAGGATCGCAACGTCTGCTCGTTCATCAATTCGATCGCGCATTCGTTCGGCTCGGCGATCGTCTCCAACAAGACCGGCGTCCTGCTGCAGAACCGCGCCGGCGGCTTCCGCATCCAGCCCGGACATCCGAATTGCATCGCACCGGGCAAGCGCCCGCTGCACACCATCATCCCGGCGCTGGCCACCAGGAACGGCCGTGCGGTGATGCCGTACGGCGTGATGGGCGGGCAGTACCAGCCGGTCGGCCAGACCCGTGTGCTGACCAACATGCTCGACTATGGCTGCGACATTCAGGAAGCCATCGATATGCCGCGCGGCCTGCACTACGAAGGCGTCTACCAGCTCGAGGACAGCGTGCCGGCGGAGATCGTCGAAGGCCTGAAGAAGATCGGTCACAAGACCACCAGCGTGGTCGCGCCGCTCGGCGGTGGCCAGGGCATCTGGATCGATTGGGACAAGGGCACGCTGACCGGCGGCTCCGACCCGCGCAAGGACGGCTGCGCGCTCGGCTATTGATTGTCGCGGCCGGCGAAGCTCGGCGGAGGGAACAAGATTTTGTCGCGAGGGTTGGTGCTGAAAGCCCATCCCCGCGAGGTCCACTATTCGCACCCTCGATTCAGACGAGACCGAACAGGCCGATCTGCGTGGCGGCTCTCCACCCTGGCGTGCGGCGTCGAAGCGTCCGCCGCCGCTCGCTGAAAATCTCTCCTGCGATGCGCTGATCGTCGGCGCCGGCATCACCGGTGCGCTGGTCGCAGAGCGGCTGACGCGTCAGGGGCTCGACGTCGTCATCGTCGATCGCGAGCATCCAGGCCACGGCAGCACCGCGGCGAGCACCTCGATGCTGCTCTGGGAGATCGATCGTCCGCTGGTCGAGCTGGCCGCGATCTACGGCTTCGAACGCGCCGTCCGCGCCTACCGCGCGAGCCTGGCGGCGGTAACCGGCCTGACGTCGCTGGTCCGCAGCACCAACATTCCGAGCGAGATCAGGACCAAACGCTCGCTCTATCTGGCGACCGGAAGCTCCGCAGCCGAATTGCGCGACGAACACCGGCTGCGCAGCCGCGCCGGCCTGCCCGGCGACTTCCTCGACCACGGGCAGTTGCTCGAGATATTCGGCATGGCGCGCGCCGCCGCGATCGTGTCATCCGGCGCGGCGGATGCCGATCCGCTGCAACTCGCCCACAGTCTGCTCAGGCTTGCGGTCGCGCGCGGTGCGCGGTCGTTCGATGCCGAGGCCACAGCCTTCGATCCGGCAGGCGCGGCGGTCACGGTCGGGTTCGACAATGACCGCGAAATCGCCGCGAGAGCCGTGGTGCTGGCGACCGGCTATGCGATGCCGGACATCGTTCATTCCAGGGTCCAGGCGGTGTCCTCGAGCTGGGCGATCGCAACCGCGCCGCAGCCGCAGAACGTCTGGAAGGACGGCGTGCTGATCTGGGAGTGCGCGAAAGACTATCTCTACGCGCGCACGACGCCGGAAGGCCGCATCATCGTCGGCGGCGAGGACAGCGACGAGATCATCGAGCCCGACGCACGCGACCGCCTGATCCCGCAGAAATCGCGCGCGCTGGCGAAACGCCTTGCCGCGCTATGGCCGTTTGCCGAAACCGAGATCGATTATCGCTGGGCCGGAACGTTCGATACCACGCGCGACGGCCTGCCGCTGATCGGCCCGGTGCCCGGCGCGAAGGGCGTCTATGCCGCGTATGGCTATGGCGGCAACGGCATCACCTTCTCTTATCTGGCGGCGCAATTGATCGGCGATCTGATCGCAGGCGCGTCGTCGCCATTGCTTGACGATTTTGCGCTGGACCGCGACGGCGGCATGGCCGGTCACTGAAAAATGGCTAGGGATTTGGCCCGCGCTGGGCTAGAGACGGCCGTCCTTCACGAGAGGTGCAAGATGCGATCTTCCCGACGCACGATCATCAAGACTGCATTCGCCGGCCTTGCGGCGGCAGTCTCCACGTCCGTTGTCAGCGGGACGGCAACGGCCCAAACTGCAGGAAAGCCCATGACCACAGCTTCAGGCCTCCAGATCATCGACAGCAAGGTCGGCACCGGCGCCTCGCCGAAGACCGGCCAGACCTGCGTCATGCACTACACCGGCTGGCTCTACGAGAACGGCCAGAAGGGCAAGAAATTCGACTCCTCCGTCGATCGCAACGAGCCGTTCGAGTTTCCGATCGGCCAGGGTCACGTGATCAAGGGCTGGGACGAGGGCGTCGCCACCATGAAGGTCGGCGGCAAGCGCACCCTGATCATCCCGCCGAACCTCGGCTATGGCGCGCGTGGCGCCGGCGGTGTGATCCCGCCGAACGCCACGCTGATGTTCGACGTCGAACTGCTTAGCGTGAAATAAGCTGATGAGCGTCAAGTAACCGGCCCGCAACAACTGGGGCGCAGCGATGAAGATTTCGATCCTCGACGATTATTTCGACACGCTGCGCACCCTCGATTGCTACCGCAAGCTCGACGGGTATGACGTCAAAATCTGGAACGATCATGTCCAGGACGTCGATGCACTCGCCGAACGGCTGCGCGATACCGACGCGCTGGTCCTGATCCGCGAGCGAACCCAGATCCGCACGCCGCTGCTCGAACGTCTGCCGAAGCTGAAGCTGATCAGCCAGCGCAGCGTCTATCCGCATATCGACGTCGACACCTGCACGCGGCTCGGCATCATCGTGTCGTCGAGCCAGCATGCCGATACGCCGTCCTACGCCACCGCCGAGTTCACCTGGGGCATGATCCTCGCGGCGATGCGCGCGATTCCGCAACAGATGGCGGCGCTGAAGGCGGGCGAGTGGCAGATCGGCGTCGGTCATACGCTGCGCGGCAAGACGCTCGGCATCTATGGCTATGGTCGCATCGGCGCGGTGGTCGCGGGTTACGGCAAGGCGTTCGGCATGAACGTGCTGGTCTGGGCGCGCGAGCCGGCGATGGCAAAGGCGCGCGCCGACGGCTATGAGACCGCGGCCAGCAAGGCGGATTTCTTTGCCCGCTGCGACGTGCTGTCGCTGCATATGCGGCTGGTGGACGCGACGCGCGGCATCGTCAAGGCGGAAGACCTCGCGCGGATGAAGCAGACCGCGTTGATCGTCAACACCAGCCGCGCGCCGCTGATCGAACCCGGCGCGCTGGTCAATGCGCTGCGTGCCGGCCGGCCGGGCATGGCCGCGATCGACGTCTACGAAAAGGAGCCGCTGCGCGACACGGCCGACCCGCTGCTCAACATGGACAATGTGGTCTGCACGCCGCATCTCGGCTACGTTTCGCGCGACGAGTACGAGATCCAGTTCACCGACATCTTCGATCAGATATTGGCTTACGCGGCCGGCACGCCGACCAACGTCGTCAATCCGGATGTGCTGGCGCATCCGGATGTGCTGGCACATCCCCACCCGCGCGGCCGACCAGCATCGCTCATGCTCGAACGGCCGGGGCTCGATGGGGCAGCCGTGTCATCTCTCGTTCAGCGAGGCCAGTGAGCCGTTGCGGTCACCCTGCCGACGATCCTCTTGATGCCGCCGAGTGCCTTCTGTCCCTTGCCCTTGGCTTCCAGGATCGCTCCTCGGCCCTGCATCGCGGGAGAGCCGGTGACCTTGCCAAGACGCCGCTTGAACCTGCCGATCGCCTCGTTGGCCGTGCCCTTGATCCTATCGGTCGTGCTACCCATGAAATTACTCCTTCGGAATACGCTGAGACAACGCGCCGGCACATGGCGATGTTCCGATTTGGCAACGTTCCGATTTTCCGCTCGCCTGGGCGCCTGCTTTTCGCTAGCGTTCCACGCACGAAATGAGACCAACGAAAGCAAGAACGATGAGCGGTTCCCACGATCACACCCATTCCCACGACCATCACCATCACGACGATGAGCGCTGGAAGCACGGCGGCGTCCGCGTCATTCCGGGCAACCAGCTCGATCCGAATGTGCCGTCGACCGCCGGCATGGACCGCAAGGCCGCGATCAATTTTGCCCGGGTCGGCGCGCAGAAATTGTGGGCAGGCACCGTCAGCATCAAGCCGGACGCCAAGACCGGCGCGCATCATCACGGCCATCTCGAAAGCATCATCTATGTCGTGAAGGGCAAGGCGCGGATGCGCTGGGGCGAGAAGCTGCAGTTCTCCGCCGAGGCCGGGCCCGGCGATTTCATCTTCGTGCCGCCCTACGTGCCGCATCAGGAGATCAATGCCAGCCGCGACGAGGTGCTGGAATGCGTGCTGGTGCGCTCCGACGGTGAAGCGGTCGCGATCAATCTCGACATCGAGCCGATCGAGAAGCCAGAGACCGTGCTGTGGGTCGACCCGGTGCACCGCCATCCCGACGAGAAGAAATAGCGCGCGGCACCGTCGCGACGAAAGAGAACAACAACAAGATCAGGGAGGCCAGCATGACGCTCGTGCGTTACGAGAGCGCCGACCACATCGCGACCATCACGATGGACCGCGTCGCGTCGCACAACGCGCTCAACAACGCGCTGTGCGACGAGTTGCAGCAAGCTTGGCGGCGCTTTCGCGACAGCGACGACCGCGTCGCGGTGCTGGCTTCGGCCGAGGAGAAGTACTTCTGTGTCGGCGCCGACGTTCGGGATTTCCCCGCCAATATGTGGCAGGCGGTGCCCGGGCTCGGCGTCGAGCTCGACAAGCCGGTGATCGCGGCGACGTCGGGCTGGGTGGTGGGCGGCGGCTTCGTTCTGGTGCAGATGGCCGACATCTGCGTCGCCTCGGAGACGACGCGGTTCGTCTATCCGGAAGCCAAGATCGGCACCACCGGCGGCGGCGTCTCCTCGGTGCTGGCGCGCATGCCGCACAAGATCGCGATGGAGTTCCTGCTTGTCGGCGAGGAGCTATCGGCCGAGCGGGCCTACCAGATCGGCTTCGTCAACCGGATCACGCCGCCGGGCCAGCACCTTGCGGCGGCGCAGGAGCTGGCGGCCAAGATCGCCGGCAACGCGCCGCTGGTGGTGCAGGCGCTGAAGAAGCTCGCGCGCGACGCGATGCCGAAGGGGCCGCTGGAGACGGTCGCCGAGGTGCGCCGGCAGCTCGATGCCATCAAGGACAGCGAGGACCTCAAGGAAGGCGCCAGGGCGTTCAGCGAGAAGCGCAAGCCGAGGTTTACGGGGCGATAGGGCGAGAGGCGGCTGTAGTTTCGTCATTCCGGGGCTCGCGAAGCGAGAGCCCGGAATCCACCCAGCCGCAACAATCGCTGCGAAATGGATTCCGGGCTCGACGCTGCGCGCCGCCCCGGAACGACGGAGGGTGAGACTTACACAAACACCCGGTGATCGATCACACCGTTCGGCACGACATAGCCGTAACGTGTGTTCGACGGTTCGGGGCCGGCCTTCTCATACTGCGCCTTCATCATCGCAAAGCGATCGCCCTTGAGGTCGAGCATCGCGCGCTTCGGCTGGATGTTGTAGAGCCGGGCGTTGTTGTCGCCGAAGATCGCGGTCTTCACCGGCCCGTCGGCGGGGCCGAGCGGCGCATAGCCGAACTTCTTCTGCATCATCTCGGGGATCTCCAGCCGCCGCAGGCCCTCGATCTGCCATTGCGGCGCGCCGGTCCACAGCGCATCGGTGCCCCAGCAGACGTGGTCGGCGCCGAGCCCCTTGATCAAGGTGCCCATCAGCGCCGCGCAGACATTGGGCTCGGCGACCAGTGTGGTCGCGAACAATTGCCCGACGTCGCCATAGACATTGCTGACGCCATACTGCGCCGGGATGTCGGCGAGGTCGGAAGTCCAGGCGATGCGGCCGGTGCGCTCGAACTCGGCGAGCGCGACCTTCGGATCGCCGCCGACATGGCGATAGGCCGAGTGGTAGATGACGAAGTTGAGCTGCGGCCAGTCCTTGGCCGCCCGGCCGACATCGGCGACGTCGGCGAAGCCGCGCAGATTCGGATACTGCTTCTCGATCCCGGGCGGAAACAGTCCCTTGTGGACGCAGACATTCTTGATGCCCGCCTTCACCATCTTCTCATAGCCCTTATAGGCGACCTTCTCGTCGTCGAGCCGCCAGGGATAGCGGCTGATCTCCTTGTGGGTGTTGTCGCCGATCGTGTAGCCCTTGCAGGATTCCGGCTTCAGCGCCAATGCGGCGTCGAGCTTGTCGAGCCAGCCGGGCTGCCCGGGCGTGAAGATGGCGTGGCAGAACACGCGTCGCGAGCCGGCCTCGTCGTTCATTTTCTTGCGTGCGTCGGCCATCTGCTCGTTGGTCAGGAACCAATCCTGCTCGATATCCGACGGCGCCGAGGAGATCAGCGCGATCTTGGTGTCGGAATCGAGAAACATCTCCTTTTTGTAGTTGTTGAACTTGAGGTCCTCGATGGTCTGCTCGTGATCGTTGAGCTCCTTGTTCCAGCCGGCCTTGCCGACCGCCTTGCGCATTTCCACAAAACCCATGATGCGGGTGTCGTCGCGCAGGAAATGCGTGTGCATGTCCATGATGAACTGGTCTTTCAGGGAGTTGGCGCGCTCCTGCGCCATCGCGGGCGTCGCAGCCTCCGCCGGCGTCACGGCGAACAGCTCCCCGTAAACCTGGTTCATCGCGACGAAGGAGGCGGCCATGCCGGCCGCGGTCTGGAAGAATCTGCGGCGGTCGAGCCCTTGCCTGGCGCCGAAATCGTCGGCCATCGCGAGCAGCCGCGCCTCGACCTCGCGCTGACGTTCGTTCTGCGGGTCGGGATAGAATTCGTCGCTGGAGACGATCTGGGTCGGGATCGGCGTCTGGTGCCGGCACAGTTCGGAGGGCATCAAGGCGGCAAGTTCTTCGTCGGTGAGATTGCTGCTCATTCTTCGCTCCCGCTTCTCGCCGGATTTTTCCGGTCGGATCGCCGCGGAGACTAGGACCAAGTCCGTTCGTCGTCCGCGCCGTTGGCCGGAAACCGCGTTCACAAAATCGTGCATCGGATTGCCGGACGCGAGATGCGCCCGTCGCGCAACCGGACATGCGCGCTGCTATGCTCGATCGCACCGGTTCGAACGAAGAAATCCGGAAGGGAGCGAACCATGATGTCATCTGACCATTCGCGGCGCAGCATTATCCAGGGCATTGGCGTTACGACGGCAGCAGGCATGCTCGGCGAAGCGCGGGCGCAGGCCGCGAGCGCGGTTCCCGTCGAAGGGGAAATATGGAGCAACGAATACTGGGCGAAGAAGGGTGACATCCCGTTGTGGATGTTCCGCAAGCGGATCGGCGCACCGAAGCCGGGCGAGCCGGCGCGGCCCGTGGTGTTTTTCGTGCACGGCTCGTCGGTGACATCACGGGTGTTCGACCTCACCGTGCCCGGCAAGGGCGAGTATTCGCTGCTGAACACATTTGCCCGCTACGGCTTCGATTGCTGGACCATGGACCACGAGAACTACGGCAGGTCCGGCCGCACCTCGGGCAATGCGGATATCGCAAGCGGCGTCGAGGACCTGAAGGCCGCGGTCGAGGTGATCGCACGCGAGACCGGGCAGGGGCGATATCACTTCGTCGGTGAATCCTCGGGCGCGCTGCGGGCCGGGGCTTTCGCGATGGCGGAACCCGAGCGCATCGACCGCCTGGTGTTCGCCGCCTTCACCTACAAGGGCGAGGGCTCGCCGACGCTGGCAAAGCGCGCCGAGCAACTCGCCTATTACCGCAGCCACAACATGCGCAAGCGCGACCGCGACATGATCCGATCGATCGCGACCCGCGACAGGCCCGGCACGTCGGATCCTGCCGTGGTCGAGGTGCTGGCCGATGTCGAGATGCAGTTCGGCGACCAGATCCCGACCGGCACCTATCTCGACATGACCGCCAATCTGCCGGTGGTGCATCCGGAGAAGGTGCTGGCGCCGGTGCTGCTGATCCGGGGTGAATATGACGGGATCGCCGCTGTTCCGGACCTCGAGGAGTTCTTCAACAAGCTGCCGAACGGCGACCGGCAGTTCGTCATCCTGCCCGGCACCGCACATTCGGTGGCGCTTGCCACCAATCGGGAGCTGTTCTGGCATGTGACGCGGGCTTTCCTGACCATGCCGACACCGATTGTGATCTGAAACCTGCGGCAGGACGCCGCAATAAAAATCTGCACGGCGATGTCGGGATCCGGCTATGCGGTTCGTCCTCGGGGCACAACCCCGCCAACAGGAGTTCTTCGCGTGGCCAATCCCAAAATGATCTTCGTCAACCTGCCGGTCAGCAATCTCGCCCATGCCACTGCATTCTACGAGGCGATCGGCGCGACCAAGAACGCGCAATTTTCCGACCACACCGCCTCCTGCATGGTGATCTCGGACACGATTCACGTCATGCTGCTGACGCACGACAAGTTCCGCGAGTTCACCCCGAAGAAAATTGCCGACACCAAGACCACGAGCGAAGTGCTGATCTGCCTGTCCGCCGACAGCCGCGACGCCGTCGACGGCTATGTCACCAAGGCAACGGGCGCGGGCGGCAACGCCGATCCGTCGCCGCAGCAGGATTACGGCTTCATGTACGGCCGCAGCTTCGAGGATCCCGATGGTCACATCTGGGAAGTGATGTGGATGGACGTCGAGGCAGCGATGAAGGCGCAGTCCGCCGCGGCGACCGCCTGATCGCATCCCGCCATCACGAGGAGCTCAAGCATGTCCAAGGTATCTCCCTGCCTGTGGTTCAACGGCGAGGCCGAGGAGGCTGCGAACCTCTACGTCTCGCTGCTGCCCGGTTCGCGGATCGAGACCGTCCAGAAGAACGTCATCGACAGCCCCGGCGGAAAGGCCGGCACGGTGCTGCTGGTCGAATTCACGCTCGCCGGTCAGCGCTTCATGGCGCTGAACGGCGGGATGAGGATGGAGCATACCCACGCGGTCTCGTTCGCGATCGACTGTGTCGACCAGGCCGAGGTCGATCGCCTGTGGGACGCGTTGCTCGCGGCCGGTGGCACGGCCGAGCAGTGTGGCTGGCTGCGCGATCGCTACGGCGTCGCTTGGCAGATCGTGCCGGCGGCGGTCCGTCAATATCTCGGCGGCTCCGACGCCGCCGGCGCTGCGCGCGTGATGCAGGCCGTGCTCGGGATGATCAAGCTCGATATCGAAGGCCTGCGCCGGGCCTATGAGGGCGAGGCGGCGTAAGGCAGGGCTTCGCTGGCATCGCCCGGCTCGACCGGGCGATCCAGCATTCCAGAGATTTCGGTGCTCGGCCGATAGGCCACGGCGTATTGGATACCCCGCATGAAGCTGGGGCAAGACAGTATGGGTACGATGGTTCCGTCACATGACCTTGGCGACGGATCGCGGATGCAACTGATATCGTATAATTATCGCAAGCTGCGTTCCCCTTGCACCGTGCTTGCCCTTTGAACATCGTATCCAAATCTCCTTCTGTTCTGCGGCGTCCCGCCGCGCGCACGGCGGTCGTCGCGGCAATCGTCTTCATGGTCGCCCATGTCGTGCTGCTGCTCGGGATCACCGCGCCGGACAAGCTCTATTTCGATGAGGTGCATTACGTGCCGGCGGCGCGGCAGATGCTGCTGTCGGTGCGCGAGGGCCCGATCCTCAACCCGATGCATCCGCCGCTCGCCAAGGAGATCATCGCCCTCTCGATCAAGGCGTTCGGCGACGCGCCGCTCGGATGGCGCTATCCCGCGGCGCTGTTCGGTGCGCTGGCGCTGGTCGGCGTCTATCTCGGCGGGCTTGCGCTGTTCGCGTCGCAGCAACGCGCGATCGCAGCCGTGCTGCTCGCCTTCTTCAACCAGATGCTGTTCGTGCAGTCGCGGATCGCGATGCTGGATATTTTTGCGCTCGCCTTCGGCCTGTTCGCGATCGCGGCGTTTGTGCACGGCTTCAGGCAAAAGCAGCCGCAAGCCGCCTTTGCGCTGGCGGGACTCTTCGCGGGGCTTGCCGCTGCCAGCAAATGGAGCGGGCTGTTCGTGCTCGCGACCTGCATAGCGATCATCGTGGTGATCCGCCTGATGCAGGGCTGGCGCACGCGCTTTGCCGACGCCAATGCGGAGGATTGGTACCGGCCGGAGCTGTGGCCGGATTTTCGTGTTCCGCACTTCATCGTCTGCTTCGTCGTGATCCCGGCGACCGCCTATCTCGCGACCTTCGTGCCGCTCTACGGCCTTTCGTTCACGGATATCGTCGAGGCGCAGCGCCGCATCTTTGCCGACAACACCACGACTGCCATCGCGGGCCACACCTATATGAGCTCGTGGCCGTCCTGGCCGTTCCTGGCGCGCCCGGTCTGGTACCTGTTCGAGAAGGTCGGCGACGACAGGTTCGCGGCGATCGTGTTCCTCGGCAACCCGCTGGTGCTATGGCCGGCATTGATCGCGCTGATCATTGCGCTGCGCGACTGGATCGTCGGGCGCGGCCGTGATGCATTTCTCGTGCTGGCGTTCTACCTCAGCCCGTATCTGGCCTGGGCGCTGCTGCCGCGCACGCTTGGTTTCATCTATTACTATCTGCCCGCGGCGACCACCGCGAGTTTCGTGCTGGTCTACGCCTTGACGCGAAAGGGGGCGCCGCGCTGGCTGCTGTGGGCGTTCGTCGCGGTTGGATGCGCAGGGTTTGTTGCGATGCTGCCGGTCACGGCCGCTGTCATCGAGACGTCGATGGCGACGTTCAACCGGCTGATGCTGTTTCAGAGCTGGATATGACAGTCTTTCAAGTAAAGTGATCCGCCTGCCGGGCATGGCAGGCGGATCGAGGCTGCGGGAGATTACTGTGACGCGGTCTTGGTATCCATGTTGACGACCTGCACGCGGCGATTGGTCGGGTCCATCGGCGCGCTCGGGTCCTTCGGCCTGGTCTTGCCGTAGCCGACCGTCACGAGATCCGAGCCGTTCAAGCCGTAATGCTCGACCAGATATTTCTTGATGGTGTCGGCGCGGCGCTCCGACAGGTCCTGGTTATAGGCCTCGCCGCCGATCGCGTCGGTATGGCCGGCGACGACGAAGGTCGAGCCCTTCATGCTGGCATCCGACAGCGCCTTGCCGAGCTCCTGCACCGCCTGGGTCGAGCCCTTGCTGATGTCGGCGGAGTTGTAGTCGAAGTGGATCTCCAGATCGATCTTCGGCTTGTTCGCCGCGATGTCGGCGATCTCCTGGCGTTCAACGCGCGACAGCGAACGGGTCGGCCGGTTGCGGACGGTGTTGAGGAAGCTCGCCTCCTTGGCGGAGCCGGCCGGGTCGACCTGCGTGCCGGCGGAAAGGCCGCGGGTGGCCGACTTCGGCTTCAGCGCATTGAGAATCTGTGCGGCCGGAACGGCCTCGCTGCCGGCCAGTGCGACGCCCGCCGTCATCGACAGCGCGGCGCCGATTGTCAGAAAAGACAAGGAAAAAGAGCGGGTCATGGTTTTCGTCCTCAAATGTCGGGCTAGCCAATCCGGCCTGCTGTCGTTTTGATGCTGGGAGAATAGGACCGGTTCAAAGCCCGGAATGTGATCTGGGTCACGGTTCGGTGTGCCGCCCTGCCTTGCGCCAGGCAGGCAGGAAGCGAGGACATCATGGCCCACGTCAATCGCGTCCTCCGCTCGATCAATGACGAAGACGCCTCGCACTGCGTCGATATCTTCCTTCGCCCGGACGGCACCGTCGGCTTCGAAGAATATCGGCGGGACGTCGAAGACGGCCGCGGCTGGTTTCCGGCTGGCGGTCATTCGTCCCGCATCTTCCATGAGGAAAGCGCGGCCCTGGCCGCGGCGATCGGGGACGTTGCGTGGTTGCGGCGGGTCGTCGGATCGACCTAGCCGCATCCGAACGATGCGGAGCCGATTTCCGCCGCGCGGCTCTCCACAGGGGCGCGAATCTCACTACATTGCTGGGGCAATGTCCCGCGCCGCCGAACCCCTTTCGTTGAACAATGCTGCCGCCCGCCACATCTGGCTGCGCGCGCAGCGGCTCGATACAAAGGCGCCGTTCGGCGAGGGGGCGTCAGCGGTGGCGGCCGCCGTCGATCATCTCGGCTATGTGCAGATCGATACCATCAACGTGATCGAGCGCTGCCATCACCACATCCTGTTCACCCGCATTCCGGACTACCGCCGCGCCGACCTCAAGCAGGCGCAGAGCCGGGACAAGAGCGTGTTCGAGTACTGGACGCACGCGCTGTCCTACGTGCCGTCCAAGGACATCGGCATCTTCCTGCCGGTGATGAGGGCGCATAAGCGCGAGGGCCACAAATGGTTCTCGTCGGTGACCCCGGCGGATACGCGCAAGGTGCTGCGGCTGCTCCGTGCCGGTCCGCTGACCATCCGCGACATCGACGACGACGTGCTGACCGAGAAGGAGCATCTCTGGCAGAGCCGGAAGCCCTCCAAGCGCGCGCTGCAGCTCGCCTTCTATGGCGGCGTGGTCACGATCAGCGAGCGTGCCGGCATGCTGAAGACCTACGAGCTGATGACCCGGCACTTCGGCTGGGACAAGCCGCCGAAGCCGGCCCCGGCCTCGGCAAGGATCGCCTATCTGCTCGACCGCGCGCTGCGCTCGCAGGGCATCGTCAGCCTGGATTCGATCTGCCATCTCGACGCGCCGAGCAAGAAGGCGGTGCGCAGCCTGATCGAGGCGCGCCTGCGCCGCAAGGAGCTGGTCCAGGTCGCGCTGGAAGGCGCCGGCAAGCAAGAACATTGGGCGCGGCCCGAGGTGCTGGAAGCGACCGGCGAGGGTGATCCCACCCTGGTTCACATCCTTTCGCCGTTCGATCCGCTGATCATCCAGCGCAAGCGCACCGAGCTGTTCTTCGGCTATGGCCACCGTTTCGAGGCCTATGTGCCGAAGGAGAAGCGCCTGTTCGGCTATTTCGCGCTGCCGGTGCTGGTCGGTGACGACATCGTCGCCGCCCTAGACCTCAAGACCGACCGGCAGAACAAGAAGCTCCTGATGCAGAAATGGAGCTGGGTCGGCAACGGCAAGAAGCAGGCGGCACGCAAGGAGCTGAAGCGCCGCATCGAGGAAGAACTGGACCGCTTCGAGCGCTTTCAGCTGGCGGAGTAGGGCTGGCTCTCCGTCATTGCGAGCGCCGCGAAGCAATCCATCGCGCCACAAGCGGATAAGTGGATTGCTTCGCTTCGCTCGCAATGACGCACAAAACGCACAGGGTTCCCGTTTGCGCTGTGAGCTATGAGTTTTTGCCATTGCTCAAAGCGGAGCCAGCCAATAATCCTCACGGCAAGCAACACCCGGGGGGCAGCCTATGAGCCAGACAGCAACCATCGCGCCTGATCGCGGCGCCCGCAGCGAGATCGAGACGTCGACGATCCGCGCGATCTCCTGGCGGCTGATCCCGTTCCTGATCCTGGCCTACTTCTTCTCCTATCTCGACCGCGTCAATCTCGGTTTCGCCGCGCTCACCATGAACAGCGAGCTGAAGTTCTCGCCGGTGGTGTTTTCGTTCGGCGCCGGCATCTTCTTCATCGGCTATTTCATTTTCGAGGTGCCGAGCAATCTGGCGCTGGAGCGGTTCGGCGCCAGCAAATGGATCGCCCGGATCATGGTGAGCTGGGGCATCCTCTCGGCGTTGATGGCGGCGGTCTATGACGAGCACAGCTTCTACGCGCTGCGCTTCTTCCTCGGCGTGGCCGAGGCCGGCTTCTTCCCCGGCATCATCCTCTATCTGACCTACTGGTACCCGGCCGAGTATCGTGCGCGCTTCCTCGCCGCCTTCGCGCTCGCGGTACCGATCTCGACCGTGATCGGCGCGCCGATCTCCGGCCTGTTGCTCGGCCTCGACGGCGTGATGGGCTTGAAGGGCTGGCAGTGGCTGTTCGTCATCGAGGGCATTCCCTCGGTGCTGCTCGGCATCGTCACCTGGTTCTATCTGACCGACCGGCCGGAGAAGGCCGATTGGCTCTCGGCCGAGCAGAAGGCGTGGCTCAAGGCGAAGCTCGACGCCGAGGTCGCGGCCAAGCAGGCGGCGAAGCATTTCACGCTGGGCGAGGCACTTTCCTCGCCGAAGGTACTCGCGCTCAGCGCGATCTATTTCGGCTTCGTCGCCTCGCTCTACGGCATGCAGTTCTGGCTGCCGCAGATCGTCAAGGCGTTCGGGCTGACCAATGCGCAGACCGGCTTCGTCACCGCGATTCCGTACGCATTCGGCACCGTCGCGATGATCCTGTGGGCGCGCCGTTCCGATGCCACGCGCGAGCGCGTGTTCCATGTCGGCGCGCCGCTGCTGTTGACCGCGCTGGCGCTCGGCGTCTCCAGCTACATCACCGATCCCGTCATGACGATGGTGGTGCTGACGGTCGCTGCGATCGGCGTGTTCTGCACCTTCGCGGTGTTCTGGACGCTGCCGACCGCCTGGCTGTCAGGCACCGCCGCCGCCGGCGCGATCGCGCTGATCAACTCGATCGGCAACCTCGCCGGTTTCGGCGGGCCCTATCTGATCGGCTGGGTCAAGGAAGCCACCGGCAGCACGTCGACCGGCCTGCTTGTGCTGTCGCTGTTGCCGCTTGCCGCGGGCCTGCTGGTTTTCCTCGGCAGCCACGAGACCAAAACCGAGTTCGCCGGCGCGAAGTAGCTCGCCCTCAAATCACGTGCTCCCGTAGCCCGGATGGAGCGCAGCGCAATCCGGGGACCCACCCGCCACCGGTGAGGGTCCCGGATTTCGCTCCGCTCCATCCGGGCTACGCATTTTCCGAACTCTGCACCGCCAAATCCGACCCCCGCTCACGAATTGGTTATCACTGACGAATATTGACATTCATCAGTGATAAATCGATACTCTTCATCAGTCGTCAGCCCGATGGAGATTTCAGATGTTCGTTCGTTCCGTTTTCTCGAGCTATTACAGGCTCTTGACGGGAGCATCGTTGGCTTTTGCGGTGTTCGCGCTGACCGGCTGCAATGAAAAGGCGGCTGAAAATGCCGATCCGGGACGCCCCGTTCTGGTGGCGACTGTCCATTACGAAGCGGAAACCCCTGAGCGCAGCTTTGTCGGCACCGTCAAGCCCCGTATCGAAGCCGATATGGGCTTTCGGGTTGCCGGCAAGGTGGCCAAGCGGCTGGTCGAGGTCGGACAGACAGTCGACGTCGACCAGCCCTTGGCCACCCTCGACGAGGTCGACCTGAAGCTGCAGGCCGAGCAGGCGGAGGCGGAATTCCGCGCCGCCACCGGCGTGCTGGCGCAGGCCGCGGCCGCCGAGCAGCGCGCCAAGGATCTGAAGGCCAAGGGCTGGACCACTGATGCGGCGCTCGACTCCGCCAAGGCCGCCGGCGACGAGGCCCGCGCCCGGCTGAACCGTGCCGAGCGCTCGGTCGAACTGACCAAGAATTCCCTCTCTTACGCAACGCTGGTGGCCGACACCCGGGGTGTCGTCACAGCGACCATGATCGAGCCCGGCCAGGTGGTTGCCGCGGGCCAGGCTTCGATCCGTGTCGCCCGACTTGGCGAGAAGGAAGCTGTCGTCGCGATCCCAGAGACGCTTCTTGCTCGTGCCAGGTCGGGCGTAGCCACGGTGACGCTGTGGTCGGACGCCAAGAAGAGCTATGCCGCCAGGCTGCGCGAGGTCGCGCCGCAGGCCGATCCCGCCACTCGCACCTATCTCGCAAAATTCTCGTTGCCGGACGCCGACGAGGCGGTTTCGCTCGGCATGACCGCGACGCTGACGCTGGCCGACAAGGCGAGCGAGCGGGTGGCAAAACTGCCGCTGTCGGCGCTGTACAGCCAGGGCGGCGATCCCTCGCTCTACATCGTCGACGACAAGGGCGACATCGCGCTGAAGCCGGTCAAGGTGAAGGCCTATGAGAGCAACAACGTCGTCATCTCCGGCGGCGTCGACGACGGCGCCAAGGTGGTCGCCCTCGGTGTGCAGAAACTCGATCCGAGCCAGAAGGTGCGGGTCGTGTCGTCGCTGTCGTTCTAACCCTCGCATAACAGCGGAAACGGTTCTGGGACTGGTCTAGAACTTGGAGAGTTCGATGAAGCGCTTCAACCTTTCAGCCTGGGCGGTCAGCCATCCGACGCTGGTGCTGTTCCTGATGATCATCCTCGCCGCCGCCGGCTTCTTCTCCTACGAGAAGCTCGGCCGCGCCGAGGATCCGTTCTTCACCGTCAAGGTGGTGAACGTCTCGGTGATGTGGCCGGGCGCGACCTCGCAGGAAATGCAGATGCAGGTTGCCGATCCGATCGAGAAGAAACTGCAGGAGCTGCCGTTCTTCGACAAGGTGCAGACCTATTCCAAGCCGGGCTTCACGGCGATGCAGGTCTCCTTCAAGGATTCGACCTCGCCGAAGGACGTGCCCTATCTCTTCTATCTCTTGCGCAAGAAGCTGGTCGACGTGCAGGGCGAGCTGCCCTCCGGCATCCTCGGTCCCGTGGTCAACGACGAATTCTCCGACGTCGATTCGATCCTCTATATGATGACCGGCGACGGCGCCAACTATGCGCAGCTCAAGAAGGTCGCGGAGGGCTTTCGCCAGCGCCTGCTGAAGGTGCCCGGCGTCACCAAGATCGATCTCTACGGCACCCAGGACGAGCGCATCTTCGTCGAGTTCTCGCATGCCAAGCTGGCGACGCTCGGCATCACGCCGCAGGCGCTGTTCGACTCGCTCGCCAAGCAGAATAACGTCACCCCGGCTGGTACCGTCGAGAGCTCCTCGCAGCGCGTGCCGCTGCGCGTCACCGGCGCGCTTGACGGCGTCAAGGCGGTTGCCGAAACGCCGGTCGAGAGCAACGGCCGCGTGTTCCTGCTCGGCGATATCGCGACCGTCTCTCACGGCTATGTCGATCCGCCGAGCTTCGTGGTGCGTCAGGAAGGCAAGCCGGCGCTCGGCATCGGCGTCGTCACCGCCAAGGGCGCCAACATCCTCGAACTCGGCAAGGAGGTCCAGAAGGCGACCGCCGAGTTCCTGAAGGCGGTGCCGCAGGGCGTCGATATCCAGCAGATCGCCGACCAGCCCAAGGTGGTCGAGCACGCCGTCGGCGAGTTCGTGCACTCTTTCGTCGAGGCGCTCGCGATCGTGCTGTTCGTCTCCTTTGTCGCGCTCGGCTGGCGCACCGGCATCGTGGTCGCGCTGTCGGTGCCGCTGGTGCTCGGTATCGTCTTCATCGTGATGAACGCGATGTCGCTCGACCTGCACCGCATCACGCTCGGCGCGCTGATCATTGCACTCGGCCTTCTGGTCGACGACGCGATTATCGCGGTCGAGATGATGGTGGTGAAGATGGAGCAGGGCTGGGACCGCATGAAGGCGGCGTCCTTTGCCTGGGAATCCACCGCGTTTCCGATGCTCACGGGAACGCTGGTCACGGCCGCTGGCTTCCTCCCCATCGGCTTTGCCAATTCTGCGGTCGGCGAATATGCCGGCGGCATCTTCTGGATCGTGGCGATCTCGCTGGTCGCGTCCTGGTTCGTCGCGGTGATCTTCACGCCCTATATCGGCGTCAAGCTGTTGCCCAACATCAAGGTGCACCAGAACCACGATCCGCACTCGATCTACGAGACGCGGATGTATCGCGGCTTGCGCAGCGTCGTGCAGTGGTGCGTCGATCACCGCATCAAGGTGGTGGCGGCGACCGTCGGCGTCTTCGTTGCCTCCATCGTTGCGTTCGGCCACGTCCAGCAGCAGTTCTTCCCGCTGTCGGAGCGGCCCGAGTTGTTCCTGCAGCTGCGTCTGCCCGAGGGCACCGCCTTCAATGTCACCGAGAAGACGGTGAAGAAGGCCGAAGGGCTGCTGAAGGGCGATGACGACATCCAGACCTACACCGCCTATGTCGGCCAGGGTTCGCCGCGCTTCTGGCTCGGCCTCAACCCGCAGCTGCCGAACGAGGCCTTTGCCGAGATCGTGATCCTCGCCAAGAACGTCGAGGCGCGCGAGCGCGTCAAGGCCAAGATCGAGCAGGCTGCCGCCGATGGCGCTTTGAACGAGGCGCGGGTCCGGGTCGACCGCTTCAATTTCGGTCCGCCGGTCGGCTTCCCGGTCCAGTTCCGCGTGATCGGCCCCGATGCCAACAAGGTGCGCGACATCGCCTACCAGGTGCGCGACGTCATGCGCCAGAACAAGAACGTCAAGGACGTCCAGCTCGACTGGAACGAGCAGTCGCCCTACCTGAAGCTCGCCGTCGACCAGGATCGGGCGCGCGCGCTCGGCCTGACCCCGCAGGACGTCTCGCAGGCGCTGGCGATGCTGATCTCGGGCGCGCCGGTCACCACGATCCGCGACGGCATCGAGAAGGTCGGCGTGGTCGCCCGCGCGGTGCCGTCCGAGCGGCTCGATCTCGGCCGCGTCGGCGATCTCACCATCACCACGCGCAACGGCGTCGCCGTCCCGCTGCAGCAGATCGCCAAGATCGAATATGCGCATGAGGAGCCGATCCTGTGGCGGCGCAACCGCGACATGGCGATCACCGTGCGTTCCGACGTCGTCGACGGCGTGCAGGCGCCCGACGTCACCAACCAGATCTCGCCGAAGCTGAAGGACATCCAGGCCCATCTCGAGCCGGCCTACCGGATCGAGCCGGGCGGGGCGTTCGAGGAATCCGCCAAGGGCAATGCGTCGATCTTCATCCTCTTCCCCGTGATGGTGATGGTGATGCTGACGCTGCTGATGATCCAGCTGCAGAGCTTCTCGCGCCTGTTTCTGGTGTTCCTGACCGCGCCGCTCGGCATCGTCGGCGCCTCGCTGGGGCTGAACGTCGCCAACCAGCCGTTCGGCTTCGTGGCGCTGCTCGGCCTGATCGCGCTCGCCGGCATGATCATGCGCAACGCCGTGATCCTGGTCGATCAGATCGAGAGCGACGTGGCGTCCGGCCTGACCCGGCGCGAGGCGATCGTCGAAGCCACCGTCCGGCGCGCCCGGCCGGTGGTGCTGACGGCCCTGGCCGCCATCCTCGCCATGATCCCGCTGTCGCGCTCGGCGTTCTGGGGCCCGATGGCGATCACCATCATGGGCGGTTTGTTTGTTGCGACTTTCCTGACCTTGCTGTATCTGCCGGGCCTTTACGCCCTCTGGTTCCGCAAGACCCTCGAGGAGAGCGGCTCCGAGCAAACCGATACTGCACCGCAGCATGTCGGCGATGCGCAGCGCGCATTTCCGCTTGCTGAGGCGGCCGAATAATTGAAGATTGAGCAGGCCAACATGACACTGATCTCGGAACATAGCGAAACCGACACCCGCGAGCGGATCCTCGTGGTGGCGGAGCGCTTGTTCCGGCAGATCGGGTACCAGAAGACGACGGTCGCCGACATCGCCAAAGAGCTGCGGATGAGCCCCGCCAACGTGTACCGCTTCTTCGATTCGAAGAAGTCGATCCACGAAAGCGTGGCCCGCGGCCTGATGGGCGAGGTCGAGATCGAGGCCCAGCGCATCGCGCGCTCGGAGGGGCCGGCGGCGCCGCGCCTGCGCCAGCTGATGACGACCATCAATCGCATGAACACCGAACGCTATGTCGGTGACTCCAAGCTGCACGAGATGGTCGAGATCGCGATGCAGGAGGACTGGGACGTCTGCGTCGCCCACATGGAGTGTATCGCCTCCATTATCGGCGAGGTGATCGCGCAAGGAGCCGAGTCGGGGGAGTTCGAGATCACGGACTTGCAACTCGCCTCGCTGTGCGCCTGCACGGCGATGATGCGGTTCTTCCACCCGCAGATGATCGCCCAATGTGCCACCAAGCCGGGCCCGACCATCGACCAGATGATCGATTTCGTGATCGCCGGCCTGTCGCCGCGCAGCCGCGCCAATTGAGCGCCAGCCCTGACATTTTCGTCAGTTGACTCTCCCATCATTGCAGGCAAATCGAGTTTGTAGCCCGGATGGAGCGCAGCGCAATCCGGGGTCATTTCCCCTTGCGAGACCGTCCCGGATTACGCTGCGCTCCATCCGGGCTACGTGAGAGGGGCCAGCCGTGACTGCCAAAGACCTGCATTTCTACGAGCCGAAAAACGGCCACGGCCTCAAGCACGACCCGTTCAACGCCATCGTGGCGCCGCGGCCGATCGGCTGGATTTCCTCGCGCGACAAGGGCGGCAACGTCAACCTCGCGCCCTACAGCTTCTTCAACGCCTTCTGCTACGTGCCGCCGATCATCGGCTTCTCCTCCACCAACTGGAAGGACAGCGTCGCCAACATCCAGGACACCGGCGAGTTCGTCTGGAATCTGGCGACGATGGATCTCGCCAAGCACATGAACGCGACGGCGGCGCATGTCGCGCGCGAGGTCGACGAGTTCAAGCTCGCGGGGCTCACGCAGGTCGCCGGCAAGCTCGTCAACGTGCCGCGGGTCGCCGAAAGCCCGGTGTCGTTCGAATGCAAGGTGAGCCAGATCGTCCAGCTCCAGGGCGCCGACGGCAAGAAGGCCGAGGCGTGGCTGACGCTCGGCGAGGTCGTCGCCGTCCACATCGACAAGGCCTTCATCAAGGACGGCGTCTACCAGACCGGTCTCGCGCACCCGATCGTCCGCGCCGGCCGCCGCGGCGACTACTTCGAGATCAAGCCGGAAAACATGTTCGAGATGATCCGGCCGGATTGAGTGCTGCTCTATCCTCCCTCTCCCCGTTCTTCACGGGGTCGAGACGAGCGAAGCTCGCTCTTAGAAGGTAGGGTGAGGGGCTGCTTCCACCAGTTGTGATGGTCGTGAGACCTGTACCCCCTCACCCGGAACGCATCTGGCGATGCGTTCCGACCTCTCCCCGCAAGCGGGGCGAGGTAAGGGACGTCGCTCCGCTGCGGATTCGGTGCGCCCCGCAACGACGGCCCGCACCACAACAATGTGAAATTTCCGCGCGCGGGGATGAAAAACCGTCACTCGCAACCTCCCCGGGAGCAGTCTAACCTCCACCCGCCAGGCCGGATCAACGGCCGGCCAACAGAGTGGGAGGATGCGATGACACGCCAACCGCGGCGCGATCCTAACGAAGAACAACGCGATCCGAATGTTTCACGACGCACGCTGGTTCAGGGGCTGGCGGCTTCCGCCGCCGCCGTCGCGGGCATCGGCAGCGCGCTGGCTCAGAACGCGCCCGCGCCGGTCGGGCCGCCGACGACGATCACCAGCCCGCCGCGCGACTTCAGTCCGCGCGGTGCGCCGACCACCTATTTCTGGGACCCCGACATCGTCGCGGTCGATCCGTCCTTCAACGACCTTGCCCAGCCCAACACCTCGATCAAGCGCCTCCACACCGGTCTGTTGTGGGCGGAAGGCCCGGCCTGGAGTTCGCAGGGCCGCTATCTCCTGTGGAGCGACATCCCCAACAACCGGCAGATGCGCTGGTCGGAAGATGACGGCCATGTCAGCGTCTTCCGCATGCCGTCGAACTACTCGAACGGCAATTCGTTCGACTTCCAGGGCCGCCAGCTGTCCTGCGAGCATCTCACCCGCCGCGTGACGCGCTACGAGAATGACGGCACCGCGACCGTGCTTGCCGATAACTATCAAGGCAAGCGGCTGAACTCGCCGAACGACGTCGTCGCGCATCCCGACGGCAGCTACTGGTTCACCGATCCGCCCTATGGCGGCCAGCTCTATGAGGGCGAACCCGACGCCGCGGGCGGCCCGGGCAATCCGGCCGGCAAGCTCAATCCCCGGATCGGGCAGCCGGCGGGCTTCGTGCCGGCCAAGCGCGAACTGCCGACCAATTGCTATCGCATCGATCCCTCCGGCCGCGTCGATCTCGTGGTCAGCGAGGACCAGGTGCCCGATCCGAACGGTCTCTGTTTCTCGCCGGACTACAAGAAGCTCTACGTGGTCTCGACCGGCAAGGGACCGGGCGATAGCGGCCCCGGCGGCAAGGGCGACGTCTTCGTGTTCGATGTCGGCGCCGACAACAAGCTTTCCAACGGCAAGCGGTTCAGCGATTTCACGATCGACGGCGTGAAATGCGGACCGGACGGCATCCGCTGCGACGTCAACGGCAATGTCTGGTGCTCGAGCAATGCCGGCCGCGCCGTCGGTTACAGCGGCGTGACGGTGTGGTCACCCGAAGGCAAGCTGCTCGGCCGCATCCGGCTGCCCGAGGTCTGCGGCAACATCACCTTCGGCGGCCCCAAGCGCAATCGCCTGTTCATGGCCGCGAGCCAGTCGCTCTACGCGGTCTATACCGCAACCCAGGGAGCGGGGCCGGCCTAGCTCGTCCTGCGCGGGGATGGCGTCTGCGCCATCCCCTGCTACCTGATTGTCGCACCTCAGCTTTCGGAACTGAACGCGTGGCCCTGCCGTTAACAGAATGGCGCCGGGGACGCGTCAATTTCGCTTTATTTGAACAGCGAAGTGTTCACCGGTGAACGGCACTTTCCGATAAGATCACCCATCCGCGCTGCCGTTTCATGAGGGATCCGCCATGAGCTTCCGCCGCGACTATGTGACGAAACCGATCTTCTCCTGGGCGCGTGGCGTGCTGCCGACGATGTCGGACACCGAGCGCGAGGCGCTGGAAGCCGGCGACGTCTGGTGGGACGCCGATCTGTTCACCGGCAATCCCGACTGGTCGAAATTGCTGGCGTTCGCGCCGGCCAGATTGACCGACGAAGAGCAAGCCTTCCTGCACGGTCCGGTCGACGAGCTCTGCAGGATGCTCGACGAGTGGAAGATCAACTGGGAATGGCGCGATCTGCCGCCCGAGGTCTGGGCCTTCATCAAGGCCAGGAAATTCTTCGGCATGATCATCCCCAAGGAATTCGGCGGCCTCGGCTTCTCGCCCTATGCGCATTCCGAAGTGGTGCGCAAGATCTCGTCGCGTTCGCTGACCGCGGCTGTCACCGTGATGGTGCCGAACTCGCTCGGACCGGGCGAACTCTTGATGCGCTTCGGCACCAAGGAGCAGCAGGACAAATGGCTGCCGCGCCTCGCCTCCGGCCAGGACATTCCATGTTTCGGCCTGACCAGCCCGGAGGCAGGGTCCGACGCCGCCTCGATGATCGACACCGGCATCATCTGCAAGGGCAATTTCGAAGGCCGCGAGGTGCTGGGCTTGAGGCTCAACTGGCACAAGCGCTACATCACGCTTGGCCCGGTCGCGACGCTGCTTGGGCTAGCGTTCAAGGCCTATGATCCCGATCACCTCGTCGGCTGCGAGGAAGAGCTCGGCATCACCGTCGCGCTGATCCCGACCCATCTGCCCGGCGTCTCGATCGGCCACCGCCATCTGCCGGCGATGCAGGTGTTCCAGAACGGCCCGAACTGGGGCCGCGACGTCTTCATCCCGCTCGACTACATCATCGGCGGCCAGGAGCGGCTCGGCCAGGGCTGGAAGATGCTGATGACGGCGCTCGCCGCCGGCCGCGGCATCTCGCTGCCGTCGCTGTCGGCGGCCGGCGCTGCCTATGCCGCGCGCACCACCGGCGCCTATGCCCGCATCCGCGAGCAGTTCGGCATCTCGATCTCGAAATTCGAGGGCATCGAGGAGCCGCTCGCGCGTATCGCCGGCACGGCCTATCTGCTCGACGCCGCGCGGCGGCTGACCTGTGCGGCACTGAACGAGGGGCATCATCCCGCCGTCATCTCCGGGATCATGAAGCTGCACGCCACCGAGCGGATGCGGATCGCGATCGACGACGCCATGGACATCCATGGCGGCAAGGCCGTGATCGACGGGCCGCAGAATTATCTCGGCGGGCTCTACCGTTCGGTGCCGGTCGGCATCACGGTCGAGGGCGCCAACATCCTGACCCGCAATCTGATCGTGTTCGGGCAGGGCGCGATCCGCGCGCATCCCTATCTGTTGCAGGAGATGAACGCGCTCGGCGAGCCCGATCGCGACAAGGGCCTCACCGCGTTCGACACCGCGTTCTGGAAACATGTCGGCCACAGCTTTGCGACCATGTTCCGCGCTTGGGGCCGCAGCTGGAGCTTCGGCCTGTTCGCGCCGGCGCCGGATGCCGGTGACGCAACCGAGTTCTATCGCCAGCTCTCGCGCTATTCGTCGGCATTCGCGCTGAGCGCCGACATGGCATTGCTTACCCTCGGCGGCGCGCTGAAGCGCAAGGAGATGCTCTCGGCGCGCTTCGGCGACATCCTGTCCGAGCTGTATTTGCTCTCCGCGGCGTTGAAGCGCTGGCAGGACGAGGGCCGGCAGAAGGAGGATATTCCCGCGCTCCAATGGTGCATGGCATCCGGCTTCAAGACCATCGAGAACCGCTTTGCGGAAATCTTCGCCAATCTGCCGAACCGCCCGGTGGCTTGGCTGCTGAAATTCCTGATCCAGCCGTTCGGCGCCCGCGTCACCGGCCCGTCCGATCGCGTCGTGCAGCAATGCGCACAGCTCGTGCTGTCGCCGTCGGTTGCGCGCGATCGCCTGACGCCGGACCTCGCCTTTGTCGAGGATGACGGCGGCATCGCGCGGCTGGAGAAGGCCTTCCGCCTCGTCACCGAAGCCGAGGACGCCGCCAAGCAGCTACGCGCGGCGCGACTGCACGACTGGAAGGAGGCGGTCAAGAAGGGCGTCATCACCGAGGCCGACGGCGAGAAGCTCGCCGCCGCCCATGAGGCCGTCGCCAAAGTCATCGAGGTTGATGATTTTGCGCCGGAGGCGCTGTCCCCGATTTACAAGAAATCCGCCGACGTGCATCAGTTCTTCCAGGAGCTTGGTGAGCAGAGGGCGGCGAGCTGATGGCGCGACCAGTCTTTATTGTCGACGGCAGCCGGACGCCGTTCCTGAAGGCGCGCTCCGGTCCCGGCCCGTTCACCCCGGTCGATCTCGCCGTGCAATGCGGCCGGCCGCTGCTGGCACGGCAGCCGTTCGCGCCCACCGCCTTCGACCAGGTGATCCTCGGTTGCGTCAACGTGATCGCCGATGAGATGAACCCGGCACGCGTTGCGGCGCTTAGGCTCGGCATGGGCGAAGAGATGGTCGCCTTCACGGTGCAGATCAATTGCGGTTCCGGCATGCAGTCGATCGACACCGGCTACCGCTATATCCGCGAGGGGACCTCCGACCTGATCCTCGCCGGCGGTGCCGAGGCGTTGAGCCACGCACCGCTGGTCTGGCCCAATTCCGGCGTGCGCTGGTTTGCCGGCTTTGCCGGCGCCAAGGGACTAGGTGCCAAGATCGCCGCGGCGCTGAAGGTGAAGCCGAGCTACTTCAAGCCGATCATCGGCCTCGAGCGCGGGCTGACCGACCCGATCACCGAGCTCAACATGGGGCAGACCGCCGAGAAGGTCGGCCATCTCTTCGGCATTACGCGCGCACAGTCCGATGCATATGCCGCCGAGAGCCATCAGCGGCTGGCCAACGCGCAGAAGCAAGGATTTCTCAAGGGCGAGGTCGAGACCGCGTTCTCCCGCGACGGCAAGTTCTACGACCATGACGACGGCGTCCGCCCGGACTCGACGCCCGAAACCCTGGCAAAGCTGAAGCCGGTGTTCGAGCGTCCCTGGGGCCAGGTCACCGCCGGCAATTCGTCGCAGATCACCGACGGCGCCTCCTGGGTGATCCTGGCGTCCGAGACGGCGGTGGCCAAGCACGGGCTGACGCCGAAGGCGGTCATCCTCGACAGCCAATGGTCTGCGCTCGATCCCTCGATCATGGGCCTCGGCCCGGTGCTGTCGGCGAGCGCGATGCTCAAGCGCAACGCCATGACCTTGCAGAACGTCGAGACCTGGGAGCTCAACGAGGCCTTCGCCACCCAGGTGCTCGGCTGCCTCGCGGCGTGGAACGACGAGACATTCTGCCGCGAAATCCTCGGGCTCGACGGCGCGGCCGGCGAGATCGACCGCGCCAAGCTCAACGTCGACGGCGGCGCGATTAGCCTCGGCCATCCCGTGGGCACCAGCGGCAACCGCATCGTGCTGCATCTGGTCAATGCGATGAAGCGGCTCGGCACCAGGCGCGGCGTCGCCACCGAATGCATCGGTGGCGGGCAGGGCGGTGCGATGTTGATAGAGACGGTGTGATCATGGATTCACGGATCATGGACGTTCTCGCCGATCGCGTGCTCGAACTTGGGCCGAAACCTGCCGCCGACAGCCCCTACAGGAATTTCAAGCTGACGCGCGATGACGACGGCATTGCCTGGCTGCTGTTCGATCGCGCCGGTGCCAGCGCCAACACGCTGTCGGCCGATCTGCTCGAAGAGCTCGACGCTGTCGTCGCGGCGCTGGAGAACAAGCGGCCGACCGGCCTCGTGGTGCGCTCGGCTAAGCCAAGCGGCTTCATCGCCGGCGCCGACGTCAATGAGTTTCGCGGCGCCAGCGACTCCAGCACGGTCGAGACCGCGATCGGTCGCGCCCATGCGGTGATCGACCGGCTCGAGGCGCTGCGCGTGCCCTCGGTCGCCGTCATCCACGGCTTCTGCCTCGGCGGCGGCCTCGAGGTCGCGCTGGCCTGCCAGATGCGGATCGCGATCGACGACGCGCGGTTCGGCTTCCCCGAGGTGATGCTCGGCCTGCATCCTGGCCTCGGCGGCACCGTGCGCTTCACCGAGCTGGTCAACCCGATGCAGGCGATGACCCTGATGCTGACCGGCAAGACCATCGACGCGCGCCGCGCCAGATCGCTCGGCCTGGTCGACGCCGTCACCCAGGAGCGCCATGTCCGCAACGCGGTGAAGGATGCGGTGTTCGGCCGGCTGAAACGCGCCAGGCCGGGCGCGCTCAACTCGATCCTCAATCTTGGTCCGGTCAGGGGCTTCCTCGCCTCGCGGATGCGCAGCGAGGCCGGGAAGGCAGCGCCGCGCAAGCATTACCCGGCGCCCTATGCGCTGATCGATCTGTGGGAGAAGCACGCCGGCAACCGCGCGGCGATGCTGAATGCGGAGAAGGCCTCGTTCGCCAATCTGATGGTGACGCCGACTGCGCAGAACCTGATCCGGGTGTTCTTCCTGCGCGAGCAGATGAAGAAGCTGGCGGGCAGCGGCAACAAGGTTGCGCATGTCCATGTCATCGGCGCCGGCGCGATGGGCGGCGATATCGCGGCGTGGTGCGCCAACCAGGACATGCGGGTGACCTTGGCCGACATGAAGGCCGTGCCGATCGCGGGCGCGATGAAGCGCGCCGCGGAGCTATACGGCAAGATCATGCGCAAGCGGATCGACCAGCGCGACGCGCTCGACCGCCTGATTCCCGACATGGACGGCGAGGGCGTCCGCAATGCCGATCTGATCATCGAGGCGGTGCCGGAAAAGCTCGAGCTGAAGCAGAAGGTCTATGCCTCCCTCGAGCCGAAGATGAAGCCCGGCGCGATCCTCGCCACCAACACCTCGAGCATCCCGCTGCAGGATCTGCGCACCACGCTGGCACGGCCGGAGCGGCTGCTCGGCCTGCACTTCTTCAACCCGGTGTCGCGGCTGCAACTCGTAGAGCTCGTCAGCCATGACGGCACCGATGCGGAGATGCTCAAGGAGGCGCTCGCCTTCGTCGGCGCCATCGACCGCCTGCCGCTGCCGGTGAAGAGCTCGCCGGGCTTCCTCGTCAACCGCGCGCTGACGCCCTACATGCTGGAAGCGATGATGATGCTGGACGAGAAGATCGACCAGCGCCTGATCGACGCGGCCGCGGTCGAGTTCGGCATGCCGATGGGGCCGATCGAACTTGCTGACCAGGTTGGCCTCGATATCTGCCTCGATGTCGGCGACATGCTGCGGTCGAAGTTCGGCGACATGCTGCCGCCGACGCCTGCGTGGTTGCGCGAAAAAGTCGCCAGGGGCGAGCTCGGCCGCAAGACCGGCAAGGGCTTCTACACCTGGAAGGACGGCAAGGCGGAGAAGGCGCCGCTGCCCGAGACCGGTCCTCGGGTGAGCGATGAGATGATCGACCGCCTGGTGCTGCCGATCTCGAATGTCTGCGTCGCCGCCTTGCGCGAGGGCATCGTCGACAATCCCGACATGGTCGACGGCGCGATGATCTTCGGCACCGGCTATGCCCCGTTCCGCGGCGGCCCGCTCAACTATGCGCGCAGCCGCGGCGTCGACAATGTGGTGTCGGCGATGCAGGCCTTGATGCGCAAGTTCGGCGGACGATTTGCGCCCGATCCCGGCTGGGAGGCCTTCAAGTGACCGATTCGCGAGTGACCGACACCCACGTTCACGCGCCGCTGAGCAGCGCCGCCGAGCCGAAGGGCGATCTCTGCATCCGCACGCTGGCGATGCCGGCAGACACCAATGCCAATGGCGACATCTTCGGCGGCTGGCTGCTCAGCCAGATGGATCTCGGCGGCGGCGTGTTCGCCTCCAAGGTGGCGAAGTCGCGCACCGTGACGGTCGCGATCGACGCGATGAACTTTCGCAAGGCGGTCAATGTCGGCGATCTCGTCTCCGTCCATGCCAATCTCGTGCGCATCGGCCGCACCTCGATCACGGTGCATCTCGAGGCTTGGGTGCTGCGCCGTCGCGAGCAGCAGTCGATCCTCGTGACCGACGGCAATTTCACCTATGTCTCGATCGACGAGCAGGGCCATCCGCAACCGATTCAGCGCGACGGCGCCACGATCGAGACCTGACATTCGTCGCGCCGGTACCGCTGATTCGGTGCGGGAGCAAACGCGTCGAAACTGAGTCCGGAGCGTGGTTTGATTGCAAAATGCATCGGATTCCAGCGCTTCGCCTCGCAAAATAACTGAGGAACAAACAGCCAGCGATTCCGTTGTCGGGCCGGAGTCAAACCGAGGCTGACAATGTCCGACAGTTACGTGATCGAAGTGAGTTCGCAGACGGCGGGTATCGTGGTGCGCGATACGCGTGGTTATCAGTTCTTTGCTGCATCGCACCTTTTCGACCGCCTTGAAGGCCAGATCTTCCGCAACGCCCGCGAGGCCGAGCGCGCGGCGCGCCGGCTGCTCACCGGTCAATCCGTGCAGCTGGCGTCGTAGAACACCTTTGCGCGATAGCGCGTGGCCCGGGCGAAGCGTCCACCTTCGCCCAGGCCTTCCCCGACCCGGCACTGCACGTTGACCTCCGTGCCGAACGGTCGCACCATGGGCGACTCGCCGTTTCAAGGGGGCCGCCGTGGCCGGACTCTCCCATCGCCAGACTGAAATCCTCAACATCGCGCGCGCGTTCGGCCGGGTCATGGTCGAAGACCTCGCCAAGCGATTCGAGGTGTCGGCGCAGACCATCCGCAAGGACCTTAACGATCTCTGCGACCAGCGCTCGCTGACCCGCATCCATGGCGGCGCGATTATCGCCTCGGGCGTCGAGAACCTCGCCTACGAGGCGCGTCGCTTCGTCGCCGCCGAGGAGAAGAAGGCGATCGGCGCTGCCGCGGCGGCACGGATTCCGAACGGCTGCTCGCTGTTCATCAATATCGGCACCACGACGGAAGAGGTCGCGAGCGCACTGACCTCGCATGAGGATCTGCTCGTCATCACCAACAACCTCAACGTCGCGATGCTGCTGTATCGCCATCCGCGCATCGAGGTGGTGGTGGCCGGCGGCACGGTGCGCCGCGCCGACGGCGCGGTGGTCGGCTCCACCGCGACGCAGCTGATCGGCCAGTTCAAGGTCGATTACGCCATCATCGGCGCATCGGCGATCGACGAGGAGGGCGCGCTGCTCGACTTCGACTATCGCGAGGTGCAGGTCGCGCAGGCGATCATCGCCAATGCGCGCAACGTCATGCTGGTCTCGGACTCGACCAAGCTCCGCCGCAGCGCGCCGGTGCGGATCGCCCATATGAGCCAGATCCAGACCTTCGTCACCGATTCACCGCTTCCTGCGGGCCTCGCCAATATCTGCCACAGCCGCGGTATCGAGGTGGTCGTCGCGATGGACAAGCCGCAAGTCGATCTCGACGACAACGGCGCCGACGCGGCACCCGCGACGCTGTGCAGCGCGCAAGGCGCTTGATCGCTCAAGTTTTAGCGAACCTGTTTCGGATGCCTTTCGGCTGCTGCTGTAGCCTGCCTGAGGTGGAGCGGTTCGTTGGTCAGCACGCAATTCAAGATCGTCACGGCATTGGGCATGGCGGCGATGTTCGGCATCGTCTCGTTTGCCCTTGGCTTTAACGTCGCATCCGTGTGCGCGACGGCGCTGGCCGGCGGTGTTTCTGCGCTTGTGGTCATGCTTGCGTTCGATGGTGAGACCCAGCCGCCATCGAAGAACGTCCGTGCCGACATCTTTCGCTTCGGCAGCGGGAGCCGCCCGGCCTGGCTTTCGGAACTGGAACAGCAGAACGGCCGTGGCAGGAAACTGCTTTACGGACTGTCGCGGATCTTCTTGTCGGGATCGCTGTGTCAGCGCATCGCGAGCGGAGCCTTCCTCGCGCAGTCGGCAATCGGCCTGGTGGCGATCGTCCTGTTCTGGCTTGGCCAGGCGATGGGCTTTGACGTGCGGCTGTTCGCAATCCCGTCGCTCGGCAGCCTGTTTGCGGATGGCATCCCGATGTCGGCTGAAGCAATCGCGGGGGTGAGGTTCGAGCACCTCTTCCTGCCGCTGGTCTCGCTCTACGCCGTCACGTTTTCCCTGGTCCTGATCGCATTGCTTGGCGATCTCGCGACCATCCTGCGCGACTGGCGAGAGCAGTGGAAGTATCTCACGATGCCGCTGTTCTGCTTTGCATTCTGGGCACTCCTGGCGCACCGAAAATCATCGGGATATAGCGCCCTGCAAGTCGCGCTCAGCGGCGGACACCTCTGGGCTTATGTCGCGATCTTCGTGTTCTTTCCGCTTTTCTTTCTCGTGCTGTCGGCGTCGCTGCCAGGCAATCGGGCGATCCGATGAACAGGGATCGCTCGATCGGGCGAATCTATCTCCGCTTCGCGCTCAAATGGTATGCGATCCTTTTCGTCGCTTCGTTGGTCTTCTACGTCCTGTTCGCCAGCGGTCACGCATTCGTCGCGTCGACCGGTGTGCTCTTGCTCGCCGTCTACTTTGTGCGCGACAGCCGAGCTTGCGCCAAACGGGTAGGCGGAGAAGTTCGCCGTACCTACGATCCCAAAAAGGCTCTGCCGGAATTGCGCGTCGGACGATCGCCACAGCGTCCCTGACCGTCCGCCACCGCCTTGCCTGGCGTCACGCCAAGCGTCGCTCGTCCCGTCCCCCCAAAAGCCCTGACCGCGAGCACTTCGCCCAAAAAATCCCCAGCGAAAGTTCCCCGTTTTCACTTTGCTTTCGTTTTTGGTTGTGATTTACTCCAATCCGAAAGTAAAACCGCCAAAGCGAAGGCGGTTGCCGGGGGAAGCGTTCTTTGGATCAGATTTACGACCTCGCCATCATTGGAGGCGGCGTTAATGGCTGCGGCATCGCGCGCGATGCGGCGGGCCGGGGTAACTCTGTTTTCCTCTGTGAAATGAATGACTTGGCCAGCGGGACGTCGTCCTGGTCGACCAAACTCGTGCATGGCGGTCTGCGCTACCTCGAATATTACGAGTTTCGTCTGGTGCGCGAGGCGCTGATCGAGCGCGAAATCCTCTGGCAGATCGCGCCCCACATCATTCGGCCGCTGCGTTTCGTTTTGCCACATCACGCCGGCCTGCGCCCGGCCTGGCTGCTGCGGCTCGGCCTGTTCCTCTACGACCACATCGGCGGCCGGCATTTGCTGCCGGCGACGCGCTCGGTCGATCTGACCCGCGACGTGGTCGGCAAGCCGCTGATCCGGGGCCGCTACACCAAGGGCTTCGAATATTCCGACTGCTTCGTCGACGACGCCCGGCTGGTTGCGCTGACGGCGCGCGATGCCGCCGATCGCGGTGCCGAGATCCGCACCCGCACCCGCGCAGTCGAGATCAGGCAGGTCGACGGCGTCTGGCACGTCACGGTCGAGGACAGCGTCACGGGTGCCCGCGACACGATCCAGTCACGCGTGCTGGTCAACGCGGGCGGTCCCTGGGTCGAACAGGTCCTGGCCTCGGGCGCCGGCGTCAACGCGCGCGCCAAGGTGCGCCTGGTGCAGGGCTCGCATATCGTGGTGCCGAAGCTCTACGACCACGACCGTGCCTACATCTTCCAGAATGCCGACGGCCGCATCATCTTCGTCATTCCCTATCAGGACGACTTCTCGCTGATCGGTACCACCGATCGCGACTATGACGGTGATCCGGCCAAGGTGAAGGCGACGCAGGAGGAGATCGAATATCTCTGCGCGTCCGCCAGCGCCTATCTCGCCAAGCCGGTGAAGCCCGAGGACGTGGTCTGGAATTACTCCGGTGTGCGTCCGCTCTATGACGACGGCGCGAGCGAAGCCAAGGCCGCAACCCGCGACTATGTGTTCGAGCTCGATACGCCCGGCGGTGCGCCGCTACTGTCGATCTATGGCGGCAAGATCACGACCTATCGCCGCCTCTCCGAAGAGGCGCTGGAGCGACTGTCGCCTTATCTCCGCGGCACAAAGGCGCAGGAGGGCTGGACCGGCAAGGCGCCGCTGCCCGGTGGCGACATGGATGTATCCGCGGTCGCGGCGCTGAGCGCCGAATTGATCCGCAACTATCCGTTTCTCGCGCAATCGCACGCCAATCGTCTCGCCCATGCCTATGGCACGCGCGCCAGCAAAGTCTTGGGCAACGCAACATCGACGGCCGATCTCGGCCGCTCCTTCGGCGCCACCTTGACGGAAAGCGAAGTCAGGTACCTGATGGCGAACGAATGGGCTCGGACTGCGGACGATGTCGTCTGGCGACGATCCAAGCTGGGCTTGCGGATGACGGCGGGTGAGATCGCCGCGCTCGACGAGTGGATGCTCGCCAACCGCGTGTCCGGTGAACGTCCCCTCCGCGAAGCGGGAGGACGGGCATGAGCGTCACACTGCAGAATGTCACGCGAACCGTGGATGGCATTCCGACCATCCGCGATGTGTCGCTGACGCTGGAGCGTGGCACGCTCAGCGTGCTGCTCGGGCCGACGCTGTCGGGCAAGACCTCGATCATGCGGCTGCTCGCCGGCCTCGACAAGCCGACCACCGGCCGCGTGCTGGTCGACGGCAAGGACGTCACCGGCGCCGACGTGCGGCAGCGTTCGGTCGCGATGGTCTATCAGCAGTTCATCAACTATCCCTCGCTGACGGTCTACGAGAACATCGCCTCGCCGTTGCGCGTGCAGGGCAAGCCGCGCGCCGAGATCGAGCGGCGGGTGGCGGAAGCGGCCAGCCTGTTGCGGCTCGAGCCGTTCCTGAAGCGCACGCCGCTGCAGCTCTCCGGCGGCCAGCAGCAGCGCACCGCGATTGCGCGGGCGCTGGTCAAGGGCGCCGACCTCGTGCTGCTCGACGAGCCGCTCGCCAATCTCGACTACAAGCTGCGCGAGGAGCTGCGCGCCGAGCTGCCGCGCATCTTCGAGGCCTCCGGCGCGATCTTCGTCTATGCCACCACCGAACCGTCGGAAGCGCTGCTGCTCGGCGGCGACACGGTCTGCATGTGGCAGGGCAAGGCGCTGCAAACCGGTGCGACGCCCAAGGTCTACCGCCATCCCGACACGCTGCGCGTCGCGCAGGTGTTTTCCGATCCGCCGCTCAACATCATCGGCATCGAGAAGAAGGGCGCGCAAGTGATCTATGCCGGCGGCGAGCAGGCGCCCGCGGCCGGCCTCTATGCCAACCTGCCCGATGGCCGCTACCGGACCGGCTTCCGCGCGCACCAGCTCGAGGTCGGGAATGTCGCGGCCGGCCGTCACAAATTTTCCGCCGCGGTGACGGTGACCGAGATCACCGGGTCGGAGAGCTTTGTGCACGTCCATGTCCACGGCTCGAACTGGGTTGCGGTGCTGCACGGCGTGCACGAATATGAACCCGGGCAGGTGCTCGACGCCGCGCTCGATCCCGACAACATCTTCGTGTTCGACGCGGCCGACCGCCTCGTCGCGTCGCCCGCGACCGCGTTTTCGGGCAACGTGCATCGCAGTGCGCGTGCGGCAAACGCGTCAGCCGGCAACGGCAAGTGAGGGAGATGCTCCATGGCCCGCATTGACCTCGTCGATCTCGCGCACTCCTACGGCGGCAACGACGCGCCGCAGGAATCCTTTGCACTGAAGCCGGTCACCATGACCTGGCGGCAGGGCGGCGCCTATGCGCTGCTCGGGCCGTCCGGTTGCGGCAAGACCACGCTGCTCAACCTGATCTCCGGCATCGTGACGCCGTCGCGGGGAAAGATTCTGTTCGACGGCCGCGACATCACGCCGCTGTCGACGCAAAAGCGCAACATCGCGCAGGTGTTCCAGTTCCCGGTGATCTACGACACCATGACGGTCGGCCAGAACCTGGCCTTCCCGCTGAAGAATCGCGGCGTCGCGAAGGCCGAGGTCGACGCACGGGTCAGGCAGATCGCCGATCTGCTCGACCTCACGCCCTATCTCAAACGCAAGGCGACGCGGCTCACCGCCGACGCCAAGCAGAAGATCTCGCTCGGCCGCGGCCTGGTGCGCTCCGACGTCGCGGCCGTCCTGTTCGACGAACCGCTGACGGTGATCGATCCCGAGCTGAAGTGGCAGCTTCGCTCCAAGCTGAAGGCGCTGCACCGCGAGCTCGACCTCACGATGATCTATGTCACCCACGACCAGACCGAGGCGCTGACCTTCGCCGACACCGTCGTCGTGATGCATGACGGCCGCGTGGTCCAGAGCGGCACGCCGGCCGAATTGTTCGACAAGCCGGCGCACACCTTCGTCGGGTATTTCATCGGCTCGCCCGGCATGAACATCGTGCCCGCCGAGGTCAGTGGTCACGAGGCGCGGATCGACGGCCATGTCATCGGCCTGCATCGAAACTATGGTGTGCTGCCGGCGGGCAAGAAGATCGAGATCGGCGTGCGGCCGGAATTCGTCGACGTCGCGGCGCCGGCGTCAGGGTTGCTGTCGGCCACCATCGAGCGGATCGACGATCTCGGCCGCATCCAGTTCGCCCGCGTGCGGGTCGGCGATACCAAATTCGCTGCGCGCGTGCCGCCGGGCTTCTCGGTCTCCGGCGACACCGCCGGGCTGATCTTCAATCCCGCGCATGTCCACGTTTATGCCGACAGCCATTTGGTGGAGGGGGTCGCCTGATGGACAAGACGATCAACCAAAAAGCCTGGTTCCTGGTGCTGCCGGTGTTCCTGGTGGTGGCGTTTTCGGCGGTGCTGCCGCTGATGACGGTCGTGAACTATTCGATGCAGGACACCTTCGGCAACAACCAGTTCTTCTGGAACGGCGTCGGCTGGTTCAAGGAGCTGCTCGATCCATCGACCGATCTCGGCGGCCGCTTCCTGGCCTCGCTCGGCCGCAACCTGTTCTTCTCTGCCGTGATCCTCGCGATCGAGGTGCCGCTCGGCATCATCGTCGCGCTGTCGATGCCGCGCGAGGGCTGGAGCGTCGCGGCCTGCCTCGTCATCCTCGCCTTGCCGCTGCTGATTCCGTGGAACGTGGTCGGCACCATCTGGCAGATCTTCGGCCGGCCCGATATCGGCCTGCTCGGCTATGTGCTGAACCACCTCGGCCTCAACTACAATTACGTGTCCAATGAGGTCGACGCCTGGGTCACGGTCATCGTGATGGACGTCTGGCACTGGACCAGCCTTGTCGCGCTGCTCTGCTATGCCGGCCTGAAGTCGATCCCCGACGCCTATTACCAGGCGGCGCAGATCGACGGCGCCTCGCGCTGGGCGGTGTTCAAGGCGATCCAGCTGCCGAAGATGAACCGCGTGCTGCTGATCGCGGTGCTGCTGCGCTTCATGGACAGTTTCATGATCTACACCGAGCCGTTCGTGGTCACCGGCGGCGGCCCCGGCAATTCGACGACCTTCGTCTCGATCGAGCTCGTCAAGATCGCGCTCGGCCAGTTCGACCTCGGCAAGGCCGCGGCGCTGTCGCTGGTCTACAATTTGATCATCCTGATCGTGTGCTGGGTGTTCTACACCGTGATGGTCAATGCCGGCTCCGAGCGTCCGGCCAAGGAAGGAGCGGCGTGATGCATTCGATCCCCGGCCGCCGCCTGATCATGGCGCTGTTCCTGATCTTCCTGCTGTTGCCGATCTACTGGCTCGTCAACATGAGCTTCAAGACCAACGCCGAGATCGTCTCGACGATGACGCTGTGGCCGCACACGCCGACGCTGCAGCACTACAAGCGTATCTTCACCGACGAGAGCTGGTATTCGGGCTACATCAATTCGCTCGAATACGTCGTGCTCAACACCATCATCTCGATCGCGGTGGCGTTGCCGGCGGCCTACGCGTTCTCGCGCTATCGCTTCCTCGGCGACAAGCATCTGTTCTTCTGGCTGCTGTCGAACCGCATGGCGCCGGCGGCGGTCTACGCGCTGCCGTTCTTCAACCTCTATTCGGCGATTGGCCTGTTCGATACGCCGTGGGCGGTCGCACTCGCGCACTGCATCTTCAACGTGCCGCTGGCGGTGTGGATCCTCGAAGGCTTCGTCTCCGGCGTGCCGCGCGAGATCGACGAGACCGCCTTCCTCGACGGCTATTCGTTCCCGCGCTTCTTCATCAAGATCCTGGTGCCGCTGATCGCGAGCGGCATCGGCGTCGCCGCCTTCTTCTGCTTCATGTTCTCGTGGGTCGAGCTGCTGCTGGCGCGCACGCTGACCTCGGTGCAGGCCAAGCCGATCGCGGCGATCATGACGCGCACGGTCTCGGCGGCCGGCATGGACTGGGGTCTGCTCGCCGCCGCCGGCGTGCTCACCATCATTCCGGGCGCGTTGGTGATCTGGTTCGTCCGCAACTACATCGCGCGCGGCTTCGCGCTCGGCCGGGTCTAGGAGGCGATCATGGAATCCATCGCATGGATGGCCTGGACGCTGCCGACCGCGATCTTCTTCGCGCTGCTGGCCTCGACGCTCGGCGTGATGACCTGGCTCGCGGCTGTTTATCCCGAGGCCGAGCGGGTCGGCGTGCTGCGCATCCCGACCACGCGCGGCGATCGTTTGTTCATTTCGCTGGTGCTGGCGGCGGTGATCCACCTGGTGTGGATCGGCCTGGTCGGCACCGATCCGATCCTCACCCTGCCGATCGGCGAGGGTGTGGAAATTTCGAGCCTGTGGCTCGCAACGCTGATTTCGCTTCTTTCAGCCGTGGCGATCTTTCGCACCGTCTGACGAAAGCGAAGAAGAGCAGATCCGGGGTCAACCCGGGCCTGGGGTTTTGTTTGTCGCTGCAACCGGAGGAATCATAATGCGACATTTGAGAACGACAAAGGATAGTCTTTTGACTATGACCAGCGCCGCCGCGCTGATCGCGGCCTCGCTTGCGGTCGCCACGCCGGCCCGCGCCGCCGACGATGCCGTGATCCAGAAATGGATCGCGGAATTCCAGCCCTCGACGCTGTCGAAGGAAGACCAGAAGAAGGAGCTCGAGTGGTTCGCCAAGGCCGCCGAACCCTTCAAGGGCATGGAGATCAACGTCGTCTCGGAAACGATCACGACGCACGAATATGAATCGCAGACGCTGGCCAAGGCGTTCTCCGAACTGACCGGCATCAAGCTCAAGCACGACATCATCCAGGAAGGTGACGTCGTCGAGAAGCTGCAGACCCAGATGCAGTCGGGCAAGAACGTCTATGACGGCTGGATCAACGACTCCGACCTGATCGGCACCCACTTCCGTTACGGTCAGACCATCATCCTGTCGGACTACATGAAGGGTGAGGGCAAGGAGGTCACCGACCCGATGCTCGACGTCGACGACTTCATCGGCAAGTCGTTCACCACGGCGCCGGACGGCAAGCTCTACCAGCTGCCCGACCAGCAGTTCGCGAACCTCTATTGGTTCCGCTACGACTGGTTCACCAACCCCGAGTACAAGGCCAAGTTCAAGGCCAAGTATGGCTACGAGCTCGGCGTGCCCGTGAACTGGTCGGCCTATGAAGACATCGCCGAGTTCTTCACCAACGACATCAAGGAGATCAACGGCGTCAAGGTCTACGGCCATATGGACTATGGCAAGAAGGATCCCTCGCTCGGCTGGCGGTTCACCGACGCTTGGCTGTCGATGGCCGGCAACGGCGACAAGGGCATCCCGAACGGCCTGCCGGTCGACGAGTGGGGCATCCGCATGGAAGGCTGCCGTCCGGTCGGCTCCTCGGTCGAGCGCGGTGGCGACACCAACGGCCCGGCCGCGGTCTACTCGATCACCAAATATCTCGACTGGCTGAAGAAGTATGCCCCGCCGCAGGCCCAGGGCATGACCTTCTCGGAAGCAGGTCCCGTGCCGGCGCAGGGCAACATCGCCCAGCAGATGTTCTGGTACACCGCCTTCACCGCCGACATGGTGAAGCCGGGCATCGCCGTGATGAACGCGGACGGTACGCCGAAGTGGCGTATGGCTCCGTCGCCGCACGGCGCTTACTGGAAGGAAGGCATGAAGCTCGGCTATCAGGACGCCGGCTCCGTGACGCTGTTGAAGTCGACCCCGCCGGATCGCCGCAAGGCAGCTTGGCTCTATCTGCAGTTCATCATCTCGAAGTCGGTGTCGCTGAAGAAGAGCCATGTCGGTCTCACCTTCATCCGTGAGTCCGATATCTGGGACAAGTCGTTCACCGAGCGTGCGCCGAAGCTCGGCGGCCTGATCGAGTTCTACCGCTCGCCCGCGCGCGTGCAGTGGACCCCGACCGGCAACAACGTGCCCGACTATCCGAAGCTCGCGCAGCTGTGGTGGCAGAACATCGGCGATGCGTCGTCCGGTACCAAGACGCCGCAGCAGGCGATGGACGCGCTGGCCGCGGCCCAGGATTCGGTGATGGAGCGTCTTGAGAAGTCCGGTGTGCAGGGCGCCTGCGGACCGAAGCTGAACAAGAAGGAATCCGCCGAGTTCTGGTACAAGAAGGCCGAGAAGGACGGCACCATCGCTCCGCAGCGCAAGCTCGCGAACGAGAAGCCGAAGGGCGAGACGATCGACTACGACACGCTGATCAAGTCGTGGCCGGCCAACCCGCCGAAGCGCGCCGAAGCGAAGTAAGGCGTACCAGCCCACGCCATCCGAAGACGACGAAAGGCCGGGAGCGATCCCGGCCTTTTGGTTTTCTCCGCTGTCATCGCCCGGCTTGACCGGGCGATCCAGTACCCCGCGGCGTCGCGATCAATCGCTGGCGTCTCTGGAATACTGGATGCCCCGCCTTCGCGGGGCATGACAGTCTTTGGTCCACCTTACTCCGCCGCCTCCGTCGCCTTCAGCGTCGGATAGTCGGTGTAGCCCTTGGCGCCGCCGCCGTAGAAGGTCGCCTTGTCCCACTCGTTGAGCGGCGAGCCGGCCTTGAGCCGCTCGACCAGGTCGGGGTTGGAGATGAACGGCTTGCCGAACGCGATCAGGTCGGCCGCGCCGGCCTCCAGCACTTTCTCCGCCAGCGCGAAGTCGTAGCCGTTGTTGGCGACATAGGCCTGCTTGAAGCGCTTGCGCAGCGAGGCGTAGTCGAACGGCGCGATATCGCGCGGGCCGCCGGTCGCGCCCTCGACGACGTGGAGATAGGTCAGCTTCAGCGCACTGAGCTGGTCGACGATGTAGTCGAACAGCGCTTGCGGATTGGAGTCGGTGATGTCGTTGGCCGGCGTCACCGGTGAGATCCGGATGCCGGTGCGATCCGCGCCGGCCTCGATGGCGACCGCCTTGGACACGTCCAGCATCAGCTTGGCGCGGTTCTCGATTCCGCCGCCATACGCGTCGGTGCGCTTGTTGGTGCCGTCGCGGGCGAACTGGTCGAGCAGATAGCCGTTGGCGCCGTGGATCTCGACGCCGTCGAAGCCGGCCGCCAGCGCATTCTCCGTGCCGCGCTTGAAGTCCTCGATGATCCCCGGAATTTCCGACAGCTCGAGCGCGCGCGGCTCGGAGACATCGGCAAACGTGCCGTTTACGAAGGTCTTGGTCTTGGCCCTGATGGCGCTCGGCGCCACCGGTGCGCCGCCGTTCGGCTGCAGTGCGACATGCGAGATGCGGCCGACATGCCAGAGCTGGATGAAGATGCGGCCGCCGCGCTCATGCACGCGATCGGTGACCTTGCGCCAGCCCTCGACCTGTTCCTTCGAATAGATGCCGGGCGTGTCCTGATAGCCCTGGCCCTGCTGCGAGACCTGGCTCGCCTCGGTGATCAGAAGGCCGGCGGAGGCGCGCTGGCCGTAATAGTCCACCGCGAGCGGGCTCGGCACCATGCCGGGCGGCACCGCGCGGTTGCGCGTCAGCGGCGCCATCACCAGGCGGTTCGGCAGCGTCAGCGCGCCGAGCTTGTAGGGCTCGAGAAGTTTGGTCGATTGGCTCATGTAGTTGTTCCAGAGAATGACTGATGGAGGAGAGTTGTGCATTGCCGCGACGAGCGCAATGCCCGAGGCATTCGCGTTCCGCAGGCTAGCTGCGCACAATTCCGCCCATGTGGCCGGCATCGAGGAACAGGGTGTGCGCGTTCACATAGGAAGATTCATTCGAAATCAGGAACAGCGCAGTATAGGCGACCTCCCAGCCGGTGCCCTGGCGGCCGAAAGGCACTGTCACGGCGCGGTCCGATCGCCTGCGGCTGGCGTCGCGGCCCATCGGCGTGTCCATGAAGCCGGGCGCGATCACATTGCAGCGAATTCCCTTGTCCTCGCCGGCCCGCGCGATCGCCCGGCCCAGCGCGATCTGCGCCGCCTTGGAGGATTCATAGGCCGGGTTGCGCCCGCCGGCGCGCTGGCTCGCCATCGAGGAGATCAGGATGATCGCGCCGCCCGGCGCCATCACCTCCAGCGCCTTCTGCGCGAACAGCATGTGGCTGCGCACATTGACGGCGTAGTCGCGGTCCCAGGCTTCTGCCGTCATCTTGGGCAGCGACAGGCCGGAGGAAATTCCGACGTTGAGCGCCAGCCCGTCGAGCCCGCCGAGCCTTTGCGCGCAGCGTTCGACCGCGGGCGCGATCGCCGCGACGTCGGAGACATCGACCACATCGGTGAAGGCCTTGCCGCCTTCCTTGGTGATCTGCGCGACGGTGTCGTCGGCCGCGTCCTTGTTGACGTCGAGGCAGGCGACCGAGGCGCCCTCTCGCGCGAACAGCACGCTCATGGCGCGGCCGTTGCCGATCGGCGGCGCTTCATCCACCGTCGTGCGCTGTCCCGCGCCGACCACGATGATGCGCCGCCCGGCGAGGCGGCCGTGGTTCTTCGCCTGTCCCAGCGCTTCGGCATGCAGCGAGGCGGACGGATCGATGGCTTTCGGTGCGTGGGTTGTGGTCGACATGGCGTGCTCCCTGACGTCTTGTTGTTGTCAGGGAGCAGTAGCACGGCTGAGCATGTGAGGCGACGTGTCGCGCCGAAGCCTTCACGGGAGCGAGAAAATCCCGCCGCGGGGAATATCGATCACCGCGACCCTTGTAAGTCCTCATCCTGAGGAGCCGCGAAGCGGCGTCTCGAAGGATGTGGCCCGAGTGGGGCCTCATGGTTCGAGACGCGCGAAGACGCGCTCCTCACCATGAGGGACGAAGCGCGTCAGCTCACGCCGAGGAAATCGCGCTTGCCGATCTCGACGCCGTTGTGGCGCAGGATGTCGTGCGCGGTCACGGCGTGGAAGTAGAAGTTCGGGAACGAGAACGCGCTGAGGAATTGCTGGCCCTTCAGGGTCATGGTGCGATCGGGGCCGATCGGGAAGGTGACGTCCCGGGCGTCGGCGCCGTCGAACTGCGCCGGCTTGAACGACTTCACATAGTCGATGGTCTTGGCGAGCCGCTGCTTCAGTTCACTGATGCTCTTCTCGGTGTCGGGCGTCGACGGCACCTCACTATGGGTCAGCCGCGCGCAGCCGCGTGCGGCGTGGTCGCAGACCAGCTGCACCTGCTTGGTCAGCGGCAGCATGTCGGGATAGAGCCGCGATCCCAGCAGCACCTCGGGCGCGATCCTCTTGGCCTCGCAATGCGCCTCGGCCTTGGTCAGCTCGCCGGTGAGGCTGTTGAGGATCTGCAGGTAGGCGGGGACGACGGCGTCATGAAAGGACATGTGATGCTCCCTGTTCTGATGAAATCCGGATGTTACCGAACGGCGATGCTGCAAGTGGGGCGGCGAGGGGAAGAATACAACTGCGGGGAGCTGTAACACTTGGTCAAATATTTCCCGGCCGCGCCCCGTCTTGGACCCGTCATCTTGAGGTGCGAGCGGAGCGAGCCTCGAAGGATGCACGGCCCGGCTGGTGGCCGTCGACCCTTCGAGGCTCGCTCCGCTCGCGCCTCAGGGTGACGGATCGTACGAGGTCGCGTAGCCCGGATGGAGCGCAGCGCAATCCGGGGACGCGCATCGGGGCTTGTCCCGGATTTCGCTGCGCTGCATCCGGGCTACGGAAAATGGGCGTTTGCTCTACCGCATCCCCGGTGCCGCGGCATCGGCGGCCGGCTGGGTGCGGGGCCCGCCGCGCATCCGCGCCAGGAGCTCCGCGGTCGGCCAGGAATCCGCCGGCAGGCCGTATTTCATCTGCATCGCCTTCACCGCGCTGCGGCTTGCCTGTCCGAGCACGCCATCGATCTTGCCGACGTCGTAGCCGGCGCGCGCCAGCAATCCCTGCAGCTCCTTGATCTCATTGAACGGCAGTTGCGCGACCGGTGCGTGCGGGCGCTGCATCGGCGGCGCGCCCGCGATGCGGCCGGCGAGATAGCCGGCGGTGGTGGAATAGATCAGCGAGTTGTTCCACTCGGTGTAGGCGGCGAAGTTCGCATAGGCCAGGAACGCCGGACCCATCCGGCCCATCGGCAGCAGCAGCGAGGCCGGCATCTCGTCATTCGGCAATGGCTTGCCGTCGGTCAAGCTGACGCCAAGCGACGCCCATTTCGAGCGCGGCAGCTTGATGGTGAGATCGGCCTGATCCCAAGGAAAATTCGCGGCTTGCGGCACGCGCACCTCCTGCAGCCACGGCTCGCCGGGCCGCCATTTCAATCCGGTGGCGATGTAGTTCGCGGTCGAGCCGATCACGTCGGGGCCGCTTTGCAGGAGATTGCGATGGCCGTCGCCGTCATAGTCGACCGCGTAGTTGAAATAATGCGTCGGCAAGAATTGCGTCTGGCCGAGCTCGCCGGCCCATGAGCCGATCATCTCGTCGGGCGTCAGGTCGCCGCGCTCGATGATCTTCAGCGCGGCGATGGTCTCGCCCTGGAACATCTCGGAGCGGCGGCAATCATAGGCCAGCGACACCAGCGATTTCAGCGTCGGCAAATTGCCCATCTGGACGCCGAAATCGCTCTCCAGTCCCCAGAACGCGGCGATCACCGCCGGCGGCACGCCATACTCCTTCTCGGCGCGCGCGAACGCGGCGGCATAGGTCCGGATGTATTGCTGGCCCTGCTGCATACGATAGTTCGCGGCCATGCGGCCGGCGAACTGGGTGAAGATCTGCCCGAACACGCGCTGGCCGCGGTCGCGGTTGACGATGCCCTGGTCGTAGATCAGGTAGGGCGCGGCCTCCGCGATCGTGTGCTGCGAGACGCCGGCGGCGACCGCCTTCTGCTTCAGCTCGGCGAGAAAGCGATCGAAGTTTTGCCCGTTGTGGCAGGACGCAGCCCGCGGCGAGGCGACGGCGGCAGGGCGCGGCCTGACTGGCGCGGGATTCAAGGGGCTGGGCAGCGGCTGCTGCGCCGAGGCGAGGGTAGAGAGCGCCAGCGCCCCCGCGATCGCTGCGATCATGATCGGGGCGCAGAGGGGAGAGGCCGGCATCGATGTCACCGGCTGGAAAAAAGGGAAATTGAAGCCCAATCTGCATACACCAGGGCGACACCGGGCAACAACGGGGGTGCCGCTCTTAGACCAATTGGGCTGAGGTAGGTTCAGCCGCCGCCGCTATGATCGGCCGGTGATTCGCGGGCAGGGGTGTCGGCGGATCGATTACGCCCGGAGGGACCCATGTGGAGTTTTCTCGAGCGTCTCTTGGATTCGTCGACGTTTTCGCCGCACGGCATCTGCTTGTTGTGGGAACCGGAGCTGATCTGGCTCCACGTGATTTCAGACGCGATCATTGCCGCTTCGTATTTCTCGATCCCGTTTGCGCTGGCGATCCTCGTCTCCAAGCGGCGCGATTTCCAGTTCGGCTGGATGGCCTGGCCGTTCGCCGCGTTCATCCTCGCCTGCGGCCTCACCCACGTGTTCTCGATCTACACGCTGTGGGTGCCGATCTACGGTCTCGAGGGCCTGCTCAAGGCGCTCACCGCTGTCGCCTCGATCTTCACCGCCGTGCTGCTCTGGCCGCTGATCCCGCGGATCCTCGCGATCCCGACCGAAGAGCAGTTGCGCGAGGCGCATGTTGCGCTCGCCGAGGAGGGACGGCAGCGCCAGCGCTCGGAATTCCTGCTCGAGCGTTTCCGCGAGGCCGAGGCCAATGAGAGCAAGATCCGCCAGGCGCAGAAGATGGAAGCGGTCGGCCAGCTCACCGGTGGCATCGCGCACGACTTCAACAACATCCTCACCGTCATCACCGGCACGATCGACATCCTGGCCGAGGCAGTCACCCACAACCGCCAGCTCACCGAGATCACCTCGCTGATCCGCGACGCCGCCGAGCGCGGCGCATCGCTGACGCGGCATCTGCTCGCCTTCGCGCGCAAGCAGCCGCTGCAGCCGAGCGACGTCGACGTCAACGCGTTGATGGTCGACACCATCGAGCTGCTGCGGCCGACCATCGGCGACCATGTCGACATCGATTTTCGCCCCGCACCCGATCTGCCGCGCGCACTGGTCGATGGCAACCAGCTCGTCACCGCGATTATCAACCTTGCGCTCAACGCGCGCGACGCGATGCCGAAGGGCGGCCGGCTGACGATCGAGACCCGCACCGCCGAGCTCAAGCCATCGGACGTGAACGGCCATGACGGGCTTGCCGCCGGCGATTATGTCGCGCTCGCGCTGACCGACAACGGCCGGGGCATTGCGGAAGCCGACCTGGCCAAGGTGTTCGAGCCGTTCTTCACCACCAAGGACGTCGGCAAGGGCACCGGGCTCGGGCTGAGCATGGTCTACGGCTTCGTCAAGCAGTCCAACGGCCACGTCGTGCTCGACAGCGAGATCGGTCGCGGCACCAGGGTGATACTCTATCTGCCGCGCGCGGCGGTGGTCTCACCGGCAGCAGCGCCCGAGCGGCGGCAGCCGGACGCGCGCGGCGCGCGGGAAATCGTGCTCGTCGTCGAGGACGACAAGCTGGTGCGCTCCTATGTGCTGACCCAGATCGAGAGCCTCGGCTACACCACGCTGCCGGCCATCAATGGCCGCGAAGCCCTTGCCGTGCTCGACAGCGGCGCGCCGATCGATCTCTTGTTCACCGACGTCATCATGCCGGGCGCGATGAACGGGCGCGACCTCGCCACCGAGGCGCGGAAGCGCCGCCCGGGTCTCCGCGTCCTCTTCACATCGGGCTATACCGATGACGCCATCGACCAGGACGGCAAGCTCGAGCAGGGCATCCTGTTCCTGGCAAAACCCTACAGCCGCGCCGAGCTCGCCCGCATGTTGCGCGTCGCGCTGCGCGAGGAGGAAGCGGTGATCGCGCAGGAGCCGGCGGAGTAGCGCGCTTCCGTAACCGGCGGCGTAGGCACGATCTCGTAGCCCGGATGAGCGAAGCGATATCCGGGGCGGTGCCCCCGCATGTCGCTTCGCTCATGCGGGCTACGAACTGCGGGTGACTGCTTGCAGGTGACCGATTGTTAACCCGTGCCGCGTCGCTGCGACGCACTGGTTCCCCTTGCGGCTTCAGCGTCAAAATCCCTACCTGAGCGGCGTCAGTTGTGGCAGCATTCCGCTCGCCGTGAGGGAACAACGATGAACTATTTCCGCACCGCGCTCCTGCTTGCCGGCCTCACCGCCCTGTTCATGGGGGTCGGCTATCTGATCGGCGGCGGCACCGGCGCCGTGATCGCGCTGATCGTCGCGGCTGCGACAAATCTGTTCACCTACTGGAATTCCGATCGCATGGTGCTATCGATGTACGGCGCCCATCAGGTCGATGCGGGCTCGGCGCCCGAACTCTACAATCTCGTCGCCGAGTTGGCGCAGCGCGCCGCTCTCCCGATGCCGCGCGTGTTCGTGATGGACGAGGCGCAGCCGAATGCATTCGCGACCGGCCGCAATCCGGAGAACGCGGCGGTCGCCGTCACCACGGGGCTGATGCAGCAGCTCAGCCGCGAGGAGCTTGCCGGCGTGATCGCGCATGAGCTTGCGCATATCAAGCATCACGACACGCTGACCATGACGATCACGGCGACGATCGCCGGTGCGATCTCGATGCTGGCGCAGTTCGGCATGTTCTTCGGCGGCAACCGCAACAACAACGGCCCCGGCATCGTCGGCTCGATCGCGATGATGATCCTGGCGCCGCTCGGCGCCATGCTGGTGCAGATGGCGATCAGCCGCACCCGCGAATACGCCGCCGACAATTACGGCGCGCGCATCGTCGGCCAGCCGATGTGGCTTGCCTCGGCGCTCGCGAAAATCGAGAACGCCGCGCATCAGGTGCCGAACATGGAGGCCGAGCGCAATCCGGCCACCGCGCACATGTTCATCATCAACCCGCTGTCGGGCCACGGCGTCGACAACCTGTTCGCGACCCACCCCTCGACCGCGAACCGCATCGCCGCGCTGCAGCAGCTCGCCGCCGAGCTCGGCACCCAGACCGCGCCGCGCCCGGCCGGCGGAAGCTATCCGCCGCGCAGTCCGTGGGGCGGATCGTCGAGCCAGCGCGGCCCGTGGGGATAGGCGAGGTGAGACGGGATAGAACGGCAGCCGCGAAGGCGGTGTGCTCCCTCGCCCGGTGTTGGGGTGAGGGGCTGTCTCCGCAGATCCGGCGATAGCTGCATTCGCGGAGGCTCCCCCTCACCCGGAACGCATCTAGAGCCTATCCCGTTCCGATTGAATCGGAACGGGGCTCTAGATTCTTGTTTTGACGCGTTTTCTTCACGCGAACCGGTATCCACTTCGCTCGAAAACGCTCTAGCGATGCGTTCCGACCTCTCCCCGCACGCGGGGCGAGGTGAAGTGGAGCCGCTGCTACGCGCTCGCCGCGTCCAGCCGTTCGACCTGGTCCTTGCTCAACTCAAGTTTGGTCGCCGCGACCAGCGTTGCGACCTGCTCGGGCCTGGTGGCGCTGGCAATCGGCGCGGTGACGGAGGGTTTTGCCATCAGCCAGGCGAGCGCGACCGCGGCCGGCTCGGCGCGGGTTTCCGCGGCGACCTCGTCGAGACCGGCCAGGATGCGCATGCCGCGCGGGTTCATGTATTTCGGAATGCTGCGTGCACCGCGCGGGCTCTTGGCGAAGTCGCTCTCCGAGCGATATTTGCCGGTCAAAAATCCTGCGGCGAGCGAGAAGAACGTGATCACGCCGACGTCGTTCGCCTCGCAGACGCGTTGCAGCGCGCCTTCGTAGCTCGAGCGCTCGGCGAGGCTGTATTCGGGCTGCATGCTCTCATAGCGGGGTAGCCCGTTCGCCTTGGCAATATCGAGCGCACTCTGGAGCCGCTCCGCCGAGAAGTTCGAGGCGCCGATGGCCCTGACCTTGCCGGCCTTGATCAGCCTGTCGTAGGCCGCGAGCGTCTCTTCCTGCGGTGTCGTCTCATCGTCCTTGTGGGACTGGTAGAGATCGATGAAATCGGTCTGTAGCCGCCGCAGCGAATCCTCGACGGCGCGCGCGATGTAGTCCGGCTTCAGCCCGACATTGCCGCCGCCCATGTCCATGCCGACCTTGGTGGCGAGGATGACGCGGTTGCGGTTGCCGCGCGCCTTCATCCATTTGCCGATGATGGTCTCGGATTCGCCGCCGCTGTGGCCCGGCACCCAGCGTGAATAGACATCCGCCGTATCCAGGAAGGTCAGCCCCTGATCGAGCACGGTGTCGAGCAGGCGAAACGACGACGTCTCGTCCACGGTCCAGCCGAATACATTGCAGCCGAAGCACAGGGGAGGAACAGTGAGGCCGGAGCGGCCGAGCGCGCGATGCTTCATGAGTTTTCTTTCGCTTGTTCTTGGTGGCGGGCGCCGGACACTGAGGCAGATCGCCCTTGTTTGCAAGGCGTTGTGCCTGTCGCATGACGTGAGGGAAAGGGTGCGGGTGAGGGTGAGGTCCGGGTTGGTCGTGGACTCACCATGCTCGCTCGTGTGTCAGGCAGGCTGCCCTACAGTGCTGTCTCGATAGAGCGCGATTTCATTTGCCGGGTATTTGATGTAGATTGCGCGGCGAGCTGCCACCGGTTGCGCCGAAATCCGGAGAAGCGGCAGCGCGACTGGCCATCGGCAGGCCATTTCTTCCCATTTTTCAGTACGAAATGCTCTGCCCGGGCCGCGTGCCTGGGTGAATGTTTTTTCATTCCAACCAAATGGAGCGATTGCCATGCATTTCTGCTTCTCTGGTGAATACACCCCGCGTTCCCTGAACAACATCATGGAAAACCCGACGACCAATCGATACGAGGCCGCGAAGAAGTTGATCGAGGCCGCCGGCGGAAAACTGATTTCGATGTACAGCACGGCGACCGATGGCCCCGGCGTGATGGTGATCTTCGACGTGCCGGATCCGAGCTTCGCGCCTGCGGTCAGCGGCGTGGTCGTCGCGGCCGGCGCCATGCAGAATGTGAGGCTGATCCGGCTCTTTACCCAGGACGAGATCAAGGTGGTGCGTCAGCACGCGACCAAGCTCAAGGCCGCCTACACGCCGCCCGGCGGTTAGCAGGCTGAGCGATCCAAAACGGCGCAGATCGATCTGACGCTGTTGTCTCTCTCGCGCGGCGGTGCTTTCCGGCGCGCCGCGCGAAGGCGAGGGCCGTTGCGCGCCACAGATCCGGGGCGCGGTCGACGGATGGGCAGTCGCTCAGGCGGATGTCCTGCGCGCATGCCGGCTCGCAAGCCCCGGCTGGTTGTGCCGTCGCATGACGTCCGCCGCCTCGCTCGGCCTCCGCTTCGGTAAGACGAGCGCAGTACGCGCTAAGGCGCGATGAAATCAGGGCGTGTACTCATGAATTCTTCGCGTCCGCTTTGATCTCGGAAGCTGACGTTGAGGCCGACATCGCCGTATGTCGGCCTTGGGCCAATAAGCAACATCCAAAGAAGTTCAGTTGACTACGTGCGGGCCTCAAAGTTCATGTTGAACGGCGTCTCGGTCGCGCGACCGAACTACCTAGCTAGAGCCCGCCCCTATAACGCATGCTCGCATGTCCAGCCCTTCTTAGCGGACGACTAGCAAATGCGACAGGGGATGCGAAGTATCGCCTTGGCCGACCAGCGCCGCTTGGGGATGGAAAAATCACACCCCCCGCTTCTTTAGACCGAGCCCCTCGAACTGCGTCTTCTGCTCGTCAGTCAGGTTCCAACGGAAATCGTCGACCGCGTCGTTCACGCTGATGATCGCCTCTCTCATCGCTTCCAACCGCGCCTTTGCGGCCTTAAGGCGGGCCGGCGGGGTGAGCGCGTCCTTTGGCGGGCATGGGTTTAAGGCTTCCATGGTGCCCATCGTGGTATCCTGCACCACTTCGAGCGCGGCGCGTTGCGTATCGTTCAGTTTCAGGCTGGCGACGATGTCGTCGAGGGGCCATTGCTGGGCGACGAGCTGGCGGTATTGCTTTTCGGCCTGTTGCTCGTCTTGCGGTTCACGGCTCGCCTGGCAGGCGGCGTCCTGCATCTCCTTCAGCTTCGCGGCCGCAGTGTTAGCGCGGCGGTCGCGTTCGGGCGTGTTGAGCTGGGCCTTCTGTTCATCGCTTAGGAGATCGTAGAATTTTTGAAATGGCGGCATAACGGTCGCAACTGCGCTCAGCATCGCGTTGACGCGGCTCTGCATGGCCGCGAATCGCTCCAGCGCGGTGGTTGCGGTCTGTGCTGGACAGGAAGCGCGGATGGTGTTGCCGGCGGAAATCCAGGCGCTCGCGAGCTCGTCGAAGGCTGCGCGCTGCGCCTCGTTCGCCGCGACCGCCAGGCCGATCCGCTCGAGGGGAAGGCCGGTCGTCTCGGCGGTGTCGCCGCTACAGAATTCCTGCACCGAGGGCGCTTTGCGATGCCGCCTCCCGGCGGGGCGCTCGGCCGCATACGCTGAGAGATCGCTCGCAGCGTAAGGCGAGAAGATCGCGGCGTAGAGATCGCCGTAGCCATAGGCCCAGAAGCCGCTGCCATCATTGAGAAGCGCGTAGTCATAGAGATCGCTATAGGCAAACGGCCAGAAGAGCGGACCGACCCAGCCGTATGAACCGTCGGAGTGCTGCCACCAGCCTTGCGCAGCTCGGCCGCCCTGCCAGCCGGCCAGCGCGGCGACGGCAGTGAGCTGCGCGCGCTCACTCGGGCCGATCGACTCGGCGGCGGGGCGAAGATCTTGCGGTCTTAGAGCAGCCATGCGGACGCGGCTGTGGCGCGCCGCCATGCGTGCGTGGCGGAGACCTGCGACCGACAGCACGCCGGCCATCGCGAAGCGCGCGACACTCACGGGGCCGCCAACGCGCAGGCGGAAACCCGCCTCGGCCGCGCTCGGCAGCGCTCCCAGAACGCCAATTGCAACGCCGGCTGCAGCCATTCCAAGGCGGGACTTTGACATGATCTCTCCCTCGGTCTCTCCCTTGGCGGCCCAGGCCACATCGCGTCACAAATATGACTCGCAGCGGAACCGAAAGTTCCACCCGCCGTTTTCATTAGGTGAACCTGCGGTCAGGTCACGACGTCAACGGATTAGTCGCGTCGAGTACACGCGCTGGGTCGAATCGTCATCGCGCTTTAGTTTGGTGTGTGATTCGCGCAAACGCGTTGTCGCGAGGGAAAGCCGCTTCGCACTTTTCCGGATCATGCTTTAGCGCACGTCGTCCTCGGTCGAATCCTCCTCCGTTTTCGGCGGCCAGGCGCCGCGCCGGACCAGCGCCTCGTGCAGGAGATGTGCACGCTGTTCGTCGCGCCCGATGGCTGCAAGGTGGTCGAGGGCGCGATCAGCAAGGACGGCTGGTGCAAGGCCTTTGCCGCGGTGGATTGATCGGTGGATTGATCCTTGGCTCACAACTCCCGCGCATTCGAGAACGCGAACGAGGACACGCGCCGCGTGGTCTCGTCCAGGATCAGGGTGCGCGTGATCGGCGGCTCGGCGCGCTGGCTGCAATTCTCGCGCTCGCAAAGCCGGCAGTTGACGCCGATCGGGGTGCCCTCGACCTTTTCCAGATCCATGCCGGTGGCATAGACGAGCTTGGCCGCATGCCGGATCTCGCAGCCGAGCCCGATCGCAAACCGCGGCTGCGGCTGCGGGTAGGGCGCCACCGGCCGGCGCACCATCTGCGCGATCGAGAAATAGCGCGTGCCGTCCGGCAATTCGATCACCTGGCTGAGCAGGCGATCCGGCATGTCGAAGGTCGAGTGCACGTTCCAGAGCGGGCAGGTGCCGCCGAACTTGGAGAACGGGAAGGTGCCCGAGGAAAATCGCTTCGACACGTTGCCGGCATTGTCGACGCGGAGCAGGAAGAACGGCACGCCGCGCGCGTTCGGCCGTTGCAGCGTGGTGAGGCGGTGGCAGATCTGCTCGAAGCCGGCGTTGAAGCGCTGTGCCAGCACATGGACGTCGTAGCTCAAGGCTTCGGCTGCGGAATGAAACGCCTGATAGGGCATCATCGCGGCGGCTGCGAAATAATTGGCGAGCGTGATGCGGTAGAGCCGGCGCGCAGTATCGTCGAGCGGACCGGCGCGGCTGACGATGGCGTCGATCGCGGCGCCGAACTCGACAAAGCCGATCTGCAGCGCAAGCTGGAAGCTGCGGCCGGAGCTGTCGACGAGTTCGGAGATCAAGAGCTGCCGGCGGTGCCGATCGAAACGGCGCAGGGTCTCGCGCATCACGTCGACCGGCATCACGCGGGTCAGAATCGAATGTTTTTCGCGCAAGCGCGTGGTCAGCGCCGTGAACAGGCCTTCGGTCGGCACGTTGAGCTCGTCGCGTAAATTCTCCGCGGCAGTCTCGAGCTCCGGAAAATAGTTGCGGTTGGCCTCGATCAGGTCACGCACCCGCTCGATCGGATTGGCGTCGAATTGCGAGCCTTCGCGGTCGGCCATCTGCGCCGCCACCAGCGTTTCGCCGCGGCGCGCCTCGGTGTAGGCGGCGTAGAGCCGCTGCAGCGCATGCGTCACGCCGGGGCAGAGCTCGGCGAGGTCGCGCAGCTCCTGCTTCGGCAGGTCGATTTGGCGGAACAGGGGATCGGAGAAGATCTCGTTGAGTTCCGCAAAGAAGCGATCCTCGTCAGCGGTGGCGAGGTCGCGCAAATCGAGGTCGTAGGTCTCGGCCAGCCGCAGCAGGATCTGCGCCGTCACCGGGCGCTGGTTGCGCTCGATCAGGTTGATGTAGGAGGGCGAGATGCCGAGCCCCTCGGCGATCTGGGTCTGCGACAGCCCCAATTGCTGGCGGATCCGCCGGAAGCGCGGGCCGACGAACAGCTTCTTTCCGGACTCACCGGCCATGGCAGGCTTCCTGACCTATATTGTGACAAAATTTACAAATCGACATTTATTACAAGTTCAGATGTTACATGACATCACAAATAAAAAACAAGGCATCTATACGAACTTCGCGTTTTCGCGTTTATCTCCTGACACGCAGTTCGCAATGCTCTGTCAAGAATGTCGATCCGGCGAGCAGGTTGCGGGGATCAGGGTGCAGGCGGCTGGGCAAAGGCAGCCCGATTTTGAAGGAGACTGACGATGAGCAAGGGCAGCAATTTCTGGGTGATCGGCGGCGAGTTCGGGTCGATGAATTTCCACAAGCTGGTCGAAGGCTCGGCCCAGGTCCGCGGTCCGTTCAAGACGCGCAAGGAAGCCGAAGAGTGCTGGAAGGAAGTCTCGGAAGAGAGCCGCCACAAGGCCGGCGTGCGCTTCTCCATCGTCGAGGAGCCGTCGCGGGTTTCGGCCTGAGCGCCAGAATATTCAGAGCTAAGAAAACGTCCAAGGACGGCGGCCTCATCCGGTTTCATCCGGGTGGGGTCGACCGCTTTTGGGACGGCGTCAGGTCTTTGATCTGGGGATAAGTGGCGGTCTAAGTGCTTGGGAACCAACGCCCTTTGCGGACATCTTGGTTGCTGATAGGTTAATGCGCAGGAAACCCGTCACCACGAGACCGCAAGGCATGTCCGATCCGCAGAACACCGGCAGCGAGGCGCGCGAGATGCGGCCGACGCTGCGAGAGGCGCTGCGACGGGCGCGGATCGAGGCGGCCGATCGCACCGGTGTCGTCGTCGAGCTGCGCGACGCCGAGGTGGCGCGGCTCGAGATCCTCAACGATGCGCTCGATCCGTTGTTCGCGCAGGTGCCGGACAAGGTCGATCTGTTCGACCGCGGCATCAGCCAGGGCGAGACGCCGCGGCTGTGGATCGACGTCGTCGCGCATGTGCTGATGGGGCGCGACAAGCGGATCTACCGCTTCGTGCAGGACACGAGGTTCGGCCGCATTGTGCTCGCCGAATCGCATGACGTCGCCGCGATCGTCGATGCCGTCACCGACTATGTCGCGCGCCGCCTGATCGAGCGCGAGCATGCGATGGTGGCCACGCCGCTTCCGGTTGCCGAGCCGCCGGCGCCGCCGCCCGTCCCGGTGGTGGCGCCGAAGCGCCGCGGCGGGATCGGCATGTTCGTGTTCGGCTTCGTCATGGGCGCGCTCGCGCTGTTCGGTCTCGCGCTGTTAGCGAGCTTGCAAAACTTCTAGCCGCTCAACGGGCGGGGGCATCGTGGTCATAACACCCGCCTCGGCATTTTTCGGCGTCCTGGCGGCTGCCGCGGTGGTCGGCAGCGCCGTGCTGTTCGGCAAGTGGCAGACATTGCGGCGCGCCGAGTACATCCGCACCTTTCACTGGCCGGCGGGCCTGTTGGCGCGGCTCGAGAAGCGTCACCCCGGCTTCACCCGCAAGGACAGCGCGCTGGTCTCGCGCGGCCTGCGGCAGTTCTTCCTCGCCTATCTGATGAGCGGCAAGCGTTACGTCTCGATGCCCTCGCAAGCGGCCGACGACCTCTGGCACGAATTCATTCTCTACACCCGCGAGTATGATGCGTTCTGCCGCCGCGCCTTCGGCAGCTTCCTGCATCACACCCCCGCGGTCGTCCTGGTGAAGGAGCGGCGCAGGAGCAATGAGGGGCTGCGGCGGGTCTGGTGGTATTGCTGCAAATACGAGAACATCGATCCGGTCAGGCCGACGCGGCTGCCGCTGCTGTTCGCGCTCGACGCCAAGCTGAACATCGCGAACGGCTTCATCTATCACACCGACTGCGAGGCGCTGCGCCGCAGCGGGATCGGCGGCAGCAGTCCCTATTGCGGCGGCGATTTCTCCGACTCGTCGATCGACGGATCGTCAGCGGGTTTCGGCGATGCCGGCAGCGACGGGAGCAGTGGCAGCGATGGCGGTGACGGCGGCGGCGATGGTGGCGGCGGTGACAGCGGCGGCGGTTGCGGCGGCGGCGGGGGCGGCGATTAGGACAGTCGTACTTGCTTCAATTCGCGAATGCCGTCGTGATCGCCGAGGCCGCGCACGGTCTGCTCGCAGCGCCAGGCATTGCCGTCACGCTCGATCGAGAACAAATTGTAGGCCGCCGCCGGATAGTGCTTGCGCGCCAGCGCCGATGCCGACGGCACGCCGATCGCCGGGATCTTCCGCTCAGGGCCGTCGAACCACATCGTCGAATGGATGTGGTCGTGGCCATGGAGCACCAGCTCGGCGCCGTGGCGCCTGAGCAGCGCGAGCAGCTGATGCGAATCGGTCAGGCGCTTGGCGCGGCCGTCGGAGTGCAGCGGGTGATGCACCAGGAGGACGCGGAAGGCGTCCTCCCGCGACAGCTGCGCGAGGATCGCATCAAGCGCATCGATCTGGGGATGGCCGAGCCAGCCGGTCGCCATCAGCGGCGGCGTCGGCACCGCCGAGGAGACGCCGATCAGCGCCAGCGGCCCGCGGCGGCGCACGAACGGAAAATGCGTTGCTGCGCCATCGGCGTCGCCGCGCAGATAGTCGCCGAAGTGACTGATGAAGCGATGCCGGGTCGCCCGCACATAGGCGTCGTGGTTGCCGGGGATCACGGTGACGTCGGCAGGCGAACCCACGCCCTCCAGCCATTGCCGGGCCGGATTGAACTCGGCATCCAGCGCCAGATTGACCAGGTCGCCGGTCACGGCGATATGGTCCGGCTGCTGCGCCTGCATGTCCGACACCAGCGCGTCGAGCACGTCGCGGCGGTGATATTTGTGACGGTTGCGCGTCCAGTTCAGGTAGCCGAAGGCGCGCTTGCCGGCCAGATCGCGCAGCCGCGCCGCCGGCAGCGGCGGCAAATGCGGGTCCGACAGATGCGCGAGGCGGAACGCCGCCATCATGCGATTCCCTTCGGATTGTCCGCGAAAAGTGGCCGGCAGTCGGTCATGTCGTGCTATCCCGAACGTCCTGCCCTGTATTGGCAAGAGCTGCGCAGGCGCGCAAGGATCAAAGCACGGATCAAACACCATGATGTCGAGGGTTCAGTGACGGTCCTGCTCGATTTACGCAAGCGCTACGAGCCGCAGATCAGATGGGTGTTTCATTTCTACTGGCGGCTCGTCCGCAGCATGACGCTCGGGGTCCGTGCCGTCGTGCTCGATGCCGACAACAGGGTGTTCCTGGTCAAGCACAGCTACGTCCATGGCTGGTATCTGCCTGGCGGCGGGGTCGAGGTCGGCGAAAGCTTTATCGAGTCGCTGCGGCGCGAATTGGAGGAGGAGGGGCGGATCGAGCTCAAGGGCGAGCCGGTGCTGCACGGCATCTTCCACAACAGCCACGTCTCGCCGCGCGATCATGTCGCGGTTTACGTCGTCAGGAACTACCGGCAGGACCGCCTGCCGGAGCCGAATCGCGAGATCGTGGCCTGCGGCTTCTTCGACCCGGCTGATCTGCCTGACGAGACCACCCCCGGTACGCGGCTGCGGATCGCGGAGGTGCTCGAAGGCAGGCCGCCGACGGCGACATGGCGGTGATGGACCGCGCCCGCGCCAGATGCTATCCCGCGCCCCACAATGACCGAATTGTCCCTGACCATCCTGCCCGAGACCCCGAAAGACGCCCAGGCGATCGAGCGCCTGCACGAGCGCACCTTCGGGCCCGGTCGCTTCGTGCTCAGCGCCTACCGGCTGCGTGAGCATGTCGATCATCTGCTCGATGTCTCCTTCACGGCGCGGATCGGCACGCTGCTGGTCGGCTCGGTGCGCCAGTTGCCGATCACGATCGGCGATACGCCGGCGCTGATGCTCGGGCCGCTAACGGTCGAGCCGCCGTTCCGCAGCCGCGGCGTCGGCCGTGCGCTGCTCGAGCGTGCGATCAACGACGCCCGCGCCAAGGGCCACCGGCTGATCGTGCTGGTCGGCGACGAGCCATACTACGCGCGGGTCGGCTTCAAGCCGGTCCCGAAGGGGCAAATGACCATGCCCGGTCCGGTCGATTACAGTCGCCTGCTTGTCATGGAACTGGTCGACGGCGCGGCCGAGGGCGTGTCCGGACCGATCCAGCCGGACTGGAGCAAGGCGATCTGACGTTCTCGCGAGCGTCGCCGGAACTTGCGCGCTATCGGAAACTAAAGCACAGTTGAGGTAAGCGCCGGGACAAGACCGGCGCATGTCATATCAACAGGGAGAGTGCGCGTCATGATCAAGGTCAGTGTGATGTATCCGAACAATCCAGGCGCACGCTTTGATCACGACTATTATCGCGACAAGCACATGCCGCTGGTGAAGGCGCGCCTCGGCGACGCATGCAAATACTACACCGTCGACAAGGGCATCGCCGGCGGCGCGCCGGGGCAACCTGCAACCTATGTCGGAATGTGCCACATCTTCTGCGACTCGGTTGAGGCCTTCGCGGCCGGCATGGGCAAGCACGCCCAGGAGATCTTGGGCGACATCCCGAACTACACCGATCAGCAGCCGGTGATCCAGATCAGCGAAGTCGTCGTCGGCCACTGATTGTCGACGCGGGCGGCAAGGCTCACACGCTCGTCCATCGGACATGTTCGTAGCCCGGATGAAGCGAAGCGAAATCCGGGATCGGCAACCGCGGACACAGTGTTCCCGGATTGCGCAGTTCCCGGATTGCGCTGCGCTCCATCCGGGCTACGCGATAAATCCCTCTGCCGCGAACGGCAGAGGGTCCCGCTTGGCTCAGAACTTCAGATTGGCGAACGCCCGTATGCCGAGGCCCGGCATCAGCACCTCGTCCTTGGTATAGGAGACGGAGTTGCGGATGTTCTGGTTGAGCAGGTTGTTGCCGACCAGACCAAGCGTCATCTCGCGCGCGCCGATCCATGACGAATTCAGCTTGGTGTTGTAGGTGATCTCCGCGTTGAGGAGATTGTAGCCCGCGGTCGGGGTCTCGCCGATCACGGCGATGTCGTTCTGCGCGAAGGCGTGCACGAGATTGATGCGGGTCAGCCAGTTGCTGTCGCGCCAATAGAGGCCGCCGCCAAGCCGCACCGGTGGAATCCGCGGCACGTTGCTGCCGTCGGTGAAGGTGGCGCGCACCACGTCGAACTGGTTCTCGATTCCCCAGATGCCGCCGTTGAGCGGGCCGATGTCGAACTGGCTCTGGAATTCGGCGCCACGGAAGATCGCGTCACGCTGCGAATAAACCGCTTGCCGCGCCTCATTGTTGGGATCGCCATTGCCGCAGGAGTCGAAATCGTCGCCGCACATCACCCCGGTCAGGCGGCGATAGATGAAGTTGCTGAAGCGGGTGTAGTAGGCGGTGGCCTCGAAGCGGAACGGTCCGGTCGCCTTGCGCAGGCCGATCTCGACCGATTTCGCGGTCTCGATTGTCAGGTTCGGATTGCCGATGTCGAAGGTCGCGGTCGCATCATGCGCGCCGCGCGAGAACAGCTCCGCGGGCTTCGGCGCGCGTTCGACATATTGCGCGGTGATGCTGCCGACGAGGTCGCCGGGCAGGTTCTGCAGTAGCCCGATGCTGCCGCTGACCGGCGTGTAGGACGGATTGCGTGCGATCGAGCTCTGCGGTGCGCCGTCAGGCAGATAGTCCGCCGGGAAATTCGGCATCGATCCGTGCAGGTCGACATGCTCGATGCGGCCGGCGATCTGCGCCTTGGTCGAATCCGTGAACTTGAACTCGTTGAACACGTAACCGGCGACGCGGTTGTTGTTGTTCGGACTCCACAGGCCGTTGAACAGCGAGGTCGGATCGTCCGGGCTCGGCGCGGTCAACTCCTGATGCCCGGCCTGCACGCCGAACGCGGTCGTCACCGTGGCGAAGCGCGCGTTGAACGGCATCATCTGCACCTCGACGCGGGCCTCCTGCTCCTTGTTGGTGAAGGTCTGCCGCACGCCGTCGCTGAACAGGTCGGTCGGATCGGCAAGGCCGAGCTCGTTGTGGCGATAGTCGGTCGCGCCGACCCAGAACCGCACCGCATCGATCGCTGCAGCGTCGGGCCGGTACTCGCCCTTGACCGCGATCTTGGTCTGGTGCGCGTCGATCCGGGTCTGGTGATCGGCGCCGTCGATGCCGGGGATGTGGTAGAGCGAGTCGTTCTGGGTGATCGCCGCGCCGATATAGCCGCCCTGGAAGAAATAGGAGGCGCCGACCGACGCGCCGTCCGATTGCGTCGCGGAGTTCGGCTGGCGGCCGTTCACCGGCCGGGTCTGGTCGAACAGATATGGATAGCTCGGGATGCTGTAGTCGCTGGTCGAGCGGCCATAGACGTCGGCATGCACGGCGACATTGTTGCCGCCGGCGTCCAGCAGCATGCCGCCCTCGACGCCGCGATTGACCGAACTGACCGACGTGCGGGTCTCGACATTGAGGCAACCCGGCGCGCCGGCGTCGGCCAGCGGAGCCTTCACCGGCAATCCGTAGCTCTGGAACGGCGCCGCCGCGCAGGTCGGCATCGCATCGGGAATCCGGTTGTTGGTGGCGCTGACGACGCCGCCGATCGAGGTCGAGCCGTAGCGCAGCGCGGCCGGGCCGCGCACCACTTCGATCTGGTTGGTCGAGAGCGGATCGATCGGGACGAAATGATCCTCGCCGAGATCCGAAACGCCGCCGCCGCCGAGACCGTTTTCGACGATGCCGACGCGATTGACGTCGAGGCCGCGGATGATCGGCCGGCTCGACGCGCCGGGCGCGAAGCTCGAGCCGGTGATGCCGGGCTTGGAGAACAGGAGATCGCCGAGCGTGGCGGCGCCGGAGCGCCGCAGTTCCTCGTTGGGTATCACGGTGACGGTGGCGAACTGATCGGTAACCACGGGCAGCACGCCCTGCTGCGGTGCCGGTGCCGCAGGCGCCGGTTGCACGGCCGCGGCGCGTTCGCGGTTGCGGCTCGGCGCGGCCCGGACAACATGGCTCGACGTGCGCGTCGGCGCGGTCCGGTGCCGTTGGATCGGGCTCGGTGCCGTCACGGTGATGTCAGGGAGTTGCGTCGGCGTGTCGTCGGCCTGCGCATTGTGGCTCATCGCGCCCAGCAATAGCCAGCTCACGCTCCCGATGTGGAGTGCTCGTTTCTTCTGAAGTGTCATTGTCCCGATCCAGGCCCGTCGAAATGACGGATCGATTCCGATTTGCCCCGCTGGCGCAGGCCGCAAATGTGACGCGGCCGTCCGCTCAGGGCGTGCAGCAATCAGTCGATGTTAGGACAGGGGAGGTGCACGGGAGTGAAAGGCCGCCGGCGCCGATTTCAGATGGGCGAATTCGGCATTGGTGGTGCGGAACAGAAGCTCGATGGCTTCCGGCAGCAACAGCACCGGCGGCGCCGTGAACAGCATGCTGCTCGCGAGCGAGATGACGGCGCAGATCGCGCAATTGTCGGCCGGATGCCGGTCGTTGTCGTGATTGGCAGGCTGTGGCGTCCCGGTCACCTGGACCGCGAGGTCCGGCGTCGCCGAGGTCCCGATATAGGCGAGATCGACCAGCGACAGCCCGGTCTGGGCCGCGGGCGCCGCTTGCGCGGCCGCGATCGGATGGAAATGCCCGAACGACAGCATGAACTGGACGGCGAGCGCGAACAGCGCCAGCCGCGAGCCAGTCTTGATGTGTCGCCGGAACCACTGCATGCCGATAACGCCCACCCGTCGGGGAGCGCATCAACACCCCAGCGCCCCGATGTTACATTATAACATCGGATGGCATGCGCGATGTCAACCGGCGTTCAGACGAACCGTGGCGATGCGTTGCCTGTGTGTGTTTGACGCAACGCAGACCTGAGCCCCGCCGGGCTCAGCGTCCCTCGCGCAGCCATGTTGCCGCGAATGCGCCGAGCAACAGCAGCAGGCCGACCAGGCCGGCGAACATCGGCAGCACGCCGACACCCTTCACGACGCTGGCGTCGCGCATCTTGACGCCGAGCCAGCCGTCGCCGCGGAAGATCGAGGAGGAACGCACCGGCACGACGCGCGGCATATCGAGGCTCGAACCGTCGACGATGCGCCGTGCGTCGCCGCCGGTCGCCTGCGCCAGCGGCTTCAGCATCTCGGTGGTCGAGGTGACCTCCGAGAATTCCTTCGGGTTGGTCGGGCCGACATTGATCAGCGCCTTCAGTGTGCCGTCGGTGGCCTGCCACAGGCCGAGCTCGTTTGCGGGCAGCGTCGCGCGCCACTCGCCGGGATCGCCGGCGGTGAGCGTCAGTTCACGCGTGGTACCGCTCGGCGACGTCACGGTGACCGGCGAGACGGTGTCGGCCATGGTCTGGCGCACCACCATGAGATCCTTGCCCTGCACCTGCATGCGCAGCGCTTCTTCGTCGAGGTCGGGCTGCTTCATCAGCCAGTGCGACACCCGCCGCAACAAATCGAGATGCGGGCCGCCGCCCTCGTAGCCGCGCGCCCACAGCCAGATGTGGTCGGAGAGCAGCAGCGCGACGCGGCCTTCGCCGAAGCGCGACAGCAGCAGCAGCGGCTTGCCGTCGGCGCCGGTCATGACCGGCGGATTAATCGCGTTGCGGGTATCGACGGTGCGGAAGAACCGGCTCCAATGCGGCGGCTCGGCATTCGAGCCTTCCAGCCCGCGCGTCACCGGATGGCGCTTACCGGCATCGCTCAGATGCGCGTAGAACGGCTTCTCGGTCACCCCGACCGGTTCGGCCGGCAGCACCGAGTCCAGCGGCGTGCGCCAGATGCTGGTGGTCGAGGCGTAGTCGGGGCCGGCGGACACCAGCACCGCGCCGCCGGCGCGAACGTAGCGCGCGATGTTGTCGAAATAGGCGATCGGCAGCACGCCCTGGCGGGCGTAGCGGTCGAAGATGATCAGCTGGAATTCGTTGATCTTCTGCTGGAACAGCTCGCGGGTCGGAAATGCGATCAGCGACAGCTCGTTGATCGGCGTGCCGTCCTGCTTCTCCGGCGGACGCAGAATGGTGAAGTGCACGAGATCGACGCTGGGGTCGGACTTCAGGAGGTTGCGCCAGGTGCGCTCGCCGGAATGCGGCTCGCCGGAAACCAGCAGCACGCGCAGCTTGTCGCGGACCCCGTCGATCGCGACCACGGCGCGGTTGTTGACTGGCGTCAGCTCGTTCTCGAGCGGCGAGGCCTCGATCTCGACGATGTTGGGTCCGGCGTGCTTGATGTCGATGTCGACGCTCGAGGTCTGGCCGCTGGTCAGCGTGCGCTCGTTGATCACTTCGCCGTCGCGGCGGATCGTGACCTTGGCGCGCTCGCCGGTGACGCCCTGGTCGTCGAGCCGGAAGGTGATGGTCTGGGTCTGGCCGACGATACCGAAGCGCGGCGCGGCAGTGATCGCGATGCGGCGGTCGCGCTCGTCCTTGCGGCCGGTGATCAGGGCGTGGACCGGCGCCTGGAAGCCGAGCGCCTGGGCGTTGGCGGGAATGTCATGCACGCGGCCATCGGTGATCATGAATGCGCCGGCGACGCGCTCGACCGGAACGTCCGACAGCGCCGACGTCAGCGCGCCGAACAGTTTTGTGCCATCGGTCTCGCCATCGGCCTGACCGGCCTCGACGACGCGGACCTCGAGGCCCTTGATCTGCTTCAGGCTGTCGACCAGCGCCTGCCGCGCCTTGTCGGTCTCCTGGTTGCGCGTGCCGAAATTCTGGCTCGGGCTCTTGTCGACCACGACGGCCGCGACCGAGGACAGCGGCTCGCGGTCCTCGCGGGTGAAGGAGGGATTGGCCAGTGCCAGCAGGATCAGCGCCAGCGCCGCGACCCGCACCGCGGCGCCACGCGCGCGCGACACCAGCAGCAGCACGGCGATGACAACGATCGCGCCGAGCGCGAGCCACAGCACGAGCGAAGGAACCAGCGGTGTGAACGCGATGCCGTAGTTCATATCATTGTCCCAGCCGCTCGATCAAAGCAGGCGCGTGCACCTGGTCGGCCTTGTAGTTGCCGGTCAGCGTGTACATCACGATGTTGACGCCGGCCCGGAAGGCGAATTCGCGCTGGCGCGGCTCGCCCGGCGTCAGCGGCAGCATCGGCTGGCCGTCGGGGCGGATCGCCCAGGCACCGGCGAGGTCGTTCGACGTGATGATGATCGGCGAGACGCCATCACCGCCGCGCGCCGGGCGCTGTGCAGCCTCGTCGTCGTCCTCGCGCGGCAATGCCTCGACCCAGGTCTGGCCGGAGTTGAAGCGGCCGGGGAAGTCGCGCAGCAGATAGAACGTCTTGGTCAACACGTGCTCGCGCGGCACCGGCTCGAGCTCGGGCACGTCGAGGGTCGACAGCAATTCGCGCAGCGTCTGCATGCCGGGCGTTTGCGATGAGCCGTTGTCACCCGGCGGCGCTTCGACGGCGTCGCGGGTATCGAAGATGACGGTGCCGCCCTGCTTCATGTAGGCGTCGATCTTGTTGATGGCGTCCTGCGGCGGCTTCGGCGCGCCCGGCACGATCGGCCAGTAGATCAAGGGGAAGAACGCCAGCTCGTCGCGCGCGGGATCGATGCCGACGGGATCGCCGGCCTCCAGCGCGGTGCGCTGCCCGAGGAACAGCGTCAGTCCGGACATCCCCGCCTTGACGATGGAATCGACGTCGGCATTGCCGGTGACGACATAGGCCAGCCGCGTCTGCGACACCGCCTTGATGGCGAAATCGTCGCTGCTCTCCGCCCGTGTCGACGACGGTGCGAACGTCACGAGTATCAAGGCGAAGGCGAGCACGGCCGGTGCCGCGCGCCGCCGGATCAGCGCGGCGAGGCCGCCGCCGAGCATGGCGACCACGATCGCGTCGAGCAGGAACAGCGCCAGCGCCGTCGACAGCATGATGCCGCGCAGATCGCGCGGCTCGGCGTTGGTGTAGCTCGCACGCGTCGCGCGCAGGGCCGAGGTGTCGAGCGGCGCGATGCGATCGGCGGAGGCGAGCGTGTTGACCGCGATCGGGCTTTCGACCGTGCCGTAGAAGCCGGGCGGATGGTCGGCGGTCCCGCGATCGCGATAGTCTGCCGACATCGGCTTGGCGCTCGAGGGCGGCGGCCCGAAGACGCCGAAGCCGTCGAGCGTGCGCAGCGGCGCCACCGTCTCGGCATTGGGATCGCTGGCGACGCCGGGGCCGGGCTTCGAGGTATAGCCGGACATGTCGATCAGCCGGCGCAGCATCTCGACGAAGGTGCCGGACATCGGCAGATCCGACCAGCGCATGTCGGCGCCGACATGGAACAGGCTGACCACGCCCTTGCCGCGACGCTCGCCGGTGACGAGCGGCGTGCCGTCCTCCAGCGAGGCCCAGCTCTTGGTCGCGAGGACGGCGTCGGGCTCGGCCAGCACCTGGCGGTTGACGGTGATGTCCTTCGGCACGGTGAGGCCGGCGAACGGGCCATCGGCGGCGAATGAGGCCATGTGCTGCGGCTTCTCCCAGGTCAGGCTGCCGCCGAGCGTGCGTCCGCCGCGGCGCAGCTTGACGGGAACGAGGTCGTCATCGGCCTGAGCGAGGCGGGGACCTGCGAAGCGCACCAGCACGCCGCCTTGCTCGATCCAGGCATTGAGCCGGTCGCGGATCTCCGGCGACAGCGTGCCGACATCGGCCATCACGATCATCGGCAGCCGCTGGTCGAGGAATTGTCCGATCACCTGCTGCGGCGCGCCGCGATCGCCGAGCCTGACATCGGCGAATGGCGACAGCGCGCGGGAGAGATAGAAGGTCGACGCCAGGAGCGGCTGCGCGGTGTCGTTGCTCGCACCCGAGACCACGCCGATGGCGCGGCGGCGCCAGCGCCGGTCGAGCAGCTGCACGGCGCCGGCCGAATGCTCGCCGGAGATTTCGAGCCGCGCGATGTCGTTGCGCAACTCGACCGGAAGATCGAAGGCGGCTTCGGTCTCGCGATCCTGCGGTCCGAATGTGTAGCGGGCCTCGCCGATCGGCGAGCCCTTGGCGTCGACCGCGCGCACCGTTCCCGCCGCGATGCCGCTCTCGGTGCGCAGCACCTTCACCGTCATCTTGGCGGCGGCGTTCTCGGCCGCGACCAGCGCCTGCGCCGACTGCGCTCCGCCCGCATAGATCGTCAGATTGCGGCTCTCGATCACCTTGCCGAGCCCCTCGGTGAATTCGCTGCCGCGGCCGGTGTCGACGCCGTCGGACAGCCAGGCGATGTCGCAGTCGCCGGTCGATTTGAGGAAACGTTCCAGCGCGCTGAGGGTTTCAACCCGATCGATCGAGTAGGGCTTTGGCGCGAGCTGGCGCAGCGCGACGCGCGCGGCGCCGGCCGGCATCAGTGTGATGTCGCGCGCGGGCTCGGACAGCGGCACCAGCGCGACACCGCGACGGTCGCTGTCGGCGTTGGCGACCAGTTCGTCCGCGGCCCTGATCCGCGCATCCCAGCTCGAGGCCGCGCTCCAGCCGTCGTCGAGCAGGATCACCAGCGGCAATTTACCGGCGGCAACGCCGGTCTGCGGATTCCAGATCGGGCCGGCGGCGGCGAAGATGACGAGCGCGGCGGCGGCGAGCCGCAGCAGCGTCAGCCACCAAGGCGTGCGCGACGGCGTCTCCTCCTTCGGCGCGATGTCGAACAATAGCCGCGTCGGCGGAAACTCGATCCGGCGCGGCCGCGGCGGCATCACGCGCAAGAGCCACCACAGCACCGGCAGGCTGACCAGCCCCAGCAGCAGCAGCGGTTCGGCAAAGGAGAGGGGGAGGCCTGCGATCATGCGCTGCGTCCCGCCTTGACTGTTGAGCGGCCGCCGCCCTTGCTCACCATCATGCCGGCATGCAGGAACAACAGCAGCTCGGCCGCGGAGCGGCTGGTGGTGTGGGTCGAGAACAGCCAGTCGAGCTGGTTGGTCTCATTGCGGATCTGGTCGCGATGCAGCGCGACGCGCGCAACATAGTCGTTCGCCCAGCTTTCCGCGCGGCCCGCGGTGATGACGCTGCCGGCCTCCGGCTCGACGAATTCGACACGGCCGGAATAAGGGAAGGTCTCTTCGGCCGGATCGACGACCTGGATCATGGCGCCGTGCGCGCCGGAGGAGGAAAGCCCGGCCAGCATCGCCGTGATTTCTGCTATCGGCGACCAGAAATCCGACAACACGACGACTTCGGCCAGCGACGACGGCACGAAGGACGGCGGCAGGCTCGCGCGCGTCTTCTCGTCGTGCAACATCGCTTCCGCCATCTTGTCGATCACGTTGAGGCTTGCGGTCGGGTTCATCAGGCCGGGAATGCCGACGCGTTCTCCGCCCGCAACGAGCAACTCGGCGAGCGCGAAGGCTACGATCAGTCCGCGCTCCAGCTTGCTGTCGCGCGCCTCGCGCGAGGCAAAGGCCATTGACGGCGAGCGGTCGGGCCAGATCCACACGGTGTGCGCGGCTTCCCACTCCTGCTCGCGGACATAGAGATGGTCGTCGCGTGCCGAGCGGCGCCAGTCGACGCGCTGCGACGGCTCGCCGGAGACGAAGCGGCGGTATTGCCAAAAATTCTCGCCCGAGCCGGCGCGGCGGCGGCCGTGCAGGCCATGGATGACGTTGGCGGCGACACGGCGGGCCTCAAGCACCAGACGCGGCAGCGACGCGGCGAGCGTTCGGCTTTCGCCATCGGCACGTCGAACCGCAAGGATCTCCTCGTTCTGGCGCCTGTTGTCTGCGGCCATCAACCGATCCGGGTCTTCAGTTGCTTGATCACGTCGGGAATGGTGCGGCCCTCGGCGCGTGCCGAGAAGGTCAGCGCCATGCGGTGCTTGAGCACGGGCTCGGCGAGATCGAGCACATCGTCGATCGACGGCGCGAGTCTCCCGTCGAGCAATGCACGGGCACGCACCGCGAGCATCAAGGCCTGGCTGGCGCGCGGACCCGGTCCCCATGCGATCAGCTTGCCGGCCTCGCCGCCCTCGGTGCCGGGACGCGCGGCGCGGACCAGCGTCAGGATCGCCTCGACCACGGAATCGCCGACCGGCAGGCGCCGCACCAGGCGTTGCGCGGTGAGCAGCGTCTCGGCGTCCATCGACGGCTTGGCCGCTGCCTCTTCGGCGCCGGTGGTTTCGAACAGGATGCGCCGCTCGGCGTCGCGATCGGGATAGTCGACGTCGATTTCCATCAGGAAGCGGTCGAGCTGCGCTTCGGGCAGCGGATAGGTGCCTTCCTGCTCGAGCGGGTTTTGCGTCGCGAGCACGTGGAACGGCTTTGGCAAATCATGCCGCGCGCCGGCAATGGTGATGTGCTGCTCCTGCATGGCTTGCAGCAGCGCCGACTGGGTGCGCGGGCTGGCGCGGTTGATCTCGTCGGCCATCAGCAGCTGCGCGAACACGGGACCTGCGATGAAGCGGAACGAACGCTTGCCGGCCGAGCTCTCGTCGAGCACTTCGGCGCCGAGAATATCCGACGGCATCAGGTCCGGCGTGAACTGGATGCGCTTGGCATCGAGGCCGAGCGTGACGCCGAGCGTTTCGACCAGCTTGGTCTTGGCGAGGCCGGGCACGCCGATCAACAACGCGTGGCCGCCGGACAGGATCGTCACCAGGGTGTTTTCGATCACCTGCTCCTGGCCGAAGATGACGGTGGAGACCGCTTCCTTGGCGGCCTTGATCTGCCCCGCGACCTGCTCGGCCGAACGGACGATCACATCCTCCAGTTTCTCGACGCTGTCTGCACCAGCCATTCGATCCGCTCCTTCTTGACGATGCGCGCACATTGGCGCGGCGTCATCTGTCGTCATCTTGGCCCTCATGCTAAACCTGAGCGAAGGCCATGTATTCGTTGAATTAAACTATCCCCACCTTATCGGTGTTTCAGGGTATGAACGGCATCACGATGTGGCGAGAATGACATCCCGACCACATCTCAGGATATGTGCACCAAACGTGCCAGATTGAAGGTAGGAAACCTTAAGGCAAACAATGGCGAAGCAAGGGCAGAGCGATTCCGGCAGGGAAACTACGGGCCTCGGGAGCAAGGGTCTCGAAGGGCTCACCACGGCCGCCAGTCAAGCTGCGACATCGGGTCCGGCCGGACGCAAGGGCCTGCCGCCGGTTCACCTGTGGAATCCGCCATTCTGCGGCGATCTCGACATGCGAATCGCGCCTGACGGCACCTGGTTCTACATGGGAACGCCGATCGGCCGCCCCGCGCTGGTGCGGCTGTTTTCCACGATCCTGAAGCGTGAGGACGGCAAGCACTTTCTCGTGACACCGGTGGAGAAGGTCGGCATCCGCGTCGACGACGCGCCGTTCCTTGCCGTGGAAATGCAGACCGGGGAAGACGCGCGCGGTCGCCTGCTCAGGTTCCGCACCAATGTCGACGATTGGGTCGATTGCGAGAAAGGCCACGGCCTCAGATTCGAGGCTGCCGAGGACGGCGGATTGACGCCCTATCTGCATGTCCGCGCCGATTTGTGGGCCAAGGTCACCCGCGCGCTCTACTACGATCTGGTTGACATGGGCGAGCAGCGGATGGTCGATGGTCAAGAGATGTTCGGCATCAAGTCCGGCGGCGAGTTCTTCGCGATGGCCGATGCCAGTCAGGTGAGGGACGCACTTTGAACGAGCCGTTGCTGAAGGTGGAGCCGGCGACGATCAGCTCGACGGAATTCTTCGCGCGGGCCCGCACACGGCTCACTTTCGATGTGCCGCCGGGCCTGGTCGATCCGCATATCATTCCGCGCACCGGAGACTCCGGCAACGACCGCATGCTCGAGATCGTGGCGCAGGAGCAGCCGGTGCGGCCGGCCGCGGTGCTGATCCCGGTGGTCGATCACCCCGAGCCGACCGTGTTGTTGACGCAGCGCTCGCCCAATCTGTCGAGCCATGCCGGCCAGATCTCGTTTCCCGGCGGCAAGATCGACGCCACGGACGCCTCGCCGCTCGATGCCGCGCTGCGCGAGGCCTGCGAGGAAGTCGGGCTGAAGCGGGAATTCATCGACCCGGTCGGCTATCTCGACCTTTATGGTACCGCGTTCGGCTTCCGCATCCTGCCGACGGTCGCCAAGGTGAAGCCGGGATTCACGCTTGCGATCAACGAGGCAGAGGTGGTCGATGCGTTCGAGGTGCCGCTCGCCTTCCTGATGAACCCGGAGAATCATCAGATTCACACCAAGGAATTCCGCGGCATGGACCGGTCCTATTACGCGATGCCGTTCGCCGAGCGCTACATCTGGGGCGCGACCGCGGGCATCCTGCGCGTGCTTTATGAGCGGATCTATCTGTCATGATCCGCACGGTATTGACCGAGATCGGAATCTTTCTGGTCCCGTTCGCGGTCTATGCCATCTTCCTCATCGCTACGCGGTCCGGCGTGACGCTGCCGGCGTCATGGCCGCTCGACATGCTGGCGAAGCTGACGCTGGTGGCGCTGGTGATGGTGATCGTGAGCTTCGTGCTGCTGGCCGAATTGACCGGCGCGCCGCCGAACTCGACCTACGTTCCCGCCCATATCGAGAACGGCAGGCTGGTGCCGGGAGTTGAGAAATGAGCGAGGTGCGCCTGTTGTCCGACGCGCCATGGCTCGCTTCCGGGCCCGCGGCGCACGTGCTCGGCCTGCTCAATGCCGACGGCGAGGAAGCGCGGGTGATCGGCGGGGCCGTGCGCAACGCCTTGATGCAGATTCCGCTCGCCGACATCGACATCGCCACCACGGCGCTGCCGGAAGACGTGATCCGCCGCGCCAAGCGGGCGGGCATCAAGAGCGTGCCGACCGGCATCGAGCACGGCACGGTGACCCTGGTCGTCGACAGCCAGCCCTTCGAGGTGACGACGCTGCGCGAGGATACCGAGACCTATGGCCGCAAGGCCAGGGTGGCGTTCGGTCGCGACTGGGTGCGCGACGCCGAGCGGCGCGACTTCACCATCAACGGCCTGTCGGTCGACGCCTCGGGCGTCGTGCATGATCACGTCGGCGGCCTCGCCGACATCGAAGCGAGGCGCGTGCGCTTCATCGGCGATCCCGCGCAGCGGATTGCCGAGGACTATCTGCGCATCCTGCGCTTCTTCCGTTTCCATGCCGCCTATGGCGCGGGCGAGGTCGATCGCGCCGGCTATCTCGCCTGCGTCAGTGGGCGCGCCGGATTGGCCGGCCTCTCGGCCGAGCGGATTCGCATGGAGATGCTCAAGCTCGTGGTCGCGAACGGCGCCGCGAGTGCAGTGGTCGCGATGAGTGACGGCGGCTTGCTGCAGCCGCTGTTCGGCGGCGTCGCCTATACCGGCCCGTTCGCGGCGATGATCGAGATCGAGCAACTGATGAAGCTCGCGCCGAGCGCGATGCGAAGGCTGGCCGCGCTGACGGTCGCCGTGACCGAGGACGCGCGTCGCATCGCCAGCCGGCTGCGGCTCTCCAACGCCGAGGCCAAGGCGCTCGATTCGATGGGCCATCGCTGGTGGCGTCTGCCCGGCATGGACGAGGCCCATGCCAAGCGCAGGCTCTACCGGCTCGACGAGGAGCCCTATCGCGACCGGCTGCTATTGGCCTGGGCGCGCACCGGCGCGGGCCAGGATGTCGATCAATGGCGCGCGCTCGCCACGCTACCAGAGCGCTGGCGCGCGCCTCACTTTCCCTTGAGGGCGTCGGATTTCGTCGCGCGCGGCATTGCCGAGGGACCGGCGCTGGGGCATGTACTGACCCTGGCCGAGGATGCTTGGCTAGCCGCGGATTTCCCACTCGATCCGCAGGTGTTGTCTGGCATCGCCGACCAGACCGTTTCCCGTTTCACCCGCGATCATCGGCTTTGAATTTCCTCTCCGGCTTCGCAGATATCTCGCTCCTTCAAATTCTGCTTGTCGCAGCCGTTGCGCTGTTTGCTTCCGTGATCGGTGGTCTTGCCGGCTATGGCACCGGCGCCTTGATGCCGCTGGTGCTGGTGCCGATGGTCGGCGCCGAGCCGGTCGTGCCGATCATCGCGATCTCGTCGATCTTCACCAATTCGAGCCGCTTCGTCGCCTTTGTCAGGTTTGCCGACCGCCGCAAGGCAATCATCGTGATCGCGGCGGCGCTGTTCTCCACGGCGCTTGGCGCCTACGGCTATACAAGGCTGACCAGTGCCGGCGCGTCGCTGGTGATCGGGAGCATGCTGATCCTGAGCGTGCCGCTCAGGCGGCTGTTGCGTAAGCACAGCGTCAGGATCGGTGAGCGGGGCCTTGCGGCCGGTGCCATCGGTTATGGCGTCGTGGTCGGCGGCACCGCGGGCTCGGGCGTCATCCTGCTGTCGCTGCTGATGGCGGCCGGGCTCGAAGGCGCCGCCGTGGTTGCGACCGATGCGGTGATTTCACTGACAAGTGCCGCGGTCAAGATTTCGGTGTTCGGCTTGACCGGGGTCATCACCGCGCAGGTGCTGGCGCTTGCGTTGCTGATCGGCCTGGTCGCCATTCCCGGCGCGTTCCTGGCCAAGGCCTTTGTCGAGCGGATGCCGGTGCATATCCACACCGCGATCCTCGATGCCGCCGTGGTCACCGGCGGCGTGGTGATGATTGCAAGCGCGCTGCGCGCGCTCTGACGGGAGGCGGAGGCGATGCTGCCGGCGCCTGCCAGTCAGCATCGCGCCAACGGATCTCACGCCGCCTTGCGCTTCTTCTTGCGGTCGCCGTCGTCGTCTTCGTCCTCGTCGTCTTCCTCTTCATCGTCCTCCGGATCGAGCTCGGTCGATTCGAGTGCGACGAGCGGCAAGGTTTCGCGAAACAGATCGCCGTCCGTGCCCATCCACAGGCACGCAACCTTGTCCTCGTCGGCTTCGACGACCGTGATCGGATGGCCGCCGGACTTCAGCATGACGACATCGCCTGGTTTCAGTTCCATGATTTTCCCTCCGCGCTGGATGACGCGGGCGGCAGGCTAGCGACCGGTCATGACAGTCAAATCACGGCCGGCGCGAGCTTCAACGGAATTGACGTGGAAAACGGCCGCGATGCGGCTATTTGCGCGCGGCAGGAACCAGTTCGCTCAGCGAGCGGATGATGCGGTCGGGCTTGATGGTCGATCCCGGCGGCAGCCCGACACCGTGCACGTCCATCCAGATCGCATAGATGCCAAGCCGCTGCGGCGCCACGACTTCCCACTCGAGATTGTCGCCGATCATCCAGGTGTCGGATGCGGTGACGCCGAGTGCTTCCATCGCGTGCAGGTAGGCGCGCTCCTCCGGCTTGCCGAAGCCGTGCTCGCCCTCGATCTGGATGTGATCGAAGCGATGGCCGAGCGCGAAGCGCTCGACCTTGGCGCGCTGCATGTCGGCGGCGCCGTTGGTGACCAGCGCGAGCTTGATGCCGAGCGCCTTCAACGCATCGATCGCTTCATGCGCGCCGGGGAAGACGAACATCTCCTCCTCGCGATAGGCGGTGAAGCGATCGGCGATGCGGTCCGCGAGATCGTCCGGCAGCGCGCGGTGACCGGCCGCCGCAAGCGCCGCGAAGCCGCCCTTCACGGTGAGCCGTCGCGCCTCGCCGAGCTTGATCCGCCAGATCGGCTCGGCGGTCGACCAGAATTGCCGCGCATAGGCCAACAGCGCCGTCGCGACCTGATCCGGGGGCAGGGGCGCCAGCTCCGCGGCGAACTCCGTGGTGATCGTGTTCCAGGCGATCCCGGGGCGTCCATAGGCCGACAGGATGGTGTCATCCATGTCGATCAGCATCGCGCGCGGCAGGTTCATCACGGCCATTTCACCTCCGGCGGCAGCGACGACAGGATCGAATCCACATTGCCGCCGGTCTTCAGGCCGAAGATGGTGCCGCGATCATAGAGCAGGTTGAACTCGACATAGCGACCGCGGCGGACCAACTGCTCGTCGCGATCCTCCGCGCTCCAGGCGGCCTCGAAATTGCGCCGCACCAGGTCGGGATAGATTTTCAGGAAGCTGCGCCCGACGTCCTGGGTGAAGGCGAGATCGGCCTCCCAGTCGCCGCTGTCGTGCCAGTCATAGAAGATGCCGCCGATGCCGCGGGCTTCCTTGCGGTGCGGCAGGTAGAAATAGTCGTCGCACCATTTCTTGTACTTGTCGTAGTCGGCGACGCCGTTCGGCCCACTGCACGCCTCCTTCATCGCGGCGTGGAAGGCGACCGTATCGGGGTCCTCCTGGGTGCGCCGGCGGTTCAGCACCGGCGTCAGGTCGGCGCCGCCGCCGAACCACGCCTTCGTCGTGACGACGAAGCGGGTGTTCATGTGCACGGCGGGCACGTTTGGATTGCGCAAATGCGCGATCAGCGAAATGCCCGAGGCCCAAAAGCGTGGGTCATCGGCGGCACCGGGAATCTGCGCGCGGAATTCGGGAGCGAACTCGCCATGCACGGTCGAGCAGTGCACGCCGACCTTTTCGAACAGCCGGCCCTTCATGATCGACATCACGCCGCCCCCGCCGGGCTTGCCGGTGTGGTCGGTGCGGTCCCAGGGGGTCCGCGCGAACCGGCCGGCGGCGCCGGGATAAAGCCTGGACGGGGCGTCGTCCTCGAGCTTCTCGAAGGCCGCGCAGATGTCGTTGCGCAGCGCCTCGAACCAGCCGCGCGCACGCGCCTTGCGGTCCTCGATGATGGCGGGGTCTGTTGGGAGCATGACTAACCTTGCGGGCCGAAGTATGTGCAGCTCTCGTTGCAGCTGTCGCGATGGACGCTGACGCGGCTCAGCTTGCCTGCGTGTTGCAGCCGCTCCCAGATGAAGCGCGACAGATTCTCCAGCGTCGGCACGCCGATCGCCTCGATCTTGTTCAGGAACTTATGGTCGAGCGTCTTCTGCACCTCGGCCATCGCGCGTTCGAGCAGGCCGAGATCGATCACCATGCCGGTTTTCGGGTCGGGCGTGCCGCGCACCGTGACTTCGGCGCGGAAGGAGTGGCCGTGAATCTCCTCGCTGGCGGTGCCAAATGTCGTTCCGGACAGCGCATGCGCAGCCTCGAACCGAAACGCTTTCGTCAATTCCCACATCTCGTTCAACAATCCGATTCTGTTAGTTCATCTAATCCCGAGCGTCTTGTGCGTCTGCACGCTGAGGCGCCATTGCGGGTGCTTCAGGCAATAGGCGATTGCCCGCTCGGTATTCTCGATCACATCGGGGCCGTCCATCGGCTGCAGCGAGAAGCGCTCGAAAGCGAGGCCCGCGAAATCCTCCGGTGTGTTCTCCTTTTGCGGATAGACCAGTTTGAGCTCGTGCCCCTTGCGCACCACGAGCTCGGATGCAGCCTTGGGACTGACGCAGATCCAGTCGAGCCCGTCGGGCGGGGCGATGGTGCCGTTGGTCTCGATCGCGATCGCAAAGCCGTGGCCGTGCAGGGCCTCGATCAGGGCCGCGTCGACCTGCAGCAGCGGCTCGCCGCCGGTCAGTACGACGTAGCGGTCGGCCTCGCCTCCGGTCCATTGCGCGGCAATGGCGCCGGCAAGCTCTTCCGCGGTCGCATAACGGCCGCCCAGCGTGCCGTCGGTGCCGACGAAATCGGTGTCGCAGAACTTGCAGACAGCGCCGGCGCGGTCCTGCTCGCGGCCGCTCCAGAGGTTGCAGCCGGCGAAGCGGCAGAACACGGAGGCCCGGCCCGCATGGGCGCCTTCGCCCTGCAGGGTGAGAAATATCTCCTTGACCGCGTAGCTCACCAAAAATCCCTTAAGTTGCCGAACCGGCGATTCTTGAACCGGTCTGCCGCAGCGCCTCGCCGACGGCCATGGCCGCCGTGACGGCCACATTGAGCGAACGCATGGTCGGCCGGATCGGAATCACCAGCCGCGCATCCGCTGCGGCCACCACCGCGTCGGTCACCCCTGCCGTCTCGCGCCCGAACAGCAGGACATCGGAGGCCGTATACGCGAAATCAAGGTAGGATTTCGCCGCCCTGGTCGTGAACAGCACCAGCCGGCATCCGGCCTCGGCCCGCCATTCCTCGAATTTCGACCATGAGTCGTGACGCTTCAACCGCACATGGTCGAGATAGTCCATACCCGCCCGGCGGAAATTCCGATCCGAGGTGTCGAATCCCGCCGGTTCGATGATATGGGCTGCCACGTCCAGGCAGGCGCAGAGGCGCAGAATCGTCCCTGTATTCTGGGGGATGTCGGGCTGGAACAGCGCGATCTGCATGGTGCGGGCGGCCTGTGAAATCCGGATGAAATTGTCTCAATAAAACATCGCTCGGCGCGGATTTCGTGCATTGCACGTGTGCGAGCCGATAGCGGGCTTGCGCTCGTCCGGCAAGGGTGCCAATAGAACGATTCTGGACTGCTGTTCCGCCATTTGGGGTGGGGAATAGCGGTTTTCTGCCGCCGCGGGGGCCGCGGGCGCCGGCAGCCTTCTTGGGGCGCGTCCTGCGTCTCCAGGGCGGTTCCACCGGCTGCAGAAAAGAAAGGGCTAGGAATCGTGACGACAGCGTCTTCGGCGGACCATCCGACACGCCGTGATTTTCTCTTTGTTGCAACCGGAGCTGCCGCCGCGGTCGGCGCAGCCGCCACCGTCTGGCCGCTGGTTGCCCAGATGAACCCGGATGCCGCGACGATCGCGGCCGGCGCGCCGATCGAGGTCGATCTGACGCCGATCGCCGAGGGCCAGGACATCAAGGTCTTCTGGCGCGGCAAGCCGATCTACATCAGCCATCGCACCAAGAAGCAGATCCAGGAGGCCCAGAGCGTGGCGCTCTCGAGCCTGCCCGATCCGCAGCCCGACTCGGCCCGCGTCAAGGCCGGCCACGACCAGTGGCTGGTTGTGATCGGCATCTGCACCCATCTCGGCTGCATCCCGATCGCCCATGAAGGCAATTACGACGGCTTCTTCTGCCCCTGCCACGGCTCGCAGTACGACTCCTCCGGTCGTATCCGCCAGGGGCCGGCGCCCGCCAACCTGGCGGTGCCGCCCTACGCCTTCCTTTCCGACACCAAAATCCAGATCGGCTAAGTCCCGGCCCCTCCGGGATTTCGGCTTCCACTTGGACCCATCGCGTCGTTTTTCTTCTTCAGGATCGCATCAATGAGCGGACCATCTGATTTCCAACCGAGCAACCCCGCCTTGAAGTGGATCGAACGGCGCCTTCCGATCTTCGGCCTGATCCACTCCTCGTTCGTGGCCTATCCGACGCCGCGCAACCTGAACTACTGGTGGACCTTCGGCGCCATCCTTTCGATGATGCTGGCGCTGCAGATCCTGACCGGCGTGATCCTGGCGATGCACTACACGCCGCACGCCGACCTCGCCTTCAAGTCGGTCGAGCTGATCGTCCGCGACGTCAATTACGGCTGGCTGCTGCGCAACATGCATGCGTGCGGCGCGTCGATGTTCTTCTTCGCCGTCTACATCCATATGTTCCGCGGCCTCTATTACGGGTCGTACAAGGAGCCGCGTGAGGTGCTGTGGATCCTCGGCGTCATCATCTACCTCCTGATGATGGCGACGGGCTTCATGGGCTACGTGCTGCCGTGGGGCCAGATGAGCTTCTGGGGCGCCACCGTCATCACCAATCTGTTCTCGGCCGTGCCCTATTTCGGCGAGAGCATCGTGACCCTACTGTGGGGCGGCTATTCGGTCGGCAACCCGACACTGAACCGCTTCTTCTCGCTGCACTATCTGCTCCCGTTCGTGATCGCCGGCGTGGTCGTGCTGCACGTCTGGGCGCTGCACGTCGCGGGTCAGAACAACCCGGCCGGCGTCGAGGCCAAGACCGAGAAGGACACCGTTGCGTTCACGCCGTATGCGACGATCAAGGACATGTTCGGCGTGTCCTGCTTCCTGATCTTCTTCGCCTGGTTCATCTTCTACATGCCGAACTATCTCGGCGACGCCGACAACTACATCCCGGCGAACCCGGGCGTGACGCCGGCGCACATCGTGCCTGAATGGTACTACCTGCCGTTCTACGCGATCCTGCGTTCGATCCCGAACAAGCTCGCCGGCGTCGTGGCGATGTTCTCGGCGATCATCATCCTGTGCTTCCTGCCCTGGCTCGACAGCGCACGGACCCGTTCGTCGAAGTATCGCCCGCTGGCCAAGCAGTTCTTCTGGATCTTCGTGGTGGTCTGCATCCTGCTCGGCTACCTCGGTTCGCAGCCGCCGGAAGGCATCTATGTGATCGCCGGCCGCATCCTGACGGTCTGCTACTTCGCCTACTTCCTGATCGTGCTGCCGCTGCTCGCCCGCATCGAGACCCCGCGCCCGGTGCCGAACTCGATCGCCGACGACGTGCTGGCGAAGAGCAAGGGCAGGGCCGCAACCGCGGCCTCTGTGATGCTCGCGATGGTCGTGGCCGGCAGCCTGCTCGTCGGCGGCACCCAGAACGCCAAGGCCGAGGAGGGTGGCAACGCGCCGCCGGCCCAGAAGTGGTCGTTCTCCGGTCCTTTCGGCACCTATGACCGTGGCTCGCTGCAGCGCGGCTTGAAGGTCTACAAGGAAGTCTGTGCCGCCTGTCACGGCCTGTCCTATGTCGCGTTCCGCAACCTCGCCGATCCCGGCGGCCCCGGCTATTCGCCGGCGCAGGCGGCAGCGTTCGCGTCCGAGTACAAGATCAAGGACGGTCCGAACGACCAGGGCGAGATGTTCGAGCGTCCGGGCCGCCCGGCGGATTACTTCCCGTCGCCGTTCCCGAACGAGCAGGCCGCGCGCGCGGCCAATGGCGGCGCGGCGCCGCCCGACCTCTCGCTGATCACCAAGGCGCGGTCCTACAAGCGTGGCTTCCCGCAGTTCGCGATCGACTTCTTCACCCAGTACCAGGAGCAGGGACCCGACTACGTCGACGCCATTCTGCAGGGCTTCGAGGACAAGGCCCCGGCCGGCGTCACGATCCCGGAAGGCTCGTACTACAACAAGTACTTCCCCGGCCACGCCATCAAGATGCCGAAACCGCTGTCCGATGGTCAGGTGACCTTCGACGACGGTTCGCCGGCGACGGTCAAGCAGTACGCGCATGACGTCACCACGTTCCTGATGTGGGCCGCCGAGCCGCACATGGAGGAGCGCAAGCGGATCGGCATGCAGGTGTTCTTCTTCCTGGTCGTCTTCGCCTTCCTGATGTACTTCACCAAGCGCAAGGTCTGGGCCAACGCCCACTGATCTCGGGTACGGTATAGCGAGTTTGAAAAAGCCCCTTCGGGGGCTTTTTTTGTTTGTAACCTCTCCGTCATTCCGGGGTGACGCGGTAGCATCGAACCCGGAATGACAGTGTCGTCAATTGCGTCGGCCGCCGAGTGCGGACAAGATGCCGGCCAATCAGCCGGCAAACATTGCGGAGGAACTCATGGGTACCAGCATCAGCTTCAAGCGTCCGGACGGCAAGGAAGCGTCGGGCTATCTCGCCAATGCGGCGCGCGGCAACGCACCCGGCGTCGTCGTGATCCAGGAATGGTGGGGCCTGTCGGACCAGATCAAGGGCCTGTGCGACCGCTTCGCGGTGGCCGGCTTCGATGCGCTGGCGCCCGATCTCTACAAGGGCAAGGTGGTGCCGTATCACGACACCGATGCCGCGGGCAAAGAGATGAACTCGCTCGATTTCATGGACGCCACCACGCAGACGGTGCGCGGCGCCGCGCAGTATCTCGCCAAGAACGGCGCCAAGGTCGGCCTGACCGGCTTCTGCCTCGGCGGCGCGGTGACCATCATCGGCTCCGTGTATGTGCCGGAATTGACTGCGGGCGTCGTGTTCTACGGCATCCCGCCGGAGCAGGCCGCCAAGCCCGCCGACGTCAGGATTCCGCTGCAGGCGCATTTCGCCAACAAGGACGACTGGTGCACGCCCGAGCTCGTCGGCAATTTCGAGAAGGCGATGAAGGCCGCCGGCAAATCGCTCGAACTGTTCCGCTACGACGCCGAGCACGCCTTCGTCAACGAGCAGCGCCAGTCGGTGCACGACCGCGAGGCCGCCGAACTCGCCTGGGGCCGCGCCACGGACTTCTTCAAGAAGCATCTGGGGTAGAGGTACGACGCGCACACGTTGTGTCGTCCCTGCGAAAGCAGGGACCCATATGCTGCGGCCGCGGCAATCGGCACAGTGGCAGTCATCTCGTCAAATAAACTACGCCCTGTGGCTATGGGTCCCTGCTTTCGCAGGGACGACGGCGAGACTTAACTTTCCTTCACCCCTTCCCACCACGGGCAGGTCCCCGACATCAGCCTGAAATTGCCTTCCATCACCTGCACCGGTGCGCGCTTGCCCTCGGCGGCGGCGCGCATCCGCATCTCGCGCGCGATGGCGCGGTCCTCCGGCGACAGCCAGACCCGCTCGTGGCCCCACAGGCTCGGGCCGTCATGCATCTCGAACGGTGTCCAGTTCACCGGATCGATCTCGCGGCCGCCCCAGCCGCACTCGACCATGAAGGCGGACGGCGACCTGGCGTAGAACGACGTCATCAGATCGTTGGTGTGCCGGCCGAGCGTGACGTTGACCCGGTCTTCCTGCTGGGCGACGTCATAGGCTTGGCCGACATCGTCGAGCGAGAACAGCTCGACCATCAGATGATGCATGCCGTTCGTGCCGGTCTCGATCAGCGCCAGCGAGTGGTGGCGGGCGTTGACGTGGAAGAAATAGGCGCGGAACGGTTTTTCGATGTAGTCGCTTAAGCCGAAGCCGAGCACGTCGACATAGAAGCTCATCACCGGGGCGATGTGCTCGACCGTCAGCACGGCGTGGCCGAGGCCGAGCGGCCCGGTGCGGAAACCGGAGATCGAGCGCCCCGGCCTGAACGGCGTGTCGTCGATCTCGGCTCCGTGAAACGCCTCGAGACGATTGCCGGCGGGATCCCGAAACGAGATCAGGCCGCGCACCCGCCTCGCATCCGCGAGCGCCTGCGGCTCCGCGGTCACGGTGACGCCGGCGCGCTCCAGCCGTGCCGCCAGCGCGTCGAGGGCCGCACGGTCAGCCACCTCCCAACCGAAGAACCGGGTGCCTTCGCCCTGGGCGCGGTCGATCACGATGCGCTGCTTGCGGTCATCCATCCGGAACGCGAGCAACGAGTTGCCGCGCTCGACCGCCTGCAGCCCGACGAGGCCAGTGCCGAACTGCCGCCAGTCGTCGAGCGCGTCGGAGCCGAAGCCGGCATATCCGAGACCCAAAATCGCCATCTGCGCCTCCGCCATCTGTCTGTTTTTGGGCGGCCGGCCGGCCGCCATTTCGGCAAATGCTACGCGGTTTCTTGCCCCTTCAAACCTCGAAAATGCCGTCCAGGGGGCGTCCCGCCTTGGGGCAGGGCTGCCGGGCCATCTCTTGACACGGCCCGCGCCCGGTGGTGAGTAACGGGCCATGAGCACCGTTGCCAGCCCATCCCGTCGTTGGTGGCCCACCTTCTCATAGGTGGCCGGTGCGTTTTCTTTTTTCACAAACGTCGAAGGTCGCCATCGCAGTGCGACCGATGGTTAGTTTATTTGCCCTTCGTTTGTCCTGTGTGGCGCTCTCTCGGCAAGTCTCGTAAGAGGATCACATGAACAGGACAGTCTTCTCCCTGCCGGCCAAGAGCGAATACCTGACCAATGGCGGCCTTGCGGTCGCGCGCGTGGTCGAGCAGTTCACCGGCGGCGCCAACCGCCTCGACGATTTGATCGCGCTGCTGGACCGCCGCCGCGGCGTGGTGCTGTCCTCGGGCACGACGGTGCCGGGCCGCTACGAGAGCTTTGACCTCGGCTTCGCCGACCCGCCGCTCGTGCTGGAGACGTCAGGCACCGATTTCTCATTGCAAGCGCTGAACCCGCGCGGCGAGGTCCTGATCGCCTTCCTCGGCGACGTGCTGCGCGAGCCCTGCGTCGTGATATCGGAGCGGACCGCAACGCGGCTCGCCGGCCATATCATCCGCGGCGCCGCGCCGGTCGAGGAAGACCAGCGCACCCGCCGCGCCAGCGTGATGTCGCTGGTGCGCGACATGGTGGCGGCGTTCACCTCCAATGCCGATCCGCTGCTCGGCCTGTTCGGCGCCTTTGCCTACGACCTCGTGTTCCAGATCGAGGACCTCGTGCAGAAGCGGACCCGCGAGGCCGACCAGCGCGACATCGTGCTCTACGTGCCGGACCGGCTGCTGGCCTATGACCGCGCCACCGGCCGCGGGGTGGCGCTCAGTTACGAGTTCGCGTGGAAGGGCAAATCCACCGCCGGCCTGCCGCAGGAGACCGCGCCGAGCCTTTACGCCAAGAACGGCCGGCAAGGCTTTGCCGATCACGCGCCCGGCGAATATCAGGCGACCGTCGAGGTCGCGCGCGCGGCGTTTGCCCGCGGCGACCTGTTCGAGGCGGTGCCCGGGCAGCTGTTCGCCGAGCCCTGCGAGCGCTCGCCGGCGGAAGTGTTCCAGCGGCTCTGCCGGATCAATCCGTCGCCCTATGGCGCGCTGATGAATCTCGGCGACGGCGAATTCCTGGTCTCCGCGTCGCCGGAGATGTTCGTGCGTTCCGACGGCCGCCGGGTCGAGACCTGCCCGATCTCGGGCACCATCGCGCGCGGCTCGGACTCGATCGGCGATGCCGAGCAGATCCGCAAGCTGCTGAACTCGGAAAAGGACGAGTTCGAGCTCAACATGTGCACCGACGTCGACCGCAACGACAAGGCGCGCGTCTGCGTGCCCGGCACCATCAAGGTGCTGGCGCGGCGCCAGATCGAGACCTACTCAAAGCTGTTCCACACCGTCGATCACGTCGAGGGCACGCTGCGGCCGGGCTTCGATTCGCTCGACGCCTTCCTGACCCATGCCTGGGCGGTTACCGTGACCGGCGCGCCGAAACTGTGGGCGATGCAATTCGTCGAGGACCACGAGCGGTCGCCGCGGCGCTGGTATGCCGGCGCGATCGGCTGCGTCAATTTCGACGGCAGCATCAACACCGGGCTCACCATCCGCACCATCCGCATGAAGGACGGTCTCGCCGAGGTGCGCGTCGGCGCGACCTGCCTGTTCGATTCCGATCCGGCCGCCGAGGATCGCGAGTGCCAGGTCAAGGCCGCGGCGCTGTTCCAGGCGCTGCGCGGCGATCCGCCGAAGCCGCTGTCGGATTTCGCGCCCGACGCCACCGGCTCCGGCAAGAACGTGCTCTTGATCGATCACGACGACAGCTTCGTGCACATGCTGGCCGATTACTTCCGCCAGGTCGGCGCCAACGTCACCGTGGTCAGGCATATCCATGCCCAGGACATGCTCAAGAAGAAGGGCTGGGACCTCCTGGTGCTGTCGCCCGGGCCGGGTCGCCCTGAGGATTTCGGCATCGCGAAAACCATCGATACCGCGCTCGAGAAGCAGCTGCCGATCTTCGGCGTCTGCCTCGGCGTGCAGGCGATCGGCGAATATTTCGGCGGCCAGCTCGGCCAGCTCGGTCAGCCCGCGCATGGCCGTCCGTCGCGCGTCCAGGTGCGCGGCGGCCGGCTGATGCGGAACCTGCCCAATGAGATCGTGATCGGCCGCTACCACTCGCTGTTTGTCGAGCGCGACAGCGTGCCCGAGGTGCTGGCGGTGACCGCGACCACCGAAGACGGCGTCGCGATGGTGATCGAGCACAAGACCTTGCCAGTCGGCGGCGTGCAATTCCATCCGGAATCGCTGATGTCGCTCGGCAACGAGGTCGGCCTGCGCATTGTCGAGAATGCATTCCGGCTTAATCCGCCGGCCAATTGAGGATTGCGAGACCAATGACCTTCGACCACGACATCAAGGCGACCGTTCGCACCATCCCGGACTACCCGAAGAAGGGCATCCTGTTTCGCGACATCACGACGCTGCTCGCGGATGCGAGGGCCTTCCGCCGGGCCGTCGACGAGCTGGTGCATCCCTGGGCGGGGGCGAAGGTCGACAAGGTCGCGGGCATCGAGGCCCGCGGCTTCATCCTCGGCGGCGCGGTGGCGCATCAGCTCTCGGCCGGCTTCGTGCCGATCCGCAAGAAGGGCAAGCTGCCGCACACCACGGTGCGGATCGCCTACTCGCTGGAATACGGCATCGACGAGATGGAGATGCATGCCGACGCCGTGCAGCCGGGCGAGCGCGTGATCCTGGTCGACGATCTGATCGCGACTGGCGGCACTGCGGAGGGCGCGGTGAAGTTGCTGCGCCAGATCGGCGCCAATGTGGTCGCGGCCTGCTTCATCGTCGACCTCCCCGATCTCGGCGGCGCCGCCAAGCTGCGCGCGATGGACGTTCCGGTGCGCACGCTGATGGCGTTCGAGGGGCATTAGCGCCACTCTCTCCATACGTCGTCCCTGCGAAAGCAGGGACCCATAACCACCAATAGTGGCTATGAAGACCGCTGCAGCCCCAGCCGTCGCAAAACGCAAAGCGGTGGCTATGGGTCCCGGCTCCCGTGCGCAATCGCGCACCAGGCCGGGACGACAGTCATCCCCGCTGCAGCAGCACGCTCATTTCAAGATCGCGGAACGTCGTGTAGTTCCGCCGGATCCATTGATGCAGCTCGGTCGATGAATCCTTTTCCTGGCGCAGATAGCCGGTGAAGGAGAAGTTCAGCCGGTCGATATAGGTCTTCAGGAATACCGGCAGCGCGCGGAAGCGCAGCACCCGGCTGGCGGTCATGGCAGGCGGCAACTCGCCGCGCACCACGAACTCGTTGTCGATGACGATCAGCGCATTCGGCGGGATCATGCCGCGCAGTGTCTGGTAGGCGCGCACCGAGGCGCGGTCGGTATCGGCGACGTACAGGATGACCGGTGCGACGCGGCGGCGCAGCGCCTCCTTCATCAGCCCGATCTCGCCGCACATTTTGAAGAATTCGTCGAAGGCGTGGTAGCCGAGGTCGATCACCTTGCCGATGCCGTCATTGGCGATGACGCGGTCCATCAGCTGCATCTTGCCGTAGGTGTCGATCACGTCAGCGGTTTCGGTGATCCGCGGCAGGTAGTCGAGCAGCGACGGCTCCTTCAGATTGATGTCGTAGCAGACCACGTCGCCGTTCTTGAGCAGCAGGAATTCGCCGAGCAGCCGCGCGATCAGCGTCTTGCCGACCTGCGGGCGGGGCGAGCAGATGATGTAAACGGGCGTGGACGACATCGCCCGCTATATCAGGCCAAATTTTCGCCTAATCCAGCCCCATCAAGGTCGAAGGTCCGACTATTTTTCGCCTTTGGCCGACTTGGCGCCGACCAGGTCGGTCAGCTTGATCCGGTCGAACTCGCTCCAGACATTGGCGAGCCAATGCCGGACATAGCCGCGCAGCACGAAGGAGTAGTTGGCGGCGTCGTCGTTGATGCCCTTGTTGGCGACGAATTTCAGGAACGGAACCGAGGAAACCTCAACCTGCTCATACGCCATTTCGTTGAGCTTCGGGATCGTGAGGTCGGTCGCATCCTTGATGCGGTGGAAGTACGAGTTGTAGGTCGCCTGGTCCCACTGGAAGAACTGGGTGTCGTTGATGAAGTTCTTCACCAGGAAATACTTCGCGCCGTTCATGAAGTTGGCGGTTTCGGCGATCTCGTCCAGCGAGGCGATCGACGGGCCGAGGATATGGAACACGGCGAAGGTGATCTGGCCGGAGCGCGCCGCGTCGAGGAAGCCGATATCGCGCAGCGAGGCCAGCGCGGGCGACAACAGGCCGGCGCGGACGTCGATCACGGTAACTGAGGGCCCCGAGTTCAGCGTATCGAAGATCTTCATCTGGTCCGCGGTCGTCGTCATGTCGACGATCTCGGTGATGTCAGGATGGAAGCGCTTCAGCGTGCCGCGCGGCGATTCGGTGTCGAATGCCCGGGTCTGCACATTGTTGGCACTGAAATAGTCCAGGAGCGTCCGCGAAACGGTGGTCTTGCCGACCCCGCCCTTGTCGGCGCCCACCACGATCACAACCGGCTTTGCCATGGAAGTCCCTTAAAGCGCGCTCCCGACCGCGATGGCGATCGGCAAGTCCCCACACTGCTTTGGGCGCGAACATGGCAGAAACGAGGGAGAATTCAATTCCTTAAGGCGTCCACGATGGGTTTGGTGGGAATTTCCTTAATGGACTGAGTAGGCTAGAGCTTTTCCCGTTCCGATGGAATCGGAACGGCGCTCTAGATTCTTGTTTTGACGCGTTTTCTTCACGCGAACCGGTATCCACTTTGCTCGAAAACGCTCTAGGGCGCGATTAGCGGTGTCGTCCCCAAGGGCCCTGGAGAGGACCCAATGGTCCCTGCGTGGGGTTGTTGCCCGGCAGCGCTGGCGGATTGTTCGCCGGTGCACGCGGCTTGTCGCCCCACGGGCCATGGGTCGCCGGCGGAGGCTGGTCGCCCGCCGCGGATGGCTCATCCTGCGGCTCCGTCTCGTCCGGCAGCGCCAGCGGTCCGGAATCGTGGCCGCCGGCGTATTTCACCAGGGCATCGACCCGGGACTTCACCGAGGGATGGGTGGCGAACAGGTCGGCGAACCCCTCGCGCGGATTGTCGACGCAGAGTTCCATCACGGCCGAGGTGGCGTCCGGCAGCTCGCCGCGGTTCTCGATCTTGCGCAGCGCCGAGATCATCGCGTCGGGGTTCTTGGTCAGCTCGACCGATCCGGCATCGGCGAGAAATTCGCGCGAGCGCGACAGTGCGAGCTTGACCACCTGCGACAGCAGCCAGGCCAGCACGATCAGCGCGACCGCGATGATGATCACGATGATCGCGCCGCCGCCCGAGCCCTTGCTGTCGCGGTCCGAGGAGGATGACGACGATCGTGAGGATGACGACCAGCCGCCACCGCTCGAATTCCACGACAGGTTTGTAAACAGGCGGAAGAACAGCTCGCCGAAGAAGCCGACCACGCCGGCGATGATCACGGCGACCACCATCAGCTGCACGTCGCCGTTCTTGATATGGGTGAGCTCGTGGCCGAGCACGGCCTCGATCTCCTTATCGTTCAGCGCGTTCAACAGGCCGGTGGTGACCGTGATGGCGTATTGGCTCCGGTTCAGTCCGGTCGCGAACGCATTCAAGGCCGGGCTGTCCATCACCTTCAGCTTCGGCATCGGGATGCCGCGCGAGATGCAGAGATTTTCCAGCAGGTTGTAGAGCCGCGGCTCTTGCTGCCGCGTCACGCTCTCGCCGCCGGTGACGGCGTCGATCATCTTCTGGTGAAAGAAATAGGCGATCACGATCCAGGCCACCGCCGCGATCGTCGCCCACGGCAAGGCCGAGACCAGGTCGCGCAAGGCCCGCGTCAGGTAATAGTCGACGGTGCGGCCGCTATCGATCATCACCTCCGCGACCAGCGCGCCGGCATAGACCAGCACGTAGATCAGCAGGAACAGGCCGGCAAGCAGCAGCATCGAACGAAACTTGTTCGATGCGATATGCGTGTAGAGACCATAGGCGGCCATGACGGAGCAGCCTCTCGCCGGCGCGCGTTGCGCCTCAGAACTTCACGCTGGGCGCCGCCTCGACCTCCGTGCGGCTGGCGCCGAGGTCGAAGAAATCCTTGCGGGTGAAGCCGAACATGCCGGCGAACAGCGCGGCCGGCATCTGCTGGATGCCGGTGTTGTATTCCTGGACCGCGTTGTTGAAGAAGCGGCGGCTGGCGGCGATCTTGTTCTCGAGATCGGAAAGCTCGGAGGCAAGCTGCTGGAAATTGGCGTTGGCCTTGAGGTCCGGATAGGCCTCCGACAGCGCGATTAGCCGCCCCAGCGCGCCGGAGAGCTGGTTCTCCGCCGCCGAGACCTGGGCCGGACCCTGCGCCGACATCGCCGAATTGCGCGCCTTGATGACGTCGTCGAGCGTGCCGCGCTCATGTGCGGCATAGCCCTTCACGGTCTCGACCAGATTCGGGATCAGGTCGTGGCGCTGCTTGAGCTGCACGTCGATGTCGGCAAAGGCCTGTCCGACCCGCTGGCTGAGCGCCACGAGGCGGTTGTAGGCGCCGAACGCAAACAGCACGAGAAGCACGATGACGCCGATAACGATCCAGCTGGTCGACATGACGGGGCAGCTCCTGATGGACGAGACGGCGGCACCGTAGCCCAAGATCGGGGCGCAGGGCAGCCCGCCGCGGAAAGGTGGGCAAGCGTTAGTCGAAGGTTGGCCGACATCGGTTCAACATATTCCGTCGTCCCGGCGAAGGCCGGCAACTGTTATGTTGGTTTGGTCTGCAGGTACGGCTTTCGGTCTCGCATCATGGCATTGAGGACCGTGAGCAGCTTCCTGGCGACGGCGATGAGGGCGAGTTTGGCTGGTTTTCCGGCCTGTCGCAGTCGTGCATAGAAGGCCTTGAACGGATCAGCTCTGCGAACTGCGTTGAGGGCCGCCATATAAAGGGCGTCACGAACGCGCTTTCGGCCGCCCGCAATCTTGCGCTTGCCGCGGAAGGTGCCGCTGTCGACGTTGAAGGGAGCAAGGCCAGCGAGCGCTGCGAGTTGTTTCGGTCCGACCCGCCCGAGTTCCGGCATCTGCGCGATGAGCTGCATGCAGGCCACGGGACCCACGCCGGGCAGCGAACGCATTAACTTCGCATCGTCCGCGATCTGCGCTTCGGCTTTAATCAATGCGCTGATGTCGGCCTCGATCCCGGCGATCTCGCTGTCGAGGACCTCGATGAGGCGGCCAATGCGTTCGGCCATGGCGCGATCGTCGGCCTCGCTGCGCCGGTTCTTCTCCTGGGCGCGCATGAGGACCAGCTGATCCCGCCGTTTTGCAAGCCTCGCCAAGGCGCCCCGTGCAGGATCGGCGACCTGCTCGGGGGCGGGCTGCATGGCCCGCGCAAAGGCCGCCAGCATCCGCGCATCGATCGGATCGGTCTTGGCGAGCAGGCCGCTGGCCCGTGCAAAGTCGCGGGCACGGGCCGGGTTGATCCGTGCGAACTGGATCCCGGCCTGACGCAGCGCCTCGCGAAGCGCGAGGTCATAGATACCCGTCGCCTCGAAGACCACCAGCGCATCGCATTGCCAACGCGCCACCTGCTGTGTGATGGCCTGTGTCGCGTTGGCAATGCGCCTCGGCACGCCGTCAGCCTCATCAAAGGTATCGAGGTGTTTTTTGGAGACGTCGATTCCGACGTAACGAAGAGCTATGATCACGGTGCCTGTCCCTGTGATGCGAGGTCTGTTGGCGCAGCCTCGTGCAACTGTTCAGGTTGATAGATGGAACGGGCGGGAGACCGAGCCGGCTCGCGGCGTCAAGCGCCAAGGACCCAACGGCTTCCCGCCCACCCACATCCTGACAGACTTCCAAGACACAGGAACCCATACGCCGCGGCCCGCGGAAGGGGCACAAGCGGCGACGGCTTCACTCACAACAAACCTCGGTGGTTATGGGTCCCGGCTTTCGCCGGGACGACGAGATACCGCATCGCCCCAGCGCCAGCGCCGGGCGCTTGCGTATTCGGCCCTGGCGCGACGCGGGATCCTCGCAACCGATACGCCCTCGGGCGTGCACAGCTTCGCTGCGATCTCGACCTTGCCGACGTCGGGCTGCGCCAGCACGCGCGATGGCCTGTTCTCAACGCGCGCGCGGCTCAGCGCGACATAGGCGAAGCGCTCGTCCTCGAACGGAACGTCGGCGCCCTTGACCTGCTTGTGCGCGCGGGAGCGTTGCAAGCGCTGCGAGAAGTGGCACCAGTCGGGTGCGACCAGCGGACAGCCACCGTCATGCGGGCAGGGTGCAACGACATGCGCCCCGGCGGCGATCAGGCGTGCGCGCAATGCGATGATCCGCGCATAGCCCGCGGGCGTGCCGGGTTCGACGACCAGCAGCGTGTCGCCGGTCTTCGCCCACAGCGCATCGGCCAGTGCCCCGCGCTCCGTGTCGCCGAGTTCGCCGATCATGTAGCTGGCGACGACGAGGTCGGCAGCTTCGGCCTTGTCGAGCAGCGCACGCGCCTGGCCGAGTTCGTAGCGGGTGTCGTGCAGGCGAATGCTGCCGTGAAACAGCTCCTCGGCGAGCGCCCGCAACGCGCCGTTGGCGTCAAGCAAGGTGAAGTCCCGCAGCGACGTGAACGCTTCCGCGGCGGCCCAGGTCGCGGTCCCCGGACCGGCACCGACATCGAGCAGGCGCACCGGCGCGAAGTCCGGCCTGATCTCCGTCAGCGCGTTGAGGCTCGCTGCGACGGCGGCATAGGTGGCCGGCATCCGCGCCAGCGCATAGGCCAGCGCATCGGTCTCGGTTCTGATCGTCGAGGAGCCGCCGCCTTCGCGATAGGTCTGCGAGATCACCGCCGCGCGGCCGGCGGCGTCGCTGCGCGACAGGCCTTCGAGCCTGGCGTTGAGGGCCGCGCGCAGTTCGGCGGGGAGATCGGGCGAAGTCATGTGACGGACTATCCGACGTCATTGCGAGCGGAGCGAAGCAACTCATAGCGCCGCGTGCTAAGATATGGATTGCTTCGTCGCTATCGCTCCTCGCAATGACGATGCGGAGGCGCGGGTATCACGAAAATGACGTCGACGCGCAGGTGCTACGCCTAAGCCACGTTCTGGTCGAGGATGTCGACCGCGCCCTGCAGGTCGACCGACACCAGCTGCGACACGCCGCGCTCGGCCATGGTGACGCCGAACAGCCGGTTCATCCGCGCCATGGTGATCGGATTGTGCGTGATGATGATGAAGCGCGTCTCGGTCGAGCCGGTCATCTCGTTCAGCAGGGTGCAGAACCGTTCGACGTTGTGGTCGTCGAGCGGCGCGTCGACCTCGTCCAGCACGCAGATCGGCGACGGGTTGGTCAGGAACACCGCGAAGATCAGCGCCAGCGCGGTCAGCGCCTGCTCGCCGCCCGACAGCAGCGACAGCGTCTGCGGCTTCTTGCCGGGCGGCTTGGCGATGATCTCGAGGCCGGCTTCGAGCGGATCGTCGCTCTCGATCAGATGAAGTGCGGCTTCGCCGCCGCCGAACAGCTCGGTGAACAGCCGCTTGAAGTGGTTGTTGACGGTCTCGAACGACGTCAGCAGGCGCTCACGGGCTTCGCGGTTGAGGCTCTGGATGCCCTGCCGCAGCCGCTTGATCGCTTCGACGAGATCGTCGCGTTCGGTCGTCAGCGCGGTGTGCTGGGTCTCGACCTCCTTGAGCTCTTCCTCGGCGCGCAAATTGACGGCGCCAAGCCGCTCGCGATCCCGGCGCAGCTTTTCGAGCTCTTCCTCGACCTGCGCGACCGGCGGCAGCTCCTGGCCGGGTTCGATCTCGGCCATGCCGACGACCGCGCCGGGCTCGACCTCGAGCATGTCGTGGATCTCGCGCTCGATGTCGGCGAGGCGGCGGCGGGTGCCTTCCATGCGCTCCTCGGCGCGCGCGGTGGCTTCGCGGGACGAGGAGAGCGCTTCGAGCGAGGCCTTGGCGAGGCGATCGGTTTCCGCCATCGCGGCTTCCGCGGTCGCCAGCGCGTCGGCGGCGATGCGGCGATCGCCCTCGGCGTGCTCGATCTCCGTGATCAGCGCGCTGCGCTTCTCGGCAAAGACTTCCGGCGCATTGGCGAGTTCCTCGCGCTCGGCCGACACCTCGGCGATGCGCGCCTCGACGGTCTCGACCTGCGAGGCGGCGCTGGTCTTGCGGTTCTGCCACTCATTGCGCTCGGCAACGATCGCCTGCACGCGGCGGTCGGCGAGCTCGGCCTCGCGGGCGAGCGCCTGCGCCTCGGCACGGACTTGCGCCGCGGCACGGCGCTGATTGTCGATCTCGGCGCGAACCGCGGCGAGCTGGGCCTCGGTCTCGACACCCGGCGGCAGTTCGGCGAGCGCGGCAGCCGCGCTCTCATGCGCGGCTTCGGCCTCGGCGCGATCGGCGGCGACGCGGCTGTGCGCCTCGGTCAGTGCCGATTTGCGCGCGGCGTGGCGGTTGATCTCGCGCTCGGTGGCGGCATGGCGTTCGCGCGCGGCGTCGGCCTCGCGACGGGCGGCGCGCACCGCTTCGCGCGAGGCGCCCTCGGCGGCGGACGCCGAGCGCAATTCTTCTTCTGCCGTCTCCAGCGCCTGGCGCTTGGCGGCGGCGTCGATGCGGGCCTGTTCCAACTCGTGCTCGATGTCGACAAGGCGGGCGCGCTCGGCGAGACGGCGGGCGGCGCCGGTCGGGGCATGCGCGTCGGCGACAAAGCCGTCCCAGCGCCAGACGTCGCCTTCGAGCGACACCAGCCGCTGGCCGGTCTTCAGCTGCGACACCAACGCGGCGCCGCGTTCCTTGGCGACGACGCCGATCTGGGCCAGGCGGCGTGCCAGCTCCGGCGGCGCTTGGACATGGTCGGCCAGCCGCTCGACGCCATCGGGCAGCGCCGGATCTTCGCCGGCCACGCCGATATTGGTCCAGCGCATCGGCGCGGAGGAATCCACCGGCGCATCGAGGTCGTCGCCGAGCACCGCGCCGATCGCCTTCTCATAGCCCTTGGCGACGGTGATGCCGTCGATGATCGGCGGCCACAGATTCTTGGTCTCGCTGGTGACGAGCTTGGAGATGGTGCGGGCTTCGGTCTCCAGCCGCTGCACGCGCTTCTCGGCTTCGGTAAGCGGATTGCGGGAGGCTTCCAGCGTCTGCCGCGCGGCGGCGTGATGCACCTCGCTGGTCTGCACGGCGGCCTCGGACTCGGCAAGCGTCTGCTGCGCCATCTCCATGGCGGCGGCCAGCGCGTCGATGTCGCCGAGATTGCCGGTCTCCTGCGCGAGCTTGGTTTCCTCGGCCTGGACGTTGGCGATCTCCTGATCGAGCCGGGCCAGCCGCTCGCGATGCGTACGCACGCCGGCTTCGAGCTGATTGCGCTTGGCAGTGAGATCGGCGAGCTGCGTGGTCAGCTCGGAGAACTGACGCTCGGTCGCGGCCAGGATCTCCTCGGCCTCGGCGACGCGCTCGTCGACGCCGGAGCGCTTCTCGACGCGCGACTTGATCTCTTCCTTGAGCTCCGCGTCTTCGGTGTCGAGCCGCTGCAGCGCGATGTCGGCATCCGAGGTCTGCTGCTGCTCGCGCGCGATGTCCTGGGCGAACTGGGTGAGGCGGCGATCGAGCTCGCCGACGCGCTCCTTGGCGCGCTGCTCCTCGCGGTCGAGCATCTCGCGCGTGTTGGTCAGGCGCTGCAGGCCGGCGGCGGCGCGCGCTTCGGCATCGCGCAGCGCCGGCAATTCGGCGGCGCGGATCGCCTGGATGCGGGCGGATTCGGCCTGCTCGCGGGTGCGCTCGGCCATCTCGCGCACGGAGATGTCATGGGTCTGCGCGGCGTCGTTGACGTCGGCATTGGCCTCGATCCAGCGCAGATGGAACAGCATCGCCTCGGACTTACGCACCTTGGCCGCGACTTCGCGGTAGCGGATCGCCTGGCGCGCCTGCTTCTTCAGGCCTTCCATCTGGCCGGTGAGCTGGCCGATCACGTCCTCGACGCGGGTGAGATTGGTTTCGGCCGCCTTCAGCCGCAGTTCCGCCTCGTGACGGCGGGCATGCAGGCCCGCCACGCCGGCGGCGTCTTCCAGCACGCGGCGGCGCTGCTCGGGCTTGGCCTGGATGATCTCGCCGATCTTGCCCTGGTGGACCAGCGCCGGCGAACGCGCGCCGGTGGCGGCGTCGGCGAACAGGATCTGCACGTCGCGGGCGCGGACGTCGCGGCCGTTGATACGGTAGACCGAGCCGGCCTCGCGCTCGATGCGGCGGGAGATTTCCAAGAGCTGGCTGTCGTTCACCGCGGCCGGCGCCGAGCGATCGGAATTGTCGATCGTCATCACGACTTCGGCGTGGTTGCGCGCCGGACGATTGCCGGAACCGGCGAAGATCACCGCGTCCATGTCGGCGGCACGCAGCGACTTGTGCGAGGTCTCGCCCATCGCCCAGCGCAGCGCTTCGACGAGATTGGATTTGCCGCAGCCGTTCGGTCCGACGACGCCGGTCAGGCCCGGCTCGATCATGAAATCGGTGGGTTCAACGAACGACTTGAAACCGTGCAGGCGGAGGCGCGTGAGCTTCATGTACACAAATCTCGTTTGGCCGGGCGCGAATCTCCCTGCCGTGACAATACCATGGAAGGCAATGTCGGTGTGTGGGTGAGTTGCTGCGTGCAGCTCTCATGAGCGGCGACAATGGCGATGCCCGTGCGTCAGGGCAACCGCTTGACCAAGCTTTTCCCAAGGGATTTGCAGGGGTTTTGTGGCCTCTGCATGTCCTCGGAGATTCGCATCACGCGAATCAGGTTTTCAACAACGAAATAATGCGACGGCCGCATGCCGTGATCGCAAATCATCCACAATTATCGTGCCCCGACTCAAAAGCGGGGCACGACGATGTCAGGCTCAACGGCGCGCAATCAGCTCTTCAGCAGCGGATCGATGTGCTTGCTGAACTCCTCGAACGAGGTCTCGCCCTTCAGCATCTCGCCATTGACGAAGAAGGTCGGCGTCGAGTTCACCTTCAGCACCTCGTTGGCGTATTTCTGATCGGCGGCGATCTTGTCGAGCAGCTTCTGATCCTTCAGGCAGTCCTCGACCTGCTGCTGGGTGAGGCCGGCCTGCTTGCCGATCCGCGTCAGCGTCTCGGTGGTGTTCTTCACCACCCAGTCGTTCTGCTGGCGGAACAGCAGGTCGATCACGGCAAAATACTTCGGCGCGTCGTCCTTGGCGATGCAGCGCGCCAGCATCGAGCCGGCGGCGGCCTTGATGTCGAGCGGGAATTCGCGGAACACGTAGCGGACCTTGCCGGGGTCGATGTAGGTCGACCTGATCTTCGGGAACACGGTCTCGTTGAAATTGGCGCAGTGCGGGCAGGTCATCGAGGCGTATTCGACGATCGTCACCTTGGCGTCCTGCGGGCCGAGCCCCATGTCCGGCAGCGACTGCGGCTTGGCGACCTCGGCGGCAGTCTGCGCGAACGCGTCCGTGATCAGGCGCAGCGGCGACAGGCCGGCGAGGGCGGCGAGCCCGGTCAGCGAGAGAGCGGTGGTGAAAGCGCGGCGCGTGATGATCAAGGTCAGCTCCCGGATTGGCGCATTCACGCCACAATGAAGGGGGTCCCGAAAAGAAGCCTTCGCTAGCTTGAAACGGCCATTGTGGCAATGCCGCGGTCTCGCGGCCGGCCTGCCGAAAAGCGTCAATTTCGCTTGATCGAGGCACCCAAACGGGCCAGCGCCGCGCGCAGGTCGTCGTCCTCGACGGCCGCAAGGTTGGCCGCCTCCCGCGCCACGGTTTTGGCGTCCGGCGGGCGCGGCCGGACCGGCCGGCTGCGGCGCGAGAGCGGCGCCTGCCGGATGGTCAGGCGACCGACCGCATGCCAGCCGAAGAAGCGGTTCACCCGTTCCAGGATGACGTCGGAGGAGTGCTGGATTTCCAGCGCCATCGGGCCTTCGACCCGCAGCACCAGCGTCGCCGGCTCCTGCGGCTGCCCCTCCACCGGTCGCGGCCACTGCATCTTCAGCGGCTCGCAATAGGCAGCAATCCGCTCGCCCGCGATCTCGGTCCAGCGCGTCACCAGTTCGCGCGCGGCAAAGCCCTGCTTGGCATAGGCGTCGGTGAAGACGTCGCTGAGCAGGATCGACAGGGGCTTTGCGCTGATCGGACCGGGTTTGGACATCAGGGGGTTATAGGACAGGCGTCGGTCCTGGACAAAGAAAGACGTGGATGCCCGGGTCAAGCCCGGGCGTGACGCAGCGGGATTTGCCTTAAGATACGTCCATGAGTTCTCGTGCAGCCGCCAAAGCCAAACCGACCGAAGACGCCGCCGACCGCCCGGCGCGGCTGCTCGCCTGGTATGACCGGCATCGCCGGACGTTGCCGTGGCGCGCGGCCGCGGGGGAGCGGGCCGATCCGTACCGCGTGTGGTTGTCGGAGATCATGCTGCAGCAGACCACGGTGCGGGCGGTCGGGCCGTATTTCGAGAAATTCGTGTCACGCTGGCCCGACGCGACGGCGCTCGGCCGTGCCTCGCTCGACGACGTCTTAAGGATGTGGGCCGGGCTCGGCTATTATTCGCGGGCGCGCAATTTGCACGCCTGCGCGGTTGCGGTGATGGGTGACCACAGCGAGGTTTTCCCGGACACCGAGGACGGCCTGCGCGCGCTGCCCGGCATCGGGCCCTACACCGCGGCCGCGATCGCCGCCATCGCCTTCGACCGCCGCACCATGCCGGTGGACGGCAACATCGAGCGCGTGGTCAGCCGGCTCTACGCCATCGAGGAGGCGCTGCCGCAGGCCAAGCCGCTGATCAAGGAGATGGCGGCGACATTGCTCGGCCCGTCCCGCGCCGGCGACAGTGCTCAGGCGCTGATGGATTTGGGCGCCACGATCTGCACGCCGAAGAAGCCGGCCTGCGCATTGTGTCCGCTGAATGACGACTGCGCGGCGCGCACGCGCGGCGACCAGGAAACGTTCCCGCGCAAGGCACCGAAGAAGAGCGGCATCTTGCGCCGCGGCGCGGCCTTCGTGGTGACGCGGGGCGGCGAGCTCCTGGTGCGCTCGCGCGCGGCAAAAGGCCTGCTCGGCGGCATGACCGAGGTGCCGGGATCGCAATGGCTTGCCGGGCAGGAGGACGCGGCGGCACTGGCCCAGGCGCCGGAACTGAAGGGCGTCACGCGCTGGCGCCGCACGGCGGGCGTCGTCAGCCACGTGTTCACGCACTTCCCGCTTGAGCTCGTCGTCTACACCGCCAGCGTTCCGCCGCGGAGCCGCGCACCGGATGGCATGCGCTGGGTCCCGGTGGCGACGCTGGACGGCGAGGCGTTTCCGAACGTGATGCGCAAGGTTGTCGCGCATGGGCTCGATCTCTGACGATGACAGCCTGCTGACACCATGTTGGCAGCAGGGCTTCGCTATCACTTCCGGAAACCGGAGGCCGCCATGATCGCAACCGCACTCGACCGCATTCCGATGCCGCCCGTCGCAAAACTACTGGGGTGGCGCGTGGTCGACGCACGTCCGCAGGAGGGCTGGATCAAAATGGCCTTCGACGGCAAGCAGGAGTTTTGCAATCCAGCCGGCTTCATCCAGGGCGGTATGCTCTCGGCAATGCTCGACGACACGATGGGGCCGGCGGTGTTCGTGATGACCGAGGGCCGACTCTTCACCACGACCATCACGATGACCGTGAATTTCCTGGCGCCGGCAAAACCCGGGCCGATCACCGGCGAGGCGACGGTGACGCAACTCGGCAAGACCATCGCCTTTGTCGAGGGGAGGCTGACTTCAGCCGACGGCACGCTGCTCGCGACCGCGAGCAGCAGCATCCGCCTGGTGGAAGCGGCACGGGCGTTGCGATAGCGCGGCTTGCGCACCGGCCCGATCCGTCACCCTGAGGAGCGCGCATCTCGCGCGCGTCTCGAAGGGTCGACGGCCACCGGCCGGGCCGTGCACCCTTCGAGACGCCGCTTCGCGGCTCCTCAGGGTGACGGTGATAGATCCTTAGCCCGCCCGCTGCACGATCGGCGGCTTGGCGTTCAGTCCCTCGACCTGGAAACCGGCGACGCGCTTGTAGTTGGCGGCGATGTCTTCCAGCTCCTGCTGCGACAGCACGTCGGTGACGACCTTGAAGCCTTCAGGCGCGCGCTCCTCGACCAGCTGCATCACCTGCTCCGGGCCGTTGCGGCGGTTCAGCATCACGAGGTCCGTGGTCGCGGGCCGCCGTTCGGCCTCAAAGGCCGCGAGCGCCGCCTGCGTCGGGCCATGCGCCAAAATCTCGCGCGTCAGCACGCGCGCATCCAAGATCGCCTGCGAGGCGCCGTTGGAGCCGATCGGATACATCGGATGCGCGGCGTCGCCCATCAGCGTGACGCGGCCGAACGTCCATTGCGGGATCGGATCGCGATCGACCAGCGGATATTCGTAGGCATGCGGGCAGTTCCGGATCAGGCCGGGGACATCGAGCCAGTCGAAATTCCAGCTCTCGAACCACGGCAGGAACTCGTCGAGTTTTGCCGTCCGGTTGTAGTCCTCGCGGCGCCATTGATAGGTCGGCGGCATGTGCCGCTCGGCGACCCAGTTGATGTCGAACTTGCCGTCGGGGCCTGCCTCCTTTGAGATCGGGTAGCAGACGAATTTCAGGATCTCGTGGCCGGCCATGATCATGGTGCGGCCGGTCAGGAAGGCATCGCCGCGGGTGATGCCGCGCCACAGGATGCGGCCGTTCCAGATTGGCGGCCCCTCCTGCGGATAAAGCTTCTCGCGCACCGCCGAATGGATACCGTCGGCGGCGATCAGCACCGCGCCGTCATAGCTGCCGACGGGCTTGCCGGTGGCGCGGTCGATGAAATCGGCGCGGACGCCGTCGGCGGTCTCGGTCCAGCCGGTGAGGTGATGGCTGGTGAGGATGTTCGCAGCTCCCAGCCGTTCGGTCGCGGCATCGAGCAGCAGCTGTTGCAGCCGGCCGCGATGGATCGAGAACTGCGGCCATTTGTAGCCGGCCTCGAGCCCGCGCGGCTCGCTCCAGATCGGCTTGCCGTGCTTGGAGAAATAGGCGAGCTCGCGGGTGCGCACCGCTGAAGCGTCGAGCACATCGTGCAGGCCGAGCTCGATCAGCTCGCGCACCGCATGCGGCAGCACGTTGATGCCGACGCCGAGCGGCCTCAACTCGGGCACGCTCTCGAAGACGCGGGCCGGCACGCCGATCTGGTGCAGGCTGAGCGCCAGCGTCAGCCCGCCAATTCCGCCACCTGCAATGAGCACAGTCATGAAAAATCCCTCAATTGGCATGGTCATCGCACGACGGCACCGCCGTGGGCAAGGTCCGCGGCACGCGCGGGGTGGACGGCTGATGGTGCTGCCGTTAACCTCCGCGCCGTCAGAACAAGAACCAGAGCCGGGTTCGCAACGAACCGACAACGCTCGGAGAGGACTGCAACATGCTCAAGCTCTATTTTGCCCCCGGCACCTGCGCGCTGGCGTCCCACATCGCGCTGGCCGAGGCCGGCGCGCCCTACACGACCGAGAAGATCGACTTCAAGACCAACCAGCAGAACAGCCCGGAATACCTGAAGATCAATCCGAAGGGCCGCGTGCCGACGCTGGTGACCGATCGCGGCGTGCTGACCGAGACGCCGGCGATGCTGGCCTACATCGCGCAGAGCTTTCCGCAGGCGAAGCTCGCGCCCGACGACGCCTTCGAATTCGCGACGCTGCAGGCCTTCAACTCCTATCTGTGCTCGACGGTGCATATCTGCCACGCCCACAAGATGCGCGGTGCGCGCTGGGCGACGCAGGAGACTTCGTTCGCCGACATGAAGGCGATGATCCCGAAGACCATGAGCGCCTGCTTCAACCTGATCGAGCGCGACATGCTGAAGGGCCCGTGGGTGATGGGCGAGAACTACACCGTCGGCGATGCCTATCTCTACACGCTGACCCTGTGGCTCGACGGCGACGGGGTCGACATCGCAACGCTGCCCAAGGTGAAGGCGCATCGCGCAGCAATGGAGAGCCGCCCGGCGGTGCAGAAGGTGCTGGCGGAGCAGAAGACGTAAGGCCCAAAAATTCGGTGTCGTCCCGGGCAAGCGCAGCGCGACCCGGGACCATAACCACCAACGATCGTTGTTACGCGACGTTGGGGCCGCAGCTCACTCTCATAACGCAACCCTGTGGTTATGGGTCCCGGCTTTCGCCGGGACGACGCGGGATAGAGCGCGCCGCTACACCTTCCCCCTCTCCAGCTCCCGTCCGGTCTCCAGCATCAGCCGGCGCAGCCAGATCGAACCGGGGTCCATCTGCGCCCGTGTCGGATAGAACATGTGCTGCTCGTCGATCCCGGGATCGAGCGGCGGCGTCACCGTCATCAGCGACAATTGCTTCGACAGCGCCGAGATCAGCCGGCGCGGCACGAAGGCGACGAGGTCGGTACGCGCGGTGACGTGCAGCGCCTCGATATAGCCCGGCACCACCAGCGCGATCCGCCGCTCGATGCCCTTGGCGCGCAGCCAGGTGTCGATCAGATCCTCGTTCTGGCCGCGGATGATCACGGCGACATGGCGCGCGGCGAGGAATGCTTCGCGCTTCTTCAGCTTCGTGCCGGCGGGGTGGCCGCGCCGCACCGCGAGCGCATCGCTGTCGGTGTAGAGCCGCTGCCGGTGAAAGCTTTTGAAGGAGTCGCCGATCGAGATCACGAGATCGATGGTGCGGGCGAATTCGGGCGTGAAGATCGCAGGTCCCCGCCACGGCACCACGTCGATGGTGACGTTCGGCGCGATCAGCGTCACCTTCTCCATCAGCGGCGGCATCAGGAGCTCGACCGCGAGGTCGGGCATCATCAGGCGAAAGTGCCGGTCGCTGCGCGCGGCGTCGAAATCGTCGGAGATGAACAGCGCGCGCACCTGGTCGAGCGCATGGGCCAGCGGCGAGCGCAGCGCCTGCGCCCGCGGCGTCAGCTCCATCCGCGCGCCGTTGCGCACCAAAAGCGGATCGCTGATCAGGTCGCGCAGCCGCTGCAGCGCGTGGCTGGTCGCCGGCTGCGACAGATTGAGCCGCATCGCGGCGCGGCTGACATTGGCTTCGCGCAGCAGGGCGTCGAGCGCGACCAGCAGATTGAGGTCAAGCGAATTCAAATTCATCGGGTGAATATATATCATACCACCTATCGATTGGAAGAATGCGTAGCCAGGCCGCAGGATTGGGGCCAAGGCGTTTTCACGCGAGCCGAAGACCGCATCGCGCGAGGAAGCGCCTGAAATCAGGCTCTATCAATCGCAAGGAGACGCGCCATGAGCGCAGCCGACAACAAGAAACTGGTGCAGGAGATGTTCGTGATCGCGGGCAGTCCCGATCCTGCGGTGCGCGAGAACTCGCTGTTCATGGCAACGCTTGCCGACGACGCGATCTGGACCGTGACCGGGCAATATTCCTGGTCGCGCGCCTTCACCGGCAAGCAATCGATCATCAACGATCTGCACGGCCATGTCCGCTCGAAGCTGGCCGAGCGCGGCCGCACCGTCGCCCATCGCATCCTCGCCGACGGCGACATCGTCGTGGTCGAGGCCAAGGGCGACAACCTCACCAAGCAAGGCCAGCGCTACGACAACGACTATTGCCTGGTGTTTCGCTTCGACGGCGGCCGGATCAAGGAGGTGCGGGAATATTGCGACTCGGTCCTCACCGAGAAGGCGCTCGGCGCGTTTCCCGCGTAGCGGTGGGCCGCTAACGGGTGGCACAAACGAAGACGGCGCCCGTCCGGGCGCCGTCGTCTTGCCGTCGTGGGGATTGGCTTACGCCACCTTGGACTTGAGGTGGCCGAACATGATGTCGCGGGCCGCGTCGTCCATCTCGGCCTTGAAGGTGTGCTTGTCCTTCAGCGCGATCGCGCGCGCCGCCGCCGGCCGCGCCGAGATCTCGTCGACCAGCCGCTTGACGTTCGGATATTTGGCGTAACCTTCCTCACCGAGGACGAACGGCGCCATCCGCGCCCAGCCCCAGAACGCCATATCGACGATCGTGTAGCTGTCGCCGACCATGTAGCGCGATTTCGCCAAATGATCGTCGAGGATCTTGTAATGGCGGTGCGCCTCGTACTGGTAGCGATTGTTGGCGTAGTCGAGATCCTTCGGCGCGAAGTGCTTGAAGTGCACGGCCTGGCCGGAATAGGGGCCGAGGCCGGTCGCGATGAACATCAGCCAGGACAGCGTCGCGGCGCGGTTGGCCGGCGTATTGGCGGGCAGGAACTTGCCGTGCTCCTCGGCGAGGTAGAGCAGGATCGCGTTCGAATCGAACACCAGCACGCCGTCATCGTCGATCGCTGGCACCTTGCCGTTCGGGTTGACCTTCAGGAATTCCGGCGCGAACTGCTCGCCCTTGCGGGTGTCGACCGGGATCGCCTCGAACGGCAGGCCGGACTCTTCCAGGAACAGCGCGACCTTGTTCGGGTTCGGCGCGCCGTTGAAATAGAATTTGATCATGAAGGGACTCCCTTGTGGTTCTTGTAACCGGCGAGATCGGGACGCGGCGGGGGAAGGCCGCATACCGGCTCCTCTTGCGCAAATTTCGCTGCGCTGCGCAAGCGACGAGTTTGTGAATCAGGGGCGCGTGGCGCGCTGGTCAGCCGGCCCAGAAGAAGCCCAGGATACCCGCGACGACCAGCGCGATGCCCACGACGTCCAGCGCGGCGGCGGAGCGCCTCGCAGCACGCAAATGGGAGACCTGCGTCGCGCGTTCTGATCCCCGCGCGTAGCCATGGACGATGATCTCTTCATTGAACTCGCCATGCGCCTCGAGCGCGAGCGTCAGCCCGACGCAGACGAGCAGGATGCCGAAAATGATCAGGCCGAAGAATCCGAGCAGGCCGATCAGCAGCATCGGAAACATGCCGAGCAGGAAGACCGGCAGCAGCGGCACCAGCAGCAAGGTCTCGGATTGTCTGCGCATCGGGCGACCAATCGAAACGGGCAAGTGACGGGGCCAATCTAGTCCCAACGTCGCAGCGCAACAAGGCGGCCCGCGTTCAAGACGGCGTCATCTTTCCCGACGTGTCATTCCCCGACGCGCAATTGCGCATCTGAGGGCGCCGCGAAGCGGCGAGCCCGGAATGACGAGGAAGATTAGTCGGCCTGCCTCAGCCCGCCGCCATCTCGGAGCGGATCTCGGCGCGCAGCTCGTCGATCAGCCGCAGGCCGGTCTTGGTCTCGACGTGCCAGAAGGTCCAGCCGTTGCAGGCGCCCGAGCCCTGCGCGACCGCGCCGATGCGGTGGATCGAGCCGACCTTGTCGCCGAGCATGATGGCGCCGTCGGCGCGCACCAGGGCGCCGTGGCGCTTCTTGGCGTCGACCAGCCTGGCGCCCGGCACGATCATGCCGCGCTCGATCAGTTCGGAGAACGCAACGCGCGGCGCCTCGCGCGCGGTCATGAATGGCGCCAGCGTTGCGTCCGGCAGCGGCTCGATCGCGGCGATGCGCGCCTCGGCGGCAGCCGCATAGGTCCTGTCGCGCTCGAAGCCGATATAGCTGCGGCCGAGGCGCTTGGCGACGGCGCCGGTGGTGCCGGTGCCGTTGAACGGATCGATCACGAGATCGCCGGGCTTCGAAGACGACAGCAGCACGCGGGCGAGCAGCTGCTCGGGCTTCTGCGTCGGATGCACTTTCTTGCCGTCGCCGTCCTTGAGGCGCTCCTCGCCGGTGCACAGCGGGATCAGCCAGTCGGAGCGTGCCTGCACGTCCTCATTGGACGCCTTCAGCGCTTCATAGTTGAAGGTGTAGCCCTTGGCCTTCTCGTCGCGCGCGGCCCAGATCATGGTCTCGTGCGCGTTGGTGAAGCGGCGGCCGCGGAAGTTCGGCATCGGATTGGACTTGCGCCACACGATGTCGTTCAGGAGCCAGAAGCCGAGGTCCTGCATGATGGCGCCGACGCGGAAGATATTGTGATAGGAGCCGATCACCCACAGCGTTGCCGACGGCTTCATCACCCGGCGGCAGGCCAGCAGCCAGGCGCGGGTGAAATCGTCATAGGCAGCGAACGACGAGAACTTGTCCCAATCGTCGTTGACGGCATCGACATGCGACTCATCGGGGCGCTTGAGGTCGCCCTTGAGCTGCAGGTTGTAGGGAGGATCCGCGAAGACCAGGTCGACCGAGCCGGCCTGAAGCTTCGACAATTCGGCCACGCAATCGCCAATGACGATGTGGCTCGATGGGGCACTCTCAAATTTAGTGCGGGGCGCCCTTGCAGACGCCCCGCGACGCGACACTACCATGACTCAAGAACTCTGACTCAGGCGACGCTGTCGGCGACGCGGGACTAAACAACCGACTGGCGCCACATTGACCCGGCAAAGTAAAAATCGACTTAATTGGAAATCTTCATGCTAAAGATTGCAGCATCTTTTGCGCGGCATGGCGCAGTGCCGCCGGCGTTGTGCTGCAACATCAGCGCGTTCGGCGAAAAAATTTGCGGATCATCAAACCGGCACGATTCGCGCGGTAGATTCGCCCTCACTCGCAGCCGTTTGCACCGCAAGGGATGCGCGCCTTCCGACTAGGCAATTATTGCCGGGCAGGATATTGATTAACAGAATGGAAATTTTAAGTTGGAGTGTCCCGCGTTGGGTCGCCGACTGGAATGAAGGGAAACCGCCATGCGCTATGATGATTTCCGCCGCAGCGACGACATCGAAGACCGTCGCGATGAAGGCGGGATGGGCGGAGGTGGCGGTGGCGGCTTCGGCATCCCGATGGGTGGTGGCGGGCTCGGCATCGGCACCATCATCGTGCTCGGCCTGCTCGGCTATGCCTTCGGCATCGACCCGCGCATCCTGATCGGCGGCGCCGAGATTCTCACCGGCGGCGGCCAGGCCCCGACCTACCAGACCGACCGGCAGTCGTCGGGCGGGCAAGCCAAGCGCGGCGCGCCGACCGACGAGATGGGCAGCATGATCGCCGGCATCCTGGGCGAGATCGACGATCGCTGGAGCGAGATCTTCAAGGCCAGCGGCCAGACCTACACCGGTCCGAAGATCGTGCTGTTCCGCAACGCCACCAATGGCGGCCGCTGCGGCATGGCGCAGTCGGCGATGGGACCGTTCTACTGCCCGCCGGACAAGACCATCTTCCTCGATACCGGCTTCTTCCGCGAGGTCGAGACGCGCTTCCGCGGCTGCTCGGGCAACGCCTGCAAGTTCACCGCGGCCTATATCATCGCGCATGAAGCTGGCCATCACATCCAGAACCTGCTCGGCATCATTCCGCGCGTGAACCGGCTGCAGCAGCAGGCCGGCAGCAAGAGCGAGGCCAACGCGCTGCAGGTCAAGGTCGAGCTGCAGGCCGATTGCCTCTCCGGCGTCTGGGTCAATCGCGAGGAGAAGAAGCGGCCGGGCTTCCTCGAGGCCGGCGACATCGACGCCGCGCTGACCACCGCGAACGCGATCGGCGACGACACGCTGCAACGGCAGGCCACGGGCAGGGTGGTGCCTGATTCCTTCACCCACGGCTCCGCCGCGCAGCGCAAGGAGTGGTTCATGAGAGGCTACCAGCAGGGCACAGTGCAAGCCTGCAACACGTTCGGCGGTAGCTTGTAGCTCTAGACCGCGTCATCCTGAGGTGCTCGCCTCTTCGGCGAGCCTCGAAGGATGAAGCGCCCGTTGCCCATCCTTCGAGGCTCGCTTCGCGAGCACCTCAGGATGACGTCAGTGTGTGAGGTACACGATGCCTTCGATCGACGAATCCAAATCATTCATCCCGCTCAACATCGCGGTGCTGACGATTTCCGACACCCGCTCGCTGGCGGATGACAAGTCGGGCACCACGCTGGCCGACCGTCTCACCGCGGCCGGCCACAAGCTTGCGGCGCGCGAGATCGTCACCGACGATGTCGAGGCGATCAGAGCCGTGATCCGGCGCTGGATCGCCGATCCTGCCGTCGATGCCGTCATCACCACCGGCGGCACCGGCTTCACCGGCCGCGACGTGACGCCGGAGGCGGTCGAGCCGTTGTTCGAGAAGCGGATGGACGGCTTTTCGATCGCCTTCCACATGCTGAGCCACGCCAAGATCGGAGCGTCGACGATCCAGAGCCGCGCCACCGCCGGCGTTGCGGGCGCGACCTTCATCTTCTGCCTGCCGGGTTCGCCCGGCGCCTGCCGCGACGGCTGGGACGGCATTTTGGCCGCACAGCTCGACTACCGCACGCGCCCCTGCAATTTCGTCGAGATCATGCCGCGGCTGGATGAACATCTGCGCCGCCCGAAGGCGAAGGGCGCGAGCGCGTAGCAGCCGTCACTTTCCGATGCGCAATTGCGCATCTGAGGGCATCGCGCAGCGATGAGCCCGGAATCTCAAAGGCGAGCTGCCGTAGCCCGGATGGAGCGAAGCGAAATCCGGGGCAGTCTCTTCCGCGGCCGCATCGTTCCCGGATTGCGCTCCGCTCCATCCGGGCTACGCAGTCCAGACTTCTCGGCGCTGCGGCTTTACAACTCCAGTTCCCAGGTCTCGCCGACCAGATCGACCCCAAAGCTGTGATGCTTCTCTTCCTTGACGCGCTGAAAACCGGCGCGGGCGTAGATGCCGCGCGCGGCGACCAGGATGCTCTGGGTCCACAGCGTCATCTTCTTGTAGCCCTTCTCGCGCGCGGCGCGGATGCATTGTTCGACCAGTGCGCGGCCGACGCCGAGCCCGCGCGCCTTCTCCTCCACCAGCAGCAGGCGCAGCTTGGCGACCCTGCCGCCGCCGTCGACCAGGAAGATCGAGCCGACCGGCTCGCCGTCGACCTCCGCGATCCAGCAATGCTCGCGGGCGGGATCGAACGATCGCAGAAACTGCGCGCAGATCTCGGCCACCAACGCCTCGTAGCTGATGTCCCAGCCATATTCCTCCGCGTAGGCTTGTCCCTGCCGCGAGACGACCCAGCCCATGTCGCCGACGCGATGGCTGCGCAGCAGGAAGCCGACCGGTTTCCCGGCGGGCGGCTCCAGCGATAGCTCGATCGTGCCCATGGCGCGCACCACCGCGGCGCGACGGTCGCTGTCCATCTGCTTCAATAGCGCCCCGACCTCGCTGCGCGAGCGGCTGTCGAGATCGGCGGCTGCGGTGCGGCCCTTGGCGGTGAGGGTCACCTCGTTGACGCGCTTGTCGGCCTTCGACGGCTTGCGGGTCACGATCTGGCGCTTTTGCAGTGCCGCCAGCGTGCGGCTGACGAAACCGGCATCGAGATCGAGATCGCGCACCAGGTCGGTTGCGGTGCAATTTTCGCGATGCGCGAGCTCGTAGATGATCCGCGCTTCCTGCAGCGTGAATGTCGAGTGCAGCAGCTTCGGCTCGATGATACCGAGCTTGCGGGTATAGAACCGGCTGAAGCCGCGAACCGCGGCGACCTGGCTCTCGAGGGTGGCGTCATGGGAATTCGATTTCATCAAGTATATTATTTGACGGAATCAAATAATCCGCAAGCGCTTTGTTGAAGCTTAGGTTCTGAAGACAGAACCTAAGCTTCAGGCTGGTTTTGACGCGTTTTCTTTACGCGAACCGGTGCCCACTTCGCTTGAAAACGCTTCAAGCCACCATGATCCGGCTGCGCAGCATGGTGCGGGAGGAGCGGCCGAGCCGGCGCAGCAGGCGCGCCTCGGAGCGGCGGGCATCGGGCCGGTAACCGCCGATCCGCTCGTAATGTTCGCGCGCGATCAAAAGGCCTTGTTCGGCCGAGGGACCCGTGATCATCCGGGCGACGAATTTGAGGCCGTCGCGCAGGCCGGGGTCGGTGTAGGGCGCGCGGGCGTAGCGGAAGATGCCGGCGCGGTCCTTGCCGCTGGCCGCCACCATCTGGATGAACTGGGTGGATTCCTCGATCCAGCCGGCATCGAGCACCGCGCCCGGATGCAGGAACATCAGCCAGGGCGACCGCGCCTGCCGCGCGCCTGCCGCAAGCGCCGCGGCGCGCGTGCCCTCGAAGCGCAGGAAGCGGCAGCCGGCGACGTCGGCGACGCGCTCCATCACATCGCTGTTGCTGCGGTCGACCAGCAGCACTTCGCGGATGACACCCGCGGCCGCTCCCGGCACCAGCGCCGCCAAGGTTGCGACCGCGGTGCGCTCGACGCCGTCGGTTGGAATGATCACGCTCAGCATGATTTTGAGGCTTCGATGGCTCAAACGATGGAGAAACTCCGGCCGTGTTATCACCTTGTCATATTCAAAGCAGCCTGTTCGCCTGCAGAATTTTGTAGCAAGGTTCTGTGGAATTTCTCCGCTCATGTTCTTGATTTGTTCTCGCGCTGTGTTAGCTTCAGAACATGAGCCGAGCATCCTCTCATGCCCTCAAGCACCCGCCGGTAACGGCGCCCTCCGATAACCCGGCGGGTGCACCTTCACCTGTTCCTGCTCCTTTTCCCGAGCTTGCGGTCGCGATCGAGCGCGAGCGGCGGCGCGGCCGCGGCGCGCAGTCCAACGCCAGCGGCCGCTACGAGGCCGAGGCTCGCGTCGCCTTCGACGATGGCTGGCAGAGTCTCGAGGATCTGCCGCCGTTTACGACCAGCGTGGCGCTCGACACCTCACGCAAGGTGATCACCCGAAACGACTCGCCCGACATCGGCTTCGAGCGTTCGATCAATCCCTATCGTGGCTGTGAGCATGGCTGCGTCTATTGCTTCGCGCGGCCGACCCACGCCTATCTCGGCCTGTCGCCGGGGCTGGACTTCGAATCGAAGCTGTTCGCCAAGCCGGACGCACCCGCGCTGCTCGAGAAGGAACTGGCGGCGCCGGACTACGAGGCCCGGATGATCGCGATCGGCACCAACACCGATCCCTATCAGCCGATCGAACGCGACCGGAAGATCATGCGCGGCATTCTCGAGGTGCTCGAGCGCGCCGGCCATCCGGTCGGCATCGTCACCAAGTCGGCCCTGGTCGTGCGCGACATCGACATCCTGGCGCGGATGGCCAAGCGCAATCTCGCCAAGGTCGCGCTCTCGGTGACGACGCTCGACCCGAAACTCGCCCGCACCATGGAGCCGCGGGCCTCGACCCCGCCGAAGCGGCTCGAGGCGATCAAGCGGCTCGCTGACGCCGGCATCCCGACCACGGTGATGGTCGCCCCCGTGATCCCGGCGCTGAACGACTCCGAGATCGAGCGTATCCTCGATGCCGCCGCGCATGCCGGCGCCAAAGAGGCGAGCTACGTGCTGCTGCGCCTGCCGCTCGAGGTCCGCGATCTGTTCCGCGAATGGCTGATGGCGAACTATCCCGACCGCTATCGCCACGTCTTCACGCTAATCCGCGACATGCGCGGCGGCCGCGACTACGACTCGCAATGGGGCACCAGGATGAAGGGCACCGGCCCGATGGCCTGGATGATCGGCCGCCGCTTCGAGATCGCCTGCGAGAAGCTCGGCCTCAACAAGCGGCGGACCAAGCTGACCACCGATCACTTCGCCAAGCCGAAGCGCAACGGACAGCAGCTCAGTCTATTCTAGGTGAGGGCGCGTAGCCCGGATGGAGCGCAGCGAAATCCGGGGCTCGTCGACCCCTGGCCAAAGATTTCCCGGATTGCGCTTCGCTCCATCCGGGCTACGAAGACGTCAAACAGTGAGTGCAACAATGAGTAACACCCCGACCGCACGCTTCACCGTCCTCACGCTCGGCGTCAGCGACATGCGCGCCAGTATCGACTTTTATGAATCGCTCGGCTTCACCAGGAAGATGCGCGCGACCGGCGAGGAGGTTGCCTTCTTCGAGACCGGCGGCACCGTGCTCGGCTTGTTCCCGTGGCATCTGCTTGCCGCCGATGCCGGGCTGCCGGATCAGCCGCGGCCATCAGCGTTCCGCGGCGTCGCGATCGCCTGGAACTGCAACGACGACGCCGAGGTCGATCGCGTGATGGCGTTTGCGCTGTCGAAGGGCGCCAGGCTGCTGAAGCCCGCGCAGCCCACCAGCTATGGCGGATATTGCGGCTATTTCGGCGATCCCGACGGCCACGCCTGGGAAGTGGTGCGCGCGCCGGGCTTTGAGGTTCGCGACGACCGCCGGGTGTCAATTCCCGATTAGAGCGCCGATCCCGATTAGAGCGGCGAATTGAATAACGGGGAAGGGCGCCAAGTTCCAGGTTGCGCCGCGGGCCGGGCTTGATCACGATCCCCGCATGATTCGGGACAAGTCCAACAGCACGTCTAAGACCGCGTCGAAGAAGAAACCGGCCGAGCCGGCCAGGCCGGACAAGCGCGTCATCGTGGTGACGCGGCCGAGCTTTCGGCGCGAGCGCGCGCTGATCAAGCGCGGCGTCTGGCCGGTCGCCGGCTGCGACGAGGCCGGGCGCGGGCCGCTGGCGGGTCCCGTGGTCGCCGCCGCCGTGGTGCTGGACCCAAATCGGATTCCCAAGGGCCTCGATGATTCGAAGCGGCTGACCGTCGAGCGCCGCGAGGAACTGTTCGAGGAGATCTGCGCCACATCGGCGTTCTCGGTCGCGGTGGCGTCACGGGCGCGGATCGACCGCGACAACATCCTGCGCGCCTCGCTGTGGGCGCTCGCGCGCGCCGTGCATGCGCTGCCGGAAATGCCGAAGCACGTCTTCGTCGACGGCCGCGACAAGCTCGCCACGCCCTGCGACTGCGACGCCGTGATCGGCGGCGACGGCATCGTGGCCTCGATCGCGGCGGCCTCGATCATCGCCAAGGTGACGCGCGATCGCCTGATGTGCGCGCTGGCGCTGGATTGTCCCGGTTACGGCTTCGAGCAGCACAAGGGCTACGCGGTCCCCGAGCACCTCGAGGCGCTCGACCGGCTCGGTCCCAGCAGCCATCACCGCAGCTTCTTCGCGCCCGTCGTCGCCGCGCGGCTGAAGCATTTCCCGGTCCCGGCGGAGCCGGACCTGTTCACGGTGGACGCCGAAAGCGAAGCCGCGGCATCCGAAGCGGCGTAAGCGCACCGTCTCCAACCACGCGACGCTGTCGTCGCCCGCGAAAGCGGGCGATCCAGTATTCCAGAGGCAGTCGTTTTTGATCGAGAGGCCGCGGCGTACTGGATCACCCGCTTTCGCGGGTGATGACAGCGGAAGCGGGGGATGACAGCGGAGACTGACTTTACAGTGCAGTCTGGCGCGACACCGTTGCCTCCACCGCCGCCGCCGTTTATCAAAAACCCTCGGGATCAGATGGCGCCGCTTGATAGGGGTGGCTGGGGCATTTCAGGCGTTTCATGCGGTTTACCTCCCTGGTTGTCGAACTGATCCGCGCCCGGCCGCGCCTCGTGGTCTGGATCGTGGTGCTGGCGCAGGCCGCGATCTGGCTGTTCCTGCCGGCCATCTTCTACGGCAGCCCGCCCGGCAACCTCGCCGCCATCCTCGCCTTCGGTCGCGAATACCAGGTCGGCACCGACATGGGGCCGCCGCTCGCGTTCTGGCTCGCCGACATCGCCTTCCGCGCCGTCGGCAATCACGTGTTCGGCGTCTATCTCCTGGCGCAGGTCTGCGAAATCGTCACCTTCATCGCCTTCTACGCCCTGGCGCGCGCCATCGTCGGCGGCCCGCAGGGCGTGCTGGCGGTGCTGCTGTCGATGACGGTGGTGGTGTTCTCCTCGCCGAGCGTCGAGTTCGGCCCGCTGATCCTGGCGCGCCCGCTCTGGGCGCTGCTGCTGCTGCATTCCTGGCAACTGATCGGGCAGAACCGGCGCAGCGCCTGGTTCGCCTGGTCGATCGATTGCGGCCTGCTGCTGCTGACGACGCCGGCGGCGATCGGCATGATCCTGCTCGTGACGGGCTTTGCGCTCGCAACCGAGCGCGGCCGGCGTATGCTCAAATCGGTCGATCCGATCTACGCGCTGCTGGTCATCATCGTGCTGGCGCTGCCCTACCTGATCTGGCTGGTCCGCGCCGACGTGCTGGCGCTGCCGGCCTTGCCTGCGCCCGCCGATCTCAAGGCGCGCGCGCTGCGCTGGGGCGTGGTGCTCGGCGGGCTGATCGTGGCGACCGCCGCGATCGCGCTGCTGGCGATCCTCAATTCGCGCTGGTTCGCCGGCAAGACCGAGGATGCCCCGATCATCTACCGTCCGCCGGTCAGTCCGCTGGCGCGGCAATTCGTGTATTTCTTCGCGTTCGCGCCGGCGATCGCGAGCAGCTTCGTCTCCGGGCTGTTCAATCTCGATCGCGCCTTCGGCGGCGCCGGTGTGGCGCTGTTGATGTCCGGGCTCGCCGTCGTCGTCGCGACCGGCGATATGATCCCGCTCAGGCGGCAGCGGCTGCTGCGTTCGGTCTGGGCCCTGGCGGTCGCGGCGCCCGCCGCGCTGGCGCTGGCGGCGGCCCTGTTCCTGCCCTGGACCAGCACCACGGAGGCGTCCACCTCGCTGCCGGCAGCTGCGTTGGGCCGCTTCTTCGATGACAGCTATGAGCGCCGCACCAACCAGCGCCTGCGCGCGGTGGCCGGGGATCCCGAACTTGCCAGCCTGATTGCGATGAATCGCCGCCGCCCGCATCTCTTGCTCGACGCCACGCCGCAGTGGACGCCGTGGCTGTCGGTCGCAAAATTCAACGAGACCGGCGGCGTCGTGGTGTGGCGCGCACAGGACACCGCCGGTACGCCGCCGCCCGACATCGCGCAGCGCTTCCCCGGCCTCGTGCCGGAAGTGCCGCGTTCGTTCGACCGGCTGGTCAACGGACGGCAGCCGGTGCTGCGGATCGGCTGGGCGATCGTGCGGCCGAAGGGGACGTGATTTGACATGGAGCCGTAGCCCGGATGAAGCGCAGCGAAATCCGGGGCCGCTCTATCACTCCACCTGATCCACCCGGATTGCGCGGAGCCTGTCATCAGGCGCGCGTCCGCGCGACCCGTTGGCTCCATCCGGGCTACGAAGTTATCGCCGGCTGCAGCACCTTCGCGATCGCGCGCAGATCCTGCCACGACAGCCGCTTGTACGACGGCGAGCGCAGCAGATAGGCCGGATGGAAGGTGGCGACGGCGCGGATCGTGCGGGTGCCGGTGTCGTAGTCGATCCATTTGCCGCGCGTGCGCATGATGCCCTCGCGCGTGCCGAGCAGCGCCTGCGTCGAGGGATTGCCGAGCGTCACCAGCACGTCGGGATTCACGAGTTCGATATGGCGCTGGATGAAGGGCAGGCACACCTGCGTCTCCTGCGGCGTCGGCGTGCGGTTGCCGGGCGGCCGCCACGGGATCACGTTGGCGATATAGGCCTTGCTGCGGTCGAGCCCGATCGCGGCGATCATGCGGTCGAGCAGCTTGCCGGAGCGGCCGACGAACGGCAGGCCCTCGATGTCCTCGTCGCGGCCCGGCGCCTCGCCGACGAACATCACGCGCGCCTGCGGATTGCCGTCGGCGAACACCAGCCTGGTCGCGGTGTGCTTCAGCGCGCAGCCGTCGAAATTCTCCATCAGCGTGCGCAGGGCCTCAAGCGTCGGCGCGGTCCGCGCCGCCTCGCGCGCGGAGGCGATCGCCGCATCCGGCGCCACGGTGATTTCGCTGCGCGGAACTGACGGCATCGGCGGCGGACGCAGCGGATTGAGCGCAACTGATGGACGCGGCGCGGCAGGGGCGGGAACTGGCTCGGGCTCCTCGAGCCGGTTGATCGGCGCATCGCCTAGCGCGCAATCGACCCCGGCCTCGAGGTAAAAGGCAAGCAATTGCTGCAGTGTAGGGGTGGGCTCGGGCGGCAGGGCCATCATGGGTGTAATTTTAGCATGAACGGGAAAAGTGGAGGCGGGTTTTTGGAAAAGATTATGCTCCTGTGGCGTCGCGGCCGCGCGAAACCTCGCCAAGCGCAATTCCATGGTTGTCCTTCCGTTAAAAATCGGAAACAACGACCTCTGAAAAGCTTAGAAGCGTTCTCAATGGGCTGAGATCAAAGATCATGAGTGCTGAAGACCTTCCTCCGCGCGAGTCTATGGAATTCGACGTCGTCATCGTCGGCGCCGGCCCGTCGGGCCTGTCGGCCGCGATCCGGCTGAAGCAGCTCAATCCGGAGCTCTCGATCGTCGTGGTGGAGAAGGGCTCCGAGGTCGGCGCGCACATCCTGTCGGGTGCCGTGATCGATCCCGCCGGCCTCGACAAGCTGGTGCCCGATTGGCGCGAGGATGCCGACTGTCCCCTGAAGACGCAGGTCAAGCAGGACCGCTTCTACTGGACGACGTCGCAAGGCTGGTTCCTCCTGCCGAACTTCATCATGCCGCCGCTGATGAACAATCATCACTGCTACATCGGCTCGCTCGGCAATGTCTGCCGCTGGCTGGCACCGAAGGCGGAAGCGCTCGGCGTCGAGATCTATCCGGGCTTTGCCGCCACTGAGGTGCTCTATGACGACAAGGGCGCGGTGCGCGGCATCGCCACCGGCGACATGGGCATCGCCAGGGACGGCAGCCACAAGGATTCCTACACCCGCGGCATGGAGCTGCTCGGCAAGTACACGCTGTTCGCCGAAGGCGCACGCGGCTCGCTGTCCAAGCAGCTGATCGCGAAGTTCAATCTCGATGCCAACTCCGAGCCGCCGAAGTTCGGCATCGGCCTCAAGGAGGTCTGGCAGATCGACCCGGCGAAGCACAAGAAGGGGCGGGTTCAGCACACGCTCGGCTGGCCGCTGAACGACAAGACCGGCGGCGGCTCGTTCCTCTATCACTACGACGACAACCGCGTCGCGGTCGGCTTCGTCGTGCATCTGAACTACAACGATCCGTATCTGTCGCCGTTCGACGAATTCCAGCGTTTCAAGACCCATCCCGATGTCCGCGAGCTGTTCGAGGGCGGCAAGCGGCTCGCCTATGGCGCGCGCGCCATCACCGAGGGCGGCTACCAGTCGGTGCCGCGGCTCTCGTTCCCGGGCGGCGCGCTGATCGGCTGCGCGGCGGGCTTCGTCAACGTACCGCGCATCAAGGGCGTCCACAATGCGATGGGCTCCGGCATGCTCGCCGCCGAGCATGTCGCGGCCGCGCTCGGCGCCGGCCGCGCCAATGACGAGCTCGTCGAGTACGAGAACGCCTGGCGCTCGTCGGCGATCGGCAAGGACCTGTTCAAGGTCCGCAATGCCAAGCCGTTGCTGTCGAAGTTCGGCAACCTGCTCGGAATGGCGCTCTCCGGCTTCGACATGTGGTGCAACACGCTCGGCTTCTCGCTGTTCGGCACCCAGTCGCACGCCAAGCCGGACCGCAAGACGCTCGATCCGTCGAAGCAGCATCAGCCGATTGCCTATCCGAAGCCGGACGGCAAGATCTCGTTCGACAAGCTGTCGTCGGTGTTCCTGTCCAACACCAACCATGAGGAGGATCAGCCGGTCCACCTCAAGGTCGCCGACCTCAATCTGCAGAAGACCTCGGAGCACGACGTGTTCGCCGGCCCCTCCAACCGCTACTGCCCGGCCGGCGTTTATGAATGGGTCGAGGAGTCGTCGGGCCCGCGCTTCCAGATCAACGCCCAGAACTGCGTCCACTGCAAAACCTGCGACGTGAAGGACCCCAACGGCAACATCACATGGGTTCCGCCGGAGGGCGGCGGCGGTCCGAACTACGAGGCGATGTAAGGCGACGGTGAGCTCGAGGCGGCCGACCACATTTGCGTGAGGCGGCCGCGCGAGTTGCCGTAACCTGCGCTGTGCCTCTCTGCTTGTGGGAGAGGCCGAATTGCATCGACAGATGCAATCCGGGGTGACGGTACCGGTCCATCGAGGGACTTCAATCGACGGATAGACCTGAATCCTTCACCCGGAAATTCAAGCTTTCGCTTGAATTCCGACCTCTTCCACAAGGGGAGAGGTGGAACTGGCCGCGTGGCGAGCCTCTTGGGGCGCTTTTTGCGTTCGCGCGCGAATATGCCCGGCCCGGTCACGATACCGCCATAGTGGAAGCGTCTTGCGGGGGCTGGCTGGATCGGCGGGCTTAAAGGCCTAATCTGCCAATTGATTCGTCATGGATTGCCTTTGGGCGATCCTTGCGGATAAGCGCCAAAAGCGGCATTGTCCCCCGCCGTGATGCCGCCGCTTGGGTTCGCATTTTGAGACTGATCGCAAGATCTTGGCCATAAAATCCATCTTGGCGTAAATCCCTGGAGCAAGGCGACCGTGATGCTGTCCACCCGATTCCACCGCCTGACGATTGCCGTTCTCGCTGCCGCGGCGCTTGCCGTCCCTGCGCAGCTTGCAGCGCAAACGCCGGACCATCCGACCGACAATACCGCGCAATTCCCGTCCAAGAACGACCTGAAGTCGCTGACCACCGCCGGCAGCTATCTCGCCGCTCGCCACGCCAGCGTCGAGCGCGATGCGACCTCGGCCGCGGCGTTCTACCGCTCGGCGCTGCGCACCGACCCGAAGAATTCCGAGCTGCTCGACCGCGCCTTCATCTCCTCGCTCGCCGACGGCGACATCGAGGAGGCGGTCAAGCTTGCCGACCGCATCCTGACCCAGGACAAGGCCAACCGCGTCGCGCGCCTGGTCGTCGGCGTGCGCGATCTCAAGCTGAAGAAATATGCCGCCGCGCAGTCCAACATCAACCAGTCGGTGCGCGGCCCGATCACCGATCTCGTCGCGACGCTGCTGTCGGCCTGGGCCGCCTATGGCGCCGGCGACAGCAAGGCCGCGGTTGCCTCGATCGACAAGCTGACCGGCCCCGAGTGGTACCCGATCTTCAAGGACCTGCATGCCGGCATGATCTACGAGCTGTCCGGCAAGGAGAAGGACGCGGGCGCCCGCTTCGAGAAGGTCTACAAGCTCGACGATTCGATGCTGCGCACGGTCGACGAATATGCGCGCTGGACGTCGCGCAACAAGGACGCCGCCGCCGCGACCGCGATGTACGAGGCCTTCGACAAGAAGCTGCCGCGTCACCCGCTGGTGCTGGAAGGCATCAAGGAGACCAAGGCCGGCAAGAAGCTGCCGCCGCTGGTCGAGTCACCGCAGGCCGGCGCCGCCGAGGCGCTGTACGGCATCGGCGCGACGCTGACCCGCCGCGGCGGCGAGGACCTCGCGCTGGTCTATCTGCAGCTCGCGCTCTATCTGCAGCCGAACCATCCGCTGGCGCTGCTGTCGCTCGCCGATCTCTATGAATCGGTGAAGAAGCCGCAGATGGCGATCAAGGTCTACGAGCGGATGCCGGCGTCCTCGCCGCTGAAGCGCAACGCGCAGATCCAGCTCGCGACCAATCTCGATGCCGCCGACCGCAGCGACGAGGCGATCAAGATCCTCAAGGAAGTCACATCGGATCAGCCGAAGGACATCGAGGCGATCCTGGCGCTCGGCAATATCGAGCGCGGCCGCAAGAAGTTCGCCGACTGCGCCACCACCTATTCGCAGGCGATCGACGCGCTGCCGGCCGGCGGCGACAAGAATGCCTGGGTCACCTATTACTATCGCGGCATCTGCGAGGAGCGCTCCAAGCAGTGGAACAAGGCCGAGGCCGACATGCGCAAGGCGCTCGAGCTGCAGTCCGAGCAGCCGCATGTGCTGAACTATCTTGGCTATTCCTGGATCGACCAGGGCATCAACCTCGACGAAGGCATGAAGATGATCAAGCGTGCCGTCGATCAGCGTCCTGACGACGGCTACATCGTCGACTCGCTCGGCTGGGCCTATTACCGGATCGGCAATTACGAGGAGGCGGTGAAGAACCTCGAGCGCGCGATCGATCTGAAGCCGGAAGATCCGACCATCAACGACCATCTCGGCGACGCCTACTGGCGCGTCGGCCGCACCCTGGAAGCCAAGTTCCAGTGGGCGCATGCCCGCGACCTGAAGCCCGAGCCGGAAGAGCTGCCGAAGATCCAGGCCAAGATCGACAACGGCCTGCCGGACGATACCTCCAACGCCGCCGCTGCCGAGAAGAAGAAGGACGACGACGGCAAGGGCGGCTAGACCTCCCGTCCGCTTGCTGAGCTCCCACCGTTCCCTTTCCCGCTTGCGGGGGAGGGCCAGGGTGGGGGTACCTCCGCAAAGAGATTCTCTCCGTGGGTAGAGCCCCCACCCGGATCGCATCGTTCGATGCGATCCGACCTCCCCCGCAAACGGGAGAGGTGAAGGCAGGCCGATACGGCACCCCAAATCCTGGAATTTCCATCCAAACAAAGGGATAGGATCGTACGGCGATTTACGCTAATCGCATCATGATGTTTGTTTTTAGGGGTTTATCGCCGTGCCGGCGCTGATTGAAGAAGGGCGTGCCAAGGTCAACCTGACGCTGAAGGTTGTCGGGCGGCGCGTCGACGGGTTTCATGACCTCGAGAGCGTCGTCGCGTTTGCCGATTGCGCCGATCGCCTGACGCTCGAGCCGGGATCCGAGCTGTCGCTTTCGATGGCCGGGCCGCTGGCCGATGCCTGCGGCGACACCTCTGACAATCTGGTGCTCAAGGCCGCACGCCTGCTCGGCGAGCGCGTCGCGGACCTCGAGGTCGGCCACTTCACGCTGGAGAAGGTGCTGCCGGTTGCGGCCGGCATCGGCGGCGGCTCGGCGGACGCCGCGGCGGCGCTGCGGCTGTTGGCGCGGCTCAACGAGCTCTCGCTCGACGATAGCAGGATCATGGAGGTCGCGCTGCAGACCGGCGCGGACGTGCCGGTGTGTGTCGCCTCGCGCGCCTGCGACATGACGGGCGTCGGCGAAGGCCTGCTGCCGCTCGACCTGCCGAAGATGCCGTGCGTGCTGGTCAATCCGCGCGTGCCGGTTGCGACCAGAGACGTCTTCAATGCGCTCGGCCTGCGCAATGGCGAGCTCCTGATCGGCGCCACCGACGTCGTGATGCAGGCGCCGTCATGGCCGGACGCCGGCCGCGCGATCGACGATTGGATCGCGGCACTGGAGCGCGGCACCAACGATCTCGAAGGCCCCGCGGCGCGCATCGAGCCCGTCATCAGTGACGTGCTGTCCGCGCTGCGCGAGACCAGGGACGTTCGTCTGGCGCGCATGTCGGGCTCCGGTGCGACCTGCTTTGCCGTGTTCGGAACCGACGCCGACGCCGAGGCTGCCGGCGAAAAGCTCCGCGCCGGGCATCCCACCTGGTGGGTGCATGCGGGCACGCTGAGCTGAGTTCGCGCCTCTCCCTTTCATCCCTCGGTACGCAATCGTGCACCGGGGCATGACGGCGACATAACGCGACAGCGTGGTGCGACAAACTGCCCCGACGGGCAACTCAGCAAAAACCTGTCAATCCTCGCGCGCGAAAATATTTCGCTTTATCCGAAGCGCAACTCAGTATATGGTTCGTCCGTCTCACCTGATCGAGGGGCGCTTCGCGGTCGTCACGAACGTGGGTCGAGATGCGGTGGACGCGGATTGCGCAACTGACGAGTGCGCATGAGGCGGACGGCGAAGTCGTGCAGGCCTGACGCCCTAGCGGCAGGTGTCTTTTCACAAAACGCTCGCGCGTCTTGTGAAGACGGTGACAAACAAGCCAAGTCTCGCCGGGGAGAGCACGTATAAGCCGTAGCCCATCGCGCAGGGAAAGCCGGATTGCTCCGGTTACACCTGTGGTCCTACCCCCGTGCTTTCTACCTTTTGCACGGGGCCCATGGGTGCGATCGGCACCCGGCTTTCCCTGCGCCCTCCGTCCAAGAGAGGGCGGAACGAAGCGCAAAGCTCGGACAATTCATGTCGCGAGAATGCGGGCGTGTGACCCTCTGGCTGCGCAACATATTCAGTGTCTTCCCTGGCTAGTGCGCAATTGCGCACGGGAGCAGGCACTACTTTGGCAGATTGTTGGATTTCGGCTTTTTATTAGGATTCCCGAATCAATTTTTCAATGATTCATGGGTGGTCGGCTCTTGGAGGGCTGACCATGGCGGAATGGGAAGACGAACTCGAACGCTGGCTGATGCCGTTCTTGGACCGGTTGGGTCATAAGACGCGGCAGCGGATGTGTCCCCTGTACGTTGCGGGATTGATCGGTCCTGGCGATCGCAAGAGCATTCAGCCGATGGCAGAACGCCTCGCAACCGGCAACTACGATCAGCTGCACCATTTCATTGCCGATGGTGTCTGGGACGCGTCAGCGCTGGAATCTGAGTTGCTCAACCAGGCCGACCGGCTTGTCGGCGGCAACGATGCGGTGCTGGTTATTGATGACACCGCGATCCCGAAGAAGGGTGAACGTTCGGTTGGTGTTGCAGCTCAATATGCATCGGCTCTCGGCAAAACGGCAAATTGCCAAACGCTGGTGTCTTTGACGCTTGCGCGAGGTGAAGTGCCGGTGATGGTCGCGTTGCGTCTTTTTCTACCCGACAGTTGGACGAGCGACCTGTCTCGTCTAAAGCGCGCTCGCGTGCCGGTCGAACACCGAACGGCACGGTCCAAGCCGGAAATTGCTTTGGCCGAGATTGACCGCGCGATGGCAGCCAACGTGCGCTTTGGATGTGTGCTGGCGGATGCAGGATACGGGCTCAGCGCGCCGTTTCGACAAGGGCTAACGGCACGCGGGCTGGCCTGGGCCGTCGGCATCCCTCGGCATCTCAAGGTGTATCCGGTCAATGTGAAGCTCATTTGGCCGATTACCAAAGTCCGCGGGAAACCACGAAAGCACCACGTACCAGATATCTTATCGATTGCGGCAGAACACATGCTGGCCAGCGCCAAATGGAAAACCGTGAGTTGGCGCAGCGGGACGAAAGGTCGGCTGAAAGCCCGATTTGCTGCTCTCCGTGTCCGCACCGCCGACGGCCCTCCGCAGCGGATTTGGGACAAGGGTCAGCAGCATCTCCCAGGCGACGAGGCCTGGCTCATTGGCGAGCAACGAGCCTCGGGGGAGAAGAAATACTATCTCGCCAATCTCCCTGCGGCGACGGATCTGCGCACACTGGCCGCCACTATCAAGGCAAGATGGGTTTGTGAGCAGGCGCATCAGCAGTTGAAGGAGGAGCTTGGACTTGATCACTTCGAAGGGCGATCATGGCAGGGTCTTCATCGCCACGCCCTGATGACAATGATTGCCTACGCCTTCCTGCAACATCGCCGCCTCGCATACGCGGGGCGGAAAAAAAAGAATCAACGGGCCTCCGCCTCAGCCAACCATGCCCGCCGTGCGTCACGCCATCGTCGATCTCATCCTTCGGCCACCGTCTCAACGGTGTCCATACTGCCGAAAACAAATCCTTGAAAAACACCGGCGCAAACAGATTCTGCCAAAGTAGTGCAGGGACCCATAACCACAAATGCAAGTTGTTACGCGATGCCGGAACGACGAGTCCCGCTCATAACGACCGCCGCGGAGTATGGGTCCCGGCCTTCGCCGGGACGACAGTAGCGGACTTGGCGCGACATCGGGGCTTCGCGGCGACGACAGCATCAGTGCGGCATCATCCCACCTCAACGCCGGGCAGCCTTGCGGGGCCATTGCTTGGCAAGCCAAACCCCGTTTGCCATAACAGGATGAAACAACAACGTTGCGCGTGCGGGGCCGTTCGGAATCCGCCTGCAGCCAAAGAGCCGGGAGGATGCCATGGCCAATATCCGAGTTCTCGCCACCGATCTGGAGTTTCCCGAAGGTCCGGTCGTCATGCCCGACGGTTCGGTCGTGCTGGTCGAAATCCGCGGCCAGCGGCTGACCCGGGTTTATCCCGACGGGCGCAAGGAGATCGTCGCCAAGGTGCCGGGCGGCCCGAACGGCGCGGCGCTCGGTCCCGACGGCAAGATGTACATCTGCAACAATGGCGGCTTCTCCTGGATTCCGACCCGCAACATGATCATGCCGGGGCCGCAGCCCGAGGATTATCTCGGCGGCTCGATCCAGCGCGTCGATCTGCAATCCGGCAAGGTCGAGACCGTGGTGACGAAGTGCGGCGAGCATGAGCTGCGCGGGCCGAACGATCTGGTGTTCGACAGGCAGGGCGGCCTGTGGTTCTCCGATCTCGGCAAGCGCCGCGCCCGCGACATGGACGTTGGCGCGTTCTATTATCTGAAGCCCGGCATGAACGAGATCGTCGAGGCTGTGCACGGCATCCTGCCGGCCAACGGCATTGGTCTCTCGCCGGACGAGAAGACCGTCTACATCGCGGAGACGCCGACCGCGCGGCTGTGGGCGTATGAAGTTTCCGAGCCCGGCACCGTCAAGCCGCGCGACGTGATCTATCGCGGCGAGCGCGGCAAGCCGATCGCCGGCCTCGGCGGCTACCAGATGTTCGACTCGCTCGCAGTGGAAGCGAACGGCAATGTCTGCGTCGCGACGCTGGTCTCGGGCTGCATCTCGGTGATCGCGCCCGACGGCACCGTGGTCGAGCAGGTGCCGACCGGCGACCGCGTCACCACCAACATCGCCTTCGGCGGCCCCGAGCTGAAGACAGCCTACATCACGCTGTCGGGCAAGGGCGAGCTGATCGCGATGGACTGGCCGCGGCCGGGATTGCCGCTGAATTTTCTGAATAGATGACGATTGCGCTTCGCGAAGCGCAATCGTCATTCCGGGATGGTGCGAAGCACCAGACCCGGAATCTCGAGCTTCCCCGGGGCGCAATTGCGCCCCTGAGGTTCGATGCTGCGCATCGCCCGGAATGACAAGGATGGAGAGATCTCGAATGCCCTGGCTTGAACCGGTCGCCCTTCGCGGCGCGCATGCGCGGCTGGAGCCGTTGTCACACGATCATCGCGACGGGCTGGTCGATGCGGTGAAGGACGGCGAGCTGTCAAAGCTCTGGTACACCGCGATCCCGCAGCCGGAGAACATGGCCAAGGAGATCGACCGCCGGCTCGGCCTGCAAAAGGCCGGATCGATGCTGCCGTTCACGGTGTTCGACGCCGAGGGGCGGATCTCGGGCATGACGACCTACATGAACGTCGACACGCCGAACCGTCGCGTCGAGATCGGCTCGACCTGGTACGCCAAGCGTGTGCAGCGCAGCGCGGTCAACACGCAGTGCAAACTGCTGCTGCTCACCCATGCCTTCGAGAAGCTCGATTGCATCGCGGTCGAGTTCCGCACGCATTTCTTCAATCACCAGAGCCGGCGCGGCATCGAGCGTCTGGGTGCGAAGCAGGACGGCATCCTGCGCAGCCATCAGATCGCGCCCAACGGCACGTTGCGCGACACCGTGGTTTACAGCATCATCGCCAGCGAATGGCCGACGGTGAAGGCGCATCTGACCTATCAACTCAACGAAAAGCCGCGCTGACACGATAGTCAGCGCCAGAAGCGAGACGATGGAAACGTTCGATTATGTGATCATCGGCGCAGGCTCCGCCGGGAGCGTGCTGACCAACCGGTTGAGTGAAGACGCGGGTATCAGCGTGTGTGTGCTCGAGGCGGGGCCGAGCGACTGGCATCCCTACATCCATCTGCCGGCCGGCTTCATCAAGACCTTCCACATGAAGAGCGTGAACTGGGCCTACCAGCAGGAGGTGGGTCCCTACACCGGCGGGCGCAGCATCTATGCACCGCGCGGCAAGACGCTCGGCGGCTCGTCCTCGATCAACGGCCACATCTACAACCGCGGCCAGCGCCAGGATTTCGACACCTGGGCGCAGCTCGGCAATCGCGGCTGGGGCTATCCCGACGTGCTGCCCTATTTCCGGCGCATGGAGAGAAGAATCGGCGAGGGCGACGACACCTATCGCGGCCGCGACGGCAATCTCACCGTCACCACGATGGACTGGCAGGACCCGCTCTGCGAGGCCTTCATGGCGGGCGCAGTCAGCCTCGGCATTCCGCGCAATCCCGATTACAACGGCCAGATCCAGGAGGGCGTCTCGTACTGCCAGCGCACCATCCTGAACGGCCGCCGGGTCAGCGCCGCGACCGCGTTCCTGCATCCGGCGCGGCGGCGGCCCAATGTCGATGTGCGCACGCATGCGCATGTCACGGGGATCATCTTCGAGGGCAAGCGCGCGGTCGGCGTGCGCTATAACCGCGGCGGCAAGCACGGCGATCCCCTGGAGATCCGCGCCACCAAGGAAGTCATCCTTTCCGGCGGCGCCTACAACTCGCCGCAGCTGTTGCAGCTCTCCGGCGTCGGCGCGCCCGAGCTGTTGCAGGCGCATGGCATCGAGGTGCGCCACGCGCTCCCCGGCGTCGGCGAAGGCCTGCAGGATCACTACGCGCCGCGCTCGGTGGCGCGGGTCAAGAACATCAGGACCATCAACGAAATGCGGCGCGGCTTCAGCCTGTGGGGCGAGGCGATCAAATGGGCGACGACGCGGCGCGGCCTGCTGTCGCTGTCGCCGACTATGGTCTATTGCTTCTGGCACTCCGGCGAGACCACCGAGAGCTCCGATCTGCAGCTCACCTTCACGCCGGCGAGCTACAAGGAAGGCGTGCAGGGCCAGCTCGAGGACGAGCCCGGCATGACGGTGGCGTCATGGCAGCAGCGGCCGGAGAGCCGCGGCTATGTCCGGATCCGCTCGGCCGACCCGTTCGCGCCGCCGATCATCCAGACCAATTATCTCGCCGAGGAGATCGACCGCCGCGTCGTCGTCGCTGGCATGAAGCTGGCGCGCCGGCTGCTCGCCTCCGAGCCGCTCAGTCCGTATTACGCCTATGAGGACTTTCCGGGCCCGAAGGTCACGAGCGACGACGAACTGCTGGCGGCCGCGACCCAGCGCGGCACCACGACCTTCCATCCCGGCTGCACCTGCCGGATGGGACCGGCGGACGCGCCGTGGGCTGTCGTCGACGACCAGCTTCGGGTCCATGGCATGGAGGGCCTGCGCGTGATCGATGCCTCGATCATGCCGCGGATGATCTCCGCCAATCTCAACGCCTCGACCCTGATGATTGCCGACAAGGCCTCCGACATGATCCGCGGCAAGGCGCCGGAGGCAGCCGCGAAGCTGCCGGAATATGCGTGAGGGGATAGAGGCGAGCGCGATGTTGCTTCTTGATCAGCGCGCTGTGTCTAATACCGTCATGCTGAGGAGGCCGCGAAGCGGCCGTCTCGAAGCGCGACGGCCCGAGTGGGGCCGTGCATCCTTCGAGACGCGCTACGCGCTCCTTAGGATGGCGGGACTAATATCAGGAGCTCAGCCGTAGACGAACGCCTTGTCCTCGAGGTCGATCGCCGGGAATTCGTCCTTCTCGGCCCAGTAGTCCTGGTTGTGCTGCCACTCCGGCTTGTCGCCGCGCTTCGGCAAGAGGTGCATGCCGCGCATCATGTAGCCGGGGTTGAAGTTCTCCGGATCGATCCACGGCAGCAGCGGCATGTTGTGGTCTTCGGGGCGCAGCTCCGGCGTCACCTTGTTCGCGCCGGTCGCCTTCATGTGCTGCAACAGGCGGCAGACGAAGTCGCCGACCAGATCGACACGCAAGGTCCAGCTGGCGCGGAAATAGCCGAACACCCAGACGAGGTTCGGCACGCCGGTGAACATCATGCCGCGATAGGTCACGGTATCGGCGAAGTCGAGCGGCTTGCCGTCGATCTCGAAGTCGATGCCGCCATTGGCGGAGAGGTGGAAGCCGGTCGCGGTGATGATGATGTCGGCCTCGAGCTGCTTGCCGGACTTGAGCAGGATGCCCGTCTCGGTGAAGCGGTCGATCTCGTCGGTGACGACCGACGCCTTGCCGCCCTTGATCGCGTGGAACAGGTCGGCATCCGGCACGAAGGCGATGCGCTGCCGCCACGGCCGGTAGCTCGGCGTGAAGTGGGTGGCGATGTCGTAGTCCTTGCCGAGGACGGCTTCCACCGCTGCCAGCAGGTCCTTCTTGGCGCCCTCGGGCTCGGCGAAGGTCCGCCTGGTGAAGGCGTCCTGCTCGAACAGGATCTTGCGGCGGGTAATCTCGTGGATCCAGTGCTCATCGACCTGCAGCCTGCGCAGCTCCTCGGCGATCTCGATCGCGTTGCGGCCGGTGCGGAAATAGGTCGGCGAGCGCTGCAGCATGGTGACATGGCTGGCGTCCTTGGCCATCGCCGGGATCAGCGTCGCGGCGGTGGCGCCGGAGCCGATCACGACCACGCGCTTGCCCTTGTAGTCGAGGTCGTCGGGCCAGGTCTGCGGATGCACGACCGTGCCCTTGAACTTCGCCATGTCGGTCCATTCGGGCGTGTAGCCCGCGTCGTGGCGATAATAGCCCTGGCACATCCAGAAGAAGTTGGTGGTGAAGCGCAGCCGCTCGCCGGTGTCGATGCGGACAGCGTCGATGGTCCAGAGATTGGTCTCGTTCGACCACTTCGCCGCGGTGATGGTGTGGCGATAGCGGATGTGACGGACGAGGTCGTTCTCCTCGATCACCTCGCCCATGTATTTCAGGATCTCGGTCGCGGTCGCGATCGGCGCGCTGGTCCACGGCTTGAAGCGATAGCCGAAGGTGTGCAGGTCGCTGTCGGAGCGGATGCCGGGATAGCGGTGGGTGGACCAGGTGCCGCCAAAAGTCTTCTGCGTCTCCAGCACCACGAAGCTGGTGCCGGGGCATTGCGTGGTGAGGTGGTAGGCGGCGCCGACGCCGGAGATGCCGGCGCCTGCGATCAGGACGTCGAAATGCTCTGTGGTGACGGGCTCGGCGGCGCGGATCTGGGTCTGGACGTTCATCTTCCCTGGTCTTCTTGCTTGTTGGCTTGTTTGTTGAGCTGCAGAAGCAAGACGCCGGAGCCGTCGCCCCGGCGTTTGCCGATATCGAAACTAGACTTCGCGGCGGCTGAGGAAAGCCAGCCGCTCGAACAGGTGCACGTCCTGCTCGTTCTTGAGCAGCGCGCCATGCAGCGGCGGGATCAGCTTGCGCGGATCGCGCTCGCGCAGCATCTCGGGGGTGATGTCCTCGTTGAGCAGCAGCTTGAGCCAGTCGAGCAGCTCCGAGGTCGAGGGCTTCTTCTTCAGGCCCGGCACCTCGCGGACTTCGAAGAAGATCCGCAGCGCCTCTTCCACCAGGCGCTTCTTGATGCCGGGGAAATGCACGTCGACGATCTTGCCCATCGTCTCGCTGTCGGGGAACTTGATGTAGTGGAAGAAGCAGCGGCGCAGGAAGGCGTCCGGCAGTTCCTTCTCGTTGTTCGACGTGATCATCACGATCGGGCGCAGCTTCGCCTTGATGGTCTCGCCGGTCTCGTAGACGTGGAATTCCATGCGGTCGAGTTCGAGCAGCAGATCGTTGGGGAATTCGATGTCGGCCTTGTCGATCTCGTCGATCAGCAGCACCGGGCGCTTCTCGTTGGTGAAGGCCTCCCACAGCTTGCCGCGCTTAATGTAGTTCTTGATGTCGGACACGCGGGCGTCGCCGAGCTGGCTGTCGCGCAGCCGGGACACCGCATCGTATTCGTAGAGGCCCTGCTGCGCCTTGGTGGTCGACTTGATGTGCCAGGTCAAAAGTGGCGCGTCGATCGCCTTGGCAACTTCCTCGGCCAGCACGGTCTTGCCGGTGCCGGGCTCGCCCTTCACCAGCAGCGGGCGCTCGAGCACGATGGCGGCATTGACGGCGACCTTGAGGTCATCGGTGGCGACGTAGTCCTTGGTACCCGTGAATTTCATCTATCTGTTTGCCTTGCTTCGTTCGTCGGCGGCCCGGGCCCCCACACGAAACGACCGCTCTCGCAGCGGTCGCATGTCCTCTCCGAAATCTTGTCCGGTACAATTCTAATTGAAAAAGCCGGGCGGTCTAGCGCGGATTCCGCAGCGCAGCGGTACCGGACGCATAGTATGTCAGGCGTACTGTTTCCGTCCTGCGGAATGATTGTCTCCCGCGAGCGACGAGGCCAGCACCGTGCGGTCGCGTCCCGAGCGTTTCGCCTCATAGAGCGCAAGATCGGCCCGGCCGAGCAGCTCGGTCTCGCTCGCGGTCGCGGCCGACCGGCTGGCGATCCCGAGGCTGATCGAAACCACGCCGCGGCGTGCGGCCGGATTGGCGATCGCCAGCGACCGCACCGTGAGGCGCATCGCTTCGGCGACCTTCAGTGCATCCTGCTCGCCGACGCCGGGCAGGATGATCGCGAATTCCTCGCCGCCGTATCGCGCCGCCAGCGCGGTTGTGTTGGTGGTGGCGTCCGCGATCACGCGCGCCACGCGCCGCAGGCATTCGTCGCCGGCCTGGTGGCCTTGCGTGTCGTTGAAACCCTTGAAGTGATCGATATCGAGCATGATCAGCGAGATCTGCTCGCGGTCGCGGAACTCGCGCGGCAGCGCGCTGTCGAAGCTGCGGCGATTGGCGAGCGCGGTCAGGCCATCGGTGGTCGCCAGCTCGGACAGGCGGGCGTTCAGCGCATTGAGCTCGTCCTCCATCTTGCGGCGCTCGGTCACGTCGCGCAGCACGCCGACGACCTCGATGGCATGGTGGTCTTCCGCCGCGCCGGCAAGCTTGAAGTTGATCTCGACCCAAACCTCGCTGCCATCGGAGCGGAAGGTCTTGAATTCGACGGTCTTGGTGGTCGTCCAGTTGGTCAATTCCGATGTCGCCCTGGCGACGTCGGCGAGGTGATCGGGATGCACGAACTCGAAGCAGGATTTGCCGATCAGATCGTCCGGGATGCGGCCGAGGATGGTCTCGACCGACTGCGACACGAACAGGAAGCGGCCGTTGCGGTCCAGCAGGATCACCACATCGGCGATGTTGTCTGCAAGCAGCCGGTAGCGCGCCTCGCGTTCCCTGAGCATCCGCGCGACCTTGGTGCGCTTGGCAAACTCCTTGCCGAGCAGGATCGCGAACAGGATGACGCTTCCCATCAGGATGACGGCGACAAACAGGTCGTTGCGCAAATCGTCATGCCATGCGGCGAGAACCTGGGCTTCCGGCAAGGCGACGATGACCACGATCGGATATTGCGAAGCGCGCTCGAAGCCGAGATATTTGACGCGTCCGTCGAACGGCGATGTGGATTTCGTGTAGCCGGTCCGGTCCTGCTCGATCCTCGCCTTGAATGCCGCGGAAACCTCCTTGTTCCACTTGCCCGCCGGCCAGTGCGCCAAAACGATGCCGTCGAGCCGAAGCAGGGTAATTCCGGCGTGCGGACCGAATTTGAAGGCTTGATAGAAGTTGTCGAAATAACTTGTCTCGATGGTCGCGAACAGTACGCCGCCGAAGCTGCCGTCTTCCCTGGTGACGCGTCGCGACAGCACGATGGTCGGCTGACCGGTCAGGCGCGACTGCAACGGCTCGCTGATATGCAGCGATGCATCCGTCGAGTCGCGATGGCCGATGAAATAGCCGCGATCGGCATTGTTGTGCGCCGGCAGCTCCGCGGCCGACGAGTAGATCCGGTTGCCGTCGGGGTCGATCACGCCGATCTCCTTGATCTGCGGCAGCGCGTCGGCGGTCTTGCGCAACGCCGCGTTGAAGCGATCGACGCGCGGCTTCTGGTATTTCAGCAGATCCACCATGGCATTCATGGACACGTCGATCGCCTGGACCGAATGCGAGGCGTGTTCCGCCAGCGAATGGGTCAGGTTGCGGATGTCGCGCTCGCCCTGGGCCAGCGCCGTGGTGCGCGCCTCGACCGCCTTCCAGATCAGCAGACCCAGCACGAATATGCTCATTGCCGCCACGACGGCGGCGACGATCGCCGTCGGCGAAAACAGTTTCGGCAGTTTGGCGGGGCTGTTGGGCACGTCGATCGGGTCCACTGGCGCGTATTACTGCAACGATCAACGTCCGATCTTAATGTCACGTTTCGGCGCCGGGAGCCGAAGCTGGCCGGGGTGGTTAAGTGAAAGTGAATGGCTGATCCGCAGCCGCAACCGGGGGAGGGGCCCTTGACGGCACCGGCAGGGCGGGCGATTTAAGTAAATATGTTCCTGCAGTTTTTCACATCGCTGCGCGACGCCCAGGTCCCCGTGACGTTACGGGAATATCTGACCTTGATGGAAGCGCTTGACGCCGATCTCGCCGAGCAGACGGTCGAGAACTTCTACTATTTGTCGCGCGCCGCGCTGGTGAAGGACGAGCGCAATCTCGACAAGTTCGACCGCGTGTTCGGCACCGTGTTCAAGGGGCTCGAGAGCCTGCTCGATGCCATGGGCAAGGCCGAGATCCCCGAGGAGTGGTTGAAGAAGCTCGCGGAGAAATATCTCACCGAGGAAGAGAAGAAGCAGATCGAGGCCATGGGCTGGGACAAGCTCATGGAGACGTTGAAGAAGCGGCTCGAGGAACAGAAGGGCCGCCACCAGGGCGGCAGCAAGTGGATCGGCACCGCCGGCACCTCGCCGTTCGGCGCCCATGGCTATAATCCCGAGGGTGTCCGCATCGGGCAGGAGAAGAACCGCAACAACCGCGCCGTGAAGGTGTGGGACAAGCGCGAGTTCAAGGACCTCGACGGCAATGTCGAGCTCGGCATCCGCAACATCAAGGTCGCGCTGCGGCGGCTGCGCAGGTTCGCGCGCACCGGCGCGCCCGACGAGCTCGATCTCGACACCACGATCAAGGAGACCGCCAACCACGGCTATCTCGACGTGCACATGCGGCCCGAACGGCGCAACGCGGTCAAGGTGCTGGTGTTCTTCGATATCGGCGGCTCGATGGATTCGCATATCGAGCAGGTCGAGGAACTGTTCTCGGCCGCCAAGAGCGAATTCAAGCACATGGAATATTTCTACTTCCACAACTGCCTCTATGAAGGCGTCTGGAAGCAGAACAAGCGGCGCTTCACCGATCGCACGCCGACCTGGGACGTGCTGCACAAGTATCCGCACGACTACAAGGTGGTGTTCGTGGGCGACGCCTCGATGTCGCCTTACGAGATCATGGTTCCCGGCGGCTCGGTCGAGCATGTCAACGAAGAGGCCGGCTCGGTCTGGCTCGACCGCATCATCCGCACCTATCCGCACGCGGTGTGGCTCAATCCGGTGGCGCAGAAGCACTGGGACTATTCGGAATCGACCACCATCATCCGCCGCCTGTTCTCCGAGCGCATGTATCCGATCACGATCGAAGGTCTGGAGAACGCGATGCGGGAGCTGGTGCGGTAAACGCACAACGCGTCGCGTGCCGGTGGCGCGCCAACAACATCCAGGGAGAGCTCCATGCCCCAGAACATCCACCGCGGCATCAAGGTGATGATCGACGAGGCCAATGCCGAGATCGAGACCATCAGCGCGGCCGATGCGATCACGCTGATCGGCAAGAACGACGTCGTCATCGTCGACATCCGCGATCCCCGCGAGATCGAGCGCGACGGCAAGATCCCGGGCGCGTTCTCCTGCACCCGCGGCATGCTCGAGTTCTGGATCGATCCGAACAGCCCCTATGCCAAGCCGATCTTCCAGGAAGACAAGAAGTTCATCTTCCACTGCGCCGGCGGCCTGCGCTCGGCACTCGCCGCCAAAACCGCGAAGGACATGGGCCTGAAGCCGGTCGCGCATATGGGCGGCGGCTTTGCCGCCTGGCGCGAGGCCGGCGGGCCGATCGAGGCGTGGGAGCCGAAGAAGAAGGCCTAGGCAGGATGTCACACGCGGGCTTGACCCGCGTGTCCATCGCTTCACAGCAAGATGGATTGCCGGATCAAGTCCGGCAATGACGATGGAGAGACACGCAAGATGACGACGACCGACGATCCGCTCGTTTCGACCGAATGGCTGGCTGCGCATCTCGGCGATGCCAACGTCAAGGTGCTCGATGCGACCTTCAAGCTGCCGGGCGTGCTTCCGCTGCCGAAGGATGATTATCTCGCCGCGCATCTGCCGGGCGCGGTGTTCTTCGACGTCGATGCGGTGTCCGACCACTCCAATCCGCTGCCGCACATGTTTCCGAGCGCCGAGCAGTTCGGCCGTGACGCCGGCGGGCTTGGCATCAGCAATGCCGACACCGTCGTGATCTACGATTCCGGCGGCTGGGTCGCGGCGCCGCGCGCCTGGTGGATGTTCCTGTCCTATGGCCATCGCAACGTGCGCATTCTCAACGGCGGCCTGAAGAAGTGGCGCGCCGAGGGCAGGGCGGTCGAGAGCGGCGAGGTGAAGCCGAAGCCTGCGATCTTCAAGGCGAGCTACGATCCGCAGCGCGTGCGCAGCATCGAGCAGATGATCGCCAATGTCGAAAGCCGTGCCGAGCAGGTGATCGATGCGCGCGCCGCCGATCGCTTCGAGGGCCGCGCGCCGGAGCCGCGGCCGGGCATCCGCGCCGGCCACATCCCAGGCGCCCGCAACGTGCCCTACAACCAGCTGTTCGATGCCGCGACCGGCGAGATGAGGCCGCTCGATGACCTGCGCAAGTCGTTCACGGGCGCCGGCGTGAAACTCGATGCGCCGATCGTGACGAGCTGCGGCTCGGGCGTCTCGGCCGGCGTGCTGACGCTTGCGCTCTACCGGCTCGGCGTCACCGAGAGCGCGCTCTATGACGGCTCGTGGTCGGAATGGGGGCAGGCGAGCGGCCCGCCGATCGCGACGGGACCGGCCTGACAGGTCGTTCCTGCTTGCTAGCGTCGGGTGAGCGGCACCAGGGTCGGCTGGCCGAACGGATCGAGCTGCTGCTGAACGACCTGCCGAACCGGCTGCGCGCGGACAATCCGCCGCCGCTCCTTGCGATGTGCCGGCTTGCTGACCGCGTTGCGCTCCGGCTTCTTCGCCTCAATGGCCTTCGGCGCCACCGGCGCTTCGACAACAACTTCAGGGCCGCCCAGCGTCGCGATCTTTGTCGCGGCCGCGATCGCCTCGGGTGACGGAGGCGGGGCGGGCTCGGGCGCTGACATCGCGGGTGCCGGCGGAGGAAGCGCGGGCTCGCTGGGGGTTGGCGGATCGGCGACGGCGGCGACCTTGGCCTCGGTGGCTGCCGGTGCGGCTTCGGCGGCAGCGGGCGTCGGCTCCGATGCCGGCAAGGGAGCTGCGGTCGGAGTCTGAGCCGCAGTATCGGCGGATTGGGCTGGCGCCGGGGTCGTCGCGGCCTGGGCTTCCGGCTTCGGCGGGGCAGGCGGGACCGGATCATCCGCCGTCACGGCGGCGACCTTTTCCGGCTCGGCTGCAGGGGTGATCTCAACGGGAGCAGCCGGTTCGGACGCGGCCGGCTCGGACGCGGGCGGGGCTGCCGGAGTATCGGTCGTCACCTTGTCGGCGACGGGCGGGTCGACCCGCACCATGGCAAGCACCGGTGGGGTCTCGGGCTGCTGCGCGAATTGCGGCTCGGGCGGCGCCCGGCGGGCCGGAATGCTGGCGAACTCTTCATGCGCCGCGCGAAACAGCGCGGCTGCCCCTAACCCGAACACCAGAAGCGAGGTCGCCAGCACGATCGCGGCGAACAGAAAACGAAGGCCGGGGAGCATGGGCGCGGGTTCCCCCTTCTGCGGGAGGGTCTTCGATGTCGAGGGAACGCGGTGACCACACAAGAAAGCCGGCGTCGCGAGCGCGAATCAGGGCCGATTCGAAGATATCGCAACGTCCCGGGACTGTTTGTTACAAAATGCGGGTGATTGATGACTTTGGCCACGTGGACAAACATTCCCGACCCGTGAGACATCTTTGCCGCAGCGTTGACGCGAAATCACAAAAGGCCCGGAATAGCCCGGGTTTCGCGGATTTGTCTTGAATGCGCCGCTATCTTCCTGCATTGGGCCGTTAACAGTCCGGTGTGGCTTGGGGACTATAACAGAGCAATGATGATCAACCGCATTCTGACGATTTGCGCTGCCGCGGCTCTCGGCGTGGCAGGAACCTCGCTTGCGCATGCGCAGCAGGGCTATCCGGCGCCCCAGGGCACCGCCTATTCGACGGCGCCCCAGCCCTACCCCCAGGGCAGCATGCCGGATTTCGACGCTCTCAATGACGATGACGGGCAGGATTCGGCTGCACTGCCGCCGCCCGGTCCGGTGCTGTCGCCGAACGACCCGCGCTATGGCCGTCCGGCGAATGCGCCCACATATTCCGATCGCGGTGTGCCGCCCGGTCCGGTGATGTCGCCGGACGATCCGCGCTATGGCCGTCCGATGAATGCTCCTCCGGTCTATTCCGACCGTGGCGCGCCGACTGGCCCGGTGATGTCGCCCGATGATCCCCGCTATGGCCGGCCGATGGGGCCGCCGCCGGTGATCTACGGCGACCGTCCGGGTGCGCAACAAGCCAATCGCGACAATGGCGTTCCGGCCGCCGGCGTTTCCTATGGCGACGACCGCGGCGGCATGCGTCCGCCCGAGGGCGTTACCGGAGCCGTGCCGCAGCAGCAGGCGCCGGTCGATGCCAATGGCAAGCCGGTACAGATCGCGGCGCTGCCGCCGGACGAGCAGCCCGAAGACGCCCCGGCGCAACTGCCGCCGAATCTGCGTCGCCAGGAAGTGTCGTTCGCGACCAAGGAGCCGGCAGGCACGATCGTTGTCGATACGTCGAACACCTACCTCTATTACATCCTGGGCAATGGCCGGGCGGTCCGTTACGGCGTCCGTGTCGGCCGCGACGGCTTCACCTGGACCGGCGTGCAGAAGATCACCCGCAAGGCAGAGTGGCCGGATTGGCATCCGCCGACCGAGATGATCGAGCGTCAGCCCTATCTGCCGCGCTTCATGGCCGGCGGACCTGGCAACCCGCTCGGCGCCCGCGCGATGTATCTCGGCTCGACCGTGTACCGTATTCACGGCACCAACCAGCCGTCGACCATCGGCAAGTTCGTCTCGTCGGGCTGTATCGGCATGCTCAACGAAGACGTCTCCGACCTGTTCGAACGCGCCAAGGTCGGCACCCGCGTGGTTGTGCTGCCCGGTGGTCCGCCGCCGGGAACGGCGACGGCTTCTGCCGCGCCCGCGAACCCGATGGCTCCCTCTGCGGCCCAGGCTCAGGCGGCCGCGCCGCTGCCCGGCACGCAGCCGACCACGGTGCAGCCGCTGCCCGCACCGGTGACGGTGCGCTAGGCCAACCGGCAAGTTCATCATTGAAAAAGGCGCGCGAACAGCGCGCCTTTTTTGTTGCAACAAGCCGCGCATCTCGACGTTGCCGCCCGGGAGGCAATGCGATGCAGGACGTCTGCGAAACCTATCCGCCGCTGAATACGCCGAAGCCTGTCGCCGATGACGTATGGATGATCGATGGTCCGATCATCCGGTTCGGCCCGCGCTGGTTCAAGATGCCGTTTCCAACGCGCGCGACGATCGTTCGTCTGCCGGGTGGGCGGCTGTTCATTCACTCGCCGACACCATTGCTGGCCGAGCTCAAGGCCGCAATCGTTGAGCTGGGCGTACCGCGCTGGATCATCGCTCCGAATCGTCTGCACTATTGGTGGATTCCGGAATGGCATGCTGCCTATCCAGATGCGCGCATCTTCCTTGCGCCCGGGATCAAGCAACAGGCGGGCAGTCGGCTGACCTTCGAAGGCGAGCCACTGGAACGATCATCCGGCTATCCCTGGGATGAGTGGATCGCGACGCTGCCGGTGGCAGGCAGCTACATGACGGAGGTCGTGTTCTTCCATCTGCCGTCGCGGACATTGCTGCTGACCGACCTGATCGAGAATTTTGAGGCCAGACGAGTCCGCTCGCCGTTGATGCGGTTCCTGACCTGGCTCGGCGGCGTGCGCGATCCTGACGGCAGCACGCCGCGCGACATGCGATTGACCTTCTCGCGGAACCGCGCTGCGCTGAAGGCCATCGTCGCCCGCATGATGGAATGGAATCCGGAGCGGATCATCCTCGCCCACGGGCGCTGGTACGACCGGAACGGCCGCGCCGAGCTCGAACGCGCGTTCCGCTGGCTCGGCTAGCCGCAGTGAATGCTTTTCAGGCCAGGCGCCGCGGCGGCTCGTTGCCCTTGGTGAAGGCATCGATGCACTCGACCATCTGCTGATAATGCGCCTGCAAGCTCTCGCGCGTGGCATAGCCGAGATGTGGCGTGATCACGACATTGTCGAGCTTGCGTAGCGGGTGATCCGACGGCAGTGGCTCGACCGAGAACACGTCGATGCCGGCGCCGGCGATCGTCTTGTCGCGCAGCGCCGCGAACAGGGCGTCCTCGTCGACGATCGGCCCGCGCGCGGTGTTGACGAGATAGGCCGACGGCTTCATGCGGGCGAGATCGGCGGCGCCGACCAGTCCGCGCGAGCGCGGGCTCAGCACGACGTGGATGGTGATGATGTCTGACGTCGCGAACAGCTCGTCCTTGCTGGCATAGCCGACGCCGGCCTCCTTGCACTTCTCCGGCGTCAGATTGGGGCTCCAGGCGATGACGTTCATGCCGAACACCTTGGCCATGCCGGCGACCTTGCTGCCGAGCTTGCCGAGGCCGATGATGCCGAGCGTCTTGCCCTCGATCTCGGTACCGGCAAAGGTCTGCCAGGCCTCGCCGGCGTGCATGCGCGCGTTCTCGCGGCCGATGCCGCGGGTCAGTTCCAGGATCAGGCCCATGGTGAGGGGCGCGGTGGGATCGCGGATATATTGGGTGCCGCACAACACCACCTTGCGGTCGTTGGCGGCCTCCATGTCGATCGCCGCGTTGCGCATGCCCGACGTGATCAGGAGCTGCAGCCTGGGCAGCGCGTCGAGCAGGCTCTGCGGGAACGGGGTGCGTTCGCGCATCGCGCAGATGATCTCGAAATCCTTCAGCTTCGTCGCCGCTTCCGCCTCGCTCGCGAACGGCTTGTCGAACACGGTGACGTCGACCCGGTCCTTGACCTTTGGCCAGTCGGCCACCGAAAGCGCGATGTCAAAATAGTCGTCGAGGATTGCACAGCGGAGCCGCGTCATCGGGGAAGGTCCATTCAGGGTGAGGGCGACGGCGGGAGATCAACCGTCGGGATACCCGTCATGGTCGCGCGCAATCGGCAGGCGCGCAAGCGGCCGCGGTTTCAAAAAGCGGCGATTGTCACGCGCGCGGCGACGCCTTCTTCGTGGCGCGGATATCGGCGAGCATCGCGCGGACCGCCGGCGACAGCGCCATCTGCTTGGCGCGGCAGGCCGGACCCGGGCCGCGCATATAGTGCAGTTCCGGCCGGTAGGGATTGAAAGCCTTGGCGACGAAGGCGCGCCAAAAGGCGCGGAATTCGGCGAACAGCGTCGCCTCGCCTTCGGTCGTCGGGCGCGGAAGGGGTGCTGAAATGATGGTAGCCATGACGTGGCCTCAACTGTTTTGGCCGCGGTTCTGCCGCGAAAATCGCCGTTTTTCGACGTTGAGAACGAGTTTTGGCCTGATTTATTAAAAGATGGTTTCAATTGTCGTGATTCGGCGCACACATGGCGTCGACCCCGTAATCATCCGTGGTGAAGCCGCGAAACGTGGTGAACGGACGGAAAACAGAGGTCCCGCGGTTGCGCTTTCGGGGGCCGGCCGTTACATCGGCGGCAGCAAAATTTCCACAAATCGGATCAATTCCAGGGACAGCGGATGGCTCGCCAGTTCATCTATTTCATGCAGGGTCTGACCAAGGCGTACCCGACCCGCAAGGTGCTCGATAACATCCATCTGAGCTTCTACCCGGACGCCAAGATCGGCGTCCTTGGCGTCAACGGCTCGGGCAAGTCGACGCTGCTCAAGATCATGGCCGGCCTCGACAAGGAGTATAACGGCGAGGCCTGGGTCGCCGAGGGCGCCCGCGTCGGCTATCTCGAGCAGGAGCCGCACCTCGATTCGGCACTCAACGTTCGTGAGAACGTCATGCTCGGCGTCGCCAAGCAGAAGGCGATCCTCGACCGCTACAACGAGCTTGCGGTCAACTATTCGGACGAGACCGCCGACGAGATGACCAAGCTGCAGGACGAGATCGAGGCCCAGGGCCTGTGGGATCTCGACAGCAAGGTCGACCAGGCGATGGACGCGCTGCGCTGCCCGCCCGACGATGCCGATGTCACAAAACTGTCCGGCGGTGAACGCCGCCGCGTCGCGCTGTGCCGCCTGCTGCTCGACCAGCCGGAATTGCTGCTGCTCGACGAGCCGACCAACCATCTCGACGCCGAGTCGGTGTCGTGGCTGGAAGGCCATCTGCGCAACTATCCCGGCGCGATCCTGATCGTCACCCACGACCGCTACTTCCTCGACAACGTCACGGGCTGGATCCTCGAGCTCGACCGCGGCCGCGGCATCCCCTACGAGGGCAATTACTCGTCCTGGCTGGTTCAGAAGCAGAAGCGGCTCGAGCAGGAAGGCCGCGAGGACGCCGCGCATCAGAAGACGCTGGCCCGCGAGCAGGAATGGGTGGCGTCCTCGCCGAAGGCGCGCCAGGCCAAGTCGAAGGCCCGCTACCAGCGCTATGAGGATCTGCTCAAGAAGGCGAGCGAGAAGCAGACCCAGACCGCGCAGATCATCATTCCGGTCGCCGAGCGGCTCGGCGCCAACGTCGTCGACTTCGAAGGCCTCAGCAAGGGATTTGGCGATCGCCTGCTGATCGATGATCTCACCTTCAAGCTGCCGCCCGGCGGCATCGTCGGTGTGATCGGTGCCAACGGCGCCGGCAAGACCACGCTGTTCAAGATGATCACCGAGCAGGAGACGCCGGACAAGGGCACCATCACGGTCGGCGAGACCGTGCATCTCGGCTATGTCGACCAGTCGCGCGACGCGCTCGAGGGCAACAAGACGGTGTGGGAGGAGATCTCCGGCGGCAACGAGTTGATCCTGCTCGGCAAGAAAGAAGTCAATTCGCGCGGCTACTGCTCGGCGTTCAACTTCAAGGGCGCCGACCAGCAGAAGAAGGTCGGCGCGCTGTCGGGCGGTGAGCGCAACCGCGTGCATCTCGCCAAGATGCTGAAGTCGGGCGCCAACGTGCTGCTGCTCGACGAACCGACCAACGACCTCGACGTCGACACGCTGCGCGCGCTGGAAGAGGCGCTGGAGGACTTCGCCGGTTGCGCCGTCATCATCAGCCATGACCGCTGGTTCCTCGACCGCATCGCGACCCATATCCTGGCCTTCGAGGGCGACAGCCATGTCGAATGGTTCGAGGGCAACTTCCAGGATTACGAAAAGGACAAGATGCGCCGGCTCGGCCAGGACAGCATCATTCCGCACCGCGTGAAGTACAAGAAGCTGACGCGCTGATCGGCTCAAACGGTCGAGCGCGGCCATCGCCGCGTTCGGTCGTTGCTCGTTGGCACGATCGTGACGGCATCGCGGCGCAATCTGCGGCCAGTTGTCGCTTTTCAAGCGCGCGGGATTGCGTAGATAGAGCGCTCCCGCAAATCAAATTCTGCGAGCACTCCACCATGTCCGCACTTTCCGAGGCGCGCGCCCCCGCAAAGGGCCGGTCGCTGCGTCCCGTTCCCATGCTGATTTTCGGATCGCGCTGGCTGCAATTGCCGCTCTATGTCGGCCTGATCATCGCCCAGGGCGTCTATGTCGTGCTGTTCCTGAAGGAATTGTGGCACCTGTTCGCCCATGCCTTCGATTTCAGCGAACAGCAGATCATGCTGGCCGTCCTCGGCCTGATCGACGTCGTCATGATCTCGAACCTGCTCGTGATGGTGATCGTCGGCGGCTACGAGACCTTCGTCTCGCGCCTCAATCTGAAGGGCCACCCGGACGAGCCGGAATGGCTCAGCCACGTCAATGCCAGCGTGCTGAAGATCAAGCTGGCGATGGCGATCATCGGCATCTCCTCGATCCATTTGCTGCGCACCTTCATCGAGGCCGGCGCGCTGTCGTCAGGCAAGGGCAACTACACCGAGACCGGCGTGATGTGGCAGACCATCATCCACTGCGTCTTCATCCTGTCGGCGATCGGCATCGCGATCGTCGACAAGCTGTCGAACGACTCGATCGAAGGCGCCAAGCAGCAGGTTGGGCATTAGGAATGAACGGCGGCGCGGCGTCACCGCGCCGCGCGCGAGCCGAACAGTGCCGGCGCGGATCTGCCGAGCCATTCGGGGATCTGCGCCGCGCCGCGCGGAAATCCGCGGGCCATCGCGAGGATGAGCGCGGTCTGCCAGACGCCGAACAGCACCAGCCAGCCCAGCAAGGTCGGCAGCCTGACGATCGCGCCGTAAACCGTTCCGGCTGCGATGGCCGCGATCCAGGTCACGACGACGCTGTCGATCCGCCTGAATGCGGGGTTGGTCAGGAGCACGCCGAGAATGGTGATGGCTCCGCCGACGGCGCCGCCGATGCCGCCGATCAAAAATCCCATGTAGGGATTGTTGCCGAGCGTCTCGGTGATCTGGGCCGGGTTCGCGGCATTGCCCTCGATCGGCACGGTTCTCGCATACTGGCCGAGCGCCTGAAGCGTGACGGCGCTGGCATCGTAGGCCGCGATCCACGCCGCCGTCGTGATCGCGACCACCAGCGCCAGCTGAAACCGGTCCCTGGCGCCAAACATGACGTTGCAGGTCGCGATCGCCGCGCCGAATATCACGCCGGGCAGGATCGTGCGCCGGCGTCGGAGACGACGAACGAATATTGCAGGACGTTGAGCGCATAGGTCGCGACCAGGCTGCACAGGATGGCCGACGCAAGCGACAGCACGGCGAAGGGCAAAATCGATCGGTCGCGCGACTGCTCGCTTTTGGCTTCCAGCATGCGATCGACGGCGGCCCGCGTCTCGGCGGCCGCGCTGCCCTGGGGTTCGAGGATCGTGACCGCCTTGAGATAGGTCGGAACCTGGTCGAGCGGGGTCGGCGCCATCATCACCGGCAGCACGCGATTGCTGGGGTTCGGCCATTTGTTCCGGGCAAGAGCGAGTTCGCTCAGCGTGTAGCGTCCCCTGGTCACTGACTCCGGACTGATCAGGAACACCATAAAATCGCTACTTTCGATGGCTTTTTCGACGCGCGCATCGAAGCTGTCGCCCGGCGGAAGATCGTCGTGCGAAAAGAAAACGTCGTGGTCGCAATTGCGCAGGAACTGGGCGATGTTGTCAGCCTGCGATTCCAGTTCGGAGGGAAATGACAGAAATATGCGCATGGCAAAACTTACCACCCAGAATTGAATTCTGACAATTGCCGAATCCGCGTTGCAATGACCGTTTCCGCAGGGTGAGATCGATCATGAAATGGCCAGCCACCATTGTCGCATTCGCGCTGCTGCTTTGTGCGCCGCTGCAGCGGCCCGCATACGCCGCCGATGCTGCGTTCACCCAGTTCATCGCCTCGCTGTGGCCGGAGGCCAAGGCCGCCGGCGTGTCGCGCGAGACCTTCGATCGCGAGACGCGCTCGCTCGAGCCCGACTACAAGCTGCCCGACCTGATCCTGCCCGGACGTCCCAAGACCGGCGCGCCGGCGCAGGCCGAGTTCGTGCAGGTGCCGGCCGATTACATCAAGGAAGCCTCGATCGCGCGGCTCGCCGCGGAGGGGCAGCGGCTGATGCAGAAGCATCGGCCGTCGCTCGATGCGATCGAGAAGCGGTTCGGCGTCCCGGCCACCGTCGTGCTGGCGATCTGGGGCCGCGAGACCGATTACGGCCGCTATTCGCTGCCCTACGACACGCTGCGCGTGGTGGCGACGCAGGCCTATGTCGGCCGCCGCAAGGATCAGTACCGCACCGAGTTCATTCTCGCGCTGAAGATCCTCGGCGAGGGCGCGGTGACGCGCAAGGAGATGCGCTCCTCCTGGGCCGGGGCGACCGGCTACACTCAGTTCCTGCCGTCGGAATATTACAAGCACGGCGTCGATCTCGACGGCGACGGCCGCGTCGATATCTGGCATTCGGTGCCGGACGCGCTCGCCTCCGCAGCGCAGCAGCTGGTCAACAAGGGCTGGCAGCCCGGCGTGCGCTGGGCCTATGAGGTGCAGGCGCCGGCCAATGCCGACTGCACGATGGGCGTGCCTGAAGTGACGAAGCCGATCAGCCAGTGGCTGCGCGCAGGCTTCGTGCCGGTGCGCGGGCAGAAGCTCAGCGCCGCCGAGCAGGCGCAATCGGCCTCGCTGCTGCAGCCGGAAGGCAGCTATGGTCCCGCCTTCCTGACCACGCCGAACTACTTCGTGATCAAGGAATACAATTTCTCCGATCTCTACGTGCTGTTCGTCGGCCACCTCGCCGACCGCATGGCGAGCCCGCAGCCATTCGCGACGCCATGGTCGGCATCGAAGCAGCTGCGCTCCGCCGATGTCGAGGCGATGCAGCAGCAGCTGACGAAGATCGGTCTCTACAAGGACAAGCTCGACGGCAAGGCCGGGATGCAGACCCGCGCGGCGCTCGGCGCCTATCAGAAGCAGGCCGGGCTGAAGGTCGATTGCTGGCCGAGCGAGGCGGTGCTGCGCGCGATGAACGGGCAGCGCTGATCGGGCTGGCTCGCAAGACCGCCTGGTGGCGCAAAGCAAAAACCCGGCCGCGAGGCCGGGTTTTCGAGTGTGATGCTGAAAACGTGTCGGTCGATCAGTCGCAAACCTGGACGCGACGGAAGCGCCAGCCGTAGCCGTCCCAGAAGCGCTCGCGAACCATGCGGCACGGGGCCTCTTCGACGTAAACCGGCGCCGGTGCGACATAGACCGGGGCGGGGCGAGCGCCTGCGATCGCGCCGCCCAGCAGGGCGCCGCCGATCAGGCCGCCGGCAACGCCGGCCGCGACGGCGCCGCCGTCACCAGCCTTGGCAGCCGGAGCAACGGCCAGCGAACCGGCAATCGTGGTAACGGCGACAAGGGCAGCTAAAGTCTTCTTCATGTCTTTGGCTCTCCTGGAAGGTGGTGGCGTCGTGGTTCGGCGCCGGGTTGAGGTGACTCGCACGCTGATCTCGAACTGCTGTCTTGCTAAACAGCGCAGAACAGTCAACCGAAAGTAAACGTCCGCAGGCTGATCGCGCAGAAAAGCGGTTTTTTCTGGCCATCTACAGCAGATGTCCCGGAGAAACAGTCGGTTTTCCGGGACAACTGGTTCGATTTAATCGAGATGAACGGCGATCAATCGCAAACGCGGACGCTGCGAACGCGCCAGGTGTAGCCGTCCCAGAACCGCTGGCGCTGCCAGAAGCAGTCGGGGCCGTAGCCGGGTTCGGCGACATAGGCCGGGCCGGGCGCATAGTAGCCGTATCCGGGGCCGTAATAGCGGTTCTGCGATGCGATCGCGCCACCGACGATGGCGCCACCGATCAATCCCGCAGCGACGCCGGCGGCGACACCGCGTTGTGCCTGGGCGGGGGCGGGCACCGCCACAGTCGAAGCCGCCACAGCGGCAACGGCGCAAAGCGCCAGCAATGTCTTCTTCATGGCCTGACCTTTCTCACGGCAGCAGGACAGCGTGCATTGGCGATCTGTCTCGCCGGAGGGTTCCATATTCAGCTTGAATGATCAATGAACGACGCTGCCGTATTCGCGACCAAATGCTTGCAGCTTTTGGAATATCTTGCAACGCACAAGCCCGATAGCACCACAGCGAGGCGCGTGCTCGTTGGCGGTCGGCGGCGAAGGAAGTGGTTATTGGCTCATCAGGCCACCCGGCGGGCCTGGGATTCCCGACCTCCGACCGATTTAGACTCATTCCAATATGAATCCCGCATCAGTTTGGAATTGCTACAAAAACCGCTTTTTCCTTTTGCATCGCGCGGGAGCCGACAATATCCATACTGGGAAGCATCACCGTTGGACCCCGCCTTTCTCCGATGATTGTCTGTTCCTGTAATGTCCTCAGCGACCACGATGTCCGCAATGCCGTCAATGGCGGTGGGTCCGTGACACGAAACGCCAAGCAGGTGTACGGCTGCCTCGGCTGCAGTGCCGAATGCGGCCGCTGCGCGCGCACCATCAAGGCGATCATCGACGAGGCGCTCGGTCCCTGCGCCAAGGCCTGCTGTTCCGGCTGCCCCCACAGCGGCCATCCGCACGCCGCCAACGAGGACGCCGAGCCGGCCGAATTCGCGCTCGCGGCCTGCTGAATTCACCAAATCCTCCCGAATCCGGTCATCCAGGCGCCGCTTCTGCGAAGGGTTGCTCTTGCCGGTAATCTGATTTAGAAACATTCTAAATTTAGCGTCGGCCAAGGTTGGCCGCGACAGGTGGAGTGGATCATGCAAGGCGACCCGAAGGTCATCGATTATCTGAACAAGGGGCTGCGCAGCGAACTGACCGCCATCAATCAGTACTGGCTGCACTACCGGATGCTCAACAATTGGGGCCTCCTGGAGATGGCCAAGGTCTGGCGCAAGGAGTCCATCGAGGAGATGGAGCACGCCGACAAGTTCGTCGATCGCATCCTCTTCCTCGACGGCTTCCCGAACCTGCAGGTGCTCGATCCCCTGAAGATCGGCCAGGACGTCAAGGAGATCATCGAGTGTGACCTCGCCGCCGAGATCGGCGCCCGCACGCTCTACCAGGAGGCGGCGACCTACTGCCATGGCGTCAAGGACTATGTCAGCCGCGACCTGTTCGAGCAGCTGATGAAGGACGAGGAAGACCATATCGACTTCCTCGAGACCCAGCTCGACCTGATCAAGCGCATCGGCCTTGAGCTCTACACCCAGAAGCACGTCGGTCATCTGAAGGGCGAGGATTCCTGACCGGCTGTCTGCCGGCGCGTCGAGCGTCGGCCAAAATACGAGAGGCCGTCCTTGCGGGCGGCCTCTTTTGTTTTTGCGAACGGGATAGAGCTATTCGTCAGTAGCACCGCGTGATGTTGACGGTGCGGTCGCCGCCGCGTCCGGGCACCGTGACGCTCTCGGTGGGGCAGCTCGACACATAGGGGCGATCCGACGGCACGACGGCAGGCGGATAGCGATGCGCCCAATCCCACGGCACGTCCTGGGTGTAGGTGTAGCGGACGTCGTTGGAGACCGGCGGCGGGACCTCGGCGGCGAAGGGAACGCTCGCCGCACCATCATAATATCCGCCCGCGTCCGGCAACACGATGCCGGGCACCCGCACATGATGGCGGAAGGCTGGATGGTGCGAGGAGAACGTGCCGCGCGCCGCCGATCCGGATCTCGCATGGGTTTCGGTCGGAGAAGCAAGCAGCAGCGCTGCAACGCCAAGGGAAGCCATCAGGGAGGCCATCAGCGCCCCATATGTTCGATACGCCATTCTTCGAAGAGCCATGGCACGCACCAACTCGCGGTTACGGAGCATTTCTGCAGACGCTAGGCCGCGCCTCATGGCGCCCGCAAACTCATCCTTAATTATTGGTTAAAAAGTAAGGTTAACAGGGAGTAACTGTTTCAAATTGACGCGATCTCGCGCGCGGGGCTTCCCGCGCAGGCGGCGGGCGCCGTTCAGACAGCATCCGCCGGTACGAAGCAGCTGATGATGATGCTGCCGCGGTGGTGCACGTACCACACCACGGCCTCGCCGACCGGATTGCCGAGATCGCGGATCACGGCGCGCTCCGGCACCATCATCCACTCGCCCTCGATCGGCACCCAATAGGCGCCGCCACGAACGTCGTAGCTGGTGCGATGGCCGTCGGAGATGTCGCAGCACGGCACGCCATTCGGCGCGATCACGCTCTTGAACCAGCCGCGGATATTGGGTGGCACGTTGTCGTATTGGCCGTTGTCGAACGCCAGTGCAGCGCCCGCCATCATGGCGAGCCACGCAAGCACCGCGACATGCGCGAGCCTTCGCATTGCCTTCCTCCGGCGAAAACTTTCTAGGTCACCCCCGCGTAACGTCGCGCGAATCCGGTGTTTGCGCGATTAGGCACGAACCGCGCGCGGGATGCATGCTCAAAGAATCAGCGAAACCGCGCAGTCAGGCGTGATGCAGTGCGGGATCGATACGCTCAGGATGGTTGCTTCGCGCGCGCCTTCTTCGCCGGTTTCACGGCGATATTGTCCCGTGCCATTTTCAGCGCGCTGCGCAGCGTGACCTGATCGACCTTCGCGAGGCGGACATTGGTGCTGCCGCTCTTGCCCCAGCCGCCCGGCACCGGCCGGAAGATCTCCGGCTCGGCCTCGACCACCATGGCCTGCTGCTCGGGTGTCAGCTTCACCATGCCCCAATCCTGGTCGGGATAGCCGAGCGTCGCGAAGATGCGCTTGCCGACGCGGAAATCGGCGGTGCCGTGATGCGCGCCTTCAACGACCTCGGGCAGGCTCAGCGCAATGCGGCGGAAGCGATCAGCGGACATCGCCCTGACCTCGATGGCTACATCGTCGGCGCCGTCTGCAACAGTTCCTGCAATTGCCTGGCATAGAACTTCGCATCGCCGGTGGTGAGATGGCCGCGTGTCTCGCCGCTTGCCGGGATCAGATCAATCTTGCCGTTCTTGATCCGCTTCACTGCAGCTTCGGTGACGCCGGTCTCCGGTGGATTGCGTTCATCGTCGGCGGCATTGATGGCAAGCAGGGTTGCCTCGATCTTCTCCAGTCCGGCGGAGGGATCGTAGTTGTGCGAGGCCTCCCATTGATAGATGTAGTCATTGGCATCCGCGGTGACCGGCAGCGCCAGCTGGTCGTCGACCATCTTGTCGGCCTGCGCTGCGGCCGGCGCCAGCGTCTGGTAATTGAGCGTGCCGCCGGCGCTGGCGAAGCGATAGGCGGCGATGGCGTATTTCATCATCCGCGGCTGGCTGATGTAGTTGCCGCCATTGTAGTCGGGATCGTTGCGGATCGTTTCCAGCATCGTCCGCCGCAGCATCCAGTTGCGTGCCGCCATCGCGGTCGGCTGCGAGGCCATCGGCACCAGCACGTCCATCATCCGCGGATAGCGCACGCCCCAGATCCAGGTGTGCATGCCGCCCATCGAGTTGCCGATCACGAGCCGCAGATGCTTGATGCCGAGCCCTTCGGTGACGAGCCTATACTGCGCGTCGACCATGTCGTTGTAGTCGTATTTCGGAAAGCTGGTCCGCATCGCGTCCGACGGCTTCGACGATTTGCCGTGCCCGATGCCATCAGGGATGATGATGTAGTATTTCGCCGCGTCGAGCGGCTGGCCGGGGCCGAACAACTGGCCGGCAAAGGTCGGCGTCAGCATGCTGGCGGCCGAGCCGCCGGAGCCGTGCAGCACCAGCTGTCCGGTCGGCGCGCCGACCGTGGTGTAGTGCAGCCGCAGTTCCGGCATCACCTCGCCGCTGTGAAACTTGAAGTCCTTCGCGGTCCACTCGCCATCCTGCGGCGTGGGGTAATCTGCAGCCATGGCCGGTACCGACATCGAGACGAGAGCGGCCGCAAGCGCCGCGCATAAACGGATCATGGTGCTTCTCCCCACGCGCGGCGCATTTGTCCAGCCGCGTCGGTGCAAGCCTAGCATGACGGAAAGCGTCGTCCACGCGCCTGACGCAGAAGTGTCCGGTTAACTCGCCTTCAGCACGTTGAGTGCGTACCACCCCCAATAGACGCGGTGACGCTGGATCAGGCCGTCCTCGATCTCCATGACCTCGACGAGATCCATCTGATCGCCGTCCGGAGACTGCCGCGGATATTCCCAGGTAAGGACGCGGCCGTCGCTGAAGAAACCCTGCTTGAAGCGCCGTCGTTGCGGCGGGTTGGTGCGGAACACGCGCGTGATGAACTCGCGCAGCGCGTCGCGGCCGCGGACGATCCCGTCTTTGGTCTGCATCAAATGCTGCACCAATGGGCTCTCGATCGAGGCGTCGGCTGCGTAGAGCGCGAGCGCCGCCTCGAGGTCCTTGTTGCCGAGCGCTTCATCCCAGAGCCTGTAGATGCGTTCCGCGTCGTTGCTGCCAGCTGTCATGATTGTTCCCTTGTGTTTGGTCGACTGCCGCCCATTTGAGCGGAAGAGGCCGCCGCGACGTTTCAGGAAAATCTGAAATGAGCTGCGCCGCACGGCGAATGCGGCTAGGACGGTTCGGCGCGATCTGGAGGACCATGCGGTGGGATCATCCCTGCAGACAGGATTTTCGCGGATCGCCGAGGCATTGGGCGATCCGGTCCGCGAGGCGATGGTCAGTGCGCTGGCCGACGGCAAGGCGTTGCCGGCGGGCGAGCTTGCTGCGGTCGCCGGCATTTCGCCGCAAGGCGCCAGCGCGCATTTGCAGAAGCTGGTCGACGCCCGCGTGCTTTCCGTGTGGGCGCAGGGCAGGTTCAGATATTACCGGATCAGGGACGACGACGTCGCGGCGCTGATCGAGAACCTCGTCGATCTTGCGGCCAAGGCCACCGTGGGGCGGCGGCGTGCGATGCCGGCCGAGCAGCTCAGGCAATCGCGCACCTGCTACCACCACCTTGCGGGTCAGCTCGGCGTGCTGCTGTCGAATGCGCTGATCCGCCGCCGCCTCGTCGTGATCGACGGCCGCGGTGGTCGCGTGACGGAGCAGGGGTTGGCCTGGTGCCGGGCCGAGGCGATCGATTTCGATCCGGCGCGGCAGCCGCATCTGCGGCTCTGCAATGACTGGACCGAGCGCGTGCCGCATCTCGCCGGTCCGTTTGCCGATGCCGTGCTGGCGCGGCTGGTCGAGATGCGCGGCGTTGCGCCGCATCGGATTCCGCGCGCATTGCGGATCACCGATCGGGGGCGGGCGTTCTTCGATCGGCTTGGCGTCCAGGTTCCGTTCTGAAGGCGACGAGGTGAACTAGCGGCCGTCCTCGACCTCGGTCTCCGGGCGGTCGTTGCCGGAGGCGGTTTCGGTCAGCCATTTGCCGTCCGACGTCTCGTACTGGATCGCCTCGGTGCGGCCGGGGACGCGCTGCTCGTTGGCGGCGCGTCGGGCAGCGGCAAGTGCCGCGGCGTGGGTAGGAAATGGTTCCGAGAACACCCCGTTGACGGTATAGGCCCAGCCGCCGTCGTGCTGGACGACCTTGTAGATCACGTGGCTCATCCGGAACCTCGCTCCACCGTGGACGATGAGACTGCCAGAATAGACTACGATGTCGTATTTTGCAGCAGCCGATCGTCCTTGAGAGAGCCGCCCCGTTGCCGCGGGCGAGGGAGACTGACATGTGCCGCAATATCAAGACGCTGTTCAACTTCGAGCCGCCCGCCACCGAGGACGAGATCCACGCCTCGGCGCTGCAGTTCGTGCGCAAACTGTCCGGCTTCAACAAGCCGTCGCACTCCAATGAGGCTGCATTCAACCTGGCCGTGGCCGAGGTCTCGACCGCCGCGCGCAAGCTCCTGATCTCGTTGCAGACCACGGCACCGACGCGCGATCGCGAGGTGGAGGCGGAGAAGGCGAGGGAGCGTTCGCGCCTGCGGTTTGGCTGAGGACGGGGCGTACCGTGATGCAGATCACGGTACGGTGTCTCGCGTCCGGGCATCGTTGCCGTTCACCCGATTCCGGAGCAACGCCATGAAGCCTGCCGCCCTGCTCACGTTCTGTTCGATCGCGTTCGCCGTGCTCTGGACCTGCGGCATGCTGTGGTCGAGCGGGACGATCGACCTTGCCAATGTCATCGTCCTGTCGGCCTGCGGGGCGTTTGCGGGCGTTGCCTGGTACTACGCCATGCGCTGGGTCTTCCAGCTCATGCACCTCGCTCGGCCCTCCGATCCTCCGGCCAATCCGGGCGCCGAGCGGTAGGCATCGGGTGTGACACGGACAGAGCTGGTCGTGTCGCCGCGAGGACAAGAGGGGTTACTTCTTGTCCTTCTTGCGGTGCTTCTTCTTTTTCTTGTGATCGCCGTCCTCGTCGTCATCTTCAGCGAAGTCGATGGCGTCGACGTCAAGCGCGATCGCTTCCGCTGCCGCGCGCTCGGCGGCATCGCGCTCGGCGAGCTCGGCGGCTTCACGCTCCTTGGTGCGCTTGTAGTCTTCCCAGGCGTCGAAGATCATGTGCAGCCACGGCATCACCTGCTCGATCGCCGGCAATTGTCCGGGCGGGCCGGCTTCACCGCGCGGGCCGGCCGGTCCCTGCGGTCCCTGTGGACCAGCTTCGCCGCGCGGACCCTGCACGCCGGCCTTGCCTTGCGCGCCCGGCTTGCCCTGGGGCCCCGCCTTTCCAGCCAGCCCGGGCTTGCCCTGCGGACCTGGCTTGCCGCGCGCACCTTCCGGCCCCGGCCGCCCCGGATGTCCTTGCGGACCGGGCCGACCCGGCTCGCCCTGACGGCCCTGCGGCCCCTGCGCCCCTCGTGACCCCTGGCGGGAGATTGTCTCGTCAGCCACTGATATGCTCCGTCGCGATTTCAAGCCGCTTGTAACAGAGGTTGGATGACGGCTTCAATTCTGCGCGGCGCCGCTGATGCAAGCGATCAACAGTCATAATTCGATGCGAAGATCGTGACGGGAGGACGCGTTGCGGATTCTGAACGACACGCGCGGGGCAGTTGCAGGCGACGCAACAGGGGCGCTGACGTTCGACATCGTGGTGACGCGGCACGATCTGCGCGATGAAGCGGCGTTTCGCAACACCGGCGTCCTCGATCTGTATGCCGGGCTGTTTCCTCCGAACGAGCGCGACGCCCCCGACGACATAGTGCGCTGGGTGCTGTCAGACGATGTCGGCGAGCGACGAGAGTTCAGCGTCGGCGGTCGGAAGCTGTCATATTGTCTCGACTCGCGCTGCTTCATTCTGCGCGCGGAGGGGCGCGCGATCGGCCTCGGCTTCTTCACCTATGATCACGCAAGCGAGCTGATCTACTGCAACTATGTCGGCGTCGCGAAGGCGTGCCGCGGCGGCGGCCTGGCGCGCCGGTTCTATCGTGAGATGATCGAGATGCTCGACGCGCTGTTTCCACGCAATATCGGCGCGGTGCTCGAGGTCGAGCCGTATGATCGCGATCGCCTGGAGGCGATCATCGGTGATCTCGAACGAACGGGCGTGAGGCAGCTCGCGGCGGATCAACAGACCGAGATTCGCAGATTGCTGCGCGTCAGCTGGTACGACAAGCTCGGCTATAGCTTCTTCTGCGACGCGCGCGGGATGCAGCCGCTTGAGTGTCGTTCGCCATGCCTCGACCCATCGCTATTGCCATCCGCTTGGGGCGGCGCGGAGGAAAATTATTGGTTGGCCTGGCAGTCGCGAACCGGCGCGCCCTCGGCGGAGGGCGCGCGCGGGTGAGCTCTGGCAAAGGGCCGTCGCTGCGATCTATGTCGAGATCCTCGCAAAATCCCTGGTCGACGACGATCCGAAGGGGCGGCGCGACTATTGGGACTATGCGACGGCGCTGGTCGCGCAGACGCTGCAACGGGCCGCGACGACCGAGGTGCGTCTCGCTCGCTGCCTCGATGCCGGCGGCACCGAGCTATTGTCGCGCTGGCGGCGGCTTGCGATCGACCTGCCGATCTAGCGTCGACGTGCCGCTAACGCGTGATGCGATCGGGTTGAATCGTCATCACGCTTAGCTCGTTGTCCAAGCATCTTCCCGGAAAGCCGCTTCGCACGTTTCCGGATCTTGCTCTAGGCTGCGGCGTGCTCGCTCAGCGGCACGTCGATGCCGTCGGCCGAATATTCGCGGATCTTGTTCCGCAATGTCCGGACCGACAGCCCGAGCACGCGCGCGGCGCGGGTGCGATTGCCGTCGCAGCGCGCAAGCGTTTGCAGCACGAGCTCGCGCTCGACTTCATCGACGGTCGCGCCGATCAGCAGTGGGACGATTTCATTTGGAGCCAGCGACGGCAGCAGCGCTTCCGGCGACGGTACGGTGGACGCGTAAGACATGAACTCCTCCCGATCAACGCCCGCTTCGTCGGTGAAGCGAAGACATCGAGAACCAACTACCCCGTAGATCCACGGTGTGCCGGTTTGGTTAACAAGTCCTTAACGTGGCCCTAACTCCCTGCTCTGTAAGCAAAATACCCAGAAATCGCCACGATTGCGGTTCCATCCGTCACAATGTGCGGTACCCGCCGTCGACCATCACGATCGATCCCGAGACATAGGCCGACAGGTCCGAGGCGAGGAAGATGGCGGGGCCGACGATGTCCTCCGGCTTGCCGGCGCGGCCGAGCGGGGTGTGGTCCATGAAGACCTTGACGAGGTCGGGATTGGTGGCGCGCACCTTCTCGTTCAACGGCGTCTCGATGAAGCCCGGCCCGATCGCATTGACGCGCACACCATCCTTGCCGAGCTCGGCGGCCAACGCCTTGGTGAAGCCGAGCACGCCGTGCTTGGAGGCGGTATAGGCCGGCGAACTCGGCGTGCGCAGATGCACGAAGGACTGGATCGAGCCGATGTTGACGATGCGCCCCTTGTTCTTGCGCAGGGGCGCGAGGAACGAATGCGTCACGTTGAAAACGCCGGTGAGATTGATCGAGATGATGTCTTCCCAATCCTTGATCACGGCCTCGTCGGTGCCGAGCATGCCGTTGCGGCGCGCGATGCCGGCATTGTTGACCAGGATCGAGACCGGCCCGACCTTGTCGGCCACTTGCTTTGCCATCGCGACGCAGGCGTCGCGATCGGTCACGTCGAGCGCAAAGCTCTCCGCCTTGCCGCCGGCATTGCGGATCTCCCTGGCCGCTTCCGCCGCCGCATCGCCGTTCATGTCGAGCAGCACCACGCGCGCGCCCTCGCGGCCGTAGCCCAGTGCGATGGCACGCCCGATGCCCGAGCCCGCACCGGTGATGACGGCGATGTGATTGTCGAGAAGGGCCATGGTGTTTCCTCGTTCTGATTTGTGAGCGTTGTCGACAACACTATTCAAAACTGCGCCAACCGAAACGCCAAGCCGCGTTTGCGCGTTGCTGTTATCCGGATTCGGATGACAGTTACGGACCGCGGACATGGACCCGAATATCAGACACTGGAAAGTTGCGATCGAGCGCTTTTGCGCGGCGCCGGACCCTGACTATCGCGAGATGGCCAAGATGGTCGCCGAGATCGCCACGACCGAGATCGACGAGACACTGCGGCATGCGGCCGCACAGGTGCTGCCGATCCTGCGCCAGGCGGCGCTGAAATCGGCCGACCGCCGCACCAAAGCGATGGCGCTGCGCCGTCTCGGCATCATCGGCGACGCACTGCACATGCTGTCGGCGCCGCGGTTCGGCCGGCGCGGCCTGGCGCCGAAGGCGCTGACGCAGGAGGAGCAGTACCGGCAATTGCTCGGCCTGCCGCTCGGCCGCCGGCTCGCAGCGACCGAAGTCCAGCAGGCTTTCAAGCGCGCCGCCAAGACGGTGCATCCCGACGGTGGCGGCAACGGCGCGGCGTTCCTCGAACTCGCCGCCGCGCGCGACGCCCTGATCAAGCATCACTGACGCTGGATCGCGTCACTACCTGACAGCACAAGGGCGGACGCCGCGCTGTTGCCGCGTGTCCGCCCTGTGCGTGATCGAATGGCGTTCGCTCAGAACGAGCAGGTGCCGTTGTTCAGGAGGCCGGTCTTGTAGCTGAACGCGGCGTCGAAGGTCTGCAGCTCCTCGCTGACGATGGAGAAGTTCGCCGGCCACGGCGTGGTCGGGATGCTCTGGTCCCAGATCTGGCAGAAGCCGGTGTCCTGCCAGCGGATCAGATGATAGGGCGTGGCGCTGGCCGGGCTTGCCGCGGCAAGCACGGACACGGTGGCGGCAATGGCAATCGCAAGACGACGCATGGGAAATCTCCGGTTTTAAAATGAATGCTCCACGGGGCAATCCTGGAGCTCAGGGGCCGACCGCCCCGGACATGCAGTGAGTGTTGCAACCCCGGGAACAGGTTCAACACCGGTCGTGCGAAAGCGCCCGTCAGCAAATCGGCCATCGCTGTGCCAAATTGCGCTTGTTTACGCGCTTGTTACAGTCGGAGCATCGCGATTCGCAGCCGTGTCGCGACGCGCGCAAATCGACGCAAGCAAATCGACGAGAGCAGATCCTGGGGAGACCGCACATGAAATTTTCATCCACCCTTCGCGCCGCGCTGGTGGCACTGCTGGCGTTCACCGGCCTTGCGTTCTCTTCCGCCGCCCGTGCCGACAGCGGCTTCGTGACGCTCACGATCTACAAGGCCGGATGGATCATCGGCGGCTCCGGCGGCAGCGGTGTCTTGACCTTCCGCGGCCGCTCCTACCGGCTCTCCACCGGCGGCCTCGACTACGGCCTGGTGTTCGGCGGCTCCAAGACCGTGCTGCGCGGCCGCGTCAGCAACATCAACCGTCCGTCCGACGTGGCCGGCGTCTACGGTGCGGCCGGCGCGGGGCTTGCCGTCGGACGCGGCGCGCGCGCGATCGTGCTGACCAATCAGAAGGGCGCGGTGTTGGAATTGACCGGACACCAGGTCGGTCTGATGGCCAACGCCGATCTGAGCGGCCTTGCGATTACGATGCGGTAGCGCACGGTGAAGTCAGGTTTGAACTGGCGAGGCGAAGACGCCTGCACTCCCTCTCCCGCTTGCGGGGGAGGGCTGGGGTGGGGGTGTCACCGCAAATCCCATCATGGAGAGAGCCCCCACCCGCCGCGCTACGCGCGTCGGCCTCCCCCGCAAGCGGGAGAGGCGAGCCGAGCGTGCGGCTAGATTGCTTCAATCAAAAATCATCGCGCTCTAGCTTGCTAGCTCGACACAGGCCTACACGAGGCCGTCCCGGCAAGCTCCGGGACAAAGCCGCGTTCACCTGAACAGATGCAGCGCGGCGTATTGCAGCAGCATGATGGTCTTGGCGTCGACGATGCGCCCGTCGCTGATCATGGCGAGCGCGTCGTCGATTGAGAGCTCGAGCACCTCGATGTCCTCGCCCTCGTCGGCGAGCCCGCCGCCGTCACCGATGCGCATCGCGGCGTCGTATTCGGCGACGAAGCAATGCAGCTTCTCGGTCACCGCGCCCGGCGACGTGAAAGCCTCGAACACCTTGCGCACATGCACGAGCCGGTAGCCGATCTCTTCCTCCGCTTCGGCGCGAATGCGTGCTTCCGGCTCGGCATCGTCGAGCATGCCGGCGGCAGCCTCGATCGGGAGATCGTCATAGCCGTTGGCGAAAGCGGGGTAGCGGAACTGGCGCACCAGCACGACGCTGCGGGTCGTCAGATTGTAGGGCAACAGCGCCGCGCCGTTGCCGCGGTCGTAGACCTCGCGCACCTGGGTCTGCCATTCGCCGTTGGCGCGCCGGTAATCGAACGTCGCGCTCTTCAGCTCGTAGCGGCGCTTCGAGAGCAGCTCGACGTCCTTGACGCGGACGCGGTCGGCGATGCTCATGCGTTGATCCTCAACCCTCTCACGGCGTCGCTTCGCGCCCGTCGAGCCATTTGGCCAGCATCACCGAAGTCGATTCGTCATAGCCGAGCGATTGGTAGAACGCGCCGGCCTTGGCGTTCTCCCGCCGCACCAGCAGTTGCAGCTTCGGCACGCCGGCGGCGCGCAGCCAGTCCTCGGCCGCCGCCATGATCGTGCGGCCAAGTCCCTTGCCCTGGCGGTTGGGATCGACCGCGACGTAATAGACCCAGCCGCGATGACCGTCGTGGCCGACCATCGCGGTCGCGACAATCGCATTGGCGTCGCGGCCGACCAGCACGGCCGAGTTCGGTCCGCGCCGCGCCAGCGCGATGTCGGCAGCGGGATCGTTCCACGGCCGCGTCAGGCCGCAGGCCTGCCACAGCGCGACGACATCGGCGATGTCGTTATCGGTGATCGGTGCAATGGCGAGGGAGGCAGAGGGGGAGGGGGAGGGCATCGTCGCCTGCGCGGTCACAGCACCTTGCCCGGGTTCATGATGCCGAGCGGATCGAGCATCGCCTTGACCTGCCGCATCAGCTCGATCGCGACCTTGTCCTTGACGTCGGGCAGTTCGTCGCGCTTGAGCACGCCGATGCCGTGCTCGGCAGAAATCGAGCCGCCCATCCGCAGCACGATCTCGAACACGACGGCGTTCACGTCGTGCCAGCGCGCGAGGAAGTCGGCCGCATTGGCGCCGACCGGCTGGCTGACATTGTAGTGGATGTTGCCGTCGCCGAGATGGCCGAACGGCACCGGCCGCGAACCCGGGATCAGCTTCACCACGGCAGCATTGGCTTCCTCGATGAAGGCGGGCACGGCGGCGACCGGCACCGAGATGTCGTGCTTGATCGAGCCGCCTTCCGGCTTCTGCGCCGCCGACATCTCGTCGCGCAGCTTCCAGAACGCCTGGCGCTGGCTCAGATTGGCGGCGATCACGGCGTCGTCGACGATGCCGTCCTCCATGCCCTGGGCCAGGATCGCCTCGAGCGTGTCGCGTGCATCGTCGCGCGACGACGACAATTCCATCAGCACGTACCAGCGATGCTTGCTGGTCAGGGGATCGCGGATATCGATGCCGTGGCGGATCGAGAAATCGACTGCGACGTCGGCGAGCAACTCGAAGCTCGTCAACGCACCGGCCGCTTGATCGCGCGAGATCGACAGCAGCTTGAGTGCAGCCGCGGGCGACTTCAGACCGACATAGGCGGTCTCGACCGCGCGCGGCCGCGGAAACAGCTTTAGCGTTGCCGCGGTGATGATGCCGAGCGTGCCTTCTGCGCCGATGAAAAGGTTGCGCAAATCGTAGCCGGTGTTGTCCTTTTTCAGCTTCGACAGCGCGTTCAGCACGCGGCCGTCAGCCAGCACGACCTCGAGCCCGAGTGCCATTTCGCGCGCCACGCCGTAGGCGAGCGCTCCGGTGCCGCCGGCATTGGTCGAGAGGTTGCCGCCGATGGTGCAGCTGCCCTCGGCGCCGAGCGAGAGCGGAAACAGCCGGTCGACGTCGGCTGCCTTCTGCTGCGCGATCTGCAGCACCACGCCGGCCTCGCAGGTCATGGTGTTGGATTCGACGTCGATGTCGCGAATCTTGTCGAGACGCCGGAGCGAGACCACGACCTCGCCATTGTGCGGCGTCTGGCCGCCGACCAGGCCGGTATTGCCGCCCTGCGGCACCAACGTGATCCTGTGCTCGGTCGCAAGCTTGCAGATCGCAGCGACCTCGGCGGTCGAACCGGGGCGCAGCACCAGCGGCGAGCGGCCGTGGAACAGGTCGCGCTCCTCGGTGACGTAAGGCTCGATGTCGGCGGCGTCGGTCACTGCATATTTCGCGCCGACGATGGCGCGGAATTTTTCAAGCAATTCGGGCGGAAGCGGCGGCACCGCTGATTGGACGATATTCATTTTTTCTTGGTCTTTCACTCAGTCGGGGATCTTTGCCTAAGCATGCCCTTCGCGCAAACGCTTCGCGTTTGTCGCAAGGGAAAACCGGTTCCCGCTTGGCGCTATCGCGGCCGTTCCGGTCCGGGTCATGCTTGTTACCGCCCAACGGCTGCGCGGCGCAGCCGGTCATTGATGGCTTCGCCCAATCCGTCCTCGGGAATGGGCGTCACCGCGATCGCATCCGCGTTTCTCTTGTCGAGGGTGCGAAGGTACCCGAACAGATTGGCGGCGGCCTCGGCAAGATCGCCGCGCTCGGACAGGTTCATCTCCACCGAGGCGCATTCGCGCCGCGCGACCTTGGCTGGCCCGAACGACAGCAAGGCTTCGCCGACATGGACGTCGCTGGCATTGAGCCGGACCGGTGTCCGCGGCGCGTAATGCGAGGCGAGCATGCCGGGGGCAACCGGCTGGACGTCGCTTTCCGCGTCTTGCGGCGGCGACTGCAAGGGGTGGCCGAGCACGCGCTCGATCTCGGCGCGCGTCAGTCCGCCCGGCCGCAGCAGCACCGGATCGGAGAAGCAGCCGACGATGGTAGATTCGACGCCGACCTCGACCGGCCCGCCGTCGACGATCAGGTCGATGCGACCGGCGAGATCGCCGTACACATGCTCGGCGGTGGTCGGCGAGACATGGCCGGAGATATTGGCCGACGGCGCTACCACGGCACCGCCGAAAGCCTTGATGATGTCGCGCGCCACTTTGTGGGCCGGGATGCGGATGGCGACTGTATCGAGCCCGGCGGTCGCGAGTTCCGCAACCGGGCAGGAGAGCGCCTTCGGTAGCACCAGGGTCAGGGGACCGGGCCAGAACGCGTCCGCCAATCGCAGGGCCTGCCCGTCGAACAGGGCAATCCGGCGGGCGGCGCCAAGATCAGCGACATGGGCAATCAGGGGATTGAAGGCCGGCCGGCCCTTGGCCTCGTAAAGCCGAGCGATCGCGGCGGCGTTGCCGGCATCGGCGCCGAGGCCATAAACCGTCTCGGTCGGAAACGCCACCAGGCCGCCCTCGGCCAGGACCCCGGCGGCGGTTGCCGTGGCGGCGGCGCCGGCGGACAAAACGTGCGTTTTCAGGCCTGTATCCACTGTGACTAGATTCCTCAATTGGGTGCCTTGTGATCCCTTGCGGTCCCCGAAACCCGACGCTATAAGCCGGCCCTCAGTCGGAGTGTGGCTCAGCCCGGTAGAGCACTGCGTTCGGGACGCAGGGGTCGCAGGTTCGAATCCTGCCACTCCGACCATTCTTTCAAGCACTTATAGGTTCTGTGTTTTTTGTGCGCAACGAAATGCGCAACGATTTGAAGCTCGGCAGCCATGTCTGTCGCCCTCGAAGCACCCGTCAAGGACGTCGAACAGCGGTCCGCGGCGGGCTTGTACTGTTCTAAATCGGAAAAAAGACGATCGGGAAGTGCGAGGGAACTAGCCCCTGTCGGGATGTTACATCGAACACCATCGAGCACCACAAGTCCTCCCTTCGGACCTACGAGCTGATTTGGCGGATATCAAAGCACGAATAGCTCGCGCAGAGTAGTGGTCAGCTCAGCGCCTTGCCCCAAAAGCTTCCGCCGCCTCTTCCTGAAAGTCCGGGTGGTGATGGCCATAGTTGGCCTCTAATTGCTCAACGGTCATGCCGAGCCAGCCAGCGGCTTCCCACATGTCGACGCCCGCCTGCATCAACCATGTCGCCGCTGTATGGCGCAGTGAATGCCGGACGACGTCGTCGCCCAGCCCGGCGTCCTCCAGAATACCATTCCAGGCTGACCTGATCTTGCCGGCAAGCGGCTGGCCGTCGTGCAGGCGGTTCACGACGAACCGGATTTGTTCACCGTCTCTCATAACCCCTGAGGCGCGGAGTTCTGCAGATCGAGCTTGGTCGATCCTGCGCCATCGAATCAGATGCGGACGCAGGCGGCTAGCGATCTTTGCCGGCGGCCGCCGTTTCTTGGTCGACTGCTCCAGCGTCCCTTTGCCCTGGTAGACCATCGCGTCAAGGTTCATCCATGGATGGGTCGTTGTTGGCAGCCACTGGGTGCGCCGGATGGTCTCTTCGCGACGAGCACTGTAGATACCGATCAGGCAGAAGCGCGCCGCGGGATAGCGACGACGAATGATCCACCGCTCCCGGCGCGCGAGCTCGCCATCCTCGCTGCGCTTCCACGTTTCCTGCTCCGTGTCCCACACGTAGCCGATTGTTGCTCCGAGTAGGCGCGCTGCCTCGTTGCGCGTTAGCCATCGGTGTCGTCCTTCGGCTTTAGGAGGAAGAGTGACCTTTGGAACGACGGTGAGCGTATGCTCGGCGTGGTAGGCGTTCACGGCAGCGCGTAGATCTTCGAGTCGGCGTCGTGCGGTTTGATCAGAGACTGTCCCGTTGCGTGGCTTGATGCCGGCTTTCCTATGATTGTCGTTCGCAGTACCGGTGGACCAATCGACAAAGTCGCGACAAAGCTGAGCTTTGAGCTGACTGACGGTTTTATCGCCAAAAAAGTTGTTAAGATCGAGCAAGCGAATGAGCAGCAGGTCATGTTGTGCCCACGCGCGTTCATCGCTCGTGTCCTTGGGCCGCTTTGAAATTTCGTAGGCTGTGAGGACGTCGGCTATCGCGAGGACGTTCGGGTCAGTTGCCCCGATGGTGCTGGTATGTCGCTCGCCGATATAGGTCTCGAGCGCCTTCGCAGCTCCGTCAATGTCGTCGCGGCTGCAGCCTGTGCGGATTTGCCGGCCACGATCGAGGATGATCCAGGTTTCATCGTCCTCTCTAAACCAGAGTCGTGGCGGCTTGGCTCTGCGGCCCGGCATGACGGCTTGACCAATTTGCAGATCGCTCGAGGGGTTGTCAGATCCTTGCCCGCAACTTTGGCGATTTCAAGAGTCCCGGTGGCCGCGGCTCTGCGCAACGATGATATTGTCAACGGACCGAGTGGGAAGAACACTGCCGCGGCCTCGACAAGGGTCATTACTTCATCCTCACCCCATTGGGCAGGATCGGGCCGCGCTTTTGCGCGAGCGAGCTTGTCGATCTTGCGCTTCGGCATTCCTTGAACGCGTTGCTCGTGGGGGGGCGCTGCCTTTGGATCAGAGCGTTAGGTCCTAAGTGTAGACGAAAACCACTCGTCGAGCAGTCCTACCGGCGCGTGGATGGGGTAATCGGCGGCTTACGACTGCGAATCGGACAATTTTGCTTGCAGCCCTGAAGCGCAGTGGAGTGGCGGCGGCCCTTTGCTCCGGGGACAGTGGGGAGCAGCTCAATAGGCGGGAGGATCTTATTCGAGCTTGAGGTGGCGCCGCCTTATCGCAGGTTCTGCAATCTCAACAACCTGTGACAGCCGAAGCTTTCCTCTCGGCTGTCTGACATCACACTCGACTGGATGGTGGAATTCAACACCGAACCGCATTCCGTTGGTCGAAAGTGATCCGCGACGTGCTAGAAAACGCGCTACTTCACGAGACGGCCTATCAAAGGCTTGCGATGAGCTCGGTCCGCAACTTTACGAGCTTTGGCCCGTACAGGCCAGTCGCTCTGCGAAATCATCTAAAGGCAAAGGCGTTCTTCGAACCAGCCTCGACGGAGAAGGATCTCACCGCGAGATAGCATACCAAATGAAAAACAAACGTGCCTCGCTTTATGAGGGAGACTCAGCGGCGAAGTAGACCCTCGCTGCCCGACGGCGCCGATCATTTCGTTTCTGAATAGAGGGGGGCAACGTAATCTGTCCAATCCAACCTATCGATCGACGGCGGCCGCAACCTCCTATTGGATAAACTATGCCAGCGACACCGCATCGCAAGGAACTGCTTGGATTTGGCAAATGGATAACCACAGTCTTCGCGCTTGTGTTATTCCGACGGCAGGAAATTCAACTGCTGATGCAATGGAGGTCCAGCGATACACTTGTTGGACGGCTCTCGATTTTGCTATCAAAACCGCTTGCCATTAACTTCAGCAGGTGAGTATTCGCAGCCGAGTTTTCGCCCGCATGGCAACAATCGTCGCGTTTCGCGTCAACAAAAGAATACCGCTTTCCCGGACGCGCTGAAAAAGAGTTTGGCTTGGACTCGCTGGTCCCAACTTTCTCTGACAGTATTGGTTGCTCGCCGATGATGCTTGCGAGGGGAACGCGGATGACTTTCAGGGGCCTCTTTGACCGATCTCGAACCTGCGTTGCGCAGCTGATGTCGTATCGCGCACCGTGTTGTTGACGCACCGATTGCGCGCCGGCGCGGATCAGGGCTGATCGCGCAAAGTTTCCCATCATCCCGATCTCAGTGACGGCTTGAACGAGCTGTGTCGTAACCCGCTGACCAGCCGCAGCGTGAATGCATCGTGCTGCTTGCGTCACACTGCAAATCCAAACTTCAGAAGGACATTCCTATGACCGCGAACCATGATCAGATCAAATTCGCCTATTGGGTGCCGAACGTTTCCGGCGGCCTCGTGATCAGCAAGCTCGAGCAGCGAACCGGCTGGGATATCGATTACAATCGCCGACTGGCGCAGATCGCGGAACAGGCGGGGTTCGACTATGCCCTGAGCCAGATCCGCTTCACGGCCGGCTATGGCGCCGAGTTCCAGCACGAGCCGGTCGCCTTCAGCCACGCGCTGCTCGCGGCGACCACGAAGCTGAAGGTGATCGCGGCGCTGCTGCCCGGGCCTTGGAATCCGGCGGTTGCCGCCAAGCAGATTGCCACCATCAGCCAGCTCACCGAGGGCCGCGTTGCGGTTAATATCGTCTCTGGATGGTTCCGTGGCGAGTTCACCGCGATCGGCGAACCTTGGCTCGATCACGACGAACGCTACCGGCGCTCGGAAGAGTTCATCCGGTCGCTGCGCGGGATCTGGACCCAGGACAGCTTCACCTTCCGCGGCGATTTCTATCGCTTCAGCGACTACACGCTGAAGCCGAAGCCGGCCCAGCCGCTGCCCGAGATCTTCCAGGGCGGCAGCTCACGCGCGGCGCGCGACATGGCCGCGCGGGTGTCGGACTGGTACTTCACTAACGGCAATTCGGTCGATGAGATCAAGAAGCAGGTCGATGACATCAGGGCCAAGGCAAGGGCCAACAACCATTCGGTCAGGATCGGCGTCAATGCGTTCGCGATCGCGCGCGACAGCGAGGTTGAGGCGCGCAGCGTCCTCAACGAGATCATCGCCAAGGCCGATCCGGAGGCCGTCAACGCCTTCGGTCACGAGGTTAAGAACGCCGGCAAAGCCTCACCGGAAGGTCAGGGCAATTGGGCCAAATCGAGCTTCGAGGATCTCGTCCAGTATAATGACGGCTTCAAGACCAACCTGATAGGCACGCCCGAGCAGATCGCCGAGCGCATCATCGCGCTCAAGAAGATCGGGGTCGACCTGGTGCTGCTCGGCTTCCTCCATTTCCAGGAAGAGGTCGAGTATTTCGGCCGCCGCGTCATTCCGCTGGTGCGTGCACTGGAAGCGGACGCGGCGCGGCACGTCCAGGCCGCCGAGTGATTCGGGAAACATTGGCGTGACCATGATCGCAGCAAGCGCGGGTGTGCTTCCATTGGATGGCGCCCTTGTCGAGCCGGCTCTCTCTGCGCCCTTGTCCGCGCGCGCGGACGTCGCGGACCGTGCGCTCGTGAAACGAGGCAGTGGCGAGATCCAGCCGGTGCTCGCGCTTGCTGACATCTCGCTCTCGTTCGGCGGCGTCGCCGCACTGCGCGACATCGATCTCGAGGTCGCACAAGGCGAGATCCGCGCGGTGATCGGCCCCAACGGTGCCGGCAAGAGCTCGCTGCTCAATGTCATCAGCGGGCTCTACCGGCCGGACCGGGGCCGGGTCTGGCTCGGCGAGCATTCCTTCGGCCATGTACCTACGGCGCGGCTGGCGCAGCATGGTGTGGCGCGGACGTTCCAGAATCTCGCTGTGTTCAAGGGCCTCTCGGTGCGCGACAACGTCCTGATGGGAGTGGCGCACCGGGTCCGCGCCGGCTTTCTGCGCCAGATCGCCGGCTCGCCTCTGGCACGGCGGATCGAAGCGGAGAACCGCGCCGCCGCAGAAGACGTCATCGGCTTCCTGCACCTTCGCGAGGTGTGCGACCGCGCCGCCGGAACCTTGCCCTATGGTTTGCAGAAGTGCGTCGAGTTGGCGCGTGCGCCGGTGGCGCGGCCGTCGCTTTTGCTGCTCGACGAGCCCTTTGCGGGCGTCACGCTCGGCGAGAAGCACGAATTGGCCGCGCATGTCCGCAACGCCCGCGACAGCTATGGCGCCACCATCGTCCTAATCGAGCATGACATCGGTGTGGTGATGGGGCTGTCCGATCGCGTCGCGGTGCTCGACTATGGCCGCAAAATCGCCGACGGCACGCCGGACCAGGTGCGGTCCGACCAGGCGGTGGTCGATGCCTATCTCGGCGTCGCGCATGCGGACGAAACGGAGCTCGCACTTTGATGTTTGACTATCAATTCCTCATCGAAGTGCTGGTGGGCGGCCTGCTGTCGGGCGTGATGTATTCGCTGGTCGCGATCGGCTTCGTGGTGATTTACAAGACTTCGGGGGTGCTCAACTTCGCGCAGGGCGCGATGCTGCTGTTCGCGGCGCTGACCTTCGTCAGTCTGGTCGAGCGCGGCGTCGCGCTTCCGCTTGCGCTGCTGGCGACACTCGCGATCATGGTCGCGCTCGGTGTCGCGGTCGAGCGCACGGTGTTGCGGCCGCTGGTCAACCAGCCGCCGATCACCTTGTTCATGGCGACGCTGGGGCTGTCCTATGTGATCGAAGGCGCGGCGCAGCTGTTGTGGGGCACCCAAGTCCACGGCCTCGACATCGGCATCAGCGACGTGCCGCTCGATATCGTCGGCGTCTTCATCAGCCGGTTCGATCTGTTCGCGGCGGCGGTGGCGGGCAGCCTGGTTGCGCTGTTCGCGCTGTTCTTCCGCACCACGCGGACAGGGCTGTCGTTCCGCGCCGTCGCCGACGATCCGTTTGCAGCACTTGCGGTCGGCCTTCGCCTGCCGCGGGTGTGGGCCATCGTGCGGACGGTCGCCGGCATCGTTGCGCTGGTCGCCGGATTGCTGTGGGGCGCGCGGCTCGGCGTGCAGTTCTCGCTGTCGCTGGTGGTGCTCAAGGCGCTGCCGGTGCTCGTGCTCGGCGGCTTCGATTCGATCGCCGGCGCCATCGTCGGGGGCCTCCTAATCGGCGCGATCGAGAAGCTCGCCGAGGTCTATGTCGGCCCGTTGGTCGGCGGCGGCATCGAGGCTTGGGCGGGCTATGTCGTCGCGCTGGTATTCCTATTGGTGCGGCCCTCGGGACTGTTCGGGCAGAAGCTGGTCGAGAGGGTCTAGCACATGGACGCAACCTCGAACCCGCGCCAGACCCTCCCCGTCATCGACCGCATCCTGATCGGCATCGGCGCAGTGATTACGTTCGGCGTGATCCCGCTCGCCGGTTCGGATTATTTGATGGACGCGGTTCTGACGCCGTTCCTCGCGCTGGCGCTCGCCGCGGTCGGGCTCAACGTCCTCACCGGCTATGCCGGGCAGGTGTCGCTCGGCTCGGCCGCGTTCCTCGCGGTCGGCGCCTATGCCGCCTACAATCTGCATCTCCGTTTGCCCGAGTTGCCGCTGCTGCTCGACCTGGTGCTGGCCGGCCTCGTCGCGGCCGCGATCGGCATCGTGTTCGGGCTGCCGAGCCTGCGGCTGCGCGGGTTCTATCTCGCGGTCTCGACGCTCGCGGCGCAGTTCTTCGTACAATGGGCGCTGACCAAGTTCGGCTGGTTCTCCAACGACAATCCGTCCGGCGTGATCGATGCGCCAGCGCTGACCATCGCCGGCTATTCCTTCACCAGCGCGGCGGGCCGCTACCTGTTCTCGCTGGCCGTCGTGACGGTGGCGACGATCCTGACCTTGCTGCTGCTGCAATCGCAGACCGGCCGCAACTTCATCGCGGTCCGCGATCACGAGATCGCGGCAAAGGTGATCGGTGTGCCGCTGCTACGGACCAAGCTGCTGGCGTTCGGCGTATCCTCGTTCCTGATCGGGGTCGCTGGGGTGCTGTGGGCCTTTGCCTACCTGCGCACAGTCGAGCCGGCCGGCTTCAATCTCGATCGCTCGTTCCAGATCCTCTTCATCATCATCATCGGTGGATTGGCATCGCTGCGCGGCGCGTTCCTCGGCGCGGCCTTCATCGTGGTGTTTCCGCTGATCCTGTCGCGGCTCGGCGCGGCTCTGCTCGGTGGCGTGTTCGACTCCGGCGTGCTGGAGATGAGCCAGCGCATCGTGATCGGTGCGCTGATCATCGCCTTTTTGATCGCGGAGCCGCGCGGATTGATCGCGCTGTGGGACCGGTTTCGCGCGGCGTCGGCCGCGTGGACCGGCCTCCGCAAGACGTTTCCTGCAACTGACACATCAAGGAGCTGACGATGAGGTTTCGACACTTGAAATTCGCGCTGGGGGTAGTGGGCGTCCTTGCATTTGCTGGAGCACCGGCGGTCCACGCCGACGAGCAGTTCTTTCCGCTGCAAAGCTATCGGGTTGGCCCCTATGCCGCCGGCGGCACCGGCTTCTTCGGCGGCTTCATCGACTATCTGAACCTAATCAATATCCGCGACGGCGGCGTCAACGGCGTAAAACTGACCTGGGACGAGGGCGAGACCCAGTACGAGGTCGAGCGCGGCGTCGAAGTCTATGAGCGGTTGAAGAACCGGCTCGGCGTCGCTGCCTGGAATCCGCTGTCGGTCGGCATCGCCTACGCCATGATCGACCGCATCACCAAGGACAAGGTGCCGCTGATCACCGTCAACCATGGCCGGACCGATTCGACCGACGGTCGCGTCTTTCCCTACGTCTTCCCGCTGCTGCTCAATCCTTACAGCGAGACCTCGGGTATCGTGAACTACATCGCGAGCCGCGAAGGCGGCGTCGACAGGCTCAAGGACAAGAAAATCGTCGTGCTCTATCACGGCTCGCCCTACGGCAAGGAGACGATCCCGATCTACAAGCTCCTCGCGGACAAGTATCATTTCAGCGTCGAGCAGATCGAGGTGCCGCATCCCGGCAACGAGCAGCAGTCGCAGTGGCTCTCGATCCGGCGCGCCAAGCCCGACTATGTGGTGCTGCGCGGCTGGGGCGTGATGAATCCGGTGGCGCTGAAGACCGCGCAGAAGGTCGGCTTCCCGGCCGACCACATCATCGGTAATGTCTGGTCCAATTCCGAGGAAGACGTGATCCCAGCGGGCGACGCAGCCAAAGGCTATATCGCGATCACCACGCAAGCCTCCGGTGCCGAATATCCGGTGCTGCAAGAGGTGATCAAGACCGTCTATGGCGCAGGGAAGGGCAATCTCGACGACAAGAAGCGGATCGGCAGCGTCTACCACAACCTCGGCATCGTGAACGGCATCCTCAACGTCGAGGCGATCAGGATCGCGCAGGCCAAGTTCGGCGAGCGCACGCTGACCGGCGACGAGGTGCGCTGGGGCTTTGAGCATCTGCAACTGAATCCGGCGCGGGTCGAGGCGCTCGGCGCCAAGGGGCTGTTCCATTCGATCAACGTCACTTGGGACAATCACGAGGGCGACGGCCGCGTCACCTTCCAGCAGTGGGATGGCGCGAAGTGGAAGGTGGTGTCGGACTGGATCGCGCCGGACTGGGCGTCCCTGCGGCCGATCATCGAGAAGTCCGCGGCCGCCTATGCCCAGGAGCATGGCATCACGCCCCGCACCTCCGGCGACGATCCGGTCAGCCAGTAATCGATCGCGCCGCTGCGGGAGCCTTGTGCCTCCCGCAGCCGGTAACTCGACGGATCGAACCATGAGTGAAGTCCTGCTCTCAGTCGACGGCCTGGCCGCGACCTACAATCACGCCATCGGCGCCGTCAGCGACGTGTCGCTCGTGGTGCGGCCGGGCGAAATTGTCGCCGTGCTCGGCGCCAACGGCGCCGGCAAATCGACCACCTTGCAGGCAGTGTCGGCGCTGCTGCCCGCCCGTCGCGGCCAGATCACTGCGGGCTGCATCCTGTTCGAGGGCCACGATCTTGCCGGCATATCGGCCGCCGCGCTAGTGCGGGCCGGCATCGTGCCGGTGCTCGAAGGGCGGCACTGTTTTGCGTCGCTGACGGTCGAGGAGAACCTCTTCACCGGCGCGATCGGGCGCGATGCGACCCGCGCCGAGACCGCAGATGATCTCGACCGCGTCTACACGCTGTTTCCGCGGCTGAAGGAGCGGCGCCGTTCGCTGGCCGGGCTGACCTCCGGCGGCGAGCAGCAGATGACAGCGATCGGCCGCGCCCTGATGTCGCGGCCGCGGCTGCTGGTGCTCGATGAGCCGTCGATGGGGCTGGCGCCGCTCGTCGTGGAGGGGATTCTTCGCGCGCTCAAACAGCTCAATGCCGAGCAGGGTCTGTCGATCCTGGTCGCGGAGCAGAACTCGACGGTGGCGCTACGCTTCGCCGACCACGCTGTCGTGCTCGAGAACGGCCGCAGCGTGCTCGCGGGTGCCGCCGCCGAGCTGCGGCGGCGCGGCGACATCAAGACGCTCTATCTCGGCGGATCGTCACAAGTCGATCCGAGCCGGCAGCCGACCCAGGCTGTCGCTTGACATCAACCCGGACAGGAGAACGACCATGGCCCAAGAAAATCTCGCCCGAAAGATCGACGACGACGTCTATGCAAGACTCGACGCCGCGATCGACGCCACCGTGAAGGTGAACGCCGATCGCAACGACAAGGAGAGCCGGTTTCCGCGCGAGAATCTGCGCGCGCTGTCGGAGGCCGGATGGACCGGCGTGCTGAACGAGGTGCAGCATGGCGGGCTCGGTCTCGCTCACGTCGACTTCGCCGAAGCCGCGTATCGCATCGGGCAAGCCGATGCCTCGACCGGCCTCGTCTATGTGATGCATGTCGGCGCGGCCCAAACTATCAATCTGTTCGGCAGCGCCGACCAGAAGGAGCGCTGGCTCAAATCCAACAATGGTGGTCTGCTCGGCACCTATTCGACCAGCGAGCGCGCCACCGGCGGGCACTGGTGGTACAATCTCTCGGAAGCCTCGCGCGACGGCGAGGATTATCTCGTCAATGCCGAGAAGTCGTTCACGACCAGCTCGGGTCAGGCCGACTACTATGTGGTACAGACGCGCACGCCCGGCGCAAAGGACCAGGCCGATATCGTGTTCTTCATCGTCGACGGCAAGGCCCAAGGGATCGAATCACGGCCTTGGGATGCGCTCGGCGTGCGGGCCAATCATTCAGGTCCGATCCGCTACAGCAATGTGCGGGTGCCACAGCGCGACCGGCTCGGCACCGAGGGGCAGGGCAAGGAGATCATCTATGACGGCGTGTCGCCGGTTTATCTGATCGGGCTCGGCGCGGTCTGGGAAGGCGTGGCGCGCGGAGCGCTGAACGCGGCGGTGGCGCACACCACGAGCTTCGTGCACAAGGATCGGAATAAGAGCCTATCGGATTACCAGGCGATCCGGCAGGAGCTCGGCGCCGCCAAGGTGCTGGTCGAGACCTTGCGGCCGTGGCGCAACGAGCTCGCAGCGCGACTCGACGTGCTGTGGCGCGCCGGCAGGCCGCAGAGCGAGATCCTGATTCCGCTGACCGAATTCAAGGTGCACGCCGCCGAGGTCGCCAACAAGGTCGCGGCCACCGCGCTGACCGTGACCGGGGGCTATGGCTACCATCGCGGTCCGATCGAGCGCTCCTATCGAGACGCGCGCGCCGCGATCGCGATGGGCCCATCCAATGTGATCGCACGCGACTGGATCGGCAAGGCGCTGGTCGGCTTGCCGTTGGAACTGTTCTACGAGGGCGGAGAGTAAAGCCTCGCGGCCTGCACTCCACAGGCTCGGAAATACCGTTCCCTACCGTCGCTAGTCGACCGCGAACCGTGAGTTGTGCAAGCTTAGAGGCCTTTCAGAAGGCGTTGGCAGTCTTTGGTTCGCTCGATCAGCTTTGCGGCAAGGCGCTGGATAACGGCGTTATCTAGCCCTTCCGCTTGCGCGGTAGCGCACACGCCGCTTACGCTGTCCGGAAGCAGATCGGCCAAGGAGTTCAGTCCCGCAATGACTTTTTCCGCATCGAAACGGATTTCGCGGGCGAATTTCCGCCATTCACGCGCACCTATTTGACCAAGCTTGTATTCCCCACCAATCTTCATCGCGAGCTTCATCTTTTGCAGATCAACATCGTCGTAGGGAAGGATGCTGGCGATATCGTAGAGTGGCGCAAGCCGCACCGTTGGGCCGTTGGCTAGCAGTAATGAGTAGTTCTTGGCGTGCGCATCGGTCCCCCCGATGAGCCAATTGAAGCCGAGAGCATCGATGAACGTATCGATATCATCAACGCTCTCGGTGGAATGGGTACGTAAGAGTTCGATAATATCCGTGGCGGACGGGCCGCCTTCGCTTTGATATTTCCTGGTTGGCATGATGCCGCGTGCCTGGCACACGTCCTCTTGATGGACGCGAATGACGTGATTGCCACTGAACTGCCGATCGTAGCGTTCGACGACAATGGCGACCTCATTCTCAAACCGCATGACCTTTGTTTCGGCGACAGGCAAGCCGAGATTACGCGCGAGATTGAGGCAGATATGTTCGTTCTCGGCATGGCCGTCGAAATAGCCGGTCGGCGGCTTCAGGATATGCGTTGTCGGAATGCGTCCGGACGGTATACCCCATTGTCCTCTTTGCAGAAGCAGTGCGGTTTTCGGCTGTGCACCGGCGAGGCTGAATTGCCCCGTATCACGCGGCAGCCGCCACGCGGCATGATCTTCTCTCAATGCTTGCAGACGTTTTGCGACGGCTGCTTCGTCAAGCCACTCAACCTTGTCGTCCGTACCGCTTTGCAATTTCTCCAAACGATCGGGCGTGACGAATTGAATGGCGCCGGCGCAGTCTTCGCCGACATGAGAAATCAGGGCAAACACATTGCGGGCCGAGACCTGAAACTTCTTCGCCCAACGATCGAGAACGCGCTCATTGTCCGGGAGCAGTCCCCATAGAAAGGCCTGAACAGCGGCGGGGCCGTGTTCCTCGGCCGCGAGTGGCATGGAGAGCGAAATGGGGTATGCGTCCCTCGTTTGCCGCCAATCGCTGTCATAGACAAAGGTGAGACGGCCACGAGCGTCGTTGTGCACGCGGCCGACTTCCCTGCCGTCCAGAAGCGCGATGAGTTCGTTGGTCATGGCCTGCTCTTTTTGGCTTTTGACACGATTGCGTTGATATCAACGACTGGCTTTTCTAAACCGCGGCCATGGGGTTGTTCGCTGCCTGCGTCTAGACGGATGCCGAGTGCGTCAAGAGCGCGGAGCACTAGGCCGAGTTCAGCGCGCGCGTGGCCGCGCTCAACCTCAATAACCCACTGACGGCTGACGCCAATGCGCTTGGCGAGGCTCGACTGGTCGAGCTTGAGGCGTTTGCGTGTGCCTCGAATGATGGCCCCGAGATCGGCCGACGTGCGTATGAGCATGGCAATTCAGAATGTTGACGTTCGCTTACATTACCATATGTCACCGTTCGGCGACAACTGAAAATGTCAGCGAACGTCGACTTTTGAAAATGTCATCGTTCGGTAACACGCGCAGGTTTGTGCCTAGACTAGAAAAATATAATCAGATCAATTAATTATCCTTATGAATCGAGCTCCGGAAAAATCTTTTTAACGGCTCCTTGATAGCCTGGGACGAGCGAGAATTGGCCTGTCGAGGAGATAGCGATGCCTGTCGCCATATATGAAAGATCTGGGTCCGAAAGGATTTTCGGCCGAAGGTTAGAGGTCCCGAGGGCGCAGCCGATGGCTACGAAAAAGTCTCACGCCAAAGCAGGCAAGTTAAACCGTTCCGACCTCGTCGAAGATGCCAGATATCCATATTTGGTGGGGCACGACAAAGATGCACCGCAAGTACATCGGTATGTAATCAAAGCCTCGTAGGAGCTCTACGCCGTCCTCCAAAGCGCACCGGACGATCAGACGGCGACATTCCGTTCGCTCATTGGCGCGCGCCTACTCCGACTACAGCAACGTGCTCGATCGCCGCAGCGTCTCCTACAGAACCAACGTCAGCAGCCGCTGTGGTCGGGATCGATCCCGAGTGATTGAAAGACTCCCGACTAAAGGCTGTCGAGACCAGAGCCGACGAATTCTGCTGCTACCAGGAAATCGCCATTGGCCCAAGCTGCCAATTGAGTATGCGCCGCGCAATAGAAGGCGCGCGACGTGATCTTAAAAAATCGGCATTGGGGCGATTCTCTAGGCGAAGGCCTCGTGCAGGAAGAGCGTATCTCTTCCGCTCCGTGTCCGGGAGCACCACGATCATGTTGTCTGGCAGTCCCAAGGCGGTGGCCTGCCGATACGTCTAACGTGCAGTGGTGTCGTTCTCGAATACGGCTACGAGGCCAACGGTGCCCGCGCTGCCGCAAATGCCTTTAGGAATTTCACAAGATAGGCAGCGCCGCCATCCACGCTCAGTTTGGCATGGATAAAGAACGAGAAGTAATCTTTTCGCTTGGAAATAGCGCCGTGAGCGAGCGTTGTAATATCCGAATGTCCGTGCTGCCCTCGGCAAGAATGACCGTTGTTGCCAGCCGACGGGGATCAAGGGGAGCGGAAGCTCTCTTGTCAGCGCAAATGCTGGCGCCCGACTAGATCCAACCGCCGCCGATCAGCGCCGTGATGACGTGCCGCACGTCAGCGCAGGCATCCAACAAAGCCCGAAGGCTCATCAAGGATCCATAGCCGTCGAACCAAAGCCGGCCTTCGCCGTCGCGATCACGCATCCGGCGATCGATCTCGTCCGTCGCCTCCTCGCGCGTGTAGAGGGTCGCCAGCACTTCGGGTGCCCGCGCCGATACCAATCCTCGACAAAGAATGAGCGCAGTGCCGCGGCCGTCTCCTCTGCCCAATCGCCATCGGCGCAGTATTCGTCCCAGTCTCGCGCGTCGCTGCGAGCTAAGCCTCCAGCCGTTCACGCGCCGTACTGGCCGTGGCAGCCCAAGAGATCCAAACGCGACAAGACCGCTCTGGGCGCCTTGTAGACGACGTTGGAACTTTCCGCCTCTTCATCGACCGACGGCCTGATGGCTCGGTCGCTTTCCTAGAAGAGCGCAGAAATGATCGGGAACGACGGACTTTGCGCCATAGACCTCGGTCCGATCGAAATAGATTTTGCAGTAACTTCCTATCCACCGCTCCTACAGGCCAATGTCCAGCATGGTGGTGCGATCGGTGAACGGTCGGCGGCCCTTTGAACTCCGCCGTGTCGACCTCCCAACCGCACATCGACTTACAATCCATTCTAGCCGATCAGCCACCGCACTGTGACGGCAACGACGTTCCAGCCGAGAGCCATGCAGCCCTGACAACCACGCGACTGGTGCCTGTCGGGCGGGGATGGTCCCCGCCTAAGAACAGGAGCCGGATAGATGTCTCAAAGCCTTGCCTTCGCCAATGCATAGAACCTCGCCCACCCTCATGGTCTGCGTCGTTATCTTCCGCACCGGCAGGGGCGGATACGGCGTCATGCCGGCCACCGAATACGACGGCAGGCGTCAGTGGCAGCCGTACGGGGAGGCCATTGCCATCTACAAGCGCACGAATCTTGCTGGTCTGCCGTAACCGTCCTATCGATTGCCTCTGGTTCTTGGCGATGCACGCTCCGTGCTGATGAACGGGGACAATAGAAGTGTCGATCATCTGGACCGCCGCATCGTGAGCAGCGGCGAGTGTATCTATGATTCGGCTCCAGAGACCGGCCCACGCCAGCGAACAAAGCGGTTATAGCAGGTAGTGTAAGGACCAAAATGATCCGGCAAATCGCGCCAAGGTGCCCCAGATCGCACGACGCAGAAGATGAGGACGCGTCAGTCGTTTACCCGAGGAACTCCACGCGTCTTGTTTGGTAGCATAGACTTGATAAGTGCCCATTCGTAGTCCCTTAGGTCATGGCGCAATGATTCGAAGCCCCAGTTTGGGAAGTTGAATCACGGGCGCCGGGCCGAGCACAATGCTTTTGCCATGTCAGGCCAACTTGTCCTCACGGCCGCCCTCAAGCTTATCTCGCAAGGCCGTGATCACGCGATGGACAATCCTTATATCCTTGACCGACAGCCCTTCTGAAAGATCGTTGATCCAGGGAGCCTGCAATTCCATTGCGGCTTCGAAGGCGCGCTGTCCATTCGCAGTGAGCACGACGAGCTGCGCCCGTCGGTGATGCGGGTTGACCTCAAAAGATACGAGGCCCTCCCTGTGTAGATCATTGATAATCCGCTGCACGTTTTGACGATTGCCGCCGAGGTCGCGTGCGAGCCAAGCGACCGGTTGGGGACGTTCGGCGGACACAATGGCGCCAAGCACCTGCCAGCGTGCGCTTGTTAGGCCAAGCGGCGCGACCAGACGGTCGCCGGCCGTCAGAAGTAGGCTGTCGAGCCTGAAGAGATCGAGAACAAGGTCGGTCAGGGCGTCACCCTCGGGGGTTCGCTTGGCTCTTTTCATTTGTCACCATTGTTTTATATTGACATTATAATGTCAATCTGTCATGTAGGCATAATACCAATTAGGTATCGCATGCTAAATAGCAATGGAGCCACTCATGTCGCTGCTACGCGCACTCGACCCTTCCTTCCCGATCGACCGCCAGATCGCTATTGAGGCAAATTCGGTCGTCCTGGTGAACCCATTCACTCTCGACAAAGCCGATGAGGCGGCTTTTCTCAAAACCTGGCAGGACGACGCAGCGTTCATGAAGCGACAGCCGGGCTTCATTTCCACTCAGCTGCACAGAGCTCTCGGCGACAGCTCGACCTATCTGAACTACGCCGTCTGGGAATCCACCGCACACTTCCGCGCGGCCTTCACCCATCCTGACTTTCTAGCAAAAATAGCCAGCTATCCGGCCTCCGCGATAGCTTCCCCTCATCTGTTCCAGAAAGTTGCCGTGCGCGGCATCTGCGTTGCCTAGCCCTGCTGTTTTTAGGAAGGGAAGATACTCATGATCAAGTTGATCCATCCTATCGCTGGTGCCTTGGCTATCGCAACGATCGGCACATTTTGGCTATCGACGGTACTCAGCGAGCTGTTCGCGTCCCATGCCACAGTTGCCGCGGTTAAGAGCACCATACCGTGGGGCTTCTTGTTGCTGATTCCGGCGCTCGCTGCCACCGGCGGTACAGGTGTCATCTTGGCAATGGGGCGCCGGGCCGGACCGATCGGGGCCAAATTCAAGCGCATGCCATTCATTGCAGGAAACGGCATCCTGATTCTTATTCCGTCTGCGCTCTTCCTTGCGTCGAAGGCTCAGGCGGCAGAATTCGATGCCATGTTCTATGCTGTGCAGGCGATCGAGCTCATCGCGGGCGCAACAAACATTACACTTCTTGCTCTCAACGGGCGGGACGGTCTCAAAATGAAGGGATGGTTGCGCCGCAAACCCGCTTAATCACCTGAACCGGAACTGCGCGGACAACCGACCTGACGCCCGGTATTGTCCCGGCTTTATGAGTACGCGCCCTAAAATCTTATAGCTCTCCCGCCGGAGAATAGGCCGGACGTATCACAATGCGTAGCCAAATCAGCAGTTTAGAACGTTCAGCCCTTCAGTTTACCTCCGGCAGCATAACGCTCGCCGTGGTAACACTAGCCTGCTTGTACCTTCAGGCGCATTTCGCCGCGACGGCGTTCGCCTATTTGTTAGTGGTCTTGCTGTTTTCGCTGATGGGCAGCTTCGTCGCGTCGTCCGCGCTTTGCATCGTAGCCATTGCTGCTCTCGCTTATTACTTTGCGCCGCCGGCGTTCAGCCTGCGAATCGATGCCCCCCGAGATCTGCCCGTGGTTGTTGCATTCTTTATTGCCTCGATTGTGGGAGCGCACTTGATCGGTACGCTCCGTCAGGAAAGAGAGGCTGCGCGTGTGATTGCGGCCAAGCTTCAGCGGAGTGCGGCCGATTTGGAGGATCGCGAAAAGCGGTGGCGCGCCATCTTCGAGCACAATCCAGCCATGTACTTCATGGTCGATGAAGCCGGCACTGTCCTCGACGTCAATACATTCGGCGCGACACAACTCGGCTATGCTCGTGCTGAACTGATCGGTCAGTCCGTGCTGGAGGTATTTCTCGAGGAGGATCGCGCGTGCGTTCGGACGTGCCTGAAGGACGTCGGACAAACGCGCACTTGGGACGTCCAGAAGGTCAGGAAGGACGGCTCGGTCTTGTGGGTACGTGAAAGCGCCAAAGCTATGCTCTGGGCGGATAAGCAGCCCATTGTCCTTATCGCCTGCGAAGATATCACGGAGCGAAGGCGGACCGAACTTGCCCTGCAGCGGAGCGAAGCACATTTGGCCCAGGCGCAGGAGTTGAGTCACACAGGCAGCTTCAGCTGGAACCCCACTACGGGCGAAGCCTTCTGGTCACAGGAGACATTTCGGATTTTCCAATTAGATCGCCAGACAGTGCCGCTGGGGCCGCAGCTCGTCGTTGAGCGCACTCATCCAGATGATAGGGCTTCGGTTCAAGAAATTATTGATCGCGCGATGCGAGACCCGAGCGATTTCGAGCACGAATACCGGCTTCTGCTACCGGACGGCTCGGTAAAGCACATCCATGCGCAGGCGCGAGCGACGAGAACAGCCTCTGGTGAGATCGAGTTTGTTGGGGCAGCTACGGATATTACGGCGGCTAGGCGAGCAGAACAACAGCTGCGCCGCAACGAGGCTTATCTAGCCGAAGCTCAGCATCTCAGTCACACGGGCAGCTGGTCCTGGGACGTCTACGGTCTAGATTTCGTGTATCGCTCCGCCGAGGTCGATCGTCTGTTTGGCTTTCGCCCACAAGAGCCGGTATCGATCGAGACCATCCGATCGCGCATCCATCCGGACGACTTGCCACGGCTGGAGGAGGTGCAGCGCCAGGCGATTGAGCACAAGGAGGGGCGGTTCGAATATGATTTTCGTATCCTTCTACCAGATGGCGGGATACGACGCATACACTCCGTTGCGCACGTGGTGGTCGGCAGCGATGGTAAAGTCAGCGAGCTGATCGGAACACATATGGATGTCACCGGGCAACACGCAGCTAGGGAACGCCTGGAAAACACACTTGCCGCGCTGCGCGAAAGCGAACAGCGCTTTCGCGACTACGCCGAAACAGCTTCCGATTGGCTCTGGGAAACTGGGCCGGATCTTCAGGTCACTCGCTTATCCGAGCACACCAGCGCTGCGGGACTTTTGGCGACAGGATTGATCGGCCTGCTTCGCTGTGACCTTGCGTGCGACGTCGAAGAGGAGCCCGAGAAGCGGCGGCAGCATCGGGCGACATTGGAGGCCCATCTTCCGTTTCGGGATCTCGTCTACCGCACCGTGAATCGGACAGGTTCTCCGATCTACGTCCGCACGAGTGGCAAGCCTTTTTTCGATGGAAAGGGGAACTTTCTCGGCTATCGGGGCGTCAGCACTGACATCACCGCGACCATTCGCGCCGATCAAGCCGAACAAGAACTACGAAAGGCACAAGCGGAGCTTGCGCATGTAACGCGTGTAACGACCTTAGGAGAGCTAACAACTTCCATCGCCCATGAAGTAAACCAGCCACTCGCCGCTATTATCAGCAACGCCGATGCGTGCCTCGGTTGGATGGGGCGGGAAGCTCCTAATCTTTCCGCTGCGCGCTCTTCGGTGGAATGGATCATCGAAGACGCAATCCGGGCAAGCGAGGTGATCCGTCGTATTCGCGCGCTCGCGAAGAAAGGCGACATTGAGATGGTGCCGCTCAACATCAATGAGCTCGTTAAGGAGGTCATTGCGCTGGTAACACGAGAGCTGGTGAGCCACCGAGTGACGTTACGCACCGAGTTGACGGCAGGGTTGCCTACGATCCTCGGCGACCGGATTCAGCTACAACAGGTGATCATCAACCTAGTGATGAACGGAATCGAAGCCATGGACGCAGTTACCGACCGGACGCGCGAACTGCTGATTCAATCATCAAAGGACGATCTGGGGCACATCCAGCTTGCAGTGACCGATTGCGGCGTCGGCATCGCCGAGATCGACGCGGACCGCGTCTTGGATCCTTTCTTCACCACTAAATCGAGTGGCCTTGGAATGGGTCTTTCGATCTGCCGGTCGATCGTGGAAGCTCATGGCGGACGGCTGTCAATGGTCCACAAAAATGGACCGGGCGCGACCTTCCAGTTTGCCCTACCGCTGCATAAGGAGGCCGTCTCGTGACAGGACGATTTGACTCGCCGGGTGAAGTCAGCAATGCCGAGTCCTCGACAAAGGCGGTTGTCTTCATCATCGAGGATGACATCTCCATGCGTCGCTCGCTTACGAACCTTTTTCAATCGGTAGGGTTAGGCGTCTTGCATTCGGATCGGTGCGCGAAATGCTGCAGAGCACAATTCCGGACGTTATTAGCTGTCTAGTTCTCGATGTCCGGCTTCCGAGCTTGAGCGGCCTTGACTACCAGACCGAGCTAGCGAGGTTGAACATACATATTACGATCATTTCATTACCGGCCATGGCGACATTCCCATGACCGTCAGGGCCATGAAGGAAGGAGCGGTCGATTTTCTCAGCAAACCGTTTCGCGATCAGGAACTGCTTGATGCCGTGGTTGCAGCGACCGAACGCGATCGCAAAAGACGAGAGGCTCAGCAGATCGTCGCGAACCTCCAGTCTCGATTTGAGAGCTCAAGCCCCGCGCGAGCAGGGGGTGATGAAACTGGTCGCTACCGGCATGATGAACAAGGCAGCCGCCGAGCTTGGGCTCGCCGAGATTACGGTCAAGATCTACCGGGGACACGTAATGAGGAAGATGCGTGCACGGTCGCTGGCCGACTTGATCAGAATGACTGGGACGTTGGGAATTCGCGCCAATCGTCCTGAACAAACCGAAGTATGATTTTACAATTTCATCAGTCGAGCCCATTTTCGCCGAAGGCGGCTAATGCTTGCAGCCGCTATTCCTCCTTCAGGAGGCTCGTCTTACCCATGCCTGTGATTTCCGTTGTTGACAACCACGCCCCAGTCCGTGCGGCGGCAGAGAATCTTTTGAAATCGCGTGGCTACATCGCCGCGACATCTCCCTCCCTCTCTCCCGACCGACCCTGAGGAAGCGCTCGCCGGTGTCGTAGCTTTGCGCCGACTGGCGGACAGGATCGAACGCCAAGCCGTCCGCTCGGCCCTACGCCAAGGTTTGTCGTGGTCGACGATCGCCCAAGCTTTAGGGATCACCAAACAGGCCGCCGACAAACGACTTTCAGACGTGGCGACACGCAACAGCTCTATGTAAGAGGATTGTCATGTTCAAAGGCATCGGATCGAAGCTCAACGACATGGGCACCATTAAGTTTCTTTGCGAGAGGGCGGAAACTTACGCCTTGCAGGATCAGCAGCGGGAGCCTGGGGCCGAACACTTCTTGCTGGCCTCACTCGATCTTCCGGACGGCACCTGGGCGGGGGGTATAGCGCGACGATCTGGGTCGGAAGAGCGCGGCGATCAGGATGGCGAGTCAGTGTCGCGGCGCGATGATGATCGCCGCGATGATTGTCGCGCGCAAGAGTTTTGTTTGCTTTGATTGTCGCGGAGCGTCAATCAAGCGAGCGTTTTTTGTGTCGCGTGCTCCGGTGGCCGCCCTGGACCACGCTTTCGCTCGAGGGCAGTCCGCCTGCGATAGCTCTCGACGTTCATCTCGACGATGGTGGCGTGGTGAACAAGGCGATCGATCGCCGCGAGGGTCATAGCTGGGTCCGGAAAGACCTTGTTCCATTCTCCAAAGGGCTGATTGGCGGTGATCAGCAAAGAGCGTCGCTCGTAGCGTGCGCTGATGAGCTCGAACAGCACACTGGTCTCGGCCTGGTCCTTGGTGACATAGGCAAGATCGTCAAGGATAACGAGATCGAAGCGATCGAGGCGGTTGATGGCACCCTCGAGGTTGAGTTCGCGGCGCGCCACCTGGAGCTTCTGCACGAGATCGGTGGTGCGGGTGAAGAGGACGCGCCATCCGTTCTCGATGAGAGCCAAGCCGATTGCTGCTGCCAAGTGACTCTTGCCGCCACCGGGCGGACCAAACAGCAGCAGATTGGCGCCCTTGTTCAACCAGCCGTCGCCGGCGGCGAGCGCGGTCATTTGCGCCTTGGAGATCATCGGTACGGCTTCGAAGTCGAAGCTGTCAAAGGTCTTTCCGGTGGGCAGCCGCGCCTCGACGAGATGGCGCTCGATGCGGCGACGGCTGCGTTCAGCGATCTCGTGCTCTGCAATGGTGGCGAGGAAGCGCGCCGCCGGCCAGCCTTCCTTATCGGACTGCTCGGCAAATTGCGGCCACAGCACCTTGATGGCGGGCAGCCGCAGCTCGTTGAGCAACAGATTGAGGCGCGCGGTGTCGACTACGTTGGTTGTGCTCATGCGGCACCTCCGATCTCGGCAGTACCGATGAGGCATTCATAGGTGGCGAGCGGTGCGAGGCGCACCACGACGTTCGGCATCTGGGCGGGATCCGGGGCGAAGTGAGTACGTAGCCGGTTGAGGTCGGGCAGCCGGCCGTCGTTCAGGTCGGCCGTGAGCTGATCGGCGAGTTCGGCCTCGCAACCGCGCTCATGGGCGAGTGCGAGGAGATCGACCATGATCCGGCAGGCCTTCTTGTCCGGTAAGCGTTTGCGCAAGACGTCGAAGGCTCGGCGGTAAGCTTCCCGGGGGAACAGCTGGTCGCGGTAGACCAGGTTGAGGAGCGCCATCGGCTTGCGCCGCAAGGAATGGATCACGTGCCGATAATCGACGACCTGATCGTGCTTGCCATTGGGATGCGGCCGCCCGCGCGGCAAGGTGAGGAGATGCGTGCCGCCGACAAACACGTCGAGGTGATCGTCATACAGGCGCACCCGCAGCCGATGGCCGATCAAGCGCGACGGCACCGTGTAGAACACCTTGCGCAAGGTGAAGCCGCCGGACGATGTCACGTGGACGATCACCTCTTCATAGTCCGACGTGCGGCGGTCCGGCAGATCCTGAAGTGCGGTACGTTCGCTGTCGATCCGCTTGGCGTTGCGGGCATTGCGGCGGCTGACGATCTCATCGATGAAGCCACGATAGGCAGCGAGATCGTCGAAGTCGGCGGTGCCACGCAGCAACAGCGCGTCGCCGACCGCCCGCTTGAGATGGCCATGCGAACTCTCGATCGCCCCGTTCTCGTGGGCGATGCCACGATTGTTGCGGGAGGGGCGCATGCCGTAATGGGCACAGAGGTCTTCGTATCGCCGCGTCAGATCGTCTTTGGCGTCGCGGTCGAGATTGCAAAAGGCGGCCGACAGGCTGTCGGTGCGATGCTCCCGTGGCGCTCCACCGAGTGACCACAAGGCATTCTGCAGGCCTTCGGCCAGAGCGATGAAGCTCTCACCGCCGAGCACGACATGGGCGTGCTCAAACCCGGAATAGGCCAGCCGGAAGTGATAGAGACGATGGTCGAGCGGCACGCCCGCGATCGTGACACCCAATTCGCCCATGTCGGTGAAGTCGGACAGGCCGCGCTGACCGGGTTCGTGGGTCTGCCGGAAGATGACCTCCTGCTCCTCGCCGTGGATCGCCCGCCAGGCCCGGATCCGGCGCTCCAGCGTGCGACGGATGCCGGCGCCGAGCTCAGGATGGCGTCGGAGCAACTCCTCGAAGATCGTGACCGGCCGCACACCGGGGGCGGCCTTCAGCATCGGCACGATCTCTGTCTCAAATACGCGGGCCAAGGGATCTGGCCGGCGACGGCCGCGAGGAGCCTTCTTCTGCGACGGAAGGCGTCGATCCTGCTCGATCCGGTAAGCGGTCGAGGTGCTGAACGACGCCTTGGCGGCGGCCACGGGCGGGCTATCGGTCTGACGGTACTTCATGTAGAGCCTCATTTGGTGATCGGTAATGTGTCGGCCTGGCACGCGAGTGATTCCTCTTGGCGGAAGAACCACTTGCATAACCAGCCGGCCGCGATCACCAGTCGGCGCGGTCCGCTGTGGATCGCGCCGACGCCGGGCTCGTAACTCCGGTCGGGCTACGCCCTCCCTGCGTCACGAGCCCGGCGTAGCCCTCTCATCATGGTCGACGCTCCACTTCCATCCTGTTCGCCGCGCGGCAGGGGGGAGCCCGATGCCCTGAAGGGCGCGATCGAACGGCAGTACGGCGAAGCCCTTCGTTCAATCGGTCTGAAAGCGGATGCCCCGCGCGATATGCCGATGCCGGCAAGTCCCGGTATCTATGATGCCGCCCCCTCTGGTCGGGAGATCATGCAAGAGCTGGCCGCAATCCGGAAAAACCATGGTCCGTTGCTGGTGCTCATGTCGCCGGAATCGTCGCTGGAATGTCGCATGGCGTGGCCGCGCGAGCACTTCGCGCCCTCGGCGTTGATTCCTCGCTCCTGAAATCGACCGCCGATCCGATATCGGCGGTCGGACACGTTCACCGAGACGAGGCCTAGGGGCCGCCAGCTATCGGGAAAGTAGGTTTGAGCGGCTCCGTCAGCACGTCGCTGAAATGGAGCGGCGGGCGACCGAGGCCGAAGCGAAGTTGAAGCGCCTCTATGACGGGATCGAGAATGGCGTGAGTGATCTGTCGCTCAAGGATTGAATCGCCGAGCTAAAGGCGGTACGGGATAGGGCGAGCGGCGACGCCGGTCGCGCTCTCGCGCATATCGAGCGTATCGGCCCCGCGATCACGCCAAAAAGTCTGCGCACGTTCGCCGATGCGGCCCTACGCAAGCCGCGGAGTGACGATGGTACCTTTGCCCGCGCTCACCTGCGCGCCGTCGCGCAAAAGGACGCCGTGTCGAGCAAGCAAGAACTGGGCGATGCGACCCGTCGCCGCCACTGATTCCTGCAATGTTAGTTACGAAAAAAGTCTACGTTGCCTTTCGTAGCCGAGTCTTTTCTGACACTTCCTGACGTTCGCTAATGCCCTCCCTTCTGCTCCTTTGCTTCCGTTGACGTGGAATGCGGCGCGCCTCAGGTTAGCTCGTTCTATTATGGAGGAGACGTAATCTTGATACGGCGTGGTCAGGACTTCGAAAGCAGTGTCCAAGTTGAACGTAGTGCGGTCGCAGATATGCCGGCGCCTAGCCATCTGCGTCGCCTCCCGTTTGCGCAGCGGTTGACCTGCACCGTCGCGGAGGCCTGTGAAGCGACAGGTCTTGGGCGGACCAAGATCTATGAACTAATCGGGGATGGTCGAGTTACCACGACGACGGTCGGTCGCCGTCGTCTGGTCATTGTGCAATCTCTGTTGGCTCTGGTGGGTGTCGATACGATACCAGCCGACACTGGACAGGTTCGCAGCTCCTCATGACGGCCACGCGAGCAGGTGCGGAAGCTGATACTATGGCACGGCTACCGTATCGATCGCGAATTGGCTCCTACACTGTCGTCCGTTAAGAAGCCGATTGCAGCGGTGAACGGTCGCTGATGGCTGCGATGAGGGTGGCCAGGAAGAGGCGCCAAAGACCCCTCAGCCAGGCGAGGATGCGGCGGAAGTTGTGGCCGACGGCTGAGAGGATGACGTTGGCGGCGTCTCCGGCGCGGCCTTTGAGGTAGCAGCGGCCGAGGTGACCATCGGTCTTCAGGTGTCCGATGATGGGTTCGATGGCGGAGCGGCGGCGCAGCTCGCGCCTGATGATACCGAAGACCCCGCGCTTCTGGCCGGAGATGAAGACACGGCGCGGGTTCTGTGCGTCGTGGCCGCGATATCCCTTGTCGGCATAGGCCCGCTCGATCGCGCAGCCGGTGAGTGTCTCGGTGCGGTCGATGACGTCGCGCAAGGTATGACCGTCGTAGGGGTTATCGGGCAGCGCCCTGGCGTGCAGCACGAACAGGCCACCGGGAGCACGGCGGTTGTTGGTGACGATGGAGGCTTTGACACCGAACTCGTAAGGCGCGGCTGCTTTGCCCTTGCCGATGCACTCCACCTCCGGGGCGTGGAAGGAATAGAGCTTCCAGCCGCGCTGGCGCTGCTGCTGCGAGCGGATCTGCGAGGCCCGGCCGAGCGGGAGGGCGAACGCGTTCTCGAGCACGGCCTGACCTTCGATCTTGCGGCGGATATCGCGGATGATCCGGCCCAGCCGGCTGCGCAGGATACGCAACTGCCGCTGATGCCGCTTGAATTGCTTGGCATGGGCGTAGCGTCCCGCCATCATGGCCGCGGTCTTGGCAATGCGAAGATAGGACTGCCGCAGCCTGACCCCGTGCTTCCTCGCCAGGCGGTTGAGCCCCCTGATCGCCGCGTGCAGCAGCTTGGCATCGGTCGGGAAGGCGATGGCCTTCGGCTGCACGGTGGTATCGACCGTGACCCGCTTGAGGTCCTGGCTGCGTAACGCGCCGGCCTCGTGCGCCACCCGCAGGCTCTCGGCCAGCAACAGCTCCAGCTTGTCGCCGAGCCGCTTGCGCCAGTGGCTCAGGTCCGAGCGCTCGTGCGGAAACGCGTGCTGAAAGAACTCTTCGCCGGTGAAGTACTGGAAATACGGGTCGTGGACCCAGCGCTCGCACACCCCCTCATCGGACAGGCCGTAAATCTGCTTGAGCAGCAGCAGCCCGATCACGAAGCGGGTCGCGATCCCCGGCCGACCGTTCTCGCTGTAGAGCGGCGCGATCTCGCCGTCGATCCAGTCCCAATCGACCTTGCCGGCGAGCTGAACCAGCTCGTGCTTCATGTTGATGATCTGGTCCAGCCTGGCCCGGAACAGATCGCCAGATCCCGTCGTCCTTTGCTTCTTCGGTCGCATCGTCACCTCCGACGCGACCACGGAATCATGACTGGCGATTCGACTGAATCCTGAAAATGAAATTGCAAGGTTCCGAGGCTCGAAACATCAAAACCTTGCAATCCAAAAACAGTCCACACCAGCAAATGCGATTCTGCCTCAATCGCTTAGCCGATCTTCACGGACGACTACACTGGCTCAGTCCGAAAAGCCGCGAGTCTTGAAGCCTGATACTATCAGGCGTGTGGTGGAAGCCACTAAGAGTGAGCGTTCGCCGGCGAGCGCGTCTCATTGATCATCCACGCCCAACCGAATTTTCGGCGTGCCGCGGTACTAGGGGGACAACTGCCGCCCGCGCGAGATCTTCCAACGCCGTTGAGATATATTTCGCGTAATGTCGCTCGATCATTTTCACGGAAGTGTTGTGCAGCTTAGCAACGTGTTGAATAGGGAGCCGGTTTCGTAAGCCGCGAACGATGCTGGAATGTCGCAACGCATAGGGAATGGCCCCTGGTAGCGCTGCGCGATCGCGGATGGCGTGCCACGGACGAGTAAGTTCTGCCGTCTTCCAAGGACCGCGTTCTGACTTTCTCCAAACGATGCTGCCGGCCTCCTGCTCGTAGCTCCATCGCTCGAACAACGGCGCCTCTTTTGGGCGATCTAAAATGACTGGCGACAGGAGTTCGATGACATCTTCGCCCACCGGAACTGGAACGGAGCCACCGTTGCCACCACGTCCCTTGTAGGAACCTGGTACCATCAAGCGCTGCTCTTCCCGTTGTGCATCACTGACGCGCATCCGCCTCGCCTGCGCAAATCGCGCACCCGTGGCTGCAAGGCACACGACAATGCGATGTAGGTCGCCTTCAAATCCCTGCTCATCGTCGATCTCGCGCGCGGCTCGAAGTAGGGTGCCGATTTGCGCATCCGTAAGGACCTGGTTATCTCGGGCGACTGATGCCTCATCATCATCATCGATGCGCTCAGCTTTAAACCCGTCTTTCACAATCGAAGGGAATGTCGGGTTCAGCTTCTTTTGTTCCGCCGACAGGCGAGGCCATGCTGCATTCAGCCCGGCCTTCAGGTCGTTTATGAGCCGCTGTTTTGTCGTCGCCTTTAATTCTACAGGAAGGCCCTCGCGCCACGTCAAAAGATCATCTTCCTGTAGCGCGTGTAGATGGACTGCGGCGAGAGAGGCGGCCTCAACGGCTTCCTGGCTACCACGCTGCTCTTGACCAAGAACGTAACGCCGTAAGCGGTGACCAGCATCGGATCGAACCTCGCGACCGGCCCGTCGGCTATCACGGGCATTACGTTCCCTGATGTATGTCTCTACAGCCGTCCGCACGGTGGGTGCCGGTCCGGCGGCTTGGGCCGCCGCTTCTGTTCTGGACCGGGTGACGTGTTCCCGCGCTTGTGTCACCGCCTGCTCGAAAGTCAGCGTGCCTTCGGCAAGTTTGTCGTTGACGTCGTTGGCGATGCCGACCGGCGCCTGCTTGTAGTTGGCTCCTTCATGGTGATTGCGCCAGCGCACGAACCAAACGCCGCTCCGCTTGCCCTTGCGATAGCCAAGATGCGCCCCGGCATCGAGGCGGCGCCAATGTACGCCAAGTTCCAGTTTCGAGCGCGCCTTGGCAGTCGTGATCTGAGCCTCAGTGAGCGTCTTTGTCATGGCATACGAACCCGGAGTCGTCGAATATCCGTCGAATAAGCATCGGCGTACAAAGCCGAACAACGAAGAACGATGTCTATCTAAACTATTGAAAAGGCTATATTATGACGAACGACTGCGAACTCCGGCGGAAACTGTTTCCAGCCCTCTCAAGGCTGAAACAGGGGTTCGATTCCCCTAGGGAGCGCCAAGTACGCGATATTCCACGACATTTTACGATGTGCGTCCCGATCGGGAGCGTCAACCCGTCGATCGACTGATCTTGCAAGCGGTGGTGGGCAGGAGTCTTACCCCGGCTCGGTGACTGTTTGCCAGTTCTTCGGGGTTTCTTAGACGCCTCTCGCCCGCAACGCGATTTGTCCATCTACCGGCGTCCATTCGTCGCCACACACGATCTGCTCATTCCCGCTCCATCATGTCGGCGATCGCCTTGATGCGGCTTCTGGCGTATTTCGGCAGGCCGGCGCTCAGCGAATCGCCGCTGTTGAAGGAGCTCTTGCCCATCAGCAGTTGCGCGGGCACGAGGTTCCGCAGAATGGGTGTATTGCTGTATTCCCTTTGCTTGTTCAGCACGTCGTTCCTGACCGCAATCAGGATATAGACCGTTGCGATGGTGGCTTCCCGCTCGGTCGGATGCTGTTGCAGAACCGCAAGCAGCTTGCCGAACTGGATGACCTGGTTGACCCAAAAGATGTTCTGCTCGAGCCCGCTGGTGACTGTGGAATCGAGCCCTGTCAGGCTCGGCAACTCGGCAAGGAGCGGCTGCGTGACCAACATGATCTCACTCTGGAACTCGATGAAATCCGGAATGGGCTTTTTGCTCTCCTCGCGCAGCTTGTTGGCAAGCTGAATGCCCGACGGAATTTTCCCTTCGAACATGTAGCGGGACTGCACGCAGATCGCCTTCGCGTCCTCGCACCAGCGGCGATTCGGCGGACGGTTGTGCGCGGCGCCCGCGTCCTTGTTGGGAACAGCATCGCCCGCCGTGATCGGCCGGTGCTTGACTGCCGGATCGATCTGCTCGAGGAACGCGACATTCGCATACCGCGACAGATCCATTGCCGCTGCCGATCTTGGAAGTCGAAACCGCGCCTCCGCCTGGTAGACCGAGAGCTTTAGCTTCGCTTGTTGGTTGAGCGTGGGCTCAACGAAGCTCGGGAAGAGCGAGAGGAAGCGCCGCTGAACCGGACGTGAGCGGGCCCAATCGTCGAAAGGAATGAGCCCGGTCGAGGAATCGGCGAGCTTGTCGTTGCGTTGGTCGGCGAAGATGATTGTGAGCGGTTTGATCTGCGCGATCGGAACGCTGGCGGCTCCGGGCATGTCCTCCAGCTGGAATTCCTGCGCTTCCGCGCCCGTGCAAGCGGCCACGCAGGCGGCGATGAGGGCAGCGGCACGGTAGAGTCTCATGGCGTGAACGCTCAATTCAGCCGCCGCCAGAAATAATCGGGATCGACTCGAAGCGGCGGTCGCGGGAGGCGGTCCTCGTCATCGGGATATCCGCGCGAGGAGGGATATTCGCGCGGACCAAGACGCCAGGTCGGGAATGGAAATGGCGGCCCGTTATCGCCGTAAAGGCGGTTATCGTGGGACCACTGCTGGAATGGCCCGTCGTTTTCGTCCTGACCGCCACGATAGGCGTAGCGTTCGGCACGCGAGACAATCCGAAATTGCGAATCATTGATTCTGCCCGATGGATCCCTCTTCAAGTACTCGGTGAAAGCGCGCCCGGAGCCGGCCGATGCCGGATCGCCCGTATAAGGATCGATCGACAGAGCAACGAGCTGATGCATGGCTTCGCGCGAAGGGCCGTTCAACACCGTCCTGGGAGCGTGCAGCTCCCAGGCTGCCTGCACGATCGGCTCGAACATCGGCAGCGCTGCTTTCGCTCCGGTCTGGCCGGGCCCAAGCGTGCGGCGCCCGCCGTCGCCGTTGTCGTAGCCGACCCAGATGGCGATGGTGACGTCATTTGTGAAACCGACGAACCAGGCATCTGCCGAATTATCAGTGGTACCAGTCTTGCCGCCGACATAGGGCGAGAGATGCTTTACCACGCGCGCGGTTCCGCGCGCGAGCACGCCCTGCAGCATTGACTTCAGCTGGTAAAACGATGCGCGGTCGGCGGGGCCGATCCAGGAGACCGCATGCGGATCGTGCTGGTAGACTGGGCGACCGTCCTGTTCGATCGTTTCGATCGCATGGGGCTGGGGTCGTGCGCCTTCGTTGGCGATCGCTGCATAGAACGCCGCAAGGTCGATGAGCCGCACTGCTTGGGCACCGAGCACGAACGGATAGTGGCGCGTGCATTCTTTGTAGAGTTGCGCTTCCATCGCGACATCACAGACCCGGTCGAGGCCTCGCTCGGCGCTGTCGTCGAGACCGGTCGCGAGCAGTTGCACGGTGGCAAGATTCCGGGAGTTTTCCAGCGCATGCCGCAGTGTAATGGGGCCCATAGCGCCGCCGTCGTAGTTCTTCGGCGACCAGAAATCGCGCTGGCGCGCGTGAACCGTCGCCCCGATCGGCGCCAGCGTAATGGGTTCGTCCATCACCAGCGTGTTGGGCTGCAATCCCTTGCGAAGGGCAGCGAGGTAGGTCAGCGGCTTCAAGGTGGAGCCGGGCTGCCGCAGGCTCTGGACGACGCGATTGAGCTGGCTTGCCGGATACGAAAAGCCGCCCGCCATCGCGAGAATGCGGCCGCTTTCGTTCCCGAGTACGAGCGCCGCTCCCTGCACGGTCGGTCGAATGCGCAGATCGGCAAGCGCCGCTTGCTTACCCTTGGCTTCGCGCACCTGTACGTAGACCACGTCGTACGGCTTGAGACCGCGCCGGATCGCGTCGCTCCAGGTGTTCAGCGGCAGGATGCTTCCGTCGGTCAGACCGACGTTGATCGCATGGCCGCGCTTGCCACGCGTATTCTCCAGGATGACCGCCGCTTCCCAGTGAACGTCATAGAGAGGTAGCCGCGTCGTCTTCAACGCCACGCGCCAAGCCGGTTCGGCGGCCCTCGGGTCTGGCGCAATCAGACGGACAGCATCGGAAATATTCGCCTCGGGTCCCTCAAATTTGTAACGACCGGTGTTCAGCTCGTACCGCGCGAGGCCCTCCTGCAATGTCGCTTCGACTACGCGCTGCAAGGCCGAGTTGACGGTCGAGCGCACCGTGTAGGAGGAATTGGTGAGAGTATCGAGGCCCGCGACCATCTTTGCCTCGCGGCCGATGTGATCGACGAAGTGAAAGCCGAAGTCCCGTCGCGTCGGCCGGTACTCCACGAGCTGCGGCAATACTACTTGCGCCGCGGCGGCGTCGATCATGGCGTCGTCCTGCATGCGGCCCAGCACATAGGCAAGGCGCTCGCGCGCGCGCTCAGGGTGGTGGTCGGGATTGAAGTAATTCGGTCCCTTGGCGAGCCCGGCGAGCAGGGCGCCCTCGACTGCGGAGAGCGCCGTGGCTGGTTTGCCGAAATAGCTGCGCGCCGCCATCTCGATGCCCCAGGCTCCGCGACCGAGATAAATCGAGTTGAGATAGAGCTCGAGGATCTCCGCCTTGGTCAGGGCGCGCTCGATCCGCGAGGCAACGATCATTTCGCGCAATTTTCTTTCGTAGGTGATGTCGTTGCCCACCAGCAGGTTCTTGGCGACCTGCTGCGTAATGGTCGAGCCGCCCTGCGGCCGGCCCGGCTGCGTGAAGTTGCCGATGAAGGCGCGGACCAGTCCGCGCTCGTCAATGCCGGTGTGTTGGAAGAAGCGCTTGTCCTCGGCGGCGATGAAAGCGTTGCGCACCGCTTCTGGGATATCCGCAAGCTTGACCCAGATTCGGCGATTGTTCGGCACGTAAATCTCGGCAAGGCGCTGGCTCTTGTTGTCGAGGATGACGCTGGTGACAGGAAGCCTGAGGTGCTTAAGCTGCACGGCGTCGGGCAGATCCTTGACCGCGCTGTTGTAGAAAGCGATGACCTGACCGAGATCGACCGGAGAGCCTTCAACTTTTTCGACCTTGCAGAACTGCCTGTAGGCCACGTGGAGGTCGGCCAGATTCAGTCCTTTGAGTGCCCTGATCTCGCTGCTCAACGCCTCCTTGTCATCCATGGCAGTGGCAATCAGATCGTCCAGGTTGATGTCCTCGATGTCGAAAGCCTTGCGCATGTGGGCGCAGCCGGCACTCAAGAGCTGCGCCACCTCGACGCGGTCGCGCACCGCATCGAACTCCGTCTTGACACCATCCGGCCGGGTGGTGACCTGGCTGAAGGCAAGCGCCGTGGCGAAGATCTTGATGAGAATCGAGTCCATGACCTGCCGACGGTCGAAAAGCCCGCCCCCGTAAGGTCCCGAACAATATTGAGTAAGCCTGTATTGAGGAAAAAGTTCCCGAGGCGCCGCCGCCCGCTTCTCCGGGCCCTCAGCACCGCTCCGACTGGCCGCGCCGCGGAACCAACGCTGCGGCCAGCGCGTTTTAAAAAGTCCGTATTGGCAGCGCACCCATGAATGCCCCTCGTCCAGTCGTGCTTGCCGTGGCGCTCATCAGCGCCGCCATCGCCGCGATGCCTGCGGATGCTGCTTCTAGAAAAAGGAACACCCGGGCTCTTGCCGCGGTCTCCCCTGCAGCCAGCGCCGCTCCCACGGACAGATTTTTTGCCTGCGACGTTCGGGTGCGAGACTATCTTCGTGAAGGCGGAGCGGTGGCACGGGTGACCAAGATCGAAGTGGACGATGCCCGACTGCAGTTGAACATTCATCATGAGTACGGGGAGGCGGGAAAGTCGGCTCGAAAATACCTCCGCGGTGACACTGAAGAAGAAATGCGCAAAAATCTGCGCGGAATATTGGACGAGTTCGCTGCGGCTGCGAAGGCGGCAACGGGTGGTCGCGCTTGGTATGTGATCGCTGCTCGCAAGGTCATGCCGGACACCCGCGACGGTTCGGGCGAGACCACGAGTCCGTGGACAGCCGTCGTCCTCGCGGATTTCGAAGGAAAATGCAGACCCATCACGTTCTATCAGTCTGTCGACCGGAACAAGCTCGATGCTGAACTGAGCAAGAAATTGGATGAGTGAAGTTTTCCGCTTGAAGTGATTTGCAGTCGTAGCGACGGCACTTGGACGCCATGAGGTGCGGCTTTCATCGCCTGGGGTACGTTTGGGCAGCCGTTCTGAAGCGCTTTGAAAAGCAATAAGGCAGTTGCTGTCCAAACTTTTCTTTAACCCACTGAAATCACTCACTTCTGCCCCATCCCTAGGGAGCGCCATTTGAGCCCTCATCCGCAAACCCGGACTGACCCGCTTCGGCCTGCAAAAGCGGCCATTGCGAGCGCATGTCTACGGCTCCCGCTTCAGATTGCGGCGCCGTTGGCCGCGATCAAACGCATGAGCGATTGCGCAGATCTTTCGGAAGCAGGTCTTTCGGAACGGGATCGCGCGAGGACCGCCGGGTCGATCCGGATCGAGCCCGATGCGCGAAACCCGGCGCGCGCGAGAGCGTGCCCTGGTCGTTCGCCCCTCGCGAACTGAGCGGCGCAGCATCAGACGCGATACCTAGACTCCGCTGCAAATCCGCTGCTATACTTTCAGTTGCTCGACCGGCGTAAGGCACGCGCCGACATTTCGTTCGATTGTGATATCGCGAAAAGGAGCTCAACGATGGCGATTACGCTGACGGTCTTGGCGAGCCTGCTGCAACTGCACGGGCCGGGTGCGACAATCGAAAGCGATCATCAGGGTATCGACGCATTGCTGAGTGGTGTGCGCGAGCAGGGCCTTCAGGAACTGAGCGCTCAGGAACAGAGCCCTCAAGAACAGAGCTTTCAAGAACAGAGCCCTCAAGACGTACAGAGCTTCCAGCTGGGGGTGATTTCCGACCAGCCCCAGGCAACTCAGGTCTATTTCAGGCGCGGGGCCTTTGCCAGGGGACCCTATGCGGGCGGCTTCCGCAGAGGCGGCGGATACTATCCGGGCGCCGGCGCATTTCGCAGGGCCGGCGGATATTATCCCGGAGCAGGCGCGTTCCGACGAGGTGGCTTCGTCAGGGGCTACTAGAGCATGATCCGGAAAAGTGGAAACCGGTTTTCCGAAAAGATCATGCTCAAACAAACAGATGAGATCATGATGCGTTTCCGTGGAAACGCATCATGATCTAGCCCGATCGCAGCTCGCTGGTATCCGCATGTCGGTTGACGCTTCAAATTCCGTCGCGTTCCAGGAGCAGCCGATTACGCAGTTGCTGGTCAAGGTAGCGGCGAGGTGCAACATCGATTGCTCCTACTGCTACTGGTTTCGCGATGCGGCCGTCTATGACAAGCCCAAGCTGATGAGTGCGGAGGTGCTGCAGCAGCTGTTGCTGCGCCTCGAGCAGCACGTCGCCAGATACTCCCTCGTCGACTTTCCCGTGATCCTGCACGGCGGTGAGCCGCTGCTTTGGGGCGTCGATAATTTTCACCGTTTTGCGGAGGCCTGCGAGGGCGTTTCATCTAGGACCGGCTGTGAGATCCCCATTGCGGTGACCACCAATGGCGTCCTGGTTGACGATGAATGGCTCGACTGTTTCGAGGCCCGCAATATTTCGGTGGCGATCAGTATCGATGGGCCGGCACATATTCACGACGCTCACCGCAAGACGTTTCAAGGTACCGGCACCCATGCCGCTGTGGAACGTGCCGCCCGCATGCTGGTCTCGCGCGACATCGGCGTGATCGCCCTCGCGGTTTGCAACCCGGCTCACGCGCCGCAGGAGTATGCGGATTTTTTCGCGGCGTGCGGCATCGCCAACTACGACATCATGATTCCTGACGCGACGGCGGACGAGAAGCCGTCGTCCATTGCCCCGTTCTACAACGGTCTTTTCGACTTGTGGCTGGAGGCCAATCGCACGACGCCGACATCGAATGTTCGTATCATTTCCGACATGGTCGCTGCCCTGATCGGCAACAACGCGCCGACTGAAGGCGTGGGCCACAAGCCGGTCGAGCTTTGCACGGTCATGACCGACGGCACGGTGGAGGCCCACGACGTGCTGCGGATTGCGGGTGACGGTTTCACCAACACGAGGTTCAACATCTTCGATCACGCGATCGACGACGTCAGGAGCGAGCCGCGCTGGAAAGCCGCACGCGATGCGTCAGTCAATCTTTGCGAGAAATGTCGGCAGTGCAAGTTCATGAACGCCTGCGGCGGAGGCTATCTTCCGCACCGCTTCTCCAGGAAGAACGGTTTCGACAATCCGTCGGTCTATTGCGACGATCTCTATTCGATGTTCGAGAACATGCAATCCGTGCTGGAACGTCATCTCTACGTCCGCAAGCAGGACGGGGAACGGATTGGCGTGCGCAGCGCGGCGGCGGGCGATTAGGCAATTCTAGAACCCCGTTCCGATGGAATCGGAACGGGGGTCTGGATTCTTGTTTTGACGCGTTTTCTTCACGCGAACCGGTATCCACTTCGCTCGAAAACCGCTCTGGTCAATCGGTAGCTCCGCTTTTCATCCGTCGATAACGCGACACGCGCGGCGTCTTTCCATTGCGAGCAAGGCCCGACCGGCTCAAGACCATCGTCGAAACACCAGGCTGGCATTAACGCCGCCAAATCCGAAGCCGTTCGAGATCGCGTGTTCGATGGTCATCGGCCGCGCGACGTTCGCGACCAGGTCGATGCCCTGTGCTGCGGAATCGGCGTTCTCCAGATTGAGCGTGGGCGGCGCGACCTGATCGCGCAGCGCCAGGATGGTGAAGATCGCTTCAATGCCGCCGGCGGCGCCGAGCAGATGTCCTGTCGCCGACTTGGTCGCGCTGACGGCAATTCCTTTCTCGCGTCCGAACACGCGCTTGACGGCCTCGAGCTCGGAGAGATCACCGACCGGTGTCGATGTCGAATGCGCGTTGAGATGCTGGACTTCGTCGGGCTGCAAGCCGGCCTGCCGGAGCGCCGCCTCCATCGCGCGCCGGGCGCCGTCGCCATCCTCCGGGCCTGCGGTGATGTGATAGGCGTCCGCCGTCGTGCCGTAGCCGATGAGCTCGGCGATCGGCTTCGCGCCGCGCCGAAGCGCGTGTTCGAGCTCCTCGATGACGAGGACGCCCGCGCCTTCGCCCATGACGAAGCCGTCCCGGTCGCGGTCGAACGGCCGCGACGCGCGCGCCGGCGTGTCGTTGAACGACGTCGAAAGCGCGCGCGCCGCCGCAAAGCCGCCAAGGCTCACAGGATCGATGCAGGCCTCCGCGCCGCCGCAGACCGCAATGTCGGCTTCGCCGGACCTGATCAGGCGCGCCCCGTCGCCGATCGCCTGCACGCTCGCCGCGCAAGCGGTCACCGGCGCGCCGATCGGACCCTTGTAGCCGTATCGAATCGTGATGTGCCCGGCGGCGAGATTTGCCAGGAACGATGGAATGGTGAACGGCGACAGCCGGCGCAGGCCGCTCTTCTCCGCCGTGCGCACGGCGTCCGCGATCGCGGGAAACCCGCCGATCCCGGACGCGATCACGGTCGCGGTGCGCTCCTGCGCGAGTGCCTCGGTCGGCATCCAGCCGGCCTGCGCCACGGCCTCGGCTGCTGCCAGCAGCGCGAACAGGATGAAGCGGTCCATCTTCTTCTGGTCCTTGCGCGGGGCTGCGGAATCGGGATCGAAGCCGCCCTCGGCATCGCCGGCCTTGTCAGGGACCTGTCCTGCGACGTGCGCGGGCAGCGCGGCCGCCCACTCCGGCAATGCTGTGAGCCCGGAATGCCCCGCAAGCAGCCTCGACCACACCAGTTCGCTACCACAGCCCAGCGGGGACACTGTCCCGAGGCCCGTCACAACAATTCGACGCATGGCTTTCCTGTCGCGCCCTTGGTGCGAACCGTCATGGCCCGGATTCGAAACCGCCCGGGCGTCGGGTTCGCTTTTATATGATGCTTGTCATCTATTGTCTCGACTGGCCGGACGTCAAGTGTCGTTGCGGACGAACAAATCCGGCATCACCATCTAAAGAAGACGATAACCCCCGCGACTATCCAAATCGGACTAAGTCCGAGCAGCATCGAAATCCAGAAATACAGCTCTCTTCGAGCAGATGTACGCCCATCCATCGGCATACTCCCGTGAATGGGGGAAACTCCTATTTCGAGTTTCGACAAACAATAACGCATGTGAATCCGGACGGAACAGCGCGAGGTGGCAACGTTGCCACTGTCCTTCCGGAAATGAATGCGAGCGTTGGAATTACGCGCCGCCGAGACGCAATGCAGAGCGAGAAGAATAAGGCGGTCTTGTTCGAATATCGCGAGCGGCTGAGGCGAGTGGTCCGATAATGTCGGGCGCGACCCGACGGAGCTATTGTTGGCGCGCTCCTGTGCAACTGCTCTTTTTTCCTGAATATGCGCGGCAGGCTAGGAACCATCGAGAGGACAGGACGTCTAACTGACGCTTCCGGTCAGCCACATGCCCCCCGACTGCCGGAGGAAAACCCGCATTGCTCGGGTTGGCGGCCCTCAGGTTGGGGCCGCTTTCAATTCGACGGGAAAGTGCCTGCAACTTGTATTTCACAGGTGGTGGTAGCAATGGAATTTATTGGACGCCCGATGCGAGGCCGGTTCCTCGTTCGGCAAGGTGGCAAAGGCTGGATGGTCTACGACAGCGAACTCAAAGGACCAGCCCAGATAGAAAAGGACGGCGCGTTCGCCGAGAAGCTCACAAAAGAACAGGCTGAGATTTTAGCGGAGCGGCTGGCAACTCGCAAATCCGGTCTCTGACCAAAGGGATGGCCCGGTGTCCGGGGAGAGCACTGAGGCCAATGGTCGTCCCACTCCTCAACGCGACCGAGTCGCAACGCTGAGAATTGCCACGTTCCCGAAATGAAGAACGGCCCCAGTGTAGATCCACGCGCTGGGGCCGTTTTCATTGAGCACTCGCTGCTGCAAAATAGGACGCGCGCTGGAGGGGCACCATGCAGGCGAACCACCACCACCTCGACGGCGTTGAGATTGCCTTCGTCTCCGCTGCGGCGGCGTCATTTGTAGCGCTCGTCGCCAGCTGTGGTCGACGGCGGCGCAATTAGGAACTTTACACTGACCTAAATATTAGAATCCCCGTTCCGGGCAGGGGTCTGACGAGGGAAACACATGGGAGCCATCAGACGCCGGATCAAGCAGATTGAGACGCTAGAACAACGGCTCGCCGACCGAGCAGAAGAGATGCGCGAGCGGGCCAGGACGATGCCGCCAGGTGTCGAAAAGGAAGCGCTGCTAAAGCGAGCCCGCCAAGCCGAGACTGGCGCCCACATGAGCGAGTGGCTTCGATCTCCCGGGTTACAGCCCCCAACATGAACCAATCATCGGAGCCAAGTGCGGCGCTAAAGATGGCAGCGGGGGTGTCTGTTTTGCTCGCCCTGCTGCTTATGGGTTTTTTCTTTATCGCGTTCTAGGATGTGGCCGCCTCCTCATGGCGCGGCAGGATCTACATCGAGAAGTTCAACTGTCCGATGATCTATCAAGACGAGGCGACGCCGGCAGATGAGCGAGCGGCTGAGCTCTCCGGAACTCCGCCAGCCCGACTAGGAACGAACTCCTCCTCAATTCTGTTTTGGCCCATCACCGCCACGCATTGTGGAGGCAATGGATGCCGCGTTATTTTTTCGACATTAGGGACGGAACGGGTCTCTACCAAGATGAAGAGGGCCTGGATTTTCCTGACCTACGAACGGCGGAAGCAGAAGCAGCTCGCACCTTGGGCGAACTGGCACGAGACTTAACGACGCAAGTCATCTGGCCGGACGTCGCAATTGAAGTGAGGACGGAAAGCGGCCTGGTGTTCAAGGCCGCCTTCATTTTTGAGACCGACCATCCCCGGCAGTGAGGCCGGCGAGTCGGATCGCGGTGTCTGCGACCTCGACTGCGCGGATGAGCGACCGCAGATAGGCAGCAACGATCACGCCGGGACGACGATATGGTCCGGCGTAATGCCCGCCCGGTGACGCTCATACATCGCGGTATAGGCGGCCTCGATATGCCGGGTGAAACGTTTGGTATCGAACAACGGTGCCGTCAGCCGGTTGGCCGCCAGCCTGGTTCTGAGCGCCGCGAGCTTCTCGGGATGGGTCGCCAGATCGACCGCCATGCGCTCATAAGCCTCCGGCGATTCCGCAATAAGCTCGGGCAGGCCGACCGCATGGAGCAAGCTCGCCGCGACCCGACTGGCAAACGTGTCGCCGAGAATGGTCAGCACCGGCAGGCCGGCCCATAGCGCATCGCTGGCGGTCGTGTGGGCGTTGTAGGGAGTGCTGTCGAGGAACAGGCCGGCGAGGCGATGACGTGCGAGATGGTCAGGTAACGACATACGCGGCGCGAACACAAGGCGCTCCGCAGCCACGCCACGCGCGACCGCCTCGTTTCGCAGATTTGCGGCAGAGTCGGCGTTGGCTTCGAGGAGCCACAACATGCTGCCGTCGACGCGGCCGAGAATCCTCATCCACCGATCGAACATGTCAGGCGTGATCTTGTAGTTGTTGTTGAAGCAGCAAAACACGAAGCCCGTCGGTGCCAGCCCGACGTCGCCGCGCGTAAACACGCGATCGGCAATGACGCGCTTGTCGTCGTTGGCCTGATAGCTGTTGGGCAGAGCGACCACCTTTTCGCTGTAGAATTCGCGATGGTGGTCCGGGATCACGGTACGATCGGCGATGATGTAGTCGATGAACGGGGCACCGAGTGTTCCCGGATAGCCCAGATAATTGACCTGGATGGGGACAGGCCGGCGGCCAAGGACTCTGGTGCGGGATCCCCCGGTAAAGCCTTTCAAATCAACCAGGATGTCGATTTCCAATTGTCTGATCAGGTCGGCGACCTCATCGTCGTTGATGTCCCGGACCTCGACAAATCGATCGAACGACGCCTCCAGCCGTCGACGCATCTCCGAGGGGGCGTTGGGTGACCATGAGATTGCCACCGTCTCGAATTTCGACCGGTCGTGGCACTCGAACATCCCCGCCATCAGAAGCGATGTCGCGTGGTTGCAAAAATCTGACGAGAAATAGCCGATGCGAATTCGATCGTGATCGTAGCGCTCGCCTCGCCAGCGCTGGCTTGCGGACGGCGGATGATTCTTCGCGGTCCATCGCGTGGCGCATAGCAGTTGGTCGGCGGTCGATGAAGGAACGCTACAAAACAGAAATGGCGGCGTCGTCGCGTTCCGAGTCCTGATCAACTCGATAAGTTGGTCGCACCCAGCGTCAAAGCCGGCCCAGTCGCAAATGTGGGATTTGGCGTGCAGACGATAGCCTTCGATGTCGGCCTGGTCCGGTTTGAGCGCGACGGCCTTGTCATAGGCAGCGAGTGCTTCGGGGTAGCGCGCCAGAATGGATAGAACCTTGCCGCGGTTGGCGTGGGCAGCCGCATCGTCGCCCTTGTGCTGGATCGACTTGTCGATGCTGGCGAGCGCCGCGTCGTGATGCCTGAGTCTGAACAGCGCCGAGCCGCGGTTGTTGTAGGCCTCGGCATAGTCGGGCTGGAGCGCGATCGCCTTGTCGTAACTCGCAACTGCCTCTTCGAGACGATCCAGTTCGATCAGCACGTTGCCGCGGTTGTAGCAGGCGCCGGCGATTCCCGGCGCCCGGTCGTAGCTCGCGAGCGCATCATCGAACCTTTTGAGGTCGTTGAGCACGTTGCCGCGATCGTTGTGTGCACCGGCATCGTTGGGCTTGAGCGCAATCGCCCTGTCCAGGCTCGCCAGGGCCGCCTCGGGCCGCTCCAGCTTTCTCAGCGCGGCGCCCCTGTTTCGATGGGCATCTGCATGGTCAGGCACCAGCGCGATCACGCGATCGTAGCTTGCGAGCGCTTCCTGGTGGCGCCCAAGCTCCGCGAGCGTAAGTCCCCGATTGTAGAGCGCCGGCGCAAGGTCTTGCCTGAGCGCGATCGCCCTGTCGAAGCTCGCGAGCGCTTCGTCGAAGCGACGCAACGCGCGCAGCGCATTGCCCAGGTTGCTGTGCGCGTCCGCGACGTTGCCGTTGAGCCTGATCGCCCGCCGGATCAGGTCGACGCCGCGCTCGCTACGGCCGGTCTGCGCGGAGATCAGGCCCAACAGATGCAGCGCATCGAAGTTGTTTGGCTGCTGCCGGAGAATGTCTTCATAGATCTTCTCTGCTGCCGCCAACTGACCCCGCTGATGCAGCGCGACAGCCTGCGCGAAGGCACGCTGCAAGTCTGTCGAACTGGATTTTTGAAATTCACCTGTTTCGGGCATCAGACGTCTTCACGCGCTCCGCGTCCGGGTCCTGGCCTCACGCTGGCAGACATGTCGCATCCCGTGCCCGCGATATGGATCGCCCGTCTATTAAAGGTTGAAAACTGGCAGATCGTCCTTGATTGCGCAACGGCCTAAAGGAACAGCTCCGCGAATAGTCGGGCTGAAGCGGATGGTCCTCGGTCAGCCGAGCGGCTGCCTCGTCAGCCGCAGCCGAACCTTGGAGGTCACGACGGAGGCGGGGGCGGCGTCTGGAGCATTAAAGCCGCGTCACGACGCGCCTGCCACTCTAGCTCGAACACGCGTCGTTGCTGAGAAGCGGCGTCGGGTTCTCGGTCGAATTTTCCCCGCCGCGGTACCATGGCTTGAAACGAAAGCCCGTTCTTGAATACGACCATGGCGCCGTCAGGGATCGAGCGCTCCCCTCCGTCGTATATTCTGAAGCGACCCCGGGGTCTGGATTGTAGAACGAGAAGACTCCGCGCCAACTGCCGTCCTGTTGCTCCTGGGCGTAGGACAACTCCACCTTGTTTCGTGAGACCGAAACCAGGCGATCCGAAACGTGATCGAACACAAATGGCCGTTCGAACCAGATCGTCGTCTCATCCTGTTTGATTGCCACGTTGGCCTCCTGTCTTGCGGTGCCGCCACCAACTAGCAGGGGAATCCCCAGCGGCACCGCGACGCCCGACGTCGCGGTTGCATTGAGACGGTTGGCGGAAAGCGTCGATGCGAAACCATCGGGGCGCGCAATGATGGTCTTTTTCGTGAACGGGCCGTGCGGGTTATCTGCCGTGGCGACCAGCGCGACCGCATTCTGCATGTTGTTGTAGTAGCCGTGATAGAAGATGACATATTCACCGTTCGCGCGCCGGCAGGCATAGCTGATCGATAGTCCGGACGCCTCCTCCGGCAGTGAGGGGGTGATCACGGCGCCATGGCGCGTGAACGTCATGCCGTCGACGCTGGTCGCAAGCTTGATCTGGTTCGACGCGCGGTCGAGGTAATAGATCATGTACGGCTCGGATACGCCGGGCTCATACACCACCTGCGCCGGGCCGATGCCGCCAGGCTCGGACGCGTCCGGCTGAAAGGCGATTCCGTGCGGAATCCAGGCGCCGCCGTTCGTCGATGTCCAGAGCCGCACCTGAAACCAGCCCGTCGTATAGGCTGACGCGTAAAGGCGCCGGCTATGTGCATCCGGGGCGATCGCGGATGGCCATGCGAGGTGAAGAACGCCATCGGGCGGCGACAGTGCCGGCGTCAGGCTCGACACCAGGCCATCGTCGCCGAACTCCCAGATGTGATAAATACCGCTGCTCCCGAGGCCATTGAGAAACCAGCTTCTTGCAATTGCGCCTGCAGGGAAAACGGCGAGGATGACAAAAAGAAGTCCCCGCACAATCATGAAATTTATCCTGGGTCGTGCCGTCTATCGAGCAATGAATTTTGCAGTGATGGCATACCCGGGCGGCCATTTCCGCCGGAAATTTGTTTCTGAAAATGACGCGGGCTTCGATTGAGACGCGCGCAGGATACGCCGGCGGACTCAGTTACCGGCTATGCTCGCTGTCGATGCGTGCCGCAGCTGTCTTGAAATCGTGTCAGCGGCGGAGATCGGATCGTATTGCACAACGATCGACTCGCTGCTGCGGACTGCAATCAGATACAACAACTGCCCGGCCTAATTTCGGTACTCAGGACCGGTTCCGCGCCACCATATCGCCTTCCAGAGGCGAAGGTAAAGCGCGCCGCCGGCTATTCCCGCCAAACTTGCGCAGCGCCGCCGTCATCCCTGTTAGCCACCGGTACCCATTCTTGGCGGCACGTCTACAGATCGAATGATCGAGCCGCGCCCACCGCAAACCGTGCAGGTAAACCGCGGCTCGAGATCGGACAGACGCATCTCGTCTGGCCACCTCGCTGCGTCGAGCTGGACATTGTGTGAGCACTGATAGTCTTTGCAGAAAACGATAATGCGCGTTGCCCCGGTTTCGCGCATTTCGCCGAACATGATCTTCGTGGGGTAGTCGTTCATGGCGTCGACTACAGCCGCTTCGCGGGCCGGCGGCAATCCCACGAAGCCTAGCGGGGCCGCTATGGTCTATCCACCGTCCATCGGTCTAGCTATATCGCGCTAAAAACGAAACCCATGAGCAATAGCGCCAGCAGAACAGCTGCTCCAGCTACCATCTTAAGCACGCTGCCCGGCTTCGCGGATCGGTTCATAGCTTGTCAGCCCGGGAACTGCGGCTGAATAAGCGATGCTATCATCATGGCGGCGATCAGCAGCGCTGGCCCGCAGCTGACCAAAGCAGCTAACCAAAGCTCCGGTTCGCGAAAGACCTCGTAATCGTCTTGCATGGACGGGTTCTCCAACAAGTCGAATTATCAACGGACAGATTTGGGTGGCGTTCCCACTGCTGACGGAACCTGCAGCGAGCGAAAAAATTGACTCGTTACGGAGGTTCCTATGACACGAAAAAATCGGACAACACGTCGTTTGAGCACAATAGATGCCGTTACTGGTTCCGGAGCCGGACATGTTGCTGCTCACCCGCGCGACTCCGGCAGTCAGGCAAATGAAACCGTCGACGGACTGGACTCCACCACTGAGTCGTTGCGGCACGCCACCGAAGATAGGCCTTCCGGAAGAGGCTCCAGCGATATCGAAAAAACGCCAGTATTTGACCGCGCCGGTGCTGCACAGAAAATCTGAGCGAGACTGCCGCCGCTTGAATCGTTAGCTGTGAATTGAGGAGGCGGAGAATGTTCCTATTGGGACTTGGCGCCCTGCTCGTTCTCGGTGGAGTATTGTACATGGCGCACGCCGCAATCTGGCGGGGATCCCTTAGTCGGCCAGCTGGTGATACTCTCGAGCCGTCACACCGCGGCTTGGGATTCCTTGGGGTCGGCGCGAACTGGCCGGGCATGCTTCTGATGGCGATCGGCGCAATTTTGCTAGTGGCGGGAGCCAGGTTTCTAGCCGGGTAGCCGCGGGTCGCACAGGGCGCCCAAACATACCCCCGCGGTAGTAATCCGTTTGGGGTATGAACCATGGCACGCTTTGTGCTGACTCCCACTTGTCGGGATTTTGCACATCCTTCCCGGGGCTAGACCAACGCAGCCAGCGAGTATTTTAAGCTTGGCGGCGTTGTTGTGCGTTAACTTTAGGCCATGCCCATCTCAATAGCGCTTATCGCGCTGATCCTGATTATCGTCTTCGCAACATAGGTCCCGGAATTCTCCGTGGATGAACAGAGTTCCTGATAACCAGCCTCAACCGTAGTTCTACGGCTTGGCACTAATTGCACTGGCGCAGCAAGTTCTACGGCGTAGGCTGCCTCCATCACGCGCGAGGGTTGTGTCATGAGGGACGACCTACTCTACAAGGTCCTTGCGGTCGTTTTTGGGCTTTGCCCTATCGCACTGATGGCCGGCGCCCTATTTATTTCGGGTTAAGCGCAACTTGGGCCCCGCGCATTTGGCCTTCCGAATTCCGTAGACCAGACGCCTAGAGCCGTCCTAAGTTCCCCATCGCAAATCAATGTCGGGGCGTTCGGGAGCGCTCTGCGGAAAATGCGAAGTTACAAGGCCTACATCCTTGGGGACGATGGCCACGTCATTGCACGCGTGGACCTGCCAGACTGCGACGACGATGAGGCCGCGAAGCACAAGGCGCGGAAGGTCGCAATCGGACAGGCTGTGGAGCTATGGGACGGCCCGCGCAAGATCGCGACGTTTCAGCCGACCAATCCCGACCCTTGAGAATACATGAATGACTGTAGAGTGCCGGCGGCCCTCTAAAAAGCCCCCAAAGAAACGGCCCCAGCGCCCTTGGAGGTCAATGCTGGGGCCGCTTCCCGCTCCGCCGAATTAAGAAAGGGGCCGTAACGCTCGGCCCCTTTACCGGATAATGAAAATTGCTTCGGGATGAAATCTAGCCCCGGCAAAGACAAAATTAGCGCCAAATGCCGCAGACGTGGATTCCGTAAAATTCCGGGGTCACGAACGCGCCTCCGCGCGGGAGCCCAAAAGAAAACGCCCCAGCACCTCTGGGGGCCTAGAGGCCGGCGCTGGGGCCAGTTGTCCCTATGATGAATCGGGGCGTGACCCGCAGTTTCCAAAGCTAACACCAGTGTCAGAAATTGCTACGCCTTCCCGATGCGATTGGGTGTCTTAGTTTGTCGCAGCAAGTTTCCTAACGCGTAATAAGAAAGGGGCGGCCCCAGCGGTGAAGCTGGGGCCAGTGTGTAGCTAGGCGTCTCGTGCCGGTAGCGGTGCGGCACAGGGCGACCAATGTTCCTGCACGCGCTTCGTTCCTGTTCAAAAGAAGGCCCCAGCATCCGGATCATGCTGGGGCCAAGCTGGATCGCCGAACCGCTGTCCACCGAGTAGCAGCGATCGTCGGAATAGGGCCGAAAAAACACGGAATGAAAATTACCTGCCCGTTGTTCGGATCATCCCAAACGACGCGTCGGTCCGAAAATAACCCGTGTGAATCCTGCCAGGAAAAACTTCCGCTTATTTAGCATAGGTCTATTCCTGCAGCGGGACGATTTCCCGTAGCTTCCCGGTGCAGGCACTGGATTAAAGCTTGCTAAATCGCAACCATGCCAAGCACTTTCGTTCACAGAGGTGTCACGTTCAAAGTGACACGGCAATACGATGATCAATTTGAAATCGCCATTGAGATGGACAGAGAAACAATACGCGGCACCGTTCGAACCAGGCTGCCTGAGCTGGCAAGACGACGTGCCGAGATCCTCATCAATCGAAAGCTAAAACAGAGGATTCGGCCAGTGTGAGTATAGCCGGCGCCCCAAACGAGAGCTGCGGTCATGCCAGGGATCAACGCCGTGAACCCGGTCAAATAGCGAATGTCATCTCGCGTCATTCCCCGAGCGCGCTGATCGTGAATGTGCCCCGGACCTTCGGGGGCAAGAGCCGGGGCACCGCTCACACGTCCATGCCGCTCTGCCGCGAGCGACGCAGGTCAACGTTCACCGCGAGGGCTTGGTTCCTAGCGACTTCTTCATTGCTGCTCCGAGCCGACGCTCGACCGCTTCCGACTGGTGCCGACCTTTTTGACGGCCTTCTTCACCGATGCGGCCGACCTGCCGGTTTTCCGCGACTCGTAGCTCACCTCGTAATCCTGCCCGCCGGCGACGCGCGCCCGGTCCTGCTTGCGACCGCGCGCGGTCTGCTTCTTCGCTTTCTTTGCCATTACGGCCTCCCTGTTGATGTTGGCCAGCCAACTCTGGCTATGATCGACCGTTCCATCTGCGGACCTGTCGCGCGGAACGATTGCGATTGCGGCCATTTGAATCAGCTCGTTGTTCGCGGAGTGGCGTTTCAGCGTAGGAAGCCCGAGGCGATCGGGACCAAGGCGCTCTTTCCCAGCTTCATCGCGCCGGCCCTGGCATCGCCGATCGACAAAGTGCCGAGCGGCACACGCTGGATTCATGAGATCAAGTTCGATGGCTACCGGGTTCAGGCTCACATCGCCCATGAAGAGGTGAAGATCTACACCCGGCGCGGCAACGACTGGACCAAGCGGTTCAAGAAGGTTGCCGACGACGCCTGGCACATTTCCGCATCATCAGCCATCATCGATGGCGAGATCGTTGTTCCCTTGGCAGATGGCACGACCGACTTCTCCGTGCTGCAGAACGAGCTGCGGGGCAAGTCGACCAGGATCGTGATGGTGGCCTTCGACCTGTTGTACCTCAATGGCCGTGATCTCCGGAAGCTGCCGCTGATCGAGCGCAAGGCTGTGCTGAAAAAGCTCGTCTCCGGCACCGCCATCCAGTTCAGCGAGAGCTTCGAGGTCGACGGCCCCAAATGTTCACCCATGCCTGCAAGCTCGGCTATGAGGGCGTGGTGTCGAAGGTGGCAAATAGCGTGTATCCGACCGGTGCCCGCAGCCGCGACTGGGTCAAGAAGACCTGCGCCCAGCGCGAGACACTGACCATCGCGGGCTTTGCGCTCGACGGCAATGAATGGGACGGCATCTATGTCGGGCGACGCAAGGGCGACGAGCTGATCTATGCCGGCAAGGTCGACCACGGCTTCGACAGGGCCTCGGCCGCCGACCTCCGCAAACGCCTGACGCCGCTGATCCGCAAGACGCAGCCCTACACCAGGCGCATTGCGCACAAGGCGATCTGGGTTGAGCCGAAGGTGCTGGCCGAGATCGAGTACCGCGCCAAATCCGCCGAGGGCAAGGTGCGGCACCCGTTCTTTCGGGGCGTGCGAGAAGACCTATGACGACGCCACGCTGCATTTTTTGCGACGACACAAGATGGGTGTGTGAGATCCATCAGGATCAGCCGTGGACCGGTCCGGACGCCTGCGCTTGGGGAGGCGCCGTGCGCGCCCTGTCCGGCCTGCAATCAGCCGAATGATGACGGTCCTCCTCGAATGCCCGAGGGCTTCCAACCAGATGAATAAACGAGGCTTGGCTGTGACGTTGCCGACGATGGCGTTGCAGCCGTCCGCCACCTTCACGTTCTGCACGGTAATAAGCCCGACAGGCCGGCAATTGGAAAGAGAGGGTTACTTCCTCAGTCGGATGCAAGGAGCCCACAGGGGCGGCGCCGGCAGCTTACAGGGGCTAGCCCGCATGGACGGTCCCGTAGATCTACCATGACCCGGAATTCCAACTGCTCGGCGCCGGAGCGGGCGCTAAGTTGATAGCGCGGGGGGCGGCGCCTTGAGGTCAGGAGGCCGCAATGGAGCGTCTGTACTTGGGCATCACCGTCACCAGCACTTACGCGCTGGTCACCTTTGCGCTGATGCTGGCTTTCGTGCACTGACCCCCGGGAATCCGGATCCTTGCTCGCGGGGCCGCTACGGGGTGCGTTGTCGCTTTCGCGGAACGCGGCAATGTCGGCAACCGGCAACCTTTTACTGCGTCAGCGGGTTTAATATTCATGCCCAGGCCTGTAGCGATAACCCTGATGAGTTTGGCCGTTGCAACGCTCACGGCGTTCGGCATCGCCGCGGCCCTTATGATCCATTAGCGGGAATGGGCCACCGGGATTTCACGCCCGGCGGCCCATTGGTCGTTGAGGGAGTGCGGGCGGACGACCATCAGTTCGGCTGCGGTCTATTTCTTCATGTGGTCCTTCGGCATCGTCTCATGCTTCATGGCGCTGCCGCTACCACTGCCTTCCTTCGAGTTCGGATCGTTCATCGTCGCGCCCGGGTTTGCCGCGCCGGGGGTGCTGGATGCACCTTGACCACTGGTCGCAGCAGGAGAGTTGCCACCGCCGCGACCGGCGCCGCCGCCTCCACCCCCACCACCGCCTTGAGCGCTCGCTGCTACGATTGACCCGAATATGAATGCCGTTGCCAGTGCGATCTTCGCAATTTTCATTTGAACGTTTCCTTTGCTAGCGAGCCGGTGCAACACGCCTCGAAGATCGACGTTCCCAAATGCCGTTTTTGCGCGCGGCATTTTCGAAACGCAGTCACTTTATCCCCTCCAGCAGCTTCCGCACGTCCCCCAACAACGCCCGTATCTGCCGTCGCTCGGCGATCGCTTCCCGAGTGAACCGGCCGTGCTTGCGCGCGTTCCGGTTTGCCCGTGGCGCGCCGGATCCCTTGGCGCAGCCGTGCATGCGGCAGCGCGTCTTGCCGCGCACTGCCGGCGCGCGGCACGCACCGCCGCAGCGGGTCCTGGCGCCGCAACGCTGGCTGGCCAGCATCGGGCCGGTCGTTTGGACGTGATCGCTCATGCCTGGGCGTGCCGCCCGGCATCGGCGAGATTCCGCCGTCGTCTGGTGCCCGCGGATTTCGGCGCCCGCGCCGCGGATGCCGGGTTGTTGTCCGATACGATCACGCTCGCGTGCTGGGTGACGTTGCCGACGATGGCGTTGCCGCCGTCCTCGACGTTGACGTTCTGCACGGTGATGGCGGGCTCGCCATGGCTGCGGTGGCGGTTCAGCGCGTCGATCTGGGCGGGAAAGGTGCGGGCGAGCCGGCCCAATGCGCGCGCGGCGCTGTCGTGCTGGGCAAGGTCCTTGGCATGCGCGAGGTGATGGGCACATCGCATCGCCATCACATGAACCGACACCATCTGCGCCACCAGCATGGCCTCGACGGAATCCCGCGGGCGAATGCTTCTCACCATCGAGATCATGAAGGCGAGGTTGACCTCGCAGGGCTTGCCGCCGCTCACGCTGGCCTTGATCAATTGCCGGAGGATGCCGTCCATCGCGTCGCGGTCGGCGACGCCCAGTGCGTTCGCCATCAGCTGTGCGCCGAGTTCGGGATCAGGATGGTCGATGCAGAAGCCGTGCGGCGAGAATTTGATCCGCGGGGCTGTGGCGGCCTGGGTCGGGCCGGTTGCGGCGGCCATCGTCGGCACGGTGATGTCGGGTGCAGTATCCATGTCGGGTATTCCCTGGAACGCGGGGCAAGCGCGCAGGCGATCGCTCGCTGCGGGAGCCGGCGCGATGTCGATTGTGGGGAGGGATTCGGTCGCAAGTGCATCCGTCGCGCCCGCTGTTGCGGGCGAGGGTGCTTGTACGATTTCGGAATATTGGAAATGTATCCCTGATTTGCCCGACGCGTCAAGTGGCCTTGTCGGGCGCCGGGCAGCCGCCGGCTCCTTTGCATGGGGTTGTTTTCGATATTTTGGCGGCGCGGCCCCGGCGGGGAGTTCCGCCGCCGTCAGGCGCAGTCATGCCGGCAAGGCACGGTGCGGTCCGTGTTAGCGGGTACCGTGCGCCGATTGGATCATTATACTGGCGGGGAATGTTGCGACAGGCCCGCCGCGACGCCGGCCTGGGATGAAGGAGCATCGATGAGCGAGACCATTGGCCACCCCGATCCCGGCCTCGATCTGTCCGACGGGTTCAAGCCGCACACCTCGCATTGGGGCGTGTTCTCGGCGCGTCTCGGCAAGGCCGGTCTCGAAGTCAGGCCCTATGCCGCTGATCCCGATCCGAACGGCATCATCAACAATTTCCCCGGCGCGCTGCGCCACCAGGCGCGCATCGCGCAGCCCGCGATCCGCCGCGGCTGGCTCGAGCGCGGGCCCGGTCCGGACGATCGCCGCGGCCGCGACGACTTCGTTTCGGTCAGCTGGGAGCAGGCGCTCGATCTGCTCGGCGGTGAACTGACGCGGATCCGCGACACGATCGGCCCGGGCGCGGTGTTCGGCGGCTCCTACGGCTGGTCCAGCGCGGGCCGCTTCCATCACGCGCAGAGCCAGGTGCACCGCTTCCTCAACATCGCCATGGGTGGCTACGTCCGCTCGGTGAACACCTATTCCTCGGGCGCGTCCTCGGTGCTGCTGCCGCAGATCCTGACCGGCTACGAGGACATCACCAAGCGCAACGTCACCTGGGAGCAGATCGCGGCCGAAACCGGCATCGTGCTGGCGTTCGGCGGCATGGCGCTGAAGAATTCGATGGTGGCCGGCGGCTCGATCAGCAAGCATGTCGAGCGCGGCGCGATGGAAGCCGCGCACCGGCGTGGCTGCCAATTCATCCTCGTCAGCCCACTGCGTGACGATCTCCCGGTCGAGGCCGGCGCCGAATGGCTGACGGCCACACCCGGCACCGACACCGCGCTGATGCTCGGCATCGTCCACACTTTGGTCAGCGAAGGCCTGCACGATCAGGCCTTCCTCGATCGCTACACCGAGGGCTGGCCGGTGTTCCTGCGCTATCTCACCGGTGAGAGCGACGGTCAGCCCAAGAGCGCCGAATGGGCCGCGGCGATCTGCGGCATCGATGCCGACACGATCAGGGCGCTCGCGCGCCGGCTCGCCGGGCGTCGTGCGCTGATCACCGTGTCGCATTCGCTGCAGCGCGCCGAGCATGGCGAGCAGCCGGTGTGGATGGGCATGGTGCTGGCGGCGGCGCTCGGCCAGATCGGGCTGCCCGGCGGCGGCTACGCCTATTCGCTCGGCGCGATCGGCTATTACGGCCGCCGCGTCAACGCGGTGCCCGGACCGACGCTCGGGCAGGGCCGCAACGGCGTCGCCGACTTCATTCCGGTGGCGCGCATCGCCGACATGCTGCTCAATCCCGGCACCACCTATCGCTATAACGGCGAGACGCGCACCTATCCCGACATCCGCCTCGTCTACTGGGCCGGCGGCAATCCGTTCCATCACCACCAGGACCTCAACCGCCTACGCAAGGCGTTTGCGCGGCTCGACACGCTGGTGGTGCATGAGCTCGCCTGGACCGCCACCGCCCGCCACGCCGACATCGTGCTGCCCTCGACCATGACGCTGGAGCGCGAGGACATCGGCTATTCCAGCAACGATCCCTTGATGGTCGCCATGCACCGGATCGCCGAGCCGTTCGGCCTCGCCTGCGACGACTACGAGATCTTCGCCGACCTCGCCGAGCGGTTAGGGGCCCGCGAGCCCTTCACCGAGGGACGCACGTCGCGGCAATGGCTGGAGCACCTCTATGAGCCAACGCGTAAGGCGCTCGCCGCGCGCGGGCTCGAGGCGCCAAGCTTCGAGGAGTTTTGGGAACGCGGCAGCCTGGTGGTGCCGCAGCATCTCGACGACGGCGGCTCGCTGCGTCGTTTTCGCGAGGACCCGGTCGCGCGGCCGCTGCCGACGCCGAGCGGCCGCATCGAGATCTTCTCGCAGAAGATCGCAGGTCATGGCGATGCGGATTGTCCGGGCCATCCGGTCTGGCTCGAGAAGACCGACGCGCCGACATCAGGTGCGCCGTGCTTCCTCGTCGCCAACCAACCGGTGACGCGCCTGCACAGCCAGCTCGACTTCGGCGGTCACTCGCTTGACGCCAAGCATCGCGGCCGCGAGGTCGCGCGCATGAATCCGCGCGACGCGACCGCGCGCGGCATCGCCGACGGCGACATCATCCGCATCTTCAATGCGCGCGGTGCCTGCCTTGCCGCGGTGCATGTCACCGACGGCATCGCGCCCGGCGTGGTCCAGCTGCCGACCGGCGCATGGTACGACCCGATGGACCCTGAGGAGGAGGCGCCGCTCTGCGTGCACGGCAATCCGAACGTGCTGACGCGCGACATCGGCACGTCATCCTTCGCGCAGGGCTGCACCGGCCAGCTCACCAGCGTCGAGGTCGAGCGGTTCAACGGCAATCTGCCGCCGATCCGGGCGTTCGATCCGGCGTAGCTGGGACGCTCGCGGCCGATCACGAACAAATCATCGGTCGGCCGCTGGATGGCGCCGAACCGTTCGGCTACGGCATCACGAAGTCGTCCCTGAGATCCGGATTTACTGAGATGCACCTGAAAACCCTGTTTCACCTTGCCGTCGCTGCGACCGTCGCGCTCGGTTCGTCCAGCGCGTTGGCGCAATCGGCCGCCGAGCCGGCCTATGGACCGGAACTGCAGGGCTTCGACTATCCCTATCCGGTCGAGCATTATCGCTTCAGCTCGCAGGGGCAGGAGCTCGACATGGCCTATCTCGACGTCAAGCCGGCGACGCCGAACGGCCAAACCGCGGTGCTGCTGCACGGCAAGAACTTCTGTGCCGCGACCTGGGACGGCACCATCAAGGCGCTCAGCGGCGCCGGCTATCGCGTGATCGCGATCGACCAGATCGGCTTCTGCAAATCCAGCAAGCCGGAGCGCTATCAGTTCACCTTCCAGCAGCTCGCCGGCAACAGCCGCGCGCTGCTCGCCTCGCTCGGCATCGCGCATTCGATCATGGTCGGCCATTCGACCGGCGGCATGCTCGCGATGCGCTATGCCCTGATGTATCCGGAGGCCACCGACCACCTGGTGCTGGTCGATCCGATTGGCCTCGAAGACTGGAAGGCCAAGGGTGTGCCGTGGCTCAGCCTCGACGGCTGGATGCAGCGCGAGACGCGCGTCACCGCGGACAGCATCCGCGCCTATGAGCGCGCCACCTATTACGCCGATACCTGGGATGCGTCCTACGAGACGTGGGTGCAGATGCTGGCAGGCATGTATCGCGGTCCGGGCCGCGCCGCGGTGGCGTCGAGCTCGGCGCGGCTCTACGACATGATCGCGACCCAGCCGGTGTTCTACGAATTCGAACAGATCAAGCCGCCGACGCTGCTCTTTGTCGGCGACAAGGACACCACCGCGATCGGCAAGGACACCGCGCCGCCGGAGATTCGCAAGACGCTCGGCAATTATCCGGTGCTGGGCAAGGAGGCCGCGAAGCGGATTCCGCATGCGCAGCTGATCGAATTCCCCGACCTCGGCCATTCGCCGCAGATCCAGGCCCCGGCGCGCTTCCACGAGGCGCTGCTCAGCTGGTTGCAGCATCCGGAGACCGGCGCGACGCTGGTCAAGTAGCAGACGGCGAGACAGGCGAGCGACATCATGGCGACAGCGGAACTGGTCAGCGTCTTCACGGTGGATGGGCAGGGCGGCAATCCCTGTCCGATCGTGGTCGATGCAAGCGGCATGAGCGCCGTCGAGATGCAGGATGTTGCGCGCCGCCACGGCCACGAGTCCGGCTTCGTGCTGCCGGCACAGAGCGACGATTTCGACGCCACGTTCCGCTTCTTCGTTCCGAACCACGAAATGGAAATGTGCGGCCACGCGACCATCGGTGCGCTCTGGCTGCTTGCGCGCCAGGGAAGGCTGTCGGGCGACACCATGCGGATCTCGACGCGCAGCGGTCCGGTCACCGGCTTCATCGGCCGTGATCGTCACGGCGAGCCCAGTGTCGAGATCACCCAGCCGGCCGGCAAGACCGTTCCGCTCACGGCAAGCCAATGCGATGACGTGCTGCGGGCGCTCGCGGTCGGGCCGGAAGCGATCGATGCGGCAACACCGTGCAATGCCGTCACATCGCGCATCAAGACCTTGATCCCGATGCGCTCCCCCGAAGCGCTGAATGCGCTCGATCCCGCGACAGGGGACGTCGAAGCGGTCTGTGGCCGGATCGGATCGACCAGGCTCTATCCATTCGCCATGATCGACCGAAAGGCTCGCCTGTTCGAGGCGCGGCAATTCCCGCGCTCCTCCGGCTATCGGGAGGATGCCGCAACCGGCATTGCGGCCGCGGCGCTGGCGTTCGGCCTGCTCGACTATGGCTTGGTCGCTCCTGATGACGACGAGATTCGAATCCTGCAGGGCAGGGCGATGGGGTGGCTGTCCGAGATTCGGGTCCGCATCGGCTTCGCCGGCGGCCGTCCCGTCGGCTGCCTGCTTGGCGGCAATGTTGCGCTGATGGCTGCGCCGTCACACTGAGCAGCCGCCAGCGCAAGGCGAGCCGGCTTCGCAAACAGTATCCAGGTCTAATCAGCGGCGCGCCTGGCTCGCTCCTGCGCCTTGGCGTGCACCGGTGACGATTTCCGCGCACCGGGGCCCGGATGCACGTGGACCGCCTTCGCGCTCAGCGGCTCGCCGCATTCCGAGCAGACCATGACGGGATCGAACATCTTCTTGCAGGTCTTGTGTTCGTGCAGCATCGGCCGGCCGCGCGAATCGACCATGTGGACGTTGCCCCAGTGCACGATCGACATGATGATCGGATAGAGGTCGAGCCCCTTCTGCGTCAGGATGTATTCGTAACGCTTCGGCGCCTCCTGATACGGAATCTTGCGCAGCACGCCGAACCGCACCAGCTTCTTCAGCCGGTCGGCGAGCAGATGCCGCGTGATCCCGAGCGACGCCTGGAAGTCATCGAACCTGCGGATGCGCAGGAAACATTCGCGCAGGACCAACAGGCTCCAGCGGTCGCCGATGACAGCCACCGTGCGGGCCACCGAGCACGGCTCCTCCTCGAGGGCATCCCATTTCATCAGCATCTCCTGCGGCCGGCGACGATATCGCTCAGTAAAATTCTAAAACAGAACTAACGTCATTTCAATAGGATGCCTAGCTTGGAGCCGTAGCCTGGTCATTGGATGACAAATATCATATTGACAGTTCTAAAATAGAACTTAAGGTCCACGCTCGATCAACGCGGCGGCTGACGGCCGCTGGCAATCGAAGGGAAGGGCGTTCCATGGCTGCTCCGCTCAAGGTCGAATTCCATTTCGATTTTGGAAGTCCGAACGCCTATCTGGCGGAACTGGCGCTGCCCGACATCGAGAAGCGCACCGGCGTGAAATTCGACTACATCCCGGTGCTGCTCGGCGGCGTCTACAAGGCGACCGGCAACATGTCGCCCGGCGAGTCGCTGCGCGGCATCAAGAACAAGCCCGAGTATAACGCGCTCGAGACCGAGCGCTTCCTGCGCCGCCACAACATCACGACGTTCAAGACGAACCCGTTCTTCCCGGTCAACACGCTGATGCTGATGCGCGGCGTCGTCGCTGCCGATTTCGAAGGGCTGTTCGAGCCGTACTTTCGCGCCGCCTATCACCACATGTGGTCCGAGCCCAAGAAGATGGACGATCCGCAGGTGTTCCGCGAAGCGTTCCTGTCCTCCGGCCTCGATATCGACCGCATCATTGCCCGCGCCCAGCAGGACGAGGTGAAGAAGAAGCTGATCGACAACACCAGCAACGCGGTGGCGCGCGGCTCGTTCGGCTCGCCGACCTTCTTTGTCGGCGACGAGATCTTCTTCGGCAAGGACAAGCTGCGCGAGGTCGAGGACGAGATTGTCGCGCAGCTGGCCGCGGGGCGGCGCAAGACCGCCTGAGCGGGAAAATTCCTCAAGACAACAAATCAGGCCCAAAGGGCTGTCACAGGGAGGTTTCAGTGCAGGCGTCGACCCAGTTTGAAGGAAGTGTGGAAGGCTTGCCGAACCGCATCCACGAGGTGATCGATCACCACGTCGGGGCGACGCCGGATCATCCGGCGCTGATCGACGACAAGATGCGGCTGACCTACCGCGAGCTCGACCGAACGGTCGGTCGCGTCGCCGAGGCGCTGCGAGCGCTCGGCATCCGCGCCGGCGACCGCATGATGATCGTGAGCGAGAACTCGATTCCGCTCGCCTGCCTGCTGCTGGCGGCGAGCCGGCTCGATGTCTGGTCCATCGTGGTCAATCCGCGGCTGTCGCCGCGTGAGCTCGACCAGATTAGGGATCACAGCGGCGCCCGCCGCGTGCTGTTGACCGCCGAGGTCTCGCAGGAGGCGGCCACGCATGCCGCGCGCTACGAGGCTGCCGTGCAGGATGTCGGCCCGCTCCGCGGCATCGCCGTCACCGGCCTGAATCTGGCAACCGTGGCGGAGCCGGTCGAGGCCGACGGCGCAAACCAGGTCGCGGTTCTCATCTACACCTCCGGCACCACGGGCACGCCGAAGGGCGTGATGCTGACCCATCGCAATCTGTTGTTCAGCGCCCGGGCGACGGCAAGCTTCCGAAAGATGGCGGCCGATGACGTGCAATATTGCGTGCTGCCGATCTCGCATATCGTCGGCATCTCGTTGCTGACCATGACCCTGATGATCGGCGCCACCGTGCGTCTGGTGGCGAAATACGATCCGGCCGCGCTGGTCAAGGCGATGACTGAAGAGGGCATCACGATCCTGAACGGCGTGCCCGCGACCTATCAGCGTCTGCTCGAATACCGGCGCAATGCCGGCCTGCCGAAGCTCGATCGCGGCCGGTTGCGCGTGATCTCGGTGGCCGGCGCGCCGCTCGACCTCGATCTCAAATCACGGGTCGAGCAGGAACTCGGGCTGCCGCTGCTCAACGGCTATGGCATCACCGAATGCTCGCCGGGTATCTCCGGCGTCCGGCCCGACAATCCGCGGGCCGACCATGCGGTCGGCACCGTCATGCCCGGCCTCGAGGCCAGGCTGGTCGGCCGCGACCTCAAGCCGGTTGCGGCAGGCGAAGTCGGCGAGCTGCATGTTCGCGGCCCCAACGTGATGCGCGGCTATTACCGCGCGCCCGACCTGACCGCCAAGGCGATCGATCCCGACGGCTGGTTCAACACCGGGGATCTGGCCCGCTTCGAGAATGATGCGCTCTACATCGTCGGGCGAACCAAGGAGATGATCATTCGCTCCGGGTTCAACGTCTATCCGGCCGAGATCGAGGCGGTGCTGAGCACGCACGACGCCGTGGTGCAGTGCGCCGTGGTCGGCCGGCCGGTCGAGGGCAATGAGGAGGTGGTCGCCTTTGTGCAGCTGATCAAGGGCTCGACCGCCACCGTACAGGACCTGATGGCGCATATTGCCCCGCAACTCACCTCGTACAAGCGTCCGTCGGAGATTATCCTGATGGACGCGCTGCCCGCGACATCGACGGGCAAGCTGCTGAAGCACAAGCTGGCGGAGTCGCTGCGCAGCTGAGGCTGAGCCGCCGCCGCGAGCCAGTTCACTCAAACAAGACCGGAGTACACCATGCAGAAGCGAAACAGGACGGTGGCCGTCATTGGTGCCGGCGATTTCATCGGCGGCGAGATCGCCAAGAAGTTCGCCTCCGAAGGCTTTACGATCTTCGCCGGCCGTCGCAATGGCGACAAGCTGGCGCCGCTGGTCAAGGAGATCGAGGCTGCCGGCGGCGAGATCCATGCGCGTTCGCTCGATGCGCGCAAGGAGGAGGAGATCACGGCCTTCCTCAACGACGCCGACAAGCATGCGCCGCTGGAGGTCTGCATCTTCAACATCGGCGCCAACGTCAATTTCCCGATCCTTGAGACCACCGAGCGGGTGTTCCGCAAGGTCTGGGAGATGGCCTGCTATTCCGGCTTCCTCGCCGGACGCGAGGCGGCGCGGCTGATGATGCCGCGCGGCGAGGGCAACATCTTCTTCACCGGCGCGACCGCGTCGCTCCGCGGCGGCAGCGGCTATGCCGCGTTTGCCAGCGCCAAGTTCGGCCTGCGTGCCGTGGCGCAGGCGATGGCCCGCGAGCTGGGGCCGAAGAACATCCATGTCGCGCATCTGATCATCGATTCCGGCGTCGACACCGAATGGGTGCGGCAGCGCCGCATCGAGGCGCTCGGCCCGAACGCGCTCGACAATCCCGATCTCTTGATGCCGCCGGCATCGGTCGCGGGCGCCTATTGGCAGCTCTATCAGCAGCCGAAGAGCGCCTGGACCTTCGAACTGGAAATCCGGCCCTTCGGCGAGAAGTGGTAGGGAGCACTGCAGATGGAGCTCGCGCTATCCCCTGAAGATGCGGCGTTCCGCGACGAGGTTCGTGCCTTCATCAAGGACAATTATCCGGCGGAGATGCGCGTCGCCAATCCGGAGACCGATCTCTCCAAGGAGCAGATGCTGCTGTGGCATCGCATCCTGCACGAGAAGGGCTGGATCGCGCCGCTCTGGCCCAGGGAATATGGCGGGCCCGGCTGGTCGATCACCCGCCGCTTCATCTTCGAGCAGGAGACGACGCGCGCCGGCACGATGCCGCCGCTGGCATTCAGCGTCACCATGGTCGGCCCGGTCATCTACACCTTCGGCAACGACGCGCAGAAAAGGAAATTCCTGCCGCGCATCCTGTCCGGCGAGGACTGGTGGTGCCAGGGCTATTCGGAGCCGGGCTCCGGCTCCGACCTCGCCACCGTGCGCACCAAGGCGGTGCGTGACGGCGACCACTACATCGTCAACGGCCACAAGACCTGGACCACGCTGGCGCAGCACGCCGACTGGATCTTCTGCCTGGTTCGTACCGATCCCACGGCCAAGCCGCAGTCCGGTATTTCCTTCCTCCTGATCGACATGAAGTCGCCGGGCGTCACGGTGCGCCCGATCATCACCATTGACGGCTCGCACGAGGTCAACGACGTCTTCCTGGAGAACGTCCGCGTCCCCGCCGAGAACCTGATCGGCGAGGAGAACAAGGGCTGGACCTACGCCAAATTCCTGCTCGGCAACGAGCGCACCAGCATGGCCGGCATCGGCCGCTCGACACGCTATATCGAGCGGTTGAAGAGGATCGTGAAGGCCGAGATCCCGGAAGACGATCCGGCGTATCTGGAGTTCATCAGGGATATCGCCCGCGTCGAGCTCGACGTGCTGGCACTGGAGGCGACCGAGCTTCGCGTCGTCGCCCAGATGGCGCGCGGCATCGACCCGGGACCGGCGGCCTCGCTGTTCAAGATCCGCGGCACCGAAATCTTCCAGGATATCACCGAGCTGACGCATCGGGCGATCGGCAATTACGGGCTTGCGATCCGCGAGCATCCGGTCAGCGCCAATCACTTCATGCCGGGCCCCGACTACGGCCACACCGCGTCGGAGAAATATCTGAACTCGCGCAAGCTCTCGATCTACGGCGGGTCGAACGAGATCCAGCGCAACATCATCGCCAAGGCGGTGCTTGGACTCTAGCCACAAGCAACGAGGATCGGATGGATATCCAGTTCACGGAAGAACAGGAATTGTTGCGGTCCAGCGTCCAGCGGCTGCTGCGCGACCAGTATGATTTCGACGCCCGCCGCAAGATCGTCGCGAGCGAGGAGGGTTTTGGCCGCAAGCAATGGGCTGAATTCGCCGAGCTCGGCCTGCTCGCCGCGCCGTTCTCCGAAGCGGTCGGAGGGCTCGGCGGCGGGCCGCTGTCGACCATGATCATCATGCAGGAGTTCGGCCGGCATCTTGTCGTGGAGCCCTTCGTCGAGACGGTCGTCGTTGCGGGTGGCTTGATCGAACAGGCAGGTTCCGACGCGCAGCAGCAAGCGTTCATCGCCGACATCATCGCGGGCACGAAACTTTGGGCGCTGGCCTGGACCGAGAAGGGCTCGCGGTTCGATCTCGCCACCGTCACCACCACGGCGCGCCGCGACGGCAATGACTATGTGCTCACCGGTGAGAAGACGGCGGTGCTGGCGGCGCCGTGGGCGGATTACCTCATCGTCTCCGCGCGCACCTCGGGCCATCGCCATGATCGTGGCGGCGTCAGCCTGTTCGTGGTCGATCGCCGGGCGGCCAATCTCGACCTGCAAAGCTTCAAGACGATCGATGGCCGCAGGGCGGCCGAGATCAGCCTGCGCGGCGTGCGCGCGGAATTGCTCGGCAACGAGGGCGAGGGCGTCGCCGCGCTGGAAGCCTGTCGCAACCGCGCCATCGGCGCGCTCTGCGCCGAGGCGGTCGGCGCGATCGGCGAACTGAACGCGGCGACCCTGGACTATTCCAAGACGCGAAAGCAGTTCGGCGTCACGATCGGCAGCTTCCAGGGGCTGCAGCACCGGATGGTCGACATGTTCATCGCGCATCAGGAGGCGTTGTCGCTGATGCAGCATCTCAGCCTCAGTCTCAGCGACGATGAGGCCGGGATCTCCCGGCTGGCCTCGGGCGCCAAGTCCAAGATCGGCTATGCCGGCAAGTTCGTGGCCGACCAGGCGGTGCAGCTGCACGGCGGCATGGGCATGACCGACGAGCTCAATGTCGGCCACTACTTCAAGCGGATTTCCTCCATCAACATCCAGTTCGGCGATCCCGCCTACCACGTGCTGCGCTATGCGCAGCTCGACGCGGCCGCCTGATTCAGAGAGGCAAGCATGTCACAGGATGCAGTCATCGTTTCCACCGCGCGCACCGGCGTCGGTAAGGCCTATCGCGGCGCGCTGAACAACACCGACGGCCCGACCCTCGCCGGTCATGTGATGGCTGAGGCGGTGAAACGTGCCGGCATCGCGCCCGGCGAGGTCGAGGACGTGGTGATGGGCTGCGCCATGCAGCAGGGCACCATGGTGATGAACGTCGCGCGCAAGGGCGCCATCCGCGCCGGGCTGCCGGTGACGGTCGCCGGCACCACCATCGACCGGCAATGCGCCTCCGGGATGCAGGCGATCGCGGTCGCCGCCCGCTCGGTGATGCTCGACGGCGTCGAGATCGCGATCGGCGGCGGCATCGAGTCGATCAGCCTGGTGCAGAACGAGCACATGAACAGGTTCCATGCCGTCGACGACGAGCTGATGGCGATGAAGCCCGAGATGTACATGTCGATGCTGGAGACCGCCGAAGTTGTCGCCGAGCGTTACGGGATCGGCCGCGACAAGCAGGACGAATACAGCCTTGAATGCCAGCGCCGCGTCGGCGCCGCGCTGCAGGGGGGCCGGTTCAACGACGAGATCGTGCCGATCACGACCAAAATGGCCGTGGTCAACAAGGACACCAGGGAAGTCAGCTTTCAACAGGTGACGCTGGCCAAGGATGAAGGTCCGCGGCCCGATACCACGGCGGACGGGCTCGCCAAGATCAAGCCGGTGTTCGAGGGCAAGACCATCAGCGCCGGCAACGCCAGCCAGCTCTCGGATGGCGCATCGGCCTGCGTGATCATGAGCGACAAGGTTGCCGCGCAGAAGGGCCTGAAACCGCTCGGCATCTTCCGCGGCTTCGTCGCCGCCGGCGTCGAGCCGGACGAGATGGGCGTCGGCCCGGTTGCCGCGATTCCGCGGCTCCTCAAGCGGCACAATTTGAAGATCGACGACATCGATCTCTGGGAGCTCAACGAGGCCTATGCGGTGCAGGTGATCTATTGCCGCGACAAGCTCGGCATCGATCCGGACAAGCTGAACGTCAATGGCGGCTCGATCGCGATCGGCCATCCCTACGGCATGACCGGCGCGCGGCTCACCGGGCATATCCTGATCGAGGGCCGGCGGCGCAAGGCGAAATACGGCGTGGTGACCATGTGCATCGGCGGCGGCATGGGCGCGGCGGGCCTGTTTGAAATCGTCCACTGAGCGGAAACGCGGGAGAGACTTGTGAAGACAGCAATCACTGAACTGTTCGGTATCCAGCATCCGATCATCCAGGGCGGCATGCACTATGTCGGCTTCGCCGAGATGGCGGCGGCGGTGTCCAACGCCGGGGGCCTCGGGATCATCACTGGCCTGACCCAGCGGACGCCGGAGCTGCTGGCGAAGGAGATCGCGCGCTGCCGCGACATGACGGACAAGCCGATCGGCGTGAACCTCACCTTCCTGCCGAGCTTCACCGCGCCACCCTATCCCGAGTACATCGCGGCGATCCGCGAGGCCGGCGTCAAGGCGGTGGAGACCGCCGGCCGCAGCCCGGAGCAGTACATGCCGGCGCTGAAGGCGGCCGGCATCAAGGTGATCCACAAATGCACCTCGGTGCGGCATTCGCTGAAGGCCGAGAAGATCGGCTGCGACGCCGTCAGCGTCGACGGTTTCGAGTGCGGCGGCCATCCCGGCGAGGACGACATCCCGAACATGATCCTGCTGCCGCGTGCGGCGGACGAATTGAAGATCCCGTTCGTCGCCTCGGGCGGCATGGCGGACGCGCGCAGCCTTGTCGCCGCGCTGTCGATGGGCGCTGCCGGGATGAACATGGGCACGCGCTTCATCGCGACCAAGGAAGCACCGGTTCATCCCAATGTGAAGCAGGCGCTGCTCGACGCCGACGAGCTCGATACGCGCCTCGTCATGCGCGCGCTGCGCAACACCGAGCGGGTGCTGAAGAACAAGGGCGTCAATGAGCTGCTCGAGATCGAGCGCGAGAAGGGCGCCAGGCTGAAGATCGAGGATATCCACGAGCAGGTCGCCGGCGTCTATCCGAAGGTGATGATCGACGGCGAGATGGATGCCGGCGCCTGGAGCTGCGGCATGGTGGTCGGCCTGATCAATGACATCCCGACCGTCAAGGAGCTGATTGACCGCATCATGGCTGAGGCCGAAGCGATCATCCGGCAGCGGTTGACCGGCTTCCTCGACGGCAAATTTGAAACCACGCCGGCCCGCGCCGTCGCCTGACGGGAGAGTGCCATGACTGAGCATGTCAAGGTTGAGATCGCCGCCGGCGTCATGACGCTGACCTTGCAGCGGCCGGAAAAGAAGAACGCGCTGACCGGCGCGATGTACAATGTCATGTCCGCGGCGCTCAAGCAGGTGGAGGCGGATGCCTCCGTCCGGGTGATCCTGTTCCAGGGCGACGGCGACAGCTTCACCGCGGGCAATGATCTGGGTGACTTCGCAAGCCAGGCGCGCGGTGAAAGCGCCGTCGACAGTCCGGCCCACACTTTCATAGAAACCATCAGCAAGGTCGGCAAGCCGATCGTCGCGGCTGTGCAGGGCAATGCGGTCGGCGTCGGCACCACCATGTTGCTGCATTGCGACCTGATCTATCTCGCCGAGAACGCGCGGCTGATCACGCCCTTCGTCAACCTCGCGCTGGTGCCAGAGGCGGCGTCGAGCTGGCTGCTTCCCTTAAGGATCGGGCATGCGCGCGCCTATGCGATGTTCGCGCTCGGCGAACCGATGGACGCGCAGGGCGCGCTGGCATCGGGTCTCGCCAACGCCGTGGTGCCGCAGGCCGATCTGCGCAAGAGGGCGCATGACGCGGCGGTCGCGCTGACCAGGCGGCCGGCGGGGTCGCTCAGCATGACCAAGAAGCTGATGCGCGAGCAGCAGAAGATCGCGGCGCAGATCGCCGAGGAAGGCGTGTTGTTCAAGGAGCGGCTGACGACGCCCGAGGCGCGCGAGGCCTTTGCCGCGTTCGCCGAACGGCGCCAACCGGATTTCACCAAGCTGTCGGCCTGACCGGCGGCGTAACTCACGGACACATCGAGGGAGTGAAAAGCATGGACGTCGTCGGCAGCCATCAATACCCGACCATGGAATCCGTGATCTACGGCAGGCCGGCGGCCGAGGCGCTGTGCGAGGAGGCCGAGCGGCTGGGCGCCAGGCGCGTCTATCTGATCGCCAGCCGGACGTTGAACACCACGACCGACGCGATCGAGAAAATCCGTCAAGCGCTCGGCGACCGCCATGCCGCGACCTTCGACGGCGTGCCACAGCATACGACGCGGGACGTGGTGACGCAGATCGCGCGGCAAGCCAGCGAGGCCAAGGCAGACCTCGTCGTCGCGATCGGCGGCGGCTCGGTGGTCGATGCGGCGAAGATCGTGCTGATGTGCATGGAGCACGAGATCTTCGAGTCTGATGGCCTCGACGGCTTCGAGACCACGCCGGACCGCCGCTTCGGGCCGTTCCGCTCGCCGAAGGTGCGCATGATCGCGATCCCCAGCACGCTGTCCGGCGGCGAATACAATTCCGGCGCGCTGGTCACCGATACCAGCCGCAAGCTGAAGCAGATCTTCAACCATCCGATGATGATGCCGCGCAGCATCATCCTCGATCCCGCGATCACGAAATATACGCCCGAGAAGCTCTGGCTCGGTTCCGGCACGCGGGCGATGGATCACGGCATCGAGGCGATCTGCTCCAGCCGGCCGAATGTGCTGGTCGGTGCGGTGTGCCAGCAGGGGCTGCGCTATCTGCACGACGGCCTGCTGCGCACCAAGGCCCACCCTGACGACGCGGCGGCGCGGCTGAGTTGCCAGCTGGGCTCCTGGCTGTCGGCGTTCGGATTGCAGTCGCGGGTGCCGATGGGCGCCAGTCACGCCATCGGCCATGTGCTCGGCGGCACCTGCGACGTGCCGCATTATTTCTGCACCGCGGTGATGATGCCGAGCGTGCTCCGCTACAACCGCCCGGCGACGGAGGCAGCCCAGCAATCGATCGCCGCCGCGCTCGGCGCGCCGGGACGCGATGCCGGCGAGGCGTTCGCCAGCTTCATCGCAGAGCTCGGCCTGCCGCGCCGGCTTGCCGATGTCGGCGTCGGCGAAGATCGGTTTGAGCTGATCGGCCGGAACGCCATGCTGTCGATCTTCACGCGGGCCAACCCGCAGCCGATCCGCGAACCCGCCGACGTCGTCAAGATCCTGAAGCTGGCCGCCTGAGGCTTGCTGGAACGGGAGCAGTTTATCATGGCCGCCTTGCGCATCTTCTCCTATTTGCCGAACCCGCGCGTCTGGAAGGCAACCATCGCGGCGCGGTTCTGCGGTGTCGATGTCGAGGTCAGGGGCGCCTCCGGCAAGGAGTTGCGCGACTGGTTGTGGGACTATGATGCCCGTCCGCTGGCGGAGCATGAGCGTGCCTCGCTGTCGTCGCTGGCGCGAACCGGGCGGGTCGGACTGACCGGCGCGCAGCTCTTCAAGACCGATGCGTTCATGGCGGCGCAGCCGTTCGGCAATGTGCCGGCGGCATTCGGCGCCGACGGCAAGGTCGGCATCTTCGAATCGAACAGCATCATGCGCGCGGTGGCGCGGCTCGGCGAGGCCGCGTTCCCGCTCTACGGGCGCGACGCCTATGAGGCGTCGAGGATCGACAGTTTTCTCGATGTCAGCCTGGTGATTGCGCGGGACTCGCAAATCTATCTGCTGGCGCTGTCGGGCGGCACCGTCGATGCGGCCATTCACGCGCGGGCGAAGGATGCGTTCGCGATCTATGCGTCCGGGATCGAGCAGGCGCTGTCGCCACGGCGGGAGGTGCTGGTCGGGAACGGCATCTCGATTGCCGACATCTGCTTTGCCGCCGAACTCGCATTGTTCATGAACGAACACGCACGGGCCGAGCAGCTGCGCAAGCAGGGATTGGCGAAAATCCTGCACCCGGGCGTGCAGAATGAGTATCCGCTGATGTTTGCGCACTTTGACCGCCTGATCGCGCACGAGCATATCAGGCCGGACCTCAAGCCTTACGTCGAGAAGCTGCTGTCGAAGGCGGCCGCCTGACCATGAAGGCCACGACACCGCAACGCGGAGGGTTGATCGCATGACCGCACCTGTCTGTCTGATATCCGGCGTCGGTCCCGGCACCGGTTCGGCGCTCGCCCGGAGATTCACCGAGGGTGGCTACCGCGTCGCGCTGCTCGCCAGGAACGAGGCGCGTCTTGTCGCGCTCGAGCAGCAGCTGCCGGGCGCAAAAGCCTATCGGTGCGATGTGTCCGATCCCGCGCAGGTCGAGGCGGTGGCCTCGGCGGTGGAGCGCGATCTCGGCAATCCCGCCGTGGTGATTCATAACGCCGTCGGCGGGGCGTTCGGCACCTTCCGCGAGATCGATCCGGAGATTCTCAATCGCAACTTCCAGGTCAACACGATGGGACTGTTGTACCTGGCAAGGCGGTTCGCGCCGGCGATGATCGGTGCGGGCACGGGCGCCATCGTCGCGACCGGCAATACCTCGGCGTTGCGCGGCAGAGCCGGCTTCGCGGGGTTCGCGCCGACCAAGGCAGCGCAGCGGATTCTCGCCGAGGCGATGGCCCGCGATCTCGGGCCGCAAGGTGTTCACGTCGCCTATCTCGTGATCGATGCCGTGATCGATCTGGAGTGGACGCGCAAGCGCTGGCCGGATCGGCCGGACGACTTCTTCATCAAGCCGAAAGCGATCGCCGACGAGGTCTGGCACGTCGCCCATCAGGATCGCAGCGCGTGGTCGTTCAATGTCGAGATCAGGCCGTTCGGCGAAGCCTGGTAGCGCCGCGCGGCGGTTGCAGGAATTGGTCAATTCATAAAAGCTCAGGAGGAATTTCATGCTGTTGAAGACGTTTGCCGTGTCCGTTGCGATGCTCGCGGCATTTGCCGTAGCTCCAGTCCGCGCCGAAACGCCGGGGGTGTCGGAGTCGGAAATCAAGGTCGGGGCGACGTTCCCGTTCAGCGGGCCGGCGTCTCCGCTCAGCAACACCGGCAGGGGCCTCATCGCCTACGTCCATTCCGTCAACGACCGCGGCGGCGTCAACGGCCGCAAGATCAACCTCATCACCTATGACGATGCCTACACGCCGCCCAAGGCCGTGGAGCAGACCCGCAAGCTGATCGAGAGCGACGAGGTGGCGTTCCTGTTCAGCCCGCTCGGCACGCCCGGCATCGGCGCGACCATCAAATACGTCACCGCGAAGAAGGTGCCGCATCTGTTCGTCGTCAGTGGCGCGACCAAGTTTGCGAACTTCACCGAGTTTCCGCTGACCACCACGGGGCTGCCGAGCTACAACACCGAAGGAAAGATCTACGCAAAATACATCACCCGAACGGCCCCCGATGCGAAGATCGCGATCCTCTACCAGAACGACGATCTCGGCCGCGATTTCGTGGCCGCATTCAAGGAGGTGCTGAAGGCGGATTTCGACAAGAAGGTGGTGACGTCGCCCTATGAGGTCACCGAGCCGACCATCGAATCCCGCGTGGTGACGCTGAAGGCGTCGGGTGCGCAGGCGTTCCTGATCGCCGGCACGCCGAAATTCGCGGCGCAGGCGATCAAGAAGGCGAACGAGATCGGCTGGTCGCCGCTGACCATCGTCAACTACGTGTCGAGCTCGGTCTCCGCGACGATCGTGCCGGCGGGCGCGGACAAGGCGGTGGGCGTTGTCGTGGCGACCGTCACCAAGGATCCGAACGACAAGAAATGGGCCGAGGACGCCGGCATGAAATGGTATCGCGCCCACTTCGAAAAATATCTTCCCGGCGCCGATATCGGCGACAACAATTATCTGTTCGGCACCCAGCAGGGCCAGATTCTGGAACAGGTGCTGAAGCAGTGCGGCGACGACCTGTCGCGCGAGAACATCGTCAAGCAGGCGCGCAACATCAGGGGACTCGTGCTGCCGACCCTGATGCCGGGCATCACCATCAACACAGGTCCGGACAACAGCATGGCCTATACGCAGCTTCAGCTGCAACGTTGGACCGGAAGCTCATGGGAGCAGTTCGGCGGCGTGCTGAGTGCCGACCCGAACTGAGCCGGGTCGACCGAGGCGCTAGTGGAGCCGACGTGCGATCGGCTTCGCCAGCGTGCCTTGCCACTCCCGCTGCGCCGGCCGGTCGCTTGACCGCAGGCTGTTCAGCAAGGCGGTGGCCTTCGGCTGGACCCGCGAGCCGTCGATCACCTCGAGCTGGCCGCAGCGGTTGAGCGTGTGCAGCTTGCGTCCGGTCCACAGCGGCCCGGGCTTGAGCAGATGGCGCACGGCCTGCCGGTAGGTCGTCGGCGACAGTTCGAGCACTTCCGCAAGTCCGAGCGCCGCGCCGTATCCGTTGCTGCAGTCCTGCACCGGGCGCCACAGCTTGCCATTGATGGTCACGAAATTGCCGGCCGGCCGGGTCGTCGCGCGATCCATCAGGATCGGATTGCTTGCATGCGGCCGCCAGGGGCCGAACAACTGCTCGGCGTAATAGATCGCCAGCGTGTCGGAATACCCGCCGGTGCCGTCGCGCCAGGCTCCGAACATGTAGTAGAGGCCGTCATGCTGCGTGATGGTCGCGTCGGCGAGTTCGAGCCCGGACAGCAGCGTGCCCTGCCGTTCCCACTTGTCGGGAAAGCGCACGCATTTGTAGATCGGGACATCCCGATGCGCGGTGCTTTCCGGGATCATCCACAGTTCGCCGTTGCTCTCGATCAGGAACGGGTAGGACAGGTGCCAGGGCTCTTCGAGCACCGGCAGCACGGTGCCGACGGGACCGTTGCCGTCGAATTCGATCGCGGAGATGATGCCCTTGCCGGTGCGGTGGTCGAGGTCTTCGAAGAACACGAAGGTCCTGCCCTGCCACTTCACCGGGACGGGATCGGCATAGAAGTGATTGCCGGGATCGCCGAGCACGTTCCAGGCGGGTCCCGACAGGTCACCGGTCCGCCAGACATCCGCGTTCTCGGCGTAGCGCCATCCGACATGCCAATGCGGCGCGTAGCAGCAGAGACGGTAGATTTCCTTCGCGATCGAGGTCGCGACGCCGCGCATGACAAAGGGCGCGGGATTTCGCGGCGCGCTGCCGGCCGCCGGAGCAGCCAGTTGCGGGACCAACCGCGGAGCCCCCGACAGGATCGGCGGCAGCATGGAAAGCGTGCGCGCCATCACCGTTTCGAGCCCGCCGCTCAGGCCAGCGGCGATTTCCGCCGAGGGATGCCCGCGGTCCATCACCATGCCGTCGAGTTCGTTGACGATTTCAATCACCGGCAGGTCGCCGGCGAGAATGGCGGCCAGCGCGGCGGCTTCGCCCGCCTGTCCGTTGAAGCGTGGCCGGAGATAGAGCCTGGCGGAGCAGTTCGGGTCCCGCTCGGCAGTGGTGAAGTCGACCACCACCTCGGGGTTGCCCATGCGCGGTCGTTCCGCAATCGTTTTCAGCCTGTCGGCATCGCCCGCCTTGCCCTTGCGCAGCACGATGCGTTCGAGTTCGAACAGCATGTCGAGGCCGGCGGGCCTCGGCCCCGGCGTCTTAGTCCAGGCGATTTGAACGGGAATATCCTGATCGCTGACGCGCAGCGTCTCGCGACGCATCCAGAGTCGCGCCTGCGCGCGATCGCAGCGAAACTCGATAATCATGTCCAGCCCAATTTCCTAGTGCGCGTCCACTCCCACGGCATTGCCGAGAATGCGGACGTATTCCTCTATCATGGCATCCAACGAATAACGCGACTTCAGGCCCACGGCACTTTGCCGCAGCTGGTCGCTCAACAAACGATCGGTCAGGACTTTCGACACGGCGGCCGAAAACTCGGCCTCATTCGCGGCGTCAACGAACACTGCGACAGGCTGTCCCTGGTAGGACAGCACCTCGTGCAGCACGGGAAGATCGTTGACGACGCAGGGAATGCCGGCGCTCGCGGCTTCCACCGCGGCGAGGCCGAAGGTTTCGGCCTGCGTCGGAAATACGAAGACGTCGAGGCACGCCAGGAAATCGGCCATCTGGCGCGGTGGAATCTCGCCGATGAAGTGCAGCCGGTCCGAGACTTTCAGCTCGCTCGCCAGGGCTCGCAGCCGTTCCTCGTCCGCGCCTTGTCCGGCGAGGGCAAGGTGCCAGGACTGGTCGGAGGCCAGCAGGCGAATTGCCGCATCGAGCCGTTTGTGCGGATGCAGCCGTGCCGCGCAGCCGAGCAGGGTGCGATCCGGCGGCAGCTTGAACTGCTGCCGCGCGACGTCCTTCGGCAGGCTGTGCGACTTGTCGTCGAAGCCATGCGGGACGTGCTGCATGCGCGAGCGATAGGGCGCGGGATAGCGCGCGTATTCACGCTCCATGTCGCGCGAATTCAGCGTGATGCACTGGAAGAAGCCGGTCGAGCCCATGATGATGTCGGCGGCGCGAACCGGCATGCTCATCGACATCGCCGAAGACACCTGATTGGCGATGACAGGAGCGCGGCTGACGAGCCGCGACACGCCTCCGCCGATCACATTGCCGAAGTGCTGGAAGGTCAGCACGACATCGGGCCTGAGGGTCCTGAGATGACCGCCGAGCGTCCACAGCATCCGCAGCAGGGCCAGCGGATTTCCCGGGCGGCTCGGCGCGCAATAGAATGTATTGGGCGGCTCGTCGAACGAATCCGATTTGCGGAAGAAGAACAGGTTGGCGACGTCATAACCGCGCGCGGTGAGGCCCGCGCCGACCAGCCGCGATATCTCCTGCGCGCCGGCATTCTCGGCCTGGGTCTGTACCAGGACGACACGCAGCTTTGGGTTGCTCTTGTTCGATTGATTGCGTGATGCGGTCGATGCCTCGCGCAATTCTGTGCTTGGCCTGTAATGGAGCACGGCTTCCTCACCCGTCGAAGGAGTGGAGACGGCCCCCTCGCTATTGCGCGCGTGCTTATCACGCGAAGCGCGCTCGTACACCGAGTAGCGCGTGTTGAGGTTACTGCTCATTTAGTGCGGTCAGACATCGCCAGCAATCGAGAGCCATTGTCCCACACAAAGGGTACAGCCGGCTCGTTAACTAATTGGTTACGGCCGCATGAAGAGGGGGTAACCGTGGATTAACCATAGATATTTACGTTGGAGCGGTACTGTCAGTTGAATTCGAGTCACAGCCTCATGAAGTTCGGTAACCGCGTAGGCTCGAGCCGTTCCGAAGCCACGGAACCCGCCGCGTCGTGGGAAACTGCCGGCGTGCCGGCCAGCCGGTCCTCTGCGGAAACCACCAAGGGCGTGCTGAGCATTCCCGGCGTGGTGGCATTTTTCCGCGAGAACGGTCAACGCATTCTGATGCTCGCCGCGGTGATCTTCGCGGTCGGCGTCATTCTGCTGATGTTGATACCGGCGCGCTATGCCGCGACCGCGCTCGTCGTGGTCGACCCGCGCGAACAGCGCGTAACCACCGATCAGGATGTCCTGCCGGGGATCGGCCAGGACGCGGCAGCACTGCAGAGCTATGTCGAGATCGCCAAATCCGACGGATTTCTCGGGCCGCTGATCGAGCAACTCAAGGTCGCCGAGGACAGCGACATCTCCGGCGGCAGGACCGACCCCACGCGTCTGCTCGACCGGTTTCGCAACCGGCTCGACATCTCCCGGCGCGGATTGACCTATGTCATCGCCATCAAGTTCACGTCCAACAATCCGCAGCGTGCGGCGTATTACGCCAATGCGGTGGCTGAGGCGTTCGTCGCCAGCCAGCGTGGCACGCGCAGCGTGGCGACCGACGAAGCCGCCGACTGGCTGAAGAGCCGGCTCAAGACATTGAACGACCGCTTGCGGTCTTCGGAAGATGCCGTTGCGAAGTTCAAGCTCGAGCACCGGATCGTCAATGCCGGCAAGGAATCGACGACGCAGCAATTGCGCGTCACCGATCTGACCCAGCAGGTCGCCGCCGCGCGCGCCCGCACCGAGGAGGCCAAGACCCGTTATGAGCAGCTGCAACGCGACCTGAAGGCCAATGTCGACGGGCCCGTCAAGCAGGACCTGCTGAGTGCGCTGCGCGCCCAGCGCTCCGCGCTCAACGACCAGATCGCACAGAAGCGCGGGGTGCTGGGCGACCGTCATCCAGACCTCGTGATGGCTCTCAGCCAGCTCAGCGATCTCAACCGACAGATCGAGATCGAGCGGAAGAAGAACATCGACACCGCGAAGTCGGAATATGAAGCGCAGCGTGATCAGCAGAAGGCGCTCGAGGATCAGCAGAAGGCGGTCGAACAGCAAATCCTGGTCGACGGTCAGGCGCTCGTCAAGCTGCAGGAATTGCAGCGCGACGCCGATGCCAACAAGAATATCTACGAGCAATTCCTCTCGCGCTACAAGACCACCGACGAGCAGCGGCTGCTGCAGAGCTCGCAGACCAAGGTCGCATCGCCTGCGACGCCGCCGGTGCGCTCGACGCTGCCACCGCTTCCGCTGTTGCTGGTCGCGCTCGCGATCGTCTCGCTGCTGACATCGACGGCGATCGTCGCCGTTCCCGGTCTGAATCTGAAGCAGCTCCCGATCAAGGCCATTCCGCCGGTTCGTCGGGCCGAGGCGCCGGCGCCGCCGGCGCCTGCCGCGCCGCAACCAGCGCTGCCGCCGGGATTGCCGGTGCTGGCCCGGATTCCCAACATTGCGTCGCCGAACGCCGTCAGGAGCGTTTGGCAGACCCCGATCGCGACGACGGCCGAGCCTGATCTCAGTCCGCATCTTCAGCTGCTGATCGAGAACATCGAGCAGCTGCCGGGAGACCACGGCAAGGTGGCGCTGCTGCTGTCGGTTGAGGGCGGTGCTGGCGGCAGCACCGTCGCACGGTCGCTGAACCGATCCGCCGTCAAGAACGGCATGCTCAGCGTCCTGATCGAGATGGAATCCAGGCGCGCCGAGGCCGCGCCGCCGCAAGGATCGGGGATCATCAAGGCCGATCTGCCGTCCGTCGTCGAGCTGCTGGGCACCAGCAGCAAGGCGCCGCCCTATCCGCCGGACGATATTCGCGCCGATTTCGGCCTGATCATCGTCGACGCATCGTCGCTTGCCCTGCAGCCGGCCGCGGTGGCGCTGGCTGCCCATGCCGACCTCGTGATCCTCGTGGTTCGCGAAGGGGCTGCCAACTCGGCTGCGATCGGCAAGGCGCAGGCCGATCTATCCGGGTATGGTTCGGTCCCGACCGCGCTGGTCATCAATCGCGTGGCGGTCAATGCCGCCGTTCGCGGTCCCCAGGGCGAAGCGCTGGGCCTGGCGAGCTGAAGGCGGTTCGGCTGAAGCCAGAGCCTTTTCCGTTCACATAGTATCGGAACGCGACTCTGGGTTCTTGTTCTGACGCGAGCCGGAAGCCACTTCGCTCGAAAAACGCTCTAGTCGTTGCTGTCCGCAACGCGGACCGCGTAGGCGTCACCTTTCGACGGCCACAGATGCGACAGCACCAGAATGGATGGGTCGACGCCGGTCCGCCGCCGGCACAGCACGTTGAGCGCGATGGTGGCGACGACCAGCGAAACCGTCGCCGAGATCGCGGCGCCGAGCACGCCGAGCCAGGGGATCAGCACGACAAATCCCAGCAGCCGCAACGCCACATTGGCTGCGACGACGGGAACGTAATCGCGCTCATGGCCTGTCAGCTGCAGAACAGCAGCGGAGGGCCCGCCCGCCGCCTGGAAGGCCGTTCCGATCGCGAGCACGATCAACACCCACTGCTGCGCCGCAAAGTGCGGCCCGAACAGGCCGAGCAGATGGGGGGCGCCCACCCAGACAATGACGAGGCCGCTGAGCACGCAGAGCGCGGTCACCTCGGCCATCAGCTTCAGCGTATGTTCGAGCTCGTCGTGATTTTTGCTGAAGTACAGCGAGGGGAGCCGGCGCGCCCCGAACGTGTACAGCGCGGCCGACAGCATGGCGAAGATGTTCGCCAGTCGCGAGGCGGCGAAATAGACGCCGGCGGTGGCCGGATCCAGCATCCAGTAGACCAGGATGACGTCGAAATACTGGTTTGCCGCTTCGAGAATGGAGGCGAGCCAGAACCGGAATGCGCTCCTGTTCCAGCGCGAGGTCTCGAAGCGCGCCGTGACCGACCGCAGGTTCGGCAGCACCCGTACGATCGATACGATCTGCACGACGAGCCCGAGCGCCATCGCGGCCGACATCGCGCTGAACAACTCGGCGGGGGTGAGCTGCCGGTGGCCGAACAGCACCGCGATCAGGAACAGGACGACGGCGACGCGCCAGAAGAACTCCCGATTGCCTTCGCCCATCAGGATGCTGACCAGCGATCGCGCGATCTGGCTGCCGAGCATGAGCCCTGCATTGACCGCGGTGAACGCCGAGACCGACAGGATCAAGAGCCACCACTCGCCGCGAATGCCTGCCACCGCGGCGATCGAGGCGATCGAAATCAGCATCCCGATCACTGAGTTCCTCATGCTCGTCAGCAGCACACCCTTGGTGAAGTCGGTCTGGCCGCGCACCTCATACTCATTGAGAAACCGAACCAGGAGCAGCTCCTGGCCGACCAGGCCCACGACCGAGGCGATCTGGGCGACGGAGAGCAGGGTTGCGAAGTGTCCAAACGCGTCGGGCGTCATCGCCCGCGCGGCCAGCGAGAACAACGCGAATGCGAGCCCGCCGCTACCAACCTTGAGCAGGATGGTCCCGGCAACGCCGCGCGTGACGTCGCGCCGTAACAATTGGAACACGGAGGCAATCACCAGAGACGTCTCAATATCCAGTCGGGGCTGTTGACCGTAGCAATCGGTGAAGCCTGGAGTATTAATGTTCTCTTGCTAAGATTCCGTTCCTTTCGAATGGCTTCCGGGCCCAACGCAGTTGTGAACGGTGCCAGGTCGCGTTGCTCCATTCTGGAACGGCGCCGTCTGCGCTGTCTCCAAACGGCGCAGGTTGGATTTACCTCCGGCGCCCGGTCCAGTGGCGCGGACTTTGCCGGATGGGACTGCGCTTGCGCGTCAACGCGATCTGTCGCAGCTCGATGGCCTGGCAATTGCCTCGCCATCCTGCTGCGGAGCCTGCAAAGGTTCGGTTTCATGGCCGACCGTCGTGCAAGCCATGTGCCGAGAGACCGCTGATCGTGGTCCGGACGTTTTCATTAACCTCGACTCTTGAACTCGCCGTGCTCGATCGGCAAGGCGGCACCGCAGGCAAGGAAATTGCAGTTCTGCGGCCAACTAGAGCTTTTCCCGTTCCGATGGAATCGGAACGGCGCTCTAGATTCTTGTTTTGACGCGTTTTCTTCACGCGAACCGGTATCCACTTCGCTCGAAAACGCTCTAGCCGTCGGAGCGGACAAACATGATTGCCGAGAAAAGTGCGACCAAGCCGATCGTGGCCTGCGAGGCCGAGGTCATCGAGGCGGACGTCGCAATTGTCGGAGCCGGTTTAGCAGGCTCGCTTGCAAGGGCTGTGTTCGCCCGGGCCGGGTACCGGGTCATCCTGATCGACAAGCGTTCGATCCCGCCGGATGAATTCCGCGTCGAGAAGATCGCCGGACGGCAGATCGATATCCTGCGCCGCCTCGGCTTCATCGACGACGTCGAGGCCATTGCCGCGCCTTATGACCGGGTGCTCAACATCAGGAGCGGCAAGCTGGTCGATATCGGCGTCGGCCGGTCCTACGGGATTTCCTATGCCAACCTCGTCAACATGGCACGCGGCCTGACGCCCGATGCGTCGAGCTTCCTGCTCGACCAGGTGACCAATGTCAGCTGCAGCGAGGAACGTCAGCAGTTGACGCTGGTCTCCGGAAAGCGCGTCGTCTCGCGTCTGGTCATTCTGGCGACCGGCATGACGAACACGCTCGGCCACGGTCTCGGAATGCGCCGGCAGATGCTTGCTGCGCGCCACTCGGTCTCGTTCGGCTTCACGATCGCACGGCCGGACAACGCGCCGTTCGATTTCGATGCGCTGACCTGCTATGGCGAGGAGGCGGCTGACGGTGTCGACTATCTCAGCCTGTTTCCGATGTCGGGCGGCATGCGGGCGAACCTGTTCATGTTCCGCGATCCGACCGATCCGATCATGCGCGAGCTGCGCCGCGACACCAGACGGACGCTGCTTCGCCTGATGCCGGGATTGCAGCCCTATCTCGGCGATTTCGAAGTGGTCGGCCAGGTGCAGAACTGGGTCATGGATCTGACTGTGACCGAGGGCCATCTGCAGCCGGGCGTCGTGTTGATCGGCGATGCGTTTCAGACCAATTGTCCCGCAGCCGGAACCGGCGTTGGCCGACTGCTGGTGGACGTCGAACGTCTTTGCACGGACCATGTGCCGCGCTGGCTGGAGACCGCCGGTATGGGCGTGGACAAGATTGCGCAGTTCTATTCCGATCGGGACAAGCTCGCCGCCGATCAGCACTCGCTGCACCTGGCGAACTTCCGCCAAGCCTTGACGTTGAACACCGGTGTGCGCTGGAACTTGCGGCGGAAGCTGCACTTCCTGCGCCGCATGATCACCCACCGGGTGGACCGGATTCATCCGGGATGGGTGATGCGCGTCCGCAGCGCGCTCCGCTAGGCGAGTCGTCGCGCCGAGATCATGTTCACAATGAGCTGCAGCGCGATGATGATCCGAGCCGATCTCATCGCGCTTTAGCGCGTGCCGGTCGAGGTGCGGACCGGCCTGAGGTCGGTCATACGCTTGGCGGCCTGCTTGATCCAGGGTGCCTGCTTCAAGGCAAACAGCGCGAGCGAGCCGGCCGCGCTGCCGGCCTGCGTGACGGCAGACATCGGCGTCGGCTGACCGCCGAACTGCATCTTGTAGGGTTCGTCACCGATGGTGAAATCGAGCACGCGGTCGCCGCGCTCGACGCAATCCCTGGCGACGCCCTCGAATGTCAGCGCGCCGATCGATTGGCTCTTGTATCCCTCGATGTCGAACGCCGTCATGACGACGAGGACGCTGCCGCGGTGGACCAGCCCAAGCGCGGTGGCGATGACGCTGCCGTCCATCTTCATGGCGTAGAGCCGGGCAAAGGAGCCCATGCCGCGAAGCGCCACGCTCGAGTAGAAATCGAAATACTCCGGTCGCTGCAACAGGTCGCCATCACCCTGTTCGTGAAACCGCGGTCCGCGAAACTTTCTCATCGTCTCCATGGCTTCGCCGATGGAAGCGCTGTCGTCGCAGCATGAGAAGGTGAGTGTGCCCTTCTTGTGGATCTGGCGCCGTTTCTTTGCCAACTCCTTCTGATACGACTTTCCCAATGCATTGGTCTGCCATTGCTCAAACGGCGCGACCAGGACCGTCGCGTAAGCATTGGTATCCATCAGGCTGCGGTGGGGCGCGCCGAGCAGATTCTCGATCGGCATTCTCGCGTCGAGCAGCTTTGGTATGCGCAGCAGGTCGAACGGCCGCAGCAGATGTCGAAGCCTTTCGCAGGCACGCTGGTCTTGCAGCAGGTCGGTGAAGGTCGCGATGCTGCAGACCGGCGACAAATAGTCGGACACGCGGAGATCGGCGAATTCGATGGTGCGCATCGGGCCGCGCCGCACGCGCAGCATCGGCAGCACGGCCGCAAGCGACTTGTTCGCACGATGGCGGATGGCGACGACCAGCGGCTTGGCCGACGCGGCGGGAGCGAGCTTGCGGTAAAGGCTGTCCAGCCATAGCGGATGTTGGAAGGCGGTCGCGTCCGAGCCTTCAAATAACTTTACGTACTCTTCAGACAGGAAGTCGAATGCGTCGTCGATGCTGACATCGAACGCGTCATCATTCTTGTTCATGTGAGACCAAACAAAACGACAGTTTCAAAGCGCCGATTGAATCCGGCACGCCGCCCTTATAGCAAAGGTCGATCGGCTCGGGCAGCGGCAGAATACGATTTGTATTAACGCAATGCGTCGACCTTTGCACATTGTTGCTGGGTCGAGTCACTGCCGTCATCGTATCGACTGCGATCGGCCGTCAACTCAACGTGGCCGCGTCCCAGGGATCAGCATCGTTAACAATCCCTTAAGGATCAGCTCAATCGCGGCGTGGTGAGATAATCGCACACGGTCTGGACCGGATATTGCAGTTAAGGGCTCGCAAGTCCTGGAGTCCCGCCGAAATGCTGAGTCACAGCCAAAAAACCCGCGCTTCCTACGCAATTTCGTTCCCGCAGGCCGACCGCAAGCCGGCTCGGCGTCTCAATTCGGACATGGCTGCGCCACCTGTCCGGATTTGCGACATATCGCGGGCCGAGCAGATGTCCTCGGCGCCGGCGCAGATCGGATCATTGCCACACGGTGCGAGGGAGCGACGTATCAATCCTGTCGGCAGGGCTGCGACTGCCGGTGTTCCCCGGGCAACCATCGGTGGACTGCGGCTCGCCGTGCTCGATCGCGAGCAGACAGCGGAGTTCATGGTCGAGGCGGTGCATCCGAGCCGGCGTGCCAATCGCCCGCTGTATCTGACCTCCGCCAACGGCGAGGTGCTGTCGCGCTGCTCGATCGAGCCGATGACGGACCGGCTGTTCCGTACCGCCGATCTGATCAATGCCGACGGGCAACCACTGGTCATGGTGTCCAAGCTTCGATCGCCGAATCCGCTTCCCGAGCGCGTCGCGACCACGGATCTGTTTCACGACGTCGCACGCAAGGCGGAAGAGCTCGGACTGACCTTCTATCTGTTCGGCGCCAACGAAGCCGAGAACAAGGCTGCCATTGCCAATGTCCGCCGGGCCTATCCGGCACTCAAGATCGTCGGCCATTCGCACGGCTATCTGCGCGGCGACGCACTGCGGGCCAAGGTCGACGAGATCAATGCCCTGGCGCCTGATTTCCTTTGGGTCGCGCTCGGCGTGCCCTATGAGCAGGCTTTCGTCGACGAGTTCATGCCTCGGCTCGGCAATGTCGGCGTCATCAAGACCTCGGGCGGGCTGTTCAACTTCCTGTCCGGCTCGCGGCCGCGTGCGCCGAGATGGATGCAGATCGTCGGCCTCGAATGGGCCTGGCGCCTGTGGCTCGAGCCGCGGCGGCTGTTCTGGCGCTACCTGACGACCAATCCGCACGCGCTCTATCTGCTGTTCAACCGCACCCGATCCTCGTCAGCGAAGGACTGACACCTCTAACGAGTGCAATGTGCCGCTCCGATCCACCGGAGCAGCAGGCTCGTTCCATGAGCGGAGTACAACCGAATGGACGGACGTGCGATCGACGGATCGATCTGGCAGGCACCCGGTGTCGGGGCGGAAAATTTCGCCAGGACCGTCGTCGGTTGGTCGATCACCATCAATGTGATCATGTCGATGGGGACCTTCCACGCCGCGTTGCTTCCGACTGAATTGACCCTGGTGCAGCAGGCCGTCGCCCTGCTGATGTGGGGTGTCCTGATCTACGCAAGCCTGTTCATCCGTCCCTGCCTGCGGCTGGCCCTCAATCTCGACACGCTCGTGATCGTCGCGTTCTATGCGTTCGCCACTATCTCCGTGTTGTGGACCAACCTCGGCGTGGCGGCCCTGATGAAGGCGGCGGCGCTCGCGATCACGACGCTTGGCGCGTTCTGTATGATCACCCGCCTCGATATCGACGACATCGTGACATCGGCCACCCGCGGCCTGTTCGTGCTGATCGCGGCCTCTGCGCTTTGTGCGATCGTCCTCCCGGACATCGGGGTCGATCAGACCTGGATGCACAAGGGACAGTGGCAGGGCGTCTTCGAGTCGAAGCAAACCCTCGGGTTCGCCGGGGCCTATCTCATGTTCTTTGCCTGCTATCGAAAGATAGCGGGACAAGGATGGCTGCCGTTCCTCGTGACGTTCGCGCTGGCCTCCACCTGCGTCATGCTTTCGGAGTCGCGCGGCGCCGGCGCCCTGTCGCTGGTTGCCTGCGCGCTGCTGATCACCTCCCTGTGGTCGGTCCGGTGCATGCAGGTCTACGCGATGCTGCCATGTGTCATGTGCGTCGCGGCCGTGCTGCTGATCCTGTACTTCTATACGACCGGCTACGACTCGATCCATGTCTTCGACACGACGATCGACTTCACCGAGCGAACCTTCATCTGGCAGTACGCCATCAGCCATTTCGATGACGCGCCGCTGTTCGGATTCGGCATCAACGGATTCTGGACCAATCCGGCGATCTACGATTATTTCAACCAGAACCACGGCTGGGTCCTCGACAATTACCACAACGGCTATATCGCCATTCTCGTCGAGACCGGATTCCTGGGCTATTTCCTGTTCACGGCGAGCGTCTTCCTGTTTTCCTACAAGGTGCTCTGCCTGATCGCAGGGCGGGCGATCGACCGTCTGCATTGCGCGTTGATCATCGGGTTCGTCTTCCTCAACTGCCAGACTAATTTCACCGAGACGGTCTTCCTCCGCTCGACGATGTTCACGTCGGTGCTGCTGATCGCATTCTTCCTCGCCATTTGCCGGCCGGTGCCGTCGTCGCGCGTACAGCCGCGCGAGTTGGAGCAGCCATGACCGCGTTCCGATTGCTTCTGCAAAGAGCCTTCGTCGTGCTGGGGGCGGCGCTTGCTGTCCCGCTGATCGCACCGGCGAAGGCTGCGGGGCAGGGGGCATCGCTGGACGTCGCGGCGTTGGGGCGGGGCATTAATATTCTCGGCTATGACGGCATCTGGGAAGGCTACCGGAACGCGCCGTTCCGCCTGGAAAACCTCGCCGCGATTCGCAGGGCCGGCTTTTCCCATGTCCGGATCAATTTCTTCGGCTTCAGGCATATGGATTCCGGCAACATCCTCGATGATGCCGTCCTGCGGCGCCTCGATGCCGTGATCGAGCAGGTGCTGGCGAGCAGGCTCGTTCCGATCCTCGATGAGCACGACACAGATCTCTGCCAACGCGACGTGGCCGAATGCGGCGTGAAGCTCAGGGCATTCTGGCGCCAGGTCGCCTCGCGCTATGCGCGGAAATACCCGGCGCTGGTGTTCGAGATCCTGAACGAGCCCGGCGGCAACATGACCTCGGCCGAGTGGAACGCGTTGCTCGGCGATTGCCTTGCCATCATCCGGGATAGCAACCCGAAGCGCAATGTCGTGGTCGCGATCCTGAACACCGAGGAGCTGCCGATCGATCAGCTGGTGCTGCCGGCCGGCGACCGAAACCTCATCGTCACATTCCACTATTACCTGCCGCTGCAATTCACCCATCAGGGCGCGCCGTGGTCGCCGACCTTCTCGAAGATCGGTCCGTTGCGCTGGGGCTCTGCGGAAGACGAAGCCAGGGCCTCGGCCGATTTCGACAAGATCCGGTCCTGGTCCGAGAAGGAGAAGCGCCCGATCTATCTTGGCGAGTTCGGTGTCTATGAACGTGCTCCCGCGGAGAGCCGCGCGACGTATCTGTCGTTCATGGCGAGAAGCGCGGAACGAAATGGCTGGGCGTGGGCTTACTGGCAGTTCGACCACGATTTTGCGGCATTCGACGGCGCCCGGCAACGCTGGAAGGCGGACATCCTCCGCGCGATCATCCCTCCGGTCCGCTAAGCCGTTCGATGCACGCCGCGTCCGATTCAGGATCGGCCGGCGGCCTTGACGACGCGATTGTCCCGCGCGGTGAGCACGCCGCCCTTGTAGACGGAACGCCCGGACGGCCGCGCGACCACGGCCTCCTGGATATGCACGGCGTTCAAGGTCACGAAATCGGCCTTGGCCCCCACATGCAGGCCGTAGTCCTCGAGCCTGAGCGCCTTGGCGCCGGCCGCAGTGATCATGTCGAACGTGATCGCGAGTTCCTCGTCGGTGTAGAAACCCGAGCGGTACCCGATCATCATGGCACGGCCCAGCATGTCGCCGTCGCCATAGGGCGACCAGGAGTCGCGGATGTTGTCGTTGCCGCTGAACACGGTGGACGCCGGCTTTCCGCAACAGGGCGACGGGCGGGAACGGCCGGCTGCCCGGCGCATTCGTCATGATCGCCACGCCCGAGCGCGCCAGGCTGTCGGCAGTCTTCTTCAGCGCGTCGGCGGAATGTCGCCGAGCCCGTAAGCGTGGCTGACGGTGACGCGGCCCTCCATGCCGAGCGCACGGGTGCGCGCCGCGATCTGCTCGACCTCGAAGGCGCCGAGCATGCCGCCGTCATGAAGATGGATATCGACATCGACGCCGTGCTTTTGCGCTACGCCAAACACGACGTCGAGATGGCCCTCGACATCCCGGTCGAAGCTTGCGGGATCGAGCCCACCGACGGCGTTGGCGCCGAGCTTGATGGCCTCGTCGAGCAGCTGCGGCGTGCCGGGGCTGGTGAGGATGCCGTTCTGGGGAAACGCCACGAGCTGGATATCGATCAAATCCCGGTATTCCTCGCGAACCCCGAGGATGGTCTCCAGCGACTTCAGCCCCACCGAACCGTCGACCATGACGTGACTGCGCATCTGCGTCGTGCCGTGTCCGATGCAGAGGTCGAGCTGGTTCCGCGCGCGCACGTCCATCGGAGCGGCGCGGCAAGGTTCTCGGCCTGAAACGCCACCCGCTCATGAACGTCGAATCCGTTGGTGCAGGGACGGTGCGGCCGCCAAGTATCGCCGTAAAAACTGGTGTCGAGATGAATGTGGCCTTCGACGAAGCCGGGCACGACCAGCGCATCGCCGAGATCGACGATCTCGACCCCGCTCGGGCGGTCGCCTTTCGCCTCAATCGCAACGATGCGGCCGCCACGGACCAGCAGATCGCGGCTGGTGCCGTCACCGAGCCTGGCATTGATGAAGAGTTTGTCGGCTGGCATCGGATCTGTTCCTCTTGTCGCTTGCGTCGCATGCAGATCGCGCGGCTCTCCATGCCTTGCCTAACATGGTCGGAGGAATAATACTCCGCTCGCACAAGCAGACAAGGAACCGAGAGCGTTGCCGGAGATTGCGAGCAGGGAACAGTTCGATGTCAAGCGCGCAGCCTTTGCCGCGACCATCGGCAACATGCTGGAGTTCTACGACTTCATCACTTACAGCTTCTTTGCGACCGAGATCGGGCGCACCTTCTTCCCCGCGCACAGCGAATACGGCAGCCTCATGCTGTCGCTTGCAACCTTCGGCGCTGGCTTCCTGACGCGGCCGATCGGCGGCATCGTGCTTGGCGTCTTCTCCGACCGGGTCGGGCGGCGGCCGGCGATGCTGCTGAGCTTCGCACTGATGGGCGGCGCGATCCTGACCATTGCGCTGACGCCATCCTATGCCGCGATCGGCATTGTGGCGCCGGTCATCGTGATCCTGGCGCGGATGGTGCAAGGATTTGCGCTCGGCGGCGAGGTCGGGCCGACCACGGCCTATCTGATCGAGATCGCTGCACCGAGGAACCGCGGCCTCGTGGTCGCCTGGCAGCCGGCCAGCCAGGAGATCGCGGCGACGGTGGGCGCGCTTGTCGGTGTCATCCTGAGCAGTGCGATGGCGCCCGACATGCTGCAGGCCTATGGATGGCGCATCGCGTTCCTGCTCGGGGCCGTTTGTCTGCCGTTCGGCATCTGGATGCGCCGCACGCTGCCGGAAACGGTCTCGCATGGGGAGCACGTCGCCGGGCAGGCCGAACGCTCGAGCCATGTGGCGCTGGCGCGCCGGCATCTTCGCGTCATCGTGCTGGCGGTGATGATCCTGGCCAGCGGCACGATCTCGACCTATGTGACGCAATACATGACGACCTACGCCAAGAATACGCTGCACGTGTCGCCGTCGCTGGCGTTCACGGTCTCGCTGGTCAGCAACGGACTGCAGATCATCGGCGCGGTGCTGGGCGGCTGGCTTGCCGACCGGCTCGGACGCAAGCCGATCATGATCTGGCCGCAGCTGGTCGTGCTGGTGCTGACCTATCCGGCCTTCCTGTGGATCGTCCAGGACCCCGGTGCGTGGTCGCTGCTGTTCGGCTTCGGCATCCTGTCGTTCATCGGATCGCTGCCGTTCACCGCGTTCTATGCCGCCTTCACCGAAGCGCTGCCGCAGAACATCCGCGGCGGCGTGTTCGCCACGATCTACGCGGTCGCCATCGCGACGTTCGGCGGCACCGCGCAGCTCGTGGTCACGTGGCTGCTGCACGTGTCGGGGGATCCGCTGGCGCCGTCCTGGTATCTTCTGCTCGCGGCGGCGGTCGGCATCGTGGCGATGAGCCTGATGCCCGAGACCGCCCCGGTGAAGGTCGGCGAGAAGTAGAGCGTTTTCGAGCGAAGTGGATACCGGTTCGCGTGAAGAAAACGCGTCCAACAAAAATCTTGAGCTCCCGTTCCGATTCAATCGGAACGGATGAGGCTCGAGGCGCCGGCAGACGCGCTCAATCCATGTCGCGAAAGGCGTGGCCGTTGGCCTCGATTTCCTTCACGAGCTGCGGCGGCAGATTGGCCTGCGCCGAGGTGCCGTCGAACACCCAGTCCTTGGCATCGGCAAGGTCGGGAAGACCCGCGCCCTTGCGGACATAAAGACCGACCGATGTCTTCTTCGGATTGATGTAGAGATCGTAGTCCATTGCGCGCCTCCTCTCCGTTGCAGTTCGACGGAAGCTCCGGCCACGGCCGGAGACTTCCCGGATGAGTCAACGCCGGTAAGACTAGGCGGGTTTCTTCGCCTCCGGCGCAAGCACCACTGACGCCTCGCTCGTCAGCATCAGGAAGGTGATGGTCTCCTGGAAATACAGCTGAACCGATTTCGCCGAGTGGCTGAGATAGCCGATCGAAAGGTCCTGGCCGATCGAAAGCTGGAAATCGCCGCCGCGGGTGGTGAGCAGCACGCCGCCCTCGATCGCCGGCGCCCAGATGATCTTGCCGTCGATCAGGCGCTGGATGTGCTGCAGCACCGGATAGCCGTCGTCGGTCGCCCCGCCGATCGCGGTGTAGGGCTCGGTGCCGAGCAGCAGCGTATAGGGACCGTTGACGCCGGCGAGCCGCAGCTGGCTGACCGCCTGCGCGACCACGGCGGGATAGTTCTTGACGCTCGACGGCAACGTCAGCACCGGGTTGCTGGTGCCCTGACGGATGCCCTGAATGCCGGCGGCCGCGTAGCCGTCGAACACCGCGCGATCCTCGGCGAAGGCAATCTTGCGCGCGGCATCCTTGAGCGGATCCCAGTCGGAATCGTTCGCGCCGCGCTCGACATCGTCGATCGCCTGGCGCGAGAGTTCGAACGGCACGCGCAGTTCGACCAGCGCCTGGACGTCGCGTTGCGTCGCCTCGACCCCGTCGCCCGGCGCCGCAATCTTCTTGAGATGACCGGTGCCGACCGCGGAGAAATCCGTTCCCTTCGGACCGTCGAGGTCGACGACACGGCGCGCCGCCAGATGGCGCTTCAACGTGCGCGAGGCCTCCTCTTCGATCTGGGCCCATGCCGCGTCCGAGATAGGGGCGAGTCCCCGATGAAGATTATTCATGTCCAGCCTCTCCTTTCAGCGAGCCGATCCCGAGCGAGCCGTCGGACGGCGGTATTCCTGGTGCAGGTGTGTCGGCGGCCCCGGCGTCATCCAGAGACGGCTCGGCGGACGAAGGTGCCGACGCCTCGCTCGCGACTTCCTCCAGGAAGGTCGCCGACGGGACGAAGAACAGCATGCCGGTCACGGCGCGGCTGAAGTCGAGCAAACGGTCGTAATTGCCCGGCGGCTTGCCGACGAACATGTTCTCCAGCATCTGCTCGACCCGGTGCGGGGACTTGGCATAGCCGATGAAATAGGTCCCGAACTCGCCCTTGCTGATATTGCCGAACGGCATGTTGTCGCGGACGATATCGAGCTCCTCGCCATTCTCGACGATCGTGGTCAGCGCGTTGTGCGCGTAGCTCGGTTTCACCGCATCGTCGAGCTCGATGTCGGACAGTTTGGTTCGGCCGATGATCTTTTCCTGCATCTCGACCGGCAGCTCGTTCCACTTCTTCAGGTCGTGCAGGTATTTTTGCACGATCACATAGCTGCCGCCGGCAAAGGCCGCATCCTCGTCGCCGATAATGGTGGCGTCGGTGGCCGCCTGGTCTTCCGGATTCTCGGTGCCGTCGACGAAGCCGAGCAGGTCGCGTTCGTCGAAATATTTGAAGCCGTGCACCTCGTCGGAGGTCGCAACCGCATCGCCGAGCCGCGTCATGATCTGGGTCGCGAGCTCGAAGCACAGGTCCATCGGCACGGCGCGGATGTGAAACAGCAGGTCGCCCGGCGTCGCGACGGCGTGGTGGACGCCATTGATCTCGCGGAACGGATGCAGACCTTTCGGCTTCGGCGCACCGAACAGCCGGTCCCATGCGTCGGAGCCGATGCCCATGACGCATGACAGCCGGCCCTCGAGGTCGCGGAAGCCCACGGCACGCAGCAGCGCGCCGAGGTCGGCGCATAGCGACCGCACCACCGCATCATATTCCGGATTGGGCTTGAGCGTGACCGCAAGGAAGATGGCCGCGCGCGTCAGCTTCGCAGCGACCGGTTGCGGAACGGCTGATGGCACGCAGGTCTCCTTGACTAAAACGGCACTTCCACGAGGACAAAAGGCAGGCGCTGGACGCCGGATCGGCGTCCAGACAGGGGCAGAGGAGCATGCCGGTGGAGCCTTTACAAGGGCTCGAATGGCTCACGCGCTTGCAGAGGTGCCTGCCTCAATCGACGGGCTTGCCGGACTTCTCTTCCTCGAGCGTCACCGCAATCGCGGCGTTGGCCGAGAGCCGAACCTTGGAGCCTTCGACACCCGCCACGAAGCCGAGCTCGATGAAGTGGTGATGGCCCTTGTGGAAGCCGTCGCTGTCGCTTTTCTTGAGCTTGATGCGGTTGCCCTCGACGTGATCGACGGTGCCGACATGCACGCCATCGGCGCCGATGACCTCCATGTTGTCCTTGATCTTGTGCTGCGTCATGGCGCTCTCCCTGGTTGCAGGTCAGCTTGTATAGTCGGCTTGCATATGATGCCGGCAGACGACGCGGCGATGACAGCACGTCGTGGGCAATCCGGCCTGTCTCACACCGGTTCGAATTCGTCCGCGGCCGCGTTCTCCGGCTTCTTGCCGTTGAAGGTGAGGCCGGCCTTGGTGGCCGAGAGTTTTACCTCTGAGCCGTCGCGCACGTCGCCGGAAAGGATCATCTCGGCAAGCGGATCCTGCACACTGCGCTGGATCACCCGCTTCAGCGGGCGGGCGCCGTAAGCCGGATCCCAACCCTTCTCCGCCAGCCAGTCGCGCGCCTTCGGATCGAGCTCCAGCTCGATCTTGCGATCCTCCAGCAGCCGGCGCAGCCGAGAGAACTGGATCTCGACGATGCGGCCCATGTCGCTCTTCTGCAGCCGGTGAAACAGAATGATCTCGTCGATCCGGTTGAGGAATTCCGGGCGGAAGTGCGCCCGCACCATGTTCATCACCTGCTCGCGCACCGCGCTCGTGCTCTGGCCTTCCGGTTGGTTGACCAGGTACTCGGCGCCGATATTCGAGGTCATGATGATCAGCGTGTTGCGGAAATCGACGGTGCGGCCCTGGCCGTCGGTCAGGCGGCCATCGTCGAGCACCTGCAGCAGCACGTTGAAGACGTCGGGATGCGCCTTCTCGATCTCGTCGAACAGCACCACCTGATAAGGCCGCCGCCGCACAGCTTCCGTCAGGGCACCGCCCTCGTCATAGCCGACATAGCCGGGCGGCGCGCCGATCAGCCGCGAGACCGAGTGCTTCTCCATGTATTCGGACATGTCGAGGCGGATCATCGCGGTCTCGTCATCGAACAGATATTCGGCAAGCGCTTTCGCAAGCTCGGTCTTGCCGACGCCGGTGGGGCCGAGGAACATGAACGAGCCGATCGGCCGGTTGGGGTCCTGTAGGCCGGCGCGGGCGCGACGCACCGCGGTCGACACTGCGCGGACCGCCTCGGCCTGGCCGACGACGCGCTTGCCCAGCATCTCCTCCATGCGCAGCAGCTTGTCCTTCTCGCCCTCCAGCATCTTGTCGACCGGCACGCCGGTCCAGCGCGAGACCACCTGCGCGATATTGTCGGCGGTCACGGTTTCACTGGCGGACGACGTCTCGCTCGCTTCGACCGCCGCGAGCTTCTTCTCGAGCTCGGGAATGCGGCCATAGGCCAGCTCGCCCGCCTTCTGGAATTCACCTCTGCGCTGCGCATTGGCGAGCTCGGTACGCAACTGTTCGAGTTCGCCCTTCATCTTCTGCGCATCGGAGAGCTTGCTCTTTTCCGACCGCCATTTCGATGTCATGTCCGCCGACTTCTTTTCCAGGTCGACAAGATCCTTCTCGAGCGTCTGCAGGCGGCTCTTGGAGCCGAGATCGGTCTCCTTCTTCAGCGCTTCCTGCTCGATCTTGAGCCGGATGATCTCGCGGTCGAGCGAATCGAGTTCTTCCGGCTTGGAATCGACCTGCATCTTCAGCCGCGCCGCCGCCTCGTCCATCAGGTCGATCGCCTTGTCGGGGAGGAAGCGGTCGGTGATGTAGCGGTTTGACAGCGTCGCGGCGGCGACCAACGCCGAATCCGCGATGCGCACGCCGTGATGTTGCTCGTACTTGTCCTTGAGGCCGCGCAGGATCGAGATGGTGTCCTCGACCGTCGGCTCGGAGACGAACACCGGCTGGAAACGCCGGGCCAGCGCCGCGTCCTTCTCGACATGCTTGCGGTATTCGTCGAGCGTGGTGGCGCCGATGCAGTGCAGCTCGCCGCGGGCGAGCGCGGGTTTCAACAGGTTGGATGCGTCCATCGCGCCGTCGCCCTTGCCGGCGCCGATCAGCGTGTGCATCTCGTCGATGAACAGGATGATGCCGCCCTCGGCCGAGGTCACTTCCTGCAGCACCGCCTTGAGCCGCTCCTCGAACTCGCCGCGATATTTTGCGCCGGCGATCAGCGCGCCGAGATCGAGCGCGAGCAGCGCCTTGTCCTGCAGGCTTTCCGGCACGTCGCCATTGACGATGCGCAGCGCGAGGCCCTCGACGATCGCGGTCTTGCCGACGCCGGGCTCGCCGATCAGCACGGGATTGTTCTTGGTCCGTCGCGACAGCACCTGGATGGTGCGGCGGATCTCCTCGTCGCGACCGATCACCGGATCGAGCTTGCCGTCGCGCGCAGCCTGGGTCAGGTCGCGGGCGTATTTCTTCAGTGCGTCATAGGCGTTCTCGGCCGACGCGCTGTCGGCGGTGCGGCCCTTGCGCAGCGCGTTGATGGCCGCATTCAGGTTCTGCGGATTGACGCCGCCCTTGGCGAGCAGCTTGCCGGCCTCGCTGTCCTTGTCGGCCGCAAGGGCCTGCAGCAGGCGTTCGACCGAGACGAAGCTGTCGCCGGCCTTGTCGGCGGCCTGTTCGGCCGCCGCGAAGGCGCGCGCAGTCTCCGGCGCCAGGTAAATCTGTCCCGAGCCGGTGCCGCTGACCTTCGGCACTTTCGCCAGCGCGTCTTCGGTCGCCTTGAGGATGGCGCGCGAGTTGCCGCCGGCGCGGTCGATCAGACCGGCCGCGAGGCCCTCATTGTCGTCCAGCAGCACCTTGAGGATGTGAAGCGTCGAGAACTGCTGATGTCCCTCGCGCATCGCGAGCGATTGCGCCGACTGAATGAAGCCGCGAACGCGATCAGTATATTTTTCTATGTTCATCGTGGCACCTCAAGGCAACGCAGGCTCGTCGAGATCAAGTCAGCCACGCAGTCCCGCCGGCGACAGATGGCGGAACGATGACATCCATCATGCAACAGCCCCGTGCGATTGCGCCGGCGGAAAAACCGCGGGCCAAAGGCCGTCGCATCTCGCATCGTGTGGTCCTTTCAGGGGAGTGTCAATCGCGGAGCGCGCCCGCTGGGATGCTGCGGTTAAGCCGTTGCGAGGGCTGACGTTCGTCTTTGGCACTCATCCGGGAGCACTGCTACGGCCGCGCCGGCAAGCGGGTGGACGTATCGCGCTGATTGCGGTTCGATGGATCGCTGTGCTCGTGACGCGAGCGCTGGATGAGCATGGATCGCTGTGATCGCACAAAGACCCAAGTCATGTTCGGGACACGCTGTCGGAATCGATCACGTCGCGTTTCGCGTAGCTCGCTCGATGATGCAGAGAAGCAACGCGCGATGTTCCACTGAATCTCGCAACGTTGCATCACGGCGCACTCTGAACCGACCATGAATAGCCGCGTGAGCGCGTTTCCGTTTGCGTCGATGCGTTTCAGGCTGGTGTAAGGTCAAGGCGCTAGCGATGAAGTGTGTCGGTGCATTGCCGATGCACGGAACTTTTGTTCCGTCTCACGTCGAACGTGCTCATCGAAGAGGCTCCCAATGACAACTCGTCTCCTTTCGACCGTGTCGTGCGCAGCGATTGCGACGGCGCTGTTCTATGCGACGGCGGTGCCCGCAATCGCGCAGGATGCGGCATGCGCGCCGGTCTCTGCCGTCGAGACCGCGCCGCCGCCGTTGCCGACTTACGATCAGCCGCCGGTGCCCGGGCCCGGCTACATGTGGTCGCCGGGCAACTGGTCGTGGGACGAGGAGCGCGGCGATTACTACTGGGTGCCGGGCACCTGGGTGCAGCCGCCGCGGGTCGGACTGCTGTGGACGCCCGGCTACTGGGGCGCGTTCGGCGGCGGTTTCATTTTCCATCAGGGCTACTGGGGTGATCGCGTCGGCTTCTACGGCGGCATCAATTACGGCTTCGGCTACGGCGGTACAGGCTATGAAGGCGGCCGCTGGGATCACGGAAACTTCTTCTACAATCGCACCGTGAACAATCTGCAGGGCGCGCGGATCACCAACGTCTACGAGAAGAACGTCACGATCAATCAGACCACCGTCAACAACGTCAGCTACAATGGCGGCCGCGGCGGCATCGAGGTGCGGCCGACGCCGGCCGATCGCGCGATCGCCAAGGAGCAGCACTTCGCGGCGACGCCGTTGCAACGCAAGCAGGTCGAGACCGCAAGCCAGGATCCGAGCCTGTTCAAGCGGACCAACAATGGCGTGCCCGCCGTCGCCGCAACGGCGCGTCCCGGCGAATTGAAGGGACCGGGCGTGGTTCGCGCGCGCGCGGCCGGCGAGGCGGTGCCTATCAACGCTGCACGGCCGGCGGCCGGGGAGCCGGGGCATCCGGGAGCTGCAGCCGCACCCGCAACAGCACCGGCTGCTTCCCACGCGCTCCCGGTCCCGGGAAAGGAGCTTCCGGCGGCGCAACCGCCCGCCGAGGCGAACAAGCCCGCAGCCGAGGAGAAGCGCGCGGCACCTGCTCCCGAGACGAAGGCCGAGCCGCATCCTGCTGCACCGGCGCCGGCCGGATCTCATGCGCTTCCGGTTCCCGAGAAGGGCGTTGCGGCGCATCCACCCGCCGAAGTGAACAGGCCCGCGGTGGAAGAGAAGCGCGCAGCGCCTGCCGCCGAGCCGAAGCTTGAGCCGCATCCTGCGGAAGCGGCGCGGCCTGCCGTGCAGGATAAGCGGCCCGAAGAGGTGCGCAAGGAAGAGCCGCGTCCCGAGCCTGCCGCGAGGCCCGTTGCGCGGCCTGAGCCAGCGAAGCCCGAAGCGCGACCGGAGCCTGCGGCAAGGCCGGAAGCGCGCCCGGAGACGATGGCGCGCCCCGAGCCGCATCCGCAGGCCACCCATCCCCAGCCGGCCGCACGGCCGGAGCCGCACGCCGCTCCGCATGCTGCGCCCGCGGCAGGTCATCCCGCGGAGGAGAAGCGGCAGGAGCAACACTAAGGCACGTCCGCGCTCCGCTGGCTCGTTCCGGCGGAGCGCGGTATTGTCCCGCCTGTGCGCAAGCGATCATCACTGGAGGTTGGTCATGGCACAGAGTCACGGTGGCGATGGACAGCTCGACGATGGCAAGCCGCGCTTGAGCGAGGACGATATGCAGCGCGCCCTGCTGGGTCCGCGGGGCGTGCCGGGCAAGGCGGATACCGCCAAGATGACGCCGCAGCAGCAAAAGAACATGCCGAACTATCTGGACCCCGGACATACATCCTAGCTCGTCATGTGACGTGAGCGCATGCTGCGTCGGCCAGCTCCGGGCGGCGCGCCTGCGCACTTGCAAATCGCCTGCTTTTGCGCCCTCATGATTGCAGGTGCACTCACGGTGTTGCGGAGCAGGTTGTGAGAAATCCGTACGAGGTTCTTGGCGTTGCCCCGACGGCGTCTGCGGCCGATATCCAGAAGGCCTATCGAAAGCTGGCGAAGAAGCTGCACCCGGACCTCAATCCGGGTGACAAGGCGGCCGAAGACAAATTCAAGGAAGTCGCTGCTGCGAACGATCTGCTCTCGGATGCCGAGAAGCGCAAGCGCTTCGACGCCGGCGAGATCGATGCTGATGGCGCCGAGCGGCCGCAGCATCGCTACTACCGGGATTTCGCCACCGCCGATGCGGGGCATCCTTACGCCGACAGTTCCGGCTATGCCGACTACATGGACCAGGACGACGCCTTCGCCGAGTTGCTCCGGCGCAGCGAGCAGGCGCGCGCCAACCGGCGCGGCCGCGATTTGCATTACGCTCTCGCGATAGACTTCGCGGAATCGATCACCGGTGCGAACAAGCGGCTGACGCTTCCCGACGGCGGTACGCTCGACGTGACGATCCCGCCGGGGCTCGTCGATGGCCAGATCATTCGTCTGCGCGGCAAGGGCATGTCCGGCAGCGGCAAGGGCGGTCCCGGCGATGCGCTGATCGAGGTGGAGGTTCGCCCCGACCCGCGCTTCACCCGCGAGGGTGACGACATTACGCTGGAACTGCCGATCTCGCTGTCCGAGGCGGTGCTCGGCGGAAAAGTCCGCGTTCCGACGCCGACCGGCGCCGTGACCATGACGGTTCCGAAGGGATCGAACACCGGCACGACCATGCGGTTGCGCGGCAAGGGCGCGCCCCGCGTCGGCGGCGGCCATGGCGACGAGCTCGTCAAGCTCAAGGTGGTCCTGCCCAAGGGACCCGATCCCGAGCTGGAGGCGTTTGTGTCGAACTGGGATCGAAAGGCATTCGATCCGCGCGAGGGTGGTGCATCATGAACAAGCAGCAGTTCCTCACCAGTGCAGGTCTGGAGGTGCAGACCCTGGAGTTCTGGATCGAGCAGCAATGGCTCGTGCCGGACGAGACCGCCAGCGAGGTCAGCTTCTCCGACACCGACGTGGCGCGAGCGCATCTGATCCGGGACCTGAAGGGCGACTTCGGCGTCAACGACGAGGGCATCGACGTCATCCTCCATCTGGTCGATCAGCTGCACGGCCTGCGCCGTGCGTTCGAGCAATTGCACAAGGATATGGCGTCAACACCGCGCTAGGCGCCTCACTTACGACGAACCTCAGCCTTGAGATCAGCCTGGGAGACGATCATGACGGACAAGCCGACGCCGCTGGCGCATGGCGAGATCGACGTTCTTATCCTGCAGGCGCTGGTGCGCAAGCTGATCGCGAAGGGCGTGCTGACGCCGGACGACGTCCGCTCGATGCTGTTCGAGGCCGCCAAGAATCTTGACCTGGTCGGCAGCGAGCTGACGACGGAAGCCGCCAACATCATCGTGCAGGAAGATCTGGCGCCGGCATTTCTTGGCGGCTAGAGCATGATCCGGAGAAGTGGAAGCCGGTTTTCCCTCGCGACAAACGCGAAGCGTTTGCGCAGAGATCATGCTCGAATGAAGTGGCGTCAGGTCTGGCCGCTGCGGGTGGAGACCAGCCGGATCCGGGTGACCTGACCGGCATTGCCGGCGAGATAGGCTTGCGCGTCACGCACCAGCCGCTCCACGGCGGCCGCGTCATAGCTCGGATGACGGGTGTTCAGATGCAGGTCGGTCTCGACCTGCATGACGTTTGTCGTGTCCGCGGCGCCGATCTCGACGGAGAACGACACCAGCGAAACGTGCGGGCTCTTGAAGGCCATGCTTTGATCTCCCTCATCGCGTGATGCGCGGCGTGCATCGGTGCGGCGGGCGTAATCTATCTCAAGCGGCCGAATCCTGCTCGGCGGTTCGCATAGCAGCTGGCCGCGCCCTGTCGAGCTCCTCGATCATGCCGCGGGCGATCTCGCGCTCGCCCATGATCACGATGTCGGCGCCAAGTCCTTTCAGATGATCGACCTCGGCGTCGGAATGCGCACGGGCGATGATCTGAATATCGGCATTCGCGGCGCGCGCCTGCTCGACGATCTGGCCGGCCTCGAAGGCTTCGGGAATGGCGATGACCAGCGATCGCGCGCCGGCCGGATTGGTCGCGCGCAGCACGCTGGCGCGCGCGGCGTTGCCGATCAAGGCTTCGATGCCCCGCTCCTTGAGCTTGGCGACCATGTCGTCGGATGCCTCGACCGCGAGGAACGGCGCGCTGCGTTGATGCAGCGCTTCGCCGACGATGCTGCCGACCCGGCCGTAGCCGACCAGGATGGTGTGATCCTGCAATTCGGTGACCGCGATTGGTTCAGAAGCTCCGGCGGTCGGCGAGGAGGCCTGCGGTTTCTCGAGCCGCGTCGTCAGCCAGTCGACCACCGCGAACACCAGCGGGTTGAGCATGATCGAGACGATCGCGCCCGCCAGGATCAGGTCGCGGCCGGCCTTCGGCAGCAGATTGAGCGCAACGCCGAGTTCGGCCAGGATGAAGGAGAATTCGCCGATCTGGGCGAGACTCGCCGAGATCATCAGGGCGGTCGCCATCGGATGACGGAACAGCACGACGATCAGAAGGGCGGCGATCGACTTGCCGACCACGATGACGAACAGCGTCGCGACGAACGGCCAGGGCTCGCGCACCACGCTGAGCGGATCGAACAGCATGCCGACGGAGACGAAGAACAGCACCGCGAATGCGTCGCGCAGCGGCAGTGTTTCCTGGGCCGCGCGCTGGCTGAGCGGCGATTCCCGCAGCATCATTCCGGCGAAGAAGGCGCCGAGCGCCAGCGAGACACCGAACAGCTTGGTGGCGCCGAATGCGATGCAGAGCGCGATCGCGAGCACGGTCAGCCGGAACAGCTCGCGCGAGCCGGTATGCGCGATGTAGTGCAGGACCCAGGGGATCAGCCGGCGCCCGACCACCAGCATCAGCACGATGAACACGGCGATCTTGATCAGCGTCAGCACCAGCACGCCGGTCAATCCGAGACCGAAACGGGCGGCGAGCGGGTCGGAGGTGAGCGCCGCGCCATCGCCGCCCTGCAAGCTCGCCACCGCCGGGAATAGCACCAGCGCCAGCACCATGGCGAGGTCTTCGACGATCAGCCAGCCGACCGCGATCTTGCCGCGTTCGGTGTCCATCAGGCGGCGCTCTTGCAGCGCGCGCAACAGCACGACGGTACTTGCGACCGACAGCGCGAGACCGAACACCAGACCGGCGCCGACGGTCCAGCCCATCAACAGGGCGAGGCCAAGGCCCATCAATGTGGCGACCGCAATCTGCGCAATCGCGCCGGGCACCGCGATCGCGCGCACCGACAACAGATCGTTCAGCGAGAAATGCAGGCCGACGCCGAACATCAGAAGAATGATACCGAGCTCCGCGAGCTCGGTTGCCAGCGCCTGATCGGCGACGAAGCCAGGCGTGAAGGGGCCGACGGCCACGCCCGCGAGCAGATAACCGACCAGTGGCGGAACCCGAAAGCGCTGGGCGATGGTTCCGAAGACGAAAGCTAATCCGAGACCCGCGACGATGGTCGCGATCAGAGGTGTGTCATGCGGCATTTCGCCTTGTCGCACAGCATCCCTGGCGGTGCACCGCGACCATTTGAGGCGCGGCATTCCGCGCGAAACTGTGATCTATTGCTCATGGCATGAGCATATGATCTCATGCCTGGATGGATCCGCGGCTTCCCGAGACCGATCTCGTCATCTTCGACTGCGACGGCGTGCTCGTCGACAGCGAGGAATTGAGCTGCCGCTGCCTTGCCGAGGCGATGGTGCAGGCCGGCATCGGGATGAGCACCGAGCGGGCGCTCGAACTCTTCCTCGGCCGCAGCACCGCGGCCCTGGTCGACTACTGCCGGGGCGTGGGAAAGCCGTTGCCCGAGACGTTTCTGCCCGACCTGGCGCTGCAGGTCCGTGAGACCTTCCGCTCCCGGCTCAAGCCGATCGCCGGCGTCGCGGCGGTGCTCAAGGAATTGCGGCTGCCGTATTGTGTCGCCTCGTCGAGCGATCTCGAGCGCGTGAAGTTTTCGCTGGAGTTGACCGGCCTCGCCGCCAGCTTCGGACCGCGGCTCTACACCGCGCAGATGGTCAAGCACGGCAAGCCGGCCCCGGATCTGTTCTTGCATGCGGCAAGCGCGATGGGCGCCACGCCGCGCCGCACGCTCGTGATCGAGGACAGCGTCAGCGGGGTGACCGCGGCGAAGGCGGCGGGCATGAAAGTGTGGGGATTTGTCGGCGGCGCCCACTATCGGTTGGCGGATGGCAGTGTTCTGCTGCGGCAGGCCGGGGCGGATCGAATCTTCGCCGCGATGACGGATTTCTGGATGGAAGGCTGACGCAAGACGATGGCTGCGCCCGACAACGAAAAGTCTCGCCTCGACGATGCGGCGCGCGCCGGCTGGCTGTATTTCATCGCGGGCCATACCCAGGATGAGATTGCGAAAATGCTGCAGGTGTCGCGCGCCTCGGCGCAGCGCCTGGTGTCGCTGTGCCTGGCGGAGCGGCTGATCACGTTTCGCCTCGAACACCCCATCGCGGCCTGCATGGAGCTGGCCTCCCGGCTGAAGGCGCGGTTCGACCTGGTGCATTGCGACGTCGTGCCGACCGATCCGGCGGCGCCGCTGTCGAATGCGGGGATCGCCGAGCGCAGCGCCAATCTGCTGGAGATGACGCTGCGTTCGGAGACGCCGGTGATCGTCGCGCTCGGCACCGGCCGCGCGGTGCGCGCCGCGGTCGAGCGGGTCTCGCCGATCGAGCGGCCCGATCACCAGATCGTCTCGCTGGTCGGCAACATCTCCGCCGACGGCTCGGCAAGCTTCTACGACACGGTGGGACGGCTCGCCGATCGCACCGGTGCGCGCCATTACCCGATGCCGCTGCCGTTCCTGATGTCGAGCGAGGACGAGCGCAACCGGATGGTGCGCATCGACCCGATCGCGCGGGTGAGGGCGGTCGCCGCCAGGGCCGATCTGCGGCTGATCGGCATCGGCCAGATGGACCAGAAGGCCCAGGTCCATGTCGACGGCTTCGTCACCCGCGAGGAGCTGCTCGAGATGATGCGGCTCGGCGCGATCGGCGAGGTGACCGGCTGGGCCTATGACGCCAGGGGCCGCCTGATCAAGGGCGGCACCAACAAGCGGCTGACGAGCATTCCGCCGCAGATCCCCGCGGAAGCGACCACGATCGCCGCGGCCGTCGGCGCCGCCAAGGTGCCGTCGATCAAGGCCGCATTGGCGGGCCGGGTGATCAACGGCCTCATCACCGATGAGGCGACCGCGCGCGCGGTGCTGGATCGCTAGGCGCCACGAGTCGGCTGCGCTCCCTCTCCCGCTGCTTGCGGGGGAGGGCTGGGGTGGGGGTCTATCCTCAAGTCATATCGTGGAGAGAACCCCCACCCGGATTGCATCTCCGATGCAATCCGACCTCCTCCCAAGCGGGAGAGGTAAACCTTCAGTGCTGCTCCAGCTCAATCCAATTCCAGTCAGCCGCTCTCTTCGCCTCCGCAAACACCTCCATTCCAGGCTGTGGTGGAACCCGCAAACGCGCGGAACGGCGCTCTCGCGCGCTTGACAAAATTTGGCGACAGGATGAACATACGCTCAACACGTGGGCATATGCTCAACGTGACATAAGGGAGGTCACCTTGAAAAACGTCCTTTGCGCCGTTGCGGGCGCGGCTGCTCTTTTGATCTCTGCCCCCTCGATCGCCCAGACCACGTTGACGGTGGCGACCGTCAACAACAGCGACATGATCCGCATGCAGGGGCTCACCAGCGAATTCACCGCGAAGAATCCGGACATAACGGTGAAATGGGTGACGCTCGAGGAGAACGTGCTGCGCCAGCGCGTGACCACCGACATCGCCACCAAGGGCGGCCAGTTCGACGTGCTCACCATCGGCACCTACGAGGTGCCGATCTGGGCCAAGAAGAGCTGGCTGGTGCCGCTCGACAAGCTCGGCGCCGACTACGACGTTGGTGACTTGCTGCCGAAGATCAAGGATGCCGTTTCGGTCGACGGCAAGCTCTATGCCGCGCCGTTCTACGGCGAGAGCTCGATGGTGATGTACCGCACCGACCTGTTCGACAAGGCCGGCCTGAAGATGCCGGAAAGCCCGACCTGGGACTTCGTGGTCGACGCGGCCAAGAAGCTGACCGACAAGTCGGGCGGCGTCTACGGCATCTGCCTGCGCGGCAAGGCCGGCTGGGGCGAGAACATGGCGTTCCTGACCGCGATGTCCAACTCGTTCGGCGCGCGATGGTTCGACGAGAAGTGGGAGCCGCAGTTCAATTCGCCGGAATGGAAGAAGACGCTGACGACCTATGTCGACCTGATGAAGCAAGCCGGACCTCCCGGCGCCTCGTCCAACGGTTTCAACGAGAACCTCGCGCTGTTCAGCGCCGGCAAATGCGCGATGTGGATCGACGCCACGGTGGCGGCGTCCATGGTGACCAACCCGAAGGATTCCAAGGTTGCCGACAAGGTCGGCTTCGCGCTGGCCCCGAACACCGGGCTCGGCAAGAACGCCAACTGGCTGTGGGCGTGGAGCCTCGCGATCCCCGCCGGCTCGAAGAAGGTTGACGCGGCCGAGAAGTTCATCGCCTGGGCGACCAGCAAGGATTACACCAAGCTCGTCGCGTCGAAGGAAGGCTGGTCCAACGTGCCGCCCGGCACGCGCACCTCGCTCTACAAGAACCCCGACTATCTGAAGGTCGCGCCCTTCGCCAAGCTGACGCTGGCCTCGATCGATGCGGCCGATCCGAACAAGCCGACGGTGAAGCCGGTGCCTTACGTGGGCGTGCAGTATGCGGCGATCCCTGAATTCCAGGGCATCGGCACCCAGGTCGGCCAGCAGTTCTCGGCCGCGCTGTCCGGCTCGACCACCGTCGACGCGGCGCTCTCGGCTGCGCAGTCCGCGACCGAGCGCGAGATGAAGCGCGCGGGCTATATCAAGTAGACCACGCCTGGACCAAAGCCGGGGCGCGGTGTGCGCCCTGGCCTCCCGACCAGCTTAGACCTCCCGAGCTGGGCCACTTGCGACCATCCTGTCCCGCAGCGGGATGGTCGCTCCTTTCCGAAAGAAGGAGGCGGGGATGGCGACCCAGCAGACCCAACTGCTCGCACGCACGCTGCTCACGCCCGCCGTGGCGCTGCTGTTCATCTGGATGATCGTGCCGCTGGCGCTCACGATCTATTTCGCGACCCTGCACTACAATCTGCTCGATCCCGGGTCTGAATCGTTCGTTGGGCTGGAAAATTTCCGCTACTTCCTGACCGATCCGGCTTTCCTCGCCTCGTTGCAGAACACGCTGGTGCTGGTCGGCTCGGTGCTCGCGATCACGATCATCCTCGGCGTGCCGCTGGCGGTGCTGCTCGACCAGCAGGTGGTCGGGCTCTCGATCGTCCGGCTGATGGTGATCGCGCCATTCTTCGTGATGCCGACGGTGAGCGCGCTGGTCTGGAAGAACCTGTTGATGCATCCGGTGTCGGGCCTGTTCGCCTGGATCGCGCATCTGTTCGGGCTGCCGGCGATCGACTGGTTCAACGAGGCGCCGCTGTTCTCGGTGATCCTGATCATCTCCTGGCAATGGCTGCCGTTCGCGACCCTGATCCTGCTGACCGCGCTGCAATCGCTCGACGAGGAGCAGAAGGAGGCGGCCGAAATGGATGGCGCGAGCGCGATCTCGACCTTCATCTACATCACGCTGCCGCACCTGGCGCGCCCGATCACGGTGGTGATCCTGATCGAGACCATCTTCCTGCTCACGGTGTTTGCGGAGATCTTCGTCACCACCGGCGGCGGCCCCGGCCTGCAGACCACCAACATCGCCTTCCTGATCTATTCGCAGGCGCTGATCCAGTACGACGTCGGCAGCGCCTCGGCGGGCGGCCTGGTTGCGGTGGTCCTCGCCAACATCGTCGCGTTCTTCCTCGTTCGTATCGTCGGCCGGAATCTGGAGGCGTAACGTCATGGCGCGGATGGTCACGACACGGCGCAAGGTGGTCTCGACGATGGCGGCCTGGCTGGTCGGCTTCCTGATCTTCTTCCCGATCCTCTGGATGGTGCTGGCGAGCTTCAAGACCGAGCTTGAGGCGTTCGCGATCCCGCCCTCGTTCCTGTTCTTCCACTGGACCACCGAAAACTACGCCACGGTGCAGGAGCGCAGCGACTATTTCCACCACGCGCTCAACTCGATCATCATCGCCGGCGGCTCGACGCTGATCGCGATGTTGATCGCGATTCCGGCTGCATGGTCGATGGCGTTCTCGCCGACCAAGCGGACCAAGGACGTGCTGCTCTGGATGCTCTCCACCAAGATGATGCCGCCGGTCGGCGTGCTGGTGCCGATCTATCTGATCTACCGCACCTTCGGCCTGCTCGACACAAGAAGCGGCCTGATCTTCATCCTGTGCCTCGGCAATCTGCCGATCGTGATCTGGATGCTGTTCACCTATTTCAAGGAAATTCCGAAGGACATCCTCGAGGCGGCGCGGATGGACGGCGCCACGATCGGGCGCGAGCTGATCTATGTGCTGACGCCGATGGCGGTGCCGGGGCTGGCCTCGACGTTGCTGCTCAATCTGATCCTGGCGTGGAACGAGGCGTTCTGGACCCTCAATCTGTCGACGCTCGAGGCCGCGCCGCTCACCGTCTTCATCGCGTCCTATTCCAGCCCGGAAGGATTGTTCTGGGCGAAATTGTCGGCGGCGTCGACGCTCGCGATCGCGCCCATTCTCGTGCTCGGCTGGTTCAGTCAGCGGCAGCTCGTCCGCGGCCTGACCTTCGGCGCGGTCAAGTAGCAGAAAGGCTTTTGCCATGGGTCAGATTACGCTGCAGGGTGTGCAAAAATCGTTCGGGCCGGTCCACATCATCAAGGGCGCCGATCTCGACATCGCCGACGGCTCCTTCGTCGTCTTCGTCGGCCCGTCCGGCTGCGGCAAGACCACGCTGCTGCGGCTGATCGCGGGGCTCGAGGATGTCACCGGCGGCGCCATCCTGATCGACGGGCGCAACGTAGTCGATGTGCCGCCGGCCAAGCGCGGGCTGTCGATGGTGTTCCAGTCCTATGCGCTCTATCCGCATATGAGCGTGCGCGGCAACATCGCGTTCGGCCTGAAGATGGCCGGCATCGCCAAGGACGAGATCAACCGCAAGGTCGAGGCGGCCGCAGCAACGCTCAACCTGACGCCCTATCTCGACCGCAAGCCGCGCGAGCTCTCCGGCGGCCAGCGCCAGCGCGTCGCGATCGGGCGCGCCATCGTGCGCGAGCCGAAGGCGTTCCTGTTCGACGAGCCGCTGTCGAACCTCGACGCCGCGCTGCGGGTGCAGATGCGGCTCGAAGTGACGCGGTTGCAGAAGCAGCTCGGCACCACGGCGATCTACGTCACCCACGACCAGGTCGAGGCCATGACCATGGCCGACAAGATTGTGGTGCTGAACGGCGGCAAGATCGAGCAATACGGTTCGCCGCTCGAGCTCTACGAGAAGCCGGCCAACCTGTTCGTCGCCGGCTTCATCGGCTCGCCGAAGATGAATTTCGTCACCGATGAGATCGCGAAGCAGCAGGGCGCCGCGACCATCGGGGTACGACCCGAGCATTTGAGGGTCGAGCGCGACGGGCAGGGCGGCTGGCACGGCACCGTCTCGGTCGCCGAGCATCTCGGCAGCGACACCTTCCTCTATGTCGACGCCGGACCGCTGGGAATGCTGACTGCGCGCTATGTCGGCGAGCTCGATCTGCATCCCGGCGACCGGGTGTCGCTGATCCCGGATCCGGCGCGCATCCACCGTTTCGACGACAGCGGAAAATCGATTCACGCGTAGAGCATGATCCGGACCCGGAGGGCCGCGTTAGCGCAGAGTGTGAAGCGGTTTTCCGAACAGATCATGCTCAAAAAGAAGCTAAGGAAGAAGAAAATGTATCTCGAAAAATTCAGGCTCGGCGGCAAGACCGCCATCATCACCGGCGCGGGTCAGGGCATCGGGCTCGCCTGCGCCGAAGCGCTCGCCGAGGCCGGCGCCAAGGTCATCATCGGCGACCGTGACGTCAAGGTCGCCAATGACGCGTTAGCCGCGCTGAAGGCCAAGGGCTTCGACGCCGACATCGCGCTGATGGACGTGACGGATTCCCGCCGCGTCTCTGCGGTCGCCGACGAGCTGGTGCGCAAATACGGCAAGGTCGACATTCTCGTCAACAATGCCGGCATCGCCCGCAGCGAGACGCCGGCGGAAACGGTGACCGACGAGCACTGGCTCAACGTCATCGACGTCAACCTGAACGGCACCTTCTGGTGCTGCCGCGCCTTCGGCAATCACATGCTGAAGGCGAAATCCGGCACCATCGTCAATGTCGGCTCGATGTCCGGCTTCATCGTCAACAAGCCGCAGGAACAGTGCTTCTACAACGCCTCCAAGGCCGCGGTGCATCATCTCACCAAATCGCTCGCGGCCGAATGGGGCGCGCGCGGGGTTCGCGTCAACGCCGTGGCGCCGACCTATATCGAGACGCCGCTGAACGCGTTCGTGAAGAACAGCCCCAAAATGTACGACGCCTGGATCGGTGGAACCCCGATGGCGCGGATGGGGCAGGTCGACGAGATCGCCTCCGTCGTCTTGTTCCTGGCCTCCGACGCCGCGAGCCTGATGACCGGAAGCATCGTTCTGGTCGATGGCGGCTACACTTGCTGGTAGGGTTGCCCGGGGAGATCGTGCTCAACAGAAGATAGAGCGGCCATGCGGCAAGCCTATATCGGGGTGGACGTCGGAAGCACCAGCGCCCGGGCGGGCGTGTTCGACGAGTCGGGGAAGCTTTTGGGTTCGGCCCGGCACCCGATCCGGGTCTGGCACGAGCCCGGCGATATCGTCGAGCAATCGTCCGACGACATCTGGGCAGCCTGCGTCGCCTCGGTGCGCAATGCGATGCAGGAGGCTGCGGTTGGGGCCGAAAGCGTCAAAGGCATCGGCTTCGACGCGACCTGTTCGCTGGTCGTGCTCGACAGGGCTGGCCGGCCGCTCACCGTCAGTCCGTCCGGCGATCCCGCGCGCAATGTCGTGGTCTGGATGGATCACCGCGCGATGGACGAGACCGAATTCGTCAATGCGACCGGCGACAAGGTGCTGCGCTATGTCGGCGGCGCCATCTCGCCGGAGATGGAGATCCCGAAAATCCTCTGGCTGAAACGGCATCTGCCCGCGACCTTCGAGGCTGCCGGGCACTTCTTCGATCTTGCCGACTATCTCTCGTTCCGCGCGTCCGGCTCGCTGGCGCGCTCGACCTGCACCGTTACCTGCAAATGGACCTATGTCGCTGATGAGGGCGGCTGGAGTGAAGCCTTTTTCAAGCGGGTCGGGCTCGAGGCGCTCGCGGCCGATCGCTTTGGGCGGATCGGCAGCGAGATCGTGCCGCCCGGCTCGCCGCTCGGCCGTGGGCTGTCCGAGGATGCCGCGCGCGATCTCAGCCTGCTGCCGGGAACCGCGGTCGGGGCCTCCCTGATTGATGCCCATGCCGGCGGCGTCGGCGCGATCGGCGGCCGCGATGGCTCCGGCGCCGAGGTCGATGTCTGCCAACGGCTCGCCTACATCATGGGAACGTCGGCCTGCATCATGGCGACGACGGTCGATCCCTGCTTCGTGCCCGGCGTCTGGGGGCCGTATTTCGAAGGCATGGTGCCGGGCTTCTGGCTGAACGAGGGCGGCCAATCCGCGGCGGGCGCTGCGATCGATCACCTGCTCAAGTCGCATCCGGCGCATGCCGAGGTTGTGCTCGCGGCGAAGCACGACGGCGTCGACGTCATCGAGTATCTCGAGAAGCCCATCCTGGCGCGCAGCGGCAATGCCGGTGCGGCGGCGTTGCTGGCGCGCCACGTTCACGTCCTGCCGGAATTTCTCGGCAACCGTTCGCCCTATGCCGATCCCGGCTCGCGTGCCGTGATCGCGGGGCTCGATCTCGACACCGACGTGTCGGCGCTGGAGCGGCTGTTCATTGCCGGCCTGTGCGGGCTTGCCTATGGCCTTGCCGACGTCATCGACGCCTTGCAGGCGCATGGCGTCAATGGCAAGACCATCGTGATCGGCGGTGGCGCGAGCCGCAGCCCCCTGGTGCGCCAGATCATGGCCGACACGACAGGCTACGCAGTGGCGCTGCCGCAAACCCAGGAGCCGGTGCTGCTCGGCGCCGCGATGCTGGGCGCGGTCGCCAGCGGCGCGCACAATTCGATCAATGCGGCGATGGCCGGCATGTCGGCGCTTGGGCGATTGAGCGAGCCGACCAGGCCGGAGCTTGCCGATTTCCACCGCAAGAAGCGCGGCGTGCACAAGATGCTGCGAGAGCTTGACCGCGACAGCCGCGAGGCGATGAGGCGGGCGCCCGGCGAAGCGCCGACGTAAGGTTTGTCCCATGCTGCTGAGTTGCGGAGATGCGCTGATCGATTTCCTGCCGTCGAAGACGACGGATGGACGCGAGGCCCTGACGCCCGCGGTCGGCGGCTCCTGCCTCAACATCGCGATCGGCAGCGCCCGGCTCGACGTTCCGACCGGCTTTGTCGGCGGCATCTCGACCGACACCTTCGGCAAGATGATCGCCGATCATGCCGCGGCGTCCGGCGTCGATCTTCGTCGCGCCACGCGCAGCAATCGCCAGGCCACGCTGGCCTTTGCGCGCGTCACCGGCACCGAGACGCAATACGCCTTCTACGACGCCGACACCGCATCGCGGAACTGGATCTATCGGCGCGATGCGGTCGCGCTTGACGGCATCACCTGCCTCCACACCGGCTCAACCACGCTGGTCCATGACAAGGGTGCGGCGGAGACGCTGGCCTTGATCGAGAATGCGCGGCCGAATGTGACGATCGCGCTCGATCCGAACTGCCGGCCGAATCTCGTCACGGACAAGGACGCCTACCGTGCGCGCATGCTAACGTTCTGCGGCAAGGCCGACATCGTGAAAATGTCCGACGTCGACTTCGCCTATCTGTTCGGCGACGAGGCCTACGCTGCGCGCGCTGAGGCGCTGCTGTCGGGCGGCGCATCGCTTGTCGTCATCACGCGCGGCCATGATGGCGCCTGCGCTTGGCATCGCAAGGCCGGACCGATCGCGGCCGAAGCGCCGGTGGTGAACGTCGTCGATACGATCGGCGCCGGCGACAGTTTTCAGGCCGCGCTGCTCGCCGCGTTGCATCGGCTGGACCGGATCGCGCGACAGCGGCTGCGCGACGTCTCCGCGGCCGAGCTGATCCGTGCGCTGTCTTTTGCTTGCAAATGCGCCGCCTTCACCTGCACGCGGCCCGGCGCCGATCCGCCGCGGAGCCGGGAGTTGCCGGCCGACTATTGGTAGGCCGCGCACGGCCTCAGCCGGCGCGGCGTCTCGCGCGATGCCGTCGCTTGACGCTTAGTCTCATTTTGCGTGCTGCGCCTGCGAAGGCAAATCTGCCCGGCGATGCGTGAAGGTGTCCGAAGCACCCGATATCGTTCGGATTTGATGCCAGCCCGCGATCGCTGCATTTCGAGCGTGCGAAGTCATGCTGCTTCGGCTTCGCATTGAGCGCATCGGTTGTCTTTGTGAAAGACCGCGCTAACATGGAACCCATCCATCGATACCTGTCGTCGTCCTTTTTTGATCGTCTATTGCAGCGCAACCAGGCCACGCAACGGGTTGCGCGCTCGCCAGCGGCGGCCGGGCCTCGAAGGGAAGTAGCAGATACGCATCCCTAATATTGCAACCAAGAAATAACGGGGGAAGATATGTATGTGAAAGGGCTTGCGGCATTCGCCGCGCTCGGCGTTGGCCTGTTGTCGGGCGCCGCCGTCGCACAGGAAGTCAAGCAGGAGAAGCAGTCGGTCCTCGGTAACGCCAATGTTTCTCCGGTGACCCAGGAGCAGCTCAACGCCGCCGACGAGAACAGCAGAGACTTCCTGCTCACCAACGGCAACTATGCCCAGACGCGATTCTATCCGGGCAAGCAGATCAGCCGCGACAATGTGAAGAACCTGCACGTCGCATGGATCTTCCAGACCGACGTCAAGGAATCGCTTGAGACATCTCCGATCGTCGTCGATGGCGTGATGTTCGTCACGACGTCGTTCAGCCATGTCTATGCGCTCGACGCCAAGACCGGACAGCAGCTCTGGCACTATGCCCATAAGATGGGCCCGATCACGGTTTATTGCTGCGGTCCCAACAATCGTGGCGTCCAGGTGCTCGGCGACCGGGTCTATCTGGCGACGCTCGATTCCAAGCTGATGGCGCTGAATGCCAAGACCGGCGAGGTGGTCTGGACCACCAACATCGCCGATCCCGAGCTCGGCTACAGCGAGACGATGGCGCCGACGGTGGTCAAGGACAAGGTCCTGATCGGAACCAATGGCGGCGAATACGGCATCCGCGGCTTCGTGCGCGCCTATGACGCCAAGACCGGCAAGCAGCTCTGGAATTTCCACACCATTCCGGAGAACTCCGTCGGTGTCTGGGCGACAAAGGATGCCACCGGCCGCGACATGCATCGCAATATCCAGGCCGAGAAGGACATGCTCGCCAAGATCGGCGATCCCTATGCCAAGCTCGGTGGCGGCGTGTGGCAGAACCCGTCGGTCGATCTCGCGACCAACCGGATCTACTTCGTCGTCGGCAACCCGTCGCCCGACCTCGACGGCTCGAACCGGCCCGGCGACAACCTCTATACCAACTCGCTGGTCTCGCTCGATCTCGACACCGGCAAGTATGTCTGCCACTTCCAGTACATCGCCCATGACGTCTGGGACCTCGACGCGGTCAGCCCGACGGTGCTGGTCAACGTCAAGGACAAGAGCGGCAAGACGATTCCCGGCGTCATTCATGCCGGCAAGACCGGACACATCTATGTGCACGATCGCAAGGACTGCAGCCTGATCCGCTTCTCCGAGGCGATGGTGCCGCAGGAGAACATGTGGGTGCTGCCGACCAAGGAAGGTGCGCGCATGCTGCCCGGCGCCAATGGCGGCGTCGAATGGTCGCCGATCGCGACCGATCCGGGACAGGAGCTGGCCTACGCCATCAACCTGCACCAGCCGATGACCTACCACGTCGAGAGCTCGGCCTATCCGAACGGCAAGCTGTGGCTGGGCGGTGCCTTCAAGGTGATCCCGGGCGAGAAGCAGGCGGGCAATATCACCGCGGTGAACTACAACAACGGCAAGATCAAATGGCAGGTCAACACGCCCGAGCCGATGATCGGTGGCATCCTCGCCACCGCCGGCGGCCTGGTCTTCACCGGCGAAGGCAACGGCAAGTTCGCGGCCTACAATTCGTCGAACGGCAAGGAGCTGTGGAGCTTCCGGGCCGGCGCCGGCGTCAACGCGCCGCCGTCGAGCTACATGGTCGGCGGCAAGCAATATGTCGTGGTCGGCGCGGGCGGCAACACCCAGCTCGACTACAAGCGTGGCAACAACATCATCGCCTTCACGCTCGACTGAGCCCGGGCCTGATGCATCACGCGTGCAAACATTGACGGCGAGGCGGGACCGGTTCGGTCCCGCCTCTGTTTTCTACGGATGAGCAGATGTTCAGTAGATTGATGATTTGCGGCGTCGCGCTGCTGCTGATGGCGGTACAGGCATGCGCTGAGACGATTGAAGACAAGGTGCAGGTCTGCGCCGGCTGCCACGGCGAGAACGGCAAGCCGGTCGACAAGACCATTCCGACGATCTGGGGCCAGCAGGCCGGCTATCTCTACATCCAGCTGCGCGACTTCAAGCGCGGCGATCGCAAGAGCGAGATCATGCAGCCGATCGCGACGCAGTTCGAGCGCGACGACATGCTGGCGATCGCGGAATATTTTTCGCAGAAGCCGTGGCCTGACCTCGGCCAGCCGCGCGCGCCCAAGGACGTGGCGGAAAAGGCGGTCAGCGCCAGCCGCTCGATCGGTTGCCCGGCCTGCCATCTCGATCGCTTCCAGGGCGACGGCACGGTGCCGCGGCTGGCCGGAATGGGACGGGATTATCTCGCCAAGACCATCGCCGATTTCCGCACCCGTGCGCGCGGCAACAATCCCGGCATGTCCGACCTGATGTTGGCAACGTCGCCCGACGACCTTGCCGCGCTGGTGGACTATCTGGCGGGGCTGTGAGCGGCGCTGAAGCTCACCCCTCGTTGCGGCTGATCTCCCTCTCCCCGTCCTTACGGGGAGAGGGTTGGGGTGAGGGGCTCTCTCCGCGAACACGGTGATAAACGTGCTCGTGGAAGCTCCCCCTCACCCGGAACGCATCTAACGATGCGTTCCGACCTCTCCCCGCAAGCGGGGCGAGGTGATGCGGAACCTGTTGCTCGATTCAACTCATCATGCCTCAGCGCGGCGTCAGCTCCTCGCGCAGCGCCGACAGGATGGTGAGATCGGCGGCATGCTTGCCGGCCTTGTCGGCCAGCGCAGGGTCGGCGCCATGCGTGAGCAGTGTCCTGGCAATCGCCGGATGATTGCCTTCGGCGGCGATCATCAGCGCGGTGCGGCCGCGCGCATCGCGGTCGTCGACCCTGGCGCCGCCTTCCAGCAGGTACGAGACGACCTCGAGCGCCTGCGCCTCCGGTACGGTCTCATCCGGCCCGGCCGCCCACATCAGGAGCGTCAGATCGTTGGCGTAGCGCGCATTGATGTCGATCTCGCGCGCGAGCAGCTGCTTGACGATGCCGAGCTGGCCGCCCGCCGCGGCATAGACGACCGGCGGCTTGCCGGTGTCGTCTGTCTTGCTGCCGTCGGCGCCGTGCGCCAGCAGCATGCGCACCACCATGTCCCTGCCGGCATAGGCCGCGGCTGCGACCGGGGAGGCGCCGCTGCGTCCGGTGAGATTGACGTCGGCGCCGCGATCGATCAGGCGCTGCACGATCGCGGCATGGCCGCGCTCGGCGGCAAAATACAGCGCGGTCGATCCCGCGAGGTTGCGCGCATCGACCGGCGCGCCGCGCGCCAGCAGCAGGTCGACCATGGCAAGATGGCCGGAGCGGGCGGCGTGGCTCAGCGGCCTTGCGCCCAGCCGGTCCCGCGCATCGACCGAGGCGCCGTGATCGAGCAGCTCGGTGGCAAGGTTGATGCAATCGGCATTGGCGGCCGCGAACAATGACAGCGAGATCTCGATCGCGCTGAGCTGGGCCTTGTCGGTTTCGTATTTGCGGATCAGGTCGCGGCACCGTGCCGGATCGGCCGCCGCGAGGCTGCCGTGCACGCTGCCGGCAACGATCAGCGCGGCGAGGGCGAGGCGGCGATACAAGGCGTGGTCCTCCGTATGGCGGATCGAGCGTCGCATGATCCTCCGTCGCTGCCAAGCCGCGCGGCCGGGAAGGGCCCGCCTACTCGGCAGGCCATGCGTCGGCGCGGCTCCGTGGCATTTCGCCATGCGTCCGAGCCGATGGACTTGCCGCATGCCGCGCGGCACGATGCGGGCGTCGACCATGTCTGACGCGAGTCCTTGTCCAATGAGCGGCGATCTGTGTCTGCTGTCTGCCGTTGAGCTTCGTGGGCGCATCGCTCGCAAGGAGGTTTCTCCCGTCGAGGTTACGCGCGCGGTGCTCGCCCGTGCCGAGCGGCTGCAACCCGAATTGAACTGCTTCATCACGCTGTGCGGCGATGCGGCGATGGCGCAGGCGAAAGCCGCCGAGCGGCAAATCACGGCCGGCGAGCCGCCCGGTCTGCTCCACGGCATCCCCTTCACCGTGAAGGACATCGTCAACACCAAAGACGTCCGGACGACCTTCGGCGCGGTGCCGTACCGGGACAACGTGCCCGACAATGACGCCGTCGCGGTGGCCCGCCTCCGTGCCCAGGGCGGCATATTGATCGGCAAGACCACGACGCCGGAGTTCGGCAGCAAGTGCCTGACCGACTCGCCGCTGTTCGGGCGGACGCGCAATGCATGGAGCGCCGAGCGGTCCAGTGGCGGCTCCAGCGGCGGCGCGGCGGTGGCCGTCGCGAGCGGCATCGCGCCGCTGGCGGTTGCGACCGATGGCGGCGGCTCCACCCGGATTCCCGCCGCCTGCAACGGCGTGGTCGGAATCAAGCAGAGCAACGGGGTGATCCCGCATAGCCAGGCGCAGGATGCTTTCGGCAACCAGACCTACGTTACGCCGACCACGCGCACCGTTGCCGATACGGCGCTGATGATGCAGGCGATGGCGGGAGAGGACCCGTCGGACCCCTGGTCGATCGGGGTGCCGGTGTCTGACTATCTCGGCCTTGCCGCGCCGCGCGGCGACCTCAAGGGCCGGCGGGTGCTGTTCTGCTTGTCGCCGCCGGGGCGTCCGGTCACGTCCGATGTGGCTGCGGCGTTCAAGGCAAGCCTCGACCGGCTGGCGAGCCTCGGCGCTGAGCTCGAAGAGTTTTCCGGCGACGGCTTTGACATCGAGCCGATCTGGCGTGCGATCAATCACACCGTCTGGCGCACCCGCTTCGAGAAGCTCGCGGCCGATCATCCGAATGATCTCAGCGCTACCTTCCTGAAGCAGCTCGCGCTGGCGGCGCAGGTCAGCGGTGTCGACTACCAGCGGGCGATGTTCGACCGCACCGCGCTGTTCCGCCGGGTGCAGTCGCTGTTCGCGCGCGGCGATCTCCTGGCGATGCCGACCTTGACCCGGTCGGCGCTGCCGATCGACCAGGACCTGTTCGGCACGATCGAGATCGACGGCCGGAGTTTCGACAGCGTGCGGCCGCACTGGTTTCCCTGGACCATGTTGTTCAACATGACCGGGCATCCCGCCGTCAGCATCCCCGCAGGTTTCGGCCGCGACGGCCTGCCGATCGGGCTGCACCTGGTTGGCCGCTTCCGGGCCGATGCGGAACTGTTGCGTGTTGCAGCGTTGTTCGAGGCGGCGAGCGACTTGCTTGGTCGCTGGCCGGCCTGACGTTGTCGGAGATGCTGATCGCGGCGTCGTTCAGCCGCTCTGCCCGGCGCTCGCATTGGCGACGGCGCGGGCGACATCGGCGATCACCTCGTTGCACTTCTCCATGGGGGCGCTTGCCCCGGTCAGGTAGACCGTCACCACGATCGGCTTGCGGCCGGGCGGCCAGAACACACCGATATCGTTGTAAGTGCCGCGCTCGCCGGTGCCGGTCTTGTCGGCAACCCGCCAGTCGCGGGGCACGCCGGCGCGCAGCCGAGCGTCGCCGGTCTTGTTGGCGACCATCCAGTCGATCAGCTTCTGGCGCGAGGCCGCGGACAGGACGTCGCCGAGCAGCACGCGCTGCAAATCCTTCAGCATCGCGACAGGACTCGTGGTGTCGCGCGGATCGCCTGATACCCCCTCGTTCAGCGCCAGTTCCCAGCGATCGAGCCGGCTCACATTGTCGCCGATGGTGCGGAAGAAGCTGGTGAAGCCGGCGGGCCCGCCGATCTCGCGGAGGATCATGTTGCCCGCAGTGTTGTCGCTCCTTGTGATGGCGGCCTCGCAAAGCTCGGCAAGCGTCATGCCCGAGGCGACGTGCTCCTTGGTGACGGGCGAGTTGGCCAAGATATCTTTGGCCTCGAACCGGATTTGCTGATCGAGGCTGGATTCGCCGCGATCGACCCGGTGCAGTACCGCGGCCGATGCCATCGCCTTGAAGGTACTGCACATCGGGAACCGCTCGTCGCCGCGCCGGCTCGCGCGCAATCCCGTCTCCATGTCGAGCGCGGCGACGCCGAGCCGGCCGGTGGTCGCCAGCTCGATGCGTGCAAACTCCTGCTGCAGCCGCTGCGCCGGCTCGCTTGGTCCCGCCGCCGCACCTTGCCGCGGCAAGGTGCAGGACACCGCAAGGCCCAGCGCGTGCAATCCAAATGTCCGTCTCGTCAGCATGTCGAATCTCCCGTTGGCGGCGCGAACCTGCCGGGCGGCGTGACGGCGCACAAACAATCATTTATACAGCGAGGCATGAGGAAAACTTGGTCATGACGTCGTGCGCCGGCATCTCCCGCTGAACGCGCTGCGCGCCTTCGAGGCCTCTGCGCGGCTGCTCAGCTTCACCCGCGCCGGGATGGAGCTGCGCGTGACGCAGACCGCGATCAGCCATCAGGTCAAGCAGCTCGAGGATCTTCTGGGCACAAGCCTGTTCCGCCGGCTGCCGCGCGGGCTGGTGCTCACCGACGAAGGGCTGGCGCTGCTGCCGGTGCTGTCGGACGCGCTCGACCGGATCGGCGCCGCGATCGACCGCATCGAGGCCAAGGGCACGCGCGAGGTCGTGACCGTCGGCTGCGTCACGACGTTCGCGACCGGATGGCTGCTGCAGCGCATCGACCGCTTCAAGCGCGCGCATCCCTATATCGATCTGCGCCTGCTCACCAACAACAACCGCGTCGACATCGCGGGCGACGGGCTCGACCTTGCGCTGCGCTTCGGCGACGGCTCCTGGCACGGCACCGAGGCGATCCATCTGCTGTCCGCACCGCTCTCGCCGGTGTGTTGCCCCGACGCGGCGAACCGGCTGCGCAAGCCGTCCGATCTCGCGCAGGAATTCTTGCTGCGCTCCTACCGCGCCGAGGAATGGCCGCTGTGGTTTGCGGTCGCCGGCGCGCCGTGCCCGAAAATCCAGGGGCCGATCTTCGACAGCTCGGTGGCGATGGCCGAGGCCGCCGCGCGCGGCGTCGGCGTCGGGCTGGTGCCGATCGCGATGTTCGAAAATGAGCTGGCGTCCGGCCGGCTGCTGCGGCCGTTCGCGGCCGAGGTCCCGGCGGGATCCTATTGGCTGACCTGGCTGAAGTCGCGCGACGTGACGCCGGGCATGCGCGCATTTCGTGACTGGCTGCTCGAGACGCTGCGGGCGGAGGCGAATGAGGTGGAGGACGCCGTCGCGCCTGCACCCCGGCGGAAGATCAAGACAAAGGCCAGACCGAGGTCGCGGACCAAGACCAAGCGGCGTTAACGTCTGACGACGTGATTCCAACTATCGTCGCCATTATTTCGGAATTATCGAATAATGCCGCTGATTTGCCCGACATGTCAAGTGCCGTGTCGAACGCCCGCGGCCGCCGGTTACTTTGCATGGGGTTGTTTTCGATATTTTTGGCGGTGCGCTCCCGCGCCGGCTGGCTATCGCATCTGGTGCGCGACCTACGCCAGATGACACGCCACGGAATGCCCGTTCCTGCCTTCCAGCAGTTCCGGTGCGGTCTGCCGGCAGCGCTCCTCGGCGATCGGGCAGCGGGTGTGGAAGTGGCAGCCTTTGGGCGGATTCATCGGGCTCGGCACGTCGCCCTTCAGGCGGATGCGATCGCGCTTCGCCTTGGGATCCGGCACCGGCACTGCCGAGAGCAGCGCCTTGGTGTAGGGGTGCTGCGGATTGCGGTAGAGATCGCTGGCCTTGGCGAGCTCGACGATGCGGCCGAGATACATCACCGCGACGCGGTCGGAGATGTGCTCCACGACAGAGAGATCGTGGGCGACGAACAGATAGGTGAGGTTCAGCTCGGCCTGCAGATCCTCGAGCAGGTTGATGACCTGGGCTTGGATCGAGACGTCGAGCGCGGAGACCGGCTCGTCGCACACGATCAGCTTCGGCTCCAAGGTGAGCGCGCGGGCGATCGCGATACGCTGGCGCTGGCCGCCGGAGAATTCGTGCGGGTAGCGCCGCATATGCTCGGCCTTCAGCCCGACCTTGACCAACAGGCTCGCGACGCGGTCCTCGCGCTCGCTGGCCGAGGTCACGAGGTTGTGGATGATGAAGGGCTCGCCGAGGATGGCGCCGACCGTCATGCGCGGGTTGAGCGAGGCGAACGGATCCTGGAACACGAGCTGCATGTTGCGTCGCATAGCCCGCAGATCGCCGCCACCCAGACCAGTCACGCTCCGGCCGTCGAACACGACCTCGCCCGAGGTCGGCTCGATCAGGCGCAGCACGCAGCGTCCGGTGGTCGACTTGCCGCAGCCGGATTCGCCGACGAGGCCGAGCGTCTCGCCGCGATTGACCGAGAACGACACGCCGTCGACCGCATAGACCTGGCCGACCTCGCGCGACAACAGGCCGCCCAGCACCGGAAAGTGCTTCTTCAGATTGGAAACGCGCAGCAGGGGCTCGCTCATGACGCGTCTCCGAGGTGGCAGGCCATGCGATGGCCGGGTGCGATCTCGCGCAGCCTCGGCTCCTTTTCGGTACAGATGCTCATGGCGTATTTGCAGCGGGCAGCAAAACGGCAGCCGGGCGGCGGGTTGATCAGGATCGGCACCGAGCCGCCGATCGCCTCCAGCCGCGTCTTGTGCGCGGCGTCGAGATCGATGCGCGGGATCGAGCGGATCAGGCCCTGGGTGTAGGGGTGGCCGGGATTGCCGAACAGTTCGTCGACCGGCGCCTCTTCCACCACCTTGCCGGCGTACATCACGACGACGCGCTGCGCGGTCTCGGCGACCACGCCCATCGCGTGCGTGATCAGCATCACCGCCATGCCGAAGCGTTCCTTCATGTCCTGCAACAGGTCGAGGATCTGCGCCTGGATGGTGACGTCGAGCGCGGTGGTCGGCTCGTCGGCGATCACGAGCTTGGGGCGGCAGGCCAGCGCCATCGCGATCATCACGCGCTGGCGCATGCCGCCGGAGAACTGGTGCGGATAATGATGCACGCGGCCCGCGGCGTTGGGGATCTGCACCAGCTTCAGCATCTCGATGGTGCGCTCCAGCGCCTGCTTCTTGGTTACCGCCTCGTGGCGGCGCAGGCTCTCGGCGATCTGCTCGCCGATGGTCAGCACCGGATTGAGCGAGGTCATCGGCTCCTGGAAGATGAAGCCAATCTCCTTGGCCCTGATGTCGTCGAGCTCATGGCTGGTCAAGGGCACCAGGTCGCGACCCTCGAAGATGATTTCGCCTTCGACGATCTTGCCCGGCGGCATCGCAATTAGCTTCAGGATCGACATCGCGGTGACGGTCTTGCCGCAGCCGGATTCTCCGACCACGCACAGCGTCTCGCCGCGGTTGATGCTGATGTCAACGCCGTCGACCGCCTGCAGGATGCCGTCGTCGGTGGTGAAATGGGTTTTCAGGCCCTTGATGTCGAGCAGCGCCATCAGATCACCTTGCGCGCGTCGAGCGCGTCGCGCAGCCCGTCGCCGATGAAGTTGATGGCGACCACCGCGATGAAGATCGCGCCGCCCGGAAACAGCGCCCAATGCGGGCCGATGTCGAGAAAGTCCTTGGCGTCATAGAGGATGCGGCCCCAGGTCGGGGTATCCGGCGGAAAGCCGAGGCCGAGAAACGACAGCGTCGATTCCGCGATGATGGCGGCGGCGACGTCGATCGTGCCGGCGATGATCACGGGTCCGAGCGCATTGGGCAGGATGTGGCGCACCACCTGCCGCACCGGGCTTGCGCCGAGCGCGCGCGCCGCCTCGACGAATTCCTTCTCGCGCAGCGAGAGGAACTGGGCGCGCACCAGGCGCGCGACCGGCATCCAGCGCAAGCCGCCGATCACCAACACGATCAGGATGAAGATGCCGCCCTCCGGGCCGAACATCGCCTTCAGCCCGTCGCGGAACAGATAGATCAGCATCAACAGCAGCGGCAGTTGCGGCAGCGACAGGAACAAATCGGTCAGCCACATCAACGCGTAGCCGAGCGCGCCGCGCGACATGCCGGCGAGCGCGCCGATCAGCGTGCCGACGAACACCGAGACCAGCATCGCGGCGAGGCCGACCGCGAGCGAGATGCGCCCGCCATAGATCATGCGGGCGAGCAAGTCCTGGCCGAGATCGTCGGTGCCGAACGGATGCGCAAGCGACGGCCCCTGCAGGCCGGCCACGACGTCCATGTCGCTGATCGAGACGCGCCAGACGAACGGGCCGATCACGACGGCCGCGATCAGCAGCAGCAACAGCACGGCGCTGACCACGGCAGGCCGGTGCCGGCGGTAGCGCCGCCAGGTTTCGCGCCAGGGCGAATAGCCGCGCCGCTCAGCGGAAGGAGATGCGAGGGTCAAGCCAGCCATAGAGGACATCTGCGATCAGGTTGAACAGCACCACGAGACACGCGAAGACGAAGGTCACGGCCATCACGACCGGCGTGTCATTGGCGAGGATGGAGGAAATCAGCAGCGAGCCGATACCGGGAATCCGGAAGATCTGCTCGGTGACGATGGCGCCGCCGAACACGGCGGGCATTTGCAGCGCAATCAGCGTGACGACCGGGATCATCGCGTTGCGCATCACGTGCTTGACGATCACCTTGGCCTGCCCGAGCCCCTTGGCGCGGGCGGTGGTGACATAGTCGAGCCGGATCACGTCGAGCATTGCCGAGCGCACGAAGCGGGTCATCGACGCCGCCTGGAACAGGCCGAGCACCATCACCGGCATGATCGCCTGCCGGATCATCTCCAGCAGCCAGCGAATGCCGCTGCCCGGCACGTCGGTGTAGACGAAGGGCAGCCAGTCCAGCTTCACCGAGAACACCAGGATAAACAGGATCCCGGTGAAGAAGGTCGGCAGCGAGAAGCCGATGAAGGCGAAGGTGTTGGCGATCTGGTCGAAGATCGAGTAGGGCCGGGTGGCGGCATAGACGCCGACCGGGATCGCGATGAGCAGCGCCAGCAACTGGGCCGAGCCGATCACGTAGAGCGTGGTCGGCAGCCGCTGCAGGATCAGGGTGTCGACATTGATCCGGCTGACAAAGGAGAAGCCCCAGTCGCCCTGCGCCATCGCCGCGAGCCAGTGCAGGTAGCGAAGATAGATCGGGTCGTCGAGGCCGAACTTGGCGCGCAGCGCGGCCTGCACCTCGGGCGGCACGTTCGGATTGGTCGCGAGCTCGCTGAACGGATCGCCCGGCGCGAGCGCCAGCACCACGAACAGCACGAGCGAGATCCCGAGCAGGCTCGGGATCGCGATCATCAGGCGACGCAGGATATATTGACTCATCGAGAGATCATCTAACTAACGCTCGCACCTTGAGCACGTTGATCTTGCTTCCAGTCGAAAGGCGAGCTTCACCTCGCCCCGCGTGCGGGGAGAGGTCGGAATTCAAGCACAGCTTGAATTCCGGGTGAGGGGGACCCTCCACGAACTCACCTTCCAACGCATTTGCGGATAGAGCCCCTCACCCCGACCCTCCAAGAGCGAGCTCCGCTCGTCTCGACCCGTAAGAACGGGGAGAGGGAGAAGATGCACCTACTCAAACTCCGAACCTGTCCCCGTGTCTCAGGTTTCACGATACCAGTCTTGCAGATTGTCGGTCTGGTTGGCCCAGCCGGAGAGCGCGGGCCGCACCGTGTTGGAGCAGGCTTCCACCGCGAGGCGGTGCATCACCGGGATCACCACCGTGTCCTGCCACATCAGATCGTTGCACTTGATGTAGAGCTCGGCCCGTTTGATCGGATCGGTCTCGGTATCGGCCGCCTCGATCGCCGTGTCGAAATCCTTGTTGACCCAGCGCGGGAAGTTCTGCCCTTGCCACTTGTTCTCCTTGGTCGCGGCATTGCGCGACAGATAGCGGCGCATGTGCAGGCCCGGGTCGGGTTGCGTCATCGGGATCTGGAACATCTCGATGTCGGCGTAGAACTTGGAATAGGTGTCGGGGTTGGCGACGTCGGAGGAGAAGAACACCGAGGCCACCACCGACTTCAGCTCGACATCGATGCCGGCCTTCTGGCAGGCCTGCTTGACGATCGCCTGGGTCTTCTGCCGTGGGCCGTTGATCGAGGTCTGGTACAGGAGCTTCAGCTTCTTGCCGTCCTTCTCGCGGATGCCGTCGGAGCCGACCTTCCAGCCGGCCTGCTCCAGCAACGCGCTCGCCTTCTCGACCGAGAACTCCCATTTGGTGTTCTTGGAAACGAACTCCTCGGGGCCGTTGAGATAATTGGCGGTGGCGCGGCCGGCGCGGCCGTAGATCACCTTCTTGACGGAGTCGCGGTCGACCAGCAGCGCCAGCGCCTTGCGCACCGCCGGATCCGACAGGATCGGATGCTTGGTCTTGATCGACGAGCGTTCGCCGTCGACTTCGGTGTTCGGGTCGGTGAAGTTGATGGCGATAAATTCGATGTCGCCGCCGACGGCATAGAGCGTCTTGCCCTTGCCGCCCTTTTCCAGCCGCAGCAGCACCTCGTCCTCGACCTGGATGTTCCAGGCGAAATCATATTCGCCGGTCTGGATCACCGCGCGCGCCGCTGACACCGCATCGCCGCCGCCCTTCATCTCGATCGTGTCGAAATAGGGCCGGTTCGGCATGTGGTAATCGGGATTGATCTCGCCGCGCACCAGATCGCCCGGCTTGAACTCGACGAATTTGTAGGGGCTGGTGCCGATCGGCTTCAGATTGTTCGGCGCCTCGCGCGACTTGCTGCCCTTGTATTCGGCGAACAAATGCTTCGGGATGATGCAGCCATAGGCGCCGACGAACGCGTTGGCCCAGAACGGCGTCGGATCCTTGAACTTGATGCGGACCGTGAGGTCGTCGACCTTCTCCACGGTCATGCCGGAATAGGTGCCGCTCGAGACGGCTGCCGTGGCGGGGTCGGTGGCATATTCCCAGTTGAACACGACGTCGTCGGCGGTGAAGGGTTTGCCGTCATGCCATTTGACGCCGGGCTTGAGTTTCCAGACCACCGTCTTGGCATCTTTGGAAAGTCCGCCGTTCTGGATCGAGGGGATTTCGGCGGCGAGGATCGGATTGAGATGGCCGTCGACGTCCCAGCTTGCCAGCGGTTCGTAGAACAGCCGTGAGCCGTCCTGGTCCTTGGTGCCGGTGGCGAAGTGCGGATTGAGCAAGGTCGGGCCCTGCCACCACAACAGCTTCAGCGGACCACCGCCGCCGCGCTTGGTCGGCTTGTAGGGATTCGGGCTCTGCGCCATCGCGACGCCGCCGATCGCAAGGATCTGGTTGGCCATCGGCGCGGTGAGGCCGACGGCAATCATTCGCTTGACAAAGGCGCGGCGATCCATCCGCCCGTCCTTCACCTCGTCGATCATGCCTCGCAGATTCCTGTCGAACATTGTCCCCTCGGTCCGGCTCAATTGGTTATTGCGGCGGGCCGTGGAACCGGCCGCCGTGTTGGCGGCAGGATGGCACACCGAATGACCGCGAAGGTCAACGCCTCCCGCTCTTCAGCGTCTAGGTCTTTTGGCTATCGCTTGTGCAGAACCTCCGCTCGCCGCACATCGGTTCAGCAGATCGGCGCCAAAAGCGCGCTCTTGCGCGCCTCGCAGTGCGGAAAATTTGTTCGTTATCCTTTGTTCCGAGATGCTTTTTTGCCACGCAAGCCGGAGTTCGCGTCTGAAGGCCGAGCTATCGCATATGCGCTCGATCCCTCCACAAACTCGTCATGCCCGGCCTTGTGCCGGGCAACCACGTCTCCGTTTCCGCGTGAGAAGGTCGTGGTTGGCCGGGACAAGCCCGGCCATGACGATGGGGATATGCGATTGCTTGATCCCGGAGAGCAGGTCCGGCCCGCTCAATGCGGCTCTCAGGCGATCGACATGTCCAACGGCGGTGCAACATTCGCCGGCAGCGGGCTGACATAGGGTGTTCTTGTGGTCCGCTTCTTGAGGTCGGCCTTGGCGGCCGCGATCAGCTCCGGCTCCATCAGCGCCTTGACGCCGAGGCCGGCCATCGCCTTGGCGGCCTGTACCATCGCCTTGTGCGCGGCCGGCGTCTTGCCCTGCGCCACAACCTGCCAGGTGTGGAACGGCGTGCCGATTGCAACCGTCGGTGCATGGACCTGCACGGTCGGCACCACCCAGCTGACGTCGCCGACGTCGGTCGAGCCGATCAGCGGATTGCGCTTGGCGTCGATCGGCACCAGGAAATCGGCGAGCGGCCGGTCGGTCGGCTCCATGCCGATCGCGTAATAGACCGAGGCGATGTCCTTGTCGGTCAGGGTCGCGCGGATCTTGCCGGCGAAATTCTTGTCGGCGTCGTCGAAATGCGGCGGGCCGAGCTCTTCCATGATCCGGTGCAGCGTCTGTTCCAGCGGCGTGTTGGGCAGGATGTTGGAGACCGCGGAGATGATCTTCATCTCCACCTTGGTCTCGGTCATCAGCGCCGCGCCCTGCGCGATCTTGTGCACGCGCTCGACCAGTTCGTTCATGCCGGGCAAGTCGCGGGCGCGGATCGAATAGCGCACGCGGGCATGGGCCTGCACCACGTTGGGCGCGATGCCGCCGGTGTCGAGCAGCGCGTAATGCACGCGGGCGTCGCTCGGCATGTGCTCGCGCATGTAGTTGACGCCGACATTCATCAGCTCCACCGCATCGAGCGCACTGCGCCCGAGATGCGGCGAGGCCGCCGCATGCGAGGTGCGCCCGGTGAAGATGAAGTCGGCGCGGGTATTGGCGAGCGACGGTGTCACCGCCACCTCCCAGAAACTATGCGGATGCCAGGTGATGGCGATGTCGGCGTCCTCGAACGCGCCACAGCGCACCATGAAGGCCTTTGCCGCGCCGCCTTCCTCGGCGGGACAGCCGTAATAGCGCACGCGCCCCGGCACCTTGTTGGCGGCGAGCCAGTCCTTCACCGCGGTCGCGGCGAGCAACGCTGAGGAGCCGAGCAGATTATGTCCGCAGCCATGGCCGTGGCCGCCGCTCTCGACCGGGCGATGTTCGGCGATTCCGGCCTCTTGGCTGAGACCGGGCAGGGCGTCATATTCGCCGAGGAAGGCGATCACCGGGCCGCCTTCGCCCCATTCGCCCATCACCGCGGTCGGGATGTCGGCGATATTCTCGGTGATGCGAAAACCCTGATGGCGCAGTTCGGCCAGATGTTCGGCGGATGAGCGCGCCTCGGTGTAGCAGACCTCGGGCATCGCCCAGACCCGGTCGCTCAATTCGATGAAACGCGGCTTGATCGCGTCGACGCCGCGCCAAACATCACTACGGTTGTCCATTTGCTCCGATCCCTTAACTCGCTAGAGCATGATCCGGAAAAGTGTGAAGCGGTTTTCCGAAAGGATCATGCTCAGACAATGAGCCAAAGTGCGATGATCTCATCGCGCTTTGGGCAATCCGAAGCGCAAAAGGCTAGCAGCTTGGCGTGAGCGCGACTAGGGCACCTGCTCGCAGACCCGATCCGCGACTTGAGGTTATGTCTTCCGGCTTGGTTTCGACGGCGGATGTCGCCAACATGTCCAATTGTGTCCGCCCAAGGCTCCAACAGCGGAAGTTGCGAAACCGACCCACGCATAGTACCTCATGCCGCAATGCCCGTTGAAGTAGAGAGGGCCGCAAGAGGGGAAGTGATATGCATCGGATACTCGCCGTGGTCAGTATCGCGATCTTCACCTTGGTAATGACGGGTTTCGCACGCGCAGAGAAGATCTACTATCTTCACGACCCTGGCGGCAACACCGCAGCGCACATCTACAAGTACCGGCAAGTCAATGCGGAGTATGATCGCGTGGTGATCGATGGTCGCTGCAAGTCTTCTTGCACGACGGTGCTGGGGACCGTTCCCCTCAACAAGATCTGCATTACCCCGAGCGGCTACTTCATGTTTCACGCTGCACATCACGGCGACCGCAGCATGAACCCCGGCGAGACCCAGCTGATGATGTCGGCCTATGCGCCCGAGGTTCGCGACTGGGTGATGCGGCACCACGCGCTCGAACAGGTGGACCCTTACACGTACCTCTACGCCAGGGATGTAAGGTTCATCCGCCACTGTAGCCGATAGCCCGAGCCAGCCGTCCCTCATCCCGCGCTGAGCCGCTCCAGGCCTTTCCAGTCGAAGGCGATGCCGTGCCCTGGGCGATCCGGCGCGGTCGCCATGCCTTGCTCCAGAACCAGCGGATGCTCGATGTAGCGATCGAGGCCGAAGCCGTGCGCTTCGAGATAGGATCGGTTCGGGCACGCCGCCAGCAGATGCACGGTGATGTCGTGCGCGCCATGACTGGTGACGGGAATATTGAAGGCCTCGGCGAGGCGGGCGATCTTCATGAAGCTGGTCACGCCGCCGCAATTGGTGACGTCGGGCTCGGCATAGGACAGCGCGCCGCCGGCGATATAGGGCTTGAACTCCCACAGGCTGCGCAGGTTCTCGCCGGCTGCGATCGGCACGCCGCCGGTTTGCAGGATGCGCGCGTGTCCCGCGACATCGTCCGGAATGGTCGGCTCCTCGAGCCAGGTCAGGTCGAACGGTTGCAGGGCGCGCGCGGCGCGGATCGCTTCCTCGACGGTCCATTTCATGTTGGCGTCGGCCATCAGCGGAAACTCGTCGCCGAGATGGCCGCGCATCGCCTTCACGCGCGACACGTCGGACGCAAGGCTCGGCCGGCCGACCTTCATCTTGATGGCGCGAAAGCCCTTGGCCAGATTGTCGTCGGTCTGCTTCAGCAATCCATCCAGCGGCAGATCAAGATCGATGCCGCCGGCATAGCAGGGCACGCGGCGGTCGAAGCCGCCGAGCAGCCGCCACAGCGGCAGCGATGCCCGCCGCGCCTTGAGGTCCCACAACGCGATGTCGAGCGCGGACAGCGCCAGCACCGCCGGCCCGCCGCGGCCGCCGTAATGCAGCGCCCACCACACCTTGTGCCAAAGCTGCTCGGTGTCCTCGGCCTCCATCCCGCGCGCGATCTCGCCGATTTCGCGGCCCAGGATATCGGCGACGGCGCCGCCATTGCGGCCGACCGTGTAGGTATAGCCGGTGCCTTCCGCGCCGTCGGCATCGCGGACGCGGATCGTGACGAGCTCGAACGCCTTGATCTCGCCATGCGTGCTGTCGCTCAGCACCACCGGGAGCGGGATCTTGTAGAATCCGATGCTGAAGTCCTTCAGGATGGCCACGCCGGAACTCCTTGTCATGGACGTATGCAATGCGCGGCACACGATCTCAAAAGCCCCGGCTGCCTGCAACCTTGCGCCTGCGAATGTCTGCCTTGAGCGATCAGTCTGCCTTCCTCTATGATGTGGCTCGCGAGGACGTGGTCCGACCATGGATGATGCAATTCCGTCTCTGTTGCCGAGAAATTCGGGCCACCAGTTCGTGATCTATGCCGATGCCTGCTCGGGCGTTCCGGGCGCGCTGCATGAGCGCACCTTCGCGTCGGTGAACGACGTGGCGCGCCGGCTGCATCCCACGCCCGAATTCATTCTGTTCCCCGGCGACGAGATCATCGGCCTCACCGCGGATGCCGACGCGCTGCGCGCGCAATGGCGGCATTGGTTCGAGGTCGAGATGTCCTGGCTCGACCGGCGCGTGGTGCCGCTGTGGCACACGACTGGCAACCACACCACCTATGACGAGATGAGCGAGGCGGTGTTCCGCGAGGTGCTGCAGCTGCCGCGCAACGGCCCGCCCGGTCAGGAGGGGCTGTCCTACTGGGTTCGCTGCGGCGATCTCCTGATGGTGTTCGTGCACACACTCTGGAGCGGCCTCGGCGGCGAGGGGCATGTCGAGACCGACTGGCTGCAAGCGGTCCTCGCACAGCACAACGACGCCAGGCACAAGCTGGTGCTGGGCCATCATCCCGTGTACCCCATCAATGGCTACAGCGGCAGCTATCGGCGCGAGATCGGCCACGAATACCGCGAGCGGTTCTGGGATATCCTCGTCCGCGCCGATGTCACCGCCTATCTGTGCAGCCACATTCTCGCATTCGACGTCCAGGTTCATCGCGGTGTGTTGCAGGTCTGCACGGCGGGTGCGGGCACCGCGCACCGGATGCCCGAAGGCGTCGAGTATCTGCATTGCGTGCAAGCCGCGCTCGATCAGGATGGGTTCCGCTATCAGGTGCTCGATACCGAAGGTGTGGTGCGCGAGCAGCTCACATGGCCGCTGCCATCGCCGGACCAGGCCGCGTGGACGCCGCTGCCGCGCGGGACCAGCCCTGCACCGCTGTCGGGGACATTGGCGCCCGCGACGGTGTTCGCCTTGAAACTGTCGGGCCGCACCGCCGCGGGAACTGCCGCGCCACAAACGCTGCTCTGCATGCCCGCGCCCGGCGTGATCGCACCGCTCTGGCTGGGCTTGCGCGGACCGAACCAGACGCTCACCTTGATACTTGGACGTGAGCGCGGACGCAGTCCCTATTACTGGATCGGTCCCGATCTCGGCGCCAACAGCGATTTCGACCTCGACATCGCCTTCTACCCGGACATGGGACCGGGCGGCGTGCTGTGGCGACGCAGCGGTGACACGCGCTGGACGTCGTGGGCGGCGATATCGGCAACGGGGCTCGAGCGGTTCCCATGGCCGGCGGTCTGGAAGGTCGGGTGCGGCGAGGGTGGGCCGGATGACAAGCGCTACGCCGGACCACGGCTCGGGATCGCTATTTCCGTCATCGAATTGTAGTCAGTCGCGCGCTGGACGTCGACGCGGCGGCCGGGCGGGCTTCGACACCCGCATTGCGGTCGCATTGGCTCCAATGAATGGCCACGGAAAAATCAGACGCCGGCCAAACTTCGCGCGTAGGTTTTATCGCTTGCTGACTCGGATAAGGACTCGGAAAGGAATCGACCATGCGCAATCTCACTGCATTCGTCACTGTTGCCGCGCTCGCCCTCGGAACGCCCGCCTTGGTGCAAGCGCAAGGCGCACAACCCAAGGCGCCGCCGCAGGCATCTGATCAGTCCACTGTCATCCGGAGCATAGAGGTCGTGGACATCAAGGACCTCAAGCCCGAGATGCGATCGAAGGTCGAGGATGCCATCGCAAAGACAAAGGAGGACGATATCCAGTCGCTTCGGAAGTCGATTGACGCGACACCGCAGGCGGTCTCCGCGCTCAAGGCCAAGGGCCTGACTTCGTCGCAGGTCGTCGCTATCAACATCGCCGATGGCGTCCTGACGATGTTCGCCAAAACAGCCTGACAGGGTTCGAATGTCGGCATCGGTGGTTGGACCTCCCCGCGACCACCGATGCCAACAACTCCCGCAGCCGGTGCTGCGGGAGTTTTCATTTCTCATAGGCGCGGTACGTCCAATGGACTTTCACCGGGGAGAGTGATCAGTCAGGCTCGTTGGGCCGGGTACGTTCCGCGCGTTTCAATTCGCGATCGATCAGCGTGCAGACGCGCCGCCGCGCCAGCAGGTCGAGCCGCGCGCGCGTGGTGCCTTGCTTGGTCTTGCCGTTGATGTCGAACGACCAACCCCAGAGGTCGGGTTCGATGTTGGTGAGTGTGTATTGAATGTCCCGATGACGACCGATCAGCTTCTTCATGCCGTTTCTTCTTGTTGGCTGAAGATTGCATAGCCAGATCGTGAAGGCGTCTGTATCCGTCGAATACTGAGCCGGGTGTCCGCAGGGCGGAATTTTCCCAATCACTGATTTGGGGTCGCTGTGCAGTGGCTGCGTGCGACTGACGAGTGCGTATGAAGATTCGCCGTCGTCCTGGCGAAGGCCAGGACCCATTACCCCAAGTGCGCATTGTTGCGCGACGCTGGGCCACGATCTCGTTCACGATCAAATGCGGTGGCTATGGGGTCCTGGCTTTCGCCAGGACGACAATGATGAGTCCCGCCTGCAACATCCGCCGCGGCGTATGGGTCCCTGCTTTCGCAGGGACGACGGATGGAGAGATCTCAGCTCAGCGTCACTACAACAGCAATCCCGCCCCTCACAAATTTATCACCCCGCGCCGCGCGGCATGGGCGACGGCGTCGGTGCGGCCGGTGGCGTCGAGCTTGTCGAGCAGGGAGCCGACATGAAACTTGGCGGTGTGGACAGAAATCCCGAGCCGCTGTGCGATCATCTTGTTGGATGCGCCTTCGGCCAGCAGCGCCAGCACGTCGAGCTCGCGCGGCGTCAGCTCGAAGTCGCCGGCGCCCGCGGCCTCGCGGTTGCGTGCGACGACCGCCGCCGTGGCCTGTTCGCCCGGCGCGGCGAGCCGCAGGCCTGCGACGCTGCCGAGCAGGGTCGCCAGCCGGTCGGCGAGGACGGCGTCGTCGACCTCGAGCGCGATGACGATGTCGTTGGCCGGCTCACCGCTCACGTCTCGGGCCTCTCGCCGACCGTTACCTTGAAGTTCAGCGGCTCGCCGCCGCGATGCACGGTGAGCTCGACCACCGTGCCGACGCTCTGCGGTCCGAGGCCGCGCGACAGCGCTCGCACGCCGGACAGCTTCTCGCCATTCACGGCAATGATCACGTCGCCCTGCCGGATGCCAGCGGCGGCCGAGGGGCCGGCCTTGTCGACATTCATCACCATCGCGCCGAGGCCGTCGTCGAGCCGGACCGGCTGCAAGCCGACGCCAAGATATCCGCGCGCGATGCGGCCGCTCTTCTCGAGCTGCGTTGCGACCCGCTCGATGGTCGTAGCCGGGATCGTCAGCACGCGGCGCGGGCCGAGCACGGCCATGCCGAACGGCTCGCCCGCGGCGTTCAGCGCGAGGCCACCCTGCTGGCTGTGCCGCAGCCGGACGTCGAGCTCGATCCGTGCATCGATTTCGCCGCCGCGCAGGCTGCGCCAGGCCGGGCCCGACAGTGCGACCATGCCGAGCCGCGCGGTCGGCGCGCCGCGGTCGGCGGCGACGATCACCGCGAGCGATCCCAGCGCAGGGCTCCCCGTCGAGAGCTTGACGGGGGCGGCGTCGCCATCGACGCGCAGCAGCGCGATGTCGGTGGTGTGGTCGCGCCCGACGACGGTCGCCAGCCTGCGGCTGCCGTCGGCGAACTGGATTTCGATCTCGCCCTCGTCGGCCAGCGCTTCGTCGGCAGTGACGACGAGGCCCGCCTTCCAGACAAAGCCGGAGGCGCGCGCGCGATGCGAATGCACGGAGACGATAGCGGGCGCAGCGCGCGCAATGGTTTCCGCAAGGGCTGACGACAGCGAGGACAGGATATTCGGTTCGGTCATGGGAAACTCCGTTGGCTTCCCTCAGTCTGGGATGTCGCGGTTGACGGCGATACTGGCCGGATGGGCAGGGCGTGGCCGGGCCGCCCGGAACTGCCGCTCAGCTCAGCCGCTGCAGGGTCGCCTTCGGGCTCTCGCCGAACTTGGCGCGGTAGGCGCTCGCCATCCGGCTCAGATGGGTAAAGCCGAGGTCGAATGCAATATCGACGATGCGTTCGCCCGGCCGCGCCGTCTTGAGGCGGGCGTTGAGATGGGCGAGGCGGATGTCGAGCAGCATCTCGGACACGGTGGTGCCGAAGTGACGGCGGAAGCCGAGTTGCAGCGCTCGGATACCGGTGCCCGCGATCTCCGCAAGCTCGGCGAGGTCCAGCGGCTCCGTCGCCCGGCTCTCCAGATAGGCGCGCACGCGTTTCAAGGCGGCCGGCTGGGCCTCAGTGCGGCCGTTGAAGACATCGATCGCCGAACTCAGGCTGTGCCGCTGCCCGTTGAGCAGGACATTGAGAAACGACTCGCGCCAATCGGCCGCCGCGACCGCCGACAAGGTCTTGCGCGGCCCGAGTTGCTCGGCGGCCGTGACAAGATGCTCGATCCTGGCCGAGAGCGTCTGCCCGAGCGGCCCGCTCAGCGCGACGGCCGGATCGAACTCGACCGGCCTCACCGCCACGCCGCCAAGCGCCGCGGCGCGATGCTCGACCAGCTTGCGGTCGAGCAGCAAAATCAACTGGGCGCAGTCGCCGCGCCAGGTCATTTCGGTCGGAATGGTCGGCGACAGCAGCGAGGCGGTGTGTCGTGGTCCGGTGGTGAGCTCGCGCGCGGCGGTCCGCACCGAGGCCGAGCCGGACAGCGGCATCTGCAACAGGAAGAAGCGGTCGAGGCAACCGGGATTGATCGCGACCGATCCGCCATAGGCGACATAGTTGACGGAGAAGCCGTCGAAGTCGGCGCAATTGTGATGCGCGGAGAAATCGCTCGCGGAATGATCGACCGGCGTCAGATCGTGCGGACAGAAGATGCGGCCGATCGCTTCCGCCGCGTCATCGACGCGCGCCGTCGCGACGCGCGCGAAATCCGTCAGCCTTGCGCTTGGAGAATTTGCGCTTGCCGAAACCTCGTTGCCAACAGCAGTCACGTCGGCCGTCCGGAGTTGTTTGAGGCCTAAAACATCATGTAGCCTAGAGCATCCCGCGGCAAAGGGGAACGCCGTTTCGTCGCGCAAACTGCCCGATCTGAGCGCAGGCGGATGCGGCGGCATTGGGCAGCAGCCGGCCGGTGCCGCGCTCCCGCATTGCAGCATGAGGTGCCGGGTGCGGATTCGTTTATCGGCTAGACAGCATCGGCGGCCGGCGACAGGCTCCGTGCCGGCAATGCGCATCAAAACTGGAGAGGCTGACATGGGCACGCTCGAAAAAGGCATTACCCGAACCGGCACCGGCTACGGCGGCAAGACCTGGAATATCCTGGGCCAGGTCTACTATCCGAAGGCGATCACCGACTCGACCTTCGCGTTCGAGACCAACAGTGATCCCGGCCAGTTCGTGCCGGTACACATCCACCCGACCCAGGACGAGTTCATCCTGGTGCAGGAAGGCGTGCTCGACCTCAAGCTCGACGGCGTCTGGGTGCAGGCCAAGGCCGGCGACCTCGTGCGCATGCCGCGCGGCATCCCGCACGGCTATTTCAACAAGTCGGACAAGCCGGCGCGGGCGCTGTTCTGGGTGTCGCCGATGCAGAAGCTCGAGGCGCTGTTCGAGAAGCTGCACAATCTGCAGGACCCCGTCGAGGTGGTGCGTATCTCCGCCGAGCACGAGGTGGATTTTCTGCCGCCGGAAGCCAACGACTAGCCGGCGGCCAAACAGACAATACGCACGCGAGGTAGCAATCGCCGGAGCTGGCTCCGGCGATGACGGGGACGCGTGCGCTTAACGAAATTGGACCTGTTCATTCAATTCGGAGCGGTTTCATGGTCAAGCAGAAGCATGTGTGCGTCATCGGCGCCGGCATTTCCGGGCTCGCCGCCGGCAAGGCCTTTGCCGGTCGCGGCCACAAGGTGACCATCATCGAGCGCAGCGGCGATCTCGGCGGGGTTTGGGAGCCGGCACGCTCCTATCCCGACGTGCAGACCCAGAGCCCGAAGGAGCTCTATCGCTACACCGACAAGGCGATGCCGGAGTCCTATCCGGAATGGCCGAAGGGTCCGCAGGTCCATGCTTACTTGCGCGACTACGCCCGCAGCCACGGGCTCGACGGCGCGATGCGGTTCGACACCAAGGTCGAAGGCATGAAGCGCCGTGCCGACGGCAGGCCGGGCTGGACGCTGGCGCTGCGCTCGACCGACGGCGCCACCGGCCACGAGGATTTCGACTTCGTCGCGGTCTGCACCGGGCAGTTCAACGAGCCGCAGACCTTGCCGCTGGCCGGCGAGGACGGCTTCCAGGCGCAGGGCGGGCAGATCCTGCATTCATCGCAATACGGCGATCCAGCGCTTGCCAAGGGCCGCAAGGTGGTGGTGCTCGGCGGCTCCAAATCGGCGACCGACATCGCGGTGAATGCGGTCAATTCCGGCGCCAGCGAAGTCACCATCGTGTTTCGCGAGCCGGTCTGGCGGATTCCCTATTTCGTCGGCGGCCTCGTCAACTTCAAGCGCATCCTCTACATCCGCGCCCAGGAGCAGATGTTTGCGAGCTGGGGCATCGGGCCGATGGCGCGCCTTGCGCATGTCGTGGCGAAGCCGTTCGTGTGGGCGAACTGGCGCGGGCTCGAGAGCATGCTGAAGATGCAGCTCAAGCTGAAGCAATGCGGCATGGTGCCGAAGGAGCGGATCGAGGACGGCGTCAACTGCTCGGTGCCGATCGCCACCCCCGGCTTCTATCCGATGGTCGCCGACGGCCGGATCAAGGCGGTGCGCGGCACCTTCGACCATTACGACGGCAAGACCATCGTGATGAGCGGCGGCCAGCGCGTCGCGGCCGATGTCGCCGTGCTCGCGATCGGCTACAAGCTCGGCGTGCCGTTCCTGCCCGAGGAGTATCAGAACAAGCTGGTCGAGCCCGACGGGCAGTACCGGCTCTATCGGTTGATCGCCAATCCCGATCTGCCCGACATGGGCTTTGTCGGTTTCAATTCGAGCTTCTGCACCGTGCTGTGCGCCGATCTCGCCGCGAACTGGCTGGTGCGCTACGCCGACGGCCAGCTGGCGCGGCAGCCGAGCGCGGCCGAGATGAATAGCAACATCGCGATGATGCTGAACTTCAAGCGCGTCGAGCGTCCGGCAGCGGGCGTCTATGGCGGGCTGTGCGTCGCGCCCTACCACTTCAAGCATTTCGACGAGCTGCTGGCGGACATCGGCACCAAGGCGTCGCGCCGCAACCCGCTCGTCGAAAAGTTCACGCCGCCGGACGCGGATGCCTATGCCCGCTTCCTCGCGACCGCGCCGGCATACAGGGCGGTGGCCTAATCGCGGCCGGCGTCGAGGAAGGCCTGCGCAAGGCGCTCGGGATTGGAGAAGCACAGCTCGTGGCTGCCCGGCACCTGGACCAGGCGGAACAGCCCGAGCTTCTCCGACAACCGCGGATGCCAGGGCAGGCTGTGCGGCATCGCGGTGTCCTCGGTGCAGTTCACGTAGGACTTTGCGATGGGCATCTCGGCCGGATTGGTGCGCAGCGCGATCTTGTCCTGGAAGGTCTTCAGGGGATGCGGGTTGAGCTTGTCATAGGCGCGTTGCGCCGTCTCGAGATCGGCGTCGTTGATGAAGGCCTCGCGCCAGATCGGGAATGGTAGCACCACTGAGCCGTCGCCGCGCTCGGCGTGAATGGCGTCGAACAGGCCGCGATAGTGCGGCGGCACCATGTCGTTGAGGCACTCGCCGTTGTTGGGCACAAAGGCGTTCCAGTAGACGAGGCGGCGGATGCGGTTCGCGGCGGCGTCGGCGACGCCGGTGATGACCATGCCGCCATAGCTGTGGCCGACCAGCACGATGTCCTTGAGGTCATGCTCGGCAAGATAATCCACGATCGACTGGATCGCCTCGGCAAGGCCGGAGTCCTTCCGGTCGCCGGGCCGGTTGCCTTTGATGGTCGGGGTGTGGACGACATGGCCGGCCTTGCGGATCGCAGCCGCAACCGGTTCAAACTCGGCGCCGGTATGCCAGGCGCCATGGACGAGAACATAGGTCGACATGTTGTACCTCCCTGTCTGGTTTAGTTAGACCGATTGCCGCGACCGGACGGCCCGGGATACGCGCAAGTTTCATCCGCTTCCTGATGGATATTGACCCGGGCCTACAGAACGCGCTTGGCTGTAACCGAACCGGACTGGGCTCGGAGTGAACTGATGCAGCAAATCGCCGCCGCGGATCGCTCGCGCAGGCTGAGCTGGAATACCGCGGACACCAGGCCCGGCGAGCAGTTTGCCTATTACCGCGAGGCGATCTGCCAGGCCTTCATGAACCTGACGCCGGAGCCGCCGGCGACGCCGGGCTTCCTCGCCCGCGTCGAGACCGTTGGGCTCGGGGATGGCGCGGTCAACCGGGTCAGCTTCCCGGAGCATGTCGTGCGGCGCTCCGCTGCCGACATCGCCGCGTCAAGCCGGCGCTGTTACTACCTCAATCTGAAGCTCGCCGGCCGCTGCCGGATCCAGCAGGCGGGACGCGAGATCAGCCTGTCGCCGGGGCAGGTCGGAATCTTCGACAGCGGCCAGCGCTTCGCGCTGCTGCACGATCGCGGCCCGGCGCTGCAGGTCGCCTCGTTCTGGGTGCCGGCCGAGGCGCTGGATGAACGGCTGCCGTCGGCGCCCGAGGCCGCGCCGGCGCGGGTCTCGGATGATCCCTTCGTCGGCCATCTCATCACCGAGACGGCGCAGGTCCTGAACACATCCGCGCTCCGTGCTTCGGATGCGGACAACGCGCGGCTGTTCGGCGTGCTGCTCGATCTGGTCGCGCTCAGCCTGTCGCGCAGCGGCCGCGCCGGCGTCGCCGAGAGCGCCGGCCTTGCCGATGCGACGTGGCTCGCGCTGCGCCGCGCCGTGGACCGCAGGCTGCGCGAGCCCGGGCTCGGCGTTGCCGCCATTGCGGCTGCGATCGGCATCAGCGAGCGCTATGTCCACAAGCTGTTCGAGCGCGCCGGCACGACATTCGCCAGCCATGTGATGGACCGCCGCCTCGATGGCGCCGCGCGCGATCTGAGGGACCCCGCGATCGCCGGGCGCGCGATCGGCGACATCGCGTTCGACTGGGGCTTCTCCGACCTGTCGCATTTCACGCGGCGCTTCAGGCACCGCTTCGGCTGCACGCCGCGCGACTGGCGCCGCGGCTGACCAACGCTTCGGAAATCGCCATGGCGCAGCCGTTCACCTACCAGGTCAGTCCGATGCGGGTCGTGTTCGGGGTCGGCACGGTCGCGCAGCTGGCGGCCGAGCTCGACCGGCTCGGCATCAACCGCGCGCTGGTGCTGGCGAGCCGGCGGCAGCAGGCCGAGCTCGGCGATCTCGCTGGCCTGACCGGCGGCCGTGTGACCGGATTGTTCGACGGTGCAGTGGTGCACACGCCGGTCGCGGTGACCGAACGTGCGATGGAGATCGTCCGCGAGCTCAAGCCGGATGGCGTGGTTGCGATCGGTGCCGGCGCCGCGACCGGCCTCAGCAAGGCGATTGCGCTGCGCACCGACCTGCCGCAACTGATCGTGCCGACCAGCTATGCCGGCTCCGAGATGACGCCGGTGCTCGGCGAGACCGTCGACGGCGTCAAGACCACGCAATCATCGCCGAAGATCCTGCCCGAGGCCGTGATCTACGACGTCAACCTGACCGTCTCGATGCCGGCCAAATTCTCCGCGATCTCCGGCCTCAACGCCATCGCGCATGCGGCCGAGGCGCTGTACGCGCGGGACGGCAACCCGATCACCTCGCTGATGGCGGAGGAGGCGATTGCGAAGCTTGCCTCGTCGCTGCCCGACGTGATCGCGCGGCCGCGCGATCTCGAGGCACGCTCCGACGCGCTCTATGGCGCGTGGCTGTGCGCGGTCTGCCTCGGCACCGTCGGCATGGCGCTGCATCACAAGCTCTGCCACACCGTCGGCGCGCTGTTCGACCTGCCGCATGCCGAGACCCATGCGGTGCTGCTGCCGCATACCATCGCCTACAACACGCCGGCCGCGCGCGATTCAGTCGGCCGCGCGGCGAGGGCGCTTGGAGCGGCTGACGCCGCCGACGGCCTGTTCGATCTGTCGGCAAGGCTCGGCGCGCCGCGCTCGCTCGCCGAGATCGGCATGCCCGAGGACGGCATCGCAAAGGCCGCCGCGCTCGCCACCAAAAATCCCTACTGGAATCCGCGGCCGATCGAGGAGAGCGGCATCCGCGACCTGCTGAAGCGCGCCTGGTCCGGCGCGCGCCCGCAGGCTGGATAGATCAAACCCCGATCGCGTTGCGCGCGATCACGTCGCGGTAGAATGCCGCGCTCAATTTCGGCACCCGCGCCTGGGTCTCGAAATCCACCCGGTAGAGGCCGAAGCGCTTCTCATAGCCGAAGATCCATTCGAAATTATCCATCAGGCTCCACAGGAAATAGCCGTGGACCGGGACGCCGTCGGCGGTCGCGCGCTGCAACTGCGCAAGGTAGTTGCGCAGGAACATGATGCGGTCGAGGTCGTAGATCTGCCCGTCCGGATGCACCTTGTCCTCGCCGGACGTGCCGTTCTCGCTGATATAGATGCTCTTGATGTTCCACAGCTTGGCGGCAATCCGCGGCGCCCAGTAGATCACCTCGGGCGCGATCCGCAGCCATTCCGAGCTCATATGCGGGAAGGAAGCCGGCATCGGCAGCGGCTTCCAACCGGGCGCATTATCGGTCGCGAGGATGTAGCATTGCGGCGCGTAGATGTTCAGCCCGACGAAATCATTGGGCTGTGCGATGATCTTCAGCTCGTCCGCGGTGAATTTGGGCGCATCCGCGCCGGCATATTGCAGGAAGCCTTCGGTGTACTTGCCTTCGAGGACGACGCCGAGAAAGCCTGCGTTGAGCTCGCGGGTCGCGATCTCGGTGGCGCGGATGTTCTCCGGCGTGTTGAAGGCGGGCACGCAGGCGGTGATGTTCTCGGCCGGCCCGACCCGCGTGCCGGCACGGCCTTTGGCGCGGATCGCCTGCACCGCAAGGCCATGCGCCAGAGCGACGTGGTGGCGCGCCTGGTTCACCTCGCCCGCCGGCAGCTTCAGCCCGGGGGCGTCGACGCCGAGCGCATAGCCGAACGGCAGGAAACGCCCGACCTCGTTGAGGGTGAAGACGTTCTTCACGCGGTCGGTCAGTCGCTGCGCCACGTAGCCGGCATAGTCGCCGAACGCCTTCGAGGTGTCGCGCGAGCGCCAGCCGCCGACACGGTCCTGCAACGCCTGCGGCAGGTCCCAGTGATAGAGCGTGGCGTAGGGCTCGATGCCGTTCGCAAGCAACTCGTCGACCAGGCGGTTGTAGAAGTCGAGGCCCTTCGGGTTCGGCGCCCCGGTGCCGTCGGGAAACACCCGCGGCCAGGCGATCGAGAAGCGATAGGCCCTGGCGCCGAGTTCCTTGATAAGGCGGACATCCTCCTTGTAGCGGTGATAGTGTTCGTTGGCGCGGTCGCCGGTCGAGCCGTCCTCGATCTTGCCCGATGTATGGGTGAATGTGTCCCAGATCGATGGGCCGCGGCCGTCCTCATTGACCGCACCCTCGACCTGGTAGGACGAGGTCGCGGTGCCCCAGACGAAGCCCGTGGGAAAGGTCGTGCCGTCCGGCCGCGACGCACGGTTTGCAGCCTCGGCAGGGCCGGTCAAACCGAGCGCCGAGAGGCCTGCGAGGCCCGCAAACTGCCGGCGCGAGAACTTTCCGAACATTGTTGTCTCCCGTCGCGGACGTTGCCGCTGGAATGCGATCCGTACGTTAACCTTCCATCCCGCCGTTGAGCAACAAGGGTCAGCAGGCCAAAGCGCCGTGGCGAGCGGCGCACCAATCAATGCGAAGCATTGTGACGCCAATGTCGCGGAGTTGTCAGTTTTGTGGCGACATTTTCTCTACTAGATTGCCTGCTACGTCCTTCCGCAATGACATCCGAATATCCCCGAGATCCCCGTGAGCTGCGCGCGATGAACAAGCCTGCAACCCATGTCCGAAGGGCGCTGCTGCGGCGTCTTGCCACTGCGATCGGCTTGGCTTTGGCGATGGCCGCAAGCGCGCAGGCCGAGCAGACATTTTCGTTCGACCACACGCCCGGAAAGCTGCCGAAGACGGTCGTCCCGTTGCATTACGCGATCGAGCTGACGCCTGACATCGCGAGCCTCGCTCTGCCCGGCGTCGAGACCGTCGATATCGAGGTGCGCGAGGTGACCGCGCAGCTGATGCTGAACGCGATCAACACGACTTTCACCGAGGTCACGATCGATGACGGCGCGCAGCGCGCAGAGGTCGCGACCGACGCCGCCGTGCAGACCGCAACGTTGACTTTCGCCAAGCCGCTTGCGGCCGGCCGCCACAAGCTGCGCATCGCCTTCACGGCGCAGATCAATAAATTCGGCACCGGCCTGTTCTCGGTCGACTACCCGACCAAAACCGGGATCAAGCGGATGATCTCCAGCAAGCTGGAGCCGGCCGATGCAAGGCGGATCTTCCCGTGCTGGGATGAGCCGTCGTTCAAGGCGAGCTTCGCGCTAACCGTCGTCATTTCGCGCAATCTGCTTGCGGTCGGCAACATGCCGGTGACCAGCGAAGAGCCGGTCGCCGGCGATCTCAAGAAGGTTACGTTCGCGCCGACGCCGAAGATGTCGAGCTATCTGTTCGTGCTCACGGTCGGCGAGCTCGAGCGCGTCACGGCGGATGCCGGCGGCGTCACGGTCGGCGTGGTGACGACGGAGGGCAAGGGCGGGCAGAGCCGGTTCGCGCTCGACAGCGCGGTGAAGCTGCTTGCCTATTACAACGACTATTTCGGCGTCAAATATCCGCTGCCGAAGCTCGACCTGATCGCCGTTCCCGGCGGGTTCGGCGGCGCGATGGAGAATTGGGGTGGCATCACCTTCTTCGAAAGCCGGCTGCTGTTCGACCCCGCGACCAATGCCGAGACCGCGCGGCGCGGCATTTTCGCGATCATCGCGCATGAGATGGCGCATATGTGGTTCGGCGATCTCGTCACCATGGCGTGGTGGGACAATCTCTGGCTCAACGAGGGTTTTGCCAGCTGGATGGCGACCAAGGCCTCGGAGCAGTTCTATCCAGAGTGGCAGGGCTGGCTGAACGGCTACGGCGCGAAGCAGTTTGCCATGACGCTCGATGCGCGGCGCACCTCGCATCCGGTGCAGCAGCCGATTGCCGATCACAGTGAGGCAGTCACGGCATTCGACGCCATTACCTACAACAAGGGGCAGGCGCTGATCCGGATGCTCGAGACCTATCTCGGCGAACAGGCGTTCCGCGACGGCATCCGCAAATACATGGCCGCGCATGCCTACAGCAACGCGACGACCGCTGATCTCTGGCAGGCGCTCGAGAGTAGCGGCAGCAAGGCGATCACCGGGATCGCCGCCTCCTTCACCGAGCAGGACGGCGTGCCGCTGGTCGTGGCCGAGGCGGCCTGCGATGGCGCCGCGCAACGTCTGACCTTGCGGCAGGATCGCTTCGTGATCGCGCCGGCCAACAATCCGCCGCTGTCGGCCCGCAACTGGCAGATTCCGGTCGCGGTCGGGCCGACGCATGGCAAGCCGTTTGACGAGATATTGCTGAAGGGGAGCACCAATATCCCGGCCGGCGCCTGCGGCGATGCGATCAAGGTCAATCTCGGCGACGTCGGATACTACAGGGTCGAGTACGGCCCGAAGAACCGTGCGGCGTTGCTGAATGCCTTCCCGCAAATGCAAATCGCCGACCGTCTCAATGTCGTCACCGACAGCTGGGCGCTGGTGCAGGCGGGCCGCGCGGAGGCGCCATCCTATCTCGCGCTGCTCGATGCGCTCGATGCCGGTGACCATCGCGCGGTGTGGGACCAGGTGATCTCGACATTCGCTTCACTGAACCGTCTGTCGCGCGGCCGCACCGAGCGGCCGGTGATCCAGGCCTATGCCCGCGCCAAGCTGCGCCCGGTGTTCGATCGGATCGGATGGGACGGCGCCGGTTCAGGCGGCGATGACACTGCATTGCTGCGTGCAAGCCTGATCTCGACGCTTGGCGACCTCGGGGATGCGGCTATTGTGGCAGAAGCGAAGCGGCGCTTTGCGGCATTCGTCGACGATCCCAATTCGCTTCCGACCGCATTGCGCGATGCCGTCACGCATGTTGTCGGTGTGACTGCCGATCGGGCGACCTACGACCAGCTGCTGGCGATGGCGCGCAACAGCACGGCGACCAATGAACGGCTGCGCTATTATCTCGCGGCGGCAAGTGCCCGCGATGCCGAAATGGCGCGGGCGACGCTGGCCTTGACGCTGACCAATGAGTTGCCCGACACGATCGTGACGGGGATGATCAACGCGGTTGCGTCCTCAGGCGAGCAGCCGCAGCTCGCCTGGAACTTCGTCAGGACCAATTTCGATACGTTGCTGGCAAGGCAGGGACCGAACTTCCGCGACCAGTTCGTGCCGAACTTCATGACCAATTTTACCGATGAGGACCACGCGGCGGAACTCGCCGCGTTTGCTCCGTCGCAATCAACCACCGGCGGACGGGTGATGGTGGCGCGATCCGTGCAGGCGATCGCAATTTCAGCCGATCTTGCCGCGCGCGTGCTGCCCGCCGCCGACGCCTGGATCAGGGCGCACAAGTCGTGAGATCGCGAGGGAGTTTCCGGCAGCGCGCGATGCGGCTATGCTCCGTGCGCGGCATGCAATCAACGATGCGAGGCTGAGATGGTCAAAGGTTCCGAGTTGCTGGTCGCGGCCCTCGAGAATGAGGGCGTGGAGCGGGTGTTCGGCGTCCCCGGCGAGGAGAATCTCGACGTCGTCGAGAGCCTGCGCAAATCCTCGATCAAACTGATCGTCACGCGCCACGAGCAGGCCGCGGCGTTCATGGCGGCGACCTATGGCCGGCTGACTGGAAAGCCCGGCGTCTGCATGACGACGCTCGGCCCCGGCGCGCTCAACCTGACCACCGGCGCCGCCTATGCGCTGCTCGGCGCGATGCCGATGGTGATGCTGACCGGCCAGAAGGGCATCCTGAGCAGCCGGCAGGCCAAGTTCCAGATCGTCGACATCGTCAACACGTTTCGTCCGTTGACCAAGCTGTCTCTGCAGATCGTCAGCGGTGCGACCATTCCGACGCTGGTCCGTGACGCCTTCCGCATTGCGACGCAGGAACGGCCGGGGCCGGTGCTGCTCGAACTGCCGGAAGACATCGCAGGCGACGAGACGACGCCGGTCGAAATGATACCGCCGCATCCGATCGAGATTCCGATCGCGCACGCCGCCGCGCTCGACCGCGCCGCCGACATGATCCTGAAGGCACAGCGCCCGCTGATCATGCTTGGTGCTGCGGCATCGCGTCCGCGTTCGACTGCCGGGATCGGCGACTTCGTGCGGCGCACGAAGATCCCGTTCTTCACGACACAGATGGGCAAGGGCACTGTATCCGGCGGCACCAATCACTATATGGGGACCGCCGCGCTGAGCGAGCGCGACTACGTGCACGAGGCGATCGACCGCGCCGACCTCATCATCGCGATCGGTCACGACACAGTCGAGAAGCCGCCTTTCATCATGGGCCCTAAGGGGCCGCAGGTGATCCATGTCAGCTACATGCCGGCAACGGTCGAGCAGGTCTATTTCCCGCAATGCGAGGTGATCGGCGACGTCGGTCCGAGTCTTAAGCTGCTGGCCGATCGGGTCGAGGGAAAGCTGCCGCATGCCAGCGCGCTGCTCAGCCTGCGCCAGAGCATTCTGGCGAAGATCACCGATCGCGCCACCGAGGGCCGCTGGCCGCCGACGCCGCAGCGCATCGTGCACGATGTGCGGCAGGTGATTCCCGAGGACGGCATCGTCGCGCTCGACAACGGCATGTACAAGATCTGGTTTGCGCGCAACTACCGTACGCTGCTTGCCAACTCGCTGCTGCTCGACAACGCGCTCGCGACCATGGGCGCCGGCCTGCCGTCGGCGATGATGGCGGCGATGCTGTATCCGAACAACCGCGTGCTCGCAGTCTGTGGCGATGGCGGATTCATGATGAACTCGCAGGAGCTCGAGACCGCGGTCCGCCTCAAGCTCAATCTCGTCATCCTGATCCTGGAGGATTCCGCCTACGGCATGATCCGCTGGAAGCAGGCGGTCGATCATTTCCCGGATTTCGGCCTGACCTTCGGCAATCCGGATTTCGTCAAATACGCCGAAAGCTACGGCGCCAAGGGTTCGCGGATCGCGAGCACGGATGCAATCGTCCCGACCCTGGAACGGGCGTTTTCCGGCGGCGGCGTGCACCTCGTCGTGGTGCCGATCGACTATACCGAGAACAAGCGGGTGCTGGTCGACGAATTGCGCGAGAAGGTGCAGCAGATCGATGTGTCGTAGAGCATGATCCGGACCCGAAGGGCCGCGTTAGCGCAAAGTGCGAAGCGGTTTTCCCTTGCGACAAACGCAAAGCGTTTGCGCGGAGATCATGCTCAAACAAGAAGCTAAAGCATTGCTGCGGTGGGCAAGGAACGAAAAGCCCTCGGCTTGATTGAACGTAAGCCGCCATGGTAGCACGCCAAGATATCACGCAATGGCAACACCATTGCGCAGATGGTCGGCGATACCAGATCTGAGAGGTCACGTGACTGCACCAAATCCTGCCGCCGGAAAACCCATCGATCCCGCCTCGCTCGCCAATGTGCCGCGGCTGGTCACGGCCTATTTTGCCGGCAAGCCCGATGCCAGCGATCCGACCCAGCGGGTTGCGTTCGGCACCTCGGGCCATCGCGGCTCGTCGCTGAAGAATTCCTTCAACGAGGACCATATCCTCGCCACCACGCAGGCGATCTGCGATTACCGGAGCGAGAAGGGCCTCACCGGACCGCTGTTCATCGGCATCGACACCCATGCGCTGGCCGAGCCGGCGCTGGCCAGCGCGGTCGAGGTGTTCGCGGCGAACGGCGTCGAGATCATGATCGACGCGCAGGGCGGCTACACCCCGACGCCGGTGATCTCGCACGCGATCCTGAGCTACAACAAGGGCCGCAGCACGGGCCTTGCCGACGGCGTCGTCATCACGCCGTCACACAACCCGCCGGAGGACGGCGGCTACAAATACAATCCGCCGCATGGCGGTCCGGCCGACACCGACGTCACCGCCGTGGTCGAGAAGAACGCCAACCGCTATATCGAGGCCGGCCTCAAGGGCGTCGCGCGGCTGCCCTATGATCGCGCGCGCAAGGCCGCGACCACGCATCTGCACGACTACATCACGCCCTATGTCGCCGATCTCGGCAACACCGTCGATCTCGCGCTGATCAAGTCCGCCGGCGTCAAGATCGGCATCGACCCGCTCGGCGGCGCGGCGGTGCATTACTGGCAACCGATCATCGCGCGCTACGGCATCAACGCCAGCGTCGTCAATGAGGCGGTCGATCCGACCTTCCGCTTCATGACCGCGGACTGGGACGGCAAGGTCCGGATGGACTGCTCGTCGCCTTATGCGATGGCGAGCCTGATCGGGATGCGCGACCGGTTCGACGTCGCCTTTGCCAACGACACCGACGCCGACCGCCACGGCATCGTGACCCGCTCGAACGGGCTGATGAACCCGAACCACTTCCTCGCCACCGCTATCGCCTATCTGTTCACGCACCGGCCGCAATGGAGCAAGAACGCCGCGATCGGCAAGACCATCGTGTCGAGCTCGATCATCGATCGCGTGGCGAAGAAGCTGAACCGCAAGCTGGTCGAGACGCCGGTCGGCTTCAAATGGTTCGTCGACGGGCTCGGCAGCGGCGGCTTCGGCTTTGCCGGCGAGGAGAGCGCGGGCGCTTCGTTCCTGAAGCGCGACGGCTCGGTGTGGACCACCGACAAGGACGGCATCATCCTCGGCCTCTTGGCAGCCGAGATCATCGCCAGGACCGGCCGCGATCCGAGCGAATTGTTTGGCGAGCTGACCGCCGAACTCGGCGTTCCCTATTACGAGCGCATCGATGTGGCGGCGACGCCGAAGCAGAAGAACGCGCTGAAGGCGCTCGGGCCCGAGCAGCTCAACATGACGCAGCTCGCCGGCGACACCGTGCGCGCGGTCAGGACCAAGGCGCCGGGCAACGACCAGCCGTTCGGCGGCATCAAGGTCGAGAGCGAGGCGGGCTGGTTCGCCGCGCGTCCCTCCGGCACCGAGGATGTCTACAAGATCTACGCCGAAAGCTTCCGCGGGCCGGATCATCTGAAGCAGATCCAGGGCGACGCGCAGGCCGCGATCGCCAAGGTGTTCTGAAAGGCGCGGGCCGGGCGGAATTCATGCGAATATTGTTGACCGGCTCCTCCGGCTGGCTCGGCCGTTTCCTCGCGCCGCGGCTTCGACAGGCCGGCCATGACGTGGTCGGCCTCGACGTCGTCCCGGGTGAGGCGACCGATGTCACAGGCTCGGTAGCCGAACGATCGGTGGTCGATCGCGTGTTCGCCGATCACGGCATCGAGGCCGTGATCCATGGCGGGGCGCTGCACAAGCCCGATATCGCGCGGTTCGCGCCGCAGGCCTTTGTCGACGTCAACGTCACAGGCACGCTCAACCTGCTGCAGGCGGCAGTGGCTGCCGGCCACGACCGTTTCGTCTTCACCTCGACGACCTCGCTGATGATCTCGCAGGCGATCCGCGACGAGGAAGGCCATGCTGCGGTGTGGCTCGACGAGACGACAGGGCCACTCGAGCCGCGCAACATTTACGGAGTGACAAAACTCGCCGCTGAAGGGCTGTGCCGCCTGTACAGCCGCGAGCACGGGCTGAACTGCGCGGTGCTGCGCACCAGCCGCTTCTTCCCCGAGGATGACGATACGATCCGCGACATCCATGGCGAGAACCTGAAGGCGACCGAGCTGCTGTACCGCCGCCTCACGGTCGAGGACGCCGCCGATGCCCATGTGGTGGCGCTGGACAAGATCCGCGGCTTCGAGGTCTTTGTCATCAGCGCGCCGACGCCGCTTAAGCGTGGCGATGTCGCTGACTTGAAGACGGATGCGGCCGCGGTTATTGCGCGCTATTTCCCCGATGCGCCGGCGCTGTTCGCGCGGCGCGGCTGGCGTCTGCCGAAATCGATCGGCCGGATCTACGACGCGAGCAAGGCCGAACGGCTGCTCGGTTTCCGCGCCGGCACGGATTTCGCAGCCGTGCTCGGCGCCTTGCGCGGCGGCGCGCCGCTTCCCTTTGCGCACGATCCCGATTATGTCTCGCCGTCAACGAGGCTCGCAAATGGCTGATTTCCACGGCGTCTTTCCGTACCTGGTGTCCCCGGTCGACCCCGCCGGCCATGTCCGCACCGAGGTGCTGGGCCGGCTCTGCGACGATCTGGTCAAGGCCGGCGTCCACGGCTTGACGCCGCTCGGCTCGACCGGCGAGTTCGCCTATCTCAACAATGCGCAGCGCATGCAGGTGGTGCAGACCACGATTGAGGCCGCGCAGGGCCGCGTGCCCGTGGTCGCCGGCGTCGCCTCGACCTCGACGGCGGATGCGGTGGCGCAGGCCAAGGCCTACCAGAAGCGCGGCGCGAGCGGCATCCTCGCGATCCTGGAGGCCTATTTCCCGGTCGCCGATGCGCAGGTCGAATCCTATTTCCGCGCCATCGCCGATGCCGTCGACATTCCGGTCGTGATCTACACCAATCCGAATTTCCAGCGCTCCGACCTCACGCTCGACGTCATCGCGCGGCTCGCCGAGCATCCGCGCATCGGCTACATCAAGGACGCCTCGACCAACACCGGCCGGCTGCTGTCGATCATGAACCGCTGTGGCGACAGCCTGAAAGTGTTCTCGGCCTCGGCCCATATTCCGGCCGCGGTGATGCTGATCGGCGGCCACGGCTGGATGGCCGGCCCGGCCTGCATCATCCCGCGGCAGAGCGTCGAGCTCTACAATCTGTGCCGCCGCACCCGCTGGGACGAGGCGATGGCCCTGCAGCGCAAGCTCTGGCGCATCAACGAGGCGTTTGCCCGCTTCAACCTCGCCGCCTGCATCAAGGCCGGGCTCGCGAGCCAGGGCTACGATGTCGGCGATCCCGTGCCGCCGCAGGCGCCGCTCACGGCCGAGCAGCGCAAGGTGGTCGAGGCGGCGTTGCGCGATCTGGCCTGAAGCCGTCGGGGGCCGCGCGGCAAAATGCCGGGCAATCCGCCTTGGCCATGCCGGAAACCTCCGCTTGGTCAGCGCGTTTGTTGCGTGGAGCACACCAATGAATCGGCGTACCGTCCTTGTCCTGGCCGTGATCGCGGCCGTTCTCTTGATCTTCGCGGCCGGCAGCATTCGTCAGGCGCCGTGGAGCGGCCCGGCTGCCCGCGCGGTCGCCGAGCGCGGCGCACTGTCGGATGCCGAAAAGGCAAATGTTGAGATCTTCGAGAAGGTCTCGCCATCGGTCGTGCAGGTGGTGACGCAAACCGCCGCCAATCCGCTGAGCGAGGACCAGGAGGGCGGCGCGGCGTCGGGCACCGGCATTGTCTGGGACAATGACGGCCACGTCGTCACCAACAACCATGTGGTGCAGAACGCAAGCCAGGTCGCGATCCGCTTTGCCTCCGGCGAAGCGGTACGCGCCGAAATCGTCGGCACGGCGCCGAACTACGATCTGGCCGTGCTGCGCATCCGCAGCGCGCGCAAGCTGCCGCCGTCGTTGGCGCTCGGCAGCTCGTCCGATCTGAAGGTCGGCCAGTTTGCCTATGCAATCGGCAACCCGTTCGGACTCGATCAATCGATGTCCAGCGGCATCATCAGCGCGCTCAAGCGCCGGCTGCCGACCTCGAGCGGCCGCGAGATCTCCAATGTGATCCAGACCGACACCGCGATCAATCCGGGCAACTCGGGCGGCCCGTTGCTCGATTCCGCCGGCCGGCTGATCGGCGTGACCACGGCGATCCTGTCGCCGTCGGGCTCCAATGCCGGCATCGGCTTCGCGATCCCGGTCGACATCGTCAATCGCGTGGTTCCCGAGCTGATCCGCAACGGCCGCGTGCCGACACCGGGAATCGGCATCGTGACTGCGAATGAGGCGGTCGCCACCCGTATCGGTGCCGAAGGGTTGATCGTGGTGCGCACGACACCGGGGTCGCCGGCCGAGCGCGCCGGGATACGCGGGGTCGACATGTCGACCGGTGAGCTCGGCGACGTGATCACCGCGGTCGACGGCAAGCCGGTCCACCGGCTCTCCGATCTGGCCGATCAGCTCGAGCAGATCGGGGTCGGCAAGAAAGTGCGGCTCAGCGTGAACCGCGACGGCTCGGCGCGCGATGTCGAGGTCGCCATCGTCGATATCGGCCGGGCGCAATAGTGTCGTCACTGGCCTGACGCGTGCCACCGGATTGTGCTTCCGCGCGCCGCGCGACGAGACGCCTGTCCTCCGGCCGGCGCGTGGTTGTCAGGCCGCCAAAATCCGCTAAAACCCCCGCCAAATTCTCTGGAAATTCTTGGAAGCTCGAAGGACCCTCTGATGAACATTCTTCCCGGCAATATGCGTTTTGGTGCGGGCCAGCCAGTCAAGCGTCTGGAAGACCAGCGGCTGGTCACCGGGAAGGGACATTTCATCGACGACAAGCCGCAGGACGGCGCGCTCTGGCTGCACGTGCTGCGCTCGCCGCACGCCCACGCCAACATCAAGTCGATCGACGCCAAGGCGGCGCTGGAGATGCCCGGCGTCAAGGCCGTCTATACCGGCGCCGACCTCGTCAAGGACGATATCGGCACGCTGCCGACGCTTGCGATCTTCAAGCGGCCCGACGGCTCGCCGATGACCGTGCCGCCGCGGCGCCTGCTGGCGCATGAGGTGGTGCGTTACGCGGGCGAGGGCGTCGCGGCCGTGGTCGCGACCTCGCGCGTGCTGGCGCAGACCGCGACTGAGGCGATCGAGATCGATTACGAGGTGCTGCCCTCGGTGGTCGATCCGGTCGAGGCGATCAAGCCGGGGGCGCCGGCGGTCTGGCCGGAGGCGCCTGACAACATCGTGGCCGCGATGAGCTATGGCGACGCCGCCAAGGTCGAGGAAGCCTTCGCCAACGCCGCGCATAAAGTGTCGCTCGACCTGGTCAGCCAGCGCCTGGTGCCGTCGGCGATGGAGCCGCGCTCGACCATTGCCGAGATCGAGAAGAAGACCGGACGGTTGATTCTGCACGTGCAGTCGCAGACACCGGGCTCGACCCGCGACCTGCTGGCGGAATCGATCCTGAAGCGGCCGAAGGACAGCGTGCGCGTGCTGGTCGGCGACATCGGCGGCGGCTTCGGCCAGAAGACCAGCCTGTATCCGGAAGACGGCATCGTCGCCTATGCCGCGACCAAGCTGAATGAGAAGATCCGCTGGCGCGGCGACCGCACCGACGAGTTCGTCGGCGGCACCCATGGCCGCGACCTCACATCGACCGGCGAATTCGCGCTCGACGCCAAGGGCCGCGTGCTGGCCTATCGGGTGCGCTCGATCGGCGGCACCGGCGCCTATTCCTCGGGCACCGCCAACATCATCCCGCTGGTGCTCGGCCCGTTCGTGCAGACCGGCGTCTACGACCTGCCGCTGGTGCATTTCGAGGTGAAGTCGGTGATGACCCACACCGCGCCGGTCGGCGCCTATCGTGGCGCGGGCAGGCCCGAGGCGGTGTTCATCGTCGAGCGGCTGTTCGACGCGGCCGCGCGCCAGATCGGCATGGACCCGCGCACCATCCGCAAGGTCAACTACATCAAGCCGGCGCAGCTGCCCTACACCAATGCGGTCGGCCAGGTGTACGATTCCGGTGCCTTCGCGCACATGCTGGAGCGCGCGTCCGATTTGGCCGACTGGAACGGCTTTGCCGCGCGCAAGAAGGCGGCGAAGAAGAAGGGCCTGCTCTACGGCCGCGGCCTGACCAGCTACATCGAATGGACCGGCGGCCGCGCCCACACCGAGAACGTCTCGCTGCATGCGACCGCCGAAGGCCGCGTCATCCTGCATTCCGGCACGATGGCGATGGGGCAGGGCCTCGCCACCACCTACACCCAGATGATATCAGATACGCTCGGCATCGCGATGGACAGGATCGATGTGATCCAGGGCGACACGGACCTCGCCACCGGCTTCGGCAGCGTCGGCTCGCGCTCGCTGTTCGTCGGCGGCACCGCGGTTGCGGTCTCCAGCAACGACATGATCAACAAGGCGCGCGACAAGGCCTCCAATTTGCTGGAAGCCTCCGTCGAGGACATCGAGTATCGCGACGGCTTCCTCGCGGTGGTCGGCACCGACAGGCGCATCAGCCTGTTCGAGATCGCGGCCAAGGAAAACGGCGCAAAGCTCTCGGTCGAGAGCGAGGGCAATGTCGACGGGCCGAGCTGGCCGAACGGCACGCATATCTGCGAGGTCGAGATCGATCCCGAGACCGGCGTCACGCGGGTGGTGCGCTACACCACGGTCGACGACGTCGGCGTCGCGGTCAATCCGATGCTGGTGACCGGGCAGGTGCATGGCGGCGTTGTCCAGGGCATTGGCCAGGCACTCTACGAGGGCGTGGCCTACAGCGAGGAAGGCCAGCTGCTGACCGCGAGCTATCAGGACTATTGCATCCCGCGCGCGGACGACATTCCGCCGATCACGGTGACGCTCGATGGCTCCGCGCCGTGCAAGACCAATCCGCTGGGCGCCAAGGGCTGCGGCGAGTCCGGTGCGATCGGTGGGCCGCCCTGCATCACCAACGGCGTGATGGATGCGCTGAGCGAGGTCGGGATCACCCAGCTGAACACGCCGCTGACGCCGTCAAAGATCTGGCAGGCGATCCGCGACGCCAAGGTGACGGCTGCGTAGCCGTTATTCCGGGGCGCGCCAACGCGAACCCGGAATCTCGCGCCACAACATCGAGGTTCCGGGTTCATCGCTTTGCGATGCCCGGAACGACAGTGCCCTACAGCCCCAGCACCATCTTCGCGATGATGTCGCGCTGGATCTCGGACGAGCCGCCGAAGATCGTATAGGCGCGGCCGTTGAGATATTCCGGCACCACCGGCAGCAGTTCTTCGGGGATCGCCGGCTCGTGGTTGAGCCGGTAGAACGGCCGCGCCGGCTCGACGGCAAGCCCGTCCTGGCCGATCACGTCGACGCCGAGCCGCGTCACCGCCTGACGGATCTCGCTGACGCGGAGCTTGATCAGCGACGACACCGCGCCGGGATTCTGCCCGGTCTGCAGCGCGGACAGCACCCTGAGCTCGGTCATCTCGAGCGCATCGATGTCGACCTCCACCTCCGACATCCGGATCGCGATATCGGGATCCTCGATGGCGCGGCCGGTGACGTCGGAGCCAGCGAGATCGGTGATCGTCTTCAGCGCCTCGCGCAGCTTGGCCGACGCGATGCCGGAGCCGCGCTCGAATTCGAGCAGATATTTGCCGTAGGTCCAGCCCTTGCCTTCCTCGCCGACGCGATTGGCGACGGGCACCCGGACGTCGTCGAAGAACACCTGGTTGACCTCGTGGTCGCCGCCGATGGTCAGGATCGGGCGCGTGGTGATGCCCGGCGTCTTCATGTCGATCAGGATGAAGCTGATGCCGTCCTGCTGCCGCTCGCCGTCATTGGTGCGCACCAGCGCGAACATGCGGTTGGCGTGGTGCGCATGCGTGGTCCAGATCTTGGTGCCGTTGATGACGTAGTCGTCGCCGTCGCGCACCGCGCGCGTCTTCAGCGAGGCGAGGTCGGAGCCCGAGCCCGGCTCGGAATAGCCCTGGCACCAGTAGTCCTCGCCGGAGAGAATCCGCGGCAGGTAGAAGTTCTGCTGCTCGGGCGAGCCGAACCCGATGATGACGGGGCCGACCATCTTCACACCCATCACGTTGACATTCGGCACGCCGGCGCGGGCGCATTCGGCCTCGAAGATCCAGCGCTGTGCCGGCGTCCAGTCCGGTCCACCATGTTCCACCGGCCAGCCCGGCGCGCCCCAGCCCTTCTTGTGCAGCGCGCGCTGCCAGGCCATGCCGATATCGGGGTCGGAGAACACCGACGGCGTCAGCGCGGTGGCGCGCTTCATCTCCGGCGTGAGGCTCCCGGCAATGAAATCGCGGACTTCCTGCTCGAAGGCGCGTTCCTCGGCGCTGAAGGTTAGATCCATGGTGCGCTCTCCGTTAGGCGTGGACGCGGCCGCTGAGCGCGGCGTGGCGGCGGTAATGATGGGCGCTGTTGCCGAACAGCGTATCGAAGGCGAGCAGCCGCTTGAAATAGGCGCCGATGTCGAGCTCCTCGGTGACGCCCATCGCGCCGTGCAGCTGCACCGCCTGCTCGGCGACGAAGCGCGCGCATTTGCCGATCTTCGCCTTGGCGCCGGACGCCGCACGGCTGCGGGCCACGGGCTCGGCATTGGCCATCAGCGCGGCGCGCAACGCCATCGAGCGCGCCTCGTCGACCTGCATCGCCACGTCCGCGAGGCGATGGCGGATCACCTGGTTGGCCGATAGCGGCCGTCCGAACTGCTTGCGGATCTTGGTATATTCGAGCGTGGTGTCGAGCAGCGTCTGCATGATGCCGACCGCCTCCGCGCCGAGCGCGGCCATCGCGCGGTCGACCACGGTTTCGATCGCGGGCAGCGCATCGCTGCCGTCGCCGAGCAGCGCATCGGCGGGCAACAGCACGTCTTTCAGATCGAGATTGCAGCCGCGCCCGCCGCCGAGCCGCGCGTAGTCGCGCAAGGTGAGCCCGGACGTTCCCGCCGGCACCAGGAACAGGCCAAGCTTGCCGGATGCACCATTGGCGTTGGCGATACGGGCCGAGACGATGATCTGGTCGGCGGCCGCGCCGTCGAGCACGGCGATCTTGCTGCCGTTCAACCGCCAGCCATCGGCGGTGTTGCCGGCCGTGGTGTCGACAAGAGCGAGGTCGAAGCGCGCGGCGCGCTCGGAATGCGCGAAGGCGAGCGTAAGCTTGCCCTCGGCAACAGCAGGCAGGATCGCCTGCTTCTGCGCCTCGTTGCCGCATTCGGCGACCAGCGCGGCGCCGATCACGACCGTGGAGAGGAACGGCTCGGACACCAATCCGCGGCCGAACGCTTCCATCAACAGTCCGATCTCGATCGCGCCGCCGCCAAGCCCGCCATGGGCTTCGCTGATCGGCAGCGCCAGCCAGCCGAGCTCGGCGAACTGTTTCCAGATCGCTGGCGAATAACCCAGCGGATCGTTCGCCGCTTTCTTGCGATGCTCGGGGTTAAAAGTTTCCGCCACGAAGCGTTCGGCACTTTCGCGCAGCAGGCGCTGCTCGTCGCTGAGGGTGAGGTCCATCTGGCTTGCTACACGTTGGCGGTTTTCTTGACGGAGGGATGCAGGCCCGCGGGGTCCACCACCATGCCGAATTCCTGCAGGTTATGGGCGTGGCAGAGCTGATGCAGCGCGAAAGCCTGATCGATCGCGGCCGGCTGCCCCATGATGTCGATCGAGCGGTTCACTGCCTCCTTGGAAAGCTTCAGCGCAAAGGCGGGTTTTGCGGCGATCCGCCGCGCCAGCGCCAGCGTGAACGACGAGAGATCGCCGCGCGGCACCACGTGATTGACCATGCCGAGGCGATGCGCCTCGTCGGCGCTCCAGACGTCGGCGGTGAACAGCATCTCCTTGGCCTTGCGCGCGCCGAGCTCCCAGGGATGCACGAACCATTCGACGCCGCAGACGCCCATCGTCACCACGGGGTCGCAGAACTCGGCATCGTTGCTGGCAACGATCAGGTCGCAGGCCCAGGCCAGCATCAGGCCGCCGGCAATGCACTTGCCGTGCACCTCCGCGATCGTCGGTTTTGCCAGATTGCGCCAGCGCCTTGTGATCTGCAGGTAGATCTCCTGCTCGCGCGCGAAGCGGCCATGGGCGTTAGGTTCGGCGAAGCCGCCCCAATTTCCGACTGGCGGGAAATCGACACCCGCCTGGTTCTTGGCCCCTGGCCGCAGGTCGTGACCGGCGGAGAAATGCGGGCCGTTGCCGGCGAGGATGATGACCTTGACCGCGTCGTCCTGCACCGCCCGGTCGAAGGCGGCGTTGAGGTCGTAGGTCATTTGCAGGTTCTGGGCGTTGCGAGCCTCGGGGCGGTTCATCACGATCCGCGCAATCGCGGGCTCGGGCCGTTCGACAACAATCGTCTCGAATTGTTCAGACGCCAATGGATCCTCCCGCGATCGATTTTTTTGCCATGATGAACGGCGCGGGCAGGGATAGGCAAGCGTCATCATCCGCAAAAGAAGCCGCGAAATCCGCCGCACGGGATTATCCGGCGAAAATCTGTTAAGCTGACGCGGAATCCACCGGGGAGGACCATCTTCATGCGCAAGCTTTGGACCGTGCTCGCAGCGCTGGCGACATTGAGCCTGACCAACTGCGGCTACAACGCGATCCAGACCAATGACGAGCAGGTCAAGTCGAGCTGGTCGGAGGTGGTGAACCAGTACCAGCGGCGCGCCGATCTCGTGCCCAACCTGGTCAACTCGGTGAAGGGCTTTGCGCAGCAGGAGAAGGACGTGCTGCTCGGCGTCACCAACGCGCGCGCCAAGGTCGGCAGCATCCAGGCGACGCCCGAGGTGCTCAACGATCCGGCGGCGTTCCAGAAGTTCACGCAGGCGCAGGGTGAGTTGACCAGCGCGCTGTCGCGGCTCCTGGTCGTCACTGAAAATTATCCGCAGCTGAAATCGGATGCGCTGTTCCGCGACTTGATGGCGCAGCTCGAGGGCACCGAGAACCGCATCACGGTGGCGCGCAATCGCTACATCAAGGCGGTGCAGGACTACAATGTCGGCATCCGCACCTTCCCGAACAACCTGACCGCGATGGCGTTCGGCTACAAGGAGAAGCCCAACTTCACGGTCGACAATGAAAAGGAAATATCGACCGCGCCGAAGGTCGATTTCAATAATCCGTCGCCGGCCCCGGCGCCGTCGAAATAACGCCGGCGTGCGCGCATCGCGATGACCGCCGCACGCGTTATCCTGCTCGCCTTCCTGCTGGGCTTCGTGTGCCCGGCATGGGCGGAGGTCGCGGTGCCTCCGCTCACCGGCCGCGTCGTCGACCAGACCGGGACGCTGTCCGCTGGCGATATCGCATCGCTGACCGACCGGCTGAAGGATCTGGAGACCCGCAAGGGGAGCCAGATCGCGGTCCTGATCGTGCCGACCACCGGCGAAGAAACCATCGAGCAGTTCTCGATCCGCGTGGCCGAGGCCTGGAAGATCGGGCGCAAGAAGATCGACGATGGTGCGCTCCTTGTCGTCGCCAAGAACGACCGGCATTTGCGCATCGAGGTCGGCTACGGCCTCGAAGGCGTGCTGAGCGATGCCGTCACCCACCGCATCATCGACGAAGACATCACGCCGAAATTCAAGGCCGGCGATTTCGCCGGCGGCATCTCGGCCGGCGTCGACCGGATGATCCGCCTGATCAATGGCGAGCAATTGCCGGCGCCGGAGCCCGAGCATTGGCAAGGGCCGAACCTGGTCGACTTCGCCAATCCGGTGACAATCTTTATCGTCATCATCGTGGCCGGCGTGTTGCGTGGGATACTGGGACGGTTGTTGGGCTCGGTTGCGACCGGCGGTGTCGTCGGCGTCTTCACCTGGATGGTGGCCGGCTCGCTTGCCACGGCATTCGTGGTCGGCCTGTTCGCCGCCGTGGCGGCGCTGATCTTCGGCGGATTGAACTTTGGCGGTCCGGCGGCAGGCTCGGGACCGTACCGGCGCGGCGGCGGTTATTCCGGCGGCTGGTCCGGCGGCGGGGGCTGGAGCAGCGGCTCGAGCTCGAGCGATAGCGGCGGCTTCAGCGGCGGAGGCGGCAGCTTCGGTGGCGGCGGCGCCTCGGGGAGCTGGTAGGCATGGGCATCAAGCGCATCGGCAAGCATCTGCTCGAATACCGCTGGCGGGTGCGGCGTGATTTTCCGCCGCGCGTGCTCGACGCCATCGAGCGGGCGATCAAGGCCGGCGAGGCCACTCATTCCGGCCAGATCCGTTTCGTCGTCGAGGGCGCGCTCGACGGCGTGCCGCTGTTCCGCAATCAGCCTGCGCGGGAGCGCGCGCTCGACGTGTTCTCGCATTTGCGGATCTGGGACACCGATCACAACAATGGCGTCCTGATCTATCTGTTGCTCGCCGACCGCGACGTCGAGATCGTCGCCGACCGCGGCATCGACGCGAAGGTCGGCCATGCCGGCTGGGAGGCGATCTGCCGCACGATGGAAACGGATTTTCGGGCCGGCCGCTTCGAGCAGGGCGTGATCAAGGGGATTGAGGCGGTGTCGCGCGAGCTGGCGAAATATTTTCCGCCGCCGGCCGGCCCGAATGAGCTGCCGGACAAGCCGGTGGTCATTTAGGGACTGAGTGGTCGGGTGCTCTTCATCCTCCCCTGGAGGGGTCGAGACGAGCGAAGCTCGCTCTGGGATCGACGCGAATGCAATGAGCGGCGAGGTGGAGTGAAGGTCTCTCCGCGTGAACGCTGCCCGAGGGGAGCGATCACCCCACCTCGGTTCGCATTGCGCTACGCTTCATGCGAACCGATCCTCCACTCCAGGGAGGACAAGAAGACCGCCTTTTACGCCTTCACCGATGGCCGCGCGGCGACGCGGTTGAACCAGGCGACGACGTTGGCGTTCGACTCGTCCAGCGGCTGGCCGACCTGGTTGCCGAAATCCAGCCAGCAATAGAGCAGCATGTCGGCGAGCGTGAAGCGCTTGCCGCAGATGTAGCCGCGGCCGTCGGCCATCTGGTCATCGAGCCATTTGATGCGGTTGGCGGCGATCATCTTCAGCCCGGGCGAGGCTTCGGGCGCAACGGGAATGCGCTTCTCGAAGAATTTCAGCGCTTCGCCGAAGCGGTAGCCGTTCGCAAGCGGCTCGGCGATGTTGAGATCGACGCGGCGCGTCCACATCCGGCATTCCGCGCGCTCTTCCGGCGTGGTGCCGATCATCGCTGGCGAGGGGTGCTTCTCCTCGAGATATTCGCAGATCGCCGTGATCTCGGAGAGGTAGTTGCCGCAGTCCAGCTCGAGCGCCGGCATCTGGCCGTGCGGATTGCGCTTCAGGTGTTCCGTCTCGCGGTTCTCGCCCTTGCGCAGGTCGACGGTCTGCTTGGGTATCTCGATGCCCTTCTCCGCCATGAACATGCGCACGATGCGCGGATTGGGTCCGATCGAGTCGTAAAGCTTCATGGTCCTTGCTCCCTGTTTTCTTCAGCGTTGTTGTTTCCGCTGTTGAACAGGCCGCGCGCGGATTTGTCAAATGTGAAGGTGCTCGGTCGCCCGAACGTCATTGCGACCCGTTGGCTCGCAACGAGGGGGAAGGACTGAGCTCAATCGTCGAGCTTGTTGAGGTCGCGCACCGACTGCATGATCGGCTCGAAATTCGAGCGCGCATCGAGTGCATCGAACAGTTGCGCGGTGTCCTCGAGCAGGCCGTGCGAGCGCTGCAGCGCGATCCGGACATCGTCCTGCGGCGTATCGGACAGCCGGCCATGACCCGACAGCAGGATCTTCGAGTTGAGGCCCTTCAACCGCTCCAGCGACTGGATGTAGTCGGCGATCGAGCCGGAGCCGAACACGCCGCCCATCACGCCGCCGGGCATCAGCGTGTCGGCGGCGAACAGCAGGCCCTTGTCCTGGTCGAACAGCGTGATGCAGGCCGAGGTGTGGCCGGGCGTGTACATCACGTTGAGGCGGAAATTGCCGAGGTCGATCAGGTTGCCTTCCTCGAGCCAGATGTCGATATCGATCGGCACGTTCGGCTCGTTGAACATCTTGCGGAGCATCGAGAAATCGTCGCGCAGCATGATCTTGTTGGCGGCGAGCCGGTGCGCGGCGATATAGGCGCTGCCGTGGAAATGATAGGCCGCGCCGATGTGGTCGAGATGCTCGTGGCTCAGCACCACCATGTCGATCATCTCGGGCGTCACCCCGAGATGGTTGAGACAAGCGACGAGCGACGGATAATTGCTCGACAGTCCGACGTCGATCATGATGGTCCGCTTGCTGCCGCGCACCAGATAGGCGTTCGCCGCACGGTTCTTGAAGCGGATCTGATAGACGTCGTCGGCGGCCTGGATCAGCGTTGCGACCTCGGCGTCGAACAGCGTCGTGAACGGGCTTGGCTTGCGGTCGCTCATGGTGTTGCCGCCGTCCGGTAAGTGACCGCGTTGGATGCGCGCAGGCGCTTCGAGAGCGCATCCATCACCATCAGCGCAAACGCCGGTTGCTGGCTGACCAGATAGACGAAGCGGGCGTGGTTGATCCGCATCACCCGCGTCGCGGGCGCGGAGGCGATTGCGGTCGCCGAGCGCGCCGAGCCGTCGATCACGGCCATCTCGCCGAAGAACTCGCCCTTGCCGAGGCTGACGATAACCGTCTTGTTTCCGCGATCGATCTTGGCGATGTCGACCTTGCCGTCGAGCACGACAAACAGCTCGCGGCCGGTCGAGCCTTCCTCAAAGATGACGTCATCGACACCAAATTCCTTGATGCATTTCTCGATCGTCATGGCGCTCTCCTGCCTTCTGGCTGGAAGATAGCGGTATGTTAATCGGGAAAGCGCCGCGCGCAAACGGAAGCGGCGCAGATTGCCGCAGGGCAGCATCGCCCAAATCCGGCCCGGAAAACTCCCTAAAATTTAGGTAATGGCGGAGCGGGGTAACCATTTCGCAAGCAATAAAAGTTACCGAATTGTCAACCCAGTGTGGAGACTTTGAACGTGAGTGAGCAGCAGAGCGAGCCGGTCAGCGGTCAAACCGGCGCCGAAACGGCGGCGAAAAGCGAGCCCGTGATGGTCGCGGCCGGTGTCGAAGCTCCCCGGCTTGCGCCCGAGCAGGAAGAGACGTCGCCAAAGGCGGACGCGCCCCGGATGGACGCGCCCAAGATTGAACCCTCGAAGCTTGAACCGCCCAAGATCGAGCCCAAGATCGAGTCCATGATCGAGCCGAAGGTCGAGGCCAAGGTCGAGCCGACCAATATGGACGTGCCCAAGGTCGAGACCGGCAAGCGGGAAGAGCCGCATTTTCCGGGCAAGCTGATGATCATGGCACCGGGTGACCGCACCTGGGACCACGAGGCGACCGCATCCAGGCCGGGCGCCGAACAGGCGGCCAAGGCGGCAGGCAAGCCGGCCGGCCCGCGCCGGATCGGGGCGATGGCCGCGGTGATCGCGCTGGCGACCGTGGCCGGCGCCATCGGCGGTGCGCTCGCGACCGCGGGGCTCGGCCATTTTGCCACCCCCGCCGTCGCCTCCGCGACGGATACGGCTGCCAAGGACGCGGCGGCGAAGGAAGCGGCCGATGCCGCGCTCGTCCGGATCGAGTCCGAGGTCGCCGCGCTGAAGGCCAGCGTGGAACAGACCGCCAAGGCCGGCCAGGCCCAGTTCAGCAAGGCCAGCGACCGGATCGAGAAGGTCGAGAAGGCCCAGGCCGAGCCGATGGCCAAGCTCAACAAGCTCAGCGAGGCAGTCGACAAGCTCCGCGCCACGCCGCAAACGACCGTCGCCGCGGCGACGCCCGCCCGCGAGGTCACGGGCTCGGTCACCCCGGCGACTGCCGCGGCGGCGCCGGCCGCGCCCAGGCCCGAGGTCGGCCGCCTGCCGGTGGTCGACGGCTGGTCGCTGCGCGACGTCGGCAATGGCGGCGCGCTGATCGAGGGCCGCGGCGGCATCTACGAGGTTTACGCCGGCGACCCCGTCCCGGGCCTCGGCCGGGTCGATGCCATCCGCAAGCAGGATGGCCGCTGGGTGGTCGTCACCAGCAAGGGCCTGATCGTCTCTCGCTAGAGCATTTTCGGTTCTGATTGCATCAGAATCGAAGCTCTAGCGTGTTGTTTGGACGCGTTTTCTTCACGCGAACCGGCGTCCACTTCGCTCGAAAACGCTATCATCCCGCAACACGACAACACCAAGGCGCTTCACCACGATGTGAAGCGCCTTTTTTCTTGAATAGGGTTTGCCGCGCGGTGTTAGTGGGGGCATGAGCCGTGCGCTGAAATGCCTTCTCGTGATGTCCGTTCTGCTTTGCGGCGTTGCGCCGGTGCAGGCCGCCGAGGATCGCATGCTCGAGCGCGGCGCGGCGGTCATCGATCCTGCCATCCTGCGCGAGCTCGATCACGGCCGCTTCAACCTCGGCCGGATGCTCGCGCCGGAGCGTTCCGCCGATACACCGCTGTCCAACCGCGATCTGCTCGGGCTCGCGGCGATGATTCCGGTGCGCGAGGCGCTGGATCGCGAGTTCGATCGCTATGTCGCAAAGCATAAGGCAAGCCTGCCGAATGAGAGCATCGGCGTCGGTGACAGCTTCGCGTTTCAGCTGTTCGATCGCGCGCTGCTTGAATCCACCGACGTCCGCTTCGTGCTGTCAGGCATCGTCAACCGCATGGACCGCGCCTATGTGGCGCCGAAAGACTGCGGCGAGATCCGGTTGATCTACCGGCTGACCCGCACCGATGTGCCGCCGATCGGCGAGAACGCAGTGTCGCAGCGGCTGCCGATGACGCTGAACCTCGTGCTGAAGGCGAAGGGTGACGGCAACGACGCATCGCTCGGCTGCCGCGAAATCGCGCGGCGCTGGCTCGCGACCGGCAGCGCGCCGTCGGCGATGGATAAACTGTCCGGCAAGGATGGTCCGCTCGATCTGATCGACGCCCGCAATATCGATCGCATCGAGACCAATCTGCAGATCGCGCACGCGCCGAAATCCGCGGTGCGCGATTTCCGCACCGACTATCTGCTCAAAGTGTTCGATTATGACGGCGCGGCAAAGCGCTTTACCGAAGCGGCGCTGGAGAACCAGATCGATCGCGACCGCATTTTGGCGGACGAGGCACTGAGGCGCGACTTCAAGGCGTGGCTGCTCGATCCCAAGCATTTCGCCGAGCTCGATCGCGGCACCTTGCTGATCCCCGATCGCTTCCTCGCGACCTCAGCGGTCGCGCCGACGCCGACCGGTTTCGATGTCAGCGAGCTGGAGCCCGAGTTCGGCATGGTGCAGGGCGAGGGCACAGCCGGCAATGCGGTGTTCTCGGATGGTGACGTCGTCGGCGCCCTGCAGAAGGCCGCGGCCGACGGAACGAAGCTGCAAAACATCCAGTCGCTGGCCGGCTTCGAGCGGCGCCTCAACGATGTCACCTGTGCCGGCTGCCACCAGACCCGCGGCATCGGCGGCTTCCATTTCCCTGGCGTCGACTGGATGGCGGCAAAGCCGTCGAACTCCACCGTGGTGCCGGCCTCGCCGCATTTCTTCGGCGACCAGCCCCGCCGCCGCGATATCCTTGCAAGCTTCCGCGACGGCAAGGCGCCGGACTTTTCGCGCGGCTTCTCCAACCGGCCGCAACTGCGCGGCAGCACCGAGCTTGCCGGCACCGAATACACCGACGGCTGGGGCGCGCATTGCTACCTGCCGGGCGCGAGGCCCGCCGAGACCGATCGCAGCTTCCGCGGCTGGACCTGCGCCGAGGGTCTTGCCTGCCAGGTGGCCGCGAAGGCCTCGCGCATCGGCATGTGCTTCGTGAAGGACCGGTGATTTCGGCCGGAACCGAAGCGGCTGCGCGTAATTATTCGATGCTATATTCCGCGTCGCGACCACGCCCCGAACAGCCCAGCCTTGAGCGGAGACCGGCCGATGAGTGCTCCCGAGCAGGACAAGCAGCGCGACCGCGAGATCGCGGTCAACGAGGCCGAGCGTCAGGCGGTCAGCGCCATCCGCGTCAGCAGCTGGGCGATCGGGCTCGCGGTCATCATCGGCATCATCGTTGTGGCCATCGTCTGGGCCTGGATGAAGCGCTGAAGCGACGCTCGACGGAGATCGATCCGCTACGCCACCGCGCCGGATGCGCGCAGCTTTTGGATCGTGGCTTCGTCGTAACCGGCCTGGCGCAGGATCTCGTCGGAATGCTCGCCGACCTCGGGCGGCTTGCGCGGCTGCACCTTCCTCGCGCCGTCGATGAAGATCGGGCTGTTGACGGTCAGCATGGTGTCGTTCTCGAAGCGCACCAGCACCTCGTTCTCGATCATCTGCTTGTCGTTCGGGATATCGTCGAGGATCCCGACGACGCCGAACACGAGACCGTTGCCGTCGAGGATCTTGCGCCATTCGGCGAGATCCTTGCCGGCGAACACCTCGTCGAAGATCTTGATCAGCTCGACCGAGCGCGCATGGCGGTCCGCCTTGGTGGCGAAGCGCGGATCGGCGATGAGGTCCTCGCGGCCCATGCAGCGCGCCAGCGTCGGCCATTGCCGGTCTTCGTTGAGCAGCGACAGGATCAGCCAGCGGCCGTCCTTGCACTTGTAGTGGTTGGTGACCGCGTTCAGGGCCTCTTCGCGCGGCTTGCGCTTCTTGAACTTGGCGCCGGCGAGCTTGGCCTGCGCCAGCACGCCATTGGCCCAGACGCCGTTGGCCATCAGATTGGTCGAGACATGCGAGCCCTTGCCGGTCTTCTCGCGCTGGAACAGCGCGGTGACGATCGCGCCGTAGAACGCCATCGCGCAGGGGTGATCGCCCATGCCGGCGACCGAACGGGCCGGCGTGGTCTCCTCGTCGGCGCGCACCAGATCCATCAGGCCGGAGCGGGCCCAATAGGCGTTGGAGTCGAAGCCGGGCTTGTTGGCCTCTTCGCCCTTCTCGCCATAGCCTGTGAAGGAGGCATAGATCAGCCGGTCGTTGAGATGGGCGAGATGGTCGTAGGTGATGCCGAGCTTCTGGCGCACCTGCGGCGGCATGTTGGTGATGAACACGTCGGCCTCGGCGACGAGCTTGTACAGCACCTGCTGCGCGTCAGGCTTGGTGAGGTCGAGCGCGAGGCTCTTCTTGTTGCGGGCCTCCAGCATCCACGCGAAATTGTGCTCGCTCGATGGATAGCCGGGCAGATTGGGCAGATTGCGATAGGGATCGCCGGCGCCGGGCGGCTCGATCTTGATGACGTCGGCGCCGAAGTCGGACAGCACGGTGGCGGCCGCGGGCGCGGCGATGAAGCTCGCGCAGTCCAGGACCTTGAGCCCGTCAAAAATGCCTTTTTCCATCGTGCCGTCGCTCCCGTGGCGCTTGTTGGTGTTTTTCCGGTAGCTGGAATTATCGCAAGCAATGATCCCGATCGGACCGCCATTTGACCTATCTGGGGGGCACGATGCAACGGCACTTTCTTACCCTCCTCTGGAGGGCCCCTCCAGGCAGGGCTATCGCATATGCCCCTTGGCGACCGCGGACGCGCCGCAAGCGGCGCTCCTCACCATGAGGGTCTACTATTGTGCCGCAAAACAAGACCTCATCCTGAGGAGCCCGCCGAAGGCGGGCGTCTCGAAGGATGGCCACGAGGGCACCGCCACGAAATGCGATAGCCCTGCCCTCCAGGGGAGGGTGAAGTGCTTACTCCACCCCTGCCATCAGCGCCGCATTGCCGCCCGCGGCGGCGGTGTTGATCGTGATCGTCTGCTCGGTGGCGAAGCGTGCGAGGTAATGCGGGCCGCCGGCCTTGGGGCCGGTGCCGGAGAGGCCGCTGCCGCCGAACGGCTGCACGCCGACCACGGCGCCGATCATGTTGCGGTTGACATAGATGTTGCCGACCTGGAGGCGGTCGATCACGTGCTCGATCGTGTCGTCGATGCGGGAATGGATGCCGAGCGTCAGCCCGAAGCCGGTCGCCTCGATCGCGCTCAGCACCTCGCCGAGCTTGTCGGCGCGGTAGCGCACCACGTGCAGGATCGGGCCGAACACCTCTTCCTTCAGTTGCCCGGCCGCCGACAGCTCGAAGATGTGCGGCGCGACGAAATTGCCTGACGGCGCCTCGCCGGCGAGATGCACCCGCGCCTCCTGCTTCATCCGCGCGATATGCGCATCGAGCCGCTGCTTGGCCCCGGCATCGATCACTGGTCCGATATGCGTCGACGGTTCCGAGGGATCGCCGATCTTCAATTCGCGCGCGGCGCCCGCGATCATCTCGATCATGCGGTCGGCGACGTCGTCCTGTACGAACAACAGCCGCAGCGCCGAGCAGCGCTGGCCGGCGGAGCGGAACGCCGAGGTCACGACGTCGTCGGCGACCTGCTCGGGCAGCGCGGTGGCGTCGACGATCATGGCATTGATGCCGCCGGTTTCGGCGATCAGCGGCACGATCGGGCCGTCCTTGGCGGCGAGCGTGCGGTTGATCGACCGCGCGACCTCCGTCGAGCCGGTGAAGACGACGCCTGCGATAGTGGGATGCGCCACCAGCGCGGCGCCGACCGCGCCGTCGCCCTGGACCAGATGCAGTGCTGAAGGCGGCACCCCGGCCTGATGCAGCAGCGCGACCGCTTCGGCTGCGATGCGCGGCGTCTGCTCGGCCGGCTTTGCGATCACCGCATTGCCGGCCATCAATGCCGCCGTCACCTGGCCGAGGAAGATCGCGAGCGGAAAATTCCACGGCGAGATCGCAACGAACGCACCGCGTCCGTGCAGCTCCAGCACATTGCTTTCGCCGGTCGGGCCCGGCATCGTCTCGCCTGCGCCGAACAGCTTTTGCCCCAGCGCGGCATAGTAGCGGCAGAAGTCGATCGCCTCGCGCACCTCGGATAGCGCATCGTCGAGCGTCTTGCCGCCCTCGCTTTGCAGCAGAGCGAGGAAGTGGGCGCGACGCTGCTCGAGCAGGCCCGCGGCCTTGTCCAGGATCGCCGCACGTTTTGTGGCCGGCGTGGCGTTCCAGGCCCTGAAGCCCCTGCGCGCCGCGGCAACGGCGGCGTTCGCCTGCTCGGTTGTTGATGGGGTGATGGAAGGCGAAGCCCTCCGCTCGGCCGCGATCGCCGACGTCAGCGCGCCAAGCGCCTTGCGCTCGCCGAATTCGATGCCGTGCGAGTTCTCGCGCTGCGGCCGATAAAGCTCGGCCGGCAACGGAATCGCGGAGTGAGACGCCTTGTCGTCGCGACCTACGATCTCGGCCGGGCGGCGCAGCAGGTCCACGATGGACACACGATTGTCCGCGGCCAGTGCCACGAAGGACGAGTTGGCGCCGTTCTCGAGCAGCCGCCGCACCAGATAGGCGAGCAAATCGCGGTGGCTGCCGACCGGCGCATAGGTCCGGTGGGCGATCTCCGGCCGGTCCTCGCCGAGCTGGGCGTAGAGCGCTTCGCCCATGCCGTGCAGCCGCTGGAATTCGAAGCTCAAGGGATCGTCGGCGAGCTCGAGGATGGTCGCGACCGTCAGCGCGTTGTGGGTAGCGAATTGCGGAAACAGCCGCGGCCGCAGCGCCAGCAGCTTCCGCGCGCAGGCGACGTAGTTCAGGTCGGTCATCGCCTTGCGCGTGAACACCGGATAGCCGTCGAGCCCGCGCTCCTGCGCGCGCTTGATCTCGGTGTCCCAATAGGCGCCCTTGACCAGGCGCACCATCATCCTGCGGTCCAGCGCGCGCGTCAGCGCATCGACATAGTCGATGACGTCGGCGGCGCGCTTCTGATAGGCTTGGATTGCGAGGCCAAAGCCGCTCCAGCCGGCGAGCGAGGGATCGGCGAACGCGGCGGCGATGACGTCGAGCGACAGCTCCAGGCGGTCGGCCTCCTCGGCATCGACGGTGAAGTTGAGGTCGAACGCCTTGGCGCGCCGCGCGAGATCGATCAGCTGCGGCACCAGCTCGGTCATCACCCGCGCGTGGCTCACCGCCTCGAAGCGCGGGTGCAGCGCGGAGAGTTTCACCGAGATGCCGGGCCGGTCGGGCAGGGGCTGATCGCCGGCCGCCTTGCCGATCGCCTCGATCGCGCGGGCGTAGGATTCGAAATAGCGCTGGGCATCGTCGGCGGTGCGCGCACCCTCGCCGAGCATGTCGAACGAATAGCGCGAGCCGCGCGCCGTGTGCGCTTGCGCGCGCGACAACGCCGCCTCGATGGTCTCGCCGAGCACGAAATGGCTGCCCATCAGCCGCATCGCCTGCCGCGTCGCGGCACGCACCGCCGGTGCACCGAGCCGCTTGGTCAGCCGCCCGATCGTGCCCTGCGGCGTCTCGCCGGGCTGGATCACCCGGGCCGACATGCCGAGCGCCCAGGCCGAGGCGTTGACCAGGAACGCGCTCGATCTGGTCTCGTGGTTGACGAAGTCGCCCTGGCCGAGCTTGTCCTCGATGAACTGGTCGGCGGTGCGCGCGTCCGGGACCCGTAGCAGCGCTTCCGCCAGCACCATCAGCGCCAGCCCCTCCTTGGTCGACAGCGCGAACTCCCGCAGCATGTCCTCGACCCCGCCGAGCGGATCGTCGTTGGCCCGGATCGCCTCGATCAGGCGCGTTGCCGTGCGGTCGATCCGTGCCTCCGCCTCCGCGCCGAGCCTCGCGTCCTGACGCAGGCGGGCGGCGATGGCGGCGTCGTCGGGCGCGTAGGGCGCGCTGAACGGGGGTGGGAGCGGCGACGGGTCTGGCATGGCGGTTCCTTGAGATTGTATGGGAACACGTACGCGCTAGCGAACCGTAGTTCGATAGACAAATTAGCAGATTTGCCTTAGAAAATCAGGATCAATTCGAAAATTACCGTAGATATGACAGAGATCGACAAGACTGACCGCAAAATCCTCTCGATCCTGCAAGGGGATGGTCGGATTGCCAATGTGGAACTGGCGGAGAGGATCGGCCTGTCGCCGACTTCGGTCGGCGAGCGGCTGAAGCGGCTGCAGCGCGACGGCTTCGTCGAGGGCTATGGCGCGCGGCTCAATCCGCACCGGCTCGGGCTTGGCCTGTTGGTGTTTGTCGAAGTGCTGCTCGACAAGACCACGCCCGACGTATTCGAGAAGTTCGCCAGGGCGGTCCAGACCGCGCCGGAAGTGCTCGAGTGTCACATGGTGGCCGGCGGCTTCGACTATCTGGTCAAGGCGCGGGTCGCCAACATGACCGCCTATCGCAGGTTTCTTGGCGAGACCCTGCTGGCGCTGCCGGGCGTACGCGAGACGCGAACCTACGCGGTGATGGAGGAAGTCAAGCGCGACGCGCCGCTGCCGGTCTGATCCACAGCCATGCTCCGGATGTCTTGGCATTGCGATACACCCGCGATAATCCTTTGGTCGAGTTGGGGCGGTGGTTCATGAAAGACGCTGATCAGCCGATACGAATGAAGCGGGCCGGATTTGCCGGCGCGTTTGCTGTGCTCATGCTGTCGTTGCCGTCGGCCATGCCGGCCCGTGCAGCCGAACTCAGCTCCGGCATCATGCAGCTCTACACCTCGGTCTCGATCTATCCGCCGTCGGCGACGGGGATGACGGTCTGTTACGGCTTCGTCTGCCGGCGTCGCGAGATGCTCGACTTCAGCGCAGCCGACCGGGCGGCCCTGGCCAAGATCATGGCCACGGGCCGCGCCAATGCCGCCGCCGAACGCGCGGCCGTGCAAAAGGCCGTGATCTGGTTCGACCGCCGCATGGGGCCGATCCTCGGCACCGACAAGCGCGTGGCGAAAGCGGACTTCCGCGCCAACGACGACAAGCACAATTATGATTGCTGGGACACGACGCGGAACACGACCAGCCTGATGCTGGTGATGCAGGCGTGGAACCTGTTCAGGTTTCATGACGTCGGGGATCCCCACTACCGCGGATTTTCGTTGGCGCAAACGCCGCACAACACCGCCGTTCTCGTCGAGCGCGCGACCAAGGTGGAATGGGCCGTCGATCTCTGGCCGCGCGGCTATCTGCAACCGCCTGATGTCATGACCGTCGCCAAATGGGTGACGGAAGATTGAACGGCTGAGCATTGCGGCTGCGCGTTCCGCGCTGTTCCACCCTCGTTGATCGCCGGCATGGCGTTCCGCGTGACGCTGGGAACCGAATGCCAAGATTTGAACAATAGCTTCGAACGATATGGTTCCAAAAAATACGTTCAGCGCCGATCACCATAAGAACCAAGTGACGCGTTAACACCGGCAGCATTCGGTCAACCCGAGGCTACCACATGCGTTCACACTCGATCTGCATTGATGCCGCCGCCGGCGGCGTTCGTCTCCCACAGCTGCTGGCGCTTGCGTTGCTGCTTGGGCCTTTGTTCGCCGGCCCGGCGCGCGCGGGTGATGTGGAGGATTGCAGCGGGCCGCCGACGGACAAGGCCGAGGCGGCGTGCTCGGGCATCATCAACGATACCGCACGCTCCACCGAGGATCGCACCAAGGCCTTCACCGGCCGCTCGCGATTTGACATCGCGCGCGGCAAGATCGATCAGGCCCTCAGCGATGCCGATGCGGCGGTGCAGCTGAATGGACAATTCGTGCCGGCGCTGATCGCGCGCGGCTATGTCCAGCAACGCAAGGGCAGCCCGGATCAGGCCCGCGCCGATTTCGATCGCGCGATCGAGCTCGAGCCGAAGAACCCGTTCGGCTTCCTGGCGCGCGGCAATCTGCGCGCCGACCAGCACGCCTGGAGCGATGCGATCTCGGATTACGGTCAGGCGATCACGTTGCGGCAGGATCTCCCCGCCGCCCATGTCGGGCGCGCGCGGGCCTATGTCGAATCCGGACAGCCCGATGCGGCGCTGGCCGACGCCAACACCGCGATTGCCGTCAATGCCGGCACGCCGAATGCGTTCTACTGGCGCGGCCAGGCCTATCGCCGCAAGGGCGACATGGATCGCGCGATCGAGGATTTCTCGCGCGCCATCGCGCAGGCGCCGCAGGCCGAGCGCAGCGCCTACTTCGCCCGTGCCCAGCTCTACAGCGCCAAGGGCGACTATGCCCGCGCGATTGCCGACTTCGACCGGCTGTTGACGGTTCTTCCCGACAACAAGGAGATCCTGCAGCAGCGCCAGCAGGCGGTCGCGATGCAGGCCGAACTCGCCAAGGCAGCAGGCGGCGCCGCGCGGCCACAGGCCGCACCGCAGCCAGGTGCAACGGCGGCGCGGCCAGCCGCGCCAGCGGCGGGTAACCAGCAGATCGAGCAGGCCAAGCAGTTCGTCGCACAGGGCAACAATGCGGGCGCCGTTGCCAATCTCACCCAGGTGCTGGGCGGCGACCCCCGCAACGAGGCTGCGCTGCGCCTGCGTGCACTGGCCTATTCAAGGCTCGGCCGGTTGGCGGACGCGCGCAACGATCTCAATGCCCTGCTCAAGCTCAAGCCGGACGATCCGCAGCTGCTGGCGTCGCGCGCGCTCAATGCCGCCGGCATGCGGCAGTTCGATGAGGCCATGACTGATGCCGGCCGTGCCATCACGCTCGATCAGAACAATTCGTTGGCCTATCTGGCACGCGGTCTCGTCAAGGCCGGCACCGGCAAGGTGCAGGACGCGCTCGCCGACTACGATCATTCGATCTCGCTGAATGCCAAGGAGACGCTCGCCTTCACCGAGCGCGGGCTCGCCCATATCGGCCTCAACCAGCTCGACAAGGCGCTGCTGGATTTCGATCAGGCCCTGGCGCTGGTGCCGACCAATCTGGTCGCCAAATCGTGGCGCGGCCTCGCGCTGATGCTCAAGGGCCGTGCCGATGAGGGGCTGGTCGATATCGACGCTGTGCTGGAGCGAAGCCCGAACAATCCGACGGCCCAGCTCGGCCGCGGGCTCGCGATGCTGACCTCGTCCCAGTACGACCGCGCCATCGCCGCCTTCGACCAGATCATTACGAGGGCGCCCAACGATGCCTTCCCGCATGTGCTGCGCGCCCGGGCCTATCTCGGGCTGAAGAAGCCGGATAACGCGATGAAGGATCTCAACTTCATCCTCTCTGCGCGGCCCGATTATCAGCCGGCGCTGACATTGCGCGGCATCACCTGGTCGGCGCTGCGCAACTACGACAAGGCGGTCGAGGATCTCGACCGGGCGATTGCGCAGAAGGAGACGGTTGAGGGCCTGTTCGCCCGCGCCAAGGCGCATGAGGCGCTCAACCGTGCCGACAAGGCGACCGAGGACTTCCGCAAGGCAACGCAGCTCGCGCCGTCAAGCGTGTTCGACGTGCTGGCGCAGGCCGAGTCGAAGCGCAAGGTTCAGGAGCTGTCGAAGCGGGTGCCGTGCGGCAACGGCCAGAGCGGCACCTGCCTGTGACGCGGCAACTCGGCGGCCGCGCGCTTTGCTGGAGCAAAGGATGAACGTCGGCGCGCGCTGGCGATGGCGGCCGAAAAAAGCTCAACGCCGTGGCGCGCGGGCATCGTGCCCGCCCCGCCGAACGTCACGTTGTCTGATGTTGGGTCGGCCCCCACTCCCGGACGGTATCCGAGAGTGCGCCGCCGGATCTGGCGCTGATACGCTAGACCTTGAGATTCTCGGCTGACGTCTTGCCGCGATTTGCGATCTCTTCGTACTCGACGGATTGGCCTTCGTTCAGGGTCTGAAGGCCAGCCTTCTGAACTGCTGAAATATGCACGAAAATGTCCTTGCCGCCCGTTGCGGGCTGGATGAATCCATAGCCCTTCGTCGGGTTGAACCACTTCACTGTACCTTTGGGCATTCCAGTCGTCTCCGCGGAATCAATCGAAAACAGACCAGCCGGCCCCCGCACAACCGGCTTGTCCGCAACGACAGGATAGCAGTTTGAAAAAAGCTGGGTAGATCAAACGACGGTGTGTTTTTGACCGGAAACAACCCGCTTTGCGGGGGTTTTGCGCCGGATTGCCCGTTTCGTGGTCAATTGATGCGCTGCAAAAACGGATCGGTTCCAGTGTACCGAATTGGATCGATCGTCCCGCGCGCTGCCCTTTCGGCCGGCGCGCGGGGATCAACCGGCCGTCTCTTAATAGGTCGCGGAGAGGTATTCGACGATCTTGCCGACGTCGGCTTCGTCGATCGGCGCACCGTAGACCTTGATCATCTTGGTCACCTCGGCCTGCCAAAAGTCCTTCTTGAACTTCTCGCCCTGCGGCTGGGTCTTGATGTAGTCGGCCGAGTGGCAGGCGGTGCAGTTGTTTTGCACCACCTCGAGGTTGGGGCCCGGCTTGAAGGCCGCGGTCTCTTCGGGGACCGTGTAGTTCACGGGCGCGGCGACGGCGGCGCCGATCGACAACATGGCGATCGCGGCGAGGGATGGAAGCAGCTTGCTGGTCATGATGCTTCTCCTCACGCCGCGGTGACGCGCACGGTTTCGACGACGTTGCGCAGATAGCCGGCCGGATTCCACAACGGATCCATCGGCTGGGTGTCGCCGGCATTGTTGGTGGCGCGCACCTTCAGCTCTGCGGGACCGGCCGCGAGCTTCACCGGCAGCTTCCATTCGCGGAAGGCGTATTTGCCGAGGTCCTTGCCGAGCTTGGCCGGCGTCCAGCTCTTGCCGCCGTCGGTCGAGACCATCACCTCCTTGATGCCTTTGCCGCCGTCGAAGGCAATGCCGCGCAGCATGGTGCGGCCGGCCTTCAGCTTGGTGCCGTCGGCAACGCTGGTGATGAACGAGCGCACCGTGAAGCGATTGATCGGGATCGTCGCCTTCGGTGCGGTGCCGGGCTCGACCGCATTGTTCGGCGTATCCGGTATCCGGTAGGCGGACTTCATCCAGAAGCCCTCGAACACGTTGTCGATCACGGTGATCTCGTTGAGGTGCTTCACCCAATAGGCGCCGTAATAGCCGGGCACCACGAGGCGGAGCGGGAAGCCGTTGAGGAACGGCAGGTCCTCGCCGTTCATGCCCCAGGCCAGCATCACCTCGCCGTCGCGTGCGTGGTCGAGATCGAGCGCCTTGACGAAATCCGGCGTCTTGTCGCTGACCGGGCCGTCCATGCCGTTGAAGGTGACCTGCTTGGCTCCGGCCTGCACGCCGGCCATGTCGAGCACGGTCTTCAGCGGCACGCCGTGCCAGCGCGCGCAGCCCATCGCGCCGTTGCCGAGCTGGCCACCGGCGACGCGCGGACTGAAGAAGCCGCGGCTGTTGCCGGAGCACTGGTTGACGGCGACGATATCGGTCGCCTTCAGCTTCCTGATGTCCTTCAGCGACAGCTTCAGCGGCTTGTCGACCTTGCCCTTGATCTCCAGCGTGAACTTGTCCGGATCGAGATTGTAGGGGAGGTCGGCGAGGTGATAGCGGACGAAGAACGCATTGTTCGGCGTGAGCGGACCGTCGTTGAACACCGCAAACGGCGTTTCCAGCTGCGGCGGGCGGGCGGTCAGGCCGATCATCGGGCGCTTCTGCGGGTAGCGCACCAGCGGGCGCTCGCCATTGCCAAAGGGCAGCGTCACGGTGTCGAGGGCGAATGCGCCCCTTGATCCCAGCCCCGTCACCAAAGCGGCCAATCCGGCGCGCTTCATCAAGTCTCGTCGATCGAGCATTCCGCTTCCTCCGAAGCTGTTCTGTCGTGAGCCAGTCATCACCAGCCCCAGATTGCCTTGCGCGCCTTCGCATCATGGAATGCGCGCGATCCAAATGTCGCACCTGGCAACCGCGAGTCAATTGAGCTTTCGCAGCGTTGCGTCGCAACAACGAAAAGCCCCGATCGCGCGGACGACCGGGGCGTTTCCATCCAAGAAGGTTCGATCAGTAGCAGACGTTCACGGTGCGATAGCGATAGCCGTAGGGCGTCAGCACCAGGCGGGTGGCGTAGCAGCCGGAGTCGACGAAGCCGACGGCAATGCCCGGGCCACCCCAGAAGTGATGGTGATGCGGATGCCAGAAGAACGGCTTGGCGGAAGCTGCGGTCGGCGCCAGCGCGGCGGCACCGAGGGTTGCGGCAGTGGCGAGAGCGAGTGTGACTTTGCGAAACATGGTCGTCTCCTTCAGATGCGCGTTGAGCTCGGTCGCGGCGCGGTTGCAGTGTTACCCATCGCCAGTCAGTCGCATCCGGCACCGGGCACGTTCGAGCATCTCTGCTGAACGCACCGTCGGATGTGCGGCAGGTCACATTGGGCTGAAGCGGAGATGAACCTGTCAGGCCGCGACGGCACGCCGGCCGTCGACCAGCGTCGACAGGAGCTGCGTCTTTTCGACCGTGCGCACGGTCATCGGCTCGTTGCGGCCGCGGATCGCGACCTCCTGCGCCGGAAGGGCATCGTCGGCCAGCCCGGCGGTGATGCGCACCTCGTCCGAGATGATCGCCTCGCAGGCCAGCGCCTTGGTCATGTCCTGCAGCCGTGCCGCGACGTTGACGGCATCGCCGAGCGCGGTGAACACCATGTGGTCGCGATAGCCGATATCGCCGACGATCACCTCGCCGCCATGGATGCCGATGCCGAAGCGGATTGGCTCGCGCAGATCGTGGCTCAGGAACTGGTTCAGCTCGTCGATATGGGTTGCGATCAGCGCCGCCGCGCGCAACGCCTGGCGGCAGGCCACCTGCCGGTCGGTGGCAAGCCCGAACAGCGCCAACATGCCGTCGCCGATGAACTGGTTGGGCCGCCCGCCCGCCTCCAGCACCGCCTGCGACACCGCGCCGAGGAAGCGGTTGACGATGAACACGGTGTCGAACGGCAGCCGCTTCTCGGCAAGTTGCGTCGAGCCTCGCATGTCGACGAACATGCTGACCAGATAGCGCTCCTGGCCGACCCGTGCCGGATTGGCGGCGTACGCGTTGGCCGATGTCGTGCTCGGCAGGAACAGCTGGAAGAAATTCAGGTCGGCGGTCGGCCGCAACTGGCAGGCCAACCGGATCGACGGATCGTCATTGCCGACCCGGTGCAGCACGAAGGCTTCGCGCGGCGAGGGCTCGGGCAATCCGGCGTGATCGCCGATGATGCGGATGCGGCAGGTCGAGCAGCGTGCGCGGCCGCCGCAGACGCTCGCATGCGGCACGTTGTAGCGCAGGCTTGCTTCCAGCACGCTCAATCCCTTCGGTACCCGCAGCGTGCGGCCGTTGCCGTAGGACAGCGCGATCATGCCGCCGCGGCGCTCCAGCAGGGCGCGCGCGCCGCGCGCCAGCAGCACGAGGCCGAGCAGGCCGAGATAGCCGATGGTCAGGCCGTCGGTGATCTTCTCGAGCGTGGTCCCCTGCGCCGCGGTGCCGAGCTTCTGCACCGAGAGCTCCTCGCGCCGCCAGTCGGGATCCTGATAGTCGATGATCGTGGCGCGGCCACCCTGGTAGATGCCGAGCATCGCCAGGGTCGGGATCAGCACGGCTCCGGCGAGCAGGAACGGCGCGGCGCGCTTGAAGAACGGACGCAGCCGCAGCCAGAAATACAGGCCGATGCAGCCGTGCACCCAGGCGATCACCAGCACCGCCAGCATCTGCCACAGCCGGTTCGACGAGGCGATGAAGAAGGTGTACAGCTCCTGGGGGTAGAGCTTCTCTTGCCCGTACAGCGTCTGGCCGAGCCGTACGCCGACGACGTGCGCGACGATCAGCATCGGGATGCTGAGGCCGAGCGTGAGTTGCAGCGGCTCGATCGCCTTCCAGTGGAACTCGCGGCGCTGATAGAGCGCCCAGATGCCAAGCCCGGTATGCACCAGACAGGCGCTGTAGAACACGATCGCGACCGGCAGGAACTGCCAGAATTCGGTGTGGTAGTAGACCCCGATCGCCAGCGCCTGCGTCGAGATATTGCCGAGCGCGTGGTTGAGGAAATGGCTGATCAGGTAGGCGAACATGATCGCCCCCGTGACGATGCGGACCTGCCGCAGGCCGATACCGCGGGCCATGTCCTGCAAATGCTCGCGCGAGGGGGAGGCCATGTGATTCATGATCGGCAAGTCTAGTGGTTAATTCCCGCGCTGAACACCGTCGCGGGTCCGGACCAGCCGCGAGAGCGGGCCGCGCGGCACGTTGACACTCCGTTAAGAGTCGAACAAAAAGCGCGCCGTGACGATAGCCCAAGCCGAACCTGGAGCCGATAACAACAGCGTTAAGCCGGCCCGTTCGCGCGCGCCGGATTGGCGGGGCGTCATCGCCGTGATCGTTGCCATGACCGCGATGCGGCTGGTCTACGCCCATGCGCTCGATCTGCGCACCGACGAGGCCTATTACTGGACCTGGTCGAAGGAAAACGTGCTGTCGTTCCTCGACCATCCCCCGATGGTCGCCTGGTTCATCCGCTTCGGCACCGCGATCCTCGGCGACACCAATCTCGGCGTCCGCCTCGGCGGCATCGTCGCGATGCTGGCCACCCAGCTCCTGCTCGCCGACATCGTCCGCCGCGTGACGGCCAAGAATATCCGCGCCGTGATGCTGGCGCTGCTGCTGCCGGAGGCGGCGCTTTATTACGGCCTCTTGATGGCCAAGGTCGCGCCCGATACGGCACTGATCCCGTTTTCGGTGGCGATGCTGTGGTCGCTGGTCCGGCTTGCGCAAAGTGGTGACGGACGCTGGTGGCTCGCCGCCGGGCTGTTTGCCGGGCTGGCGCTGCTGTCGAAATTCACCGCGATCATGTTCGCGCCGGCGGTGCTCGCCTTTGCGCTGGCGCCGGATTGGCGTTGGCGCTGGCTGCGCAGCCCGTATCCGTATTTCGCCGCGTTGATCGTGATCGTCGTGTTCGCGCCGGTGCTGATCTGGAATGCCGGGCACGACTGGGCCTCGTTCCGCTTTCAGGCGGTGCGCGCCACCGCCGAGCGCGCCTTCACGCTGCGCACCGTCGGCGAGTTTATCGGCATGCAGTTCGGCCTGGTCGGCTTCGTGCTGCTGCCGGTGACGCTGTTCGGCACCGCGCTGACAGCATGGCGCGGCTATCGCAAGCGCGAGCCGGTCGCGATCCTGCTGGCGACCGCGGTGCTGGTGCCGTTCCTCTACTTCCTCTGGAAGTCCCTGACGCTGCGGGTCGGCGACACCTGGCCGATGTTCCTGTGGCCCGCCGGCTTCGCGGCAATTGCCATCAACGTCACGCGGATGCCGTTCGAGGGCTGGTCGGTCGGGCTCGTCAAATCGACGGTCTATTGGGCGCGGACCGCGATCACCACGGGCATCGTGTTCGTGGTCTGCGTCTTCCTCTATTACATGTTCGCGCCGTGGAATCTGATCGGCCGCACCGATCCGATCGGCACCGAGGCAGGCTACGATGTGGTGGCCGCGCGCACGCTGGCGCAGGTTGAGGCGACCGGCGCGACTTGGGTCGCGACAACGGATTATCGCACCTATGCGATGCTGCGCTGGTTGCTGCGCGGGAAGGTGACGGTCATCGAAATCAACGAACGCGGCCGCTTCCAGGGCTTTGCCGATCCCGGCATGAGCAAGATCCGCGATCACGCCGGCGTCTATGTCGGACGCGAGCCCGAGAACAATCTGCCGCTGTGGAGCGAGACGACAGCGGTGCGCCAGCCGCTGGAGCGCGTGACGCGGAGCTGGCGCGGCATGGTGATGGACACCTATTCGCTGGAGAAGATCAGCGGCTGGACGCCCGATCTGTCGCCGCCGCCGGACACCACCTTCTTCCGCTGGCGCGTGCTGGCCTTCTCCTTCTCCCCGCTTGCGGGGAGAAGGTCGGGATGAGGGGGAGTCTCCGCGGGGACGGCGAGAGTTGGTATCGCGGAGACTCCCCCTCACCCGGAATTTTGCGCTTCGCGAAAATTCCGACCTCTCCCCGCAAGCGGGGCGAGGCAAAGCAACTCATTCCTCTTCCTCGCGCTTGCGGATCAGGTCCTTCGCGAGATCCGTCAGCGCCGGGCGCGGCAGGGCGTTGAAGGGAAGCGGGCGGGTCACGTCGATCGCGGCGAGGCCGAGCCGGGCGGTCAACAGGCCGTTGAGCATGCCTTCGCCGAGGCGTTGTGACAGTTTTGCCGCGATGCCGTGACCGAGCATCTGCTGGATCAGGCTGTCGCTGGCGGCCATGCCGCCGGTGATCGCGAGATGCGCGATGACGTGGCGCAGCAGGCGGATCATGCCGAGCGCGCCGGGCCGGCCGCCATAGAGCCGCGCCAGTTGGCGGATCATCCGCAAGCTCGCCACGAACACGAACAGCACGTCGAACAGCGCGCGCGGGCTGACCGCGGTGACGACCGAGACGCGTTGCGCGGCGGTCGATACCAGCCGTCGCGCCTCCTCGTCGAGCGGCGTCATCAACTCGCGCTCGGCGAGGCGGATCATGTCGGCGCCGTCGATGATGTCGTCGGTGTGGCTCTGCAGCGCGCTGCGGGCGCGGGCGAGCTGCGGGGTCTGGTGCGCGAGCTTGAGCAAATCGGCAACGATCACCCGGCTTGCGGCGCGGTCGTCGCTGATCAGCACCTCGGCGGCGCGCAGATGCAGCTTCTCGATGGTCGCCAGCCGCGCCAGACCGACCAGCTCGCGCGTCGTGACGACCGCGAGCGCCACCGCGGCGATGACGGCGAGTCCCAGCCCGAGGACGCCGAGGCCTTCATTGCGTGCGAACAGGTCCTCGACCAGGTTGATGACGCCAAGTCCGGTGCCGAGGACCACGAGGCCCGCGGCCGCGCTCCAGAACAGCGTGCCCCAGCGGAAGCCGCGGCGCGCCGGCACCAGCGGCGTATCAACCGGGACCGGGAGCTGCGCGGGCTCGGCCTCGGGCACGATCTGGATCGTGCCGCGGGTGAGGCGGCCGCCGTCGTCCGGATCCATCACGACCACGCCGGGATCGTCGAGCTTGAACGTCGCCGGCCGCCGCGGGGGCGTCTTCTCGTTCATTGCAGTTTGTCTCCGATCAGGAACTGGAGAGCGCGGTCAAGGCGGATGTGAGGCAGCGCCGGCTCCGCATCGCCGTTTCGTTCCAGCTTCGGCGGGCGGAAGCGCAGGAAGCGGTAGTCTGCGGCCTCCGTGTCCGAGCTTGAGAGACCGCGGAATCCGCCGTTGAACAGCTCCTCCGGATTGTCGGGCAGGTCGCCCGGAAAGGTCGCAACCTCCGTCTCGCCGTCAAGCCGCTCGCCATTGGCTACCTCGCCCGGCGCCGGCGTGCCGAGGATCGACGGCAGCCGGTCGCGCCCGCGCTGGACCTGCGCCTCGCGCGTGGCGCGCACCGCGGCGAGCGCCACGACGTCGATGTCGGCGCCGGCATATTCGGCGCGCTCGGCGGCCTTGGCCACGATCCGCCGCAGCACGGCTTCCAGCCGGTCGTGGCTCTGGTGGTGCAGGTGGTCGGCCTTGGTTGCCGCGAACAGGATGCGGTCGATGCGCGGCCGGAACAGCGCGCTCAGGATCGTGCTGCGGCCGATCCGGAAGCAGTCGAGGATGCCGGCGAGCGCGGCTTCGAGATCGTGCAGCGCCTCGGGGCCGGCGTTGAATGCGGCGAGCGCATCGGCCAGCACGATCTGGCGGTCGAGCCGCGCGAAATGGTCGCGGAAGAACGGCCGCACCACGACGTCCTTGTAGGCCTCGAAGCGCCGCCGCATCATCGCCCATAGCGAGCCGTCACTCGCGCTGCCGCCTGCGGGCACGTCGAGCGGTGCAAAGGTCAGTGCCGGCGTGTCGGCGAGATTGCCGGGCATCAGGAAGCGGCCGGGCGGCAACAGGCTCATCGCGAAGCGCTCGTCGCGGCAGGCGCGCAGATAGTCGGTGAACAGGCGTGCTTCGGTCAGCGCGGCCTGCTCGTCCTCTCTGGCTTCGGGCTTCAGCGTCGCGAGATGGGCGTGCCAGGGCGCCGCGAGTTTTGCGCGCAGCGGCTCGCGCGACAGCGCAAGGCTTTCCGCCGACCATTGCTCGTAGCTCTTGTTGAGCAGCGGCAGGTCGAGCAGCCACTCGCCGGGATAGTCGACGATATCGAGGGTGAGCGTGCGGTCCGCGCCATTCTGCCGCTGATACTCGATCACGAGACGGAGCTCGGAGATGTCGGTGGTCGAGCTCGGCCAGGTCCGCTCCTCGACCAATGTCCGGACATGGTTCTCATAGGCGAAGCGCGGCACCGCATCGTCGGGCTGCGGGGTGAGATAGGCGCGCGCGATCCGCCCCGAGGCATAGGCCTCGAACACCGGGAAGCGGCCGCCGCGGGTCAGGCCGTGCACCAGCGCGGTGATGAACACGGTCTTGCCGGCGCGCGACAGGCCGGTGACGCCGAGCCGCACCGTCGGGTTGAAGAAGCCCTCGCCATAGTCGAGCAGCGCCCGCGCCGAGAGACGGGCTTCCTCGACGATATCAGTGAAGCTGGGGGGCATGGAGGGTTAACGATAAACCCGGCAGGAGGGACAAAAAGGGGCGGGCGATCACCCGCAAAGTGGCGATTATCGGGCCAAAATCAAGCTTCACATTTCCGGCGCCTTTACAGGCGAGGGGATTGTCGGGGGCAAGGGAATTGAACGCGTCACACCACCCGCGCTACCCATCGTCCATCGGCCCACGGGAAAGCCTGCATGACGGTCTTCCGCCTGAAGCAACTTGCCTCGACCTCGATCCACGCGGCCGGCGCCGCGCTGTGGAACTACGACCGCGCCGAGCTGATCGCCGACGGCGTCATTCATCTCGTCGGCGTCGCGTTCGGGCTGGTCGCCGCCACCGCACTGATCGTGCTGACCGCGGTCTATGCCGGCCCGTTCGACATCGCCGTGGTCTCGGTCTATGTCGCCGGCCTGCTCGCGATGCTGGTGCTGTCGGCGACCTATAATCTGTGGCCGGTGTCGCGCGCCAAATGGGTGCTGCGGCGCTTCGATCACTCCGCGATCTATCTGCTGATCGCCGCGACCTATACACCGTTCATCGTGGAACTGAAGGACAGCACTTTCGCGATCGCGCTGCTGGTCGGGGTGTGGTGCGTGGCGATCGTCGGGATCTGGCTGAAGCTGCGCTATCCGGGCCGCTTCGACCGGCTCTCGGTCGGGCTTTATCTCGCGATGGGCTGGAGCGGCATCATGCTCTACGACCGCGTCGTAAAGGCGCTGCCGGCGATGGCGCTCGGCTTCGTGCTGGCCGGTGGCATTCTCTATAGCCTGGGGGTGATCTTCCACTCCTGGCGCCGGCTGCGCTTCCAGAACGCGATCTGGCACTGCTTCGTGCTGCTCGGGGCCGCCTGCCACTACACGGCGGTGTTCGACGTCGTGCTGGCGAGCTGAAGTTCTCGCCAACGGCGTTGGATGGGCTATCATGTTTCGTGATACGCCCGTTGCGCTTTGTCCCGTCATCCTGAGGAGCGCGGAGCGCGTCTCGAAGGATGCACGGCCCGGCTGGTGGCCGTCGACCCTTCGAGACGCGCGTGCCGCGCTCCTCAGGGTGACGGGACACGCAGGAGCGAGTGAGCAAAGCGACAGTGTGCAAGCAGAGATATCGGGAGGATGGCCATGCAGGTGGCAGGTAAGGTTGTGGTGGTCACCGGCGGTGGCAATGGCATCGGCAAGGCGCTGTGCGAGGCATTCCACGCCGCGGGCGCATCGAAGGTCGTGGTCGTCGACCTCGATCATGGCGCAGCCGAGAAGGTGGCGGCCACGGTCGGCGGCGCCGCCTTCAAATGCGATGTCGGGCAGGAGAAGAACATCCTGCATGTGATCGACGAGACCGAGCGCATGTTCGGCCCGATCGCGCTGTTCTGCTCCAATGCCGGCATCGGCGGCGGCTTCGATCCGTTGTCGGTGAACGCCGGCGGCACCTCGGACGAGCCGTGGTCGCGGAGCTGGGCGATCCATGTGATGGCGCACGTCTATGCCGCGCGGCATCTGGTGCCGCGCATGAAGACGCGCGGCGGCGGCTACTTCCTCAACACGATCTCGGCCGCGGGGCTCTTGTCGCAGGTCGGCAGCCCGGCCTATTCGACCACCAAGCACGCCGCGGTCGGCTTTGCGGAAAACCTCGCGATCTCGCACCGCGCCGACAACATCAAGGTCTCGATCCTCTGCCCGCAGGGCGTCGACACCAACATGCTGCGCTCGATCCCGAAGGGCCCGCAATCCGGCGACGGCGATCTTTCCGCCGAGCAGGTCGCGCAGGATGCGCTGAGGGGTATCGAGCAGGAGACCTTCCTGATCCTGCCGCATCCGCAGGTGCTCGGCTACATGCGCAAGAAGACCGAGAATTACGACCGCTGGATCGGCGGCATGGCCAAGATCCAGGCCAAGATGCGGGAAGCGCACGGGAAGTGAGACCGGTAGCCCGGATGAAGCCAACGGGTCGCGCGAACGCGCGCCCGATGACAGGCTCCGCGTAATCCGGGTCACTCCCTGGCGATCTGCGCGATCTTGTCGCGCAGATATGCGTCCATCAGATCGGGAGCCGACGCGCCGAACATCCTGATGCGGCCGGTGTGCAGCAACAACAGCAGGCCGGTCGCATGCGCGAAGCAGTCCACCATCACGGTGTTCGCCTTTTGCCTTGACGCGCCGAGCGCTTCAGCGGCTTCGGCGATCGGATGCAGCGCCGCCTCCAGCGCGGCGTTCAGCGCGTGGTCGCGGTCATGGCCGAGCCCTGCCGGCTTCATGCCGCCGCGGAACAGGTAGAAGCCGAGATCGAGGTCGCGCGGGTGCTCCGCATAATAGCGGAAGAAGCCCATGCCTGCGGCGTGCAGCTTCTGCTTGGCGCCGCGCGTCGTCGCGACCGCCGCGCTGACGGCTTCGCCGAGCGAGGCCAGCGACTGCCGCAGCACCTCGGCATAGATCGCCTCCTTGGAATCGAAATGGAAATACAGCGCCGCCGGCGTGTAGCCGGCCCGCGTCGCGATGGCCCGCAGGCTCGCGCCCTCGAGGCCTTCCTCCGCGAACACGCTCCGCGCCGCGTCGAGGATCAGCTCCCGCTTGTGGCGGCTGACCGCTTCCTTCCTGCTCTCGCGCGTCTGCATGGCCCGGCGAATCCGTTCTTGACTCAATTCTAACATCGTTAGATAATTTAACAATGCTAGAATAAATGAGCAAGGGAGAAGCGCCATGCTGATGACGGCTGCGGACTACCGGGAATCCCTGCGCCGCTACAAGCCGCGTGTGTTCGTCAACGGCGCGGCCGTTGCGAGCGTCGCGGACGAGCCGTTGCTGGCGCCCGGCGTGGCGGGCGTCGGCGTGACCTATGATTTCGCGCTACAGCCCGAGCACGTGCCGATCATGACGGCGCGGCAGGGCACTTCGGGCAAGACCGTCAACCGCATGCTCCACATCAATCAGAGCTCGCAGGACCTGCTCGACAAGCTCGAGGCGGTGCGGCTGGTGTGCAGGACGTCGGGCTGCGCGCAGCGCTACCTGACCCATGATGCGCTGAACGGTCTCTATCAGGCGACCAGGCTGACCGACGATCGCCACGGCACCGATTACAGTCAGCGCTTTCTGAACTATCTGCACGAGGTGCAGGACCAGGATCTGACGCTCGGCATCGCCATGACCGACGCCAAGGGCGACCGCTCCAAGCGACCGGGCCTGCAGGCCAATGCGGACGTCTACGTCCATATCAAGGAGCGCCGGCCCGACGGCATCGTGATCCGCGGCACCAAGGCGATTGTGACCGGCGCGCCCTACATGCACGAATTCCTTGTCATGCCGTGCCGCACCCATGTGCCTGCCGACAAGGATTTCGCGGTCTGTTGCGCCGTGCCGGTCGATGCGCCCGGCGTCACCATCGTCGCGCGCCCGGCCGGCCGGCCCGGCGATGCCGCGGCGAAATTCTCGGCGAAGTACGGCCAGTCGGTCGGCGTCGTGATGTTCGACGACGTGTTCGTGCCGCACGACCGCGTGTTCCTCGCCGGCGAGACCGAGGAGGGCGGCTTCCTCACCACGTCCTACGCCACGCATCATCGCCATTCCTGCATCGGCGCCCGTGCCGGCTTCGGCGATCTCTTGATCGGCGCCGGCGCGCTGATGATCGAGGCCAACGGACTCGATGCCGAGAAGCACGCGCATATCCGCGAGGCGATGGTCGAGCTGATCACCATTACCGAAAGCTTCTACGCCTGCGGCGTCGCCTCGTCGGTCTACTGCACGAAGGATCCGGCGGGCTCGGTGATGCCGGATGCGGTGTTCTCCAACATCGGCAAGCTGCTGCTGGCGACCAAGATCTACGACATGCACCGCGTCGCGCACTACGTCTCCGGCGGGCTGATCGTCGCGCTGCCGGGTCCCGACGAGGATCACAATCCGGAAACGCGCGCCTCGCTTGCCGCTGTCATGGGCGGACGTCCCGATATCCCGGCCGACCAGCGCGCCGAGGTGGCGCGGCTGATCGAGGACCTCACCGTCTCGCACGAGGCCGGCTGGTATTCGGTGATCTCGCTGCACGGCGGCGGCTCACCGGAGGCGATGAAGCGCGAGATCTGGCGCAACTATCCTGTCATGGAGAAGGCCGAGCTGGTCGAGAATCTGCTCGGTCGCGGCCTTGTCGACCAGGGACAGCGGGTATCGAAGCAGCCCGGACGCTGCTGCGCCACCGGCTGCGAGGTGCCGACGCCGTCGGCGCTGGATTCCGCTCTCGTGAAGTGAGCACGCTCATCAGGCTGAGCAACCGGCAACATAGGTAACAGTTCAGACCGACAACATAGGTAACACAATTCTCGTTTCGTTCAGGTCTGTTGTTGTTGAGGCTGTGGACCCTGAGGGCAACGGGCAGCGTTGTCCTCAAGTCCACAGCCGCTTGCTTTGCGTCTCGGCCTGCGAAGTTGGTCACCGCGGCGAGCGATCGTGCCGAGCACGATCGGGCCATAGCTGACGGTCCAGCCGTCGTGGTCCTCGGCCATGCCGACGGGCTCACCGATCAGCGCTTCGCTGATGTAAATCGTGTTGCCCAGCCACTTGATCTCTCCGTTCTGCCGGACCGAACGGACCTCCTGATCGTCAGCGTATTCCGGCTCGCGCAAGACACCGTGGAAGCGGCGCGAGGAGGCTTGGTAACGGTCGGCTGGCGTGGCGTTGTCGAGCGACTGGTGCGGGCGCTCTTCGTTGTAGAGATACTGGAAGCTGTGCAAGCGCTTAAGCTGCTCGCGCATGGTGGGAGCCGGCGGGCTGGCGACGTCTTGCAGCAGGGTCAGATGCATGCGCTCATGGCGGCCGTTCTGCTGAGGTTTGCCCGGTGCAATGCGCTCCGGCGTCACGCCGGCTTTGATCAGCTTCACCGACAGCCGCGACAATCCTCCAGCGCCGCGCGAGGCAAACGGCGAGCCGTTATCCGAGCGCATGTAATGCGGCAACCCAAATTCGCGGAACGCCGCGTCCAGCACGGGCCAGACATGATCCGTGTCGGTGCGCGCCAAAACCTGGCAGCGCAGCAGGTAGCGGCTATAGGCATCGGTGATCGTCAGCGGCTCGCAGCGCATGCCGTCCCCGGTCAGGAACCAGCCCTTGAAGTCGATGCACCAAGTATCGTTGGCTGCATCGCAACCGGCAAAGGGCGCGCTCGAGGGCGGGCTGCGTCGGCGCAGCTTGCGCTTCACCGTCAGGCCTTCACGATCGAACAGCTCGCCGATCGTGCTTGCCGCGGGCCATGCCGTCCGAGGTGACTTCCGTTCGAGAAAGGCCAGCACCTTGATCGGCCCCCAGGTCGGATGCGCCCGACGCACTTCAAGGCAGCGCTCGGCAATCTTTTCCGCAACGCTTTGCGGACGATGCAAAGGAGCTCGTGGACGATCGAACAGTCCGGCCGCGCCTTCTTCCTCGAACCGCGCAAGCCATTTGTAGCCCACCCGACGGCTCACTCCGAATCGCCGACACACCGCCGCAAATGACTCCTCGTGCTTTTGCGCCGCCACCACAAACCGCATCCGCTCATCCACAGCACAGGTCTCCATCCACCCCATCGGCAAGCTCCTCCTCGCCGATCAGTTGACCTGTTACCCATGTCGCCGGTCTATTCTGTTACCTATCTAGCCGGTTAGGACCAGGCTCCCTCTCCCGCTTGCGGGGGAGGGCTAGGGTGGGGTTCTCTCCGCGAGTCACATCGTGGAAAGATCCCCCACCCGCATCGCATCTTCAATGCGATGCGACCTCCCCCGCAAGCGGGAGAGGTGCAGGCAGTTTGCCGCAAGATCAACTAACATAGCTCCACGATGCCCTGCTGAGGGCCATCACCGCTTTGCTCACGCCTTCTGCGCGTAGAGCAGCGGCACCGCGGAATCCACCATCACCTCGATCAGGCTGGTGCCCTGATGCGACAGGGCGCGCTGGTAGGCGCCGGCGAGCTCGGCCGATTTCGTCACCCGCACGGCGTCGCAGCCCATGCCTTCGGCGAGCTTGACGAAATCGATGCCGGGCAAATCGAGGCCCGGCACGTTGCGCACCTGCATCACCTGGCTGAACGAGCGCATCGCGCCATAGCCGGAATTGTTGAGCACGACGACCGTCAGCGGCAGCTTGCGCTGCGCCGATGTCCACAGCGCCTGGATCGAATACATCGCCGACCCGTCGCCGATCAGGCAGACCGTGCGTCCCTGACGTCGACCGAGCGCCATGCCGACCGCGGCCGGCAGGCTGTAGCCGAGGCCGCCGCTCGCCATGGTGTAGAAGCTGTCCTGGCCGTGCATCGGCATCGCCTTCTGCATCAGCGGGCGGTGCGACGGTATTTCCTCGACCAGCGCATCGTGGGGGCCCATCGCTGCCGAGAGCGTGTGCAGCGCATATTCGGCGGGGATCGGGTCGCCGGCGGCGGGCGACAGCGGCAGGACACGGCCGGCCGGCGCGGTGCGCCTGGTCTCGGGCAGCATCTCGAGCAGCGCCGTCAGCGCGGGCTTCATGGTTGCGACGATGCTGTGGCCGGTCGGCGTCATCGCGGCGGCATCCGGATCGTCGGTGATCTGGAAGATCGTGGTCGAGCCGTCGAAGATCGCGGCATGGCCCTCGACATGGAAGGTGAAGACCGGCGCGCCGACCACGATGACGAGATCGTGCTCGCGCAGTGCGTCGGAGAGCTGGCCCGGCGCGGCATGCAGGAAGCCGGCAAACTGCGGATGCCGCTCGGGGAACGAGCAGCGCGCCGAGAACGGGCTGGCCCAGACCGCGGCCTTCGACTTCTCGGCGACGTCAACCATGAGGTCGACCGCCTCGGCACGATCGACGGCGGGGCCGACGACGAGGGCAGGGCGCTTGGCCTCGCCGAGCGCGGCCACCAGCGCCTGCATCGCCGACAGATCGGGGCCGATCTCGCGGCTGACCTGGCGCGCGTCGAGCGGCTGCGTCGCATGCGCCCAGTCGTCGATCGGCACCGAGACGAAGGTCGGTCCGCAGGGCGGCTGCATCGCGACATAATAAGCGCGCGCGATCGCGGCGGGCACGTCTTCGGCGCGCGCCGGCTCGACCGCGAATTTCACGTAAGGCCGCGGGAATTCGGAGGCGCGCTCGGCATAGAGGAAGGCCTGCAGCGGCATGATCGAGCGCGCCTGCTGACCGGCGGTGATCACCAGCGGGGTCTGGTTGCGGTAGGCGTTGTAGATATTGCCGAGCGCGTTGCCGACCCCGGCCGCCGAATGCAGGTTGACGAACCCGGCATTGCGCGTCGCCAGCGCATAGCCGTCGGCCATGCCGACGACGGAAGCTTCCTGCAGGCCGAGCACGTAGTCGATGTCGTCGGGCCAGTCGCTCAGGAACGGCAGCTCGGTCGAGCCGGGATTGCCGAACACCTTGTTGATGCCCCACGCGCGGAGCAGGCCGAAGGTGGCGTGCTTGACGGTGACGGTCTTGCCTTTGCTGGCGGCGGGTTTGCGCGACGACATCATTGAACCCCGGGAGTTGGTGACACGTTCGTTACGGGCAACGGAGATCGGCCTTGACGTCCAACGAGCGCGTCTTGGATCGTCTGATCGTTCTAGGATACGGTTCGGACGCTGTCCAATCGAGCGCCGGCCGACGTCGTGCTCCAAGGTGAGGCGTGTGGAGTGTCTTGAGCCTGCGCCGGAATATTCCGCTTTTGACCTATGCCCTGCAACCCCACCAGCCGGTCGGCGTTGAGGTGTGGCACGAGTTCCGGCCGCGGATAAGCGATGGTCAAGCGAAGGAGGCACGCATGAAGACGATACTCGTTTTGTTCCTTGCTGTTCTGTCCACTTCGGCGCTCGCTGACGTTCCGGGCGCGGATTGGCTCACCAAGCAACAGATTGTCGATCGGCTCCATAATCTGGGCTACACGAACATCACGGATCTGGAGGCTGACGACGGCCATTGGGAAGGCGATGCAGTGAAGGATGGCAAGACGTACGAGTTGCACATCGACCCGCACACCGGACAGTTGACCAAGAACGAGCCAAAGAATTGATATCCGCCTTCGCGCCTGCTCGTGGCCGCGCTGCGCGGCGAGATGGCTGCATGCGATCCGCCGGCTGCACCGGAAGCGGAGATGAAGGCCGCGCCTGTTGAAACGTTCCGCTCGCTCAGACTAGAGCTTTTCCCGTTCCGATGGAATCGGAACGGGGCTCTAGATTCTTGTTTTGACGCGTTTTCTTCACGCGAACCGGTATCCACTTCGCTCGAAAACGCTCTAGCGCCAAAGGCCCAGCGACGCCCATTTCGACGTCGGAATAGCCTCACCGACTTTGTATTGCAGGCTGGTCACATGCAGGTGGTCGGGAGTGCCCTTGCAAGTATAGCTCAACGAGAACCACTGGCCTTTGCTGCGGAACGCGCCGCCTTTTGCGATCACCGTATCGCCATGGTGCGACGGGCTGGAGGTGACGTCGGACTTTGCCCTGTCGGCCTGTCGCCCGGTATCGCGGTTGATGTCGGACATGACGGCATAGTCGCAGACTTGCTCAAGCCTTGTTGCCGGCTCGACGTGACGCAGGCTGTCGAGAAAGCGCTGGTCCTGTGCGCAGGCTGGAGCGGAGAGCACGAGCAGCGACACGAGAAGAAGCAGTCTCAACAGGCGCCTCATCGGGAAGGTAGGTGAGCAGGACCCTGCCATATACAGAAGCGGCGCAGTCTTCAATCCACGAATTCGTGCTCAAGGCCACATTGGAAAAGCAATCCACCTGTCGGTGGATTGCCTGACGGTGTTGCCTCAGCAACGGCTGAAAATCGTATCGGCGGCTGTTCCACGTCATCCCCGCGCAAAGGCTGCGCCTTTGTCGCTGGAGGTGCGAGCGGAGCGAGCCTCGAAGGATGCGCCACAAACCGGGCCGTCGATCCTTCGAGACGCCGCTTCGCGGCTCCTCAGGATGACGGTATGACCTTTCGCTGTGATACCTAGTTCGACTTTTGCAACGCCGCCGTCTGCTTGGCGAGCTGCTTGTCGAAATCCTGCTCCAGCCCCGCCACATAGGTGGCATTCTCGCCGGGCTTGACGAACGGGTTCGCCGCGCCGTCCTTCATCTGCGCCCGCTTGGCCTGCATGTCGTAGACCTCCGGATGCGGCCCGAGCAGCACGTCGACCTTCATCGCCTTGACCTTGGTGAAGGTCGAGCGGTAGTCGTCGACGATGCCGGGATAGGTCGGGCGGCCGACCAGCCGGTTCAGCGCCACCGTTCCGCTGCAGAAGAACAGCACGTTGCGCGTTTGGCTGCCGTCCTTGGCCGTCATCTCCCAGCTGGTGCAGCCGGGCGAATGACCGGGGGTGGTGTGCGCCGTGAGCGTGACGTCGCCGAGGGTCACCTTGTCGCCTTCCTTGACGGTGCGGTCGACTTTCACCGGCGTAAAGGCGAGATCGGCGTTGTTCTCGTCGCCCGGATAATAGCCGCCCTCGAGCAGCGGCTTGTCGCGCTCGCCGGCAATCAGTTGTGCGCCGGTCTCCTTCTTGATCTCGGCAAAGCCGCCGGTGTGGTCGAGATGGGCGTGGGTGTTGAGGATGATCTTGATGTCGCCCTCCTTGAAGCCGAGCTTGGCGATGTTGTCCTTGATCATGCCGGTCGACTGCTGCATCGCCGTGTCCATCAGGATCAGCCCCTGCGACGTCTTGATGACGTAGACCGCGATCCCGTCAGTGCCCACATAGTAGATATTGTCGATGAGCTGGAACGGTTCGAACGGCGCGGTCCATTTCTTCATGACAACAGCCATGAAATCCTTGAGCGTCTGTGCCTGCGCACCGGTTGCGATCAGCGCGAGCGCGCACAGCGCGGCTGCGATCGTCCTCATGGTTGCCTCCCTGTTTGTTGTTGTTCGTGCGGCGTGCACTATGCGTGCTGGCAACGCCGACCGCAAGCTGCGGACGGCAAGCCGCCGGGCAGGCGGCCGTCCGTCCGGCGCATTCCTGTTCTGCGTTCAGCTCGCGTATTGCGCGATGCCGTTGCCGAACGACCAGTTCTCCTTGGCGACCTCGACGAGGTTGATGACGACATCGTCCGGCCGGCCCTGCAGCTGGCTCTGATAGTCGTCCACGATCCGCTTGTAGAACGCCTTCTTCATCTCGACGGTACGCCCGGCATTCATGGTGATCTGGATGAAGACGAGATCGTCGCTGTAGGTATTGCCGAGATAGTTGTCGGCGTAGTTCAGATCGCCACGGTCGTGCTCGGTGATGACCTGAAACTTGTCGTTCTCGGGGACGTTGATCACCTCGCGCATCGCCTTGTAGACGATCTCGCCCAGCGTCTTGCGATATTTGGCGGACTTGCCGCGCTTCAGGTCGATGCGAACGAATGGCATGGTGGTCTCCTGTGTGATGTGGGGCTCGGCCCCGCGTTGATCGGGATGTGCGACGGTACGAACGGGCATTGTTCGCTTGCGCCGGCGGGGTCGGTGCGTTCAGCGGGCCGCCTTGAAGGCCTCCCATCGCGCATCACGCTCTCTCTGATATTTGGGCGTTCGCTCCGCGACCATGTCCGCCCAATGCAGCGGCTTGCCGCAGGACTGGCAGACCGGACCGAGCCCCGCCGGCTTGCCGCAGCTGAGGTGCGTATAGTTCATGGAAAGACCGTCCCTGGGTGACTTGCACCAGGTCTCGCCCCAGGCGCGCAGCGCGAACATGACGGGGAAGAACGCCGCGCCCTTCTCGGTCAGATGATATTCGTGGCGCAACGGACGCTTGTTGTAGACGCGCCGCGTCACCAGTCCGTCCGCCTCCAGCTTCTTCAGCCGCGCGGTGAGCATCTGCGGGGTCGCGCCCGTATAGGCCTGAATCTCTTCGAAGCGATGGTTGCGCGCGAACAGCTCGCGCAGCACCAGCACGGTCCAGCGATCGCCCACCGCGGTCTCAGCGCGCGCCACCGGACACAGCGATTGGTCATTGCCCTTTGGCCTTGCCATCACGTTTTCTTCATCTGCATTGTTACTATGATATTCATAGCAATATGCGCTATCGTCAATGTGGGTGCAACGGGCGTTTCCGGCCCGGTCCCTCACATTTCAAGGAGCGCGCTATGAGTACCGAAAGCAGGAAACCGGGTATCGACATGAAGCTCGAGGTCGTGGTGATTCCCGTGTCCGATGTCGACCGGGCCAAGCGCTTCTATGAAAATCTCGGCTGGCGGCTCGACGCCGATTTCGTCCGGGCGGACGGATCCCGGGCGCTGCAGCTGACGCCGCCGGGCTCGCCGACCTCGATCCATCTCGACAAGGGATCCGCGCTGCCGCGCTTCCTGATCGTGAACGACATCGAGGCGGCGCGTGCCGACCTGATCGCGCGTGGCGTCGATGTCAGCGAGGTGTTTCATCGCGGGGCGGAGGGCCGCATCAAGGGACCCGATCCGGAGCGGCCGAGCTACGGTTCGCTCGCCACCTTCAACGATCCCGACGGCAATGTTTGGCTGCTCCAGCAGGTGACGCAGCGTCTGCCCGGTCGCGTCGACGGAAGCAGCACGACATTCGCTTCATCCGCTGATCTTGCCGCGGCGCTCCGGCGCGCAGCCGAAGCCCATGGCGAGCACGAGAAGCGAACCGGCGGCCACGATGCGAACTGGCCGGACTGGTACGCCGACTACATCGCGCGCGAACAGGCCGGCAAGCCGCTGCCGGAGTGAGCGATCAAACAGGAGTGTCCGTCATGGCGGCGCGATCGATCGCGCAGTTTTGCGAACAGACCGCCGCGATCGGCGTCAAGGCTGCCGGGGCGTGGTGTACGCCGGCCGAGTAGGCGGCGTCACGCCTTGAGGCAGGCGCCGCGCTCGGACAAAACCTTCTCCGCCTTCGGCGTCAGCTCGTAGAGGTCGCCGTCCTTGGCGACGTATCCCTCCCTGATCAGCCGGTCGACCTCGCCTTGCACGTCGTCGGCGAAGGCAATCGATTGGGCGATGTCGCAGAGAACCGCGACCTGTTCGTCTCTAAGCATGGCGTCCTCCGTCAGGGCGGGGAACGCGCAAGCCGGGTTTCGGTTCCAATGAACTGGATGATACGCCCGGTCTTCACCTGGTGAGCCGCGGCGCTGGGTGTTGAATCTTACCAATGCCGGGCATCGAACACCGGTGCGTAGCCCGCCGTCTCGACGAATATGGGCGCAGCGCGGGCCGCGGAAGTGGGCCGGTATGACGAGACGGCCGCTGTCCGCCGCCTCTGCCAGGACCTTCGCGCGCGTCTCGCCCGCGAGCTGCGGGTCGGCACAGGATGATGTCGACAGATCGGGCTGGAAGATCTGCACCGGGTTGTGCACGGCATCGCCGCAAAAGATCGCGCGATGTTGTGCGTAGTCTACCATCAGCCCCATCTGGCCGCTGGTGTGGCCCGGCAGCGGGACCAGCCGCAGCCCGGTCCCAACTGATGGCCGTCGTCGACCAGATCGACACGGCCCCCCTCGACGATCGGTATGACGCTCTGCTCCAGGGCGCGGGCGTGGATCGGCGGCGCACGCTCGGCATCATGCTGCGTCATCCAGTCGGCCAACTCGCGGCGGCCGAACAGATAGCGCGCGTTGGGAAAGGTCGGCTGCCAGCGGCCGCTGTCCTGGCGCGTATTCCAGCCGACGTGATCGACATGCAGATGGGTGCAGAATACGACGTCGATGCCGGCCGGGTCGACGCCGCACGCGCGCAACCGATCGAGGAAGCCGCTGCCGCGCCGCCGATACCAGGCGGGGATCTCGGGGATGTCCTTGTGCTCGCCGATGCAGGCGTCGATCAACAGCGTTCGGCCGCCGGTTCGCACCACAAAACTCTGGATCGCGTGTTTCGCGAGGCCCCGGGCGAGGTCGATAAACACCGGCTCCAGCGTGGCGCGATGTGTTTCGATCAGGCCGCGATCGTATCCGGGCAGGAATTCGGCGAGCGGAAGGCCGAAATCATCGTCGTCGACGATGACGTCGACGGTCGCATCGCCGATCGCAAATCGCATGACCGCTCCTTCCCGGAGAACGGTGCCATCCTGTCGCGCAGTCACTATGCAGGTTGGCGCCGTCGATCGCAAGTTGCGTCGTCGGTGAACGGCTATCAGACCATGCCGCGCAGCAGGCCGATCAGGCGGCCGCACTCATCGTCGGTGCCGACCGTGATGCGCAAAAAGTCCTCGATCCGCGGCTTCTGGAAATGCCGCACCAAAACGCCGCGCTCGCGCAGCTTCGCGGCGAGGTCGGTGCCGCGATGGCTGGGATGGCGGGCGAACACGAAATTCGCCTGCGACGGCAGCACTTCGAAGCCCAGCTCAATGAGGCCGCGGACCAGCGCCTCTCTGCTCCGGATGATGCGTTGCCGCGTCTCCTCGAACCACGCCTCGTCCTCGATGGAGGCGACCGCGCCCGCGATCGCGAGGCAATCGAGCGGATAGGAGTTGAAGCTGTCCTTCACCCGCTCCAGCGCCTCGATCAGCGGGCGCTGGCCGATCGCGAAGCCGACCCGCAGGCCGGCCAGCGCGCGCGATTTGGAGAGCGTCTGGATGACGAGCAGATTGTCGTGGCGCGCGACCAGCGGCACGGCGCTCTCGGCGCCGAAGTCGACATAGGCTTCGTCGACCACCACCAGCCGGTCGGGATGTTCGGCGAGCAGGGCCTTGATCGCGGCGCGCGGCAGCGCGGTGCCGGTCGGTGCGTTGGGGTTGCACAGCAGGATGGCGCTGCCGGGCCGCCGGTAGTCGGCAAGCTGCACGCGCATCACGGCGTCGAGCGGCACTTGCTCGTAGCTGACACCATAGAGGCGACAGTAGACCGGGTAGAAGCTGTAGGTAATGTCGGGAAACAGCAGCGGCGCATCGTGTTTCAGCAGCGCCGGGAACGCGTGGGCCAGCACCTCGTCCGAGCCGTTGCCGACGAACACCTCGTCCGCCGTGACGCCGTAGCGCCTCGCGATCGCCTCGCGCAGGGCGGTCGCGCGCGGATCCGGGTAGAGCCGCAGGCGATCCGTGGTCGCTGTGATCGCCGCCACCGCGCGTGGCGACGGCGGGTAGGGATTTTCGTTGGTATTGAGCTTGATGAGGCCGTCGATCTTCGGCTGCTCGCCGGGCACGTAGGGCGAAAGATTGTGGACGACCGAACTCCAGAAGCGACTCATGATCTGCGATCCAGGGATGAACGCGATCACAATAGGGAATACGAGGCGCTAATGAAAGCGCCTCTTTATTCCCTCACATCATGACACGCGTCGCGCTCGCGCGTTACCAGGTCGCCGTGCCCTTCATGGTCGGCTGGCCCTCGGCATTCGCGGTCCACAGCTCCATGCCGCCATCCTTGTCGCTGGCATTGATCGAGAACTCGCTGCCCTCGAACAGCGGCTGCACGCCGCGATAGGTGAGCTTCTTCGGTGGCTTGCCGCCGCGCAGCCTGGCGGCGAACTCGACGATGAAGGAAGCCTGCAGCGGGCCGTGGAAGATCAGGCCCGGATAGCCCTCGACCTTGGTGACATAGTCGCGGTCGTAATGGATGCGATGGCCGTTGAAGGTCAGCGCCGAGTACCGAAACAGCAGCACCGGGTCGGAGACGTGGCTCTCGCGATGCTGCGCGGCCGGCGGAGGCGGCGGCGCCTTGGCAGGCGCTGCGCCTTGCGTGCTCGTCATCTCGCGATAGACGATGTCCTGCCGCTCGCGCACCGCAAGTCCGCGCGACGTCGTCACTTCGTGATTGACCGAGACGAAGCACAGCGTGCCGGTCGAGCCCGATTTGACCGTGACGTCGGCGATCTTCGAGGTGCGTTTGGCCTCATCGCCGATGCGCAAGCTGTCGGAGAATTCGAGCTCGCCGCCGGCCCACATTCGCCGCGGCAGCGGCACCGGCGGCAGGAAGCCGCCGCGGGTCGGGTGGCCGTCGGGGCCAAGCTGCGACATCGGAAACACCGGCTGCGCCAGGCACCAATGCGTGGTCCACGGCGCGGCGTCACCGGCCTTCGGCTCGCCGATCTCCTGGAACAGCGTCGCGCGCAGCCCCATCACGAGATATTTGGTGACGACGTCGGAGGCCTCCGTGCTGCGGCCGATCCACTGGCGGAGATGATCGAGGTCAAGTTTGTCGGTCATGAGGTTGTCTCCGGGAGGAGGTGAGTGCGATGATGCATGTTCAAATTGCTCGCGCGGCATGCAAGGTCCACCTCTCCCGCTTGCGGGGGAGGTCGGATTGCATCGAAGATGCAATCCGGGTGGGGGCTCTCTCCACTTGAAGAGTCCCTGTGAGGTGACACCCCCACCCCAACCCTCCCCCGCAAGCGGGAGAGGGGGCGCAGCTCGTTCTTGATTGCGATCGCGCCTGATCTCATTGCAGCCTAACGTTTAATGCGCTCGCCGATCGCGGGCACCTTGCCGTAGTGCCTGTCCTCGCCGACCACGATCGCGGCCGGCGCCGGATAGCTGACCTTGCCGTTCGGCGTGTCGACCTCGACGCGGCGTAGATGCGGATGTTTCGCGAGGTCGTCCATGCTGTTGACCTCGGCAAAGGCGATGTCGGCCTCGGCAAGCTTCGCCAGCAATTCCTCGCGCGTGAGCTTGCCGAAGCTGTCGCTGACGATCTGGTCGGTGACGGCGCGGTTGCGCACGCGCTCGACCATATTGGCAAAGCGCGGATCGTCGGGCAGGCCGGGCTGGCCCAGCACCTTGGCGCAGAGTGTCTTCCACTCGCGCTCGCTCTGGATCGAGATCAGGATCTCCTTGCCGTCCTTCGAGCGGAACACGCCATAGGGCGCGATCGAGGGATGGGCGAGGCCGATCCGCTTCGGCGACTTGCCGTCCTCGGCATTGAGCAGCGGCACCGTGAGCCAGTCGGCCATCACGTCGAACATCGAGATCCGGATGTCGGCACCGTCTCCGGTGCGACCGCGGCCGATCAGCGCCTCGAGGATCGCGGCATGCGCGGTGGCGCCGGTTGCGACGTCGACGATCGACATGCCGACGCGCGAGGCGCCCTCGGGGCCGCCGGTGATCGAGGCAAGGCCGCTCTCGGCCTGGATCAGGAGGTCATAGGCCTTGCGGTCGGCATAGGGCCCGGTGTCGCCATAGCCGGTGATCGTGCACATGATCAGCTTCGGATAGGCCTTGCGCAGCCGCTCGCGCGAAAAGCCGAGCTTGTCCATTGAGCCCGGCTTGAGGTTCTGCAGCAGCACGTCGGCGCCGGCGATCAGGGCCTCGAGCTGCGCGCGGCCTTCCTTGGTGGCGAGGTCGACCACGGCGGAATCCTTGCCGCGGTTGAGCCAGACGAAGTAGCTGCTCTGGCCCTTCGCGGCGGCGTCGTAGCCACGGGCGAAATCGCCCTCGGGTCGCTCGATCTTGATGACATGGGCGCCGGCGTCGGCGAGGCGTGACGAGCAGAACGGCGCGGCAACCGCCTGTTCGACGGCGATGACGGTCAATCCCTCAAGCGGCAGCATGTTCAAGCAACTCAGTAGGAGCGGGGCATGCCGAGCACGTGCTCGGCGACGTAGGACAGGATCAGATTGGTCGAGATCGGCGCCACCTGGTAGAGCCGGGTCTCGCGGAACTTGCGCTCGACGTCGTATTCCTCGGCGAAGCCGAAGCCGCCATGGGTCTGCACGCAGGCATTGGCGGCTTCCCAGGAGGCATCGGCCGCCAGCATCTTGGCCATGTTGGCCTCGGCGCCGCAGTCGAGACCGGCCTCATATTTGCGGGTGGCTTCCTTCACCATCAATTCCGCCGCGCGCATCGAGGCGTAGGCCTTTGCGATCGGGAACTGGATGCCCTGGTTCTGGCCGATCGGCCGGCCGAATACGCTGCGCTCCTTGGCGTAGTTGGTCGCCTTGGCGATGAACCATTTGGCATCGCCGACGCACTCGGCCGCGATCAGGATGCGCTCAGCATTCATGCCGGACAGGATGTAGCGAAAGCCCTTGCCTTCATCGCCGATCAGATTCTCCGCCGGCACCTTCATGTCGGTGAAGAACACTTCGGTCGTCGCGTGGTTCATCATGGTGCGGATCGGGCGGATCTCCAGCCCCTTGCCCTTCACCTCGCGCATGTCGACAATGAACACCGAGAGACCGTCGGTGCGCTTCTTCGACTGCTCCTTCGGCGTGGTGCGCGCGAGCAGGATCATCAGGTCGGAATATTCAGCGCGGCTGGTCCAGATCTTCTGGCCGTTGACGACGTAGTGGTCGCCCTCGCGGCGCGCGAAGGTTTTCAGCGAGGAGGTATCGGTGCCGCTGGTCGGCTCGGTGACGCCGAACGCCTGCAACCGCAACTCGCCGGTCGCGACCTTCGGCAGATACTTGGCCTTCTGCGCGTCGTTGCCGTGCCGCAGCACGGTGCCCATCGTGTACATCTGGGCGTGGCAGCCGCCGCCGTTGCAGCCGGCGCGCTGGATCTCTTCCAGGATCGCCGCCGCGGCGGACAGCTTCAGGCCGGCGCCGCCATATTCCTCGGGGATCAGGACCGAGAGATAGCCGGCCTCCGTCAGCGCATCGACGAACTCCTTCGGATAGGCCATCTGGCGATCGAGCTTGCGCCAGTATTCGCCGGGAAACTGCGCGCAGAGTTTTGCCACCGCGTCGCGGATGTCGGAATGGTCGTCGATGTTCTGATCGTGTGCGGTCATTGTTCTGTCTTGCCGAGAGGTTGCGCCAAAAGCGCGATGCGCTTTAGCTCGTTGTCTGAGCATGATCTCTTTCGGAAAACCGCTTCGCACTTTTCCGGATCATGCTCGTACGGACGAAACGCCCGCTGTTGTGGGGCCCCGGTAAACTCCCTATGCTGTTTTGTTATAGCGTATGAACCTGCCTTCCAGGATTGGCAAGTATGGATTTCCGCCAGCTTAGGACCTTTGCGTGCGTCGCGGAACTCGGAAGCCTGAGCAAGGCATCCGATACCTTGCGGGTCGCGCAGCCGGCGCTGAGCCGGCAGATCAAGCTGCTGGAACACGAGCTGCGCACCGAATTGTTCACGCGCAACGGCCGCGGCATGGTGCTGACCGACGCCGGCCGGCTGCTGCTGGCGCGCACCAGCGGTATCGTGCGGCAGATCGACCAGATCCGCGACGACATCCAGTCCGCCGGCGGCGCACCGTCCGGGCGCGTCGTGCTCGGGCTGGTGCCGACGGTGAGCTGCGTGCTGTCGGCGCGGCTGGCGCGGCGCACGGTGGAGCGCTATCCCGGCATCTCGCTCTGCATCGTCGAGAGCTACAGCGGCCATCTGATCGAGTGGCTGCATCGCGGCGAGATGGACCTTGCCGTGATCTATGGGCCGTCGGTCGATCTGCATCTGGCGGTGCAGAGCCTCGGCCGCGACAGTATCGTCGCGGTCGGCCCGCGCGGCAGCGGGCTGAAGCCGAAGAAGCAGGTCGACTTCGGCTGGCTGATGCGCCAGCGCCTGGTGCTGCCAAGTCACTCGCACGGCCTCCGTGCGCTGCTCGAACATGCCGCGGCCAAGAAGAAGATCGATCTCGACGTCAAGCTCGAGGCGGATTCGTTTCGCGTGCTGACCAGCCTGGTCGAGGAGGGGCTCGGATATACCTTGCTGCCGCCGTCCTCGGTCCGCGCCGAGGTGGCGGAGGGCCGGCTCGAGACCGCCGCCATCGCGCGGCCGGCGCCGCGGCGCGAGCTGACCCTGGCCTCGCCAGTCGAGCATCCCGGCTCCAACGCGATGACGCTGATCGCGAAGCTGTTGCGCGACGAGGTCGCCGCGCTGCGCGCCGAGGGGCTCTGGGATATCCAGCTCGCCTGAGCGCGGCTTCGCATCAGCTCACCTTGAAGCCGAGATGGCCGCGGAAGCGGTTCTTCAAATAGGTGCCGTCGCGCGGCGGCAGCGCGCGCTCGACCTCGCCGGCAGCGATGCGAATGCGCGCCAGCCGCGGGCCGCCGCCGAGATCGCGCAGGCGGTTGCGGAAGTTCTCGATGCCGGCCATGTCGGCGATCTCGGAGACATTGCCGATGCCCGCGCCATCAGCGATCACCTCGAGCCTGGCGCCAAGGCCGGAATGACTCGGCTGCATGCCGGTCTCGCCGAAATGGCCGTTGTCGAGCACCGCGATCGAGAGATTGCCGGGCTGCTTGGTCGCGATCGTCAGCAGGCTGCCGATGCCCATCAGCTGCTCGCCGTCGCCGGTGATCACGAGCACCGGGCGCTTCGGCTGCGCCAGCGCGAGGCCGAGCCCGACCATCGCCGCGCCGCCCATCGCGCCCCACAGATAGAAATTGCCGGGATGCTCGCCGGCGTCGAACAAATCGTAAGAGGAAGAGCCGAGCCCGGAGATCACGAGCAGCTCGCCGCGGTCGGCAAGCAGCGCCTTCACGGCGGCGCGGCGATCGAGAGTGCCTGTTGATGCCGACATCAGTGCGTCTCCTTGGTCCACTTCTTGCGGCCGATCATGCGCTGCGAGATCAGCACCGCGACCTGCTGGTCGCCGTCATAGGCGAGCGAGGCGGCTGCCGAGATCACCTCCTCGGCATCATCAGGGTTCTCCAGCCGCAGCACGGTGGTGCCCATGATCTCGAACGCCTGCGGCGTCGCCCGGCCCATCGGAATCTGCCAGGGATTGAACTCGGCCCATTCGCCGCGCATCGTCACCAGCGTCAGCAGCGGGAAGCGGCAGCTCGCCATCAGCGACAGCATGTTGACGCAATTACCGACGCCGCTCGACTGCATCAACAGCACCGCGCGATCGCCGCCGAGCCAGGCGCCGGCCGCCATCGCCACGCCCTCTTCCTCGGTCGTCAGCACCGTGGTCTTGATGTCGGCATCGGCGTGCGACAGCTTGATCAGCTTGGAATGTCCCGCATCGGGGACGTAGGACACCTGCGCCACGCCAAAGCTCTTCAGCGTGCGGTAGATCGCAACCGGCCAGTCCCGGCTGGTCGCGCTGTCCTGGTGAACGGCAATCTGGTCCATCATGGCCTCGGCGGTAGCGTTTTCGAACGAACCGGGTACCGGTTCGCGAAGAAAAACGCGTCAATATAAGGGACGCGCATTGGCGCGTCCTCACACCGATAGGCTTAGGACAAGCGGGGGCTTAATTCTCTTCGCATCTGGCTCGCCCAGCTATGCCGGAATTTTATAGGGCCAAGGTTTTGCAGGGCCAACGCAAGCGCAATGGCGGCCGGAGCCGACTGCGTCCCTTGGCCGGGTCGAACGACAGCCCCATTACGGCCCAAAACGACGCTCTATGCTAGAAGATGCCGGTTGGCGGCGGCGCCGGGGCTTCATTTTCAAGGCCCATTTCGCATATCGATAGATCCGTCGCATTTTCAGGGATCAGGGCATGATTGTCCGAGATCGGTTTCGCGGCCTCTTCCCAAAGTATTTTCTCGGACTGTTCCTGGCCGTCGCGCTTCCGCTCGTGGTCAACGGGTCGATCGAGGCCTGGTTCGGTTACCGCGATCAGCGCGCAAGGCTGGACCAGTTGCTTGGTGTTCAGGCGACTTCCGCGGCCGCTGAAATTCATAACTTCATCTCCGACATCGCAAGCCAGCTTGGCTGGCTGGTCCAACTTCCCTGGACCGACGAGGCCGATGAGGGGCGCCGAACCGATGCGTTGCGTCTGTTTCGTCAAGCGCCGGCCGTCGTCAGCCTGACACTCATCGACAACAATGGGTTGGAGCGTCTCTACGTCTCACGGGTTGGTCTCAATCGAATTGAAAGTCGTACCGACCGATCGGCTGAACCTGCGTTGGCTGGCGCCCACGCGCGCCAGGTTTGGTTCAGCGATGTCAGCTACAACAGAGGCTCGGAACCGTATTTGACCATTGCGCTCGTGGGTAACCGATCCGCGGTCGGCGCAGTCATCGCCGAAGTCAATCTCAAGCTGATCTGGGATGTCGTATCGGCGATCAAGGTGGGAGAGACCGGCCTCGCCTTCGTGCTGGACCGGCCGGGCCGTCTCATTGCCCATCCCGACATCAGCCTTGTGCTCCGCGGGCTGGAAGAAACAACCTCTCAGCCGTTTCGCGCCATACGCGACGCGATCGGCCCGGGAGCGGGCTTTGCAACGGGCCGGGACGGACAGGGGCGTCGGGTTGCTGCCCGCGCGGCTCCTGTGGCGGGTCCCGATTGGACCGTCGTGGTGGCGCAGCCGCTCTCCGAGGCTTACGCCCCGATCTATGCCGCGTTGCGACGGACGACAGTGCTTCTCGCAGGCAGCACCGTATTTGCAGGGCTGCTCGCCTATGCATTCGCGCACCGGATGACCGAGCCGATCAGGCTGCTGGAGGAGGGGACCGAGCGGATCGGCGCCGGATCGTTCGAGCACCGCATTGCGATCCAGACCGGGGACGAATTTCAGCGTCTGGCAAACAGCTTCAACAGGATGGCCGGCGAGCTCGCGCTGGCGCAGCAGCACCAGGAGCGGATCGCGAAGCTCAAGCGGTTTCTCGCGCCTCAAGTCGCCGATCTCGTCGATCGCGCCGGCGATGACAGCGTGCTGGATGGCCGCCGCACCGACGTCGTCGTTGTGTTCTGTGACTTGCGCGGGTTCACTGCGTTTTCCGCGGGCGTCACTCCCGAGGAAGTCATGAGCGTGCTGTCCGAATATTATGAGGTTCTGGGCAGGGTCATTGCGCGGTTCGAAGCAACGCTCATCAGCTTCTCGGGAGACGGGCTGATGGTGCTGGTGAACGCACCCGTGCCGGTCGAGGAACCGGCGCTGAGAGCCGTCGACCTTGCGACCGAAATGCAGAAGCGCGTGCAGGGCCTGATCGGCGGCTGGCGGTCGCGGGGCTATCAAGTTGGCTTTGGAATAGGGCTTGCCAGCGGATCGGCGACGGTTGGGCGGATCGGCTACGACGACCGGCTCGATTACACGGCCATCGGCAGTGTCGTGAATCTCGCCGCCCGCCTGTGCGCATCTGCCGCAGATCGGGAAATCCTGATGGACGCAGGGACCGCCGCTAGCGTGAGAGGCAAGCGCTCCCTGGAGGATATCGGGAGTCGACAAATCAAGGGCTTCGATGACGCCATTCCGGTGTTCGGAATATCGTTTTGATGTGCGTCGGCCGATGCCGCGAGGAGCGGTTCGGTGCAGTCCATTGGCGACTGGTTTCGGATCGTGGGATATACTTCCGCCGACGGCGAATGCCAGCGGATCGATAGAGCATGAGTTGCGCTCACTCTGGTGCAGCAACATCGCACGGACGCGCCGGCCGGCGTGAGGTCCTGTTGTTGATGGCCGCCGCCGCGGCTTGGACCACATCTTCGCACGCGCAGAAGCCGTCGATGCCTGTGATCGGCTACCTTTGCCCGGAATCGCCGGAGTTGTTTGGCAGCCGGCTGAAGGCCTTCCATCAGGGACTTCGTGAAGCCGGCTTTGTCGAGGGCCGCGATGTCGCGATCGAGTATCGATGGGCCAATGGGCAATATGCCCAGTTACCCGCGCTGGCCGGCGAATTGATCGCGCGCAACGTCGATGTGGTGGTGGCGCCCGGCGGCGCGCCCGTCGCCCTTGCCGCCAAGGCTGCCGGCGTCACCAAGACAATCGTCTTCGAGATGGGCGGCGACCCCGTTCAGCTGGGTGTGGTGGACAGCCTGTCGCGGCCGGGAGGCAACATCACGGGAGTTTCGAGCCTGAGCGTCGACGTGTCGCCGAAGCGGCTCGAATTGATGCACGAACTCCTGCCGGCGGCGACAACGTTGGGGGTCGTGACCAACCCGACAAGTCCAACCGCCAGCTCGCAACTGCAGAGGCTTCAGGCCGCCGCCGAAACTTTGGGGGTCCATCTGCAGATATTGCGGGCAAGCAAGGAGGACGAGTTCGAGTCCGTATTCTCTTCGGTAGCGAGAGAGTCGGCAAACGCGCTCGTTTTCACCTCCGATCCCTATTTTGCATTTCGCAGCCGGCGATTGGCCGATCTCGCACTGAAGTATCGCGTGCCCGCAATCACGCAGACCCGGGATTTCCCGACGGCCGGAGGCTTGATGAGCTATGGCGGAGATTTCGTGCAGTCGCATCGACGCGCGGGCGTCTACGCCGGCCGGGTTCTGAAGGGTGAGAAGCCTGCCGATCTTCCGGTCCAGCTGGTCACCAAGGTCGAGTTCGTCATCAACCTGAAGACCGCCAAACTGCTCGGTCACGAGTTCTCTGCTTCAGTCGTCAGCGGCGCAGACGAAGTGATCGAGTGACTAATTCGTTCATGAATCCGGTAGTCCGGCCGGCACGAACTGAATGGTCCGGCCGGACCGTGCCATCGCCTGCGCTCACGGACTCAACCGTTGGGCTGTAGAAACGCGCCGTATTGCTTGCTCGCGGCGACCGCGGCTGCCGCCTGTCCGATGACGCGCATTGCCGCCATCATCGGCCACGGCCCAAGGCTCACCCTGCGAACACCGGCACGGGCGAGTTCCGGGATTTCGGGCACGCCTTGCGTCACCATGATGTTGACGGGCAGCGGCGTCAGCTGGACGAACCTCTCGATCAGCGAAAGCTCGGTGAGCCCCGGCACAAAAATTCCGTCAGCGCCGGCATCGGCATAGACTTTTGCGCGCCTCGCCGCCTCATTCAGGCATTGCTCGGGCGAGCCGAACTTCAGCAGAAACGGATCGGTTCGCGCATTGATGAAGAGGTGAACGCCGAGTTGTTGCGCGGCGTCCCGCACCGCCGTGATCTTCGCGGCATGCTGCTCCGGAGTGACGAGCTGCCGTTTTCCGCCGACAAGCCCGTCCTCGATGTTGATGCCGATCGCGCCGGCCTTCAGGATCCTCGCCGCCGAATGCGCGGCGGCATCCGGAGTGTCGCCATATCCCGCCTCGAGATCGATCGATACCGGAACCGAGACCGACGCGGTCATCCGCGAGACCAGGCCTTCCACCATCTCGAGCGGGGCATTTTCGCCGTCGGCGTAGCCGAGTGCGGCCGCGACCGCGCCGCTGCTGGTCGCCACTGCCGGTGAGGCCTTTGCGATCGCTTTGGCGGTGGCGACGTCCCAGGCGTTGAACAGGATGAGCGGATCGCCCTGCTTGTGAAGTCGGTGAAACGCTTCGGCGTATTGCTGCTGTGTCGTGGCGTCCATTGCGCGCACTCCTTCTCGGAGAAATTAAAAATTCATGACGGACGCGGCCGCTGCTCGCGGCGCGGGCGCTCAGTCGGCGGCGTGCGTGGTGAACCAGTCCATGATCAGGCCGGTGACCTCGGCCTCACGCTCGAGATGCGGGAAGTGTCCGACATCGGGCAGGACAACGCGCCGATGTGGTCCCTTGAAGAGCGGTTCTTCCTTGATCGAATACCGTACTGTCGGATCGTTGCCGCCATAGATCGTCAGCGTCGGCGTATGCATGTCGTTGATCGGCAACCGGCCCGCAACGCCCGCATCGACCAAGCCGTTATAGTATTTCAGCGCCGCCTTCATGGTGCCGGGAGAGCTGAGCGTCTCCTTGACCGAGCGGAGATGCTCATCGTTCTGCAGGGTCGGCGACCACAACTTCCAAAGGTAGTCGACGAAGGGAAGTCCCTCGATGTTGACCGCCGAGTGAGCGCCAGGCACCGTAAAGAAATAGACATGGAAGACCGATCGAACGGCATTGGGATCGCTCCTGAGGCTTGGGATTGTGATCGGGTGCGCGGTGTTCATGACCACCGCGGCCTTGATCGCCGACGGCGCCGTGGCCAGCGCCTGAAAGGTCGACGTACCGCCCCAATCCATGCCGACGACGTAGGCTCGTCTGTCGTCGCTCAGCGCCGCGATCAGCGCTTCGAGATCCTGGCCCAGCGCGATCGGATCGAAAATGCCGTTGGCGGGAATCTCGGTCGGCGCGTAGCCGCGCAGGAACGGCGCGACTGCGCGATATCCGGCATCCGCGAACACCTGCAGCTGCTTTCGGTACGACCAGGCATTGTCGGGAAAGCCATGCATGAACATGACAAGCGGCCCGCTGCCCTGTTCGAGATAGGCAAACCGCACGCCGTTGGCCTGCACGTATTTCAGGGCGGGCTCGCTGCCGGATGCGTCAGGCGTTGCCAGTGCGGCGCTTCGGGTCTTCATCGCTGCTCTCCATTGTTGTCGTCGTTGCTCCCCTGGCTAAATATGTGCGTAGCACACATATCTGGTCAAGTTGTTTTTTGTGCGCAGCGCACATATTATTCCCAGCATGGAAAACGGAATCGCCAATCTGCTGGGCGCGCTGTCGCTCGCCGTCATGGATCGCATCGAGCAAGGCGCGCGCGAGGTGGTCGGCCGCGGCGGCGAAACGCCCGCGGCGCTGATCGTCATCGGCTATGGCCAGGGCATGACCAACGACAAGCTGAGGCGGATCCTCGGCCTGTCGCACTCCGGAACGGTCCGGCTGGTGGATCGGCTGGTTTCGGATCGGCTTGTCGAACGCCGGGCGGGCAAGGACGGCCGCGAGGTCGCCTTGCACCTGACGGCGTCAGGCGCCGCGTCCCGGAACGAGCTTTTGGCGTCGCGGATTTCCGCCGTGACGTCGCTACTGGACGTGCTATCGTCGACGGAGAGGAAGCAGCTTGCAACGCTGATCCGCGAGCTGCTGGCAAGGCAGGACACCTCCGAGATGGACCGCTTCACGATCTGCCGGATGTGCGATGACCGGGTCTGCACCAACTGCCCGTTGCCGACCAGCAAGGGCCAGCACGCGCGCTAGCGCGCGAAAATCTTGGTTGAATCGGCCGAACCGCAGACTCGCTTGGCCTCTCCCGCTTGCGGGTAGGCGCATATGCCCCTTGGCGACCGCGCAAGTGCTTGGCCTCGTGGTTCGAGACGCGCCGCAAGCGGCGCTCCTCACCATGAGGGTCTACTATTGTGCCGCAAAACAAGACCTCATCCTGAGGAGCCCGCCGAAGGCGGGCGTCTCGAAGGATGGCCACGAGGGCACCGCCACGAAATGCGATAGCCCTGCGCTTGCGGGGGAGGCCGACGCGCGCGGCAGCGCTCTTGCGCGCCTGAGCGCGGCGGGTGGGGGCTCTCTCCACGGTGGGATTCGCGGCGATACCCCAGCCCTCCCCCGCAAGCGGGAGAGGGAGCGCAGTTCATGCGCAGTCGCCAGTTCGATTCAACGTTATCATGCTCTAGCGCCTCGCCGTCAGGGCCCGGTCTTTTGCACCATGAACACGTACATGTCCCAGAACGTCTCGGGGTGATCGACCTCGAAGCGGTGCCACTGATCGAGATTGGTCTCGTCGGCCGTGCCCTGAAACGTCTTGCGGAATTGTTCGAGCACCGCCGGATCGTCAAACGGCTCGAAGCCTTGGAACGTCAGGCCGTGCTCGCTGAGGAATGCCGCGATCACCGGAATCGTCAGGCGGTGTTCCATGACGTTGAACAGCAGATCGCGGCAGCCGCTCATGCTGTAGAAATCCTTGGCGCCGATCAGCGGTTTCCATTTGTCGGCTTCGCGGAAGATGTCCTGCCGGCGGCGTCTGATGTCGTCGGCGGTGGCGCGATAACCGCACGCCGCGATGCGATCGCGGGCCTCGACGATGACGCGGCGCGCCAGATTGCTGTAGAGCCCGATGCGCATCGTGCCGCCCGGCCGCAGCAGCGAGACCAGCACGCGCCAGCCGGCCAAGGGTTCGGCAAGATGATGCAGCACGCCGACCGACTCGATGCTGTCGAAGCTGCGATCGATCGAGCCCAACTCCAGGATGTCCGCCTGGGCATAGTCGATGTTGCGCAAGCCGAGCTCCCGCGTCTTGCGGCGCGCATAGGCGAGGCTGGTCATGCTGATGTCGACGGCGAGCAAGCGGGCGTTGGGATAGACCTGCGCGATCTGAATCGCGTGCGAGCCGGTGCCGCAACCGGCGATCAGGATATCCCGTTCAGCTTGTTGCTCCGCGCTCGCGACGGTTCGTCCCCGCGCCCGATCGGCGGCGAAGGCCGTCAGCGGGTTGACGGTCCAGCGCGGATAGGGATTTTCCTCGTATTGGCGCATCACGTCGACCGACACGCTGTTCTTGATCGGTGTGAGCGTCGCAACGGCGGTGCGCTCTTCCATCTCCTCGCGCGGTTCGCGAAGCTGAACCCGCAACAGGCCGGCGACAGTCGCGGGCCAATCCCGGCGCAGCAGCGCGTCCGCCGTCGGCAAGGCGTGAAGCGGGAAGTAGGCGGCGACAACGGCCAGCGTGAGCGGCGAGATCACGGTGCCTGATGCCAGGTCCTGCAGCAATCGATCGCGCAGCGCGCCGGCACCCTCGCTTTCCGCCTCGGTCTGCGCATAGACATATTCGTTGATGAAGCACTGCCGGGCGAGCGCGCACGCAAAGCCAAAGACATCGTCGTCGACGTCACCATCATCCAAGCCCTGCTCGCCGCCAAGCCGCAGCAGCTCGGCCCGCGCATATCCGAGCAGCACCTCGAGCTGCATGCTTGCCAGCGTCGTCGCTTCCATCGCCGAGCGCAGGAACAGGTCGCGCGCAAGCGGCGCGACGCCCTCGCTGCCGAACAATTCGGAGCTTGCCACCGGCAGCGGCCACTTGCTTGCAATCCGCCCGACATAGCTGGTGACGACAGGACTTTGCAGGATGAAGCCGACGGCCTTCGCATCCATGCCGAGCGCCAGCGCCTTGCTGAAATGCGCGGCCGCCTTGCTGCGATTGCCCAGGGCCTGGTAGGAGTTGCCGGCGTTGTAGTGGCAGGCGGCGTTCACCTCGTCCGCGGCAATCGCCTTCGCGAACGCCTTGGCGGCAGCCCGATGATCGCCGGATGCCTGCGCCATCAGGCCGAGGAGATTGAGGCTCTGCACATGGCCAGGCTCGCGCGCGAGAATCTGCCGGCAGATCTCGTGCGCCTCGTTGAAGCGGCGCATCCCGTAGAAGCGGCTGGCCTCGGCGGCGAGATCGGCAATGCTGACGCCTGCAGAGGCGACGGCTGGTGCGTTCTTGGCGGACTCGTCCCGTCGCTTACCAGCCGCACGCCGTTCTTTTCGGTTCATGTTCCGTCAACTGGCCCAGACTGCAAGACGCGGTGCATCAACCCCCCACGCCCGGCAAAGACATAGGGCCGATCGCGCTTGTGGCCAAGGACAATCTAGGCTTCAGCCCGGGATCCGCACCGGCAGGTTCTCGATGCCGCGGACGAAGCTGGAATAGACCCGCTTCGGCTCGCCGACCACCTCGATACGGTCGAAGCGCTTCAGCATTTCCTCCCAGACAATCCGAAGCTGCAGCTCGGCGAGCCGCATGCCGACGCAGCGATGGATGCCGAAGCCGAACGACAGGTGGATGCGCGGCCGCGGCCGGTCGATGATGAACTCATTCGGACGGTCGATCACCTCGTCGTCGCGGTTGCCGGAGACGTACCACATCACGACGCGGTCGCCCTTCCTGATCGTCTTGCCGCCGATCTCGGTGTCCTGAAGGGCGGTGCGCCGCATATGCGCCAGCGGCGTCTGCCAGCGGATCACCTCCGGCACCATGGTGTCGATCAGCGCAGGGTTCTCCTTCAGTTTCTGGAACTGGTCGGGGTGCTCGTGCAGCGCCAGCACCGAGCCGCTCATGGTGTTGCGCGTGGTGTCGTTACCGCCGACGATCAGCAGGATGATGTTGCCCATCAGATTATCGGGGTCCATGTGCCGCGTGGCGTCGCTATGCGCCATCATCGACAAAAGGTCGTTGCGCGGCGGGGCGTTGACGCGCTCGTTCCAGAGCTTCGAGAAATAGGCGTAGCACTCGTCCATCTCCTGCCGCCGCTGCTCCGGCGACTCGACGATGCCGCTCTTCGGCAGCGCGGTGGAGACGTCGGACCAGCGCGTCAGCTTGCGCCGCTCCTCCCAGGGGAAGTCGAACAGCGTCGCCAGCATCTGGGTGGTCAATTCGATCGAGACGCGCTCGACGAAATTGAAGGTCTCGTTGCGCGGCAGATTGTCGAGCACGCTGGCCGAACGTTGCCGGATCAGCTTTGCCAGCTCGTCGAGATGCGTGGGCGTGAACATCGGCGACACGGTCTTGCGCTGATGGGCGTGCCTCGGCTGGTCCATCGCGATGAAGCTCGGATAGTCGTAGCCGGGCGGCACGTCCCGGATCGAGATGCCGCCGAGCGTGGAGTCCGAGGAGAAGATGCCGTGGCTGGTGTCGACATGCATGATGTCGTTGTACTTCACGACAGACCAATAGGGTTCGATCGGCGCATTGGTGCAGTAGTGCACCGGCTCTTCCTTGCGCAGCCGCTCGAACCACGGCCACAGCGTGTCGTTCTGGAACAGCTTTGGCGCGCCGGGATGAAAATCCTTGAGCGGTGTCGAATAGGCTTCCTCGCGGGCCTGGCGCAGCAGCTCGGCCCGGTCGGCAAGGATGGCGGTCTGGACGTTCATCTCAGCTAGCTCCAGTGAATGTTCTGACTTCCACCTCTCCCGCTTGCGGCGGTCGAGACGAGCGAAGCTCGCTCTTAGGTCGCATCGCATCGAAGATGCGATGCGGGTGGGGGCTTTCTCCACACGAAGAGTGTCACTTGCGGCGACACCCCACCCCAGCCCTCCCCCGCAAGCGAGGGCTTTGCGCAATCGGGCGTGCGCGAGTGCAGGCCAGTGTCAGGCCTTTTTTTGCGTGGCTTCTGGGGGCGCGGGGGAGTGGACAGCTTGGTTTGGGCGGCCGATTGACGGCATTGCGGAGCGGCGGTCACAGCGCAACTCCCGCTGGACGCAGCATTGCCCATCGTTTGAGGTTCATGGCGAGGCAGAGAAGATGCAGATGGGTCTGATTGCGTGCCAAGCCCAGATAGCGAGCGCGCGCCCAGCCATAGACGCCCTTGAGGCGCGCGAAGACCTGCTCGACCGGGGCGCGGCGCCGTCCCACGGCGTCGTTGAAGCGCTTCTGACGCGCGGTCAGGGGATGATGCTTGTTGGGCCGGAACATCAGCCGCGGCTTGATGCCCCGGGCCGCGAGGAGGGCGCGGCGCTCGTGCTTGTCATAGGCCTGGTCGGCGTAGACCGCCTTCTCGTCGCCGCAGATCAACTCGTCGGCCGGCACCGTGTCGTTGACCGCGGCGTCGGTCAGCTTGCTGCGACGGATGATCGCCGAGCCCTGGTCGACGCCGACATGCGCCTTGTAGCCGAAGTACCGCTTGCCACCCTTCTTGGTCCATCGCGCATCCGCATCCCGCTCGCTGTTGACCAGCTTGCTCGGCGCACGGCCGTCCGGGCCGAGCGGCAGCGGGTCTTTCGGCGGCTTCGGCGGCTTCACCGCCGCCGGGATCAGGCTCGCATCGATCAAGGTGCCCCGGCGCAGCACCAGCCCGCGCGCGTCGATCTGGCGCAGGATCTCGCCGAACAGCCTCTCCTCCAGAGCGGCCTGCTGCAAAGCTTCGCGGAAGCGCCAGATCGTCGTGTGGTCGGGCGTCTCGTCACCGAGCACAAAGCCGCAGAATTCGCGGAACGAGGCCCGATCATCGAGCGCCTCCTCCAGCTCCGGATCAGACAACCCATACCATTGCTGCAACAGCAACGCCTTGAACATCACCAGCCGTGGATAGGGCGGCGCTCCACGCTCCGGTTCAGCAAGGCTGCGCAGCACGCACTCCACAGCCGCCCAATCGACCAGCTCGCCAATCCGCCTCAGCACCGAACTCCCTTTCCCCCGCCGCGACACCAGCGCATCTGCGAAGCTCGCTTGACCAACCCGCCGATACGCCATCCCCGCCTCCCCCTTCAGATCGGTCCTAGAGAATCGCAGATTCGCCTTTGCGCAAAGCCCTCGCAAGCGGGAGAGGGGGTAAACCTTCCACGCGTCAGGCGGCGATGCGCACTGGCAGCGTCTCGTAGCCCTTGATGAAGCTGGAATACACCCGCTGCGGCTCGTCCACCACCTCGATGGTGTCGAAGCGCTTGAGGATCTCCTCCCAGATGATCTTGAGCTGCAGCTCGGCAAGCCGCAGGCCGACGCAGCGGTGGATGCCGAAGCCGAACGAGATGTGGGTGCGCGGCCGGGCGCGGTCGATCAGGAACTCGTAGGGCTTCTCGATCGCTTCCTCGTCGCGGTTGCCCGAGACGTACCACATCACCACCTTGTCGCCCTTCTTGATCTGGCGGCCGCGGAACTCGTAGTCGGCGAGCGCGGTGCGCCGCATATGGGCGAGCGGCGTCTGCCAGCGGATCACCTCGGGCACGAAGCTGTCGATCAGCGCCGGGTTCTCCTTGAGCTTGCGGTACTGCTCCGGATGCTTGCTCAGCGCATAGATGCTGCCGGACAGCGTGTTGCGCGTGGTGTCGTTGCCGCCGACGATCAGCAGGATCAGGTTGCCGAGGAAGTTCTTCGGGTCCATGTTCCGCGTGGCGTCGCTGTGCGCCATCATCGAGAGCAGATCGCTCTTCGGCGGCTGGCTCGCGCGCTCCTTCCACAGCCGTGCGAAATAGCTCGCGCATTCCATCAGTTCGGCCTGCCGCTCGTCTTCGGTGGCGACGAGGCCGCCGGCGCCGGGCAGGGTGGTCGCGACGTCGGACCAGCGCGTCAGCTTGCGGCGGTCTTCCCAGGGGAAGTCGAACAGCACCGCGAGCATCTGGGTCGTCAGCTCGATCGAGACCTTGTCGACCCAGTCGAACACCTCGCCGCGCGGCAGATTGTCGAGGCATTCGGTCGAGCGCTTGCGGATGTTGGTGGCGAGCTCGTCGAGGTGCGTCGGCGTGAACATCGGCGCCACGGTCTTGCGCTGCGCGGAATGGCGCGGCTGGTCCATCGCGATGAAGCTTTCGCGGCGCAGATCCGGCGGCACGTCGCGGATGGTGATGCCGCCGAGCGAGGCCGCCGAGGAGAACACCGAGTGGTTGGTCTCGATGTCCATGATGTCGTTGTAGCGGGTGATCGACCAGTACGGACCGAACATCGAGTCCTTGCAATAGTGCACCGGATCCTCGCGGCGCAGCCGGTCGAAATACGGCCAGAAGGTATCGGTCTTGAACAGCTCGGGATTGCCGGGATCGTAATCCGCCAGCGCAAGCGTGTTGGCGCGTTCGCGTGCGGCGTCCAGATTCGTGTTGTCGACGAGATCGATGGTCCCGTGCATGAGCGGCTCCTCAACCGTTTGAGCTGCCGGGGCATGGCCGGCGCGGCATGTTTTACCGAATTACATTCCCATTCGGCGGTTTGCGCAAGGGCTCTCGACGCGCATTTGGCCGCATTGATGTCAGGCCAAAGCGGCCGAATCCGGGCCTTTCCGGTGGCGAAGGGGCCGCGGCCGCGGCCACGCCCGTTTGAAACGGCGTTTGATTTGGTCGGGCGGCGGCGTGCGAACGGCGCGGGCGCCGTTTATTGACTGCCGGTTTTCTCGCCGGCGGGTTTTTCGCAGGGGTAGGTGTCCTGCATCCCCCACAGCAGCAGGAGGGCGATCACCATCTCGCCTTTCGCCGACCGCTTGTCGGCGGACTTCAGCATGATCTCTTCGGTCTGCTCGCTGCTCAGTGCAAGGTCGTCGGGCATGCAGAACAACAATTGGCCGCCATGCCGTTTCAGCCAGGCATTGGAAGCCATCAGGCCGCCCCTGACGCCGTCCAGGTACATATGATTGAAGACGCGGAAGTTCTCACTTTTTGGATTGCGATAGGAATCCAGCCGCACGTCGACGGCAGCAGCCGGAGCTGCCGTCAGCGCCAAAAGGCATGCCGACACGATCCACCTGTTCATCGCACCTGTCCTCGCTTGCGGCGGCGTCCTTGCTGGTCGTTCCATCACCTGATCGGTAAGTATGTATTTCCCTCGTTGAGGTTCGAAGCTCGTTCTCGCCGGCCGGGGGTATTGGGACCACGAAGGACCGGCTGGCGTCCCGTGTTGGCCAGCAGGCGGTTGATCGACAGCTTCAGGAAGTGGAAAGCCAGGGCAGGATCCGCATGGCACACCTGGGCGAGCTCGCCCTCGGTGAGCCAGAGCAACTCGACATCGGAAATTGCCTGAGCCGTCTGGGTGCGCTCATGTGCCGTCGAGAAAACGCCAATTTCCCCGAACAGCTCTCCCGCCCCTAGAACGAGATCGATTTCATTGAGGCGTACGCTTCCCTTTGCAAGCAGATAGATGCGATCGGCGTAATCGCCCTGCCTGAAAATGATCTCCCCGGCCTTCCACGTCGCGGATTTCATGAACGGACATAGCGGTTCGGTTGTGAATTCGCCCCTGGATGCCTGCTCCACAATTCGCCTGAGGCGGAGCATCTGGACTGTTCGGATGACGTTAAGAGGCAGCAGAACCGAGTGAAGGATGAGGATTGGATACAAGCCGTCGAAGAACGCGTATGCGATGAACGCGACATTGCTCAGGATGGCCGCGATCCTGAGCGGGAGCATCGTCTTCATGCAAAACGTGGCGAGGACAAGAAGTGATGCGAGATAGCCGGCAGCTTCAACCCAGGACTTCGAGCCGCAGAGCAAAACGTCTGAGCAGAGCATTTCCGCGTCCTTCTATGAACTTGCCGCTGAAGAGCGCGACGACCCCTGCACATGTGGCTCAAGGGGGCCGGATACCGAAGCAAACGCAATCATCAGATGCTGATCGGCTAGAAGAATCCGGCACTGAGATCCAGCCCATAAGTCACCGACAGCAGCCACACCAAGAGGGCCGCTCCACAGAACATCGCGGTCTGCTTGAGGACGTTTGCTTGCAATGACGATGCGGGGAATACGCGGACAAAAGCGTTTGCAATCGCAGCGGGGGGACATGTATCTATCCACGGATTCCACCAATCCGCAGAATCAAGATGTCTATGCACTCTGGGATCGGCTGGCCGAGTTCTCCGTCGGCGACGGCGACGCCGCACTGACACATCTGCTAGCCGCACTGCGTACCATGTTGTCGGCACGCAATGTGCTATGGGGTGTTGTCGTGCGATTGCCTTCGCCGAAGCGGGCCGATCCCTTGCTCGGTTGGCGTCCGCGCCTCGTCCGGGTGCTGGACCCGATACCGGCGGTGGCGGCATCCGTGCAGAAGCAGTTCGATACGCTCTGGTCCCGCGACGTCGACCTGTCTCAGATCCTTTCCATGTCGGGAGATGAGCCGTTCCGCGTCCGCCTGTTGTTCGAAGCGTTGCCGCCGGAATGGTTCGAGGGCGAGCACTATCGCCGGCACTATTTGGACGTCGGCTTCGCCGACAGCATTTCCGTGCGCATCGCGCTCAATGACGACGTCAGGATTCGCCTGTTCGTGTTTCGCGATGCGGAGGCCCCTCGCTTCTCGGCGCAGGACGGCCAGCGTCTGGGCTTCGTGATGCGCGGGTTGAGATGGTTTCACCGTCAGCAACTGCTCAGCCACGGCCTGCTGATCGCCAATGCAGCCCTGACACCTGCTGAACGCAGGGTGTTGCTCGCACTGCTCGACGGGCACACGGAAAAGCAGATCGCACAGAGGCTTGACCAAAGTCCGAACACCACGCATTTCCACGTCAAGTCGATCTACGCCAAGTTCGGCGTGCGCAATCGCTCGGCGCTCACCGCGCTGTGGCTCGGCAAGCTGCGATAGCGAACTGCGGTCGCAGTCTCATGCGGCAAGATGCGGCGCGTTTCGGCGAGAAGAGCAATCCTGGCCATCGCGGAGGACTATCTCGGAAAGTGAACCGCGCCGGGGTTGCCGGAGTGCGGACACGCTGTTTCCGGCAATCTCGTTAAGGCAAAGCCAACCGCACCGCGCCAAAAAACCGCCTCGGCTCTCGACCTTGTGTGAAACCTGGATCACACTCGCGACGACAAATCTGTGCTTTTGATAACCCAGAGATTGTCCCGTCCAGGAGCCATCCCGTGAACGACATGAGCTGGACCCCGCTGGGGTCGCCGCAGCCGCCGCCGCTACCGGCTCCGCCGCCGATGCCGGTGGCGTTTTCAGGGAACCGGAAGGAGTTCTTTCGTCTGGTCGCGCGCGGCGCCGGGCTCGAACTGGTGACGGTCGGCTTCTACCGGTTCTGGCTCACCACCGACATCCGACGTCACCTGTGGTCGAACAGCCAGATCGACGGCGACGCGCCGGAATATACCGGCCGCGGCAAGGAGCTCCTGATCGGCTTCCTGGTCGCGCTCGCGATCCTGGTGCCGATCTATCTCGGCTATTTCCTGATCGGCATCGAGGCGGAGCATCTCAAGGCGTTCGCCTCGCTGCCGCTGGTTGCCTTCTTCTATTTGTTCGGCCAGTTCGCGATCTATCGCGCGCGGCGCTACCGCCTGACCCGCACGGTGTGGCGCGGCGTCCGCTTCTGGATGAGCGGGTCGGGCTGGGTCTATGCGCTCAAGGCCTCGCTCTGGGGCGTGCTGGTCGTGATCACGCTCGGCCTCGCGCTGCCGTGGCGCGAGGCGGCGCTCGAACGCTACAAGATGCGGCACTCCTATTACGGTGACCTGCAAGGCTCGTTCGAGGGCCGCGGCTGGGAGTTCTTCAAGCGGGGCTGGTGGCTCTGGGTCCTGATGCCGTTCGCGCTCTACAGCACGATCTTCGCCCCGTTCGCCTATGCCGCGTTCAAGGCGGTCGAGTGGCGCTGGTGGCTGTCGGGCATCCGCTTCGGCGAAGTGAGGCTGGAGTCCACGCTTCGCCGCGGCGCGCTGATCGGCCTGTACTGGAAGGTGATCGGCTGGGTCGTGCTGCTCGGCCTGCTGTTCGCGGCCTATCTCGCGCTCTGCACCCTGCTGGTCGCCAGCATGGACGGCTCCTCGATCGCGGATTTCTTCAGGACCGAGGCGTTCGCCAAGAGCATTCCGCTGATCGTGCTGCTCGGCATCGGCTATCTCGCCTTCGCGCTGGCGCTGAACGTGGTGTTGCGCGTCTATCTGATGCGCGATCTCTGGGTCCGGGTGCTGTCGTCGACCATCGTGCACAATATCGGGGCGGCGGCCAACGTCACCGCGCGCGGCGAGCTCGCCAATGCGCTCGGCGAAGGTTTTGCCGACGGCCTCGACGTCGGGGGCTTCTAGCTACATGGAATCCGATTCCGGCCAGACCAATTCCGCGGCGCTGCCTAATCCCGGCGGCGTCTTCTTCGACGGCCTGTCGAACCGGCGGCGCATCGTCGCGCTCAAACTGTCCGATGCGCTGGAGATCAGGGAAGACGGCGAGCTGCTGGCGCGTTGGGCGTTTCACGATATCCGCCGCGCCGACAGCCCGTCCGGCCTGTTGCGGCTGAGCTGCCTGACCGCACCGCCTCTGGCGCGGCTCGACATCCGCGACGCCGGGCTGATCGCTGCGCTCGTCGCGCGCTGCGACACGCTCGAGGAGGGATTGCCGAACCGCAGGGGCGTCGCCGCGATCGTCGGTTGGTCGCTCGCGGCCGCGGCGTCGATCGTGCTGGTGGTGCTGTTCGGCGTGCCGCTGGCCGCCGAGCGGCTGACCCCGCTGGTGCCCGACTCGTTCGAGCGTCGCATCGGCGATGTCGCGGAGGCGCAGGTCAAGGTGCTGTTCGACGGCAAGCCCTGCAGCAACCCGGCCGGCCAGGCGGCCTTCGCGAAGCTGGTCGGCAAGTTGCGGCAGTCCGCGGGCTTCGACACATCGGTGCAGTCGGGCGTGCTGGCGACGTCGGTCCCGAATGCCTTCGCGCTCCCCGGCGGCAAGGTCTATCTGTTCGACGGGCTGCTGGAGAAAGCCGAGAACCCCGACGAGATCGCCGGCGTCCTGGCGCATGAGCTCGGCCATCTCCGCCACCGCGACAGCATGCGCGAACTGATCCACAATGGCGGCACCTCTTTCCTGATCGGGCTGTTGTTCGGCGATGTCACCGGCTCCGGCGCGCTGATCTTCGCCTCGCGCTCGCTGGTGACGTCGTCCTATTCGCGCGACGCCGAGACCAATGCCGACAGCTTCGCGGTCGAGACCATGCACAAGCTCGGCCGTCCGGCCAGGCCGATGGGCGAACTGATGTTCCGTGTCACCGGCAAGGAAGGCGGCAAGGGGCTCTCGCTGGTCTCCAGCCATCCCTTGACCGAGGACCGCCTCGCGCGCATGGACAAGGTCGATGCCGCCGGCCGGCCCGACGGTCCGCCGCTGCTGTCACCAGCCGAATGGCAGGCGCTGAAGGGCATCTGCGCGGCGGGCAAGGGCAAGGTGTGACGCAGGGGATTTCGAGACTGGAGCAGGCTAGCGCGACATTTTGACGGAATTGACCTGGGTGGGTGCAGACTGCTCATGGTCTTTGAGCCCGCACGCGCCCGGAGGATTTGCCCGTCTTGACCATCGAAAGCGACGCCCGCTTCTGGGACCGGGCTGCACGCAAATATGCCGCGCGGCCGGTCGCAGCGCCGGCCGAATATGAGCGCACGCTGGACCGGACCCGCGCACTCTTGAAATCCAGCGATCGTGTGCTGGAGCTCGGTTGCGGGACCGGCACCACGGCGCTCCGGCTCGCCGGCGGCGTCGAGAGTTATCTCGCCACCGACATTTCGGCGGAGATGATTGCGATCGCCAATGAGAAGCACGCGACGACGCCTATCCGGGGTCTGACGTTCCGGGTCGCGACTGCCGATACCACTGCGGTCGACGCTGGACCGTTCGACGCCATCCTGGGGTTCAACTACCTCCATCTGATTCGGGACCTGCATGGCACTCTCTGCCGGATTCACGCGCTGCTGGTGGCAGATGGCGTTTTCATTTCCAAGACGCCCTGTGTTGGTGAGATGAACCCGCTGGTCCGGCTTGTGCTGCCGGCGATGCGCGCGATCGGAATGGCGCCCCATGCAGGCGTGTTCACGTCCGAGAGACTGCGCGAGTTCTTGGGTGCCGGCGGGTTCGAGATTGTCGCTGCAGAGAACCATGCGACGAGGGGCGACGATCACCGCCCCTACATCGTGGCGCGCAAGAGGTGACACTCTACCTCACCAGCCGGAACTTGCCGCCCTCGACCTTGATCAGGAACGCCGACCGCTCGTCGTAGCCGTTGTGATCGGTCGAGCTCATCGTCGAGAGGCCGTTGTTCAGGTAGACGTCCTTGCCGCGCTCGAGCTCGTCGCGCAGCGCGGCGCGGAATTCCGCCGTGCCGGGCTTTGCGGTCTTCAGCGCATTCGCCGCCGCCCGCTTGAACAGCGTGACGGCGTCCCACAGATGCGCGCCGAAGATGTTCGGCCTCGAGCCGTTGGCTTTCTCGTAGGACGACACGAACTCGTCGCGCACCTGGCGGAACGGATCGTTCGCCGGCAGATCGTCGGCGATGGTGAAGGCTTCGCCGGTGAAGATCGCGCCCTCGACATTGGCACCGCCGAGCTTGATGAACTCTTCCGAGGCCACGCCATGGGTCTGGAAGATCTTGCCGGCATAGCCGCGGCTGCGCAGCGCCTCCTGCGGCAGCACGGCGGGCGTGCCGGCGGAGGCGATGAACACCGCTTCCGGATTGGTCGCGATCACCTTCAGCGCCTGACCCATCGCGCTGGTGTCGGCGCGCGCATAGACCTCATGCGTCGTCACGGTGAGGCCGAGCTGAGGGGCGAGCCGCGACACCTCCTTGTAATAGCCTTCGCCATAGCCGTCGGAGACGCCGATATAGCCGAGCGTCTTGATGCCGGACTTGGCGATGTATTTCAGGATCGCCGCCGCCATCAGGTCGTCATTGGGCACCACCTTGAACGCCCAGCGGCGGCGGTCGTCCATCGGCTGCACGATCGCGGTCGCCGCCGCGAGCGAGATGATCGGCGTCTTGCTCTCCACGGCGACGTCGAGCATCGGCATGGTCACCGGGGTGAGCGAGGAGCCGATCAGGATATCGACACCGTCCTGGATCACGAGGCGCCGCGCATTCTGCGTGCCCTTGGTCGGATCGGACTCGTCGTCGAGCGCGATATAGGTGACCTTCTCGCCGCCGATCTCCTTCGGCAGCGCGGCGATGGTGCGCATCTGCGGCTGGCCGAGCGCCGAGCCCGGTCCGGATCCGGACACCACGACGCCGACCTTGATGTCGGCACGCGCGCCCGGCGCAATCAGGATCGCGCTCGCAAATGTCAACAGTCCGGCCATGGCCAGCTTCATTGCAAATCCTCCCAGCAGGTTCTTTTTATCTGCGGCCGATGATAGCCGACCGCCGTCCGGTCGCGCATCATATTGATTCCGCCGGATTCGTCTGTCCCCCTGATTGGGGACATTGGCGGCGTCGGGCAGGCCTGCGCCTGGTTGAGTTCTGCCCTGACCGGCTGAGGTGCCGGAAGCGACGAACGGGAATGGCGAGGCCGACGCCGTCCAGAGCACTTGATCGGGCTCCGCCGGTCGTGAACCTCGCGTTTACCAATCCCTTAAAGGCGGTGAGAACCAGTTTCCCTAATCGGGCGGCAACGACCTGCTGTTATTGAAGAACCGGAAAAGGGAGTACGAACCATGTTCAGCATTGTTCGGATCCTCGTCTTGATCGCATGTGCACATGCGGATCCGTGGTTGCGGAAGTGCAGTTGGACGGCGCGCAGTCATTGCCAGCGGTCCACGTCCATGACTAAGCATCATCCGATTGCGTCCGAGCACGCGCGCGCCATCTGCGAAGAGATTGGCGAGCGGCTGCGCCATGCCCTGCGTGGCGACTACGCCGATCTGCCGCCAAGGCTGCGAGAGTTGGTCGACGAGCTCGCCCTGCAGGATTGCGAGGCGCCGTCGCTGGCGCCGACAATGGCTGAGATGACGAGGCCGCTGGTGTTTGCGGCCTAAGGCCCTGGTTCATTGACGAGCTACGGGCGGTCCTGCAACGACCGCTCCATGATGATCGTCCGTTCGTCCCCGTGATAGCTGTCGCGCACGGCCTTGAAGCCGAGCTGCGCGTAGAACGTTTCGGCGCTGATCGAGGACGGCACGGCCAGTGTGGAGATGTTTCGCTCACGCGCCGTGCGCTCGACCGTGGCCATCAGCCGCTTGCCGATGCCCTGGCCCTGAACGTCGGGGGACACGAATACCGTGCGGACGACGTTGCCATCGAGGCTTGCCGTTCCAACCACACGACCGTCAATCGCGGCGACGAAGACGGTGCGTTTGCCGATCAGCTGCAGCACGGCGTCGGGACGGAAGCTCCGCTCGACCCTTTCGATGATCTCGCTCGCATAGTCCTTCGCGTTGGTCTCGCGCAGCGCGCGCAAGATCACCGCGCTGATTTCGTCCGCGTCCTCGTCGCGTGCAGGTCGGATCGTGCATTCCATCGGTCGTCTCCGTTCGCGCAACGGTCGCGTCAAGTCTGCAATCACCAGGCGATAACACGACCCGCATCGGCGGTATGTTGCTGATTATGTCTTCGAATGCGAACTTCGAGCGGTTGACTATGTGCTAACCTGCATCCCGGGATGGAACTGCCGTCCGGCATCTTGGGAGGACATGGCTATGAAAGGCTCGTCGCTCTTCATCACGAATGTCGCTGTCGCTGTTTTATCGATGGTGCCGCTGCTGTGCGGATCGAGCGGCACGGCGTGGTCGCAGCCGAGCCCGCTGCCTGGCATTTCGGTCGACGCGCCGAGGCACGTTGCCGCGCAGCCCAGGCCGCAGCAGCACGCGGCGGCCCGCAGCACCTCGTCTCCGGCTCCCCACTCAGCTGCAACCTCGGTGTTTTGCATCGGCGGTTGCGTGACGAGCTTCAGGTCGGGCGACCGGCCCTGGGTCGGTGGCTCCTGGTCCGCCGGCGCGTCCGCCTACACCGGGTGCCGAAACATCGGGCCCGGCGGCGTCCCCTTCAAGAGCTACAATCAGTGCACGGAAACTGGACTCAACGCCGGTTGGAGAAGCGGTGAAGTCTCCGCTTATTGCACCAGCTTGGCTTTGAAGTGAAGAAGGCTCGAGGACGTCGGACCCGCATGTCAGAACGTCCAATGACGGGGTGATGGTCCAGAGCGGACAGAGCAGCGGCTCCCGCTCGTGGCGGCTTTTGACCCTGAGCGGACTATAATGTTTGACGCGCTAGACGATTAGGAACTGGAGCAGCGAGGATGTCGCTCATTTTAAGCCTAATTGGAATTGCGCTAATCGGCATTGCCGGATGGGGTTTTATGTCCGTCATGAGCGAGCTGGCAAAGTGGTATCCTCAAGAGCCAGTCGATACGATTTCCCGCAGGCTCGAGGTTGAAAGTTTTGTCTGGAGCTCCCGCGCATCGCGCGTACTGCGACGCCGGTTTGTTGTGACACAGGCGTGCACTGTCCCGGCGTCGCTGTGCTTGGCTGCACTAGTTTGGCTGAACGAGACAAACCCTGACCTCCGTGTCTGGGGGACTGTAGCATTCTGTTCGCTGTCAATCTTCGTTGCTGGTTGGCTGGCTTGGAACGTCATTCGGCGCGGGGTGTGATCGCGCTATTTTTAGACCGGAGGACTGCTATTGGCCCAAAGCTGACCTGCCGCCTCCGCGCTGCTAGTCTTGTCCGGGAAGCCGAGGTGGACAGAGTCGTTTCTTGAGCTGCACGCTCGTGCGCCGCACTACACGTTCTTTGCGACCTTCCGCGTCCGCGTCGGACCGGCGCCGGCGATCGCCGGCTTGATATTCCACACCGCGCGCACGCTTGCGAAGGCGTGGGCGATCACCGGCTCCTGGCGGCGGGCGGCGAGGCTGGCGAAGGAGAGATCGCAGGTCAGCTTCACCTTGTCGGCGACCACGAACTGATGCGGCCGCGCCATCCGCGGCGCCAGCACGTTGTCGCGTGCGAGGCTGAGGCAGAGGCCGGATTCGACGAAGTCGATCATCGCCTCTTCCTGGTCGGTGTAGCCGATCCGCTTCGGCAATGCGCCGAGCGGGCGGAAGATGTCGTCGAGCAGCCGCCGGTGGCCGGAGTGCAGCGGTGTCGCCAGCCAGGGCAGCTCGGCGAGCTCGGCCCAGCCCTTGCCCATCACCCGGTCGCGCCAGGCGATCGGTGCGATCACCCGGTAGTCGTAGCAAAGCAGCGGGGCGAGCTGGTAGCGGCCGTCGGCGATGGTCCGTTCGGTGAAGCTGTGATGGGCGAGCTGGTCCGGAGGCGTGGCGTCGACATAGTAGCCGACGTCGAGTTCGCCGCGGCCGATCTGCGCCAGCACGTCGTCGCTCACGCCATGGCGCAGGAAGACTTCGGTGCGCTGCGAGGACATCGCAAGGCTGCGCACGAACGGTCCGAGCCGGGTGAATTCGGGGTCGAGGATGGTGCCGACGCGCAGCGTGCCGCGCTGCGCCTCGTTCAGCGAGTCCGCCATCGCCTTGAAGTCGGAGGCGGCCGCCACCGCCCGGTGCGCCAGCGGCAGCAGCGCGGCGCCGGCCTCGGTCAGGGTGAAGCCGGCAGGGGTGCGGTTGAACAGCTGCAGCCCGGTGCTTTCCTCGAGTGCCTTCAGTTGCAGGCTGACCGCAGGCTGGGTCAGTTTCAGCATCGCCGCTGCGCGCGATACCGTGCCCTCACGGGCAACCGTGATGAAGCAACGCAAGGCCTGGGTACGGGGAAGCTCGATCATCGCGCGTGCTTATAGCACACTTTTCTGGCGCGCATCCGACCTGCGTCGTGCATTGTCATTCGATTATAATACAACCAATGCGAGAAGTCAGGACGGCCGCCACGCGATCGTGCCTTCCGTGCGCGCGCGGACCTCGGGCGAAGCGAGGCAGGTCGCGACCGCTTCATAGCCCGCCGCGCCGGGGACGGGCGTAACGCAGATCGGCCGGCTGTGATTGGCGGGGCACAGGATGATTGCTTCATCGCCGCCGACCGCGTCGAGATCCAGGATCGCATTGGAGCGGGTCAGGAAGAACAGCGGCCGGGCCTCGGGTCCGCGGCGGCGCCGATGCGCGATGACGGCTTCCTGGCTCGCTGCATCGAGCCCTTGCTCGAGCATGTCGATCACGAGGATCGCGTCGTCGCCGGCCTCCAGCGCCGCGAGCAGGGCGGTCAGCGCCGGCGAGTCCGCGGCGCCGTCGGCCAGCAGGGTGGCAAGGCTGGCCGCGACCCTGGCGTTGTGCGCCGGATCGGCATCGAGGCGCGCACGCACGGCCGCGCCGCCATCGGCAGCGCGGTCCAGCCCGACGAAGCTGGCGCCGGGCAGGGCTTCGGCGAGCCGTTGCGCAAGGCGCGTCTTGCCGCTGCCGAGCGGGCCGACGATGTAGTTCAGCCGTTTGATGTCGCGCAGCTCGAAGCGCTCGCCGCCCCACGGCCACGGCAGATCGAACGCGACGCCGATTGCCGGGCGCGTCCGGACCGCACCGATGATGTCGCCCGTCGCGGGCATCTTGCCGCCGCCAAGGTCGGCGCGCAGCCGGCGCAGTTTGGCGATGTTGTCGCCGCATTGGCGGATGCGCGCTTCGAGCGCGGCCTCGTGCGCGGCCAGCACGCGGCCGAGGGTGACGGCGTCGCCGTTCAGGATCCGCGCCACTTCACCGACGCTGAGGCCGAGCGCGCGCAGCTCGACGATCTCGGCGCCGCGCGCCATCTCGGCCGGACCATAGGCGCGCCATCCCGCCGGCGTGCGGCCGGGTGCAATCAGGCCGCGCTCCTCGTAGAGGCGCAACGCTTTCGCCGAGATGCCGAGCTGCCTTGCAGCTTCGGACGGGCTGAGGAAACGGGCGGCAGCAGCATTCATCGAATCACCTCGCGTCGTCTGACCGCGCCTCTATGGAGGCGGCCGCAGGGGCAAGGTCAAGCGGGGAGGTGCTTTTACTACGCGGGACCCATGGGTGCGATCGGCACCCGGCTTTCCCTGCGCCCTCTGCCAAGGGAGAGGGCGGAACGAGATGCAAAGCTCGGGCAGTTCGTGTCGCGAGAACGCGAAGCTATATGCTCATCCTCATCTGTCATCGCCCGGCTTGTCCGGGCGATCCAGTACGCCGCGGCCTATCGGATTGAACTCAGAGGCCTCTGGAATACTGGATCACCCGCATGCGCGGGTGATGACACCGTGTGTTTGTCATCATGAATCGAGGACCATTTGCCGCCGTCGTCCTGGCGAAAGCTAGGACCCATTACCCCAAATCTCAATCGTTGCGCGACGCTGGAGCCACGATCCCGTTCACAATCAAATGCGGTGGTTATGGGTCCCGGCCTTCGCCGGGACGACGGTGTTGTGTGCGACGGGCATTTGCATACAAAAAACCGCCCACCCTCACTCCAGATGGTTCACCTTCGCCACCCAGGCGCGGACGTCGGCGAGGACGGCGGGCAGCACGGCCTTGACCTCCTGCACGGTCATGCCGGGCTTGATGCGTGGGTCGTAGAGCAGGTTGAGCAGATATTGGTCGTAGACGTCGAAATAGCCCATCGAGACGTTGTCGTTGAACATGGTCCACGGCACGGTGGCGGTGTCGTTGATCGGGCCGAGCGACTGCAACAGCTCCTCATAGGCGCAGTCGAGGAAGACGAAATCGCCGTTGTCGACGGTGAGGATCACGTCGGAATGCTCGATCTCGTAGTTCTCGTTCTTGCGGAAGCCGGACAGGCATTGCGGGTCGAGCGAGGAGCGGATTTCCCTGGCGCGCTCCTGGCCGTAGAAGGTCGCGATCGTGCGGTACAGCTCGCGGTCGCGCACCAGCTTGACCACGACATTGGCCGCTTCGCTGTTGTCGGTCATCGCGATGTCGAGATGCTGCACCTTGGCGCGGATGTCGGCGACGACCTTGGCGAGCTGGGCCTTGCGGTCGGCGCGGCTGCCGTCGGCGAACACGCGCACCGGACTGTCATATTTGCGGATGCGGTCGACCCGCCCGGCGAGATGATATTCGGCGCCGAACGCGGTTTTCAGAAAGCCCTCGACGATCTCGGCGTCGGTGAAGATTTTCTTCTCGTTGCGCTGGCGCGCGGCGATCGCCGGTACCTCGGTGGCTGCCGCGGGCACCGCGGCATCAGCGAGGCAAGCGGCGAGCGTTGCGGCGAGAAGGACGAGGATCGAAGGACGGTGCTGGGGCATTATGACAACGCTGCCGCAAGGTTTGCGGCAGCGCAAGGCGGGATCAGCGATCTTCCCGAATGGCGGCGCCTGGTTCCGTTGAAATCGACGCGATCAGTTGTTCTTCACCACCACGGTGGTGCCGACCGAGACGCGACCATAGAGGTCGGTGACGTCGTCATTGGTCATGCGGAAGCAGCCCGACGAGACGGCCTGGCCGATCGTCTCCGGCTCGTTCGAGCCGTGGATGCGGTAGAGCGTCGAGCCGAGATACATCGCGCGCGCGCCGAGCGGGTTCTCGATGCCGCCGTTCATGTGGCGCGGCAGATCGGGGCGGCGGCGCAGCATCTGCGACGGCGGCGTCCACGACGGCCATTCCTTCTTTGCGGAGATGCGGTGGACGCCGCCCCAGCGGAAGCCGTCGCGGCCGACGCCGATGCCGTAGCGCAGCGCCTGGCCGTTCGCCAGCACCAGATAGAGCCGGCGCTCGGCGGTGTTCACCACGATGGTGCCGGGGGCGTAGTTGGTCGGGTAGTTGACGGTGGTGCGCGGGATCGGGCTTGCGCCGCCGCCGAAGAAGCTCGGGGCTTCGGACTGATAGCCGCGGGAGTCGAAGAACTGGGCGTGGGCCTGGCCGGCACCTGCCAGGATCGTGAGCGCGGCAAACATCAAGGCAATCGGGCGCATGGTCGTCGTCCTCGCGAACAATCAAATATGCAGTCAGAGAGGCCACAATTGCCGGCGTTTCGCAAGCGACGAAGCCGTGACCTCAGGCATTTTCGAACAACACGGTTTAAAAAGGCAACAGATCGGAAGCGATACCTGCATTGTCCGGCCAAGTCTTTGACGAAGCGGCTGAAGAGTGGTTGATCTGGAGCGTTTTCGAGCGAAGCGGGTACCGGTTCGCGTCAAGAAAACGCGACCAAACAAGAGCTGGAGCGTTTTCAAGCGAAGTGGGCAGCGGTTCGCGTGAAGAAAACGCGACCAAACAAAAGGATACGAGCATGATCCGATTCAATCGGATCGGACCATGCTCTGAGCGATCTCAAGAACATCTCGAAACGGGAGCGAGAGCATGAACGGTGCGGAAAGTCTGGTGCGGACATTGGTCGCAGGCGGCGTGGATGTCTGTTTTACCAATCCCGGCACCTCGGAGATGCATTTCGTCGCGGCGCTGGACAAGGTCCCGGGCATGCGCTGCGTGCTCGGTCTGTTCGAAGGCGTGGTGACCGGTGCGGCCGACGGTTATTTCCGCATGAAGGGAACGCCGGCCTCGACGCTGCTGCATCTCGGGCCCGGCCTCGCCAATGGCCTTGCCAATCTGCACAACGCCAAGAAGGCGCATTCCGGCATCGTCAACATCGTCGGCCAGCATGCCACCTACCACATCGGCTACAATGCGCCGCTGACATCGGACATCGAGGGCCTGGCGCGGCCGATGTCGTCCTGGGTGCGCACCTCGCCGGATGCCAAGTCGGTTGCCGCCGACGGCGCCGCCGCGATCGCCGCCGCGAGGAGCGCGCCGCCGCAGATCGCAACCCTGATCCTGCCGGCCGACACCGCCTGGAACGAAGCCGGCGGCATCGCCGAGGTGCCCGTGGACACGCAGCGCCCGAGCTACTCGCCGCAGGCGGTCGATACCGCGGCGAAGATCCTGCATGGCGATGCCGCGCATACGCTGCTGCTCGTCACCGGCAGCGCGCTGACCGAGCACGGACTGGCGCTCGCCGAGCGCATCGCCGGCAAGACCGGCTGCACGGTGATGGGCCAGACCTATCACCCGCGCATGGCGCGCGGCCGCAGCCGCTTCTCGATCAACCGCATTCCCTATGTGATCGAGCAGGCGCTGCCGATCCTGAAGAATTTCCGTCACATCGTGCTGGTCGAGGCCAACGATCCCGTGGCGTTCTTCGCCTATCCGAACAAGCCGAGCATGCTGAAGGCGGAAGGCTGCGAGGTGCATCGCATGACCGCCTGGGGCGAGAATTCGGTCGCAGCGCTCGAGGCGCTGGCCAATGCGCTGCATGCGACCGCGCAGGACGTCAAGCCGCAGCAGCACCCGGAGCTGGTCAAGCCGACCGGCGCGCTCAACCATGCCACGATCGCGCAGGCGATCGCGTGCGCGATCCCCGAGAACGCCATCATGGTCGATGAATCCGTCACCACCGGCCGCGGCTTCTTCCCGCCGACGGCGGCGGCCGCGCCGCATGACTGGCTGCAGAACATGGGCGGCTCGATCGGCTTCTCGACGCCGGTGGCGACCGGCGCCGCGGTCGCCTGTCCGGACCGTAAGGTGATCTGCATGGTCGGCGACGGCAGCGCGATGTACACGATCCAGTCGCTGTGGACCCAGGCGCGTGAAGGGCTCAACGTGGTGACCATCGTGTTCGCCAACCGCATCTACCAGATCCTGCGCGGCGAGTTCGACGGCGTCGGCGCCGGCGAGCCGGGCAAGCGGGCGCAGGACATGCTGAAGATCGACCGGCCGACGCTCGACTTCGTCGCGCTCGCCAGGGGCATGGGGGTGCCGGGCAGGGCGGTGACGTCGGCCGACGAGTTCAACAAGGCGCTCGCGGAAGCCGTTGCGGAGCCGGGACCGCGGCTGATCGAAGTGCAGATGTAGGGGCGCGAGTTCAATAGCCACGGCGGTGGCAAGTCCAGTCGGAGGCGTCGATGCAGACCGAGCTGAACAAGGTGATCGCCGCCGTGGAGGAATTCTATGCGCAGGAGATGTTCCTGCTGGAGCGCGATCTCGGCGAGCGAACGCTCACTCACCGGCTGGCGGTCTATGTCGAGCGGCAATTTTCCGGCTGGCAGGTCGATTGCAACTACGACCGGCTCGGCGAGCGCACGCTGCGGCTGCCGCGCGGCTCGGGGAGCTCGACCGACGACCATCTCGGCAAGTCGATCTATCCGGATATCGTCGTGCACCAGCGCGACATCCCGAACAATCTCCTGGCCATCGAACTGCGCAAGGACAGCAATCACCAGCCGATCGAGCACGATCAGCGCAAGCTGCAGGCGCTGACCGATCCGAATGTCTGGTTTGCCTATGCGATGGGCGTACTGGTGATCGTCGGACAAAGCGGGGTGAGCTTTACCGAGGTCTATGTTGGCGGAGCCATCGATAGCGCGACTTCGCTCTGGTTTGCCGAGCGGCTACGCGAGGGCGGGCTCGCGAACAGGCGCGACAATGGCGCTCCGCATTAAGTCTATCGATGAATCTTGCTCCGCGTTGCAGTGATAGCCCGTTTGGATCATGCGTGGCCCCTGCACGCGCGGCACAACAGAAGGTGCGGGAGGTGGAGCAATTACTGGAGCTGGTGGTCAATTTTCAGAACGATCCGATGGCGGTGCGGATTATCAGCTCCGCAACTCTTTCGCTCCCCCTCCCGCACTTCAATTCGCTGGTCCAACTCTCGCTGGTCCAACTTGCATTGATCAAACTTGCAGATCCAACTTCCACTGCCCGAGGTGGTCGGCGCACTTGATTGCGACGTGACGGGCCGAGGCAGCATCCGCACCGAGACAGTAAAAAGGCCGCCTTCGGGCGGCCTTTTCCGTGATCGCCAAGTCCGTGATCGCCAAGTCCGTGATCGCCGAGTCCGTGCTCGACAAGTCCGTGATCGCCAAGTGGATCACCGAGCGCGATTGTTTCGGTTTATTGCTTGGTGGCATCGCTGCCGGCCGGGGCAGCGCCGGTCGCGGCGGCACCGGTCTTGGCGCTCGATTTCTTGGCGGTCTTCTTCGCCTTCTTCTTCGGCGCCTTGGCCGCCTCGCCCTTGGTCGCCGTGTCGCCGCTTTGCGCGGCGGGGGCCGGACTGCCGCCCGCCTTGTCCTGGGCGAGCGCGGTGGACGAGACGAAGGCAAGGGCGGTGGCGGCGAGGATCAGTGTTCGCATCGGATATTCTCCCAAGTTGGTTTCCGGCGATCCTCAACGGGACAGAATGTCGCAGGGTTCCGCGGCGCCGATCAGCAGTCCGTGAGCTGTGCGTGAACGGCATGGCCGCCGCGAAGCCGGCGGAACCGGGAACCGGGCGCCGCGTTATCTGGCCGGGCAGGAGTTCCGAGGAGAGACGCCATGCGCTGGCGGTCAATGACGGAAACCACCAATACGGTGCTCGACACCGCCCCCGAGGACAGCTTCTACGCGGTGGGCTGGACCATCAGCGGCGTGGCGACATTGGCCACCATCGTCGCGATCTGGATGTTCGGGATCTGAGAGCGAACGATCCACCATAGGCAACCGGCCCGGCACCGCCGGCGGCCGGTCGCGGTCTGCGCCGTCCGCTACTTCCGCAGAATTGCCAGCGCTTCCCGATAGAGCTGCGAGAAGCAGACCAAGAGCGCGCTCGACAGCAGGAACATCGCCAGGCTGTCGTAGTCGTCGGGCGTCGGCCAGGAAAACTCAAAATAGGGCGGCATGAACGCCCACCAGACGATCGGAACCGTGATGATCGTGGCAAAGGCGCCGGCGGGTGCGCCGCCCATCAGGCCGGCGATCAGGATCGCCGGCACGAAGCCCGCGAAATAGAACTGCATGCCGAAGCTCGCGAACATCTCCTGCGTCGCGGTGGCCAGCACCACCGCAAGCAGGGCGACGACGAATGTCGACAAGGACCAAGGCCGCAGCTTCAAAATGTAGTCGTTGCCCTTGCGCATCGAGACTCCCGGCCCCCGCGAGTTCCCGGAAGGTAGCCGAGGAGGCCCGCAAACAAAACCCCGTAGGACTCCGTGGAGCGGCGTTCTGCTCGACAGCGTGAAAAGGAACCGTCCCGGTCAAGCCTCCGCCGCATTGTCGCGCTTATTGCATCGCAGCAGGGTGATTGTGGGGCACCGCAATGCTGGAATTTCTGATTGTCGTTCTCGTCGCCGGGAGCGGATTCGTATCGGGGTACGGCGTACGCGAGCTGATCTCGCGCCGCCGGCGGCGGTCCGCCCCGCGCGTTCGCGTTCGCGCGCCGCAGGTTCGCGCCGCCAATGACGACAGCTCCGCCCGCGGCTGGTATCGGCCGACCGGCACGCAGCCCGCCGATCACGCCACTCCGCAACCCGATGAACTCGACGGCGCGGTTCGCGACCTGCTCGGCGAACTCAGCCGCCGCACCGCCAAGCCGTCATCCGCGCCGCAGCGCCGCCGGCAGTGAGTCGGAAACGCCGGCCGCCGCCGCTAACGCGTCGGCTGCTTTGCATGGGGTTGTTTTCGATATTTTTGATGAGGCGGTCCCGAAGGGGAATGGTGGACGCACAAGGGATCGAACCTTGGACCTCTCCCGTGTGAAGGGAACGCTCTCCCGCTGAGCTATGCGTCCGGGATGTGACGTGCCAAAGGCCGCTGGTCGGCGGCCGGTCGATGAAGGCGCTTCGTCAGAGCGTGCGATTTACGAAGTGCCGGGTAGCGGTGTCAAGCCAAACCCTGCGGGAATCACGCCCCTTGCTGGCGGGCGCGGGAGGCGTGTGACTGCAGCGCCCGGATGCGCTCGGCGAGCGTCCCGCCGCCTTCGGGCATCCCGCTGCCCGGCGAGGCGCCGTTGGCGGGCTTGGCCGCCGCCTTGGCCGGCAGCGTCGGCTCCGCCGCCAGCATGGCCTCGATCGCCGAATTGGGGCCCTCGAGCTGGATCGCGAGCTTGGCCACTTCGGCGGCGATGTCGTTGATGCGCTCGCGCAGCAGCGCATTCTCCATCCGCTCGGTGGCCCAGGAGCTCTCGGCCTGCTGCTGGATCGCGTTGATGTCGCGCTGCAGCTTGCCGCGCTCGTCGCTGACGGTGCGCAGCTGCTCCTCGACTTGGGCCTTCTCCTGGCGCAGCTTGTCGAGCGCGGACGATTTGCCGCCGCCCACTGCTGCGATCTCCTCGCGCAGCTCCTGCACCGTCCGCTCCGCGGCGGCGTTGGCCTGCTTCAACTGGCCGTTCTCGAATTCACGCTCGGCGAGCAGCTTGCCCTGGGTCGCAAGCCGCGTCTCGAGGTCGTTGACCCGGTTGCCAAGCATCTCGGCTTCGTTGACCTGGGCGACCAGCTGGCGATCGAGATCGGTGACGCGCTGGCTCAGATTCTCGACCCGGCCGCGCGCGTCGGTGAGATCGCGCGTCGCGGTTTCCGACTGGCTGCGCTCCTGGGCGAGGCGGGCTTCGGTTGCCGCGAATTCCCTGGCGGCATCGCCGACCCGGTTCTTCAGCTCCTCGACCTGGGTCCGCACCGCGACCAGTTCGATCTGGCGGCTGTCGGCGGTCATCGCGCGGTCGTTGAGCTCGGCGTTGATCTTGCCAAGCTCGCCCTGCTTGTCGGTCAGCGCCTGCTCGGCGTTGCGCAACAGCTCGGTCTTGGCCGAGAACTCTTCCTCGGTGGCGCGAAGCTGCTCCTTCATCGCCTTCTCGCGTGCCTCCAGCGCGAAGATCGCGGCGTTCTTCTCGCCGAGCTCGATCTTCATGCGGTTGATCGCATCGGTCTTCTTGCCGAGCTCGGCGAGCTGGCTCGTGGTCTTGCTCTTGAGCTGGTCGACGCTCATCTCGAGCCGGCGGGCCGACATGGCGAATTCGGCGCGGAGCTGGTCCTTGTCGGCCTGGATCTCGGCCATCGACAGCGGGGTGGCCGCCTCCATGCGGCGCGTGGTCAGCCGCACCGCCCGGTTATGCACCAGCGGAACGATCATCAGGCCGCACAGCATCGAGATCAGGAAACCGATCGCCGCGTACATGATCGGCTCGATCATGAAGGGTCACTCCAAGGAAAGAAGGAATTTGTTAATCACAATGCCACGGCGGGCCGGCCAAAGGCCAGCCCGATTGCCGCGTTAACCTGAATTGCCAACCGTGCCGGAGCGCCGGCCTCATCGCCCGATCAGGGCCACGACCTCGGGCCTCGTTCCGACTGAGTCGGAACGAGGTTCTGGATTCTGTCTCGACGCGTTTTCTTGATGCGAACCGGCGTCCACTTCGCTGGAAACGCTCTAGAACGGGTTCCAGGTCGCGCGCGGGGTGAATTTGAGATAGCCGACGCTGGCGCCGAGCCGCAAGCCGATGCCCGAGCGAATCGGGACCAGCACGATGTTGTTGGCGGTCAGCGCCGTCATGCCGAAGCCGCCGACGATATAGGCCGAGCCGTCGATGCCGACAAAGCGCTGATAGATCGCCTGGGTCGAGGGCAGGTTGTAGACCAGCGTCATGGTCCTCGCGCCGTCGCCGCCCCAGTCGAAGCCGACCGAAGGACCCTGCCAGTAGACCCTGAGGTCGCCGGCGTTCTTGGTGTAGAGCGTGCCTTCGCCATAACGCAGCCCGGCCACGAAGGCGCCGGAGCCTTCCTCGCCGAGCACATAACCATTGGGCAGGCCCCACTGGCTGACGGCGCGCTCGATGACCGAGGCGAGTCCGCGCGAGACATTTCCGAAGAACTTGTGTCCGGCATTGACCAGTTCGTCGGGCCCGTAAGTATACGGGGTTGGTTCACGCTGTGGCGGCGGATATTGCGGTGGCGGGCCCTGCTGCGCGGACGCCCCTGCGCTCCAGCACATCAGCGCGGCAAACGCGACCGCGGCAAGGCGTGATGCGAAAGTCATTAAGAACCCCTGCTATCGAAATCCGGGCGCTGCCCTTTAACCTGATGCCAACAGGCACGGCTCTAGGTTGCGCCCGGTGTCCCCTCGACTCGGATGTTATCGGTATCAACTATGACGGCACAACGGCAGGAAAGATATGGATCGTGCCGGGGGATGGCGTTTTTCGGCCTGTTGGCGGGCATTTTGGCGGCCGCCTGGCCCTCTTTGCCTGTTCGGGCCACCACAACCGAGCGCGTGGTGACGAACCGCTACTCCGGACTGGCGATCGAGGGATTCGATCCCGTCGCTTATTTCACCGACGCCGCCGCCACCCAGGGGCGGCCGGAATTCGAGGCCGCGGAGAGCGGCGTGGTCTGGCGTTTCCGCAACGAGGGCAACCGCGCCTCGTTCGTGGCGCATCCTGAAATCTATGGCCCGCAATTCGGCGGTTACGATCCGACCGATCTGGTGCGGGGCGTCACCTGCGCGGGCAATCCGCGATTCTGGGCCGTGGTCGGGAACAGGCTTTACCTGTTCAACCGGGAACGCAGCCGTGACGCGTTCGCCGCCGATCCCGCGCGCTTTTTGAAGGAAGCCGCGGCGCGTTGGCCGGAACTGGAAGACAATCTCGCGCAGTGATCACGGCGCAGCGGCCGGGTCGCCCCAGGCGATGAATTCGGGCACCAGAAAGTCTTCGCGGCCGAGCCCGAAATGCAACGGGCTTCCCTTCGAATCGGTGACCTTGCCGCCGGCCGCAACGACGACCGCGTGACCGGCCGCCACGTCCCATTCGGATGTCGGCGACAGGCGGGGATAGATGTCGACGTCGCCCTCGGCGACGCGGCCGAATTTGACGGCCGAACCCAGCACGGCGCGGAGCGCGCTGCCGCGCTCGTCGATGAAGGATTCAGTACGCGCATCGCCATGCGAGCGGCTCACTGCCACCGTCCAAGGCGCGCCGCGCGGCGGGCAGGGGCGGGTCTTGATCGGCACTGCCTGCGAAACCGCGCCGCCCTGCAGCCTCAACCGCTCCGCGCCCTTGCCGACGATGCCGCGCCAGATCAGGCCGAGCGCCGGTGCGCCGACGATGCCGAGCAGCGGCACGCCCTGCGTGACCAGCGCCACATTGACGGTGAATTCATTGCGGCCGGCAACGAACTCCTTGGTGCCGTCGAGCGGATCGATCAGGAAGAAACTGTCCTTGTAGGGCGGCGTCGCCAGATGGACGCGCTCCTCCGACAGCAGCGACACCTGCGGCGCGAGCCGCGTCAGGCCTTCCACGATGATGTGGTCGGCGGCGAGATCGGCCTCGGTGACCGGCGACCCGTCGCTCTTGCCGGTCACATTCATCGCGGAACGATTGACCGCAAGAATCGCCTCGCCGGCCCGGATCACCAGTTCGGTCAGTGATTCGAGCAGCGTGGCGGCGGCCTCGCAGCCGATCAAGGACGGCTGTGCCTTATTCATGTGCGGGTCTCATATCAGCGGGTCGCATATCCTGTTTGTGTTCCCTTATCAGCCTCCCCGCAAGCTGGCAGCATCCGTCGGCGCGGTGTATCAAGCCGACAGGCATGCGTGATTCGCACTCCTCGGTCGGCGTGCGGCTTTCCAGGAAACAATTGATGTCTGGCACTTCGTCTCCCGGTCCCGCTCCCGATGCGCTCGAACTCGCGGCGCTGTTGTGCTCGCGCGTCTGTCACGATCTCATCAGTCCGGTCGGCGCGATCGTCAATGGGCTTGAGGTCCTTGACGACAATCCCAAGCCCGAAGATCGCGACTTCGCGCTCGATCTGATTCGCAAGAGCGCCAAGACCGCTTCGGCGCGACTGCAGTTCTGCCGGCTGGCGTTCGGCGCGGCCGGTTCCTCCGGCGCGCAGATCGACCTCGGCGATGCCCAGAACATGGCGAAGGGGCATATCGAGGACGGCAAGGTGACGCTGACCTGGAATTTGCCGCGGCTGCTGCTGCCCAAGAACCGGGTCAAGCTGCTGTTGAACATGCTGGTCATCGCGCAGCAGACGATCCCGCGCGGCGGCACGCTCGCGATCGATCCGGTCGGCGAGGGGGAGACGATGAGCTTCCGCATCCTGGCCGCGGGCCTCAATGCGCGGGTGCCGCAGAACATCGTCGACCTGCTCAATGCAAGCTCGTCGAACACGGTCGATGCGCACGCGGTGCAGCCGCATTACACGCGCCTGCTGGCTGAAGCCTGCGGGTTGAAAGTGACGCTGACGCTCGACGGCGACAAGGTCGTTATCGCAGCGTCCTGAACGCGGCTGCGGGAACATCATTAAGCAAAGGTTACGACCGGCCGCGCGATTCGATCGCGCGGTCTTATCTCTTTGTTGATCCCGTTCTTTTCCATTTGCTCAACCAAACTTAAACGCTTTGCGGAGAAGCTGACCGGGTTCCCGTCAGGCGCGTCGATGTCGCGCGCCGCAGCGTTTCGGCGTTTTTCGAAGGTTGGTTTCATGGACGATCTGTTGCGCGAGTTCCTGACGGAGAGCAGCGAGAGCCTGGATACGGTCGACAATCAGCTGGTGCAGTTCGAGCAGGATCCGAACAACGCGAAGATCCTGGATAACATTTTCCGCCTGGTGCACACCATCAAGGGCACCTGTGGCTTCCTCGGGCTGCCGCGGCTCGAGGCGCTGGCGCATGCCGGCGAGACCTTGATGGGCAAATTCCGCGACGGCATGCCGGTGAGGGCGGAAGCCGTGACGCTGATCCTGTCCTCGATCGACCGCATCAAGGAGATCCTCGGCGGCCTCGAGGCGACCGAGGCTGAGCCTGAAGGCAACGACCGCGACCTGATCGATCAGCTGGAAGCGATGGTCGAGCACGGCATGGCGGCGATGTCCGATTCGACGCAGTCGATATCGTCCGGCTCGACGCAGTCGATGCCGGCTGCGGCTGAAGAAGACGTGCCGGTCGTCGAAGCCCCGTCGGTGCAGGCGGCAATGACCGAGGGCACCCTGGTGGTGCAGACGCTGGAGCGTCCGCTGCGTCCGGGCGAGGTCTCGCTCGACGAGCTCGAGCGCGCCTTCCGCGAGACCGAGACCGAAGTCGCCGCACCCGCGCCGGCCGTGAAGCCTGCACCTGCTGCCGCCGCAGCCGAGCCGGCCGAAGCGCCGAAGAAGCCGGCCCGCAAGGCCGCCGGTGAAGACGTCCAGGAAGGCGACAAGATCGCCAACCAGTCGATCCGGGTCAATGTCGACACCCTCGAACACCTCATGACCATGGTCTCCGAGCTGGTGCTGACCCGCAACCAGCTGCTGGAGATCTCGAGGCGCAACGAGGACACCGAGTTCAAGGTGCCGTTGCAGCGGCTCTCCAACGTCACCGCCGAGCTGCAGGAAGGCGTCATGAAGACGCGCATGCAGCCGATCGGCAATGCCTGGCAGAAGCTGCCGCGCATCGTCCGCGACCTCTCCGGCGAACTCGGCAAGCAGATCGAGCTGGAGATGCACGGCGCCGACACCGAGCTCGACCGCCAGGTGCTCGACCTGATCAAGGATCCGTTGACGCACATGGTGCGCAACTCCGCCGACCATGGGCTGGAGACCACCGCCGAGCGGGTCGCGGCCGGCAAGGGAGAGCAGGGCACCATTCGCCTCTCCGCCTATCACGAAGGCGGCCACATCATCATCTGCATCGCCGACAATGGCCGCGGGCTCAACACCGAGCGGATCAAGGCCAAGGCGCTCCAGAACGGTCTCGTCACCGAGGCCGAGCTGGAGAAGATGACCGAGGCCCAGATCCACAAGTTCATCTTCGCGCCGGGCTTCTCGACCGCCGCGCAAGTGACCTCGGTGTCCGGCCGCGGCGTCGGCATGGACGTGGTGCGCACCAATATCGACCAGATCGGCGGCACCATCGACATCAAGAGCGTGGCCGGCGAGGGCGCCTCGGTCACCATCAAGATCCCGCTGACCCTGGCGATCGTCTCCGCCTTGATCGTGGAAGCCGGCGGCGACCGCTTTGCGATTCCCCAATTGTCTGTGGTCGAGCTGGTGCGGGCCCGCGCCAACTCCGAGCACCGCATCGAGCGGATCAAGGACACCGCAGTCTTGCGGCTGCGCAACAAGCTGCTGCCGCTGATCCATCTCAAGAAGCTGCTCAAGATCGACGACGGCGCGACCACGACCGATGCCGAGAACGGCTTCATCGTGGTCACGCAAGTCGGCAGCCAGACCTTCGGCATTGTGGTCGACGGCGTGTTCCACACCGAGGAGATCGTGGTCAAGCCGATGTCGACCAAGCTGCGGCACATCGACATGTTCTCCGGCAACACCATTTTGGGCGATGGCGCGGTGATCATGATCATCGACCCCAACGGCATCGCGAAAGCCCTCGGCGCGTCCGGCTCCTCGGCCCATGACCTGGCCGACGACAATGCCGCGGCGCATGCCGCGAGCGGCGAGCAGCTGACCTCGCTGCTGGTGTTCCGCGCCGGCTCCTCGCAGCCCAAGGCGGTGCCGCTCGGCCTCGTCACCCGGCTGGAGGAGATCGCAACCGACAAGATCGAGCTCTCGAACGGCCGCTACATGGTGCAGTACCGCGAGCAGCTGATGCCGCTGGTGCAGATGGCCGGCGTCGAGGTGCAGTCGCAGGGCTCGCAGCCGATCCTGGTGTTCGCCGACGACGGCCGCTCGATGGGGCTCGTGGTCGACGAGATCATCGACATCGTCGAGGAGCGGCTCAACATCGAGGTCGCGGGTTCGCAGGACGGCATCCTCGGCTCGGCCGTGATCAAGGGCCAGGCCACCGAGGTGATCGACGTCGGCCACTTCCTGCCGATGGCGTTCGCCGACTGGTTCTCGCGCAAGGAGATGCGCCCGTCGGCCTCGGCGCAGTCGGTGCTGCTGGTCGACGACTCCGCGTTCTTCCGCAACATGCTGGCGCCGGTCTTGAAAGCCGCCGGCTACAAGGTCAGGACCGCGGGCGGCGCGCAGGAAGGGCTCGCCGCGCTGCGTTCGGGACAAAGCTTCGACGTCGTGCTGACCGACATCGAGATGCCCGAGATGAACGGTTTTGAGTTCGCCGAGAACATCCGAAGTGACCACAACTTCAACCAGCTGCCGATCATCGCGCTGTCGGCGATGGTGTCGCCGGCGGCGATCGAGCGCGGCCGGCAGGCCGGCTTCCACGACTATGTCGCCAAGTTTGATCGTCCCGGGCTGATCGCGGCGCTGAAAGAGCAGACCGCCGAACTGCGGCGCGCGGCCTGACACGGGATAAGGACAGAGACCGATGACCAGCAAGACCGAGACCAGCGAAGGCGCGATGGCCGAATACGTCACCGCCGTGATCGGCGGGCAGCTGTTCGGGCTGCCGATCTCGCGGGTGCAGGACGTGTTCATGCCGGAGCGGCTGACGCGGGTGCCGCTGGCCTCCAGCGAGATCGCCGGCGTGCTCAATCTGCGCGGCCGCATCGTCACCGTGGTCGACATGCGCGCCCGGCTCGGGCTGCCGAAGGCCGATGACGGTAAGCCTCCGATGGCGGTCGGCGTCGACCAGCGCGGCGAATCCTATGGCCTGTTGATCGACCAGATCGGCGAGGTGCTGCGGCTGCCCGACGACAGCCGCGAGGACAATCCGGTCAACCTCGATCCCCGCATGGCCAAGCTCGCCGGCGGCGTCCACCGCCTCGACGGCCAGCTCATGGTCGTCCTCGATGTCGATCGCGTGCTCGAACTGGTGCCCGACGCCAAAGCGGCGTGAACAGGGCCGCCCGAACTGAAGAACTGAAACATCCCACCGGGGATGAGGAAGTAGAGGTCGCAGATGAGAACCTGTCTTGTTGTCGATGACTCAAGCGTCATTCGCAAGGTCGCCCGCCGCATCCTGGAAGGGCTCGACTTCCAGATCGTCGAGGCCGAGGACGGCGCCAAGGCGCTCGAGGCCTGCAAGCGCGCGATGCCGGATGCCGTGCTGCTCGACTGGAACATGCCGGTCATGGACGGCTACGAGTTTCTTGGCAATCTCCGCCGCATGCCCGGCGGCGATCAGCCCAAGGTCGTGTTCTGCACCACCGAGAATGACGTCGCGCATATCGCACGCGCGCTGCATGCCGGTGCCAACGAGTACATCATGAAGCCGTTCGACCGGGACATCGTCACCGCGAAGTTCCAGGAAGTCGGACTGATTTAGAGCATGATCCGGAAAAGTGGGAACCGGTTTTCCGAGAAGATCATGCTGACTTAGATTCTTCGTTCGATCCGGCGGCAGAAGCCTTCGGCTCAACGGTTGTTGTGCGTCGTGTTGCGTCGCTGGTGAAGTCATGAGTGTTGCGTTGACAAGTACTGCGGTCCCGACATCGACCCGTTCCGACAAGGTGCGGGTGATGGTGGTCGACGATTCCGTGGTGATCCGCGGGATGATCTCGCGCTGGATCGGCGCCGAGCCCGACATGGAGGTCGTCGCCTCGCTGCGCACCGGCCTCGACGCCGTCAACCAGCTCGAACGCATCAACCCCGATGTCGCGGTGCTCGATATCGAGATGCCCGACCTCGACGGCATCTCGGCGCTGCCGCAGCTGCTGGCGAAGAAGCGCGATCTCGTCGTCATCATGGCCTCGACGCTGACCCGCCGCAACGCGGAGATCAGCCTGAAGGCGCTCTCGCTCGGTGCGTCTGACTACATTCCGAAGCCGGAAAGCACGCGCGAGGCGACCGCCGCGGAAACCTTCCGCCACGACCTGATCCAGAAGATCCGTCATCTCGGCGCCAAGGCGCGGCGCAGCCCGGTGCACACGACCGCAAGCCCGCCGCTTGCGCCCGGTCATGACAGACCGCGTCCGTTGGCTCCCGCTGCCGCGCACACGGCGCCTGCCCAGGTCACGCGCCGTTCGTTCGGCCTGCTGCCGCCCAAGGTGCTGCTGATCGGCTCGTCGACCGGCGGACCGCAGGCGCTGATGACGCTGGTCGCCGAGATCGGCGCGGTGATCGATCGCTTCCCGGTGCTGATCACCCAGCACATGCCGCCGACCTTCACGACCATTCTCGCCGAGCATCTGGCGCGCACCAGCAAGCGGCCGGCGCATGAGGGGATCGACGGCGAGAGCATCAAGCCGGGCCAGATCTATCTGGCGCCGGGCGGGCGCCACATGCGCGTCGCGCGCCACGGCGTCGATGCGACGATCGCGCTCGACGACGGGCCACCGGTCAATTTCTGCAAGCCCGCGGTGGATCCGATGTTCACCTCCGCGATCGACGTCTGGCAGGGCAGCATCATGTCGGTGATCCTGACCGGCATGGGCTCCGACGGCATGCGCGGCGGCAAGGACATCGTCGCCGCCGGCGGCAGCGTGATCGCCCAGGACGAGGCGACCAGCGTGGTGTGGGGCATGCCGGGTGCAGCGGTCAATGCCGGCATCTGCGCGGCGGTGCTGCCGCTCAATCAGATCGCGCCGAAGCTTGTTCGCGTGTTTGCGGGAGACCGTTCGTGACGCCGCTGGACTACGAGTATCTGCGTAAGCTGCTGAAGGAACGTTCCGGCCTCGATCTGTCGGCCGACAAGCAATATCTGGTCGAGAGTCGCCTGCTGCTGCTGGCGCGCAGGTCGAATCTCAATGGCATTCCCGAGCTGGTCCAGCGGATGAAGGGCGGCGCCGAACTGCTGACGTCGGAGGTGGTCGAAGCGATGACCACCAACGAAACCTTCTTCTTTCGCGACAAGATCCCGTTCGACCATCTGAAGGAAGCGGTGCTGCCCGCGCTCGCGCAGGCGCGTGCGGCGCGCCGCAGCTTGCGCATCTGGTGCGCGGCGTCGTCGACCGGGCAGGAGCCCTATTCGATCGCGATGCTGCTGAAGGAGATGACCGCGCTGTTTGCCGGCTGGCGGATCGAGATCATCGCCACCGACCTGTCGCAGGCGGTGCTGGAAAAGGCCAGGGCCGGCCTGTTCAGCCAGTTCGAGGTGCAGCGCGGCCTGCCGATCCAGCTGCTGGTGAAGTATTTCGCGCAGAAGGGCGAGCTCTGGCAGCTCAACGCCGACATCCGCGGCATGGTGCAGCACCGCCAGCTCAATCTGTTGCAGGACCTGTCGCATCTCGGCACCTTCGACGTGATCTTCTGCCGCAACGTGCTGATCTATTTCGATCAGCAGACCAAGGCCGGCATCTTCGGCAAGGTGGCCCGGATGCTCGAGCCTGACGGCGTATTGGCGCTTGGCGCGGCGGAATCCGTGGTCGGCATCACCAATCTGTTCAGGCCCTATCCCGACCGGCGCGGGCTGTATCAGCCGAACACTGCGCCAGTCGCGCGCGCCGGCGCCGCGCTGCATGTGCTGAAGGCGGTTGCGTCTGCCGCGCGGTGAGGCGAGACATCTCGCTTTAACTCCGTCACCCTGAGGACCGCGAAGCGGCGTCTCGAAGGGTCGACGGCCACCAGCGGGGCCGTGCATCCTTCGAGACGCGCTGCGCGCTCCTCAGGATGACGGGGTTAAAAGCGCAACCGCGTCGACGCACTACAAAATCGCGTGCGGCAGGAAGCGCGAGGTGTTGCCGGTGATCGGATTTTCGTCCTCTCGAATCGACAGCCCGCAGGGCGTGCCGTCGACCAGCCAGCTGCCGAGTACCGGATACTGCCCGGAAAAGTTCGGCAGCGGCGCCAGCGCCTGACGGATGAAGCCTTCTGCGCCGTAGGGGCCTTGCTCGGCGACCAGCGTGACGCCGGCGCTGACCAGTTCGACATTGGCGCCCTCGCGCGAATAGATCGGCTTGCGCACGAACGACGTGCCGAGTTGGGCGGCCTGCGGGTCGTCCTCGAAATAGGCCGGCAGCAGATTGGGATGGTTCGGGAACATCTCCCAGAGCAGCGGCAGGATGCCCTTGTTGGAGAGGATCGCCTTCCACGGCGGCTCGATCCACTGCGTCGGCGCGGTCGAGAGGTTCTTGCCGAACGCGTCGTGGAACATCCACTCCCAGGGATAGAGCTTGAACGCGAGCGCGATCGGGCGCTCGTCGAGGTCGACGAACTGACCGTCGTCGCGCAGTCCGATCTCTTCGATGTCGAGTAGCGTGGTCTTCAGCCCGGCCTGCGCCGCGGTGTCCTCGAGATAGGCGAGCGTGCCGGCGTCCTCGGGATTTCCGGTCAGTCCGGTGAGATGCAGCGGGTGGGTCGCGCCGATCCTCTTCCAGGCCTCGATCAGCCGGTCGTGGATCGAGTTGAACTGGTCGGCGCGCTTCGGGACGATGTTGCGTTGGATCGCCTGTTCGAGCCAGGTCCATTGAAACACCGCGGCCTCGAAGATCGAGGTCGGCGTGTCGGCATTGTATTCGAGCAGCTTGGCCGGGCCGCGGCCGTCGAAGGTGAGATCGAGCCGGCCGTACAGGCTCGGATTCTTGCGGCGCCAACTTGCCGCGATCAGATCCCAGAACGCCTCCGGTATCTTCAGCCGGCGCAGATAGCGCTCATCCTTGATCGCGCGTCCGGCGAGCTCGAGACACATCGCGTCGATCTCGCCGGTCGGCGTCTCGATCGAGCGCTCGATCTCGTCCAGCGTGAAGGCGTAATAGGCGCGCTCGTCCCAGTAACGTTCGCCGTCGATGGTGTGGAAGGTGAAGCCGGCGTTCTCGGCGGTCGTCCGCCAATCGTCGCGTTCGGGACATGCGATGCGTTGCATGAGGGGAAACCGCGCTAGCTCGTCAGCCTGGTGTCAGCTTCCGCCATGCGACGGATCGTCGTCGCCGTAGCGGGCGATGGTGCGCGGCGCGCCGCCGAAGCCGCCGGAGGGCGACCGTTCCGCGGGCTTTCGCTTCGCGTCGTGCCCTGCGTGGTGATGGTGGCTGCGGGCATGGCTTGTCGTCAGGCCGATCGACGCCGCGCCGATCGCGATATTTCCCATCAATTTCAGCCATACGCGGCGCGAGCGTTTCATGGACGCAATCCCTGCCTTGCCGTCTGCGGAGCCATGGCGAGTTTCCATCAGCTGCGCTCGCCGGGCAAGCGAAAGCGGGATGACATGGCGATGACACAGCAACATGCGCATCAGCCACCGCTGAAGCCGAACGCATGCGCGAATGAACCGAAGCCGCCGCGGCTCACCGACGAGCTCGACGAAGAAGAGGAGCCGCTCGACGAGGAGCTGCTGTAGAAGCTGCTGCGCGACGAGCCGCCGCTGCCGCCCGACGAGGAACTGCGCGCCGTGCAGTCGACGCCCGGTTGCGGCGGGACCGGCGCGGCGACGCCCGGTGCGGTGACGCCCGGCGGCACCGGCTGGCAATTCGGCCGCGGCATCAGCGCGTAGGCACTGCCGCCGACCGCGAGCGTGCCCATCAAGAGCAGCGCGACGTGGTTGGAGCGCTTGGACGGCGCGTCCGGCCGCGGCGGCGTGGGCACCGCCGGCACGACCGGTCGCCGTTTGCCGAAGTCCGGGTTCGGTTTGCGCGCCATGGTTTGGCTCAACGGCTCAGTAGATCATGCAGGCCGCGTTCAGCGCGCCTGCGGCCAGCGAGGACAGCCCGAGCCAGATCGCCGGCGCCATTTCGCCGGAGGCGATTCGCGCCGACAGGTTCGGCACCGGGATCTTCACGATGTAATAGACGATGATCTGCACGATCAGCGCGATGATGCTCCAGATCAGGCAGTCCACGACATTGGCGGAGTGGGCGATGGCACTGACCACCGGCAGCACGAAGCCGAGCAGGCTTAAGCCCAGCGCAATCGCCGCCGCCGGATCGTTGTCGCGGATCAGCTGGAATTCATCGTGCGGCGTGACGCGCGTGTAGACGAAGAGGTAGGCGACCACGGCGATCAGTGCCGTGCAGAAATAGACCAGGAACGCCGGCAGGCCGGCGAGGGATTGCAGGATCATGTCGGGGCGGTCCGGGAGTTCGTCGGGATTCGCGCGAGGCAGGATTGCACGTTCCCTTGGTCGGCGCATGCCGACAGCCGGTTCAATCCCAAACAAAAACCCCGCCATTTGCGGCGGGGTTCAGGTCGTGAGGAGCGAACCTTGCGGTTCTCTGCGGGCCCAGAAGGTCAGGCGGGAATGCGCTCGTCAGCCTCGTGCGGCTCGCGCAGCACGTAGCCGCGGCCCCACACGGTCTCGATGAAGTTGCGGCCTTCGGAGGCGTTGGCGAGCTTCTTGCGGAGCTTGCAGATGAAGACGTCGATGATCTTCAGCTCCGGCTCGTCCATGCCGCCATAGAGATGGTTGAGGAACATTTCCTTGGTGAGGGTGGTGCCCTTGCGGAGCGAGAGCAGCTCCAGCATCTGGTATTCCTTGCCGGTCAGGTGCACGCGCTGGCCGCCGACCTCGACCGTCTTGGTGTCGAGATTGACGACGAGATCGCCGGTCTGGATGACCGACTGGGCGTGGCCCTTGGAGCGGCGCACGATCGCGTGGATGCGGGCGACCAGTTCGTCCTTGTGGAAGGGCTTGGTCATGTAGTCGTCGGCGCCGACGCCGAGACCCTTGACCTTGTCCTCGATGCCGGCGAGGCCGGAGAGGATCAGAATGGGAGTTTTGATCTTCGACACCCGGAGCTGCTTGAGCACGTCGTAGCCGGACATGTCGGGCAGGTTGAGGTCGAGAAGGATGATGTCGTAGTCGTAAAGCTTGCCGAGATCGACGCCCTCTTCGCCGAGGTCCGTCGTGTAGACGTTGAAACTCTCGGACTTGAGCATCAATTCGATCGACTGCGCGACGGCGCTGTCATCTTCAATCAGCAAAACGCGCATGCCAGTCCCCTATAGTCGCCGCTCCGGGCGTCAGGTCGGCCGCACTTGCGGCACTCACAAAACGCCTTTGAACAACTGATTCGGATCCTGACGAGATATGGTTAACAAAAACTGATTCCTCGACGCAAGCTCTAACCGTGCAATTTTTGTCGAATCGCCCTAAGATGTTGCGTAGAAGAAGCTTTTCCTAACCGCGCTCGTTCAGTTTCCACATTAAGAGGCGGGCCTAACCGACTCTCGCGACTCGCCCTTCTTCTGATGGGCAAGCGACCTCAGTCACCAAAGACAGTGACGCAATGATTAATGATGCGGGTAAACACGAAGTTAAGCGGCCGGAGCAAAATCGTGGAAACTTAAGGTTTTCGCAATGAAGGCGCTCGCGGAGCAGATCGGCGACATCGACGGCGTCAATATTTATGGCCGCGTGGTCGGCGTCCGCGGGCTGATGGTCGAGATCGCGGGACCGATCCACGCGATGTCGGTCGGCGCCCGCATCGTGATCGACGTCGGCGCGGGCCGCTTCATCCCTGCCGAGGTGATCGGCTTCTCTGGCGAGAACGCGGTGGTGATGCCGTTCGGCGGATTGGATGGCGTTAGGCGCGGTTGCCGCGCGGTGATCGCCAATGCGGCGAGCCAAGTGCGGCCGTCGCCGGCATGGCTCGGCCGCGTCGTCAACGCGATGGGTGAGCCGATCGACGGCAAAGGCCCGCTGGTGCAGGGCGCTTCGCCGATGTCCTACCGCAACTCGCCGCCGCCGGCGCATTCGCGCAAGCGGGTCGGCCCGCCGCTCGATCTCGGCGTGCGCGGTCTCAATACCTTCCTGACCTGCTGCCGCGGTCAGCGGCTCGGCATCTTCGCCGGCTCGGGCGTCGGCAAGTCGGTGCTGCTGTCGATGCTGGCGCGCAACGTCGATGCCGCGATCTCGGTGATCGGGCTGATCGGCGAACGCGGCCGCGAGGTGCAGGAATTCCTCCAGGAGGATCTCGGCGAGGAGGGGCTGGCGCGCTCGGTCGTGGTGGTTGCCACCTCGGACGAGCCGGCGCTGATGCGGCGCCAGGCCGCGTATCTGACGCTCGCCATCGCGGAGTATTTCCGCGACGAGGAACAGGATGTGCTGTGCCTGATGGACTCGGTGACGCGCTTTGCGATGGCGCAGCGCGAGATCGGCCTCTCGGCGGGCGAGCCGCCGACCGCCAAGGGCTACACGCCGACCGTGTTCACTGAATTGCCCAAGCTGCTCGAGCGGGCAGGGCCGGGCACCGGCGACGGCACCATCACCGCGATCTTCACGGTGCTGGTCGACGGCGACGATCACAATGAGCCGATCGCGGATGCGGTGCGCGGCATCCTCGACGGTCATATCGTGATGCAGCGGGTGATCGCCGAGCGCGGCCGCTATCCGGCGGTCAACATCCTCAAGTCGGTCTCGCGCACCATGCCGCGGTCGGCCGACCCCGACTTCCTGCCCTACATCAACAAGGCGCGGCAGGTGATGGCGACCTATGCCGACATGGAGGAATTGATCCGGCTCGGGGCCTACCGGCCGGGTTCCAGCGCGGAGGTCGACGAGGCGATCCGGCTGCATGAGCCGCTCGAGGCCTACCTGCGCCAGGCCAAGGACGAGGCGACCAGCCTTGCCGACGGCTACCGGCAACTGGCTCAAATCCTGTCGGGTTTGGAAACGGAACGCTAACTTTGTCAGGCCATCATCGTCGGCACACCATAGCTATGCCGGCGGGGCCCAGCGGGGAGCCGGCTCTGTCCCGCGTTCAGATTTGGGACTTCTGGGGAGTATGAGTCGATGAAGTCACGTGAAACGCTGATCCGCCTGAAGAAATTTCAGGTCGACGAAAAGCGCCGTCGGGTTACCCAGATCGAAGGCATGATCGCCGACTTCCAGCGCATGTCGGTCGAGCTCGAGCGCGAGATCCAGACCGAGCAGGAGCGCGCCGGGATCAACGACCCCACGCACTTCGCCTATCCGACCTATGCCAAGGCCGCGATCCAGCGCCGCGAGAACCTGACCCGTTCGGCCGACGAACTGCGCGCCCAGCTCGACGACGCCAAGGCGCTGCTGTCGGAGGCATTCGAGGAATTGAAGAAGGTCGAGCTGCTCGACGAGCGCGACCAGGCGCGCGAACGCGCGGAGGAGAGCGCTCGCGAACAAGCCGACATGGATTCGATCGGCCTGATGCGGGCCCGTCTCGGCGTCATCGCCTGAGACTTCGCTCCCTCGGCTGACCAGATTGAGAGCCCGGGCCGATCGCCCGGGCTTTTTGCTGGGCGCTGTCCACAAGCCGGCGACCTGTCGGCCATTTGGCGGATCGTGGTGTCCCAAAATATGCTACCACCGGTTTCCGGACGGGATGATCGGCGGCACGGTGGCAATGACGCGATGGGGGATCGAGGCTTGGAGGGCGCAAAGTGCTGACGCCGGCTGAGCTGGTCTGGCTGATCGCCGCCGTCGCCAAGGGGGATGAGGCCGCCTTTGAGCGGCTGTACGCCGCGACCCGCGCGAAACTCTTCGGCGTCGTGCTCCGTATCTTGCGGCGTCAGGATCTCGCCGAGGAGGTCCTCCAGGAGGCTTACGTCAAGATCTGGAACAGCGCCGGGCAGTTCAACCCAGCCCTGTCGTCCCCGATCACGTGGATGACGTCGATCGCGCGCAACCGCGCCATCGACGTGGTGCGCAAGCGCGGCGAGGCATCGCTGGAAGACGAGCCGGCCGCAATGGAGGTCGCCGCCGACTCGCCCGATCCGCTGGCGCGACGGGAAATGACGGAAGAGTTGAAGCGGTTGCTGGAATGCGTCGGTCGTCTGGAGCCGGATCGTCAGAAGCTCGTGCTGCTCGCCTATTACAACGGCTGGAGCCGCGAGCAGCTCGCCGCAAAGTTCGAGACACCGGTGAACACGGTGAAGACCTGGCTGCGCCGCAGCCTGATGGATATCCGGGAGTGTCTTGGACTCTGATTGATGGCCTATAGCGAAGACCATATCGCGCTCGCCGCGGAATATGCGCTCGGTACGCTCGATGCCGAGGAGCGCGCGCAGGTCGAGACCATGATGGCCGTCGACAGCGAGTTCGCAGCGCTGGTGCAGGCCTGGCAGTTCAGGCTCGGGCCGCTGAACCAGATGGTCGGTTTGGTCGAGCCGCGTCCGGTGGTCTGGGACACCATCAAGGCGGCGATCGGCCACGCGAGCGCGCCGCAGGCGCCGCTGGTGCTGCCCGAGACGCCGGCCACGACGGTGACGCCGCCGCCTTCGCCAATCACGGACGATCCTGAATTCGGCTCGGCGTTTGATCCGGACGAGCCCCAGCCGCCGTCCGATATCCGGAGGCTGCCCGAGGCCCGACAGCCACGGGTCATCTTCGACGAACGCAACGTGACCGCGCTTACCAACCGCGTGAAGCGCTGGCGCGGTATCGCGTCGGCTGCGACGGCGATCGCGGCGGCCCTGCTGGCGATGCTCGGCCTGCAGATTTACAAGCCCGACGCCTTGCCGAACGCGATGAGGCCAAAGCCGCGCATCCAGACCGTGGAAGTGAAGACGCCGGCGCCGGCGTTCACTCCATCGGCACAATATGTCGCGCTGTTGCAAGGGCAGAATGGCGGGCCGGCCTTCATCCTGACGATCGACGGCGCGACCAAGAATTTTACCGTCCGCAAGGTCGGCGCCGCGTCGGAGCCCGGCAAGAGTTTTGAGCTCTGGCTGATCTCCGACAAGCTGCCGCAGCCGCGCTCGCTCGGCGTGATCGGTGCTGATGATTTCACCGCGCGCCCGGTGTTGTCGAGCTATGACCCCGACGTGATCAACGGCGCCACCTATGCGGTGACCGTCGAGCAGGCCGGCGGTTCGCCGGACGGCCAGCCGACCTCGGCGCCGATCTTCACCGGCAAGCTGATCGAGACCGTGCCGGGCGCGTCGGGTTCGGCGCCGCGATAATTTGCGCCTGCTGCAGCAACTGAATCCAGGTGCTCGCAATGACGTGGATGAGACGTCGCGTCGGGCACCCGAAAAAAAAGAAAACGCCCGTGGGGAGCGGGCGTTTTCGATAGTCAACTTGGGGGTAGTTGGGGGTCTTAAATATCCACGCAGCGACTTTGGGGGGCTGTAAAGAACACTACGTGAATTCGTGAAACTCTCCTGTTAGCGGACCAGCGAGTTGCTGGTGCTGGTGATCGCGACGGGCTTGCCGGCCTTCATGACCCGCGCCGTCTGCGTGTATCCATCATCCGACGAATTATGTGCCGCGATGCCAAAGCCCGCGACCAGGATACCGGCGAACAACGCCACAACCACAATCTTCAGGTGCGTCATACGATCGGCGCTGTAGATCGAGTGGTTCATGGAAGTCTCCTGCCGCCTTCCTGCTCTCAGTAAATCTGTCGGTTCGGTCTGTTGTCCGGTTCAACGTCTCGTGCCCCGCTAACGTAGGATTTGCCGATTCCGTTCCCTAGAGGCCATCACAAGGCCGTGATGAGACGTGATCGGGCGCGATCAAAAATGACCTTTTGGTAATCTGAAACGCATTAAAGCTATTTAATATCAGTGTCTTGAACTGGTGCTGGAATGTTGCATCCCAGATAGGGCCGTTCCGGCCTGTTCCACATAAATCAGTTGCCTGTGGCGAGAAAACACAGACGAAAACGCAAATGATTTGCGGCCGCTAGCGCGTTTTCGCGCGAAGTGGACGCCCGGCTCACGTGAAGAAAACGCTTCCGAACAAGAGACCCTAAACGCTGCCGACCGTCTTCAGCCGGGCGCGGGGATGGATCTCGGCTTGCGACAACACCGTGGTCTGCGAGCGGAACCGTTCCACCAGTGAGCGAACGAACGGCCGGATCGCGGCCGACGTCACCAGGACCGGCGCCTCGCCCTCGCGCGCCGCCTGCTCGAAGGCGTTGCGCACCGCGGTCATGAACTCCGACAGTTTCGAGGGCTGCATCGCCAGGCTGCGGTCGTCACCTTGGCCGACGATCGATTCCGCAAACGCCTGCTCCCAGCGCGCCGACAGCGCGATCAGCGGCAAATAGCCGTTCGGCGAGGTGTTTTGCGCGCAGATCTGGCGGGCCAGCCGGGCACGGACGTGCTCGACCATGGTGGCCGGATTGCGCGAGAACGCCAGCGCGTCGGCGATGCCCTCGAGGATGGTCGAGAGATCGCGGATCGAGATGCGCTCGGCGAGCAGCAATTGCAGCACGCGCTGGATGCCCGACACGGTGACCTGGCCCGGCACGATGTCCTTGATCAGCTCGCCTTGCTCCTTCGGCAGGTCCTTCAAAAGCTTCTGCACCTCGCCGTAGGACAACAGGTCCGCCATGTTGGTCTTGAGCAGCTCGGTCAGATGCGTCGACAGCACCGTGGCGGCGTCGACCACGGTGTAGCCTTTCAGCGCGGCCTCTTCCTTCAGGCCGGCGTCGACCCAGGTCGCCGGCAGGCCGAAGGTCGGCTCGATGGTGTGGATGCCGGGCAGTTGCACCTGGTTGCCGGCGGGGTCCATGACCATGAACTGGCTCGGCCAGATCTTGCCGGTGCCGGCGTCGACTTCCTTGATCTTGATGACGTAGCTGTTGGCTTCGAGCTGGACGTTGTCGAGGATGCGCACCGCCGGCATCACGAAACCCATCTCGATGGCAAGCGAGCGGCGCAGCGCCTTGATCTGCTCGGTCAGGCGGTCGGTGCCGTCGGGGCCGTTGACCAGCGGCAGCAGCGCGTAGCCGAGCTCGATCTTGAGGTCGTCGATCTTCAGCGCGGCGGCGATCGGCTCCTCCGCGGCTGCAGCGGCGGCGGCCGCGGCAGCAGCCGGGGCAGCGGCTGCCGCCGTTTCGGCCGCCTTCGCAGCCCGCTTCTGCTTGCGTGCGTTCCAGGCCAGCACCGCGGCGCCGGAGCCCAGCGCCAGGAACGGCAGCGTCGGAATGCCCGGCAGCAGCGCCAGCACCAGCATCACGCCGGCCGACATGCCGAGCGCCTGCGGATAGCCCGAGAGCTGGCGCATCAGCGCCTTGTCGGCGGCGCCGGTGATGCCGGCCTTGGAGACGAGGAGGCCCGCGGCGGTCGAGACGATCAGCGCCGGCACCTGGGTGACGAGGCCGTCGCCGACCGTCAGCACGGTGTAGGTGCGGGCGGCTTCGCTGAACGAGAGGCCCTGCTGGGCGACGCCGATGATGATGCCGCCGACGATGTTGATGCCGACGATCAAGAGGCCGGCGATGGCATCGCCGCGGACGAATTTCGAGGCACCGTCCATCGCGCCGAAGAAGCCGCTCTCGTCTTCCAGCGCCTTGCGGCGCTCCTTGGCGGCCTTCTCGTCGATCAGGCCGGCGGAGAGGTCGGCGTCGATCGCCATCTGCTTGCCGGGCATCGAGTCCAGCTGGAAGCGCGCCGCGACCTCGGCGATGCGGCCCGAACCCTTGGTGATGACCACGAAGTTCACGATCACCAGGATCGCGAACACGATGATGCCGATCACGAAGTTGCCGCCCATCACGAAGTTGCCGAACGCCTCGATGACGTGGCCGGCGGCCGCCGTGCCCTCATGGCCGTGGCTCAGGATCAGCCGGGTCGAGGCCATGTTCAGCGACAGCCGCAGCATGGTCGAGATCAGCAGGATGGTCGGAAACGACGAGAATTCCAGCGGCGCCTGGATGAACAGCGAGGTCATCAGGATCAGGATCGAGACCGTGATCGAGACCGCCAGGAAAAGGTCGAGCACGATCGAAGGCAGCGGCAGGATCAGCACCACCAGGATGGTGAGGACGCCGATCGCCAGCGCGATATCGCCGCGCTTCAGGATGTCGCCAATCTCGCCGAGGCTCGGCAATCCGCTCTTGCCTGCCGTGCCCTGACCTGCCGTGATGTCGACCATGGTAGCCGCTCTCCCCCGCGACTGGCGACTGCGGCCGCCAAGCGTCTGCGCGACGGCCGCAGGGCCGCCGTTCCGAAAGTGAGGCACCGCGCTGGCGTTCACGGGGATCTCCGCCCGTTAGACGCGTTCGACGACACTCGACTTCACTCGGCAATTCTTGCCGGGTGTATGGTTAGCAAAGGGTTAACAAGTGCTTTCGCGCGACCGCACGGGTCGTCGCAGGCGCCGGGCATGGGGGATTCGCGGCCGGGAGCAGGGGTGATAGGGCCTCGTGGTCGAGATGCGCCGCAAGCGGCGCTCCTTATCATGAGGGTCCAGACCAGGATTTTGCCCCGCAAGACGGCGTCATCCTGAGGGGCCCGCCAAAGGCGGGCGTCTCGAAGGATGGCCACGGATGACGCCGCCGGCCTCGCGGCCTCTATTTGAGCGCACCGAGCACGACGCCCGATGCGGCGATGATGCCGAGCGTGATGACGCTGGCGCGCCACAAGAACTGCTGCCGGGCGGCGCGCCGGTCATGAAAGGCCAGCCAGTCGTGGACAAAGCCCGCGGGGATGTCGAACACCACCGCCGACTTGTTCCGACGGTGCGTCTCATGCTCGCAATACATCGTCCGGACCGTCGGCACGCCCAGCCGCTCGAGCTCGCAGTGCCACTCCCAGGCATGCTTGCCGTTGGTCCAGCGATTTTCGAAAGGGACCACGTGTGATTTCATGACGAGCCTCCTGGCCCACCCTGAACCCACGTCACCATTCTAGCCCAAGGTGCGGACCGGCGCGAGATCGGCGCCGGCCGCCTCGGCCGATCACAGCGGCGCTAGTTGGCCGACTGCGTCCATCTGCGCCAATGCGTCGGCTGGATGTCGAGGTGCTTGCTGCCGGCATGGTCGACCCATTCGGCGCCGTCGCGGTGGCACGGGAACATGAGCGCGTGGACCATGCCATCATAATCGAGGACACAGACCTCGAGCTCGCGGTCCGACGGCGCTGATGCAACGGGTAACCACTCTGCTGACGACGAACGCATGATGACCCTCCGACAGTTAAGCGCTTCGATCCTTTACCTTACGAGCCGCGTGCCATCCCTACGGAATGATAGTCCGGGTTGCGCGCCGCGAGTGTGAACCGGCTCGCAGTGTATCATTTTTCCTCGTCAGCATGGATCGCGATTTGACGCACGATATTCCCGACCTGCTGAGGCGGTGGATTGAACTTGCCGGAGCCTGCGCCCGACGAAGTGCAGATTGCACGTCATGGTCAGGGATGCTGGATTGCCACCCGATGCGCTGCACCATCGCATTGAAGAGAAGACACGGGCTCGCGAAGCTGGGACTTGTCGCGGCGATTTCGGCTTGCGTTGCGACCGCCGCCGCCGCGAAGCCGCCGGGTTCCGAGGCGGTGATGATCCGCATGATCACCTGCGACGGAGAGGGCGTCCGGATGGAGGTCTATCTGCCGCTCTCGGTCGATCGCCATATGCGGGGCGGACAATCCGTCATCGGCTATTACGTGCTCGATCTGACCGACGTGAACAAGGGCAAGCCGCTCGAGCCGGTCCGTGTCACCCTGAGCACCGACCAGAAGACCGTGACCGTCGATCAGTACCTCCGGGGCCTTCCGCCGACCCGCATTCCGGTCACCGGCGGCACCGTCGATTTCGACCAGCGGTTCGCCAAGCGCGCGAAGTGCGGCCCGTTCCAGTCGCAGGATCCCAATTTCGGCAATTGATCCGGTTCACTTTTCCGTCGCAGGACCCGCGTCCCGTTGTTCGCGCATGCCTAATCTCTCGGCAATGTGGCTTGACCCGGAGGCAAATGCCGACGAAGTTCCGCCTGCCGTGGTAATTTCTTCTGAATTTTCCCCTGAAGTCGCTACGTTCATTCCCGACTCGCGCCGGGCATGGCTGCGCCTTGTCGTGGCCGTGGTGATCGGCTCGCTCGGCAGCGTCGGCATGTGGTCGGTCGTGGTGGCGCTGCCCGTGGTGCAGACCGACTTCGGCGCAACCCGTGGAACGGCCTCGCTCGCCTTTACGATGGTGATGCTCGGCTTCGGCCTCGGCCAGGTCGTGACCGGGAAGATCAGCGACCGCTACGGCATAGTTGCGGCGATCGGCGCCGGGATCGGCATCCTCGGCCTCGGCTATGTCGGCGCAGGCTACGCGCCGTCGATCTGGGCCTTCATCCTGCTGCATTTTGCCATCGGCCTGTCGTCGGCCGCGACCTTCGGCCCGTTGATGGCGGAGGCATCGCACTGGTTCGAGCGCTACCGCGGTCTCGCGGTCGCGATCGCTGCGAGCGGCAATTACGTCGGTGGTACGGTGTGGCCGCCGCTGGTCAATTTCGGCATGCAGAGTGTCGGCTGGCGCACCACCCATATTGCAATCGGCATCTTCACCGCGATCTCGATGCTGCTCGCGCTCATGGTGCTGCGCGTGTTGATGGGCGCGGCGACCAGGCGCAGCCATGTCAATGCGGCACCGCCGCGGGTCGACCTCAAGCTTTCCACCAATGCGCTGACCGCGATCCTGTCGCTCGCATCGATCTCGTGCTGCGTGGCGATGTCGATGCCGCAGGTCCACATCGTCGCCTATTGCGGCGATCTCGGTTACGGCGTGGCGCGCGGCGCCGAGATGCTGTCGCTGATGCTCGGCTTCGGCATCATCAGCCGGATCGGCTCTGGCTTCCTCGCGGACCGGATCGGCGGCATCCGTACGCTCTTGATCGGCTCGATCGCGCAGGGCTCGGCGCTGTTGTTCTATCTGTTCTTCGACAGCCTGACCTCGCTCTACGTCATCTCGGCGATGTTCGGCCTGTTCCAGGGCGGCATCGTGCCGAGCTACGCGATCATCGTGCGCGAGGCGATGCCGGCGTCGGAGGCCGCGACCCGGATCGGCATCGTGATCTTCGCCTCGGTGTTCGGCATGTCGTTTGGCGGCTGGATCTCGGGCGTGATCTTCGATGCCACCGGCTCCTATGCCGCCGCCTTCGCCAACGGCCTCGCCTGGAACCTGCTCAATGTCAGCATCATCGTGCTGCTCATGATGCGGGCGCGGCAGCGGGTGGCGCTGGCCTGATCCGGACTGCGGCGATTTCGGCGACGTCCTAAAGCTCGGCCGAGATCCTCGCGATCGCTTTCTCCAGGCGGCTCTTGATGGAATCCATCTTGCCGGTCAGCTGCTGCAACTCCCGCAGATCCAGCTCGGCATAGACGAACTCGTTCAGGTCCTTGCGTTGCGAGGACAGGTTCGCGATCTGCTTCTTGGCGTGGTCCGTCAGCGACAGGTTCACGACCCGGGCGTCCTCGCTCGAATTCTTGCGGCGCAAGAGGTTCTTCTTTTCGAGCAATTTTGACTGCGTGACCACAAACGACTGATCGACACGCAGTGCCCGAGAAACCGCGCCGACGGGCAGGCCGATGTTTCGGTCGTCGGCATTCGCCAGGACCGTCATGATCATCCATTGAGGACCGGTGATTCCGATCATCTTGGCCCAGATGCTGCGCAACTCCTCCAGGCGCACGCTGGTCGACACAATCTCCCAGGCCAATCGCTCAGCCGCGTCCTGCAGTTTGTCGGTCGATTTGCGCTCGGTCATGACGCACCTTAACAAAAATTCATCTTCACAGATATCGAGCAATCCATGAAGCGGGCGTCTGACGAAAATGTTCGTCGAGGCGTTGCCTGAATGACACATCGCCGCGCAAACAATAGAATGACTAACTAATATAAGTTGAATATGTGACTATCCAGTAGCATTGTTCCGCCCCGTAGATGGGGGCATCCACCATCTCACGCCTGCAGTGGCCGAGTTGACCACGAGCATCTCGAAAATGGCTGCGCCGCAGCGGTTTTTGGGAGGGGAAACGTTTGTCGCTTTGCCAGCAGTGCAAGGCATCACTTGAAGGCATCACTTGGAGGATAGCATGAAAATCGTTAAGGGCCTTTTGTTGGGCTCGGTGGCGACTCTCGTCGCGAGCAGTGGAGCCATGGCGGCCGACCTTCCGGTCAAGGCCAAGGCAATCGAGTACGTGAAGGTCTGCTCGCTCTATGGTCCGGGCTTCTACTTCATTCCGGGTACCGACACCTGCATCAAGCTGGGCGGCTATTTGCGTGTCGACGTGCTGGCGAACACCAACTCAGACCACACCGGCAACTACGGTGGCGCGGCCGGCGCACAGAACCGCTTCACCAACGGCTACACCTGGCGCTCGCGTGAAGACCTGAATGTCGACACCCGCACCGCGACCGAATACGGCGTGGTCCGCACCTTCTTCGATGCGACCTTCAGCTGGACCTCGGACAGCTACGGTGGCGCCGGCAACGGTTCGACGGTCTACTCGCCGATCGGAACGTCCGCTGCACCCAACAACGCCAGCTCCGGCACAGTCGCGAACGGCACGGTCGGCGTCTATTACGCCTTCATCCAGTTCGCCGGCTTCACCATGGGTAAGGCGGTCTCGCAGTTCTCGGCGCCGTGGGCCAACTATCCGGGCAACAATTTCGACGGTCTCGTCGGCGGCGGCGGCACGATCACCGGCGTGAACCAGTTCACCTACACCGCGCAGTTCGGCAACGGCGTGTCGCTGTCGCTGTCGGCTCAGGATCAGTCGGCCTACACCCAGGCCGGCGTGCAGAATCTCGGCGCGCTCGGTACCGGTGCTCTCGGCATCTACGGCGCGAGCGACTATGCCGGCACGATTGCTCCGGATCTGATCGCGGCTCTCCGCGTCGACCAGGCCTGGGGTCTGTTCCAGGCGTCGTTCGCGGCGCATGACAACCACGCGGCCTACTACGGTGGCACCGAGTTGACCGGTCATCCCGACGACAAATGGGGCTGGGCTGGTGCGCTGGCCTTGTCGATCAAGAACATCCCGACCGGGCCTGGCGACACGATCAACGTCCAGGGCGTCTATACCAACGGCGCAACGCGCTACAACATCCAGGATCTCTCGGGTGCCGGTGCATTCACCTACTTCGGCAACACCAGCGTTCCCGGTGCCTACCAGAGCATCGGCTTCGGCATGGCACCGGACAGCGTGTTCGTCACTGGCGGCCAGCAGCAGCTGATCACGACCTACGGCGTGAGCGGCGCGTATGTCCACAACTGGAATCCGAACTGGAACACCAGCATCTACGGTGCCTGGGCCCAGGTTAACTACAACGGCACCGCCAAGAGCTACATCTGCGGCCCGGGCGGAACGGGTGTGGGGGGATCGTTCGGTATCCTGATCGGTGCCACCTCGAACCTGACCTCGTGCAACCCCGACTACAGCATCGCGCAGATCGGTACGCAGACCCAGTGGACCCCGGTGAAGAACCTGACCTTCTCGGCTGACTTCACCTACACCCATCTGGATCAGAACTACGCCGGCACGGTCACCTACCCGGGTAGCGCTGCGATCGGCAAGCCGGCCGCTGTCTACTCTCTCAGCAACCAGGATACTTACATGCTGCTGCTCCGCGCGCAGCGCAATTGGTAAGGCCCGGTTGATCCTGACTTGATCGCTCATCAAAGCCCCGGCGGGAAACTGTCGGGGCTTTAATTTTGAAAGAAGGATTCGTTGTATGATTTACTAATATTAGTCTATCATGTACAAAACCGGCGTCGGTTGCTCTGCCGACCATGATGATGAGGAGATATCAGACATCTTCATGAACTAACCTCCAAAACCTCCGGCAATGCCCTGCCGGAGGTTTTTTTATTGAGCCCGTGCGATCGGCGCATGCTGCCGCGGCGCAAGGCCATCTCGGCGCGCGGCACCGGCGCACGGCTTCGTGAAGCCCGGGATCGAAAACCGCCGTGCATCGTGATCTGCGGTACAGGCGAAGCGGCGGCGTCAGCTGGACGGAATATGCCACGCCAGTTATATTACTATATCATATAAAGGCCGCCCGGTCCGATCAGGAAGCGTCGCTCGGCATGCCGAAGGCAACAGCAAAACCAAACCGCAACCGTAAACCTTCGACGGGCCACTTTCCGGCGGCGTTCCACGCAACGGCTTCAACCAACCGAATCGCGAAAGCGAGCGAACTGCAGTTGCAGCGTCTCGCGGGCTGCTTGCATTCCCTGTCGTCGCGCCACCATCACCTGACCCAGGGCTACGCGGCGCATGCCGGCATCGCCGGCGTTGAGTACACGATCCTGACCACGATCCGCTATCTCGAGACCAAGGGCGACGTCTTCCCCGTCACCGTCGCCGAGTACCTCCGTTTGACCAGCGCGGGTGTCACGAAGGCGATCCAGCACCTGACCGAGCTTGGCCTGGTCGAGAAGGCCGGCGATCTGGATGATCGTCGCCGCACCAAATTGACGGTCACCCAAGGCGGCTGCGCCCTTCTGGACTCGCTCACGCCGATGCAGTCGAAGGTCAACGACGTCTGGCTCGGCTGCATGAACGACAAGGAGTTCTCGATCTTTCTCGATCTCGTCGAGCGATTCATCAGGTCGAGCGATCGCGCGCTGGCGATGCAGGACTACCTGGTTAAGGACAGCGACATCGCAGCCTTCTAGCCGTGCGGGCTCGCTGTCACGCTGGAGTGACCGATAACGTCGCGGTCCTCGCGATTCCGTGAGAGGCGGCCGGCGCCGACGGCACGTGCGCGCGAGAGGCGAGCGGCTGCGTTCAGGTCGTTGCCGAGCATCTGCTCGGAAACGATTGCGGCAGCAACAATCGACAACAATCGATCGTCAGGCATAAGCGCAACGCATTCCTGCGCCGCCGTATCAACGATTGCCGCCGCCGAATTACTTCAATTATATGAACCGGCATTGGAATAGTTTCTTGGGAGAGCTGGGTGATTGGCGTTTGCGATTTCGGCGCCAACGTCACGCGGCTATCGAAGCGGCGCTTCGTCGACGCGAACTGGCGGACTCGTATCGATAACGCGTACCGGCAGCAGAGCCGGGTGCGAACGAGTTGACGAAATATGCATGACCACTGTGGGGTGCACGGCGCCTCGTCAAGCAGCGTCGAGTTCGATGATCAGGGCTGGCCAGTCTGGCGGGATCGTGAAGATCTGTCGGCGGAGTTCGTCAAAGTGTTGGCCGCCGCACAGGAGGGCGGTTCAACGGTTTCCGAATGTTGGTTGACATTGAGCAAGATCAACCTCGGTTCGGAGAACTCGTGGTCCGGGGAGTGGATCAAGACCGCGGAACTGAACGAGGCGAGAGCCGAGATTTCGTTGCAGAACGGAAACATGATCACCGCTCGTCGCAACTGGCTTCGCGCCACCACTTACTTTCACGCAGCCGCGAGGCCTCCTGGATACGCCAATGATCTGCTGAAATGCGCTGTCGACGGCATGCGTCGCTGCGCGACCAACTTTCTGAACAGCCGGGTTCCAGCGGGCCAGGTGCTGTCGATTCCTTGGACGGACGACCTGTCGCTTCAAGCCTACTATCTGCCCTCGGCTTTTCACGACGATGGGCCCGTGATCGTATGCATTGGCGAGCCGGGTTCCTACAAGGAAGAACTGATCGCCAAATACGCCGGCCATGCCAATGAGCGCGGCTTCTCGCTGCTCGCCGTGGATTTATTGGGTACTCAGACGGCGTTGCCACCGGAACGGCTCGAGGGTCGCAAGTTCGAAGCCGCGATGAGCCGCATCTTGGACTTTCTTTCGGAGAAGCCCGGCGTTGACAACACGCGGATCGCCATCGTGGCGGACGCGTGGAATTCCTCGCTGGTCGCCCGGGCGGCCGCGAGTGACGCCCGGTTTGCCGCGGCGGTTTGCGACGCCGGCATGTGGGACTCGCACGAAAGGAGTTTCTTTTATCGGCAAGCTGGCGGCAACGAGCAGACTGGATGGCTCGAGGAAGCCAATCCGATTTCACGCAGCATCGATTGTCCGCTCCTCGTCACGGCGGGTGAAGCCGGCTGGCTCCTTCCGGGCGCCCTGATTGAATTTGGCGACCAGCTGAGCAGCATTCATCGCGACGCCCGACTGATCTTGTTCCGGCGTGCTGAAACCGCCGCCATGCAGGGACATATCGATAACCCGACATTGGCCAATGAAGTCATCTTCGACTGGCTTGAAGACAGGCTCCGGCCGAGCAAGGGCCTGGCCTAAGCGGCGGATCCGGTCCCTGCGATCACACCGACTGGCCGGCCTTGAGCAATGAGCAGCCGTGATCTTCAGGCTGCCGTCGGCCTGCCGCTCCAGCGTGTAGAGCGCCTCCCATGCCTCGCCATTGGCGTCGACGATATGGACGCGCTGCGCGATCCGGTCGCCGTCGCTGCGCGCCTCGCCGAACTCGAAGCTTCTGTGCCGATAGACCGGCGCATATTGGTGCTGCACCATCGACATGAAGATGTCGGCTTGCGGAAAGATCTGCCGGATCGCGGGCGCGGCATGCGAATAGGCAGCCGCGGCGTCGTCGCGGCCGAACGCCTGCTCCTGCGCGCGGATCACGGCCTGCGCGGCGCCGACGTCGTCGGCCGCTGCGGGAGCGAGCGAGCCGAGCAGAATAGCGACGAACATCAGGATGATGCGCATGCGGTGGCACCGTCGACAGTCGGACCTTCCAGTCGCCGCAAGGCTACTCCGGCACGACCACGGCGGCAACGGAGCAGGGCGCGTTCGGCGGCTGGCTCCGAACGATCGAGCGGCGCGATGTCAGTTGACGCGCCGACGGTGCCGCAGCGCCTCGGCAGTCGGACATCCGGCGTGCCGCGCATGACACGTTGCGAATGGCTGCTCGATGGTGACGATCTGGCAACCGTATTGCGCCGAAACCTCGGCGATGACGTTCGACACCGCGTCGTCGATCCGCGAGCCGGGCAGATGCGCGACGATCAGGTCGCCGATGCTGAGCCGCTTGCGGACGCGCAGGTCGCTGTCGATGCGGTAACTGAACAGGGCATGGATCACGCCGCGGCGATCGCGGATCGCGATCAGCCCGGTATCGGGCGAGCTGCCGCGGCAGCGCCGGCGCACGAACCGCAGCCACTGATCCGTGGTAATACTGGCGTCATGCATGAACACCAGCGGATAGGCCACGATCGCATGCTGATGGTCGATCGGAAGTGCCTGGAATTGCTCGTTCATCGCCGGATTCCCCGATGATGGCGAAACTGCTGGGGAAAGCGCGGCGCAGCATTGATCTGCATCAATGCCGTTGGCGGTTGATCCAGATCAAATCGGGGTTGATAGTGTGAAGCACCTAACCAAGCGGACCCCGAAGCCATGAGCATTGCCGAGCCACTGCAGGATTCGTGTGCCGGCGCGACGCCGTCCGACTGCAGGCACGGCCGCGCCACGAATGGCTGCGAGGACTGCAAGGTCAGGCTGTTCAGCGTCTGCGCCGCGCTGGAGCCCTCCGAACTCGAGGAGCTCGACCGGATCAGCCAGGCAAAGCTGGTTCCGGCGCGAACGACGCTGTTCGAGCAGAGTGCGCTGGCGGGGAGCGTGTTCAATGTCACCGACGGCGTCGTGCGGCTCTACAAATCATTGCCCGACGGCCGCCGTCAGATCGTGGGTTTCGCGCTGCCGGGCGACTTCCTCGGACTTGCGCTGCAGGACCGCTACGGCGTCACCGCGGAAGCGGTCAACGAGGTCGCGGTTTGCCGTTTCGTGCGATCGGCGTTCCTCGCCTATGTCGATGGCAAGCCGCATCTGCTGCGCCGCCTGCATGAGTTCGCGGGGCACGAGTTGAGCCTGGCGCAGGACCAGATGTTGCTGCTCGGACGGCGCAGTGCCGAGGAAAAGATCGCTGCATTCTTGCTCAACATGCAGGCGCGATACGCCCGGATCGGAAGCGTGTCCGTCACCGTGCCGCTGCCGATGAGCCGGCAGGACATTGCCGACTATCTCGGTCTCACCATCGAGACGGTGAGCCGTACGCTGACCCGCCTTGCGCGCGAGAAGGTGGTGTTGATCGTGCCCGATGGCGTGCGGCTGCTCGACCTCGAACGGCTCAAGCTGAGCGGCGCGAGCTGACGCTCCGGCGTCGGCTTTTGATCCAGCACAAGGCGATACGCGCGCAGGCGCGCTAGGTCTCTCCATCATATGCAGGAGACGACCCATGCCTCTCGACACCATCCTCGTCATGATCGCGGTCACAGCAATGTTCGCCACCATTGCCGCCGTTATTGCGTGGGGCGACCGGCAGACGCGCGATCTGTGATACTGTCGTGTGATCAGAGCCTTTCTGTTCCGATTGAATCGGAACGGGTCTCTGGATTGTTGTCTTGACGCGTTTTCGTCACGCGAACCGGTATGCACGTCGCATGAAGACGCTCTATCTGATCGAGCCCTTGAAATTATCGATGTCCGGCGAGAGCCGGGCGGGAAACAGCCGCGCGGTCGAGGAATTGTCGAGCCGGCGCTTGCATTTCGCCTCGTCGGCGTCCTTGTTCTCGGTGCCGCCCTTGTTCGAGTCGCGCTTCTTCGCGAACAAATCGTCCTGCCGGTTGACGATCAGCATGGCGTGATCGCGCTCGAGCGTGTCCGGGTTCTTGCGCTGCTCGTCGGAGCGAAACGTGCCGCCGACGATCTTGCCCGTCATCTCGTAGTCGCAGCCGGCCTTCCAGTCGCCCTGGTCCCACTTCCATCCGGTCGCCTTCACGGCGCCGTTGCTCTCGGTGGTGATCTTGATGATGGCGTTATGGGCGAGCCAGATGCCGGCAAGCCCGCCGCGCTTGTCGTCAAAGCCTTCGAGCAGCGCCAGGCGTTCGCGCTGCAATCCGTCGACGTGGTCGCGGGCATCGACGGTGAAGTGAGCCTGGGAGCTCTGCTTGTTCCAGGCCGGGTGCAGGAATTCCGGCTATTGCTGCGCCTGGCTCTTCACCCAGCTGCGCTGGTCGTCGATCAGCGCGCGCCGCGTCGCCTCGTCGAGGTGCGGCTGCAACGCCTTCCAGGCGCGGTTCAGCCGCCGGTCGTTGTCGGCCAGATCAGGGTCGGCGCAGATTTCCTCGTCGGTCGCCGTCTCCGGCCTGGTGCAGTCGAAGGTCGGGACGACGAAGGCGGTGTCCGCACTGTCGGATGCCGTATCCTTGCCGGCGGCAAAATAGCTGCCGGTGACCTGCCACATCGACGAGCAGTCGGCGAGGCCGTCCCATTCCTCGTCGTCGATGGTGCCGACGATCCGCAAGGTCTCGCCCTGGCGGCGGAGTTTTAGTGACGGCGGCTTGGCGGGAGCGGCCGCTGCGTCGGCTTTCGGCTTGTCGGCCGCTGTGTCCGTATTGACCGCCGCGGTGCCGGCGAGCCAGCCACTCCCCGAAGGCTTCAGGTCGGCGATGAGCTTGCAGCTTCACCGCCGGTCGCCGCCATAGTCGCCGCGCAGATCGGCGGCGAGGCGATAGGCGCCGCCGTCGGCCGGCGTCAGCGTGAGGCTGCCGAAGGCATTGACCCAGTTGCCGGCGAAGCCGGAACGGCCGGATGCCATTCCCTCGAGCGCGGCGGCGCGGCGCCGCAGGGCTTGCGCAAAACTCTCCTTCAATTCGTCCGCGTCGCTTTCGGCCAGCACCTCGGCGGCGTCGATGATCATCTCGTTGAACCAGGCCTGGTCGCGCTTCAAGAGCGGCTTGATGTTCGCCGGCATCTTGCCGAGCGCCGCGTCGAACGCCCGGTCGATCTGCGTCACCAGCCTGTCGGTGCCGGCCTTCCTGCAGTCCGCGGTCCCGATCGTGCTGTCGCCGCTATCGCCGCACAGCCTGATCGCGGTCGGCGCGCTGCTCGATGCCCGCAGATCATCGTCCATCGCAACGGACGGGCCGGACGCAAGGACCGCGATGGCCGCGACGGCGGCCGCAAGCCGTGGAGAGCAAGGCATCGACGTCACCCGCGCGGCCGCGCCATGCGGCTTAGGTCGCCCGCCGCGCGCGCCGGGTTCAAAATGTCGGCGGCGTGCAGGCCGAGATCACCTCGCACGGCTTGGCGCCGATGCAGCGGAAGCGGTGCGGGCGGCGGCTTTCGAAGTAATAGGCGTCGCCGGCGTTGAGCACCCGCCGCTCGTCGTCGACCGTGACCTCGAGCCGGCCCGAGACCACGATGCCGCCTTCCTCGCCCTCATGCACCAGCGGCACCCGGCCGGTGTCGCTGCCGGGCTCGTAGCGCTCTTTGAGGATCTGCAACGCCCGTCCGAACAGACTGTCGCCGATTTGCAGGTAGGAGATCGGCTTCTTGCCGATCTCGGTCAGCTCGTCGGCGCGATAGAACGCCTTGCGCGGCCGCTCCGGCTCGATCGCAAAGAATTCGGCGAGCCCCATCGGAATCCCGTCGAGGATGCGCTTGAGGGCACCGACCGACGGGTTCATCTGGTTGGATTCGATCAGGGAAATCGTCGAATTGGTCACGCCGGAACGCTTGGCGAGCTCGCGCTGCGACAGCTTGTGCCGCGCGCGGATGAATCGAAGCCGCCCGCCGATGTCGACGCTCATGACAGTTCCTTTGGCAAATCCCTGTTGCAGGTGTTGCGGATCGAACAAACATTGGCAGAGCGCCTCAACAAGATCAATGGCTTGCGGTGCGGCAGAAAAGGACTTGTTGAGTGCCTGGAAGAGTGGTCCGACTAGCATCAGTCAGCAATGGAGCGCCGCCGTGACCGTTCATCAGATTCCGAACACCATCAAGACCGACTCGTTCTGGATGCCATTCACGGCCAATCGGCAGTTCAAGAAGGCGCCGCGGCTGTTCTCCTCCGCCAAGGGCATGTACTACACCTCGGTCGACGGCCGGCAGGTGATCGACGGCTCCGCCGGTCTGTGGTGCGTCAACGCCGGCCACGGCCGCCCGCAGATCGCGGCCGCGGTCGAGCGGCAGCTGTCGACGCTGGACTTCGCGCCTTCGTTCAACATGGGCCACCCGCTGGCGTTCGATTTTGCAGAGCGGCTTGCCGAGATCGCCCCGAAGGGGCTGGATCGCGTCTTCTTCACCAATTCGGGCTCTGAATCGGTCGATACCGCGCTGAAGATCGCGCTGGCCTATCACCGCGCCGCCGGCCAGCCGGGCCGCACCCGTTTGATCGGCCGCGAGCGCGGCTATCACGGCGTCGGCTTCGGCGGCATGTCGGTCGGCGGCATGGTCGCCAACCGCCGCCAGTTCGCCACCCATCTGCCCGGCGTCGACCACATCCGTCATACCCATGATCTCGCCCGCAACGCCTTCGCCAAGGACCAGCCGGAGCACGGCGCCGAGCTCGCCGACGATGTCGAGCGGATGGTGGCGCTGCATGGCGCCGACACCATCGCGGCGGTGATCGTCGAGCCGGTGCCGGGTTCGACCGCGGTGCTGCCGGCGCCGAAGGGCTATCTGCAGCGGCTGCGCGAGCTCTGCACCAAGCACGGCATCCTCCTGATCTTCGACGAGGTCATCACCGGCTTCGGCCGCCTCGGCACCCCGTTCGCCGCCAACTTCTACGGCGTGACGCCCGACATGATGACGACCGCGAAGGGCATCACCAACGGCACCGTGCCGTGCGGCGCGGTGTTCACCAGCCGCCAGATCCACGACGGGCTGATGGTTGGCCCGGACAACGCCATGGAGCTGTTCCACGGCTACACCTATTCGGCGCATCCGGTGGCCTGCGCGGCGGGTCTTGCCACGCTCGACATCTACAAGGACGAAGCTCTGCTGACCCGCGGCGCCTCGCTCGCCGACTACTGGCGCGATGCCCTGCATTCGCTGAAGGGGCTGCCGAACGTGGTCGACATCCGCAACCAGGGTCTGATGGGCGCGGTCGAAGTCGCGCCGCGCGATGGTGCCGTCGGCGCGCGCGGCTACGACATCATGGTCGATTGCTTCAACCGCGGCCTCTACTTCCGCATGAGCGGCGACTCGCTGGCATTGTCGCCGCCCCTGATCGTCGAGAAGTCGCATATCGACGACATCGTCTCGATCCTCGGCGACTCCATCAAGCGCGTGGCCTGATAATTGCTAGCTATATCTTAGCTGGCTCTACAAATTGCTGTCGCCGTTGCGAAGCAGAGTGGTTTCGCAGCGGCGATTGCGTTTTCGCTGCAGGATGTGAGGAAAAGTGAAGGTCCTTGTTCTCGGCAGTGGCGTGATCGGCGTCACCTCCGCCTATTACCTTGCGCGCGCCGGCCACGAGGTGACGGTGATCGACCGTCAGCCGAAGCCCGCGCTGGAAACCTCCTTTGCCAATGCCGGCGAAGTGTCGCCCGGATACTCATCGCCCTGGGCCGGCCCCGGCGTGCCGGTCAAGGCGGTGAAGTGGCTGTTGATGAAGCACGGCCCGCTGGTGATCCGCCCCAAGCTCGATCCCGTGATGTGGCTCTGGCTCTTGAAGATGCTGCGCAACTGCACCACGGCGCGCTACGCGGTGAACAAGAGCCGGATGATCCCGATCGCGGAATACAGCCGCGACTGCCTGCAGGCGCTGCGCAGCGAGATCGGCATCCGCTATGATGAGCGTGCGCGCGGCACGCTGCAGCTGTTTCGCGAGCAGGCGCAGCTCGATCACACCGGCGACGATATCGCGGTGCTGAAGCAATACGGCGTGCCGTTCGAGGTGCTCGGCCACGAGGGCTGCATCGCCGCCGAGCCCGCGCTGGCCGGCGTGAAGGAAAAGTTCGCCGGCGGCCTGCGGCTGCCGCATGACGAGACCGGCGACTGCCACATGTTCACGCAGGCCCTGGCGCTGGAAGCCGAGAAGCTCGGCGCGCGCTTCAACTTCAATGTCGGCATCGACGGGTTGAATGCGGACACGACCCGGATCACCGGCGTCGCGACCAGCGCCGGGATGATGACGGCGGATGCCTATGTGCTGGCGCTCGGCAGCTATTCGCCGATCCTGCTGCGGCCGCTCGGCATCTCGCTGCCGGTCTATCCGGTCAAGGGCTATTCGATCACCGTTCCGATCAACGACGCGTCCGGCGCGCCGGAATCGACCGTGATGGACGAGAGCTACAAGGTCGCGATCACCCGGCTCGGCGATCGCATCCGCGTCGGCGGCACCGCCGAGATCTCGGGCTATTCGACCAAGCTCTACGCCGCGCGGCGCGCGACGCTGGATCATTCGCTGACCGACCTGTTTCCGCGCGGCGGCGACCTGCCCAGGGCCACCTTCTGGTGCGGGTTGCGCCCGATGACGCCGGACGGCCCGCCGGTGATCGGCGCGACGCGCTTCGCCAATCTGCACCTCAACACCGGCCACGGCACGCTCGGCTGGACCATGGCCTGCGGCTCGGGCCGGGTGCTGGCGGACATGCTCTCCGGCAAGCAGCCCGAGATCGACACCAAGGAGCTGTCGATCAAGCGCTACGACCATCGGTTCGGCTAGAGCGTCTTCGAGCGAAGTGGATACCGGTTCGTGTGAAGAAAACGCGTCAAACAAGAATCCAGAGCTTCGGCTCTGATTCAATCAGAACCGAAGCTCTAGTGGTTTGATCGAAGGAAAGAGCACATGCCGGCGCAGCAGATGCTTGCCGAATACGAGATATCAGCCGATCCGCACCGCCTGGACGTCGAGGTCATTCACACGTTTCTGGCGGAGGATAGCTATTGGGCGCGGGGCATTCCGAGATCGACCGTGCAGCGGGCGATCGAGAATTCGCTCTGCTTTGGCGTCTATCATGGCGCCGCACAGGTTGGCTTCGCGCGCATCGTCAGCGACAGATCGACCTTCGCATTGCTTGCCGATGTGTTCATCCTCGAGGCGCATCGCGGCAAGGGGCTGTCCAAATGGCTGGTGCGTTGCGTTGTCGAGCATGAAGACCTGCAGGGCCTGAGGCGCTTCCTGCTCGCGACCTCGGACGCCCATGGACTGTATCGCCAATTCGGGTTCGAGGCGCTCGGCAACCCGTCGCGCTTCATGGAGATCGTCCGGCCGGATATCTACCGCTCGGCTTGACCGCCTCGCCAGGGCGGTTGCGATCGCGGGTACGAGTCCGCTCCGGGGCTATTCGGCGGCGTTCTTCACGGGCGGTTCGACATCGTCGTCTCGCTTCGTTGCCGTCCAGCTCGACAGCGCATTCGAGAACCGGTCGAGATAGAGATACACGACCGGCGTGGTGAACAGCGTGAGCGCCTGGCTCACGATCAGGCCGCCGACCATCGCATAGCCGAGCGGCTGGCGAATTTCCGATCCCGTTCCGGTGCCCAGCATCAGCGGGACGCCGCCGAGCAGCGCCGCCATCGTCGTCATCATGATCGGGCGAAAGCGCAGCAGGGCCGCTTTCCGGATCGATTCACGCGGCGACAGATGCTCCTCGCGTTCGGCGGCGATCGCGAAATCGACCATCATGATGCCGTTCTTCTTCACGATTCCGATCAGGAGGATGATGCCGATCAGCGCGATCAGGCTGAAATCGAACCCGAATGCCATCAGGATCGCCAGCGCGCCGACCCCGGCCGATGGCAGTGTGGACAGGATCGTGAGCGGATGGATGTAGCTTTCATAGAGCATGCCGAGGATCAAGTAGACCACGACCAGCGCGGCCAGGATCAGCAGCGGCACCGAGCTCAGTGATTGCTGGAAGGCCTGCGCGGTACCCTGGAAACTCGAGCTGAGCGTGGCTGGAGCACCGAGATCGGCGACGGCGTTCTGGATCGCATCGGTCGCCTGGCCGAGCGCCACCCCTTGCGCGAGGTTGAAGCTGATCGTGGTCGCAGGAAACTGCCCCTGGTGCGCGATCGCGAGCGGGCGCACCGGAATCGTGGTCCACTTGCAGAACACGGAGAGCGGCACCTCGTCCCCCGTGGTCGGCGACTTGATGTAGATCTTGTTCAGCGTGTCGAGCTTGCCCTGCAATTCGGGGAGGATCTCCAGGATGACGTGATAGCTGTTGAGCTGGGTGAAGTATTGGGTCACCTGGCGCTGGCCGAACGCGTCGTACAGCGTGTCGTCGATCAGTTGCGGCTGGATGCCGAAGCGCGACGCGGTGTCGCGATCGATGGTCAGCGTCAGCGTCGTTCCCTCGGTCTGCTGGTCGGTGGCGACGTCGCGCAGTTCCGGCAGCGTCTTCATCCTGGCCAGAATCTTCGGCGCCCATTCGTTCAGCTCGTCGAGCTTTGCATCCTGCAGCGTGTATTCGAACTGCGTCCGTGTCGCGCGCCCGCCCAGCCGAACGTCCTGGGACGCCTGCAAGTAGAGACGTGCTCCCTCGACCGCCTCGAGTTTCGGCCGCAGCCGCGCGATGATCTGCTGCGCGCTCGCGTCGCGCTCCTCGCGCGGCTTCAGCGTGATGTACATGCGACCCGAATTCAGCGCGGTGCCGCCACCGCCGATGAACTCGGCCATGCTCTCCACCGCGGGATCGGCCCGAACGATCCTGCTGAGTTCTTCCTGATGCCGCTCCATGTCGGCGAAAGAGATATCCTGGGCCATCTCCGACACGGCGTTCAGGAAGCCATTGTCCTGTTGCGGGAAGAATCCCTTCGGAATGATCACGAACAGATAGACCGACAGAGCGACCGTCGCGAAGAAGATGCAGAGCGTGGTCCGGCTCCAGCTCAGCGCCCGATCAAGCCCTCGCTCATAGGCATGCAGCATCCTGTCGAATGCCGCCTCGCTCCATTGGTAGAGCCGGCCGTGCTTCGTCTCGCCACGCGCGCGCAGGAAGCGCGATGCCATCATCGGCGTCAGCGTCAGCGACACCACCAGGGAGACGAAGATCGCCATCGCAAGGGTCACCGCAAATTCGCGGAACAACCGGCCGATCACGCCACCCATCAGCAACAGCGGGATCAGCACCGCGACTAACGAGATACTGATGGATAGGATGGTAAAACCGATCTCACCGGCGCCCTGCAGTGCCGCCGCGAGCGGCCGCGCGCCCTGCTCGACGTACCGCGTGATGTTTTCCAGCATCACGATGGCGTCGTCGACCACGAAGCCGACCGCGATCGTCAGTGCCATCAGCGAAAGGTTGTCGAGCGTGTAGCCGAACACCCACATTAGCGCGCAGGCGCCGAGCAGCGCGAGCGGCACGGTCACGGCGGGAATCACCGTCGCCCAGAAGCTGCGCAGGAACAGGAAGATCACCATGACGACCAGAACGATGGTGATGAGCAGCGTGATCTGCACGTCCTCAACGGCGGCGCGGATGGTCAATGTCCGGTCGCTGATGATCTTGATCTTGATGGCGGGCGGAATCGCGGCAACGAGCCTTGGAAGCTGCTCCTTGATCCTGTCGACCGTTCCGATGACGTTGGCGCCGGGTTGCTTGAAGATGACGAGGAACACGCCGCGTTTGCCGTCCGCCCAGGCGACCCGCTTCATGTCCTCCGGCCCGGCGACGGCCTGGCCGATGTCGCGAATCCGCAACGGGCCGCCGTTGCGGTAGGCGATGATCACGTCATTCCAGTCCTTGGCATCCAGGAGCTGATCGTTGGCGTAAATCGTGTAGGCACGGCTCGTGCCGTCGATGTTGCCCTTCGGGCTGTCGACCGTCGTGATCGCGATCTGGCTGCGGATATCTTCCAGCGAGAGCCCCTTGGCGACCAGCTTGGCGGGATCGATCTGCACGCGAATCGACGGCTTCTGCTGCCCGCCGATGAACACCTGGGCGACGCCCGAAATCTGACTGATCTGCTGCCCGAGCTGGGCGTCGACCGCATCGCTCACGGTGATGAGCGGCAGGGTGTCCGAGGTCGCCGACAGCAGCAGGATCGGCGAGTCCGCCGGGTTGACCTTGCGATAGGTCGGCGGCGTCGGCAGGTTCTTGGGCAACTGGCCGCCTGCGGCATTGATCGCCGCCTGGATGTCGTTGGCGGCGCCGTCGATGCTGCGGTTCAGATCAAACTGAATGGTGACTGCGGTCGACCCGAGCGAACTCGTCGAGGTCATCTGGGCAATGCCCGGAATCTGCGCGAATTGCCGCTCCAGCGGCTGCGCAACCGAGGAGGCCATGGTTTCGGGGCTGGCGCCGGGCAGGCTTGCGGAGATCTGGATGGTCGGAAAGTCGACTTGCGGCAGCGGCGCAACCGGCAGCAGGGGATAGGCGACCATTCCGACGAACAGAATGCCGGCCATCAGCAGCGAGGTGCCGATCGGGTAGCGGATAAACCGAGATGAGATGCTCTCGTTCATTTCTGCGATCCAAATGAACGGCAGGCGCATCTTTTCCCGAATGTCGGGAGTCGTCCTCGAAAGCTCGAGCGCGAACGCGCGTTTTCCTCGCCATGGCCAATCGGCAGATCGCGGAGTTTGCCTCCGCGTCTACCTGTTTTTAGCCAGCATAATCATTCCGGAGCACGGCGCGCGAATGGAAACGTCGGATCGCGCATTCGACGTTCGTTCAATGGCCGGAATTCGCGTGCGCCGTTTGGGAAGCGTCAAACATGTCCCTGGCGTGGAATATATCGTGGGACGACATATTATTGCGCGCCCGGTTGGCTCGACGCCGCCAGGTGCGTCATGATCATTCACGCACGGCTTCGGGCTGTTTGGTGCGACTTGCTCGTGCAACGGTCTTAGGCGATGTCGAACTCGTCCTGCATCGCCGTCACGGTGGCGCGAAGCTCTCTTTCCTTTGCCTCATCCAGCGCGGTCTCGCGTGTGCCGCCGAGATCCCAGCTCGGCGTATAGCCCTTGAGCCGGATCAGCTTCAGGCCTGTGACACCGGACCGTCTTTCCAGTTCGGCCGTGATCTCGTGCTGCATCTGAAGTGTCTTCATGCGGGGAGCACCTCCCGAACGTTCGTTCTCCGGCCTAACAAGGCCGGCCAGTTCAAGTTCCTCGCGCCGCGCGGAACGCCGCTCCATCCTGCGGCGACGGCTTAGGAACGCCCGCCTTGCGGAACACGTTGCTCGTCCGAACCAGGAAAGGAGTTCACATGAAGAAACTGGCAACGATCGGTCTCGCTGCGGCGATAATGCTGTCGACTTCGTTCGCCTTCGCGCAGGGGGGCGCCGGTGGCGGATCGGCGGGCGGTGCGAGCGCGGGGACGGGCAGTTCGGGTACGGGAACCGGTACCGGAGGCACCACCGGCATGGGCCAGGGCTCGGGAATGAGCAATCCACCCGGCAGCACGACCGGCAACATGAACAACCCGGGCACCTCGACGCCGAATTACTCGACCGACCCCAACAACAATTCCGCGACCGGGACCGGGACGTCGAACCTGCCCGGCAACAACAGCGGAACGCGGACCAATCCGCGATGATCGCAAAAGCCCCGCCTGGTGCGGGGTTTTTTGTTATACGCGCGATGGGCCAATGAAAAAGCCCGGCACGATGGCCGGGCTGAATCGCGAATATGAAGTCGAGCAAAATGTGAGGCGGGCGCTGGCTCATTAGTATGCATCCGGCTCGCTCGGATCGCGAAGACCAATAGTGGATGTAGCGACAGAGCGCCCAGATCATCCATATTGCGCTAAGATTGACGTTTATCGAGCAAGTGGTGAAGCTTCTGCTATTGGCAAGAAAGGAGTATTCGCATGACTTTGCGCAATCTCTCTTATGGCCTCCTAATCTCTTTATTTGCATCTGGTGTAGAGATCGCCCTCTCGCAGGCCGCAGATGCACCGAAGGACAACAAGGGATACACAACGAGCAAAACGACAGTAGTCGAGCTGGGCCCCGAATTTCCAGGCATGGAAGGTCGGCAACTGAGGCTCCGTTTGCTCACGATCGAGCCGGGAGGCCACATCGGCCTGCACGATCACAAGGAACGGCCTGCCGTCGTATATTTCTTGCAGGGAAACGACACCGTCATTCGGGACGACGGCACCTCTCAGACCTTCAAGGCTGGGGATGCGACGGGCGAGCCTGGAACGACAATTCACTGGCACCGCAATGACGGCAAGGATGCCGTCATCTTCGTCACGGCCGATATCTTCAAGTCAAAGAACTGAGGCGATCGGCAGAACCGGCGATTCTATCGGACCGCTCTTGACCGGTAACTATGCCTTGCGCGGGGCTTTTCGCGCAGCCTTGTTCGCTGGCTTTGCCGGGGAGGCCGCCTTGTCCGCCGGCTGCACCCGCAAGCCGTCCACGAATACGTCCAACAGCCTGAGCGCGGTGGTCTGCCAGCCGGGCTGGTCGTGCATGTAGCACATGCCGATCAGCGCGCGCAGCACGTCCTCGGCGCTGATGTCGTTGCGGATCGCGCCGGCAGCGACCGCGCGCGCGAGCAGGGTGCCGATCGCCTTGGTCAGGCGGTCGAACGAATAGGCATGCAACTCGGTCGAGCCGTGCGCGACCAGCGCCAGTGCCGCGACCATGCCCTTCTTGGTGGCGACGAATTCCACATTGGCGCGCAGCCAGCGCCGCAGCGCCTCGACCGGCTCGGGCGCGCATTGCAGTTGCTCGGCCAGATCGCCGAGCTGCTCGACCTCGCGGCGATAGACCGCCTCATACAGCGCCTCGCGGGTCGGAAAATGGCGATACAGCGTGCCGATGCCGACGCCGGCATGGCGCGCCACCGCCTCGAGGCTCGCCTCGCTGCCGCCGGCCGAGAACACGGCCTTGGCCGCTTCCAGCACGCGCTCGCGATTGCGCACGGCGTCGGCGCGGGGCTTGCGTGCAATTTCTGGTGATCGACCGGCCATTAGTTTTTTCATTGGCTTTTTCTTTTCGCCCTCTCTTGTAAACGGAGGATGCCTCCGTATATGGCGACCAGCACCGGGCCTGACAAGGCGCGCCGATCCTGCATCGGCGGCCACGGGCTTCCGTTGCCTCGATTCAACCCGACCATACACGGATCGGAGCCCTGCATGAATCTCCCACTCAGTCTCACCATCAACGGTGTCCGCCGGGAAATTGTCCTCGACGACCCCCGCGTGACCCTGCTCGACCTGTTGCGCGAGCGCCTCGATCTCACCGGCACCAAGAAGGGATGCGACCGCGGCCAGTGCGGCGCGTGCACCGTCCTGGTCGACGGCCGCCGCATCAATTCCTGCCTCGCGCTTGCCGTCAGCCACGACGGCGCCGAGATCACAACCATCGAAGGCGTCGCGCGCGGCGACCAGCTGCATCCGGTGCAGGCCGCCTTCATCGCCCATGACGGCTTCCAGTGCGGCTTCTGCACGCCGGGCCAGATCATGAGCGGCATCGGCCTGATCCAGGAAGGCCAGGCCGGCGACGATCCGGAGCGCGTGCGCGAATGCATGAGCGGCAATCTGTGCCGCTGCGGGGCCTATCAAGGAATCACCGAGGCCGTGCTCGAGGCGCAGGCCGACATCAACGCGACCAAGCAGAGGCGCTCCGCATGATGAACTTCGACTATGTCAGGCCGGCCAGCGTCGCGGACGCGATCGCGGCGGCATCCGAAAAGGGCGCGAGCTATCTCGCCTCCGGCACCAATCTGCTCGATCTGATGAAGGGCGGCGTCAGCCGGCCGAGCCTTCTCGTCGACGTCACGCGTCTGCCGGGGCTCGACCGCATCGAGCATCTGGCCGACGGCGGCTTGCGGATCGGCGCGCTGGTGCGCAATGCCGATCTCGCGCATGACACCGGGTTCGCGCGCAACTATCCGGCGGTCGCCGAAGCGTTGCTGTCGGGCGCGTCCGCCCAGCTGCGCAATGCCGCGACCGTCGGCGGCAATCTGATGCAGCGGACGCGCTGCGCCTATTTCTACGACGCCGGCAGCGCCTGCAACCGGCGCTGGCCGGGCGCCGGCTGCGACGCCCTGAAGGGCGAGAACCGCCTGCACGCGGTGCTTGGCTGGAACGAGGGCTGCATCGCGACCCATCCGTCGGATTTCTGCGTGCCGCTGGTCGCGTTCGACGCAGTCGTCGAGATCGAGGGCAAGACCGGCCGGCGCGAGCTGCCGCTCGAGGCGCTGCACCGTCTGCCGGGCGAGACGCCGGAGCGCGAGACCGCGCTGGAGCGCGGCGACCTGATCGTCGCGCTGCGGCTGCCGGCCGAAGCGCAAGGTTTCTCCGGGCATGCTCGCTACATCAAGGTGCGCGAGCGCACGTCCTATGCGTTCGCCGTGGTCTCGGCTGCGGCCGGCTTGCGCATCGAGGATGGAAAAATCCGCGAGGCGCGGCTTGCGCTCGGCGGCGTCGCGGCAAAGCCGTGGCGGCCGCGCGAGGCCGAACAGGTGCTCGCGGGCGCCACGCCGGATGCGGCTAGCTATCGCGAGGCAGCGCGCGCGGCGCTCGCGGGCGCAAAACCGTCCGGCGACAACGCCTTCAAGATCGAACTCGCGCAGCGCATCGTCGTGCGCGCGCTCACCCTTGCTGCCGCAGGCACGCCGGATCGCATTCCCGCGCTGCCGGGCTCTCCCTTCTCATCCGTTGCAGGAGCGTAACGCATGACGGCTGAACTCAATCTGACCCGCGACCCCGCCCATGTCAGGCACGGCTCGAATATCGGCCAGCCGCTGACCCGCACCGACGGCACGCTGAAGGTGACCGGCAAGGCGCGCTATGCCGCCGACAATCATCCGCCCGGTATGGTCTATGCCGTGATCGCGACCAGCTGCATCGCGCGCGGCCGCGTCACCGCGCTCGACGTCGCTGCCGCCAAGCGCCACCCCGGCGTCCTCGACGTGATGACGCCGGCGCACAAGCCGGAGCTGGCGGAAGACCCCGACGCCAAGGGCAATCCGTTCGCCTTCCGCATGGAGCTCCTGCAGAGCGACGAGGTGCGCTACGCCAACCAGGCGATCGCGGTCGTGATCGCCGAGACGCTGGAGGCTGCCACCGAAGGCGCGGCACTGCTGTCGCCGCGCTACCAGGTCGAGATCGCGCGCGTCGGTCTCGACGCCGGCGAGGCCTATGCGCCGCCGGTGGTCGGCATCGGCAATCCCGCCGAGGTCCGCCACGGCGATATCGATGCGGGCCTTGCCGCGGCATCGAAGCGGATCGACGCAACTTACGAGACGCCGGCGCAGTATCACAACGCGATGGAGCCGCACGCGATCGTCGCGGTGTGGGACGGCGACCGTTTGTTCCTCGACACGCCGAGCCAGGGCATGGCGATGGCGCAGATGCGGATCGGCGGCCTGTTCGGCATCCCGCCCGGCAATATCCACATCAACAGCCCGTTCCTCGGCGGCGGCTTCGGCTCCAAGGGCCTGGTCTCCGGGCCGCAGGTGCTCGGCGTCATGGCGGCAAAGCTGATCGGGCGTCCGGTCAAGCTGGTGCTGCGGCGGAGCCAGATGTACGGCCCGGTCGGCCATCGTCCGCAGACCCGCCAGCGCATCCGGATCGGCACCGACGATGCCGGCCTGCTGACCGCGCTCGATCACGAAGCGCGCGTCACGACATCGAGCTTCGACGATTTCTACGAGCCTGCGGCTGACGCCTCGCACACGCTCTATGCGAGCCCGGCAATCCGCACCGCGCATGAGGCGGTGCGCGTCGACACCGGCACGCCGCTGTTCATGCGCGCGCCGGGCGAGGCCACCGGATCGATCGCGCTGGAAAGCGCGATCGACGAGGCGGCGTTCGCCTGCGGCATCGATCCCTTGGAATTCCGGCTGAAGAACTACGCCGAGGTCGAGCCGACCACCGGAAAGCCGTTTTCCTCGAAGGCGCTGCGCCAGTGCTACGCCAAGGCCGCCGAACGTTTCGGCTGGGCGGGGCGTCCGCTACAGCCGCGGCAGATGCGCGACGAGAACGGCTTTCTGATCGGTTGGGGCATGGGCACCGCGACATTCCCGGCGCTGATGTTCCAGGGCAATGCCCGCGCCGTGATCCGCGCCGACGGACGCGGCGTGATGGAGAGCGGCGCGCATGACATGGGGCAGGGCGCCTGGACTGCGCTCACGCAAATCTCGGCCGACGCGCTCGCGCTCGACCTCGAGCAGATCTCGTTCCTGTCGGGCACGTCGGACCTGCCGGATGCCGGCATCGCCGGCGGCTCCGCGCACACTGCAACGGTCGGTGCCGCGATCCACAATGCCGGTGCGGCGGTGATCGCAAAGCTCGCCGAGCTTGCGACCTCCGACCAGCGCTCGCCGCTGTTCGGCGCCGGCAATGCCGGCGTGGTGGCGCGGGCCGGGCGGCTCCATCGCCGCGACGATGACGCGCGCAGCGAAAGCTACGCCGAGATCCTGGCGCGCGCCGGCGTTGCCGAGGTCGAGGCCTCCGGCACGGGTGCGGCCGACCCCGCGGCGCAATCGCAATATGCGATGCACGCGCATGGCGCTGTCTTTGCCGAGGTGACGGTCGATCCGGAGCTCGGCCAGATCCGCGCCACGCGGCTGGTCGGCGCGTTCGCCGCAGGGCGCATCATCAATCCGTTGATGGTGCAGAGCCAGCTGCGCGGCGGCATGATCTGGGGCCTTTCCTTCGCGCTGCACGAGGAGGCGGTGATGGACAAGCGGTCCGGCCGCATCCTGAATGCGAACCTTGCCGAGTATCATGTGCCCGTGAATGCCGACGTGCCGCCGATGGAGGTCATCACGGTCGACGAGCACGATCCCCATGTGAACCCGCTCGGCATCAAGGGCGTCGGCGAGATCGGCATCACCGGCAGCGCCGGCGCCGTCGCCAACGCCGTCTTCCACGCCACCGGCATCCGCGTGCGGAATTTCCCGATCAAGATCGAGGAAGTGGTGATGGGGTTGAGGTGATGCGGCTTGACGTGAGGGCTCCGTAATAACAGGTGTCGTCCCGGCGAAAGCCGGGACCCATAACCACGAATGTGAGTTATGGCAGGACGCTGGGGCCGCTTCCCCTTCGACAATCAAGATTGGTGGTAATGGGTCCCGGCCTTCGCCGGGACGACGCAGGATGGCCTTCGCCGGGACGACGGGGAGAGAGCGACGCCGTCACCCCGCCGCCGTCACGCAGTTCACCCACAGCACCACGGCCTTGGCATCGCGCGCCGGGTTGGAAAACCGGTGCGGGCGGCGGCTGGCGAAGCGGAAGCTGTCGCCCTGTTTCAGCTGCCAGGTCTCGGTGTCCACCGTCAGCGTCATCTCGCCCTGGAGCACGAGGCCGGCTTCCTCGCCGTCATGGGTATAGAACTCGTCGCCGGTGTTGCCGCCGGGCTCGAGATGCACCAAGAACAGATTGAGCCGGCTCTCGCTGCCGGCGGGACTCAGCAGTTGCTTTGAAATTCCGGTGCGCCACAGCTTCAGTTCGGCGCGCTGCACCTCGCGGGTCACGACGCCGCCGGCGCCGTCATCCTTCGGCGTCGCGCCGAACAGCGCGGCGATGCCGACGCCGAGCACGTCGGCCAATGTCGCCAGCACGCGCAACGAGGGCGACGACAGGCCGCGCTCGATCTGGCTGATGAAGCCGATCGACAAGTCGGTGCGCGCGGCAACCACCTCCAGCGACATCTCCTTGCTGCGGCGCAGGTCGCGGATGCGGCGCCCGACCGCGAGATCCATCGCGGGCTCGGCCGGCTTGCTGGCCGGCTTTCTGGCGGCGCGGCGTGCCGTTGCGGGCTTCGCTGCCGCGCCTTTACGCATTCTCTTGCCGCCGCTCACGTCAATCCGCTTCCTTCATGTGCATGAAAACCGCTTGCATTGGCCGCGGTTTCGTGACCACAATTTCATATTGGTGAAAATAGGCCGGAACGGCGTCGCCCGCAACCAAAAGCGCGAAACGCGCGGGCGATGCGGCGCCAGGGCCAGCTTCGGGAGGTGTTGCGATGTCGTTTCAGCGTCTCGTCCAGGCCGCGGTGGCGGCGCTTGCCCTTGCCTTGAGCGCGCCGTCAGAGGCGCAGCAGGTGCTCAAGGTCGGCTCGACCCCAACCGGCATTCCCTTCACCTTCCTCGACACCAAGGCCAATTCGATTCAAGGCATCATGGTCGATCTCGCCACCGAGATCGGCAAGGATGCCGGCTTCACCGTGCAGATCGAGCCGATGCAGTTCTCGGCGCTGATCCCTTCGCTCACCGCGAACAAGATCGACATCATTGCCGCCGCGATGTTCGCCACCGCCGCGCGCAAGGAGGTGATCGACTTCTCCGAGCCGGTCTACGCCTATGGCGAGGGCCTCGTGGTGCCGAAGGCCGACACCAAGGCCTATGCCTCGCAGGAGGATCTGAAGGGCACCGTGGTCGGCGCCCAGGTCGGCACTGCCTTCGTCGATGCGCTGAAGAAGACCGGGCTGTTCAGCGAGGTCAAGGTCTACGATACCATTCCCGACATCCTGCGCGACGTGAATGCGGGCCGCCTCAAGGCCGGCTTCGCCGATTATCCGATCCTCGCCTACAATCTGCAGCAGGGCAATTTCGCCGACGTGCGGCTGGTCGACGGCTACAAGCCGGTTACCGTCGGGACCGTCGCGATCGGCGTCCGCAAGAGTGACACCGAGCTGCTCGCGAAGATCAACGCCTCGCTCGGGAAGCTGAAGGCCAACGGCACGATCGCGAAGATCCTGGAAAAGTGGGGCCAGAAGGCCAGCGCGTCCTGACGCGCGTGTGCTTCTACTGGGCTTGCCGGGCTACGCAAGAGTGACCCGTCACCCCCGCGCAACGGCTTTGCCGTTGTCGCTGGAGGAGCGCGTAGCGCGTCTCGAAGGGTCGACGGCCACCAGCCGGGCCGATTCATCCTTCGAGACGCGGCGAAGACGCCGCTCATCAGGATGACGGGACGGGATAAGTTTAGCCGATGCAAAAATTCTTCCATGACGCCGTCGAGTTCGTGCCGATCCTGCTGCAGGGTGTCTGGCTGACCATCGTCGTCACCGTCGGCTCGCTCGTCCTTTCGACCGTGCTCGGGCTGGTGTGGGCCTTGATGCGGGTGTCCGGGATCGGCTTCCTGGTCGGCCTCAGCGCCTCGCTGATCAACGTGATCCGCGGCATCCCGATCATCGTGCTGCTGTTTTACATCTACTTCGTGATGCCCGATTTCGGCATCGCGCTATCGGCGCTGCAGGCCGCGATCATCGGGCTCGGCATTGCCTATTCGGCCTATCAGGCGGAAAATTTCCGCGCCGGCATCGAGGCGATCGACAAGGGGCAGATCGAGGCGGCGCAGACCATCGGGATGGGCTGGTGGCTCACCATGCGCCGCGTGGTGCTGCCGCAGGCGGTTCGGATCATCCTGCCGCCCTACGGCAACATCATGATCATGATGCTGAAGGATTCCTCGCAGGCGTCCACCATCACGGTCGCCGAACTGGCGCTGCAGGGCAAGCTGATCGCCTCCTCGACCTTCAAGAACACCAGCGTGTTCACGCTGGTGGCGCTGATGTACCTCACCATGAGCATTCCGCTCATCCTGCTGGTTCGGCACTTCGAGAACAAGGCGAACCGCAAATGATCGAGCTCCGCGACGTCCACAAGAGTTTTGGCAAGGTCGAGGTGCTGAAGGGCATCACGGCCTCCGTCGCGAAGAGCGAGGTGGTCTGCATCATCGGCCCGTCCGGCTCCGGCAAGTCGACCATCCTGCGCTGCATCAACGGGCTCGAGAGCTACGATCGCGGCGAGATCAGCGTCGAGGGCGCGCGCGTCGACAGCAATGACCGATCGATCGTGGCGATCCGCACCCAGGTCTCGATGGTGTTCCAGCGTTTCAACCTGTTCCCGCATCGCACCGCGCTCGAGAACGTCATCGAGGGGCCGCTTTACGTGAAGAGGGAGCCGCGCGAGCAGGCGGTCGCCCGCGGCCGCGCGCTGCTCGCGCAGGTCGGGCTCGCCGACAAGGCCGAGGTGCATCCGCCAAAACTCTCCGGCGGCCAGCAGCAGCGCGTCGCGATCGCGCGGGCGCTGGCGATGCAGCCGAAGGCGATCCTGTTCGACGAGCCGACCTCCGCGCTCGATCCCGAGTTGGTCGGCGAGGTGCTGTCGGTGATGCGCAAGCTCGCCGACGACGGCATGACCATGGTTGTCGTCACCCATGAAATGGGCTTTGCCCGCGACGTCGCCGACCGCGTGCTGTTCATCGACGGCGGCGTCATCGTCGAGCAGGGCGCCGCCAAATCCGTCCTCAACCAACCCCAGCACCCGCGCACCCAGGATTTCCTGCGCCGCGTGCTGCATCCGCTGTGAGCATCATGACGTTGCTCGATCGAGCTGTAGCCGCACCGGCACTGCACCCCTCTCCCGCTTGCGAGGGCTTTGCGCAAAGGCGAATCTGCGATTCTCTAGGACCGATCTGAAGGGGGAGGCGGGGATGGCGTATCGGCAGGTTGGTCAAGCGAGCTTCGCAGATGCGCTGGTGTCGCGGCGGGGGAAAGGGAGTTCGGTGCTGAGGCGGATTGGCGAGCTGGTCGATTGGGCGGCTGTGGAGTGCGTGCTGCGCAGCCTTGCTGAACCGGAGCGTGGAGCGCCGCCCTATCCACGGCTGGTGATGTTCAAGGCGTTGTTGTTGCAGCAATGGTATGGGTTGTCTGATCCGGAGCTGGAGGAGGCGCTCGATGATCGGGCCTCGTTCCGCGAATTCTGCGGCTTTGTGCTCGGTGACGAGACGCCCGACCACACGACGATCTGGCGCTTCCGCGAAGCTTTGCAGCAGGCCGCTCTGGAGGAGAGGCTGTTCGGCGAGATCCTGCGCCAGATCGACGCGCGCGGGCTGGTGCTGCGCCGGGGCACCTTGATCGATGCGAGCCTGATCCCGGCGGCGGTGAAGCCGCCGAAGCCGCCGAAAGACCCGCTGCCGCTCGGCCCGGACGGCCGTGCGCCGAGCAAGCTGGTCAACAGCGAGCGGGATGCGGATGCGCGATGGACCAAGAAGGGTGGCAAGCGGTACTTCGGCTACAAGGCGCATGTCGGCGTCGACCAGGGCTCGGCGATCATCCGTCGCAGCAAGCTGACCGACGCCGCGGTCAACGACACGGTGCCGGCCGACGAGTTGATCTGCGGCGACGAGAAGGCGGTCTACGCCGACCAGGCCTATGACAAGCACGAGCGCCGCGCCCTCCTCGCGGCCCGGGGCATCAAGCCGCGGCTGATGTTCCGGCCCAACAAGCATCATCCCCTGACCGCGCGTCAGAAGCGCTTCAACGACGCCGTGGGACGGCGCCGCGCCCCGGTCGAGCAGGTCTTCGCGCGCCTCAAGGGCGTCTATGGCTGGGCGCGCGCTCGCTATCTGGGCTTGGCACGCAATCAGACCCATCTGCATCTTCTCTGCCTCGCCATGAACCTCAAACGATGGGCAATGCTGCGTCCAGCGGGAGTTGCGCTGTGACCGCCGCTCCGCAATGCCGTCAATCGGCCGCCCAAACCAAGCTGTCCACTCCCCCGCGCCCCCAGAAGCCACGCAAAAAAAGGCCTGACACTGGCCTGCACTCGCGCACGCCCGATTGCGCAAAGCCCTCGCAAGCGGGAGAGGTGAGTGAGTCTGCGGACGCGCCGTTCGGCACAACATCCATCTAGTTCGGTATCCTACAATGACCTCTTCCACCCGCCTGCCGCTGCCACCGAGCCTCTATGCCGACACCGCGGTGGAGCCGACGCCGACGCCTCAGCTGACATCGGACAAGAGCGTGCCGGTCGCGATCATCGGCGGCGGCTTTACCGGCCTGTCGACCGCGCTGCACCTCGCCGAGCAGGGCGTGTTCGCAACCGTGCTGGAAGCCCAGGAGCCGGGCTGGGGCGCGTCCGGCAATAATGGCGGGCAGACCAATCCCGGACTGAAGCACGACCCCGACCGGATCGAGCAGGATTTCGGCGCCGATCTCGGCCGCCGCATGATCGAGTTCTCCTACGGCACCACCAACTTCACGCATGATTTGATCCGCCGCTACCAGATCCCCTGCGAGGCCAGGCAGAACGGCACGCTGCGCGCCGCCTACAACGAAGCCAGCGCAGCGGCGATCGAGACCACCGCAAAGCAGTGCATCCGGCGCGGCATGCCGGTGAAGCTGCTCGACGCCGCCGAGATGCGCCAGATGACCGGCAGCGACCGTTACCTCTGCGCCATGCTGGATGCGCGCGGCGGCGACCTGCATCCGCTAAGCTATGCCCGCGGGCTTGCGCGCGCCGCGATCGGGGCCGGCGTCGCCGTCCATGGCGAGACCCCGGCGCTGTCGCTCCGCCGCGACGGCGGCCGCTGGCGGATCGCGACGCCGCGCGCGGTCGTGCTCGCCGACAAGGTGCTGCTCGCGACCAACGGCTTTACCGATGATCTCTGGCCGGCGCTCCGCCGCAGCATCGTGCCGGTGTTCTCGTCGATCGCGGCGACCGCGCCGCTGTCCGAGGCGATCGCGCGCGCGATTATGCCGACCCGGCCGGTGCTCTACGAAAGCGGCCACATCACGGTCTATTACCGCATCGACCAGCACAATCGGCTCTTGACTGGCGGCCGCGGCCCGATGCGCTGGATCAGCAAGCCGACCGACGTCGCCTATCTGATCCGCTACGCCGAGCGGCTGTGGCCGCAGCTCAGGGGCGTCAGCTGGACCCACGGCTGGAACAGCCGCCTTGCCATCACCGCCGATCACTACCCCCATGTCCATGAGCCCGCGGAGAATTTGCTGATCTCGCTCGGCTGCAACGGCCGCGGCGTCGCGCTCTCGACCGCGATGGGCGCACAGCTGGCCCGCCGCCTGATCGGCGGCCCCAAGGCCGAGATCGACATGCCCGTGACCGGTATCAAACCGATCCCGATGCACGCCTTCTGGCGGGTCGGCGTCACCACGGCGGTGCTGACCGGCCGGGTGCGGGACCGGCTCGGTGTGTGAGGCATTTAACACAATTACAGAATGTGCTGGGCTAATCTCGCGCGTCGGATATATTCGCAGTCTTTACTGAAAGGCTGTTCATGCAGTGCGAGCGATGCGGCCGCGCAAACCGGGCTGGCAACGATTATTGTGAAGATTGCGGTGCGCCGTTAGGCCTCAAATGTGACTCCTGTCAGCATGTGAACGGGCCCTCCAGCCGCTTCTGCGGCCGCTGCGGCACCGCGCTCGCCGCGGGCAGCGTCCGTCCCGATGCGCCTTCGCAACGGCTGCTTCGTTCGCTCAGCACCAAGGGCGGCGAACGCAAGAACCTCACTCTGCTGTTTGCCGATATCCGCAACTCGACCAATCTGATCGACAGCCTCGGCGATCCCGAGCTCGGCATGCGGCGGCTGGAGCCGGTGCTCGACCTGATGAAGGAGGCCGTCCACCGCTACGACGGCATCGTCAACAAGATCCAGGGCGACGGCGTCATGGCGCTGTTCGGCGCGCCGCCGCGCCCGCACGAGGACCATGCGGTCCGCGGCTGTCTCGCCGCGCTCGCCATGCAGGATTCGGTGGCCAGGCTCGCCGATCCCGGCATGCAGATCCGGGTCGGGCTGCATACCGGCGAAGTCGTCGTTCAGACGGTGGAAAACACCATCTACCAGACCTACGACGCCGCCGGCGCCAACGTCCATATCGCCAACCGGATGGAGCAGATGGCCGATGAGGGGACGATCCTCATCACGCGGGACACCTATCTCGGCGCCAGGCAATTCGTCGAGGTCATGCCGCTCGGTATGCAGACCATTCGCGGCATCTCGATGCCGGTGGAGGTCTTCAAGCTGACCGGGCTGCTCAGCGCGCCCGCCAGCGACGTTTTCCGCAGCGGCCGCCGCCTGACCTCGATGGTCAACCGCACCGAGCAGATGGCGGCGTTGGAGCATGAGCTGTCACGTGCGGTTGCCGGCGACGGCCGGGTCGTCGGCATGGTCGGCGATGCCGGTATCGGCAAGAGCCGACTTTGCTTCGAGTTCGCCGAAAATTGCCGCCGCAAGGGCATTCGCGTCTACGAGGCGCGCGTGCTGGCGCATGGCCGCGCAACGCCGTTCCAGCCCGTGCTCGAGCTGCTGCGCGATATCTTCGGCATCCGCGTCAAGGAGCCGATCGAGACATCCCGGCGTCGCGTCATCGACCGCTTTGCCGAGATGGCCTCGTCGGAGCAGGAGCTGCTGGTGCTGCTCGAATTTCTCGGGCTTGCCGATCCGGAGCATCCGGCCCCGAAGCTCGATCCGCGCGCGCTGCGGCTGCAGCTGCTCGATCTCGTTCGAACGCTGGTGCACGCGCGCCCCGGGGACGCGCCGGCGGTCGTCATGATCGAGGACCTGCACTGGATCGATGCCGCCAGCGAGGAGTTCGTCGAGACGCTGGTCGATGCCATCGTCGGCACCGCGACGTTCCTGGTGGTCAATTTCAGGCCGGGCTTCACGGCACCTTTCATGCAGCGGTCTCACTACCGTCAGATCGCCATCCCGCCGCTGCCGTGGTCCGATTCGAACGAGCTGCTCCGCGAGCATTTCGGCAGGCATCCCTCGCTGGCCTCGCTGAGCAGCAATGTCATTGAACGCGCGCAGGGCAATCCGTTCTTCATCGAGGAGCTGGCCAACACCGTCGTGGAGCGCGGCAATGTCGAGGGCGAACGCGGCAACTACCGGCTCAAGCATGGCGTCGATGCGGTGCCGTTGCCCGCGACGGTGCAGGCCGTCGTGGCCGCCCGCATCGATCACCTCGAGGATATCGCCAAGCAGGTGCTCGAGACGGCGGCCGTCATCGGCCGGCTGGTCGCAATGTCGGTGCTGCGCCCGGTCGCGGCGCTGCCGAACGACGATTTGCAGAACGCCATCGCGCAGCTCCGCCAGGCCGAGCTGCTGTACGACCTGCCGCCCTACGACAAGGGACTGCTGGCGTTTCGCCATCCATTGATCCAGGAGGTCGCCTATGCAACCCAGTTGCGGTCGCGGCTGACCACGCTGCATGCGACCGTCGCCAAGGCCATCGAGGGCTTCGACTGGGGCAAGCTCGACGAGTTTGCCGGGCTGCTCGCCTATCACTACGAGGCCGCTGGCCAGCCGCTGGAGGCGGTCACCCATTTGCAGCGTGCGGCGCGCTGGATCGGCAAGACCAACTCCGCCGAGGCAATGAAAAGCTGGAAAAAGGTTCGCGCCCTGCTGCAGGACCAGCCCCAGTCCGAATATGTCGACCGGCTGCGGGCGATGTCGAGCGGCCAGATCCTCAACTTCGGCTGGCGTGAGGGCATGTCCGCCGAAGAGGTCAAGCCCTACGCCGAAGAGGCGATCAAATACGCGCGCGCGGCGGACCCGGTGCACGAGCCGATCCTGCTCGGCGCCTACGGCAGGATCCTCGCCGCGACCGCGGCGGCCGACGACTATGTCAATCTCGTGCAGGACGCCTTGAAGCTCACTTCCGGCACCGGGGACGTCGGACGGTTTGCGACGGTCAATGCCATGCTGAGCCAGGCGTTCTTCCTGTCGGGCCGTCTTGCCGAGGCGCTCGACGCCGGGCAGGTGGCGGTTGCCGCGATTGCCGAGCAGGGCGGTTTTCACAACAACGTCACACTCGGTCTCAACCCGAACCAGATTCTCGGCTTTGATGTCGAGCACTGGATCAGGTGCCTTGGCACCAGAATTCTGGTGCGACTCGGCCGGTTCGACGAGGCCGAACGGCGGATCGCCGAGGTGCTGCGGGCCGAGCCGGAGCGCTTCGCCGCCGTCGTGCAGTTCATTCCGCATTTTGCGATGGTGGAGATGGGCTGGAGCCGCGGCCGGCCGGAACTCGCCAAGCCGCATGCGGCGAGGATCGCCGAACTGGCCGAGCAGTCCGGCACGCCCTATCTGCGGGTCGCGGCGCTCGCCAGCGCCGGCCTCGCCAGCGGCGCCGCAGGCGACTTCAAGGTTGCCGCCGCCCAGCTTCAGGAAGCGATCGATTTTGCGCGCTCTGCGCGAGCCGGCCTCGAATTCGAGGCCCGCATGCTGGCGGACCTGGCCGAAGCGCTCTATCGCGCCGCCGACCACCATGCGGCCCTGCAAGCAGTGGACGAGGCGCTGATGGTCGCGCGGCGAAGGACCGATCGCATCGCCGAGCTGCACGCGACCGTGCTGCGCGGCCTGATCATTTGCGCTTTGGGCAGCACGTCACATGATGAGCTTGACGAGATTGTCGGCGGCGCCCAGAATTTGCTCGACGTCTCGGGGGCAGTCTACTTCACACCACAACTCGATCAGCTTCGATTGCATCTTGAGCGACGCCGCTAGACGCGACAATTTTTTCATTTCTGGAAACAAGGTATTGAGGGGGTTCTAATGGGACGGATGATTCAAGACGATACGACGCGCGATGTCCTTGATCTGCTGAACAAGCGGTTTGGTCCCGGCGGGATCATGGAAATGGTCGAGCTGCAAAAGGAGTTCGACATCTTCTCTCCCAATCATCCCCTCGAGCAGTCGTTCCGGCTGATCGGGATCGAGCCGGCCGACCGGATCGAACGGAAGCGCTGGTACACCTTCCTCGGCACGCTGAAGGACTATCCGTCCGATCAGCCCAATGTGAGCGGATACAAGCGGGTGGTCCAGGCGTTCCGCCAGGCGCTCACGCAGAGTCCGTATCTGCCGGTGCTGGTTAGCGTTCACGCCATGAAGGAAAATCCGAAGGTGACGTTTGCAGCCGATGGCCACACGCCGCTGATCTACTCGACCCAGTCGTATCGGGTTCTGTCGATCCCGACCAAGCCAAGCCAGGTCGCCCGCAAGGAGCTTGCCGCGATGGCGAAGCAGCGGCGGGCCAAAGCCAAGAAGTGAGCAAGACGTGAGCATCGCGGCGGAGACCGCAGGTTTCGGCGCCGAAGGCGACCGGGCGCGGTTCTCCGACCTCTATGCCGATGTCGAATCCTACTACAGCGCGCGGGTCGCCAAATACGGCGCCACCCCGCGCGGGGTGGACTGGTCCTGCCAGGCCACCCAGGACCTCCGCTTCGTCCAGTTGCTGAAGCTCTGCGACTTCTCCGCACCGTTCAGCCTGAACGACATCGGCTGCGGATACGGCGCGCTGTGCGCCTATCTCGCAAGGCGCCATCCGCAGGCGGAGATCGACTATCTCGGGATCGATCTGTCGCTCGCCATGATCAGCCGCGCGCGCCGCCGTTTCTCGGCGCCGGGGCGCCGCTTCAAGGTCGGGAGGGGCAGCCCGCGCCGCGCGACCTATTCGGTCGCGAGCGGCATCATGAATGTCAATATCGGCGGCTGCCGCCGATCCTGGGAGGCATTCGTCGCCGAGATGCTGGCCGACCTGCGCCGCGCCAGCCTGCGCGGCTTCAGCGTCAACTTCGTCACCGGGGAGGCCGCAGCCACCGCGGATGCGGCGCAGGTGCAGCTGTATTGCACGAGCCCCGAGCCGTGGATCCATTATTGCGAACGCGAGCTTGGCTGCACCGTTGAGACCGTCGACGGCTACGGAATGAACGAAGTCACCCTGCTGGCGCGATGCAGGGATTGCTGATCGGGCTGCGGACTATCGCTTGTCCAGAATCCGCAACTCGGCCGTGGCGCTGGCGACCGTCACATCGTTGGCGTCGATCAGATCGGCTTCCACGATCATGTCGCGGTCGGTCTGCGAGATGACCTTCGCCTTGGCCGTGATCGGGCCGATGCGCGCCGGTTTGAGAAACCGCGTAGTGAGAGTCCTCGTCACGACGGTCCGCGTTGCCGGCAGCGCTGCGAGAGCGCCGAGGCCTGTGGCCGAATCCAGCATCGCGGCAAGGAAACCGCCCTGGATCGTTCCATGGCGGTTCGTGAACAAGGGTTGCGCCTCGAAACGGACTGTGGCGATTTCACCGTCGAAGCCCAGCCACTCGCGTCCAAGAAGTTGCGCGCCGGGCGGCACGTCTGCGCTTGCTTCACTCAAGCCGGTCACCGCAATTGTTGTCGGCCCAAATGTATCAGCTGGCTCATGCAATAAACTCGGTGTCGTCCCTGCCTCGTGCGCAATTGCGCACTAGGCAGGGACGACGACCGCAATGAGCCGCGCGACTTGCCGTCACCCCTCCGCGACCGCATCGCCCCAGGGCTGGAACGGCTCGGTGACGCCGCTGTTGGTGGTGCCGTCGCGCAGCACGACGCTCGGGCAGGCGAACTTCATCGGCAGGGTCTGGATACGGGCCTCCTCGAAATCGAAGCGGCCGCGCAGCGCCTCGCGTACGCTCGCGGGCAGGCGCTTGTCGCCGATCACCACGGCGCCCTCGCTGGCGTCGATCCGCGGCTGGTGGATCGCGGCGTCGAGATCCATGCCGAAATCCATCACGAAGGAGAGCAGTTGCGAAACCGCCGGCAGGATGCGGCGGCCGCCCGATGCGCCCGCGGCAAGCGTGCGGCCGTCGGCGGCCTGCGCCACGACCGGCGTGTAGTTGGTCAGGCAGCGCTTGCCGGGCGCGAGCGAGTTCGGATTGCCTTGCGTCGGATCGAACCACATGATGCCGTTGTTCATGGTCAGCCCGGTGTTCGGCGTCACGAATTTGGAGCCGAAGGTCGACAGCAGCGTCTGCGTCACCGCGGCCATGTTGCCATCGCGGTCGACCGCGGAGAAATGCGTGGTGCAGCTTGGCGCGATCGCTTCGGCGCCGAGCGCGCGGCGGCCGTCGACGTCGCCCATGTCCTTCAGCCGTTCGCGATAGGCGGCTTGCAGCGCCTCGGCATAGGCAGCGTAGGCCGCCGCATCCGGGCCGCCTTGCGCGGGCGCGAGCGCCTTTTGCAAAAGGCCGAGCGTGCGAGCCATGGTCGGACCCGCGGTCAGCTCCGGCGTCGCATAGACCGTGCCGCCGCGATAGGGAATCTTCAGCGGCTCGCGCAGATGGGCGCGGAAGGCGGCGAGGTCGCGTACCGACAGCGCGCCGCCGGCGGCCTGGATGTCGTCGGCGATGCTGCGCGCAAGATCGCCCTCGTAGAAATCGCGCGGGCCGGCCGCGGCGAGCTGCGCCATCGTGGCCTTGAGCTTGTCCTGCGGCATGCGGACCACCGACCTGATGCCCCATTGCGCGTTCGGCGGCAGGCCGTCCTGCAGATACGCCGCCGCGCTGGCGGGATAGCGCCGCAGATCGGCCGCGGAGCTTGCGATCATCGCGGTGGTCCACCAATCGACCAAAAGGCCATCGCCGGCGAGCTTGACGCTCGGCGCCAGCAGGTCCTTCCACGGCATCCTGGCGTGGCGGCGATGCGCTTCCTCCATGCCGGCAACGACGCCGGGCACCGCGATCGAGCCGGGGCCGTGCAGGTTGCGGTCGTCCTTGACCCGCGCCCAGGGGAACAGGTCGGAGGCCGCGCCGCCGGTCAGCGGATAATCCTCGATACGCAGGCCGTCGGGCGCGCGCATGCCGTAGTCGATCACCTCGACGCGTTTCTCCTTGGCGCGATACAGCACCATCGCGCCGCCGCCGCCGGCGCCGCTCATCCACGGCTCCACGACGCCAAGCGCGAAGGTGGTTGCGATCACGGCGTCGACGCAATCGCCGCCCGCAGCCAATACCTCCGCGCCGACCTCGGCCGCCCGGCGCGACTGTGCGGCGACGATGCCGCCCTTGGCGCTGACGGCCGGCTTGCGGATCACTTGCGAGTTGGAGAACTGGTCGGACATGGCGTTGCTTTCGCTGTTCTTGTTGCGGGTGGGGCACGTTGGCGTAGCATGCCAAGCATGGCACTGTCAGTGCAACAACAAGAACCAATTTCAGGGAGCGGAAAATGACTGGTGTGAAGCGTGAACGGGACGGCAAGACCGGCATCCTGACGCTCAACGATCCCGCGAGCCTGAACGCCATGACGCCGGAACTGCTCGGCGATCTCGCACTCGCCGTCGGCGAGATGAGCCTCGATCCCGGCATCCGCGCTCTGATTCTGACCGGGGAGGGACGCGGCTTCTGCTCCGGGCAGAACCTCAAGGCGTTCCAGTCGCTCGGCGACAATATCTACACCGGCGTGATGAGGCATTATTGGCCGGCGATGCAGGCCTTGCGCGAATGCCGCGTGCCTGTCGTGGTCGCGGTCAACGGCGTCGCGGCCGGCGGCGGCTTCAGCCTCGCGATGTCCGGCGACATCATCCTGGCGGCGCGCTCGGCGAGCTTCATTCAGGTGTTCAGCCGGATCGGCCTGGTGCCCGACCTCGGCTCGACCTGGCTCTTGCCGCGCCTGATCGGCCGCCAGCGCGCGCTCGACCTGATGCTGCTGAACGAGCCGCTGCCGGCCGAGCGGGCCAAGGAGTGGGGGTTGGTGCGCGACGTGGTCGATGATGCAAAACTGCTCGACGAGGCGACGGCGCTCGCCGGCCGTCTCGCCGACGGACCGACGCGCGCGCTGGTCGCGACCCGGCAGCTGCTCGAGGAGAGCGACCACGCGAGCTACGCCGATCAGTTCCGCCGCGAGATCGAGCTGCAGCAGGTGATCCGCGAAAGCGCCGACGCGAAGGAGGGCCGCCAGGCCTTCGTCGAGAAACGCAAGCCCCAGTTCACAGGGCGCTAGAGCGGGACGAGTTATGGTTGAATCGGTTGGCCGCGATTTCGGTTCACCTCTCCCCGCCGGGGAGAGGTCGGATTGCGTAGCAATCCGGGTGAGGGGCCTTGCTCTCTCGTTGGACCGTAACCCCTCACCCGATTTGCGCTGGACGACGCTTCGCATCGCCAGGCGCAAATCGACCTCTCCCAAGGGAGAGGTGAACGTTCGATGCGGATCCAGTTCAACTTAAGCTCGTGCTTCAGGCCGTGATGCTCCGCCTCTTCTCCACGTTAGCCGATCGCAATCGCGACCTTGCCGAAATGCGCGCCGCTCGCCATGTGGGCGAACGCGGCCTTGGCCTGGTCGAACCCGAACACCTTGTCGATGACGGGCTTGACGCCGTGCAGGCTGATGCCGTCGCACAGCGCCTGCAGATCCTCGATCGAGCCGACGGTGACGCCTTGCAGCCGCTGCTGCTGCATCACCATCAGCGGCAGCCGCGTGTCGGACGGGGCGGGACCTGCGAGCACGCCGATGAAGGCGATGGTGCCGCCGATCCTGGTGGCGCGGATCGATTCGTTCAGCGTGCCGATGCCGCCGACCTCGACAACGAGATCGACGCCGCGCCCGGTCAGCTCGCGCGCCTTCTTGCCCCAGTCCGGCGTGGTCTTGTAGTTGAGCGTGACGTCGGCGCCGAGCTGTTTCAGCCGCGCGATCTTGGCGTCGCTGGAAGATGTCGCGATGACGCGGGCGCCGCACATCTTGGCGAATTGCAGCGCGAACAGCGAGACGCCGCCGGTGCCCTGGGTCAGCACCGTTTGCCCCGGCTTGAGGTCGCCGAGCTTGACCACCGCGCTCCACGCAGTGAGGCCGGCGCATGGCAGTGCCGCGGCCTCGATGTCGTTCAGATGATCCGGCGTGCGCACCAGCGCATGCGCGGGGAAGACCCGGTACTCGGTCAGCACACCGTCGACGCTGCCGCCGAGCGCCGCGCGCATCCGCGCCTCGTTCGGCTCGCCGCCGAGCCAGCTTTCGAAGAAGCTGCCGATCACGCGATCGCCGGGTGCGAAGCTTCTGACGCCGGCGCCGACCGCCTCGACAACGCCGGCGCCGTCGGAGACCGGGACCAGCGGAAATTTCTGGCGCGAGCCGTAGCCGCCCTTGACCGTGAGCAGGTCGCGATAGTTCAGCGTCGCCGCCTTCAGCCGCACCAGGACTTCGCCGGGGCCGGCTTGCGGAACCGGCTTGTCGACCAGCGCCAGCGCGTCGACGCCGCCGGGGCCTTGCAATTCATAGCATTTCACGGAACGTCCCCTGCTCGGTGCCCTTGTGTTGGGCAGCGCTCGCGGCGCCGCCGCGCATGCTCCGAGCATATGTCAGGCCTGCCGCGCGTGGCCATAGCGCGCAGCGGGGCCGATGGAATGGCGCCCATGTCCGAACGCGTTGGCCCTGCCCGAAAATACCGCCAATCTGTGCCGTCAATGAAGTGACCGAGCGGAGGTGACCATGGCTGCCTTGCTTGAGACGAAGCGCGATCTGATCGCCACCCTCGCACGCGGCGCGGTTCGCGTGCTGCTTGCCGCTGCATGGATCGCTTGCGGTAGTGCGATGGCCGCAGCAGACGACAGCCTCTACCGTGCGCAGACCGTCGTCACCGGCCAGAGCGAGCCGAACCGCATCATTGGCTTCGGTGCATGTCTGGAGGACGTGCTGATCAAGGTCTCCGGTCAGCCAATGCTGGCAGGCGACCGCCGGCTTGCCGCCTACAAATCGAAGGCCAAGGCGTTCGTCAGCAGTTTCGACTATCACGATCAATATGCCGGCAAGCCGCATCATGACGAGCAGGGCACCCGCGACCGGCCGTACGACCTGACGGTGGGTTTCGACGAGAAGAAGATCGACGGCATTCTCGCCAGCCTCGGTCTCAAGCCGTGGCGGTCGCGGCGGCCGGTGCTCGGCGTCTTCGCCGAGATGCAGCACGGTCCGAAGGACTACATCGTCACATCCGACGGGACGCAGTCCGACCTGCAACGCGACGCGCTTGCGGCCGCGGCCGGCAAACGCGGCATGCGCTTCGTGCTGCCCGATGCAGCGGCGTTGACGAGTGCCAGCGTCACCGTCGCCGAACTGTCGAAGACGCCGCCGGCGAAGCTGAGCTCGATCGTCGCGCCGCAGGGCGGCGAGGCCACCCTGCTTGGACGGCTGGTCTGGGACGACAAGGATCTCGGCTGGGCCACGCAATGGCGGATGGCCTGGCACGGCAAGGATTACAAATGGCAGTTCCGCGGCGTCACCTTCGACGAAGCCTTCCGCCGCGGCATCGGCGGTGCCGCGCAAGTGCTGTCGGGCAATGGCGATCCGGGGCGATCGAAATGAGCTTGCGCGGGCGCAACGGCTGATTTGCTAGCCGGCGTAGCCGAGCGTTTGCGACGGGTATTCTCCGAACATCGCGCGGTAATATTGCGAGAAGCGCCCGAGCTCGATGAAGCCCTGTTCGATCGCAACCTTGGAGACGGTGGTCTGGTCCGGAGTGCTTTCGCGCAGGATCGAACGGATCATGCAGAGCCGCTTGTAGCGCAGGAATGTCACCGGGCCGACGCCGAACACCTCGTGGAAGGCGCGGTGCAGGCTGCGTCGCGACAGCCGAAGCTCGGTGCAGATTTCCGAGACATGGACCGGGCGCGTGCCCGCGGCGTGCAGATAGTCCTCGACGTGGCGCACCAGTCGCATCGCCGACGGCAGATAGCTCGTGCCGTCGGGCGGCAGCGATGTGATGACCGTCGCGGTCACGCAGTCGATGATCGCGCGCTTCCAGAAGCCGGCCGACGCGTCCGTCAAGGCGTCCGGATAGCGCGCGAGATGCGCGACGATCTGCGGCAGTTTGTCCGCGGCGCCCATGCCGATCGTGGGGTCGGCGCGAAAGTGGTTCTTCGCCTGCCAGGTTTCGGCGTCGGCGAGCCGCGGCTCGCCGCCGAATATGTCGGGCAGCTCAGCCAGGTCGAAGCGGATGGCCGCGTAGGAGGAGGCGCTGTGAAAGACCCCGTCATGCTCGACCGATGGAGGAATCACCAGCACATCGGCCGGCTGCATGTCGAACGCCCAATGCGTGACGCGGTCGGTCGCGTTCAGCAGCATTCCGATGATCAGCTTGGGATCGGTCGAGATGCGTTGGGTGCGGACCCCGACATTGAACGCGCCGATGCTGAGCGAGAAATCACCGATCCCGACGTGAGACAATGTGCCGCGCAGCTTGCCGCGCTCAAGCTGCATGACTTCGACATGCGAGCCTTTGACGGCATCGTGGAGACCCTCGAAGCCGTCAAGCTCGCCGGTGCTAACCGTCAGGTGCTGGCCCATATCCACGTTCACAACTGCAGCGCGATTAATCTACTAAAACCAAATGCTTGAAGTCGGTACAAAAAGTGCGGCCGCGACAATGTGCCTAGATTGGTTCGATTCGCATGGCGAGATCGTGGTATGGATTTGCATACGTGCAGATTTTCGCTTGTTTTTTCGAGAAAGCAACAATGGCGACCACATCGGATTGATCGAATTGGAGCATCTTTCGTTAAGCCTGCACGCCTCGGGGTTGAGTTTGGCACAAAGTGCACATCACTTGTATGGTGCGTTCGGCTACGTTTGATCCGACAGCAGAATTTGCTCGTGACAACGTCCAGTGGAACGAGTCACGATGGAGAAACCCTGTGCACGCAAATGTGCACACGGATAGCGACGGAGGAAAAGGGAAGAAGGCCTGACGGATCAACGCTGCCGAAACGTGCAGCACAGAAAAATGGAAGGGCGCGACAATGCACTCAGGCACGACGCAATCAGGCACGACATTCGGTCATCGAGATCATAAGGCCGCGATCTTCAACAAGATTTTCCGTCTGACCGCCATTGGAGCAGCCGCGATTGTCGCGCAACTGGCCCCAGCGTCCGCGGTCAGCATCGGCGCTTCCGCTTCACTGCCGATCGTCAAACAGCAAGAAGGCAGCGGTAACGTTGTGCAGGTGCGCGCTGTCGCGCGCCGCGGCGGCGTTGCCGTCGGACCGCGCGGCGGTGCGGTCGCTTATCGTAGCCGGACGGTGGTGCGTCCGGGAGTTCGGCCCGGCTGGCACGGCGGCGGCACGCGCTGGGTCGGGCCCGGACCGCGGCCGGGAGGTTGGGCGCGGCCCGGCTGGTACGGCTGGCCGATCGGGGGCGCGGTCGCGGCCGGCGCGGCGATCGGTTTCGTTAGCGCGGCGAGCGCAGCCGCCTGGGCCGGACCGCCACCGGCAGCGGGCATGTGCTGGTACTACACCGACCCGTCGCGAACACAGGGCTTCTGGGACTACTGCTCGCGGTAATGCGCAAAGAGGTGCATCGCCATGTCCCGGGTAGAGATCGCCTCCGCTGAATCAGAGCGTGACGACCGCGTCCGGACCGGCGACATGGTCTGGATTCCCGGCGGCACGTTCCGCATGGGCTCCGACCATCACTATCCGGAGGAGGCGCCGGCGCATCGGGCGTCGGTCGACGGCTTCTGGATCGACCGCACCCCGGTGACCAACGCTCAATTCCGCGAATTCGTGCGGGAGACCGGGCACATCACGGTCGCCGAGCGGCCGCCGGATCCTGCGCAATATCCGGGTGCGCTGCCGCATATGCTCTACGCCGGCTCGCTGGTGTTTCAGCCGCCGCGCCGGGTCACCACCCTGCGCGACTGGAGCCAATGGTGGACCTTGATGAAGGGCGCGAACTGGCGCCGACCCTACGGCCCGCGCAGCAACATCAACGTGCTCGGCAGCCACCCGGTCGTCCACGTCGCCTATGCCGATGCGCTCGCCTACGCCAAATGGGCCGGCAAGGAACTTCCGACCGAAGCCGAGTGGGAGTTCGCGGCACGTGGCGGGCTCGAGGCCGAGGAGTTCGCCTGGGGCAGTGCCTTGACGCCGGGCGGCAAGCACATGGCCAACACATGGCAGGGCAATTTCCCTATTCAGAACCTCTGCGAGGACGGCTTCGACCGGACCTCGCCGGTGACCGCGTTTCCGCCGAATGGCTATGGCGTCCACGACATGATCGGCAATGTCTGGGAGTGGACCGCCGACTGGTGGTCCACTCGTCATGAGGCCGACGCCGCGAAGCCCTGCTGCATCCCGCAGAATCCGCGCGGCGGCCGCGAGGAAGCAAGCTACGACCCCGCCCAGCCCGCGATCAAGATTCCGCGGAAGGTGCTGAAGGGCGGCTCGCATCTCTGTGCCCCGAACTATTGCCGCCGCTATCGCCCCGCCGCGCGGCATGCCGAACCGGTCGACACGTCCACCAGTCACGTCGGCTTCCGCTGCGTGGTGCGGTCGCGGACGTCTCAGCCAGCTTAAAGAGTAGGGAGCGACGAATGAGCGATGAAGCCGAATTGAAGAACAATGGGGCGGCCAAACTCAATGCTAGTAGCCGTGGTACGTTACTTCGCACCTTGTTCGCGGCGGCGTTGGTTGCGACAAGCCTGTCGCCATTGGGCAGGTCGCCCGCGCTCGCGCAGCAGCCGGGCACGGCGAAGCCGAACATCCTCGTCATCTTCGGCGACGACATCGGCCAGTCGACGACCGCTGCTTGATCTGTCGGTGCACTGAGATGCAGGTCGATGTATTTTGACCCGACCACTATCTCTCGACGGTCCAGGGCCGCTTCGGTCATCGATCGGGATCGCGCGATCGCCGATGCGATCGCTTCAGCCGCCGCGCAATGCGGGGGCGCAACGCCGGTGGCTAGGCCGCCATCAATTGCTGAAGCGCAACAGCCTGCTCACGGGTCTGGAATGCGATGGCGGTGTGGGTAAAGCCCGACGAGGCCTGGGTCTGCGCGATGTGATTGAGGACCTCAGTGCCCTTGACCACGTGAAGTTCCATTCCCGGGCCGGCCGGGAAAATCCCCAGAACGACGTCGTAGGCCTCGACGATGGCCTTCAAGGCGCCACCCTTGTCTTCCGACGCGTCGATAAAGATACGAACATCCGCGGCGATACTACGAAGTTCGTCAAAGTCGATCACTGGAAGTCTCCCATACGCAACTCACTGATCGATCCTAGCTACAACTTGCTTACTGAAACATAAATTACGCGGGTTCCTCACTGGACAAGTGTCGCTAGAGCGTTTTCGAGCGAAGTGGATACCGGTTCGCGTGAAGAAAACGCGTCAAAACAAGAATCTAGAGCCCCGTTCCGATTCCATCGGAACGGGAAAAGCTCTAGGCGCCGGTCGGCGGTCTCCGCTTCGCGATGCGTTTGACCGGCGCATGGGCCGGCACGGCATTCGAGGTCTGGTCGGCCATGTGGGGAATGCGGTGCTCGATATGCGCCACGACCCGGAAGAAGCCGTCCAGCGCCTTGGCGTCGAGGCCGGCCGTGAGGTTGCTGTGCCGGCGCAGGATTTCATCCAGACTGCGGTCGAGCAGCGCCACGCCTTGCGATGTCAGCCGGATCTCGGTCCGGTTCCGGGCGCTGCCTCGCACCGGCGTCAGCTCGATCAGCCCCTTTTTCTTCAGCGACGTCGTCTCGCGGCTGACGACGGCCTTGTCCAGTTGCGCATTGGTCCAGATGTCGTAGGCGCTTGCCGGCTCATGCTCCCTGAGAAAGGACAGCACCCGCCATTCCGCGAGCGATACGCCGTAGGCCTGCGGGAAGAACGCATTGGCGTTGGCGCGCAGCTTCGCGACCAGGCTCGAGAGCACCGTCGGCACGTAACGTTCGAAGTCGATCACCAGCTCCGAGCCCGTGTCCCCTTGCGGGGCGCGGCGCGGGGCAGGGGCGCTGGTGCGGTTTGTTGCAGTCCGGCTTTTCATTCTTTCACGAGTTGAGTGCGCGCGATCAGGACCAAGGCCGCCGCGACGAGGAGAACGCCTGTTACCACGAGGAACCCGGTGGTGAAACTGCCCGAGGCGTCCTTGGCGCGTCCGATCACGATCGGGATCGTGGCGCCCCCGATGCTGCCGATGGTGCTGACCAGGCCGATCGCGCCCGGCGCGCTCTGCCGCGACATGTAGGACTGCGGGATGGTCCAGAACACCGCCTGCGTGCCATAGACGCCGACATTGGCAACCATGAAGCCGATGATGATCCAGAGCGGCGACGTTGAAAAGGCCGCTATTGCGAAGCCGGCCGCTGCGATCACGAAGGTCATGGCCGCATAATAGAAGCGCTCACCGACATGGTCGGAGTGCCGCGACAATGCGATCATGCCGATCAGGCCGGCGACGGGCGGGATCGCGGTCACGAAACCGACCTGTGAATTCGGCAGCCCGAACGACTTGATGATCTGCGGCAGCCACGGGAACAGCGAAGCCAGGCCGCAGAACAGGCCGAAATTGCACAGGCCGAACAGCAGCACCATCGGCTTGGTGATGGTCCTGAGCACGCCTTCGGCATGCACCACGCCGGTTGCCTTGGCATCGCGCTCCAGCGCGCCCATCAGCCAGTTGCGCTGCGCCGTCGACAGCCAGCTCGCCTGCTGCGGGCGGTCGGTCAGATAGAAGATGCCGACGATGCCGAGAATGATCGGCGGCAGGCCCTCGAGGATGAACAGCCATTTCCAGCCTGAAATGCCGAACGTTCCGTTCAGCTCGAGGATGACGCCGGAGATCAACGAGGCGAAGATATAGGAGATCGGCACCGCATAGTTGAACATCGCATTGTAGCGGGCGCGGTAGCTGAACGGAAACCAGAGGCTCAGCAGCAGCATCACCCCGGGAAACAGGCCGGACTCGGCGAAGCCGAGGAAGCCGCGGAACGCATAGAGGCTGAGCGGGCCCTGCGTGAAGGCCATCAGCACCGTGGCAATGCCCCACAGGATCGCGATCCGCGTCAGCGTAATGCGCGCGCCGTATTTGCTGAGGATCAGATTGCTCGGGATCTCGAAGATCGAATAGGTGAAGTACATGATGCCGACCGCGATGCCGAACTTCTCGGCATTGAGCCCGAGCTCCTTGTTCATCTGCAGCGCGGCAAAGGAGATGTTGCCGCGGTCGAGAATGGCGAGGAAGTACATCGCCATGACGAACCACATCAGGCGCAGGGCGACCTTGCGGATCGTGCTGCGTTCGATTTCCGGATCGGCGGTCGTACTCGCCGCCTTGTCCATCACGATTTCGGTCATCCCTGTCTCCCCCGATTTTCTTGATTTTTGAACGGTTGCCTTATGCCGGCAGGCAGACTTCCAGCCGGTCGCCCGCCACGCGGACGGGATAGGTCTGGATGTCGATCTCGACCGGACTGGTCAGCGCCTCGCCGGTCCGGATGTCGAAGCGGCCCATATGCAGCGGGCATTCGATCTCGCAACCGTCCAGCATGCCGTCGGACAGCAGCGCCTCCGCATGGGTGCAGATGTTGCTCGTCGCGTAATACTCGTTGCCGACGCGATAAAGCGCGACGTGATGTCTGCCGATTTCGATGCCGTACGGCTCGCCTTCGTTCAGCGCGCTGAGCGGGGCAGCTTCGTGCCAGGTTCCTTCGTCCACCATGTGCCCTCTCAAATGCTGTAGAAATCGAGCACGGTCGGGACGCGGTCGTTGACCAGCGTGATGACCTTGCGCGCGATCTTCCAGGTCTCGCCGTCACGCCGCAGCGTGTGCTCATAACGCCCGTGGCGCAGGTGCTCCTTCGCGACGCGCGGGTCGTAGACATGGACCGAGAACACCGAGTGGCAGCTGATCTCGTCAGGCCCGGTTTCAGACGCTTCCAGGTTCGAGATCTGGTGCACGGTGCGCGGCAGCGGCAGCGCGGTGATCGATTTGCGCGACTCGATTCGTGCGATCCGCTCTTCCAGCCCGCGCCGCGCATCGTGGTAGAGCAACGAGACCTGCGTGTCGGGATCGTTGGTGGTGGTGTACTCGTCGAGCCAGGCCGGCACCCAATAGATGGCATCCTCGCTGTACATCGCGACCCAGCCGGCCCATTCGCCGGTATCGAGCAGGCGCGCCTCGCGGAAGATGGTCGCGGCTGCGACCGCGTGGGCATCGGTTTGCCTGATTGCGCTGGCAGTCATCACGCCGTCTCCCCGGCGGCGTGCTGCAACAACCTGCGCCACTCGCGATAGCCGGGATGGAAGTTCGTCTCGCCGCCGAAGCTCGTGGGACCGAACGACCATTCGGAAGGGGTGATGCCGAGCTCGCGCGTGTGCGCGCTCTCGCCGTGGCCGACCTCCGCGACGCCGCGCAGATAACCCTGCGTGGGTGCGGCGGTCGTCGCGTCGTAGCCGGTCTGGCAGAACTCATACATGACGTTGTCGTCCGAGCTGGCCAACCCGGAGGCATTGAAGAAGTCTTCGTAGTTGCGAATGCGAAGCGTGCGCGCCGCGGCACTCTCGCCGACCGGAGCCAGGCAATGCGACACCATCTCGGTCTTGTCGGGCGCCAGCGGCCGCCAGGTCCGCACCTGCGCCGACAGGATGTCAATGACCTGCAGGTTCGGAAAGATCGTGAGGTTGCGCTGCCGCAGCATCCACTTGGCACGCGTGCTGCCGACGCGCTGCCGCACGGCGTCGAGACGCGCAGGATCCATGCCGAGCGGCCTGCCATAGAGCTGCGTCCGCTTGATCGACCAGTTGACGGCGTGGCCATAGTCGAAGCTGAAGCTGCCTTGCCCTTCCTGCTCGCCGTCCGGCTCCGCAGTGAATCCGGCATCCGGTCCGGCGCTGGCATTGCGCTTCTTCAGGATATCGACGTAGGAGCTGTGCGTGGTCGCGAAGTGATAGTAGTCGAGACCGTTCTCGAACTGCAGCTTCCAGTTTGCATCGAACGTGTAGGTGCTGGCGCCCGGCACGAACTCGACTTCACCGCTGTCGCTCTGATCGATGATGAGATCGAGGAACGCGCGGGTGTCGCCGAGAAACTCTTCCAGTTGCGGGACGTCGGCCGAAAGGCTGGCAAACAGGAATCCGCGATACGAACCGAGCCGCGCGACCGGAAGAAGGTCGTGATTGCTGTTCGAGAACGACGGCGGATATTGCCCGCTCGCTTCCTCCGTCACGGAGATGTTGCGGCCGCCCGAGTCGTAGGCCCAGCCGTGATAGCGGCAGACGTGAAACTTCTGCCGGCCCTGTTTGAAGGGACAGACGATCGTTCCGCGATGCCGGCAGGTGTTGAGGAATGCGCCGACGTTGCCCTCGGCGCTCCGCATCACCAGAATGGGATGCCGGCCGATATGGGTGGTGACGAAATCGTTGGGGCGGGCGACCTGGGATTCCAGGCCGATGAAATTCCACGTGGCCTCGAAGATATATCGCAGCTCGGCGTCGAACACGCCCGGATCGGTGAAGATCCGGCGATCGACTGCGAAGATGCGTTCGCCGGGGCGGTCGTCGATGAGCCGGGAAATCTCCCGCAACCGTGCCGCGTGGGTCTGCGAAGCAGCGTTCATAACGTCCTCCCTTCGACTAACCGCCGGCCGCGAAAACTCGCCCGCAGAGCCGCGTCACGGCTCGCGTCTTCTCACGGCGGGAACAGCCGGCTTGATCGCCAATCTTGGAATGACTCTATAGTTGTCATGACAACTATGGTCAAGCCGCCGATTGGTCGATCAGAAGCTGGAGCCGGATGCAACGGATACGGCCCGCGTGTCGGGCTACGGCGCGGAACGAGCAGATCGTTTGCCGTGGCGCGGCGTGTTCAGCTCTTGCGCGCCGGCGCGGTCAGGATGATTCCGTCATCGATCAGGGCGCGGCAGATCTTCTTCAGCGCGGCGATCGCTTCGCGCGTTGCCCGGCTCACCGGCCGTCCGCGCGGCAGCGCCAGCACGCGCTCGGCGCGCATCCACGGCAACAGCGCCGCCGACAGCACGCCGGCGGCCACCTCCTGGTGAATGCCCGAGAAGGGTAGCAGCGCGTAGCCGAGGCCCGATGCCACCATGCGTTTCATCGGCGTGCTGTTGTCGACCCGCACCGCGCAGAGCATGGTCGACGGGAACGGGTTGCGACTGAGCGGGGCCACCGCGGATGGCAAGGCGTCGAACTCCTTGCGGGTCAGTCGGCCGCGCTTCAGCAGCGGATCGCGCGACGGTCCGATCAGGAACACCTGCTCGACGACCAGCGTTTCATAGTCGAGATGATCGTTGGGCGACGGCGTCGTTACGATCGCCAGATCGAGTTCACCCCGCAGCAGGCGTTCGGATGCGCTTTCCGTCAGGCCCTCACTCAGTTCGAGTCGCACGCGTGGAAATTGCTTCACGAAGGCCTGGGCCAGCGGCGGATAGAGGATATCGCCGAGGCTCGGTGGCGCGCCGATCCGCACCGTACCGCTCGGCTCCCGATTTTCCGTGCGCACCTCGGCCTTGATGTCGTCGATCGTCCCAAGCAGCCAGCGCCCGCGCGCGAGCAGCACCTTGCCGGATTCCGTGACCGAGACCCCGCGTGCGCCGCGTTCGAGCAAGGCGCCGCCGAGTTCGTCTTCGAGTTCCTTGACGTGGCGGCTGAGCGCCGACTGGGCGACATTCAGCGTGCTCGCCGCCGCGGCAAAGCCGCCACGCTCGGCGACGGCGACGAAATAGCGGATCTGCCGCAGGTCCATGACGGGCACTCCATCTCAAATCGAGATGGATACCATATCAAGCATATTCTTGTGAGATACCAAAAAAGGAGCAGTCTCCTCCCAACGATCAAACGGAGGAGAGACGACGATGGGCATCGCCACCGATGAGGCACACCAGACGTCCGTATTCATTGCCGGCGGCGGGCCGGTCGGGCTTGCGATGTCACTGCTGCTCGATCGCTTCGGCATCGACTGCGTGGTGGTCGAGAAGAGCCCGACCACCACAGATCATCCCAAGTCGCGTGGCTGCTGGGTCCGCACCATGGAGATCTTCCGGCAATGGGGGATCGAGCAGGCGATCCGCGACCGCGGCCTGCAGGACAATTCCGACATGTTCGTGTTCCTCGACAGCATCGCGGGCCACGAGTTCGGCCGCACCCGTCCCGAACCGAATGTCGGGCATACCCCCGCCTGGAAGAGCCTGGTCGCGCAGGACGCCGTCGAGGAGGAAATCCTGCGGGTGGTCGAGAAGTCCCGACACGCGACGGTGCTGTTCAACACGGCCTGTGAATCGTTCGAGGAGACCAACAGCGGCGTCAACGTCACGACACGTTGCGAAAAGACCGGCGAGGTGACGCAGTGGACGGCGACCTACCTGATCGCCGCCGATGGCGCGGGCAGCCAGACGCGGCGCAGCGCCGGGATCGAGATGGTCGGGCCCTCGACGCTGGCGGTGATGTCGAACGAGTATTGGCGGGCCGATCTGTCGCGGCTGCCGATCGCGCGCGAGGCCGCCGGCTTCATCATCATCCCGGACAAGCCCGATCTGCCGCGCGCCGGCATCCTGAACACCAATGGCCGCGATCGTTGGCTGACCGTGACACAAATCGGCCTGACCAAGGACGATCGCGAGCGCCCTTGGACCGACCAGGAGTTCATCGAGATCGCGCGCGGCCATGTCGGCATTCGGGACCTCGACGTCACGCTTTTGAACCGCTCGATCTGGCGCGTCAGCATGCAGGTGGCCGAGACCTTTCGAAAGGGCCGGGTGTTTCTCGTCGGCGACTGCGCGCACCGCTTTCCGCCGACCGGCGGCTTCGGCCTGAACTCCGGCGTTCAGGACGCGCATAACCTCGCCTGGAAGCTCGCCTTCGTGTTGAAGGGTCTGGCGGATGAAAAGCTGCTCGACAGCTATTCCAGCGAGCGCCGCCCGATCGCGCAATCCAATGCCAATTTCAGCTACGGGAACCGATTGCGCTTTGGGCTGACCGATGACGCCGTGCGGTCGCGCGATCCAGACCGGATCAGGTTCTGGATCAACGATATGGACAATCATTTGCACAGTATCGGTCAGAACCTCGGCCACAATTACGAGGAGGGCGCGGTGATCCCTGATGGCACGGTCGCCAAGGCGTTGAACTCACGCTACTACACGCCGACCGACCGTCCCGGCGCGCGCTTTCCGCATATGTGGCTCGAGCCTTCGCGCAAGAAATCGACGCTCGACTGGTTCGACAAGGAATTCACCGTCGTCTCGGGCCCACTCGGCAGCGAGTGGCTGGAAGCGGGAAAACAGGTATCCGAGAGGATCGCCTTGCCGCTGTCGCTGAAGCAGTTGCCCTCAGCCGATCCGGCGGACGGATTCCAGTTGGGCATGCGCGGCGCCGTGCTGGTGCGCCCCGATGGGCATGTGGCGTGGCGGATGCCGTGGCTTCCGTCGGATCCGGCGAAGGAACTGGCCGGCGCGCTTTCCGCGCTGCTGCATTGACGGGGTCTTAGATGCAATCGTTCGAATCCAACGGCGTCGTCACGGCGTTTGAGAAAACCGGACATGGCGAACCGATCGTGCTGCTGCATGGCGGCGAGGCCGATCATTCGATGTTTGACGGCCTCGCGCCTGTCCTGGCGGCAAACTTCACGGTGATCGCTTACGACCAGCGCGACTCCGGCGCCACCAGGAATCCTCCCTCGGCCTATTCGCTGGCCGATCTGGCTGATGATGCCGCGGCCTTGATCATGGGGCTCGGCTACGATCATGCCCATGTCTTCGGAACCTCGCTGGGCGGGCAGATCGCGCAAGTGCTGGCGGCCCGCCATCCCGGCAGGATCGACCGCCTCATCCTGAGCAGCACCTGGAAGGTCAACAGAAGCCCGCTGGACGTCAATGCGGATGTCTTCCGCAAGCTTGCTTCCTGGCGCGCGGACACCATCGCCAACGCACCGAAGATCGCGGAGTTCTTCTTCCCGCCGGACTATCTGCGCGCGCGGCCAGAACTCATCGACATCTTCCGTGGCTCCAGCCGCGACGACGGCCAAAAGGCGCGACGCGGCGCCTTGCTCGCGCAGCCTGTCGACGCCGATTTGACAGGCTTCGATCGCCCGACGCTGCTGCTGGCGGGCGCCGACGACCGGCTGATCCCGAATCCAGAGACATTTGCGCTCGCCCGCGACCTTGCCTGCGTCGAGATGAAGACGATCGCGGACGCCGGTCACGTCGCGTCGATCCAGGCCCCCGAGCGGGTGGCGGAGGCGGTGACGGCATTTCTGAATTCAAAAAAGAAGGCGGCTTGACAACAACAGGGGGAGACCATGGCTGAGCAAGCGAACGCCGTGCCGTTCGATGAAGCGCCGGTGACGGCGCGCTATTGGCTATCGATCATCATCTTCGCCGTAACCGGCGTGGTCGATTTCTTCGACTTCTTTGTGGTCGGATTTCTGGTGTCGGTGCTGGCGCCGAAATGGCACCTGACGTTTGGGCAGACCTCGATCATGCTGATGAGTGCCGGCATCGGGGCGATGCTGGGGGCGTTCGTCGCGGGCATCCTCGCGGATCGTTTCGGGCGCAAGCCGCTGGCGATATCAGGCGTTCTGCTCTGCGGCCTGACCTCGGGCGCGATCGCGTTCATTCCGGAAGACGGCTGGGTTGCGTTTGCGATCCTGCGCTTCTTCGTCGGCTTCGGCCTTGCCGCCGGCGCGGCGGCGGCGGTTCCTGCCATCGTCGAATTTGCACCGACCCGTCATCGCACGCTGGTCACGAGCCTCGTGGTCGTGCCGGTCGCCTTTGGCGTGCTTTCGGCATCGGTGACGGCGAGCTTCCTGTTGCCGCTGGTTGGCTGGCGTGGACTGGCGGCGGTCGGGTTCTTGCCGATCATCCTCGGGATTCTGACCATGATCATCATGCCGGAATCGCCGCGCTGGCTCATCAGCAAGGGCCGCGTCCGCGAGGCGCAGGCGAGCATCCGAAAACTCTATCGGGTCGGCGGAGATGCGTTCGTCCTGCCCACGCTGCCGCCGGCGAACTCCGCGACATTTGCCGATCTCTTTGCCGAGCAGCGGCGCTTCTGGCTGACCGTCCTGATCTGGTTCGGCGCCAGCACGGCGAATTACGGTGTGTTCTTGTGGGGACCGACGATCGTGGCGCTGCTGCTTGGCGTCGCGCCCCAGGATGCGGCCAAGATGTTCATCTATGTCAGCCTCGCCGGCGTGCTCGGCCGGACCGGCTTCGCCTTCCTCGCCCATCGGATCGGCCGCAAGCCCTGTGGCCAGTTGATGGGCTACGGCACCGCGGTTTCGCTGGCGCTCGCCGCCTATTTTCACAACGACTTTGCCGGCTCGGTACCGTTGTTTCTGGTCTTCCTGGTCGTCGGCGCCGTGTTCTTCGACGGTGGATTTTCGAACATCGGGCCCTATCCGGCGGAAATCTTCCCGGTCCAGCTTTCGGGGCGCGCGGTCGGCCTTGCCCAGCTCTCGAACGGGATAGGCAAGATCGTAGGTCCGCTGTGTCTCGCATTGATCGCCGGTGCGGACAATCTCGTGCATCCAGGTGCGACCGCCTCAGCAGTGATGCCGGCGTTCTGCTTTCTTGCCGGCGCAGGCCTCTTGATCGGGCTCGCCTTTACATTCCTCGGCGTCGAGCCGCACGGGCGTCCGGTGGCCCTGTTCGGCGAAAACGCGGGCGCGGGCGCCGCACCGAAGTCGCTGGCCGCAAAAGCGGCAGCGGGACAGTGAAAAGACGAAAGGGCATACGATGGACCATGCGCGCGACACGATCGCAACGGCAGCGCCGTTCGATACTGCAAAGCTCGATCGGCTGATGGATGAGGCAGGGCTCGACATCCTGATCGTCACCTCGCGTCACAATGTGCAGTATTTGCTCGGTGGATATCGTTTCTTCTTCTTCGACGTCATGGAGGCGATAGGCACCAGCCGCTATCTGCCGGTGTTCGTCTATCAGAAAGGGCACCCGGAAAATTCCATCTACGTCGGCAATCGGATGGAGAAGTTCGAGCAGCAGCTCGGACGGATATGGGCGCCGACTGTCAGAGCAGAGGCGTGGGGAACGATCGATGCGGTCGGCCTCGCGATCGAGCATGTGAGAAAGCTCGGCGGGGCGGCCCTGCGTATCGGCATCGAGACAGGTTTCCTGCCGGCCGACGCCAGGGATCATCTGCTCTCGGGCTTGAACAACGCCGAATTCCGTGAGGCCCATTTCACACTCGAGCGCCTTCGTGCCGTCAAATCTCCCGCCGAACTGGAGCTCATCAGAGAGGCTTCCGAACGGGTCGTCGACGCGATGATGGCCACATTCAGAGTCTGCGCACCAGGCATGACCAAGAATGACGTCGTCGCTCGTCTGCGCCGCGAGGAGCAGGAACGCGATCTGGTCTTCGAATATTGCCTGATTGCCGCGGGCAAGAGCCATAACCGCGCGCCGTCGAACCAGCGTCTTGCGGAGGGCGACGTGATCTCGATCGATTCCGGAGGAAACTACCGGGGCTATATCGGCGATCTCAGCCGCATGGGCGTCCTGGGTGAGCCCGACAGCGAGCTTAGCGAGTTGCTGCAAGAGATCGAGGACATCCAGCAGGTGGCCCGGCGCGCGATCCGGCCGGGCGCCATGGGTGGCGACATCATCGCGGCGGGCGAGGTGGCCGTCAAAGCTTCCCCGCATCGCGCCGTGCTCGACTTCACCGCGCACGGCATTGGGCTTGTCAGTCACGAAGCGCCGCGCCTGACCGCGACTGGCCCGGTGCCTTACACGCCGTATGACGCCGACCGGCCGCTTGAGTGCGGCATGGTGATCTCGATCGAGACTGCGCTGCTGCATCCGACCCGTGGCTACATCAAGCTCGAGGACACGCTGATCGTCTCCGAAACAGGTTGGGAGGCACCCGGTGACCATGGCAGGGGATGGAATACATCGCGTCTCATGGCGTGAAGCGGTCAACGCCAGGGCGGCATTTTTGGCTGGGTCACCGATTCAGACTGCGGTGCTGGAGGCGTTCGTCGGCCAAGTTCGGAATACTAGAAATATACCCCTGAATTGCACGACGTGTCAAGTTGCCCGGTCGACGCCGGCCGCCAACGGCCACTTTGCATGGGGTTGTTTTCGATATTTTGGCAGCGCCCCCTGCGACGGCCCAGATGACTTCACAAGCGCTCGGCGAGGCGATTGATCCGGCGGTCTTGGCTTCACTCGTGCCTCCGGCCATGCGATGCTTCGAGCTGGATGCAGCGGCGGCTCCGTGCCGTCTGCTCGCCGGGTCGGCGCCGACGATGGGCAGGTGCAACCGATAAGGATTGCCTCCCATCGACAGAAGCGACCCGATGACCGCTAACGCGCTCCGCGATTACGCCCAAAGCATCCTGACCGCACGGGTCTACGACGTAGCGGTCGAGACGCCGCTCGATCCCATGCCGCGGCTCTCGGAACGCCTGTCGCGCGCCGTGCTGCTGAAGCGGGAAGACTTCCAGCCGATCTTCTCGTTCAAGCTTCGCGGCGCCTACAACAAGATCGTCAGGCTGCCGGACGCGCAGCGCAGGTTGGGCGTCATCTGCGCCTCGGCGGGCAATCATGCGCAGGGTGTCGCGCTGTCGGCGCGCAAGCTCGGCATTCCCGCGACGATCGTCATGCCGAGGACGACGCCCGCCATCAAGGTCGAGGCCGTCCGGCGTTTGGGCGGTGATGTTGTCCTGCATGGCGATACGTTCGACGACGCGCAGACCAAGGCCAGGGAGATCGAGGCCGCGCGTGGTTTGACCTTTGTGCATCCGTTCGACGATCCCGATGTGATCGCCGGCCAGGGCACCGTCGGGATGGAGATCCTGCGCCAGCATCCCGATCCGGTCGAGGCGATCTTCGTGCCGATCGGCGGCGGCGGACTGGCGGCCGGCGTGGCCGCCTTCGTGAAATTCCTCAACCCGTCGATCAAGGTCGTCGGCGTCGAGCCGGCGGACGCCGCATCGATGGCGGCCGCGCTCGCCAAGGACAACGTCGTCGCGCTGGATCAGGTCGGGCTGTTCGCCGACGGCGTCGCCGTCCGCAAGGTGGGAACCGAGACCTTCCGGCTCTGCCGCGACCTGCTCGACGAGGTCGTCACGGTGGACACCGACGCCATGTGCGCCGCCATCAAGGACATCTTCGACGACGTGCGATCGGTCGCCGAGCCCTCCGGGGCATTGGCGCTCGCTGGCCTCAAGGCTTACGCCGAGCGCGGCGCGCTAAGTGACGGAAGCCTGATTGCCGTCAACAGCGGGGCCAATCTGAATTTCGACCGGCTGCGCACCATTGCCGACCGCGCCGAGGTCGGCGAACATCGCGAGGCGCTGCTTGCCGTGACCGTGCCGGAGAAGCCGGGCAGCTATCGGCACTTCATCCGCATCCTCGGCTCGCGCGCGATCACGGAATTCAACTACCGCTTTGCCGAGACCACCGCGCCGGCGCAACTGTTCGTCGGCATCGCGCTGAGCCGCGGCGAGGTCGAGAAGCGGGAAGTCATGGAACTGCTTCGGCGCGAGGGCTATCCGATCCTCGATCTCAGCGAGAACGAGATGGCCAAGGACCATGTGCGCTACATGGTGGGCGGCCGCGCTCCGCTGCTCAAGGACGAGGTCATCTACCGCTTCGAGTTTCCGGAGCGTCCCGGCGCGTTGCTGAAATTCCTCGAGAGCCTGGCGCCCGACTGGAATATTTCGCTGTTCCACTACCGCAATCACGGCGCCGACTACGGACGCATTTTGGCAGGCATCGAGGTCAAGCCTCACGAGCGCACCCGGTTCGTACAGGCGCTGGATGCGCTCGGCTATCCCTACTGGAACGAGAGCGAAAATCCGGCCTACCGCCTGTTTCTCTCCGCCGAGAGGGGATGAAGCACCGAGCCCTTCCGTCGACCAACGGTCAGCGATCGGCGGTCAGTTGCTGGCGGTAGCGCTCGGCGTCCCAATTCAGCAGCGCATGCTCGTTCTCCGCCGTCAGATAATTGACCCGTGCGGTCAGGGGCAGGCGGCAGGTGACCAATGCGAGGCAGCTCAGCATGGCTTCCGCGCCGTCGCTCGCATCGTCGCGGATAAGGCTGCCGAGGTCTGGGACAAGAAGCGCCACCGGCGGCGGCAGGCCGTTCGCGGTGGTCTGCGCGATCATGGCGCTCAGCTTCTCGCGATGCTCCAGGACCGGCAGGCCCGGGCCAAGGAATACGACGTGATCGGGATACAACGAGCCGCTGGTCGCGATCGCGCGGCTGTAGCGGTCGGTGGCGATGTCGTGACCGCGAGGATCCCGCGGCAGGCGATAGTTGCTGCCCGCGCAGATCGTGCGGAGCGCGTCATGATCTGCGGTCGGCGCGCTGCGCTGCTCGAGGGCGAGGCGTTGCTCGACGTCGGCGACCAAAGCCTCGGCGGCATCGCAGGTGGCCGCACCGACCACCAGGCCGTGATTGCCGAGGATCAGGACGTCGACCGTATCCTGTGCGATCGCTTCGCTGACCGCGCGTGCGAGCGGCAGCCCCGGGTGGTGATAGTCGAGATAACGCCACGCCAGTCCGTCCAGGCGCCGGGAAAATTCGTCGCGGGCGTCGGTGCGCACCGCCCATGCGATGGTGTTGACGGAATGGACGTGCAGCACGATCCGCTGCGGCATCAGCGCATGCAGCGAGGTCTCGATCGAGGCGCGCAGCGTCGTCCCGGCGTTCGGCGCCAGCGGCACGCGTTCGTCGCCCAGCATCAGCGCCGCGCGCGCGGCCGACAAGGCGACCGGCACGAAAATCTCCCTGTCCTCGGCATCAGCGAGCCAGGTACCCGACGCCTTCACCCACAGCACGTCGCCATCCTTGACCGACGAATTGCCGCCGGCGCCTTGCACCAGCAGGATATTCCTGCCGACGCGTGCCGACATGCGGCGCAGTTCATCCAGCATTTGAGGCGGTCGCATCGGGGCTGTTCTCACCAGGTCAGATGGTCCATCGTCCAGTGCGGCATCCGCGCCGCCGTGCCGGCCACGGTCTTGATCGCCCGCGGCAGATCGCTCGCTTGCGATAGCGTCGCGCGGTGGGCGCCGGAGCCGATCAGCAGGGTCAGCATGCCGGCGGTGCGTCCACCGGCGATATCGTGATCGAGGGAGTCGCCGATGACGAGAATCCGGTCCGGCGGCGGCCGTCCCAATTGATCGCGCGCAGCGGCAAACATCGGTGGATACGGCTTGCCGACGAACAGCACGGTGCCGCCGAGCGAATGATAGAATGCGGCGAGTGCGCCCGGCGCAGGGATCAGCCCCGCGACTCCGAACATCACGAGATCGGGATTGGCGCACAGCATTGGCAGTTGGCGTGCGGCAGCGGTTGCAAGCGGCTCATGCCAGCGTTCGGGCTCGGCCGCGTCATCGTCGAGCCCGCCGAGCAGGATGAAGTCGGCGTCGCGCATGTTCGAGGCCATCACAAGGTCGGTGCCGTCGACGATCGAGCGGTCACCGTCGCGCGAGATCAGGAAGCAGGCGCGTCCAAGCTCGGCAAAGGGAGCCTGCTCGCGCGCATGCAGGCCGCGCCAGGTGACCTCGCCCGAGGACAACACGCCGTCATAGACGTCGGGCGGCAGGCCGAGCGTCGCGAGCCGCCGCTGATTGCTGCCGGCGCGCTTGCCGGAGTTGGAGAGGATCAGGATGCGCTTGCCGGCCTCGCGCAGCCTTGCCACGCAATCCAGTGCCGCGGGAAACACCGCCATGCCCTCGTGCAGCGTGCCCCATTGGTCGAGCAGGACATGATCGAAGCGGTCGGCGATGACGTGGAGGCCGGCGATCGCGGTCGCATCGGCCTTCATGGCGGACCTCCGTTCAGCGCGAGCAGCGCGGCGCCGTAGCTCGCCTCGGTCTGTTCGGCGACCGAGACGGGAACGCCGAGCACGCGGTGCCGGATCCGGGTCCAGGCGTCGTTCTTCGCGCCGCCGCCGATGCCGATGACGCGGCGAAGGCGCGGCGCACCGAGCCGCGCCAGCTGGCGGTAGGCGAGGGCTTCCACCGAGGCGATACCCTCGAGCAGACCCTGGAAGAAGCGGCAATCTTCCGCCGGACGCGGCGTGACCCGCGCGACCAGCGCCGGATCGGCGATCGGAAAGCGTTCGCCGGGTTTTGGAAGTGGATAATAGTCGAGCCCGGTCGGCTGGTCCGGCGTCAGCTGCGGTGTCAGCTGCTCCATCTCGGCGGCGGTGAAATGCACCAGCAAAGCGGCGCCGCCGGAGTTCGAGGCGCCGCCGGCAAGCCAGCGTTCGCCGAGCCGGTGCGAATAGACGCCCTGGTCGGCCGCGAAGATCGGTTGGGTCGCAAGCTGCTTGACCACCAGCGTGGTGCCGAGCGAGGTGACGGCATCGCCCGGCTGGTCGGCACGCGTCGCGATGAAGGCCGCAACGCCATCGGTGGTGCCGGCGGCGACCTGCGCTGTGGGCGGCAGCCCGAGCGACCGCGCAATTTGCGGATCGATCTCGGCGAATGGCGTGCCCGGCACCAGCACGTCGGGGAGCAGATCGTCGCGCACGCCGAGCTGGTCAAGCCAGGGCGGCCAGACGCGCGCGACCGGGTCGTAGCCGAGCTTCAGCGCGTTGTTCTCGTCGCTGATGCCGTGATGGCTCGCGAGCCGGCCGGCGATCCAGTCCGCCTGGTGAACGGCGTGGCGCGCATCGCCGATATAGTCGTGGCTCAGCAGATAGAGCAGCTTGGCCAGCGCGCTGCTCGCGCCATGCGCGCCGCTCTCGCGCGGGGCGACCGCCGCGACGCGCGTCGCCTCACGCGTGGCGCGTGCATCATTGTACATCAGACCCGGCGAGCAGGGCCGACCGGCGGCGTCGACCAGCAGCAGCGTGCCCGACGTACCGTCGACGACGATGCGCGTGACGTCGCCGAGACCGACGCTCCCGCCGAGCTTGCGGATGGCCGCCACCGCGGCCTGCCACCACAGCTCCGGTGTCTGGTCGATGGCGTTGCCGTCGACGCGCGGTACGGGCAGCGCGACGGACGCGAAGCCACGGATGCTGGCCTGCGGGTCGATGGCGCAGGCGCGCACGCCGCCGGTTCCGACATCAATGCCGAGATACAAACCTCCCATGCGACCTCATCGCTCTCTGGTGCGCGCGCGTCGACATTGGTTGCGCTGCAGCACGTTTGGGGGATTGACGCCCCGTTCGGCCTCTGCAATTTTTTGCAGTACGTGAAGAAATTTGCAAGCGGACTTTTCCTGATATGACACCCCCGCCCGACAGGCTGCCGGTAATCGACGGCGAGGCGTCGCTCGCGACGCGCGCGGCGTGGCTGTATTTCGCGGCGGGGCTCACCCAGTCGGAGGTCGCTGACCGCCTCAACATCCAGAGCACCAAAGCGCATCGCCTGATCGCGCGCGCCAGCCGCGAGGGCATGATCCGTGTGTTCGTCGAGGGACCGGTCGCCGAATGTGTCGCGCTGGAAAACGATCTCGTGCAGCGCTTCGGCCTCTCGTTCTGCCGCGTCGCACCTGATCTCGGCGAGAGCGACCTGCCGCTGAAGGCGCTGGCGCTGGAAGGCGCGAGCTTCCTGCGCCAGATCCTGGAGCGCGGCCAGGACAAGGTGATCGGCTTCGGCCATGGCCGCACGCTCGCGGCGGTCGTGGAGCAGATGCCGCAGACGCCGGCACGCGACGCGCAATTCGTGTCGTTGCTCGGCGGATTGACGCGGAAATTTGCCGCCAATCCGTTCGACGTGATTCACAAGCTCGCCGAGCGCACCGACGCGGAAGCCTATCTGCTGCCGGTGCCGGTGTTCGCCAATTCGGTCGCCGACCGCGCCGTGCTGATGCAGCAATTCGGCATCGCCGACGTGTTCGCGCTGGCGCGCAAGGCCTCGCTGCTGTTCGTCGGCATCGGCCAGGTCAGCCGCGACGGCTTCCTGGTGTCGAGCGGCATGATCAAGCCCGACGAGGTCGTCGAGCTGAAGCGCGTCGGCGCCTGCGCCGATCTGCTCGGACATTTCTTCAGCGCCGACGGAACGGTGCTGGACACCGATCTGTCGGCCCGTGCCACCTCCATGAGCATGGCCGATCTCAGGAAGCACCGCATCGTCGCCATCGCCGGCGGGCCGGCCAAGGTGACCGCACTGCGCGGCGTGCTGCGCAGCGGCGTGCTGCACGGCCTCATCATCGACGAAGCGACCGCAAAGGCGCTCGCCACCGACAAGCCGGAGACCACATCCGGCAAGACAAGAAGCAAGACCCGGAAGGACACATAAAACAAGCGTCAACAAGGAGAGGAAATACATGTTCGATCGCGAGAAGAATCTGTTCGACTCCTACGCTGCCAAACGCATCAGCCGCCGCGATCTCCTGGACGGCGCCGCCAAGCTCGGCATCGCGGGCATCGCCGCCAACGCCGCCTTCGCCTCCTCGATGTCGAAGGCGATGGCCGCCGACTTCAACTGGAAGGCCCAGAGCGGCAAGAGCGTCAAGCTGCTGCTCAACAAGCATCCCTATGTCGATGCGATGATCGGCGACATCGAGGCGTTCAAGTCGCTCACCGGCATGAACGTCACCTACGACATCTTCCCGGAGGACGTCTATTTCGACAAGGTGACGGCGGCGCTGTCGTCGAAGTCGGACCAGTACGATGCCTTCATGACCGGCGCCTACATGACCTGGACCTATGGTCCGGCGGGCTGGATCGAAGACCTCAACACCTACATCAAGGATCCAGCCAAGACCAATCCGGCCTTCGCCTGGGACGACGTGCTGCCGGGCCTGCGCGCCTCGACCGCGTGGGACGGCGTCGCCGGCTCCGAGCTCGGCTCGGGCAAGGCCAAGCAGTGGTGCATCCCCTGGGGCTATGAGCTCAACAACATCACCTACAACCGCAACGTCTTCGACAAGGTGGGCGTCAAGCCGCCGAAGAACCTCGACGAGATGCTGGAGGTCGCGGCCAAGATCACCAAGGACGCCGGCGGTCCCTACGGCGTCGGCGTGCGCGGCTCGCGCTCCTGGGCGACCATCCATCCCGGCTTCCTGTCGGCCTATTCGAACTTCGGCCAGAAGGATTTCGTGATGGAGGGCGGCAAGCTGAAGGCCGCGATGAACACCAAGGCCTCGAAGGATTTCCACGACAAATGGGTCAAGATGATCCAGACCTCGGGCCCGAAGAACTGGTCGACCTACACCTGGTACCAGGTCGGCACCGATCTCGGCGCCGGCGCCTCGGGCATGATCTTCGATGCCGACATCCTCGGCTACTTCATGAACGGCGGCGACAACAAGGAGAAGGGGCATCTCGGCTATGCGCCGTTCGCGGCCAATCCGGCCGCCAAGGCGCCGACCCCGAACGTCTGGATCTGGTCGCTCGCGATGTCGAGCTTCTCCAAGCAGAAGGAGGCGGCCTGGCTGTTCATGCAGTGGGCGGCATCCGTCGAGCACGATCTGTTCGGCGCGCGCAAGATGGACTTCGTCAACCCGGTGCGTGCATCGGTGTGGAAAGACAGCGAATTCCGCGACCGCATCGCGAAATCCTATCCCGGCTATCTCGAGCAGCACGACATGTCGTCGCCCGGCGCCAAGATCTACTTCACGGCGCAGCCGCTGTTCTTCGACCTGACGACCGAATGGGCCGCCTCGCTGCAGAAGATGGTGGCGAAGGAGGTCAGTGTCGACGAGGGGCTCGACAAGCTCGCCGACAGCATCAACCGGCAGCTCAAGCAGGCCGGTCTCGGCTGACGGATCAACTGTGCGGTGCCTGATCCCCCGCACCGCACCCATCCGCCGGCTCGGACCCTTGTCCCATCCGAGCCGGCGGCGTTTGCCAGCCGAACGCGATCTCTTATCATCATGAGCATGGTCCAACTTCTCCAGACGAACGCGCAGGCAGCGCCGGCCAAACCAAGGCCGCGCGTGCGCCTCTTGCCCTATCTGCTCAGCCTGCCGGCGCTGCTCGTCTGCGTGGCGATCCTGGTTCCGTTCGTGACCGCGGCGGTCTACTCGCTGCAGCGCTACCGGCTGAACCTGCCGCATCTGCGCGGCTTCATCGGCGCCGGAAACTACATCGACTTCCTGTCCGACCCGGCGTTCTGGAATACGTTCCAGGTCTCGATCACCTATACTGTGGTCACGGTCGTGCTCGAGCTGCTGCTCGGTCTTGGCATTGCGCTGCTGCTGCGCCGGCCGACCCGCTTCCACAACGCGGTGTCGATCATGCTGCTGCTGCCGCTGATGACGGCGCCGGCGATCGCCGCGCTGATGTGGAAGCTGATGACCAATCCGAGCTTCGGCATCTTGTCCTATTTCGTAAGTCTGTTCGGCGTCACCGATTTCAAATGGGCCTCCGATCCGTCGAGCGCGCTGTTCACGGTCGTGCTGGTCGATGTCTGGGTCTACACGCCCTTCATCATGATCCTGCTGCTCGCCGGCCTGCGCTCGCTGCCGCGGCAGCCGTTCGAGGCCGCGGCGCTCGACGGCGTGCCGGCGAGCTTCGTCTTCTTCCGCATCACGCTGCCGATGCTTGCGCCTTACATCATCACGGCGTCGCTGTTCCGGCTGCTCGATTCGATCCAGCAGTTCGACATCATCTATGCGATGACGCAGGGCGGGCCGGGCGACCGGCTGATGGTGTTCCAGGTGCAGGCCTATCTGGAATTCTTCCAGTACACCAATGTCGGCCGATCGGCGGCGCTGTTGATGATCCTCTGGCTCATCACCAACATCCTGTCGAATATCTTCATCAAGAACTGGCTGCGGCTGCGCGCGCGTGCGCACGGCCACGCGTGACGGGGAGGGGAGCGATGGAACATTCCAGCCTTGCCGGTCGCATCTTCCGCGGCGTGGCACTCACGCTGATCCTGATCTTCTTCATGTTCCCGATCGTCTGGATCTTCCTGATGTCGTTCCAGACCAACGAGCAGATCTTAAGGATACCGCCGCGAATCCTGTTCGAGCCGACGCTTGCGAATTACGAGGCGCTGATCTCCGGCCAGCTGCGCACCGCGGCCGGCAATCTGCAGATCTCCTTCATGCGCAATCTGTTCAACAGCGTCGTGCTGTCGAGCGCAGCGGTGCTGCTGGCGCTGCTGCTCGGCGTGCCCGCGGCCTACGCCTTTGCGCGCTTCAAATTCCGCCTCGGCGAGAGCATCGCCTTCACGCTGCTGTCGTTCCGCTTTGCGCCGCCGCTGCTCGTGCTGCTGCCGCTGTCGCTGTACTACCAGGAGCTCGGGCTCAACGACACCTACTTCGGGATCGTCTGGGTCTATCAGTTGATCGCGCTGCCGCTGATCCTGTGGATCGTGCGCGGCTATTTCGAGGATATCAGCCCCGACATCGAGCACGCCTACCGACTGGCCGGGCATTCCTGGCGCGAGGCCTTCACCAGGATAGCGGTGCCGCTGGCAGGACCGGGGATCGCCGCGGCGGGGCTGCTGTCCTTCATCTTCTGCTGGAACAATTTCGTCTTCGCGCTGATCCTGGCCTCCGCCGACAAGCAGCCGGTGACGGTCGGCGCGCTTGCCTTCGTCACCGCGTCCGGCATCCAGTACGGCCAGATCGCGGCGGCGATCGTGCTGTCGGTGACGCCGACGCTGTTGCTTGCGCTCTATGCGCAGCGCTATCTGGTCGAGGGTCTCTCGCTCGGCGCGGTGAAAGGCTGATCCGATGGCGCGTCTCGAGATCAACTCGGTGAGCAAGGCATTCGGTGCGGCACGGCCCGCCGACGGATTGTCGCTGGCGGTCGAGCCCGGCGAGATCGTGGCGGTGTTCGGACCGTCCGGCAGCGGCAAGACCGTGCTGCTGCGCATGATCGCGGGCATGTTCGAGCCCGACGACGGCGACATCCTGGTCGGCGGCCGCTCGGTCGTCGGCGCTCCGCCCGAACGGCGCGGGATCGGCATGGCATTCCAGAACTTTGCCTTGTTCCCGCACATGACCGCTCGCGACAATATCGCAAGCGGCCTGCGCGCCAGGGCCGGCGGCGGCGATGTCGCCGGCCGCGTTGCCGCGATCAGCAGGCTGCTCAAGATCGAGCACGTGCTCGGCCACGCGCCGCGCGAATTGTCGAACGGACAGAAGCAACGCACCGCGCTGGCACGGGCGCTGATCGGCAATCCGGATGTCCTGTTGCTGGATGATCCCCTGCGCAATGTCGACGCCAAGCTGCGCTACGAGATGCGGCTCGAGTTGCCGAACCTGCTGCGCCGCGGCACTGCCGCGGTGCTCTACGTGACCCAGGACTATCGCGAGGCGATGGCGATCGCCGACCGCATCGCGGTCTTGATCGACGGCCGGCTCGCGCAGGTCGCAACGCCTGCCGATATCTATGCCCAGCCCGCATCGGTCGCGGTCGCGCGCCTGTTCGGCGATCCGACCATCAACCTCGCGGAGGTCTCGCCAGTAGCGGAGCACGGCATGCTGTCGGCTGACGTCGCCGGCGCCAGGATGCGGCTCGGGGCGGCCGATGGCGCAGCACCTGCCGGTGCATGTTGGCTCGGCATCCGGCCCGAGGATCTCGCGGTCTCCTCCGCGTCCACCGATGACGCCGTCCCGGCGCGCATTCTCGCGATCACGCCGATGCACGAGAAGGCGGTGCTGCTGCTCCGTCTTGCCGACGGAACGGAATGGCTGGCGGCACTGCCGCCGGATGCACCGCAAGGCGCGGCCGATGATGCCGTTTTCGTTCGCTTCGCGCCCGACGCCGCGATGCTGTTCGATCGCGCGACCGGGCTGCGCATCGGGGCGTCGCACCGGCTCAAGGCGGCATAGGAGCGGATGGTCATGGACATGCTCGAGCTTCGAGGCATCGACAAGGTCTATCGCAGCCGCGGCAAGGAGCCGGTGCATGCGGTGCGCGCGCTCGACATGGCGGTCGAGAAGGGCGAGATCGTCGCACTGTTGGGCTCGTCGGGTTGCGGCAAGACCTCGACATTGCGCATGATCGCAGGCTTTGAGGACGTCTCTGCCGGATCGATCGCGCTCGGCGGGCGGCGGATCCACGAGCTGCCGCCGGCGCGGCGCAAGGTCGCGATGGCGTTCGAGGGCTACTCGCTCTATCCGCCGCTCACGGTCCGCGAGAACATCGCGTTCGCGCTGAAATCCGCCCAGTTGCCGCGCGCGGAGGTAACGCGTCGCGTCGACGAGATCGCCCGCCTGGTCGAGATCGAGGACATCCTCGACAGCTATCCGCGCGCGATCTCGGGCGGCCAGCAGCAGCGGGTGTCGCTAGCGCGGGCGCTGGTGCGCCACGCCGATCTCTATCTGCTCGATGAGCCGATGGGGCAGCTCGAACCGCAGCTGCGTGCGGTGCTGCGCGGCCGGATCAAGAGCCTGCTTGCCGAGCGCGGTATGACCGCGATCTTCGTCACCCACGACCAGACCGAAGCGAGCGCGCTGGCCGACCGCATCGCGGTCATGGAAGGCGGCGTGCTGCAGCAATTCGCCAGCGAGAAGGAGCTGAAGGACCGGCCGGCCAATCTGTTCGTCGCGAGCTTCATCGGCGAGCCGCCGATGAACCTGCTCGACGCTGGCGTGACGCAGTCGGATGGCGGCTTCCGTCTGTCGGTCGGAACCGACATGCGTTTCGATATCGCCGGCGCCGGCCTCGATGCTGAGGCGGCGAAGACGCTCGCGGCCACGCCGCAGGTGCGGATCGGCATTCGTCCGCAGAAGATCGTGGTCGCTACCGGTGACGTTAGGGTCAAGGTCGTGTCCAACCAGTGGCTCGGCGATCAATCGCATGTCGCCGGCGATTGCGGCGGCCGCATGCTGATCGCGGTTACGCCGGGCCGCGTCGCCGCGCGGCCGGGGGAGATCATCTCGTTTGCGCTGGAGCCGCGTCACCTGCACATCTTTGGCAGTGACGGAACCTGCATTCGCCATGCGGAGGTGTCCTGACGATGACCGTTTCCGCAAGCCGCGACGTCATCATCGGCATCGATGCCGGTACCTCGCTGATCAAGGCAGTGGCGTTCACGCTGACCGGCGAGCAGCTTGCCGATGTTTCGCGGCCGAATGCGTATAGCAGCCTGGCCGGCGGCCATGTCGAGCAGGACATGGCGCAGACCTGGAGCGATACGGTCGCGGTCATTCGCGCGCTGGCGAAGTCAGTGCCTGACCTGTCGGCGCGGATCGCGGCGATCGCGGTGACCGGGCAGGGCGACGGCACCTGGCTGATCGATGATGACGGCCGGCCGGTTGCGCCAGCGCTGCTGTGGCTGGATTCGCGCGCCGGGCGGCTGGTCGAGGAGATCCGCGGCAGCGAGCACAACGCGATCCTTTACCGTCGCACCGGCTCCGGGCTCAATGCCTGCCAGCAGGGACCGCAACTGGCGTGGCTGCAGGCCCATCTGCCCGACGCGATCGCCAGGGCGACAACGGCCTTCCACTGCAAGGACTGGCTTTATTTCCTGCTTACCGGCGAGCGCGCGACCGATCCATCGGAAGCGACGTTCTCCTGCGGCGACTTCCGCAGGCGAAGCTTCGATGCGGAGACCGCGCGGTTGATCGGTATCGCCGAGCTGACGCGCCTGTTCCCGCCGGTCGTCGACGGCGCGGTGATGACGCATCCGCTGACAGCGGCCGCCGCCATCGAGATCGGCCTGCCGGAAGGTGTGCCGGTCTGCCTCGGCTATGTCGACGTGATCTGCAATGCGCTCGGTGCCGGGCTCTACGATCCGTCGCCCGATGTCGGCTGCACCATCATCGGCTCGACAGGCATGCATATGCGGCTGGTTCCGAGCGCCGACGCGGTGACGCTGAATCGGGAGGCAACCGGCTACACCATGCCGTTCCCGGTGCCGGGTCATTATGCCCAGATGCAGTCCAACATGGCGGCGACGCTGAATATCGACTGGATGCTCGATCTCGCCTGCGACATGCTGGCCGCGGAAGGCGTGACGCGCACGCGCGCCGAACTGATCCGTCGGCTCGACGATCAGGTGCTGCGGGCGAGGCCCGGCGAGGTGCTGTTTCATCCGTTCATTTCCGATGCCGGCGAGCGCGGTCCGTTCGTCGCGCATGAGGCCAGCGCGCAGTTCTTCGGCCTGCGGTCGCGCCACCGCTATGGCGACTTGATGCGCGGCGTGATGGAGGGCCTGGCCTTCGCCGCACGGGATTGCTACGCGGCGATGGGGTCGCTGCCGCGCGACGTCAGGATCACAGGCGGCGCGGCGAAGAGCCGTGCGCTTGGCGCCATCCTCGGGTCCGCACTGGATTGCGACGTCCGGATCTGCAGCCGCGCCGAGGCCGGCGCAGCGGGCGCTGCGATGATCGCGGCGGTTGCGATCGATGCCTGTCCCGACATGCGCGCCTGTGCCGAGCAGTGGGTCGCGCCGCATCTAAGTGCGCCGCAATCGCCGGACGCTGCGCTGGCGAAGCGCTATGCCAGCATCTTCCCGACCTATCTCGAGGCAAGGCTGGCGTCGCGGCCGGTCTGGAAGCAACTCGCCGCGCTGCGCGCCGGAGGCGATCATGTCTAAGTCCATCGCCATCGTCGGCGACCGCTTCATGCTGCCCTCGGTGTTCGCCGAGCACATCCGATCGGCCTGCGGCGATGGCGTCGATATCCGCACCCTGGAGCAGCCCTGGCCGGACGAGCCGATGGAGCACGGTTACGCCGGCTCGAAGCTCGATGGCCTGAAGGAATTCATGGGGCAGCCCGACGAGATCATCGGCTTCATCGGCGATGCCGAGCTGCTCGTCACGCATCTGGCGCCGATCTCTCGGTCGATGCTGGAGCGGCTGCCGAAGCTGAGGTTCATCGCGGTGTCGCGGGGCGGCCCGGTCAACATCGACATGCAGGCGGCGCGCGACCACAACGTGCTGGTGGTCAATACGCCCGGCCGCAATGCGAGCGCGGTCGCGGAGTTCACCATCGGCGCCATTCTGGCCGAGACGCGCCTGATCCGCAGCGGCCACGAGGCGCTGCGTGGCGGGGAATGGCGCGGCGATCTCTATCGGGCCGATCGCACCGGGCGCGAGCTCGGCGAGATGACGGTCGGCATTGTCGGCTACGGCGCGATCGGCAGCCGCGTGGTCAAGCTGCTGAAGGCCTTCGGCTGCAAGATTCTGGTCGCCGACCCCTATGTCCAGCTCAGCGCCCAGGACCGCAATGACGGCGTCGAGCATGTTGCGCTCGGCGAATTGCTCGGCCGCGCCGACGTCGTCACGCTGCACGCCCGGGTGACGCCCGAGACCACCCGTTTCATCGGGCGCGACGCGCTGGCGCGGATCAAGCCGGGCGCGTTCCTGATCAACACCGCGCGCGGTCCGCTGGTCGACTACGAGGCGCTGCATGATGCGCTGGCATCGGGGCATCTCGGCGGCGCCATGCTCGACACCTTCGCGGTCGAGCCGGTTCCGGCGGACTGGCCGCTGCTGCGACTTCCCAACGTCACGCTGACGCCGCACATCGCCGGCGCCTCGGTGCGTACCGTCACCGTCGCCGCCGGGCAGGCGGCCGAAGAGGTTCGTCGCTTCCTGGCCGGCGAGCCGCCACGCAATCCGTGCTGAAGAGAAAGGCAGTTCGTATGACCCGTGAGGAACGACAATTGCGCGAGGCGATCATCGCCAAGTGCCGGTGGATGAATGCGTCGGGTCTCAACCAGGGGACGTCGGGCAACATCTCCGCCCGCTACAAGGACCGGATGCTGATCACGCCGTCGGCGACGCCCTACGATTCGATGAAGCCGGAGATGATCGCCTCGATGCCGCTCGAGGGCGACTATGGCACGTGGGAGGGGCCGCTGCAGCCGTCCACCGAATGGCGCTTCCATCTCGACATCACGCGCGCCCGGCCCGATGTCGGCGCCATCGTCCATACTCACTCGACCTACGCGACCGTGCTCGCGATCGCGCGCAAGCCGATCCCGGCCTGCCACTACATGATGGCGGCGTTCGGCGGCACCGAGATCCGCTGCGCCGGCTATGCGCGCTACGGCACCAAGGAATTGTCCGACCATGCGATCGCAGCGCTCGAAGGACGCAATGGCTGCCTGCTCGCCAATCACGGCATGATCGCGCTCGGCGCCAATCTCGACAAGGCGATGTGGCTCGCGGTCGAGCTCGAGACCATCGCGCGGCAGTACTACCTCTCGCTGGCGCTCGATTCGCGCGTCATCCTGACCGACGAGGAGATTGCCGACACCGCGAAGGGATTCTCCACCTACGGCCTGCAGGCGCCGAAGCCGGGCAAGGCCCGCGCGACGGCAAAGGCGGCGCCGCGCCGCGCCGAGAAACGGCGCAGCAGCAAGCGATGACGGGCTCTGCGCCGGTCGCAGGTACGGATCACGGGCTGGTCGATATCGCGGTCATCGGTGGCGGCATCAACGGTGCCGGCATCGCCCGCGATGCCGCCGGCCGCGGGCTGAAGGTGCTGCTCTGCGAGAAGGATGATTTCGCCGAGGGCACTTCGTCGCGCTCGGGCAAGCTGATCCATGGCGGGCTGCGCTATCTCGAATACTACGAGTTTCGCCTGGTGCGCGAGGCGCTGATCGAGCGCGAGGTGCTGCTCGCGTCGGCGCCGCACATCATCTGGCCGATGCGCTTCGTGCTGCCGCATTCGCCGGAGCAGCGGCCGGCGTGGCTGGTCCGCACCGGGCTGTTGCTCTACGATCATCTAGGTGGCCGCAAGCAGCTACCGGCGAGCCGCAGCCTGGATTTGTCGCGCGCGCCGGAGGGCGCGTCGCTGCGCCAGGAGTTCCGGCGAGGCTTCGAATATTCGGACTGCTGGGTCGATGACAGCAGGCTGGTGATCCTCAATCTGATCGATGCCGCGCAGAACGGCGCCTGCATCCTGCCGCGCACGCGGGCGGTGCGTGCGCGCCGCGACGGCGAGATCTGGCTGCTCGAGATGCACGGCGATGATGGCACAACGCAGGTCGTGCGGTCGCGCGCGCTGGTCAACGCCGCCGGTCCGTGGGTTCAGGACGTCATCCAGGGCGTGGCGGGCCTGAACTCGGCCCAGAGCGTACGGCTGGTCAAAGGTAGCCATATCGTGGTGCCGAAATTCTGGAGCGGGCCGCAGGCCTACCTGCTGCAGAACAGCGATCGGCGCGTGATCTTCGTCAACCCCTATGAGGACGATCTCGCGCTGATCGGCACCACAGACATTCCCTATCACGGCCGCGCCGAGGACGTCGCGATCGGCGAGGACGAGACCGATTACCTGTTGCAGGTCTTGCGCCGCTATTTCCAAACGCCGCCGCAGGCGAGTGCGATCGTGCACGCGTTCTCCGGAGTCCGGCCGCTCTACGACGACAACGCCGATAATCCGTCGGCCGTGACGCGCGACTATGTGTTCGAGGTTCACGGCGCGCAGGATGCTCCGCCGCTGCTCTCGATCTTCGGCGGCAAGATCACGACCTACCGCCGGCTGGCGGAGCAGGCGCTGCAGCGCCTCGCGCCGTGGTTTCCGAAGCTGTCGTCGGCCTGGACCGCGGATCGGCCGCTGCCGGGCGGCGACATCGGCGGCAGCTTCGATGAATTCGCAAATCGGCTGGCGCGCGACTATCCCGATTTGCCGCGAACGCTCATCCATCACTATGCCCGTCTTTATGGGACGCGCGCGCGCCAGCTGCTGGGTCCGGTCCGCAGCGCCGTCGACCTGGGCCGTCATTTCGGCGGTGAGTTCTATGAATGCGAAGCGGTGTATCTTCGAGAGAAGGAGTGGGCCAGGAAGCCTGCCGACTTCCTGGACCGGCGCACCAAGCACGGCCTGCATTTGACACCGGCGCAGCGCCTCGCGTTCGAGAGCTTTCTCTAGGAGGGCATCCGCATCCAGATGCGTCACGCAATCGTTTTCAAATACAGGCTCGGATCGAAATATTTGCTTGCCGGCGTAAAGTCCTTGATGCCGGCATTGGCCATGAAGAAGTCGGTCGATTGCTGCAGCCAGTTGGTGACCGTGCCGTCGGAATACATCCGCTTCCAGTCCCGCGACGAGAACATCTTCTGCGCCTTGAACGATTCGTCGATGTCGGCCATCGGCGTCTGGCTGTAATGGCCCTTCTGCAGCTTTTCCATCGCTTCGGTGCTGTTCGCGATGATGTAGTCGTTGGCATCGGCCCAGCCACGGATCAGCTTCGCCAGCGTTTCCTTGTTGGGCTCGTAATAATCGTTGGCCGCGGCCCAGCCTCCGATGATCGCGGCCTTTGGATAGTAGGCTGAGGCGTCTGCGAGCTTGACCGCGCCCGGCACCTTGTCGCGAACCGTCACGTTGAAAGGCACCCAGAGCGCAACGGCAGGCACCGCGCCTGAAATGAAGGCGGTTACGGCGGCCGGCATGGTCTGGTTGACGAGTTCGACCTGTTTGGGATCGACCTTGTTCGCGCGCAACGCGGTGTCCAGGAATACATGCGCGGTGGTGCCGGTCGCAGTTGCGATCCGCTTGCCCTTCAGATCCTCGAATGACTTGATGCCCTGGTCGCCGCGCACCCAGAGCTGCGCGGTCGCAACCTCGATGTCGTTGATCAGGAAGACCTTGCCCTGGCCGCGGGCAGGGAAGTTCGAGAGCACGGCGCCCGTCGCCAGCACGTCGAGGCTGCCGCCGATCAGCGCCTGGAAGATTTCGAGGCCGGTATTGAACTGCCGCAGCTCGAGATCCAGTCCCTGCTTTTCGAAGGAGCCGCGGTCCATGCCGGTCCAGATCTGGCCGTCGACGGCAACGGTGTGCAGATAGCCGACACGAACTTTTGTTTTTGCCTGCGCAATCGCGGGCGCTGCGGCCGTGAAGCTTCCGAGGGCAAGCCCGGCCGTTGTGGTCAGAAACTGTCGCCGATCCATAGGTCGTCCTCCGCTGTGTTGTTTATTCCGAGAATGAGACCGGACGCATCTGCGCCTGCTGCGCGCGATACTCGTCCATCACCAGATGCTTGATATGGCTGCGCAGCTCGCCGAATTCCGGCCGCTCCTGGATCGATTCATCGCGCGGATAGGCGAACGGCACGTCGATGATCTGCCTGATCCGCGCCGGCCGCGCGGTGACCACCACGATACGGGACGCGAGATAGATCGCCTCCTCCACGGAATGGGTGATCAGCATGACCGTCTTGCCTTCGGTCTGGAGCACCTTGAGCAGCAGGTTCTGCATGTTGGAGCGGGTCTGGGCGTCGAGCGCACCGAACGGCTCGTCCATCAGCAGGAACTGCGGCTTGACGGCGTAAGCCCGCGCGATCGCGAGCCGCTGACGCATGCCGCCGGACAAATGCTTCGGATAGGAGTTGGCGAAGTCGGACAGCCCCATCAGGCCGAGATAGTGATCGCAGATCGAATCGCGCTCGCCGGCCGCGACGTGATTGGCCCGGAGCGTCAGGCCGAAAGCGATGTTCTGTTTCACCGTCAGCCATGGGAAGACGCCATATTCCTGGAAGATGACGCCGCGCTCGGGACCGGGACCGGCGACGGGCTGTCCGTCGAACAGCACGCTTCCCGTCGTCGGCTTCTGGAAGCCGGCGAGCATGCTCATCATCGTGGTCTTGCCGCAGCCTGAAGGGCCGATCACCGCGATGAAATCGCCATCGTTGATATCGTAGCTGACATCCTCGACGACGTTGAGGCGTCCCTTCGGGGTCTCGAAGGCAAGCGAAACCTTGTCGAACCGTGCACGCGTGGTCATGCGATGGCCCGATCCTGCCAGACCAGCAACCGGGCCGTGATCTTGCGCAGGATCATGTCCATGATCAGCGCGATCAGGCCGATGCAGATGATGCCGACATAGATGACGTCGAGCAGGAAGTAGGTCGACGCATTCTGGATCATGGCGCCAAGCCCACGCTGGGCTGCGATCAGTTCGGATGCCACCAGCGTCGCCCAGGCTACCCCAAGCGCGACCCGCAGCGCGGTGAGGATGTGCGGAACGGTGAGGGGAATGATGACCTTGCGGAAGATTTCCGCCTGATTGGCGCCGAGCGTCTGCGCCACGCGGATATAGAGCGGCGTGATCTGCGAGACCCCCTCATACATGACGATCACGCCGGAGAAGAACGAGGCGTAGAACAGGATGACGAGCTTTGCGAGCTCGTCCACGCCGAAATAGACGATGACAAGCGGGATCAGCGCGATCGGCGGCAGCGCGCGGAAGAAGTTGATCATGGGGTCGGCGAAGGTGCGGGCCGGGCGATACCATCCGAGCAGAAAGCCGACGGGCACCGCGACGAGAATTCCAAGCGAGACGCCGAAAAAGACGCGCCTGGTCGAGGCGAAGATGTCGATCAAAAGGCCTTCGTTGGTGAGAAGCTCGACGAACTTCGCGGCGACCTGGTGCGGGGCGGGGATCAGCGATGTGTTGACGAAGCCGCTCCAGCGCACGGCATACCAGAGCAGGATCGCACCGACCCACGGTATCAACCCGAGACCAAAGCGTCTCACGCCAGCTCCGTCCATTCGACGCATCCACCCAGATTGCAGTTGATGTTTGGCCAAGTCATATTATAAATAGGATGACCATACAAGCGCCGCTTTGGTCGTAGGCGCCGCAGGCATTTCCGCGCATGACATCGCCGCCTTTCACTATCCGGAGCGTCCAGGCCTTTGGCTTTCGCTATCCGCTGACGACGCCGGTCATCACCTCGTTCGGGCGGATGGGGGACCGGCCTGCCGTGTTCGTTCGGGTCGAGGACACGGACGGTTACGCGGGCTGGGGCGAGGTCTGGTGCAACTTTCCCGCGCCGGGCGCCGAGCATCGTGTTCGGCTGGTCAACGAGGTACTGGCACCGGCGCTTGTCGGATTCAGGGCAAGCGAACCTGATGCCGCATTCGAGCGATTGACGCGGGGAACTTCGGTGCTCGCGTTGCAATCCGGCGAAGCGGGCCCGTTCGCGCAATCGATCGCCGGCATCGATCTCGCCGTCTGGGATCTCCATGCGCGCCGCCGGAACGTTGCGTTGTGGAAACTGCTCGGCGGATCGCGGAAGCGGATCAAGGTCTATGCCAGCGGCATCAATCCAGTCGGATCCGAGCGGGCGGCGGAAGCAGCCCTCGGCCGCGGCTACCGCGCCTTGAAGCTGAAGATCGGCTTCGATCCGGCAGACGACCGGGCCAACCTCGCCGCGCTGCGCCGCCTCGTCGGCGATGGCATGCTTGCGGCCGATGTCAACCAGGGTTGGACCATCGCGCAGGCGCTCGAGCGTGCGCCGCAGCTCGAGCCGTTCGGCCTTGCCTGGCTCGAGGAGCCGATCCGCGCGGACCGTCCGCGGCGGGAATGGAAGCAGCTGCACGAGACGATCCGTTTTCCGCTGGCGGCCGGTGAGAACATCGCGAGCCACGCCGGCTTTGCCGAGATGCTGAGCGAGCCGGTTCTCGGTGTCGTCCAGCCTGACATCGCCAAGTGGGGCGGGCTTTCGGCTTGCGCCGGCATCGCCCGCGACATCCTGACGTCAGGCAAGATGTTCTGCCCGCACTATCTCGGCGCCGGCATCGGCCTGTTGGCCTCGGCGCATCTGCTGGCGGGCGTCGGCGGCGAGGGATTGCTGGAGGTCGACAGCAATGAGAACCCGCTGCGGGATCAATTCTGCGGCCCCGTGCTTGATGTCAGCGATGGCATGATCGAGCTCGGCGACGAGGCGGGTCTCGGCATCACGCCCGATCTTGCCTCGATCGAACAATACCGGACCGCCTGATGTCGGGGCTTGGCTACGATTACATCATCGTCGGTGCGGGGTCGGCCGGCTGTATGGTCGCAAACAGACTGTCGGCCGATCCTGCCTGCCGCGTGCTGCTGCTCGAAGCCGGCGGATCGGACCGGAATTTCTGGCTCAAGCTGCCGGTCGGGTACTACCGGACCATCTACGACGAGCGCTTCTCGCGCCTGTTCACGACCGAGCCATCGGAAGGAAGCGGCGGCCGCGCCATCGTCTGGCCGCGCGGCCGCGTGCTCGGCGGATCGTCGTCGATCAACGGCCTGATCTTCATCCGCGGCCAGCACGAGGATTTTGACGACTGGAAACGTCTCGGCGCCGCCGGCTGGAGCTATCGCGACGTCCTGCCCTATTTCCGGCGCTACGAGCGCTATCGCGGTGGCGAGAGCCAGTTTCACGGCGGCCTCGGTGAGTTCGAGGTCTCCGATCTCCGGAACGACAACCCGGCGTCGAGGGCCTGGGTGGAGGCGGGCGTGCAGTTCGGCCTTCCGCGCAATTCCGATTTCAACGGCGCGACGACGCTTGGCGTCGGGTCCTATCAGCTCGGCATCGGGCGGCATTGGCGGACCAGCTCGGCATCCGCCTTTCTTCGACCGATCGCCGACCGGCGCAACCTGACCGTAATCACGCACGCGCAGGTGAGCAAAGTCACTTTCAACGGCCGCGTCGCGACCGGCGTCGAGTGGATCAGCAAGGGGCAGGTTCATCGCGCGACAGCCGATCGCGAGGTCATCCTGTCTGGCGGCGCATTGCAATCGCCGCAAATCCTCCAGCTTTCCGGGATCGGTCCGGCCGATCTGCTTCGCAAGCACGGTATTGCCGTCGTCACCGACTCGCCCGAAGTCGGCTCCAATCTGCAGGACCATTACCAGGCACGGCTGATCGTGCGCCTGAAGGAGCGGATCTCGCTCAATGACCAGGTCCGCCATCCGGTCGAGCTCGCGAAGATGGGGCTGCAATGGATGCTGGCCGGGCGGGGGCCGTTGACGGTGGGGGCGGGACAGGTGGGCGGAGCGGCCTGTACCGAATATGCGGTCGGTGGCCGTCCGGACGTGCAGTTCAACGTGATGCCGCTCTCCGTCGACAAGCCCGGCGAACCCCTGCATAGCTATTCCGGCTTCACGGCTTCGGTCTGGCAATGCCACGGCCGGTCGCGCGGACAGCTCGCGATCCGCTCGGCCGATCCGTTCGAGCAGCCGCTGATCGCGCCCAACTATTTCGCCGAGGAGATCGACCGCAAGACCATCGTTGCCGGCCTGAAGATCTTGCGCGAGATCTATCGGCAAAAGGCGTTCCGCCCGCTCTGGGATGTCGAGATGGTGCCGGGCGAGGCCGCAAGCAATGATGCCGGGCTGTGGGATTTCGCGCGCAACACCGGCGGCACGGTGTTTCACTGCGTCGGGACCTGCCGCATGGGCAGCGACGAGCGGGCGGTACTCGATCCGCAGCTGCGGGTGCGCGGCGTCGAGCGGCTGCGCGTGATCGACGCCTCGGTGATGCCGCAGATCACCTCGGCCAACACCAATGCGACCAGCCTGATGATCGGCGAACGCGGTGCAGCCCTTGTCATGCCGTGATGGCCGCTTGATTTCTGGAGGGCGAGATGGAATTGAGTTCCGACAGTCACGTCCCCAAATACGCGCAGATTGCCGATATTTTTCGCCAAAGGATTGCGCGCGGTGTCTGGAGTCAAGGTTTTCGCCTGCCGGCCAACGAGGAGCTGGCGGCCGAATTCGGCGTCTCGCGCGTCACGATCAGGCAGGCCGTCGAACTGCTCGCCCGCGACGGTGTCATCGAGGCGCAGCAGGGCCGCGGCACCTTCGTCACCGGCACCGTACGGCAGGACCGCTGGCTCAAGGTAGAGACCACCCTGTCCGATCTCGCGGACATGTACCGCGACACCTCGCCGGAGATCATCAACATCTCGGAAAGCCGGAGCGATGCGCCGTTGCTTCCCGAAGACGGCAAGCCGGCCGAGAAATATGTCTTCATGCGCCGTCTGCACTCGTGGCAGAAGCAGCCTTACTGCGTCATTTCCATCTACCTCGATGAGAAGATCTTTCGCAGGTCTCCCAAGCGTTTTCGCAACGAGACGGTGATACCGATCCTCAACGATCTCAGGGAGCCGGCGATTGCCAGCGCCCGCCAGACATTGACCATCGGAACCGCAGACATCGAAGCGGCGCGGCTGCTGCGCGTGCCTTTGAACTCGCCGGTTGCCGAAGTCCGCCGTGTCTTCACGACCAGCGATCGCACCGTGATCTATCTCGGTGAAGTCACCTATCGCGGCGATTTTGTGCGGATCGATATGGATCTGAGGCCATAGCGCGCGAGGATCACCGCGAAAACAGCTCCTGATTCCGGCGTTCGAGCTCTTCCCCATAGGTGCGCAGCACATGGGATTCGCTTAAGGTACCGATCGTGACGCGATGGTCGGCACGGTCAATGACCGCGAGGACGTCGGCTTCGCTCCGTTCAAAGGCCTTCAGGATCTCGCGAACCGACGTGGTCGGAAGCAGGTACTCATCCTGCTGCTGGGCCAGCGACCCGAGCGGATCGTCGTCCCGATTGGTGACGGAATGCAGCGTCGCCGCCGCAACGATGCCGGCATAGCTGCCGTTCGGATCGCGCAGCACGACCTGCCGGACCTGGGCCGGCGAGAACAGCTTCTGTGCCTCGCCGATCGGCATTGTCGTCAGTGCATTCTCGAAGTCGGCGCGCATCAGGGAAGCCGCGCTCATCTGACGGACCCAACCGATGTCCTGCGGACCGCGGATCACCTCGCCGCGCAGGTGGAAGCGCCATGTCGCAAAGCTGTAGCCGAACAACTCGCGGACGATGAGCGCGCAGACCGATGATGCGACCACGGCCCCGACAGTCACGGAGAAATCGCCGGTGATCTCGAGCGCGAGACAAACCATGCTGAACGGTGCGCCGAGCACACCGGTACCGAGTGCGGCGAGAGCCGCGATGGCGGCGGTGCCGGGCTGAAGCGCGAGCGTGGGGAAGGGGCCGGTCAGCACGACGCTGTAAAGCTGCCCGATCAGCGCGCCGAGCAGCAGCGAGGCGAAGAACAGGCCGCCGCGAAAGCCGGAGCCGAGCGAGACGGCCGACGCCAGGATCTTGAGCACGATGGTCGTCGTGAGCAGGAGCCAGGTCGGATTGCTGACCAGCAGGATCTGCATTGCGCCATGGCCGGCGCCGAGCACGGTCGGCGTCAGCAGGGCGAGGCCGCCGAGGAGCAGGCCGCCGAGGATCGGACGCATGAAGCCGCTGAAAAGCGTGACGCGCTGAAAGCAACGTTCGGAAAATGCGACCGCGAGCATGACGAGGATGCTGACGAATGCGCAAATGATGCCGATCAGCACGGTCTGTCCGATCATCTCGACGGACACGGGCGATGGGAAGCCGGGCACCATCAGAAAGGACTGATGCGTCAACTCCCGCGCCACCAGCCAGGCCGTGACGGCGCTGGCGATGACGGGCACGAGAGCGGCCGAAGTGTAGGCTCCCAGCACGACCTCGAAGGCATAGAAGGCGCCGGCCAGCGGAGCTGAAAACGCTGTGCTGATCGCCCCCGCCGCGCCGCAGGCCACCAATAGCCGCATGTCGTTGCGGCGGGCGGCGAGGCGCTGGCCGACATGGGAGCCAAACATCGAGCAGATCTGCGTGTATCCCGCTTCCAGTCCGACCGATCCACCGAACCCGTTGGACAGCAGCGTCTGGATCGAGATCAGCAGGCTGCCGCGGAAGGACACCCGGCCGCCATAGAGCGCGTTGGCTTCGATGGCGTCAGCGAGCTGCTGTCCCTTCACGCGCCGCGCGAAGTACAGCCCGATCAGCGCCAGGACCAGGCCGCCAACTGCCGGGATCAGCAGCGTGCGCTGCCAGGAAATCACGCCGGTGGCGCTGAGATGCGCGTCGAGGGGAATGTCGAACAGCAGCGCGTGCGAAACCTGGCTGAGGCCCGAGATCGCGGCAACGAGGACGCCGCTCAGCAACCCGACGACAATGCCGACCAGCACGAGGCCAGTCTCGCGATTGCGCACGAAATTGCGCAAGAACTGCGGCAACAGACGGGTGCCGGGAGCAGGGGCCGGCTTCGCGGCATTTGTCGCCAGCGTCATCCTATGCCGGGCTCCGCAGCGGCCCCGTGCGCGCGACAGGAAAGCCGATCTTGCTCGACGAGCCGACCGACGCGTTGGGGTTTCGTGCCGCGAAGTGGTGGCGGCTGCCGCAGGACTCGTCGCTGAGGAAGGATTCACCGCGCGTCGAGCGGTTCGGTGCAGGCTCGCGATTCAAGGGGACTCCCGGCGGTGCGAGGCGGTCCTCGTACCAGTCCCAGACATTTCCGGCGACATTATGCAGGCCGTATTCGTTGGTTTCCTGGCTCATCCGGCAAGAAACCCACCATCCACCGCGACGACGGTGCCGGTCGCGTATTGTGATGCCGGCATGCAGAGGAACGCGACGGCTCCCGCAATGTCCTCCGGCTGACCCCAGCGCTTGAACGCGGTGCGGTCGGCGATGCGCTGATAATGCGCGCGATCGGTGCGGCCGGCTGCATTGATCGCCGTTTCGATATAGCCGGGCGCAACCGCATTGACCCGGATGCCTTGCTCGGCCCATGCCAAGGCGAGCGCCTTGGTCAGCATCACGACACCGCCCTTGCTGGCGCAATAGGCGGGGATTCGCGGCAGCGCCAATGTCGCGTTCATCGAGGCAAGATTGACGATCGAGCCCTTGCTCTCGGCGAGAAGCGGACGGAACGCCATGCAGGTTCGAAAGGTGCCCGTGAGATTGACGTCGAGCACCTTCATGAAGGTCTCGATCTCGTATTCCTTGTCGCGGGCGAGAATTCCCGCGCAGTTGACCAGCGCATCGACGCGCTTGTGCTGTCGCGCGAAAGAGACGACAGCGTCGTCGTTCGTGACGTCGAGCGTTGCGAGCGTGAGTCCGGGACGCGATTTCAGCAAAGTGCGCGCCAGATCGGTCTCGTTGGCTGCCGTTGCGGTCACCGTCGCGCCGAGGTCGCAAAACTGATTGCTGATTGCGGCGCCAATGTCGCCGGCGCCGCCGATCACCACGGCATGGAAGCCGGGCGCAAGAGAAAAGTTTGAGCGCATTGGAGGGGTCTCGCTTCAGGATTTGAGAGGAGGAGCCGTCGATTCACGGACCACCAGGGAGAAGTCGATCTCGCGATGCATGATGGTCTGCTCGCCGGCGAGGCTGCGCACCAGATATTCCCCGGCGCGCTGCCAGGTTTCTCCGGTCGGTACGTGGATCGTGGTCAGGCTCGGCCGCAAATGGCGGCTCCAGTCGAGATCGTCGAAGCCGACCACCGACAGGTCGCGCGGCACCGAAAATCCATCGCGCTCCGCCTCGAGCAACACGCCGTAGGCGATCACATCGTTGCCGCAGACGACGGCGGTCGGACGATCCTTCAGGTTGAGGAGATAGCGGGCCGCTTCGCGCGCGTCGTCCAGCGTGTAGGGCACCTCGACATGCCATTGCGGCGGAAGCTCCAGGCCGTTCTCGGTGAGCGCGCGGCGAAAGCCGGCGACGCGAGCGCTGGCGCGGTCGTTGTTGCGCTGGAGCGCCGAGACGATCCCGATGCGGCGGTGGCCAAGTTCGATGACGTGCGCGGCGGCGCGATGGGCGGCCGCTTCGTTGTTCGTTCCGACGCAAGGGTGGGGTCGGTCAGGCTGGTAGATGCCGACATTGATGAAGGGAACCACATTGTCCGCAAGCAATTTGCGCAGTCCGTCGTGATGGCAATCACCGCGCAGCACAAGTCCATCGACGCCGCGGCTGATCAAATTGCGCGCTTGCTGCAATTCGACGTCGAGATCGTAGCCGCTCGTGGTGAGAAACAGCATGTATCCGACCGAGGAGAGATACTGCTGGAGCGAGGCGATGCCGCGCGCGAACATCGTGTTGTCGATTGTCGGAACGATCGCGCCAAGCGTGCGCGAGCGCCGTGACGACAGGATGCGCGCCGGCGCATGCGGGATGTAGCCGAGCGCGTCGATGGCCTGTTCGATGCGCGCCCGCAAGGAAGGGCTTACCGCATCGGGATTGTTGAGTGCGCGCGACACCGAGGCCGTTGAGACGCCGGCGCGGGCCGCTACGGCGCGAATGCCCTGTTTCACGGATTTGGCGTTGGTCAATCGCATCAATGTAACGTTACATTCGATGAGGCAAACCGCGTGGGAGCGGTAATCTCGTAAATTTGCCGCAGAATATTCGGTTTGTCCATTGCTTGACACAACCGATGTGAGGTCTAGATTGTAACCGTTTTCAAGTCGCGTTCAAATGGCCCGCCAGCTTAAGGCGGCCAGCCGGGAGGAGAGTTCGATGAAGGTCAGGATGCTCGCGACGCACGTCGCGTTGCCCGTTCTCGCGATCGTCGCCGCCAGCGCGCAGGCTCATGCGGCCGATTTCGACTGGATGAAGTTCAAGGGCAGGACCGTCACCTTTCTCGCCAATAACAATCCGGTCGCGCAGGCGCTGCTGACCTACAAGGCCGATTTCGAGAAACTGACCGGCATGACCCTGAAGGTCGACGGCTATCAGGAACAGCAGATGCGCCAGCGTCTGGTCACCGTCATGAATGCGAACAGCGACGAGGTTGACGTGTTCATGACGCTGCCTTCGCGCGAGGGCGAGCAGTTCGCCGCGGCCGGCTGGTACGGCGATCTCACTGCGATGGCCAAGAGCGAGGTGGCCAGGGAATACGACCCGGCCGGCTTGAGCCAGGCCCTGCTCAAGGCTGCGACCTTCGGCGGCAAGCTGACCAGCATGCCGATGAACATCGAAGGTCCGATCTTCTACTACCGCACCGACATTTTCAAGAAGTGCGGCCTTGAGGCGCCAAAGACCATCAAGGATGTCGAGGCGGCCGCCGAGAAGATCAAGACCTGCGACAGCGCTGTCACGCCGTTTGTCTCGCGTGGCCTCAAGCCCGCGGTCGCCTACACCTTCAGCAACATGCTGCACAACATCGGAGGCAGCTACGTCGCAGGCGGCAAGTCGAACCTCTGCTCGGCCAAGGGCAAGGAAGCACTCGACACCTATAGCCGGCTGCTGCGCGACTTCGGTCCGCCGGGTGTGGTCAACTACAGCTTCCAGCAGATTTCGGCGCTTTACCGCAGCGGCCGCGCCGCGATGGCGTTCGAATCCTCGAATGAGTTGCGCACGGTGATGGAGGGTGGCGCGCGGCTGAAAGACACCGGCCTGTTGCCGTTCCCGGCAGGCGAAGCCGGCCAGGTGCCGACAACGATCGGCTGGGGCATGGCGGTGTCCTCGCACAGCAAACAGCCGGACGCGGCGTGGTACTTCGTGCAGTGGGCGACCAGCCCCGAGGTGCAGAAGAAAATGGCGCTCCAGGGCATTGCCCCGCCGCGGCCATCGGTTGCCAAGGATCCCGAGTATCGCAAGTGGATCGACGAGGAACCGGTGCGCAAGGAATGGCAGGCTGCGCTCGACGTGCTGGCCACGAAGGGCTCCTCCGAGGTCGGCTATCCCATCATCGCTAACCCGGAATCGCGCGAGTTCATCGGCCAGGCCGTGCAGGACCTGATCTTGAAGCAGAAGCCGATCGACCAAGCCTGTGCTGATGCCGACAAGGCGCTCGATGCGCTGATCGCCCAGAAGTAACTGCTTGACGCTGGCAGGCTTGTGCCTGCCGGCGCCTCACTCTCAAGGAAACGGATGCATGTCGGACGCGGCTGCGACACTGACGCAGGACCGGCAAAAGCTGGAAATGGCGGCGCTATCGGCGCCGGCCGTGATCTTCACGGTCGCAATGATCGCGTTTCCGGTCGTCTATACGATCTGGCTCGGCTTCCAGACATTCTCCTCGACCGGCAAGCAGTCCTTTGCGGGTCTCGCCAACTACTCAAAGCTGATCTCCGACTACGAGTTTTGGCACGGGCTCTGGGTCACCATCGCGCTCTATGTACTGTCGTTGGTGCTCCAGCTCGTCTTCGGCGTGTGGCTGGCTCTGGTGTTGTTTCACGCCAAGCGCCTGCCGGGAATCGTGCGCTCGCTGTTCATCTCCCCCTTCATGATGCCGCCGGTAGTGGCGGGCATGATGTGGCTGGTGATCCTCGATCCCTCGCTGGGCGCGGCCAATTACATCCTCCAGTCGTTCGGCCTGCCGCCGTCGGACTGGCTGGCGTCGCCGACATGGGTTATCCCGACCGTCGCTCTGATCGACAGCTGGCAGTGGACACCATACGTCGCCTTGATCGTGCTGGGCGGCCTGCAATCCCTGCCGCCGAGCGTCTACGAGGCGGCGCAGATCGACGGGGCTTCGCCGTTCAAGACCTTCCAGCGCATCACGCTGCCGCTGCTCTTGCCGACCATCGTCACCGCGGCCATCCTGCGCAGCGTCGATCTCCTGCGCTTCTTCGACATCATCTACATCACGACCCAGGGCGGCCCCGGCAACGCCTCGAACACGCTCAACATCTACGGCTTCCGGGTGGGTTTCGAGTTCTTCAACATCGGCTATGCCAGCGCCCTGATGCTGACGCTGACGGCGATCGTGTTCGGCGCCGTGCTCGCCTTCAACCGCCTGCGCGGCGCAGTGGCGTGGTGATGTCATGACGGATGCCGCCAACACCGACCGCTGGATCCGCTGGCTCAACACCGTGCAGCTCGTGCTGGCCGGCGTGCTCATTATGGCCCCGACGGTCTGGATGGTGCTGTCCTCGTTCAAGCCGTCGTTCGAGGTGACGGCCTATCCGCCGACGCTGATCTTCACGCCAACGCTCGACAATTATGTCGAGCTGACGAAGACCACGCCGTTCCTCAGCTATGCGCTCAACAGCCTCATCGTCACCGTCGGCTCGACAGCGCTCGGCCTACTGTTTGGTATCCCCGCCGCGTTCGCCGTGTCCTGGACACGGATATCGTGGCCGGCGATCCTGACGCTCGCCGCGCGCATGGCGCCCGGCACGCTGTTCCTGCTGCCGTGGTACGTCATGTTCCGGCAAATCGGCATGATCGGCTCCTACACCGCGCTCATCCTGAGCCACGCCGTTATCACGCTGCCGATCGTGATCTGGGTGCTGCTGCCATCCTTCGACGGCATCCCGCGCAGCGTCTTCGAAGCGGCGCAGGTCGACGGGTGCAGCGTCACGCGCATCCTCTGGCGCATCGCGCTGCCGCTGGTGGCATCAGGCGTCGCCGTCTCGGCGATCCTCGCCTTCGTCTTCTCGTGGAACTACTTCCTGTTTGCGCTGGTGCTCTCCAACGGCGACACCAAGACGCTGATCGCGGCGGCCTTCAACTTCATCGGCGAAGGCTCGACGCAATGGGGCGCCCTCATGGCCGCGGCGACGCTGATCGCGCTGCCGCCGCTGGTGCTGGCTGCCCTGGTGCAGCGCTGGCTGGTGTCCGGACTGACGCTCGGTGCGGTGAAAGGCTAGGTATCTGATGAACGTGTCACCCCGTCCGAATTCGATCATGCAGGCCGCGGTCTTCCACGGCAACGACCGCATCACCATCGAGCGCGTGGCAATGCCCGACGTCGGCACGGGTGAAGTGCTCGTGCGCGTTTCGCGCACCGCATTGTGCGGCTCCGACTTCAAGCTCTGGCACAAGGGCGCCGAGTTCACCGCCGGACACGAAATCTTTGGCGTGGTCGAGCAGCCCGGTCATCGGCTGCATGGTCGCCGCTGTGCCGTCTATATTCCGCTCCACTGCGACTATTGCGCGGCCTGCAAACGCGGCGACACCCAGATGTGCCTGGAAGTCTCCAGCCTGATCGGCTGGAACCGGCCGGGCGGCTATGCCGAATATGTACCGGTGCCGGAAAACTGTCTGCTGCCGGTGCCTGACGATATCGAGGACAGCCTCGCGCCGCTGCTGCTCGACACCATCGGCACGTCGGGCCACGCCGTGCGCTTCGTCAGCCGCGTGGTGTCGCCGGGTGAGGCCGGACCTGTTCTTGTCATGGGCGCGGGGCCAGTCGGTCTCGGCGTCGTGCTGGCGCTGCGTGCGCTCGGCTACAACGACATCTACGTCGCCGACCCCAATGCGACGCGGTTGAAGATCGCGCAATCCTTCGGCGCGAAGGCGCATCCCGTAGGCGACACCTCGAAGCGCTTCGCTCTCATCATGGAATGCTCCGGCGCGCATGCGGCGCGCAATCTCGGCATCGAACTTGTCCTGCCGCGCGGTGCGCTGGTGCTGGTCGGCGAGAACGCCGCGCCCTGGACCATCGAGGAAGGCAAGGTGTTCCGCCGCAAGGACTTCTACATGATCCGGACCTTCTACTTCCCGGTCTCGGATTTCGAGCCGAACATCGAGCTGCTGCGCAGGTTCAAGGACGAATACCGCGTCCTCGTCGACGGCGAGTTCGGCCTGTCGGCCCTGCCTGAGAATTTCGCCCGCTTTGCCAAGGGCGAGCTGATCAAGCCGGTACTGGCGCTGGATTAAGCGATCATGGCCTCGATCTCGATCCGCAACCTCGTCAAGCGCTACGGCAGTTTCACCGTGATCCCCGATCTCAATCTGGAGATCGCGGACCATGAATTCGTCGTCTTTGTAGGGCCATCCGGATGTGGCAAGTCGACACTGCTAAGAATCATCGCGGGTCTTGAGCCGATCACGTCCGGAGACCTCTACATCGGCGACAAGCGCGTCAACGGCGTGCAAGCTGCACAGCGCGACATTGCGATGGTGTTCCAGGACTACGCGCTCTATCCGCACATGCGCGTCTACGACAATATGTCGTTCGCATTGGAGCTGCGGGGAACGCCGAAGGCGGAGATCGATGCGCGTGTGAAGCGTGCCGCCGGGCTCCTGCACATCGAGCCCTATCTCGATCGCAAGCCGAAGGAGCTCTCCGGCGGACAGCGCCAGCGCGTCGCCATGGGCCGTGCGATTGTGCGCAATCCCAAGGCGTTCCTGTTCGACGAGCCGCTGTCCAACCTCGACGCAAAACTGCGCGGGCAGGTGCGGGCCGAGATCAAGGCGCTATCGCAGGAGCTCAAGACCACAATGGTCTTCGTGACCCATGACCAGATCGAGGCCATGACGATGGCCGACCGGATCGTGGTGCTCCAGAACGGGACGATCCAGCAATACGACACGCCGGAGACGGTCTACGAGCGGCCGGCCAACCAGTTCGTCGCGGGTTTCATCGGCTCGCCCGCCATGAACTTCTTCCCGGTCGAATGGCGTGGGGAGCGCGCGATCCTTTCGCAAGGCGCTACGGCGGTGCCCTTGGATGGCGAGACCGCAAGCCGGCTGCGCCGGGCCGGCAGCGCGATCCTCGGCGTTCGTCCCGAGCATTTCGTCGCGGCCACTGATACGGCCGATAGCGTTGCCATCAACGTCAAGCTCGTCGAGCCGCTCGGCTCGGATACGCTGATCCATTTCGATCTCGCCGGCGTCTCCGCGATTGCAAGGGTCGATCCGTCGTTGCGACCAAAGCTCGGCGATCGCCTCAGCTTGCGGCCGCAGCCGGGCAAGACGCATTTGTTCGATGCAGCGAACGGGCAGGTCTTGCTGTGAGCGCATCGGCGAACATAGCAGGTCTTTCGGCGCTCGCGGACGTGGCGTCGAGAGCCCGGCGTGTCCAGGTGATCTGCCTTGGGCTATCGGCGCTCGATCAGGTCTGGCGCGTCGATCGGCTCTTTGCGGGCAACAGCGAGAAGATAAAGGCCATCGACTACGGTACCATTGGCGGCGGAATGGCCGCCAATGCCGCGGTTGCGGTCGCACGGCTCGGTGCCTCCGTCGCGTTCTGGGGGCGGGCAGGGGACGATGCCGCCGGGCACGAGATGCGGTCGGCTTTTGCGGCCGAAGGCGTCGACGTCGAGAATTTCCGGCTGTTTCCCGATGGCCGCTCATCGGTCTCGGGGATCATTGTCGACGGTTCGGGCGAGCGGCAGATCGTAAACTTCCGTGGTCTCTTTCCGGAAGCGGCCGATTGGCTTCCGCTTGAAGCCGTCGCTCGCGCATCCTCGGTGCTGGCCGATCCGCGCTGGGTGGAGGGCGCCGCGACGCTGTTTCGCGAGGCGCGTGCGCGCGGCATTCCGACGGTGCTCGACGGCGACATGGCTGATGCCGAGGTATTCGAGCGAGTGCTGCCCCTGACCGACCACGCGATCTTCTCCGAGCCCGCGCTCGCTTCTTTCGCCGGATCTGCCAAAGACGAATCTCTCGCAGCGCTGGGGCGCTTCGGCTGCAGTGTTGTTGCCGTCACACGCGGCGAGGACGGTGTGAGCTGGTACGAGAATGGCCAGGTGCACCGGCACGCCGCCTATGCCGTCGATGTCGTCGATACCACAGGCGCCGGCGACGTCTTCCATGGCGCCTATGCGCTGGCGATCGGCGCCGGTCTCGAAGTGCGCAACGCCATGGCGTTTTCTGCAGCCACGGCCGCGATGAAATGTCGCCACCCCGGTGGCCGCAACGGAATCCCTACCATCAACGAGTGTGTTGCATTCATGAGGACGAAGCCATGAGAACGATTGGAAAGAACCGCGGACTGGGCCGCCTTGCTGACGCGGAAGGCCACTTTCGCATGGTCGCGCTGGATCAGCGGCCGCCGCTGTTCGATGCCATTGCGAAGGCGAAGGGAATCACGCGGGATCAGGTCGAATATTCCGACGTCACCGCGGCCAAGCGGCTCCTCGTGGAAAACCTTGCGCCGCATTGCAGCTCGATGTTGTTCGACCCGAATTTTGCCGTGCCCGCCGCGATCGATCTGTTGCCGCCGCGCTGCGGCCTGATCATGACGCTGGAGGAGCATCGCGTCGAGGAGACCGCGGGCGGTCGCAAGTCGCGCGCGATCGCCAACTGGAGTGTGGAGAAAATTCGCGCCATGGGCGGCGACGCCGTCAAGGTGCTGGCGTGGTATCGGCCGGATGCGGACGCGGCGGTAAACGAGCATCAGAAGCACTTCGTGCGCGAGATTGGCGAGGAGTGCGCCCGCCACGACGTTCCCTATGTTCTTGAACTGCTGGTCTATCCGTTCCTTGGCAGCGCCAATCACACCGCCGATTATGTGGAATCGCCTGGCAAGCTCCCGGGCCTCGTCATCGATAGCGTGCGCGAGTTTGCCAAGCCCGAATACGGCGTCGATCTCCTGAAGCTTGAGAGCCCTCTCGCGGCAAACAGCCTGCCGGCCCGTGACGGCAGCGCCGAAGCCAGGGCCGCGCAGAAGGAATTCGATGCGATCGGCGATATCTGCCGCGCGCGGAGCATTCCCTGGGTCTTGCTGTCGGGCGGCGCCGCGCCGGAAAAATTCGAGCGCGTCCTCGACTTCGCCCATGCCGCGGGCGCGGGCGGTTTCCTGGCGGGCCGCACCATCTGGCTCGATGCCGTCCTGAAGAATTTCCCGGACCTTGCGGCGGTTTCGACGAGCCTGCGCAAGGATGGCCTCGGCGTGCTTGAGCGGCTCAACAAGCTGACGACGGCCAAGGGTGCGCCTTGGAAGGCGCGCTTTCCGGTATTCACCGATATTAAGCAGGAGGGTGACTTCGCGCGCGCCTATTGAAACGGTAACGGCTCAACGTGTCTTGGCCCGGCAGGACTCGAATCTGCAACCAGACCGTTATGAGTGGCGAACGAAGGTCGTTGACCTTTCGTTTCAGGGGCGAAGTCGCGCTGACGGTCTCATGCTCCGAGCACCGGCTCCTTGCCGGTGAAGGCCCTGAGTATATTCGCCGTGAGGCGCGAAAGACCGTTGTCGCAGCCGTTCCAGGCCAGGGTGCCGGCATAGGCGATGGAGCCGACCGAAAACACCCAGCCGCCTCCATCGATCGGAAACAGGACCATGTCCGATCTCACCACGTCAGGCCGCTGAGCGCCTCCCTGATCCGGAAGCGAAAGTGTGAGATCCTCGATGACGAGCTGATACTCGTTGCCAAGCCCGGTCGACGTCCCGAGCACATAGGCATGCTCGGGACTTCCGAGCGCAACGTCGTACCTGTCGACCTCGTCTCCCACTGCTCCACCCAGCACATAGCCGTAATCGCCGACGATTTCCTCAGTGATGCCGTCAAACAATTTCGCGGCGGGCGAATTGTAGCTCGCCTCCAGACGCCGATATCCGCAGCCCTTCGACCATCCCTCCGATGCGAAGCCCACACCTAGCATCTTGTTCGGGGCGCGGCCGCGCGTGCGCCAGATGCCGCCGGCTTCAGTCGTCGCAACATGGGTCCGTTCGCCATAGGGGGCATCCCAGCAGCGCGTGCCGCTGTTGTCGCGGCGCACCTCTATGACCCAGGGCTTTGCACCGAGCCGGCTCGTCACCCAGTAGAAGCCGTTGCCGCCAAGATACATGACCCGTCCGCCGTCATGCAGGTATCCGTCGAGGATATCGAGGCCGGTTCGTGTCCAGTATTCCGGGTGCGAGCCCGTGACGATCGCCGCGTACCGGTCGGCCAGGTTGCGGCCACCACGTTCGAAATCCTCGTCGGTTGCGACGTGGTATTCGATGCCGAGGTGCTCCAGCCATTCGATGATGTACATGTCGACGGGAAAGTGACGGTACGAGCCCGTTAGCCAGTTCGGAAAACCAGGGCGGACGTTGAACAGCGGTCGTCTGCGGCTCGAATAGCGAACCGGCGTTCCGTCGGCATGGGTATCGTAGCAGGAACGGCCCGGCTCCGGATGTGAGAACAGGTACTGTTCGTCCTCGGGCACCACCTTGTCATGAGGCATCACCGATGAGAAATCGAGCGAGGCCAGGTGGTCGTTCGCATAGGCCAGATAGGTGTTGGTCGGCACCAGGAACAGCACGGGTGCCGAAGTGCCCAGGACTGGCCTGACAAACAGCGGAAAATGATTGCGGCTTCCGCCGGCCTCGAGCCGAACTGCGTAGACTCCGCTTTGAAGGTCCTCCGGCAGGCGGAATTCGAGATTATACCTCCAGCCGGCATCCACCATGTCGTCGTCGTGGAATTGCAGCGCACAGTACTGCTCGGGAACTTCGACGAAGGAGTCGCTTCGCCCGTCCCAGTTGCGTCCAGTCACACCGCGCTCGACGCCGTTGACAAGGTGCCCCTGTTTGCCTCCAGCGTCCGGCTCAATCGTCTCTGACGCGAAGTCCCTGCCGAGTTTCCATGCTGCCCATGCCGGCTGCGTGGGAGTCTTCCCTGCGTGCCATGCGGCGATCATCTCGGCGGATGGCTTCGCGAGGTGCAGCGTTGGCGAGTCGATCTTGCCGTTATATGGCTCCAGCGGCGACCCGGACCGGCCGATGCCGGCCGCCGCGAGCAGGAGCGTCGCCGCATTTGCCGTCGCGCCGGTTGCCGCGCAGAGCGTGCGTTGTGCCCCAACCTTGGCATCAAGACGCCTGAGGTCGATGCAGACCTCGCCGTCGCCGATGGAAGTCAGGATCGAATACCAGTGTTTGGCGATGATCGCATCCGGCAAGACCGCGAGCGTTGCGCTGCCCATTCGAAGCGCAAGACCGCCTGAGATGATGACGAGCGCAACGTCGCCAATCGACCAGATGGCCTGCGGCGCGCTCCGCTCGGGGACGGTCGGCCATGCCCAGCAATGGACGCTGATCGCCGCATCGTTGATCGGTGAGGGAAGCGGAAATTCGGCGTGCGAGCCGACCATTGTGGATTGCACGCCGCCGGAAACGGTGCGGTCGAGCACCGACGAGAAATCGATCACCTTGCCCTCGATGGCTTCGTCGCGCCCGGGACCCGAGACCAGTCGCACGAGGCTTGCGCGGGCGGTGGCGTGCGGCGTGCTGATCGCGAGCCGGACGACATCGCCGGGCTCGCAGGACCACTCCTCGAAATAAGCCTGGATATCCATCTGACGCCGCCCACGCTCGCTGGTTAAGTCCGCTTCGGACGCGCGATGTCCGAACGCGCGCCCATCATTCGCGGATCAAAGCCGGCGGGGAAACATCTGTTGCGGCATTCTGGAGTCCGGGAGCAACAACACTGGAGAAGAGGACAGGCGCGCCACGGCTGGTCCCGAAAGTCCGCGTCACAATCCGCGCAGGAACCGGTCGCCGAGCGCGACCGTTCCGTCGGTGTAGCCCGTACCCAGGCGTCGTGCGGTTTCGGTGTCCGAATGCGAAGCGAGCCAGGCCGTCAGCAGCATGCGCCTGAGCATCACGAACGCAGGCAGCATGGCCTCGTCCTCGCGCGAGACCGGTGCGACGGTCCGGTATCCCGCGAGCCACGACTGCTGGAGCAGGTCTATCACCGGCTCGTGCTCGATGAAGCTGACGGCCGCGGCGAAGTCATAGAAGAACCACGAGAAGCCGCAATCGTCGAAGTCGATGACGCCGAGCCGGTCGCCTTCGACGAGCAGGTTGGCGAGGCGGAGGTCGGCGTGAACGAGGCCAAACCGCTGCTCGCCCCGTCCGTAAGCCTCGACGCGCCGTTCAAGTTGGTCGGCGACCCTCTGCAGCAGCCTGCGGCTATCGTCGCGCAGGCCAAGACCGGCGCGCCAGTCACCCCATAGTGGCCGGCGGCCCAGCATGGTATCGAAATCCCAGACTTTGCGCTGGAACGTTGATGGCATTGTCCATCGGCGGCTGTGCGCGTGAAGCCGCGCGCTGGTCGCGCCGAGCTTGCCGAACCAGGTGGCCAGATCGTCCGAGGCGTCCGGCTCCTTGCCGCTGAGGAATTCGAACGCAACGACGTGTCGTGTCGCGCCACTCAGGGGAATGGGGCATAACAGGTGTCCCTCCCGATCGGCGACCGGGCGCGGCGTGAGCACCACGTTGTCTGCGATCACGGCGTCGATCCAGGCGAGCTCGGACGCAATCTCGTCAGGCGAGTGATAGCCGGGCCGCTGCACGCGCAACACGAGTTTTTGCCGAGCGGCCGGATCCTGCGCGAGAAAGGTGGTGTTCTCGGAATGGCTGAGAAAGGCGAGCGTCGATTGCGATGATAGTCCCCAGCGCGGCAGGCTCGCGGCAAGAGAGGCCTGCATGCTCTCGATAAGGCCGGGAGTCATCATCGCGGCCAACCGACCGTCTCGGGGTCCGCGAGGTCAAGAAGGCTCGCGATGATGCGATCGGGAACGACGTCCGCAACCGCATTGAAAGGGACGTCGCTGGCGAGCAGGATCGACCGCATGCCGGCGGCCTTTCCTGCTGCGATATCGGTGCCGATCTGGTCGCCGACCATGACGGTCTCATGCCGGGCGGTGCCGAGATGCGCCAGCGCCTGTTCGATCAGGAACGGTTGCGGCTTGCCTAGCACGATCGGCTTGGTATTGGGAACGGCCGCCGCAACCGCGGCCGTGATCGCGCCGACGCAGGGATCGTAGCCGTCATGAACCGGCGTCAGGACATCGGGATTGGTGGCGATGACGGTTGCGCCGGCGAGTGCGGCCCTGACCGCGGTGCGCAGCTTGGCGTAGTCGAGCGCGGCATCGAATCCGAGCACGACGATCTTGGGCTCGACGCAGGTCAGGCGATAGCCACTGTCCTCGATCGCCTCGAGCAGTGGTCGTTCGCCGATCGCAAACACGGGCGTGGTGCGCGGCCAGCGCCGTTCGAGCAGGGACGTGACCGCCGAAATCGTCGTGAAGACCTGTGACGTCTCGGCCGGAATGCCGATGCGGCTCAGCTTGGCGGCAAATTGCGCGGCGGATTTCGTCGAATTGTTGGTGACGAACGCGTAGGGCAGGCCCCGCTCGCTCCATCCGCGAAATGCCTTGACGGAGTCTTCGATCGGACTGTCGCCGCGATAGGCGACGCCGTCGAGATCCGAGATGATGCCGCGAATGGGATGGTCGGCCGAAGCAACGCGCTGTTCCAATGCTGGGATTCCGTTCAGTTCCGCGAGCATGATCATATGGTTGCCGGCATGGCGTTGCTGCTCTGTGCATCCATCATTTGTGTGCTGCACATTGGAGAGGCGTCCTTGCCTTGCCGTTGTGCGCCATGCTTCCAGGAGCCGAAAATCTCCGTGCGCGACTGCGGCGCCCCGGGAGTGTCAGCAACGGAATCGTGGAGCAGCAGGAATCGGGCGATTGCGGCCTTTGGTCTAGGCTTTGCAGGCGTGAAAGCCACGATTTGTGCAAGACGATCGAAACGGCTGAGTGCCTTGTGGCCTCGAGAGCAGTTTCAGCGTTGCCGAAATCATCGAGGGATTACCATATGATCAACCGCAGAGACTTGATGTTAGGGGGACTGGCCGGGGCCGCGGCGTTCGGCTTCGGGCGGGTCAATCCCGACTTTCTTGTGAATTCCGCCTTTGCCGCCGAAGGCAAGATACTGCGCTTTCTTGGCGCGGAAGCGCTGACCGGCAACTGGGACCCAACCACCCATACCAATCTCGGCCAGCTCATCGTCGAGGGCTTTGTGTTCGGCTATCTGACGCGGGCGCCGATGCGGCCGGAGAAGCCGGACGAGTTGATCTTCGAGTTGGCTGAATCGATGAAGCCCATCGACATCTATACGATGGAGGTGAAACTCAGAAAGGGCGTCAAATTTCATGACGGGACCCCGTTCACAGCGGCCGACGTCAAGGCGACCTATGAATATGGCTGCCAACCCGATCGTCCGGCGCAGTGGTACCCCGGTCTCGTCACGGTCGACGTCGTCGACGACTACACCTGCCACATCAACACCAAGGCGCAGGGCTATCCGGCGACGCTCTACTACTACCTGTCGTCCTTCCTGCCGATCATGTCGGCCAAGGACGTTGCCAACAAGGCGCAGCTCTCGGCGCGCATGAACGGCACGGGCCCCTACAAATATGTCGAGCAGAAGGGCGACACCACCGTTCTCGCCGCCAATCCCGACTTCTTCCTCGGCGCAGCGAAGATCCCGGGTGTCGAGTATCACTTCGTCGGTGACACCACGACGCGCACGCTGTCGCTGTTGAACGGCGAGGCCGACATCATCGAGCGGCTCGAGCAGGAGCAGGTCGAGACCATCTCGAAGGATGCCCGCTTCAGCATCCACAAGGCGGTTTCGGTCGAGAACAAATACCTGTTCTTCCGCTGCTCGAAGAAGCCGTTCGACGATCCGCGCATTCGCCTCGCCGCATGCTACTCGATCGACCGCAAGCAGGTGCTCGACGTGCTCGGCGTCTCCGGCATCTATTCCAAGGCGCACATCTCGCCGGTCAAGTTCGGCTATGCCGAGGTGGCCGACTATCCTGAATTCGATCCGGACAAGGCGCAGAAGCTGCTCGCGGAGGCCGGCTTCCCCAAAGGCCAGGGCCTGCCCGAGCTCACCTATTACACGTCGGTCGGCTTCTATCCGAAGACGAAGGAATATGCCGAGTTGATTACCGGCATGCTCCAGGAGCAGGGGTTCAAGGTCAATCTGCAGACGCTCGAAGTCGCGGCGTGGGGCAATTTGCTTTACGACAAGCCCGGCGGCGGTGAGGGCAACATGATCGACTGCGGCTGGTGCACCGGTTCGCCCGAGCCGGATCTCGTCCTGCGCACCCACTTCCACTCCTCCTCCAAGCGCATCACCGGCATCGTCGACAAGGACATCGATGCAGTGCTGGACAAGGAGCGCAACGCCACGACAATCGAGGAGCGCAAGAAGATCCTGCAGACCGAGACGCTGCCGACCATCGCCAAGAAGGCCCCGGCGCTCGCGTTGTTCACCTCGGTCTTCATCCATGCCTACAGCAAGAAGCTGGATGGTCTGTACATCTATCCGAACGGCATGCAGGACATGACCAAGGCAACACTGGCATGATGATTGCTCGGCAGGCCGGGTACGCCCGACCTGCCGGTTCGCGGACGCAGGCCGGACTGGTCGGGCCTGGTCCTCATGAATTGCAAAGGTAGCTCTTCTCGATGTTGATCCTGGAATTCCTGGTCAAGCGGATCGCGCAGGGCATCCTGATCGTCTTCATCACCTCGTTGATCATCTTCACGCTGCTGCGCGTGGTGCCGGGCGATCCCGTGCGCCTGATCGTCGGCGGCATGGCGCCGCCCGACGTGGTGGAGAAGGTCGCGACCAAGATGGGGCTGCGCGACCCCATCATCGTGCAATATGGTCGGTACATGCGCGGGCTGGTACAGGGCGATCTCGGGCAATCCTATTTGCGGCCGCGCAGCGGCATGATCGCGACCGGCGGGCAGTATGTTGACCCGACCAAGTCGGATATGGCGCCGGTGATCGATCTCATCCTCGAACGCCTGCCGTTCACGCTGCAACTGGGCGGCATGGCGCTCGTGTTCGCGCTACTGCTGTCGTTTCCGATCGGCATCGCGGGCGGGCTGCACCAGCATCGCTGGCAGAATGCGTTGGCGTTCGGAATGCAGTCGCTGTTCGTCTCGATTCCGAATTTCTGGCTCGCGATCGTTCTGATCCTGTTTCTGTCGGTGAAACTGAAGCTGCTGCCGGCACTCGGTTACCAGGGATTTTCCTATGTCATCCTGCCGGCCTTCGTGCTCGCGGTGGAGATCGCCCCCTTCATCATCCGCACGCTGACGACCTCGCTCGGCGAGGTCATGCAAGCGCCGTTCATCGATGAGGCGCGGGTGCGCGGCCTGTCTCGCCGCCGCATCGTCTATTCGCACGCCCTACGCAACGCGGCAGTGCCGCTGGTCAACCTGCTCGGGATCCAGCTTTCGACGCTGATCGGCGGCGTTCTCGTGATCGAATACATTTTCGATTATCCTGGCCTCGGCAATCTGACCGTGGTCTCCGTCGTCGGGCGCGACTTTCCAGTCATCCAGGGCATCGCCATCACGACCAGCGCCGTCTTTGTCTTCATCAATATCATCGTGGATTTGGTCGCTTATCTGATCGATCCCCGCGTGGAGATCTGATCATGACGGCTACCACGATCATCGCCGAGGAGCCCGCCTTACCGGCGGCCCCAACCCGTTCGGTCAACCGCCGTATCGTGGCCGCCGCCTGGCGCATGCCGAGCTTCAAGATCGGCTTCATCATCTTCATGGCGCTGGTGCTGGCCTCGGCCATCTATCCCGAGGTGTCCTCGATCAGTGCGACCAAGATGGTGGTGAAGGACAAGTTCATGTCGCCGGTCTTTCTCGGCGACAAATGGACCTGGGATCATCCGCTGGGTACGGATCAGCTCGGCCGCGACATGCTGATGCGCAGCCTGATCGGCCTGCGCTATTCGCTGCTGGTCGGCGTCGTCACGGTCCTGCTCATCTTCGTCATCGGCTGCGGCCTTGGCCTGTTTGCCGGCTTCAAGGGCAAATGGTGGGACACCGTCATCATGCGGATCACCGATGCCCAATTGTCGATTCCGATGATCATCCTGGCGATCACCATTCTCGGCGTGTCGCGGCCGACGGTGCCGACCATCATCATCGTGCTGGCGCTGTCCGGCTGGCCGCTCTACGCGCGTGTGGCGCGCAGCGCCGCGGTCACCGAGCGCGGCAAGGAATATGTCCGCGGCCTGCGCGTGCTCGGCGCCGGGGACTGGCGGATCCTGTTTCTGTTCGCCGCGCCGAACATCCTGCCGCCGATCGCATTCGTCGCCGTGCTCGACGTCGCACGCATGATGATCTTCGAAGCGATCCTCGGCTTCCTGGGGCTCGGCATCCAGCCGCCGACGCCGAGCTTCGGCAGCATCATCGCCGACTCCCGCAAATACCTGATCAATGCCTGGTGGATCGCGACCACGCCGGGCGTGTTCCTGGCTATCGCGCTTACCTCGATCAACCTGATGGGGTCGGCGCTCGAGAAGGCGCGCAACCGGATCTATGGAGGTCTCTGAGATGGATCTCTCGCTCATTCTGGAGGTTGACGACCTCACGGTCGGTTCTGCGACACCGGGCGCTGCGCCGATCCTCGATCACATCTCCTTCCGCCTCAACACGTCGGAGATCTTCGGCATCTATGGCGAAAGCGGCGCCGGCAAGACCGTGCTCAGCCGCGCATTGGCGAACTGGCTGCCGCAAAGTCTGGCGTATCGCTCCGGAGGGGTCACCTTCGCCGGCCAGGACATTCTCGGCGCCGGGGCGCGCGAGGTGCGGATCGGCCGCGACATCGCCTGTATCGGCTCCAAGCCGCAAAGCTCGCTCGATCCGACGATACCGGTCGGGACCCAGATCGCGGAAAAGCTGCACAGCGTCAGGCCCGAATGGAATCCGCGCGAATGTCGCGAGCGGGTCGTGCAGCTCCTCGGCGAGGTCCGGATTCCATCGCCGAAAGAGCGCTATTGGGACTACCCGGCAAAATTCTCCGGCGGCATGATGCAGCGCGCGATGATCGTGGATGCGATCTGCGCCGAGCCCGCCGTTCTGATCGCCGACAACATTACCCAGCCGCTCGATGTCACCATCGCGGCACAGATCGTGGCGCTGCTGCACGACCTGTGCCTGCGCCACAGGATGGCGACGATCTACCTTTCGTCGTCCTTGCCCACGCTCGGCCAGTTCGGGGACCGCACGGCCGTGCTCCATCAGGGCCGGTTCGTCGAGCAGCAGGCGTTCGCCGACCTGCTCGCCGCGCCGCAGACCGACTTCACGCGCAAGGCCATTGCCAGCGTGCCGCGCATGTGGGCGACCACGGAGGGCCCGCCGGCCCGCCGCAAAGCGCAAGACGAATTGCCCCTGATGAAGGTGGAACACGTTGTTCGGACCTATCGCGCACGCAAGCGGGGCACGTTCAATACCTACAGCAACGTGCAGGCAGTACGCGGCGTGACGCTCGACATCATGCCGCGCGAGAATTTCGGGATCGTCGGGGAATCCGGCTGCGGCAAGTCGAGCCTCACGCGCCTGCTGGCCTGGCTCGAGATTCCCGACAACGGCAGCATCGTCCTCAATGGCACGTCGCTCGGGACGTTGTCGCCGCGCCAGCTGATCCGCACCCGCAGCGAATTCCAGCTGCTGCTGCAGGATCCGTACAACGCGCTGCCGCCGCGCACCACCGTCGGCCGCATGATCGAGGAGAGCCTGCTGATCCGCGGCAATGTCGCCCGTGCGGAGCTGCGCAGCCGGGTCATCGCGGCGATGGCCGAGGTCGGTCTTGCCGCCGAGCTCTATGACCAGCTCCCGAACGCGCTCTCCACCGGCGAGCGCCAGCGCATCTCGATCGCGCGCGCCCTGATCCTCGATCCCAAGCTGCTGATCCTCGACGAAACCTTGTCCGCGCTGGATCAACGCGAGCAGTCAAGGCTGATCGACCTTTTCTCGAAGCTGCAGGAGAAGAACGACCTCACCTATGTCTTCATCTCCCATGATCTCGCAATGGTGCGCAGGGTCTGCACGCGCATTGCCGTGATGTATCTCGGTGAGATGGTCGAGATCGCCGACAACCGCGAGCTGTTCTTCGATCCCCAGCATCCCTACACCAAGGCATTGCTCTCGGCCGCCCCCACGCTGGAGGAGAAGCCGTTCAACCCCGCGGACTTCCTGCTGGAGGGCGAGCCGCCGAGCCCGATCGATATCCCGGCGGGATGCAGCTTTGCCTCGCGCTGCCCGAAGGCGTTCGGCCGCTGCCGGCTGGAGACGCCGAATCTGGTCGAACGCGCGCCGGGGCGCTTTGCCGCCTGCCACCTCCTCGACGGCGAGCCGGCGCAGGCCGCGGCCTGAGCTCTCAGGGGCGCGGCTTGAACGGCCAGTTCATCGCGAACGAGCGCATGTCTTCCAGCGCCTTGGTCACCTGCAGCACGCCGAGATCGTCGAAGCGGTGCCCGGTCACCTGGACGCCGATCGGCAAATGGCGGGAATCGAATGCCATGCAGACGGTGGAGGCGGGCTGGCAGGTCTGGTTGAACATTGCGGTGAACAGCGTGTGCGCGAGCGGCATCTCGCGCGACACGCCGGGCTCCTCGGCCGGGAAATTCACCACCGGCAGCGTCGGGGCGATGACATAGTCCCAGCCCTCGAAGGCCGCGAGCATCGCCGCCTTCATCTTGGCGATCTGGCCCAGCGCCCGGTAGAGGTCGGCGCCCGAATGTTTCGCCCCACCAAGGCACCATGCGCGAACGTAGGGATTGATGTCGCGTGCGGTGTCGCCATGCGGCGGCAGCGACGCATATTCGAGATAGCCGCGCACCTGGAGGAGCAGGTCGATCGGCGCATAGGCGTCGTCGGTGAGCGGAGAGGTGAACGGCTCGACGATCGCGCCGGCGCCCGCGAGCAGCTTGCCGGCCGCTTCGACCGCGCTGCGAACCGCCGCCTCCGCCTTCATGCCGAAGCCCATGTCGGTGAGGACGCCGATCTTCAGTCCCTTCACGTCGCGCTTCAGATGCTCGTGATAGCGCACGCCATTGGCGGGCAGGCTCCAGGTGTCGCGCTCGTCCTGCCGCGTCAGCACGGTCAGGAGGCGCGCGATATCATCCACGCTGCGGCCCATCGGGCCTGCCATGCGCATGGTGTCGGCCGGCAAATGCGGCACACGGCCATGGGTCGGCTTCAGTCCGGCCAGTCCGCAATGGGCGGCCGGAAGGCGGACCGAGCCCGCGATATCCGTGCCGACGGAAACATAGCCGGCGCCGGCGGCGACGGAGGCGCCTGCGCCGGCCGACGAGCCGCCGGTATTCCAGGCGAGCCCCCAGGGATTGCGGGTAACGCCGTGCAGCGAGCTGATGCCCGACGCCATCAGGCCGCAATCCGGCATCGTGGTCTTGGCAAAGATCACCGCGCCGGCCTCGCGGAGCGCGATCGCCGGCGGCGAATCGTAGTTGGAGGGCAGCAGGGCACGGTTGGCGCCGATGCCGTGAAAATAGGGCCAGCCGATCATGGCGACGCTGTCCTTGACGGTCATGGGGACGCCGTCGAGCGGACCCAGCGCCGCTCCCGCCTTCCATCGCGCTTCCGAGCCTTGCGCGCTTGCCATGGCTTGCTCCGGACGGAAGCAGAACAGCGCATTGATCGCGGAATTGACCGCCTCGGCATGGCCGAGCACGGTTTGCAACACCTCCACCGGCGACAATGCGCGCGATGCGTAGGCCTCCGTCAGCCCCGCAAGGCTCATCCCGATCAGTTCCGCAGCAGACATCTTGGCCTCGACAAATGGTGTTTTGGATCAGTGTCCGGATAGCGAAAGTCGCCCCCGTCGGGGTAGTGCCGCTGCCGCAAGGGCATGATTTGGTGGAGTGCGAGGCATCCCTTTTGCATCTGTCTTGATCGAATTTGTCTTGATCGAATTTGTCATCAAACCGGGAGGCCCGCGACAAGCTGGCCGAATGGCACCCGCGAGAGATCAGAAGTCGTCATGAGCCAGTCTGGAACGCAAATCGTCACGGTCCGGAACTACATTGCCGGGCTCCCGGGATGGGGGACGGGCGATATCGTGATCGAGCCCGCCATTCCGGTCCTCGCCTCGCCAAGCTGGCGCGGGGTCGACGGCGCTCCCTGGCGCGCCACCAGGAATGGAAGCGGCGAGAGCATCTTCATCAAGAGCATGGATGTGGATGCCAAGCTCTACATCGACGTTGCCTGCGCCTTCGAGGCGGCCCGGCGCGCATCCGATCTCGGTATCGGTCCCAAGGTGCTTGCGGCGGATCCGGACGCGGGACTTCTGGTCATGGAGGATCTCAACCGTGGCTGGCGGGTCGGCACGCTGGAGCGGATGCTGGAGCCGAAGATCGTCGACGCGGTCATCGCGGCGCGGCGCCTGTTCCAAGCAGGGGCGCCTCTGCCGCGGCGCATGGGAGTCTTCGACGAGATCGAGCATTTCTACAAGGCGGCAAAGGCCGCGAAGGCGCAACTGCCCTCGGATGCGGGATGGCTGGTCAAGGAGCTACGTTTTGCGGCCGATGCATTGAGGAAACTCGACATCAAACCGGTGCCGATCCATGGCGATGGCAATGTCTCGAACATCCTGATCAGCGACACCGGCGAGGTTCGCCTGATCGATTGGGATCGCGCCACGACGGCCGACCCGCTGGAGGACCTCGGCAGCTTCCTCGTCGAAGCCTTCGCGCAGGAGCCTGAGGCGCGCGAGGCCTTCAGCCGCAATGCCGGCGGATTCGACGAGCGCGCATTCAGCCGCGCCCGCATCTACGGTGTGGCGGATGATCTGCGCTGGGGCCTGATCGGCGCCGTGCTCGCCGCGCGGTCGGCGCGCAACACCTTTGAGTTCTACAAGTTCGCCAGCTGGCGCTTCGTGCGTTGCCGCATGACGGTCCGAGAGCCGCGCTTTGGCGAGATGCTTCGGAGGATCGCATGACTGTCCGCAGGAAGCTCGGCGAGGGAGCGACAGTCCACGAGCGCAATGTCGAGGCGGCGATCGCCCGCGTGCCGCAATGGCACGGCAAGGGGGCGGCCTATACCCCGCTGGTCGGCGGCCTCATGAATCAGAACTGGCTGGTCGAGATATCCGGCGATGGACGGCGCTACTTCATCAAGGTGCCCGGCGAGGGCTCGGAGATGTTCATCGATCGCGTGACAGCCAACGAGGCTGCGCGCAATGCCCACGCCATGGGCGTTGCGCCCGAGGTGATCTTTTTCGACGCCGCGGACGGGCTCGAGATCAGCGAGTTCCTCGAAGGCTATCGCGCCTGCACCAATGCCGATTTCGGCGATGCCGCCATCCAGGCCGACGTTCTCGACCTTTACCGCCGCCTGCATGCCGGCCCGAAGCTCGGCCAGACCAAGACCATCTTCGACATGATCGAGGAACATATCGAGCAGGGCAGGGAGCTCGGCGCGCATTTCCCGCAGGACATGCCCTGGCTGATGCATCGCTACAATCAGGCCAAGTCGGCGTTCCTGGCGTCGGGTCTCGATCTTGTGCCGTGCTTCAACGATCCGATGCCGGGCAATTTCCTGATCTCGGCGGAATCAGGCGCCCCAAAGCCGATGAAGCTGATCGACTACGAGTTCGCTTCCAACAACGAGCGTAGCTATGAGCTCGGCGTCCTGTTCGCCGAGATGTTCTTCGACGAGCATCTGACGGAGGCCCTGATCGAGCAATATCTGGGCGAGGCGCGGCCGCAGATGGTCGCGCGCGTGATCCTTAACCGGGCGCTCGCCGACATGAAATGGGCGTCATGGGCGGTCGTGAACCGGAAGCTCAAGGACTGGGATTTCGACTATCAGAAGTACGGCGTCTGGAAATACATGCGCGCCCGTGACGTGATGTACGATCCCCGCTGGGACGGCTGGTTGCGGCTCGTCTGAGCCGCGCCGCAGGATGGTCTCCGCGACCTATTGATCGAGGATCGCGAGTGCCTGCTCGAGCAGGCTGTCGTTCGCAGCCGCGATGACCCGGCCATCGGAGTCCGGCGACAGCGGTTGCCCCTGCCAGTCGCGGACGATGCCGCCGGCGCCCTCGACCACCGGAATCAGCGCCATGAAGTCGAACGACTTGAGAGAGGTTTCGACCACGAGATCGCAGTGGCCGGATGCGAGCAGGCCATATTGGTAGCAGTCGCCGCCAAATCGCCGGAACATGGCTTTCTGGCTCAGCGCGTCGTAGCGAGCCCAGTCGCCCGGCGTGAAGAAGTCCGGCGATGACGTGTAGATCTGTGCGTCTTCCAGTCGCGTCGTGCGGCTCACTTTTGCCTGCTTGCCGTTGAAGGTGGTGCCTTGCCGGGTGCCGTACCACCGCTCCGCCAGCGCGGGCATATCGATCATGCCGGCGGCGACCGAGCCGTCTTTCTCGTCGGCGAGCGCGACGAGCGTGCCGAACAGTGGCATGCCGGAGATGAAGCTCTTCGTTCCGTCGATCGGATCGAGATACCAGGTGTAGCGGTCCCCGGCAGTCGATCCCGTCTCCTCGCCGAGGATGCCGTGATCGGGGAAGCGCGCGCCAATCAGTCGCCGTAGCTCCATCTCGATCGCACGATCGGCGATGGTGACCGGCGTCAGATCCTGCTTGCGTTCGAAGTCGACGCTGGAGCGGAAGTGCGTCACGGCGATCCTACCGGCGACGTCGGCAAGTTCGTTGAAGAACGAAGCGAGCTCGCTTGCGGATAATTTGTCTTGAATGTCGTCCAATGATCGCTCCGGTCGGGAGGCACGCCGGCGTCGCGGGACGCTCGACGCCTTGCCTTGGGATGGGGCGCTACGCCGTCTCGTGGACCGGCTGCTTGTCGATCTCCCAATAGGGGGAGCCGTATCCGTTGCGCGGCGCCACCCGGGCAGCAGGGCTCTTCGGCTGCGGCGAGCGCGCGCTTGCGGCCGGCTGCGGCGGCGCCACCGGCGTCTGGCGAACGTCGCGCGGCGCCACCTTGAAGTGCCGGCTGAAGCAGCGCGAGAAATGCGACACGTTCTTGAAGCCGACCTCGTAGGCGACCTCCGATACGGTCCGCCGGCCCTTCGGGTCGGCGACCAGGATTTCATAAGCCCGCTGCAGCCGCTTGGTCTGAACGAACTGGCTGACCGTGGTCTCGTTGTCGTTGAACAGGCTGTAGAGATAGCTGAGCGAGATGCGGCTCGAAGCCGCGATCTTCTTCGGCGACAGCGACTGGTCGCCGAGATGGCTCTCGATGAAATCGACGATCCGGCGGCGCAAATGATAGCGCGCGTTGCGTACATCGGTTGCCGCGCCGCGATCCTCTGATCCGATCGTCAGCGCGACGAAGCTGATCATTTCGGTCGCGAGCGCCTGGGGGTTCGGCGGCGGCGAGGCGACGAACAGCTCGGCCACGCTGCGGATCATGCCCGCGAGCAGGTGCGTCATCTGTTCGTTCGGCTTGAAGCGCCGGCTGATGTGATCTTCAACCGAGACCAGCCGGCCGCGCAGCTCGGCGGCCGGAATGCGCAGCATCAGGAAGCGCGCGGTCTTGTCAGACGACAATTCGTAGAAGGCGAGCTCGCTGAGCAGGACATATTCGCCGGGACGGGCGATCCCGATGCGGCTGTCCTGGCTGAATGCGACGCATCCGGTCAGGGGAAACACCAGCACATAGGCGGCATCGTGGATGCAGGCGACGCGTTCCCAGTTGCGGGCAAAGGCATGATCCGGCCCGATCAGCTCGAGATCGAGGCGTCCGATCCGGGTCCGCCAATCCTGCGTGGGACCGGGGTCCTTGTTGTTGCCAGCATGAAGGCCGGTGTGGTCCTCGCAGGAAGCAACAGATGTCAGGCGTGCCATGGCTGGGCCTTTCTCAGGGTTGCGCAACAATGATCTCCGTTCCGGCCGCACGGAGAGCGGTTGCCAGGGCTCCCTCTGGTTGCCGATCGGTAACCAGACGATCGATATCGGTCCAATGCGCGAAGACGGTGAGCGCACGCTGGTCGAACTTGCTGTGATCGGCCACCAGGATGGCTTCTGCGGCGCGCTTGGCCATCGCGCCATAGATTGCCCCGGCCTCGTCGTCGGCATCGTTCGCACCGCGCGCGCTGATGCCGGTCGCGCTCACGATGGCGCGGTTGGCCTCATAGCTGTTGATGTTCGCGATCGTCTGCGTGCCGAACACATAGCCTTCGTTGGGGTGATAGCGGCCGGGACAGCAGAGCACGCGGATCGACGGATTGACGGCCAGCGCGGCCGCGATCGCGTAATCATGGGTGATCACGGTGACATCGTGCGCGCGCGAAGCCAGCCGTCTTGCGATGTGAAACGTGGTAGCGCCGGCGCCGAGCATCAGCACTTCGTTCGGCAGGATGAGGTCGGCGATTACCGCGGCCATCGCCTCGCGCTCGGCGATCATGATCGCCTTGCGATCGGTCAGCGCCGGCTCGAGTGCGAAGGGACGGGACGCCCCGCCATATGTGCGGTTGATAAGCTTCTGCTCCTGAAGCTCCATCAGATCGCGCCGGATGGTCTCGCCGGAGACGCCGAGCACGGCGGCGAGCTCGGAAGCCCGCAGCGTCGGCGCGGCGGTGAGTTGCGAGATGATGTGCTTGTGGCGCGCGAGCTTCGAGAGGCGGTCGCCGTCGGCCTTTCGTGGCCGCTTGTCGGCCGCAGCAGGGACGTCATCAGTCATTCCGCTGTCTCTCCGGCTGCAAACCTCTCCAGCGTCCGCCTCATGATCGTTCCCCAAGCGATGTTGTGAGTCCACACCAATTATGTGGCAAATTCCCCATTTTTTGGGCGCCGCGCTGCCTATGCTCTTCGCAAAGGGATCGCAGTGATCGCATAAGGTACTGAAACATATGTAATATGTTTTTGGAATGCGGAACGCATGCCTGACGTTCTGATGTCTTGTGCCTGCAATCCGCTTTTCAATTGTGGGAATTCGCACATGGACCCAAGGTCGTAGCGGAACGGCTGGGGCATGATCTCTGCAGGGGACGGCTTTGGTCCGCGCAGGCCGCGGGCCAAAGGGAAGGCGGGCGATGCAGCAGGAAAAAGAGATTCTGGCGTTGAACGCCTTCGATCAGGGCCGGGTGTCGTCAATCGACCCGGCGCTCGGCGAGGCGGTGCAACGGCGCCTGCGTTCCTTCGGAAAGGCCTCGGTCCTGTTCTACCAGGAGCCGATCCGGATGGCGCGCGCTGAAGGCGTCTACATGTTCGACGTCGATGGCCGGCGCTATCTCGACCTCTACAACAACGTCCCGTCGGTCGGGCATTCGCATCCGCGCGTCGTCGAAGCGATCAGCCGTCAGGCCGGCCTGCTCAGCACGCACACACGCTATCTCAACGACGTCGTCGATGGCTATGCCGAGCGTCTCCTTGCGACGTTTCCGCGCGGGATCAATCATCTGGTTCTGACTTGCACCGGCAGCGAGGCGAATGACCTGGCGCTGCGGGTTGCGAAAGTGGCGACCGGGCGGACGGGCTTCATCGTCACGGAGACCGCCTACCACGGCAACAGCACAGCCGTGACCGATGTCTCGCCGTCTTCGCGTCCCGGTCAGCCGCTGCCGCCCCACGTGCGCGCCGTTCCCGCACCCGAGATGTATCGCAATCCGGTCGGCGATCCTGGCCAGCGCTTCGCTGAGAGCGTTGCCGCAGCGATCACCGATCTTGAGCGCAGCGGCTTCGGCTTTGCCGCGCTGCTGGTCGACACGATCTTTTCGAGCGACGGTATCTATGCCGACCCTGCCGGCTTCCTGGCACCCACCGTGAAGCTCGTCCACGACCGTCAGGGACTGTTCATCGCCGACGAGGTCCAGCCCGGCTTCGGACGAACCGGGGCGGCGATGTGGGGCTTCGCGCGCCATGGCGTCGTCCCCGACATCGTCACGATGGGCAAGCCCATGGGCAACGGCTTTCCGATGGGCGGCGTCGCCATGCGCGCCGCGCTGCTCGATGGCTTCGCCGCGGAGGTGAAGTACTTCAACACCTTCGGCGGCAACCCGGTGGCCGCGGCCGCAGGCCTTGCCGTGCTCGACGTCATCGAGGACGAGGGCCTGATGCAGAACGCGCGCGAGGCCGGCCGTCAACTGATGGATGGATTGCGTGAGATCGGCAATCGCCACGTGACCATCGGAGACGTTCGTGGCGCCGGCCTGTTCATCGGGCTCGAGCTGGTGCGCGACCGCGACAGCAAGGAGCCCGCGGCGGAGCATGCGAGCCTGCTGATCAACCGCCTGCGCCAGCGCGGCATCCTGATCGGTGCTGCGGGTCCCTTCGGCAATACGCTCAAGATTCGTCCGCCGCTGTGCTTCGGCAAGGACCACGCCGACATATTCATCACCGCTTGCGACGAGGAGTTGCGCGAGATCGCCGCGTCCTGACGCGATCGCCGATAGCCCGCGATGTCACCAAAGCCGAAGATTTGATCACCATGGATGCAAGAAGCATAAAAACCGCCGCCGAGGCGAAGGCTCTTGTCGAGGAGCGGGGCTTGTCCCACGTCAAGCTTGGCATCGTCGATCTCGACGGTGTCATTCGCGGAAAATATCTCGCGCGCGACAAGTTCGTCGGTGCGCTTGAGGCGGGCTTCAGCTTCTGCGACATCGTGTTCGGCTGGGACTCCAACGACCAGATGTACGACAATGGTGCGTTCACCGGCTGGCATACGGCCTTTCCCGACGCGACCGCGCGCATCGATCCTTCGACCTGCCGCGATGTGCCGACGGAAGAGAACATGCTGTTCTTCCTCGGCGAGTTCGAGGGCGCCGCGGCCGGGCTGTGTCCGCGCCGGCTGCTGCGCCGCATCATCGATCGCGCCGAAGCCATGGGGTTCTCGCCGTCCGTGGCCGCGGAGTTCGAGTTCTTCGTGTTCGACGAGACACCGCACAGCGTGCGCGAGAAGGGCTTTCGCGGCCTGAAGAATCTCACGCCGGGCTGGTTCGGCTATTCCATGCTGCGCGCCTCCGTCGAGTCGGAATTTCATCGTTCGCTGCTCAAGCTCTGCAACGAGATGGACATGCCGGTCGAAGGCCTGCACACCGAGACCGGACCCGGCGTGCTGGAGGCCGCGATCCAATACACCGATGCGCTCGCCGCTGCCGACCGCGCCGTGCTGTTCAAGACCTTCTCCAAGGTCTGGGCCGAGCGTCAGGGCAAGATGCTCACCTTCATGGCCAAGTGGTCGAACACCTATCCCGGGCAATCCGGGCATCTGCATCTGTCGCTGCGCGACCGGGACGGCAAGCCGGTCTTTCACCAGGGCGGCAGACCCGGCGACATGTCCGACATCATGCGCTGGTTCGTCGGCGGCCAGCAGGCGCTGCTGCCGGAGCTGCTTGCGATGGTTGCCTCGACCGTGAACAGCTACTCGCGCCTGATCCCCGGCTTCTGGGCGCCGACCGACGCGACCTGGGGAATCGAGAACCGGACCTGTGCGTTGCGCGTCATTCCCAGCAAGCCGTCGAGCCAGCGCGTCGAGTACCGCGTCGCCGCCGCCGACATCAATCCGTATCTCGCGATCGCGGCTGCGCTTGGATCGGGCCTCTGGGGAATCGAGCACCGGATCGAACCGGACGAGCCGATCACCGGCAATGCCTATGACCGCAAGCATCCGCCCGAGCGCGCGTTTCCGCGTACACTGTCGGAAGCGGCTTATCGGCTGGTCGCTTCGCAGGCGGCGCGCAACCTGTTCGGCGACGTCTTCGTCGATCACTACGCGATGACGCGGCAGTGGGAGGAGCGCGAGTTTCGCAAGGCCATCACCGACTGGGAGCTCGCGCGCTACTTTGAGATCATCTGAGACCGATCTTGCTTCGAAGACGAGTGACATCACGTGAACGATATCGTCTGCATTTCTCCGGTCGACGGCAACGAGGTTGCGCGGCGGCCCGTCGCAACCGGTGCTGAGGTCGCAGCGGCTCTCGCGCAAGCGCGGAAAGCGCAGCAGGAATGGTCAAGGGTGCCGCTCGCCGAGCGGAAGGCCATGATGCTCGCCTTCCTGCACGAGATGCGGGTGCAGAACGACGAGGTCGTTCCGGAACTCGCGATGCAGATGGGCCGGCCGGTGCGCCATGGCGGCGAACTGCGTAGCCTGGAAGAGCGCGTCTGCGCACTGGTCGAGCTCAGCGATGAGGCGCTGGCGCCGATCGTGCCGGCCGAGCGTCCCGGCTTCCGCCGCATGATCAAGCGCGTCCCTGCCGGCATCGTGCTGGTGATCGCGCCCTGGAACTATCCCTATCTCACGGCGGCTAACACCATCGTGCCGGCGCTGCTGGCCGGCAATGCCGTGATCCTGAAGCATGCCGCACAGACCCTGCTGGTCGGCGAGCGCTTCCAGGCGGCACTGGACCGCGTTGGCCTGCCCAGGGGCTTGTTCAGGATGCTCACCCTCGACCATGGCATGACCAGGGAGTTGATCTCATCGCGCTCGGTCGACCACGTGAACTTCACCGGCTCGGTCGCCGGCGGCCGGGCGGTCGAACGGGCAGCAGCCGGGACATTCATCAGCCTTGGGCTGGAGCTCGGCGGAAAGGATCCGGCCTATGTACGGCCGGACGCCGATTTCGATTTCGCGATCGAGCAGCTCGTGGACGGCGCCTTCTACAATTCTGGCCAGTGCTGCTGTGGCATCGAGCGGATTTACGTGCATGAGCGCATCTATGACTCCTTTGTCGACGCCTTTGCCGGCCTGACCGCGCGCTACCGGCTCGGCAATCCGCTGTCGCAGGACACAACGCTCGGCCCGATGGCGGCGACACGCTTTGCCGATACCGTCCGCGCCCATATCGGCGAGGCCGTGGCAAAAGGCGCGCGGCCTCTGATCGATCCGGCCCGGTTTCCGGCGGACAAGGTCGGTACGGCCTATCTGATGCCTCAGGTCCTGGTCGGCGTCGATCACTCCATGCAGGTGATGATGGAGGAGAGTTTCGGGCCCGTGGTCGGCCTCATGAAGGTCTCCTCCGATCAGGAGGCGATTGGCCTGATGAACGACAGCCCGTATGGCCTGACTGCATCGGTCTGGACCGAGGACGCCGCCGCAGCCGAACGCATCGGTGACGGTATTGCAACGGGCACCATATTCATGAACCGCTGCGATTATGTCGATCCCGCCTTGGCATGGACCGGCGTCAAGGACACCGGACGTGGTGCCGCCATGTCGCGCCTCGGCTTCGAGGCGCTGACGAGACCCAAATCATTCCACCTTCGCATCGAGCACTGAGAGCAGCACATGGACGTTCAGATCACCGGCGCCTGGAATTTTCCGACGCGCGTCGTCACCGGTGCGGGCCGCATTGCCGAGCTTCCCGAGGCGTGCAGGACCAACGGCCTCACCAGGCCGCTCCTGGTTACCGATCACGGGCTCGCCAAGACCGATCTCATCGCCGGCATCGTCGACCGCGTGAGCGAGTCGGGCATTCCGCTCGCCGTGTTTTCCGACGTGAAGGCCAATCCGACCGAAACCAACCTGACGGCCGGCGTCGAAGCCTTCAAGGCCGGCGGTCATGACGGCGTGATAGCGGTGGGTGGAGGTTCGGCGCTGGACGTCGGAAAATGTGTGGCCTTCATGGTGGCGCAGTCGCGGCCGGTCTGGGATTTCGAGGACGTCGGCGATTGGTGGACGCGCGCCAACACTGAGGGCATCGCGCCGATCATTGCGGTGCCGACGACGGCGGGCACGGGGTCCGAGGTCGGCCGCGCCGGCGTGATCACCCGTGAGGATACCCATGAGAAGAAGATCATTTTCCATCCCATGATGATGCCCAGGATCGCAATTGAGGATCCCGAGCTCGCGGTCGGTCTCTCGCCGTTTCTCACCATGGCAACCGGCATGGATGCGCTGTCGCACTGCTTCGAGGCCTACTGCGTCAACGCATTTCACCCGCTTGCCGACGGCATCGCGCTGGAGGGGATGAAGATCGTCGACAGCTATCTGCCGCGTGCGGTCGAGAACGGTCGCGACCTCGAAGCTCGCGCCTACATGTTCGCTGCGGCCTCGATGGGAGCCACTGCGTTCCAGAAGGGGTTGGGCGCGATCCACTCGATATCCCATCCGGTCGGCGCCCGATACGATACTCATCACGGGCTGACCAATGGTGTGGTCTTCCCTTATGTCCTGGTCTGCAACAAGGCTGCGATCGCCGACAAGATTCCGCACATTGCCCGCGCGCTCAACCTGCCGGGCCAAGACTTCCATGCCGTGCTGTCCTGGCTGTTGGCCTTCCGCAAGAAGCTCGGCGTGCCGCATACGCTCGCCGAGCTCGGGGTGAAGGAGACCGATGCCGGAACGATCGCGGCGGATGCCGTCAAGGATCCGACGGCGGGTGCCAATCCGCGGCCGTTGACCGAGCCCGAGTTCAAGCAGCTGACGCTGGCCGCCATTCGAGGCGATCTTGGAAGCTGAACCGTGCTGAGGCTGCTCGTTCTCGAGGGCAATACTCTGGCCGGCCGGCGACGGATCGCCGAGACGGCGGGCGCAATGCCTGCGGAGAGCTATGCGGCGGTCCTGCGGTCGCTTGCACCTCGCGTCGTCGTCGACATCGCGACGCCGGCGGATGCGAGCTTCGCGCTGCCGCAACCGCTCGAAGCTTACCACGGCATCGCGATCACGGGATCGGCCCTCAATATCTACCAGCGGGAGGTCGAAGCGCTGCGGCAGATCGACCTCGTGCGCGAGATCTTCGTTCGCGGCGTGCCAATGTTCGGCTCGTGCTGGGGCTTGCAGCTCGCGACGGTCGCGGCGGGCGGCGAGGTCGGTCTCAACCCGGCGGGACGCGAGGTCGGATTCGCGCGAAGGATTATGCTGACGGCTGAAGGCCGCACTCATCCCATGCATGCTGGTCGTGCGGCGGTTTTCGACGCGCCGGCCATCCACAGCGATATTGTCACCCGCCTTCCCCAGTCCGCAACCGTCACCGCCTGGAATACCATGTGCGAGGTTCAGGCGGCGGAGATCCGTTTCGGTCGCGGGCTATTCTGGGGCGTGCAGTATCATCCCGAATATCGCCTGCACGACGTCGTCGCCGTCATCCGGCGCTACGGACAGCTCCTGGTTGACGAGGGTTTCTTTGCCGATCTGGACGCGCTCGCGCGTTATGCCGCCGACCTTTCGGCGCTCGACGTGGACGAACGGCGTGGCGATCTCGCCTGGAAATTGGCACTTCACCGCGACATTCTGAGCCATGATTGCCGGCAGACCGAGCTGAGGAACTGGATCGCATCGCTGGAGCAGACATGACCGCATTGCATGACCTCATCGCGCGCTTTGCCAGGATCGGTGCGACCGACGACGGTGGCGTGTGTCGGCTGGCTGGAACGGCGCGCGACAAGGAGGCGAGGGACCTCTTCTTGCACGAGATCGCCGATCGCGGCCTTGTTCCGAGGATCGATGCGATCGGCAATCTGTTTGGCGTGGCGATGCTGGCGCCGGCGTCCACGGACGTCGTCATGACCGGCTCGCACCTCGATTCCCAGCCGACGGGAGGACGATATGACGGGGTCTTCGGCGTGCTCGCCGGGATCCTTGCGGTCGAGGCCGTCAGGGAGCGTTGCCGTGCCAATCCCGGCGCCGCGCGACGCAACCTCGCCGTCGTGAACTGGACCAATGAGGAGGGTGCCCGCTTCCAGCCCAGCCTGACCGGCAGCTCGGTTTTCGCCGGCGCCCTGAGCCTGAAGGATGCATATACGTGCAGCGACGCAGAGGGCGTCACCCTGGGCGAGGCGCTGTCCGCGATCGGCTATTGCGGGACGACGCCGCTCGAACACAATCCGGTGCGCTATGTCGAGCTGCATGTGGAGCAGGGCGATCGCCTGGAGCAGGCGGCCGCCGACATTGCCGCAGTGTCCGGCGCCTGGATGACGCGCAAGATATCGGTGATGTTCGAAGGCGACTACTCGCACACCGGACCGATGCCGATGGCGCTCCGCCGCGACGCCCTGCGCGCAGCGGCCCGGGCGATCGAGGCGCTATACCAGGAGATCGCGAGCGAGACAGCGGGCGCCCATGCCTCCGCGGCGCGCATCAGCGTTTATCCCAACTCGCCGAATGTCGTGGCGGGCCGTGTTCGGGTCTGGTTCGAGATCCGGCATGAGGACGAAGCCGTGGTCTCAGCGATCAGCGACCGCTTTCTGCGGCGAATTGAGCGTGAGTCGGGCGAGATTGGCGTTGGTGTCTCGATCGTAGCCGACGAGAGGCGAGCGGGGACCGTGCTCGATCCCGGCGGCGTGGCACTGGTCCTTTCTGCCGCCGCGGATCTCGGTTTCAAGGCCATGACGCTCAAGACCATTACCGGCCACGACGCGCTGGCGATCCAGAAATCTGTTCCGTCCTCGTTGATCTTCGTCCCGAGCCAGGGCGGGCTGAGCCACAATCCGCGCGAGTTCACGGCGCCCGCGGCCCTCGACAAGGGCTACGCCGTGCTGACCGAGGTGCTGTGGAGAATGGTAACTGCGAAGGCGTGAGGCGTTGCGGGTGCGGTTGGTGGGCCCGGCAGGACTCGAACCTGCAACCAGACCGTTATGAGCGGCCGGCTCTAACCATTGAGCTACAGGCCCCGCCGCCTTGCGGGCCGCGGGGCGCGGCCGGCAACGGTGCGGGCTCCGTTTACAGGGTGACCGCGGTTTCGGCAATGCTGCCCCCGCGTCCCTGTGCCATCGCCGCCGGGCCAGCCACGTCTGGCAGCCGGCACGCTGGAACAGCGGCCGGCAGCCATCTTGCTTGGCTCCCTGGCGACCGGCGCCTCAATCCACCGAGACGCCGGCAAACTCGACGACCTTGCGCCATTTCTCGGTTTCGTCGGCCACCAGCTTGCCGAATTCGGCCGGGGCCATCGGCTTCGGGATCCCGCCGACTTCGGCGAGTCGCGCCACGAGCTTGGGATCCTTCAGCGCTTCACCCACCGCTTTGTTGAGCGCATCGACGACCTCCGGCGGGGTGCCCTTCGGCGCCGAGATGCCGTAGAAGCCGACCGCCTCGAATCCCGGCACGGTCTCGGCGATCGCCGGCACGTCGGGCACGCCCGCCCAGCGCTTCGGCGAGGTGACGCCGAGCGCGCGGACGCTGCCGCCGCGGGCCTGCTCCAGCGCCGACGGCAGATTGTCGAAGATCAGCTGCACCTTGTTGGAGATGATGTCGGGGAAGGCGATCGCGGATCCCCGATACGGCACATGCAGCATGTCGCACTTGGTCATCGCCTTGAACAGCTCGGCCGACATGTGCACCGAGGTGCCGTTGCCCGAAGAGGCATAGGAGATCTTGCCCGGATTGGCCTTGCAGTAGTCGATGAACTCCTGGACGGTCTTCACCGGCATCGCGTTCGAGACCACCAGCATGTTGGTGAGCTGCATGATGCTCGCGACCGGGGTGGTGTCGCGCAGGAAGTCGAACGGCAGCTTCTTGTAGAGCGAGGTCGAGATCGCGTTGTTGGGTGCGACGAACAATAGTGTATAGCCGTCAGCCGGCGAGTTGATCGCAGCGGCGGCCGCGATGTTGCCGCCCGATCCGGTGCGGTTCTCGACGATGAATTGCTGGCCGAAATGATCCGACAGCCACTGGCTCATGATGCGGGCGACGATGTCGACCGGGCCGCCGGCGGCAAACCCGATCACCCAGCGCACCGGGCGGTTCGGATAGTCGGATGCGGATGAGGGGGCAATCGAGGCGAGGCAGCAAATCAAACCAAGCAAGGCAGCACGCGCGAACCGGATCATCGTCTCTCCCGTCATTTTCTTGTGACTGTTGCCGGCATGGTTTCACAAAACGCTGGCTTTGCCTACGACGTCGCCCGTGCGACGATAGTCGGGCTCGTGTGGAATGCTTGAGGGTCGGGATGAAAATTGCTGTTATGGTGTGCGCCGGCGCGCTGCTGCTCGCGGGCGGGGCGGCGGCGCAGGAGGGGAGCAAGACCATTTCCAAAACCACGATCAGTTTCGCCACGGCGACGCCGGGTGGCGGCTTTCCGCTGTATGGCAATGCCTTCGCCGAGGTGATGAATGCGGCCGACCCGACGCTGTCGATCGAGCCGCGCAACACCAAGGGCTCCAATGAGAACATCCCGCTGCTCGAGGCCGGCGACATCGATATCGCAACCGTCGCCGGCGAGCCGTCCTATGAAGCCTTCATGGGCATCGGCCGGCCGAAGGCCACGAAGCTCAAGATCCTCACCGCGATGTATTCGAGCCCGGGCATGTTCGTGGTGCGGGCGGACAGCCCCTACAAGACGATCCAGGATCTGGTCGGCCAGCCCGTCGCGTTCGGCGCCAAGGGTTCCGGCCTGCCGATCCTGTCGCGCTACATCCTCGACGGCATCGGGCTGAAGCAGGACGAGGACTTCAAGTCGATCTATCTCGATCGCGCCGGCGACGGGCCCGCGATGGTCGAGGACGGCCGCGCCGCCGCGCTGTGGGGCGCCGGCATCGGCTGGCCCGGCTTCACCAAGATGGCCGAGAGCGCCACCGGCGCGCGCTTCATCGCACCGACCACGGACGAGATCGCCCGCATCCGCGCCAAGCACACTTTCCTCAAGCCGCTGACGATCCCCGCCGGCAGCTATCCGAAGCAGACCGCGGCAATCTCTTCGGTCGGCTCCTGGAGCTACATCCTGGTGCGCGAGACCTTGCCCGACGATGTCGCCTATCGGCTGGCGAAGACGTTGCACGGCGTCGAGGCGACCTTCTGCAACAAGCTCGCCCAGGCGTGCGAGACCACGGCGGCGAACACCGTCGCCGCCGCGCCTGATACCGACCTGATCCACCCCGGCGTGCTCAGATACTTCCGCGAGATCGGGGTGGCGAAATGAAGAGGGCGAATAGCCAGTAGCGAATGGCGAATGGAAATTCTGATCCATCGCCATCGCTACTCTCTATTCGTCATTCGCCTGTCCTATTTCTTCGCCATCGCGCAGGCCGGGTCCGGCGGGCCGAACGCGTCATCGCCGGAGATCTTGGCCAGGATCTTGTAATAGTCCCACGGATATTTCGACTCGGCCGGGGTCTTGACCTGCACCAGCCAGAGGTCGTGCACCATCAGATTGTCCTCGCGCAGCTTGCCGTTGCGGGCGAAGAAATCCTCGACGGGCTTCTCGCGCATCTTGGCCGCGACCTTCAGCGGATCGTCGGTGCCGGCATCCTTGATCGCGTTCAGATAGGCGGTCACGGAGGAGTAGACGCCGGCCTGCCACATCGTCGGCATCCGGTTCATCTTGGCGAAATAGCGCTTCGACCACTCGCGGGTCTTGTCGTCCATGTCCCAGTAGAACGAGGTGGTCAGCAGCAGGCCCTGCGCGGCCGACAGCCCGATCGAGTGGATGTCGGTGATCAGCGCCAGCAGCGCCGCCATCTGCTGCCCGCCGGCGAAGACGCCGAACTCGGCGGCGGTCTTGATCTCGTTGGTGTTGTTGGGCGGTCCGCCGGCAATGCCGATGATCTTGGCCTTCGAGGCCTGCGCCTGCAGGATGAAAGACGACAGATCGGGCGTCGCAAACGGCGGCCGCACCGCGCCGAGCACCTTGCCGCCGTTCTTGGTCACGATCGCGGAGGCGTCCTTCTCCAGCGAGTGGCCGAACGCATAATCGTCGGTGATGAAGAACCAGCTGTCGCCGCCGCGCTTCACCACTTCCTGCGCGGTGCCGACCGCGAGCGCCCTGGTGTCGAACACCCACTGTATCGCATAGGGCGAGCAGAACTTGCCGTGGAAATCGGTCGCGCCGGTCGAGTGCGTGATGAACAGCTTCTTCTTTTCGTTGGCGATGTTCTGCACCGCGAGCCCGACCGCCGAGACCGGCACGTCGACGATGAGGTCGACCTGATCGACGTCATACCAGCGTCGCGCGATGGTCGCGCCGATATCCGGCTTGAGCTGGTGATCGCCGACGATCACAGAGATTGGCTTGCCGAGCACCTTGCCGCCGAAATCGTCGACGGCCATCTGCGCGGCGGTGACCGAGCCCTGGCCGGTCGGCGTCGAGGCGGGGCCGTTCATGTCGGTGAGCACGCCGATCTTGACGATGTCGTCGGATACCTGCGCCGATACGGTCGGGGACGCCAGCAGCGCGGCTGCGAGCGTCCCGAACATGGCTAGTCTGGTGGCCTTCATTCTGTCTCCCTCCTGAATTGGCGCATTGGCCATTATTGGTTGTGCCGGGCCTTCGGGGACCCGGTCATATTGGTTTCTTTTGCAACTATATTGGGGACTGCGTCAACGCGCCATCGGTCTAATGACGCAGCCCCGGTGCGGCGAGAGGCAGTTTCTTTCGGGGCCGATTCAGTCCATAGCGGGCCATGGTCACCGCCCAGCGCCTTCCGCCTTCGCTCACCCCGCTCGATGCGGCACTGGCGGCCGTGCTGCGCGACGTCGGGCCGGTCCAGCCGATCGCGTTGCCGCCGGCCGACGCCTTGCGCTGCATTGCAGCCGAGATGCCGGCCTTGCGCGCCTACCCGCCGCACGATGTCGCGGTTAGCGACGGGTGGGCGATGCGCGCCAATGACCTGGTCGGCGCGTCGTCCTATGCGCCGTTGCCGCTGGCCGAACCTCCGGTCTGGGTGGCGGCAGGGGCCGCGATGCCTGAAGGCACCGACTGCGTGGTCGATGCCGATGCCGTCGATACCTCCGGTCCGCTTCCGCAGGTGCTCGCCGAAGCGATCCCGGGGCAGGGCGTCAGGCGTGCCGGCAGCGACATCGCCGTTGGGCGCACCGTGATCGCAGCAGGGGAGCCGCTGCTGCCGCGCGGCCTGCTGCTCGCGCGCGCGGCCGGACTGCAGGTGTTGCGTGTGCGACGGCCGCGGCTTCGCATCGTCAACATCGCCAATGGTGAGCTGACCGCACAACTGATCGCTGACATCGCGCGCCTCGCGGGCGTTGAGGTCGTCGGCATCGAGGCGGCACCCGATGTGGCGGCGATTGCAAACGCACTCGATACCGACGGCTGCGATCTGATGGTCACGATCGGGGGCACCGGCGTTGGTCACACCGATGCGACAGTGAATGCGCTGGCAACGCGTGGCGCACTGATCGCGCACGGCATCGCGCTGCAGCCCGGGCGCACCATGGCGATCGGACGGATCCATACAACGCCGGTCGTCGCCTTGCCGGGCGCGCCGGATCAGGCTTTCGCGGCCTGGTGGGCGATTGCGCTTCCCCTGCTCGACCGCCTGTCGGGTCGGCGCTCGCGCAAAACGCTGGCGCTGCCGCTGGAACGCAAGATCGCCTCCGGCGTCGGCGTTGCCGAGGTCGTGCTTCTGATACGCGAGCAAGGTTCCTGGGCGGCGCTTGCGACCGGCGACCTGTCGCTCGATGCCATTGCGCGCGCCGAAGCCCTGCTGATCGTGCCTGGCGCCGCCGAGGGCTTCCCTGCGGGCACGGTGGTCGATGCCTATATGTTGCGGGAGTGAGTTCCCGAGATGACCAACAGTTTCACGTCGAAACCCAATCCATCCGTCGAGCAGGACCAGTTCCTGACCATCCTGTCGCGCGAGGAGGCGCTCGCACGCTTCGAGGCGGCGCTGTTCCCGCGCCAATTGCCGTCCGAGAGACGGCTGCTCGCCGATGCGCTCGGCCGTGCGCTGGCGGAGGACGTGGTGGCGCCGATCGACGTGCCGCCATTCGATCGCTCCAATGTCGACGGCTTTGCGGTGCGCTCGGCCGATCTGGCGCGCGCCGGCGAGGCCGCGCCGGTGCAGCTCGCGCTGAACGACGAGACGATTTCGTGCGGGACTGCGCCCACCCTGCCGGTGCTCCCGGGTACTGCAACTGCGATTGCGACCGGCGGTCCGGTGCCGCGCGGCGCTGATGCCATCGTGATGGTCGAGCACACCCAGCCCGCCGGCCACGGCATGATCGAGGTCCGGCGTGCGGCGTCGCCCGGCCAGTTCGTGTCCTATGCCGGCTCCGACATCGCGCGCGGCGAGGCGCTGCTGCGCGCGGGAACGATGATCGGGTCGCGCGAGATCGGCATGCTCGCGGCTTGCGGTATCAGCGAGGTTGCGGTGACGCGCCGTCCGCGCGTCGCAATCCTCTCGACCGGCGACGAACTGGTGCAGCCGGGTGAGAAGCTGCGGCCGGCCGCGATCTACGACACCAATGGTGCGATCGTCACCGCGGCGATTGCCGAGAATGGCGGCAACGCGGCGTTCCTTGGCGCGATTGCCGACAACGAGGCGATGCTCGAGGCCGCGATGCGCAAGGCGTTGGCGGACAGCGACATGCTGGTGCTGTCGGGCGGCACCTCCAAGGGCGCGGGCGACGTCTCGCACCGGATCATCGCTCGCCTCGGCAAGCCCGGCATCATCGCGCATGGCGTGGCGCTGAAGCCGGGCAAGCCGCTGTGCCTTGCGGTGTGCGACGGCAAGCCGGTGGTCATCTTGCCGGGGTTTCCGACCTCGGCGATGTTCACCTTCCACGATATGATCGTGCCGGCGCTGCGCCGGATGGCCGGGCTGCCGCCGCGGTCGGATGCCAAGGTGGCGGCGAAGGTGCCGGTGCGCATCGCCTCCGAGCTCGGGCGCACCGAGTTCGTGATGGTGTCGCTGGTCGAGGGCGCCGACGGCCTGATCGCCTATCCGAGCGGCAAGGGTTCGGGCGCGATCACCTCGTTCGCGCAGGCCGACGGCTTCCTGAAGATCGAGGCGCTGGCCGACCAGCTGCCGGCCGGCAGCGACGCCGAGGTGACGCTGTTCACGCCGCATGTGCGGGTGCCCGATCTCGTCATCGTCGGCAGCCATTGCACCGGGCTCGATCTCGTCACCGCGCCGCTGGCGCATGCCGGGCTTGTGGTGCGTTCGATCGCGGTCGGCAGCCTCGGCGGGCTCGCTGCCGCCAAGCGCGGCGAATGCGATCTCGCCCCGATCCACCTGTTCGACGACAAGACCGAGACCTACAACACGCCGTATCTGACCGACGGGCTCGAGCTGGTGCCGGGCTGGCGGCGCATGCAGGGCATCGTGTTTCGCAAGGACGACACGCGCTTTGCCGGCTTGAGCGCAGAGCAGGCGGTGCGCGCCGCGCTCGCCGATCCCACCTGCATCATGGTCAACCGCAACCAGGGCGCCGGCACCCGCATCCTGATCGATCGCCTGCTGGCGGGCAGCCGGCCCGACGGTTACTGGAATCAGCCGCGCTCGCACAATGCGGTTGCAGCCGCCGTGGCGCAGCACCGCGCCGACTGGGGCATGACCATCGCGCCGGTCGCCGATGCGTCGGGACTCGGCTTCATACCGCTCGCCGAAGAGCATTATGACTTCGCATTGGTGACGGCGCGCAAGCAGCGGCCCGCGGTGCAGGCCTTTCTCGATGCACTGGCGTCGGATGAAGGGCGGGCCGCATTGACGAAGGCGGGGTTCAGGCCGGCGTAGCGGTGTGCCGCTCTGCCGCACCAGTCACAGCTGTCGTCCCTGCGAAAGCAGGGACCCTACGCCGCGGCGGGCGTTACAGGCGGGACTCGTCGTTCCAGCATCGCGTAACAACTTGCATTTGTGGTTATGGGTCCCTGCTTTCGCAGGGACGACACTGAATGCGTTGCGCGGCCAGAGGATCACACATCCGCGTTCTCGCGACATGAATTGTCCTGCCGGAGGCACCCTGATCACTCGCTTAGCTTGCGGTCCAGGAAGTCGACGTAGGAATTGTCCGGGTCCAGTTTGACGGCCAGGCGAAGCGCTGCTCGGGCGGCGGATTTGTCGCCGTCGGCCGTGGCCTTGTGCTCATCCAGGATCGCATTGGCCACCGTGCGCGCGGTGTCGAGACGGGCCCCGTCGATGGACCGGTCGGCAAGATAGGCTTCCACCGGCTCGCGGAGGCGCTTCAGTTCGTCCACGCTGACCGAACTCAGCGGATACCAGTTGTAGTATTCGAGACGCGGCCGATCATCCGTGAGGCTCGGCACATCCCCGACGAAGGCCGCGAGTTTTTCATCGGCGGCGATGAATGTCGCCAGGAAATCCTCGGGCGAGCCGAGGCCGTTTGCCGTCAGGTCTTCAGCCACCGCGGGCTTCGACATGCGGATGGCGAGCTCGCGCGGATCGATGTTCAACGGCTCATCTGAGGCGATCGCCACGCCTTCCATTCTGGACGGCAGCCACAGCGAGACATGCTTGAACTGGCCCATCATGGCCTTGAGTATCATCTTCGGAAGAATGCCGCGGTTGAAATCCAGCGGCACCCATTGCGCGAGAACGCCGTCGGGACGCATCTTCTGCTTTGCCAGCGCATAGAATTCCTCCGTGTAGAGGTTGATGACGCCGGCATCATGAGGCGGTGGCGGCTCGAGCGTGATGACGTCAAATGTCTCCTTGGTCCCCAGCAGGAAGTGGCGCCCGTCCGCGACGATCTGATGAACTTTGGGATTTTGATAGAACTGCTTGTTGATAGGCACGAAGTGGGGCGCAAATTCGAAAACCGTCGATGCCAGATCGACCGCGTCGATGGATTGCAATTCCTCATGGGTGCTGACCGCTCCCACCGTGGTCCCGGTCCCGATGCAAATGACGACAGCCGTTTCAACCGGGCCCTGGTGCAGCAGAATGGGATAGTGCCCCATCGCGGCCATGTAGCGTCTGCCCTCGGGACGGTTGTTGGCATAGCTCTTCGAATTCACCACCAACTGCTGATACGTGCCCGCCGCCTTCTCGCGATACTCGACCACCGCAAAGGTCGCTTGCCGGGTTTCCCGCAACTCGAGCACATTGGCGCCTTCGATCGCGGTCAGGACCCGCTCCAGATAGTGTGGGGTGAAGAGCAGCAGCGCTACGGCGATGACGCTCGAGGCGATTGTCCCTTGCCGCCACAGGCTCCTTTCTCTCAGAAGATCCGGCTGCGACACGGTCGTCGCGACGAACAGCAGGACGTTCACGACAATCAGCGCGGTGAGCGCGCCCTGGCTGCCCAGACAGGGGATCAGCAGAAACCCCGCCGCCAGCGAGCCCACGACGCCGCCAATCGTGTTCAAGGCGTAGAGCGTGCCGATCCTGCGGCCCAGCGCGCTCATCTGCATCACGGTCAGTTCGCTGGCCAGCGGAAAGCTGATGCCGATCAGCGTCGTCGGCAGCAACAGGGCAACAGCGCAGACCAGGAAGAATGAAACGTCACCCCCCAACAGCTCCTGCACCGGGACTGGAAGCAGGCCCGATACGACGGGCGACAGCGCTACTCCCATGGTCCGCGCCTTGCCGAGTATTCCGACGGTCAGCGTGGCCGCAACCGCGATCAGCAGCTGCGTCACGGCGAAGTACCGCAGCAATTGATCCTTGCGGGGGGCGAGCAGCCTGGCGCAGATCAGGGCGCCGATCACGAGCCCCAGCAGGTAAACGCCGAGCATGCCCGAGAACGCGTAGACACTCGAGGTGCTGACATTGGTCAGGAACCGGAACCAGACGACCTCATAGGCGATCGACACAAAACCGGAGCACGCGAAAATCCAGATCAGGATCGACGTCCTGTCACCCGCGGTCGCGGCGGTTTGCACCGGCGCCCGTGCCGCGACCGGCAAGAGCGGGCTTGCGCCGCGCGCAACGAACAGGGCCACAACGCCGACGCAGATATACAGCGCTGCCGCAACCAGGCTCGATCCTGCGATGCCCCAAAGACCCATCAGCACAAAGCCGACAGCCAGGGTGCCGATGGCGGCGCCCAGCGTGTTGAACCCGTAGAGCAGACCGATGCGATTGGCGAGGTCGGTTTGTGCGCGGGTCAGGAATTTCACCAGGAAGGGCAGGGTCGCGCCCATCAACATCGTCGGCAGCGACAGGATGGCGAGCGACACGGCGACCATGAGAGGCAGCCGGAATGGCGACTCCAGATCCAGCATCGGTGACAGCCAGCCCACCCATGTCGGCCAATGCGACAGAAACGCGGTGACCGCGAGAGAAACGAGGGCGAGAGCGAGTTCGAGAAACCCGTAAATTTTCAGGGGGCGGCTGACGGTGTCGGCGATCCGGCCTCCCAGGGCGCTGCCCAGCGAGAGACCGAAAAAGAAGCTTGCCACCGTGACGCTGACGGAGACGGTCGCGCTTCCCAGCACGAATTGCAGTTGCTTGAACCAGAGAACCTGCAGGATCAGCGATGCCGCGCCCGATGCCAAAAAGATCGCCGTGACCAGAACCCGGTTTTTCAGGCTTACGGCATCTCGAACGCCACCACGATTGCGCACTGGACCGGTCTCCCGTTGAACGGGAGAACAGGTAAGGCAAATGCTCTTAATATTGCCTTATGGCGGAGCGACGCTGCGCGGCAGCCGAATCGCGTTGAAATTGCTCGGAAAATTGCCGTTTGGCGCATGCTTGCCGGGGCCGACGATCGCGCTGTGAGAGGGCCTGTGCGTTGTGGATCCAGCTCAGTGCCGCATGGCCGTCTCGACGAACTCCAGCACGGAGCGCGGGACCTCTTCGTATTCGACGAAACGGCGCCGAAGCTCGTCGGCAATGTCGGTCGTGACGTCGCGCGACCATCCCTCGTTGGTATTGAAGGCCACGATGCGGACCGGACGGCTGTACTGGTCATCCAGCAACCGCCGGATCAACGTTTTCCGGTCAGTGCCTTCCTCATCGGTTTCGCTCCAGGCACGACCCAGTCGGCCAAAATCGTTCAGCACCAGATAGATGTCGTGGTCGATTGAATGCGGCACGATAGATGGCGAGCGAGGCATACATGGTCTCCACGGTGCACATTATCGTGTTCCGATCGCCCTGCGCATTGGAAATTTTGAGGTAAATCCGGTGGATAGCGCGATCGCGCGCCGTCAGACGAAGGATGCAGTGGCTCCCTTGGAGCAAAGCGTCCCGTCGCTGGTTATCTCTCATCACCGACATGGGCCCTGTTGCGGACGTCGGTGGTTGAGCGACCGATGGGGCTCCCACCCGCTCGAGGAGCGGAGCGATGTTAAGAAGGCTTCGTTTTAGGAATACAACGCTGGAAGAAGTGCTGGCAGTCGATACGCAGCGGCCGCGGAAGAGGCTGCGGATGCGTGACCAGCCCCCGAGAGAGAGCCGATCGGCAAGGCTTGCCAAGCCGGGGCGGCCGGTCAGTCAACGGACCGACTGATCCTGCGGGATAGCGCGCCGCGCGGGGCGAGCCGACGCTGCCGAGCCTCACTTGGTGAGCCCGGCTTGAGTGCGCCCGACTTGCGCAGCGGCCCCTGAACTGGTTCGCCGATTGCGGCGACCAACCCGTCATGGCACTCGACACCGTCAATTTTCGCAAGATCGCCGCGCTCGTCGCGGCGGCCGGCACCTTGTTCTGGCTCTACACCTTCTACGCCATCGCCCATGTGCCGCCGGGCGACGGCACCGGCTTCCAGTGGCTGGCGGTGTTCCCGCTCGGCATGGTGTTCGGCCTGTTCTTCCTGCCGGCCTGGCTGCTCGTCGCCATCGGCCGATTGCCGAGATTCACCGCGGCGCTTGGGGTCTGTGGCCTGATCGCGTTCGCGGTGCTGTGGGCACAGCTGCTGCAGGAGTTTCCGAGGGCCGTCCTCTAGCGAGCCAGGCGATCCTCATCCGCCGGCAAGCCTGGCATGACATTGCTTCAAGGCTGATATAAGCAGCGTTGGGCGCAAGTCGCGGCTTCCCGTCGTCACCGCTGGTCCCGGCCATCGATGTCGGGCGGAACAGCAGGCGTGGATGCCCTAACGATTGGTATGTCTTCGGAGACGCGGATGAAAGTGATTGGCCTCGCGGGCTGGAGCGGTGCCGGCAAGACCACCCTGCTGTCGCGGGTGATCCCCTGCCTGCTGGGCCGCGGCCTGCGCGTCTCCGTGATCAAGCACGCCCACCATGAATTCGATGTCGACGTGCCCGGCAAGGACTCCTGGGTGCACCGGCAGTCCGGTGCGACCGAGGTGCTGGTATCCTCGACGCGGCGCTGGGCGCTGATGCACGAGCTGCGCGGCGCCGATGAGCCGCGGCTGCCGGAGCTGCTCGCCAAGATGGCGCACGTCGATCTGGTCGTGGTCGAGGGCTTCAAGCGCGAGCCGGTCAACAAGATCGAGGTGTACCGCGCCGCCAACGGCAAGCCGCTGCTGTTTCCCGACGACCCGCGCGTGGTCGGGATCGCCAGCGACGTCGCCGTTGCAACCACGCTGCCGGTCGCGCATCTCGACGACATCGAAGACGTTGCCGAATTGATGCTGCGCGCCGCGATCCCCGTCGACGACGTGCTCGCGCAGGCTCCGGCCGAAGGCTGAAGCGGATGAGGAGGCGGCGTTGACGATGCAGGACGGCTTCGCCATGGTCGAACCATGACAACGACGAAGCTCGATCTCACCGGCCTGAAATGCCCGCTGCCGGCGCTGAAGACGCGCAAGGCCCTCAGGAGCGTGACGGCGGGAGATTTCCTCGAGGTGCATTGCACCGATCCGCTTTCGGTGATCGATATCCCGGCCCTGATCCAGGAGACCGGTGACAGGGTCGAGATCACCGAACGCAGCGACGCCCGGATCGTCTTCTTGATCGAGAAGATCAATGGAGCGATAGGCAATTCGAATGCTGCGTTGCCGCGTACCAGCTAGATGCAGCTTGATATCTACCTTTTGCCTATCGACACCTATTTCGCCTTCTGCGCGAATTGATAATCTCCGCCGGGTCGCGGAGATAGAGTCGAGTTGTGCCTGAACGGAGGCACGTGCACGGACAAATGCCGGCCTGCATCCAGATCAGAGGCTGCACGGCTTCGGCAATATCCGGCCGCATTGGGGGTTAGCATTTCGGGAATGCGCGTGGTTGGTCCCGGCGCATTGAGGGAATGTGCGGCGCAGCCGGCTGACGGCGGCCGCAAGGGGCTGAGACGGGATCGAAGATGCAGATGCGCCTGTCGTAATGGCGGCTGCAGGGGAGGTGTCAATGACCACAGTGAGCAGCGCCGGACGCGTATCCGCGTCAGGTGCAGGTTTCCTCGACAAGGAACATACAATCGCGACCGCCGGCTTCAACCGCTGGCTGGTGCCGCCGGCCGCGCTCTGCATCCATCTGTGCATCGGCATGGCCTACGGCTTCTCGGTGTTCTGGCTGCCGCTGTCGCGCGCGATCGGCCTGACCGCGCCGAAGGCGTGCCCCGACATCTCGCTGGTGCAGGAGCTGTTCACCACCACCTGCGACTGGAAGGTCGCGAGCCTCGGGTGGATGTACACGCTGTTCTTCGTGCTGCTCGGCGTCTCCGCCGCGATCTGGGGCGGCTGGCTTGAGAAGGTCGGCCCGCGCAAGGCCGGCTTCGTCGCGGCGCTGTGCTGGGCCGGCGGTCTCGTGATCGGCGCGCTCGGCGTTTACACGCACCAGCTCTGGCTGATGTGGCTCGGCTCCGGCGTGATCGGCGGTGTCGGCCTCGGCCTCGGCTACATCTCGCCGGTGTCGACGCTGGTGAAATGGTTCCCCGACCGGCGCGGCATGGCGACCGGCATGGCGATCATGGGCTTCGGCGGCGGCGCGATGATCGGCGCCCCGCTCGCCGACAAGCTGATGAACTACTTCAAGACCCCGACCTCGGTCGGCGTCTGGGAGACCTTCCTCGCCATGGGCGCGATCTACTTCGTGTTCATGATGATCGGCGCGTTCCGCTATCGCATTCCGCCGGCCGGCTGGCAGCCCGAGGGCTGGACGCCGCCGACGAAGGCCAACGCGATGATCTCGACCAAGAACGTCCATCTCGACAACGCGCACAAGACGCCGCAATTCTGGCTGATCTGGTGGGTGCTCTGCCTGAACGTGTCGGCGGGCATCGGCGTGATCGGCATGGCCTCGCCGATGCTGCAGGAGATCTTCGCGGGCAAGCTGATCGGCCTGCCCAATGTCGGCTTCAACCAGCTCGATGCCGGACAGAAGGCGCAGATCGCGGCGATCGCGGCCGGTTTTGCCGGATTGCTGTCGCTGTTCAACATCGGCGGCCGCTTCTTCTGGGCGTCGCTGTCGGACAAGATCGGCCGCAAGAACACCTACTACACGTTCTTCATCCTCGGCATCGCGCTCTATGCGCTGGCGCCGACCTTCGCCGCGATGGGATCGAAGCTGTTGTTCGTGCTCGGCTTCGGCATCATCCTGTCGATGTATGGCGGCGGCTTCGCCACCGTGCCGGCCTATCTCGCCGACATGTTCGGCACCCAGTTCGTCGGCGCCATCCACGGCCGTCTGCTGACGGCGTGGTCGACCGCCGGCATCATCGGTCCTGTCGTGGTGAACTACATCCGTGAGTTCCAGCTGGCCGCCGGCGTGCCGCGCGACCAGCTCTACAACACCACGATGTACATCCTGTGCGCCATGCTGATCGCGGGCCTGATCTGCAACTACCTGATCAAGCCGGTCGATTCGAAATGGCACATGAGCGACGCCGAGGTCGCCAAGCTGCAGGATGCGAGCGCCAGCGCCGCGGCGGCCGGGCCGCACGGTTCCTACGGGATCGGGTTCGGCGGGCTCGACGTCAAGGCGGCGCTGTTCTGGCTGTTCGTCGGCATTCCGCTGGCGTGGGGCGTCTACATGACGCTGCTCAGCGCGGTCAAAATCCTCTGATCGCAGACCGGGCCGCGCGCGGGACATCTGGCATCCCGCGCGCGGCCCGAAGCGTTTTCGAGCGAAGTGGATGCCGGTTCGCGTGAAGAAAACGCGTCAGACAAGAAGCGCTACGCCGTTCAATTCAACAGATAATCAAGGGACATTTCAGTCATGTTTCGTACCGCAAGCTGTCTTGTGGCCGCCTTGCTTCTCGCCGGCTCGCTGCACACCGCATCAGCCCAGACCACCGAGGCCAAGCCGTCGAAGGTCAAGCTCACCATGCAGAAGCTGAAGGACATGAAGGCGAAGTGGAAGGCCAACAAGCCAAAGCTGAAGGCCTGCCGCGCCGAGGTGAAGTCGAAGGGCCTGACCGGCGACGACCGCTGGTTCTACATCGAAGAATGCATGGGCAAGAGCTGAGCGACACCGCTCCGGTATCTGCAACGCAGGAGGGCGTGACAGCGATCGCTGTCACGCCCTCTTGTTGCGTTTGAGATGCGATCACTCCGCGGCGGCGGGCGTCGTCTTGGCGGCCTCCAGCGCTGCTGCGATCGCCTCGTCGACCCGTTCGAGCCAGATGAACTCCAGCTTGGCGCGGGCGCCGGCGGGGATGTCGTCGAAGTCGCGCTTGTTGCGCGCCGGCAGCATCACGCGGGTCAGGCCGGCGGCCGCGGCGGCGACCACCTTCTCCTTGATGCCGCCGACCGGCAGCACGAGGCCGCGCAGCGAGATCTCGCCGGTCATCGCGGTGTCGCTGCGCACCGTGCGGTCGGTCAGCAGCGAGGTGAGGGCGGTGAACATCGCAACGCCCGCGCTCGGGCCGTCCTTCGGCGTTGCGCCGGCCGGAACGTGGACGTGGATGTCGCTCTTCTCGAACACGCCGGGATCGATGCCGAGCTGGGACGCCCGGCTCTTCACCAGGGTCAGCGCGGCCTGCACGCTCTCGCGCATCACCTCGCCGAGCTGGCCGGTGAGGATCAGCGCGCCGCGGCCCGGGGTGCGTGACGCCTCGATGAACAGGATGTCGCCGCCGACCGGGGTCCAGGCGAGCCCGGTGGCAACGCCGGGAATGCTGGTGCGCATCGCGATCTCGTTCTCGAACCTCGGCTGGCCGAGCAGCGATACGATGTCCTTCGGCGCGATCGTGACGTGGCTGGTGCTGCCTTCGGCGATCTGCACCGCGACGTTGCGCAGCACCTTGCCGATCTCGCGCTCCAGGTTGCGCACGCCGGCCTCGCGGGTGTAGCTGCGGATGATCAGCCGCAGCGCATCCGGATCGATCTCGACCTGCTCGGCCTTGATCCCGTTGGCCTCGAGCTGGCGCCGCACCAGATAGCGCTTGGCGATCTCGAGCTTCTCGTCCTCGGTGTAGCCGGCAAGGCTGATCAGCTCCATGCGGTCGAGCAGCGGCCCGGGCACGCCGTCGAGCATGTTGGCGGTGGCGATGAAGACGACGCGCGAGAGGTCGAACGGCACGCCGAGATAATTGTCGCGGAACGTGCTGTTCTGTTCGGGGTCGAGCACTTCGAGCATCGCGGCCGACGGATCGCCCTGGATGCCGCGGCCCATCTTGTCGATCTCGTCCAGCATCATGACGCAATTGCGCGCGCCGGCCTTCTTGATCGCCTGGATGATGTTGCCGGGCAGCGCGCCGATATAGGTGCGGCGATGGCCGCGAATTTCGGCCTCGTCATGCACGCCGCCAAGCGAGACACGAACGAACGGCCGCGACATCGCGCGCGCGATCGATTGGCCGAGCGAGGTCTTGCCGACGCCGGGCGGGCCGAGGAAGCACAGGATCGGCGCCTTGCCGCCGGGCGCGAGCTTGCGCACCGCGAGATATTCGATGATGCGGCTCTTGATCTTCTCGAGGCCATAATGGTCCTGGTCGAGGATCTTGCGCGCCTCCGCGATGTCGATCGGCTTCTCCTCCGGAAGGCTCCAGGGCAGGTCGATCAGCCAGTCGAGATAGCTGCGCACCATGCCGGACTCGGCCGCGGCCTCCGGCATCCGCTCGTAGCGCCGCAATTCCTTCTGCGCCTGGCTTTCGGCCTCCGGCGGCATCTTGGCATCTGCGATCGCCTTGGTCAGCTCGGCGACTTCTGCAGCCTTGCCGTCGCCTTCACCGAGCTGGCGCTGGATCGTCGCCATCTGCTCGCGCAGGATCGCCTCGCGCTGCCGCTCGTCGAACACGGCCTTGGTCTTCTGCCCGATCTCCTGGCTCAGCCTCAGCACCTCGATGCGCTCGGCGAGGTGACGCGACACCTTGTCCATCCGCGCCACGAGATCGATGGTTTCCAGGATGTCCTGCTTCTCCGACGGCTTGATGTCCATGTAGGACGTCGCAAGGTCGGCGAGGGTCGCCGGCGAGGTGGTGCCCTGCAGCGCGGCGATCAGCTCCTGCGGCACTTGCGGCAGCAATTGCGCGGCCTCCAGCGCCTGGCGCTGCAGATTGAGGAAGCGCGCCTCGATCTCGGGCGAGGTGGTGGTCGGCTCCGGGATCTGCAGCACGCGGGCCGCGAGGAACGGCGTGCCGGGCAGATAGTCGAGCACGCGCATGCGCTGCACGCCCTGGCAGACCAGGTGGTGGGTGTCGTCGGCGCCGGTGATGTAGCGCACGATGTTGGCTGTTGTGCCGACGCGGTAAAGCCCGTCGGGACCGGGATTGTTGGTCTCGGGATCGCGCTGCAGCAGGATGCCGATCGGCCGCTGCTCGCGCACCGCCTGCTGGGCCGCGGCGATCGACGTCGCGCGCGCGATCGTGATCGGAATGATGACATCCGGAAACAGCACGGTGTTGCGCACCGGGACGATGATCAGCGCGTCGCTCGGGATCGGCGTCGAAGTCGATGCTGGGCTTGAAACGTCTGAGGCAGCCATGTCGAAATCCTTTAGCTCGACTTTCCGAGCCGCAGGCCGACACAGCCATGCGCGGCAAAGCGGCTGATGGTGTAGCGGCCGGTCGGCAGCGCGATGCGGCGCTCGAACCGGCCCTGCGGCAGTTCGAGGCGCAGGATGCGGGCGTTGCGGAGTTCAGGGGGCAGGGTGCGGCGGCCGGAGATCACCAGCGTGCCGCCGTCGAGCGCGGCCTCGACCTCGTCGGGATCGACCCCCGGCAGCGCGACCAGGATCAGGATTTCATCCTCGGTCTCGATCACGTCGGTCGGCGGTTCCCAACTCGGCTCGGTGCTTCCCGCGCGCGGGTGCAAATTGAGGAAGCTCTGGTGCAACCGTTCGGCGCGGGCGAGCGCCTCGATCGCATCCGACAGCATCCAGTTGATCTGATCCTTGGGCCGCATGAGCACTCTCCAGGTCGCATTGGGAGGCGAGGTTACCGGTCTTGCCGCCGACCGTAAACCGGCCCCTCGCGCGGCTGATCGGGGGTAAAATTGTCCGAAATGTCGCGATTTGCGGCATGACCGCGATGCACGGACCGCGACCGGACGCTTATGCCGCGGCTATGTGACAGGGCTGCGGCTGCTCTCGAATTCCTACGGCCTTCCCCGCATCTTTTGCCGTGATGCGGTGCGCTCGCGCGCGCCGCCAAACGGGAAGGTGGCACATGACCTTGCTCCATTACCACGATGCCCGGCCGCACGGCGCCATGCCCTTGATGCTGCGGCGGCCGTCAGGCGGATCGGCCTCGTCTTCAGGACTGTTCACCGCGCGATCGCCGCCGCCAAGATTCATCGGCTGCGCAATGAGCTGCTGCTGCATCGCGGCCACGAGGATTGGGCGCGGACCCATCTCAATGTCGGCATGCTCGGCGGCGACGCCGAGAGATATCCACGGGCGCCGGTCGTGCTCGGCGAGAAGTGGGACTACTGAGATGCGCGCAGTTTCGTTCATCGCTGCCCTGCCGCGCCGCGCCGCAGAAGGGCTGCTCGCATTCCTCGCCTGGATCGGCGAGGAGCCGATCAGCGGCTACCGGCCCGAGGCGCATTACATGCGCGGTCCGGGACCTGCGTGGCGGGCCAAGCATCGCGGGCGTTAGAACGAGATGACTTTACTCGGAATCGGCGACCGGACTCCGCTTCACCTCGCCCCGCGTGCGGGGAGAGGTCGGAACGCATCGTTAGATGCGTTCCGGGTGAGGGGGAGCTGCCGCAAACGCAGCTATCACCGTGTGAGCGGAGACGGCCCCTCACCCCAACCCTCTCCCCGCAAGAGCGGGGAGAGGGAGCGCGGTGCCGTCGTAGTCGCTACACGGTCCAATCTCATCGCGCCTTAGCAAACCAGTTCACGTCGCTTCACGTCGCGGCGCCAGATGATCGAGCAGGTTCATCGGGAGCGGGAAGACCACGGTCGAGGAGCGCTCGCCGGCAATGTCGTGCAGCGCCGCGAAGTAGCGCAGCTGCATCGCCTGCGGCTCCTGGGCGAGGATCCGGCCGGCCTCGACCAGCTTCTCGGCGGCCTGCTGCTCGCCCATCGCGTTGATCACCTTGGCGCGCCGCAGCCGTTCCGCCTCGGCCTGCTTGGCGATCGCCCGCACCATCGTTTCGTTGAGATCGATATCCTTGATCTCGACCCCGGTGACCTTGATGCCCCAGACGTCGGTCTGCCTGTCGAGGGTCTCCTGGATGTCGGCATTCAGCTTGTCGCGCTCCGCCAGCATCTCGTCGAGCTCGTGCTTGCCGAGCACCGAGCGCAGCGTGGTCTGCGCAAGCTGGCTGGTCGCAGCCATGTAGTCGCTGACCTTGATGATGGCGCGCTCGGGATCGACGATGCGGAAGTAGAGCACGGCGTTGACCTTGACCGAGACGTTGTCGCGGGAAATCACGTCCTGCGGCGGCACCACCTGGACCACCACCCTGAGATCGACCTTCACCAGCTGCTGCACCACCGGAATCAGGATGATGAGCCCCGGGCCCTTCACCCCGGTGAAACGGCCGAGCGTGAAGATGACGCCGCGCTCGTATTCGCGCAGCACGCGCACGGCCTGGGTCAGGAATACGATGATCAGCAGCGCGATCGCCGCATAGGTGAAATAATCAAGCATCATGCTGTACCTCCTTCGCCGGGGGAGGCCGGCGCACGCCGTACCACCAGCGTCAAATCGATGATGTTGGCGACCTCGACCGTGTCTCCCGCCGTGAACGTCTCGTTGCTGCGCGCTTGCCAGCGTTCGCCGTTGGTGAAGACGTGACCCGTGGTCTCCGACCAGTCGAGCACCTCGGCCGATAGCCCGCGCATGGCTTGCGCTCCGATCCGCGCCGGGCCCTTGCGCGCGCGGCGGAGCGCGCCGAGCACGACGAGAATGAGCCCCGTGAACATCGCGGCGACGATGCCGATGACCGGCCATGACAGCCGGTATCCGGGCGCCTCGATCCGAAACAGCATGGCTGCTCCAAGCACGAAGGCGACTATTCCTCCGAGGCCGATCACGACGGTCGGGTTGAAGGCTTCGATTGCGAGCAGCGCGATCCCGACCAGCATCAGGGCGAAGCCGGCGTAGTTGATCGGCAGCATGTTGAGCGCGTAGAGACCGAGCAGCAGGCAGATCGTCCCGACAACCCCGGGCGCCACGGCACCGGGCGACATGAACTCGAAGATCAGGCCGTAGATGCCCACCATCAGGAGAATGAATGCGATGTTGGGGTCGGTGATGACCGCGAGCGCGCGCGCGATCCAGGTGGGATCGATGGCCTCGATCGCGGCGTCCCTGGTCGCCAGGCGTTGCGTCTTGCCGCCGGGGAGCTCGATGGTCCGGCCATCGACCTGCCTGAGCAGGTCGGCCGGATCGCGCGCGGTGAGATCAATGACGTTGGCCTGCAGCGCGGCGTTGGCGGAGAGGGTGGCGGCATCGCGCACCGCCTTCTCGGCCCAGTCGGCATTGCGGCCACGCAATTCGGCGAGGCTGCGGATGAAGGCAACGGCATCATTCGTCACCTTCGCCGTCATGGCATCCTTGGTTTCGGACGGATGGCCGCCGTCCTTCTGGTCCTTGCCGCCCTTGTCCGGTGTGCTGCCTGGCAGCCCCGGTATCGGGCCGCCAATCTGCACCGGCGTCGCGGCGCCGATGTTGGTGCCGGGTGCCATGGCCGCGAGATGGGTCGCATAGAGGATATAGGTCCCGGCGCTCGCGGCATGGGCGCCGGATGGCGCAACGTAGCCGACCACGGGAACGGGCGATGCCAACACGTCGGCAATGATCTCACGCATGCTGGTGCTGAGACCGCCCGGCGTATTCAAACGCAGGATGACAATTTCGGCGCGTCGCTCGACGGCCTTGGCCAGGCCGTCCTTGACGTAGCTGGCCGCTGCCGGCCCGATTGCCCCGTCGATTGAAATGGTCAGGGCAAGATGGCTGTTGTCCGCGGCCGGACCGGGACGGATGGAGATAACCAGAGCGACCAGGACGGTCGCAATAACGAGGGCCGCCTTGAAGGTGGTGTGCACGGCAAGCACTCCCTTGCCGTGGATATGGGGCGTCGTTTCGGAACCTCAAGTTGGCGTCGTGTCACGGGCACCGTGTGCTGATCGCATTGTGCATTGCGATGGCTTATGTCGGGTCGGCAAATCTCAATGCGCGGCTGCAAGGTACTCGTCGGCAAGCTCAGCCATCGCCTGCGAGACCTCGGCCTTTGCCGACCCGTTCAATTGCACGATCGGCAGCCGCGTCGTCGGCTGCATGAATCCCAACAGCGCCAGCGCGAACTTCAATGCGGCGGGATGCTCGCGCTCCAGGAGAGCCGCAAGCGGCACCAGCCGCTGGTGCAACTCCCGCGCCTGATACAACCGTCCCTCGCGGAAATGCCTGTGAACGGCCACATACAGATCGGGCGCGACGTTCGTCACGGCCGAGATGCAGCCATCGCCGCCGGCGGCGAGCCAGGCCAGCGAGGAGGCGTCGTCGCCGGTCAGTATCCGGAATGTCGCCGGCAGGCGTGAGCGCAGGCGCGCCAGCCGGGCAACGTCACCGCTGCCGTCGCGCAATCCCACGAAGCGCGGCGATGCGGCGAGCTCGAGCAGCGTCTCGTCGGCAAGGCCCTTCACCGTGCGCGACGGAATGTCGTGCAGGATGACGGGCAGTGTGGTGGCCGCGGCGACGGCGCGGAAATGCGCCGCCGTGCCCCGTGGCATCGGTTTGTTGTAATAGGGCACGACCGACATGACCGCGTCGGCACCGGCGGCTTCCGCGGACCGGGTGAATGTGACGGCGCGATCCGTCGCGTTCGATCCGGCGCCGGCGATGATGCGAACCCGCTTGCGCGCGACGCTTGCGGCGATGCGCACGAGCTGCGCGCGTTCCGCGGGCTCAAGCGTCGCGCTTTCACCGGCGGTCTCGCCGACCACCAGCGCGGTGGCGCCGGCCGCGATCTGGCGCTCGCACAGCCGGCCGAACGCGTCCGCGTCGATTTCGCCCCGATGGTTGAAGGGAGTCGGAAGATCGGGGATGAAGCCCGACAGCCATCCGGCCGTGTCGGCTTTCGCAGCCGTTTGCCAGGTCATGGGCGGCTCACGCCACACGGCTTGCGGGGAGGCTCGCGGTCTCGCCGCGCATATCGAGCTCGATCTCACGCGACAGCTCGACGATCATTTCGGGATGCCGGCCGTTCTCGAACAGCGCGTATTTGACGGCCTGGGCGCGGTTGACGAACAGGCCGCCATAGAGGCCGTTCTGTTGCTGGGCGACCCACTGGCCGCGATGGTTGCGGCCGATGAAGACGATGGTGGACGCGGCGCTACACGAGGGAGGTTCGACGAGTTTCACGGTTGTAGTCCTTCTTTCGTTCTGACGCGTTTTCCGAACGCGGACCGGTATCCGGTTCGCTCGAAAACGCTTCAGTCACAGTTACGCGATCAATGTCTGATTTGCCGGATATGAAATCGAGCGCGAAGGACGGCCGACTTCATAGGAGCGGCATAGGATTTTCCGGGATGGATTCAGAGGCGCTGGACGATGCCGGTCCCGAGCGCACACAGCGCGACATAGGCGGTCATCTCGTCCCAGTGGTTGAGGTTTGCGGCAAACGGCATTTCGCGCCTGGCGATCCCGGCAAAGGCGCAGATCACGGCCGACATCCACAACAGCGTGACGAGGCCCTTGCTGAAGCCGGCGCCGGCGAACACGGCAAAGCCGATCATGATGGCAAGCCGGAAGCCGAACCGGACCATGACCTGGGCCGACTGCAGCTCCCGCGGCAGTTGTTTGGTGTCCACGGCCGCGACGCCTTCAGCCGATATTGTCGACGAACAGCGGCTCGTACAGCGCGGGCGTATCGCGACGGACGGTCGGCACGCTGGTTCGGCTATCGGGTGTGGAGATCCGTTGCGCCTCCACGAAGGCGCTGAGGATCGCGAGTGCAAGATCGGTGTGGTGGGTCTCGATCGACTGGTCGAGCCAGTCGGGCAGCTCGCGTTCGCGCGACAACGCGCAGTGCCACTCGCCCTCGTCATAGACCAGACGGCGGATTTGCCATTGCGGCAGTTCCAGATCGAGCAGCGCGATCGCGGCGTCGGTCCAGGCGCCCGACTGGATCAGGCGCTCGACGCGGTGGGTCTTGCCGCTCTGTCCGACCGAGGGAAAGCGCCGGCAGGTCTGGCTGATGATGTCGGCCATGAATTCGGCTGTCACCGCATAGGCATCGCGCAGCCGTTCGCCGAGATCGATGGAGGTGTTTTGGGAAAGCACTGACATGGCGTCATCTCGTCTTGCGCGGCCCAGGGTATTGGCCGCAAGCCAAAAATGGCCGGACCGCCATTTGAAAACGAGATGAGGCGGGGGACGGAGATATAGGGATTCCATAAAGGCCAAGCTGTCGTCCCGGCGAAAGCCAGGACCGATTACCACCGAATCTGCTTGTGAGATCAGGTTGGGGCCCCAGCCATCGCAAAACTCGGACCTGTGGTTATAGGTCCTGGCTTTCGCCAGGACGACTGCGGAGAGCGCCTGCCGCCTTTATAGGATTCCTATAACGTCCTTATTCGCCACCTCTCGAAAACCTATGCCCCGGATGGCACCTCACGGCCATCCGGCGCGGAGCGTTTATACGGTCGCCCCGCGCCCTCTCGGATGCATAGGAGTCTTTCATGATGGACATTCTCATGGCGGCGCTTGCGGTCGGCTTCTTCGCGGCCGGCATCGGTTACGCCTACGCCTGCGAACGGCTGTAATGGAGGCGGCGATGATCTTCGATGATTCGCTCGCCGGCCTCGTCTCGCTCGGCCTGCTGTTCTACCTCACTTACGCATTGCTGCGGCCCGAACGCTTCTAGGCGGCCTGCGATGCTCACGCTTTGCACAATTCTGTTAGCCGACGCGATGCTGACCGGGCTGTTGCTCGGCTTGTTCGCGTCGATGCTGCGCTTCGCTCCCATTCGAAAGGTTTGACGCAATGACCGTCATCGGCTGGATTCAAATTATTCTGTTTTGCGCGATCGTTGCCGCGCTGGTCAAACCGCTCGGCTGGTACATGACCCGCGTGTTCAATGGCGAGCGCACCTTCCTGTCGCCCGTGCTGCGCCCGGTCGAGCGCGGCATCTACTTGGTCGGCGGCGTCGACGAGCGGCGCGAGCAGCACTGGCTGACCTATACGGTCTCCATGCTGCTGTTCCACGTCGGCGGCTTCGCCATCATCTACGGGTTGATGCGGCTGCAGGCAGTGCTGCCGTTCAACCCGGCCGGCCAGTCCGCGGTTGCCGAGGATCTCTCCTTCAACACCGCGATCTCCTTCATCACCAACACCAACTGGCAGAATTACGGCGGCGAGAGCACGCTGTCCTATCTGGTCCAGATGGTCGGCCTGACCCACCAGAACTTCCTGTCGGCGGCGACCGGCATCGCGCTGGCGATGGCGCTGATCCGCGGCTTTACCCGCTCGTCGATGCGCACCGTCGGCAATTTCTGGGTCGACGTCACGCGCTGCACGCTCTACGTGCTGCTGCCGATCTGCGTCGTCTACGCGCTGTTCCTGGTCTGGCAGGGCATGCCGCAGACGCTTGGCGCCTATGTCGACGCCATCACGCTGGAGGGTGGCAAGCAGACCATCGCGCTCGGTCCGGTGGCCTCGCAGGTCGCGATCAAGATGCTCGGCACCAATGGCGGCGGCTTCTTCAACGCCAACGCCGCGCATCCGTTCGAGAACCCGACCGCGCTGTCGAACCTCGTGCAGATGGTCTCGATCTTCGCGCTCGGCGCTGCCATGACCAACGTGTTCGGCCGCATGGTCGGCAACGAGCGCCAGGGCTGGGCGATCTTCGCCGTGATGGGCATCCTGTTCGTCGCCGGCGTCACCGTCACCTACTGGGCGGAAGCCAATGGCACCACCGCGTTGCACGCGCTCGGCCTTTCCGGCGGCAACATGGAGGGCAAGGAGGTCCGCTTCGGCATCGTCGCGTCGTCGCTGTTCGCCGTCGTCACCACCGCGGCCTCCTGCGGCGCGGTCAATGCCATGCATGACAGCTTCACCGCGCTCGGCGGCATGATCCCGCTGATCAACATGCAGCTCGGCGAGGTCATCATCGGCGGCGTCGGCGCCGGCTTCTACGGCATGCTGCTGTTCGTCGTGCTGGCGATCTTCGTCGCCGGCCTGATGGTCGGCCGTACCCCGGAATATGTCGGCAAGAAGATCGAGGCGCGCGAGGTCAAGATGGCGATGCTCGCGATCCTGGTGCTGCCGCTGATGTATCTCGGCTGGACCGCGGTCAGCGTGGTGCTGCCGTCGGCGGTGGCCTCGATGGCGAACTCCGGCCCGCACGGCTTCACCGAGGTGCTGTACGCGTTCACCTCGGCGACCGGCAACAACGGCTCGGCCTTCGCGGGCCTCACCGGCAACACCCTGTTCTACAATCTGACGCTCGCCTCCGCGATGTTCGTCGGCCGCTTCTTCATGATCGTACCGGCGATGGCGATCGCGGGTTCGCTGGTCGAGAAAAAGTCGATCCCGGCCTCGGCGGGCACTTTCCCGACCACCGGCGGCCTGTTCGTCGGCCTCGTCATCGGCGTGATCCTGATTATCGGCGGTCTCACATTCTTCCCGGCGCTGGCGCTCGGGCCGATCGTCGAGCACCTCGCGATGAACGCCAACACCCTGTTCTGATCGAATTGTCCGGAGTGACAACCATGGAAACCACAAGACTGCAAAAGCAGGTGACGGCGTCGACCATGTTCGACCCGAAGATCCTGGTGCCGGCGATCCGCTCGGCCTTCGTCAAGCTCGATCCCCGCCTGATGGCGAAGAACCCCGTGATGTTCGTGGTCGAGGTCGTGGCCGCGTTGACCACGGTGATCTTCGTCCGCGACCTCGTCACCGGCAGCGCCAATCTCGGCTTCACCTTCCAGATCATCCTCTGGCTCTGGTTCACGGTGCTGTTCGCCAATTTCGCCGAGGCCGTCGCCGAGGGCCGCGGCAAGGCGCAGGCGGAATCGCTGAAGAAGACCCGCACCGAGAGCCAGGCCAAGCTGCTCACCGGTACCGACCGGACCTATCGCATGGTGCCCGGCACTTCGCTGAAGGTCGGCGACATCGTGCTGGTCGAGGCCGGCGACAACATCCCGTCCGACGGCGAGGTGATCGAAGGCGTGGCCTCGGTCAATGAAGCCGCGATCACGGGTGAATCCGCGCCTGTGATCCGCGAGTCCGGCGGCGATCGTTCCGCGGTCACCGGCGGCACCCAGGTGCTGTCGGACTGGATCCGCGTCCGCATCACCGCAGCCCAGGGCTCGACCTTCATCGACCGCATGATCAAGCTGGTGGAGGGCGCCGAGCGGCAGAAGACGCCGAACGAGATCGCGCTCAACATCCTGCTGGCGGGCCTCACCATCATCTTCGTGTTCGCCACGGTGACGATCCCGAGCTATGCGGCCTATGCCGGCGGCTCGATCTCGGTCGTGGTGCTGGTGGCGCTGTTCGTGACGCTGATCCCGACCACGATCGGCGCGCTATTGTCGGCGATCGGCATCGCCGGCATGGACCGCCTGGTGCGCTTCAACGTGCTGGCGATGTCCGGCCGCGCGGTGGAGGCTGCCGGCGACGTCGATACGCTGCTGCTGGACAAGACCGGCACCATCACGCTCGGCAACCGCCAGGCGACCGCATTTCGTCCGATCCGCGGCGTCTCCGAGCAGGATCTCGCCGACGCGGCTCAGCTTGCTTCGCTGGCCGACGAGACGCCGGAAGGCCGTTCGATCGTGGTGCTGGCCAAGGAGAAATACGGCATCCGCGGCCGCGACATGCATGAGCTGGCCGCGACCTTCGTGCCGTTCACCGCGCAGACCCGCATGAGCGGCATCGATGCAGGCTCCTCGTCGGTCCGCAAGGGCGCAGTCGACGCCATCCTCGCCTATGTCGACGGCGGCTCGCCCCGCACCGTCGCCTCGGGCAACACCGTCCGCGCGGTCGCGGCGACGATGAGCGCCGAAGCCCGTGAGATCCAGTCGATCGCCGACGAGATCGCCAAGGCCGGCGGCACGCCGCTGGCCGTCGCCAAGGACGGCAAGCTGCTCGGCGTCGTGCATCTCAAGGACATCGTCAAGGGCGGCATCCGCGAGCGCTTTGCCGAACTGCGCCGGATGGGCATCCGCACCGTGATGATCACCGGCGACAACCCGATGACCGCGGCCGCGATCGCGGCTGAGGCCGGCGTCGACGACTTCCTGGCGCAGGCGACCCCCGAGGACAAGCTCAAGCTGATCCGCGACGAGCAGTCCAAGGGCAAGCTGGTGGCGATGTGCGGCGACGGCACCAACGATGCGCCGGCGCTGGCGCAGGCCGATGTCGGCGTCGCCATGAACACCGGCACGCAGGCCGCCCGCGAGGCCGGCAACATGGTCGACCTCGATTCCAACCCGACCAAGCTGATCGAGGTGGTCGAGATCGGTAAGCAGCTGCTGATGACTCGCGGCGCGCTGACCACGTTCTCGATCGCCAACGACGTCGCGAAGTACTTTGCGATCATCCCGGCGATGTTCCTCGCGTTTTATCCGCAGCTCCAGGTGCTGAACGTGATGCACCTGGCGAGCCCGCAGAGCGCGTTCCTGTCGGCGATCATCTTCAACGCGCTGATCATCATCGCGCTGATCCCGCTGGCGCTGAAGGGCGTCAAGTATCGCGCGGTCGGTGCCGGCGCGCTGCTCGGCCGCAACCTGATGATCTACGGCTTGGGGGGCATCATCATCCCGTTCATCGGCATCAAGGCGATCGACCTCGTCGTCGCCGCTTTGGGTCTGGCTTAAGGAGCTGCAATCATGCTGAAAGAAATCCGCCCCGCCGTCCTCGTGCTGGTCCTGCTGACCGCGATCACGGGCCTTGCCTATCCGCTCGCCATCACCGGGATTGCCGGCGTCATCTTTCCGCGGCAGGCGCAAGGCAGCCTGATCGAGCAGGACGGCAAGGTGATCGGCTCCGCCCTGATCGGGCAGGAGTTCAAGGAGGACAAATATTTCCACGGCCGGCCGTCGGCGACGGTCGCGCCCGACCCGAACGACTCCACGAAGACCGTGTCGGCGCCCTACAACGCGGCCAACTCCGGCGGCTCCAACCTCGGTCCGACCAGCAAGGCGCTGAACGACCGGGTCAAGGAGGATGTCGAGAAGCTGAAGGCGGAGAACCCGTCCGCCCGCGTCCCGGTCGATCTTGTGACCACGTCGGGCAGCGGGCTCGATCCGGATATCTCGCCGGACGCTGCGCTGTTCCAGGTGCCGCGGGTCGCCAAGGCGCGCAGCATGTCCGAGGACGCGGTGCGCGAGCTGGTGACGCAGAACACGAAGGGCCGCTTCGCCGGCGTGATCGGCGAGCCCCGCGTTAACGTTCTTGCGCTCAACCTGGCGCTCGACGCGGCAAACGCAAAATAGGGGAGTAGGCTGTCTCTCGCAGGATGACTATATTGCGGTATGGCCAATCAGCGCGACCCTGACAAACGACCCTCGCCGGATGCGCTGCTGGAGGCGGCACGCCGGGAGACCGATCGATCGGGACGGCTGAAGATCTTCATCGGCGCCGCCCCCGGCGTCGGCAAGACCTACGAGATGCTCTCGAGCGCTCACGCCCGCCTCAAGGCGGGCGTCGACGTCGTGGTCGGCGTCGTCGAAACCCACGGCCGGATCGAGACCGAGGCGTTGCTCAGGGGTCTCGAAGTGCTGCCGCGGAAGCGGCTGGCCTACCGCGACCAGACGCTCGAGGAGATGGACCTCGACGCATTGATCGCGCGGCGGCCGCAGCTGGCGCTGGTCGACGAGCTCGCCCATACCAACGCGCCGGGCAGCCGGCATCCCAAGCGCTACCTCGACGTCGAGGAACTGCTGTCGCACGGCATCGACGTCTACACCGCGATCAACATCCAGCACATCGAGAGCCTCAACGACGTCGTCGCGCAGATCACCCATGTGCGGGTGCGCGAGACGGTGCCCGACTCGGTGGTCGATCGCGCCGATGCGATCGAGCTGATCGACCTGACGCCCGACGATCTGATCCAGCGGCTGAAGGAGGGCAAGGTCTATGTGCCGAGACAAGCCGAGCGGGCGCTGGAACACTATTTCTCGCCCGGCAATCTCACCGCGCTGCGCGAGCTGGCGCTGCGGCGCACCGCCGAGCGGGTCGACGAGCAGCTGCTCAACCACATGCAGGCCAATGCGATCCAGGGGCCCTGGGCGGCCGGCGAGCGCATCCTGGTGTGCCTGAGCGAGGACCCGCGCGCGGCCGGCCTCGTGCGCTATACCAAGCGCCTCGCCGACCGGCTGCACGCGCAATGGACCGCGGTTAGCATCGAGACGCGGCGCAGCCTGCAGCTGAGCGACGAGCAGCGCGACCGGCTGGCCGACAGCATGCGGCTCGCGGAATCGCTCGGCGGCGAGGCGTTGACGCTTCCCGGCGTCGGCCGCCGCATCGCCGACGACGTCATCAATTTCGCCCAGGCCAACAACGTCACCCAGATCATCATCGGCAAGTCGACGCGCTCGCGCTGGTTCGAGCTGACGCATGGATCCGTAGTACACGATCTGGTGCGCCGTGCCGGCAATATCAGCGTCAACGTGATCGCCGGCGACGAGCTGCCGGTCGGCAAGGCGGCGGTGCAGACCGCACAGCGGCAGGAGCCGTTCAATCCGCGGCCCTATCTGATGGCGCTGCTGCTGGCGGCACTCGGGCTCGGCGCGGCCAAGCTGATCCAGCCGTTTTTCGGCATCGAGAATGTCGACCTCGTCTTCCTCACCGCCGTGGTCGGCGCCGCGGCGCGCTACGGCCTCGGGCCGTCGCTGCTGGCGAGCGTCGCGGCCTCGCTGTGCTACAACTTCTTCTTCCTGCCGCCGGTCTATACCTTCACCATCACCGACCCGACCAATGTCGCGGCGTTCTTCTTCTTCATGCTGATCGCGCTCCTGGTCTCCAACGTCGCGGCGCGGGTGCGCACGCAGGCTGACACCGCGATCAGCCGCGTCCGCACCACCGAATCGCTCTACGCCTTCAGCCGCAAGCTCGCCGGCACCGCGACACTGGACGACGTGCTGTGGGCGACCGCCTATCAGATCGCGCTGATGCTCAAGGTGCGCGTGGTGCTGCTGCTGCCGGAGGATGGGATGCTGACCGTCAAGAGCGGCTATCCGCCGGAGGATCAGCTCGATCAGGCCGATCTCGCCGCCGCCAACTGGGCCTGGGGCAACGATCGCCCGGCCGGCCGCGGCTCGGATACGCTGCCGGGCGGCAAGCGGCTGTTCCTGCCGATGCGCACCGGCCGTGGTCCGATCGGGGTGATCGGTATCGATGACGACCGCACCGGGCCCCTGCTGACGCCGGACCAGCGCCGGCTGCTCGACGCGCTGGTCGATCAGGGCGCGCTGGCGATCGAGCGCGTGCTGCTGGTCGAGGACATGGACCGCGTCAAGCGCACGGTGGAATCCGACCGGCTGCGCGGCGCGCTCCTGACCTCGATCTCGCACGATCTCAAGACCCCGCTGGCCTCGGTGCTCGGCTCGGCCTCGGCGCTGCGCGATCTCGGCGTCAATCTGAGCGATGCCCAGAAGCACGATCTGCTCGCCACCGTGATCGACGAGTCCGAGCGGCTGAATCGGTTTATCGCCAATCTGCTCGACATGACCAAGCTGGAATCCGGTGCGATCGTGCCGAACACGGCGCGGCATGATGTCGGCGAGATCGTCGGCAGCGCGCTGCGCCGGGCGAGCAAGATCCTGGTCCATCACCGGGTGTCGCTGGAGCTCGCGGCCGACCTGCCGATGCTGGAGCTCGACGCCGTGCTGTTCGAGCAGGTGCTGTTCAACCTGCTCGACAACGCCGCCAAATACGCCCCATCGGACACCACGATCTCGATCCGCGGCGCCCGCGACCGCGACACCATCGCGCTGCAGATCCTCGACGAAGGCAACGGGATTCCCGCGGCCGAGCTCGAAAGCGTGTTCGACAAATTCTATCGCGCCGAGAAGGGCGACCATGTCCGCCCCGGCACCGGCCTCGGACTTGCGATCTCGCGCGGCTTCGTCGAGGCGATGCGCGGCACGATCGCGGCGGCCAACCGCGCCGACCGCAGCGGCGCCGTCATCACCATCCGCCTGCCGATTCCCGCCGACACCAACGCGCTGGACACTGCTGCATGAACGCGACGCCGATCAAGGTCCTGGTCATCGACGACGAGCCGCCGATCCGCAAGCTGCTGCGGATGGGGCTGAGCACGCAGGGCTATGACATCCTCGAGGCATCCAACGGCAAGCTGGCGCTGGAGATGCTGGCCGAGCAACCGGCGCTCATCATCCTCGACCTCGGATTGCCCGACATCCAGGGCCACGATCTCTTGCGCATGATCCGCGGCCGCAACGAGAGCGTGCCGATTGTGGTGCTGTCGAGCCGCGGCGACGAGGCCGGCAAGGTGCAGGCGCTCGACCTCGGCGCCGACGACTATCTGACAAAACCGTTCGGCATGGACGAATTGCTGGCGCGGCTGCGCGCGGCGCTGCGGCACCAGCTGCAGGTGCAGGGCGAGCGGCCGGTGTTTCGCTCCGGCGATCTTTCGGTCGATCTGGTGCGCCGGATCGTCAAGGTCGGCGACAGGGAGATCAAGCTGTCGCCGAAGGAATATGACCTGTTGCGCGTGCTGGTGCAGCATGCCGGCAAGGTGCTGACCCACCGCTTCCTCTTGAAGGAATTGTGGGACGAACTGACCGACGCGCAATATCTGCGGGTCTATGTGCGCCAGCTTCGCCAGAAGATCGAGGCCGACCCGGAGCGTCCGCAATTCGTGCTGACCGAGACCGGCATCGGCTATCGGCTGCGCGCGGCGGACTAGGCACAAGCGTCGACGGCTCACAACCCGCGATCTGGAACCTTTGCTTGCGGCGAGGATTACTTTCCCTCACCGGGAGAGAACCCATGGCCAGGAAATATTCGCGGAAGGCATCGCGTGATGTCGAGCGCGCGATGAAGAAGCGCAAGACCGGCACGCTGCGCAGCGGCCGCTCCAAGAAGAAGGTGAAGAGCCGCAAGCAGGCGATCGCGATCGGGCTGTCCGAGGCCCGCGCCAAGGGGCGGAAGGTGCCGAAGAAGTCGTCCAAGAAGAAGACGGCGAAGAAGCGCAAGACTGCCAACAAGACGGCCAAGAAGCGGAAGAGCTCGAAGAAGAAGTAGGGCTAGACTGCCTGCTTCGTCACGGCCGGGCTTGACCCGACCATCCACGTCGTTCTGACCAAGTCGATGGATGCCCGGGTCAAGCCCGGGCATGACGCGTAAAATCCGACTTACCCCGCCTTGCGTCGCCGCGCGCTTGACCGGTGCGCCTTCTTGGCGGCGCGGCGATGCGCGGTCGGGCGGCGCGCGGTGGAGCGCGAGCGCCTTGCGCCGCTCTTGCCGCCCTTGAGGCTCTGCTGCAGCGCGTCCATCAGGCTCACGACGTTGCTTGGCTTCTCCTCGCGCTCGGCGGTCTTGATCGGCTTGCCGGCCGCCTTGCGGCGGACCAGAGCCTTCAGCGCGGTCTCATACTCGTCCTTGAATTTCGACGGATCGAAATGCGCAGCCTTGCTGTCGAGGATATGGCCGGCGAGCTCGATCATGTCCTTCGTGACCTTCGGGCTCTTGATGTCGTCGAAGTAATCGTCGGCGTCGCGCAGCTCGTAGGGGTAGCGCAAGGTGGTGCCGAGCATGCCCTTGTCGAGCGGCTCGATCGCGATCACATGCTCGCGGTTGGTCAGCACGATCCGCGCCAGCGCGACGCGGTCCTGATCCTTCATGGCGTCGCGGATCACCGCGAACGCATCGACGCCGGCCTTGCCGTCGGGCCTGATATAGTAGGGGTGGTCGAGATAGCGCTTGTCGATCTCGCCCTCGGGCACGAAGCTGTCGATGTCGATGGTATGGTTGCTCTCGATCTGGACCGCTTCGAGCTCGTCCTTCTCGATCTCGACATATTTGCCCTTGCTGACCTCGTAGCCGCGGCCCTTCTGATCGCCCTCGACAACGTCGCCGGTCTCGGTATCGACCATCTGCTGCTTCAGCCGGTTGCCGGTCTCCCGGTTGATCATATGGAAGCGGGTCTTCTCGACCGCGGTCGAGGCCGGGTAGAGCGCCACCGGGCATGACACCAGCGAGAGCTTGAGCGTGCCTTTCCAGTAGGCGCGGGGAGCGGCCATGATCGCCTCCAAACAGCTTGAGTTTGGAACTTGAACGGATACCGTGGGTTTTGGTTCCTGATGGCCGCACGGAGGCGGCGGCTGTCGTTTGCGCCGAGGGTTTGCCGAGGTTTTGCCGAGGTTTGTTGTGTCGCTGAGAAACCTGTCCACCTATCGCAAGAAGCGCGACTTCGAGAAGACCAGCGAGCCGTCGGGCGACGTCAAGGTCGCACCTAGCAAGCAGCGGCGCTTCGTGATCCAGAAGCACGACGCGACGCGGCTGCATTACGATCTGAGGCTCGAATTCGACGGCGTCTTCAAGTCCTGGGCGGTGACGCGCGGGCCGTCGCTCGATCCGCATGACAAGCGGCTGGCGGTCGAGGTCGAGGATCATCCGCTCGACTATGGTGACTTCGAAGGCACCATTCCCGAAGGCCAGTATGGCGGCGGCACGGTGCAGCTGTGGGATCGCGGCACCTGGGAATCGGACGATCCCGAGCGCGGCTTCAGGAAGGGCGACCTGAAGTTCACGCTCGAGGGCGACAAGCTGCACGGCAGCTGGGTTCTGGTGCGGATGAAGGGCGACCGCTTTGGCGGCAAGCGCACCAACTGGCTCCTGATCAAGCACCGCGACGAATATGCCGTTGACGGCAATGGCGAGGAGATCCTCGACGAGGACCGTTCGGTCGCCTCCGGACGCTCGATGGCGCAGATCGCGGCCGGCAAGGGCCGGGCGCCGAAGCCGTTCATGCTGGACAAGGGTAACGGCAAGGCCAAAGCTGACGCGGTCTGGCAGTCCAACCACGGCATGGCCGCGGACGCGCGCGCCAGGACCAAGGCGCCGGCGCCCAAGGAACGGCTGAAAGTGACGCGGCAGGCGAAACCGAAGCAGGTATCGGAGATGCCCGATTTCGTCGCGCCGCAGCTCTGCGCCGCGGTCGAGTCTCCACCCAATGGCACGGGCTGGTGCCACGAGATCAAGTTCGACGGCTACCGCGTGCAGCTCCGTGTCGAAGACGGTGAGGCCGTGCTGAAGACGCGCAAGGGGCTCGACTGGTCTGGCAAGTTCGGCGCGATCGTGAAGGAGGCGGAGAAGCTGCCCGACGCGCTGATCGATGGCGAGATCGTCGCGCTCGACAAGAACGGCACGCCGCATTTTTCGACGCTGCAGGCCGCGCTCTCCGACGGCAAGACGGATCGGCTGATCTTCTACGCGTTCGACCTGCTGTTCGCCGGCACCGGGGACTTGCGCCCGCTGCCGCTCGCCGAGCGCAAGATACGGCTGAAGCAATTGCTCGCGGCGCGCAAGGGCAAGAACCTCCTGATCCGCTATGTCGAACATTTCGAGGAGCGCGGCGAGGCGGTGCTGGAATCCGCGCGCAAACTCGGCCTCGAAGGCATCGTCTCCAAGCGGCTCGACGGCGCCTACCGTTCCGGCCGCTCCGACGACTGGACCAAGGCAAAAATCCGCGCCGGCCATGAGGTGGTGCTCGGCGGCTGGAAGACCACCAACGGCAAATTCCGTTCGCTGATGGCGGGCGTCTATCGCGGCGATCATCTGGCGTTTGTCGGTATCGTCGGCACCGGCTTCGGCCAGGATACCGTCCGCCGCATCATGCCGGCGCTGAAGGCGGCGGAGGCGGACAAGAGCCCGTTCGGCGGCAAGGACGCGCCGAAGAAGACCCGCGACGTGCACTGGCTGAAGCCGGAGCTGGTCGCCGAGATCGAGTTCGCCGGCTGGACCGACGCCGGAAATATCCGCCAGGCCGCCTTCAAGGGCCTGCGCCAGGACAAGCCGGCGCACGAAGTCGAGGCCGAGCGGCCGGTTGTAACCAAAGTGGTGAAGCCGATGGCCAAGGGCGTGGCGAAGAAGGGCACCGGGAAGGCGTCCAGCGAGGTGATGGGCGTCGTCATCTCGCATCCGGACAAGGCGCTGTGGCCTGATGCGGGCGATGGCGAGCCGGTGACCAAGCTCGACCTCGCCAACTATTTCGAGGCGGTCGGCGAATGGATGATCTCCTATCTCAAGGGCCGGCCGTGCTCGATCGTGCGAGCGCCCGACGGCATCAAGGGCGAGACCTTCTTCCAGCGTCATGCGATGGCCGGCACATCAAAACTCCTCAAGCTTGCGAAGGTCTCGGGCGACCGCAAACCCTATCTGCAGATCGACCAGATCGAGGGCCTGGCGGCGGTCGCGCAGGCCGGCGGCCTCGAGCTGCATCCCTGGAATTGCGCGCCCGATGCCTATGACACGCCGGGCCGGTTGGTGTTCGATCTCGATCCCGCGCCCGACGTCGCATTCCCCGACGTGATCGACGCCGCCAGGGACATGCGGCAACGGCTGACCGCGGTCGGCCTCGAGAGCTTCTGCAAGACCACCGGCGGCAAGGGGCTGCACGTCGTCACACCGCTGCTTGCAGGCAGCAGGGACAAGGTGACGTGGAGGGAGGCCAAGGCGTTCGCGCAGGCGGTCTGCCAGTGGATGGCGCAGGACGATCCCGAGCGCTATCTGATCAACATGTCCAAGGCCAAGCGCACGGGAAAGATATTCCTCGACTATTTGCGCAACGACAGGATGTCGACGGCGGTCGCGGTGTTGTCGCCGCGGGCGCGTCCGGGGGCGACGGTGTCGATGCCGTTGACCTGGCCGCAGCTGCGCGGTGATCTCGATCCGAAGAAATTCACGCTACGCGCCGTGCCGGCCTTGCTCGCGAAGACGAAGGCCTGGGATGACTACGAGGACGCAGCGTCGTCGATCAAATCGGCGATGAAAAAGCTCGCGGCCAGGTAAGCGCTGTCCAACGAAGCATCACCCGCTTGCGCGGGTGATGACAGTCGTTGATGTGGATCGGGCACAGTGCCGCCACGCGCTACAGTCGTCCCATCAGGAGCAGGATCAGCAGGATCACGACGACCAGGCCGAGCCCGCCGCCGCCGTAATAGCCGGTGCCGTAAAACGGTCCGCCGCCGATGCCGCTGAAGCCGCCAAGCAGCGCAATGACCAGAATGATGAGAATGATCGTTCCAATTGACATCTAGCGTCTCCTCAGCCCCGCGGGCTCGTCTCGTTTCTGCCCTTCGGGAAGGAAAACAACCCGTAACTGTGAAGGTTCCGGAGTTGGCGGCGCGATAAAACTGTGTGGTTCTTCCGTTTGCCTTGGAACAGAACTACATCAACGAAATCCACGAAGGAGTGCATCGCAATGTCGGCGCCGCTGATCGTTTCGATACCCCATAGCCTCGGCCGCGACGAGGCGATGCGCCGCTTGAAAACGGGCCTGTCGCGCGCGACGGCGAACCTGCCGGTCATAAGCGTCGACGAGGAGCGCTGGGACGACAACCGGATGAGCTTTCGCGTCCGGGCGCTGGGGCAGGTCGCGGCCGGGCATGTCGATGTCGAGGATGCCCATGTGCGGGTCGAGGTGACGCTGCCGTGGCTGCTGCAACGGTTCGCCGAGGTCGCGCAGGTGGCGATCCAGAAGCGCGGGAAATTGCTGCTGACCAAGCGCTGACGCACCAAACTAGGCGTGCGAGCGCGCTCGTTTTGAGGTTGGTTTCGACGCCGTTGCGGCCTTGGCCTTTAGCACCGCGACCGGAAGATTGGCGAACAGCGCCGGGAGCTGAATCCTGGTTGCGCCATCCCTGAGTGCATATCCAGCCGCGTCGATTTCACCCTCAAAAGCTTCGGGGCGCGGCCAGCTGCGGCCGCCTTGCGTGAACGGGGCGAATGATTTGGCCACCGCAACGATGGCCGCCTCACGGCCATGGCGCCGCGCGAAGGCAATGACATGATCGCGGTGCGGGCCGCTGACCGCGAGCGGCACGTAGTCGCCGCTGGTGAACACATCGGCCATCTCGTTGCGGAGCCGCAGCAGATGCCGCGTCCATGCGAATTTGAGACGGCCGTCGCGCCAGTCTTGCGCCAGCGCATCCCAATCCGGCGTCTCCAGTGCGGCGAGCATTCCTGTCCGTTCGGCAAAGTCGACCGGGCGGCGGTTGTCCGGATCGACCAGCGAAAGATCCCAGCCTTCGGTGCCCTGGTAGAAATCCGGCACGCCCGGCATGGTTGCCTTCAGCGTGATCTGGCTGAGCGAATTCAACGCGCCGATCAACGCGGTGCGCTGCGCCAGCGTCCCCAGCGCATCGAGGAATTCGGGTGAGGTCTTGCGATCGAGGATTCGCTCGATAAAGGCTTTCACGCCGGCCTCGTAAGGCTGGTGCGGATTGAGCCAGCTGGTTTCCTGCTTGCCCTCGCGCGCCGCCTTCAGCGCGTAGGCCTGGATGCGCGCGACGAGCGAGGCATCATCGGGATCCCAGGCGCCGAGCAGGGCCTGATACAGCATGTATTCGAACGTCGCCGATGGCGCGCGCATCTCGCCGTCGAGCACGAGATGCGGCGCATTCAGCACCTTCCAGCGCGCCACCGCGCTGGTCCATTCGCCGGGGATTTCCGCAAGCGCCATGATGCGGGCGCGGGCGTCCTCGCCGCGCTTGGTGTCGTGGGTCGCGGTCGCCGTCATGCCGTGCGGCCATTCGCGGGCGCGGGCCTGCATCATGGCGTGGAAGGCCTCGGGTGCGATCGCGCTCGCCGCCGGATCGCCGCCGACCTCGTTGAGCGCCAGCAGGCGATGATAGCGGTAGAAGGCGGTATCCTCCAGCGACTTCGCCATCATCGGCCCGGTGAATTGCTGCACCTTCAGCGCGAAGCGCCGGACCCGCGGCGCGCCATGCGGCGGCCGGCCGGGCTGCAAAAGGTCCATGGTCAAGGCGTCGCGCAGGAAATCGAAGATGCCTTCGTCGGCGGCGAACCAGTCGGCGCGGGCGCGCTCGATGGTCTCGCGGATCAGTGCGCGGTCATGCGCGGCTGGTCCCGAGGCGGTGAGATAGGTGCGATAGACCGGAAAGTGCAGCACATAGAGCTCGAGCGCCTGCCGCAGACTGTCGCCGGAGAAGTCGCGGGTCGAGTAGTGTCCGCTGGCAATGCGCGCGAGCAGCCGCGCCAACACGGTGAATTCGCTGGTGAGCAGCGTCTCCAGCACGCGCTGCTTGGCCTCGCGCAACACCGGCGTCAGGTTCGGCGACTGGTTGCTGATCTGGCGCCAGATCTCGTTGAGCGGATCGAGGCCGCGACCGTCGACCAGTGCCTGGCTGATCGTGTTCATCCATTCATAGCCGGTGGTGCCGTGAACGCCGCTGAATCTCGGCAGCTTCTCGTCCTCGCCGAGGATCTTCTCGATCACCGTATAGAAGGGTCTGGCTTTCGCGCCCTGCGCGGAGCGGATCAGGCGGCGCAGCCGCTGGAAGTACTGCGCGGGATCGCGCAGGCCGTCGATATGGTCGAGCCGCAAGCCCTGCAGCCGGTCCTCGGCGATCAGCCGCTTGACGAGGCTATGACTCGCCTCGAAGGTGGCGGCGTCCTCGACCCTGAGGCCGGCCAGCGTGTTGACGTCGAAGAAGCGGCGATAGTTGATGTCGCTGGACGCCAGCCGCCAGTGGCCGAGCTTGTAGTGCTGGCGTTCCAGCAAATGGTGCAGCGCCAGCGTCTGGGTCGGGCGGTCCTCGCCGGCGCGATAGGCATCGAGCCCGCGCCCGATGATGTCGGCGCCGCCCTCGATCGCCTTGATCGCCGCCTTCAGCGCCGGCGCCTCGACGCGGTTGGGATGACGCAGCCCCCGGTATCGCACGGCGAGCTCGAGCATCGCGCGTCCAGCGGCGCTCTGTTCGGCAGCGGCCTCGCGGACGACGGTGCGCAGCACCTCGCCATAGCGCTCCGGCGCGATCGGCAGGCGGTGCTCGAAATACCAGGCCGAGAAGCTGCCCTCGTTCGCGTCATAGCGCAGCTCGATGTCACCGCGCTCCAGCGCCTGGCCGTAGGACGAGCCGAGGATCGGCAGCAGCACGCCGCCGCGCGCGCGATAGGGCAGCTGGTCCCAATCGATGTCGAAGGAGACCGCGTGCGGCGACACCGGTCCCCATTCCAGCACGTCGAGCCACCACGGATTGTCGGCGAAGTGAACGCCGACATGGTTCGGCACGAAATCCAGGATCAGGCCGAGATCGTGGCGCTTCAATGCGTCGCTCAGCCGCGCAAAGCCCGCTTCGCCCCCGAGCTCCGGGTTGAATTTGGTGTGGTCGACGACGTCATAGCCGTGGGTCGAGCCCTTGCGCGCCTTCATGAAGGGCGACGCATAGACATGGCTGATGCCGAGCGCCTTCAGATACGGCGCGACGCCGGCGGCGGCATCGAAGTCGAAATCGGCAGTGAGTTGCAGACGGTAGGTTGCGATCGGGATCGCCGGGGGCATTGTGCTATCCGATGTGCCAGCGCACCGCCCAGCCGGGGAGGTCGCTCGACAACGCGCCGCCCCAGATCGCAGTTCCCTTCGGCTCCGGTCCATTGGGGATATCGCGATCGGACAAATTGGCGGTCAGCCGCAGCGTGCCGCCGTCGCCCATCTGCCAATGCGCCGTCAACAGGTCGCCCGCCACGGTGGCGTCGCCGAAGCGGCACCCTCTGAGCCGGGGCATGATCTCCTGCCGGCGCACGGCGAGCAGGTCGCGCACCAGCGCAAGCCGTGCGCGCGCCGGATCATGGCCGAGGGCCGCCCAGTCGAGCACGGCCGATCGCATCGTCGCCTCGGCAAGCGGGTCGGGAATGTCGTCGCCATATTTGGCATAGGCCCAGGCGAACTCCTTGCGCCGTCCGGCGCGGACAGCGTTGGCGAGATCGCCCTTGAAATCGCAGAAGAACGGGAAGGGCGTCGTCGCGCCCCATTCCTCACCCATGAACAGCATCGGCGTGGTCGGCGCGATCAGCGTCACCGCCAGCGCCGCCGCGACCGCCTCCGGCCGGGCAATGCTGACGAGACGATCGCCGAGCGGCCGGTTGCCGATCTGGTCGTGGTTCTGCAGGAAGTTGATGAAGCAGATCGGCGACAGCATACCGCTCGGCTCGCCGCGGGCCTTGCCGCCCCAGAACTCCGAGACTTCACCCTGGTAGATGTAGCCGGACGACAGCGCGCGTGCGAGGTCCTGCTTCGGCGCCCGGTAGTCGCCATAATAGCCCTGCGTCTCGCCGGTCAGCAGCACGTGCCAGGCGTGATGATAGTCGTCGTTCCACTGGCCGCGGAATTTGCCGTGCGGCGGATCCTCGGCTGCGTCGAGCAGGCTTGCAATGTTGTCGCCGTTTTCGAGCATGAGGTTGATGTAGCGGCCGGTCTCGGTGGCGAGCTTGCCGGCGGCCTTGCTGAAGTCATGGATAACGGCGATCTCGCCGGCTTCGACGATGGTGTTGACGGCATCGAACCGCAGCCCGTCGAAGCGATAGTCGCGCAGCCAGCTCACCACGCTGCCGATCGCAAACGCGCGCACCTCGGGTACGCGATAATCGATCGCGCTGCCCCACGGAGTATGCGCGTTACTGAAGAAGGCGGGCGCATAGCGGCCGAGATAATTCCCCTCGGGGCCGAAATGGTTGTAGACCACGTCGAGCATCACCATCAGCCCGCGCAGATGCGCTTCGTCGATCAGGGTCTTGAGGTCGTCGGGCCGGCCATAGGCGCTGTCGGGCGCGTACCACAGCACCCCGTCATAGCCCCAGTTGCGTTTCCCGGCGAAATCCGACAGCGGCATCAGCTCGAGCGCGGTGATGCCGGTCGCCACGAGATGATCGAGCTTGTCGATCATGGCACGATAGGTGCCCTCTCGGGTGAAGGTACCGACATGGGCCTCGAGGACGACGGTCTCGTGCCAGGGACGTCCGCGCCAGTCGGTGGCGCGCCATTTGAAGGCGGCGTGATCGATCACCTCGCTCGAGCCGAACACGTCGTCCGGCTGGAATGCGGAGGCGGGATCCGGCACATCGACCTCGTCATCGACGCGGAATTTGTAACGTGTGCCGGCGCGCGCGCCTCGGATCTCGCCGACGTACCAGCCGGCGGCGTCGCGCGTGAGCGCATGCGCATCGCGGCTTCGAGCATGCGGCTGGTCGATCAGGAGGTCGACGCGCTTGGCCGCCGGCGCCCAGAGCCGGAAGCGCGTGCCGTCAGGTGTCAGCTCGGCGCCGAAATGTTGTCTATTCATGTGGAGCCTGCAAATGCCAGCACCGAGCGCGGGGGTGCCTTGGTATCGGCGCCGGATGCGAATTGCTCAGCCGTTTGCTCGGCCTTGGTCGTGTTCAGGACCTGCTGCCAGGTCCTGTATTCCGCCATCCTCGGCATCCTGAACACGATCTCCTGCGGTGCGGCATTGAGAACGATAAAGATCGGCGCCTGTCCTGGTTCCATCGGCCCCAGCACATAGGCGACGAATCGGCTCTCCGGAAATTTCCAGTCGGATTCCTTCATCTCTTCCGCCGCGGGCGTCAGCCAGAGCACGCCGTAGCTGCCGTCGGTGCGGCGGCCGTCGAGCCAGCTCTGGCAGCGGATCTGGCCGAAGCGACGCCGCAGCGCGGTCAGGTGGCCGATGAAATCGATGGCGTCGTCGTCCGTGCCGAGGTTCTCCCAGCCAATCCAGCCGGTCTCGTTGTCCTGGCAATAGGCGTTGTTGTTGCCGTCCTGCGTGTTCGCGACCTCGTCGCCGGCGAGGATCAGCGGCGTGCCTTGCGCCAGCAGCAGGCAGGCCAGCGCATTCTTCCTGAGCTGGCGGCGCAGCGCGATGATGGCAGGATCGTCGGTCGGGCCCTCATGGCCGCAATTGTTGCTGTGATTGTCGTTGGAGCCGTCGCGATTGTCCTCGCCGTTGGCCTCGTTGTGCTTCTCGTTGTAGCTGAAGAGATCGGCGAGCGTGAAACCGTCATGCACCGTGATGTGGTTGACGCTGGCGCGGGTCGCACGATTGTCGTGGTGAAACAGATCCGAGGACGCGGTCATGCGGCCCGAAATATCGCCGATCAGGCTGCCTTCGCCGCTCCAGTAGCGCCGCATCGCGCTGCGATAGCGGTCGTTCCATTCCGACCATTGCGATGGGAACGCCCCGACCTGGTAGCCGCCGAGACCGAGGTCCCAGGGCTCGGCGACCATCTTGGCGGTTGCCAGCACCGGATCCTGGCGGATCGCGGCGAGGAAGGGGTGGTTGCGATCGAACCCGTTCGGCCCGCGCGCCAGGGTCGTGGCGAGATCGAAGCGGAAACCGTCGACATGGCAGACCTCGACCCAATAGCGCAGCGAATCCATCACCATCTGCAGCACGCGCGGATGGGTGAGGTTGACCGAGCTGCCGCAGCCGGTGAAGTCGTCGTAGAAGCGCGGGTTCTCGCGGTTCAGCCAGTAATAGGAGGCATTGTCGATGCCGCGGAAGCACAGCGTCGGGCCCATATGGTTGCCCTCGGCGGTGTGGTTGTAGACGACGTCGAGCAGCACCTCGATGCCGGCATCGTGCAGCCGCGCCACCGTGGTGCGGAAGGAGTCGAGCGCATTGTCCTGGGCGTAGCGCGCCTCCGGCGCGAAGAAGGCGATGGTGTTGTAGCCCCAGTAATTCGCCAGCTTCTTCTCGACCAGGATACGGTCATCGATCAGGCCGTGGATCGGCAACAGCTCGATGGTGGTGACGCCGAGCCGTTTGAGATGCTCGATCATCGCAGGCGACGACAGGCCGCCATAGGTGCCGCGTAGGTTCGGCGGCACATCCTCGCGCTTCTGCGTCAGGCCCTTGACGTGGGCCTCGTAGATGATGGTGTCTTCCCAGGGAATGTGCGGCCGAATCTCGCGGCGGCCCCAGTTGAAGCTCTCGTCGACTACCACCGCCTTCGGCATGCCGCGGGCATTGTCGCGCCGGTCGAAGGAGAGGTCCTCGCGCGCGCTGCCGGTGCGATAGGCGAAATGCGCATCGCTCCACACCAGCCGGCCGGCGAGCCGCTTGGCGTAGGGATCGAGCAGCAGCTTGTTGGCGTTGAAGCGGTGGCCGCGCTCCGGCGCGTAGGGTCCGTAGACGCGATAGCCGTAGAGTTGGCCGGGCGAGACGTCGTTGAGATAGCAGTGCCAGACGTCTTCGGTGCGCTCCGGCATCTCGATCCGCTCGAGCTCGCGGCGGCCCTGGCCGTCGAACAGGCACAGCTCGACCTTCTCCGCATTCGCCGAGAACAGCGCAAAATTGGTGCCTCTGCCGTCCCAGCTTGCACCGAGCCGCGCGGACGTACCCCCGGTCAGTCGCATCAATCAGCTTTCCGGTACGAGGAAGATCGCAGCCAGCGGCGGAATCGTCAGGCTCAGTTCGGGCGTGGCGCCCTCCGACGCGCGCACCTCGCCGACATTGCCGACATTGGTGCCGCCGTAATGCGCGGAGTCCGAGTTGAACACCTCGTGCCACTTGCCCGCGAACGGCACCCGGACGCGATAGTTGCGGTAGACGTTGGGCGAGAAGTTCGCGACCACGAGGCAGCGTGCGCGCTCAGCATTGCCCTTGCGGATCCAGCCGAACACATTGTTGTTGGCATCGTCGGTGATGACCCACTCGAAGCCGGCCTGGTCGCAGTCGAGCTCGTGCAGCGCTGGCAGCGCGCGATAAAGCCGGTTGAGGTCGCGGACCAGGTTCTGGATGCCGCTATGCCTCGGCTGTTGCAGCAGATGCCAATCGATCGAATAGTCGTGATTCCACTCGCGTTCCTGGCCGAATTCGCAGCCCATGAACATCAGCTTCTTGCCGGGGTGGCCGAACATGAAGCTGTAATAGGCGCGCAGATTCGCAAAGCGCTGCCAGTCGTCGCCGGGCATGCGGCCGAGGATCGAGCGCTTGCCGTGCACGACCTCGTCGTGGGACAGCGGCAGGATGAAATTTTCCGAGAAGGCGTAGTGCAGGCCGAACAGGATGTCGCCGTGATGGTATTTGCGGTGGATCGGATCCTTGCCGATATATTTCAGCGTGTCGTGCATCCAGCCCATGTTCCACTTGTAGCCGAAGCCGAGCCCGCCATATTCGACCGGGCGCGACACCTGCGGCCACGCCGTGGATTCCTCCGCCGCCGTGGTCGCCTGCGGGAAGTGCGCGAACAATTCGGTGTTGAAGCGGCGCAGGAAGTCGATCGCCTCGATGTTTTCCCGGCCGCCATATTTGTTCGGAATCCAGCCGCCGGCGGGACGGCTGTAGTCGAGATAGAGCATGGAGGCGACGGCATCGACGCGCAGCCCGTCGATGCCGTAGCGATCGAGCCAGAACAGCGCGTTCGACACCAGGAAGTTGGTGACCTCGGTGCGCCCGTAATTGTAGATCAGCGTGCCCCAATCGAGGTGACGGCCCTGCAACGGATTGGCGTGCTCATAGAGCGCGGTGCCGTCGAAATTGCCGAGTCCGTGCGGATCGTCGGGAAAATGCCCGGGCACCCAGTCGAGCAGCACGGCGAGCCCTGCGCCGTGGCAGGCGTCGATCAGCGCGGCGAAATCGTCCGGCGAGCCGAAGCGGCTGGTCGGCGCGAACATGCCGGTCGGCTGGTAGCCCCAGGAGCCGTCGAACGGATGCTCTGATATCGGCAGGAATTCGACATGGGTAAAGCCCATGTCGCTGGCATAGGCCGGCAGCTGCTCCGCCATCTCGCGATAGGTCAGCCACTCGTTGCGGCCCTTGCGCCGCCACGACCCGAGATGGACCTCGTAGATCGACATCGGTGAACTCAGCGCATTGACGCGATCCGGCGCCGGGCGCGGATGCGGGATCCTGCGCTCGTCGATCACGATCGAGGCGGTCTTCGGCCGTACCTCGGCGGCGAACGCCAGGGGATCGGACTTCAGCGGCAGATGCTGGCCGTTGCGCCCGATGATCTCGAACTTGTAGTGGTCGCCGACCCGCGCGCGCGGGATGAACAGTTCCCAGTAGCCCGGGCCGCGCACGCGCATCGGATGCCGCCGTCCGTCCCAGAAATTGAAGTCGCCGACCACGCTGACCCGCCGCGCATTCGGCGCCAGCACCACGAAGCCGATGCCGTCGACGCCGTCGAGCGTCATCGGATGCGCACCGAGCGTATCGTAGACGCGCTGATGCGTGCCTTCGCCGAGCAGGTAGAGATCGAAATCGCTCAGGATCGGCGGAAAGCGGTAGGCATCCTCCAGTTCGACGACGTTGTCGCCGAAGCGAGCGCGGAGCTGGTAGCGCGTCGAGCCGTTCGGCAGGGGACCTGCGAACAGGCCGGCGTCATGGATCCGCGCCAGCGGCGCCGTCTCGCCATGCTCGCCGATCGCCTCGACATTGCTGGCATCAGGCAGGAAGGCGCGCACGACGTTGCGGTCCCCCTCGGGGTGAAGCCCGAGATAGTGGAAGGGGTCGGAGTGGCGGCCCTCGATGATGGCATAGGCCTCGGCGGGCAGTTTGCTCATGCAACCTCATGCGGCTGTTGCGCCAGGATCCTCAGCAGGCCGGTGAGCGGCACCCGCAGCCAATCCGGCCGGTTGGCCAGCTCATACTCGATCTCATAGAAGGCTTTCTCAAGCAGGAAAAAATTGAGCAGGCGGTCGGCCGTCTTGGTGTCGGCGGGCCACAGCCTCTGGCCGGCCATCGTCTCGCGATAGGCCGCCAGCAGGGTATCCGCGGCCTGGTCGCGCCATTCGGCCAAGGCGAGGCTCAGCCGGCCGCTCTCGTCGGGGGAGACCTTGAGCGTCCGTTCCAGCGCGGCCGTTGCCGCATAGTCGATCGAACGGATCAGCCCGGCGACGTCGCGTGCCGGCGGTGCCTTGCGCCGCCGCTCGGCGATGGTGCGGCCCGGTCCGCCGTCGAAATCGATGATGAAAACGTCGTCCTTGACCACCAGCAGCTGGCCGAGATGCAGGTCGCCGTGATGGCGGATGTTGAAGCCGTCGGTCTCGCGCGGCAGCAGCGCCTTGAGCCGCTCCGGCAGCGTGTCGTGCTGGGCCTGCAACTGATCGGCCAGCAGCCGGTCGGCCTCCTTCAGGGAGCCGCGCCGCTGCTTCAGCGTATCGAACACGCGTTCGGCCCGCGCCATGATCTCGTCGGCCCAGCGCTGCAGGTCGTCGGGCTTGGTCGGCTCGGGCGCGAAGTCCGGCAGGTCGCGGTTGCTGGCGAGCGCGATATGCAGCTCGGCGAGCCGCTTTCCGCTATGCGACATGTGGCGCAGATAGGTCGCCTGGTCGCCGTTCTCCACGGGGTGCTCGCTCACTGTGAGCAGGCGCTGCCGTTCGACCAGGCGGTCGAGGTGTGCGCCGGCGATGGTCCAGAGGTCGCCCTGGTTGACGACCATCGCATGCAGGACGGCGATGGCGCTGCGCTTGTCGCCCTCGATCAACTCGGCAGTGCCGAGCAAGGCAGGGGTGTTCGGAAAGTTGACCAGTTCGGTGAGGAAGCGGCCCATCTCGATCTCCGGATTGATGCCGACCTCGAGCTTGCGGTAGATCTTGGTGACATATTCGTTGTCGACCAGCGCGGTCGAATGCGGCTGATCGTTCTCGAACACCCGGATGCGCTCGGGCTGCCGCACCGGCCGGTCGGAGAAGCGGCTGGTCGGCCGGAATTCGAGCTTGAGGCCTTGCTCGCCTTCGTCGACCGTCAGGTTTTCCCGCAAGTTTCGCAGGAACAGGCCGGTGAAGATCTGGTCGGTGGCGACATCGAGCAAAGTGCCCTCGCGCGCGCCCTGGCGTACGGCGGCGAACGCGCGCGGATTGTAGCGCTCGCGGTCGAAGCGTACCCACTCGATCTGCATCGGCAGCACGTAGCGGCTGGTGGTGCCGCGCTGCGTGGTCTCGAAGAAGGCAAGCCACGGCCGGTTGTCGCCGATGTCGCAGAACGGGATCGCGGAGACCAGCATCGGCTGGATGGCGCTGGCCGAGCGCTCCGGATACCAGCGCGTGCGGGCGAGATGACCGGGCAGCACGTCGTGCTCGAACACGCCGCGGGTGCGCGCCAACGACATCCAGGTCGAATTCAGCGGCACCACCAGCGTCTCGAATTCCGGCACCGCGCGCGGCGTCACCGGCTCGGACTTGTCGCGCTCCTGCAGCTGGAACCAGTAGAAGCCATACGGCGCCAGCGTGATCATGTAGGGCAGCTCGCCGATCGCCGGGAAGCGCGTGCGCCCGAGCATCTCGAGCGGAATGCGGTCCTTGAAGGCGGAGAGGTCGAGCTCGGTGGCCTGAGCCGACCGCGACAGATTGGCGACGCACAGGATCGCCTCACCCTGGTACTGGCGCACATAGGCCAGCACCGAGCGGTTCTCCGGGCGAATGAAGGTCATGGTGCCGCGCCCGAAGGCAAGCGTCGACTTGCGCACCGCGATCAGCCGCTTGGTCGCCGAAAGCAACGACGACAGGCTGCGCGACTGCGCCTCGACATTGACGGATTCGTAGCCGTAGACCGGGTCCATGATCATCGGCGCGTAGAGCCGCGCCGGGTCGGCGCGCGAGAAGCCGCCATTGCGGTCCGGCGACCACTGCATCGGCGTCCGCACGCCGTTGCGGTCGCCGAGATAGATGTTGTCGCCCATGCCGATCTCGTCGCCGTAATAGATGATCGGCGTGCCCGGGAACGACAGCAGCAGCGAGTTCATCAGCTCGATCTTGCGCCGGTCGTTGTCCATCAGCGGCGCAAGGCGGCGGCGGATGCCGACATTGATGCGGGCGCGCGGGTCGTCGGCGTAGGTCGACCACAGATAGTCGCGCTCGACGTCGGTGACCATTTCCAGCGTCAGCTCGTCGTGATTGCGCAGGAACAGCGCCCACTGGGCAGCGGCGGGAATGTCGGGCGTCTGCCGCAGGATGTCGGTGATCGGAAAGCGGTCTTCCTGGGCGATCGCCATGTAGATGCGCGGCATCAGCGGGAAGTGATAGGCCATGTGGCATTCGTCGCCATGGCCGAAATATTCCTGCACGTCCTCCGGCCATTGATTGGCTTCGGCCAGCAGGATCTTGCCCCTGGCATAGGCGTCGAGCTCCTGGCGCAGCCGCTTGATGATGGCATGCGTCTCCGGCAGGTTCTCGTTATTGGTGCCGTCGCGCTCGCACAGATAGGGAATGGCGTCGAGCCGGAAACCGTCGACGCCGGTGTCGAGCCAGCGCTTCATCACCTGCACGATGGCCCGCACCACGCGCGGATTGTCGAAATTCAGGTCCGGCTGGTGCGAGAAGAAGCGATGCCAGTAGAACTGACCGGCTTCAGGATCCCAGGTCCAGTTCGACTTCTCCGTATCCGTGAAGATGATCCTTGTATCGAGGTATTTCTGGTCGGTGTCGCTCCAGACATACCAGCTGCGCGCGCTCGAATTCGGCGGGCTGCGGCGTGCGCGCTTGAACCACGCATGCTGGTCCGAGGTGTGGTTGACGACGAGCTCGGTGATGACGCGCAGGCCGCGCTTCTTGGCCTCCTGGATGAAGCGCTTGAAGTCCTTCATCGTCCCGAAATCGGGATTGATGTCGCCATAGTCGCCGATGTCGTAGCCGTCGTCGCGGCCGGGCGAGGGATAAAACGGCAACAGCCACAGCGCGGTGACGCCGAGCTCCTGCAGATAGCCGAGTTTCTCCGTCAGCCCCGCGAAGTCGCCGATGCCGTCATTGTTGCTGTCGGCAAATGCCTTGACATGCAGCTGGTAGATGATCGCGTCCTTGTACCACAGCTGGTCCGCAGTCTCGGTTGCGACCTTCTCCTTGATGTCGACGTTGGAGAATACGTTCATGACGGCTCCTTCAGGCGATACAGCGTAGCAGCAACGCGGGATCGCGCGCAGGATCGATACGTAGGCGGATGCCTCCCCATTCGAGCGCGTGGCGCTCGCCGGTGACAAGGTCTTCCACTGCCGAGACGGGGCGGCGGGCATCGCCACGGCCTACCGTGACGTCGCCGAGCGGCAGCCAGACGTCACGCAGCTCGGCTGACAATGCAATCGCGGCCGCGATCACATTGCTCTGATCGACCGCTTCCTTGATGAAACCGATCACGCCGCCGTCATCGACACTGATAAAGCGCAAATTGGCGAATTGTTGCAGGGCCGGATTGCCGCGCCTGATCCGATTGAGACCCGCGACATAGGGCTTGATGTTCCCCGGCTGCTCCCAGTTGCGAACCCTGATCTCGTACTTCTCGGAGTTGAGATATTCCTCGCGGCCGGGGACCGGCGTGTGCTCGATCAATTCGAAGCCGCTGTAGATGCCATAGCTGCTTGAAAGCGTCGCGGCCAGCGCGAGACGCGACTTGAACATCCAGGATTCGCCGCTTTGCAGGTGGAAGGGCAGGATGTCCGGTGTGTTGACGAAGAAATTCGGCCGAAAGAAGTCACGCTCGGGATAGGAGGTCAACTCGCCGAGATATTGTTCGAGCTCGAAGCGCTGCGTCCGCCAGGTGAAATAGCTGTAGGATTGCGTGAAGCCGAGCTTGGCGAGGCCCTTCATCAGTTTCGGACGCGCGAAGGCTTCCGCAAGGAACAGCACCTCCGCGTCGCGGTCCCGCACCTCGCGGATCAGCCATTCCCAGAACGCCAGCGGCTTGGTGTGCGGATTGTCGACCCGGAAGATCCTGACGCCCTGCTCGACCCAGAACAGCACGACGTCGCGCAGCGCGCGCCACAAGGCACCGGCGCCTTCGGACGCGAAATCCGGGTTGACGACATCATCCCAGCGCTGCGGTGGATGCTCGGCCGTGCGCATCGATCCGTCCGGGCGCCGCTTGAACCACTCTGGATGCTCGTTCAGCCAGGGATGATCGGGGGAGCACTGCACGACGAAATCGAGTGCGACCTCGAGGCCATGCGCCTGGCATGCCGCCACGAAGGCGCGGAAGTCGTCGAGCGTGCCGAGTTCCGGATGCACGGCGTCGTGGCCGCCCTCGGCTGCGCCGATCGCGTACGGGCTGCCGGGATCGCCCGCCTGTGCGATCGCGGCATTGCTGCGGCCCTTGCGGTGCTGCCGGCCGATCGGGTGGATCGGCGCGAGCAGGACGACGTCAAAGCCCATCGCGGCGATGTCGGGAAGCCGCGCGATGCAGTCGTTGAAGGTCGCATGCATGGATGGTGTCTTGCCCTGGCTGCGCGGAAACATCTGGTACCACGCACTGCTGCGCGCCCGCGGGCGGTCCGCGGTGAGGGGGTAGAGTTGCGATCGCATCAGATCGCGGCGAAACTGGCTGCCGGCCATCGCCTCCCGCAATTCGGGCGCGAGCAGCGCGCCTGGTTCGCCGGTCTGCAGAAAGATTTCGCACTGCCTGATGATGACGGCGGCCGCCGCCGGGCTGCCGGCCTGCGCCTGGGTCAGCATGGCCGCGCCTTCGAGCGCGTCCAGCGTGTGGTCGCTGCCATCGCGCGCCTTCTGCTCGAAACGATGCCGCCAACTGGCGAATTCATCGGTCCAGGCCTCGATCGCGAACGCGTAGCGGCCGGGCCTGTCGGGCACGAAGGCGCCGCCCCAGCGGTCGTCGCTGTGCGGCGTCATCGGCGCGACCTGCCATTCGTCGTCGCCCTCGCGCCGCCACACCAATGCCGCCGATATCACGTCATGTCCGGCACGGTAGATGTCGGCCCACACCTCGACAGGTTCGTCTACAATGCGCTTGACCGGAAAGCGGCCGCCATCAACCGACGGATAGACATCGGTGATATGAAAAGTGCCATGGGCACTCTCGACAGGCCGGAGGGTTTTGTTCACGGTGATGCCGCCATTAAAAATGCAAATGACGTCCCGGCGCCGGGAAGGAGGCGCGCCAGACCCATATAGAAAGCCGCTCGCCGGGCAATGGTTCCCGGTGGGAACGCCGGATAGGGTAGAGCGTTGAACATCAACTATCCCTTTCCCGTATCTGTACAATTTAGCAACGATCCACCTACCGTTGCGAGCAGGCAGCGTGCCGAATGGACCTTTACGCCAAAGCCCAGACCCTGGGAATCCAGACCGAGTATATCGATGGCAGCGGTCACCGCCGTGTGACAACCCCTGAGGCGCTCACGGCGATCCTCGACGCGCTGCCGCCGCAGGCGCCCCGTCGGATCATCGCCGATCCCGTGGTGATCAGAGGCGGCCAGGCCGCGCAAACGCAACTCTCGGAGGTTGCCCGGCTTCCGGTGCAATGGAAGCTTGCGAATGGGACCGGGGTGCTCGCGCAGGGCGAGGCGCGTGAGCGCTGTTTGACGTGGCCGTCAGGTCTGCCCGAAGGCGTGCACCGGTTGCAGCTATCGGACGCATCTGGCAGCGAGGAGCTGCCGCTGCTGGTGGCGCCGCACGGCGCGTTCGGCGGCGAGTTCGACCGCTGCTGGGTGATCGCGGTCCAGCTCTACGGCGTGCGGTCCGCGCGCAACTGGGGCATCGGCGACTTCACCGACCTGCAGCACCTGCTCGAATTCGCCCACCGGCTCGGCGCCGACGGCGTCGGGCTCAATCCGCTGCATGCGCTGTTCGACGATCGGCCCGGCGATTGCAGCCCGTACTCGCCGAACAGCCGGCTGTTCCTCAATGGGCTCTACATCGACGTCGAGCAGATTCCCGAATTCCGCGTCGATGCCGAGACCAAGGCCGCGCTGGCACAACTCCGCAGCCACGACATGGTCGACTATGTCGGCGTCGCCGCGCAGAAATGGCCTGCGCTGCGCGCGGCGTTCGCGGCCTTCAAGGCCAATCCCGGCCTCGGCCGTTGGCAGGATTTCGAGACCTATCGCAACGAGCAGGGCACGCTGCTGTCGCGCTTCGCCTGCTTCGAGGTGATGCGGCACAAATTCAACACGCCGTGGTGGGAATGGCCGGACGAATGGCGGCAGCCGAGCGATACAGCTTGCGCCAAATTGCGCCGTGCGCGCGACTCTGCCGCCGAGGTCGAGTTCGTCGAATTCGTGCAATGGACCGCGGACCGTCAACTTGGCGCCTGCCAGGCGCTTGCGCACGAGCTCGGCATGCGGGTCGGGCTTTATCTCGACGTTGCCGTCGGCGTGCAGTCGGACGGTTTCGATGCCTGGAATGAGCAGACCGCGATCTCGCGCCATCTCGGCGTCGGCGCGCCACCGGACCCGCTCAACACCGCGGGCCAGGACTGGGGACTCGCCGGCTTCAACGCCGCGGGCCTCGAACAGCGCTCGTTCGAGCCGTTCAGGCAGATGCTGCGCGCCTCGATGCACCACGCCGGCGCAATCAGGCTCGACCACGCGTTCGGGCTGAAGCGGCTCTATCTGGTGCCGCGCGGCTTCGGCCCGGCCAATGGCGCCTATGTGCTGATGCCGTTCGAGGCGCTACTGGCGGCGACCGCGCAGGAGAGCGTGGCGAGCAGCTGCGTTGTGATCGGCGAGGACCTCGGCACCGTACCTCCGGGGTTCCGCGAGCAGATGAACGGCTGGGGCATCTGGTCCTATCTCGTGATGATGTTCGAGACCGACGACCAGGGCGTCTTCCGCAATGCCGACTACTATTTGCCGGATGCGCTGGTGACCTTCAACACCCACGACCTTTCGACCTATGCGGGCTGGCGCTCGTTCAGCGACCTCAAGACCAAGCGTGCGCTCGGGATCGATCCCGGCGAGACCGACGAGGGCCGCTGGCACGCGCTCGGCCAACTCGACGACGTGCTGCGCCGGCACGACATCCACGGCAACGATTTCTATTCGGTGGCGAGCTTCCTGGCACGGACGCGGTCGCGGATGATGGCGGTGTCGATGGAGGACCTGCTCGGCATTGTCGAGCAGCCGAACATCCCCGGCACCGTCTACGAGCATCCGAACTGGAAGCGGCGGCTCCCGGTCTCGATCGAGCATCTCGCGTCGGCGATCGACGTCGACGCGCTCAAGCGCGCGACCCGCGAGCGCTCGCACACCGGGTAACGCGGAGCGCAGCGCGTGGCCTCTCGTATCGAAGACTATGGGCTGATCGGCGATTGCGAGACCGCAGCCCTGGTCGGCCGCGAGGGCTCGATCGACTGGCTGTGTTGGCCCGCGTTCGATTCCGACCCCTGCTTCGCGGCGCTGCTTGGCACGTCGAGGAATGGTCGCTGGCTGCTGGCGCCCGCCGGGGAGATCAAGCAGGCCGCGCGGCGCTACTGGGACGATACGCTGATCCTGGAGACCCGGTTCGAGACCGAAGGCGGCGCGGTCGCGCTGATCGATTTCATGCCGCCGCGCGGCAACGCCTCCGATGTGGTCCGCCTCGTTCGCGGCATCGGCGGCCGCGTCAAGATGCGCATGGAGTTGGTGATCCGCTTCGGCTTCGGGGTCGATGTTCCCTGGGTTCGGAAGAATCCGGATGGCGACGGGCTTCTGGCGATCAGCGGGCAGGACATGACCGTGCTGCGCACGCCGGTCGAAACCCGCGGCAAGGACCTGACCACGTTCGCCGATTTCGAGGTCGGCGAGGGCGACACCGTGCCGTTCGTCCTGACCTATGGACCGTCCTATCACCCGGTGCCGGAGGCGATCGACCCTGAGGCTGCGCTGAAGGACACCGAGGAATATTGGCGGGAATGGTGCAGCCGTTCGACCTATGACGGCAGCTATCAACGCGCCCTCGTGATGCGCTCGCTGATCACGCTGAAGGCGCTGACCTACAGGCCGACCGGCGGCATCGTCGCGGCCCCCACCACGTCGTTGCCGGAAAAGCTCGGCGGCGCGCGCAATTGGGACTACCGGTTCTGCTGGCTGCGCGACGCCACCTTTACGCTGCTGGCCCTGATGAATTCGGGCTACACCGAGGAAGCGGCGGCCTGGCACAACTGGCTGCTGCGGGCCGCAGCCGGCGCGCCGGCCAATATGCAGATCATGTACGGTATCCTGGGCCAGCGGCGCCTCCTGGAATGGGAGGCCGGATGGCTGTCCGGCTATGAAGGGGCGCAGCCGGTCCGCGCCGGCAACGCCGCGCATGCGCAGCTTCAGCTCGACGTCTATGGCGAGTTGATCGACGCCTTCCACCAGTCTCGCATGGCCAAGCTGAAGCTCGACGAAGAGAACTGGTCGCTCGAATGCACCGTCGTCACCCATCTCGCCGATGTCTGGGATCAGCCGGATCACGGCATCTGGGAGCGCCGCGGCACCCCCAGGCACTACGTGTTCTCCAAGGTGATGTGCTGGGTCGCCTTCGACCGCGCCATCAAGAGCGCGGAGCGGTTCGGCTTCAAGGGGCCGCTGGTCAAGTGGCGGGTGCTGCGCGAGGCCATTCATCGCGACGTCTGCCAACGCGGCTTCGACCCTGGCCTCAACAGTTTCGTCGAGAGCTATGGCTCAAAGCTGCTCGACGCCAGCCTGCTGCTGCTGCCGTCGGTCGGTTTCCTGCCGCCGGGCGATCCGCGCATCCGTGGCACGATCGACGCGGTCGAGCGGCACATGATGCGCGACGGGTTCGTGCTGCGGCACGATCCGCGCGAGGTGTCCGATGAGGTCCAGCCGATCGAGGGCGCATTCCTGGCCTGCAGCCTGTGGCTTGCCGACGCTCATGTGCTGGCGGGAGATGTCGACAAGGCGCAGACCATGTTCGACCGCGTGGTCGCGGTCGCCAACGATCTCGGACTGTTGGCCGAGGAGTTCGATTCCGACGCCGGCCGGCTGACCGGCAATTTCCCGCAGGCGCTGACCCATATCGCGTTGATCAACACCGCGCACAATCTCAGCGCCGCCAGGGCCGACGCCGAGAAGCCCGCGGTGCAGCGGTCGACTTGAAGCGTGAAGTCAAGTTGAACCCGCGACCGCGGCGATGCCGCCCTCCGTCTTCCGCTTGCGGGACCGCCGGAGGTGCGCGCTGCCAAAATATCGAAAACAACCCCATGCAAAGGAGCCGGCAGCTGCCGGCGTTCGACGAGTCAAATTGACATGTCGGGCAAATCAGGAGTATATTTCCAATATTCAGAAATCGTGCAAGCGGCGATCACGCTGCGGCCCGCGCTCGATCACGGGTGGGGCGATCGTCCGCACGCCTCAGCGAAGCTGCAACACCGTGTCCATCGCGCGTGCGAAACCGTCGTGCTCGTTGGTTTCGGTGACATGCGTGGCGCGCGCCTTCACGTCATCGCTGGCATTGCCCATCGCGAAGGAGACGCCGCTCCTGGCGAACATCGGCAGATCGTTCTGCATGTCGCCGATCGTGGCGACATTCTCCAGCGGCACGCCAAGGCGCTTCGCGATGCCCTCGACGAAGGTGCCCTTGTCGTGACCGGGAGGAGTGACGTCGAGATAGTAGGTCTGCGAGCGGACCGCGGTGGCATCGCGGCCGACCATCTGCTGCATCTCCGCCTCGCAGCGTTGCAGCAGGGCTGCATCCGAGCTCGCGCCGACGATCTTGCAGGCCTGGTCGAGATAGGGCGTGAAATCGCCGACGATGGTCGGATCATGCTTGATCGTGTGCTGCTCGTGGGCGGTGTACTCGCCGTCAGGGTTGCGCGTCAGCCAGCGATCGTTGGTAAACAGCCAGATATCGACGCCGCGCTCGTGCAGCATGTCGATGCAGCGTTTTGCGACCGCTGCCGGGATCAAATGCTGCTCGAGGGGCTTGAGCTGCGGATCGACGATCGAGGAGCCGTTGAAGGCACCAATCGGCTGGGTGATCGCAAGCGGAGCAATCAGGAAACCCATCCCGATCGTCGGCCGGCTGGAAACGATGGTGAAGCCGATGCCGGCCTCATGCAGCCTGCGCACCGCCGCCCTGGCGCCGTCGGTCAAGGTCTTGTCCTTGGTGAGCAGCGTGCCGTCGACATCGGATACGACAAGGGCGATGCGGGTCATGGGCGGTCCAGCTTCAGTTGAGTGACGATGTCTTCGACGATGATTTCGACCGGACGGTCGATCGCGACCGTGATCGGGCGTTCCTCCGGTGTCGGCGGCTCCAGCGTCTTGAACTGGCTGGCGAGCAGCCCCGGCGGCATGAAATGGCCCTTGCGCGCGCCGAGCCGCGTGGCGATCAGCTCCTGCGAGCCGTCGAGGAAGACGATGCGGATATCGTCGCGGCCATGCACCAGGATGTCACGATAGGCACGCTTCAGCGCGGAGCAGGCGATGACGGCGCGTTCGCGGACGCCGCAGGTGCGGTCGATCTCGTCGGCGATCGCGCGCAGCCAGGGCCAGCGATCCTCGTCGGTGAGCGGTTGTCCCGAATGCATTTTGGCGACATTGCTTGGCGGATGAAAACTGTCGCCGTCCTCGAAGCGCCAGCCGATCCTGATCGCCAGGCGGTCGGCGATGGTGCTCTTGCCCGAGCCGGAGACGCCCATCACGACCAGTGCGCAGGGGTTTTGTCCGTCACCCACGAAAGTCCTCCGGCAGCGCGGCCTGATCGATCAGCCAGACGGTCTCGCCCTGCGATCGCGCGCGGTTTGCCGGCAGGTTCTCGCCTGCGAACAGGCGCGTCAAGATCGCGCGCTTGCTCTCGCCCGCCACCTCGAACAGCATCTCGCAGCACGAGGCGAGGGCGGGCAGGGTCAGCGACACGCGCGGCACGAACGGCTCGACATTGGCCTTGGGCACGCCGACCACCCAGCGCTGCGTTTCCTCGACCGCGGGATAACCCGGAAACAGCGAAGCGGTGTGGCCGTCGGGGCCGATGCCCATCAGCACCAGGTCGAATAGCGGCCGCTTCGGATCGAGCTGTTCGGCGCCGTAGAATGCCATCAGCTCGTTCTCGTAAAGCGCCGCGCTGATGTCGGGATCCCTGAGATCGGCGGTGTCGGTCGCGATCGGATGGACATTCGCGGCCGGCGCACAGCGGTCGAGGAAGGCCTGGCGCGCCATGCTCATGTTGTGCAGCTTGTCCTTGCGCGGCACCAGGCGCTCGTCGCCGATGAACCAGTCGACGCGGTCCCACGGAATCCTCTGGCGATAGTCGGGCGTCGCCAGCAGCTGGTAGAGCGCCTTGGGGCTGGAGCCGCCGGTGAGGCACACGGCGATCCGGCCGCTGTTCTGGTCGATCCTGGCGATCATCCGCTCGGCGGCCGCCTGCGCCAGTGCCGCCGGATCGGCGACCGTGATGATCTGGCGCTCGCGGCTCGCGGTCATGTCAGCCCGGCTTCCGCCAGCTGCGGCCATCGCGCGTCAGCAGCGCGTTGGCGGCCTCCGGGCCTTCGCTGCCGGCCTTGTAGGGTTGCAGACCGCGCCCGCCGGCGCTCTTCCAGGCGTCGAGGAAAGGCTGCACCGCCTGCCACCCGGCCTCGACGCTGTCGGCACGCTGAAACAGGATGTTGTCGCCGATCATGCAGTCATAGATCAGCGTCTCGTAGCCGGTCGACGGCTCGGCCTTGAAGTAGTCCTTGTAGCGGAACTTCATCTCGACGCCGTCGATGTTGATGGTCGGGCCGGGTACCTTGGTGTTGAACTGCAGCTCGATGCCCTCGGTCGGCTCGGTGGAGATGACGAGGTAGTTCTGCGACAGGCGGTCGACCGCGGTGTCGCGGAACATCGCGAACGGCGCCTGCTTGAACTTGATCGCGATCTCGGTGCGCTTGGTGGTGAGCGCCTTGCCGGTGCGCAGGTAGAACGGCACGCCGGCCCAGCGCCAATTGTCGATGGTCAGCTTCAGCGCGGCGTAGGTCTCGGTCGAGCTGTTGGGCCTGATGTCGGGCGTCTTGAGAAAGTCCTCGATCTCGGTGTCGCCGATCCGGCCGGCGCGATACTGGCCGCGCACCGAATTGTGCAGCGCTTCCTGTTCGCTCTGGGTCTGGATCGCGCTCAGCACCTCGGCTTTTTCGGAGCGCACCGCATGGGCGTCGAACCGCGCCGGCGGCTCCATCGTCACCAGCGACAGCAGCTGGAACAGATGGTTCGGCACCATGTCGCGCAGCGCGCCGGTGGCGTCGTAGAAGCTGCCGCGATGACCGACGCCGAGCTTCTCGTCCACGGTGATCTGGATGTGGTCGATGTGGTTGCGGTTCCAGATCGGCTCGAACATGCCGTTGGCGAAGCGCAGCACCAGGATGTTCTGGACGGTTTCCTTGCCGAGATAGTGATCGATCCGGTAGATCTGGTGCTCGTCCATCAGCTTCAGCAGCGCTGAATTCAGCGCCTTGGCCGATGCCAGATCGGTGCCGAACGGTTTTTCGACGATCAGCCGGCGCCAGGCGCCGTTCTCCTCCAGCATGCCGGTGCGCCCGAGCTGCTGGCTGATCGGCAGGAACGCTCGCGGCGGGGTCGCGAGATAGAACAGCCGGTTGCCTCCGGTGCCGCGCGCGGTCTCGAGCTTGTCGAGCCGTTCGTTCATGGCATCGAAGGAGGGCGGATCGCTCGGATCGGCCTCGATCGAGGTGACGCATTCGAACAGCCGCGTGACGACCGCCTCATCAAGCGGCCGGGTCGCGAATTTGCGCAGCCCTTGCATCAGGCTGTCCTTCATCTGGTCGCTCGACATGCCCTTGCGGGCGATGCCGACAACGCAGAATTTGTCCGGCAGCAGATTGCCGGCGGCGAGATTGTAGAGCGCCGGGGTGACCAGCCGGTGCGTCAGATCACCGGTGGCGCCGAAGATGATGAAGGAGCAAGGATCGGGTTTCTTCTGCACGTGACCTTCCGCGGTTATCTCGAGAGCTCCGTTCCGATTGTATCGGAACGGAGCTCTCGATTCTTGTTTTGACGCGTTTTCTTCACGCGAACCGGTGCCCACTTCGCTTGAAAACGCTTTTTAAGCTTTCTTCGGCGGCTCCTTGTGGCCGCCGAAACCTGCGCGCATCGCCGAGAGGATCTTCTCCGCGAAGGTGTGATCCTTGCGCGAGCGGAAGCGCGTGTAGAGTGCGGCCGTGAGCACCTCGGCGGGCACGGCCTCGTCGACTGCGGCATTGACGGTCCAGCGGCCTTCGCCGGAATCCTCGACAAAGCCGGAATAATTGTCGAGCGTGTGGTTCTGCGCCAGCGCCGATGCGGTGAGGTCGAGCAGCCAGGACGGGATCACGCTGCCGCGCCGCCAGACTTCCGCGATGTCGGCGATGTCGAGGTCGAAGCGATGCTCCGGCGGCAGCGCCTCGATATTGGCGTTCTTCAGGATGTCGAAGCCTTCGGCATAGGCCTGCATCAGGCCGTATTCGATGCCGTTATGGATCATTTTGACGAAATGCCCGGCGCCGATTGGACCGGCGTGGATGTAGCCTTGCTCGATGCGCGGATCGCGGCCCTCGCGGCCGGAGGTGCGCGGAATGTCGCCGATGCCGGGCGCCAGCGTCTTGAAGATCGGGTCGAGCCGGTCGACCACCTTCTTGTCGCCGCCGATCATCATGCAGTAGCCGCGCTCGATGCCCCAGATGCCGCCGCTGGTGCCGACATCGACGTAATGCAGCCCGCGCTCCCTGAGCGCCTTGCCGCGGCGGACGTCGTCCTGCCAGAAGGTATTGCCGCCATCGATGATGACGTCGCCGGGCTGCATCAGCTTCGACAGCGCCTCGATGGTGGCTTCGGTGATCTTGCCGGCCGGCAGCATCACCCAGGCGGTGCGCGGCGCCTCCAGCTTGAGGACGAAATCCTCCAGCGACGAGGCCCCGGTGGCATTGTCGGCGACGAGTGCCGCGACGGCCTTCGGATCCTTGTCGTAGACCACGGTGGTGTGGCCCTGGGTCATCAGGCGACGGACGATGTTGCCGCCCATCCGCCCGAGGCCGATCATGCCGAGTTGCATCCCTCGCCTCCGTCAGTTCAGTGCAGCCGAGATCGCGGCATCGAGCGCCGCGAGCCCGGAGGTGAGATCGCCCTTGAGATGCACGCGCAGCGCCCGCCGGCCGCGCTCGGTGAGCACGTCGAAATCGCCGCGCGCCTGCGCCGCCTTGATCACGCCGAAACTCGCCTTCTGTCCGGGCACCGGCAGGTCCTGCGTATCGTCGGTCGTGACCTGCAGGAACACGCCGCTGTCGGGCCCGCCCTTGTAGGCCTGCCCGGTCGAATGCAGGAAGCGCGGACCGAACTCGGCGCAGGTCGCAAGGTGTTTTGCGTCGCGTAGCTTCAGCCGCATCGCCTGCATGGCGTCGATGGTGTCGCCGTCGCGCTCGATATAGGCGAGCAGGGCGACATAGTCGCCGCGGCCGGACCGCGAAAGGTGCGCCTTGATCCAGGAGTTGAGATCGCCGTTCGCACCGGCCTTGCGCAGCTCCTCGGCGTTCTGCGCGTCGGTGTAGAGATCGACCCCGTCCGCCGATACCACCGGCTGTTCGGCCGGCAGCGATCCGGTCTTCTCGAACGCCGCCGTCAGTTCGCGGGTCTTGATCTTGGCGGCTTCGACATCGGGCTGGTTGAACGGGTTGATGCCGAGGATCGAGCCGGCCACCGCGGTCGCGATCTCGAAGCGGAAGAACTCCTGGCCGATATGGTCGATCGACTTCATCACGATCCGAACCACGGGATGGCCTGCGGCCTCGAGCGCCGCGAGTTTGGCCTCATGCGCGGCATCGTTCTCGCTATCGGTGCGCAGATCGATGAAGAAGCGGTCGTTGCCGTAGACTGCCGCCTCGCCAATCGCCTCGCCCTCGACCGGGATCAGGCCCTTGCCGTCCTTGCCGGTCGATTCCGCGATCAGCTGCTCGGCCCAGGCGCCGAAATCGGCAACGTCCGGCGAGGCGAAGATCGTCACCTTGTCGCGGCCTTCGAGCCCCGCGATGCCCATCGCGAGCCCGAGCTGCACGCCCGGGTTCTCCTGCGGCGGCACGTCGGCACCGCAGGAGCGCACCATCGCGAGCGTATGGCCGAGCAGGCTGCGGACGTCGATGCCGGCGGCGGCCGCCGGCACCAGGCCGAACGGCGACAGCACGGAATAGCGGCCGCCGATCGCAGGGTCGCCGTAGAAGATGCGGGCAAAGCCCTGCTTGATCGCGACCTTCTGCAGCGACGAGCCCGGATCGGTCACCGCGATAAAGCGGTGGCCGGCCTTGTCCTTGCCGATCGCCTTCGCCACCCGATCGAAGAAATAGTCCTTCATGACGTTCGGCTCGGTGGTGCCGCCGGATTTGGAGGAGACGATGAACAGCGTCCTTGCGATGTCGACATACTCCTCCATCGCGCGCACCTGCGCCGGATCGGTGGAGTCGAGCACGTGCAGCCGCGGGAAACCGGACCGGTGCGGGAAGGTCTGGGCCAGCACCTCCGGCCCGAGGCTCGACCCGCCCATGCCGAGCACGACGGCATCGGTGAAGTTCTGCCCCTTCACGCGCTGGGCGAAGTCCTCATAGTCGGCGACGTTCGCGGTGGCCGCGCTGGTGAGCCAGCCCAGCCATTTGTCCTCGTCGTCGCCCGTCCAGACCGATTTGTCCTTGTGCCAGAGCCTTCGGATCCTGGCGGAGGCGCGCCATTCCTCGGTGCTCTTCTCGACCGCCTTCTCGATGGCGGCGCCGAGCGCGAGCTTCTGGCGGTCGATGCCGCCGCCGAGCGAGGTGGCGCGCTTGTGGGCGACCGCGCCGTAGAGCTTGTCGGCCGCGTCGGCGAACAGCTTGACGCCGTCCTTGACCAGCTCCTCGGTGATCGCATCGAGCGAGATGCCGGACTTCTCCAGCTCCTCCAGCACATGGCGGGTGTCCTCGACATTCTCCTCGAGGCTGTCGCGGACCTTGCCGTGGTCGCGGAAGGCATCGAGCGTTGCCGGCGGCACGGTGTTGACGGTGTCGGGGCCGATCAGCTCCTCGACATAGAGCACGTCGCTATAGTCCTTGTTCTTGGTGCCGGTCGACGCCCACAACAGCCGCTGCGGCTTGGCGCCCTTGGCCGTCAACTTGTCCCAGCGGCTGCCTGCGAACAGCCGCTTGTAGTCCCGATAGGCGAGCTTGGCATTGGCGATCGCGACCTTGCCCTTCAAGGCCGCGAGCCGCTCCTTTTCGTGCGGATCGTTGGCCTTCGCGATCTTCTCGTCGAGCTGCTTGTCGACGGCGCTATCGATGCGGCTGACGAAGAAGCTGGCGACGCTCGCGACATGGGAGGGATCGCCGCCCTTGGCGACGTACTTCTCCAGGCCCTTGAGATAGGCCTCGGCGACCTGGCGATAGACCTTCTGCGAGAACAGCAGCGTGATGTTGATGCTGATGCCTTCGCCGATCAGGTACTCGATCGCCGGCAGGCCCTCGGGCGTCGCCGGCACCTTGACCATCAGGTTCTTGCGGTGGACGTCTTTCCAGAGCCGTTCGGCTTCCGCGATCGTGCCCTTGGTGTCCGTCGCGAGATAGGGCGACACCTCGAGGCTGACGAAGCCGTCGCCGCCGTGGCTCTGGTCGTAGACCGGGCGCAGCACGTCGGCGGCGTGCTGGATGTCCTCGACCGCAAGGTGCTCGAACAGGTCGGCGACCGAGCGGTCGCCGTTCTTGAGGGCCTTGCCGATCGCCCCGTCATATTCGTCGGAGCTGCCGATCGCCTTCTCGAAGATCGAGGGGTTGGACGTCACGCCTTTGACGCCGTCAGTCTCGATCAGCCGCTTCAGGTCGCCGTTGGCGACGAAGCCGCGGGCGAGGAAGTCCAGCCAGACGGCCTGGCGGTGATTTTCGAGTGCTTTGACGGGGTTCATGGGTGCCTGTTCTCGTTCGATCGAGGGTCGATTTTTGGGTTCCCGGGCAGCTTTCGGGGGCGGAAGGGGATTGTCAACATGGCTGAAGCCCCGGGCGGAATATCAGCATTTCCAAGGGATAACGCCATTCACAACAGTTCGATCCCCTCGGACGCAGTCCGAGCAGACCCTGATCTCAGCACATTTTTATGACGCGTTGCGGCGCAGGACCGCGGGTCAGGGCCGCAGGTAGAGGTAACCCTGGGATTGCAGCTCGGCGAGGCGGGCCACCCCGCCGCGCTCGGCGGCGACGAAGCCGGGGAGCAAGTCGGCGAGGCCGATGTTCTGCGATTTCATGGTGTTGCCGCAGGCGGCGAACTCGATCCCATCCCTGGTGAATTGCCTGACATGTTTTGACAGGTCGGGATTGGCGGCGGCTGAATGAAACGCCTTCAGCGCCTGGCCGTGCACCACCAGCGCAATCGTGACATTGCCGGGGCCGCCGACGCCGTCGAGATGGTTCTGGACGTTGCCGATCACGAAATTGACCTTGTTGAGGTCATCGAGGTGATAGACCACCTTCAGCTTCTGCGGCGGCGCTTCGGTGGCGGCGTCGGCTCGTGACGCTGCGAAGACGGCGCCGATCGCCGACACGGTGCCCCACAGGATGCTGCGTCGGTGCATGGCGTCCCTCGCGCAACTATTGTTGATCCAGTGTTGTCCCTTGGGCAAACCTATCATTTGTGCCGGAGCGCGGCGAGTTCCTTGCGGTCGGTCACAAGTTCGGCGTATTCGCCCAAGTCCACGCGATCGACGCGAAAGATCTTGTCGTCGGCGCCGGCCAACAGCGCTTCGCCCGCATCGTCGTCGGGCTTGTTGCGATTCCACACCATGATGCGGCCGAGGCGCGCAATGGCGGATTTATTGTCCCTGGATAACGCCACGGTGATGCCGCCGCCCTCGCAATCCACGCTGCATTCGAAGCGTATTTCGTGTCCGGATTCGGTCGCGATGGCGTGATTGCAGTAGCCGCTGGAGTCGAAATTGCCGGAGCGGTGGCGGTATGTGACGCCGAGCCGGAATGAATGGTTGGTGGCCTTGTCCTCCGGCGCGTCTTCCGCTGCCACCAGAAGCTTCATCGCGCTGACCTTCTGCTTTGGATGCTGCGCCAGATGATTTGCATCGTACCGCCGCACAAAGCAGGCATAGGCTTTCGCGCCGGGCGGGCCGGCGAACATCCTGTTGTCGAAGGCGGCCGCCGCGGCCTTGTCGACGCCTTCCTGCGCCTGGACGGTTAACGGCGCGCCGGTACAGGCGGCGGCTGCGAGTGCGACAACAAGGAACGCCTGCTTCATGGCCGGCTCGGGAATAGCCAGCGCCTCCAAGGTGTCATCTTTAAAGCGCGGCAATGGTGCCGCGCGGAACTGCGCGGGCTCGTTGCCTTAGTCGCGGCGACAAGGAGGCACGTTCAACGGCGGCTGAACGTTTGTTCATGCGAGTCTGTGACGCGTGCATCTTGACGCCACGGCTGAACGGTCACACTTTTTCAGGGAAGCCCAACGTCCATCGCCGGACGGGAAGTTGCCCGCTCGGATGTCCGCTTCGGAGGACTGGGCCCCGGTAAACCACGGATGTGGCGAGGGGGTTACAGCCACCAAAAACAAGGGGATATTGATGAACCATTAAGCTTCCTGCCTGTTGATAAGGCAGAGGCTGCACGCGCCGTGCATTGCCGAACTGAGTCGGTCGAGTGTCCAATAGACCCAGCGTGCCGACGCTGATTCGATCCTAGGACGCTCTTGTTACGACTCGTGTCAGTCGTGCGGCGATACATATCGTGGAGAGAGGGATCATGTACAACGATTCTTTGTTCAACGCCTTCGCAAGGTCGTTTGAAGCGCGAAGCCAGACCGACATGTCGATGGCTGAGTATCTGGAGTCGTGTCGAAGTGATCCGATGCGATATGCAAATGCGGCCGAGCGGTTATTGGCGGCAATCGGTGAGCCCCAGATGATCGACACGGCCAAGGACCCACGCCTTGGCCGTATCTTTTTGAACCGTACGATCAGGTCGTATCCGGCCTTCGCCGGCTTCTACGGCATGGAGGACACGATCGAGCGCCTCGTCGGCTTCTTCCGTCACGCCGCGCAGGGCCTCGAAGAGCGCAAGCAGATCCTCTATCTGCTCGGGCCGGTCGGCGGCGGCAAGTCATCGCTCGCCGAGCGCATCAAGGCGCTGATGGAGATTCATCCGATCTACGTGCTGAAGGCGGGCGACGAGCTGTCGCCGGTGTTCGAGAGCCCGCTTGGGCTGTTTGATCCCGAGACGCTTGGCCCGATGATCGAGGAGAAGTACGGCATTCCGCGCCGCCGGCTGAGCGGGCTGATGTCGCCCTGGGCCTACAAGCGGCTCGAAGCCTTCGGTGGCGACATCTCGCAATTCCGCGTCGCGCGCATCCAGCCTTCAAGGCTGCGCCAGATCGCGGTTGCCAAGACCGAGCCCGGTGACGAGAACAACCAGGACATCTCCTCGCTGGTCGGCAAGGTCGACATCCGCAAGCTCGAGACCTACGCCCAGAACGATCCCGACGCCTACAGCTATTCCGGCGGCCTCAACCGCGCCAACCAGGGCGTGCTCGAGTTCGTCGAAATGTTCAAGGCACCGATCAAGATGCTGCACCCGCTGCTGACCGCGACGCAGGAGGGCAACTACATCGGCACCGAGAACATCGGCGCGATTCCGTTCACCGGCATCATCCTCGCGCACTCCAACGAGGCGGAGTGGCAGAGCTTCAAGACCAACAAGAACAACGAGGCCTTCATCGACCGCATCTGCGTCATCAAGGTCCCGTACGTCCTGCGGGTCACCGAGGAGCAGAAGATCTACGAGAAGCTGATCCAGGGCTCCGAGCTTGCCGCAGCACCTTGCGCTCCGGCGACGCTGGAGACGATGGCGCGCTTCTCGGTGATGTCGCGGCTGCGCAAGCACGAGAACTCGACGCTGTTTGGCAAGATGCGGGTCTATGACGGCGAGAGCCTCAAGGAATCCGATCCGAAGGCGCGCAGCGTTCAGGAGTACAAGGACGCGGCCGGCGTCGACGAGGGCATGGACGGGGTCTCCACCCGCTTTGCCTTCAAGGTGCTCGCCTCGACCTTCAACCATGACACCACCGAAGTCGGCGCCGATGCGGTGCACCTGATGTATGTGCTGGAGCAGGCGATCCGCCGCGAGCAGCTGCCTGACGAGACCGAGAAGCGCTATCTCGAATTCATCAAGGCCGATCTCGCGCCGCGCTATGCCGAATTCATCGGCAACGAGATCCAGAAGGCCTATCTGGAATCCTACGCCGACTACGGCCAGAACCTGTTCGACCGCTATGTCGACTACGCCGATGCCTGGATCGAGGATCAGGACTTCAAGGATCCCGACACCGGCCAGCTGATGAACCGCGAGCTCCTGAACCAGGAGCTGACCAAGATCGAGAAGCCGGCCGGCATTGCCAACCCGAAGGACTTCCGCAACGAGGTCGTCAAGTTCTCGCTGCGCTCGCGGGCGCATAATGGCGGCAAGAATCCGAGCTGGACCTCCTACGAAAAGGTTCGCGACGTGATCGAGAAGCGGATATTCTCGCAGGTCGAGGATCTGCTTCCGGTCATCTCGTTCGGCTCCAAGAAGGACGGCGAGACCGAGAAGAAGCACGGCGAGTTCGTCGAGCGGATGGTGGAGCGCGGTTATACCGAGCGCCAGGTCCGCCGGCTCGTCGAGTGGTACATGCGGGTGAAGCAGGCCGGCTAATGCGCGATCCGGAAAGCCGGCACCGGCTTTCCGTTTTGTCCCGTCTCGTCCAAGAAAATGTGATGCGACTGGTCATGATCGCATCCGGTGAGGCAGATGCAACGTGGTCATGCATATCGTCGATCGGCGGTTGAATCCGGGTAGCAAGAGCCTGGAGAACCGCCAGCGCTTCCTGCGGCGCGCCAAGGCGCTGGTGCAGGGAGCCGTCAAGAAGTCGTCACAGGACCGGGACATCAAGGATGTCCTGGAGGGCGGCGAAGTGACAATCCCGCTGGACGGCATGGACGAGCCGCGGTTCCGGCGCGAGGGTGGCACGCGTGACATGGTGCTGCCCGGCAACAAGAAGTTCGTCGAGGGCGACTGGCTGCAGCGCCCGAACCAAAGCGGCGCCAAGGGGTCCGGCGCAGGCGAGGGCGACAGCGAGGACGCCTTCCGCTTCGTGCTCAGCCGCGAGGAATTCGTCGACCTCTTCCTCGACGACCTCGAACTGCCCGATCTTGCCAAGCGCAAGCTGGCGGAGACCGAGAGCGAGGGCATTCAGCGCGCCGGCTATGCGACCTCGGGATCGCCCGCCAACATCTCGATCAGCCGCACGGTGAGCCGGGCGCTGGCGCGACGCGTGGCGCTGCGCCGGCCGCGCAAGGACGAAATCGAGGCGCTCGAGGCCGAGCTTGCGGAATGCGACGATGCCACGCGCCGCCGCGAGCTGCTGGCGCTGCTCGAAGCGCTGAAGGCCAAGGCCAAGCGGATTCCCTTTATCGATCCGATCGACATCCGCTACCGCCGCTTCGAGACGGTGCCGAAGCCGGTGGCGCAGGCCGTGATGTTCTGCCTGATGGACGTCTCGGGCTCGATGTCCGAGCACATGAAGGATCTGGCGAAGCGGTTCTATATGCTGCTCTACGTGTTCCTGAAGCGGCGTTACAAGCACGTCGAGATCGTGTTTATCCGCCATACCGACCGCGCCGAGGAGGTTGACGAAGACACCTTCTTCCACGGACCGGCTTCCGGCGGCACGCTGGTGTCGAGCGCGCTGGTCGCGATGAACGATATCGTCCGCACCCGCTTCCGTCCGGCCGACTGGAACATCTATGCCGCTCAGGCCTCGGACGGAGACAACATGACCTCCGACAGCGCGCTGACCGGTCACCTCCTGACCGACAAGATCCTGCCGGTCTGCCAGTTCTTCGCCTATCTCGAGGTCGGCGAAGCCGCCAACTACACCTTCGACATGCCGGACTCCTCGCTCTGGACGCTCTATGAGCGTCTGCGCAACGAGGGCGCGCCGCTGTCGATGCGCAAGGTGAGCGAGCGCGGCGAGATCTTCCCGGTGTTCCAGGACCTGTTCAAGCGCCGCAGCAAGCAGGAAAGGGTGTAGCGTGATGGGTTCTTCCGGGGAACGGCTGTTCGAGGGCGCCGATTGGGATTTCCAGACCTTGCAGCGGGTCCACGACGCCTGCGAGAAAATCGCACGCACCGAGCTCGGGCTCGACGTCTATCCCAACCAGATCGAGGTGATCACCGCCGAGCAGATGCTCGACGCCTATTCCTCGGTCGGCATGCCGCTGTTCTACAAGCACTGGTCGTTCGGCAAGCAGTTCGCGTTCCAGGAAGCGTCCTATCGCAAGGGCCTGATGGGCCTCGCCTATGAGATCGTGATCAATTCCTCGCCGTGCATCTCCTATCTCATGGAGGAGAACACGGCGACGATGCAGACGCTGGTGATCGCGCACGCGGCGTTTGGGCACAATCACTTCTTCAAGAACAACTATCTGTTCAAGCAGTGGACCGATGCCGACGGCATTCTCGACTATCTGGAATTCGCCAAGGGCTACATCTCGGTCTGCGAGGACCGCCATGGCCGCGAGACGGTGGAGCGAACGCTCGATGCCGCGCATGCGCTGATGTCGCATGGCGTCGACCGCTATCCCGGAAAGAAGACGCTCGATTTGCGTGCCGAGGAGAAGCGGGCCGGCGAGCGCCGACAGCACGAGGAAAGCGTGTTCAACGATTTGTGGCGGACGGTGCCGAACACCAAGGCCAAGAGCAAGGCTGCGCTCACGGCCGAGCGCCGCCGCGCGCTGCTCGGCTTGCCGCAGGAGAACATCCTCTATTTCCTCGAGAAGACCGCGCCGCGCCTTGCACCCTGGCAGCGCGAACTCATCCGCATCGTTCGCCACATCGCGCAGTATTTCTACCCGCAGGGCCAGACCAAGGTGATGAACGAGGGCACCGCGACCTACGTCCATTACCGCATCATGAGCCGGCTGCATCAGCAGGGCCGGATCACCGACGGCAATTTCCTCGAATTCCTGCAGTCGCACACCAATGTGGTGTTCCAGCCCGAATTCGACGACCGCCGCTATTCCGGCTTCAATCCCTACGCGCTCGGCTTCGCCATGATGCAGGACATCGAGCGGATCGTGAAAAATCCGGAAGACGAGGACCGCGAGTGGTTCCCCGACATCGCCGGCAAGGGTGACGTCGAGGGCGTGCTGCGCGACATCTGGAGCAACTACCGCGACGAGAGCTTCATCAACCAGTTCCTCAGCCCGGCGCTGATCCGGCGCTTCCGCATGTTCCATTTGCACGACGACCCCGCGGAAAGCCAGGGGATCAAGGTCGACGCGATCCACGACGAGCGCGGCTACCGCCGGGTCCGCCGCGAGCTGGCGCGGCAGTACGACGTCGGCTTCGTCGACGCCAATATCGAGGTCGTGGATGTCGATCTCGACGGCGATCGCCGGCTGATGCTGCGTCACACCACCGTGAAGGGCGCGCAGCTCAACGAGACCGATGCCCGGCGCGTGCTGCAGCATCTCGCCGATCTCTGGACTTACGACGTGGCGCTGACCGAGATCGACGGCACCGACAAGGTGCTGAAGGAATATGTCGTCAGCCCGCGCGCGGCGGCGGTCGCGGCTTGAGGATGATGCTCTCGCGAAGATGAGCGCGGCGCAGGCCGCCGCGCGGAATGCGAGTCTTGCTCGGTGAACCTTCGTGACTATCGAAGGCTCACATGATGAACATCAGGGCAACATTCCGGATCTTGAAAGCGCATGATGCTCGGCGAGCGAATGTGATTGCCGGCATGCGGAAATCTCATTGCGTCTTCTTCGCGATTGCCTGCACGGGCAGGATGCCGGCAAGGACTATCTCAGGGGTTTCAAGGACGGGCTCGGCGAGCATGTCGGCCAGATCGTCGCGGAGACCACGTATCTCACGACCGATCCCACCATCGATTCCCAGATGGTGACGATGCGCGAGTCCGGCGCGGACGTGTTCTTCGCCGAGGCGACGCCGAAATTCGTGGCCCAGGCGCTGCGCAAGGCGGCGAGCATGGGCTGGAAGCCGCTGACCATCCTGCCGACCGTCTCCAATTCCGTCTCCGCGGTGCTCGAGCCCGCCGGCCTCGAGAACGTCATCGGCGTCGTGACCGGCCTCTATCTGAAGGATCCGACCGATCCGCGCTGGGCCGACGATCCCGCGCAGAAGGAGTTTGCGGCCTGGATGAAGAAGTACCAGCCGAATGCGAGCCCGGGCGACCTCTTCAACGTGCAGGGCTACACGGTGGCGCAGGTCATGACGGCGGTGCTGAAGAACTGCAACGGCGATTACAGCCGCGACAACATCATCAAGCAGGCGACCAATCTGAAGGCGCTCGAATTGCCGATGCTGCTGCCCGGCATCAAGGTGCAGACCGAGCCCGACAATGTGACGCCGATCCGGCAAATCCAGATGGCGCGGTTCGACGGCAAGTCCTGGGCGCTGTTCGGCGACGTCTTGAGCGACAAGTAGCCGTCACCAACTCCGTCCTTGTGGTCCCTGCCTAGTGCGCAATTGCGCACGGGAGCAGGGACCCATACGCCGCGGCTTCTGTTGTGAACGGGACTCGTCGTCCCGGCGTAGCCAGGCAATCTGCATCGGTGGTTATGGGTCCCTGCTCCCGTGCGCAATTGCGCACTAGGCAGGGACGACACGGAGTTTGCTGCACGTCTTTGCCGCGTTGCGACGGCAAGCCGACGACGTCTTGAGCAACAAGTGGCCGTCACCAACTCCGCTGTCGTCCCTGCGAAAGCAGGAGCCCATACGCCGCGCTGTCGTGAACGGGACTCGTCGTCCCAGCATAGCCAGGCAATCTGCATCGGTGGTTATGGGTCCCTGCTTTCGCAGGGACGACATGGAGTGTGCTGCCACTGCTCAGCGCAGGCTGGCGTTGATCTTGTCGAGCACCGCTGAGCCGGGGCACAGCGCCTGCTCGTCCAGCGTGTTGAGTGGCGTCTCGACGGTGTCGAGATGGGTGTGCAGATCCTCGGCGTCCGGATCGACATAGAGCAGGCCGGTGACGATCTGGCCCTTGGCCGCGTGCTTCTGCAGGAAGGTCATCGCGCCGAGGCGATCATGCGGATCGTAGTCGGCGTCGAGCTTGCGCAGCGCGAGCCGCGAGCCGTCATGCTGCTCGACCACCTGCACGGTGCCCGGCGCATAGTCGACGCTGATCGGATCGCGGCCGACCAGCACGTCGAGGCGGTTCACCGCGTCATTGTGCTCGCGGACATAGTCAAAACTCTTGGTCGAGCCGGCGTGGTTGTTGAAGGCGATGCAGGGGCTGATCACGTCGATGAAGGACGCTCCCTTGTGGCGGATCGCAGCCGCGATCAGCGGCACAAGCTGGGTCTTGTCGCCCGAGAAGCTGCGGGCCACGAAGGTGGCGCCGAGTTGCAGCGCGATCGCGACCAGGTCGATCGCATTGTCGGTGTTGGTGACGCCCTTTTTCGACTTCGAGCCACGGTCGGCGGTGGCCGAGAACTGGCCCTTGGTCAGGCCGTACACGCCGTTGTTCTCGACGATATAGGTCATGTTGACGGCGCGCCGGATCGAATGCGCGAACTGGCCGAAACCGATCGAGGCGGAATCGCCGTCGCCGGAGACGCCGAGATAGATCAGGTCGCGGTTGGCGAGGTTGGCGCCGGTCAGCACCGACGGCATGCGGCCATGCACCGAGTTGAAGCCGTGCGAATTGCCGAGGAAGTAGTCCGGCGTCTTCGACGAGCAGCCGATGCCGGAAATCTTCGCCACCCGGTGCGGCTCGATCGAGAGCTCGTAACAGGCCTCGATGATCGAGGCGGTGATCGAATCGTGGCCGCAGCCGGCGCACAGGGTCGAGATCTTCCCCTCATAGTCGCGGTGGGTATAGCCCAGCTCGTTCTTCTTCAGGCCCGGATGATGAAACTTCGGCTTTGCAATGTAGGTCATGTCACGGCCTTGCGGAGAGGGGTCACCTTGAGATGATCCTGGTGGTCGCCGATCGCGCCTGCGATGAAGCGCGCGGTGATCGGCGTGCCGTCATAGTGCAGGATCGGCACCAGCCTGACGGGGTCGATGCCGTTCTCGTTGACGATCAGCTGGCGGAGCTGCGCGTCGCGGTTCTGCTCGACCACATAGACGAAATCGTGGTCGGCGATGAAGCTCGCGACGCTGGAGTGGAACGGGAAGGCGCGGATGCGCATGCGGTCGAGCTGATGGCCGCGCGCCTCCAGGATCCCGATCGCCTCGTCCATCGCGGGCGAGGTCGAGCCGAAATAGATCACGCCGTATTTGGTCGGCTTCGCCGCATTGGCCTGCAGGGGCCGCGGCACCATGTCCTGGGCGGTCTCGAACTTGCGGACCAGGCGCTGCATGTTGTCGGCGTAGACCGCGCCTTCCTCGGAATAGCGCGCGTAGCGGTCGCGCGAGGTGCCGCGGGTGAAGTAGGAACCCTTGGTCGGATGCGTGCCCGGATAGGTGCGATAGGGGATGCCGTCGCCGTCGACGTCGAGATAGCGGCCGAAGTCGCGGCCTTCCTCGAGCATCTCCGCCGTCATCACCTTGCCGCGGTCGTATTGCTTCGCGTCGTCCCACTTCAGCGGACGGCACAGCCGGTGGTTCATGCCGATGTCGAGATCGAGCATCAGGAAGATCGTGGTCTGCAGCCGTTCGGCGAGGTCGAAGGCGGCCGCTGCGAACTCGAACGCCTCCGCCGGATCCTCCGGGAACAGCAGCACGTGCTTGGTATCGCCATGCGAGGCATAGGCGCAGGCGATCACGTCGCATTGCTGGGTGCGGGTCGGCATGCCCGTCGAGGGGCCGGCGCGCTGGATGTTCATGATCACGGCCGGGATCTCGGCGAAGTAGGACAGGCCGATGAACTCGGTCATCAGCGAGATGCCGGGACCCGAGGTCGCGGTGAAGGCCCGCGCGCCGTTCCAGGACGCGCCGATCACGATGCCGATCGAGGCGAGCTCGTCCTCGCCCTGCACGATCGCGTATTTCGCCTTGCCGGTTTCGGGATCGTGGCGGTACTTCTTGCAGTGGCTGGTGAAGGCTTCCGCCACCGACGATGACGGGGTGATCGGATACCAGGCGCACACGGTGGCGCCGCCATAGACGGCGCCGAGCGCGGCCGCGCTGTTGCCTTCGACGAAGATGCGGTCGCCGACCTTGTCGGACTTCTTCACCCGCAGCCCGAGCGGGCATTTCAGGTTCTGCAGCGCCCAGTCGCGGCCGAGATGCAGCGCATGGACGTTGGAGGAGAGCAGCTTCTCCTTGCCCTTGTACTGCTCGCCGATCAGCTGTTCGACCAGCTTGGGATCGAGGTCGAGCAGGGCGCAGAGCGCGCCGAGATAGATGATGTTCTTGAACAGCTGGCGCTGCCTGGGATCGGTGTAGGTCGAGTTGGTGATCGCGGTCAGCGGCACGCCGATGACGGTGATGTCCTCGCGGAATTTCGACGACGGCATCGGCTTGGTCGAATCGTAGAACAGATAGCCGCCGGGCTCGATCGAGGCGACGTCCTTGTCCCAGGTCTGCGGGTTCATCGCCACCATCAAGTCGACGCCGCCGCGGGCGCCGAGATGGCCGTCCTCGGTGACGCGCACCTCATACCAGGTCGGCAGGCCCTGGATGTTGGAGGGGAAGATGTTGCGTGGTGAGACCGGCACGCCGTGGCGCAGGATCGAGCGCGCGAACAGTTCGTTGGCGGAGGCCGAGCCCGAACCGTTGACGTTGGCGAAGCGGACGACGAAGTCGTTTACGCTGCTGATCGGGCTTTGGACTGACATGTTGATCCCGCTTGAACCATATCGATGAGGTACTTCTGCATGTCCCAGGCGCCGGTCGGGCAGCGCTCGGCACACAGCCCGCAATGCAGGCAGACGTCTTCGTCCTTCACCATGACGCGGCCGGTCTTGAGGTCGCCGGAGACGTAGAGCGCCTGGTCGTGATGCGGCGAGGGCGCTTTCAGCCGCTGCCGCAAATCATCCTCCTCGCCGTTCTCGGTGAAGCTGATGCAGTCCATCGGACAGATGTCGACGCAGGCGTCGCATTCGATGCACAGCGGCGCGGAGAAAACCGTCTGCACGTCGCAATTCAGGCAGCGCTGCGCCTCGCCGAGCGCGAGCTTGAGGTCGTAACCGAGCTCGACCTCGGCGCGGATGTCCTTCAGCGCGACCACCTTGTCGCGATGCGGCACCTTGAAGCGCTTGTCGGCGGAGATGTCGTTGTCGTAGCTCCACTCGTGGATGCCCATCTTCTGCGAGGTGACGTGCACCTCGGGCAGCGGGCGCTCGTTGATGTCCTCGCCGGACAGCAATCGGTGGATGGAGAGCGCGGCGTCGTGGCCGTGCGCCACGGCCCAGATGATGTTCTTCGGCCCGAACGCCGCATCGCCGCCGAAGAACACCTTCGGATTGGTCGAGACGAACGTCTTGGGATCGACCTTCGGCATGTGCCACTTGTCGAATTCGATGCCGCAATCGGCTTCGATCCAGGGGAACGCGTTCTCCTGGCCGACCGCAACGAGCACATCGTCGCAGGGCACGGTCTCGTCAGGCTCGCCCGAGGGCACCAGATTGCGGCGGCCCTTGGCGTCGTACTCCGCCTTCACCTTCTGGAAGGTGACGCCGATCAGCTTGCCGGCCACATGCTTGAACGCCACCGGCACCATGTAGTTGAGGATCGGGATGTCCTCGTGAAGCGCGTCTTCCTTCTCCCACGGCGAGGCCTTCATTTCCTCAAAGCCGGAGCGGACGATCACCTTGACGCTTTCGCCGCCGAGGCGCCGCGCGGTGCGGCAGCAATCCATCGCGGTGTTGCCGCCGCCGAGCACGATGACGCGGCGGCCGATCTTGTCGACGTGGCCGAACGACACGTTGGCCAGCCACTCGATGCCGATATGGATGTTGGCGGCGGCCTCCTTGCGGCCGGGGATGTCGAGCTCGCGGCCGCGCGGCGCGCCAGAGCCGACGAATATCGCATCATAGTTCTCGGCGAGCAGCTGCTTCAGGCTGTCGACGCGGCGGCCACCCTTGAACTCGACACCGAGGTTCAGGATGTAGTCGGTCTCCTCGTCGATCACGCTGTCGGGCAGGCGGAATTTCGGAATCTGGCTGCGCATCATGCCGCCGGCCTTGGGATCGCCGTCGAACACGGTGCAGTGATAGCCGAGCGGCGCGAGATCGCGCGCCACCGTGAGCGAGGCAGGGCCGCCGCCGACCAGCGCGATGCGCTTGCCGTTCTTCGGCCCGGGCTTCGGCAGGCGATGCTTGATGTCGTCCTTGAAGTCCGCGGCGACGCGCTTCAGGCGGCAGATCGCGACCGGATTGTCCTCGACCCGGCCGCGGCGGCATGCCGGCTCGCATGGACGGTCGCAGGTGCGCCCGAGAATGCCGGGGAACACGTTGGACTTCCAATTGATCATGTAGGCGTCGCTGTAACGCCCCTCAGCAATCAACCGGATGTACTCGGGAACAGGGGTGTGTGCGGGGCAGGCCCATTGGCAGTCGACTACTTTATGAAAGTAATCCGGCGCCGAGATATCAGTCGGTTTCATTCCTACCTTTGACCCGCGCGAAAATGCCAGACCCGCGCGGCCTTATCGTTGACGACGAACGCTCACGTTGCGTTGTTCTGGTTTTTGAATTGGATCATAGGCTTATCTTATTAGAGCCGTTCCAGAGAAGGCAAAGGCTAAATTGTCCGATCATCAGCTTTCGCGCGGCTGATGCGCGTGTAGCGTTAATCTCGATTGCGTTATGTGGCGGTGCAGCATGATCTGCGCCGCCACTTGTTGAGAAGATTTTTTTCGGGAAAGCGCTTCGCACGTTTCCGGATCGTGCTTTACGGGCGCGGAAGGTCGCTCTTCGCGATATCCCACAACAGCCTGTAAACGCCGCTGGTGACCACAAGCGGCTTCAAGGCTGCATTGCCGGTGATGCCTGCAGCCGCGTTGGGGACCACGCTGACGTCGGTCGCGTCGATCAGCACGAACCAGTCGCCGGCGCCGGGATCGGCTTTCTGCGCATCCGGCGTGAGCGGTTTCGACAGGTCAGGGTCGTTCTCCAGGAGGTGCATCGAGATGATGCCGTTGCGCGAAGCTGGATCGAGTTGCTCCCGCAATGCAGCGCGAAGTTTGTCCGCGCCTTCGACGGGCGGGCGCAGGCGGATGATGCCGAGGGCTGCGCCCCTGCCGACGCCGCGGCTGATCGTGATGCGCGCGACCCCGCGGATCATGTTCTGAAAGCGCGCGATATTGGCCTTCGACCAGTCGGTCTGGTTGGCGAGCGCCTTGCGATAGGCCGGGCTCTCGAGCACATCGAAGGTCGCGGTCGAGTAGAGGCTGAGATATTTCGGCTTGCCGTCATGGGCGACGTAGCGGCGGGCTTCCAGGAAGCCGTCGATGGCGACCCGTTCCTCGAGATGCTCGCGGTCGTACCAGCGATTGAATTCAGCTTCGTGCAAGCTGTCGATATCCATCGAGGTCAGCAGCATGCCTTGTCCGGCGATTGGCATCGAATGCTCCTTTTTTGCCTGTTTTATCCGCGCAATATCGCCTGATCGCGTGGACCAGGGAAGCCGGTTCCCGGCAGCGCAGACCAAGGATTGCCACAATTGCCGCAACCTGTTCAGCATCGGTTCACAGAGGTAGCATTTCATTCGCTACACCAACTCTCGAGAAGAAAAGGGACGGCCACCATGGCACGCATTCTGTGGGCATTGATCGTCGGTCTGGTGTCGCTCGCCTCGCTTCCCGTGCATGCGCAGGATCAGGAAAAGCGTCTCGCACTTGTCGTCGGCAACGGCGCCTATGAGGCCGGCGCGTTGCAGACCGCCGCGAACGATGCCGGCCTGATCGCGCAGACCTTGCAGGCCGCCGGCTTCGACGTGATCGGCGCACGCGATCTCGACGGCGAGACGCTGCGCAAATCGTTCCGCGATTTCATCCAGAAGGTGCAGGAGGCGGGGCCCAATGCCGTCGCCTTCGTCTATCTCGCCGGCTACGGCGTGCAGCTCACCGGCGAGAACTATTTCGTGCCGGTCGACGCCAAGATCGCCCGCGACACCGACGTGCCGGTCGAGGCGATCCGCATCTCCGACTACAGCCACCAACTCTCGGCGCTGCCGATCAAGGCCGGCGTGATCGTGCTCGATGCGGCGCGCAGCAATCCGTTCGCCAAGGAAGGTCAGCCGCTGGCCGGCGGTCTTGCGCTGGTCGATCCCGATCCGAAGATGCTGATCGGCTTCAACTCGGCGCCCGGCACCGTCGCCCCTGACGGTGCGCCGCCTTACGGGCCTTATGCGCAAGCGTTGGCGGAAATGATCCGCACCGGCGGCCTGACCTTGCCCGAGGTGTTCGACCGCGTCCGCCTGCGCGTCAACGAGATGACCAAGGGCGCCGAGATCCCGTGGGATGCGCACAAGGTCGACGCGCCCTTCATGTTCTTCGAGCGCAAGCCGGACGCCCCGCCGCAGCAGGTCGATGCCGGGCTGCGCACCAAGCCGATCCGCGATTTCTCGGCGCAGGATGCCTACGCCGCGGCGCTGGAGCGCGACACGCTGCAGGGCTACGAGGACTACCTGCAGGCCTATCCGAGCGATCCGCTGGCGAGGCGCGTGCGCGCGATCGTGGCGGCGCGGCGCGAGGCGATCACCTGGCGGCGCACCTACAATGCCGACACGCCTGATGCGTACTGGTCGTACCTGCGGCGTTATCCGCGCGGGCCGCATGCATACGACGCCCGGCGCCGGCTCGCCTATCTGTCGGCCGCGCTCGAGCCGCCGCCGCAGTTCACGGTGCTCGACTATGACGTGCCGCCGCCGCCGCCCGACGAGGTCGTCTATGTCGACCGTCCGGTGCTGTACTACAGCGATCCGGTGTTCGACTTCGCGCCGCCCCCGCCGCCGCCGGTGGTCTTCCTGCCGCCGCCGCCGCCGGACTTCGTCGTGCTGCCGCCACCGCCGCCGCCGATCGGCCTGTACGTGCTGCCGACGCCGATGTTCGTGGCGATGCCGGCCTATGTCGCCGCACCGGCCTATGTCGTGCCGCCGCAGAACAACATCGTGTTCAACAACATCCACAACACCACCGTCATCAACACGGTCATCAACAATCCCAACCCGACGCCGGCGCAGCTCCATGCGGCCGGGGTGACGGCGGCGATGGGCGGCGCGCCGGTGACGGCGGCACCGCGACTGCCGGCTGCGGCAATGCAGCGCGCCAACCTGCCTGGCGCTGCGCAAGGCGTGACGCCCGCGCAAGGTGCGGCGATGGGAGCTCCACGCGCCGCACCAAACGCTGCCGCGGCACCGAACGCTGCTGCCACTCCGAATGCTGCCGCCGCTCCGAATGCGATGGGCGCGCCGGGCACACCGGGTGCCCATACCCTGCCGGGCGCGAAAAATGGACCGCCGCTGCCGCAGTCGGCGACCGCACCGCCCAATGCCATGCAGCATGGCGCTGTGCCTCCGGGAGCCGCACAATCCGGCGCCGCGCAACCTGGGGCAAAGCCGAATGCGGTGGTGCCGGGCAAGCCGGCGACCGCGATGGCGCCTGCCAATGCGCAGCCTGCTCCTCCGGCCAAGCCCGGTGCCGCCCCGGCGACAAACGCGCCCTCCTCACCCGCGGCCGCCGGCAAGCCGGGCGCGCAACCGCTCCCGCATGCCGCGATCGCGCCGACCGCAAACGTGAAGCCCTCGGCGGCGCCGTCACCGGCGAACCGCGCGATGTCGACACGGCCGCCGCCGGCCGCGCGCCCGGCACCCGCCCGCGCCGCGGTGTCGCCGGCGCCGGTCTCCCGGCCCGCGCCGACGCATGCCGCAGCTCCGCCGGTGCGGGCCGCAGCTCCGCCGCCGCGGCCGGTTGCCCCGCCGCCGCGCGCCGCCGCCGTTGCGCCGCGTCCGGCACCGGCTCCGGCTCCGCACGTTACGCCGCCGCCACGGCCGGCGATGCAGGCGCAACGCGCAGCACCGCCGCCGCGAATGGCGGCGCCGCCAAGGCCTGCGCCCGCGCCACGGGCAGCGCCGGCATGTCCTCCCGGCAAGTGCAAACATTGAGGGAAGCAAGGGAGCCGGTCGAGTTCTTCACCGGCTCCTGATGTCGAGGGTGTTCCTGCGGCGGCCTAGAGCATTTTCGGTTCTGATTGGATCAGAACCGAAGCTCTAGATACTTGTTTTGACGCGTTTTCTTCACGCGAACCGGTGCCCACTTCGCTCGAAAACGCTCTAGCGCTTGGCGGCGAGGTCGGCGATCGCCTTCATCACGGCGTTGCGGATGCCGGGATCGTAGAGGATGTGGCCCGCGCCATCGACGATGCGGACCTCGCTGCCCGGCCAGCGCGCAGCGAGCGCGTGCGAGGTCGCGGGCGGGCACAACAGATCGTAGCGGCCCTGCACCAGGATGCCGGGAATGCCGGCGAGCCTGTCGGCCTCGTCCATCAACTGGTGCGGCCGCATGAAGCAATTGTTGGCGAAGTAGTGCGCCTCCATGAACGGCGTCGAGGGCAGGGCGCCTGAGGCCTTGAGGTCGAGCCGCGTCTGCTTCGGCGTGTGCTCCGACAGCGCGCGTTCGGTGTCGTGCCAGGCGCGCGCGGCCGGCGCATGCACGGCGGCGTCGGGATCGAGGATGCGGCGATAATAGGCGGCAAGCGGCGATGCACGCTCGCTCTCGGGCAGGAAGTTGAGGAAGTCCTCGGAGAGGGCGGGATAGAAGCGCGGCAAGGCGCGCAGGAAAACATCGTCCAGCTCCTCGGCTGTGCCGAGAAACGTCGCGCGCAGCACCAGCCCGCTGACCCGTTCGGGATGGGCCTGCGCATAGGCCAGCGCCAGCGTCGCGCCCCAGGAGCCGCCGACCACCATCCAGCGCGCGAAGCCGAACCGCTCGCGGATCTTCTCCATGTCCGCGATCATGTGCTGCGTCGTGTTGTTGTCGCGGCTGCCTTTCGGCCGGCTGCGACCGCAGCCGCGCTGGTCGAACAGCACGGCGTGAAAGCGCTCGGGATCGAACAGCCGGCGATGATCGGGCTGGCAGCCGCTGCCGGGGCCGCCATGCAGATAGACCGCGGGAATGCCGCCCTCGCGCCCGACGCTCTCGACATGGAGATCGTGGCCATCGCCGACGTCGAGCCATTCCGACGTCAGCGGCGCAAAGGGATCGGCACGCCTCGCGGCCTTGCCGACATCGGCGTCAGGCGCCATTGCGCTTGTCCTGGGATCCGATTTGGGGTTCGTCCGTCTCCAGCGTGCCGCCGGCGAAATTGCGATACAGGAAGCGGTTCTGCGTGCCGGCGGATTCCTGCTCGGCCTGCTTGAAGATCTCCTCGTGTCGCGGCGACAGCGCGCAGGCCGGGTCGGTGTTGCCGGCATCGCCGGTCAGCGCAAAGGCCTGGCAGCGGCAACCGCCGTAATCGACCTCGCGGAATTCGCAGCTCTTGCACGGCTCCGGCATCCAGCCGGTGCCGCGATAGCGGTTGAAGGCCTCGGAGTTCTGCCAGATCCAGGCGATCGAATGGTTCGAGCGCACCGATTCGAATTCGAGCCCGGTGATGCTTTCGGCGGCGTGGCAGGGCAGCACCTTGCCGGCCGGCGAGATGTTGAAGAACTGGCGGCCCCAGCCGCCCATGCATTTCTTCGGTCGCAGCGCGTAGTAGTCCGGCACCACATAGTCGATCGCGAGCGTGCTCTTCAGGCGCACCTGGGCTTCCTCGACGATGCGGCTGGTCTCCTCGATCTGCTCGATCGTCGGCATCAGCGCGGCGCGGTTCTTCAACGCCCAGCCGTAATACTGCACGTTGGCGACCTCGAGACGGTCGGCGTCGAGGTCGACCGCCATCTGGATGATGTCGGGCAGCTGATGCAGGTTCTGCCGGTGCATCACCGCATTCACCGTGAGCGGCAATTCCAGCTCGCGTGTCCATTTCGCGACTTCGAGCTTCTTGCGATGCGCATCCTTCAGACCTGCGACGCGGTCCGCCACAACGGGCTCATTACCCTGGAAGCTGATCTGCACATGGCTGAGGCCGGCATCGGCCAGCGCCGCAAGCTTGTCCCTGGTCAGCAGCACGGCCGAGGTGATCAGGTTCGAATACAGCCCGACATCGGTCGCGTGCTGCACCAGCTCGACGATATCCTTGCGCGCTGTCGGCTCGCCGCCGGAGAAATGGATCTGCAGCACGCCGAGCTCGGCAAGCTCGCTCAGCACCTTCTTCCATTCGTCGGTGGTGAGCTCGGTCGAGCCGCGGTCGAGCTCGACCGGGTTGGAGCAATACGGGCATTGCAGCGGGCAGCGGTGGGTGATCTCGAGGAGCACCGCAAGGGGAATGCCGTAGGTCTCCGCCGCCGAGCGCGTTTGCTCGAGCACCGCGAGCCCGTCGGTTGGGCCTGCTGTCGTTGTCTTGTTGTCGGCGAGCGTGTCACTCATGCTGTGCTCTCGCGCGCTTCGGTGAGAAAGCCCTTGTCGGCCAGATCCTGCAACATAGCGATCACGTCGGTTGCGATCGCCTCGCGCGGGGCGGCATATTTCTCCGCGAGCTGGTCCACCATCGCGGCGACGCTGCGCACGCCGTCGCAGAGTTGCAGCACCTCGACCGCGATGTCATCCGGCGCCAGCACGCGCTCCGGCGCCAGGATCACCCAGACCTGCCGCGTCTCGTCGAATTTCAGCTTGGTATGGCGCGGCAGTTTCGGCCGGCTGGTCTCGCTGACGCTGATGTTGCGGCTGGCCATGATCGTGTCCCTAACCTGTCTTCGGCACGAAGGCGCCGGGCGGAATCTGGCCGTCGACATAGGCGTGATAGAGCGCATCGAGTTGCACCCACAGCACGTTGGTCTTGAAGATCAGCGCATTGCAGACCGCCTCGCGCTCCGCCGGCGTCCTGGCGTGCTGCTTGACGTAGTCGAGCGCGAAGCCGGCGTCGCGCGGCGCCTGGGTCAGGCGGCGGCTGAAATAGCTCATGATGTCGGGGTTGACGAAGTCGTAGTGCTTCAGCATCCCCGAGATACGCTCCTCGTGCAGGTTCGGCGCGAACAATTCGGTGAGCGAGGAGGCGATCGCCTCCAGCGGGGTGCGGTCGCGGCAGAAATGCACATAGGCTTCGACCGCAAAGCGCGTCGCCGGCAGAATGCCTTCGGTGGACTCCACATAGGCCGTGTCGAGGCCGAGGCCTTCGGTCAGCTTCAGCCAGCGCTCGATGCCGCCTTCATTGCCGAGATCGCCGTCGTGATCCTCGATGCGGTGACGCCATTCGATCCTTGTGTTGCGGTCGCGGAAGCGCGAGATCACCATCGCGTCCTTCAGCGGGATTGTGCTCTGGTAGTAATAGCGGTTCAGCGCCCAGGCCTGGACCTGGCCCTTGTTGAGCTTGCCGCCGTGCAGCAGGCGGTGGAACGGGTGCAGGCTGTGATAGCGCGTGGCACCGATCGTGCGCAGCGTCGCCTCCATCTCCTCGGCACTGTCGAGCGTGATGCCCTTGCCGATCGAGAGCGCGGTCATTCCGGTGGTAGGCACGACATTCACAGCACGATCTCCGTTCCGTCGGAGGGAATCTGCCAGCCCGCCTGTTCGGCCGCCTTGCGTTCGGCCGAGGTCCCAAGCAGCGCCGGGTTGGAGTTGTTGATATGCAAAAACACTTTTCGTCCGATGTCGAGCCCGGCGAGGCTGGCGATCGCACCCTGATCGCCCGACATGGCGATATGGCCCATGCCCTGGCCGGTCTTGTTGCCAAGGCCCGCCGCGATCAGTTCGTCGTCGCGCCACACCGTGCCGTCGAAAAACACCAGCGGGGCGCCCCTGAGCCGCGATTTCAGGTCGTCGGTCACCCGTGCGCAGGCGGCCAGGAAATAGAAATATTTGCCGCGGCGCCTGTCCGCAATACGCAGGCCGAGCGTATCGCCGACGCCGTCGGCGCCCGCCGGATGCGCCTTGCCCTCAAGGTACCACGCGCCCTTGCCGGGAACCTCGAACGGCAGCACCTCGAGCCCGGACGGCGATCCGTCGGGCAGGGCCGGTTCGAAGGCCTGGTCGACCGCGATCGGCCGGCGGTCGACGTTCTTGTCGCTGAGCACGTTGAAGATGCTGTTCGAGCGCAGGATCGCAAGCACCCGCTCATGCGCGTAGATCGTGAACGGCGAGCCCTCACGCATCGACAGCAGCCCGGCGACCGCGTCGATCTCGCCATTGGTGAGGATGACGCCCGCGACCGGGCTGTGGCGCAGTGCGCCGTGCTTCGGATGCAGCTGCGGCGTGGCAATCAACTGCTGGCGCAAATCCGGGGACGCATTGACCAGGAACCAGTGCGCGCCGTCGCCGCTGACGGCGATCGAGGCTTGCGTGCTCTGCAGTTCGGGATGGTCGCTTCGCGCCGTCCTGCAGACGGCACAGCCGCAGTTCCACTGCGGAACGCCGCCACCCGCCGCGGCACCCAGGACGACGACACGAAGCATGATCCGTCCCCTGGAGAAGCTTGGCCCTGGAGAAGTCTGTTGGACCCAAAAACGTTACGAGGTGGACCCCGGATTTGAAACACACTCCCTTGCTCGGGAGCGCGTTACGCCCGGATGTCCACCTGCGCTAAAACGCTAAACGTGTATGGGGCGCTGCCGCCTACTTGCGGGTTGCGCACATATACATGTTGATTTCCATGCCGACCGACACTTCCACGATCTTCGGTGCTTTCCAGGCCATTTGGCTCTCCTTGTTGCAACCGGACGAACTTTCCGCCCTGCAGAGTAAAGTACTGTGGTTGGAAAAGTTCGCCAGTTAAATTTTCTGTAAGGTGCCGCCTCGCAAGGTATGCTGCACTGCGGCAGGCAAGTTCTGCCCACTCACAAATTTGTGCGCGTGTTTCCCGTCAAAAGCCCGTGGCATCAGACCTTTTTCCTGTTGTTCGCCACACGGTGAATGGTGATCTTGGAATAAGTAAACAGGGCCCTGCGGTCCTCCGAAGGTCCTGTGACGATCCTGTGCTCTCCCCTGACGGGAAGCGACTAACCGAGCCGAGTTCAGCCGATGCCACGCTACTTCTTCAATACCCGTATCGGCGACGAGCTGATCTCCGATCCCGACGGCGAAATCCTGCGGGATCCGGATCGTGCGTGGGAAATGGCGCGCGCGATGATTCGCGAACTGCTCAAGACCGAGGGCGCCGACGGCGCGCTGCTCAGCGCCGTGATCGAGGTGACGGACGATGAGGGCGAGATCGTTCTGGAGTTTCCGTTCACGGAGGCGATCCTCGACCGCCCGGACCGCTCGATGACAAGGCACTGACGCGCGCTGGCCCGCCGCGTGGTCACAACCATGCGTTGGCCGATGTCAGCATGTTTCCGATTGCAATTGTCCGGACAAATTCCCAAGACTATGAACGGAAAGCCGAACGGCGCCGGGCGACGTCAATGGCGCAATCAACAACGGCTTCCACCCAGGGGAGATCATCATGAAAAAACACTCGTTCGCACCGCGCAGCCTGCTGCTCGCGGGGGCCATGCTCGGGGCGTTCACGCTCTCTGCTGCGGCGCAACAGCCAGCCGCGCCGGCGGCCGGTGCCGCCCCCGCCGCCCAGCCGCTGCCGCCTGGCTCGCCCTTGATCGGGCGTCCCGACAATGAAGCCGCCGCCAAGCTCGCGCCGGTGGCGCCGCCGCCGCTGCCGTCCGCGCCCGACAAGCTTCCGCTCGCCAAGCTCAAGGCGCCGGCCGGCTTCAATGTCGAGGTCTATGCGGCCGGCATGGCCAATGCGCGCTCGCTGGCGCTCGGCGACAAGGGCACGGTGTTCGTCGGCAGCCGGCTCGTCGACAAGGTCTATGCGATCGTCAACAAGGACGGCAAGCGCTCGGTCAAGGTGATCGCCTCCGGTCTCTATCGTCCGAACGGCGTCGCCTTCAAGGACGGCACGCTCTACATCGCCGAACTCTCGAAGGTCTCCAAGATCGACAAGATCGAGGACAACCTGGACAACCCGCCGAAGCCCACCGTCATCTACGACAAGCTGCCGAAGGACGAGGCGCATGGCTGGAAGTTCGTCGCCATCGGTCCCGACAACAAGCTTTATGTTCCGGTCGGCCAGCCCGGCAACAACGTGCTGCATGACTCCGACCACGGCCAGATCCGCCGCATGAATCTCGATGGCTCCGGCGCCGAGGTCTACGCGCTCGGCGTGCGCAACACGGTCGGCTTCGACTGGAATCCCGAGAACAAGCAGATGTACTTCACCGACAACGGCCGCGACTGGCTGTCGGAGACGGTGCCGGAAGACGAGCTCAACCGCGTCACCAAGGCGGGCGAGGATTTCGGCGCGCCGTACTGCTACCAGGGCAACATCATCGACCAGGAGCTCGGCTGGGGCAAGAACTGCAAGGATTACACCGCGCCGGTCGGCCTGATGGGCCCGCATACCGCTTCGCTCGGCATGCGCTTCTACACCGGCAGCATGTTCCCGAAGAGCTACAAGAACGTCATCTTTGTCGCGCGTCACGGCTCCTGGAACAAGTCGCAGAAGCAGGGTGGTGACGTGGTCGCCGTCAGGCTGAACAAGGACGGCACGGTGAAGTCGATGGAGCCGTTCCTGACCGGCTTCCTCGAGGACAACAAGTATGTCGGCCGCCCGGTCGACGTGATGCTGCTGAAGGACGGCTCGCTGCTGGTCTCCGACGACTGGAACGGCGCGGTCTATCGCGTCAGCTACGGCAAGCCGAAGGTCGCCAATCAGTAAGTTGAAGCCACGGATCGGGGGCAGCGTCCGCTGCCCCCGATTTTCTTTTGAAGTGCATGCAAGGATGGACCGATGCGTAAGCTCGCACTCGTCGCGGCGCTCGCCGCTCTCAGCTTCTCCGCAAATGCCGAGACCATCCAGGAGCGCGCTGCGGCGTGCTTTGCCTGCCATGGCGAGCATGGCACGTCGGAAACCGAGAACACGCCGTCGCTCGGCGGCCAGACGGCGCCCTATGCGCTGATCCAGCTCTTCATGTTCCGCGAGAAGCTGCGGGTGTTCGACCCCATGAACGAGATGGCGAAGCCGCTGACCGACGACGATTTGCGCAGCTTCTCGGACTTCATCGCGACCTTGCCGAAGCCCACGCCGCCCGCCGATGCCGGCGATCCCGCGCGGATGGCGCGTGGCCAGGCGCTGGCGCAGCAGAACCGCTGCAACAGCTGCCACAACACCGATTTCTCCGGCAAGGACAACGTCCCGCGCATCGCCAACCAGCGCGAGGACTACCTCGCCAAGACGCTGGCCGAATACAAGGACAACAGCCGCCACGGCTATGATGCCACCATGGCTGACGTGATGCAGACGGTCACCAAGGAGCAGATCGGCGACCTTGCCTATTACATCGCGCATGTCCGCTGAAACATCGGGCGGCGGGCCGCTGGTCATGTTCTCCGCGCGGCGCTAAAACGCAGCGTCATACGGAGTGTCACATGCAGGATATTTGGCGTCTGTCGGCGGCCGAGCTCGCCAGCCTCATCAAATCGAAGAAGGTGTCGGCGAAGGAGGCGGCGGAGGCCGGGCTCGCCCGGCTCGACGCGGTCAACCCGAAGCTCAACGCGGTGGTCGATCACCGGCCGGACGACGTACTGGCGCAGGCCGCCAAGGTCGATGCGGCCATTGCGCGCGGCGAGGCGGTCGGGCCGCTCGCCGGCGTACCCGTCACCATCAAGGTCAATGTCGACCAGGAGGGCTACGCCACCACCAACGGGCTGAAGGCGCAGCGTGATGTCATCGCCAAGGTCGATAACCCGGTGGTCGCCAATTTGCGCAAGGCGGGCGCGGTGCTGCTCGGCCGCACCAACTGTCCGGCGGTCTCCTATCGCTGGTTCACCACCAACCTCATTCACGGCGACACCAAGAACCCGCGCGATCCCGGCATCACCCCGGGCGGCTCGTCCGGCGGCGCGGGCTCGGCGGTCGCGGCCGGCATCGGCCACATCGCCCACGGCACCGATATCGCCGGCTCGGTCCGCTATCCGGCCTATGCCTGCGGCGTGCACGGCCTGCGGCCGAGCATGGGCCGCATCCCGGCCTTCAATTCGGCTTTGCCGGAGCGTCCGATCGGCCCGCAGATCAGCGCGGTGTCGGGCCCGCTGGCGCGCACCGTCAACGACCTGCGCATCTCGCTCGCGGCGATGTCGGCGCCGGACTATCGAGACCCCTGGTATGCGCCGGTGCCGCTCGAAGGACCGCCGCGCGAAAAGCGCGTTGCGATGTGCCTCAATCCCGATGGTCTCGACCCGGTGCCGGAAGTGGTCGCCGCGGTGGCCGACGCCGGCAAGCGCTTGCAGAAGGCCGGCTGGATCGTCGAGGAAATCGCCGACACGCCGTCCTTACGCGAGGCGGCCGAAATCCAGACCCGGCTCTGGCTCGGCGACGGCTATGAGGCCCAGCTCGCCTTCGCCGAGCGCGAGGGCGATCCCGGCGCGCTGGCCTGCCTGCGCGGCGTCCGCGCCCGCGTGCATCCGTTCGACCTGTCGCAGGCGCTGACCCGCCGCGCGACCTTGACGCGCGAATGGTTCGCCTTCTTCGAGAAATATCCGGTGTTGCTGATGCCGGTGTCCGGCGAGCTGCCGTTCCCCGACCATCTCGACCGCAAGGACGAGGCGTCGTTCGCGCGGGTGTGGCACGCGCAGCTGCCGCAGATCGCGATCCCGTTCATGGGGCTTCCCGGGCTCGTGGTCTCCACCGGTCTCGTGGGACGGATCCCGGTCGGCGTGCAGCTGGTGGCCGGTCGCTACCGCGAGGATCTCTGCCTTGCCGCCGGCGAGGCGGTCGAGGCCGGCGGCACGCCGTCGTCGCCGATCGATCCGGTCAATTAAGATGGCGACCGTTTACGATTTCACCGCCAAGTCGCTCGCCGGCGACGACGTACCGCTGCAGCGGTTCGAGGGCCAGGTGCTTTTGATCGTGAACACGGCGAGTGCCTGCGGGTTCACACCGCAGTACAAGGGCCTCCAGGAGCTGCACGCCGGCCTCTCGGCGCGCGGCTTTGCCGTGCTCGGCTTTCCCTGCAACCAGTTCGGCGCGCAGGAGCCCGGCGATGCGAAGCAGATCGCCGCGTTCTGCGAGACCAACTATGCCGTGACGTTTCCGATGTTCGCCAAGATCGACGTCAATGGCTCAGGTGCGCATCCATTGTACGAACACCTGAAACGTGAGAAGTCGGGCCTGCTTGGGCCCGCGATCAAATGGAACTTCACCAAGTTCCTGGTCGATCGCGTCGGTAAGGTCGTTGCGCGGCATGCGCCGACCGCCCGGCCCGAAGGATTGAGGAAGGAAATCGAGGCGCTGCTATGAGCGACGACAACGACACCAATGACCAATTCCCCGACCGCCTCTCGGTCGATCCGAACAGCCCGTACTACAATGCGGATATTCTCGCCCGCGATGTCGGCATCCGATTCAAGGGTGCCGAGAAGACCAATGTCGAGGAGTACTGCATCAGCGAAGGCTGGGTCCGCGTCACCGCGGGCAACGCCAAGGACCGTTACGGCAATCCGCTCACCATCAAGGTGCACGGGCCGGTCGAGCCGTATTTCCGGGATAAGAAGTAGCAACCGTCATTCCGGGATGGTCCGAAGGACCGGACCCGGAATCTCGAGATTCTCGGTGTGCAACTGCGCACCTGGCGGTTCGATGCTTCGCATCGCCCCGAAATGACTCCAATAGAAAGCCCCCCATGTCCGTCCGTATCGTCGACGTCCGCGAGGTCACAAAACCGATCTCATCGCCGATCCGCAATGCCTATATCGACTTCACCAAGATGACTTCGAGCCTGGTGGCCGTGGTCACCGACGTGGTGCGCGACGGCAAGCGGGTGGTGGGCTACGGCTTCAATTCCAACGGCCGCTACGGGCAGGGCGGTCTGATCCGCGAGCGCTTTGCGCCGCGCCTCAAGGAAGCCGATCCGAAATCGCTGCTCGATGCTGATGGCGGCAATCTCGATCCGGACAAGGTCTGGTCGACGCTGATGTCGAACGAGAAGCCGGGCGGCCATGGCGAGCGCTCGGTCGCGGTCGGCACCATCGACATGGCGGTGTGGGACGCGGTGGCCAAGATCGCCGGCAAGCCGCTGTTCCGGCTGCTCGCCGAGCGCCACGGTTTGACCGCCAATCCGCGCGTCTTCGTCTATGCCGCCGGCGGTTACTACTATCCGGGCAAGGATCTCGGCGCGCTGCGCAAGGAGATGCGCGGCTATCTCGACCGCGGCTACAACGTCGTGAAGATGAAGATCGGCGGCGCGCCGCTCGCCGAGGATCGCGAGCGCATCGAGGCGGTGCTGAAGGAGATCGGCAGCGCGGCGCAGCTCGCGGTCGACGCCAACGGCCGCTTCGATCTGGAGACCGCGATCGCCTACGCCAAGATGCTGCGCGAGTACCCGCTGTTCTGGTACGAGGAGGCCGGCGACCCGCTCGACTACGCGCTGCAGGCCGCGCTGGCCGAGTTCTATCCCGGCGCGATGGCGACCGGCGAGAACCTGTTCAGCCACCAGGATGCGCGGAACCTGATCCGCTACGGCGGCATGCGGCCGGACCGCGACTGGCTGCAATTCGATTGCGCGCTGTCCTACGGGCTCTGCGAATATCAGCGGACGCTCGAGGTGCTGAAGACCCACGGCTGGTCGCCGAGCCGCTGCATCCCGCATGGCGGCCACCAGATGTCGCTGAACATCGCGGCCGGCCTCGGCCTCGGCGGCAATGAGAGCTACCCCGACCTGTTCCAGCCCTATGGCGGCTTCCCGGACGGCGTGCGCGTCGAGGGTGGCCACATCGTGATGCCCGACCTTCCCGGCATCGGCTTCGAGGGCAAATCCGATCTCTACAAGGAGATGAAGGCGCTGGCGGACTGAGTCCGGCCAGCGACTGCCGATCTGCCGGGCGCGGGGCGGGCTTGAGTTCACCTGCAAATTTTGTGAGCGTTGCTCAATAAATTATTGAACGTTGCTCATTTCGAGATATACTCACGAGAACAGGGCGTCTTTCTCCCGAATGATCGGGAGCAGACGCGGAACCGGCCGTGAGGAGTGCCGCATGCCATATTCAGCCAAGGATCTCCGGGAAGCCGCAAATGCCGGAGTGATCAGCCCGGCCGATCTGGAACGGTTGCTTGCTTTCCTGACGAGCAGCGCAGGGCCGGGTCCGGCGGGCGATGTTAGTCCCACCGCCAAATTCGATGCCGCGCACGTGCTCTGGTACGCCGGCGCGCTCATCGTGATCGGTGCCATGGGCCTGTTCTCGACCTTGGCCTTCACCCAGATGGGGGGCCGGGCGCTGACCATCTGTGCCGTCGCCTACGCCACCGCTTTCACAATGGGCGGCCACTATCTCTGGCACCCGAAGAATCTGCGGGTTCCCGGCGGCCTGCTGATCGCGATCGCGGTCTCGATGGCGCCGCTCGCGGTCTACGGCATTCAGGACGAGCTTGGCTGGTGGGGCAAGTTCGGCAAGCCGGGAACCGTGCAGGACTTCTACGTCTGGGTGAAGGGCAGCTGGATCTTCATGGAGATTGCGACGATCGCCGCCGGCATCGTCGCGCTGCGCTACTACCGCTTCGCCTTCATCGTCGCGATCATCTCGGTCGCGCTGTGGTTCATGTCGATGGATCTGGCGCCGTGGTTCAGCGGCATGGCTCACGCCGATTTCGAGATGCGCCGCAGGGTATCGATCTGGTTCGGGCTTGCCGTGCTCGCGGTGGCGTGGATCGTGGACTATCGCAGCCGCAACGGCGACTTTGCGTTCTGGCTGCATCTGTTCGGCCTGATGGCGTTCTGGGGCGGAATTAGCGCATCCGAAGGCTCAACCGAATTGAGCAAGGCGGTGTATTGCCTGCTCAATATCGGCCTGATCGCGATCGCCGTGATCCTGATGCGGCGCGCCTATGCGGTGTTCGGCGCGTTCGGCATCTGCCTCTATCTCGGCCATCTCGCCGACGTCGTGTTCAAGGACTCGCTGTGGTTTCCGTTCTCGCTGTCGCTGATCGGCATTGCCGTGATCGCCGCAGGCCTGCTCTACCATCGCAACGAGCGTGCGATTACTGGCTGGATCGACGCGCATCTGCCGGCGGGGCTGCGGCCGCGGTCCGCAACCGCGTGACCGAGACGTCCCGATCGTTTTAGAACCGCTACAATCTGGAATCTCTACAAGAAGGGCGGCGCGCGAGCGCCGTCCTTCGTTTCCCGGCGCAAATCCGGAAGCCGACAGAAACCATTCGCATCCTTGACTTTTCCAATCCTGCGCTCGCCGCGAGGTGTATCCGCGTCCATTCGTCGCGATTTTATTCCGTCGTCACGCAAAAATTTTCCCGGGTCCGTCGTCTGGACGCACAGCGCCTCACCTCTCTAGAGGACGGCGCATCGCCTTCAGCGAAGGCGAGAGTTGCTTGGGGACGACGTCATGACATCAAGATCAAAAAACAATCGTCGCATCGCTTTGCTTGCGAAGCTGTCGCTGCTCACGGCGAGCTATCTCGCGCTGGGCGTTCCGCTCGCAACGTCTGCCGCACAGGCGCAATCGGCGCCGGCGCAGGGCGGAGCCTCGTCGCTGCCGCCAGTGACGGTCACTCCGCCGGCCACGCAACGTCGCCGCAGCGCACCGTCGACATTGCGCAGCACGGCCGCCGCACGAGGCCGCCGCACCCAGACGGCAAGGCGGATCGCGCCCGCGGCGGCGGCAAAACCCTTCGCGGAGTCGCAGGATGCCCGCACCGGCACATCGGGCTATTTCGCCAACAGTACGTCGGTTGCGACCAGGACCAACACCGCCATCGTCAACATCCCCCAATCGCTCAACGTGATCACGCGGGAGCAGATCCGCGACCAGAACTACCAGGGCCTCACCGACGTCACCCGCTATGTCCCCGGCGTTGCGGTGCACCAGGGCGAGGGCAATCGCGACGAGCTCGTGATCCGCGGCGTCGATTCCAGCGCCAACTTCTTCGTCAACGGCTTTCGCGACGACGTGCAGTATTTCCGCGACATGTACAACGCCCAGAGCATCGAGGTGTTGAGGGGACCGAGTGCACTGACCTTCGGCCGCGGCGCCGGCGGCGGCTTGCTCAACCGCACGCTGAAGGAGGCCGACGGCAACCGCGTCTACGAGGCGACGGCGCAGACCGGCTCGTGGGGCGATCGCCGCGTCAGCCTCGATGCCGGACAGGCGATCAACGACAACGTCGCAGCAAGGCTCAACGTGTTCTACGAAGGCGCCGATGCCTTCCGCGATTTCAATCATCTGGAGCGCTACGGCATCAATCCGACGGTAACGCTGAAGCCCGACGACAACACCAAAATCAAACTGAGCTATGAATACTTCCACGACGAGCGCACCGCCGATCGCGGCAATCCCTCGCAGGGCCTTCCCGGCGGCGCGACCCGCTTCAACCCGACCACGCCGTTCGCGCCGAACGGCGACTTCTCGACCTTCTTCGGCAGCCCAAGCCTGAACACCGCGCAGGCGACCGTGCAGACCGGCATGGCTGTTATCGAGCACGATTTCGAGAACGGGCTGACGGTGCGCAACGGCACCATCGCCGCCGACTACCAGAAGTTCTATCAGAACGTCTATCCGACCGGCGGCCCGCTCGCCGGCGCGGTCAATCCCGCGGACACCGCGGTCAATCTCGGTGCCTACCAGCACACGACGAACCGCGACAACGTCTTCAACCAGACCGATTTCACCTGCAAGACCTGGACCGGGCCGCTGTTCCACACCGTCGGCTTCGGCACCGAGTTCGGCCGGCAGACCGGCGTCGACATCCGCAACACCGGCGTGTTCCCGAACGGCACCAACACCATCGTGCAGAACCCGTTCGCGCCGACCTATTTCGGCCCGGTGACGTTTCTTCACCACTTCACCGGCACCAACAGCGACGGCGTCACCACGCCCGATTCGAACAGCCGCTATGCGCTGAACATCCAGTCCGGCTATCTCAGGGACACCATCGAGATTTCGCGCGCCGTGCAGATCATCGCCGGCGCGCGGTTCGATCGCTACGACATGTCGGCCACCGACATGAACACCAACATCAATCGCAATCGCGTCGACAATCTGGTGTCGCCGCAGGGCGCCCTCATCATCAAGCCGATCGATTCGATGTCGGTCTATACCGCCTACAGCGTCTCCTTCCTGCCGGCCTCGGGCGACCAGTTCAGCGCGCTGAACGACGGCACCCTGATCCTGCAGCCGCAGCGGTTCGAGAATGTCGAGCTCGGCATGAAATGGAACATCAACCCGAAGCTGCTGTTCTCGACCGCGGTCTATAATCTGAACCGCACCAACCAGCCGATCGCCGACGGCAACAATCCCGGCTTCTTCTTTCCCTCCGGCAGCACGCTCACGCGAGGTGTCGAGGCGAGCTTGACCGGCTATGTCACCGCTCAGTGGCAGTCGTCGCTGGCCTATGCCTACACCGACGCGAAGATCACCGGCGCGACCTCGGCGACCGTCCTGCCCGGCAACCGCGTCCAGCTGGTGCCGTACAATCAGTTTGCCTGGTGGAACAAGTATCAGTTCACGCCGATGTGGGCCGCCGCGCTCGGCGTGATTTATTTCGGCGATTCCTTCGCCTCGTCCGACGACACGGTGCGGCTGCCGGGCTTCGTGCGCTTCGACGCGGCGGTCTATGCCAAGATCGACGAGACCTGGAGCGCCCAGCTCAACGTCGAGAACATTTTTGACAAGGGCTATTGGGCGTCCGCCGACGGCAACAATAACATCTCGCCGGGGCAGGGCCGCACGGTAAGGCTGATGGCAAGGGCGAGGTTTTAGGTGCCGAGGGCGTCGACCGCCGCGCCGTGATTGTCGATGTTCACTGCCCCGTCATCCTGAGAGACCATGAATGTATCACTCTCGATGACGCAACATACTCGATGTCGTCCCGGCAAAAGCCGGGACCCATAACCACCGAAGGTCATTGTTGTGCGACGCTGGGGCCACAGCCTTCTAACAACTCAACTCTGTGGTTATGGGTCCCGGCTTTCGCCGGGACGACGAGGGGAGAGATTGCGCTGCATCCCCGTCATCCCAATCGCATGTCCAGCAGCCGCCGGCCTTCGCCCTTTAACAGCTTCTTCACCGCGCTCGAGGCGATCACCTCGCCATTGTTGGCGTAGGCCTCGTGGTTCTTCTCGATGTCGTCGAGGCGGTAGAGGTAGTTGACCATGATGCCTGCGGATTCGCGCAGGCCCTTGGGCGAGAGGTCGCCGAGCCAGTTGATCCGCTCCAGCCGTGCGCCGTTGCCGAGATGGAAGCGCGCGACCGAATCGATCAGCCGTCCCTTCGGCGTTCGCGCCTTCAGGAAATAGTAGGCGGCAAGCGGCTCCAGCACGGCGCGCAGCTGGATGGCTAGCTCGGCGTTCTCGAACCAGTCGGGCTTGCCGAGGCTTTCCAGCAGCTGGCGGTCCTCATCGGTGAGCGGCACGTCGTCGGCCTGCTTGACCCACTGCATGAAGCCCGGCACCGGCGACAGCGTCACGAAGTTGTCGAGCTTCGGCAATTCGCGGCGCAGCTCCTCGACCACCTGCTTGATCAGGAAGCTGCCGAAGGAGATGCCGCCAAGGCCGCGCTGGGTGTTGGAGATCGAATAGAACACCGCGGTGCGGGCGCGCTCGACCGGGACCGGCTCGCGCTCTTCCGCAAGCAGCGGCGCGATCGCGCCCGGGATGGTTTCCGTGAGCGCGACCTCGACGAAGATCAGTGGCTCGTCGGCCAGCGCCGGATGGAAGAAGGCGTAGCAGCGGCGATCGATCGGATCGATGCGGCGGCGCAAATCGTCCCAATCGCGGATCTCGTGCACGGCCTCATAACGGATGATCTTCTCCAGAATATTGGCCGGCGACGACCAGTCTATCCTGCGCAGCACGAGGAATCCCCTGTTGAACCAGGACGAGAGCAGATGGACCACGTCGCGATCGAGCGCGGCAAGGTCCTTGTTGCCCTTCATCAGTGAAAGCAGATCCGAGCGAATCGACACCAGCTCGCCGGTGCCGCCCGGCGCGCGATTGAGCCGGCGGATCAATTCCTGGCGGCGCGGCTCGGAGGCGAAATGCAGATCGCTAGCGTCATCGCCATTGGCCTTGGCGCGCCAGCTTTCGATCGCCTGCGCCAGCTTGGCGTGATCGGGGCCGAAATCGCGGGCCAGCGTCTGGAAGAACGACAGCCGCCCGGCGGCATCGAGGTGGTGGTAGCGGTCGAGCACTTCGCGCGCCATCGCGGTGCCGGAGGCTTCGCCGCGGCCGGACAGCAGCGCCTCGCACAATTCCAGCAGCTCGGAAGCATCCTGCTTGTCGTTGGCCGGGCTGGCGCGGCCGAGCAGGACGCGGCCGCGTTCGGAAATCGTCGAGAGCAGATCGGAGAAGAAGGCATTGGCCATGAGCAGGTCGTATCCAGCAGGTCGTATCCAGTGAAGCCGGACCTTACACGGGATTTAAGGTCGGGAGCACTGCAATCAAGCGCATGGATCGTACGGAAATATGTCGCAGCGCGACAGCGGTATAATTCGTCGTCGCCGCGCCCGGTGGCGAATCCCGTTCACGTTTTCTCCGCGAACGCGGTCGGTGTCTTGCCGGTAACCTGGCGGAACGCGTGGGAAAATGCCGGCACGCTGGCATAGCCGAGGTCGGAGGCGACTTGCTTGACCGAAACGTTCGCGGTGCTCGACAGGCGCTCGATGGCGGCCGCGATGCGGGCGCGCTGGCACCAGCTCTTGAACGAGAGCTGCGTCTCCGCCGAGAACAGCCGCGACAGCGTCCGCGCCGAGGTGCCGACCGTGCGCGCCAGCGCATCGATGTCGTGGTCCTTCGTCGGATCGGCCAGCACGATGTCGGCGGCGCGGCGGCAGCGCGGCTCCTGCGGCAGCGGGATGAAGGTCGCCGAATCCTCGGCCTGGTGCAGCTCCAGCATCACGAGGCGGATCAACAGAGCGGTGCGCTCGCGTCCGCATGAGGCGTCGAACAGTGCCAGGATCGCCTGGTGCACCAGCGGTGACACCCGCACCACGAATTCGTGGTCGAGGCTGTCGCTGCGCTTTTCGCGCGCGAGCCAGGCCTGGTCGAAATACAGCGTGCGCATCTCGATGTCGGCGAGCACGTCGATCGCGTGCGGGAGCAGGGCAGGGACCCACACCGCGCGGTCCGGCGGCACCAGCCAGCGCCCCTTGGGCGTCGTCACCTGCATGGTGCCGCTGGCGGCATAGACCAGCTGTGCCTCGCGGTGCATGTGCGGGTCGAGCCGGACGCCCTTGCGGTAGCTGCGCGCCACCAGATGCACGCCGTCCCCGGTGACGCGCCGGTCCTGGTGGAGGGCTCTTATTGGCGGCTCAGCGATAGTCATTGGCGACATCCCGTCAGGACAAGCACCTATAACCTATTTTCGAGCAATTGAAGAATCGCGTGAGAGACGGTGCCGATGAACGGTCCAAGCAACAGTCCCAGCCGGGTGATCACCTTCGTCAACGCCGCCCATTTCATCGATCACTACGCGATGCTGATTTTCGCTGCCGCCGTCATCATCATGGGCCCGGCGCTCGGCATGGCCTATTCGGAACTCCTGCCCTATGCGACCCCGGGCTTCATCGCCTTCGGCGCCGGCTCGCTGGTCACGGGCTGGCTCGGCGACCGCTGGAGCCGCCGCCACATGATGGTGATCTTCTTCGTCGGCATCGGCCTGTCGATGATCTCGGTCGGCTTCGTGCAGACGCCGCTGCAGCTCGGCGCCGCACTGCTGGCGATCGGCATCTTCGCCTCGATCTATCATCCGGTCGGCACCGCGATGATCGTGTCCTATGCCGAGAAGCTCGGCGCCCAGATGGGGATCAACGGCGTCTGGGGCAATCTCGGGGTCGCCTCGTCGGCGCTGGTCACCGGCGTGATCGGCCAGTATCTCGGCTGGCGCTGGGCGTTCATCGTGCCCGGCACGGTCACCGTGCTGATCGGCATCGTCTTTGCGATGACGGTGGTGCATGAGGACCGCAAGGGCTCCAGGCAGGCTGCAGCGCAGGTGCGGGTCGCCAAGGAGGACATGTGGCGTGTGGTGCTGTCACTCCTGATCGTGGTGATCGCGATCTCCACCACCTTCAACGCGGTGACGGTGGCGCTTCCCAAGCTGTTCGCCGAACGGCTCGCCGACCTGACCAGGAGCCCGGCGCTGCTCGGCGTGATCGCGGCCGGGGTCTATGTGTTCGGCGCGATGACGCAGTACACCATCGGCAAGCTGCTCGACAGATATTCGCTGAAGACGGTGGCGCTGCCGCTGTCGTTCCTGCTGGCGCCGTTCCTTTATCTGGCGGCGAGCCTGTCCAACCTGCCGCTGATCGTGGTCTCGATCGGCATCGTGATGGGCGCGTTCGGCCAGGTCACGGTGAACGATGCCATGGTCGGCAAGTACACCACCGAGGAATGGCGCTCGCGCGCCTATGCGGTGCGCTATTTCGTCGGCTTCACCGCGGCCGGCGCTTCCGTCGGCCTGGTGGCCTGGCTGTACGACCAGGGTGGCTTCTCGATGATGCTGCGCGCCTTCGCGGCACTGTGCCTGCTGGCGATCGCAGCTGCGATCATCCTGCCGCGCGAGATCCGCACCCCGGCCACGCAGGCGGGCTGACGCAGGGGCGCTTTTGCCGCCCGTTGGCCGTTGCGGCAAGGCGTGCCCGGCCGGCCGGCGGGCCTCGGCCGACGGCGGACAACCGTGACATGGTCACGCTTGGCGAACTTTGTTCCGACCCGCAGGTGTGGTAGGTTCAAGCGGGCCTCGGGGACGAAGGCGCCGGTTGCGCCTTGAGCACGTCTTTGCGGAGCAGCCGGAGCGCCATGGGAGAAATTCGCGACTTCAAGTCAGGCCGGTCACAGCCCGACAATACACAGCCTCCCGGCGATTCAATGCCGCGGCGCTTGGCCGCGATCGTTGCCGGCGATATCGCAGGCTACAGCCGGTTGATGCAGCTTGATGAAGAAGGTACGCATGCGCGCGTCAAGCGGATCCTGCGCGATCTGATCGAGCCCACCATTGCCGAGCACCATGGCAAGCTGGTCAAGACCACCGGCGACGGCTTTATCGCGATGTTCGACAGTCCTGTCGAGGCCGTCCGTTGCAGCATCGTGATCCAGCAGAACATGATCGGCCGCAACGCGGCGATCGCGAGAGATCACTGGATCGAGTACCGGATCGGCGTCAACCTCGGCGACGTCATCATCGAGCCCGACGATATCTATGGCGACGGCGTCAACGTGGCCTCGCGCCTGGAAGGGATCGCGGCGCCGGGTGACGTCTTCATCTCCGGCGGCATCTATGAGCAGATCAAGCACAAGATGGTCTGCGGATACGAATCGCTCGGCGACCGCAAGGTCAAGAACATCACGGATCCGGTCCGGGTTTATCGTGTGCTGCCGGATGCAGCCGCGTACCAACGGACGCGCAGGCGCCGCGAGTCCATTCTGCTCACGTTGCTTGGATTGGCGGTCGCGATCATCGCCGGTGGCGTGCTTTGGTATCTGCTGGCGCAACCGCGCGGCAAGCCGGCCGACGTGGCACAGGCGCCTCCGGCACCGGCGGCATCGCCTGCGGTCCAGCCGCCGGCACCAAGCCCGGCCCCAAGCCAAACTGCAAGTCCGACCCCGGCGGCACCGACGCAGCAAGCGTCGCCGCAACCTGCGCCCTCCGCGAGCCCCACCCCGGAGCTGCCGGAGCCCGAACTGGTCTTGCTTCAAGCTGGCAGCTTCTCGATGGGAAGCAATGACGATCCTTCCGAGCGGCCGATCCGCCGGGTGACGGTCAAGCCCTTTGCCATGGGCAAATATCCGGTCACGGTCCGCGAATGGAACGCCTGCGCAGCGGCCAAGGCCTGTGGCTTCACGGCCAGCGGCAAGGACGACGTTCCGGTCACCAATGTGAGCTGGAGCGATGCGAAGCAATATGTGACCTGGCTCGCCGAGCGCACCAAGAAGCCCTACCGGCTTCCGAGCGAAGCCGAGTGGGAATATGCGGCGCGCGGCGGAACGCAATCGAAGTACTGGTGGGGCGACCAGATGCAATCGGGCCACGCCGGATGCAAGGATTGCGGCGGCGACAGTGCGGCCGAGCAGCCGGTCAAGGTCGGCAGCTACAAGCCGAATCCGTTCGGCCTCTACGACATGGGCGGCGGGGTCGATCAGTGGGTCGAGGATTGCTGGCACAGGAATTACCAGGGCGCGCCGGCCGACGGTGCGGTCTGGTCCGGCGGCGACTGCGCCTCGCATGTCATCCGCTCCGGCTCGTGGAAGAACGACGCACGTTATGTGCGTCCCGCCAATCGCGATAATTACGACACCAATGTTCGTTATCCGACCCACGGTTTCCGGGTCGCGCTGTCACCCTGAGCGATCATCCCTGATCGCCGGGCTTCATGGAGGGGCTATGAAAAGTGCAGGCTTGATCATGCTCGCTGCGGCACTGACGCTGTTCGCGGCCCCGGCCGACGCCCAGAACAAGCCGGCCGGCAAGGACACCAAGCTGTATTTCATCTGGCCGCGCGACGGCGCTAAGCTCAAAAGCCCGTTCTGGTGCCGCTTTGGGCTGCGCAACATGGGCGTCACCCATGCCGGCGACGACTACCCGAACAGCGGCCATCACCATCTGCTGATCGACGTGAATGAGCCGTTGAACCCGAATGAGCCGATTCCGTCGGACAAGTCTCATCTGCACTTCGGTGCGGGCCAGACCGAGACGCAGCTCGATCTGGCGCCCGGCAAGCACACCCTGCAGTTGGTGCTGGGCGACGCCAAGCACTATCCATTCAGCCCGCCGGTCGTCTCCGAAAAAATCACCATCCGGGTCAGATAGGCCGATACGGATAGCTCCCTTGCGAGAACCGGCGCTTGCACAAGGCCGCGCCGTGCGGTTTGTTGCGCGCCTGCCGGACAGCAAGATTCGGTGTGGAGGAAGTCCGATGTCGTCTCGACTGCTGCGTCTGGCTGGCCTCGTTCTGGGAGTGATTGTCATGGCCACATCAGCGGATGCCGACGCCTTGAAGGATCAGATCGCGCCGACCGGAAAGCTCCGGGTCGCGATCGCGATCAGCCCGGCCGGCGGCGCGTTCTGGTCGACCAAGACCGAGAGCGGCTATGCGGGCGTTCCCGTCGATCTCGGCCGCGAGATGGCGGCGCAACTCGGCATCCCGGTCGAATATATCGTGCATCAGAATTCCGGCCAGATCACCGACGCGGCGGCCGAGAACACCTGGGACATCACCTTCCTGCCCAAGGATCCCGAGCGCGAGACCAAGATGACGTTCGGGCCGATCTATGAGGTTGCCGACGCCACCTATATCGTCAAGCCCGGCTCGACGATCACGAATTTCGCGGCGCTCGACCAGGACGGCGTCAAGGTCGCCGCCGTCAACGCCACCACGACGATGCGCGGCGCGATCGCCCATCTCAAGCACGCCAAGGTCACGGGCTATCAGACCTATGACGAGATCTTCAATCTCCTGAAGAGCGGCGAGATCGACGCCTTCGCATTGTCGCGCGATCAGCTCAATGCGATGGCGAAGAAGATTCCGGGCACGCGCGTGCTGGACGAGACCTTCAAGCAGACCGTCACGGCAATCGCGGTGCCGCTCAACCATCCGCTCGCCGCGGCCTTCGCCACCAGGTTCATGACGGAGGCGATCGCCAATGGCACGCTGCGCAAGGCCTACGACAACAACGGGCTGAAGGGCTCGCCGGTCCGCACCGAGGTGAAGTGAACTAGCGGTGCGTATCGACTCTTTCCCCGTCATCCCCGCGCAAAGGCGAAGCCTTTGCGCGGGGATGACGGTGATGGAGGGGCGCGCATCCTCTGGGCGACATCTGGGCATGCTGCATAATTCCGCGCCATCGCGCCGCGCGGTTCCTGCGCGACCAGCCTAACTCTTTGTATTGACAGGGATTTAAAGCCAACCGCCAGCGTCGCCGCTTGGCACATCCATTGCTTTTGATTGCACCAGTCAATGACGACTGCCGTCCTCCGGATTGCCGAGGCCAGTGCTGGCCGAGGCGAGGGGATCAAGGTGCCCGGCCCGGGCGTCTCGAGCAATCGTTGCAGCCCCATCTCCCCGGACGGACGAGCATTTCAACCAACCCGCGTCGCTTCCGGCAGGCAACCGGCGCGGCCGAATTGCGCAAGGGGATTTTACGAATGGCCTATCTCGCTCCGTCCGAATTCGTCACCAAGATGGTGGATGCCGGCGAATCCAAGATCTTCATGTCGACGCGCGACACCGTGATCCGCGCCTATATGGCGGGCGCGATCCTCGCGCTGGCGGCGTGGTTCGCTGTGACGATCAACGTCAATACAGGTCAGCCGCTTGTCGGAGCATTGTTGTTTCCGGTCGGCTTCGTCATGCTCTATCTGCTGGGCTTCGATCTGTTGACCGGCGTGTTCGTGCTCTCGCCGCTTGCGCTGCTCGACAAGCGTCCCGGCGTCACACTCGGCGGCGTGCTGCGCAACTGGGGCCTCGTCTTCATCGGCAATTTCGGAGGCGCACTCACGGTGGCGTTCATGATGGCGTTCGTGACGACGTTCGGCTTCACGCAGGAGCCCGACAAGGTCGGCATGACCATCGGCAACATCGGCGAGGGGCGAACGCTGGGCTACGCGGCGCATGGCGCGGCGGGCATGGCCACGCTGTTCATCCGCGGCATGCTCTGCAACTGGATGGTCTCGACCGGCGTCGTCGGCGCGATGATCTCCACCACGGTGCCCGGCAAGGTGATCGCGATGTGGATGCCGATCCTGGTGTTCTTCTACATGGTGTTCGAGCATTCGGTGGTGAACATGTTCCTGTTCCCGTCCGGACTGATGCTGCATGCGAAGTTTTCGATCATGGATTACCTGATCTGGAACGAGATCCCGACCGTGCTGGGCAATCTCGCCGGCGGCCTCGCCTTCACCGGGCTCACGCTCTACACCACGCATGTGAAGACGGCGCCGAAGCGCCAGCGCCTCGCGGCTTGATCCTGGCTAGCTTATGGGGCTCTCCTGTCGCGGAGGGCCCCATTGGCTTGGGACGGTCGATGCCGCGCGCGCTGAAAATATCGGTCGGGCAATTCTCTGATCAGGGCCGCAAGGACGCCAATCAGGACTTCCACGGCGCCTTGATCCCCGACGAGCCGTTGCTCGGCCTGAAGGGCATCGCCGTGGTGCTCGCCGACGGCATCTCCTCGAGCAGCGTCGGCCGCATCGCCGCCGAGTCCGCGGTCAAGAGCTTCCTGACCGACTATTACTGCACCTCGGAATCGTGGTCGGTCAAAACCTCGGCGCAGCGCGTGCTGGAGGCGACCAATTCCTGGCTGCATGCGCAGACCAGGCGCAGCCAGAATCCCTACGACAAGGACAAGGGTTACGTCTGCACGCTGAGCGCCCTGGTCGTCCGGTCGACCACCGCGCACCTGTTCCACGTCGGCGACTCCAGGATCTACCGCGTCGCCGGCAACAGCCTCGAGCAACTGACCAACGACCACCGCGTCGTGATCTCCTCGCAGCAGAGCTATCTCGGCCGCGCGCTCGGCGTGAACCCGCAACTCGAGATCGACTACCAGGCTCTCCCGCTGGAGCGCGGCGATATCTTCCTGCTGGTGACCGACGGGATCTATGAGCATGTCCCGGCGCGGCAGCTGGCGAAGGCGATCAAAGACGGCGCCGCCGATCTCGATGTTGCCGCGAAGTCGATCGTCGAGCAGGCCTATGAGAACGGCAGCCCGGACAATCTCACCGTGCAGATCGTCCGGATCGACGAATTGCCCGACGGCGATGCCGGCGAGGTGTTCGGCCAGCCGACCGAACTGCCGCTGCCGCCGCTGCTCGACGCACGGATGCTGTTCGACGGCTATCGCATCGTGCGCGAGCTGCACGCATCGCACCGCAGCCACATCTATCTCGCGGTCGACGAGGACAGCGCCACCACGGTCACGATCAAGATCCCCTCGATCGACCTGCGCGACGATCCGGCTTATCTGAAGCGCTTCGTGATGGAGGAGTGGGTCGCTCGGCGGATCGACAGCCCGCATGTGCTGAAGCCGTTTCTGCCGCAGCGCAAGCGCAACTTCCTCTACGTCACGATGGAATATATCGACGGTCAGACCCTGACGCAGTGGATCACGGACAATCCCGCACCGGCGCTGGAGACGGTGCGCGACATCACCGAGCAAATTGCAAAAGGGCTGCGCGCCTTCCACCGCAAGGAGATGCTGCATCAGGACGTCAGGCCCGACAACATCATGATCGACAGGACCGGCACGGTGAAGATCATCGATTTCGGCTCGACGCGGATTGCGGGTGTCGCAGACGCGGTGCCGGCGGGCGTCGAGGATATCCTGGGCACCCAGCAATACACCGCGCCGGAATATTTCCTTGGCGAGCGCGGCACCGCGCGCTCCGATCTGTTCTCGCTCGGCGTCGTCACCTACCAGATGCTGACGGGACGCTTGCCCTATGGCGCGCAGATCGCGCGCGCCCGCACACGATCCGACTTCAACCGGCTGGCTTACCGGCCGGCCGCGCATGCCGGCCGCGACGTCCCGATCTGGGTCGACGGCGCGCTGGAGCGCGCCGTGCACGCCAATCCGCTCAAGCGCTACGAGAGCTTTTCGGAATTCTTGTTCGACCTGCGCAATCCCAACGCAAAATATCTGACGACGTCATCGACCCCGCTGATCGAGCGCAACCCGGTGCTGTTCTGGAAGTCGACCACCCTGCTGCTGGCGCTGGTCGTGGTGGTATTGCTGGCCTACGGCGCGCATCATTTACGGTAGTGTATCTAGTCGCCATCTAGAGCGTTTTCGAGCGAAGTGGATACCGGTTCGCGTGAAGAAAACGCGTCATCACAAGAATCTAGAGCCCCGTTCCGATTCCATCGGAACGGGAAAAGCTCTAGTCTGAGGAGCGCGCACTTGCGCGCGTCTCGAAGGGTCGACGGCCACCAGCCGGGCCGTGCATCCTTCGAGACGCCCGCAAGTGCGGGCTCCTCAGGATGACGGGGAGGGAGTAGAACGGGGAGAGAGTCGGACGCCGCTAATGCGTCCCACCCGCCGCGATCGGATCGAGGCCGCTCTTCACCAGCGCGTCGCGCGCGTCTGATGAGGCGAGGAAGCTGATCAGCGCCTTGCCGGCCTCACGCTCCTTTGAAACCGTCGCGATCCCGGCGGAAAACACCGTGATCTTCTGCAACGGCTCCGGCAATGGGCCGACGATGTCGATGCCGGTCACCGGCTTCAGCTCGGAGATCTGCTGCAGGCCGATCTCGGCCTCGCCCTTGGCCACGATCTCGCCGACCGGGGTCGCCGGGATCATCCGCGCCTTGTCCTTCATCTGATCGGCGATGCCGAGCTTTGCGAACTTCTCGGTCGACACATAGACGCCGCTCGCGCTGTCGGAATAGGCGACCGATTTCGCCGCCAGTAGCGCCTGCTTGACGGCGTCGGCCGAACCGATGTCGGGCCTCCGTGCGCCGGCCTTCACCGCGATGCCGATCGGCGACTTCACGAGGTCGACGCGGCTGTCGGACACCACCTTGCCCTGCTTGACGAGATCGCCGAGCGCATAGCCGACCATGATCAGCACGTCGGCCGGCTCGCCGCGCTCCAGCCGTACCGGAATGGCATTGGTCGTGGTGCCCATCGACGGCCCGAAGGCGGTCACCACCTTGTGCCCGGTCTTGCGCTCGAACTCCGGCACCAGCGCTTTGTAGGCCGCCGTCAGGCCGCCCGAGATCATGACATGGACTTCGGCGGCGGATACGGCTGAGTTGAAAGCGAGGGCGCCGATGACGGCGAGCGTGAGGGCACGGAAGGCGGTGGCTGATCGCATGGAGGTTTCTCCCTGGACGATTCTTGGAAGGGGGTCGTCGTGGCCGGGGAGACTACTGCGCGAGGGCAGGCATGGCTAGCCGCAGCGTCTTTGCGAGGCGCGCAGTGATGGAGATAGAGCAGTGTCGGGAGGCGCGATTTCGTAGCCCGGATGAAGCGGAGCGAAATCCGGGGCCGGCTTCTCCGCAGAAACACCTTCCCGGATTGCGCTTCGCTTCATCCGGGCTACCGGGAATCTCTCACGAATTCACATGCACGAAATCGCGCAGCAGCGGGTAGATCTCGTTGTTCCAGCGCTTGCCGGAAAACACGCCGTAATGGCCGACGCCGGCCTGCATGTGATGCACCTTGCGATAGGTGCGGACCCCGGTGCAGAGGTCTTGCGCGGCGAGCGTCTGGCCGATCGAGCAGATGTCGTCCTTCTCGCCTTCCACGGTCATCAACCCCATGCGCCGGATCGCCGCCGTATTCACCGGGCGGCCGCGATGCATCAGCATGCCCTGTGGCAACAGATGTTCCTGGAACACGTCGCGCACCGTCTCGATGTAAAACTCCGCCGGCAGATCCATGACCGCGAAATACTCGTCGTAGAAGGTCTTGATCACCGCGGCCTTGGCGGTCTCGCCCTTGGCGAGATGATCGGCCAGATCGATATGCTGCTTGATGTGCCGCTCCAGATTCATCGACACGAACGCCGTGAGCTGCACGAAGCCGGGATAGACCTGACGCAACGCGCCCTTGCACTGCATCGGCACGTAATTGATCAGATTGTCCTCGAACCATTTGATCGGCTTGCTCTTGGCGAATTCGTTCACCTTGGTCGGCTGGATCCTTGTGTCGATCGGCCCGGCCATCAGGGTGAGCGAGGCCGGCCGCGCCGGATGATTGTCCTCCGACATGATCGCGGCGGCCGCCAGCGCCGACACCGAAGGCTGGCAGATCGCCACCATATGCGCGCGGGGGCCGAGCTGGCCGAGGAAGTCGATCAGATGGTCGGTGTAATCCTCGAGCCCGAAGCGGCCCTTGCTGCGCGGGATGTCGCGCGGGTTGTGCCAGTCGGTGATGTAGACGTCGTGGTCCTGCAGCAGGGTCTTCACGGTGCCGCGCAGCAGCGTGGCAAAATGCCCGGACATCGGCGCCACCAGCAACAGCCGCGGCTGCTCCGGTCCGTCCACCTTCCTGAAATGCAGCAGCGAGCCGAACGGCGTCGCATAGGCGACCTCCTCCGTCACCTCCAATTCCCTGTTGCCGACGGTCACGCTGCCGATGCCGTAGTCGGGACGGGCATAGCTCAGGCTGGAGCGCGAGATCAGCTCGAGCGCGGCGGCGAGCCGGCCGAACGTCCGGTAGGACGCGCCGCGCGGCACCAGATTGAGATAGCGCAACGCCGCCGCGGCGCCGGTTCGCCACGGCGCGGTGAGGTCCATGTGGTTCTGATAGGCCTGGTACAGCATTGACATCATACGCATCCACCCGTGGCCCCGCTTGCCATGCAATATCGACGCCAGAGGCGGGGCCGGCCGCCCGGCAAATTGGCACGTGGCTTGCTGCAAAAGCCGATGGCGCCGGGTGCGCGGCGGCTGAACCGGCGCGCGATGTCCGGGAGCTGAGGACGCGTTCAGGCGTGAGGGACCGATATGGCGAAAGCGACACTCACCATCAGCAGCAAGAATTACTCCTCCTGGTCGCTGCGCGGCTGGCTGCTGGCGAAATTCGCCGGGCTCGAGTTCGAGGAGGTGGTCACCGCGCCCGACGACCCGTCGGCGCGCGCCGAGCTGCTGCTGCTGTCGTCCTCGATCCTGGTGCCCTGCCTGCGCCACGACGGTGCGACGGTGTGGGATACGCTGGCGATCGGCGAGTATCTCAACGAGATCATGCCGCATGCCGGGCTGCTGCCGGAAGACCGGATCCGGCGCGCGCATTGCCGCTCGATCTCGGGCGAAATCCATTCCGGCTTCACCACGCTGCGCTCGTCGCTGCCGGTCAATCTCAAGGGCCATTTCCCCGGCTTCAAGATCTGGTCGCGGGCGCAGGCCGACATCGACCGCGTCTGCACCATCTGGCGCGACTGCCTCGGCGCATCGGGCGGACCGTTCCTGTTCGGCGAACGCCGCACCATGGCGGACGCGATGTATGCGCCGGTCGTGACCCGCTTCATGACTTATGACGTCAAGCTCGAGCCTGCGCTTGCGGTGTATGCCAGCACCATCATGACGATGCCCGAGATGCAGGAATGGATCGAGGCCGCGAAGGCGGAGCCGGCCGACGTCGAGGAGCTCGAGGTCGAATATTAGGCAGCGCCCGGGCCGGCCTGCCTGCATCGGCGGCTCAAGCACGAGGCAAGCCTTGCTCAATGGACGTGCCGTCGGCGTCAGGCATTGGCGTCACGCGACAGGTGTGCACGACAGCCGTCGAAGCGCAAATTCGCGCCTCGCTCCAAATGCTTCCGCGGCGATACCAGCGCATGGCGAGACGGTTCGCCGCAGCCCAACCCGGCTGGCAAGGATTTCGCATGGCAATGACCGAGCTGTGACCGCGACGATGCGACGCTGCCGAAAATTTGGACGCTGAGCCGCGCCGCGATCTCGCGAACACGAGAACCGTGGAGGCTTGAAATGAACCAGCACGCCGTCGTCAGCAAATTTTCCCACGTCAAACCCGGTGACACCGAGTTCAAGGGCGGAGGTCTGCGCGACTTCTTCCTGTATCGCGATCTCGGCATCGCCGATGCCACCGGCGGGCAGGTGATCTGCCACCTGGTCAAGGCCAATCCCGACATGCCGCCGGAGCAGGGCACCGGCTGGCACAAGCATCTGTGCGATTTTCAGATCGTCATCATGACCAAGGGCTGGGCGCGCTTCATGTACGAGGACAAGGAGACGCTGGTCGAGGCCGGCGACGTCATCCATCAGCGTCCCGGCATCACCCACTACCTGTTCGATTACTCGAAGGACATGGAATACCTCGAAATCGTCAGCCCCGCCGATTTCAAGACCGTGGACGTGCCGCCGGCGACCGAAACGGTGCCGCCGATCACGCCGTGGAAATGATCGCCAGGGGTACAGAGAGGAGGGATCGCAATGTCGTCTGCGGAGGAGTTAACCTTTGTTATCGGCCGCTGGCTGCGGCCGATCGTCATGCTTCTGTATGTGGTGCGCAGCCTCGGGCTGATGACCACATCTAGCCGTGAACAACGCGGTACGCCGCTCGATCAGTGATTCGGACGCGGTTCGTTCCACCCGCGTTCCAAATCTTAAGACACGGTGCGCGCGCGTCGCGTTTTGAAACAGCGCGCGCCGATGCCGGCCTCAGGCGATGCCCGCCTGCTTCTCGCGGGGCATCCGCCAGGCGATGACGTTGGCTTCCAGCGCGCCGCCGGTCGTGTCATTGCGCCACTGGCCGTTGACGAAGCGGCAGGCGAACGGCAGCTGATACGTTCCGCTATGATCCTCACAAAGCACTTCCACGCGCTGTTCCGGCGCAGGTTCGCCATTGCCGTCGAATTGCGCCATCCGTTTTTCGCGCGTTGCCATGCGATCTGTCTCCACTGCCCAAGGTCGAGCCAAAAGGGATCGAACCAAACAAGTTCCGAAGGCCCCCGTCCCCACGAGTAGTCCCGTAATGGGTGAAGCACACCGCTTGAATGCGGTTTCAGTGTGGTATGTCTGCCTCGCTTTCAGCGTCGCGAGCACAAAACTGTGAATGACGCATTTGCCTGGAGACGCCGATGACCGCTCGTTTTGTTCTCGCCCTGCTGGCGCCGCTCGCACTCGGCGTCGCCGCAACCGCGCATGCGCAGGACGTTCCCGGCATCGAGATCTGCACCGTCGAGAAAACCATGGAGCGGCGCACCAGCTGTCTGCAGAGCAATGTCGATTTCCTGCAGAAGACGATCAACAAGCTCACGTCGGATCATCAGCAAAAGCTCGATGCCGCCAACCGGCAGATCGTGAGCTTGCAGAGTTCGGTCGCGAGCTTGCAGAAGCTCGTCACCGATCTGCAGGCCGCGCAGGTCAAGCTCACCGAGGATCCGAAGAAGAAGGCCGACGCGCCGCCGGCGAAGGATGCCGCGCCCGCCGCGAAGGACGGGACGAAGTAGCAAAGGTCGATCCGCGAATTGTCTTCGCCTCCCCCGCTTGCGGGGGAGGCCGTATCGCATCGTCAGATGCGATACGGGTGGGGGCTTTCTCCACACGAAGGATATCGCTTGCGGTGATACCCTCACCCAGCCCTCCCCCGCAAGCGGGACAGGGGGCGCACCATTGTCGTGGCTCGCAGCGCTCGACTCATGCCACCCGATACTTCTCCATCACGTCGCGATCCGGCTCGTAACCGAGTCCGGGGCCCTGCGGCACGGCGACATGGCCGTTGGCGTCGACGTCGATGCGGTCGCCCCACAGGCAGGCGGGACGCTTCATGAAGAACACCTCGATCAGCCCTGCGTCGCGGATCGCCATCAGATGCAGCGTGGCGAGGAAGCCCGGCCCGAAATAGGGCGAGTGCGGAATCACCTGGACGCCGAACTCGTCGGCGAGGACGGCCACCCTGAGGAATTCGGTGATGCCGCCGACCTTGATCACGGAGGGCTGCGCGTGACTGACCGCGCCCGCGGTCATCATCTGGCGGAATTGATGCACGGTGCAGGCGTTCTCGCCGGCCGCGATATCGAGCCGGCCTTCTCTGCGCACCTCGGCGAGCGTCGCAAAATCCTCCGGCGGCCAGACCGGCTCCTCCAGGAACAGCGGCGCGGCCTGCTTGCAGTCGCGCGCGAACTGGATCGCCGCGGGTCCGTCCAGCGGGCAGTTCATGTCGACCATCAGCGGCACGCCGGGGCCGATCGCCTCGCGCGCGGCGGCCACCGCGGGCACGGTGGTCTCGTGCAGCTTGATCGCGGAATAGCCCAGCTTGATCGCCTTCTTGCACTCGGCGGCGATATGCGCCGGATTGCCAATCCGCATCAGGCTCGCATAGGCCGGGATCGTGCTGCGCTTCGCGCCGCCGATCAGTTGATGCAGCGGCACGCCCTTCACCTTGCCGGCGAGATCCCATAGCGCGATGTCGAGCGCCGAGATCGCAAACATCGTGATGCCGTAGCGGCCGAACAGATGCAGGTTGCGCTGGATCTGCTCCATCGCGGCGGGGATGCTGGCGGCGTCGGGCACCTCGAGGCCGCGCGCCTGCGGCGCGATCATCTCGGCCACCGCCGTGCAGCTCGTCTTCGGGCAGACATAGGCGAACGCATCGCCCCAGCCGGTGAGGCCGGCATCGGTCGAAACCTCGACCAGCACCATGTCGAGCGCCGAGATCGCGGAAGCTCCCTGGCGGAAGCTCGCGGGCCCGGCGTCATAGGGAATGCGGATATGGTGGGCGCGGACGTCGGTGATTTTCATTGTTGTTGTCCTTCCGATCGCAGGATGTGCCTGGAATTCGTGGTGGCCGGACACTTGAGCCTGAAGAACGGCGTCGCTTCGGCTGTCTGGGTTCCGGCCATCGCAAATCTTGCTCGTAACGAGTCTTGCTTGCGACAAGTCTTGCTCGTGAATCATGTCGAAGACGTGGATGCCCGGCGCACGGCCGGGCATCACGAACCGCAAAGTTGTGGAGGAAAGCCCTCAACTGCTCTTCTCGCCGCTCATGATGGGGCCGAACCGCTCCCAGCTCTCGCCCTTGAAGCGCATCATCTGCAGCTGCTCGATCGGCGCATAGTCGTCCGGCCCGGTCTTGATCTTGGTGCCGGGCAGATAGATGCCGATCTCGAAGTTGAGGCTGGCCGCCTGCTTCATCAGATTCTCGCGGGTAAGATTGTCGCCGCATTGCCGCAACACCTGCTCGAGCCCCTTGGCGACACCATAGCCGAATACGGTCGCGGCGTCGTCGAGGTCGCCTTCGGGATACCACTTGGTCATGAAGGCGCGCCACTCGGTCATCGCCGGATCGTTCTTCCACTCGGTATCCTTGGGGTCCTTGAGATACGCCGTGGACAGCACGCCCTGGCTCGCTTCATAGCCGGCCGGCTTCATCACGCCGCCGATCGAGCCGGACACGTTGGTCAGGAACTGCACCGGATGCCAGTCGAGCTCGGCGGCTTTCTTGATCGCCTGCGCCGCGAATTTCGGCGTTGCAATGTTGACGAAGATGTCGGGGTTGGCGCCCTTGATCTGCACGATCTGCGAATCCACCGTCGGTGACGAGGTCTCGTAGGAGGATTCGACGACGATCAGCTTCTTGGCCTGGTCGCCGAGCCCGTCGTGCAGGCCGATCAGATAGTCCTTGCCGAAATCGTCGTTCTGATAGAGTACGCCGATGGTCTTGCCCGGATAGTTCTGCAAAATGTACTTGGCATAGATGCGCGCTTCGACCTGGTAGCTCGGCTGCCAGCCCATGGTCCACGGGAAGTTCTTCGGATCATTCCACTTGGCCGCGCCGGTGGAGACGAACAGCTGCGGCACCTTCTTGGCGTTCATGTATTTCTGGATCGCGGTGTTGCCCGGCGTGCCCAGCGGATTGAAGATCAGGAGCACCTCGTCGCTCTCGACCAGCTTGCGGGCCTGCTCGACCATCTTCGGCGGTGAGTAGGCGTCATCGTAGGAGATGAAGTTGACCTTGCGGCCGTTGATGCCGCCTTCGCTGTTGAGCTTGTTGAAATAGGCGGCTTCGGTCTTGCCGATCGTGGCGTAGGCGGACGCCGGACCGGAATAGGGCATGATGTTGCCGACCTTGATTTCGGTGTCGGTTGCGCCCGGATCGTATTTCTTCTGCGCGTTGGCTGCGCTTGCGAAGGCGATCGTCAAAAGCCCCGCAAGCGCCGCGGACTTGACGCAGTTGGCATAGCTCAAGCGTTGGTGGTGCATCATTGTCCTCCCTGACATGCTGGCCGCGGCTCTTGCAGTCTTGATTATCGGGCAGCTTGGTGAGCCGTCGGATCGATGCGTCGCGAGTATGCACGATTGCAACATTGTTGCCAGCGACGGCTTTGCGGGTAAATTTCCGTGGAGCGGAATCGCGGTTTCGTCGCCCGGGCAGCAAGGACTGTCAAATGCCGCGCGCGGCAGCCGTGCATGATGCCCAAGCTTTACAGGAAGGCCGTCGTCCATGAATCCAGCCCAGAAGGCGCTCTGGTACATCGAAAGCCATCTCGGCGCGCCGCTGACGCTCGACGAGATTGCCGCCGTTGCGGGCGTCTCGCGCTTCCATCTGGTACGTGCGTTCGCGGAAGCGACCGGGTTCTCGGTGATGCGTTATGTGCGGGCGCGCCGCCTCAGCGAAGCCGCGCGCCAACTCGCGGCCGGTGCGCCCGATATTCTCAGCCTCGCGCTGGATGCGGATTACGGCTCCCACGAAGCATTCACCCGCGCGTTTCGGGACCATTTCGCCGTCACGCCCGAGACGGTGCGCGCGACAACGTGCCTGACGAAGCTCAATCTCCAGGAGCCGATCACCATGATCTCGACAGCTCTCGACCACATCGATCCGCCGCGCATTGCCACCGGAAAGGCGTTCCTCGTCGCCGGCATCGGCGAGCGTTACAACCACGACAATGGCAGCGATGCCGGCATTCCGAAGCAGTGGCAGGGCTTCCACCAGCAATGCGCGCACATCCCCCGCCAGGTCGGTAACGTCGCCTATGGCGTCTGCTGCAACGGCGACGATGCCGGCAATTTCGATTACATCGCCGGCGTCGAGGTCGCCGATTTCTCCGACCTGCCGCGCGAGTTCGCGCGCGTCCGCATTCCCGAGCAGAAATACGTCGTGTTCACCCACGCCGACCACATCTCGACCATCCGCCGCACCGTCAACACGATCTGGAATCGCTGGCTGCCGCAATCCGGCATGAAGGTCGCGGACGCGCCGAACTTCGAGCGCTACGACGAGAAGTTCGACGCGAGCACCGGCAATGGCGGGCTGGAGATCTGGGTGCCGGTGAAGGAGTAGCGGGCGCCGGTGCAGCAGAACCTGGTGTCGTCCCTGCGAAAGCAGGGACCCATAACCACCGATGGTTGTTATTTGCGTGACGCCGGAATGACGAGTCCCGCCTAAAACTCTGGCCGCGGAGTATCGGTCCCTGCTTTCGCAGGGACGACACCGTCTTGTTGCTCGCGAGTGCCTAGATCAATGAGAGCGCGCCAGGCAGAATGCGACGACCTCTTCCAGCGCCGTCTTCATCGGTGAGGGCGGGAACAGCGCCAGCGCGTCGACGGCCATCGCGCCGTAGTGCTGGGCGCGGCTGATGGTGTCTTCGAGGGCGCGGTGCTTGGTCATCAGGCCGATGGCGTGGTCGAGGTCGGCCGCTCCGATCTCGCCGCGCTCCAGCGCCCGGATCCAGAATTTGCGCTCGGTGTCATTGCCGCGGCGGAAGGCGAGCACCACCGGGAGCGTGATCTTGCCCTCGCGGAAATCGTCGCCGACATTCTTGCCGAGTTTTGCGGATTTGCCGCCATAGTCGAGCACGTCGTCGACGAGCTGGAAGGCGATGCCGAGATTCATGCCGACCGAGCGGCACGCGGTCTGCTCGGCCTTCGGGCGGTTGGCGATCACGGGGCCGACCTCGCAGGCCGCGGCGAACAGCTCCGCCGTCTTGCCGCGGATCACGGCGAGATATTCGTCCTCGGTGGTCGCGGTGTTCTTGGCGGCGGCGAGCTGCATCACCTCGCCCTCGGCGATGGTGGCGGCGGCAGCGGAGAGGATGTCGAGTGCGCGGAGCGAGCCGACCTCGACCATCATCCGGAACGCCTGGCCGAGCAGGAAGTCGCCGACCAGCACGCTGGCCTCGTTGCCCCACAGCATCCGCGCGGACAATTTGCCGCGGCGCAGCTCGCTCTCGTCGACCACGTCGTCATGCAGCAGGGTCGCGGTGTGCATGAACTCGACCGCGGCGGCGAGCTTGATATGGCCGTCGCCGGAATAGTCGGCGAGCTGGGCCATCGCCAGCGTCAGCATCGGCCGCAACCGCTTGCCCCCGGAGGAGATCAGGTGATTGGCGACCTCGGGGATCATGGTGACCTCGGAGCCGGTCCGCGAAAGGATCGTCGCGTTGACGCGCTCCATGTCGGCGGCGACAAGTCCCACCAGCCCGTCGATCGAAGCATTGGACGGGCTTTCGAAGGGTACAATAACCGCCACGCTGGTCTCCAATTTTGCCGAATACGCACTATGCTCAGCTATAACAATAGAAACTGCGCGGTGCAGCGGCAAGGCCATCAAGTTATTGACATGTGGCGCAAGTGCCGCACAGGCGGGGCGACAGGAGAGCGTATTTTGCGGGAATTGGTACGGACCAATGACATGGTGCTGGTCTCCGCCATTGGCGCGCTGCTCGACAGCGCTAACATCCATCATCTGGTGCTGGACCAGAACATGAGCATCATCGAGGGCTCGCTCGGCGTGCTGCCGCGGCGAATCCTGGTGCATGAGGACGACAACCACGAGGCCCGCCAGCTGCTGACCGATGCCGGCCTCGGCCACGAATTGCGGGCCGATGATTAGACCGTTTTCAAGCGAAGTGGACCCCGGTTCGCGTGAAGAAAACGCGTCAAAAAAGGAGTCTCCGGCGGCCGAGATCACCGAAGACGGATTTCTCGGGGGCCAATTGCGCCTGCGGCAACCCCGCAGCGGCCACCGCGCCGGCCATGACGCGATCCTGCTCGCCGCGGCGACACCGGCTCGATCAGGCGACCGCGTCGTCGATCTCGGCTCCGGCGTCGGCGCGGCCGGGCTGGCCGTGGCGCGGCGGGTGAGGGGGATCGAACTCGTCATGGTCGAAATCGACCCGACCCTGGCCGAGCTTGCGCGGAATAACGCCGGCACCAACGCGATCCTGGCAGAGGTGATTGTGCTTGATGTCGAAGCCGGCGCCGCGGCCTTCGATGATTCCGGCCTCGGGCCCGATAGCGCTGACGTCGTGCTGATGAACCCGCCGTTCAACGATCCGTCGCGGCATCGCGCCTCGCCGGACGGTGTACGCGAGCGCGCCCATGTCGCGACCGCGACCACGCTGGCCGGCTGGGTTCACGCGGCGCGGCGGATTCTCAAGTCGAACGGGCAGCTTGCGCTGATCTGGCGGGCCGACGGTATTTCCGAGGTGCTGGCCGCGCTGGACCGCGGCTTTGGCAGTGTCGAGATCCTGCCGGTTCACGGCGACAGGACGTCGCCGGCGATCCGAATCCTGGTGCGGGCGACCAAGGGCGGCCGGGCGCCGACGCGGCTCCATGCCGCACTGCTGCTCAATGAAGAGTCAGGCGTGCCCAATAAATGGGTGCAGGAGTTGTTGGCTGGGAAGGAGGAATTGCCGCTGGCGCGGCGCTAGCGGGCAGGCATGCTGCCCACGTCGTCAGAGGCACTAAATCACTGCGAAGCCGTTTCCGACTGGCGATCCGGCGTGGACGTGAAGTGGATCGCCGCCAGGAGTGTACCGATCAGCAAAATCAGCAGATAGATTTTCATGAGTCCCTCCCCGCTCGCGCATTGCAGCCCCAATGACAAAATGCAAAACGCGTTCCACGGATTCCAATGACAGTGGCGTGATAATAAGTGGTTAATTCGAGGTAACGGCATGAGTGAACAAAGAAGTGATCACGCTGGACGTTCGGGACTGCTCGAACGCGTGCAGGCAATGTTGCCGGCGCGCTTCAGGCGCGGCGCGGCCGTCGTGCCGGTGGTGCGGCTGGCAGGCGTGATCGGTGCGGTGACGCCGCTGCGGCCCGGCATGACACTCTCCGGCGTCGCCAAGATGCTGGAGCGCGCCTTTGGTACGCGGAATGCCAAGGCGGTGGCGCTGGTGATCAATTCGCCGGGCGGCTCGCCGGTGCAGTCGCGGCAGATCTATTTGCGCATCCGGCAACTCGCCGCCGAGAAGAAGCTGCCGGTGCTGGTGTTCGTCGAGGACGTCGCGGCCTCCGGTGGCTACATGATCGCCTGTGCGGGTGATGAGATCTATTGCGATCCGTCCTCGATCCTCGGCTCGATCGGCGTGGTCGGCGGCAGCTTTGGCCTGGAGGGGCTGATCAAGAAGATCGGGGTCGAGCGCCGGCTCTATACGGCGGGCAGCCACAAGGCGATGCTCGACCCCTTCCTTCCCGAGAACCCCGACGACGTCGCCCGGCTGAAGGCGATCCAGCGCGAGATCCATGCGATCTTCATCGCGCTGGTCAAGCAGAGCCGCGGCAGCCGGCTCAATGGCGCCGACGACGTGCTGTTCACCGGTGAGTACTGGGCCGGCGATACCGCGATCGGTCTCGGGCTCGCCGATGGCATCGGCGACATCCGCTCCACGCTGCGGGCCCGCTATGGCGACAAGGTGCTGACCCCGGTGATTGCGCCGGCCAGCGGCTTGCTGTCTGGCCTGCTGGGCCGGCGGGCGCCAGGGGCGGGGTCGCTGGCGGCGCTGGATGGGCTGGCCGCGCTGCCGGACGAGGTGATCTCGGCGCTGGAAACCCGTGCGATTTGGGCCAGATTCGGGCTGTGAACACAGGGATGTGAGCGCGCCATTTAGTCCCAAAACCGCGATTGCGGCGCAGGCCGCCTTGCGCGAGAATGCTTGGCATTGGGGGCCTGACAGACGTGAACGACAAGGATCGACCGATGCCGCCGCTGATTGCATTCGCAGGCGTCTTGGGAAGCTTGGCCGTGGTCCGCTGGGCGTACAAGACGGCCGTCCGGATCAACCAGGAACTCGAAGAGGCGCGATTGTCCCGCGTGGCCGAGGCCACCCGCGCGGGCGAAATCAAGACCCTTCGCCGCGACCCCGTGACCGGGGCCTATCGCCCGGGCTAACCAGCTCTAAAATCCGCAAAATGGCGGTGCCGGATTTCCGGCATCGCCTTGATTCCATTGGCTGCCGCCGATACGGTCCCGCGCGCCTCACACCCCCTCGCGAGATCGATTCCAACGATGGACGCCCTGCCTGACCACATGCGCCCGGAACGTTCGTTCCAGGGCTTCATCCTGGCCCTCCAGCGGTTCTGGGCCGAGCAGGGTTGCGTCATCCTGCAGCCCTACGACATGGAAATGGGCGCCGGCACCTTCCATCCCGCGACCACGCTGCGTGCTCTGGGGCCAAAGCCCTGGAACGCGGCCTATGTGCAGCCCTCGCGGCGACCCAAGGACGGCCGCTACGGCGAAAATCCCAACCGCCTCCAGCACTACTACCAGTTCCAGGTGATCATGAAGCCGTCGCCGGCGAACCTTCAGGAACTGTACCTGAAGTCGCTGGCCGCGATCGGCATCGACGCCGCCGTCCATGACATCCGCTTCGTCGAGGACGACTGGGAAAGCCCGACGCTCGGCGCCTGGGGTCTCGGCTGGGAATGCTGGTGCGACGGCATGGAGGTGTCGCAGTTCACCTACTTCCAGCAGGTCGCCGGCGTCGAATGCGCGCCGGTCGCGGGCGAACTCACCTACGGGCTCGAGCGGCTCGCGATGTATGTGCAGGGCGTCGACCGCGTCTACGATCTCAACTTCAACGGCCGCGAGGGAGCCGAGAAGGTGACCTATGGCGACGTCTTCCTGCAGGCCGAGCAGGAATATTCGCGGCACAATTTCGAAGTTGCCGACACCGCGATGCTGTTCGAGCAGTTCAGGATGGCGGAAGAGGCCTGCCGCAAATATCTCGCTGCCGGCTGGCGCGAAGGGGGCAACAGTAAGGAACACCTGATGGCCTTGCCGGCCTACGACCAGTGCATCAAGGCGAGCCACGTGTTCAACCTGCTCGACGCCCGCGGCGTCATCTCGGTGACGGAGCGGCAGAGCTACATCGCCCGTGTGCGCGACCTGGCGAAGGCCTGCGGCGAGGCATGGATCCACACTGAAACGGGCAGGGCGGTCTGATGCCCGATCTTCTCCTCGAACTGTTCTCCGAAGAAATTCCCGCGCGCATGCAGGCCAAGGCGGCGGACGATCTGCGCCGCATGGTGACCGACAAGCTGGTCGCCGAAGGCCTCGTCTATGAGGGCGTCAAGGCGTTCGCGACCCCGCGCCGCCTGGCGCTCACCGTGCACGGCATTCCCGCGCGCCAGCCCGATTTGAAGGATGAGCGCCGCGGCCCGCGCGTCGGCGGCCCCGAGCCCGCGATCCAGGGATTTCTGAAGGCCACGGGCCTCGCCTCGATCAGCGAGGCAAAGATCCAGCACGACAAGAAGGGCGACTTCTACATCGCGCTGATCGAAAAGCCCGGCCGCGCCGCGATCGACGTGATCGCGGAAATGCTGCCGGTGATCATCCGCACCTTCCCCTGGCCGAAATCGATGCGCTGGGGCGCGCGCTCGGCCAAATCAGGCTCGCTCACCTGGGTGCGCCCGCTGCACGCCATCACCGCGACCTTTGGTCTGGAGACCGAGGAGCCTGACATCGTCAAGTTCTCCGTCGACGGCATCGAGGCCGGGCAGACCACCTATGGCCACCGCTTCATGGCGCCGGGTCCGATCTCGGTGCGCCGCTTCGAGGATTACGAGGCCAAGCTGAAGGCGGCCAAGGTCATCCTCGATCCGCAGGCGCGCAAGGACATCATCCTCGAGGACGCCAAGGAATTGGCGTTCGCGCAGGGCCTCGAACTGGTCGAGGATCAGGTGTTGCTCGACGAGGTCTCCGGCCTCGTCGAATGGCCGGTCGTGATGATGGGATCGTTCGAGGAGCAATACCTGTCGATCCCCGACGAGGTGATCCGCGCCACCATCCGCAACAACCAGAAGTGCTTCGTGGTCAGGGATCCCAAGACGGGGAAATTGACCAACAAGTTCGTGCTGACCGCCAATATCGAGGCGCCCGACGGGGGCAAGACCATCGTCGCCGGCAATGAGCGCGTGATCCGTCCGCGACTGTCGGACGCGAAGTTCTTCTACGAAACCGATCTGAAGACCAAGCTCGAGGACCGGCTGCCGAAGTTCGAGCAGATCGTGTTCCACGAAAAGCTCGGCACACAGGCGGAGCGGATCAAGCGGATCGAGCGGCTCGCCGCCGAGATCGCGCCGCTGGTCGGCGCCGACGTCGAGAAGACCAGGCGCGCGGCACGCCTCGCGAAGGCGGATTTGCTGACCGAAGTGGTCGGCGAATTCCCGGAGCTGCAGGGCCTGATGGGCAAGTATTACGCGCTGGCGCAGGGCGAGGATGCCTTCGTCGCGGCCGCCAGCGAGGAGCACTGGAAACCGCAGGGGCCGACCGATCGCGTGCCGACCGATCCGGTCAGCGTCGCGGTGGCGCTGGCGGACAAGCTGGATACGCTCGCGGGATTCTGGGCGATCGATGAGAAGCCGACGGGCTCGAAGGACCCGTTCGCGCTGCGCCGGGCGGCGCTCGGCGCGATCAGGCTGATCGTCGAGAATACGCTGCGCCTGCCGATCCTGAAGACGGCTAAATCCGCGTTGCTCGGATTGTCGCTCAAGGCCGATGCCGAAACGCTGCCGAACGATCTGCTAGCCTTCCTTGCCGACCGCCTGAAGGTCCAGCTCCGCGATCAGGGCGCACGTCACGATCTCGTCGATGCCGTGTTCTCGCTTGGTGGCCAGGGCGATCTGTTGCTCGTCGTCCGGCGCGTCGAGGCGCTCGGCAAATTCCTCGACAGCGACGACGGCAAAAACCTGCTCGCTGGCACGAAACGCGCCAGCAACATTCTCGCGATCGAGGAGAAGAAGGACAAGCGGACCTTCGACGGCGCGCCTGACGCTGCGCTCTACAAGCTCGACGAGGAGAAGACGTTGGCGAAGGCGATCAATCAGGTGAAGGCCGAGGCCTCCGCCGCCGTCGCCAAGGAAGACTTCGCCGGTGCGATGAGTGCGATGGCCAAGCTCCGCCCGGCGGTCGATGCGTTCTTCGACAAGGTCAAGGTCAACGACGACGATCCGAAGGTGCGCGAAAACCGCCTGAAGCTGCTCAATGAGATCCGCGCCGCGACGCGTGCGGTGGCGGATTTCTCCAGGATCGAGGGCTGATCGATGGACCGCGCGACGCTCGCCGCTTACGACAAGGATGCGGCGGCGTTTGCGCAGGACTGGCACGACCAGCCGGCGCCGGTCGATCTGCAAGAGATCGTCGGGCAATACTTCATCAAGGGCGGTGCGACCGCCGATATCGGCTGCGGCAGCGGCCGCGAGGTGGCGTGGCTGAACGCCAATGGCTTCCCGGCCGAAGGTTTTGATGCCTCCGAGGGCCTGCTCGCGGAAGCTCGCACCCGCTACCCGGCGCTGCGCTTCATCCGCGCCGAACTGCCTGACCTGTCCGGCATCGCCACCGGCAGCTTCGACAATTTGCTGTGCGAGACCGTGATCATGCATCTCGACCACGCGCTGATCGCGCCGTCGGTGCGTCGCATGTTCGACGTCGTGAAGCCCGGCGGAATCTTCTATCTGAGCTGGCGCGTCACCAGAGGTGACGATGCGCGCGATGCCCATGGCCGGCTCTACGCGGCGTTCGATACCGCGCTGGTGCGCGCTGAGCTGGCGGCAGCCGAATTGCTGCTCGACGCGGAGGTCGTCAGCGCTTCGTCCGGCAAGATCATTCATCGGCTGGTCGCCAGCAAGGGCAGGCGATGATGGCGCGTCTCGCGACATGCGCCTGCGGACAGCTCCGCGTCACCTGTCAGGGCGAGCCCGTCACAGTAGCGCTGTGTCATTGCCTGGAGTGCCAGAAGCGAACCGGCAGCACCTACGGCGTCGCGGCGTTCTTTCCGCGCGCCGACGTGGCGCCGCAGGGCGAAGCGCGCGAATACAGTCGCATCGGCGGCAGCGGGTCTGCTGTGGTGTTTCATTTCTGCCCGAATTGCGGATCGTCGGTGTATTGGGAGCCGCATCGCGCGCCGGATCTGATCGGCGTTGCGGTCGGCGCCTTCGCGGACCCGGATTTTCCCGCGCCGTCGCAATCGGTCTTCACGCAGCGCCGCCACGCCTGGGTCGTCGACAAATAGGCCGCCGACGCAGCGAGTTGCGTCGCGATGGAAATATTTCGATACAATTTGTAATTTGTTAACCATGCCCTGCGAAGGTCCTGACGAAGCAACGATTTCTTAAGACATCGCCCCTCGCGCCAATGCAGGGACCGCCCGATGACCTCGATCGGCACCACGCCCAATCCCTACGCCCAATATGGTTCGGCCTATGCACGGGCGGCGGCGACGCCGTCGCTGGCCGCGACCTTATCGGGCGACGGCACCGCCGGCGATCTGTCGGCGTCCTCGGCGTCCAACGCCGCAACCAACCTGACGCTGTCGGATGCCGCCCGCGCGCAGCTCGCCAAGGCGCCGCTGCCGGACTTTGCCACTGTCACCAGCGATGCGCGCGTCACGCTCGACCGGCTCTACACGGCCGCCGGCGTCACGGCACCGATCGTCGACGGCAAGACCACCATCGATCTCTCGACGCTGGACCGTCGCTCGCTGTTTGCGATCTCGACCAACAATGGCGGCAAGTTCACGCCGGACGAGCAGGCGGTTGCGGCCACCGAACTGAAGCAGCGCTTCGACAAGGCGTTGGAACCGTCGCTGGCGACCACGCGCCTGACCGGCGACTACAGCGTCAGCTACAAGGCCGCGCTCGATTATCTCGATGGTGCGAGCGATGAGGAGAAGGCCACCGCAACCTGGGCCAGCCAGCGCGCCGCGGTGCTGAAGGGCTATCAGGCGACGCAGCAGGATCCCAACACGGCGCCGTCTGGAATTTCCGGCGATCCGATCGCGGCCGCGCTGGCGGGGACGGCGCCCCCCACGAAGAGCACGACGCGCGACTTCAGCAGCATCGCCGGCGACGTGCGCGCCTTCCTCGATCGGCAGAAGAGCGAGGCGGCGAAGAGCGGCAAGGAGCTGGTCTACGATTCCCGCCGCAAGACCGGACAGCTCGCCGACCTGTCCTCGCTCGACAACCGCTCGCTCTCGGCGATCTCGCTGAACCAGGACAAGAAGTTCTCCACCGAGGAGATCTTCGCCGCCAAGCAGGAACTCAACACGCGGACGCGTCTCGCCGTGCTCGACGCGCTGAAGCAAAGCCAGACCGCCGGCGATCCGCGCCAGTTCAGCCTCGGCATCCTCAAGCAATATTCCTCGATGAGCGCGGAGGAGCGCCAGGCGACCAACTGGACGCAGGATTTCCAGGACGCTGCGATCAAGAGCTACAAGTCGACCTCGACGTTGCTCTCGATCCTCAAATCGTAACCCCCTCGACACTGAGGCGAAGCGCGCAGCGGGTTGCGTGAAGAACGTGAAGAAAGCGCGTCAAGACCAGGCGCTGGAATTCATCACAACACGACGATCACAACACGACGATCACAACACGACGGAAGAGCCCCGCCCGGAGGGGAGGCCGGACGGGGCTTTCTGGTCCGGTCGATACTCGCGCACATCCGCTTGCGCGGCGCCCGGACTGTCGTTCAGGCGATCGTGCTGACGTTGATCTAGTCGACCACCTGAACGATCCGTCGCGAACGCGGCTCGACCAGAACGGTCTCACCGTTCACGACGGTGTAACGATAGGGCGTCGCGCCGAACCGTTGCGGCACGTCGTAAGTGGTCACGCCGGCGTCCGGCAGCACGGTGCCGACCACGATGCGATCCGGAACCGTGTAGTTCGGCACGCGCTCGCGCACGATGTACTCGCGGAAGGCCGGACGCTGCTCGACAGTAATGCCCTCGTCATCATCGACTGCAACCGGCGGGCCACCGCGGACGACGCCAACGGTCTGGGCCTGTGCGGCAACAGCCGGCACCGTGATCGCAGCAGCGACCGCTGCAACGGCAAGTATTCTGTTTCGCATGGCTCGCTCCATTCTTTTTCGGTGCGCGCCAGCCTTCGCCGATGCGCACGGCGAGCCAATGCATCGGCTGCGGTGATGTTCCGGGAAACCGCCGCCATATACGCGGCAATTTGGAGCAATTTTCGTGAGTTGCGGGAACTCCCAGGCCGTGCGGGCGTCTTGATGTGGGAACCCCCTCAGCGGATAAACTGCCGCTCGATTCGCTCTTCCAAGAAACCCCCGGAGAAAACTTCAATGACCATCACCGCTGGGCATCTGCCTGCTATCGTCGCTCTGATCGCAGGCGTCCTGATCCTGATCATGCCGCGGCTCCTGAATTACATCGTCGCGATCTATTTGATCTTCGTCGGGCTCGTGGGGATGGGTCTGCTGCGCTGGCTGCACCTCTAGCGGGAAAGCGGGGTTTCGCGGCTTGCGCGGAACCCCTCAAAATGGTGTAAGGCGCGCATCTTCGACCCCTCTTTTCGGATTGTTGTCTGACATGGCCAAAGCCGTCGCGAAGTCCAAGAAAACTGCCGGCAAAACAGCAGCGAAATCAAAGCCCTCCGCCGCAGCCCGCAAGGCCGCGCCAGTGCGGAAGGCGCTGAAGAAGAGCGCCCCGAAGGCGGCGCCGAAAGCCTCCCCCAAATCGGCTGCAAAGCCGGCCGCAAAGCCCGCCAGCAAGGCGCCGGCGAAGGCCGTTGCGAAGAAGGCGGCCCCGGCTGCGATCAAGGCCGGCAAGTGGGTCTATACGTTCGGCGACGGCAAGGCCGAGGGCCAGGCGACCTTGCGCAATCTGCTCGGCGGCAAGGGCGCCAACCTCGCGGAAATGGCCAATCTCGGCCTGCCGGTGCCTCCCGGCTTCACCATTCCGACCTCGGTCTGCACCTATTTCTACGAGCACGACAAGACATATCCGAGGGAATTGAAAGCTCAGGTTGAGAAAGCGCTCGACTATGTCGGCAAGCTGACCGGCAAGACGTTCGGCGACGCCAAGAACCCGCTGCTGGTCTCGGTCCGCTCGGGCGCGCGCGCCTCGATGCCGGGCATGATGGACACCGTGCTCAACCTCGGCCTCAACGACAGCACCGTCGAAGCGCTCGCCGAACTCTCCGGCGACCGCCGCTTCGCCTATGACAGCTATCGCCGCTTCATCACGATGTATTCGGACGTCGTGCTCGGCTTCGAGCATCATCACTTCGAGGACATCCTCGACACCTTCAAGGACGGCCAGGGCTATTCGCTCGACACCGACCTCACCGGCGACGACTGGGTCGAGCTGGTCGGCAAGTACAAGGAGGCCGTCGCCAAGGAGACCGGCCACGACTTCCCGCAGGATCCGCACGATCAGCTGTGGGGCGCGATCGGCGCGGTGTTCTCATCCTGGATGAACGCCCGCGCGGTGACCTATCGCAAGCTGCACGACATTCCGGAATCCTGGGGCACCGCCGTCAATGTGCAGGCGATGGTGTTCGGCAACATGGGCGAGACCTCGGCGACCGGCGTCGCCTTCACCCGCAATCCCTCGACCGGCGAGAGCAAGCTTTACGGCGAGTTCCTGATCAACGCGCAGGGCGAGGACGTCGTCGCCGGCATTCGTACGCCGCAGGACATCACCGAGGAAGCGCGCCAGGAATCCGGCTCCGACAAGCTGTCGATGGAAGCCGCGATGCCGGTCGCGTTCAAGGAGCTGACGCGGATCTACACGCTGCTCGAGAAGCATTACCGCGACATGCAGGACATGGAGTTCACGGTCGAGCAGGGCAAGCTGTGGATGCTGCAGACCCGCGGCGGCAAGCGCACCGCGAAGGCGGCGCTGCGCATCGCGGTCGAGCTCGCCAATGAAGGCCTGATCTCGCGCAAGGACGCGGTGACGCGGATCGATCCGGCATCGCTCGACCAGCTGCTGCACCCGACCATCGATCCGGCCGCCAAGCGCGACGTGATCGCGACCGGCCTGCCGGCGTCGCCCGGCGCCGCCTCCGGCGAGATCGTGTTCTCGTCGGACGAAGCGGCCAAGCTGCAGGCCGACGGACGCAAGGTCATCCTGGTCCGCATCGAGACCAGCCCTGAGGACATCCACGGCATGCACGCCGCGGAAGGCATCCTCACCACCCGCGGCGGCATGACCTCGCACGCGGCGGTGGTTGCGCGCGGCATGGGCAAGCCCTGCGTCTCCGGCTGCGGCACCATTCGTGTCGATTACGGCCGCGGCACCATGAGCGTGGGATCACGCACCTTCAAGACCGGCGACGTCATTACGATCGACGGCTCGGTCGGACAGGTGCTGGCCGGCCGCATGCCGATGATCGAGCCGGAACTGTCCGGCGAGTTCGGTACGCTGATGGGCTGGGCCGACGAGGTCCGCAAGCTCGGCGTCCGCGTCAACGGCGACACGCCGGATGACGCGCGCACCGCGGTGAAGTTCGGCGCCGAAGGCATCGGCCTCTGCCGCACCGAGCACATGTTCTTCGAGGAGACCCGCATCCGCACCGTGCGCGAGATGATCCTCTCCGAAGACGAGCAGTCGCGCCGCGCCGCGCTGTCGAAGCTGTTGCCGATGCAGCGCGCCGACTTCGTCGAGCTGTTCGAGATCATGCAGGGCCTGCCCGTCACGATCCGCCTGCTCGATCCGCCGCTGCACGAGTTCCTGCCGCACACCCAGGCCGAGATCGAGGAAGTGGCGCGCGCCATGAACACCGATCCGCGCAAGCTCGCCGACCGCGCCCGCGAACTCTCCGAGTTCAACCCGATGCTCGGCTTCCGCGGCTGCCGTCTTGCGATCGCCTATCCGGAGATCGCCGAGATGCAGGCGCGCGCGATCTTCGAGGCCGCCGTCGAGGCCGGCAAGCGCACCGGCAAGCCGGTCGGTCTCGAGGTGATGGTGCCGCTGATCGCGACCAAGGCCGAGTTCGATCTGGTCAAGGCGCGGATCGATGCGACCGCCAACGCGGTGATGAAGGAAACCGGCGTCAAGCTGAGCTACCAGGTCGGTACCATGATCGAGCTGCCGCGCGCCTGCCTGATGGCGGGCGAGGTGGCCGAGACCGCGGAGTTCTTCTCCTTCGGCACCAACGATCTGACGCAGACCACCTACGGCATCAGCCGCGACGACGCCGCGAGCTTCCTCGGCACCTATGTCGCCAAGGGCATCCTCGAGATCGATCCGTTCATCTCGGTCGATCGCGACGGCGTCGGCGAGCTCGTCAGGATCGGCGTCACCCGCGGCCGCAAGACGCGGCCGAACCTCAAGGTCGGCATCTGCGGCGAGCACGGCGGCGATCCCGCGTCGGTCGCGTTCTGCCACGAGGTCGGGCTCGATTACGTCTCGTGCTCGCCCTATCGCGTGCCGATCGCGCGTCTCGCCGCGGCGCAGGCCGCGCTCGGCAAGGAGATCGCCAGCCAGGCGTGAGCGACTACGTAGTTCAGAGAAGTGCAATGGCCGGGACCAAGTCCCGGCCATTTTGTTTTGTCGCGCAGTTCGTAGGATGGGTGGAGCGAAGCGATACCCATCAATTGCCTCTGCGTGGAGAGATGATGGGTATCGCTGCGCTCCACCCATCCTACGCGCCGGAGTCCTACGGCGCGCGCAACACTCTATTCACCATCCGCGTTGACCGGATGTTTACGATTTCCATGCGCCGCGCATTTACCAACTCTCGCGATGCATCGGACAAGCACTGCTGCAACGCTTGAGTGTAGCGCGCGAGCAACGCCGATTAACTCCGCGGCAACCTAAACGGTTTAGCAACGAGAAAGGTCGAATTGCGCGGATGTACCGCGTTCGATTGCACTCAGTAAGCGTTGCGTGAGCGTACGATGTTTGTGTCGCGTAACCAGCCGAAGGGCGCACGTCTTGCGCTCTTCGGTCTCGGTCTTGGCATCTTCGCACTGATGCCGACCGAGATCGGATATCAGGATATTGCCTCGCTCCTGGCCCGGCAGCCCGGCGTCGCCGAGCGCTGGCAGAAGCGCGTCTTCGCCTCCGCGGTCGGCTCCATCCAGGTCGCGACCTACAGCTTCGGCCGTCCGATCGGCACGTCCGCGCCGCAAGCCCCGCAAATCCTGCTCGCAAGACTGGACAGTTCGAACCTCGACATCACCGGAACGGTGACGCGCAATCCGATCACGGCCCCGCCGCCGCGCTACCAGGCATCCGATTTTCCCAAGGTCGATCGCACCCTGAAGGGCGATCGTCTCGTCGTCAGGCGGCCTGACCAGGTCGAACCGGCGGAGCCTGCAAATACGGCGCCGGCGAACGAGGATCCCGCGACATCGAATTCGTCGATCAAGGGCATGAAGACCGCGACCGCGCCGGCCGACAGCGCGCCGCTCGATCCTGAATTGCAGGAGGCGCTGCGCGCGCCGCCCTTGCCGCAATATGCCAAGCCGTCGCCGCAGCAAAACGACGTGTCGCTCTCGCTCGAGGCCAACCCGCTCGACGATCTGAAGCCCGCGCCCGCGAAGCCCGCGGCTGCGCCCGCCGATGCGGCGCGGGAGCGCGACCCGTTCGCATTCCAGACCGCCAGCCTGTTCTTCGGCTCGTCGCTCGGCACGCCGGAGAACCTCGAGCGCTGGCAGCCCGGCGAGGCGCCGGTTGTCGTGACGCCGGCAGCAACGCCCGATCCCGACATGAAGGTGATGGCATCACTGCCGGTCGATGCCGATGGTCCGGTCAAGGCCGGCGAGATGGGCGAGAGCATCGCGCCGAAGGGCGAGGTCAATGCCGACGACCAGCACACCAAGACGCCGGCGGAGCGGCTCGGCCTGTTCGACGAGAAGTCGCGCGCCAAGTCGGAGAAGTGCCTCGCCGAGGCGGTCTATTTCGAAGCCCGCGGCGAAGCGGTGCGTGGCCAGATCGCGGTCGCCCAGGTGGTGCTGAACCGCGCCTTCTCAGGCAAATATCCGGAGACGGTGTGCGGCGTGGTCTACCAGAACAAGAACCGCCACTACGCCTGTCAGTTCACCTTCGCCTGCGACAACATCGCTGACGTCGTCCGCGAGCCCGACATGTGGGATCGCGCCAGGAAGATCGCGAAGGCGATGCTCGACGGCGAATTGTGGCTGCCGGAAGTCGACCGCTCGACCCACTACCACGCCTACTGGGTGCGGCCGTCCTGGGTCAGCGAGATGAAGAAGATGTACAAGTTCGGCGTCCACACCTTCTACCGCCCGCGCGCCTGGGGCGACGGCAGTGACGCGCCGAGCTGGGGCAACCCGGCCGAGACCGCCAAGATCTCGGCGCAGCTCGCCGAGGCCGCCCAGAGCTCGGCCGAGCAGGCCAGCGCCAGGCGATAGGGCTGTCAACCTAACCTCCCCTTGAAAAGGGGAGGTCGCTTTGCTCGTCAGAGCAAAGCGGGTGGGGATTGGTCCCTCCACGAGCAGCGATGCTCGTGGCTGACCCCCATCCCGACCTTCCCCCTTTCAGGGGGAAGGAGAAGAGAACGTTTCCCGCCATTCGGCCTGAGCCGTCGCGATATTCGGGGCGGACGCGTCGCAACCTCACGCCGTCGTTCCGGGATGGTCCGCAGGGCCTGCCCCGGAATGACGGTCATCATCCTCTCCGATTCTGCAGAGCAGCCCTGCAGGCGAATATTTTTCTCCGGCCCCTCTTGGGGTTTTCATGCACCTGCATTAACTCCCCGTAATGTTCGGCGGGGCTGCTCCCCGCGCAGCAGTTGCTGGGGAAGACAAGATGGCCGTTACCACCGGGGATCTTCGACCGACGTCGGGCACGTGGCGCACGCCGCTTGTCATCATCGTCTGCGGCTGCGCGATTGCGCTGCTGAGTTTCGGCCCGCGCTCCAGCCTCGGCTTCTTCGTGCAGCCGATGAGCCATGAATTCACCTGGGGCCGCGACGTGTTCGGCCTCGCGCTGGCGCTGCAGAACCTGCTGTGGGGGCTCGGCCAGCCGATCGCCGGCGCAATTGCCGACCGCTTCGGCCTGCTGCGTGTGATGGTCGTCGGCGCACTGCTTTACGCCGCGGGCCTGCTCCTGATGCGTTACTCGGCGACGCCGCTCTCGCTCAACCTTGGCGCCGGCGTCCTGATCGGCTTCGGCCTGTCGGGCTCCTCGTTCAACCTGGTGCTGTCGGCATTCAGCAAGCTGTTGCCGCCCGCGCAGCGCGGCATCGCGCTCGGCGCCGGCACCGCCGCGGGCTCGTTCGGCCAATTCCTGTTCGCGCCGTTCGGCGTGGCGATGATCGACAATTTCGGCTGGCAGACCGCGCTCCTCGTATTCGGCGCGCTGATGCTGCTGATCCTGCCGCTGTCGCTGGCGCTCTCGACGCCGCCGGCGGAGACGAATGACGCTGCGCCCGCCGATCAGCAATCGTTCAAGACCGCGCTGGCGGAGGCGTTCGGCCATCGCTCCTACGTGCTGCTGGTGCTCGGCTTCTTCACCTGCGGCTTCCAGCTCGCCTTCATCACCGTGCATCTGCCGGCCTATCTCGCCGACCGCGGCATTCCGGCATCGACCGGCGGCTGGGTGATCGCGGCGATCGGCCTGTTCAACATCGTGGGCTCGCTCAGCGTCGGCTGGCTGCAGAACGTCTTCCCGAAGCGCTACATCCTGTCGGTGATCTACTTCACCCGCGCGCTGTCGATCATCGCCTTCATTTCGTTCCCGATCACGACCTTCTCGGCGATCGCGTTCGGCGCGATCTCTGGCCTGACCTGGCTCTCCACAGTGCCGCCGACTTCGGCGCTGGTGGCGCTGATGTTCGGCACGCGCTGGTTTGCGACGCTGTACGGCTTCGCCTTCGTCAGCCATCAGGTTGGCGGCTTCCTCGGAGTCTGGCTCGGCGGCATCGTGTTCGAGCAGTATGGCTCCTACACCCCGATCTGGTGGCTGTCGGTACTGTTTGGCGTGCTGTCGGCGCTGATCAACCTGCCGATCGTCGAAAAGCCCGTCGTCCGCCCGGTTGCGCAGCCTGCCTGATGCTCTTTGTAGTGAGCATGATCTCCGCGCAAACGCGTTCCGCGTTTGTCGCGAGGGAAAACCGGTTTCCACTTTTCCGGATCATGCTCTAAACCATTCCCCGAAACCAAGATTACGGGGAGTGCACATCGTGGCAACGTTCAAGGCAATCAGGATCGACAAGGCGGACAAGGGTACCACCGCCGCACTCACCCAATTCGATGAAGCCGAGCTGATGGACGGCGACGTCACCGTCCGCGTCGAGTGGTCGACGCTGAACTACAAGGACGGCCTCGCACTGACCGGCAAGGCGCCGGTGGTGCGCCGGTTCCCGATGATCGCCGGCATCGATTTCGCCGGCACGGTCGAGCAATCCAGCCATCCGGACTGGAAGGCGGGCGACAAGGTCGTCTGCAATGGCTGGGGCATGGGCGAGACCCATCTCGGCGCCTATGCCGAAAAGGCCCGGGTCAAGGGCGACTGGCTGGTGCGGCTGCCCGACGGCATCTCGGCCCGCGATGCGATGGCGGTCGGTACCGCCGGCTATACCGCGATGCTCTCGGTGCTGGCGCTGGAGAAGCACGGCCTGACCCCGAAGAGCGGCCCGGTGGTGGTCACGGGTGCCGCCGGCGGCGTCGGCTCGGTGGCGATCGCCGTGCTCTCGAAGCTCGGCTATCACGTCATCGCGTCGACCGGGCGGATGTCGGAGACCGACTATCTCAAGGGTCTCGGCGCCACCGAGGTGATCGACCGCGCCGAACTGTCAGGTGCGCCAAAGGCGCTGGCGAAGGAGCGCTGGGCCGGCGGCGTCGACAGCGTCGGGTCGACCACGCTCGCCAACCTGCTGTCGATGACCAAGTACGGCGGAGCCATCGCGGCCTGCGGTCTGGCGGCCGGTATGGATCTGCCGTCGTCGGTCGCGCCCTTCATTTTGCGGAGTGTGTGCCTTCTCGGTATCGATTCAGTGATGTGTCCGATCGAATGGCGCAGGACCGCCTGGCGCCGCCTCGCCAGCGACCTGGATAAGGCAAAACTGGCTGATATCACTCACGAAATCGCCCTGGACGAAGTCATCGGCTTTGGCGCAAAAATCCTCGGTGGCCAGGTCCGCGGCCGCATCGTGGTAAAAATAGTCTGAGGACGTTCAGACTTTACCAACCAAGCTGCTCCAATGTTGCCACTGTTGGTATGGTAAGCAGCGGGTAAAGAGACTTGCGGCATGATCCCGGGGGGCCGGGTTTCCTCGCGCAGACGCCGAGAAGCGTTGGTGCGGGGATCATGCGCAACAAGGAGCGGGTGCCCGCGCTCGTCAGTGGAGTAGCTCATGCTTGCGCGTTTGGTGTTGGGGGCCGTCACGGCCGGAGCGATGGTCGTGCCGGCATTCGCGGGCCAGATGAACGCCGATGAGGCCCGCAGGTTCGTCGCCGGCAAGGTGTTCGCCTTCACCTGTTTCGACGGCACCCGCGGCGCCGGCCGCATCCTCGACGATTTGGGTGCGACAGGTTCGATCCAGTTCTCCGGCTCGGGGCCGATCCGTCACGTGCGCCTGCCCGGCAACACGCTGCAGATCCGCGGTCAGAGCGTTTGCGCGTCCCTGAAGGGCATTCCGTTCGAACCGTGCTTCAATCTCGACAAGCAGGATGACCGCACGTTCCGCGGTTCGGTCTCCGGCATGGGCTTTGCCTATTGCGATTTCCATCACCAGGGCGGCCAGCAGATGCTGATGGCGCGCGCGGCGGCGCGTCCGCGCTCGCTGCATCCGCGCACCCGATCCGCGGATGCCTCGCAGACCGAAGTGTCGCGCGTTGAGACGCCGCAGGTCGGAAGCGCGAAGCTCGAGCCGGTCAAGGCTGAGCCCGCCAAGGTCGAGAGCGCGCCGGAATTGCGTCGCTCCACTGACTAACCTTTCATCTGCGCGCTAGCGGGAATAGCGCCGCCAAGCCGTAGTCATACGGATGGCGGTCGCCACGCCTTGCTCGCTACTCAATACCTGGCGTTCGCCGCGAGGCGGGACATTGGGGACTCTGATTTTGAGTAGTCATATGGCGCAATATTTTTTTCGAATCAGTGACGGCGATTACGCTGGTGCATCCGACCACGCGACGGAGTTTGAAAGCCGCGACGTGGCCTGGGCCGAGATGACCAAGGTCTGCGGAAATTTCCTCGGCAGCATTTCGCGCAATCTGAAGCAGAACAGCGAATGGCACATGGAGCTGCTCGACGAGGGCAGAAAACCCGTGTTCAGGATTCGACTGGTCGCCGAGTCCGTCGACTGAAGGCTGTCTTTCAGGACGGCAAGTTCTAACCCTCGGCCTGCGCGAGCGTCGGAGCGGCCCGCCTGCGAAACAGGATCCGCTGATACAACCAGCCGATCGCGACCAGCACGATGCCAAGGCACATGAACGACAGCGCGCGGTAGACACCAGTGAGCGTCGACATGTCGATCAGGAACGCCTTCAGGATCGTCAGCCCGATCACCGCAGCAGACGCGAGCCGCGCCCGCTGCGAGTTGACCATGATGCCGACGCCGAGCAGCGCGACGCCGAACATCAGCCAGACGATCGAATAGGTGTATTGCTCCGCGCCCGTGGTCTCGCCACGCGTCAGCACCGGTCCATGGTAGAGCCTGCGGATTTCGAACGTGACATAGGCGAGCGCAAGCACCAGCGCGCCGGCGGCGATCGTGTTGGCGTAGCCGGCAGGACGATGGCCCGCCACCGCATAGGACAGCAGCAGCGCCAGCACCGCCGGCAGCGCATAGCCGAGCAGCAGCAGGTTGATGAAGCTGCCGCCGACGTCCTGCCACCACAGCATCGGGTTCTCCAGCGCCAGCAGCCCGAACAGGCTGGCAAGCCCGGCGAACGCGGTCAGCAGGATCGCGCCGACATTATGCACGATGCTGCCGCTGCGCAGGCGCAGCCGCTCCAGTCCGATCGCCATCGCAAGCGTCACGCCGACCTGCAGTGCGACCTCGGTCAGCCCGGCGCTGGCGTAGTAGACATCGCCGCTATTGACCGCGTGGCGGATCTCCATGAAGGCGAGCAGCACCGTGAACAGGATCGCCGCGGATTCGACGATGCGCAGCGGCACGTCGTCGCCGTTGCGGCGCAGGAAATGGCTTGCCGCCCAGAATGACAGCGCCGGCACGCCATAACCCCACAGCAACCAGTTGAAGATCGGCGTGGTGCCGACGGCGTCGCCCGCGATCCGCGGCTCATAGCCGATGCGCAGCACGACGATGCCGGCCAGAATCGCGGCAAGCCAGCGCAGGAACGGGATCGGCCGCCGTACCGACAGCCACGCCGTACCCACCGAGACCAGCGCGAGCGCGATGGTGAGCCAGCCCTTGTCGAGCGCGAAGGTCAGCGCCAGCGCCAGCGAGGCGAGGGCGCCGGTGGCGGACAACGCAATCGACGGCGACAGCTCCGGCCGCTCGCCGCGCCGGGTCAGCGCCTCGGTCGCGGCTGCGTAGGCCGCCGCCAGCAGCACGGCGAGGATCGCGAACGGGATCGAACGGTCGAGATGCGCGATGCGTGCATAGAGCGCGACCAGCAGCGCGACCGGCGTGAACACGGCCGCTGCGGCCCAGGTCACCGTCACCTTCGTGGTGGCAAAACGGAATTGCGCGACGAAGCCGGCGATGCCGAAGGCGGCTGCGAAAAGCGCCGCAGTGACGAGATGCAGCGAGACCGAGCCATCGGTCGCGGACGGGCCGATGCCCGGAATCGCACCGCCCGGCAGCACCAGCATGTCGACGTTGCGGCGGACGGCCCATTCGCCGAACACGATGAAGACGAACACCGATGCCGCGCCGATCGCTCCGGCGGCGGCGGGTGCGCGCCATGCAACGAAAAGGCTGCTGGCCGTCAGCAGGGCAAAGCCGATCATCGCGACGTCGGCGTGGGCGCTGTTGAGCACGATCAGCATCGCGCCAAGCAGATAGGCGGCGAGCGAGCCCGAGGAGATCGGCTCGATCTCCTCGCCATCGCCATCGGGACCGAACATGAAGCCGCAGACCACGAGCAGCGCCGCCAGCACGAAGCCTGCGATCACATGGAAGACGTGTGGCGCGATCATCTCGGGCCCGCACGCCAGGCACGGAAAGGTCCACAGCAGCGCGAAGGCGATCGTCGTGACCGCGAGCCAGCGCCACAGCCGGATGCGGGCAAGTGCGAAGGCTGCCGCCGTGACGATGGCGAGGTAGATGTAGAGTGACCAGAAGTCGGGCTTGTCTGACGACACCAGAAGCGGCGTGACGAAGGCGCCGACGATGCCGAGCCCGGCCAGCGCGGGTCCGTGCAGCAGCGCGGCCGCCAGCGTGCCGAGCGCGACCATGCCGAGCAGGACGAAGGCGGTTGCCGGCGCGAGGAAGTCGTACAGCGCATAGGCTGCGTAGACGGTGGCGAACGCCACCGCGGTGCCGGCGGCGGTGAGGATCGCCGGGATATTGGCGATCGGCAGCGCGGCGATATTGGAGATGCTTTCCTGGCGCCTGGTCCATTCACCGGCGCCGAGCAGCGCCAGCGCAAACAATCCGCCGAGCATCGTGCGAACGCCGGGGCCGAGCAATCCGGCCTCGATCGAATAGCGCACCATAAAGAAGCCGCCGAGCGCGAGCGTCAGGCCGCCGATCCAAACCACCCAGCGCGTGCCGAGCGTCTCCTCGAAGCCGGGCGTCGGCTGCGGCGGAGCCGGCGGCTCCGGCAGCGGCGGTGCGGCGCCTGCAGCGTCCGCGGCTGGCTCGCTCTGCGCGGCCGGCTCGCCGGGAGCCGCCTCCGGGAGCGGTGGCGGCGCGGCGGAAGGCGCCGTCGGCAGCGGTTGCTCGAACTCCTGCAGCGGGGCCAGCGGCGGCGGCACGGCCGTCCGCACGGCGGCGCCGCCCGCGGCCTCGATCGCATCCAGGCGTCGCTGCAGCAGGTCGATCCGGCCCAGCGCCTTGCGCGCGAAAATGATGGCGACGATGGCGAGGACCAGCGTCAGGAAGTCGAACGGCGAATCGAACATTGGGCCTCCGGCAGGACGCGCCGGGCTTGGCCAGCCGGCGGCCCGTCGCAACCTAGTAGTGCAGCGAGGAGGACCGGAAGTTCAAGCGATCGGGCGTGACCGGCCGCGCTTAGTCCAGATCGATGTGGAAAGGCCGCCCTTCGACGCTCATGCTGCCGGGACCCATCGCGTCGAGTGCGCGCAGCATCCGGCCCTCGCGTCCCAGCGCCTTGTCGGCGAGGCTGACGATCAGCCGGTTGGGGGCCGCGATCGGCGAGGCCTCGCGGATCATCCGGGCGATGGACATTTCGTCGCGGTGCGGGTTGAGCGCGCAGACCGTGGCAAATGCGCTCGCGGTCGAGCGGCTGATGCCGGCGTAGCAATGCACCACCATCGGTGCTTGGCGATCCCAGCCGCGCACGAAGCTCAGCACCTTCTCGATATGCGACTCGTTGGGCGCAACGAACCCGTCCATCTGTTCGATGATGTCGTCCATCGACACTTTCAGGTGGTTGGCCGGCAGCACGGAGGGCGGCCGCTGAACCTGGTCGACATTGGCCATCACGGTCAGCACATGGCTGGCGCCGGTGGCGCGAACCGTGTCGGAGAGTGCGGCAAGCGAGCAGACGTGAAGCATGATGGTCCTTCTATCGGGTGTGCCGGATTATAACGGCTGCTCCCGAGTGGGCAAATGCGGGGGTGCCATGCCGATTCTTCGTTTTGCGGCGCAACCGGCGGCACGTGTGCCGCTCCTATGACTCGTGCAATGCCTTGAAGCGCTCGAGGAACTGCTTTTCGGCCCGCGCTGCGGTCCATGGCGTCAGATAGTCGCGTTCGGTCGCTTCGGGCAGTTCCGGATCGCGGCCGAACAGCCGCTTTGCTTCGGCTTGCGAAAATCCCGCCAGATGCGTCGCCTCCAGATACGCGGCGCCGCGATCGGCGGCCTTGATCTGCTGGGTGATCTCGTCCGCCAGCACGGCGGGCAGGCCGAAGCGGACATGGATCGCCGACAACAGCCGCTTCTCCACCACCTTGTATTCGCCGGCCAGCACCGCCTTGAACGGCGAGATCATGTCGCCGATGACATATTCCGGCGCGTCATGCAGCAGTGCGGCGAGACGATGGCTGATGTCGACGCGCGGCATCTGCTGGCGCATCACCGCCTCGACCAGCAATGTATGCTGCGCCACCGAGAAGATGTGCGCGCCGCTGGTCTGGCCATTCCAGCGCGCGACCCGCGCCAACCCGTGCGCGATGTCGACGATCTCGATATCGAGCGGTGACGGATCGAGCAGGTCCAACCGGCGTCCGGACAACATCCGCTGCCAGGCGCGGACGGTCTCCGTCGATTTGCGCGCGGTCATTTTTTCTTGAGCCGCGGCGTGCGGAGCTTGCCGCTGCAGGCTTCGTGGCAGAAGCAGGTGACGAGGTGATCGTTGACCATGCCGGTCGCCTGCATGAAGGCGTAGACGATGGTCGGGCCGACGAACTTGAAGCCGCGTGCGCCGAGCTCCTTCGAGACCTTGATCGAGACCGGCGTCGAGGCCGGCACGCTCGCGGTGGTCTTGAACTGATTGACCTTCGGCTTGCCGTCGACGAAGTCCCAGAGGAATTTCGAGAAGCCGGGGCCTTTCTCCATGATCTCCAGATAGCCCTTCGCGCTCGCCACCGTGCCTTCGATCTTGGCGCGGTTGCGGACGATGCCGGCGTCGTTCATCAGCGCATGCACCTTCTTGTCGGTGTAGCGCGCGATCTTCTCGGGCTGGAAATCGTCGAAGGCTTTGCGGAAGTTCTCGCGCTTGCGCAGGATCGTGATCCAGGACAGGCCGGCCTGGAAGCCGTCGAGGATCAGCTTTTCATAGAGCGCGCGGTCGTCATATTCCGGCACGCCCCATTCATTGTCGTGATAGGCGACGTAGAACGCATCCTCGCCCGGCCAGGGGCATCGTGTCTTGCCGTCGGGATGCAGTTGCGCGGTACGGCTCATGCGACGGTCTGCTTGGGTGTGATGCGGACGGCGTCAGGTTCGGCGAGGTGTAGCGACAGCCCACCCGCGGTCAGCGCTAGCCCAGCGTCGAGCGCGTCGGCGACGCGGTCGATGCGCACCAGCGCGAGACCTTTCTCGCCGGCGGTCGAGCCGATGGTGCCGACCTGCTTGTCGCCGGCCAGGATCGTCGCGCCGGCCTCTGGCGCGGGGCCATCGAGAATGATCTTCACTGTGCGGGTGCGCGCCGTGCCGCGGTGCTGCATGCGCGACACCACCTCCTGGCCGACATAGCAGCCCTTGTCGAAATCGACGCCGTTCAGGCGATCCATGTTGGTCTCGTGCGGGAAGGCGTCGCCATACATGAAGTCGAGCCCGCCGCGCGGCACGCCGGTGGCGATCCGATGCGCCTCGTAGGCGCTGGAGTCGACGAGATCGGCTCCGATCAGCTCAGCGAGCTTCTGCTTCAAATCTTCCGGGATCAGGATGCGCCAGCCGAGCGCCGCGTTGCGCGGATCGGCGAACGCGAGATCCGGTGCCGCCGCCGGCTCGCCATCCCAGGCGGCCAGCACGCCGAGGCTGTCGGAAAGGTTCTCGACCACGACTTTGGCGCGCAGCTTGTAGAAGCCGAGCTTATCGGCGAGGCCCTTGGCGAGCGCGCGCGGCGCGTCGATCAGGAAGCCGCCGCCATGGCCTGAGGGTATCTCGGTGATCAGGAAATCGACGATGATCTTGCCCTGCGGCGTTAGCAGCGCGCCAAATCGGGCCTGTCCCGCGCGCAGCTCGGCGATGTCGGCGGTGACGAGGCCGTTGAGGAAGTTGCGGGCGTCCTCGCCAGAGACCTTGACCACGCCCCGATCTGGAAGAAACGCTGCTTTCATTCGCAAATTGGCTCTTTTTCCAAGTTCCTTGGGAAACGCGCAGGCCGCGATATCCCCTGCCAAGCTAAGGCGCTAGAGTGCGCCGAACAAGGCCCGCGCGACAGCCGAAAGCGGGCGTCGAGGACCGATGAATCAGCATTTTGACACCATTCTAAAATCCGGCACCGTGGTCAATCAGGACGGCGAGGGCCTGCGCGATATCGGTATCGCGGGCGGCCGCATCGCCGCGATCGGCTCGCTCGGTCAGGCCTCGGCCGGCGAGGTGATCGACTGCAAGGGCTTGCACATCCTGCCCGGCGTGATGGACACCCAGGTGCATTTCCGCGAGCCCGGATTGACCCAGAAGGAAGACCTCGAGACCGGCTCGCGCAGCGCCGTGATGGGCGGGGTCACCGCCGTGTTCGAGATGCCGAACACCAATCCGCTGACGGTCACGGAAGAGGCATTCACCGACAAGATCAAGCGCGGCCGCCATCGCATGCATTGCGATTTCGCGTTCTTCATCGGCGGCACCCGCGAGAACGTGCGGGATCTGCCGGAGTTCGAGCGCGCCCCGGGCTGCGCCGGTGTCAAGGTGTTCATCGGCTCCTCCACCGGCGCGCTGCTGGTCGAGGACGACGAAAGCCTGCGGCGGATCTTCCAGGTGATCCGGCGCCGCGCCGCGTTCCACGCCGAGGACGAATACCGCCTCAACGAGCGCAAACCGCTGCGGATCGAGGGCGACGCCCGCTCGCATCCGGTGTGGCGCGACGAGACCGCCGCGCTGATGGCGACCGAGCGCCTGGTCAATCTGGCGCGCGAGACCGGCAAGCGCATCCACGTGCTGCACATCTCGACCAAGGAAGAGATTCTGTACCTGCGCGACCACAAGGATGTCGCCTCCTGCGAGGCGACGCCGCACCATCTCACCATGGCCGCGCCGGAGTGCTACGAGCGGCTCGGCACGCTGGCCCAGATGAATCCGCCGGTGCGCTCGGCCGATCACCGCGCCGGCATCTGGTACGGCATCGAGCAGGGCATCATCGACGTGCTCGGCTCGGACCACGCGCCGCATACGCTGGAGGAGAAGGCCAGGACCTATCCGGCCTCGCCGTCGGGCATGACCGGCGTGCAGACGCTGGTGCCGCTGATGCTCGATCACGTCAATGCCGGGCGGCTGCCGCTACAGCGGTTCGTCGATCTCACCAGCGCGGGGCCCGCGCGCCTGTTCAACATCGCCTGCAAGGGCCGCATCGCGGCCGGCTATGATGCTGACTTCACCGTCGTCGACCTGAAGCGCAGCGAGATCATCACCAACAAATGGATCGCCTCGCGCGCCGCCTGGACGCCCTATGACGGCGTGCGGGTGCAGGGCTGGCCGGTCGGCACCTTCGTGCGCGGCAGGCGGGTGATGTGGCAGGGCGAAGTCACGACACCGTCCACCGGTGAACCGGTCCGGTTCCTCGAGACGCTGAAGGCCTAGCGCATCAAATGCGCTAGATTCTTGTTTGACGCGTTTTCTTTGCGCGAACCGGTGCCGCTCGAAAACGCTTTGCCGGATTACTGCCTGGCCAATGCCAGCGAGAACTCGCCGTTGCGCACGCGCGCGGCGAGGCCTTCGGCGAATTTTGCCACCGCGTCCTCGCCATAGGTGCCGACGAGCTCGGCGAGCGCCGCGAACAGGCTCGCCTGCGCGAGGCAGTCGCCATCGACGCCGTCGTGACGCGCTTCAGCCCAGGCCTCGTTCAGGTAGCCCAGCGCTGCCTGTTTCTGCTCGTGGTCGGGCCGCGGGTCTTGGTGATGGGGGAAGGACGCTGGATGGCGCATGAAACTCTGCAAAATGGATGCGCGCGGTCCGAGGAGCGAACCACTGCGACCCGCGAGATGTATCACGCATGCGGGTACCGCCTAGCCCACATCTTTCGAAAAGGTTAACGGCCGCCTCGGCATTTAAAGGGGAATTCCGGATATCCGGGCCTCGATCAGCCGAATGAGCTGTGGATATGGTCGAGCACCGCGCGCGGCGTGGCGCACAGATGGCTGGCGCCGGCTTGGGTCAACTCCTCCGACGTGCCGTAGCCATAGGTGACGCCGACCGCGCGGATGCCGTTTCGATTCGCCCCGATCACGTCGTGGCTGCGATCGCCGATCATCAGGGATTTGGCCGGATCGGCCCCGGTCTGCGCCAGCGCATAGCCGAGCAGGTCGACCTTGTTGACCCGGGTTCCGTCGAACTCCGAGCCGAACACGTGGTCGAAATAGCCGCCGAGACCGAAATGCGCGACGATGCGCGTCGCGAACACATGCGGCTTCGAGGTCGCCACGAACATCCGGCCCGGCGCCCTGCGCAGCTCGGCCAGCACTTCCGCGATATCGGGATAGACCGCGTTCTCGAACAGCCCGACATCGCCGAACCGCTCGCGGTAGAGCTCGACCGCGCGATCGGCGAGCTCCTCGCCGCCGAGCAGCATCGCAAAGCTCGCCCTGAGCGGCGGCCCGATGCACCAGGTCAGGTCATCCTGCGAGGGAACCGGCCGGCCGAGCTTTTCCAGCGCGTACTGGATCGAACCGGTGATACCGGGCTTCGGGTCGGTCAGGGTGCCGTCGAGGTCGAAGAAGATCGCCCGTTCAGTTGGCATAGCGGGCCGTCAGGTCGCGGGAGATTTTCGAGCCCTCCTCGATGTAGCGGCGGATCGCCACGGTGGCCGCGGGCGTGCAGGTCCGGTAGGTCTGCTGGAAGCCGTTATAGCCGCGGTTGAAGCCCGCGATCATGCGGGCGCGGCGGTCGCCGGAGGGGGTCTCGGCATCGATCAGCGCCTGCATCTCGTTGCGCCATTTGGCGCCCTCGTTGGAGCCGCAGATGCCGCGCAGATAGTGCAGGGCGCCGAGGATCTCGGCCAGCCGCTGCAGATCGCCGTCGAACGGCGCAGCCGCGTCCTGCGCCCGGGCGGGCGTCGCAAGGCATGCCGACATCAGGATCACAACGGCTAGAAAGGCTCTGATCATCAGGGGTTCCGGAATGGCGGTGGTATGCCCCCTCAATGCGCCCGAGGCAAGGCGGCATGGCCCGCCAAAGCCGCTAAAACCGGCCTCAAACCAGCCGCCGGGCGGCCGCAATGACCTCATGCAGCCCGCCAGTGACCTTGAGGTCGCCGATCTCCTCCGGAGCCAGCCATTTGAAATCGTCGTGCTCGTCGTTCAGCACGGGCTCGCGGGATGCCCAGCGCGCGGCGAAGGTCATGATCAGATAGTGCCCGCCTCCGGGGCCGGTCGGCAGCACCTCGCGCCAGCCGGCGAGGCCGAGGATCTCGACCTTGAGGCCGGTCTCTTCGTCGATCTCCCGGTGCAGGGCCGTGTGCAGCGTTTCGCCGAACTCGACCCGGCCGCCGGGCAGCGAATAGAAGCCCTTGCCCGGCGAGCGGGCGCGGCGCACCAGCAGCACTTTGCCCTCACGGAAAATCACGCCGGACACGGCGAGCTGCGGGCGGATCGGAGGTTCGGGAGAGGTCAAGGTGATTGGCAGCCGGTTGTGAAGGCCATCATGCCCGATATCTCAGGCGCCCGCCATGATGCTGTCGACATCGGCCTCTGCGGCGCCGTTGATGATGCCGGCGGTCTGCATCACCAGCGGCTTGACCCAGACGATCGCCTGCTCGGCGAGCGCGACCCGGCTCTTGTCCTGCTGCAATTGCCGCATCGCCGCCCCAACCTCGGTCAGGATCTTCGTCATGCTGTCGGTGAGCTGGTCGAATTCGACCCGGATTGCGGCGTCCGCGGTCTCATAGGCCTCGATCGCGAGATCGCGCGCCCGGAAATTGGACGCGGTGAAATGCTCGGCATAGGACAGGGGCTGCCATTCGAGGAAATCGCTGGCGCATTCCGGCAGGTCCGGGACCATCTCCAGCAGCATGATGGCTTCGTTGAAGTGATTGAGGTAGTCGGTGGCAAGCCCGGTGCGGGGATTGATGTTGGCGGCGCGCAACAGCGCCGCCCGCGCCTCGTCGGGGTACGTCGGTCGCGGGGAAGAGCCCGCTATGGCGGCCGTTGAGGTCATTGATCGCAGTCTTTAACGGTCCAAGTTAAGGCAGAATAAACGGATACCACTCTGGACGGCAAATGTGCGGACGCTTTGTCATTACCTCGCCGCCGGCGGCCTTGCGCGAGATGTTCGGCTATATCGAGCAGCCGAATTTTCCGCCACGGTATAATGTTGCGCCGACCCAGCCGATCCCGGTGGTGCTGCTGCAGAATGGCGGCCGGCATTTTCAGTTGATGCGCTGGGGCCTGATCCCGTCCTGGGTCAAGGACCCCAGGACCTTTTCGCTCCTGATCAACGCGCGCTCGGAGACGGTGCGCGAGAAGCCCGCCTTCAAGAACGCGATCAAGCGGCGCCGCGCGCTGATCCCGGCCGACGGCTACTACGAATGGCAGGATGCCGGCGGCCGCAAGCGGCCGTTCTTCATCCATCGCCGCGACGGCCACCCGCTCGCCTTCGCCGCGCTTGCCGAGACCTGGATGGGGCCGAACGGCGAGGAGCAGGATACGGTCGCGATCGTCACCGCGCCGGCCAGTCCCGACCTCGCGCAGCTGCATCACCGCGTGCCGGTCACGATCAGGCCCGAGCAATTCACGCGCTGGCTCGACTGCCTGCCGAACGATGTCGAGGACGTGATGCCGATGCTGAAGGGTCCCGAGGTCGGCGAGTTCGCCTGGCACCAGGTGACGATGCGCGTCAACGCCGTCGCCAACGATGATGCGCAATTGCTGCTGCCGATGACGGCGGAGGAGATCGCCGCGGAGGACGCGCCGGCGCCGAAGAAGGCCGCGCCGCGCAAGGCGACCGTGCGCGAGGACGACGGCCAGGGATCGTTGTTTTGAGGGGCATCTGAAGCCGCGCTGGGCGGAGTGGATTTGTGCCCACGTTTCTCCACATCGTCGTCCCGGCCTAGTGCGCAATTGCGCACGGGGGCCGGGACCCATAACCACAGGGTTTGGTTGTCGCAGCGCGCTGTGGCTCCAGCATTGCAAAGCAATTGGCATTGGTGGCTATGGGCCCCGGGTCGCGCGGAGCCTGTCATCGGGCGGCGCTTCGCGCCGACCCGTTGGCTTGCCCGGGACGACTCGAGTTTGTGGCTCGCTGCGAGTTACACATTCGCATTCTCGCGACGTGAATCCGCTAACCCACCTACGATTACTGCGACGATCGCTGCATCACCCCTTCACGTGTGCCACGCCCTCGATCTCGATCAGCATCTTCGGATTGGGCAGCGCCACCACCACGCAGGTGGTGCGCGCGGGGTAGGGCGCGGGGCCGAACGCGCCGGCATACAGCGCGTTCATCGTCGCGACGTCGCTGGCGCGCGTCAGCAGCACGTTGACCTTGACGAGATCGCGCATCGTCGCGCCCGCTTCATTCAGCACGCGCTTGAAGTTGGTCACGACATTGGCGAACTGCGCCTCGAAGCCGTCGGGCAGCTCGCGATTGGCGTCGAAGCCGGGAATGCCGGAAATGAACAACAAATCGCCGACGCGGGCGCCGAACGAGAGTGGCGGCGCCTGGACGCCGGGCGGAGGAGGGAAGTGCTTGATAGCTGTCTTTTCAGTCATTGGGTCACCCGTCTGCGTGAGATGGAAGGGGAGAAGTTTCGATGGCGCGCGGGGCCGCCGCACGCCGGCGCCAAAGATTCGTACCGAAGAGATTCTGGCCGATCATGCCTGCGAGCATCGCGACAACGAAGACCACGATCGGTAGCGAGAGGCCGGCGAGATTGACCAATGCCGGCCCTGGGCAGATGCCGACGAGGCCCCAGCCGATGCCGAACAGCACCGCGCCGGCAACCAGCGGCGCATCGATGTCACGGCGGTCGGGCCAGAGGAAGCGCGCCGAGAAGACGGGCGCGACGCGCCGCCGCGCGATCGCAAAGCCGGTTGCTGCAACCGCAACCGCGGCCGCCATCACGAAGGCGAGCGTCGCATCCCACGCGCCGAACAGATCGAGGAAACCGAGCACCTTCTGCGGATCGGTCATGCCGGAGATCAGAAGCCCCGCGCCGAAGATCAGGCCGCAGACAAAACTGGTAAGCACCGGCATCGCTAGCCTCCGATCCCGTGCCTGACGATCGCGACCGTTGCGATCGCCGTCAGCATGAAGATGCACGTTGCCGCAATCGAACGGCCGGACAGCCGCGCAAAGCCGCAGACGCCGTGGCCCGAGGTGCAGCCATTACCCATCCTTGTGCCGAACCCGACCAGCAGTCCCGCGATCGCGACCACCACAAGGCTCGCGTTCATCGCCGGCCGCGGCAGCGGCGCGCCGAACAGCGCCGCAATCAGGGGCGCTGCGATCAGTCCCGCGATGAACGCGATGCGCCAGGAACGATCGGCGCTACGGTCGGCGGTATCGGCCTGCAGCGCGCCACCGACGATGCCGGTGACCCCGGCGATTCGCCCGGTCAGCAGCATCAAGAGCGCGGCGGCAAGCCCGATCAGCGCGCCGCCGGCGAGGCCGGAAAGTGGGGTGAAATCGTGCATCGATGCAGATCCCTGTTGCGCAAACTCCTCAGCGGTCCGGCAAAGCGGTGGGCGCGCATGCGCCAGTGGTCGCGCGGCTGCGGAGGCGATGATAGACTCCGCACCATCAGGAACAAGCGCAATCCCGCATGTTTCGCGGCATTTCAGTGGTGCCGCCGGTCGGTTGGGTTGCCGCGATTCGCTCTCACTTCGTCCGGAGAACTCCCATGAGATTGCCATCCGCCGCCCGCGCCGCGCTGCTCGCGCTGGCGCTGCTCACCGGAACGTCCGCCGCCCTGGCTGACGAGGGCGCGGTGACGCTCGTGATCTTCAAGGGCGGCTGGGTGTTCGGCGGCTCCGCCGGCAAGGGTGTCATGACGTTCCACGGCCAGACCTATGGGCTCACCGCCGGCGGGCTGGACTATGGCCTCGTGTTCGGCGGCTCGCAAACCACGTTGCAGGGGCGGGTGCGCAATATCCGCCGTCCGCAGGATATCAACGGCGTCTATGCGGCGGCGGGCATGGGCGTTGCGCTCGGCGCCGGCGTGCGCGGCATCCTCTTGACCAACCCGAACGGCGCGGTGCTCGAGCTGAGCGGCAAGCAGGTCGGCCTGATGGCCAATGTCGACCTCAGCGGGCTTGCGATCACGTTGAAGGAATAAGCGTTCGGTCTCGTGCGACCTCGTAGGATGGGTAGAGCCCATCCTACGATTCTGTGATCCACTCGGCGAGCTCGCGCCACGGCCGTAAGGTCCAATGCCCCGAGGCCGCGCCTGATGGCGACGGCAGCACGAACACTTCGGGAAAGCCGTTCACTGAGGGCTGCCGGCCGAGCACGAGCGCGCTGGTCGGCCTGTTGTAAAACAGGCTCGCCGCCTTCCTGCTGGTGAAGGCGACGGTGCTCGGCCGATAGGTCTCGATCTTCGCCCGGAAGCCCACCACATCGAACGACTGCCTGCTGATTTCGTGATCCATCCCGGCGCCGGTCTTGGAGAGATCGGTGAAGCCGATGCCGAGCGCGAACAGCGCGGCGAACTCATCCGGCCGATAGCGCCGCGGCGTGATGCCGGCCTCATGCAGCGCGCGCCAGAACCGGTTGCCGGGATGCGCGTAATAATGCCCGACGGCGGCTGACCGCGTGCTCGCTGCGGTGCCGACGAACACCAGGCGCAGATTGGCGCGGAGCTGGTCGGGGAGGCGGTGGAGGTTGTGATCGGGCATCTCGGAAGGGTCAATAGAGCATTGATGAGACAGAGTTGCGTAGCAGCCGCGAAGGAGCTGCGCTCCCTCTCCCGCTTGCGGGGGCGGGCTGGGGTGGGGCTCTCTCCGCGAGTCGCATCGTGGAGAGAGCCCCCACCCGGCGCCGACCTAAGAGCGAGCTTCGCTCGTCACGACCCCGCAAGCGGGCGAGGTGGAACGAGTTTGTCTCGCCAGACCCATTCAAGCAAACTTCATCGCGCGCTAGCGCACCGGCTCCTTGATCTCTTCTTCCGTCGTGACCGCTTGCGACGGTCCGGTCGCGCGCACCATCAGGAACGTGCCCGAGAACGCCGTGCCGCGTATGCTCCAGCGGCCGTCGATCTCGGTCGCGTCGGCGTTGACCGCGCCTTCATAGTGCACGGTGTCGTAGCCGTAGCCCGGTGGCTCGTAGCGTTTGACGAACGTAACGGCGCTGCCGGAGCGCTGACCCGCGAGCGAGGCATTGTGCGTGCTGACCGGACAGCCCGGCATCACGCAGGGCTCGGTCACGCTGCCGCCGAGCGCGCCGCCGGCGTCGATCAGCGTCGCCAGGAACGTGACCATGCCGCTCGGCTGAACATAGCTGCCGTCCCAGACGCCGGTGAGATTGTCGGTCATGTCGCTTGCCCGGATTGCGCTTGGTGAATTGCAGTGATCGATGTGGTGCAGGCAGCGCCTCAACGCAAGTCGCGCCCGCTCTCGCCCGGTTGCCTGACCGGGCAAAACGGTCTGTAATCCAGCACAACAGATCAAGAAGAATTTTGGAGCAAGCCATGACGGGAGAGGCGAAAACCCATTACGAGGTGATCGTGGTCGGTGCCGGCGTCGCCGGCATCTACCAGATCAAGCGGCTGGCCGATCTCGGCATCGATGCCACCGTGCTCGAAGCCGCGCCCGATCTCGGCGGCACCTGGTACTGGAACCGCTATCCGGGCTGCCGCTTCGATTCCGAGAGCTACACCTACGGCTTCTCGTTCTCGCGCGAGCTGCTCGACGAGTGGCACTGGAAGGAGCGCTTCTCGGGCCAGCCCGAGAATTTGCGCTATCTCAACTACGTCGCCGACAAGTTCGACCTGCGCAAGCACATGCAGTTCAATTGCAAGGTCGAGACCATGCAGTTCGACGAGACGCGCGATCTCTGGCAATTGAGGATCAGTGACGGCCGCGAACTGACCTGCCGCTTCGTGGTGCTCGCGATCGGGTTGTTGTCCGCACCGACCATGCCGCGCGTGCCTGGAATCGACGACTTCAAGGGCCGCTCGTTCCACACCTATTACTGGCCGCACGAGCCGGTCGATCTCAAGGCTAAGAAAGTCGCGGTGATCGGCACCGGCGCGACCGGCATTCAATTGATCGGCGAGATCGCAGACAAGGTCGGCGAGCTCACGGTGTTCCAGCGCCGGCCGAACTGGAGCGCGCCGCTCAACAACTCCGCGATCTCCGACGAGGAGATGGCCGACATCCGCGCGCGTTATGACGAGATTTTTGCTGCCTGTGCGCTGACGCCGGGCAGCTTCGTGCACGGCCCCGACAAGCGCGGCTTCTACGAGGTGAGCCGCGAGGAGCGGCTCAAGCTGTGGGACAAGCTCTACGACGAACCCGGCTTCGGCATCTGGCTCGCGAATTTCCGCGAGATTTTCATGGATGAAGCCGCCAATGCGGAGCTCTCGGAATATATCGCGGGCCGCATCCGCCAGCGCGTGAACGATCCTGATGTCGCCGAGAAGCTGATCCCGCGGGATCACGGCTTCGGCGTGCAGCGGCTGCCGCTGGAGACCCGATATTTCGAGGCGTACAATCGCGACAACGTGCAACTTGTCGACCTCAGCGAGACGCCGCTGGTGCGCGTCACCGAGAAAGGCCTGCGCACCACGGCGCGCGACTACGATTTCGACATCATCGTCTACGCCACCGGCTTCGACGCCATCACCGGCGCCTACGACCTGATCGACATCCGCGGCATCGGCGGAGAGCGGCTGGCCGACAAATGGAAGCATGCGCCGTCGACCTTCCTCGGCATGCTCGTGCACGGCTTCCCGAATCTGTTGATGCCGACCGGCCCGCAAAGCGCCTCCGCGTCGACAAACTTCCCGCGCGGCATCGAGAACGGCGTCAACTGGTGCACCAACCTGCTGCAATACATGTGGGACCGCGGCCTGACCCGCGCCGACGCCACGCTGGAGGCGCAGCAGCGCTGGACCGCGCATGTCGTCAAGATGTACGAGATCATGCTGATGCGCAAAGCCAAGTCGTGGTTCACCGGCTACAACTCCAACGTCGCCGGCCACGAGGAGGGGACGGTCCGCTACTTCGTCTACAACGGTGGGACGCCGAAGTTTTTGGGGATCATCACCGGAGTGGCGGCGGAGGGATATCGGGAGATTGAGTTTGGTGGAGGCGTGCGGGGCGGCGCGCAACCGACCGTTGGCGCGACGGCGTCATAGGGTAGGTTAGCCAACGGGTCCGCGCAAAGCGCGGCGTAGGACCTTCGCTAGCCGATCATCCGCGTTGCTCTCCGGCTGTTGCCACCGCTATCACATCGAGCAGCGAACATACGGCGTCTCCACGGGCACCGGTTCCTTGGAGCTGAGGATGATCTTGTTCTCTCCAGAAAGCTTTATGTCGAATGACATGTCCGAAACCGCGACGCCGTCCGAGCATGCCGCAATCACGCGGACATTCTGCCCGTCATCATGCAACGATTTAACAGTGCATTTTTGAAACGTGCCGGTGATTTGCTTGCCCTGGACGATCAAGCCGCCCGCGTTAAGGTCGGCATCCTTCCTGAACGCGAGCTTGTTGTTCTCCTTGGTGAAGACCTGATTGCAAGCCGAGGCGTCGATCGTCCAGGCTCCGCTCAAATCCGCAGCCTGTGTCGAGGCCGCTTGCGCAACGAGAAGTATGAATAGCACCGCATTGAAGGTTCTCATGAAGCTCTCCAATCAAATGGTCACTAGACTGCTGGACCCTCTGCGAGGCGAACGTGGAATTGGCGCTCAATCGTCTATTTGAGGGCAGGGGTAATATCCCCGACGCAACCTTCATCGCTTTTGAGCGTCATAGCAAGCGATGAGATGGCGGATTTTTCGTTGATCCAAGTCAAGGGTTCTGCGGAGCGCCTGGTGTGGCCCTGGGCCGGTTGCTGTCGTGACCGGCCCTCTACAAGCCGCACACACGCACTAAATCATAAGTGAATGATCGAGACGCAAAAAGGCCGGGCTTTCACCCGGCCTTTCGTATTTCGATGGATGCGCGGGTCATCTCGCGCGAAGACGCGCTTCGCGCTGTTGCCCGGCACGACGAGCGGTGGGGGCGAGCCCTCACAATACCCGATTGCTCTCCTTCACCTTGTCCGCATCGAGGTACACGCTAGAGCCCATCTCCTTGAACTTGGCGCTCATCGTCGCCATGCCGTCCTCGATGGTGGCTGACACCGACATCCCGACCCCCGTCGGGTCGTTGAGCGTCGCGGCGTAGTCGCGGACGTCCTGGGTGATCTTCATCGAGCAGAATTTCGGGCCGCACATCGAGCAGAAATGCGCGACCTTGTGGGCTTCCTTCGGCAGGGTCTCGTCGTGGAAGTTCTTCGCGGTGTCCGGATCGAGGCCGAGGTTGAACTGGTCCTCCCAGCGGAAGTCGAACCGGGCGCGCGACAGCGCATCGTCGCGGAGCTGCGCGGCGGGGTGGCCCTTGGCCAGATCAGAGGCGTGGGCCGCGATCTTGTAGGTGATGACGCCGGTCTTGACGTCGTTGCGGTCGGGCAGGCCGAGATGCTCCTTCGGCGTGACGTAGCACAGCATCGCGCAGCCGAACCAGCCGATCATCGCCGCGCCAATGCCCGAGGTGATGTGGTCGTAGCCCGGCGCGATGTCGGTCGTCAGCGGCCCGAGGGTGTAGAATGGCGCCTCGCCGCATTCCTTGAGCTGCTTGTCCATGTTGATCTTGATCTTGTGCATCGGCACGTGGCCGGGGCCCTCGATCATGACCTGGCAGCCCTTGTCCCACGCGATCTTCGTCAACTCGCCGAGCGTTTCCAGCTCCGCGAACTGCGCGCGGTCGTTGGCGTCGGCGATCGAACCCGGACGCAGGCCGTCGCCGAGCGAGAACGAGACGTCATACTTGCGCATCAGGTCGCAGATCTCGTCGAAATGGGTGTAGAGGAAGCTTTCCTTGTGATGCGCGAGGCACCACTTCGCCATGATCGAGCCGCCGCGCGACACGATGCCGGTGACGCGGTTGGCGGTGAGGTGGATGTAGGAGAGGCGCACGCCGGCGTGGATCGTGAAATAGTCGACGCCCTGCTCGCACTGCTCGATCAGCGTGTCCTTGTAGAGCTCCCAGGTCAGCTTGACGGGATCGCCGTCGCACTTCTCCAGCGCCTGGTAGATCGGCACGGTGCCGATCGGCACCGGCGAGTTGCGCAAAATCCATTCGCGGGTGGTGTGGATGTTGCGCCCCGTCGAGAGGTCCATCACGGTGTCGGCGCCCCAGCGGATCGCCCACACCATCTTGTCGACCTCTTCCTCGACCGACGAGGTCACCGCCGAGTTGCCGATGTTGGCGTTGATCTTGGTCAGGAAGTTACGGCCGATGATCATCGGCTCGAGCTCGGCATGGTTGATGTTGGAGGGAATGATGGCGCGGCCGCGCGCGATCTCGCTGCGGACGAATTCCGGCGTGATGAAGGCCGGCACTGCGGCGCCAAAGCTTTCGCCGTCGGCAAGCGCGGCCTCGGCGCGCTCGAGCTGCTGCTTGCGGCCGAGATTCTCGCGCTCGGCGACGTAGATCATCTCCTTGGTGATGATGCCGGCGCGGGCGAACTCGAGCTGCGTGATCCTGTGGCCGTCGAGGCCGCGCAGCGGCGTGTGGTGCGCGGTGAACGCCTTGGCCGCGTGGGAGGCGCCGACATTGCCGTTGTCCTCCGGCTTGATGGTGCGGCCCTCATATTCCTCGACGCCGCCGCGCTCCTTGACCCAGGCGAGGCGATTGCGCGGCAGGCCGGCGTTGACGTCGATCGCGACGTTCGGGTCGGTGTAGGGGCCCGAGGTGTCGTAGACCGGCAGGTTCGGCTCGCCGGCGCCTTCCGACAGCATGATCTCGCGCAGCGGCACGCGCAGGTCAGGCGCGGCCTCCGGCGTCGCAAAAATCTTGCGCGAGGCGGGCAGCGCGCCGGTGGTGACGGCGGGACGGGTGGTGTCGGGATTGGAGCGGATGTTCATGAGGGATCCTCCGTTTTAATTCGTGTGAGTCGCTGCGCGCGAGTTGAGTACCGCTGTCATCCCCGCGAAAGCGGGGATCCAGTATTCCAGAGACCGCCGTGTGACACGGAGATGTCGCGGCGTACTGGATCGCCCGGTCAAGCCGGGCGATGACGGCGGAGTCTGTGGGGTGACGATCGTGTGCATCACGCGGCCTCCGCGCTGAGGCCGAGCCATTGCCGCACCCGCGCGTCGGGGTCGGGGTTCTGGGTGACGTCACTGACGACGGCGATCGAATCGGCGCCGGCGGCGAAGATCTCGGCCGCATGCTCGAACTTGATGCCGCCGATCGCGACAAGGGGGATGGCGCCGATCCGCTTCTTCCACTCGGTGATCTTCGGAATGCCCTGCGGCTCGAACCGCATCGATTTGAGCGTGGTGAAGAAGATCGGGCCGAGCGCGACATAGTCGGGCTTGGCGGCGAGCGCGGTGGCGAGCTCGGCGTCGTCATGGGTGGAGATGCCGAGCGTCAGCTTCGCTTTGCGGATCTCGCCGAGGTCGGCCTCGGCGAGGTCTTCCTGCCCGAGATGCAGATGCTCGGCGCCGGCGACGATCGCCGCGAGCCAATAGTCGTTGACGACGAGCTTGGTCGGCGTGCCCTTGGTCACTGCGAGCGCATCGCTGACGATCTGCAGCGCCCCGGCATCGTCGAGCTCTTTGGCGCGCAGCTGGATGGTGCCGACGCCGAGTTTTGTCAGTCGCTCGACCCATTTGATGCTGTCGACGACGGGATAGAATGGATCAGGATACGGCATGCCAGAACGGGGTCCCAACGACAGGGGTGGAGGGAGAGGCGAAGTCGCGGGCTTCCATTAGCCCGGCTTCATAGGCGGTGCGGCCGGCCTCGACGCCGAGGCGGAAGGCATTGGCCATTGCGACGGGATCGGCAGCCTTGGCGACCGCAGTGTTGAGCAGAACGGCGTCATAGCCGAGCTCGAGCGCTTCGGCTGCATGCGATGGCGCGCCGAGCCCGGCGTCGACCACCAGCGTGAAGTCGGGCAGGCGGTCGCGCAGCAGCTTCAGCGCGTCGCGGTTGGTGATGCCCTTCGCGCTGCCGATCGGTGCTGCCCACGGCATCACCACCTTGCAGCCGGCGTCGACCAGCCGCGAGGCGACCGAGAAATCCTCGGTGCAATAGGGGAACACCTCAAAGCCGTCCTTGATCAGGATGCCGGCCGCCTCGACCAGGCCGACCACGTCGGGCTGCAGCGTGTCGTTGTCGGCGATCACCTCGAGCTTGATCCACGGCGTGCCGAACAATTCGCGCGCGAGCTTTGCGGTGGTCACCGCCTCCTTCACGCTGCGGCAGCCCGCGGTGTTCGGCAGCACGGTGACGCCGAGCTCGCGGATCAGCGACCAGAACGCATCGCCGGTCTTGCCGCCCGCCGCCTCGCGCCGCAGCGACACCGTGACGATGCTGGCGCCCGAGGCGCGGATCGCGTTCTGCATGATCGCAGGCGAGGGATACAGCGCCGTGCCGATCAGCAGGCGGGACGGGAAGGATTTGCCGTAGAAGGTGACCATGGTGTCAGTGTCTCTCCGCTCTCAGCCCCGCACTCAACTTGTCGTCCCGGCGAAGGCCGGGACCCATACGCCGCGGCCCTTCAGTGAGGCACGCGGGGCGACGTTCTTTCCGGCAATTGCTGGTCGTGGTTATGGGTCCCGGCTTTCGCCGGGACGACGTGGGGAGGGACTTTGCGAAATAACTCACATCACCCTCCCTGCCGCGGCGTGATGATCTCGATCTCGTCGCCGGCTTTCAGCGCGGTGTCGGCCCAGCGGCTCTTCGGCACCACGTCGTAGTTCAGCGCGATCGCGAAATGCGTGCCCTCGTAGTCGAGCTCGGCCAGCAGCGCATCGACGCTGACGGCACTGATCTCCCGCTGCTCGCCGTTGACGATCACGCGCATTGCATCACCTCATTGTCGATCTCGCCGCGCGCGAGATAGGCGAGCGTCAGCTCGGCCAGCGCCGGCGCGAGCAGGAAGCCGTGACGGTAGAGTCCGTTCACCGTGATGCGTTCCTGCTCGATCCTGATTTTCGGCAGATTGTCGGGAAAGGCCGGACGCAGGCCGGCGCCGAATTCGACGATGCGCGCCTCGGCGAACGCCGGATGCACGACATAGGCGGCACCGAGCAGCTCCAGCGCCGAGCGCACGCTGACGCCGTTGTCCTCGGCCTCGATCGAGGTCGCGCCCAGCATGAAGCGGCCATCGCCGCGCGGGATCACGTAAAGCGGCCAGCGCGGATGGATCAGCCGCACCGGGCGCGCCAATTCGACCTCGGAGGTCTCGACGATGATCATCTCGCCCTTGACGCCGCGCAAGCTCGGCTCGCGGTCGCGCGCAGCAAGGCCGCGGCAGTCGATCACGAGGCCGTCGAGATCGGTTGCCTCGGCGTCGCTGCCGAACTTGATGGCGCCGCCGGCCTTGGCGATCGCGGCATGCAGCCGCGGCAGCACGCGGCGCGGCTCGACATGGCCCTCGTCGGGATAGAACAGGGCGTCACGGAAACGGCCCTCGAGCGACGGCTCGAGCGCGCGAACGCCCTCGGCGTCGAGCCAGCGATGGCCGGCGGTGAGGCGGGCAAAGCGCTCGAAATCGGCGCGGTCGCGCGGATGCGCCACCACCAGCGAGCCGTTGAACGGGGTTTCCGGGACGTGCTGCCGCCAGAGCTCGAGCGAGCGGATGCCGAGTCGGGAGATCACGGGTTCGGAGGCTTCCGCCTCGCACCAGGGCGCCAGCATCCCGCCGGCCCAGTGGCTTGTGGATTCCGTCATCGCGGCGTCACTGCGCTCATGCAGGGTGACGGCACGTCCGGCCTCTGCGAGCAAGAGCGCATGCCAGGCGCCTGCTATGCCTGCGCCGATGATGGTGACGGGGGAATCCCCCCGCAGTCTTGACGTCTGATACATCCCTGTCCCTTCGCCGGCATGACCCGGATCAGGTTCAAAGGGTCACCGCGGTCCCGGACTATTTGCCTACTGGCTAGTCCAAGCTTGCGGTATCTCAGCTCCTCCTTCGGAGCACCCCTCGGAACGCCCCTAATGTAGGCGGATAGGCTTGTGTGTCAACTTGTATGCCAGACGCGGGCGCGCTGCGGTGCCGCACCTCTTCACACCAGGTTGCTAGCGGAACGATCGCGTGATTTGCGTTGAGAGGCGGTGTCGAGGATGGCCGGCCACGCTGTGCGGCGGCGGCGGAGACCCGATCGGCGCTATTTTTCGGCCTGTTCCGGCTTCGGCTCGGCGGTATCGGCCGTCATCTGCTCCGACTTGGCGAGCTCTTTCGGCGGTGCACCCGCGCCGCCATGCTTCGCTTCCTTCAGGTGATCCCCGCGCTGGCGCTTTGCAGCGTAGTAATACCCGCCCGCGAAATAACGCACGGCTCGATCGTGATTGCCATTGGCGGCGCGATAGGCGCCGGCGAGGTACTTGATGCCGTATTTGAGGTTGGTCTGGGGATCGCGCAGACCCTCGGCGGTACCGGTGTAGCCGAGGCCGCGTGCAGTACCGAGCTTGATCTGCATCAGCCCGATGGTGCCGCCGCGTCCGATCAGCTGCGGATGGTACTTGCTCTCGCGCACGATGACGCGATGCACCAGCTCTTCCGGCACGAGGTTCGCCTGGGCCTCGGCCGCCACCATCGCCTCATATTGCGCGCGCGATTGTGCCTGCGCGCTCGCGCAGGACGCCAGCACCGCGATCGCGGCAAGGCAGCCAAGGGCTTGTATGGTCTTCATCTCAGTCGCTCGGGGCTTTCAGATGCGCGTCGGTTCTGCGGTCTCATTGGTACGGCGAGCGGGCAGGAATGTGGCAAAACCTTCGCATCAGCGAACGTTATGCGTCCGTGATTGTCCGGATGCCGGTGGGCCGGCCGACGATTGCGCGAATGATGCTTCAAATTGTTCGCTTCAACCGTCTCAGCCAAAAATTGTCTTGGCCTGCAATTTCCTTGCAATTTTTCTGACTAATTTTGCCGCACGCTATCCACAGCAGTTTGTCGTGCAAACGAATCAATGAAGGTCTAGACTTCATCCCCGACAGAGCGTGCGAGCGTTCAGTCAGCGGCTCTGTCCATTGCAAGCACGCAAGAAACAACATTCGGGAGATGCGCCATGGTCCGTCAGGACACCGGCTATTTGCCTCGCGAAAATCCCTGCGCGCAATGCGGCAAGCCGATCGCCCGCCCCGACTGGGTGGAGCACAGCGAAGGCCGTACGTCATTCCTGTGGAATTGCCGCGCCTGCAATTACCGCTTCGAGGCCATCGCGATCTACGAGGAAGCGGAGCTTATTACGCCGCTCGCCGCCTGACGTCTCCTCATCGCATCAGCTTCGGCTGATCAAGCCGCGGATTTCTGCCGCGGCTGCAATTGTTGCTGCCGCGCCGGCAATTCGATCCGGACCACGAGCCCGTGCGGCTTGCGATCGTGCAGCGACAGCGTGCCGGCATGCGCGAGCACGATGGCGTTGGCGATCGACAGGCCAAGGCCGAAGCCTTCGGCCTCATCCATGTTGCGCGCCTGGTCGCCGCGCACGAACGGCTCCAGCACGCTCGCCTTGTGCGCATCCGAAATGCCGGGCCCGTCATCCTCGATGTCGACGACGAGGCGGTCGGGCTTGACGTCGAGGCGGACGGCCACTTCGCCGCCGAACCTCACGGCATTGTCCACCAGATTGGTGATGCAGCGGTGCAGGTCGGCCGGCCGCGCGGTCGCCATCGCGTGCTGCGGGCCGGCGTAGCTGACCTTGTGTCCCATGTCGGCGAACTGATCGGTGACGAGGTGCAGCGTGCTCGCGATGTCGACCAGCGTCATCTCCTCGAGCTTGCGGTCGTTGCGCAGGAACGACAGCACCGATTCCAGCATCGAGCGCATCTGGTCGAGGTCGCGCAGCATGCGGTGGCGATGGGTCTCGTCCTCGATGAATTCGGCGCGCAGCCGCATCCGCGTGATCGGCGTGCGCAGATCATGGCTGATCGCGGCCAGCATCTTGGTGCGATCGTCGATCAATGCGGTGATGCGCTCGCGCATCCGGTTCAGCGCCCGGGCCAGCGAACGGATCTCCTCCGGACCGCGTTCGGGCAGCGGCGCGGCGGCGCCGTTCAGGCTGAAGGTCTCGGCGGCCTTGACGAAGGACGACAGCGGCGCGGTCAGCGCCCACGCTGCCCACAGGCCGAGCAGGGTGACGCTGATGACGGCGAACAGCACCGTCATCATCCACGGTCCACCCCAGAACGGCCGCATGTGCTGATCCGGCGTCAGGTTGGCGGCGAACATGGCGCCGTCGGGCAGGCGGATCGCGACGCGGCGAATTTCGCCGTCATGCGGCGGGCCGCCAGCCTCGCGCGGTAGCAGGAAGATGCGATAGCCGGCGCCGAGCCGGCGCAGCGCGTGCAGGCTCGGCGTGTCGGTTTCGGTGAGCGCGCCGGCATCGGCCGGCAGGTCGCCGATCGCAAGTTGCGGGAAGGCGCGGGCGACGTCGGCCACGAGCCGCGGCCGCTCCGACGCCGGGGCGTGCCCGAGCAGCTGTGCGGCGGCGGCGAGCTGGGTGTGCCAGCGATCCGAAGGCTCCAGCCGATCAGGGCGATGGATCAGGAAGGTGGCGGTGATGATCAAATGCAGCGCGACGATCGAAACGACGACCAGCGCCGCCATCTGGGCGCCGATCCCCCGCAGACTCAGCACGCGCAGCAGCTTCATGGTCAGTTGTTCGTGGCGGCAACCGCCTCCACCCTCGGCGTGAACACATAGCCGCCGGAACGCACCGTCTTGATCATGGTAGCTTCCTGCGGATCGGGCTCGATCTTGCGGCGGATGCGGCTGACCAGCACGTCGATCGAACGTTCGAACGAGCCGGCGCTGCGGCCCTGGGTCAGGTCGAGCAGGCTATCGCGCGACAGCACGCGGCCGGGCCGCTCGCAGAAGGTGCGCAGCAGGTCGAACTCGGCGCTGGTCATGGCGACGCGCGCGCCTTCGGGGTTGCGCAACTCGCGCAGGCGGATGTCGATACGCCAGCCGAGGAAGGTCAGCGTGGTCGCGCCCTCGATCGCGCTGGCGTTGCGCGCGGCGGCCTGCCGGCGCAGCACCGCGTTGATCCGCGCCAGCAGCTCGCGTGGGTTGAACGGCTTTGCCAGGTAATCGTCGGCGCCCATCTCGAGGCCGAGGATGCGGTCGACGTCCTCGCCGCGCGCGGTCAGCATGATGATCGGCGTCTGCGATTCCGCCCGCACCTTGCGACACAGGCTGAGGCCGTCCTCGCCGGGCAGCATGACGTCGAGCACCAGGAGGTCCACTCGGTGGTCGGTCATCGCCTTGGCCATCTCGCGGCCGTCGGAGGCGGTCGTGACATGACAGGAATTGGTACGGAGATATTTTGCGATAAGGGACCGCGTCTCGCGGTCGTCCTCGACGACAAGGATATTGGGCGCAGCCTGGGTCATACCGATCTTTTGTCCGTGATTCGGGGAAAGCGGCTCAGGAATTTTGTTTCAGTGTGTGTCTGAAATCTTGCCCGGCTATCCGGGTTAACAGGTCGGCGGCAGGGAGAAAAGTTATCGTTCTGTCATCAATCCTGATGCCCTGGAATGCTGGCAGAACCCTTCCGGGACAGCGCATCGGTCCCTAGCCGCCATGGCAGCCGGAGAAAGGGAAGGGCGGCTGTCATATCCAGGGCGGAACCCGTCCCCCTTGCGACGCGTTATTTCCCTTTCAGGTCAGGGAGGGTGAGATGGCTGTCGAGGTCGAGACCAGGCCGCATCAGCTCATTGCAAGCGACCGGGTCGAGGGGACGGCGGTACGCCGGGCCAATGGCGACATGATCGGCCATATCGAGCGGCTGATGATCGACAAGATCTCGGGCAAGGTATCGTACGCGGTGTTGAGCTTCGGCGGCTTCCTGGGCATCGGAACCAATTTGATCCCGCTGCCCTGGGGCCGGCTGCACTACAACCCGAAGTTCGAGGCCTATGAGCTCGACATCGAGGACGAGGAGCTGAAGCGCGCGCCATCGTTCCGTGCTGACAAGGATTTCGATTGGGGCGATCGCTCGCAGGAAGTCGAGCTGCATCGCTTCTACGGCGTGCCGCCCTATTGGGGCGGCTTCTGATCGCGCGGCAACATGCGCGCATGACGACGCTCGTCGATCGATGATGCGGTCGCTGGGGCGAGCGTGCGGCTTGTGCAGCGCGGTTCGCCGGGACGACTTAGTGAGCCAAACATCGTCACATCATGGACTGCGCGTCCGGCGCAGTCGTGAGGCTCAACCGCAAGCTTAGTTGAGAGATCACGATCACTTTCGTCAAGCGGCGCAGCGTTCCACGCGCTGAAAAGTCCCCACCCTCCAGTCGGCTGCATCGCCTTATCGTGTTCCTCGGTATCTAAGCGGCTTTTGAGCGCAGGTCCGTTAGGAACGGTTGCAGAGATGACGGGTTCTCCCAGCATCGATTTTGCGAGAGGAGAGCCATCAATGTTGGTCAAATCCATCGTCGCCGGCCTTGCCGGCACCGCGCTGCTTGCAACCCTCGCCGTCGCGCAGACGCCGACCGACAAGGGCGACAAGATGTCTCCCGCGGCGTCGACGTCAGTCACGTCGCCGGATTCGTTCAAGGGCAACTGGCGCGCGTCGAAGGTCGTCGGCCTCAGCGTGTACAACGATGCCAATGAAAGCGTCGGCTCGATCAATGATCTGCTGATGGAGAAGGGCGGCGCTATCAAGGCGGTCGTGATCGGTGTCGGCGGCTTCCTTGGCGTCGGCGAGCACCTGGTCGCGGTCCCGATCGACAAGGTGAAGTTCGTGAGCGAGCCGATCGCCTATACCGGCGCCTCAAACACCGGCAGCACAAGCAAGACCACCACCACGGGCGCGGCGCCCGCGGCGGCGACGGCGAAGCCGAATCCCTGGTATCCGGATCACGCCGTGTTCAACGCGTCCAAGGATGAGCTGAAGGCGATGCCTGAGTTCAAGTACTCGACCGACTAAGGCATATCGCGACCTGCAGGAAAAGAGCGCGTCCGGCTGCTGCCGGGCGCGCTTCTTGCTGGCCGGATGGATAAAATCCGGGAAGAATGTAAGGTCAGGCAATCCAATTCGGACAGCGCGTCTCCAGGCATTGGAGAGGTGAGGCATCGGAGAGGTGAGGTCTGCGAAGCGACCCGTTTCAATCATCATCAACCGATTGGGCTTACGTAATCATTCTTCAAATGGCTGAACCTGATGAATGACAAGGACCGCGAGAGCGGCGATCCCGCGGTAGCCCGGATTCGCGGCCGCTACCCGCAATACACGCGGCGCCGGTTGCAAGGCTTTGCGGAGCGGCTGCAACAGAAGATTCACGCCGACCGCGTGCCGGTCAGTTCGCTCGCGCTTGCCGGTCCCACCGAGCGGATCAGCCTCGAGGACGCGCTCAAGCTCGATTATCGGGCGGTCCCACTGGGCGAGGCGCTGGGACCGCTATGGGCGACTTATTGGGTGCGGGTCGTGGCCGAGGTGCCGCAGGCCTGGGCCGGCTCGCGCGTGGATCTGTATTGGGACAGCCGCTCGGAAGCGCTGCTGTGGCTCAACGGACGTTCCTCGCAGGGTCTCAATCCCGGCCGCCACATCGCGCCGCTCGTTCAGTCGGCGCGCGGCGGTGAGACCGTCAGCTTCCATGTGGAGGTGGCCTGCAACGGCCTGTTCGGCGCGTTCTGGAGCGATCCGCAGGCCTACGCGCTGGTCGCCTGCGAGCTGCGCCGCTTCGATCCCGAGGCCTCGGCATTCTATTTCGACTACGAGGTGCTGCGCCAGCTCGAGGCTGACCGCGATCCCACGACAAAGTCGAGGTCATACGGAGCTGTCGGAGAGACGGCGCAGCCGGCGCTGGATCGGACCTGGGCGGGGCGCCTGCTGCACGATCTCAACCGCATCTGCAACATCACCGATCCCGACGATCGCGCGACATGGCCGGCGGCGCGGGCGATCCTCGATGGCCTGCTCGCGGCACGAAATGGCAGCATCATCCACGAGATGTCGGCGATCGGCCACGCCCATCTCGACACGGCATGGCTGTGGCCGCTGGCGGAAACCCGACGCAAGGCGCAACGCAGCTTCTCCACGGCGGTGGCGCTGATGGAGCGCTATCCCGATTTCAAGTTCGCCTGCTCGCAGGCCTATCAGTATGCCGTCATCGAGCAGAATGACCCTGACCTGTTCGCCCGAATTCGCGCCAAGGCCGCCGCGGGCCAATGGATTCCGGTCGGCGGCAGCTGGATCGAGCCGGACTGCAATCTGCCGTGGGGCGAGTCGATCTGCCGTCAGTTCCTCTATGGTCAGCGCTATTTCGAGCAGACGTTCGGCGCGCGCTCCAGCGTGTTCTGGAATCCCGACGTGTTCGGCTACGACGCCCAGCTGCCGCAGCTGATGCAGTCGGCGGGGATGTCGCGCTTCCTGACCCAGAAGCTGTCGTGGAACAAGTTCACCTCACCGCCGCATCACAGCTTCCATTGGCGCGGACTGGATGGCAGCACGGTGCTGGCGCATTTCCCCCCGGCGGACACCTACAACGGATCGGCGCAGGTCGCAGAGCTCCGCTATCACGCCGCCAATTACAAGGACGCCGACCGTTCGTCCGACGCACTCTATCTGTTCGGCTATGGCGACGGCGGCGGCGGTGCCGACGAGACGATGCTCGAGACGTTGCAGCGCGCAAAAGACTTGCAGGGGCTGCCGCGGATCCAGATTCGCTCCGTCGACGAGTTCTTCGACCGCCTGGCGATATCGGCGCTGGATCTGGCGACGATCGAAGGCGAGCTCTATCTCGAATATCATCGTGGCACCTACACTACGCAGGCCGAGACCAAGCGCCTCAACCGCGCTTGCGAGGCCGGCCTTCAGGCGCTCGAATTCGTGACGACTGTCGCGGCTGCCTGCCGGCAACCGGCACCATCCGCACAGGAGATCGAAGCGCTGTGGCGCACGCTGCTGGTCAACCAGTTCCACGACATCATTCCCGGCAGCAGCATCCGCGAGGTCTATGAACGTGCGGAGGTCGAACTCGCCGGCGTGGCGGAGGAGGCCGGGCGTCGCACGCAAGCCGTGCTGGCGACACTGTGCGATCCCGAAGGCGGCAATTGGACACCCATCAACACGCTGGGCGGCGCGCGTGCCGAGGTCGCGTCCGACCCCGACGGTGCGCTTCGTTACATCGTCGCCGCGCCGTTCGCGGCGGGCGAGACGACGATGAGCGACGATCGCGTTGTGGTCGCCGCCGATGCGGACGGCTTCGTGCTGTCGAACGCGCGGCTCGAAGCGCGCATTGATCGCAGCGGGCTTGTTCGGTCGCTGCTGCACGTTGCGACGGGTCGCGAGACCTTCGCATCACCGGCAGCGCGGCTGCTGCTGCTCGATGACCGGCCGCTCGATTTCGAGGCATGGGATATCGATCCGTTCGCGCTGGAGACCGCGCGCGAGGTGGCAGGGCAGGTGAGCTGCGCCGTGCTGTCGGATGGCGGACTGCGCGGCGAGGTGCGTTTCGAGCGCGGGCTCGGACGCGCGAGCCGGCTCGCGCAGGTGATCCGCCTCGATGCCGGCGCCGATCATCTCGAATTCGAAACCACGGTCGATTGGCAGGAGCGCAAGACGGCGCTGAAGGTCATGTTCCCGGTGGCCTGCCGTGCATTCAACGCAACCTATGAAACCATGTTCGGCGCAACCGAGCGCCCGACGCATGCCAACACGGATGCCGATGCGGCCAAGTACGAGGTGCCCGGCCATCGCTGGGCCGATCTCGCCGAGCCGGATTTCGGCGTGTCGCTGTTCAGCGACTGCCGTCACGGCTATTCGGCGTTCGGCAACCAGCTCGCGCTGACGCTGCTGCGCGGCTCCGAATTGCCTGATCCGCAGGCCGATATCGGGCGGCACCGGATGCGCTATGCGATCTATCCTCATCACGGCGATTGGCGCAGCGCGGACACGGTCGGGCGCGCCTTGCGGTTCGAGCGTCCGGTGCTGTGGACGAAGGGAAAACCGCGCGCGCCGTTGCGACATTCGCTTTTGGCCGCGTCCCCGGCCAACGTGATCATCGATACGATCAAGCCCGCCGAGGATGGAGACGGCTGGGTGGTGCGGCTCTACGAGAGCGCAGGCATTCGCACCGCCGCGACGCTCGATTTCGGCGTCGACATCGCGTCGGTGTGGATGAGCAACACCCTGGAAGACCGCATCGAGGCCCTGCCGATCGAGGATCGGGGGTGCCGCCTGGCGATGCGTCCGTTCCAGATCGCAACGCTGCGGGTCTTCCAGGCGTAATGCTTGCAGTGAACTTTCGCCCCGCCCGGCTTGCGCGGAGAAGCCGGATCGCATCGCTGGACACGATCCGGTGTTGAGTAGCCGTCAGTTCGACTTCACCAGCGGACAGCCGCCCTTGTCGAGCGGGCGGAACGCCTCGTCGCCGGGCACAGTGGCGATCAGCTTGTAGAGGTCCCACTCGCCCTTGGATTCCTCGGGCTTCTTAACCTCGAACAGATACATGTCGTGCACCATGCGGCCGTCGATCCGGATATGGCCGTTCTTGGCGAAGAAGTCGTTGACTGGCGTGGCGCGCATCTGGGCCATCACCTTCGGCGCCTCGTCGGTGCCGATGGCCTCGATCGCCTTCAGGTAATGCATGGTCGCCGAGTAGAGGCCGGCCTGGATCATGGTCGGCATGTGGCCGACCTTCTCGTTGAAGCGCTTCGAGAAGGCGCGGGTCTCGTCGTTCATGTCCCAGTAGAAGGCGTCGGTGACGATCAGGCCCTGGGTGGCCTTGATGCCGAGCGAATGGGTGTCGGTGATCTCCTGGAGCAGCGCGATCATCTTCTGCCCGCCCTGGGTCAGGCCGAACTCGGAAGCCTGCTTCAGCGCGTTGGTGGTGTCGCCGCCGGCATTCGCCAGCGCCACGACCTTGGCCTTGGAGGCCTGCGCCTGCAGCAGGAAGGACGAGAAGTCCGACGAGTTGAGCGGATGACGCACGTCGCCCAGCACCTTGCCGCCGCTCTCCTTGACGACATTGGCGGCATCGCGCTCCAGCGCCATGCCGAAGGCGTAGTCGGCGGTGACGAAGAACCAGGTGTCCTCGCCGCGCTTGACCATCGCCTTGCCGGCGACGTTCGACAGCGCATAGGTGTCGTAGGTCCAGTGCACCGTGTTGGGCGAGCAGGCGGTGCCGGTGATATCGGAGGAGCCGCCGCCGGAATTGATGTGGATCTTGTTCTTCTCGCGCGTCAGCGCCGAGATCGGCAATGCGACCGACGAGGTCGGCACGTCGAGGATCGCGTCGACCTTGTCGTTGTCGTACCAGTTGCGCGCGATGTTGACGCCGACGTCGGGCTTGTTCTGGTGATCGGCCGCGATCACCTGCACCGGCTTGCCTTTCACATTGCCGCCGTAATCGGCGACCGCCATCTCGACGGCGGCGACCGAGCCCTTGCCGGTGGCGTCCGCATAGAGGCTCGACATGTCGGTGAGCACGCCGATCTTGACGACGTCGTCGGAGATCTGGGCGTTCGCCGCGGTCGCTGAGACCGCGAGCGCGAGGCCGGCCGCCGCTGCGGCCAAGAGTGTTTTCATCGTGTTTTTCTCCCTGACTTTTTCGTTGAGGGTTGCTTCCACCGGGGCGTTCTAGCCGCTGCGACAAGCTGTCGCAAAGACGACTTTTTGAGCATGGCAGGGCAGGGGCGGATGAAACGCGCGAGCGGGAGGGCCTTGTTACCTCCCCCACTCGCGGGGAGTGGCCGGATTGCGACGCAATCCGGGTGAGGGGTTACCGGTTTCACGACAAGCGCCACCCGTGGAGGAGGCCCCTCACCCCACCCGCTCAGAGCGAGCTCCGCTCGTCTCTTCCCGCGAAGAGCGGGAGAGGACCTGGTTACAGCGCCGGTAACGCGGTGACGGCGGCCTTGATGCTGCCGTCGGTTTCCACGATCACCCGCAACGTCTTGGAATCGAAGTCGATCCCGGCCAGCCGGATGCTGTTGACCTCGGCGTCGACGCGGATGCCTTCCTCGTTCTTTTGCAGGTCGGCGATGGCGGCGGCGACCTTGCGCTGCGCGTTGGTCGCGAATGGCTTCAGGTCGACCACCAGCCGGTCGTTGAGGGTCTGCTGCATGTGCGGGATCGCGGCGCGCGCGGCGGCGCCGAGCAGGCCGAACGCGGCCTCGGATTCCACCGCCAGCTCGACGTCGGTCAGCCGCAGCGTCTGCGACGGCTGGTCGAGCCGCGGCCGGCCCCAGATGTGCACGGTCGCCTCGGCGCCCAGCCCGAACCAACTGGCCTTCTCCTTGGCGTGCACCAGGAGCGAGATCAGAAGCCGGTCGCCGGAGGCGGCGATGCTCGCGCTCTTGACGGTCACGTCGACCGGACCGGAGCCGTCCTCAGGGAAGGTCTTGCCCTTGAGCTGCGCCTCGACCAGTTGGCTCAGCGTGGTGAAGGACAGGTCGACCGGCAGGCCGATCGCGACCTGGCTCGCCATCGGCGGCACGATCGAGAGTTTTTCCGGGAATGGGCAGTTCGGGGTGGTCTGCGCCTCCGTGATCCGCGTCTCGGCCTCGATCCCCATCGTCAGGATCAGCGAGGACGCATCGACCTTCGGCTGCGCTGCGATCGCGCGGGTCGGTCGCAGCTCGAGCCACATCGGTGGCATCGAGGTGGTGCCGCCGGTGCCTTGCAGCGGGATCGAGCGGCAGGCCTTGGCCCATTGCGCGCGGGCGTTGTTCTGGAACACCGGGTCGTTGTGCAATCGCGCCTCGACCACGGAAATCTGGTCGGCGACCGCCTTGTCGATAACAGGCTTGACCTGGGCCGGCACGCTGATGCGGACGCCGGCCGTCGACAGGCTGGTGTCGCCGAGATTGACCTGTGCCTGCAGGTTCGGCTCGATCCGCCAGGACGCGCCGAGCTTCGGCCGCGCGGTGAGGGTGATGTTGCCCTTGATCTCGGCGTTGGCGTTGACGTTCTTGATGTTCACGGCGCCGATCTGCTTGGCGACATTGCCGCCGAGCAGGCTGCCGAGCGCGTCGCTGACCGCGCCGGTTGCCTTGGCGGACAGCGCGCCGGTGACCTTGAGCGTGCCGTTGATCGGGGTGGTCAGCGTCAGCACGTCCTGCGCGCCGGTGGCCGCGATCGGCCCGCGCGATGCGGTCCAGCCGATGTCGGCATTTTGCAGGATTTGCTGGACCGGGTTGTCGGCCTTGCCGCCGAAGGTCTTCGGCGCGCCGCGTTCGGCGGCGTCGCGGATCGCCGACAGCGCGACCGAGACCTGGGCCACGATCGTCGAGGAACGCGGCGCCTGCGGCAGCGGCGGCAGCTCTGCGAGCTTCGGCTTCTGCACGGTGACGCTCGGCGCGAGCCAGTCCATTGCCTTGAGGCTGATCACGAACGAGACCAGCACCACCGCGATCCCGAGCGCTATCGTCCTTGGATGCATCGGTAGACGCATCATTCCTCCGGATGAAATCAACTTGACGGGTTGTACAGGCCCCCCGACGAGGGCGCCAGTGTGGCGGGATCAAGCTGCTTCAGGGGCGGAAGGCGTTAAGGTTGATGAACGCGGCAACGGCCCCGGCACGAAATGCCGGAGCCGTCGTCGAGGACGCCTTTTATTAAAGGACGCCTTGGAGGGGAGGGACTTAGCGGACGGCCGAGCCGAGATCGGCGCGGCGGTCGGTCATCGGCAGCACGATCACCTTGGTGCCGACGCTAACCCGCGAATAGAGGTCGGAGACATCTGCATTGGTCAGGCGCAGGCAACCGGAGGACACGCGGGTGCCGATCGTCTCCGGCGCGTTGGTGCCGTGGATGCGGTAGATGGTGCCGCCGAGATACATGGCGCGGGCGCCGAGCGGATTGCCGGGGCCGCCGGCCATGTGGCGCGGCAGATAGGGCTGGCGGGCGATCATTTCCGGCGGGGGCGTCCAATCCGGCCACTCCGCCTTCTTGGTGATGGTCTGGGTGCCCGACCAGGTGAAGCCGTCGCGGCCGATGCCGATGCCGTAGCGCATGGCCTGGCCGTTGCCGAGCACGAGATAGAGATAGGTGTGCGGGGTGTCGATGATGATGGTGCCGGGCGCCTCGCGCGTCGGATAGGCGACGACCTGGCGGCGCAGGCGGGCGGGCAACTCGACGGAACGGTCTTCCTCCTGCGCCTGCGGCATCGACTGCACCAGCGGCTGCACGGCCTCGGTCGGCGGCGTCAGGATGAAGGGGAACATCGGCAGCGGAGCGGCCGCGGCGGTATTTGCGAATGCGACGGTGCCAATCGCCAGCGCACCGAAGGCGGCGGCAGCGAGACGCGAGTTCAGCTTGATGGAATTGAACATTGTCGACCCCTGTTGTTTGCGCCCTGCGCGCCAGTTCCGGCGCGTCGTTGGGTCAAAGCAGTACAGGTGAGGCGTTTCAGGACGTTTGCACGAAATCGCCAAAATGGTTTCGTGCCGTTAGGGAATTGTTTCGTGCGTGTTTCGTCGCACGGTTAAGGCCAGGTTGCCGGGAAGGGGGTGTACCGCCGCAAGACAGTCTTCCTGGCACGGCGCTTGCTGTCCCAGCGCATTGTTTCGGAATGGAGTGGAAATGATGCTGGGGCACACGATCGGCAGCATGCTGGATCGGCAGAAGGGCTTCGGCCCGGGGTTCGATTTTCTCCGTATCGCACTGGCGATTTCCGTCGTCGCCGCCCACGCGCCCTATGTCGCGAGCGGTAGTGGCGGCGGCGAGCAGGCGTGGATCGCCTGGTTTCCGCACTACGCCATCCTCGTGATGTTCTTCGCGCTGAGCGGGTTTCTGATCGCGGCGAGCGGGCTGCGGCTTTCCCTGAAGGAGTTTCTCACCAATCGCGGCATGCGGATCATTCCGGCGCTTGCGGTCGAGATCGTGCTGTCGGCACTGATCCTCGGGCCGATCTTCACCGCGCTGCCGCTGCACGACTACTTCACCAATTTCGGCACCTACAAATACTTCACCAACATCATCGGCCTCGTGAACTACGTTCTGCCCGGCGTGTTCAGCGGCAATCCCGCGCCGGAGGTCAACAGCTCGCTGTGGACGGTGCCGTTCGAATATGGCTGCTACGCGCTGATGACGGTGTTCATCCTGTTCGGCCTGTTGCGCAAGCCGCCGCTCATCGTGCTCGGTGCGCTCGTGCTGGTCGGCATCGGCCTTGCGCTCGCACTCACCGGGCATAGCGCGCAATCGTCGCAACTGCCCGCCGGCGTCGCCGGCACGCTGCATGACAGGATCTTCAGCACGGCGCCGTTCCTCGGACGCGGCGCGAAGCTGCCGGTCGCGTTCATGCTCGGCATCGCGATCTATCTCTATCGTGACCGCGTTCCCTACGACGGATGGCTTCTCGCCGCGTGCTGCACGCTCTGCGCGGGCGCCGCGCTGCTCGGCCCGGCGGACTGGATGAGCCAGCCGGTGCTCAATCTTCTGATTGCACCGGCGCTGGTCTACATCACCGCGTATCTCGGCGTCTCGAAGCTGCCGCGGCTGCCGCTGGTCTCGCGCGGCGACTATTCCTACGGCATTTATCTCTACGGATTTCCGGTGCAGCAGGTGGTGCGGGTATGGCTGCCGCACGCGCCCGTGATCGTTCAGTTCGCGATCGCGCTGCTGCTGATCACGCTGTTCGCCGCGTTCTCCTGGCACTGGATCGAGAAGCCGATCCTGAAACTGCGCAGCCGCTTCTCGTTCGTGGCGCGCCAACGCCTTGCGCCCGACGACGCGGTCGCGACGCGTCCAGACATTGCGCCGCTTGCCGTTGCCGCGAACGCCGTCCGCAGCAGGCAGTCCTCCTGACGAGGAGCCACCACTTTCGCGGTTCAGGAGCTGAGATATCCGGCCAATCCGTCCCACAGCAGCTTGGCGGCGGTGATGACCAGAATGGCGTAGCAGGCGCGGTACAGCGCGCGCTGGTCGAGACGTTCGTGCAGCCGCCATCCGGCCCAGACGCCGACCGGCACCGCCGGCACGCAAAGTGCCATCAGCATCCACAGGCTGCGCGACGGCGTGGCGAGCACGAGCCACGGGCCGGCCTTCAAGAGGTTGCCGACCGTGAAGAACAGGCTGGTGGTGCCGGCGTAAAGCGCCTTCGGCATGCCGAGCGGCAGCAGATAGATCGCAAGCGGCGGCCCGCCCGAATGCGCCACCATCGTGGTGACGCCGGAGGACAGGCCGGCGAACGTCGCCTTGAACGTCGAGCGCGGACGCGGCTTGATCTCGCCGCCGCCGAGAAACCACAGCGCGGCGAACACCAGCGTCACCACGCCCATCACGATCTCGACGGCATGCCGGTCGAGATCGCGCAGCACGAAGTAGCCGAGGCCGATGCCGACGACGAGCGCCGGCAGCAACATCGCGAGGTCGATTCGCGACCATGTGCTCGGGCGCCAGAACCGCAGCGCGGTGACGTCCATGACGACGAACAACGGCGCCAGCAGCGCGCCCGCCGCGATCGGGTCCATCGCCAGCGACAGCAGCGGGATGCCGACGATGGCAAAGCCGCCGCCGAACGCGCCCTTCATGAAGGCAATCAGGAAGACGCCGGCCAGTGCGACCGCGAGCACGAACGGCGCGGGCAGGTCAGCGACGATGGACGTGATCATGGTGTCGTGCGAAGCGTTGTGGTGGTACTCAACATGGCCACGCGCGCCTGCACGCGCAATCGAAACATTGCTCTCGGTGCACATTGCTCTCGGTGCAATTCGGCGTGCACGCGGCCTAGCCGGCGCGCATCCGCGGCAGGCCCGGCTTGTCGCCGTTGATCACGGCGCGGCGGTCGGAGACGGCATGATGAAATTGCTCGAGCGTCAGCCCGATCACCGAGAGGTCGCCTTCCTCGATCGCGCCGTCGTCGTAGCAGTCGAGCGCCTCGCGCAATAGTGCATCCGCATCGCCCTGCATGGCCGCGAGCTGTTCCGGCGTCTCGGCGCCGCGCACCTGCGAGATCAGGGTCAGCAGATTGTCGCGATGGGTGATGTAGTGCTCGCGCTCGTCGCGCTTCACGTAGTGGCGCAGCCAAGCGCCGGCCGAGCCGAGGCCGGAGAGCAGCAGGATGCCGCCCCAGATGTAATCGGAGTATTTTTCGAGGAAGGTGCGCTCGGTGCCGTCGATATAGGCGGCCGCGCCCTGATGCGCCGGCAGCGCGGCGTCCTTGTCGGTGTCGGGCTTCTCGATCTTGGCCGCCGCGGGCAGATCGCGCGCGACCTGGAGGCGCAGCGTGAACAGCTGCCGGTCGAGCGCGCCGACGGTCGCCTCGCTCAGTGCATGTTGCGCGATGATGAGGTGATTGACGCTGACGGTCTCGACCTTGTCCTCGGGCCGTGCCGGCGACGACGAGAAGATGCTGCCGGCGATCTCCTCGGACTCATAGCGCGGATGCTTCTGCGCGATCGCCTCCGAGACGTCGATCGGGAGGAAGACCGGCTCGCCGCGCGCGGCCGCCGTCGCCGTAATGGCTTCCGCCGTTATCTTGCTGTCGAGCGGGCCGACGGTCATGTAGGCATCGAGCGAGGGGTCGCGCGCGAGGTCGGCGATCTTGTTCACGGCGAACTGGCTGACCGCGACCTTGTCGGGGTTGACGCCGGACTCGGTCAGGATCACACGCAGCAGCGTGACGTTGGCCTGCGTGCTGCCGACCACACCGACCTTGTGGCCGGCGAGGTCGTCGATGCTCTTGATCTTCGCGGACCGTCGCTTGCCCTTGGCGCCCGAGGGCGCCCACAGCACGACGACATTCTTGCGCAGAATCGCAACCGACTCGGCGCTCGCGGGCAGGTCGAGGTCGCCGCGCACCACCGCGAGGTCGACCTTGTTCGCCGTGAACAGCGCGATGCTCTCGGCGGAGCCCTGCGTCGTGACCGGCTTCAGCCGCACCGAGCTGCCGTCGTGCGCAAAGGCCTGGGCGAAACCCTGGATCAGCTTGACGTCCTCGCTGCCGGTCGGGCCGACCGCGATCGCGAGCGTCACCGGACGCAGCGCGTAATACAGCGCGCCGGCGGCGAGACCGAATACAAGCATGCCGGCCGCAAGGATCAGCAGCGACGAGTTTCGTCGCCTGAGCCTGCGGCGCTTGGCGCCGGGATTTTCACTCTGCTCTGACATCTGACTGTCACGTTACACGAAAAACCGGCCGTTTGCCGGGAAAAACAACCTAACATTTCGATGACGTCATACGTTTGAAACATCCATGTCAGAACGTCGTGCGAGCAGAATCAAGATTAACGATTTGGATCTCCTGCAATGCGCATACTCGTTGCGACCGATGCTTGGCATCCGCAAGTCAACGGCGTGGTCCGGACGCTGACGTCGCTTGCGCGCAGCGCAGCCGGGCTCGGCGCCGAGATCGAATTCCTCACTCCCGACGGTTTCCGTTCGGTCGGCGTGCCGACCTATCCGGGCCTGCGCGTGGCGCTGCCGAACCGCCGCGAGATCGCGCGGCGGATCGAGGAGGCTGCGCCGGAGGCGATCCACATCGCGACCGAAGGGCCGATCGGTTGGGCGGTGCGCGGCTATTGCCAGCGCAACAAGCTCGCCTTCACCACATCCTATACAACGCGCTTCCCGGAATATGTTTCGGTCCGCACTGGCATTCCCGACAGCGTCGGCTATGCGGTGCTGCGCCACTTCCACGCCGCCGGGTCGATGACGATGGTCGCGACCGACTCGCTGCGGTCAGAGCTCGCCGAGCGCGGCTTCCGCAGGCTCGGCTTCTGGACCCGCGGCGTCGACACCAGGATCTTCAGTCCGGACCAGCCGGCCACGCTCGATCTGCCGCGGCCGATCTTCATGACCATGGGCCGCGTCGCGGTGGAGAAGAACCTCGACGCCTTCCTGTCGCTGGACCTGCCGGGCTCCAAGGTCGTGGTTGGCGACGGCCCGCAAAGGGCGGCATTGGAACAGAAATATCCCGACGCGATTTTCCTCGGCGAGAAAAAGGGGCAGGATTTGACCTCGCACCTCGCCGCCGCCGACGTCTTCGTGTTCCCGAGCCTGACCGACACCTTCGGCGTCGTGCAGCTCGAGGCGCTGGCCTGCGGCACGCCGGTCGCGGCATTCCCGGTCACCGGCCCGAAGGACGTCATCGCCAACCATCCGATCGGCGCGATCGACAACGACCTGCGCAGCGCCTGCCTGCGCGCGCTGACGATGTCGCGCGCCGACTGCCGCAATTTTGCATTGGAGCGTTCCTGGGAAAACAGTGCGCGTCAGTTCATCGGCAATCTGGCCACGCTGCAGCCGAGCCGCGCGCCGCGGCCCGCCCGCCGCGTTGCCGGCCGCAGTGCGGTTCCGAATTAACAGCTCAATCGAACGAGAGACGAGAGACGATCTATGGCTGAAATCATCAAGCTGGGTGCCGACCGTTCCATGGACTTCGACCGCGAGACGGTCGAGCAGGCCTATGACCGCTGGGCGCCGATCTACGACCTCGTGTTTGGCGGTGTGTTCAGCAAGGGCCGGCAGGCCGCGATCCAGGCCACCAACAAGATCGGCGGCCGGGTGCTCGAGGTCGGCGTCGGCACCGGCATCTCGCTGCCGCTCTACAGCCAGAACGTCCGCATCTTCGGCACCGACATCTCGGAAGCGATGCTGGAGAAGGCCAAGAAGCGGGTTGCGGAGCAAGGCCTGAAGAATGTCGAGGGCCTCGCGGTGATGGACGCCGAGAAGCTCGAATTCCCCGACAATTCGTTCGACGTGGTGATGGCGCAGTATGTGCTGTCGGCGGTGCCGAACCCCGAAGCCGCGCTCGACGAGTTCGCCCGCGTGGTGCGTCCGGGCGGCGAACTGATCATCCTGACCCGCGTCAGCGCCGATGCCGGCGTCCGCCGCTTCATCGAGCAGAAGCTGCAACCGGTGGTGCGCCCGCTCGGGTTCCGGACCGCCGAATTCGCCTGGTCGCGCTACACCAAATGGCTCGCCGGCGCACGTGGCATGGAGCTTGCGGAGCGCCGCCTGATTCCGCCGCTCGGCCACTTCTCGCTGGTCCGCTTCCGCAAGGCGGATGTTGCCAAAGCCGCCTGAGGCGGCGTAGTCGCCCTTGATCCTCATGGTGAGGAGGCGCACTGCGCCGTCTCGAACCATGAGGCCACGGTGTCGATCCTCGGCCTCATCCTTCGAGACGCTTGCTGCGCAAGCTCCTCAGGATGAGGGGAGAGGTTGAAGTTGCGTCAAGGCGTCGCTCCACATTGTCATATGTCATTATGATGATGTCACACGCGATACATCGAATCCCTGTAAATCCTGTCCCGAAAGATGTTGGGGGAACCAATGATCAAGAATTTCCTGCAAGAGCTGCGTACCCAGCGCTGGGATGACCATCGCTTCTACCATCACAGCCGGATCAACCAGAGCCTGCACTTCGTCAGCGCGCTGAGCTTCCTGTTCGCCTATGTGATGCTGTTCTTCGATCCGGTCGTGTCGGCGCTGGTCGGCTGGCTGGTCTCGATGACCTCGCGCCAGGCCGGTCACTTCTTCTTCGAGCCGAAGGGCTACGACCACGTCAACCAGGCGACCCACGAGCACAAGGAAGACATCAAGGTCGGCTACAATCTGCAGCGCAAGGTCGTGCTGATGGCGATCTGGGCGCTGTCGCCGATGGTGCTGTACTTCGATCCGACGCTGTTCGGCCTGTTCAAGCCATGGGTCACGATGGGCGACTTCACCCGCCAGGTGGCCAAGATCTGGCTCGTGGTCGGCGTCGGCGGCCTCCTGTTCCGCACCATCCATTTGTTCTTCATCCGCGACGTCGAGACCGGCCTCGTCTGGATGACCAAGATCATCACCGACCCCTTCAACGACCTGAAGCTCTATCACAAGGCGCCGCTGTTCCTGATGAAGGGCGAACTGATCGATCCGGGTCTCGAGAAGCACGTCAAGCACGCCTGATCGTTGCTCCCAGCGTCTTCAAACTGCGTCATGCCCGGGCTTGTCCCGGGCATCTACGTCTTAGGATTACGGCGGATCATCACTTGAGCGCCTTCGACCGCGCGTACACGTCACCTCGCCCCGCTTGCGGGGAGAGGTCGGATCGCGTCAGCGATCCGGGTGAGGGGGGCTCACCGCGAGTCCGTCTGTCACCAATTTTGAGGAAAGAGCCCCTCACCCCAGCCCTCTCCCCGCAAGAGCGGGGCGAGGGGGCGGAGGAACAGCGCGTTGCCTCAGCGGCCGAACCTCACGGCGACCATCTCCTTCAGGATCTGGCGCTTGATGTTCTTGTTGGTGAGGCCGGGCTTATGCCACCACCAGCCGTCGCGCTTCATCTTCTCGGCTGCCGCGACGAAGCGATCGCTGACCTCGGCGAAGTCGGCGTCGGTGTAGTTGAGGGTGAAGATCAGACGACCGGTGCCGACCCAGCTCAGCGCCAGTCCCTCGGCCCGCAGATAGTATTGCAGCATCCAGTTGTAGCGGGACGGCTCGGTGTAATAGACGGTCCAGATCGACGAGATGTTGCCGACGCGAACCGGAAGGCCCGCGGCTTTGAGCCGGTCGTCGAGCGCCTTGGCTCGGCCGTTCCAGGTCTCGTCCAGCCCGTTGTAGATCGAGCGGAAGTTCGGGCTGGCGAGCCGGCTCAGGAACTCGTCCATCGCCGTCATCACATAGGGATGCGAGTTGAAGGTGCCGCGGGCAAAGCAGATGTCGGCCGGGCGGTCGTCGCGGAAGCGCCGCATCAAATCCTTGCGGCCGCACACCACGCCGACCGGAAGCCCGCCGGCGAGGCTCTTGCCGTAGGTCGCCATGTCGGCCTTGACGCCGAAATATTCCTGAGCGCCGCCGGCCGCGAGGCGGAAGCCGACGAACACCTCGTCGAAGATCAGGACGATGCCGCGTTCGGTGCAGACTTCGCGCAGCTTCTTCAGCCATTCGGTGTAGGCGGCGCGGTCGTATTTGGAGGAGCGCGAGGAGTCGACCAGCGCGGAATCGCCGGGCGCGTTGGAATTCGGATGCAGCGCCTGCAGCGGGTTGACCAGCACACAGGCGATGTCGTTGCGCGTCCGCAGCACGTGCAGCGTCTTCTCCGACATATCGGCGAGCGTGAAGGTCTCGTGCGGCGACACCGGATTGCCGACGCCGGGCTGCACGTCGCCCCACCAGCCGTGATAGGCGCCGGCGAAGCGCACGAGGCGCTTCCGCCTGGTGTGGTAGCGCGCGAGCCGCACCGCCTGCATCACGGCCTCGGTGCCGGACATGTGGAACGAGACCTCGTCGAGGCCGGACAGCTCGCAGAGCCGCTTGACGTTATCGGCAATGACCGGGTGGTAGGGGCCGAGCACGGGGCCGAGCGCGTGCGCGCGCTTCTCGCCCTCGGCGATGCACTCCTTGTAGAAGTCGTTGCCGAAGATGTTGACGCCGTAGGAGCCGGTCAGGTCGTAGAACACATTGCCGTCGACGTCGGTGACAGTGACGCCGCTGGAGGCCTCGACGAACGCCGAGGTGCCGAGATGTTCGCGCACCAGGCGGCTGTACTGGAACGGCACGCGATAGGTTTCGGTGAACTGCAGGTCGGAGATGCGCTCCGTCACCTCGGCGGTCAGCGCGCGGCCCTTGGGGTAGCGATCCCCGTAGAGGCCGGCGAGGCGGAAGAAGCCGTCCTGGCGCTGCATCGCGACGTCCTTCGGCGCGCCGTCGGAGCGGAAGAAGTCGTCGATGTCGAATTCGTAGTGCGGGACCATCCGCGCGACCATCTTGGACATCTTGGAATGTCCGGTCAGCGAGCGGTGCTTGGCGCGCGACAGCGCGATGCGGGCCTGAATTTTGGGGAAAGCTGCGGCGGCGCCGGCAAGCGCGGCGGCGGACAGCGAGAGAATCGGAAGGGATGTTTCCATGACAGAAGCGCTAGCCTCAGCACCTAACAGATTCATGACAGTCAAGGGCCTGATCTCGGCATTCACCCAGCAGGAAGACCTCAATTTCCTGCTAACCAACCGGATTCCGCGCGCCGCGCTGACCCGCTTCATGGGCTGGTTCTCCAAGGTCGAGAACCCCCTGGTGCGCGACGTCTCGATCGCCTGCTGGAAGCTGTTCTCCGACCTCGATCTGTCGGAGGCCAAGAAGACCGAGTTCAGGAGCCTGCACGATTGCTTCACCCGCGAGCTCAAGCCCGGCCTGCGTCCGGCCGCAGCCGATCCCGCCATCATCGCGAGCCCGTCGGATGCAATCATCGGCGCGCATGGGCGGATCGAGGACGGGCAATTGTTCCAGGTCAAGGGCGCGCCTTATTCGCTGCTCGATCTGGTCGGCGATCCGGCGCTGGTGGAGCAGCACCGGAACGGCCGCTTCGTCACGCTGCGGCTGACCTCGAGCATGTATCACCGTTTCCACGCGCCCTATGATCTTGCCATCGACAAGGTGACGTTCATTCATGGCGACGTCTGGAACGTCAATCCGATCGCGCTGAAGCGGATCGAGCGGCTGTTCTGCAAGAACGAGCGCGCGGTGCTGCGCGCCAAGATTCCAACCGGCGAAGCACTGACGCTGGTTCCGGTCGCCGCCATCCTGGTGGCGAGCCTCCGCCTGCATTTCCTCGACATCACGCTGAACGCGCAGTCGCGGGGCCCGGTGGATTTCTCCTGTGACGCGCATGTGAAGAAGGGCGAGGAGCTCGGCTGGTTCGAGCACGGCTCGACGATTATCGTGCTGGCGCCCGGCAATTTCGAATTCTCTGACAATGTCGCGGAGGGAACGCGGATCAAATGCGGCGAACCGTTGCTGCGAAAGCCTTTATAACCTTGTTTCCATCGCGCTCATCGTTTGAGCATGAAAACCGGCTTCCACTTTTCGAGATCATGCTTAGAATGGTCGGGATCGTCGTGCGACGATCCTAAATCGCAAACCTGATGGACACGAGATGGCGCGGACGCCTGTTCTGGCGGCGGGAGGCATTGTGCTGCGGCGGGAGACACCGCCGCGCTTTGCCGTCGTGCGCCTGCGCAAGCGCAATGAGTGGGTGCTGCCGAAAGGCAAGCTCGACGACGGCGAGACGCCGCGCGCCGCCGCCGAGCGCGAGGTGCTCGAGGAAACCGGCTACGACGTCGACGTGCACGAATTCCTCGGCACGCTGGTCTATGATTCAGGCGGCCGTTCCAAGGTGGTGCACTACTGGCGCATGGATGCCGGCGGCAAGCCGGTGCGGGCGCTGATGAGCGACATCCGCGAGGTGGACTGGCTGCCGCTCGATGCGGCGCTCGAGCGTCTGTCGCGCGGCTATGAGCGCGCGTTCCTGGAAAATGTCGGACCGATCGCGTTGCAGGCCGCGGCGCTCGCCGAGCGCGAGCGGCGCGCGCGGGCAAGAGCCGTGGCTGCAGAGCGCCGGCGGAGCCGCGAAGCCGCAGTGCCACAGGTCATCGACGAGCAGGAGGTCGCCGACGCGCCTGATGTTGCCGATGCGGCTGCGCCGGCGGAGGCGCCGGCCATCGATCAGCCGCCGCTGGCGCAAAGCGAACCCGATCCGCCGGCCATGGCGCCGCAAGACGTTCCGGTGGCCGCACCCGATGCAGCTGCCGAGACCGAGCGGGGCGCCGAGACGGTCATCCCTGAACAAGCGCCGCCATCGGTGCACGAGGTCGTGCCAGCCGGCGCGGCACCTCGGCCCGCGCCGCGCAAGAATCTGATCGAACGCGTGCGCGACTGGCTCCGTCGCGCGGCGTGATCATCCGCACATCTGACGTCGTGCCGTTGGCTGCCAGGCCTCAATGTCGCGCTGCAAGGCAAGACATTCGGCAAGACGCTTGGGCGAACCCAGGTCACGCGCCAGAAGCTGTGCCGCATGAACTTCGGCCATGGCGCCGCGAACGTCTCCATGCTCCAGCTGGAGGCTGGAGATCTGAAGCCTCAGCCGCACGATCTGAACCCGCCCTTCGATGCTGGACCACAGCTGGCGAGCGAGATGGAGATGCCGCACGGCTGTTTCATGATCCTGCCGCGAAAGCGCGAGGATCGCCTGCGCTTCGTTGGTGAGCGCGCGGATCGAGGGCATCGGCCAGCGATCCGGACTTCCCGAAAGTTCGCAGATCAATGCCTTCGCTCGAGCGATCCGATGCGTGTGCGCGGCAACCAGCGCCAGATGCGCGAGCAGGATTCCGCGCCGCTGCAGCGTCCACCAGGTCTTGCCGATCAGGCTCCGCTCGAGGCTTGCATAGGCGGCTTCCGCTTCGCCTCTTGCGAGCAGCAGCATGGCGCGGCCCGGTTCCGGGCACCAGCCCAGCGTGTAAGCCCTGTCATAGGCTTCGAGCGCTGCGTCGTCATTGCCGATTGCCGCCTGAATATCGCCCAGCACCCGGTTGGCATCGCCCAGCGACCACGGCGCATCGCTGGTCAGGCGCGCGAGCGCGTCCTGAATGCGCGCCAGCGCTTCGTCGAGCGAGCCTCGGATACCCAGCACCTCGGAGCGGTGCAACTGGCACGAGCCCGTCAACTCCATGCCGCTGCCCGAGCAGAAGTTCTGGTAGCTCCGCGTCCACTGGTCGGCGCGTGCCCAATCTCCGAACATCCGGGCCGCCCAGAGGATGTTGCAATAGAGGTTGCCGCCCATGATCGGGTCCAGATTGTTGCTGGACAGCGCAACTGCGGCGGCATGGTCCTGATCGGCCAGTCCTCCGTGTGTGTCGCCGAGGCACAGCCGATAGAAGCCGCGATAGGCCAGGCTCAGCGCTTCGATATTGATCGCATCCTTGTATCTGACGGCGGTGTAGGCGGCGTCGGCCAACGCGAGTGCCTGTTCCGGCTCGCCATCGAAAGCAGCCAGTTTCGACTTCATCCATAACACCAGGGCCGTCGTCGGGGGATCGTCGAGCGTTGAAGCCCAATCCTCCGCCCGCGCGAGCCAGCCCTTTCCGATCGCGGCCTGGCCGCTTTCGAAATGCAAGGCCGAGAGTGCTATCGCGTCGACCGTGGCGCCTGCCGCGTCACCGGCCTGGCTGCGTGCGGCGACCGCGCGAACCAGAATCGGAATCGCTGCCGTGGCCCTGCCGAGGCACTGCAGGGCAAGCGCCCAATCGTGGAAATCCTCAGCGTTGAGCTGGCCGCTTTCATCCGCGCTCGCGAACAGCGTTGCTGCCTGCAACCACAATTGTCCGGCCGCTGCGCGTCGGGCGAGACCGATTGCACCGACGGTGCCATCGACTTGCTTGGGGTCGATGCGTTCCGGCTGCCTGATCTCGGACTCGAGGAAAAAGCGATAGCCTTTGCCCGGCAGATTTCGGATCGCGCCGTCCATGCCGCCGTTGCGCAGCGCGGCGCGCAACGCACTCACCGCCCGCTGCAGCGAGTTGTCGGTGACCGTCACATCCGGCCAGACGGCTTCGAGGAGTTCTTCCTTGGAGATGACCCGCTCGCGGTGTCGAACCAGATAGATCAGCAGATCGAACACACGCGGCTGCAATGGGACCTCTTGGCGCGCGCACAGCAGCACGCGTCCAGCTTCATCAAGCTCGAACAGTCCAAATGAGAATGCCATGTGTATGAGTTGGGGCTCGGCGGAAAAGGTTCAGGCAAAGATCAGACAAAGATCAGGCAATGATCAGTCCGCGGTAAGGACAGTCGGCATCGACGGCGTCTATAGCTCATCATGGCTCGCCATGAGCGCCTGCCGTTCAATAATTGCAACCGAGGAGATTTCGATGGAACTCTATGTCATTCGCCGTCCGAGCGCCTGGGCGAACATGAGCGAACTGGAACTCGCCGGCGCAACGTCCGCCAGGATCGGCGACGAGCAGATGCCGGACCGCGTCCGCTGGATCCGCAGCTATGTGGTGCATGAGGCGGATGGTCGCATCGGCACATTCTGCATATACGAGGCGCGTGACGGTGACTCGATCCGGGAGCATGCGCGCTGCGTCGGCATGCCGGGCGAGGAATTCTACAAGGTGGCGGCAACCGTGGTGGTGCGTGATGATCCGGTCCAACCGCCCATTGCAGCCGAATGACGCCTGAGCGGCGTCGCATGGCGTATCCCGGCCAAACCTGATCCGGGGCGCCATCACACTTCGATCAAGGAAACGATTATGTCGATTTCATACATGGAATCCATTTCAAGTCCGGTACGAAGGCATTTTTCCTTCCTGCTTTTGCGTATCCGCCGGATCGTCAATCAATCGGTCGCAGGCATGATCGCACATCGCGAGCGACAGGCCAGTCGCCTGATGCCGCGCGAGGCCGGCGGCCGTCAGCCGAAGGGCGCCGGCAGCCGCTGCTCAGGGCCGGTCGTGCGAAGCGCACTGCTCGGGCTGGTGATCGCGGGTTTGTCCTCACCCTTGTTCACCAGAGCGGAGGAACCTGTCGTTCGGGAGCATCGTGCAGCTCCGGCGCAGCAGGCCGCCTCGACTCAGCGCAGCAGCCATGGCTGCAGGCATCGCTCGGATTGGAGCATAGTTGCCGCATCGACCATCCCGGTCCTGCTCGACCGCCGCACGTAGCGCGCAGCACATTTGAAGTCATTGCACTGCTCGACGCCTTTTTGGCGCAACTCGCGGACTCTCGGCGAGGCTGGCGGCCTCGTCACGAGCCGCATCACATTTTCAAAGGAGATGCACATGAACGTTCAGACCGAAATGCCGACCATCGATCTCGCCGCCGTCAAGGCGCGCCAGCAAGCCACCTGGAGTTCGGGCGACTACGCGATCGTCGGCACCACGCTCCAGATCGTCGGCGAGATGCTCTGCGAGGCAGTCGACCTGCGCAGCAATCAAATGGTGCTCGACGTCGCCGCCGGCAACGGCAATGCGACGCTGGCCGCGGCACGGCGCTTTGCCGACGTGGTCTCGACCGACTACGTCGCGGCGTTGCTGGAGCGCGGCCGCGAGCGGGCGGCCGCGGAGCGTCTGCCCGTCACGTTCCAGGAAGCGGACGCGGAGAAGCTGCCGTTTGCCGACGCCAGCTTCGACGTCGTGCTGTCGACCTTCGGTGTCATGTTCACCGCCGATCAGCAGCAGGCGGCGAATGAATTGCGCCGCGTCTGCCGCATCGGCGGCAAGATCGGACTTGCGAGCTGGACGCCGGAAGGGTTCATCGGCCAGGTGTTCAAGACCATCGGCAAATATGTGCCGCCGGCGCCGGGCGTGAAGTCTCCCGCGCTGTGGGGCACCGAGGCGCATCTCGGCGCCTTGTTCGGCGCGCAGGCGACGCTTGATGCCAAGCGCAGGCACTTCAATTTCCGTTACAGGTCGCGCGAGCATTTCCTCGAGATCTTTCGCACCTATTACGGTCCGGTGCTGAAGGCGTTCGGGGCGATCGATCCGGTCAAGCAGCAATTGCTCGCCGCCGACATGTTCAGCCTGATGGACCAGTTCAATATCGCCAGGGACGGCACGCTGGTGATCCCGGGTGAGTATCTGGAGGCTGTGATCACCAGGCGGGGCTGATCTGCCGCTCGCCTTTGGTCGATCTGCGAATGGCGCCGGCGTTCTCGCCGGCGCCATTCGCACGTTTGATCGACATTGGTGCGATCGCTCGGTTACTGACGCTTGTCCCTGGGCGGAGGCTTCGCGCCGCGCGGCGGAGGCGGCGCGCGCCGTTGCTGGAAGCCTGGACGCGCCTGCACGGCGGGCCGTTGCAGGCCCGGACGCATGCCCGGTACGGCCTGCTGGATGCCGGGTCGCATCTGGCCGGGCGCTTGCGGCACCGGCTGCGCGGAGCCTTGGCGCGGCGCGCCCGATTGACCCGGTTGGGCCGCTGGTGGTCCTGGCTGGCGCACGCCGCCCGGGGCCTGTGTGCGGCCGGGCTGCAGGCCGCCGCCTTGCCGTGCCGGCGATTGTTGTCCGCCGGGTTGCGTCGCGCCGCCTTGGCGCGCGGGCTCTTGGCGCGTTGGCTGTTGTCCCGCCGGCTGTTGTCCGGCTGGCGTTCGGACGCCGGGCGCACGCGGCAGCGTCGCGCCGCCCGGTTGGCCCGGCAGCGCGTGCTGTGCGCCGCCTTGCTGCTGCGTGCCGGGCTGCTGCTGCGAACCTTGCCGGCCAGGCGCGCCCGGTTGCTGGCCGGGACGGTTCGGCTGACCGGGCTGCTGCAACTGGCCCGGACGGTTCTGCTGACCCGGCTGCTGCGGGGCGTTGCGGTTTTGGCCCGGCAGGCCGTTCTGGCGCTGCGGGTTCGGCTGCACCGGCTGGCCGCGGTTCGGATAGGGCGCGGCCGGATTGGCCCTGCGGAAGTCGGGATTGGCGCGCCGGAAGTCGCGCTGCTCGGTCACGACCTGACGGCCCAGCGTCTGCGCGCTATGGACCTGGCGCACAAAGCCCTGGTCGCGTGTGATCTGTTGCGGCGAGATCGTCAGCGGCACCGCGGCGAACCGGGCGCCGCCGGTGCCCGGACGAATCGCAAAGCCACTCGCGCCGCGCGTCAGCACTCCGAGCGAAGCGCCGCTGCGGTCGTTGACCTCGATGCGGCCGACATGTCCGTCGGCGTCGGGATAGAGCTTGATGCCGACATTCCTGCTGGTCGCGGTGGCGCCTTCGGGCACCTCGACGAGGCCGGTGGTGCCGCGGATGCCGAGCGTCGCGGTCGGGGTCGAGATCTTCATGTCGCCGGTCTTGGCGACCGCGGCGGCGACGAAGGCCGCCGTTCCCTTGGTAACGTTGAACAGCGCACTGTTCTGCTGGCCGCCGTCCTCATAGACATAGTTGTCGATCGTGATCCTGGCATTGGCGCGCAGGTTGAAGGTGGTGCCGTCGTTGAAGGTGATGCCGAGCGAGGAGGTCGCTGATGTCGCGACCTCGTCATTGGCAAAGATGTCGTCGCGGATCTGCAGCGGCGTCGAGGTGTTGTTGCGCGTGACGGCCGCGGTTCCTGTCAGTGTTGCCACGTTGCCGATCGGCTCCGGCGCCGCGGGCTGCGCATTCGCGGCCGGCGCCGGCGTTGCAGGCGCGGGTGTAGCAGGAGCAGGCGTAGCCGGCGTCGGACTCGGCGCCGGGCCAGGCGCCTGTGCAGGCTGCGCTTGTGCGAGCTGCGTCAAGTTCGACGCGGCATTGGCCGTTGGTTGCCAACCGATCGTGACGCCGGCGCCAAGCAGAAGCGCAAAGAGAAAGCTGCGGCGCATCACCATCGATTCCCGGGGAGGCAGTGGGCACGGCAATTGAGCCGCGTCAGGCTGAATGCCGGATGAACGGTCTCGCCTTGTTGTCACGACGAACCGAAACGATCAAGCACCGCGCTCCGTTGCCGGAAACGCGGTGCCTGGTCGCTGTTGGGGTTTTGTTTAGCCGCGCTTGTGAGGAGTGATATTGAGCGGTTTCGCCGGCTTGGCCGCGGGCGCGTAGCTCGCGGGTTGCGCAGCCGCCGGCGGCACGTAGCGGAACACCGCCTTGCAGCCGTCGCTGAGCAGCGCGCGCTGGCGGATCATGCAGGCGGTGACGCGATCGACATCGGGGATTTCCGAGCTGCACAACCGCATGGCGTCGCTGGTGCACATCTGCTGCTGCTCGTCGGTGTAGGCAAAGGACGCCGAAGTCAGCAGACCGAGCGTGAACGCGGTCGCCGCCAGCAGTTTGCCGTGACGAAGCGCGGAAGCGGTGAAAGCCATCATGTCCCCCTTGTGATCGCGCCGAAGCAGCGCGTTGTCGAAGCCATCACTAGGCAGGCTTGGTTTCGGCAATTCTTCGTCGCCAGGGCAAAATGGTTTCGTCGCGCGGGCCGTTTGTTTCGTCAACCGCACCCGATCGGGGGTTACGGCGCCGCGGGCGCCGCTGCCCCTTCGAGCGCGAGCACGGCCTCGCGCTGGGCCTCCGGCATGGCGCGGATGCGGCGCCTTGCGGTGAGGCGGAGCGCGGCAAAGCCGCCGAGGAACACCACGATCTTGCTCACGATGCCGAAGACCGGCATCACGACGGCCCATGTCGTGATCTCGCAGGTCAGCGCGACGATGGCGTTCACCGCGGCGGAGATGAACATCAGGGCGGCCCAGGCATAGCCGACCTTGACGGCGACATCGGGCACGACTTTCTGTGCGATCCCGGGCAGGTAGCGGTTGAGCCAGCCGGGCTTCAGCATCACGACGCCGACGATCGCGTAGATCACGCTCGGCTTGAACAGCACGAAGCGCGGGTCATGGGTCAGCAGCGTGGCGGTGCCGGCGGCGACGACCAGGAACAGGCTGAGCCACTCCATGGTGTCGATCCGCTTGCCGCGCACCATCTGGACGCCGATCTGCACGACGCCGAACGCGATGCCGAGGCCGACCGCAAGCGCGGTGTTGTGCGTCAGCAGGAACAGAACCAGAAAGACAAGGGTCGACGCCAGGTCGAGCGCCAGCAGCCTTGCCGCGGTGAGGAAGTGCTTCATTGATTGCCAGTCGCCCGCAGGTTCAATTCATTCTCGACAATGCGGCTCTTATAGCGGGTCCGGCGACCCACATGAAGCGACCGCCGGGCGGATACAAGCCATTACCTGAAGGGCGGCTGGCAAAACTCGACCCGCCATTGCACGGCGCAGCCCTGCACGGGCATCGCATGCGAGCCCCTCATCGCGATCGTCGGGTCGTAGTTGCGGCCGGAGTGAACGCAAAACAGCAAAGCGCCCGGCGGGGGCGGCCGCCGGGCGCTGAACTCATGCCTGGTCGAATGTCCTAGAACACGCCGAGAATAATGGCGCCGACGAAGGCTAACGCGATGTACGCGGCCACAATGCTCAGCTTGCTCAGCAGAGGACTCGCGAAATCCATTGGGGAAACTCCCTCGGTTCACAACGCTGCCCGCATTAACGTCAAAGCTAGCAAGGGGTTCCAGGCCGAAAAAGGCAGTCTTGTTGTCAGGCTCGCTATTCGCGGCAATGCCGCATTGCGATGCGCGGCTCAAATAGTCGCCGAATCAAGGCGTTGACGCGCCGCAAATATATTCGGCGGCGGTACCGGTTCCAGGCGCCCGATGGCAGTACCGTTTGGATGTCCGTCGGTTGCTCTCGGCCCTGCCGCCAGCATCGTGAGCCTGTGTCGTTGCGCCGCAAGGCGGCGCCGTCATTTGTTGTGCGCCTGTCACAAACCATACCCAGATTGCCGCCGGAATGACCGGGGCTCTACCCCGGTATTAAGTACTTGGGGGCGTTACGTGAAATCTGAGTTTCTGAGCCGCGCAAGCCGGCTTGCGCTGGCTATTTCTGCGACTTCCTTGGGGATCTCCTGTCCGGCGCTGGCCGCAAGCTTCAGCACTCCTCCGAACAGCACGACGGCGCAGACCGTCTCCAACAATGACACCGGCGCGGTCGCCACCGGCAGCAGCCTGTCGGTGACGGGCACCGCGATCACCTGGATCACCGGCCTGTCGTCGCCCGGCGTCGTCATCACCAATAACGGCACCATCTCGGCGACATCGCGCGGCATCGACACCTCGAGCAGCGCCATCAGCGGCAATCTCACGCTGATCAACAATGCCGGCGCGGTCTTCACCGCGTCCAACGATGCATTCCGGATCAATGGCGGCCTGAGCAGCGGGTCGGTCACCGTCGACAATGCCGGCACCATCCAGTCGACGGGCAACGGCCGCGTCTTCGACTTCGTCAACGCGACGTCGAACACCACCGTGTTCTCGATCACCAACCAGAGCGGCGGCACCATCAGGTCATCAGGCAGCGACGTGATGCGGATCGGCGGCGGAACCACCACGATCACCAATTCCGGCATGATCGACGCGACCAATACGGCCGGGTCCCGCGCGATCCGAGCCACCACCAATCTCAACAACGTGATATCGCTGTCGATCGTCAACAATGCGGGCGCGACGATCCAGTCGGCGGACGATGCCATCCAGATCAATGGCGCGTCGGGCAGCAACAGCACGACCGCGGCCAGGTTCTCGGTCGACAATGCCGGCACCATCAAATCGGCGACCGGCCAGGCGATCGACTTCGACAATCTCACCTCGACCGCCGCGAGCGTTCACATCACCAACCGCGCGACCGGCTTGATCACCGCGTCCAATGCGGATGCGATTCGTCCCGGCGAAAACTTCACCATCGACAATTACGGCCAGATCATCGCCAATGGCACGATCGATCCCGCAACCGGCCGGCCCAGCGCCGATGCATTCGATCTTCAGGGCGGCCACAACGGCACCGTCAACAACTATGCCGGCGGCCTGATCTCGGGTGCCAAGAACGGTACCGCGGGCGACGCCGGCACCATCACGGTCAACAATTTTGCCGGCGCAACCATCATCGGCCGCAACGGTGCGGGCGTCGGCGGCGGCAACGCCATCGTCATCAACTATGGCACCATCACCGGGGCGATCGACGGAGTGTCGACGCGCAGCGATGGCGACGGCATCGATATCGACAATGTCCTGACGCTGACCAATTACGGCATCGTCCAGGGCACCGGCGCAACCGGCGCCGACGACGGCGGCCGCTTCAACAACAGCGAAGGCCTTGCGATCGGCGGCGGCACCATCCGCAACTACGGCACCATCAGCGGTGCCGCGGCGGGCATCGTCGTCAACAACGATTCAAATCCGGATAATTCGCGCAGTGGATCGGCGGCGCTCGACCTGATCAACTATGCCGGAGCCACCATCGTCGGCAACAACAGCTACGCGATCCGCTCCGAGAACAAGACCGGCAATGCCGCCGTCGACAACGACAGGATCGTCAACTACGGCACCATCATCGGCAACGGCACGATTCCCGATCCCAACGGCGTGACGCTGCTGCAGAACGGCACCCCCGATACCGGCTCGGTCGGCACGCTGAACGGCGTGACCTATACCGGCACCGGCTCGACCAGCTTCATCCGCGGCGACGGCGCGGCGATCCAGACCGGCGAGGGCGCCGACGTGCTGTCGAACTACGGCACCATCATCGGCAATACCGGCCGCGCGATCAGCATGGAAGGCGGCGACGACACGCTCAATCTCTATGGCGGCTCGACCATCACCGGACGGATCGATGGCGGCGTCGGCACCGATACGCTCAATCTGTTCGGTCCGGGCACGGGTACGCTCTCGAACGTGATCAATTTCGAGGTGCTCAACGTGCAGGGCGGCGTCTGGACCGTGACCGACACGCAGAGCTACCAGAACGGCGCCACCATCGGCTCCGGCGCGACGCTGTTGGTCAACGGCTCGCTTGGCAATGCCGTGACCGTCAATGCCGGCGGCACGCTCGGCGGCAATGGCAGCGTCGGCAATGTCCTGGTCAATGGCGGCACGCTGTCGCCGGGCAATTCGATCGGCACCCTGACGGTGCAGGGCAGTCTCACCTTCACCGCCGCATCGACCTATCTCGTCGAAGTGTCGGCCGCGGCGTCCGACCGCACCAACGTGACAGGCGTGGCAACGCTCGGCGGCGCCACGGTCAACGCGTCCTTCGCCGGCACCACGTTCCAGAAGCAGTACACCATCCTCAACGCAGCCGGCGGTGTCAGCGGCCGTTTTGCCGGGCCGGTCAACAGCAGTTTGCCATCGAACTTCACCTCCAGTCTGAGCTATGACGCCAACAACGTCTATCTCAACCTGGCGCTGAATTTTGCCGCAGCCTCGAAGCTCAACGGCAATCAGGCCGCGGTCGGCAATGCGATCAGCAACGCCTTCAACAGCACCGGCAGCGTTCCCGCCGCATTCGGCGCGCTGACTCCGGCCGGGCTGACGCAGGCGTCGGGCGAACTCGGCACCGGCTCGCAGCAGACCACGTTCGATGCCATGAACATGTTCCTCGGTCTCATGACGGATCCCTTCACCGATGGGCGCGGCGGCATGCCTGCAAATGGCGGCGCGTCGCAATTCGCTGATGACACCATGAGCTACGCAGCGACCGGCATGTCGCGTGCGAACGCCGCGCGCGACGCCTATGCCGCGATCTATCGCAAGGCGCCGCCGCCACCGCAGACGTTCGAGCAGCGCTGGAGCGTCTGGGCGGCGGCCTTCGGCGGCGGGCAGAGCACCGATGGCGGCACCGCCGTCGGATCGAATTCGACGACGAGCCGCATTTTCGGTGTGGCTGTCGGTGCCGATTACCGGATCTCGCCCGACACGATTGCCGGCTTTGCGCTCGCCGGCGGCGGCACCAATTTCACCGTGGCCAATGCACTCGGCGGTGGACGCTCCGACCTGTTTCAGGCCGGCGCCTTCATCCGTCATGGATTCGGTCCGGCCTATCTGCTGGGTGCGCTCGCCTATGGCTGGCAGGACGTCACCACCGATCGCACCGTGACGATCACCGGCATCGACCGGCTGCGCGCGCAGTTCAACGCCAATGCGCTGTCGGGCCGGATCGAGGGCGGCTATCGCGTCATCACGCCGTGGTCGCTGGCGCTGACGCCCTATGCCGCCGGACAGTTCACCACCTACGATCTGCCGTCCTATGCCGAGCAGGTGCTGTCGGGATCGAGCGCGTTCGCGGTGGCCTATGGCGCCAAGACCGTCACCGCCACGCGCAGCGAACTCGGCGTCCGCAGCGATCGCTCGATCGCGTTGCAGGATGGCATTCTCAGCCTGCGCGGCCGACTTGCCTGGGCGCACGACTACAACACCGATCGCGGCGTTGCCGCGACATTCCAGACGCTGCCGGGCGCGTCCTTCGTGGTCAACGGCGCGACGCCTGCGAGCGATGCGGTGCTCACCACCGCGAGCGCGGCGATGAACTGGACCAGCGGCTGGTCGGCGGCGCTCACCTTCGAAGGCGAATTCTCCGACGTCACGTCGTCCTATGGCGGCAAGGGTGTCGTTCGCTACACGTGGTGATGGCGATCATCTCGGCAGGGCGCGTGTTGCCCTGCCGGGTTCCGTCGCATGGTTAAGGACAGCTGAAAACAACGCATCGAAATGCGTTGAAGAGTCTTTAATCAAATTCGCAGAACCTCCGCGCCATGACGCGTGGAGTTCGTTTGTATCTCGTCGGCTCCCTTGTCCTTGTGTCGCTTGCTGGTTGCGGTCGCGGTCTGTTTCAGACTGCCGAGCGCGAACCGTGGCGGGCCGAGGCCGAGGCCGCATGCCTGAAGTCGGGCGCGGTCAAGGAGAGCGCCGACCTCGTCCGCATTGATCCGATCTCCGGTCCCGGCGTCTGCGGCGCCGAGTTCCCGCTCAAGGTCGCCGCGCTCGGTGAAGCCAGTTCAGCTTACGGATTTGCCGACGACAGCCTGCGGCCGCCGGCACCAGTCGGCAACCAGCCGCGCTGGCCGATCAACCGCCAGCCGGCTCCGCCGCCCGCGCAAGCGCCGTATTCCAATCAGGCCGTCGGCCAGCCGAGCTATGGCAATGAGCCGAGCTATGGCAGCCGTCAGAATGGGCCGGTCTCGCTGTCGGCGCCCGGCGTTCCGTCGCAGCAGGACGAGATCGATTTACCGCCGGATGGCCCGCCCGACGCCAGGGGCGAGCGACCTTATTATCCGGGCCTGCCTTCCAATCCGCAGCGCGACAGCGCGGCCGCGCCCTATTCACCGGCACCGTATTCCCAGCAGCCGCCCGGCGCGCCACCGCCGCCGCGGCTCGGTCCCTCGAGCGGCAATCCGGTGGTGACGGTCGGCCCGGTCGCGGTGAAGCCGGCGGCAACGCTGGCGTGTCCGATCGTCTCGGTGCTCGAGCGCTGGCTCGCCGATTCCGTACAGCCGGCGGCGCAGCGCTGGTTCGGCGCGCGCGTCGTCGAGATCAAGCAGATCTCGGCCTATTCCTGCCGCGGCATGAACGGCAATTCGCACGCGCATATTTCCGAGCACGCCTTCGGCAATGCGCTCGACATCGCAGCGTTCACGCTGGCGGACGGTCGCCGCATCACCGTGAAGGATGGCTGGAAGGGCCTGCCGGAAGAGCAGGGCTTTCTGCGCGATGTCCAGGCCGCCGCCTGCCAGCAATTCACCACGGTGCTGGCGCCGGGGTCCAACGTCTATCACTACGACCACATCCATGTGGATCTGATGCGCCGGGCCAGCCGGCGCCTGATCTGCCAGCCCGCCGCCGTCTCGGGCGAGGAGGTCGCGGCGCGTGCCGGCGGCCGTAACCCCTATGCAACGCGCGAACCTTATGTCACAGGATCGCTCGGCGGCAGAAAGCCGGCCCCGCGGGGTAAGGCGGGGGTCAACGAAGAAGACGAATTCGCCGACGAATAGGGGCGCGTCTGATACCCGTATTTTTACTGGGTGACACCGTGCAAACGGTAGCCACTTTTGTTGCATATGCTCGCTGAGTCGGGCGCACCCGGCTGATTGTTTGGGGGATAGCTTTGCAAGACGCGCCGATCATTCTCGTCATCGAAGACGATCGTGATCTTCAGATGATGGTGGAGGACGCCCTGAGGGACGGCGGCTATGAGCCGGCGATCGCAGGTTCGGGCGAGGAAGCCCTGACGCTGCTGAAGGCGTTCCGCACCAAATACTCAGCACTGGTCACCGACATTCGCCTGCTCGGCCGGCTCGACGGCTGGCGCGTGGCGCGCGGCGCCCGCGAGATCGATCCGTCATTCCCGGTGCTCTACATCACCGGCGGCGGCGGCGATGAGTGGCCGACCAGGGGCGTACCGGACAGCGTGCTGCTGAACAAGCCGTTCTCGCCCGATGAACTGGTTACGGCCGTGGCGAAGCTGCTCGAGAATGCCGCGTAGGCCTCAGCGATTGATCGCCCCCGCGAAATCGGCGATGCGGAGGTTGTACGGGGCAAACGTGTCTTCCGGGCCGGCATGAATGACTTCGCACAGTCGATCACGGCGGCAGCTTCCCTGATAGCCGGTCGCGATCCGGTCCTGCTTGGGATCGTCGCATTGTCGTTGCGTGTCAGCCTGCTGGCGAGCCTGCTCGCGCTTCTGATCGGCGCGCCGATCGGCGGCTGGCTTGCGATATCGAGATTTCGCGGACGGCAGGTGGTGATCGTGCTCGCCAATGCCTGTCTCGGCCTGCCGCCGGTCGTGGTCGGCCTCGGGCTTTATCTCCTGCTGTCGCGATCCGGACCGCTGGGCTTCGCCGGGTTGTTGTTCACGCCGACGGCGATGGTGGTGGCGCAGGTCATCCTGGCGACGCCGATCGTGGTTGCGCTGGTGCATCGTCCGGTCGCGCTGCTGTGGGCGGAATATGCCGATCTGATCCGCACCGACGGCCTGTCCCGCCTGCGCAGCCTTGTGCTGGTGTTCTCGCTCGGCCGCGCCTCGCTGCTCACCGCATTCCTCGCCGCGTTCGGCCGCGCCATCGCGGAGGTCGGCGCCATCATCATCGTGGGCGGCAATATCAGCGGCTATACGCGAACGATGACGACCGCGATCGCGCTCGAGACCAGCAAGGGCGAGCTGGCGCTCGGCCTCGGGCTCGGTGTCATCCTGCTTGCGCTGAGCGTCAGCGTCAGCACGATCGCGTTTCTGCTAGTGCGCGGCGTTGGGGAAAAATAGCTGTTCGCCGCCGACCTTGTAGCCGGCGATGGCCGACTGCCCGGCCTGCGAGACCAGCCAGTCGATGAAGGCCTGGCCATCCGCGGCCTTCACCGTCGGATGCTTCGCCGGATTGACCAGCATCACGCCGTACTGATTGAACAGCCGCCGGTCGCCTTCGGTCAGCACGGAGAGCTCGCCGCGATTCTTGAACGACAGCCAGGTGCCGCGGTCGGACAGCACATAGGCATTCGACGCCGACGCCATGTTGAGCGCCGGACCCATGCCCTGGCCGATCTCGCGATACCATTGGCCTTTCGCCGAGCCGAGATCGACGCCGGCCGCTTTCCAGAGCCGCAGCTCGGCCTCGTGTGTGCCGGAGTGGTCGCCGCGCGAGATGAAGGCCGATTTGGTCTCGGCGATCTTGCGCAGGGCGTCCGCGACATCCTTGTCGCCGGCGATATGCGCCGGATCGGCCTTCGGGCCGATGATGACGAAATCGTTGTACATCACGTCATATCGCCTGGTCGCAAAGCCTTCGGCCAGGAACTTCTCTTCGGCCACCCGATCATGCACGAATACGACATTGGCATCGCCGCGCCGTCCGATGTCGAGCGCCTGTCCGGTGCCGACCGCGACCACCTTCACGGCGATGCCCGAGGCCTCTGAGAAGCGCGGCAGCAGATAGCCGAACAGGCCGGACTGCTCGGTCGATGTCGTCGAGGCCACGATGATGGACCGGGGCTGCGCGAGCGTCGGGCCGGCGAACAACAGCGCGGCAGCGATGAGGAGGTTTCGAACGAACGATGTCATGTGAATACTGCGTACCGGAGAATGATGTCGGTCACCTTGCCGCATTTCGTCCGGTGACGCAAAGCAGGCGCGATGTCGCGCGCTGCGATCGGCGGTGCTAGGGTCGCCCCGAACGAAGCATGAAGAAGGGATATCGGATCATGGCAGCAGAGAAGGTCGCGCTCGTTACCGCAGGCGGCAGCGGCATGGGAGCAGCGGCGGCGCGGCGCCTCGCGGCCGATGGTTTCCGCGTTGCGATCCTGTCGTCGTCGGGCAAGGGCGAGGCGCTGGCGAAGGAGCTCGGCGGCCTCGGCTTCACTGGGTCGAACCGTTCCAACGATGATCTGAAGCGCGCCGTCGACGGCGTGGTGGCGCGCTGGGGCCGCATCGATGCGCTGGTTAACAGCGCCGGCCACGGCCCGCGTGCGGGTGTGCTCGAGCTGACCGACGAGCAGTGGCACACCGGTCTCGACGTCTATCTGATGAACGTGATCCGCCCGACGCGTCTCGTCGCACCTCACATGCAGGCGCAGAAGTCAGGCGCGATCGTCAACATCTCCACCGCCTGGGCGTTCGAGCCGAGCGCGATGTTTCCGACCTCGGCGGTGTTCCGCGCCGGGCTCGCCGCGTTCACAAAACTGTTCACCGACAGCTACGCCGCCAGCAATGTGCGCATGAACAATGTGCTGCCGGGCTGGATCGACAGCCTGCCGGCAACCGACGAGCGCCGCGACAGTGTGCCGATGAGGCGCTACGGCAAAGCTGAGGAGATCGCCGCAACCATCGCCTTCCTCGTCTCCGACGGCGCGGGCTACATCACCGGCCAGAACATCCGCGTCGATGGCGGATTGATGCGGTCGATTTGAGGACTTGCCGAACGACCGGAAAGTGAGGCTAGCCGGCATCGCGCTGAAATCGCCGCCCAGGCTGTAGAAGATGATGGCCCGGAAGGATGTTGCGACGCAATCCAAGGAACGGCGCAAGATCGCTAAGTGCGCGACGTCGCGCGCTTTCGCCATACCCGCAAGTCAGCCATGACCTTTATGCTCGCGCCCAGCACCAGTGCGCACAGCGCAGCCTTCGACATCGTCTCCATCGTCCCCTCGACCAGCATGCCATGGATCACGCTGCCTGCGACGATGATCACCGCAAGCGACATATGGGCAAGGCGCCATGTTCGCGGTCGCAGTCGCAATCGCCGGCGCAGTGCCGCCAACAGCGCGACGGCGAAGATCGCCCACATGGCGATCACACCCCACGGGGAGAACGGCGTCGGCGATGAGAAGAGCAGGGCGTCAATCATGTCCGGCGGACTGGTGATCCAAAGGCCGGCGACATGGATCACCACCGCCGCGACCAGCGCGCCTCCAATCCAGTGGTGTGCTCGCCGTCCGCGATAAGCGGCCAGTCCCGGCAAGTATCCGCCAATCAGCAAGGGCTGAACGAGCGCAAGACCCAGCGCGATAATCCCTGCGAATCCCGCCAGGATGTAGACCGGACCGCGCCATGCGAGCAGTGGGCTCGCCGCTGCCGCGGCGATCGGCATGCAAACGGCGGCCACAAGGGCGGCCCAGATCAGGGTCGCCCGGGCTAATCTCATCCTGTTAGATCCCAACCCGGTCAGGCCGGCTGAAGCACGAAATGCGCCTCAAGGCTGGTATCTTTTGCGCTCCGCATCACGGGACGCAGAAAGACGGTTTTGAATTCACCGCTGTCATAGGCGAGGTGACCATGCGGTTGGCCGAAGATCGGAATGATCTGCGGGATCTCGAGACGAAACGCCCCGTTCTTGTCGGTAAGCGTGGCGCCATGGCTCTGCGGCTCGTGCTCCTGCCCTTCGGTCGTGTGCGCCCAAATCTGGATGCGCTGCCCGGCAAGCGGAGCCCCGTCGCCGGCGCGGCGTACGGTGCCGCTCATCCAGAAGCCGCCTTTGCCGATCCGATCCACGATCGGCGCACCCTTGCGGTAGTTGTTCGACCCGCCCGCCATCGAGTCAGTCGGTGCGAGGCCTTCAGCGCGGGCGGGTAGCAGCAGCCCGGCAACCCCGGTTGCCAGGACGGAGCCGCCAGCGGCGAGCAGGATGCGACGGTTGAACACGACGGTGGTCATGTGGATTCTTCCTCCTGGCGACCGTGCAATTGCTCCGTCCAAGCTACAACAACAGTCGCGAGGTGCCCAGCTGAGGGACGCGAAGGGCGCGGTAGGTCGCAGAGTTGTGAATGGGCGTGCCGGCCGCTCGACCCGCGTCATTGGCGAGGCAAATTGATGCCTCCGTATATGCGGTGCGGTGGGATTGCGTCGGTTCGCGCGCAGTGATGGAATGCGGCGTCGACCTTCCGCCATGTGCCCGGGCCCGCAGCAACACCACTTGCGTCTACGCGCTGCGCGGCGCGCTCCAGGCCGCGCGCGTCATAATTGCGGCGACCTCTGATTGCGTTTGTCGTGATGACAAACTGAAAACGCAGGGCTAGCCTTCCGTCAAATCAAAACATACGGGAGGAATGGCATGCCAGACGCAGCAGTTGCAGCACGCGCTTCAGACTCCACGCAGAGCGGAACCACGCAGCAGGTCGACGTTGCGGTGGTCGGCGCCGGCTTCGCCGGACTTTACCTGCTGCATCGGTTGCGCAAGGCGGGCTTCTCGGCGGTCGCGCTCGAAGAGGGCGCCGATGTCGGCGGCACCTGGTACTGGAATCGTTATCCCGGCGCGCGCTGCGACATCCAGACCATCGACTACAGCTACACCTTCGATCCCGAGCTCGATCAGGCCTGGACCTGGTCGGAGAAATACGCCACCCAGCCGGAAATCCTGCGCTATCTCGGCTTCGTCGCCGACCGCTACGATCTGCGTCGCGACATCAGGTTCGGTACCAAGGTCACGAAGGCGACCTGGGATGATGCGACTTCACGCTGGCTGATCTCGACAAACAACGGCGCCAACGTCTCGTGCCGCTACTACATCATGGCGACCGGCTGCCTGTCGTCGCCGAAGCCGCCGGAGATCGACGGCGTCAAGGATTTCAAGGGCGAGATTTATTTCACCGGCCGCTGGCCGCATCAGGGCGTCGATCTCAAGGGCAAGCGCGTTGCCGTGATCGGCACCGGATCGTCGGGCATTCAGTCGATTCCTTTGATCGCCGAGCAGGCCGCGCAGCTCACCGTGTTCCAGCGCACGCCGAACTTCGCATTGCCTGCGGGCAACGGCCCGGCGCCGGAGGATCGCAAGACGTATTTCGAGAGCGACCGCGCCGCCTATCGCGAGCAGGCGCGCTGGTCGATGGCCGGCGTGCCCTATCCGCAGCAGACCGTGGTGAGCTGGCAATTGAGCGACGCCGAACGCCGCGAGCGGTTCGAGAAGGCGTGGGCGGCGGGCGACCTCGTCCACATCCTGACCCAGCTCTGGGCCGACCAGGCGGTCGATGTCGACGGCAACAGACTGGTGGCCGATCTGATCCGCGAGAAGATCGGCGCTGTGGTCAAGGATCCGGAGACGGCGGCGGCGCTCGCCCCGCATGATCATCCGTTCGGCGCCAAGCGTCCTTGCCTCGATACCAATTACTACGCGACCTACAACCGTCCCAACGTGACGCTGGTGAATCTGCGGCAGGAGCCGATCGAGGGGATCACCACCAGCGGCATCTTCACCAACGGACGCAAGTTCGACGTCGACGTCATCGTGTTCGCCACCGGCTTCGACGCGATGACCGGCGCGATCATGGCGGTGCATCCGATCTCCGGCCGCGGCGGCAAGTCGTTGTCGGATGTCTGGGCGCACGGACCGCAGACCTATCTCGGCGTCACCGTCGCGGGCTTCCCCAATCTGTTCATGATCACCGGTCCCGGCAGCCCGTCGGTGCTGTCGAACATGGCGGTCTCGATCGAGCAGCATGTCGATTGGGTGGTGGAGCGGATCGCCGCGCTGCGCGACGCCGGCTTCACCACGATGGAAGCAACCGACACTGCGCAGGCCGGCTGGGAACGCCACATGGCCGATTGCGCGACGCTGACGCTGCATCGGCTCGCCAACACCTGGTATACGGGCGCCAACGTGCCCGGCAAGCCGCAGGGTGTGATGCCTTATACGGGCGGCGTCGGTCCGTATCGCAGCATCTGCAACGAGGTGGTCGGCCGCGGCATGCTCGGCTTCAAGCTCTCGGGTCCCGGCGTTGCCGAGCAATGCAATGACGGCGAGATCGTGCGCCTGCAGCCGGATGTGCGGCTGGTGCTGAATCTGCTCGGCGAGATGAACCTGCCGCCGCTCGAGACGATGGGGGCGCAGGGCGCGCGCGACTTCCTCACCGAGTTCAACAAGGGCCGTCCTGCCGGCCGCCCGGTCGGCGAGGTCGGCAGCGGCATGCTGCAGGGCGCGGACGGTCCGCTGCCGTACAAGCTCTACCGGCCGGCGACGCCGGGGCCGCATCCGATCGTGGTGTATTTCCACGGCGGCGGCTGGGTGCTCGGCGACGAGATGTCGGACGATCCGTTCTGCCGCGACCTGTGCCGGCGCACCGGCATGATCATCGTCAGCGTCGGCTATCGCCATGCGCCCGAGCATCGCTTCCCGGCCGCGGCCGAGGACGGCTATGCCGCGACGCGCTGGATCGCAGCCCACACCGCCGAGCTCGGCGGCAGGGCAGGGCCGCTGCTGGTCGCCGGCTGGAGCGCCGGCGGCAACATCGCGGCGGTCACCTGCCAGCTCGCGCGCGATCGCGGCGGGCCTGAGATCGCGGGCCAGCTCCTGATCTGTCCGGTCACCGACTCCACATTCGACCGGCCGTCCTATACCGACAACGCGGCCGGCTACTTCCTGACCCGCGGGCTGATGTACTGGTTCTGGGACCTGTACTGCTCGCCGGCCGATCGCACCGACCCGCGCGTCGCGCCGCTGCGCGGCGAGCTCGAAGGCCTGCCGCCGGCGTTCATCGCGACCAGCGAGTTCGACCCGCTGCGCGACGAGGGCATCGCCTATGGCGACGCGCTCGCCAAGGCCGGCGTCAAGGTCGAGCAGCTCAAGGCGCAGGGCCACTTCCACTCGTCGTTCGTGATGGTCGACGTCATCATCACCGGCGTCAGCGGCCGCGTGAAGATGGCAAAGGCGCTGCGGCGCTTCGCCGGCCTGCCCGAGGAGGTCGAGCAGGACAACGTCGCCGCGCCGGAGGTCAACGCGGCGGCGAACTAGATTAGGTTTGAATTGCAGCCGCGCTCCCTCTCCCGCTTGCGGACACTTGCGGGGGAGGCGCGTTGCGAAAATATCGAAAACAACCCCATGCAAAGGAGCTGGCGGTGGCAGGCGTTCTACCAAGCCACTTGACATGTCGGGCAACTCACGGATATATTTCTAATATCCCGAAATCGTGCGGACGCACATTCCGACGTTTCCACGTCGTTATGGCCAATAGCTGCCCTGCGCTTGCGGGGGAGGTGCAGCGGTCTGCCGCGAGACCGTTTCAACCTGGCGACATCTCACGCTAACCGAGCTCGAACGTCGTGACGCCGAACACGCGATCGATCCGCAATGGCGGGATCGCGCCGGTATACATCCGCGCGGTCTCGAACACCGGTGACAGCCCGAGGTCTTGCGCCAAGGCGACGGCGTCGCGGTTGATCGCGGGGACGTCGAGGAAGATCTCGCCGCCGCCTGCGCTCGCGAGCAATGCCGACAGGACGGCCTCGGCGCCGGCACGGTCATCGGCAACGAGCGGGCCGATCTTGCGGCCGGTCCGGCAGGGGCGGATCACGCCCCAGCCGGCCAGCCTGCCGTCGCGCATCAGCGCGCGCCCGACATGTCCTGATTTATAGATCCAGGCGCGCAGGAAGGCGGGGCGCGGGGCCGGAAACACCGTGGCATCATCGGCCTCGATCAGCGCCATCGGCAGATCGGTCAGCGCGACGGTGCCGTCGCTCAGCGCGGATGGTACGGCGACAGTGCCGCCATAGCGCACATTGGCGTAAGCGAGCGCGAAGCCGGACTTCTGGTAGTTCCCCTGCTGCGCCACCACGCCATCGAGCCCGATCACGCGCGGGCGCGCATGCGCGATGGCCGCATTCCAGATCTTCAGGCCGTGGCCGCGGCCGCGCAGGTCCGGGCGCACGATGTAGAAGCCCAGGAAGGAAAATTGCGCGCCGTAATTGACGCAGGAGATCACCGCGGCTGGCTCGCCATCGAGCTCGCCGATGAAGAAGCCCAGCGGGTCCTCGGCGGCAAAGCAGGGCGCATCGGCGAGACCGGGATTCCATCCCTCCGCCGCGGCCCAGTCCACCGCGAGCGCGATCTCGTCCGGCCGCATGTGTCGGATGGTGAGGTCGTTCATGGTCGATCGCCTCGTCGTGCTGGAGTTATTGATCGTGCACATCGACGGCTGGAGAACAATACCCCCCGTGACGACCTAAAGAACCTACGTCCGCCATGTTGATGAGGCTGCCAACGGTCCGCGCAAAGCGCGGCCCGTTGATAAACTCCGCGGTCGTCTCAAGCACGACGGCCAATTGGGCCGCGCATGCTTCGAGGCTCGCTACGCGAGCACCTCGGCATGACGGGACGAAGAGCGCGCTGGTCCGCGATAAGACGTCGATCTCACCCGGCCTTCGGCCGGTACGCCGCGAAGAACACGCGCGTCGCGCTGTCGACGACGGTTGCGATCCGCTCCGGCGAGGGCGACGGCCTGGCCTGGAAGATGAACGCCTGGAACAGCGTCGCCTGGCACATCTGCATGAATTGCCAAGCCGCGAGCTGGTAGTCGTCGATCACGAGCTCGCCGAGCGCGGCGCGCGCCTCGAGATAGGCGGCGAAGCGGTCGACGGTGTGGGCGATGACGTGGGTGTAGAACCGGCTGCCGAGTTCCGGCATCCGCTCGGCGATCGCCATCACGGTGCGGATCGCTGAGCCGCCGCCGGGCCGGCACAACACCGCGACATAGGCGCGGCCGAATTCGGGAAGGGTGGTGTCGACGTCGCGCGCTGGATCGAAATTGAAGGCGACCTTGCCCTGCTCGAGCTTTTCCTCCTCGACGATCGCCGCGAACAATCCGGCCTTGTCGGGGAAATAGACATAGAGCGTGCCCTTGGAGACGCCGGCAGCGCGCGCAATCTCGCCCATGCTCGCGCCGTCAAAGCCGAGCTCCAGGAAGACCTTGCGGGCGCCGTCCAGGATCTGGCGGCGTTTCGACGATTCCTCCTCGCCGACGGACTGGAGGGAGGTTCGGGGCGCTGCAACCATTGATTTAGCTTCTCAGGAAAGAACTCAACCCAGAGTAGGAAAGGGAAGAATCGAAGCTTTATAATCTAACGGACGGAATATAGTTTGACCGAACCGTTCGGTCAATGGTATCTTGGGAGTGACGATGCGCCGCACGGCCCTTATTCCGCCATCGCGCGCGTCAAGAATTTTTGTGGGAGCCTCGGCTATGGCCGCAGCACGGGATCAGGCTGCACGCATTGTTCGTTCCGAGCCTGAGATGGCCGAGGACGCGATCGCGCGCGATGCATCCGCCGATCTCGGCGAGCAGGGCCGTGCTGATGAAGCCAAGCGTCCCGCGGAGGCGCCGCCCGCTTCTGCGCCCGAGCAGCCGGCGGCTTCGCCCGCTGCGGCGCCGGCGCCGAAATCCGGCAAGCGCAAATTCGTGATGATGGGCGTGGTCGGCCTGCTCGCGCTCGCCGCAGCAAGCTATGCCGCCTATTACCTGATGGTCGGGCGCTTCTACGTCTCGACCGACGATGCCTATGTCCGCGCCAACAACACCATGCTCGGCGCGCGCGTCGCGGGCCATATTGCGGCGATCCTGCCCGGCGACAACGCGCTGGTGCGCGCGGGCGACGTGATCTTCCGGATCGATGACGGCGACTACCGTATCGCGGTCGACGCCGCGCGCACCCGGATCGCGACCCAGCAGGCGACGATCGAGCGCATCGGCCGCCAGGTAGCGGCGGCGGTGAGTTCGGTCGAGCAGGCGCAGGCGCAACTCGTGTCGGCGCAGGCCGGCCTGAAGCGCGCCGATCTCGATTTCGACCGCCAGCAGGCGCTCAGCACCAAGGGTTTTGCTTCGCGTGCTACGTTTGAAGTCTCGGAGGCCGGCCGCGACCAGGGCGCGGCGAGCGTGCGATCCGCGCAGGCGGCCTATGATGCTGCCAAGGACAATGTCGAGGTGACCAAGGCGCAGCAGGCCGAGGCCCGCGCCCAGCTCGCCGAACTGCAGACCCAGCTCGCCAAGGCCGAGCGCGATCTCGAATTCACCAATGTCCGTGCGCCGGTCGATGGCACCTTCTCCAACCGCCTGGTCAACACCGGCGACTATATCAATGTCGGTCAGCGGCTCGGCAACGTGGTGCCGCTCGAAGGCGTCTTCATCGACGCCAACTACAAAGAGACCCAGCTCAAGCGCATCCGCACCGGACAGCGGGTGACGATCAAGGTCGACGCCTACGGCTTCCGCAAGTTCACCGGCCTCGTCGACAGCATTTCGCCGGCGGCGGGCTCGGTGTTCACGCTGCTGCCACCCGACAACGCCACCGGCAACTTCACCAAGATCGTGCAGCGCCTGCCGGTCCGCATCCGCGTGCCTGCCAGCGTCGCCAGGCAGGGCCTCTTGCGCGCCGGCATGTCGGTCTACACCACCGTCGATACCCGCGAGGGCGCGGCGGACGCCGACGCCGAAACCGATCTCGACGCGCCGATGATGATCCATCCGCAGTGATGTCTTGAGAGCAGGCGGCGTATGACGTCTGATTGGAGAATTGCCGCATCAACGGTCCACCTCTCCCCTTGTGGGAGAGGTCGGATTGCATCGCCAGATGCAATCCGGGTGAGGGGTTCTGGCCTCTCGTGGGATCTGCGGCCCCTCACCCGCGCCTTCGGCGCGACCTCTCCCCAACGGGGAGAGGTGTTAGGAAGCAGCGAGCCAGCCCATGGCTGATACGACCACTGCTTCGCCCTCGATGATGACCGGCGCCTCGGAGTCCGAGCGCATCCAGCCGAAGCGGCTGGTTGCCTTCATCATCATGGTGTTCGGCATGTTCATGTCGATCCTGGACATCCAGATCGTCTCGGCCTCGCTGTCCGAGATCCAGGCCGGCCTCTCGGCCTCTTCGACCGAAGTGTCATGGGTGCAGACCGCCTATCTGATCGCCGAAGTGATCGCGATTCCCTTGTCCGGATTCCTGTCGCGCGCGCTCGGCACAAGGCTGTTGTTCGCGATCTCGGCGTTCGGCTTCACCGCCTCGAGCCTGCTGTGCGGCTTCGCCTCCTCGATCGAGCAGATGATCCTGTGGCGCGCGCTGCAGGGTTTTCTCGGCGCCGGCATGATCCCGACGGTGTTCGCCTCGGCCTACACGATCTTCCCGCGCAGCAAGTTCCACATCGTGGCGCCGATCATCGGCCTCGTCGCGACGCTGGCGCCGACGGTTGGCCCGACCGTCGGCGGCTACATCACCGACCTGATGTCGTGGCACTGGCTGTTCTTCATCAACATCGTGCCCGGGGTCATCATCACGGCAGGCGTGCTGGCGCTGGTCGATTTCGACCAGCCGAACTTCGCGCTGCTCGAGCGCTTCGACTGGTGGGGCCTGATCTTCATGGGCGGCTTCCTCGGCTCGCTCGAATATGTGCTGGAGGAAGGTCCGCAATATGAGTGGCTGCAGGACACCTCGGTCGCGGTCTGCGCCGCGATCGGCTTCGTCTCGGCGGTCGCATTCTTCTGGCGCGTCTTGACCGCGGAGGAGCCGATCGTCGATCTCTACGCCTTCTCCAACCGCAACTTCGCGGTCGGCTGCGTGCTGCAGTTTTGCATCGGCATCGGGCTCTACGGCCTGACTTACGTCTATCCGCGCTATCTCGCCGAGATCCGCGGCTACAGCGCGCTGATGATCGGCGAGACCATGTTCGTCTCCGGCGTCACCATGTTCTTGATGGCGCCGGTGGTCGGGCGGCTGATGCAGAAGGTCGACTTGCGCTACATCATCGCCTTCGGCCTCGTGACCTTCGCGCTCGGCTCCTGGCAGATGACCTGGATCACCCGCGACTATGATTTCTACGAGCTGCTGGTGCCGCAGATCCTGCGCGGCATCGGCATGATGTGCGCGATGGTGCCGACCAACAACATCGCGCTCGCGACGTTGCCGCAGGATCGCGTCAAGAACGCCTCCGGCCTGTTCAACCTGATGCGCAATCTCGGCGGCGCGGTCGGGCTCGCCGTCATCAACCAGGTGCTCAACGACCGCACCGATCTGCACATCTCGCGGCTGCATGACCGCGTGACCTGGGGCAACACCACCGCGGTCGAGACCCTCAACATGTTCACCCAGCGCATGCAGGGCATGGGCGATTCTGCCATCATGGCGATGAAGCAGCTTTCGCAGATCGTGCACCGCCAGGCCGCGGTGATGGGCTATGGCGACGCCTTCTTCATGCTGTCGCTGTTCTATGTCGCGCTCAGCCTTCTGGTGCTGTTCGTCAACAAGCCGCCGTCGATGACCGCGAGCAGCGGCGAAGCGCATTAGGTGGTGTCATTTGTTCTTCGTAGCCCGCATGAGCGAAGCGACATGCGGGACCGATCTCAACAGTTCATCACCGAACGTGACGCGGCCCCGGATATCGCTTCGCTCATCCGGGCTACGAAGCTTCGAGATCCCAGGCGCTGATCTGTATTGACGCAAGCGTCTGCTAGTCTGCAATATTTTGACATCGTAGCCCGCATGAGCGAAGCGATATGCGGGACCGATCTTAGCAGTTCATCACCGAACGTGACGCGCCCCCGGATATCGCTTCGCTCATCCGGGCTACGAAGCTTCGAGATCCCAGGCGCTAATCTGTATTGACGCAAGCGTCTGCTAGTCTGCAATATTCCAGCATCGTAGCCCGCATGAGCGAAGCGATATGCGGGAATGCTGCGAGAGTTGGGGCATGGTCAGATACCGACGCAACTTCATCCCGGGCGGTACGTTCTTCTTTACGGTCACACTCGATGACCGGCGATCCAGCCTACTCGTGGATCATATCACGGCGCTGCGGGATGCGTTCGGTACCGCCCGTAGCGAACATCCGTTCTCAGTCGACGCAGTGGTGGTGCTCCCCGATCACCTCCACGCGATCCTTACACTGCCGCAAGGCGATTCCGATTTTGCAGGTCGCTGGCGTCGGATCAAAGGACACTTCAGCAGCCAATTGCTTGCTGCCTCGATAGAGCTGAAGCGTCGATCGAATGGCGATCTGGCGCTTTGGCAGCGGCGGTTTTGGGAGCACACAATCCGCGATGAAGATGACTTCGCGCGGCACGTCGATTACATCCATTTCAACCCCGTCAAACATGGCTTGGTCCGGCGCGTGTGCGACTGGCCGCATTCCTCGTTTCATCGTTATGTGAGGGAGGGCGTGTTGCCATTCGACTGGGCGGGCCGATGCGGGAGAAGGCGGAAGTTTTGGAGAACGTCCCGAGTGAGGAGAGTTGGCGGATCTTCATTCGTAGCCCGCATGAGCGAAGCGATATGCGGGGAGCGCGCTGACCAGATCCGATGATCGCAACCACGGCCCCCGGATATCGCTTCGCTCATCCAGGCTACGAAAGTGTGCCGATGTCGCGGGCTGAGCGCATCGGATTCGCGCGCGGGCTGCGCCCGGTCGCGGGAATAGCTGATGTCGTCGACACATTGACGCACTCACGCCGAAGTTACCTTGCCAATCGCGCGTGATGCATTTATAAGCAGCGCTTCCTTACTCGAACCGGGGAGATGCGCATGAAGTCGCTTATTTCGCAGATCGCGCGCCCGCGTTCGACGGTGCTGGACGCCTTTACGCGTTAGCTCCCGGCGCTGATCGGGCCTGATCCCCGATCATCAAAACTTCCCAACGATTTATCGACAATTTCCAGCGGCGCTCGCGGCCGGATTCCGCCCGCACGTCGCCTCAGATGGAGCCGGCTCGCGCTGCAAAAGCGTGGCCGGAATGTGCCATGACCTCTCTGACGACCAAGCGGCCGGCCGCGATCCGGATCGTGCTTCCCTTTGTCTTCCGCCATTGGCTGGAACAGCCGCTCCGTGCCTCCGCGGTGACGGCGGGATTCCTCGGCGCAACCGCGGCCGACCTGTTCATGCCGGTGTTTTCCGGCCATCTGGTCGACGCGCTGACCGCGGGCGCCACCGATGCGGCCGCGCGCCATGCGGCGATGCTGGCGTTCGGCGCCATCGTCGGGCTCGGCGCGCTGTCGTTGGCGCTGCGGTTGGTCGGCATCCAGACCATTGTGCCGTTCACGCTGAAGACGATGTCCGATGTCGGGCAGCAGGCCTTCATGCGGGTGCAGCGCTTCTCGACCGACTGGCACGCCAATTCGTTCGCCGGGTCCACCGTGCGCAAGATCACGCGCGGCATGTGGGCGCTCGATTTGCTGAACGACACCATCCTGATGGCGCTGCTGCCGTCGGCCGTGGTGCTGGTCGGCTCGATGATCCTGCTCGGCGTGCATTGGCCGCAGCTCGGCGCGGTGATCGCGGTCGGCTCGGTGATCTATGTCGCGATGACCATGGTGTTCCAGGTGCGCTACGTGGCGCCTGCCGCGCGCGTTTCCAATGCGTGGGACACCAAGGTCGGCGGCACGCTGGCCGACGCCTTGACTTGCAACGCGGTGGTGAAGTCGTTCGGCGCGGAGACGCGCGAGGACATCAGGCTCGATGGCGTCATCAGCCGCTGGCGCCGGAGGGTGCGGCGGACCTGGTTCCGCTACAACCACACCTCGACGGCGCAGCTGGTGGTGCTGCTGTGCTTCCGCGCCTCGGTGATCGGCGGTGCGATCCTGCTGTGGGCACAGCGCCGCGCCACGCCGGGCGACGTCACCTATGTACTAACCAGCTACTACATCATCCACGCCTATCTGCGGGATGTCGGCATGCACATCAACAACCTGCAGCGTTCGGTGAACGACATGGAGGAGCTGGTGCAGATCCATGGCGAGCCGCTCGGCATTGTCGATGCGGATGACGCTGGGACGATCGACATCCAGGGCGGCCGCATCGTGTTCGACGACGTCACGTTCCACTATGGCGGCCATCGCCGGCCGCTCTATGACGGGCTGTCGGTCGACATCGATGCCGGCGAGCGGGTCGGCCTGGTCGGGCGCTCCGGCTCCGGCAAGACGACCTTCGTCAAGCTGGTGCAGCGGCTCTACGACGTCTCCGCTGGCCGGATCCTGATCGACGGTCAGGACATCGCCAGGGCGACGCAGCAATCGCTGCGCAGCCAGATCGCGATCGTGCAGCAGGAGCCGATCCTGTTCCACCGCACGCTGGCGGAGAACATCGCCTATGGCCGGCCGGGCGCCGGCATGGAGGCGATCGAGCAGGCGGCGCGGCTTGCCAATGCGCACGACTTCATCATGCGGCTGCCGAAGGGCTACGGCACGCTGGTGGGCGAGCGCGGTGTCAAGCTGTCGGGCGGCGAGCGGCAGCGCGTGGCGCTGGCGCGCGCCTTCCTGGCGGATGCGCCGATCCTGATCCTGGACGAGGCGACCTCGAGCCTCGATTCGGAATCCGAGGCGCTGATCCAGCAGGCGATGGAACGGCTGATGAAGGGGCGGACCTCGATCGTGATCGCGCACCGGCTCTCCACGGTGCGCAGCATGGATCGCATCCTGGTGTTCGACCGCGGCGAGATCGTCGAGCAGGGCACGCATGAGGTGCTGGCGGCGCGTCCCGGCGGCATCTATCGCGGCCTGTTCGAGCGCCAGGCGACCGAGTTCGGCCAGGCCGCGGCTGAGTGAGCGATGACGCGTGGCTCGAGCGTCGGTTCTGATTGGATCAGAACCGACGCTCTCGCATCGCCCGCGCTATTTCGGCGCCAGCCCGTTCCACACCAGCGCGACGCCGGACAGGAACAGCAGCAGCAGCACGACGTCGGAGAAATTGCGGTCGCTGAGCGCGTGATAGAGCCGCGCGCCGAGCCAGGCGCCGAGCAGCGTCCCCGGAAACGCGCACGCCACCAGCCAGATCAGCTCGGGCTTCACCAGGCCGCTTGCGATCTGCACGCAAAGCGCGGCGGCCAGGATCGTGAAGTTGAAGATCTGGAACACGCCGCGGCGCTGCTGCTTGCCCCAGCCGCGCACGCTGGCCCACAGGATCGGCAGCGGGCCGGACAGTCCGGCGAGGCCGCCGAGGATTCCGCCGGCAAATCCGATCGCGCCGTCGGCCCATTTGCCGCCGAAGGCGATCGACATCGGCTTGCGTTGCAGGAACAACGCGGTCGGAAACACCAGCAGGAAGACGCCGATCGTCAGCTTGAAGACCTCGGGGTCTGCCTGCGCGATCAGCAGGATGCCGATCGGCACGCCCGCGAGGCCTGCGATGACGAACGGCCAGACCAGGCGGAAATCGATGCTCTTCCAGATCGACGGCAGTGTCGAGAGCTGCGCGATGACCGAGCAGACCAGCACCAGCGGCACCGCGAGTGTCGGCGGCAGCACATAGAGCCAGATGCCGAGCGCCATCAGCGCCGTGCCGAAGCCGGCAAGGCCGGAGACGAAACCGCCGGCAAGCGCGCCGAAGAACAGGATCGCATAGCTTGCCGGGGTCATCCTCATCTCGTTCTTATGATCGTTGCCGGGACGTTTACACGACGCAAGCTGTCGGTACACTTCAAAATCGCGGCTCATCAACGATAATCGGAACGGAAGCATCCCATGACTGCGAACTCGCAAAAAACCTTTCTGGTCTGTCACGGCGCCTGGTCGGCAGGCTGGGCATGGAAGAAGATGCATCCCCTGATGCAGGCCGCCGGGCATCGGCTGGTCACGCCGAGCTACACCGGGCTCGGTGAGCGCGCGCACCTTGCGCATCAGGGACTCGACCTCGAAGCGCATATCCAGGATGCGCTCAGCGTCATCAGTTACGAAGACCTGCACGACATCGTGCTGATCGGGCACTCCTATGGCGGCATGGTCGCGACCGGCGTCGCCGACCGGGTGCGCGAGCGCATCGCGCAGATGATCTACATCGACGCCTTCGTGCCGCGCGACGGCCAGTCGCTGTTCGATCTCAACGAAGGGGCCATCGAAACCATGCGTGAGCTCGCGAGCGACGGCGACGGCTGGCGTATACCGCCGATGCCGACGCCGCCGGACACGTCCGCCGCCGACGTCGAATGGTTGAGCGCGCGGCGCGTCGACATGCCGATCAAATGCTTCGAGCAGAAATTGAGATTGAAGCACGGCGAGACGAACCTGCCGCGCAGCTACATCTACGCCACCCGCGCCACGCAGGCCGACACGTTCCGCCAGTTCGCCAACCGCATCAAGAACGAAGCCGGCTGGCGTTATTTCGAGATCGACGCCAGCCATTCGCCGAACGTCACCGCGCCGGAGGCGCTGATGGCGCTGCTCATGGAGATTGCCGCCTAGTCCGGGGCGATGCGAAACATCGCACCCGGCATCCCGAACTTCGCGGCGCATTGCTCTCGAAAATGTCGCGGCGCCATGGACAGCAGGTGCGGGCTCTCCGCCAGGTGGCGCGTCCCGCACGCATGCTGTGTGATCAGTCGGCGCTGGCCTTTTCCCGCATCGCCGCCTGCAGTCTTTTGATGTCCGCGGGCGTGAGTTGTGGCCGGTCGACCTTGATCGTGAGTTTGTTGAGCTTGGCCGTCAATGGGAATCAATCAGACGCGCTTGTTGCCCGGGTCATGCACCGCGCGCGTCGCGGACGGCCTGAGCGACCTTTGTCGCCTGCGATACGCGTCCGATCTTCGCGCCTGCAATGATCTTTCGTCGGCGTTCGCTTGGCTTCGGCGCCATGCCGTCGCCCGCGGTGGCTCCAGCCGGGGGATGCGTTGTGAAGTTCGCGGCCCGGTGCAGTGCGAGGGCCTTTCGCGCTGCTTCGACATGTGCGGTCCGGGCCGCCAAATTGTGCTGACGCCGGAGCTCCGTGTTGACCCGTTTCAGCGCCGCCGCGAAGACCTGCTTACGCTCTGACGCATGCTTGGCGGTTCCCGGAAAGCTCGTGCCGCGAGCCTCGGCCTTTCCGCGGCTCTCGCGCTGCTTTTGTCGGCCGACCGTTCGCTCCTTGTCGCGCATCTTGCGCAAGCGGGGTCGCATGGCCTCGAGCTCAGCCACCTCGACGCTGTAGATGGCGGGATGATGCGTCAGGCGGATCGCCTCATATTCTTCATGGCTGAGGATGCTGCGTTCGAACTTGCAGGCGACCGACATTCCTATTCCTCCTTTTGATCTTCTTGAATCTCGGGGCAGAAGGACACGTCCAGCTCTGGCGGATCATAGCTGCAACGCCGCCGGATGGCTAATCTGCCACTATGCAAACCCGGCTGGCGCTTCGATTCGCAGCGATCGATTGCCTTGCTAAAGCGTCAAGGCAAAGTGGCTCCTACTTTGGGCTCCTACTTTTCTGCTTCGTCGTCCTTGAGACGAATCCCCTCGGTCCGCAGAGCCGCAAAGAGAGCCGCGATATCTTCAGGCTCCATATTGTTGGGGCACATCCCGTTCAGTTGCTCGGTTGTGATCGTGCCGCTTCTCCTGGCGATGTCTCTTGCCTTCGCCATGATCTTCTGAAGGTCCATCTGTGTTCCTCCGCGAGGGACATACTCTACGCCCGCCACCCATGCATGTCGCCTTCTAAGAAACGTGAGCCTATGGCTGCACTGAAGCGATCGGTTCGCTTCGCTTCGAGTTGAGACAATTTCGTTCGAAGTTCGCCATCGGAATTGGGCAGCGACCGCAACTTTGTCTCGCATGTTCGGTTAAACTGCGACATAATCAGCGTCTCGCGTGCTGGTGAGCATGGATTCATGAACCGCAGCCCCGTGCTCGTAGACCTGGCGCTTCAAGGTGGGGGATCGCACGGTGCGTTCACGTGGGGTGTCCTGGATCGTCTTCTCGAAGAGCCATGGTTTCAGATTGCGGGCATATCCGGGACATCGGCCGGAGCGATGAACGCAGCCGTGCTGGCGGACGGTTGGACCGCGGGCGGCGCTGCCGGTGCAAGCGAAGCGCTTGAAAAATATTGGCGAAGCGTCTCGCGCGCCGCCGCATTCAGTCCGTTGCAACGGTCGCCGCTCGACCGCCTGATGGGACGCTGGTCGCTTGACAGCTCCCCGGCCTATCTCTTCACCGATTTGATGTCGCGGATGCTTTCACCCTACGACCTCAATCCTCTTGGCTTCAATCCGCTCCGCGACATATTGAACGACAGTATCGATTTCGAGCGTCTTGCACGTGCGCCGATCAAGCTCTTCATAACCGCCACACGCGTGCGCACGGGCCGCGGACGGATTTTTCGCAATGCGGAGATTACCGCGGATGTCCTGCTTGCGTCGGCTTGCCTGCCAACGATGTTTCGCGCGATCGAGATCGATGGCGAGCCCTATTGGGACGGCGGCTATGCGGGTAATCCCACGATTACGCCGCTCGTTCGCGAGACCGACGCGCGCGACACCGTCGTCGTCCAGATCAACCCGACCGAGCGTCCGGAGCAGCCGCGCACGGCCGCCGACATTCTCAACCGGCTTAACGAGATCTCATTCAACTCGCCGCTGGCAAAGGAGCTGCGGATGATCGCGTTGCTTCGCCAGGTCGCCGACCCCGGTACCGGGGAAGGCGCCCGCTGGGCGCAGATGAAGACGCACCGGATCAAGAGCGACATGCTTGCGACGTTCGGTTCGTCATCCAAGCTTAATGCCGAATGGGAGTTCGTGGCCAAGCTGCACGAGGAAGGGCGGCGCGCCGCCGGCGAATTCCTCGACGCGCATGGCGCCGATCTCGGTGAGCGTTCGACGGCGGATCTCGATATTCTGCTGGCGGAGTGCTGAGACGATGGGTCTTCTCGGCATTCTCGTCGGGCTTGGACTGCTGGTCTGTCTTGCTTTCCGCGGTTGGAGCGTGCTGCTGCTCGCGCCACTTTGTGCGCTGGTGGCCGCAGCCTTCGGTGGCGAACCGCTGCTTGCCAACTGGACGCAGACCTTCATGGGTAGTGCGTCGGAGTTTCTCGCGCAGTTCTTTCCTATTTTTCTGCTTGGCGCCGTGTTCGGAAAGCTCATGGACGACAGCGGCGCGGTCGCTGCGGTCGCGGGCTTCATCTCCCGGTGTCTGGGTGAACGCCGGATCATCCTCGCGGTCGTGCTCGCAGGCGCACTGGTCACCTACGGCGGCGTCAGCCTGTTCGTCGCCTTCTTTGTCATCGTTCCGATGGCGCAGTCGCTGTTTCGCACGGCGGGGATTCCACGTCGTCTGGTACCGGCGGCGGTCATTCTCGGGACTTCGACCTTCACCATGTCGGCGCTGCCGGGCACGCCGTCGATACAGAATGCGATACCGATGCCTTTCTTCGGCACGACCCCCTTTGCCGCACCGGGCCTCGGCGTTGTCGCATCGATCATCATGCTGGGCGTCGGGCTGTGGTGGCTTCTTCGCGCGGAGAAAGCGGCGCGTCGCGCAAAAGAGGGCTATGGCGACGAGCCGCCGGTTCCGGCGGATGCAGCCGACGATGAGCTGTTGCGCGAGCGGGCTACGACGGCGCGAGAATTCGACCCGGCGGAGCTCCGCCACGGATATCACAGCAACGCCGCCGTCCCGATTTTCAACGCGATCCTTCCGCTGATCGTCGTCGTCGCCGTCAATCTGGTGATGTCGCTCGTTGTGCTGCCTCGGCTTGATTTCTCGTTCCTGGCCGAACAGCGGTGGGGAAATACATCGCTGGCTGCCGTGGCCGGTGTCTGGTCGGTTGTCGTGGCGTTGGCGGGAGCGATCGTGACGGTCATCCTCTGCAACTGGACACGGTTGCCCGCACTCCGACGAACCATGGATGCGGGTGCCAACGCGTCGGTCTTGCCGGCCCTGAGCGTCGCAAGCCTTGTCGGATTCGGCGCCGTTATCGCCTCGCTTCCCGCCTTCGGCGTGGTGCGGGACTGGGTGTTGCGAATTGAGGGCGGCCCATTGGTGTCGCTCGCGGTCGCGACGAACATCCTCGCCGCGCTGACGGGGTCGGCTTCCGGCGGCTTGACGATCGCGCTCGATGCGTTGGGCCAGACTTATATGCACCTTGCCGCGGAGGCGGGTATCGACCCCGGCCTTTTGCATCGCGTCGCGGTGATCGGCTCGGGAACGCTGGACATTTTGCCTCACAACGGCGCGGTCGTTAGCCTGCTTGCGATCTGTGGGCTCAAGCATCGCGAAAGCTATCTCGACATTGTCATGGTCGGCATTGCGAGTTCCGTTATCGCGCTCGTAGCGGTGATTGCGATCGGCACCGCTTTCGGGTCGTTCTGACGCAAGGGTGATGGTCGGCTCTGCCGGCCGCAAGGCGGGCCGCAATGACGGTCATCTGAAAATGGCGAGGGGCCCGGCGTGTTGCGCCGAGCCCCTCATGGTCCATCTAAGCAAGACGCGTTTTCTTGATGCGAACCGGAACTCCACTTCGCTCGAAAACGCTTTAGAAATATCAGCCGGCCTGTAAGCCGGGTTCTGTAGGGCACCATTCTTGCGAATGATGCGCGACGGCCATTCCTCTGGGACAAGGTTTGCACCTTGCCTCGGGCAACCTACCCGGACAGCGGGCCTGACATCGCCCTGCGGTGTTATCGCGCATGCGCGAACTAACCGCGTTGCCGTCCCTATTCGGTTTTGCTCCCGGTGTGGTTTGCCATGCCGTCTCCGTTGCCGGAAACGCGGTGCGCTCTTACCGCACCTTTTCACCCTTACTTCCTCCGAGGAGGGAGCGGTTCGTTCTCTGTGGCACTTTCCCTGGGGTCGCCCCCGCCGGATGTTATCCGGCACCGCATGTCGATGGAGCCCGGACTTTCCTCCCCCGCGGCCTTTCGGCGCTTGCGGGAGCGGCCGTCCGGCCGACTGACGGCGTACGCATGCGGGCTTTGGCCGCCCGCGTCAAGCGATTGCGATGGTTAACCCTTGGCCCGGCGCCCGGCCGGTTCTTGATTTTGACATTCGCAGAGCAGGGGCCTTTGATATCGATTTGATCGATTCAAAGGTCGAGGCGCCATGGATACCGAACTGGCCCGGACGTTCCTGACGGTGGTGAGCGCCGGCAACTTCATCACCGCGGCAGAGCGGCTGCATGTCAGCCAGTCGACCGTCAGCACCCGCATCCACACGCTCGAGCAGCAGCTCGGCTGCGTGCTGTTCGTGCGCAACAAGGCCGGCACCACGCTGACGCCGGCGGGCCGGCAGTTTCAGCGCCACGCCTCGGTGCTGGTCCGCACCGTCGAGCAGGCGCGCCATGATGTCGGAATCCCCAAGGGATTTTCCGCGACGCTGGTGGTCGGCGGCCGCATCGGCCTTTGGGAAGAGTATCTGCTGCGCTGGCTGCCGCTGATGACGCGGGCGCATCCCGACATCTCGATCCGCGCCGAGAGCGCGCTCGAGCCCGAGCTGATGCAGGGGCTGGTCGAGGGACGCATCGACATCGGCGTGATGTACACGCCACAGAGCCGCCCCGGCCTCAAGGTCGAGCAGCTGTTCGAGGAGCAGCTCATCCTGGTGTCGACCGATCCGAAGAGCGCGCCGGAGCCGGGGCCGGGCTATGTCTATGTCGATTGGGGACCCGAATTCTACGCGCGTCACGCCACGCTGTTTCCGAATTTCGCCGGCCCCGCGCTGACGGTGAACATCGGCTGGCTCGGCTTGCAGCATCTCTTGGAGAATGGCGGCTCCGGATTCTTTGCGCGCCGTATCGTGGAGCCGCTCCTGAAGGCGCGGCGGCTGCACGCCGTCGCCGGCGCACCTGGCTTTGCGATGCCGGCCTATGTCGCCTATCCGGCTGACAGCCAGGACGATCATCTGGCGCGCGCGGTCGAGACGATGCATCGGCTCGCCGCGTCGCATGTCAATACGAGCGCGGACCTCCCGCGGGCGAGGCCCGCCACGCGGCGGCGGCGCTGACCGCGATTGCTATCGGCATCACCGATCAGTTCCATCGGCTTTCTTCGCTTGTCAGCGCAAACGTCCGCGTTCACAGCAGGATCGGCATCAGCAGGAGATCAGACGATGGATATTGCGGCAGAAGTGGGAGACGCGTTGCTCAAGGGCGCCTCCGACGCGATCGTTGCGACCGATGCCGAAGGCCGCATCACCTTGTGGAATCCCGGCGCGGTCAGGATGTTCGGCTTCAGCGCCGAGGAGGCGATCGGACAATCGCTCGATTTGATCATTCCGGAGAATCTGCGCGCGCGTCACTGGGCCGGCTTCCGGCACACGATGGCGACCGGGACGAGCCGCTACGGTCGGGGCGATCTGCTGTCGGTGCCGGCGCTGACCAGGCACGGCACGCGCATCTCCGTCGAATTCACCATCGAGATGCTGCACGATGCGGCGCACAAGGTCGCCGGCACCGTCGCCGTGATGCGCGACGTGACCAGGCGTTTCGAGGAGCTCAAGGAGTTGCGGCGCCGCGCCGCGCAGCAGGCAGGATCGTTGTCATGACGCCCGCCGTGGGGTGACCGCTATTTTCCCGATCGCAGGCGGGTCTCCGCCAGCGCGGTCACGAGGCCGATGACCAGCATCGAGGCGACGATGTCAGCTTCCGCTCCGAAACCAAATGCGATCACCGTCGCTGCGGCGACCGCCGCAAGGATCGCGATGGTCAGACCCTCGTCGGCGATCAGCTGACGCAGCGCCTTCAGGCGCGTGGTCCCCCGTTGCATTGCCTGCTCACACGCCGAGCGGATGGCCGCCCGCGGCGATGGTCGAGGCGACCTGACTGGCGTGATGGCGCGGTTTCGCCACGATCCGGCTGCGCAGGATTCGGTACAGCATCGACAGCAACAGCCGGGAAAGGCGCGTTGCTGTCTGCGGCAGTGGTGTCATGGCGAGTCCTCCGGGCATCTCGACCCCAAGGCTACGCGCTGCCATGAATTTAACAAACGAATAATACTGGCGATTATTATCGGATTATCCGATATAAGCCCGCTCCGCTGCCCGCCGGGCAGGCGTGGCATTCACGCCGGGCGGCCAAATAACTTATCCTGACGATGTCGTCCTGCGTGTCGCCCGTTCGACTGGGTGTCGGCGATCCAGCCGATCAAGAGGAGTTCTCAAGATGCAATACCTGTTGCTGATCTACCGGAGCGACGCGGAATATGGCGGTATGAATGCCGACGACCGCAAGGCCCTGTCGGCGGAATATGCCGTCTACACCCAGTCCATCATCCAGAGCGGACACTTCAAGGCGGGAGACGGGCTGCAGCCGGTATCGACCGCGACCACCGTGCGGGTGCGCGACGGCAAGACGCTGACGACCGACGGGCCGTTTGCGGAAACCCGCGAACAGCTCGGCGGCTACTATCTCGTCGATGCCAAGGATCTCGACACGGCGCTCGGCCTTGCGGCGCGGATTCCCGGCGCCAAGACCGGCTCGATCGAAGTCAGGCCGGTGATGATCTACGACAACCCGCGATAGCGGCATCATCGCCAGATGGATGTAGCGGCCGCGTCGCCCGGCGCGGTCGCCGAGCAACGATTGATCGCCATGACCCCCAGCCAGATCGAAAAAGTGTTTCGCGACGAGGCGGGCCGGGCGCTCGCAACGCTGATCCGGCTCGTCGGCGATTTCGATCTGGCCGAGGATTCGCTTCAGGATGCTTTTGCGGTGGCGCTGCAGCGCTGGCCGATCGGCGAATTCCCCTCCAATCCGCGTGCCTGGCTGGTCAATGTCGGCCGCAACAAGGCGATCGACCGCGTCCGCCGCGCGGCGACGTTTCGCGGCAAGCAGCAGGAGCTGACGCATCAGATCCTGCTCGATGCGGAGTCCTCGCCCGAGCCGGCCGATGCAACGCTCGACGACGACATGCTGCGGCTGATCTTCACCTGCTGCCATCCGTCCTTTGCCGCCGAGGTCCAGGTCGCGCTGACCTTGCGCACGGTGTGCGGGCTGACGACGGTCGAGGTCGCGCGCGCCTTCCTGGTGAGCGAGGACGCCATGGCGCAACGCCTCTTGCGCGCCAAGCAAAAGATAAAACTCGCCGGCATTCCCTATGAGGTGCCCGAGCGCGAGGCGCTGGAGCCGCGCCTCACCGGCGTGCTCGCGGTGATCTACCTCGTCTTCACCGAAGGTTACGCGGCGACCGCCGGCGAGGATCTGATGCGGCCTGATCTTGCGCGCGAGGCGATCCGGCTGGCGCGGCTGATCGATGCGCTGATACCGGCGCGCGGCGAGATCAAGGGGCTCTTGGCGCTGATGCTGCTGCATGATGCGCGCCGCGCCGGCCGCCAGACCGCCGGCGGCGATATCGTGCTGCTCGAGGAGCAGGACCGTTCGCTGTGGGATTTCCAGCAGATCGCCGAAGGCCTCGAACTGGTCGAGGAGGCGCTGCGGATGCCGGGCCGGCCGCAGTCCTACGCCGTGCAGGCCGCGATCGCCGCGCTGCACGCGCGGGCGCCGAGTTACAAGGACACGGACTGGCCGCAGATCGCCGGTCTCTATGAGGTGCTGCTGCGCATCAGCCCGTCGCCGGTGATCGAGCTCAATCACGCTGCCGCGGTGTCGATGGTCGACGGCCCGGCGCGCGCGCTCGACCTGATCGACGCGCTGGACGCGCGTGGCACGTTGAAGGGATATGACCAGCTGCCCGCGGTGCGCGCCGATTTGCTGCGCCGCCTCGGCCGCAAGGACGAAGCGCGGCGGGCCTATCTCGCCGCAACGGCAGCCACGCAACTCGAACCGCTGCGGCGGCTTTATGCGCGGCGGATCGCCGAGATGGGGTGACGCACCCCATCTCGTGTGTGGCCTGTGACGGCGCGCGATTCATCCACGATCGTCAGCGCGCCGTGCGGCGTTGAGCTTGCTCAGTACCCTGTCTTTGCCTTGGCGCCGGTGCTCGACTGCCCGGTCGTCGCCCCACTCGACATGCCGGTCGTGGTGCCGGGTGCCATCTTTGTCTTTTTCTGCGCATGATGGACTTTTTGGGTCTTGTGCTTGGTCGACATGGTCTTGTCCTGGGTCGACATAGCGCTTGCGGCTGTCGGAGCGACGATGAGGCCGACGGCGACAGCTCCGGCGATGAGTGCTTTGAACATGGACGAATCTCCACTCGGACCGCCCCAGCTAGAAAGACGGCATTTGCCGAAAAGTTCCAATGTGCACGAACACTTGGCCGGAAAATGCACCGCTCCTCGCAATGACGGACGGAGGCGAGCCTAGCTCGACGCGACCACCGTCGCCGCATCCGGCGGCAGGCTCTCGAGCAGCGCGTGCAGCGTCGCCATGGTGGAGCGGTCGGCGATCCCGTCGATGCGCTCCGGGCGGAAGTGGCGCTGGAAGGCGGTGACGACCTCCATGGTCGGGCCGTCGAACTTGCCGTTGGTCGGGATGTTGTAGCCGTAGCGCCGGAACGCGGCCTGCATGTTGGAGACGCTGTCGCTGATCGCACCGAGCTGCAGCGCGTCGCCGCGCACCATCGGCGCCGGCTGCACCCAATGCCCGACGCCGGAATTGGCCAGCGAGTGCCACGGGAATTTCTCGCCGGGATCCTTCTTGCGCGCCGGCGCCACGTCGGAGTGGCCGAGCACGCGATGCGAGACGATCTTGCGGCGAAGCATGATGCCGCGGCACAGCGCGATGACGGCCGCGATCTGGCGCAGCGGAAAGTCCGGATAGCCCCAATCGTGACCGCGATTGACGATCTCGACGCCGATCGAGCAGGAGTTGATGTCGTCATCGCCGGCCCACGCCGACACGCCGGCGTGCCAGGCGCGCTTGCTCTCCGGCACGCACTGCACGATGCGGCCGTCCTCGAGCACGATGTAGTGCGCCGAGACCTCGGTGCCGGCCGTGCAGAGCTGGGTGATCGCACCTTCGACGTCGGGCATGCCGGTGTAGTGCAGCACGATCATGTCGGGTTGCCGGCCATTGGCGCGATCGCCGAAGTTCGCCGACGGGATCACGTCGGAGGCGATCGAGGAATCCGGCGTGAACGTCTTCGCGTCCGCCACCCCCTTTGGAACAGGGAGGGCGCGCTGACGCTTCGGATCAGCGTTGCCGGACGAAGACGAACTTGAAGCCATACGAATCACTCAAACCCGAACCAGGAGAAAGCATTTTGACATATGGATAAACAAATAGGCGTTTACTATTCCTTTACCGTGCGGGCCGCGCAATCGACCCCTGCCGGGTTCCACGATCCGCACGATGCGCCGCGCCCGGAGTGGGGCGCGAGGGTATCACTCGAATGCGGATCAAAGGCGCGCGATTCCGCTAACCGATCATCAACGTTTTCTTAACGTTAAGTGCCGTTACTGAGAGGTGAAGTGCCGAACCGGTTTCGGGGGACGGCCAATGGACGCTGAGCCCCGCTGTTTGCGCGAAATCCCATGGAAACCCTCCCAATTCCGGTCGGATATCAGGATTTGCGGCCGAGGACGGGAGTTGGCGCTGGCGTCACGCAGCGGCTCTTTCACGCGTTTTCGAGCGAAGTGGATACCGGTTCGCGTGAAGAAGACGCGTCAAGACAGGAATCCAGAGCTCCGTTCCGATCGAATCGGAACGAAGAAGGCTCTGGGCGCGAGGATTCGAGGCGCAATGAGTCGGCGCGCACCCAGCTTGTATGCCAGTTACGCGGCCCCGCCCGGGAGCAGCGCATGAGCGAGCGTGCGCCGCGTCACATTTCGGTGCTGGGCCGTGAGGCGGTCGCGTATCTCGATCCGCGCGCCGGCGGCATCTATGTCGACGCGACCTTCGGTGCCGGCGGCTACAGCCGGGCGATCCTCGATGTCGCCGAGACCCGCGTGATCGGGATCGACCGCGACCGCACTGCGATAACCGGCGGCTTCGATCTGGTCGACGGCGCGGGCGGTCGGCTGACGCTGGTCGAGGATCGCTTCTCCAACCTCGCCGAGGTCTGCGCGTCGCAGGGGATGGATGCGGTCGACGGCGTCGTGATGGATGTCGGCGTCTCCTCGATGCAGCTCGACCAGGCCGAGCGCGGCTTCTCGTTCCGCCTCGGCGGTCCGCTCGACATGCGGATGGCCCAGAGCGGCCCGACCGCGGCCGATGTGGTCGCGTCGGCTTCCGAGAAACAGCTCGCCGACATCATCTATATCTTCGGCGAGGAGCGCCATTCGCGTGGCGTTGCCCGCGCCATCGTCGCCGCGCGCAAGGACGCGCCGATCACGACGACCGACGCGCTTGCCGATATCGTCGCGAAAGTCGTGCGCGCCAAGCCGAACGAGATCCATCCGGCGACGCGGACCTTCCAGGCGCTGCGCATCTTCGTCAATGAAGAGCTCGATGAGCTCTATCTGGCGCTCGCAGCCGCCGAGCGCGCGCTGAAGCCGGGCGGCCGGCTCGTCGTGGTTTCCTTCCATTCGCTGGAAGACCGCATCGTCAAGAATTTCCTCACGGAACGCGGCAAGGTCTCCGCCGGCTCGCGGCATTTGCCCGAGGTGGCGCAGTTGGCGCCGAGCTTTCAGATCCTGACCAAGCGTCCGGTGACGCCTGACGAGGCCGAGCTTGCTGCCAATCCGCGCGCGCGATCGGCCAAGCTGCGTGCCGCCGAACGCACCGCGGCGCCGGTGCGCGCCGACGACGACCTGCCGTCATGGCCGCGTCTGTCCGACCTGAAGCGGGGAGGGTGACGATGCGCCTTCTCCATCTCCTCGTCATCGGCATGCTGATCTTCGCGGCGTCCTATGTCTACCGCATCAAGATGGAATCGACCGCGCGCGTCGAACGCGTGCTGCAGCTCAATGCCGAGATCCGCGAGCAGCGCAACGCGATCGCCGCGTTGCGCGCCGAATGGGCCAAGCTCGATGCGCCGCTCCGGCTGCAGGGCCTCGCCGAGCGCCACCTGCCGCTGAAGCCGGTCAACGCCAACCAGTACGATTCCCTGAAGAACCTGCCGGAGCGGCCGCCGAGCTTCACGCGGCCCGGTTCGCGCGATCCGATCGGCGCGATGATCGACACCATCGAGGCCGCCGCGGCGCCCGACAGCACGACCGGATCGATCGACAAGGCGGCGACCGACCAGCCGGCCGCCGACCAGCCTGCGCCCGAAGACTTCGGGCAGGGCGGGGGAGACCAGCAATGACGGGACCAGCCATGACCGATCCGGCACCCGCCAACACGCCGGCCGTGAAGCCCGCCGAGCCCTGGAACCAACGGCTGATCCGCACGCTGCTGTATGGCAGCAATGTCGACCGCGCCGCCAAGGCGCGCGCGCGCGTTGGCCTCGCCATCCTCGCTTTCGCCGCGGTTTATTGCGTGCTGGCGGGGAGGCTGGTGCTGTTCGCCGTCGGCGCCGACAGCCACGGCGCGCGCCGCACCGCCTCGCAGGACGCCATCGCGACCGCCAGGCCCGACATCACCGACCGCAACGGCGAAATCCTCGCCACCGACGTCAAGGCGCCGAGCCTGTTCGCCGAGCCGCGCCGCCTGATCGATAAGGACGAGGCGATCGAGCTCTTGACCGGAGCCTTGCCCGATCTCGACACCAGCGAAGTGCGCGACCGCCTGTCGTCGCGCAAGGGCTTCGTCTGGCTGAAGCGCGAGATCACGCCGATGCAGCAGAGCGACATCCATCGCCTCGGCCTTCCCGGCGTCGGCTTCCTGCGCGAGAACAAGCGCGTCTATCCGACCGGCAACGAGGTCGCCCACCTGATCGGCCTGGTCAACATCGACAACCAGGGCATCGCCGGCATGGAGAAGTGGCTGGACAGCAACGGTCTGGCCGATCTGCATCGCGCGGGCTTCGCCACCGACCGGCTGCAGAAGCCGGTTGAGCTGTCGGTCGACCTGCGCGTCGAGCACGCGCTGCGCGACGAACTGCTCAAGGCGAAAGAGAAGTTCAAGGCCAAGGCCGCCTCCGGCCTCGTCTCCAACGTGCGCACCGGCGAGATCGTGGCGATGGTGTCGCTGCCGGATTTCGACCCGAACAATCCGAAGGAGGCGCACGATCCCGATCGCATCAACCGCCTGACCACCGGCGTCTACGAGATGGGCTCGACCTTCAAGGCGTTCACGCTGGCGATGGCGCTTGACAGCGGCCGGTTCGACCTCAACTCGATGTGGGATGCGCGCGGCCCGCTGCACTACGGAAAGTTCGCGATCCATGACGATCACAACATGGGCCGCATGATCAACATGAAGGAGGTGTTCTACTATTCCTCCAACATCGGCGCCGGGCGCATTGCGCTGGCGATGGGCGTCGACGCGCACAAGGCTTTCCTGCGCAAGATGGGGCAGCTCGAGCGGCTGCGCACCGAATTGCCGGAGAGCGCGTCCCCGATCGTGCCGAAGAAGTGGGGAGAGTTGAACACCGTCACCATCTCGTTCGGTCACGGCATCGCGGTGGCGCCGCTGCAGGCGGTGATGGGCATCGATGCGCTGGTCAATGGCGGCTACCTGATCCCGCCGACGTTCCTGAAGCGCACCGAGCAGGAGGCGATGGCGCTCGCCAAGCGCGTCATCAAGCCCGAGACCTCGGACAAGATGCGCTATCTGATGCGGCTCAATGCCGAGATCGGCACCGCGAAGAAGGCCGACGTCAAGGGCTACTATATCGGCGGCAAGACCGGCACCGCGGAGAAGGTGATCAACGGCCGCTACGCCAAGAAGCGCGTGCTCAACGCCTTCACCGCGATCCTGCCCGCCGACAATCCGAAATACCAGCTCCTGATCATGCTCGACGAGCCGCAGCCCCTGAAGGAGACCTACGGGTTCATCACCTCGGGCTGGAATGCGGTGCCGACCGGCGGCAATGTGATCGCCCGAATTGCGCCGCTTTTGGGCGTTGAACCGCGATTCGACCTGCCGCCGTCCGACCGCCTTATTCTTGCGGCATCCAGAACAACCCAGTAAGGCGTATATTCACGGCATGATCCGGACCGGAACGGCCGCGTTAGCGAAAAGTGCGATGCGGTTTTCCGGATAGATCATGCTAAAGCGACGGCGCCAGAACGGCGCCGGCCAGACTGGAAGATCATGAGACTTCGCGACCTCTTCGACGCCGATGCCACGATCGATCCAAGTGCCGACACCATCGTCGTCGGAGGGCTTGCGGTCGACAGCCGGGCGGTGAAGCCGGGCGACCTGTTCTTCGCGCTGGCCGGCAGCAGGACCGACGGCGCGCGCTTCGTCGATGCGGCAATCGCTGCCGGCGCGGTCGCGGTCGTCAGCGACCATCTGCCGCAAGGTCACGCTCGCGCCCCCTTCGTCATTACGCCGAATCCGCGCCGCGCGCTGGCGCTCGCTGCGGCTAAATTCTTTTCCCGCCAGCCCGCGACGATCGCGGCGGTGACCGGCACCAGCGGCAAGACCTCGGTCGCAGCGTTCACGCGCCAGATCTGGCAGCGGCTCGGACATTCCTCCGCCAGCATCGGCACCATTGGCCTCGTCTCGGACAAGCGCACGGTCTACGGCTCGCTGACCACGCCGGATCCGATCGCGCTGCATCGCCAGCTCGACGAGATCGCGAGCGACGGCGTCACGCATCTGGCGTTCGAGGCGTCCTCGCACGGCCTCGACCAGTATCGTCTCGACGGCGTGCGCATCGCCGCCGGCGGCTTCACCAATCTGTCGCGCGACCACATGGATTATCATCCCGATGTCGCGCATTACCTCAACGCAAAACTCCGGCTGTTCCGCGATCTGGTCGCGCCAGGCGGCGCCGCGGTGATCTCGGCCGATCATGACTGTTCGGGCGAGGTGATCGATGCGGCGCGCTCGCGCGGCCTGCGCATCATCGCGGTCGGGCGCAACGCCGATGCAGGCGATGGCATCAAGCTCCTCGATGCCGCCATCGAAGGCTTTGCCCAGCGGCTCCTGATCGAGCACCGCGGGCGCAAGCACGCGATCCGGCTGCCGCTGGTCGGCGAATTCCAGATCGAGAATGCGCTGGTCGCGGCCGGGCTTGCGATCGGCACCGGCAGCGCCGCCGCCGACGTGTTCGGCGGTCTCGAACATCTCGAAGGCGCCAAGGGCCGGCTGGAATTCGTCGGCGAGCACAACGGCGCGCCGATCTTCGTCGACTATGCCCACAAGCCCGATGCGCTCGCCAAGGCACTGCAGGCGCTGCGGCCCTATGCCAAGCGCAAGCTCGTCGTGATCTTCGGCGCCGGCGGCGACCGTGACGCCGGCAAGCGTCCGATTATGGGCGCGATCGCGGCCGAGAATGCCGATCAGGTCATCGTCACCGACGACAATCCGCGCAGCGAGAAGCCGGAGGCGATCCGCGCCGCGATCATGGCGACGGCGAAGGGCGCGCGCGAGATCGGCGACCGCGCCGCGGCGATCCGTGCCGGCATTGCCGGCCTCGCGCCGGGCGATGCGCTGGTCGTCGCCGGCAAGGGCCACGAGGTCGGGCAGATCGTCGGCAATACGACGCTGCCGTTCAGCGATCATGAAGCGGTCGCCAGTGCACTGGCTGCGGAGGGCGCATGAGCACGATGTTGTGGACCTCGGATGCGATGGCGACCGCGATGCGCGCCGCCACGCAAGGCGCGCTGCCGGACGGCGTCACCGGTCTCTCGATCGACAGCCGCACCATTGCAAAGGGCGAGGCGTATTTCGCGATCAAGGGCGACGTCCATGACGGCCATGCCTTCGTCGAGGCGGCGCTGAAGGCCGGCGCCGGGCTCGCGGTGGTCGAGACAGCGCAACGGGCAAAGTTTCCCACTGATGCGCCGCTGCTGGTGGTCGACGACGTGCTCGCCGCTCTCGTCGAGCTCGCCCATGCCTCGCGCGCGCGGCTCAACGCGCAGATCATCGCGGTGACCGGCTCGGTCGGCAAGACCTCGACGAAAGAGGCGCTGCGCCGCGTGCTGTCGGCGCAGGGCGAGACCCATGCCTCGGTGGCGTCGTTCAACAATCATTGGGGCGTGCCGCTGTCGCTGGCGCGCTGCCCGGCCAGCACACGCTTTGCGGTGTTCGAGATCGGCATGAACCATGCCGGCGAGATCACGCCGCTGGTGAAGATGGTGCGCCCGCACGTCGCAATCATCACCACGATCGAGCCGGTGCATCTGGAATTCTTCGCCGGCATCGAGGCGATCGCCGACGCCAAAGCGGAGATCTTCACAGGGCTCGAGCCCGATGGCGCCGTCGTGCTCAACCGCGACAATGGACAATTCGCGCGGCTGCAAAAGCAGGCGAAGCAGGCCGGCATCTCGCGCATCGTCTCCTTCGGCACCGACAAGCGCGCCGAGGCGCGGCTGCTCGACCTGTCGCTGCACGCGACCTGCTCGGCGGTGCATGCGGATATTCTGGATCACGACATCACCTACAAGATCGGCATGCCCGGCCAGCACATGGCGATGAACTCGCTCGCGGTGCTCGCCGGCGCTTCGCTGCTCGGCGCCGATATCGCGCGCGCGGCGCTGTCGCTGTCGCAGCTCGAGGCGCCGACCGGTCGCGGCTTCCGCCGCACCCTCGAGGTCGGCCATGGCGAGGCGATGCTGATCGACGAGAGCTACAACGCCAATCCGGCCTCGATGGGGGCTGCGCTCAACGTGCTCGGCCAGGCCCAGACCGGGCCGCATGGCCGGCGCATCGCCGTGCTCGGCGACATGCTCGAACTCGGGCCGACCGGGCCCGATTTGCACCGCGGCCTCAACGAGGCCGTGACCGCCAACCGCATCGACCTCGTATATTGTTGTGGTCCGCTGATGCGGAATCTGTGGGATGCCCTTTCCACCGGCAAGCGGGGAGGCTATGCCGAGAGCTCGGCGGCGCTCGAAGCGCAGGCGGTCGCCGCGGTCCGTGCCGGTGACGTGATCATGGTGAAGGGCTCGCTGGGATCGAAGATGAAGCTCATTGTCAGCGCGCTGGAAAAACGCTTCCCCGACAAGGCCGCGCACGAAGAAGCGGTATAGGACTCCTCGAATGTTCTACTGGTTGATCGAACTGTCCAACACCGTTCCGGGGTTTGGGGCGTTCCGCAGCGCGCTGAACGTGTTCCGCTACATCACGTTCCGCACCGGCGGTGCGATGGTGACCGGCGCACTGTTCGTATTCCTGTTCGGGCCCTGGATCATCGATCATCTGCGGTTGCGGCAGGGCAAGGGCCAGCCGATCCGGACCGATGGTCCGCAGTCGCATCTGATCTCCAAGAAGGGCACGCCCACCATGGGCGGGCTGATGATCCTGTCCGGGCTCGTGGTGTCGACGCTGCTCTGGGCCAACCCGCTCAATCCCTATGTCTGGATCGTGCTGGCGGTGACGCTCGGCTTCGGCTTCGTCGGCTTCTATGACGATTATTTGAAGGTCACAAAGCAGTCGCACAGCGGCTTCGCCGGCAAGCTGCGGCTGCTGATCGAGGCCGCGATCGGGCTCGCCGCCACCTACGCGCTGGTCCGGCTCGGCCGCGACGTGTCCTCGACGTCGCTCGTGATTCCCTTCTTCAAGGACCTCGTGATCAATTTCGGCTGGTTCTTCGTGATCTTCGGCGCCTTCGTGATGGTCGGCGCCGGCAATGCGGTGAACCTGACCGACGGCCTCGACGGTCTTGCCATCGTGCCGGTGATGATCGCCGCCGCCAGCTTCGGCATGATCTCGTACCTGACCGGCAACGCGGTGTTCTCGGATTATTTGCAGATCAATTACGTCGCCGGCACCGGCGAACTGGCGGTGTTGTGCGGCGCGGTGCTGGGCGCGGGCCTCGGCTTCCTCTGGTTCAACGCGCCGCCGGCCTCGATCTTCATGGGCGACACCGGCTCGCTGGCGCTCGGCGGCATGCTTGGCGCGACGGCGGTTGCGGTGAAGCACGAGATCGTGCTCGCCGTGATCGGCGGCCTGTTCGTACTGGAGGCGGTCTCGGTCATCGTCCAGGTCACCTCGTTCAAGCTCACCGGCAAGCGCGTGTTCCGGATGGCGCCGCTGCACCATCATTTCGAGCAGAAGGGTTGGACCGAACCGCAGATCGTGATCCGGTTCTGGATCATCTCGGTGATGCTGGCGCTCGCCGGCCTCTCCACCCTCAAGCTGCGCTGAGCGCCGCCATGATTCCGGTCACCTCCTTCTCCGGCAAGACGGTCGCGGTGTTCGGGCTCGGCGGCTCCGGGCTCGCGAGCTGCCACGCGCTGAAGGCCGGTGGCGCGGAGGTGATCGCCGCCGACGACAATGCCGACAACGTCGTCAAGGCGGCGCAGGCCGGCTTCACCACCGCCGATCTGCGCACCGTGTCGTGGGCGAATTTCGCCGCGCTGATCCTGACCCCGGGCGCGCCGCTGACCCATCCGGTGCCGCACTGGAGCGTGCTGAAGGCGCGCGAGGCGGGCTGCGAGGTGATCGGCGACGTCGAACTGTTCTGCCGCGAGCGCCGCCGTCACGCGCCGAACGCGCCGTTCGTCGCCATCACCGGCACCAACGGCAAATCGACCACGACGGCGCTGATCGCGCATCTGATGAAGGTCGCCGGCTACGATACCCAGATGGGCGGCAATATCGGCACCGCGATCCTGTCGCTGGAGCCGCCGCGCATGGGCCGCGTCCATGTGATCGAGATGTCGTCCTACCAGATCGACCTCGCACCGTCGCTCGATCCGTCGGTCGGCATCCTGATCAACATCAGCGAGGATCACATCGACCGCCACGGCACGCTCGAGCATTACGCCGCGGTCAAGGAGCGGCTGGTCGCCGGCGTGCAGGCCGGCGGCACCGCGATAACAGGCGTCGACGACATCTGGTGCCGCAACATCGCCGACCGGCTCGATCGCGCCGGCAAGCGCGTGGTGCGCATCTCGGTGAAGAACCCGCTGCCCGACGGCCTCTATGTCGAGCACGAGACCATCGTGCGCGCATCCGGCGCGGCGCGCAGCGAGATCGCGCGGCTAGGCGGCATCGGCTCGCTGCGCGGCCTGCACAATGCGCAGAACGCCGCCTGCGCCTCGGCCTGCGCGCTGGCGATGGGGATCGCGACCGACGTCTTGCAGAACGGCTTGCGCAGCTTCCCGGGTCTCGCGCATCGCATGGAGCAGGTCGGTCGCCGCGGCAACGTGCTGTTCGTCAACGACTCCAAGGGCACCAACGCGGATGCGGCCGCGCATGCGCTATCGTCGTTCGCCGACATCTACTGGATCGCCGGCGGCAAGCCGAAGGCCGGCGGCATCACCAGCCTGACCGAATATTTCCCGCGCATCCGCAAGGCCTATCTGATCGGCGAGGCGGCGGCCGAATTCTCCGGCACGCTCGGCGACCGCGTCCCGCACGACATGTCCGGCACGCTCGACATCGCGATCGCCAGCGCCGCGCGCGATGCCGAGGCGTCGGGGCTCGCGGAGGCCGTCGTGCTGCTGTCGCCGGCCTGCGCCTCGTTCGACCAGTACCGCAATTTCGAAATCCGCGGCACCGCCTTCCGCGACATCGTCCAGGCGCTGCCCGGCGTCAAGCCGGTGGTGTGACGTCACGCCGTAGAATCGCAGGATGGGTAGAGCGCGGCGAAACCCATCGTACCTGTCCTGCGCCCTCTGGTCTCAGAGCGACGAAACGAAAAGCAAGGCTCGGACGATTCATGTCGCGAGAATGCGGTTGTTTGACTTACAGACCGCGCCTTACACCCGCCGTCGTCCCGGCGAAAGCAGGCAACTGTTATGTTGGTTTGGTCTGCAGGTACGGCTTTCGGTCTCGCATCATGGCATTGAGGACCGTGAGCAGCTTCCTGGCGACGGCGATGAGGGCGAGTTTGGCTGGTTTTCCGGCCTGTCGCAGTCGTGCATAGAAGGCCTTGAACGGATCAGCTCTGCGAACTGCGTTGAGGGCCGCCATATAAAGGGCGTCACGAACGCGCTTTCGGCCGCCCGCAATCTTGCGCTTGCCGCGGAAGGTGCCGCTGTCGACGTTGAAGGGAGCAAGGCCAGCGAGCGCTGCGAGTTGTTTCGGTCCGACCCGCCCGAGTTCCGGCATCTGCGCGATGAGCTGTATGCAGGCCACGGGACCCACGCCGGGCAGCGAACGCATTAACTTCGCATCGTCCGCGATCTGCGCTTCGGCTTTAATCAATGCGCTGATGTCGGCCTCGATCCCGGCGATCTCGCTGTCGAGGACCTCGATGAGGCGGCCAATGCGTTCGGCCATGGCGCGATCGTCGGCCTCGCTGCGCCGGTTCTTCTCCTGGGCGCGCATGAGGACCAGCTGATCCCGCCGTTTTGCAAGCCTCGCCAAGGCGCCCCGTGCAGGATCGGCGACCTGCTCGGGGGCGGGCTGCATGGCCCGCGCAAAGGCCGCCAGCATCCGCGCATCGATCGGATCGGTCTTGGCGAGCAGGCCGCTGGCCCGTGCAAAGTCGCGGGCACGGGCCGGGTTGATCCGTGCGAACTGGATCCCGGCCTGACGCAGCGCCTCGCGAAGCGCGAGGTCATAGATACCCGTCGCCTCGAAGACCACCAGCGCATCGCATTGCCAACGCGCCACCTGCTGTGTGATGGCCTGTGTCGCGTTGGCAATGCGCCTCGGCACGCCGTCAGCCTCATCAAAGGTATCGAGGTGTTTTTTGGAGACGTCGATTCCGACGTAACGAAGAGCTATGATCACGGTGCCTGTCTCTGTGATGCGAGGTCTGTTGGCGCAGCCTCGTGCAACTGTTCAGGTTGATAGATGGAACGGGCGGGAGACCGAGCCGGCTCGCGGCGTCAAGCGCCAAGGACCCAACGGCTTCCCGCCCACCCACATCCTGACAGACTTCCAAGACACAGGGACCCATTACCACGAATGCGAATTGTTGCCCGACGCTGGGCCACAGCCTCCTCTCAACAACCCAACCCTGTGGTTATGGGTCCCGGCCTTCGCCGGGACGACGGCGGTGGATTTGGCGCGAGTCCGCGTTCTTTCTTCCTCCTGGAAGGGTAGCAAATCACGCCTTCTGCTTCGCCGCGGCCGCTCGGTTCGAGCACCAGCGTCTCTGGAATACTGGATCGCCCGCATGCGCGGATGATGACACCGCGGTGTTTGACGTCTTGAATCGCGAACCATCCTCACCGTCGTCCCTGCCTGGAGCGTTTTCGAGCGAAGTGGATACCGGTTCGCGTGAAGAAAACGCGTCAAAACAAGAATCTAGAGCCCCGTTCCGATTCCATCGGAACGGGAAAAGCTCTAGTGCGCAATTGCGCACGGGAGCAGGGACCCATAACCACGAATAGTCGTCGGTGAGCGATGCCGGAATGACGAGTCCCTCTCACAAAACCCGCCGCGGAGTATGGGTCCCTGCTTTCGCAGGGACGACAGCGGTGCGTGGGTCCGCAGCGGAGGCGCCACTCCACCTCCCTCAAAAGTTACCCATCCCGTTAACCCCTTGGAAACCATCCTGCGCCACGAATGGACGTTATCTCTGCCATCTGGGGACGCCCATGCTCGCCCGTGACCAACGCACCCCGTTCTCGGACTGGTGGTGGACCGTCGACAAGCTGCTGCTTGTCGCGATCGCCGCGTTGATGCTGGCCGGCGTCATCCTGTCGCTGGCGGCGAGTCCGCCGGTGGCGACCCGGATCGGGCTCGATCCGTTCCACTTCTTCAACCGCCACGTCATGTTCCTGGTGCCGTCGCTGATGGTGCTGATCGGCGTCTCGTTCATGACGCCGCGGCAGATCCGGCGCACCGCGCTGATCGTGTTCGCGGTGTCGATCGCGCTGATCGTGCTGACGCTGCTGATCGGACCCGAGGTCAAGGGCTCGCGGCGCTGGATCACGCTGCTCGGCGTCAACATCCAAGCCTCCGAAGCCGCAAAACCCTCCTTCGTCATCGTCGCGGCCTGGCTGTTCGCGGAATCGACCAAGCGGCCGGAGATGCCGGCGACCTCGATGGCGCTGGTGCTGTTGCTGACGCTGGTCACGCTGCTGGTGATGGAGCCCGACTTCGGTCAGACCATGCTGATCCTCACCGTGTGGGGCGCGCTGTTCTTCATCGCGGGCATGCGGATGATCTGGGTGTTCGGGCTCGCCGGCGCGGCGGGCGCGGGCCTGTTCGGCGCCTATCTCCTGGTGCCGCACGTCGCCGGCCGCATCAAGCGCTTCATGAATCCCGCCTCCGGCGACACCTTCCAGGTCGACACCGCGATGGAGGCGTTCTGGAATGGCGGCTGGTTCGGCTTGGGGCCGGGCGAGGGCATCGCCAAGCGCAGCTTGCCGGACAGCCACACCGACTTCGTGTTCGCGGTCGCGGCAGAAGAGTTCGGCATCATCCTCTGCTTGATGCTGGTCGCGCTGTTCGGTTTCATCGTGATCCGCACGCTGACCCGCGCCTACGCCACCGAGGACATGTTCTCGCGCTTCGCAGCCTCGGGGCTTGCGATTCTGTTCGGCGTGCAGGCGACGATCAACATGGCGGTCAATCTGCAATTGATCCCGGCCAAGGGCATGACGCTGCCGTTCATCTCCTATGGCGGCTCCTCGTTCGTGTCGCTTGCCTATGGCGTCGGCATGATGCTGGCGCTGACGCGGCAGCGGCCGCGCACCGAGATCGAATCGATGGAAGGCGCCAGCGCTCAGCGCGCCTACGCGTAGGTGACTGTGACGGTCGTGTCGGTTATCTGGAAACCATGGACAACGTGCCCCTGATTCTGCTGGCGGCCGGTGGCACCGGCGGCCATCTGTTCCCGGCCGAAGCGCTCGCCGTGGAACTGATCAGGCGTGGCCTGCGGGTCCGGCTCGCCACCGACGGCCGCGCGCTGCGCTATTCCGGCCTGTTCGGCCGGGAGAGCATCGACCTCGTGCCGAGCGCGACCGTGCGCAGCCGCAACCCGATCTCGCTGGCGCGGACCGCGCTGATGCTCGGCTACGGCACGCTGGTCGCTGCCAATCTGGTGCGGCGGCTGAAGCCCGCGGCCGTGGTCGGCTTCGGCGGCTACCCGACCTTGCCGCCGCTGATGGCGGCGCGGCTGCTCGGCGTTCCCGGCATCATCCATGACGCCAATGCGGTGCTCGGCCGCGCCAATCGTTTCCTCTCCGGCCGCGTCAACGCGATCGCGACCTCGCTGCCCGGCGTGCTCGATCGCGATCCAGCGCTGGCCGGCAAGGCCACCACGGTCGGCACGCCGATGCGCCCGGCGATCCTTGCGGCTGCGGCAGTGAAGTACACTCCGCCCGAGGCGAACGGGCCGCTGCGCCTGCTCGTCGTCGGCGGCAGCCAGGGCGCGCGGGTGATGAGCGATATCGTGCCGCCGGCGATCGAGCAGCTCGCGCCCGCGCTGTGGAGCCGCCTGATCGTCACCCAGCAGGTGCGCGAAGAGGACATGAATCGGGTGCGCGCGGTCTACGACCGGCTCGAGATCAACGCCGAGCTCGCGCCGTTCTTCGCCGACCTGCCGGCGCGCCTCGCCTCGAGCCAGCTGGTGATCTCGCGCTCCGGCGCCGGCACGGTCGCCGAGCTCGCCGCAATCGGCCGGCCCTCGATCCTGGTGCCGTTGCCGGGCGCCATCGATCAGGACCAGTTCGCCAATGCCGGCGTGCTGTCGCAGGCGAACGGCGCGCTGCGCATCGCGCAGAGCGACTTCACGCCCGAGCGGCTCGCCGCCGACATTTCGGCCTACGCCGCCGAACCCGCGAAACTGACCGCGATGGCGGCGTCGGCGCGCGGCGTCGGCCGGCTCGATGCCGCCGAGCGGCTGGCCGATCTGGTTGCGAAAGTGGCCGGAATTTAGGCCGCTTTCGAGGAATTTCGGCCGTGGGACGCCATGGCCGGGCTTGTCCCGGCCATATCAGTCTTTCATAAGTCGGAGAATTGCCGGGGTGAGTCCGGAGACGATGAAGGTGTTAGCATCATGAGACTGCCGCGCGAGATCGGGCCCATTCACTTCGTCGGGATCGGCGGCATCGGCATGAGCGGCATCGCCGAGGTGCTGATCAATCTCGGCTACACCGTGCAGGGTTCCGATGCTTCGGACAACTACAACCTCGACCGCTTGCGCAAGAAGGGCGCCAAGGTCTCGGTCGGCCACACCGCCGAGAATGTCGACGGCGCCGATGTCGTCGTGGTCTCGACTGCGATCAAGCGCGACAATCCCGAACTGATGGCGGCGCGCGCGCGGCGCATTCCGGTGGTGCGGCGCGCCGAGATGCTGGCGGAACTGATGCGGCTGAAGAGCTGTGTCGCGATCGCCGGCACCCATGGCAAGACCACCACGACGACGATGGTGGCGACGTTGCTCGACGCCGGTGGGCTCGATCCGACCGTGATCAATGGCGGTATCATCAATGCCTATGGCTCCAACGCGCGGCTCGGTGCCGGCGACTGGATGGTGGTCGAGGCCGACGAGAGCGACGGCACCTTCCTGAAGCTGCCGTCCGATGTCGTCATCGTCACCAATATCGACCCCGAGCATCTCGATCACTTCAAGACCTTCGAGGCGATCCAGGACGCGTTCCGCAATTTCGTCGAGAACGTCCCGTTCTACGGCTTTGCCGTGATGTGCACCGATCACCCGGTGGTGCAGACTCTCGTCGGCAAGATAGAGGACCGTCGCATCATCACCTACGGCCAGAATCCGCAGGCCGATGCGCAGCTCAAGGATCTGACGCCGATGGGCGGCGGCTCGAAATTCTCGGTCGCGATCCGCGATCGCAAGTCCGGCGCGGTCCACGAGATCGCCGATATCATGCTGCCGATGCCGGGGCGCCACAACGCATCGAATGCGACGGCGGCGATCGCGGTCGCGCACGAGCTCGGCGTTTCCGACGACGTCATCCGCCAGGCCATGTCCGGCTTCGGCGGCGTCAAGCGGCGCTTCACCAAAACCGGCGAGACCAACGGCATCACCGTGATCGACGATTACGGTCATCATCCGGTCGAGATCGCGGCGGTGCTGAAGGCGGCGCGGGAATCCGTCAACGGCAAGATCGTCGCCGTGGTGCAGCCGCATCGCTACACCCGCCTGCAATCGCTGTTCGAGGAATTCTGCACCTGCTTCAACGATGCCGATGCGGTCGTCGTCGCCGAGGTCTATCCGGCGGGCGAGGCGCCGATCGCCGGCATCGACCGCGACCATTTCGCCGCCGGCCTGCGCGCCCACGGCCATCGCAACGTTGTCCCACTGCCGAACGCGGGCGAGCTCGCGAAGATCGTGCACGGTCTTGCCAAGCCCGGTGACCTCGTCGTCTGCCTCGGCGCCGGCAACATCACGCAATGGGCCTACGCGCTGCCCGGCGAATTGAAGGCGCTGGGGTGATGATGTTCATCTCGCTCAATGAGCACCGGCCGTGCGGCGCACCCCTCTCCCTAACCCTCCCCCGCGAGGGGGGAGGGAACCCATTCGCCAGTGCCTCCCTGACTCAAGCAAAAAGTCAGAGCGCGGTTGTGACGTTACGTGAGGTGAGCACGCTGATCAGGCTCCCTCCCCCCTTGCGGGGGAGGGTCGGGGGGAGGGGTAAGCCCCGGGCGCCGGCGCAGATACTAGCACGCCGCCATCTCAATCCAGCTCGTGCATTGATCAACGCATCATGACCTTTCCCGACATCACGCCCGACCTGAAAGCCGCGATGCCGGAGCTGCGCGGGCGGCTGCTGGCGAACCAGTCGCTGGCGGAGCTGACGTGGTTTCGCGTCGGCGGGCCGGCGCAGGTGTTGTTTACGCCGGCAGATGAAGATGACCTCGCCTATTTCCTGACGCGCCTGCCGCCGGAGCTGCCGGTCTATGTCGTTGGCGTCGGCTCCAATCTGATCGTGCGCGATGGCGGCATGCCCGGCGTCGTGATCCGGCTCGCGCCGCGCGCCTTCGGAGAGACCACCGCGGCCGGCGATGTCGTCACCGCTGGTGCTGCGGCGCTCGACAAGCGCGTCGCCGAGACGGCTGCGGCCGCCAATATCGGCGGCATGGAATTCTTCTTCGGCATTCCCGGCACGGTCGGCGGCGCGCTGCGCATGAATGCCGGCGCCAATGGCGGCGAGACCAAGGACGTGCTGATCGAGGCCACCGGCATCGGCCGCGACGGAACGAAGCATACATTCGGCAATGCCGACATGAAGTTCGTCTATCGCAACAGCGGCGTCGATCCGTCCATCGTGTTCACCTCGGCGCGCTTTCGCGGCGCGATCAGCGATACTGAGGTGATCCGCGCCCGCATGAACGAGGTGCAGAGCCATCGCGAGACCGCACAGCCGATCCGCGAGAAGACCGGCGGCTCGACCTTCAAGAATCCGCCTGGCAACAGCGCCTGGAAGCTGATCGATGCGGCCGGCTGCCGCGGCCTCCAAATCGGCGGCGCACAGGTGTCGGAGATGCACTGCAATTTCCTCATCAACACCGGCAATGCCACCGGGCACGACATCGAGACGCTCGGCGAGACGGTGCGCGAACGGGTCAAGCAAAGCAGCGGAATTGAGCTACACTGGGAAATCAAGCGGATCGGGAAAAGCTGATGCAGGTGACCATTCTGTTCGGCGGCACCAACAAGGAGCGGCTGGTCTCGGTGGCGAGCACGCAGGCGCTGCATCGTGCGCTGCCCGACGCGGACCTCTGGTTCTGGGATGTCGACGACACCGTGCATGCGGTGACATCGGAAAAACTGCTTGGCCACACGCGTCCGTTCGAGGTCGACTTCAAACCCGACGGTCGCGGCATCGCGCTCGACCAGGCGCTCGACAAGGCGAGCGTCGAGCAGCGTGTGCTGGTGTTCGGTTTGCATGGCGGCCGCGCCGAGAATGGCGAATTGCAGGCGATGTGCGAGATGCGCGGTGTCGCGTTCACCGGCTCCGGCTCGGCGTCGTCGCATCTGGCGTTCGACAAGCCGTCGGCGAAGCGTTTCGCCGCGATCGCAGGTCTCAACGCGCCGCAGGGCATCACCGTCGAGCAGATCGATGACGCCTTCGCGAAACACGGCAAGCTGATTGCAAAGCCCGCCAAGGACGGATCGAGCTACGGGCTGATCTTCGTCAACGCGAAGCAGGACCTCGTCGCGGTCCGCAATGCCGCGAAGCATGAAGAATATCTGATCGAGCCGTTCGTGTCGGGCGTGGAGGCGACCTGCGGCGTGCTCGAGCAGTCCGACGGCTCCGTGTTCGCGCTGCCGCCGATCGAGATCGTGCCGGGGGAGGGAACCTTCGACTACACAGCCAAATACCTGCTGAAGTCGACCCAGGAGATCTGTCCCGGCCGTTTCGCGCCCGAGGTCAGCGCCGCGATCATGGACCATGCGCTGCGGGCGCACCGCGCGCTGTCCTGCACCGGCTACTCGCGCAGCGATTTCATCGTCTCGGCCAATGGCCCGGTCTACCTCGAGACCAACACCCTGCCGGGGCTCACCGCGGCATCACTGTACCCTAAGGCCTTGAAAGCACAGGGCATCGCCTTTGCCGACTTCCTCAACGACCAGATCGAGCTCGCCCGCCGCCGCGTCCGAGGTTAATGCCCGGCCGGCGGGAATCCGCCAGGTCGGCCGGACGGAACCCGGCGGCTGTTGCTAAAATGCTAACGAGTTCGCGGCAAAGTACTCAGAGCGTTGATCAAAACACGCTCCAGGCCGAAGTCGTTTACCGTTTGTTTACCAGGAAGCCCGAAGGTTAACGCTGGCGGCGCATGTAGCGCTTGGCTGCCGGGGCGTGAGCTGTCGCGGATTACCGCTTCGAGGATCGCAACCAGGGAACAGGGGGCCACTCTAATCCCACCGGTCTAGCCGAGACGTGACTTGTGCCGGGACCCGCGGGGTTTGCGGGCACAACATGTGACGAGCTCGTGCAATGGATGGTGCAGGACGCCTCACTCGATCGCTGCGATCGCTGGGGCCTCAAGCTGACCTGAGAGCAGCCGCTATTGGAGCGGCGGTGCTGCTGCGCGAGTATGTCGGCGCCCATCTCGCACGTCGTCGCCGGCGCCCCGCCAAGCGGCCGCAAGTCATCATCGATCGCGAGCCGCCGAACCGCTACATCCTGATGGTCGAGCGCTATCTGCCGCGCCGCATCGGGCTGGTCGCGACGCTCGCGATCCTGTTCGGCAGCCTGGGCCTCGGCATCGTCAAAGGCGGCCATGTCGAGGAATTCACCACCGCGCTCAGCGACGCCCGCAACGCGCTCGCCAACACCGCCGGCTTCCGCATCACCACCGTCGGCATCAACGGCCGCAAGCAGCTGAGCCAGGACGAGGTGCTCGCGATCGGCGGCGTCAATGGCCGCTCCTCGCTGCTGTTCCTCGACGCCGACACCGTGCGCGCCAAGCTGAAGGCCAATCCCTGGATCGCGGATGCCACGATCCTGAAGCTCTATCCGGGCCGGCTCCAGATCGACATCGTCGAGCGCACTGCCTTCGCGCTGTGGCAGCAGAACGGCCGCCTGTCGGTGATCGCCTCCGACGGCGCCGTGCTCGAGCCCTACGTCTCGCGCCGCTTCCTCAATCTGCCGCTCGTGGTCGGCAAGGGCGCCGACGTCAGAGCCCACGACTTCCTGGCGCTGCTCGACCGTTACCCGCAGGTCCGTTCGGTGACCAAGGCCGCGATCTTCGTCGGCGAGCGGCGCTGGAACCTGCGCCTCAAGGACGGTCTCGACGTCCGCCTGCCGGAGAACGACGTCGGCAACGCGCTCGCTGCGCTCTCCAGGCTCGACAAGGACGAGAAGCTGTTCTCGCGCGACATTGTCGCCGTCGACATGCGCCTGCCCGATCGGCTGATCGTGCAATTGTCCGAGGACGCCGGCAAGGCGCGCGACGAATTGTTCAAGGACAAGAAGTCCAAGAAGAAGGCCGGTGACTCCGCATGACCGGCCTCGATCGCAATTTGACCCCGAAGACCCGCCCGATGCAGAAGCGCACCGCGATGGTGGCTTCGCTCGATGTCGGCTCCAGCAAGATCGCCTGCATGATTGCGCGGCTGAGGCCGTCGCCGCCGAACGAGGCGCTGCGCGGACGCACCCACGCGGTCGAATTGATCGGCTACAGCCAGATCCAGTCGCGCGGCGTCAAGGCCGGCTCCGTCGTCGATCTCGCCGAATGCGAGAAGGCGGTGCGCCACGCGGTGGCGCTGGCCGAACGCATGGCCAAGGTCCGTGTCGAATCCGTCCTGCTGTCGGTCTCCGGCGGCCGGCAGCATGGCCAGCTGGTCGAAGCCGCGGCCGATATCCGCGGCGGCTCGGTGACCTCGGACGATATCAGCCGCGTCACGTCGGCCGGCATGCGCCACGCCGCCGGCGCGGGCCGCACCGTGCTGCACGCGCTGCCGGTCGGCTACGCACTCGACGGCGTCAAGGGCATCCGCGATCCCAGAGGCATGGTGGCGCGACAGTTCGGCGTCGACATGAATGTGGTGACGTCGGACGCGACGGTCGCCAAGAACCTGATGCTGGTGGTCGAGCGCTGCCATCTCAACGTCGAAGCCATGGCGTCGAGCCCCTATGTCGCGGGCCTCTCGGTGCTGACCGACGACGAAGCTGATCTCGGCGCTGCCGTCGTCGAGATGGGCGCGGGATCGACCACGATCGCGACATACTCCGGCGGACGTCTCGTGCACGCATCCGGATTTGCGCTCGGCGGGCAACACATCACGATGGATCTTGCGCGCGGCATCGGCGCGTGCATTGCGGATGCCGAGCGAATCAAGACCTTATACGGCACGGTGCTGACCGGCGGTTCGGACTCGCGCGAGCTGATGTCCGTTCCCACCGCAGGCGATGATCGGGAGACACCGCAAATCGTGTCCCGCGCCACGATTGCGAACATTGTCCGGCATCGCGCCGAGGAGATTTTCGAAATGGTCCGTGACCGGCTCGCGGATTCCCCCTTTGCGGCAGAGCCGAGGGCGCGCGTCGTGTTGAGCGGCGGCGCCTCGCAGCTCACCGGCACCGTCGAGCTTGCGACCCGCATCCTGAACCGTCAGGTCCGCATCGGCCGTCCGCTCGGCTTCGGCCGGCTGCCGAACGAGGCGAAGGGCGCCTCGTTCTCGGTGCCCACGGGCCTCCTGGTCTATCCGCAATACGCACATCTTGAACATGTCGAACCGCGGCGCACGCGGCAGCTCAGGACAGGGACAGACGGTTACTTCGGAAAGGTCGGACGATGGCTTCGCGAGGGCTTCTGATGACCGCACCCCGGCTCACAGCATTTTCACCAGCTCCGGCGGCCAGCGGCCGGGACGAACCAACGCGCGCATAATCGAGAGAGGCAACCATGGCACTCAATCTGACACCCCCTGACATCAGCGAGCTGAAACCGCGGATCACCGTCTTCGGCGTCGGCGGCGCGGGTGGTAATGCCGTCAACAACATGATCACCGCCGGGTTGCAGGGCGTCGACTTCGTCGTCGCCAACACCGACGCGCAGGCGCTGACCATGTCGAAGGCGCAGCGCATCGTGCAGATGGGCACCCAGGTCACCCAGGGCCTCGGCGCCGGTTCGCAGCCCGACGTCGGCGCTGCGGCCGCGCAGGAGGTGATGGACGAGCTGCGCGATCACCTCACCGGCGCCAACATGGTGTTCGTCACCGCCGGCATGGGCGGCGGCACCGGCACCGGGGCTGCACCCGTGATCGCCAAGGCCGCTCGCGAGATGGGAATCCTCACCGTCGGCGTGGTGACCAAGCCGTTCCACTTCGAAGGTCAGCGCCGCATGCGCACCGCCGAGCACGGCATCGCCGAGCTGCACAAGGTGGTCGACACGCTGCTGATCATCCCGAATCAGAACCTGTTCCGGGTCGCCAACGAGAAGACCACCTTCGCCGACGCCTTCGCGATGGCCGACCAGGTGCTGTATTCGGGCGTCGCCTGCATCACCGACCTGATGGTCAAGGAAGGCCTGATCAACCTCGACTTCGCCGACGTCCGCGCCGTGATGCGTGAAATGGGCAAGGCGATGATGGGCACCGGCGAAGCCACCGGCGAGAAGCGCGCGCTGACCGCCGCGGAAGCCGCGATCGCCAACCCGCTGATCGACGACAGCTCGATGAAGGGTGCCCGCGGCCTCCTGATCTCGATCACGGGCGGCAAGGACCTGACCCTGTTCGAGGTCGACGAAGCCGCCACCCGCATCCGCGAAGAGGTCGACGCCGACGCCAACATCATCGTCGGCGCCACCTTCGACGAATCGCTCGACGGCGTCATTCGCGTCTCGGTGGTCGCAACCGGTATCGAGCAGGCCGCGATCGCCTCCCGCGCCCAGGCTCCCGCCGCGCAGCAGTCGGGCGGTTCGCCGGAGAGCCGGCTGGCCGATCTGACCGCCCGCCTGCGTGCCGACAATCAGCGCATGGCCGAGCGTGCCCAGAAGCTGGAACCGCCGACGGGCGTGACGGTCGCGCCGATCGCGGCTCCGCCCGCCGCGCCCCAGGGACGTCCCGCCGTCGAGCGTGCTGCGCTCGCGGCGATCGCCGCCGCGGTTGCTCCCGACAGCGCGCCGGCCGCCCAGGCGCCGATGCAGCCGGCCTCCTACGGTGACGTCACCGTGCGGCCGATTGCCCAGAAGCCCTCGCTGTTCCCGGACCACGAGGCCGCCCGGGCCGAGCAGCATGAGCCGATGCCGCCCGAGACCTTCATCCCGCAGGCGGCGGAACGGTCGCCGGTCCGTGCTCCGCGGATGCCGAAATTCGAGGATCTGCCGATGCCGGCGCAGGCCGAAATCCGCCAGGCCAGCGGTGACGGCGAGGTGGAGCACCCGCAGAAGACCCGCCTGTCGCTGCTGCAGCGGCTGGCCAATGTCGGCCTCGGCCGCCGCGACGAAGAGACCGAGCCGCCGATCGCGGCCCGTGCCTCCGGTCCGGCCATGCCGACGATGCCGCCGCTGCCCGAGCGCAAGCCGGCCCGCAGCGTCGCCCAGCAGATCTCGGCGAACGAATCGCCGGTATCCGAATATGCAAAGCGCCCCGCGCCGCAGGGTCTGGACGCTCATGGTCGCCAGGCACCTGTTGCCCCGGCGCCACAGGGCGACGACCATCTTGATATCCCGGCCTTCCTGCGCCGGCAGGCAAACTGAAGTTTGTTACAAGCTTGGCGACGAAGAAGGCCTCGGCGGGGAACCGCCGGGGCCTTTCCCTTGGCGCGGGCGGGCGATTGCGCCGGATAAACAAGCAACTGATTTTAAATGATTAATTATTCTTTCGGTGGTCAGATAACGCGTCGCCGAGGACCGTTTTCGCTGCCGCAATTTGGTTAACCTTGGGCGTGAATGCGGCGGAGATGGGGTAACAATCGGTAAAGAAGCGTGAGTTGGCGCGGTTTAGGGCTGTGACTATGGTCTGCCGTGACTTGGGGAGCTCAAGCGAGTCGGCCTTGGGGAAATTTGGCCACTTGAATTGAGTGAAGTCGGGTAGTGGGCATTATCGAATGAAGTTCAGCCGTCAAACAACGCTTCGGTCGCAAGCCACCGTGACTGGCGTAGGCGTTCATTCCGGTCTTCCTGTCAGTCTCACCATGGGACCTGCACCTGTTGATGCGGGTTTTATTTTTGTCCGCACCGGTCTCGACGGTTCCGACCGCGAAGTCGTGGCCACCGCCGATGCGGTGATCGCGACCGAGTTCGCGACGGTGCTGGGTGACCGCGAAGGGCCGCTGGTTTCCACCGCCGAGCACGTGCTCGCGGCGCTGCGCGGCATGGGCGTCGACAACGCTACCATCGAAGTCGACGGCGCCGAAGTTCCGATCATGGACGGCAGCGCTGCGGCGTTCGTCGCGGCCATCGATCAGGCCGGCATTGTGACCCAGCCCGGCGTCCGCCGCTTTATCCAGGTTTTGAAGCCGGTGCAGGTCAAGATCGGCGAATCGGTTGGCGAGCTGCGTCCGTTCGCCGGCGGGTTCCGCACCGAAGTCGAGATCGATTTCACCAACCAGGTGATTGGCCGCCAGACCTTCACCTTCGATCTGTCGCCGGAAGCTTTCCGCCGCGAGGTCGCACGGGCCCGCACGTTCGGCTGCATGAGCGACGTGGCGAGGCTGTGGGGTGCAGGCTTCGCGCTCGGCGCGTCCTTTGACAACACCGTGGTGTTCGACGAGGCGCGTCTCCTCAACGCCGAGGGCCTGCGCTACGCGGACGAATGCGCCCGCCACAAGGTGCTCGACGTGATCGGCGATCTGGCGCTGGCCGGCCTGCCGCTGCTCGGCAGCTACCGTTCGGTACGGGGCGGCCACAAGCTCAACAACGCGGTGCTGAAGGCGCTGCTCGCCGACCGCAGCGCTTGGCGAGTGGTCGAATCGGAGACGGCTCGGCGGCCGGCCCGTGGCCATGTCGAAGCCGGTGCAGGCACCGTGGGCGGCCTCGTCGCCCCGGCCTACGGCCCGGACGTGTCCTGATCGCCCAAGTCCTGATTGCCTAGCCGGTCGGGTCCAATTTCCGTAATAACCACAGTAGGCTGTGAGCTTCGCCGGGTCGCCTTATTCCCGGCGGAATGGCTCCGTATTCGGTTGGTCCACGGTCATTTTTCGGCTAAGCAGGCCTGCGGTTGCGAGTGACGGCGGCCAATGGCACTGGAAATATTGCATCCATGACCGCGGTTCATGGGTGGAGTGGGGTCGCCGTTAACCGCATCAAAGGCGTCAGGTTTTACAATTCATGTCGGCAATGCGTATGGCGCTCGAATCACGCAATTCTTCTGACATCTCCGGCCTGACCAAGGCCGCGCGCACGCTGCGTTTTGCCGCGGGCCTGATTGTGCTGGCCGTGCCGCTCAGCGGCTGCGGCACCGGCGCGCTGTGGGACAAGTTCATGGCCAAGGACGACACGTTCGTCGATGAGCCCGCGGACAAGCTCTACAATGAGGGCTTGTACATGATGAACGAGAAGAAGGACCTGAAGGCCGCCTCGAAGAAGTTCGAGGAAGTCGACCGTCAGCATCCCTATTCCGACTGGGCGCGCAAGTCGCTCTTGATGTCGGCCTATTCGTTCTACCAGGCGGGCGACTACGACAGCTGCATCGGCTCGGCCACCCGCTACGTCACGCTGCATCCCGGCAGCCCGGATGCGTCCTACGCCCAGTACCTGATCGCGGCATCGCATTTCGATCAGATCCCGGACATCTCGCGCGACCAGAGCCGTACCGAGAAGGCGATCGCGGCGCTCGAAGAGGTGGTCCGCAAATATCCGACCTCGGAATACGCCACCCAGGCCAAGTCCAAGATCCAGGCTGCGCGCGACCAGCTCGCCGGCAAGGAAATGGCGGTCGGGCGCTATTACATGGGCAAGCGCGACTTCACCGCCGCGATCAACCGCTTCAAGACCGTGGTCACGCAATACCAGACTACGCGCCACGTCGAGGAGGCGCTCTACCGCCTCACCGAGGCCTACATGGCGATCGGCATCGCCGGCGAGGCGCAGACCGCGGCCGCGGTGCTCGGCCACAATTTTCCAGACAGCCGCTGGTACAAGGACGCATATAATCTAGTAAAGTCCGGCGGTCTCGAGCCGAGCGAGAATCAGGGTTCCTGGATCAGCAGGACCTTCAAGAAGATAGGTCTCGGCTAGGAATTGTCCTCGCATGCTGGCGCGTCTGTCGATCCGTGACATCGTCCTGATCGAACGGCTCGATATCGAATTTTCCCGTGGCCTCGCGGTGCTGACCGGCGAGACCGGCGCAGGCAAATCCATCCTGCTCGATGCCTTTGCGCTGGCGCTCGGCGGCCGCGGCGATGCCGGACTGGTGCGCCACGGCGCCGAACAGGGGCAGGTCACCGCCATGTTCGATGTCCCGAAGGGGCATCCGGCGGCCGGGATCCTGGCCGAAAACGGCCTCGACGACACCGGTGAGATGATCCTGCGCCGCGTGCAACTCGCCGACGGCCGCACCCGGGCCTTCATCAACGATCAGGCGATCAGCGTGCAGACCCTGAAGGTGGTCGGCGCCGCGCTGGTCGAAATCCACGGCCAGCATGACGAGCGCGCGCTGGTCGATGCCTCCACCCATCGCCAGCTGCTCGATGCCTTCGCCGGACACGAGAAGGACGTCGCGGCGCTGGAAGCGCTGTGGGACATCAGGCGGACCGCCAATGCTGATCTCGACGAGCATCGCGCCGGCATGGAGCGCGCCGCGCGCGAGGCGGACTATCTGCGCCACGCCTCGCAGGAATTGAAGACGCTGGCGCCGAAGGAAGGCGAGGAGACCGAACTCGCGGGTCGCCGCACCACCATGATGCAGGGCGAGAAGATCGCAACCGATCTGCGCGAGGCGCAGGAGGCGATCGGCGGCTCGCATTCGCCGGTGGCGTCGCTGTCGGCCGCGGTCCGGCGGCTGGAGCGGCGCGCCGCCAATGCGCCCGCGCTGATCGAGCCCGCGGTCAAGGCGATCGACATTGCGATCAACGCGCTGGAAGAGGCCGACCAGCACCTCAACGCTGCGCTGGCGGCGACCGATTTCGATCCGGCCGAGCTCGAGCGCATCGAGGAGCGGCTGTTCGCGCTGCGCGCCGCCTCGCGTAAATATTCAACGCCGGTCGATCTGCTGGCCGCGCTGGCGGCGCAATATGCCGGCGACGTCGCGCTGATCGATGCCGGCGCCGACCAGCTGAAGAAGCTGGAAGCGGCCGCCGGTGAAGCCGACAAGCGCTATGCGGCGGCTGCCGCCAAACTGTCGGCGGCGCGCACCAAGGCGGCCGAGAAGCTCAACAAGGCCGTCAACGCCGAGCTCGCGCCGCTCAAGCTCGAGCGCGCGAAGTTCATGACCCAGGTCGAGAGCAACGCGGCCGCGCCGGGGCCGCAGGGCATCGATCGCGTCGAGTTCTGGGTGCAGACCAATCCGGGCACCAAGCCGGGGCCGATGATGAAGGTCGCCTCCGGCGGCGAGCTGTCGCGCTTCCTGCTGGCGCTCAAGGTCGTGCTGGCCGATCGCGGCTCGGCGCCGACTTTGGTGTTCGACGAAATCGACACCGGCGTCGGCGGCGCGGTGGCCGATGCGATCGGCTCGCGGCTGGCGCGCCTTGCCGGCAAGGTGCAGGTGATGGCGGTGACGCACGCGCCGCAGGTCGCGGCCCGCGCCAGCCAGCATCTCCTGATCTCCAAGGACGCGCTCGACAAGGGCAAGCGGGTCGCCACCCGCGTCAACGCGCTCGCCGCCGATCATCGCCGCGAAGAGATCGCGCGCATGCTGGCCGGCGCCGAGATCACCGCGGAGGCGAGGGCGGCCGCGGAACGGCTGCTCAGGGCGGCGAGTTAGTTCGCCGATGGCCACCAAAGCCAGGAAAGCGCTGGTCGACGTCGACAAGCTCACCAAGGCCCAGGCCAAGGTCGAGTTGATGCGCCTTGCGCTCGAGCTCGAAGGTCACGACAAGCGCTACTATCAGGACGACGCGCCGAGCGTCACCGATGCCGAATACGACGCGCTGCGGCAGCGCTACAATGCGATCGAGAAGCGCTTCCCTGAATTCGTCACCGCGGAATCGCCGTCGCAGAAGATCGGCGCCGCGCCGTCGGGGCGCTTCAGGAAGGTTCGCCATTCGCTGCCGATGCTGTCGCTCGACAACGCGTTTGCGGAAGCCGACGTGGTCGATTTCGTCGGACGCATCACGCGCTTCCTCAAGTTGCCGGATGACAAGATCGATTTCTCGGCCGAGCCGAAGATCGACGGGCTCTCGATGTCGCTGCGCTATGAGGGCGGCGAGCTCGTCACCGCGGCAACCCGCGGCGACGGCGCGGAGGGTGAGGACGTCACCGCCAACATCCGCACGCTCGAGGATGTGCCGCAGAAACTGAAGGGCCGAAACGTGCCCGACATCTGCGAGGTGCGCGGCGAGGTCTACATGACCAAGAAGGCGTTCCTTGCGCTCAACGAGCGGCAGAAGGCGGCCGGCGACACCATCTTCGCCAATCCGCGCAATTCGGCGGCCGGCTCGCTGCGGCAGAAGGATCCGACCATCACCGCCTCGCGGCCGCTCGGCTTCTTCGCCTATGCCTGGGGCGAGATGAGCGCCATGCCCGCGGACACCCAGACCGACATGATCCACTGGTTCGAGCGGTGCGGCTTCAAGACCAATCCGCTGACCAAATTGTGTCACTCGGTCGAGGAGCTGATCGCGTTCCACCGCAAGATCGAGGAGCAGCGCGCCGAGCTCGACTACGACATCGACGGCGTCGTCTACAAGGTCGATCGCATCGACTGGCAGGAGCGGCTCGGCTTCGTGTCGCGCACGCCGCGCTGGGCGATCGCGCACAAATTCCCGGCCGAGCGCGCCATGACGGTTTTGCGCGACATCGAGATCCAGGTCGGGCGCACCGGCTCATTCACGCCGGTCGGCAAGCTCGAGCCGGTCGGCGTCGGCGGCGTGATCGTGCAGAACGTCACGCTACACAATGAGGACTACATCAAGGGCATCGGCAACAAGGGCGAGGTGCTGCGCGAGGGACGCGACATCAGGATCGGCGACACCGTGGTGATCCAGCGCGCCGGCGACGTGATCCCGCAGGTCGTCGACGTCGTGATCGACAAGCGGCCGAAGAACGCGAAGGAATTCCACTTCCCGAAGAAATGCCCGTGCCCGCTGCACACCGATGTGGTGCGCGAGGAGACCGCGGCCGGCGAGGAGGGCTCGCGCGCCCGCTGCACCGGCGAGTTCGCCTGTCCGTTCCAGAAGGTCGAGCACCTCATTCTGTTCGTGTCGCGCCGCGCCTTCGACATCGACGGTCTCGGCGTGAAGCAGTTGCAATATTTCTTCGACGAGGGATGGGTCAAGGAGCCGGCTGATATCTTCACGCTGCAGAAGCGCAACGCGAAGCTGAAGCTGGAGGACATCGAAGGCTACGGCGAGACCTCGGTGCGCAATCTGTTCGCGGCGATCGACAGCCGCCGCAGGATCGGCCTGGAGCGCTTCATCTACGCGCTCGGCATGCGCCATGTCGGCGAGACCACCGCGCTGGCGCTGGCGCGCGGCTATGGCTCGTGGGACGCGTTCCACGATGCCTGCCTCAAGGTCGCCAAGGGCGACGAGGACGCGATGGCGGAGATGGATGCGCTCGACCAGATCGGCGACACCGTGATCAAGAGCATCGCGGACTATTTCGGCGAGAGCCACAATCGCGGCATCGTCGAGAGGCTGACCGGGGAGCTCGACGAGATCATCGACGCCGAGAAGCCGAAGAGCAATTCGGCGGTGGCTGGCAAGACCGTGGTGTTCACCGGATCGCTCGAAAAGATGACGCGCGACGAGGCCAAGGCGACGGCCGAACGGTTGGGCGCCAAGGCGGCCGGCTCGGTGTCGAAGAAGACCGACTATGTCGTCGCGGGGCCGGGCGCCGGCTCGAAGCTTGCCGAAGCGCAGAAGCACGGCGTCCAGGTACTCACCGAGGACGAGTGGCTCAAGCTGATCGGGGAGTAGGGGCGCAGCGGCGCCGCGTGCTCCACTGTCGTCCTCCGCGACAGCGGGGGACCCAGTATTCCAGAGACAGTCATTGTTGAGCGGATGGGCCGCGGCGTGCTGGATCCCCGCATGCGCGGGGATGACGAGTTGAGGTGTGGCGCCAGCGCCGCGCCTCACATCATCCCCTGCTCATCCTCCTCGGCCTGCGCGATCAGCTCTTCGCTCACCAGCACCTGCCGCCGCGGCACGACGAAGATCATGGTGCAGGCGCAGGCGATCGAGATCGCGAAGATCGCCGCGGTCAGCGGCAGCGTCGTGGTGGAGTGGCCGCCGAGATAGGCGCCGAATTGCGAGATCAGCGCGCCGATGCCCTGCTGCAGGAAGCCCATGGCGCCCGAGGCGGTGCCGGCGGCCTCGGGCCGGATGCTGATGGCGCCGGCGGCGGAATTGGCCATCACGAAGGCGTTGGCGATCATCACGATCATCTGGGTGCCGAACAACCAGAGCGGCGCCTGGTTTACTCCAGTAAAACTCCAGACCAGGTTCAACAGGCTGCCGCCGACCTGCAGGGCGAGGCCGAACCAGATCAGTTTCTCCAGCGAGTGCCGCGGCGCGAAGCGCACGCACAGGAGATTGCCGACGAAGTAGCCGAACCCCGTCATCGCGAACCACGCGCCATACTCGGCACTGGTCCGGCCCATCTGGGTCACCACGATGTAGGGGCCGCCGCCAGCGAAGGCGAAGATGATCTGCGACGCCAGCACCTGACACAGCAGATAGCCGACGAAGGCGCGGCTCGTCATCAGCTTGCCGAGGTCGCCACGAAAGCTGGAGCTGTCGGCGCGGTCGCGGCGGGTTTCCGGCAGCGCCAGCGCGATGAAGATCGTGGTGCTCAGCGACGCGGCGGTGATGAGATAGAGGATCGCGCGCCAGCCGAATGTGGTCTCCAGCAGACCGCCGGTCAGCGGGCTCACCATCTGCGCGATCATCAGCGCGGCGACGACGAGGCTGATCATGGCGCCGACCCGCTCGCGCGGATAGAGGTCGCGGATGATGGCACGGCTGATCACCATGCCGCTGGCGCCGCCGAGCGCCTGGAAGAAGCGCGCCGCGATCAGTTGCGGAAGGGTCTCGGCGAACACCGAGCCGACACCGGCAACGACCATCAGGCCGAGGCCCGCGAGCAGCACCGGCCGGCGGCCGAACCTGTCGGAGAGCGGCCCCATGATCAGCTGTGAAAGCGCGATGCCGACCATGTAGAGCGACACGGTCATCTGCGCGACCCCGATGTCGCGGCCGAAGGTGGTCGCCAGCACCGGTAGCGCCGGCACCAGCATGTAGAGCGAGATCGGCGCCACGCCCGTCATCACGACGAGCATCAGCAGCATGACCTTCGATGTCGCGATGTTGTCTTTGGCCGCGCCGGGCGGCTTGCCCATCACGCCGTGCATTCAGGTCCGATCCAGCATTGTGGAAAGACTGTAGCGTGCCCGTCCGCGCGGAATACGGGCGTTTCGGCATACGCCCATGCGATTTCAGGAGACGCTAGCTACGATGTTTCGTCTCGCGCAATAACCACACTGTCGTCAGCCGCGAATTCCGCTGTCGTCCTCCGCGAAAGCGGGGGACCCAGTATTCCAGAGGCAGGCGTATTTGAATTGATAGGCCGCGGCGTACTGGATCCCCCGCTTTCGCGGGGGATGACAGCGAGTACGAGGAGAGGATGACGGTAAACTCGGCGACGCTACCTCAACGCCGCCGTCGCCTCGTCCAGCCACAGCTTCGTTGCGTTGTCGTCGAGATGCGGGCGCACCACCTGCGCGACGCGGGCGTGATAGTCGTTGAGCCAGGCCAGTTCGTCCGGGCTCAGCATGCTGACCTCGATCAGGCGGCGATCGATCGGCGCCAGCGTCAGCGTCTCGAATGCGTTGACCGGCTTCTCGGCGCCGGCAATGTCGGTGCCGATCACGAGCTCGAGGTTCTCGATCCGGATGCCGTAGGCGTCGGTCTTGTAGTAGCCGGGCTCGTTGGACAGGATCATGCCACGCTTCAGCGGCGTGGTGCCGAGCTTGGAAATCCGCGCCGGCCCTTCATGGACGCTGAGATAGCTGCCGACACCGTGGCCGGTGCCGTGCTCGAAATCGATCCCGGCCTGCCAGAGATATTGCCGCGCCAGCGTGTCGAGCTGCGCGCCGGTGGTGCCGTCGGGGAAGATCGCGCGGGCGATCGCGATATGGCCGCGCAGCACGCGGGTGAAGCGGTCGCGCATCTCGTCGGTCGGCTTGCCGACAGCGACGGTGCGGGTGACGTCGGTGGTGCCGTCCTCATATTGCGCGCCGGAATCGATCAGCAGAAGGTCGCCGGGTTCGATGCGGCGGTTGCTCTTGCGCGTCACGCGGTAGTGCACGATGGCGCCGTTCGGCCCGGTGCCGGCGATGGTCGGGAAGGAGACGTCCTTCAGCGCGCCGGTCTGGCGGCGGAACGTCTCCAGCGCCTCGACCGTGTCGATCTCGGTGAGGCTGCCGGAGGGCGCCTCGCGGTCGATCCAGGCGAGGAAACGCACCAGCGCCACCGCGTCGCGCTGATGCGCCGTGCGCGTGCCCTCGATCTCGGTGATGTTCTTGACCGCCTTCAACAGGCTCACGGGATCGCTGCCGCGCACCGGCTTGCCGCCGGCACCCGCGATCAGGCGGCTCAAGGCGTCGGCCGCGGTCGCGCTGTCGAGCGCGATCGAGGCGCCGCGCCTGGCGAGCTCGGTGAGTTTTGCCGCCAGCGCCGCCGGCTGCTCGACATCGGCCGATTGCTCGAGATGGTCGCGCGTCGAGTTGGACAGCTTGCGCTGATCGATGAACACCAGCGGCCGGCCTTCCTTCGGCACCAGCGCGTAGGACAGCGGCAGCGGCGTATGCGAGACGTCGGCGCCGCGGATGTTGAAGGTCCAGGCCACCGCGTGGCTGTCGGACAGCACCAGCGCGTCGACGCCGAGCCTGTTGATCTCGAGCCGGATGCGCTTGAGCTTCTCGGCTTCGATCTCCCCGGAAAACTGCGCGCCGTGGATCGTGACCGGGCCGAGCGGCGGTGCCGGCCGCTCGTGCCAGATCGCATCGACCGGATTGCTGTCGACGGCGATCAGTTCCGCGCCGGCCTTGGTGCAGGCCGCTGCCAGCCGTTCGGCTGCCGCAGAAGTGTGCAGCCAGGGGTCAAATCCCAGGCGGTCGCCGGCCGCCAGATGCCGGGTCAGCCAATGCTCCGGCGGCGGCTCGACCAGCGGTTCGACCTGCCAGGCCTTGCGGTCGACCTGCTTGCCGGCCTGCAGCGTGTAGCGGCCGTCGACGAACAGGGCCGCTTCCTTGCTCAGCACGATCGCGAGCCCGGCCGATCCGGTGAAGCCGGTCAGCCAGGCGAGCCGCTCCTCGGAGGCCGCGACATATTCATTCTGCTGCTGGTCGGCGCGCGGAATCACGAACCCGGTCAGCTTGCGCCGCGCCAGTTCCTCGCGCAGCGCGCTCAAGCGTGCGGTCAGCGCCACGCCGCCTTCGGGCTCTTCGAACGTCTGGAAATGGGCTTCGAACATCGCCGTCGTACTCTCTTCGGATGGAAGGATGACCTTCGCGCGAGCGCGGTCAAGCACGACCATATTTTTGGCATAACTTATGCTTGAATATGGCATAGTGGAATTGACCGGACGATGTCCACTGCACGTCAACGGTCAAGCGTATGGGGAGTGTCCAGGAGTGTCTCAACTCAACGGTGAGGAGATGCATGATGCCTGCATTCACGTTTGAGAAGATCTCGCCGCCGGTCCGCCGCGGCCCGATTGCGCCGGTCGAGCAGAAGCGGCGCGGCGTCATCGTCCAGATGCTGGACCGTCTTGTCGAGGCGCGGGCCAGGCGTGCGGCCGGTCAGGACAAGGTCGAGACCATCCGTAACGATTCTCCAGCGCCCGAATAGCCAATCCACGGATCGCGGCTACCGTTCCAGGTCCGACGCCTTCGCCACAGTCACATTGACGACCTTGCCGTCCTCGAGTTCGCGCACGATCCGCTCATCGGGGCCGACGATGCCGAGATCGAATTCGCGATCGGCCGTCAGCAGCGTCATGCGCTGGCCGGCGATCACGACGACGGTCATGTCGAGCGTCTCGCCGGAGATCGCCCATTCCCCGAGCTCGTTGCGAAACGGCTCCCTGCGCCAGGCGTCGGGGAAGCCCGGATCGCATCTGACCTCAAGACCATCTTCGGACGTGGTCAGGACGAGCTTCGACCTGGAAGGCTTCCAGTGCTCCTCCAGCAGCTCGTTCGCCAGCCAGACGCAGCTGAATGAGCGGCATTCCGCCGGCCGGCCCGGATAGGTCCGGCAGCCGCGCCCCGGCTCGCAATGCGGGCACCACGTATTGGCGGGCTTTGCCAGTTCCTCGATCGCCATCACCTTGCAGCAGAGCGTGCAGTCGCCGCACTGTCTGCCGGTTGTGGTCACTTCACGAAACGCAGCAGCAGGCTGCTCCAGCCCTCGATCTTCAGATGCCGCAGCGGCACCAGCCCGCGGGCGCGGTAGGCGGCGATGACCGCCGGCGCCTGGTGCGTGAGCAGGCCCGAGAGAATGACCTGCGCCGACGAGGCAAGGTGGCGCGCCATCGGACCGGCCAGTTGCCGCAGCGGATTGGCGAGGATGTTGGCGAGCACCAGGTCGAACGGACCGTCCTCGGCAAAGCGCGGTGCGGCAAAGCCGGTGGCGGGAATCACGTCCACCAGATCGCCTGTGCCGTTCAGCCGGGCATTCTCCTCGGCGACACGGACCGACGGCGGGTCGATATCGCTCGCCAGCACCTTGCCGTGCAGCGCCTTGGCGGCGGCGATCGCCAGCACGCCGGTCCCGGTGCCGAGATCCAGCACGCGGCGGGGCTGATACGCCTTCAGCACGTGGTCGAGCAGCAGCAGGCAGCCGCGCGTGGTACCGTGATGGCCGGTGCCGAAGGCCAGCGCCGCCTCGATCTCGATCCCGAGCTTGTTGGGCGGTATCCGGTGCCGGTCATGCTGGCCGTGGACGATGAAGCGGCCGGCCGCGACCGGGACGAGGTCCTCCAGGCTGGCCTTGACCCAGTCCTTGGCCTCCACGGTATCAAAAACTAAAGTCGATGCGACATCTTGCCGCGCCACCTGGCCAACCAGCTCGCGGAGTAAATTTTGGTCCGGCGGCTCGGCAAAATGGACGGTGACGTCCCAGCGGCCATCCGGCCGCTCGAAGGCGGCAAACGCCGCCTGATCCTCGAAAAACAGCTCGGAAAGCGCGTCTACCACGCGCTTTGCGGTCGATTCATCTGGAAGGGTGACGCTAGCGCGGTGTGTGGACGGGGTCATCGGAGGCCGGTAGCGCGGTTTTTGTTAAAATTTCAAGCCGGATTCAATCGAATATCGCGAGAATTGAGAGGTTCCCGGTTCAGACAACCTTAGATGTTGCCGTACTAGTACGGTGGCGGAACTGGGAACACCCTTCGTTCCAAGGCATCACAACCAAGGGCAGGGCTGCAATGAAGGCTTTTATCGTTAAGTTTTTGCGGAATGAATCCGGCGCGACCGCCATCGAATACGGACTGATCGCGACCGGTATCGCCATCGCCATCATCGCTGCGGTGAATGGCGTCGGCACGGCACTGAGCGGGACCTTCAACTCGATCAGCGGCTCGCTGAAGTAATCTCTCGAACGGCGTTCTCAGGGAAGCACCGGGCGACATGTCGCCCGGTGTTTTCTTTTTGACCGGTTGTCCACAGAGCCACGCGCAGCTTGTCGACAAGACATCAACTGCGTTCTTCCGGGATTGTCAGCGTCCATCGCACAGCCGGTCCACAGCGGCGTCCACCGGTTATCCCGTGTCGAGACAAGGTCTCTGTCCACCGCAGACCCACAGCTTCTCAACACATCCGTCCACAGCTTGTCCCGCGGCGCGTGGTGCGTCGCCTACGAGAACAGCGCGCGATGGTCGGCCAAGATCGCCCGCGCGGCGTTGTGGCCGGGGGCGCCGGTGACGCCGCCGCCGGGATGGGCGCCGGAGCCGCAATGGTAGAGGCCCTTCAGAGGTCCGCGATAGTCGGCATGGCCGAGCATCGGCCGCGCCGAGAACAATTGGTTCAAAGTCAGCGCGCCGTGAAAGATGTCGCCGCCGAGCAGGCCGAACTGCCGCTCGAGGTCGAGCGGCGACAGGACCTGGCGGCCGATCACGCTGCCTGCGAAGCCGGGGGCGTAGTGGTCGACGGTTGCGATCATCAGGTCGGCGACCTCATCGCGATGATCGTCCCACGATCTGCCGTCGGGCAGTTGCGGCGCGACGTGCTGGCAGAACAGGCTCGCGACATGCTGGCCCGGCGGGCTCAGGCTGTCGTCGAGTGTCGAGGGGATCAGTACCTCGACGACCGGCGCGCGGCTCCAGCCGAATTCGCGCGCATCGTGCCAGGCGCGATCCATGTAGCCGAGGCTCGGGGCGATGATGATGCCCGCCGTGAGGTGATCCCCTAGGCCCGGCAACGCGGTGAACGAGGGCAGGGCGCTGAGCGCCACATTCATCCTGAACGTGCCGGACCCGTTCTGCCATCGTGAGATGCGCGCGCGAAACTCGGGTGCCAATGCGCCTTCCGGCACCAGGCGCGTGTACAGCAGCTTCGGATTGACGTTCGAGATGACGTATTTGGCGCGCACGGTCTTGTCATTGTCGAGGACGACGCCGACGGCGCGCTCCTTCTCGACGATCACCTCGCGGACGGGCGCATCGGTTTCGATCTCGACGCCATGGCTGCGCGCGGCACGCGCCATCGCCTGGGTGATCGCACCCATGCCGCCGATCGCGTGGCCCCAGACGCCCTTCTTGCCGTTCACCTCGCCGAACGCATGATGCAGCATCACATAGGCCGAGCCCGCCGCGTAGGGGCTGGCATAGTTGCCGACGATGGCATCGAAGCCGAACAGCGCCTTGACGAGGTCGTTCTCGAAGCGTTCGTCGAGCATCTCGCCGGCCGATCGCGTGAACAGGTCGAGCAGATTGCGCTGCTGTTCCAGCGACAGCCGGCGCAGGATGTTGGCGGTGCCGAGCGCGTTGATGGTTTCGCTGACCGCGGCGATACCAAAGCCCTCGACGACGTTCGGCGGCGCGCGCAGCACGAATTGCCGCAGCACGTCGGCGATGGCTTCGAGTTCCCCTGAGAACACGTCGATTGCGGCCGCGTCCTGCCGGTTGAGTTTTGCGACCGACCCCCGGGTCCGGCCTTCGCCGGTCAAAAGATAGCTGCCGTCGGGCGCGGGAAGGAAGTTCTGCGCGCGCCGCTCGACGATCCGGAGGCCGTGATCGGCAAGTTTCAGGTCAGACATGATCTGCGGATTGAGCAGGCTCACCGTGTAGGCGGCGACGGAGTTGCGGAAGCCCGGGCAAAATTCTTCGGTGACCGCGGCGCCGCCGACCACCTTGCGGCGTTCCACGACCTTCACCCGCAGCCCGGCCATCGCAAGATAGGCCGCGCAGGTGAGGCCGTTGTGCCCCGCACCGATGATGACGACGTCAGTTTCGTTCATGTCCGCTTCAAGAAGCAGTGATTACAGCATGTGCTGTGGCGCCGCAGCGCCGCGTCGTCAAGTCCGCGTGACCGCCGTTTCTTGTCCGTGATAGTGCCGTATGCTCAACTGAAATCCTCCGGTGGGGTGCCACCGGACCGTCCGCCTCCGGCGCCCGCCGGGTCCATGCCGGAGCTTTCATGACGTCTGAGCCGACCGCCTCGCGCAGCCGGCTGGTGCTGGTTGTCTACACCGCCGCGATCTTCGTCAGCGCCCTGTTGCTGTTCTCGGTGCAACCGCTGTTCACCAAGATGGTGCTGCCGCGGCTCGGCGGCTCGCCGGCGGTGTGGTCGGTGGCGATGGTGTTCTTCCAGTCGCTGCTGCTCGGCGGCTACGCCTATGCGCATCTCCTGATGAAGCTGAACGGCCGCATCGTGCCGGTCGTGGTGCATCTGGTGCTGCTCGTCGTCGCGCTCGTGACCTTGCCGCTGGCGATCAGGAGCGGCTGGGGCGAGCCGCCGACGTCCGGCTATGCGGTCTGGCTGCTCGGCCTGTTCGCGGTTTCGATCGGCCTGCCGTTCTTCGCGCTCGCCGCCAACAATCCGTTGCTGCAGGCCTGGTTCGTGCGCACCGGCCACCCCAACGGCCCCGACCCGTATTTTCTCTACGCATCCTCGAACATCGGCAGCTTCCTGGCGCTCTTGTCCTATCCGGTGCTGCTCGAGCCGATGTTCACGCTGCGCACCCAGAACCTGATCTGGACCGGCGGCTATGGTCTCCTGATCGTGCTGATCGCGGGGTGCGGCGTGCTGCTGTTGCGGTCGCCGGCCAATGCCGCCGCACTCAACATGCAGGGCGATGACGCCAATGCGCCGGCGCCGTCCTGGCCGCTGCGGGCGCGCTGGATCTTCCTCGCCGCGGTGCCGTCCGGCCTCTTGATCGCGGTGACGGCGCATATCTCGACCGATGTTGCCGCCGCGCCCTTGCTGTGGGTGCTGCCGCTGTCGCTGTATCTCTTGACCTGGGTGCTGGTGTTCCAGTCGCGGCCGCTATTGCCGCACAAATGGATGCTGCTGGCGCAGCCGCTGGCGATTGCCGGCGTCGTGATCCTGCTTGCGGTCGGCGGCGAGCAGAACCTGCTGCTCACGCTCGGCGGCCATCAGCTCTGCTTCTTCATCATCGCGATGGCCTGTCATGGCGAGCTTGCGCGCACCCGCCCGGCGGCGAAATATCTCACCGGCTTCTACGTCGCGCTGTCGTTCGGCGGCATGGTCGGCGGCCTGTTCGCCGGGCTTATTGCGCCTTTTACTTTCTCGTGGGTCGCCGAATATCCGATCCTGCTGGCGCTCGCGGCGCTATGCCGCCCGCCCGGCGGCGCGGAGCGGCTGCCGCGCTGGAGCGCCTGGTACTGGCCGTTCCTCGCGGTGCTGGCGGTGGCGCTGATCGCGCCAAGCTATTCGGCCGGCGACATCTTCAACTGGTTCGACGTGCACCGGGTCTGGGTGATCGGTGCGGTCGGCGTGCTCTCGGCGTTGCTGGCGCTCGCGCTGAACGCCAATCGCTGGAAGATCTTCGCCACCGTCGTGGTCGCGTTGGTGGTGCTGCGCGCCTATCCATCCGACGACGGCCGCGTCGAAACCGTGCGCAGCTTCTTCGGCGTGCACAAGATCGTGGTGACGCCGAACGGGCAGTATCACGTGCTGATGCACGGCACCACGATCCATGGCGCCGAGAAGTTCAAGAACGATGACGGCACGCCGGTCGCCGGAACGCCCGAGCCGATCAGCTATTATCACAAGGACGGCGGCATCGGGCGGGCGATATCAGCGATCCGCGAGCGCAAGGGCGCGCCGCTGAAGGTGGCGGTGATCGGGCTAGGTTCGGGGACGCTGACCTGCGCGTCGGCCCCCGGCGAGGACTGGCGCTTCTTCGAGATCGACCAGTCGATGGTCGATACCGCGCGCGATCCGAAATACTTCACCTACATCCAGAACTGCGAGCCGAACCTCAAGCCCGTCATCGGCGACGCGCGGCTGACCTTCGCCAAGGAGCCGGACGGCGTCTACGATCTGATCATTGTCGACGCCTATTCGTCGGACGCGATCCCGATCCATCTCGCGACCGAGGAGGCGATGGCGATCTACAAGGAGAAGCTGGCCCCGCAGGGCGCGGTCGTGATGCACGTCTCCAACCGCCACCTCGAGCTTGCCAGCGTCGTGGTCGGCATCGCAGACGCCAACGACATGAAGAGCTGGGTCTACAGCGAGGATTCCGGCCGCGACAACGAGTACATCTTCTCGACCTCGGTCGTGGTCTCCGCGCGCGAGGAGGAGGACGTCGGCAAGCTCGCATCGTCTGATGTCTGGACCGAGACCGAAGCCGACGAGAAGCAGCGGGTCTGGACCGACGACTATTCGAACGTGCTGGGCGCGGTGTACCGCCGCCTGCGCGACGGCGAGCAGTAGGACCTGCAGGCCGAGCCAATCGCGGCGGCTTCCGCGCGATCATTCTCTAGCGATCGGCCACCAGCAGTCTGGCGAGCTGGGGCTTGACGATCGCGGCAAACATTCCGGGATCGTCGAAAGCCCTCGCCGAGAGCATTGCCCCATGAACCGATGCCATCAGCATCTGGGCCTCCTCGTGCGGCCGCTGGTCCAGCCGGAACAGATGCCGTTCCGCGCCGGCCTGCAGCACCGAGGTGAGCCATCCCGCAAGATGATGGAAATAGGCGCGGACGCGCGATGCGACCTCCTCCGGCAATATCGGCATCTCGCCGGCAAGCATCGCGCAGACGCAGAACGGCAGCGAGGCATCGCCGATGCACGCCCGCCAGAAGTTCACGTAAGCCCGCAGCTGGTCGGCCGGGCTTGCGAACTGCTCCTGAAGCGACTTCAGGCCCAGCTCGGTCTGCTGCCGGTAGCGATCCACCAGCGCCGAGACCAGCTCGGCCTTGGTCGGGAAGTGATGGTGGATGCTCGCCTTCCGGATGCCGATGGCATCCGAGATGTCGGCATAGCTGAACCCGTTATAGCCCCCGGCGACGACGAGGGGATGCGCGACGTCGAGAATTTTTTCAGAAGTCGAAATCATCACGTTCACGTCATGCCTACCTTCCAGTAGGTAAATTCCAGAGGCAAATCAAGGCTTTCCTCTCCTCATAGAACGTCGGAGGGCCAGATTGACTCGGATTTGTCATCTACCTACTAGTAGGAAGACAAACAAGGAGTCTGTCAATGCTAAGCCACCTTTCGACCCAATCCGCCTGGCTGCGATCCTATTATCTCGGGCGCGCCATCTTCTCGGTCGCCTGGGTCGCCGCCGCCGTTCTGTTCAGCGGCCAAGCCGGCCCCGCCGCGGTTCTGCTCGTGATCTACCCGGCGTGGGACGGCATCGCCAATCTGGCTGACGCCCGGGTCAACGGCGGCCTGAAGGCCAACCCGTCCCAGGCCCTGAATGTCGCGGTCAGCACGATTACGACGCTCGCCGTGATCGTGGCGCTCTGCCACAGCAGCTATGCCGTCCTGGCCGTGTTCGGGGTTTGGGCGATCCTCGCGGGCGTGCTGCAATTGTACACGGGCGTCAGGCGCTGGCGTCATTATGGCGCGCAATGGGCGATGATCCTGAGCGGCGCACAGTCGGCACTCGCCGGCGGCTACATGATCAGCCAGTCCATCGGCACCGTTGTGCCGACCATTCTCGATGTCGCTCCCTATGCGGGCTTTGGCGCGTTCTATTTCCTGCTTTCCGCAATCTGGCTCGTTGCCACCGGCTATCGCCACGCGCGCGCTTAGAGTCAAAGCAACAATCTGGAGCTCCGTTCCGATTCAATCGGAACGGAGCGGGCTCCAAGCGCTGTCCGGCAGCACCGGAGAGCGCGAGTTCGCCTTCAGCCGCGACGCGACTATTTGTTCTCTGGCGGCGCCGCACCTGCGGAAGCGGGCGTCGAGGCGGCGAGCAGCGGCATCGTCGGCGTGCGCTCGCCGGCGTCCTTGTTGAGGAATTGCTCCACGCCGGCCTGGATCGACGACTTCGCACTGTCCGGGCCGCGGTCGCTGAGATCGTTGTGCTGGAATTCGGTTCTGACCACCTTGATGCCGAGTCTCGCGCAGGTCTCGTCGTCGGGCACGACGCCCGGATCGGCCTTGAACACCGGATCCCTGGAGCGGAACGAGAGGATCTTGATCCTGCCGTCGGTGATGAAGGGAACGCGCAGATTGTCCAGCGTAACGACCTTCTTGACCAGGTCGGGATGCTGCTTGGCGAAGAACATCGAGATGTCGCCGCCGTTGGAATGGCCGATCAATGTCAGCTGGCGATAGTTTGCGTTCGGATAGAGCTTCTTGAGCTCGTCGATCGCATACATGATGTTGAAGACGCCGCGATTGTACTGCATGCGTCGCCCGACATATTCCTCGCCGACCTTGGTGACCATCGGCGCGTCGGTGTCGAGATCATGCTGAATGCTGACCACGAGGTAGCCGCGCGACGCGAACAAATTGGTGAGGAACGAGTACTCGGTGTTCTTGACGGTGTTGCCGTGGCTCAGGATCGCGACCGGCAGCTCGATCATCTCGGCCATCGCCTGCATTTGCCGGTCGCGACGCACCGCGACCTCGACCGTGACGTTGCGGTCGTCGCGCAGAACGTCGTGGAACGTCAGCGTCGTGTGACGGATGGCCCATCTGTCCGTCGTGAAATAAGCGGCCATCGCCACGATGCACAGGCAAAGGACAATGATGCCCCGTTTCATGTCGACCTCTGATCTCGCCTACGTGACCCGCGCTTCTCGCCCTGGTTTCATCGGGCATGCCGCGTGAATCGGCCTCCAGCGGCCCGGCGGGCGCTTGTGCCGCCGAATATCGGGCTAGTTTTACAATCAGATGACGACGCGACGACGGGCCCCGGCGCACGATGACGGGAGCGTTTTGCGACGGTCACAAGCGGGTGAGGGGAGCGTGAACTGACGGCGCGCTGCCTGCGGCGCCGTCAGTGGACCAGGAACGTGCGGCAGATTTTTTTGACGCGTTTTCTTCGCGCGAACCGGCGCCCGATTCGTTCGAAAACGCTCTAGTCCTGATAGGTGTTGCCGTAGAAGCCGCGCGGCTGATAGGCGGGGCGCGGCTGGTAGTAGCCCTGCGGCGCCGGCGCGTAGCCCTGATTGCCGTAGTACTGCTGCTGGCCATAGGCCTGCGCATCGTTGACGCGGCGGCTTGACGGCGGTGCCGGATAGCGGCGATCGGTCGAGCTGCCGTCGGCCGGATAGATGTAGCCGTCATCGGTGCGGGCCTGCGCCGGATAGTCGCGCGGCTGCGGCGTCAGCACGACCGGGTCGCCGGCGGCGGCGGTGCCGTACTGCTCGTCATATTGCTGCGGCGCGCGGCGGGCGACCGCGGTGCCGTTGCGCCCACGCGGATTGCGCGCAAGCGCGACCTGGGACGAGCCGGTCAGCGTCACGGTGGTGTTGAGCACGCCTTCCTTCTGGACCAGCGCGTAGAGCGTGGTTGCGTTGTCGCGCGACAGCCGCACGCAGCCATGCGAGGCCGGCGAGCCGAGGCGGTTCACCGAGTCGGTGCCGTGAATCGCGTGCCCGATCTTGGTGAAGAAGATCGAGTGCGGCATCGGCGCGTCGTCGAATTCCTTGGAGTAGTGATCCTCTTCCATGCGGAAGGCGCGGAAGCTGCCGTTCGGCGTTTCGCGCGACGGGATGCCGGTCGAGACCGGCCAGTGATAGCGCGCGACGCCGTCGACCGCGACGGTCATCTGCTGGTTGTCCTTGTCGATGGTGATATCGACCTTGGCGTGTGCGGCGCCGGCGGTGAAGAGCATCACGGAAGTGAACGCAATGAGGAACGAACGCATTTTACCTTTGGCCTCCAGGCCTGCTCGCGAAGCAGCGGCTCTCCGTCCCCGGCAATCAATATGCACGGAATCCGAACTTGGTTCCAGTGGCGGGCCAAGGCCGTGATCAATCGCCATGGTTAATCCCGCGCGCGGCGCAAACAAGGCCGAAGCCGGGCCTGCCTGTCACGGCGGGCTGACTTTTTCGCGAGCAGGCCGCGACGGCGGCCCAATCGGTCTCCGACACGCAACCATTTGGCCGCATGGGCGTTTCACAAATCCCCGGCGGCGCGTTCGCGCCGCGCATCAAGGAATCCAGATGAACAACACCAAGGTGAAGACCGCGGCCGTCGTCCCAGCCGGCCTCTCCGCGCGGCTCCTGCTTGCGGCCGCAGCCCTTGCTTTGACGCTGGTCGCAGTCCCCCATGCCGGCCATGCCCAGGGCATCGTCCGCGGCGCCCATGAGGGCGCTTATGAGGGCAACCGGGTCGCAGGCCCGGTGGGCGGCGTGGTTGGCGGCGCCGTCGGCGCCGGCGTCGGTGGCGCCATGGGCGCGGTCAAGGGCGTGTTCGGCATCCCGGATCGCGGCTACCGCCGTGGCCACCGCTGCCGCGGCTATTACCGCCACGGCCATTTCCATTGCTATTGATCGTTGAAGAACCTGTAGCCCGGATGAAGCGAAGCGAAATCCGGGTTCTGCAGGCTTGGCGATAGGGTTCCGGATTGCGCTTCGCTCGATCCGGGCTACTGAAGCTTTTTCAGTTCTTCAGCCGGTAGCCGGTCCTGAAGATCCACGCCACGATGGCCATGCAGGCCACGAGGAATCCCACGGTCATGCCGAGGCTCAGCGGCACGCTGACATCGGCGATCTCGTAGAAGCTCCAGCGGAAGCCGGAGATCAGATAGACCACGGGATTGAGCAGCGTGATGGTGCGCCAGCCCGACGGCAGCATGTTCACCGAATAGAAGCTGCCGCCGAGGAAGGTCAGCGGTGTCACCACCAGCATCGGGATCATCTGCAGCTTCTCGAAGCCGTCGGCCCAGATGCCGATGATGAAGCCGAACAGGCTGAAGGTGACCGCCGTCAGCACCAGGAACGTCAGCATCCACACCGGATGCTGGATATGCAAGGGTACGAAAAGCCCGGCCGTCGCCAGGATGATCAGGCCGAGGATGATCGACTTGGTGGCGGCGGCGCCGACATAGCCGATGACGATCTCGAAATAGGAGATCGGCGCCGACAGGATCTCGTAGATCGTGCCGACGAATTTCGGGAAGTAGATGCCGAACGAGGCGTTGGAGATGCTTTGCGTCAGCACCGACAGCATCACGAGTCCCGGCACGATGAAGGTGCCGTAGCTGACGCCCTCGACCTCGGTGATGCGCGAGCCGATCGCGGCGCCGAACACCACGAAATACAGCGAGGTCGACACCACGGGCGAGACGATGCTCTGCAGCAGCGTGCGCCAGGTGCGCGCCATTTCGAACAGATAGATGGCCCGGATTGCGCGGTAGTTCATGGCGCCCTCACTAGCGCTCTGATTTCGAAGTTCGCATGCATTTGCGGAGCCCCCGATGCGAACTTCGAAATCGAAGGAGCGCTAGAAAACTTATGATTCTGGTGCGGCATTAGAGTTTGAAGTTCCTATGAAGAGGGTGCGGCGAAACTGATAGGAACTTCAAACTTGCCGCACCAGGCTGACGAAGATGTCTTCGAGGGAGCTTTGTTTCGTATCGAGGTCCGAGATGCGGATGCCGGCATTGCGGAGATCGTTGAGCAGGCTGGTGATGCCGGTGCGGTCGCCCTTGGTATCGTAATCGTAGGTCACGGTGCGGCCATCGTCGGACAATTCGAGATTGTAGGCAGACAGAATATCGGGAATGGCCTCGAGCTTGTTCTGCAATTGCAGCGTCAGCTCCTTCTTGCCGAGCTTCTGCATCAAGGTCGCCTTGTCCTCGATCAGGATGATCTCGCCCTTGTTGATGACGCCGATGCGGTCGGCCATCTCCTCGGCTTCCTCGATGTAGTGCGTGGTCAGGATGATGGTGACGCCGGAAGCCTGCAGCGTGCGGACCACCTCCCACATGCCCTTGCGCAATTCGACGTCGACGCCGGCGGTCGGCTCGTCGAGGAACAGGATCTGCGGCTCGTGCGACAGCGCCTTGGCGATCATCACGCGGCGCTTCATGCCGCCGGACAGCGTGATGATCTTGTCGTCCTTCTTGTCCCACAGCGACAGGTCGCGCAGCACCTTCTCGATATGGGCGGGGTTCTTCGGCTTGCCGAACAGGCCGCGGCTGAAGCTGACGGTCGCCCACACCGACTCGAACGCGTCGGTGTGCAGTTCCTGCGGAACCAGCCCGATCATCGACCGCGCCGCGCGATAGTCGGCGATGATGTCGTGCCCGCCGATCGTGATGCGGCCCTCGCTCGGATTGGCGATGCCGCAAATGATGCTGATCAGCGTGGTCTTGCCGGCGCCGTTCGGCCCGAGCAGCGCGAAGATCTCGCCCTTGACGATATCGAGATTGATGCCCTTCAGCGCCTTGAAGCCGGAGCCATAGGTCTTCGAAAGATTGGATACGGAGATGATCGGCGACATGAAGAGTCGGAAGCGTGAGGGAGTGGGCGCGCGGATTGGGGCCCGGGCGGGGGGCGGGTCAAGCGCAGATAGGGACGCATGATCCGTTCTGCAATCACCCGCCGGGGCAGAAATTTATTCCGCGGCGTGCGCTCTGACGGGCAGTTCGACCAATGCGACCATGTAGGTTTTCAGGTCGTCGGCGACTTCGGGGTCTGCCTTCAACTCGGTCAATGTCCGGGGGCGGGGCAGTTCCTGTCCATCGTCCCTTAGGCCCTCGGCATAGAGCTTCAGCGCCTCAGGGGCATTGCGCAAAGCCTCGTCGATATCATCGCCCCCGGACGTGCAGCCGGGCAGGTCCGGAAACCAGACGCCTACAGCGTAGTCCGGTCCGGCGTCCTCAATGATGGCAACGTAGTGAGCCAAGGTCTGCCTCAATCGGGTTTCCAACCCGCTCCCTTATAAATGGCACGCACCAAGCCTTTTCCCAAGTCCTTCTTGGGGTGCGGAACGACCAGCGTTTCGCCCGACCGGGGATTCTTGAAGACGTGGTGAGAACCGGCAACCCGGACAAGGCTCCATCCCTCTCCCTCCAGGCGCCGAATGATATCGCGGCTGTTGGTCAACATGGCAATTCCGAGAACCAAGCAATCCGGACATGATGGTCCGAATCATACCGCGTTAAGTGAGCGGGATCAGGCTAGTGCTTCTTCGCCGATTTTGCCGGCTTCTTGGCGGCGGCCGCCGGGGCAGGGTGCGCGGGCGGCGCGCTGTCGGCGAGCTTCGCGACCAGCATGATCTGCACCTGGTTGTTGACCGGCGCGTTGGGCTTGGCGGAATCGAGCAACTGCTCTTCGCCGAGCCCGACCGATTGCAGGCGCTTCGGTGTGATCTTGAAGGTGTTGACCAGGATGTCGCGGATCGCGTCGGCGCGCCGCTGGCTCAGCAGCACGTTGTTCTCGCGCCGTCCGGTCGATTCGATGTGGCCGACGATCAGGAAGGTGTAGGGCAGCAGCGAGGAGTGCGTCAACGCATCGGCGATCCGCCCGACCGTCTGATACGACTCCGGCAGCACGATCGGCGTGTCGACGTCGAACGCGATGTCGACGTTGAACGTCGGCAGCTTGGTCAAATCGGGGGCGATCGGCGGCCGCTTCGAGGGCGGCGGCTCGTTCTTCGATCGCGACTTCGATCGTTCGGCCACCTGCTGGCGCAACGCGGGGACATCGATCTCGGCGTCTGTCTCGTAATGATTGAGCTTGGCGATGACGTCGTCGCGCGTGATGGCGGTCTGCGCACGCCCCAGCGCAATCGGCATCGCCAGCAAAGCCAGCGTGCCCAGCAGGGCCAAAAGGCCAGGATCGCGCAAGCCTCGCCTCGACAGCCGCATCATTGATACCCCGCGTCATTGATCGCCTGGGTGCAATTGCGGCTGAGGCCCTTGGCGCTGACGAGGCAGGGCACCGACTTGCTGGTCTCCTTGGTCGAGCCGCCGCAGACCTTGACGATCTCGCGGGCGCAGGCATTCGCAACGGTGACCCGCGCCACGATCCGCTTCTGGATCGCATCGAGGGTGGAGAAGTAGCTCTCCTTGCACTGCGGCGATATCACGTCGCGGTTGCGCGACAGGCATTCCTTGAGGCGGTTGGAGTCGAGATTGACGCCGCGGCAGTTGGCGGTGATGTCGGCGCCGCAGGCCTTGGCCAGTTGCGCCGCAGAATCGCCAAAGCTCATCGTCTCCGCGACCGCCAGCGACGGCGCGGTGAACGCGATGACAAAAAGGAAAAACCTCCCCCGGACCATGGGGCCATCTCAACCCATGAAATCAACTGGGGTCAAGGGCTACCAACAGAGAAGACCGCCAAAGAAGGTCGCTATGTCACACCCGCTCCACAAAGCTGTCGACCACCTTCTTCTCGCCGGCCTTTTCGAAGGCGATGGTCAGCTTGTTGCCGTCGATCTTCACCACATGGCCGTAGCCGAATTTCTGGTGAAACACCCGGTCATCCAGCGAAAAATCCGACGTCGTGCCGGTGGACTTCGCCACCAGCTCGCCCTCGATCACCACAGGGCCGCGCTTGGCGCGATTGAAGTTTTCGGAGGAAAAGGACGATTGCCGCTCCTCGAAGCCGCCGCCGCCGCGGCCCCCGCCGCCGCGGTTGCGGTTGGCCTGGGCGCGCTGCCAGCCCGGGGTCGAATAGCTCGAGCCGAATGATTCGAGGTTGTCGAAGCGCGAGGCGCCATAGCCGCCGCTGCCGCCCCAGCCCGATCCGCCCTTGGATTCGGTGATCTCGACATTGTGCGCCGGCAGCTCGTCGAGGAAGCGCGAGGGGATCGTGGTCGACCAGGTGCCATGGATGCGGCGGTTGGTGGCGAAGTAGATCTTGGCGCGGCGGCGCGCCCGGGTCAGCCCGACATGGGCGAGGCGGCGCTCCTCCTCGAGCCCGGCGCGGCCCTGTTCGTCCAGCGTGCGCTGGCTCGGAAACAGGCCTTCCTCCCAGCCCGGCAGGAACACGTTGTCGAATTCCAGCCCCTTCGCCGAATGCAGCGTCATCAGCGACACCGCCTCGTCGCCGGCCTCGCCGTCGCGGTCCATCACCAGCGAGATATGTTCGAGAAACCCTTGCAGGTTCTCGAATTCCTCCATCGACCGCACCAGCTCCTTGAGGTTCTCCAGCCGGCCGGCGGCATCAGCCGAGCGGTCCTTCTGCCACATCTCGGTATAGCCGCTCTCGTCGAGCACGATCTCGGCGAGCTCGGTATGCGAGGTGACCTCGCGCTGGGCGCGCCAGCGGTCGAACTGCATGACGAGATCGCGCAAGGAGCCGCGCGCCTTCGGCTTCAGCTCGTCGGTCTCGACCACGGCGCGCGCCGCCTCGAACAGCGGAATGCGGCGCTTGCGGGCATGGTCGTGCAGCAGCTGCACGGTGGCGTCGCCGAGCCCCCGTTTGGGCACGTTGACGATGCGCTCGAAGGCGAGATCGTCGGCCGACGAATTGATGGTGCGCAAATAGGCCAGCGCATCGCGGATTTCGGCGCGCTCGTAGAATCTGGGGCCGCCGATCACGCGGTAGGGCAGGCCGAGCGTGACGAAGCGGTCTTCGAACTCGCGCATCTGGAACGAGGCGCGCACCAGAATGGCGACGTCGTTGAGGTTTTCACCCGCGCGCTGCAGCTCCTCGAGCTCCTCGCCGATCGCACGCGCTTCCTCCTCCGAATCCCAGGAGCCGGTGACGGTGACCTTCTCGCCGTCGACGTCCTCGGTGCGCAGCGTCTTGCCGAGCCGGCCTTCATTATGCGCGATCAGATGCGAGGCCGCGGCCAGGATGTGGCCGGTGGAGCGGTAATTGCGCTCGAGGCGGATGACCTTGGCGCCGGGGAAATCGTGCTCGAAGCGCAGGATGTTGTCGACCTCGGCGCCGCGCCAGCCATAGATCGACTGGTCATCGTCGCCGACGCAGCAGATGTTCTTGAGAGCGGTCTGCTCCCTCTCCCCGTCCTTCACGGGGAGAGGGTCGGGGTGAGGGGCTCTATCCTCGAGCTCAGCCCGCGGAGAGTCCCCCTCACCCGGCGCGCCTTGCGCGCCGACCTCTCCCCGCAAGCGGGGCGAGGTAAGCTCGCCCGGGATCACCGCCGAGAGCGGTTGGCCCGGCCGCGACGGTGCCTGCGACAGCAGGCGCAGCCAAAGATACTGCGCGACGTTGGTGTCCTGATATTCGTCGACCAGGATGAACTTGAAGCGGCTCTGATACTGCCGCAGCACGTCCGGATTTTCGCGGAACAGCCGGATGTTCTCGAGCAGAAGGTCGCCGAAATCGGCCGCGTTGAGGATCTTCAACCGCTCCTGATAGGTCGCGTAGATCTTGCCGCCCTTGCCGTTGCCGAACGAGGCGGCTTCGCCCGCCGGCACCTGCGATGGCGACAGGCCGCGGTTCTTCCAGCCGTCGATCAGGCCGGCCAGCATCCGCGCCGGCCAGCGCTTGTCGTCGATGTTCTCGGCCTGCAGCAATTGCTTCAGCAGCCGCACCTGGTCGTCGACGTCGAGCACCGTGAAGTTGGATTTCAGCTGCACCAGCTCGGCATGGATGCGCAGGATGCGGCCGCCGATCGAGTGGAAGGTGCCGAGCCATGGCATGCCCTCGACCGCTTGGCCGAGCATCTGGCCGAGCCGCAGCTTCATCTCGCGAGCCGCCTTGTTGGTGAAGGTCACCGACAGGAGTTCGTGCGGCCGCGCGCGGCCCTGGCTCAGGATATGCGCGATGCGCGTCGTCAGCACGCGCGTCTTGCCGGTGCCGGCGCCCGCAAGCACCAGCACGGGGCCGTCGAGCGTCTCGACCGCCTCGCGCTGCTCCGGATTAAGGCCGTTCAGATATTGCGGACCGGCCGCCGCCCGCGCACGCGCGGCGATGCCGCCAGCCGCCGGCTGGTGCTCTGGAACGCCGTGATGGGGCAATTTGCTCGGCTCGGTCATTGGCGAATCGTCTCGGCCCCACGATGGCACCGCAGGATGGTGAAGGGGAGCCTTCTTAACAGGGATTGAAGGCCATATAGGGCCTGATCGGCCGTTTTGACAGGTTTTATCGCGATCGACAGGAACGCTTTCGCCGGCAGCCCACCATCAATGCCGGTTCCGGAAATCAACGAAAATTTCGCGGTTTCACGCTCAGGAACCCGCGTTTCCCGGCCGGATTGTTTCAACAGGTGCGCGCCGGACGAAGGTCCGCGCCCGAGAAACAGCAAGGAAACGAAGCGGAGTTTTGATCATGCTGAGCTGGGTCGTCACGTTCCTGGTCATCGCCCTGATCGCGGGCATTTTGGGCTTTGGCGGCATCGCCGGCGCCTCCGTCGAAATCGCCAAGGCGATCTTCTTCATCGCCGTCATCCTGTTTCTGGTGTCGGCGGTGGTCGGATTGGTGCGCGGCCGCACAAGGGTCTAGCGAGGCCGCGAACCGGCGGCCGCTTCGCTTGAAAACGGCAAGTTATTGCGCCGAGGGCATCGCCACGTTGCGGCCGATGCCCTCGGGACGTGGTACACCCGCATAGCTGTCGACGATCGCGCGAGCGCGGGCGCGGATATCGGGCGGAAACGGCGCCACCTTGCGCGCCTCCATGTCGATGTGCAGCGTGAGGTTTTCCGAGGTCGCGGAGAGCCAGCCCTCGGTGGCATGGCGCAGCTCCTCGAATGTGTGCAGGCGCTTCTCGTCGGCGCCGAGCAGGTGGACGTGGACTTGCACGGGATCGCCGAGATGAATTTCCCTGAGATAGCGGACGTGGCACTCGGCGGTGAAGGTCGAGCAGTGCCGCGCCTTCATGTAGGCTGGCCCGATGCCGAGCTGCAGCCACATCTCGTCGATGGCGCGGTCGAACATCACATTGTAGTAGGCCATGTTGAGATGGCCGTTGTAGTCGATCCATTGCGGCTCGATCTGCATCACCGAGGATCTGAACGGGGCCGGCGGAAGCGGCATCTCGCTCGTGGCAGTCACTGAAGTCATGATCCATCCCCGGTTTGCTGGCGTTCGAGCATGAGCTTTTCTGTGACTCCGGCGTCCACTTTTTCAAGTCAGGCTCTCTTGACCCCTTATACAAGCTTTGCCACGGTCGGCTAAAGGTGGGAGGAAATTTGACGTGGCGACAACGATTTCGAGCACTGTGACGCGACCTGAGCCGCAGGCCCTGAAGCGCGCGATCGACGCGCTGGCGGCGCGGTTCGGCAACCGGATCGTCACGTCGCAGGCGGTGCGCGAACAGCACGCCCATACCACCACATGGCTGCCGACCCAGCCGCCGGATGCGGTCGTGATGGCGCAGGAAACCGTCGACATCCAGGACGTGGTGCGAATCTGCGCCGCCAATCGCGTGCCGGTCATCGCCTTCGGCACCGGAACCTCGCTCGAGGGGCAGGTCAACGCGCCCGCGGGCGGCATCTGCATCGATCTGCGCGACATGAACAAAGTGCTCGAGGTGCATGCTGAGGACCTCGACTGCGTGATCCAGCCCGGCGTGACGCGGAAGGCGCTCAACGAGCATCTGCGCGACCAGGGCCTGTTCTTTCCGATCGATCCCGGCGCCGATGCCTCGCTCGGCGGCATGACCTCGACCCGCGCTTCCGGCACCAACGCGGTGCGCTACGGCACCATGCGCGAGAACGTGCTGGCGTTGAAGGTGGTGCGCGGCGACGGCGAGATCATCACGACCGGCACGCGCGCCAAGAAGTCGTCGGCCGGTTACGACCTGACCCATCTGTTCGTCGGCTCCGAAGGCACGCTCGGCATCATCTCCGAACTGACCATCCGCCTGCGCGGCATTCCCGACACGATCGCGGCGGCGGCCTGTTCGTTCGAGACGGTGCGCGGCGCCTGCCAGGCCACGATCCTCGCGATCCAGATCGGCATTCCGGTCGCCCGGATCGAGCTGCTCAATGCCGCGCAGGTGAAAGCCTGCAACAGCTATTCGAAGCTGTCGCTGCCGGAGACGCCGCTGCTGCTGCTGGAATTCCACGGCAGCGAGGTCGAGGTCGCCGAACAGTCGAAGAATTTCCGCGACATCGCCGCCGAATGCGGCGGCGGCGACTTCACCTGGACCACCAAGCCGGAAGACCGCACCAAGCTGTGGCAGGCCCGGCACGACGCTTACTGGTCCGTCAAGGCGCTCCGCCCCGGCGACAGCATCGGCGTGGTCGCCACCGACGTCTGCGTGCCGATCTCGCGGCTCGCCGACTGCGTCACCGAGACCGAGGAGGATCTCAAGCGGCTCAATCTGCTGTCGCCGATCGTCGGTCATGTCGGCGACGGCAATTTCCACTGCTCGCTGCTCTGCGACGTCGACAACAAGGACGAGATGGCGCGCGGCGAGGAGTTCATGCACCGCCTGGTCGAGCGCGCCCAGGCCATGGATGGCACCTGCACCGGCGAGCATGGCATCGGGCAGGGCAAGCAGAAATACTTGCAGGCCGAGCTTGGCCCCGAGGCGCTCGACGCGATGCGGGCGCTCAAGCATGCGCTCGACCCGCAAAACATCTTCAATCCCGGAAAGATCGTCCCGGCCGCCTGAGGCGTCGTCACGCCGCGCAGGGTCCGCCAACGTCCGCGCGGCGTGCGTCGTGTGTGGAACTTTTCCGCCCGCCCGGCGTCTCTCTTGTGTTGCCGCGATGTGTGCGGTGCGCGTAGGGAGAACGCCGTGATCGGACGGGCAATCGGAATTGCGGTCGTGGTCCTTGCGATGGCGCTGTCGGGCGATGCGATCGCCCGAGGCGGCGGCGGGCACGGCGGCGGCCATGGCGGAGGACATGGTGGCGGCCATGGGCATGGTGGTGGCCACGGGCACGGCGGTGGCCATGGACGTGGCGGGCATGGCTTCGGCCACATGCATTTTGGCGGCGGCCATCATGGCGGGTTCGGCCGCTCGCACGCGATCTCGCGATCAGGCTTCGCCGGCCATGGCGCCTTCGCGTCGCGCGGGGGCGGCAATTTCGGCCGGATGCGAAATGCCGCGATCGCACCAGGCCATATGCGCAATACGTTCAACTCGCTGTCGCGCACCGGCGCATTGCGCAACGGCCGGCTGTTGAGCAACCCGGCGGCGCGCGCGCAGATCGCCGCGGCCGCGGCGCTCGCCGGCTGGCACGGCGGGGCGGTGGCCACCGGCTGGTGGCAGCATCCCGGCGGCGGCTACGGCTGGGTCGGCCCGCTGTTCTGGCCGTTCGCATACAACGACATCTACGACTACGCGATCTGGGGCGACGACATCGGATTCTGGGGCTACGGCTATCCGGACATCTATGCCGGCATCTTCGGGCCTTATGGTTATGACGATCTCAGGGGCTATCTGCCGGAGCGCCGGACGGGCCGCCGTTACCGCGGCGGCGGGCGCATCGAGCAGATGTGCGGCAATGACAGCCGTTCGGTCGCCGGCCTGCCGGTGGATCAGATCGCGGATACGGTGCAGCCGACCGAAGCGCAATCGGCAGCGCTCGGCGAACTCGGCAACGCGTCGCTCGCGGCTGCCCAGGTCATTCGGGCGGCATGTCCTGCGCAGGTGGTGTTGACGGCGCCGAACCGCCTCGCCGCCATGCAGCAGCGGATCGAAGCGATGGTCACCGCGGTCGGAATCGTGAAGCCTCCGCTGGACAAATTCTACGGCCTGCTCGATGACGAGCAGAAAGCGCGGCTCAACGCGCTCGCCGAGAACCAGCGCAAGGAAGCCGCGGCCCGCGATCCGAACGCGACGGTCGCCCAGAGCTGCGGGGCCGCACAGCCTGCGATGCAGGAATGGCCGACGGGTGAGATCGAGGCGCGGCTGCAGCTGAGCGACACCCAGCGCGGTGCGCTTCAGGTGCTGCAGGATGCCAGCGCCGACGCCGCGCGGAAGCTGAAGGCCGCGTGCCAGACCAACGAGGCGATGACCCCGCCCGCGCGTCTTGCCTTCGTTGCCAAGCGGCTCGACGTCATGCTGCAGGCGGTCAAGGATGTCCGCGCCGCGCTTCAGAATTTCTATGCCACGCTCAGCGATGAGCAAAAGGCGCAGTTCGAGGCGATCGGGCCGAAACGATCTGCGTAGAGTGTTGTCGGTTCGCGTGAAAACGCGGCAAGCGAGAGTCACGCAGCCTCGGCTCTGACGCAATCAGAACCGAAATGGGCTTTATTCCATGAATTCGACATCGATTCGCGCGGGGATCGGCGGCCGGTGTGGCCGCCGGGCCATAGTGTGCACCTCTTGCTCGGCACGAAGTGGACTCCGCGGTTCACAGGTTGCGCCAAGGCCAGCTATGCTTGCCGTGCTTTTTTCAAGGTGCGGCGATGTGGTGGTTCAACAAGGCCGGGCGCAAGGATATCTGGGACGATCCCGTCGAGCGTCCGCTCGGCGACATCGAGGCTGCGCAGCGGATCCGTGCGATCTGCCGCGATGCCGCCGGCTGTGCCGAGGCGGTCGGCTCGCCCGACAAGCGTTCACCGAACAAACAGCAGATCGAGCGTGATCGCTACGAGCGTGCCGCCAAGGTCGCGATGGAGACCGCGATGAAGATCTCCGACGAGCTGGTGCGGGATTCCGCGGTGCGCGAGATCGTCGGCCTCTGCATGAAGGCCAATAACATCAAGACGGGGCGGGCGCTGTTTCGTGCCATCCACGCCGGCTCGATCAAGGCGGAAGTTTTGAGGGAGCATCCGACGCTCGAGGGCGAGCAGGCCTGAGGTTGTCGGGGCGAGGCGAGTGCCCGTAGGTCGGATGGAGCGCAAGCGAAATCCGGGACGGTTCAACAACGCGCGAGAAAATCCCGGATTGCGCTTCGCTTCATCCGGGCTACGCAGCTGAGTCGCCCTAAATTTTGTAGCTCCGTCATTGCGAAGAGCGATAGCGACGAAGCGATCCGTGCTTCCGCATATGCCACACGATGGATTGCTTCGCTTTGCTCGCAATGACGGAGGATAGTGCGTAGCCCGCATGAGCGAGGCGATATGCGGGAACGGTTTCCCGGGTATCGCTTCGCTCACCCGGGCTACGGACGGATCTGAACAACCTCTACGCCTGCCCGCCGAGCGTGCGGACCGCTTCGTCGACGCTGCGGAAGACGTGGTCTCGCGGCAACACCTCGTAGAGACCGAAGCGCTCGAAGGCGTCCTGCGCGCGCTCGGATTCGAGCCGCGCCACCGCCACCGTCACGCCGTCGTCGCGGCATTCGCGGAACAGATCGCGCAGCGCCTGCGCCGCCGTGAAATCGATCTCGATCATGCCGCTGGCTTCGATCACCAGCAGCCGCGGCTTGGGTGTCGTCGCGCTGATGGTCTTGAGCACGCCGCTGTGGAAGCTTTCCGCGTTGAGGAACGACAGCGGCGCCTGCAGGCCGACGACGGCAATGCCGGGCGTGCGCTCGCCTGTGACGTGCGGGCCCGTCGGCCACCAGATCGTGGTGTCGGGCACATGGACGAATTCGGCAAGCTGGCCGCGCGTGGTGGTCCAGATGCCGTGCAGCAGCGACAAAGCGATGCCGACGGCGACGCCTTGCTCGATCGGCAGCACGATGATCGCGGCTGCGGTCGCCACCACCAGCAGGAATTCATAGAACGACTGACGGAAGATCGCGACGATCTGCTTCACGCGGATGATGCGCAGTGCCACGAACAGCAGAACCCCGCCGAGTGCCGCATCGGGCACATGCTGCAACAGCGTCGCGCCGAACGCGAGCAGCGCGAGCACGATGGCCGCGGCAAACAGCCCCGAGAGCTGCGTACGTCCGCCGGTCTCCGACACGATGCCGGTCCGCGGCGGGCTGGCGTTGACGGGAAAGGCGCCGAACAGCCCGGACAGCAGGCTGCCGGCACCGGCACCGAGGAAGTCGCGATCGACGTCGGCCGGCTTGTCCGGATCGGACAGGAACGAGCGCGTCGTCGCGGCGGTCTGCACCATGACGACAACCGCGATCAGGATCGCGAGCGACAACAGCTTGATCCAGCGCTCCGGCGCGATGTCCGGAAACGATGGCGTCGGCAACGTCCCGGGCACGGTGCCGACCACCTTGACGCCCTTGCTTTCGAGATGGCCGGCGATCACGGCGACGGTGGCCACGACAAGGCCGATCAGCGCGCTCGGAATGCGCGCGCTGATCTTCTCCGATCCGGCGACCAGCGCCAGCACGCCGAGGCCGATCGCCAGCGTGTAGAAATTGGTTTGACCGATCTTCTCGGTGAGCACCCCGAGCTTGTAGAGCGTCGGCCCGTCCGGCGTGGTCAGGCCGAGCACGCCGGGCAATTGCGAGACCAGGATGTGGACGGAGATACCGGCAAGGAAGCCCACCGTCACCGGCGTCGACAGCAAATTGGCGATCCAGCCGAGCTTGAACAGGCTGCCGGCGATCATGATCGCGCCGACCATCAGCGCCAGCGCCATCGCGAGCGCCTGATAGTCCGGTGAGCCGGCGGTCGCCATCAGCGCGAGGCCGCCGGCGAATATCGGCGTGATCGTGGAGTCGGCGCCGCAGGACAGGAAGCGGTTGGCGCCGAACATCGCAAAGCCGATCGAGCCAGCCATGAAGGCGAAGAAGCCGATCTGCGGCGAGAAGCCGCCGAGCCGCGCGGTCGCCATCTGCTCGGGGATCGCGATCGCGGCGAGTGTCAGCCCGGCGATCAGATCACCCGGCAGGTCGCTTGGCCGGAACGACTGCAGCGAACTGAAGATCGGCCAGCTGGCGCGCGTCTGACGATCCTGGCCCATCGGGCTCCCATGAGGATTGCGGCGATTCCGCAATGGTCCGACATGGCGCGGCCAAAAGCCAGCGGCCTGCGCCGGCGCGAAGGCCTAGCCGATATTTTGCAGCGCCGGGAAGGTTTCCAGCAGCCAGACGCTGACGCTGGACACTGCTCCGGTCAGGAAGCCGATGCCGGTGACCACCATCAGCGCGCCCATCACCCGCTCGACGGCGTCGAGATGGCGCTTCATCCGCGCGAACAGCGAGGAGAACTGCTTGACCATGAAGGCCGCAAGCAGGAACGGGATGCCGAGCCCGGCGGAATAGACCGCGAGCAGGCCGGCGCCTTTTGTCACCGTAGCCTCCGCGGCTGCGATCGAGAGGATCGCCGCCAGGATCGGCCCGATGCATGGCGTCCAGCCGAAGGCGAAGGCCAGGCCCATGACATAGGCGCCCCACAGCCCGACCGGCTTGGGCGCGGTCAGCCGTCCCTCGCGCATCAGCAGGCCGATCCGGGTCACGCCGAGGAAGTGCAGGCCCATGATGATGATGACGATGCCGGCCAGGATCGAGAGCTCGGCCGACCAGGCGCGCACCAGCCCGCCGACAAAGGACGCGCTGGCGCCGAGCGCGACGAACACGGTGGAGAAGCCCAGCACGAACATCAGCGCCGCCGTCATCACCGCGCGCTTGGAGGCCGCGGTGGCGCCGTCCTGGTTGACCTGCTCGATGGTCGCGCCGGTCAAATAGATCAGATAGGGCGGCACCAGCGGCAGCACGCAGGGCGACAGGAAGCTGACCAGACCGGCGATCAGGGCCGCCGGGATCGAGACGTCGTGCATCAATGAAACCTTCGCAGAATAGCGCTCCTGTCTTGGCGTCTACGCGGCCAACAATCCAGAAGTTTCGTCGTCGCAGCCTTCAACTATGGTCACAGGGTCGTGTGCGGGACCCGACCGCAAGGACGGGTGCGTCGTTGCGGCTGATTTGTTCCGTCATTCCCCGGAACGCAATTTGCGCATCTGAGGGCGCGCGGAGCGCGAGCCCCGCTCGAGCAATTCTGTCGCGAGAATGCGAATCTGCGTCCCACCCCCACACGGTCATCGGCCGGCTCGACCGGGCGATCCAGTACGCCGCGGCCCCTTGGCTCAAGCACAGGCGTCTCTGGAATACTGGATCAATGCGCGGCTGATAACACCGAACAAGCTGTTTGACAGCTTGAAACGAGAACCATCCTCACCGTCGTCCCGGCGAAAGCCGGGACCCATAACCACCGCGGCAAATGGTTGCGCGATGCTGGAACGACGAGTCCCACCGACAACATCGGCCCCGGCGTATGGGTCCCTGCTTTCGCAGGGTCGACGATTGGGATGTAGGTCGCGCCCCATATTCGATGTCGTCCTGACGAAAGCCAAGACCCATTATCCCAAATGTCAGGTCTTGCGCGACGCTGGGGCCACGATCCCGGTCACAACCACTTGCGGTGGTTGATGGTGTGGACGGCCCCCTACGGCATCAGTGTGCCAGAATGAGGTTGTCTAGATCTCATACATGGGAGCCGTCCGTGAACCAGATTATCCGCATTGGGATTGATACGTCGAAGTATATTTTTGTGCTGCATGGGGTTGATGCGGCGGAGCAGGTGGTGCTGCGCAAGAAGCTGTCGCGCAAACAGGTGCTGGAGTTCTTCGCCAAATTGCCGCCGACCGTGATCGGGATGGAGGCCTGCGGGGCTTCGCAACATTGGGCGCGGGAGCTTTCCAAGCTCGGTCACGAAGTGAAGCTGATGGCACCGCAATTGGTTAAACCCTACGTGATGCGGAACAAGAATGACGGGCGGGATGCAGAGGGTCTGTGTGAAGCGATGAGCCGGCGGAGCATGCGCTTCGTGCCGGTGAAGACGGCCGAGCAGCAGGCTGCGCTGATGCTGATGGGTGTCCGCGACGGATTGATCGTCCGGCGCACCCAGCTGACCAATACGATCCGCGGCCATGCGGCGGAGTATGGCCTGATCGCACCCAAAGGACTGGACGCGATCGAGCCACTGCTGGCGCGGATTGCGCAGGACGAGACGCTTCCCACCCTGGCGCGCGAGCTGTTTGTGGTGCTGGGCCGGGAGCGCGCCAGGCTCGAGGGTGAGTTGAAGGCGGTTGAGGCCAAGCTGATGGCTTGGCACCGCGGCGATGCCACGGGCCGGCGCCTGGCTGAGATCCCCTCGGTCGGTCCGATCGTTGCAACCGCGCTGGTGATGAAGACACCTGATCCGCACGCGTTCCGTTCTGGTCGTCATTTTGCGGCCTGGCTGGGATTGACACCCAAGGACCACTCTACCGCCGGCAGGACCAGGCTTGGCAAGATCACGCGGGCGGGCGATGAGGACCTGCGCCGTCTGCTGGTCATCGGGGCCACAGCGGTGATCCAGCAGGCCAGGCGGGGACGCGGTCATCACTCGCGCTGGCTGCTGGCCCTGATCCAGCGCAAGCCGCCGAAGCTTGCGGCCGTGGCGCTTGCCAACAAAGTAGCCCGTATCGCCTGGAAGTTGATGGCGACGGGCGAGAGTTACGAGGCGGCACGGATCAAGCCCATGACAGCCGCCGCCTAATCGATTGGCCGGCCGGCGGGCTCGCTCGTCAGCCGACCCGGAGCTGCAAGAGCAGATGGAGCGATCGATCGAGCAACGATGCGAGACAGTCCGCAGGACCCATCGGCAAAAGGCCGCGTGGTTGTTTGGAACTCGCATCGCGCAAACCATCTTGGCCAGCGATCCATTCGATCGCACCCAACAGGCCGGACATATGGATGCAAGCGATCCGATCTCACCAAACAGCTCTTGTGCCACGGGGGCCGTCCACATATGGGTCCTGGCTTTCGCCAGGAAGACCATGTGGAAGCAGTGAGCTCATCACGACCGCAGTCACCAACATCATCGGCGCTTGGCTGGACGTGGCGTGTCGAACTCCCGGCCACGGATTCGCACCAGGTCGTCGGCGGAGTTCGTCAGCAGCACGACCGTGGCCGCCCGCGCCGCCTCCGCATCTCCGGCGGCGATCGCGTGCAGCACTGCGCGGTGCTCGCGCAGCGCCCGCGGACGGTGCGAGCCCGGCGCTGCGATCGTAAAACTCTGGCGTAAGGTGATCTCGAACATCTGGGCGATCGGCCAGAAGAATTCGTTGCGGGTGGCGAAATAGATCGCCTGGTGGAACGCGATGTCGGCGGCGACGAAGTCCTCGTTGGTCTTTGCCGCGTCCATGCCGTCGCATCCGGCGCGGATGCGGGCGATGTCGACCTCCTCGGCATGGGTCGCCGCGAGCGCTGCCGCGGCCGGCTCGACCGCGGCGCGCAGCTGGAACAGCTTGGCGAGATAACGGTCGATCTCCGCGCTCTCGAGGTGCCAGCGCAGCACGTCGGGATCGAGCTGATTCCACTGCTCGGGCGGCCGAACCCGCGTGCCGCTCTTGGGCCGCGACTCGATCAGGCCCTTGCCGGTCAAGGTGCGGATCGCCTCGCGCACCACGGTGCGGCTGACGTCCATCATCTCGCAGATCCGAATTTCCGGCGGCAGCGTCTCGCCGACGCCGATCTCGCCGCGCACGATGCTGCTGCCGACGCGGTCGGTGACCTGACTGTGCACACTCCGACGCAACGCGTTGGATGTCTGGAACATCGAGGGCCTCGCTGCGGTTGCAGCCTGCGCCGCCGCCGAGCCGCGCTCTTGCACAACCGTATCCGATTTGTCATACATTATGACAAATCGGCTGCCAAGCTCACGCCGTCAAGCGGGCGGCCAACACAACAAAAGATCCGTTCCCGGGGAGGAGCACCATCATGACGTCGAACCGCGTGAGCCGCCGCATTGTGCTGCAGTCGTCGGTCGCCGCGACCGCGTGGATTGCCGCCGCGCCCGCCATCATGGGCCGCGCAGAGGCCGCGACCATGAAGATGCGATGCTCGTCGTCGCTTCCGAACGATCCCAAATACGCCAATGGCCGCGTCTACTACGACAATCTGGTCAAGAGCCTGAAGGCGAACGGGCTTGGCGAGCAGATCGAGGTCACCTTCTTCCCCGACAATCAGCTCGGCCAGGAGATCGACGTCATCAACTCGGTGAAGCTCGGGGTGATCGACCTGATGGTGTCGGGCTCGTCGATCTCGGCGAATCTCGTGCCGCTGGTCGGCACCTTCGACCTCGGTTACCTTTTCACCAGCTTCCAGCAGCAGACCAAGGCATTCGACGCCGGCGCGGCGAAGCCGATCGAGGCTGCGCTGCTCAAGGGCGCCGGCATTCACATCATCGGCTGGGCCTATAATTTCGGCGCGCGCAGCGTGCTGGCGAAGAAGCCGGTGAAGACGCCGGAGGATCTCGCCGGCCTGAAAATCCGCACCTTGCCCAATCCGATCATCACCGAGTGCCTGCGGCTGATGGGGGCCGCCGCAACGCCGCTCGCGTTCGGCGAGATCTACACGGCGCTGCAGGCCGGCGTGCTCGACGGCCTCGAGCACGATCCGCCGACCATCCTGGCGAGCAAGTTCTACGAGACGGCGAAGCACTATGCGCTGACCCAGCACATCTTCTCGCCGCTGGCGGTCTATTTCAGCGACACCAGCTTCAACCGCATGGCGCCCAAGCTGCGCGAAGGCTTTCTCGACGCGGCGAACAAGGCCGCGATCGACACCCGCGCGCACGGCCTTGCGGTGGAGAAGGAGGCGCTGGCGGCGCTGGTGGAGAAGGGCGTCACGGTCGTCGAATGCGACAAGGAGGCGTTCCGCAAGCGCGTGCTGCCGCAGACCGACAATTTCATCAAGGCGCGGCCCGAGGCCAAGGCCGTCGTCGACCTGATCCGAGCCACGCAGGCCTGAGGTCGGCGCATGTCAGTCGCCGCAGTCGAGGCGAGAAGCAGCGCCGAGCGGATCACGGCGCCGTTGCTCGCCGTCAGTGACGCGATCGCCGCGCTCCTGCTTGCCGCCGATCTCGTGGTGGTCTGCGTCTCGGTGCTGGCCCGCTTCCTGTTCAATGCGCCGGTCGAATGGTCCGACGACGTCGCCCGCGGCCTGATGGTCGGGTCGAGCTTCTTCGGCGCCGCGAGCGCGCTCGCGCGCAGCGAGAATCTCGGCGTCGCCTTCTTCATCAACATGCTGCCGCACGCCCTGCGGCGGGTGGTCGACGCGATCGGTGCGCTGCTCGTCACCATCATCGCCGGCTATGTTGCGTTCAACGCCGTCAAGATGGGCTGGCTGACCACCGGCCAGACCTCCGGCTCCGGCCTGCCGCTGGAATGGACGTTCTATCCGATGGGGATCGGCGCGGCGTTCATGACGATCTTCGCGTTCGAGACGTTCTGTGGCCGGCCGCTGCGCGACATGGCGGTAGCCATCGTCGCAACCGCCGTCATCGTCGGCCTTTATCTGGCCTGGGATGCATTCGCGCCATCGTCCGTGCCGTCATCGCAAACGTTGATGCTGATCGGCTTCTTCCTCACTTTGTTCGGCGGACTGCCGATCGGCTTTGCGCTGGCGCTGGCGGCGCTGATCTTCATCTGGGTCGAGGGCACGCTGCCCGGCGTGATCTTCGCCCAGCAGATGGCGCGCGGCATCGACAATTTCGTGCTGCTCGCGATCCCGTTCTTCATCCTGGTCGGCTACCTGATGGAAGCCAACGGCATGTCGGTCCGGCTGATCGAGCTGCTGCAGCGCGTGGTCGGACGGATGCGCGGCGGGCTCAACGTCGTCATGGTGATGTCGATGGTGCTGTTCTCCGGCATCTCGGGCTCCAAGATGGCCGACGTTGCCGCGGTCGGCTCCGTGCTGATTCCGGCGGCGCGCCGCTCGCGGCAGAACCCGGGCGGGGCGGTGGCGCTGCTCGCCGCCTCCGCTGTGATGGCGGAAACGATTCCGCCCTGCATCAACCTGATCATCCTCGGCTTCGTCGCCAATCTGTCGATCGGCGGACTGTTCGTCGCCGGCATGCTGCCCGCCGCGCTGATGGCGCTGGCGCTGGTTGCGGTGTCGATCATCTTCGGCAAGCGTCCCGCCGCGAACGTGGAAGCCGAGCCGCGCGCCGCGGTATCGGGGCTCTGGACCGGTGCGATCGCCTCGTTCGGGCTGATCTTCATGATCTTCTTCGGCTTCAAGAGCGGCTTTGCCACCGCGACCGAAATCTCCGCCTTCGCCGCGGTCTACGCCATCGCCGTCGGCTGCCTGCTGTTCCGCGAGCTCGGCGCGAAGAGCCTCGCGCACTGCTTCGTGCAGTCGGCTGTTCGTTCGGGGCTGGTGCTGTTTATCGTCGCCGCGGCGCAGTCGCTGGCCTTCATCCTGACGCTGCAGCAGGTGCCGCATGCCGTCGGCGACCTCATGCTGGCGATCTCGGGCAGCCACGGGGTCTGGCTGTTCATGCTGCTGTCGATCCTGGTGCTGGTGGTGATGGGCTCGGTGCTCGAAGGCGCCGCGGCGCTGATCATTTTCGGCCCGCTGCTGCTGCCGGTTGCCGTCAAGCTCGGCATCGATCCGCTGCATTTCGGCGTCGTGCTTGTGATCGCGATGGGGCTCGGGCTCTTTGCTCCGCCACTTGGCCTTGGGCTCTACGGCGCCTGCCTGATCGGCAACGTGCCGATCGAGCAGACCATCAAGCCGATCGCGGGCTATCTCGGCCTGCTGTTGCTGTGCCTGCTGGTGATCGCCTTCGTGCCGGCGATCAGCACGGCCTTGCCGCATGCGCTCGGCTACTAGGGGAGTGAGATCGTGAAGGTGCTGCTCGCCCATACCCCGCAGATGCGCCGCGATTATTACGGCGAGCGCAGCCTGAACGGCCTGCGCGCGGTCGCCGACGTCAAGTTGCACGAGGGGGAGGAGGCGCTCGACGCGGCTGCACTGGTCAAGGCCGCGACCGATGTCGACATCATCGTCGCCGATCGCATGACGCAGGGGCGAGGCGAGATCTTCCCGCAGCTGCCGAAGCTGCGCGCCTTCGTGCGCTGCGCGGTCGATATCCGCAATATCGACGTGGCCGCGGCCTCCGCCGCCGGCGTGCTGGTGACGCAGGCGAGCGCGGGTTTCGTCCAGTCGGTCGCCGAGCTCGCGCTCGGCTTCATGGTCGATTTGTCGCGCGGCGTCTCACGGGCAACCGCGGACTATCATGCGGGCAGGGCGCCCGAGGTCATCATGGGCCGCCAGCTTGCGGGAAGCACGATCGGCATCATCGGCTACGGCAGCATCGGGCGCTATCTTGCCGGGATCGCAAAGGTGCTCGGCATGAATGTGCTGGTCGCCGATCCCTTCGTGACGATCGATGATGCGGCGATCCGGCATCTGCCACTCGACGATCTGCTGGCACGTGCCGACTACGTTGTCTGTCTCGCGATCGCCAACGCGCAGACCGAGAACCTGATCGGGCAGGCCGCACTGGCGCGGATGCCGAAGCACGCATTCTTCATCAACCTTTCGCGCGGAAACCTCGTCGACGAGGCGGCGCTGTCGGCCGCGCTGCGCGACGGCCGCATCGCGGGTGCCGCGATGGATGTCGGCCGCGCACCGGACCAGATGCCGACGCCCGAGCTTGCGAAGCTGCACAATGTGATTGCAACGCCGCATGTCGGCGGCCTGACGCCGCAGGCGATCGAGCATCAGTCATCGGAGACGGTACGCCAGGTTGCAAAGATCGTTGCCGGCGAGATACCCGTCGGCGCGGTCAATGCCGAGCATTGGACGCGGCGGCCTCGGCCATGAAAGTTTGGCGAAGCCCAATGCCGTCCGCGGGGCTGGACAAGAGCTTCGCATCCGGCCCAGACTTGGCCCGCATAACCGCGGCCTCTGAGCGCGCGGACAATCAATGAACGGACGTCCCGCAACAAACGACGGGCGCCGAGAGGGAAACAGGGAGGCATCACATGGCTATGTCACGCCGTGACGTTTTGTTGGGCAGCGCCGGCGCACTGGGCGCCGCATCATTTTCCTTCCCAGCGCCTGCCATCGCACAGTCTGAACCGATCAAGATCGGCTGTCTCGCGGCGATCACCGGCCCGAGCTCGGCGCCGACTGTCGGCTTCAATCGCGGCGTCAATTTCGCAGTCGACGCAATCAACGGTGCCGGCGGGGTGAAGGGCCGCAAGATCGAACTCGTGATGCGCGACACCCAGGGCGATCCGACCAAGGCGGTGAACGCCACGCAGGAGCTGATCAGCCAGGCCAAGGTGCATGCGATCTGGGGCCCGCTGAACTCGGGCGAGGCGCTGGCGACAACGCCGATCATGGCGCGCGCCAAGATGCCGGACCTGCATCCCTGCGTCGTCGAGACCCTGATCGACCCGGTCAAGTTCCCCAACGCGTTCCGCATCGCACCGTCGAACAACCAATGGGACGATGCCGTGCGCAATTACTGCCTCAAGATCCTCAAGGTGAAGAAGGTCGCGGTGATCGGCGACACCACCGGCTATGGCGTCACTGCGGTCGGCGCCTCCGTCGCGGCGTTCAAGAAGGACGGCGCCGAGGTGGCCTATCAGGCCAATATCGACGCCACGCAGCCCGACATGACGCCGGACATGCTGCGCGCCAAGAATGCCGGCGCGGAAGCGATCGTGGTATGGAGCGTCTCGACCGGAATGGAGGCGCGCATGTTCAACACCCGCGCCGCGATGAACTGGGACGTGCCCTTCGTCGGGCATCCCTCGATGGCGTCGGGCGAGCTTGCGAGCCTGGTCGCCAAGCCGGAGAATTGGAAGAAGGTCTACGCGATCGGCTACAAGAGCTGCAGCTATGACGGCGCCGGCAAGCTGCCGCCGAAGAGCGCGGACCTGGTCGCACGCCTGACCAAGGCCAATATCGCGCTGAACGACACGCTGTTGTGGTGGGTCGCCGGCGGCATCGATTGCATCGAACTGATCGCCAAGGCGGTCGCCGAAAGCGGCTCGACCGACAGCGCCGGCATCATCAAGTACTGGAACACGCTGTCGACCTATCCCGGCTATTTCGGCAATTACCGGTTCTCGCCGACCGAGCATAACGGCTATTTGACCGAAGAGATCGTGATGTCGGAAGCCTCTACCGCCAAGGACGGCACCTTCGCGCTGGCGCCGGGGTATACATAGAAGGGCGAGGGCGCAGCCGATGCTGGCCTCGATCCTTGCATCCGGTCTCGCAGCGGGCGCGATCTACGCGCTCGTCGGCGTCACCTACAACACGATGTTCTCGACCTCGCGGGTGATGAGCTTCACCGCCGGCCAGCTGGCGATGCTGGGCGGCGTGTTCGGCTCGATGTTCACGCTGAAGCTCGGCCTGCCCATTGCCGTCGGCTTCGTGCTGACGCTGCTCTGCTGCGCGGTGATCGGAATCATCACCGAATTCGTCGCGGTGCGGCCGGTGCTCAAGAGCCTCGACCAGCATCTCTACGTGCTCTCGACCCTCGCAGTCGCGCTGATGATCCAGCAAATCACCGCGATCAAATGGGGCACCGAGCCGCAGCCGTTCCCGCGCATCGCAGGATTCGGCGAGGGCGTTTGGGACGAGAAATTCTGGTTGCCGGTCCTCGCCTGCGCCGTCACCATCATCGGCCTTGAATATCTCTACCGCCGCACCCTGGTCGGCCGCGCGTTCCTGGCCATCGCGGAGGATAATTTTGCGGCACGGGCGCTCGGCCTGCCCGAGCGCAATCTGCGGGTCGCGAGCTACGCGCTTGCCGGCGTGGTCGGCGGCATCGCCGGGTTTTCCGGCGGGCAGTTGCTGCTCGCCTTCTTCGCCAACGGCGCGCTGCTCAACTTCTACGGCTTCGTGCCGGTGGCGCTGGGCGGGCTCGGCAATAACAGAGGCGCGATCATCGGCGGGCTGGCGCTCGGCCTGTTCCAGCAGGCCGCGAACTTCCTGGTCGGCGGCATCTTCTCCTCGGTCGCGGTGTTCACGCTGTTCATCGTGGTGCTGCTCGCCGCGCCGCAAGGGCTGTTCGGCGCTTCGACCGCGCGGAGGGTGTGATGACCACGGTCGCCGCCGCTCCGCCCCGAACCGACAGCGGCGCATGGCGCACCGCGCTGCCGCACGTCCTGCCGTTCCTCGGCATTCTGGCGGCGGCGGTGCTGCTGCCGTTCGTCAGCAACGATTACTGGGTGCTGATCGGCACCCGCATGGCGATCTACTGGGTGCTGGTGTCGGGCCTCAATCTGGTGGTCGGCTTTGCCGGTCACCTTGCGATCGGTTATGTCGCGCTGCTGACGCTCGGCGCCTACACGACGAGCGTGCTGGTTGCCGGCAATGTGATGCCGGCGATTCCGGTGTTCGTCGCCTTGCCGATCGCCGGCTTGATCGGCGCGATCTTCGGCGTGGTCGTCGGCCTGCCGGCCCTGCGCCTGCGCACCTTCTACTTCGCGATGTCGACGCTCGGCTTTGCGACCATCGTGACCCAGATCGCGCTGGCCTGGCAGAGCGTGACCGGCGGCGGCATCGGCATTGCCGGTCCGGAATTCCCGGTGCCGTTCAATACGCCGTGGGGCTTCTACGCTCTCTGCATCGCCTTCGCCGCATTGACCACCTGGATGAGCGCCAATGTCGCGCGCAGCCGGTTCGGCCGGGCGCTGATCGCGGTGCGCGACGCCGAGGTCGCCGCCGAGGCCAGCGGCATCTCCAAGCCGAAAATGCTGATCGCGATCTTCCTGTTCGCCGGCGCGCTGGCGGCGATCGCCGGCGGATTGTTCGCGACCCTGCAGACCTACATCACGCCCGATGCCTTCACCTTCGATCTCTCGGTGCTGTTCTTCATCGCGATCCTGATCGGCGGCCGCGGCTCGATCCTTGGCCCGATGCTCGGCACCATCATCCTGACCATCCTGCCCGAGATCGCGGCGCCGCTCGCGGCATGGTCGACCTTCCTCTACGCGGTGCTGCTGCTTGTGATCGTGCTGGTGATGCCGGGCGGCATCGCGGCGCTGCTCGATTTCCGCAACCGCCGGCCGCTCGCCAGCAACCGCGCCATCCTCCCGCGCCCCGCTGCACTCGCCGACATCGTGCGCCGCAGGGACGGCGGCAAGACGCTGCAATTGCGCGGCATCGCGCTGAGCTTCGGCAATGTGAAGGCCATCGACGGTCTCGATCTCGATATCGCGCCCGGCGCGATCCACGGGCTGATCGGACCGAACGGCAGCGGCAAGACCACGACGCTCAACGTGATCTCGGGCTATTATGCCGCCAAAGCCGGCACCATGACGCTTGGCGGCGAAGCCTTGGCCGCGGGCCAGCCGGTCAAGCGCGCCGCGTGCGGCATCGCGCGCACCTTCCAGACGCCGCGGGTGGTCGGCGAAGCTTCGGTGCTGGAGAACGTCATGATCGGCGGCTCGATCGAGGGCCGGGCCAATTTCGTCGAGGCGATGCTCGCACTGCCGCGCAACGGCGCCGACGAGCGTCTGCTCGCCGCCAAGGCGCACGCGCTGCTTGGCGTCGTCGGCCTCGAGGCGCTCGCCGACATACGCGCTGATCGCCTGCAGCACAGCGAGCTGCGCTTCATCGAGATCGCGCGGGCGCTGATGCTCGATCCGGACTTCCTGCTGCTCGACGAGCCCGCCGCGGGTCTCTCCAACGACGAGATCGAGCGGCTCGCCAGCCTGATCAAGGCGATCTGCAGCCGCGGTACCGGTGTGCTGCTGGTTGAGCACCATGCCGATCTCATCTTCGACATCTGCCACCAGGTCACCGTGCTCAATCTGGGCCGGACGCTGGCGGCGGGAACTCCGGCGGAGATTCGTGTCCACAAGGAGGTCGTCAGTGCCTATCTCGGCGGCTGAACCGTTGCTCGCGGTCAATGGGCTGGAGTCCGGCTACGGCAAGATCCGTGTGCTGCACGGCATCGACGTCACGATTGCCGCCGGCGAGGTCGTGGCGCTGCTCGGGCCCAACGGTGCCGGCAAGACCACACTGCTGCGCGCGATGTCCGGACTGTTGCCGGTCACTGTTGGGCGGGTCCGGTTCGGCGACCGCGACATGACCAACGCGACGCCGCGCGATGCCGCGCGGGCCGGGCTCGTGCATGTGATCGAGGGACATCGCGTGTTCACGCAGATCTCGGTGACCGACAATTTGCTGCTCGCCGGTTACGACCTGCCGCGCGCCGAGCGCGCCGTGCGGATCGAGGAAGCGTTGGCGTTCTTTCCCGAGATCGCCGAGAAGCGGCATGAACGCGGCGGCGCGCTGTCAGGCGGGCAGCAGCAGATGCTGACGGTGGCGCAGGGCCTGGTCCGCCGACCGCGGCTCCTGATGCTCGACGAGCCGTCCGCGGGGCTGTCGCCGGTGCTGGTCGATCGGGTCCTCAACGTCATCGGCCGGCTGCGCGAGCAGGGCACCTCTGTGCTGCTGGTCGAGCAGCTCTTGGAGAAGGCGCTCGCCTGTGCCGATCGCGTCTACGCGCTGGTGCAGGGCGCGATCGCGCTGGAGGCGCCGACCGGGGAGAGCGACCTCGCGCACCGGCTCGAGCGCGCCTATTTCGGCCATGAAAGCCACGCGTTGGGGTAAGCTAGCGGAAGTGCGTCAGAAACTCCGTCGAACCGATCGGCTTCGCGATGGAGGGCTTCTCGGTTCTTTCCGGCTTCTCCTTCTCCTTCACGACATGCATATCGATGAGCTTCGCGCCGGAGAGATTGCGCTCCACCATCGCTCCGGTATCCGTGTTGATCGCCGACGCGCCGCAGTCGTGGAAAACCACCGTACCGTAGTCTGGAAGCTGCAAGGGGGCTGGGTTTCCCGGGGCGGCCGACCTCTCCATCACCCATTCCGCCGTTGCGCCGGGAATCTTGAAGGGCTGCCCAAGATGGGTGAGGGGTGCGGTTTGAAAGAACTGTACGGAGCGACTGGTCGTAAGGTTCGTGATCACGAACGACACACCCGTGCGATCCGGCGCTACCTGCATGAGGCACATGATCAGATCGCCGGCATGAACCTTCGGCGACACAAGCGTTACGGGAAACGCTTGAGCCGGGTCGCCCCTTACCCACCATTGCCACCACGCGAAGAACGACGTCGTCGGGCTGCCCGCGCCCGTGGCTGGGTCGATGTTCTGCGCGGTGCCAATTTGCGGCAAGGTCGATCTGTAATACCGACGTTGTCCATCGAAGCCGATCCAGGTCGAGCTGTGATACGTCTCGCTGGCAGGGCCGCCGGCCGGCCGGGTTGGTGTTGGAACCTGAAACTTGCCCCAGATCGACGAGAAGATGGTGCCATCCCTCGGCGTGATGTAGGCACCGGACCAGTTGAGGCTGCTTTCCCGCCGCGGCGATTGGGCGAAAGATCCGCGGAGGCCCGCAGTGACCGGGGAAAGCACCTGGAAATCGAAGGCCTCGAAGGCCACCGTCGGACTAAACATCTTTTGCCAGAATGCATACTCGGCCGGCTGAAGCGCCGGGTCCGGTCGTCTTGGAAAACCGAGCGCCTTCAGCTCGTCCTGCGACGCCACCAAAGTGCGAAAGCCGGTGGGGGGAAGAACGCTGGTCGTCGAATCCTTGATGACCTTCGTCGCGCCTTCGACGTTGTATGTGGGGCTCTGCCCATCCTGGTTGCTCATTGCCATTCGCCTGCGGCAGCCGTGATTGCGGCGTCAAACATCAGCACGGTGGTTGGCGTCAGAATGACGGTGTCCAGCAGATCGGCGATTCTGGCGCCGGCTTCCGAATCCTTCGGATAGTGCACACCGGCGATCTCGCGGTTTCGGGCAATCGAATCCGCCAGAATCGACAGGTCGGACTTCCATACGCCCTGGTCGGCCCCAGACATTGTCGTTGCGGCGAACACCCGAAGCATGCAGTTCTTCATAAAATGCGCCTGGGTCGAATGCCCGCTGGGCCAGGACGAGTGACCGGGGACCTGGATCGGCGGCAGCAAAGCGGGACAAATCTGCGACGGCCGGGGCAAATCGTACTTGTCTTTGAAATACAATGCAGCAAAGGACCCAATCAAACTCGCGATATTCAATAGGCGCCAGGTTTGCGGATGCGAACCAGGCCTGGCGGTCAGCACGGCGAGAAAATCCGAGAAGAATTCAACGTCCTGCGAGAGGATCGCGCCCATGGCATCCGGCCGTTCATCCCGCGCGGCGAGCACGAGGTTGTCGATTTGGGCGGCATAATTGGCGATCAGGTCGGCCCGAATTTGCGTGAAGGTGGCGTCAGCATCGATGGTGGCCGCCCAGGTGGGGACATTGGCGATGAACTGATGCAGGACACGCCACGCATACCAGTTTGCAGACCATTGTCGGCTGCCGAAATGCGTCGGCGGCGTCCGTCGCAGGCTGCCAAGCTCGGCTGTGCCCGAGGGGTCGAGCCTCGTGACGAATGGCAAATCAACGCGGTCTGAAATAAACCAGCCACCCCCTCCAATGTTGCCGGTGTTTCCGGTGTTGCCGGTATTGCCGGTGTTTCCGGTATTGCCCGTGTTACCTGTGTTGCCTGTCATCGACGTCTCTCCCTCTCTCGGCAGTTGCCGTCAGCAATACCAGTCAATCAGGAAGCCCCGCCGATCGCAGGTGGCCGAGCCAGGTTTCCAATGCACCGCCACGAAACGGGCAGTGTGGCGCGTAGGACGAAATGCGAAATCCGGGTTGAATTTCCAGGTAGCGGCGGGCCGCCTCCGCTGCTTCTTCACGGCGACCCAAGGCACCAAGCGTGACGATGAGCAGACGATGATTGAAGCGAATAAGTCCGTTGCGGTTCAGTGCGCCACGCACCCACTCCAGCGCCTGCTCATAGTCGCCATCCACATAGTGAGCCTGACCGAACAGCCCTTCGTGCCAGAACGAGCGCGCGTCGAGCGGCGAGAGCCGGACGCCCTGCTCACCCTGGCGGACGGCGGCTGGGCCATCGCCAAGAAAGCCGGATGTAGCACTCGCCATGGTCCAGGCCATGGCCGAACTTGGGCCGGCGGCAATCGCGCGGTCGAGGGCTTTCCTTGCGCTCTGAAAGTCATGCAGCAAGAACGACTGGACGTGACCATACACCGCAAGCGCGAATGCATCGTCGCCGCCTCGATCGATCGCCTCCTTGGCGTATCTGGCGCCGGCGATGACATCACCCTCGGGATCCGGCGATCCGATTTCCCCTATCCGGAACACATACCACAGCGCGACGTAGGAATAGGCCAACGAAAAATTTGGATCGTGTGAAATGGCTTGCTCGAGCAGGCCGCGCGCCTTGGAAAAGGAATCGTAGTCCATCCGGTACAACAGATCGAGCGCCTGCAATACGAGATCGTAGGCGGTGAGGTTCTGCGGATGTTTCCGCATCGATCGCATAAGCTCACGCTCGCGAACCCGCGGCGCGATCTGTCTTACAACGTTGATGGCAATTCGATCCTGAAGCGCAAAGAGTTCGCGAAGGTCGCCTTCATGCAAGTCCGAGCGAATGACTTCGCCCGACTCGGCGTCGCTGAGTTCGGTCACGATACGGACCGAGGTGATCGTCCTCTGAATCCCCCCGTAGAGGACATAACGAACCCCGAGCCGGCGCCCGATTTCGCGCACGTCGACGTTGCGGCCGCTGAAGCCGAGGCTGGATCCGCGTGATACGACGAAAAGCTCCTTGAGCCCGGCAAGGCCGCGAATGATGTCGTCAACGACACCATCAGCGAAATACCCCTCTTCCGGGGTGGTCAGGTTCATTCGGAACGGCAGAACGGCAATCGAGGGGCGAGGTTCCGAGCCTGCCGGGGCTTCGCCAACAAGCTTCGCGGGCTGCATGGATCGGTGGAGCGCATATACGCGGACAGGCCGGCCCATGTTGCGAAGATGCAGATCGCCAAGATCAATCACGCTGACGTCCAGGTCCCGGCCGATCTGCTCCGCAACGGCTCCCGAAATCACGACGCCGCCCGCTTGCGCATAGTTCTGAAGACGTGCCGCGATGTTGACGCCCTCGCCATAGACGTCATTTTCCTCAACGATGATATCCGCGGCATTCAGCCCTATGCGAAAGCTGATGCGCTCGTCAGCGGGCATCCCGGCTGTATTCACGGCAACAGCCTCTTGCAGTGAGAGAGCACACCGCGTTGCGTCGCGCGCGGTATCGAATGTTGCAAGGAAGCCGTCGCCGGTATTCTTGACGATCCTTCCGTTTTGCGCCGTGACGCCCGGGTCGAGGATTTCCGAGCGCAATTGCATCAGCCGGGTATGGGTGTTTTCCTCGTGCGCCTCCATCAAGCGCGTATACCCGACCACATCTGCCGCGAGGATTGCCGCAAGACGTCGTCGAACTTCCGGCGTCGATGGGGTCATCATATTATTGATACTTCTGCAAATTTTACTGATACGCGATTAAAATCCGGCACAAATGAAAAGACCTCAGCGCGAAAAGAATATCTTCATCAAGGTCATAAAGGAAGACTTCATCCGGCAGGGATGTGCCAACCGAGTGGACTGGTACAGTATGATGTTTGCAACCTTTGAGGAGGCGGTCGCGGACGCGCAAGCGCGATGCCTCCAACGGGTGGGCCGGGTGCGGACCAAGCGGCATTCGCGCCTTGAGCATGCGATGCAAATGCGTCCCTCGACTTCATGGCTGGATCATCTCGCGGCGAAAACTCGTCTCCATTGATCTGCGTCAATGCAGGAAATGGTGTTTTCCCGCTTGCCGCCGATCGTGGGCGAGTTTGGCCGGGAGCGCGGCGGTACCGTCGGAGTGATCGCCATCGTTGTATCCGGTGCTGCCAGTCGTCCGACCGAGCCTGGTCGGAATTCCCGCAGATAACAGAAAGTCACTGGCATGGCCGAGGTGGTTGACATCGCGCGCAAGTCTGCCGCGTCAGGCCTGACTGTCTATGAATTGCTTCACACAATTTGCGCCGTTCATTGAGCGAGTTGACGCGGGCTGGTGCCACTTTGTCGGTCCATGGGACTTGACCGTCAGCGGGCGCGGGCTGAAACAGGTATTCGTCCTCTGACCCCTGGCAACGAAGACCCACATGCGACTTCCCTTTTTCTACGGCTGGATCATCGTCGCGGTGACCTTCGTCACCATGGCGATCGGCGTCAACGCGCGTACGGCGTTCTCGCTGTTCTATCCGCCGATCATCTCGGAATTCGGCTGGGAGCGCGGCATCACCGCGGGCGCCTTCTCGTTCGGCTTTGTCGCCTCGGCGATTGCAAGTCCGCTGATCGGCCGGTTGATGGACCGCGGCGGTCCGCGCGCGGTGATGGAGCTTGGCGTGCTCTTGATGGGCTCGGGCCTGCTGCTGGCGCCGCTGACGACGCAGCCCTGGCACCTCTATCTCACGATCGGCGTGCTGGTCGGCGCTGGCAGCGTCTGCCTCGGCTATTCCGGACAATCGCTATTCGTGCCGAACTGGTTCCTCCGCCGCCGCGGACTTGCGATCGGGCTCGCCTTCGCCGGCGTCGGCATCGGTTCGGTGACGCTGCTGCCGTGGGTGCAGCACATGATCGAGCACACCGGCTGGCGCACCGCCTGCACCGCAATCGGGATCGTGGTGCTGGTCGTGCTCGCGCCGATCAATCTCTTGCTGCACAAGCGGCCGGAGGACATCGGCCTGCAGCCGGACGGCGATGCCGCGCCGACGGCGACGTCAGCCAGGCCGGCGTCGAACATCGTCGATCCCGTGTGGGCCGGCACCGACTGGACGCTCTCGCGTGCGCTGCGCACCGCGCGGTTCTGGTGGATCGCGATCGGTTATTTCTGCGGCCTGTACATCTGGTACGCGGTGCAGGTGCATCAGACCAAATTCCTGCTCGACATCGGCTTCAGCTCCAGCGTCAGCGTCTGGGCGCTTGGCGTCGTCAGCCTGCTCGGTATTCCCGGCCAGATCTGGCTCGGGCATCTCTCCGATCGCATCGGCCGGGAATGGGTATGGGCGATCTCCTGCTTCGGCTTCGTGATCTGCTTCGCCGCGCTCGCTGCCTTGAAATACTGGCCCAACATGGCGCTGATCTATCTCATGGTCTTCACCCAGGGCGCGCTGGGCTATGGCCTGACATCCGTGATGGGACCGGTCGTGCTGGAGATCTTCCAGGGCAAGCATTACGGCAGCATCTTCGGCACCGTGATGCTGGCTGCGCTCGCCGGCGGCGCTGCGGGCCCCTGGATCACCGGCCAGCTCTATGATCTCTCGGGCAGCTATACCAGCGCCTTCCTGCTCGGGATCGCCGTCAGCCTGCTGTCGGCATTTGCGATCTGGCAGGCCTCGCCCCGCAAGGTCCGCGCCGTCGCCGGACAGATGCACAAGGTCGCAAGCGCGGCTTGACGCGTCAGGCCGACGAAACCCCGATCGCGCGCTGCAGGTCGGTGATCGCGCGCAGGCAGCTGTCGGCGGGGGTGGTTTCCGGATCGATCAGGCGGTGCAGTCGGAAACCATCTTCCAGCGCCAGCACGATCGCTCCGGTCCAATCCGGATCGAGTCTGCCGTTCCTGCCGCTGTTCTTCTGCGCAGTCGTGACAATGTCGGCGATCAGCTTGCGCCGCGCGCGCAGACGCTTGGCGAGCTCGGGCCGGCGCTTCTCGGCGCGCGCCACGAACAGGATCATCTCCATGTGCAGGAGAGGGGAGCGGCCGAGCGGATCCTGCCGGCTGCGGTCCATGGTGCGCAGCGCCTCGAGGAAGTCGGCCAGGTTGCTGTGCCGGGCGAGCAAATCGAGATTGCGCCGGATCGATTGCTCGACGTGATCCTCGAGCATTGCGAAGATCAGCTCGTCCTTGCTCTTGAAGTTCGAATAGAAGGCGCCGCGGGTGAAGCCCGCCGCGGCCGCGATCGCCTCGATGCTGGCGCCGCCGATCCCCTGTTCCTCGAACACCCGCGCCGCCGCCTCGAACAGCTTCTCGCAGGTGTCGTCCCGTGTCGGTCTGGTTCGAACCCTTGACATCGGCGCATTTTAGGGCACAATGCAACTCGATACAAGAGTGTATCGAGTTGCGTTCGACAGAACCAGAACAGCCGCATCCGTGATGATGCGGTCTTGAGGATGACACCAGGGCACGCCAGGCTGCATGCACCGGCGTAGCGAGCGAACGAGGTCACCATGAACGGGCAAGTTCAGCCGGCGAGCGGCGAGCCGCTTTTCAATCCACTGGCGCCTGAATTCATTCGCAATCCCTATCCGTATTACGAGCGGCTGCGCCGCCTCGATCCGATGCATGTCAATGTGCACGGCGCCTTCGTCGCCAGCCGGCACGCCGAGGCGAGCCTCGTGCTGCGCGACAAGCGGTTCGGCAAGGATTTTGCCGAGCGCTCGATCCGCCGCTATGGTCCGAAGATCATGGAGGAGCCGGTCTTCCGCAGCATGAGCCACTGGATGCTGCAGCAGGATCCGCCCGACCACACCCGCCTGCGCGGCCTTGTCGTCAAGGCCTTCACCGCGCGGCGGGTAGAGGACATGCGCCCGCGCATCCAACACGTCGTCGACGAGACGCTCGATCGCATCATTCCGCAAGGCAAGATGGACCTGATCGAGGATTTCGCGTTCCGCCTGCCGGTCACGATCATCTGCGACATGCTCGGTATCCCCGAGGAACACCGCGAGGCCTTCTACAACGGTTCGCGCGATGGCGGCCGTATCCTCGAACCGGTGCCGCTGACGCCCGAGGAAATCAAGCAGGGCAACACCGCAAATGCGATGGCGGCGATGTATTTCCATCAGCTGTTCGAACTGCGCCGCAAGCAGCCCGGCGACGACCTCACCACCCAACTGGTGCAGGCCGAAGAGGACGGCCAGAAGCTCACCAATGAGGAACTGACTGGCAACATCATCCTGCTGTTCGGCGCCGGCCACGAGACGACCGTGAACCTGATCGGCAACGGCCTGCTGGCGCTGTTCCGTAACCCGGACCAACTCGCGCTGCTGAAGGCCAATCCCGGCCTGATCACCAATGCCATCGAGGAGTTCCTGCGTTACGATTCCTCGGTGCAGCTGACCGGCCGTGTCGCACTGGAGGACATCGACGACCTCGGCGGCAAGCGCATCCCGAAGGGCGAGAGCGTGCTGTGCCTGCTGGGCTCGGCCAATCACGACGAGGCTGTTTACCCCGATCACCCCGAAAGGCTCGACATCCGGCGGCCGAACGTCAAGCCGCTGTCGTTCGGCGGCGGCATCCATTTCTGCCTCGGCGCCCAGCTGGCGCGGATCGAGGCCGAGATCGCGATCTCGACGTTGCTGCGCCGGATTCCCGACCTGCGGCTCGATGACGCGGAAAATCCGGAGTGGCGGCCGACTTTCGTGCTGCGCGGGCTGAAGCGCCTGCCGGCGAGCTGGTGACGTTCCCGCTGGGCGGCGATCCTCGGCGAGGCCGGCACACGCACGCTTGAACGGGAAATCCACTATCTGTCCGAAGTCCCAGCAGTATACCGGCTGTGACTTCGCCGTACTTGTCTCTATATTTGGGCTGCTCCGGCCAAAGGTTGGCAAAGGGTTCAGCATGAGGAGGCTGAAGCGGAGCTGGCTCAAAGGGAGACACCGTGCAGACGACGCTGCTCGGCCTGGCAATTGCCTTCATTCTTGCACTGGTCGCGGCGCTGATCGGTCCGTATTTCGTTGACTGGAACCAGTTCCGGCCGCAGTTCGAGGCGGAGGCGTCCAAGATCATCGGCGTGCCGGTCCGGGTCGCCGGCAATCTTGACGCGCGTCTGCTGCCGGCACCCTCGCTGCAGTTGAAGACTGTCACCGTCGGCGGCGCCAACGACCTTGGCAAGGTCCGGGCCGCCAATCTCGACGTCGAGTTCAGCCTGAGCTCGCTGATGCGCGGCGAGTGGCGCGCGAACGAGCTCACCATCAACGGCGCGTCGCTCGATCTCGGGCTCGACCCGAAAGGGCGGATCGACTGGTCGCCGTCGAGCGGGAGCTTCAACCTCGCTTCGCTGGTGATCGACCGGCTCAACCTGACCGGCCGCATCGCGCTGCATGATGCCGCGAGCCGCAGCACGCTCGAGCTGAACGACATTGCTTTCAGCGGCGACGTCCGCTCGCTTGCCGGCGCGATCCGCGGTGACGGCAATTTCATGTTCGACGGCAACCGCTACCCGTTTCGGGTCTCCTCGGGGCAAAGCGCCGATGGTAGCGGCACCCGCCTGCACTTCAGCATCGATCCCGGGCAGCGGCCGGTGTCGGCCGATCTCGACGGCATCCTGACCTTCGAGGCCCGCGCGCCGCGGTTCGAAGGCGCACTGACGCTGGCGGGTGCGCCCGGTCAGCGCGGCGGCGATGCGCCGCCGTGGCGGATCGCGGCCAAGGTAAAATCGGATTATTCGGCGGCGCGGCTCGACCAGATCGAATTGAGCTATGGCGCCGAGGACCGTGCGCTGAAGCTCGCCGGCAATGGCGATCTGCGTTTCGGTGCGTCGCCGCTGCTGCGCGCCTCGCTTACGGCGCGGCAGCTTGACGGCGACAAGTTTGCCGCCAAGGACAGCGGCAATGGCAATGTCGAGCCGGTCCGCGTGCTGCCGGCCATGCGCGCGGTGTTGTCGGGTCTTCCGCAAAGCCCGATACCGGCGCAGGTCGAGCTGGCGTCCGAGCAGATCATGCTCGGCGGCCGTCCGTTGCAGGACATCTCGGCGGAGCTGCAATCGGATGCGAAATCCTGGACGGTGCGCCGGCTGGAGTTTCGCGCGCCGGGATCCACGCGGGTCTCGATGAGCGGTGCCAGCGCGCAAGCCGGAGCCGCGAATAGCTTCAAGACCGCGCTCAACATCGAATCGTCCGATCCCGACGCGTTGATGACCTGGCTGCAGGGGCGCAGCGACGCCACCTATCGCAGCCAGCGGCCGCTGCGGTTGCGCGGCGACGTCATGGTATCGCCATCAGGCTTTTCGATCGACGCGATGAAGGCAGAGATCGAAAGCGGCACGCTCGAGGGCCGCGTCGCGGTTACGCACCGCGAGGCAACCGGCGGCTCGAAGGTCGAGGCGCAGTTGAAGGCGGATCGGCTCGATCTCGACGCGACCGTGGCATTGATCCGCTCGCTGGCCGGTCCGCAAGGCGAATGGCCCGACGAGGCGCAGCTGTCGCTCGACGTCGGGCGCGCCGTCTCTTCCGGGCAGGAATTGCGGCCGCTGCTGGCGAAGATCGCCTATAGCCCGAAGAGTATCGTGCTCGAGCGCGTCAAGATCGGCCAGCCCGACAATGTCACGCTGGACGGCAGCGGCAATTTCGACCGTGCCAATTCGACCGGCAAGCTCGTCGTCGACGCGACCGCCGCGTCGCTTGGCCGGCTGACCGCTGTGGTTCAGCCGTTCGCGCCGGCGCTGGCCGCGCGGCTTGGCGTGCTCCGCGCGGATGCCGGCCCGGTTCGCGCCAGGCTCGCGCTCGACCTCGGCAAGGGCAAGGCCGCCGATCGCATCAGCGCGCGCGCGACGCTCGATCTCGACACGCCGCAGCTCAAGGGCAATACGGTGATCTCGGCGACGCCGCAGGTGGCCGCGATCCGCGCGCTGGATTTCGATGCACTCCGCAGCAACGAGGTTACAGCGGAGACGAAATTCTCCGCCGGCGATGGCAATGCTTTGCTGGCGCTGCTTGGGCTTGACCATGCGGTCGCAGCCGGTGCCGGTTCGACGCAATTCGAAGGTACATTGAGCGGTGCCTGGCGCGCGCCGTTGCGGCTGAAGGCAAGGCTCTGGGGCGCAGGGCTCGACGCGGATGCCGAAGGGACCGCGGAGCCTTGGACCAAGGACGGGGCCAGCGCAGGCAAATCGAGCATCAGCCTCCGCGTCCGCAGCGCCGACATCAGTCCGCTGCTCAATCTGAAACCAGCCGATCCGGCTGCAAACATCCGCCTGTCGTCGAAGCTGACGCTTGCGGGCGACAGGCTGAACTTCGACGATCTCGACAGCATCATCGCCGGTTCACGGCTGCGCGGCCATCTGGCGCTGACGCTCGCGGATCAGAAAAGCGTCGACGGCGAAGTCGGTCTCGACCAGATCACGCTGGCGCCGATTTTCGCGGCCGCGATCGGCGCGGCCGGTCACGATGCGACGGAGCCGCTCGGCCAGGGGCTCACAAGCGCCTGGCGCGGCAAGGTCACGTTCGAAGCGCTGCACGGTCTGCTGCCGGGGGGCGCCGAGCTGCAGCCGGTCAGCGGCACCATCAGGTCGGACGGGCAGTCGCTGACCTTCGACGGCATCAAGGGCAAGATCGGCGGCGGCGAGGCGACTGCCACCGTCGATGCGCGACAGGGCGCCAACGGACTTGCGCTCAGCGCCAATGTGCAGCTGTCCGGCATCGACAGTTCAGCCTTGCGCTACCGCAGTCTCGCGATGCCCAAGGGACGCACGTCGATGCAGATGACACTGTTGACGCAGGGCCGCAGCGCCTCGGCGTTGACCGGCGCGCTGTCCGGCAGCGGCACCGTGACGCTGGAGGGGCTGAGCCTTCCGGGTCTCGATCCGCGCGCCTTCGAGGTTGCGATCCGCGCCAGCGATTCCGGGCAGGCGACCGACGACACGCGGCTGCGGCAGATCGTCGAACCGGCGCTCGCGGGTGGGGCGCTGTCGATTGCTTCGGCGCAAATCCCCTTCAACATCCGCGACGGCCGCCTCCGGGTCGGCGCCACCACGCTCGCGGCGAACGGCGCCAATGCGATCGTATCCGGCGGCTACGACATTCCGGCCGACCAGGCCGACATCCGCGCCGCCCTGGCATCGACGCAGGTCGGCACGGCCAACAGCCGACCCGAAATCCAGCTGCTTGCCGTGGGTACGCCCGACGGATTGTCGCGCAGCATCGACATTGCGGCGCTATCGTCGTGGCTTGCGGTGCGTGCGATCGACCGGGAGACCAAGCGGCTCGACGCCATCGAGCGTGGCGAACCGGCGCCGCCGCCGACCCCGACGGCCCTTCCGCATCCGGCCGAGCCGTCGCCGGATGCGTCCAACCCAAATTCGGCAGGAGTGCCTTCTGCCAACTTGCCGGGGCCCGGCCCTGATCCGCGCCGCGTGCCGGCGAAGCCGAAGATCGTTGCGCCGCGGCCGCCGACTGTCCCACCGGTCGCCACCGCGCCCGCCATTGCGCCGCCCGCGTCGGTTGCGAGCCAGCCGCAGCTGGCGCCGCTGCCGCCGCCGATCGAGGTCAAACCGGTGCCCGGCGCAGCCAAATCAAGGCCGCTGCGACCGCCGCTGTCGTTGACGCCGCAGGTCGCCAATCCGCCGCCGCGGCCGGCGATGCAGAACTAAACGCGCTTTCAAGCGAAGTGGACACCGGTTCGCCTCAAGAAAGCGCGTCAAACGAAAGCGCTGGCTCATGATCGGTGCTGGAGAATATTGATCAGCTTGCCGAACGGATCGCGGACGAAGAAGCGCCGCACACCCCACGGCTCGTCCGCCGGTCCGTATTCGATCGCGATGCGGGCTGCCTTCATCCGGCGCAGGGCCTCGTCGAGATCATCGACCTCGATCGAGAGATCAGGCACCGGCGTGCCGGAGCCACCTTCGGAAGCGAAGCTGATTTGAGCTTGCATTGTTTCGGATGAGCCGTAAGTCGCAACCCAACCGAAATCCATCAGTGGCTCGAGGCCAAGCAGGTCACGGTAGAACGACTTCGCTGCCGCTGTATCTGGTGCGGCAACGTTCGCGACGATCCGATTGACCTTCATGCTGAAGCCCGCGCGTCGGAACGACCGTCTGCCGATGGCGACGGTCGGAGAGGCGGTCAGGCCTGCTGACGCGTGTCGACCTGTTGCGGCCTGACGTCCGTGGGCACCGCCGGCGTGGCGCGCGAGCGGAAGTAGTCGAGCACAAAAAGCCGGATCGCGGAGGACAGATTGCCCTGCTGACGGTTGTTGTCGATCTCGCCGACCAACTCCGACAGCGTCATGTTCCGCAGACCGGAAATCTCCTTCATGCCATTCCAGAAGGCTTCTTCGAGGCTGACGCTGGTCTTATGTCCGGCGACGACGATCGAGCGCTTGACGACGGGAGACTTCATGATGCGTCTCCGTTTTCGATGCGGTGCTGATCGAGCATACGCGCGTTGCGCTCGCCGAGAAATTCGTCACGCGCTCGTTCGGATTTGGTGCGACCGAATAGCGCACGATTGGCTTCGGCCTGCTTCGCTGCTTGTTCGCGCTCACCGCGCTTCTTGAATCGTTTCAAGTTGACCACGTCGCCCATGCTCGTCGTCCTCATCGTCCCCACAGCGGAATTGGTGATGCATCGTGACGAAAGCAAGAGCGACTGCACTACGCGCCCGGCTCGATATCCATCCCGAATCCCCGTTTGATGCTCTGATAGCATCAAAGAATCCGTTTCGCTCTGCGAAAACTAGACGTCTGTACCACGCGCCAGCGCAGAGCTCATAGGTAACGCGCCTTAGTCTTTAGGCGTTATGATCCATAATTATATCACGCGCGCTGACCGTAATTATCCGGACAATGCGCGCTTCGCTTTAGCCCGGGTGTGTCATTTTGTCCGGCTGCACGAGGCGATCAAATTCATCCGCGGAAACAAATCCGAGCCGCAAAGCCTCTTCCTTCAGCGTCGTTCCGCGCGCATGCGCCGACTTGGCGACCTTGGCTGCGTTGTCGTAACCGATCTTCGGCGCGAGCGCCGTGACCAGCATCAGCGAGCGCTGCATCAGTTCGTTGATGCGCTTTTCGTCGGCGCGTATTCCGACAACGCAATGCTCAGTAAATGAGCGGACAACGTCAGACAGCAACTGAATGGAATTTATCATACAATATGCCAACGCGGGCTTGTAGACGTTCAGCTCGAAATGGCCCTGGCTGCCGGCGACGGTGATCGTGGTCTGATTGCCGAACACCTGGCAGCAGACCATGGTCATGGCTTCGCACTGGGTCGGATTGACCTTGCCCGGCATGATCGACGAGCCCGGCTCGTTCTCGGGCAGGATCAACTCGCCGAGGCCCGAACGCGGGCCTGAGCCGAGCAGGCGGATGTCGTTGGCGATCTTGAACAGGCCGGTCGCCACCGAGTTGATCGCGCCGTGCACCAGCACATAGGCGTCGTTGGAAGCCAGCGCCTCGAACTTGTTGGCCGCGCTGGTGAACGGCAGCTTGGTGATCTTGGCGACGTGGCGCGCGAAGGTTTTCGCAAATCTCGGCTTCGAGTTGAGGCCGGTGCCGACGGCGGTGCCGCCCTGCGCGAGCGGAAACAGATCCTTCACCGCGACACGCAGCCGCGCGATGCCGCTTTCGACCTGCGCGGCGTAGCCGGAGAATTCCTGGCCGAGCGTCAGCGGCGTCGCATCCTGGGTGTGGGTGCGCCCGATCTTGACGATCCTGGCAAACGCCTTCTCTTTGTTGCGCAACGCGCGATGCAGTTCGGTGAGTGCCGGAATCAGATCGGCGACGATGCGGCTCGCCGCGGCGATATGCATCGCGGTCGGAAACGAGTCGTTCGACGACTGACTCATGTTGACGTGATCGTTCGGATGAATCGGCTTCTTGGCGCCAAGCTCGCCGCCGAGCATCTGGTTGGCGCGGTTGGCGATCACCTCGTTGACGTTCATGTTGCTCTGCGTGCCCGAGCCGGTCTGCCAGACCACCAGCGGGAAATTGTCGTCGAGCTTGCCTTCGATCACTTCCTTCGCTGCGCGGATGATGGCGCCGGCGCGGCGCGCATCGAGCTGGCCGAGCTCGCGATTGGTCTCCGCAGCCGCAAGCTTCACGATGCCGAGTGCATGGACAATCGCGATCGGCATCCGGTCGTGGCCGATCTTGAAATTCTGCCGCGAGCGTTCGGTCTGCGCGCCCCAATAGCGGTCGGCGGGAACGTCGATCGGACCGAAGCTGTCGGTCTCGCTGCGGGTCTTTGCCTTGGAGGGGATCGTCGATCGAGCCATCATGCTTTCCGTGGATGCTTGCCGTTGCGTCATCAAAACGTGACCCCGCGCGGCAACGCGAAAGCGTCCGCGCGAAGGGCACGTTCATGCAGAAGATAGGCCGGGACGACGATTTGTCATCCCGATCCCGGCAAGCATCCTACAAGGTCGAGGCGTGATCTGCGCTTAGATTATTTCTTGCGGAAGCGGTCCAGCCGCACGACCTCGGCGCCTTCGCTGGGCTTCGCAGGCTCCTGCTCGGTCTCGGCGCTCTCGGTCTCGGCCGTTGTCTGGGCCGCAGGGGCGGGCAGGGGAGAGGCCGGCGCCGTGGCGGGAGGGGCTTCTTCGGACAGTGCGTCCGAGACGTCGAAGCGCAAATCGAACGGCGCGGACGGATCGAGGAAGCGCGTCACCGCGGCGAACGGCACGGTCAGCCGCTCGGGAATCCCGCCGAACGACAGGCCGACCTCGAAGCGATCCTCGGTCACCACCAGATCCCAGAACTGGTGCTGCAGGATGATGGTCATCTCCTCCGGATACTGCGCGAGCAGCCGGGGCGACAGCTTCACGCCGTCGCCGTGCGACAGGAAGGTGATGTAGAAATGGTGTTCGCCCGGCAGGCCGTGTTCGGCGGCGTCGGACAACACCCGGCGCAGCACCCCGCGCAGCGCATCGCGCGCCAGCACGTCATATCGGATGTGATCGGTCGCCATGGTGATCCTGTCGCTTCGAAATGCCCGCCAGGGCGGCGCCGGACCGTCCGACTCGCCCTTCTGCCATGCTACCCCGCCGGGAGCCGGAAATCAGCAGGGCCGACAGCTGAAATGCGGGCGGACGCCCGATCGGGAAATGATGAATAAAGTGGAGGCTTCTGTTGCCAGGTGCCTCCGAACCCCGCCTAGCGGAGCTTAACCCGCTAGGACTTTAAGATGGTCTTTCAAACTGCGTTACGCAGCCTGAGCAACCGGAGCAAAGTTGTCGTTGGCAACTATTGCATTGGCCCGATGTCGGCGGAACCATACCGAGAAAAAACACGCCCTTTACGCCCTCGTCGATCCTATTTCGCCCCCGCCGAAAGCCACCGCGACGGATGGGTTTTGGTGGAGGCGCCGGGTACCGCCCCCGGGTCCGAATGGTTTATTGCGACGGTCATTTATTTCCATAGCCGGCGAACCGGCACCCCCAATATAGCGGCAAAGTCTTAGAAAAACAGAGCCGATTCAGGCCCTTTCGGCTGTGAAAACCCGCCGATTTGGGGTTGGCCAGGGTCTTGACCGGGGTCTTGGCCAGGGTCTTGGCGCTGTCCCGGCGCCGTTCTAGGTTTTGTCCATGCCCCCGGATTCTCCGCCGGTTGCCGCTCCGGCGCCGGATGCCTCCACACCATCGCCGCCCCACCAGCCCGGCCTGCTCGAGCTGTTCCTGGCCTTTGCCAAGATGTCGCTGGCCGGCTTTGGCGGGGTTCTGGTCTGGGCCCGGCGCGCGATCGTCGAGCAGCACCGCTGGATGACCGCGGAGGAGTTCAACGAGACCTTCGCGCTGTGCCATTTCCTGCCAGGTCCGAACATCGTCAACCTGTCGGTCGTGTTCGGCTCGCGCTTTCGCGGCATAGCCGGCGGGCTCGCGGCCTTCGCCGGGCTGGTCGGGCCGCCGATGGTGATCGCGACCATCCTTGCCGCGCTCTATGCCCGTTACGGCGACATCGATGTGCTGCGCCGGACGCTCGCCGGCGTCGCCTGCGCCGCGGTCGGGCTGCTGTTCGCCGTCGTCTTCAAGATGATGATGCCGCTCCTGAAGCGGCGCGATGTCACGGGCCTTGTCATTCTGGCTGCGGTTTTCGTCGCGATCGGACTGATCCGGTGGCCGCTCCAGATCGTGCTGCTGGTGGCGATCCCGCTCAGTATTGCGACGACGGTCCTGGCCCGCCGCATGGTGCGGGCATGAGCTCGGACTCCAATCCGATCGCGGCGCTGGTCTGGACCTTCGGGCTGATGTCGCTGTTTGCGGTCGGCGGCGCCAATTCGGCGATTCCCGAAATGCACCGTGCCGCCGTCGACGTGCATCACTGGCTGACCGACAAGCAGTTCGCCGACGTATTCGCGATCTCGCAGCTCTCGCCGGGGCCGAACGTGCTGATCGTGACCTTGATAGGCTATTCTGTCGCAGGCGTCGCCGGGGCGTTGGCCGCGACGGTGGCGATGTGCGGACCGACCGCGCTGCTTGCCTATTATGTGAGCCGTTTCCTCGATCGCTCGCGCGACGCGCGCTGGCCGGCGATCATCCAGGCGGCACTGGTTCCGTTGTCGATCGGTCTGATGGCGGCGTCCGGCCTGATCGTGGCGCAGACCTCAGACCAAAGTTGGATCGCGGTCCTGATCACCATTGTCGCGGCCGCGCTTGCTTTTGCGACGCGGATCAACCCTTTGTGGATGTTGCTGGTCGGAGGCCTCTTGGGTTTCGCTGGCGTTATCTGACGAAAATCGCTAGCAAGGCTTTCGGTCAACGGACCACAAGCCAGCCATTCAATCAAAACGGGCGGGACAGCCCTGACGGGGGAAGCGAAGTCATGAGCGATACGCCGAGCGAGGCGCCGGTCAAATCGATCTTGCCGAAATGGGTGCGCGGTCCGCAGGACTTTGTCGGCGGGCTCGCCATGATGGCGGTTGCGCTGTTTGCTTTGTGGGCCTCGAGCGATTTGCAGGGCATGCACGGATTTTCGTTCGGCGCCGGAACCGCGCCGCGCATGTTTGCCGTGCTGCTGCTGTTGCTCGGCGGTGGTGTCGCGCTGATGGGAGTTCTGCAGGCCGGCCCGCATATCGCGGCCTATTCCTGGCGCGGCCCGTTGTTCGTATCCGCGGCGATCGTGTTCTTCGCATTGGCGATCCGGCCGCTCGGGCTTGTGGTCTCCGCCTTTGCCGCCTTCATGATCGCGGCGATGGGTTCGCAGGAGACGAAATTGGTCGAGGCCGTCATTGTCGGCGCCTGTCTGACCCTCGGCTGCGCGCTGCTGTTCCCCTATGTGCTGGGACTTCCGATGCCGATGTTCCCGCGTTTCCTGATCCAGTGAGGGCGTGATGGAACTGTTCGCCAATCTCGCCCACGGTTTCGCGGTCGCATTCTCGCCGATCAACCTTCTGATGTGCCTGATCGGCGCGCTGGTCGGCACGCTGGTCGGTGTGCTGCCGGGCATCGGCACCATCGCCACCGTGGCCATGCTGCTGCCGATCACCTTCGGCCTGCCGCCGGTCGGTGCGCTGATCATGCTCGCCGGCATCTACTACGGTGCGCAATATGGCGGCTCGACCACCTCGATCCTGGTCAATATTCCGGGCGAGGCGACCTCCGTGGTCACCGCGCTCGACGGCCACCAGATGGCCAAGCAGGGCCGCGCCGGTCCGGCGCTGGCGATCGCCGCGATCGGCTCGTTCTTCGCCGGCTGCGTCGCGACCGTGCTGATCGCCGTGCTCGGCGCGCCGCTGACCAAGCTCGCGCTGGCGTTCGGCCCGGCCGAATATTTCTCGCTGATGGTGCTCGGCCTGATCTTCGCGGTGGTGCTCGCCAAGGGCTCGGTGCTGAAGGCGATCGCGATGATCGTGTTCGGCCTGTTGCTGTCGATGGTCGGGTCCGACATCGAGACCGGCGCCTCGCGCATGGCCTTCAACATCCCCGAACTCGCCGACGGTCTCGGCTTTGCCACCGTGGCAATGGGCGTGTTCGGCTTCGCGGAGATCATTCGCAACCTCGACCATGGCGCCGAGATGAACCGCAACCTGGTGCAGCAGAAGATCACCGGCCTGATGCCGACCAGGAAGGACCTCGCGGATTCCACGCCGGCGATCCTGCGCGGCACCCTGCTCGGCTCGATCCTCGGCATCCTGCCGGGCGGCGGCGCCGTGATCGCCTCGTTCGCGGCCTATACGCTGGAGAAGAAGCTGGCGAAGGATCCGAAGCGGTTCGGCCGCGGCGCGATCGAGGGCGTGGCGGCGCCGGAAAGCGCCAACAACGCCGCGGCGCAGACCTCGTTCATTCCGCTGCTTACGCTCGGCATCCCGCCGAACGCGGTGATGGCGTTGATGGTCGGCGCGATGACCATTCACGGCATCGTGCCGGGTCCGCAGGTGATGCAGAAGCAGCCCGATCTGGTCTGGGGCATGATCGCCTCGATGTGGATCGGCAATCTGATGCTGATCATCATCAACCTGCCGCTGGTGGGCATCTGGGTCCGTCTGCTGCGCGTGCCGTACCGGCTGATGTTCCCCTCGATCGTGGTGTTCTGCGCGATCGGCATCTACTCGGTGAACAACGCGCCGGTCGACGTCGTGCTCGCAGGCGTGTTCGGCCTCGTCGGTTATTGGCTGATCAAGCATGATTTCGAGCCGGCACCGCTGCTGCTCGGCATGGTGCTGGGCCCGCTGATGGAGGAGAACCTGCGTCGCGCGCTGTTGATCTCGCGCGGCGACTGGAGCGTGTTCGTCTCGCGGCCGCTGTCGGCGGTGCTGCTGGCGATCGCGGCCGGTCTCCTGGTGCTTGCCGTGCTGCCGACCTTGCGTGCCAAGCGCGACGAAGTGTTCGTGGAATCCGAGGGCTGAGCATGATCCGGAAAAGTGTGAAGCGGTTTTCCGGATAGATCATGCTCAAACAGCGAGCCGCCGGACCTGCGTCGGCGCGCCGCAGGCGGAAGTCGAATCGACACTCGATGTCGTCCCGTGAAATGAAAATGCCGGTCGATTTGGCCGGCATTTTTATTGGTCAAACGTTCCGGGAGGAATTGAGATGATGTCCATTCGCTCGCTTGCGGGCGCATGCCTTTCGGCATTTGTAGCGCTCGGCGCATTCGCCATGCCGGCGTCCGCGCAAAATTATCCGACCCGCACCATCACCATGATCGTGCCGTTCGCAGCCGGCGGCCCGACCGACGTTATCTCGCGCATCGTCACCGCGAACATGGCGCAGACGCTGGGACAGAGCATCGTGATCGAGAACGTGGTCGGAGCCGGCGGCACCACCGCCACGACGCGCGCCGCACGCGCCGCCAATGACGGCTATACGCTGATCACAGGGCATATGGGCACGCACGCCGCCTCCGTGCCGCTCTATCCGAAGCTTGCCTATCACCCGGAAAAGGATTTCGAGCCCGTCGCGCTGCTCGCCGGCACGCCGATCCTGATCCTTGCCCGCAAGGACTTTCCGCCGAAGGATCTCAAGGAATTCGTCACCTACGTGAAGGCCAATGCCGAGAAGGTCAACGCCGCACATGCCGGCATCGGCTCGGTCTCGCACGCCTCCTGCGAACTCCTGAACTCGATCCTCGGCATCAAGCCGGTCGGCGTGCCCTTCAACGGCACCGGCCCGGCCATGAATGCGCTGGTCGCCGGCCAGGTCGATTACATGTGCGACCAGATCGTCAACGCGGTGCCGCAGATCAACGCCGGCACCATCAAGGCCTATGCGGTCGCCACCCCCGAGCGCAACCCGTCGCTGCCCAATGTGCCGACCACGACGGAAGCCGGCTTGCCGGCGTTCCAGGCCCAGGCCTGGAACGCGATTTTCGCGCCGAAGGGAACTTCGTCCGCCATCATCGCCACGTTGAATGCCGCGGCCATCAAGGCGCTCGACGATGAGAACGTCCGCAAGCGCCTGCTCGAGCTCGGCAGCGTGATCCCGGCGCCCGCCAACCGCACGCCGGAGGCGCTCGCGACCCTCGTCAAGAACGAGATCGCGAAGTGGACGCCGGTGCTCAAGCCGGCAACTTAATCCAGCACGATCAACTGGATAGGACAGGGGCGGGACGCGAGTTCCGCCCCTTGTCGTTTGGCGCGGAGTGCTCACTTTTCAGGGTATAATCGGCGCGTTCAGCCGAATCAGCGTGCCGACCGGCGGCCTTGGCCGCTACATTGGCCGTTCTCTCGAAAGCCCGAAACAGACGCCATGAACCAGTATCACGACCTGCTCGAACGCATCCTCGCCGACGGTGCCGAGAAGCACGACCGCACCGGCACCGGGACGCTGTCGGTCTTCGGTCATCAGATGCGCTTCAACCTCGCGGCCGGCTTCCCGATGCTGACCACCAAGCGGCTGCCGCTGAAGGCGATCGTGCACGAGCTGCTGTGGTTCCTCGCCGGCGACACCAACATCAAATATCTCAACGACAACGGCGTCACGATCTGGGACGAATGGGCCGACGCCAACGGCGACCTCGGTCCGGTGTACGGCTCGCAATGGCGGTCGTGGCCCGCGCCGGATGGCCGCAGCATCGACCAGATCGCTGGCGTGCTCGAGATGATCAAGCGCAATCCGGACTCGCGGCGGCTGATCGTCAGCGCCTGGAATCCGGCCGAGGTCGACAAGATGGCGCTGCCGCCGTGCCATTGCCTGTTCCAGTTCTATGTCGCCAACGGCAAATTGTCCTGTCAGCTCTATCAGCGCTCGGGCGACGTCTTCCTCGGCGTGCCCTTCAACATCGCCTCCTATGCGCTGCTCACCATGATGGTCGCGCAGGTGACCGGGCTCAAGCCCGGCGATTTCGTGCACTCGCTCGGCGACGCGCACCTCTACTCGAACCATCTCGATCAGGCGCGCCTGCAACTGACGCGGCCGACGCGGCCGTTGCCGACGATGACGATCAATCCGGACGTGAAGGATATCTTCGCGTTCCGCTACGAGGACTTCAAACTCGAAGGTTACGACCCGCATCCGCACATCAAGGCCGAGGTGGCGGTATGAGTTGCGGTCCGAGGGATTGAATGTCGCTGACGATCCGCCGCGCGCGGCCCGATGAGGCCGGACTGGTGTTCTCGCTGGTCCGCGAACTTGCCGAATACGAAAAGCTTCTGCATGAGGTTCACGCCAGCGAGGCCGATATCGCCGACGCGCTGTTCGGCGCCAATCCGCGGCTTTATTGCGACATCGCGGAATGGAACGGCGAGCCTGCCGGCTTCGCGGTCTGGTTCGTCAACTTCTCGACCTTCGCCGGCCGTCACGGCATCTATCTCGAAGACCTCTTCGTGCGCCCGGCGCTGCGCGGCAAGGGCATCGGCAAGGCGCTGCTCGTGCATCTGGCAAAGCAATGCCTCGCCAATGGCTGGTCGCGCCTGCAATGGGCGGTGCTCGACTGGAACGCGCCGTCGATTGCATTCTACGAGTCGCTTGGCGCCGAGATGATGGACGAATGGACGATTTGCCGCGTCTCCGGCGAGGCGCTGTCGACGCTCGCGGAAGGGACGCGCTGATGGAGATCGTGCTCGTCGTAGCGGTCGCCGAGAACGGCGTGATCGGGAGCGACAACGCTATCCCGTGGCGGCTGAAATCCGACCAGCAGCGTTTCAAGGCGATCACGCTGAACAAGCCCGTCGTGATGGGGCGCAAGACATTCGAATCCCTGCGCAGGCCGCTGCCGGGCCGCACCAACATCGTGGTGACGCGCGATGCCAACTACCGCGCGCGCGGCGCCATCGTCACGACGTCGTTTGAAAACGCCCGCGCTATTGCGCTTGGTGACGCGCTGCGGCGTTTCGCCACTGAGATTGCAATCATCGGTGGCGCGGAAATCTACGCGCAGTGGATGGGCACCGCCGATCGCCTTGAGATCACCGAGGTCCATGCCCGGCCGGACGGCGACACACGGTTCGACAAAATCGATGCGCAGCAATGGGACGAGGTGGCGCGCGTGCGAAATCCGGCAGGTCCGGACGACAGTGCCGACTTCTCCTATGTGACATATCGTCGGCGCGGCCGGGGTTAACCAATGTTTGCATTGACAATTATGCCCCGGCGCATAGCTCGTCCGGCGAGGAAGCTTGCGTTGTAAGGGCCTTAGCGGTCCCCTATAACCGGGCCGGACATTCGAGGCCGGGCGTCCCGTCCGGACTTGCCGAGGAGATGTTTGATGCCGTGGAAAAATCAAGGCGGGGGGCCCTGGGGCTCGGGTCCGAAAGGGCCATGGGGCACCGGTCCGCAGTCAGCCGGGCCAAGGCCGCCGGATCTTGAGGATCTGCTGCGGCGCGGCCAGGACCGCCTGCAGCAGTGGCTGCCCGGCGGGCATTTCAGCGGCATGGGCGTCGCGCTGGTGCTGGTCGCCGCGCTGGCGATCTGGTTCGCGACCGGCATCTTCCGCGTGCAGTCCGAAGAGCTCGGCGTCGTGCTGCGCTTCGGCAAATATGTCCGCGATGCGCAGCCGGGCCTGCGCTATCACCTGCCATATCCGATTGAGACAGTGCTGCTGCCGAAAGCGCTGCGCGTCAACACGATCTCGATCGGCATGACCCTGATCGACGATCCCGCTCGCCGCGGCCGCACCATGCGCGACGTGCCGGAAGAAAGCCTGATGCTGACCGGCGACGAGAACATCGTCGACGTCGACTTCACGGTGCTGTGGCGCATCAAGCCGGGTGGGGCCGGCGCCTATCTGTTCAACATCCAGAATCCCGAAGGCACCGTGAAGGCGGTTGCCGAAAGCGCGATGCGTGAGGTGATCGGCCGCTCGCAGATCCAGCCAATCCTGACCGGGGCGCGCAACGTCACCGAGCAGAACGTCCAGGAGCTGATGCAGAAGACGCTCGATACCTACAACGCGGGCATCCAGATTGCGCAGGTGCAGATGCAGAAGGTCGATCCGCCGGCGCAGGTGATCGACGCATTCCGCGACGTGCAGGCGGCGCGCGCCGACCTCGAGCGCAAGCAGAACGAGGCGCAGACCTACGCCAACCGGATCGTGCCGGAAGCGCGTGGTCGTTCCGCGCAGATCCTGCAGGCCGCCGAAGGCTACAAGGAGCAGGCGGTCGCCGAGGCCAAGGGCCAGAGCGCACGCTTCCTGAAGGTCTATGACGAGTACAAGAAGGCACCCAACGTGACGCGCGAGCGCATCTATCTGGAGACCATGGAACGCGTGCTCGGCAGCTCCGAGAAGCTCGTTTATGACGGCGGCCAGGGCCAGAACATCGTGCCCTATCTTCCGCTCGGCGAACTGACGCCGCGGCGTCCGGCAGCGCCGGCCACGACCGGCCAGCAGCAGGGAGCCACCCGATGAGGTCCCCTGCCACCGGCATCGTGTCCCTGATCCTTCTCTTCATTGTTCTTGCCGTCGGCTACAGCTCGGTGTTCACCGTGCAGCAGACCGAGCAGACCATCGTCTTGCGGTTCGGCGAGCCGGTCGATGTCGTCACCGAGCCCGGGCTGCACTTCAAGGCGCCGTGGAATTCCGTGATCAACGTCGACAAGCGCATCCTCGATCTCGAAAACCCGTCGCAGGAGGTGATCGCCTCCGACCAGAAGCGGCTGGTGGTCGATGCCTTCGCGCGCTATCGCATCAAGAATGCGCTGCGCTACTACACCAGCGTCGGCTCGATCCAGGCCGCCAATCTGCAGCTGACTACGCTGTTGAACGCGGCGCTGCGCCGTGTGCTCGGCGAGGTCAACTTCATCACGGTGGTCCGCGACGAGCGCGAGAAGCTGATGTCGCGGATTCGCGAACAGCTCGACAAGGAAGCTGACGGATACGGCATCGAGGTCGTCGACGTCCGAATCCGCCGCGCCGACCTGCCGGAGCAGAACAGCCAGGCGGTCTACGACCGGATGAAGAGCGAGCGTCAGCGCGAGGCGGCCGAGTTCCGTGCCCAGGGCGACCAGAAGGCGCAGGAGATCCGCTCGAAGGCCGATCGCGAAGCGACCGTGATCGTCGCCGAGGCGAACTCGACCGCCGAGCAGACCCGCGGCGCCGGCGACGCCGAGCGCAACCGCCTGTTCGCCGAAGCCTATGGCAAGGACCAGGACTTCTTTGCGTTCTATCGCTCGATGACGGCCTATGAGAACAGTCTGCGCTCCGGCGACACGCGTTTCCTGTTGCGGCCGGACTCGGAATTCTTCAGATACTTTGGCAGCGCGAACGGCAAGCTGCCTGAGGCGGCCGCCGCGCCGAAACAGTAGCGTCAAAGACTTGAAGATCACGACTTAGCGGCGATGCGGACAACGCGTCGCCGCCACTCAACAACAACAAGCATCGAGCGGGAGGCTGCCATCCGATGAAGTCCATAGCGTTCGGCGACTTCCTCATCGGGTTGGGAATCCTGTTCGTGCTCGAAGGCATCCTGTTCGCGGCAAGCCCCGCCTGGATGCGCCGGGCGATGAAGAGCGCGCTGGCGACGCCCGACAACATCCTGCGCATCGTCGGTATCGGCTCGGCGGTCGCCGGGCTTGTCCTGATCTGGGTGGTGCGGAGATAGCCGCCGTTCCGGAGCATGCGAAGCATGACCGCCAATGCGCGATTGCGCATCGGGGAACCTCGAGATTTCCCAGGGCGCAATGGCGCCCCTCGGGTTCAGTCCTGTCGGGCTGCCCCGGAATGACAAGCAAGACTGAACATAATCGTGAGCCTCTTGCGGCCGGTTTTTCGCCGAAATGCCCGGCTGAGATGCTTGCGCCGTATGCCCGTTCGGGCGCACTCTGCGACCAGCTCATTTGAACCCGTTTGCCTGGAGAAACTCCGACATGACCGCTGCCAGATCAGCCCTGAGCCGTCGCTTCCGCATGATGGGAGCCGCGATCTCGATCGGTGCTGCGAGCATGCTGAGCACCGTGCCGGCGTTCGCACGCGGTCCTGAAGGCATCGCCGACATCGCCGAAAAGGTGATCGACGCCGTCGTCAACATCTCGACGTCGCAGACCGTCGAGGCCAAGGACCGGACGATGCCGCAGCTGCCGCCGGGCTCGCCGTTCGAGGAATTCTTCGACGACTTCTTCAAGAACCGCCGCGGGCCGCCTGGCAAGGGCGGCGACAAGAGCGGTGAGTTCCAGCCGCGCAAGACAAACTCGCTCGGCTCGGGCTTCATCGTCGACACCGCGGGCATCGTCGTCACCAACAACCACGTCATCGCCGACGCCGACGAGATCAACGTCATCCTCAACGACGGCACCAAGATCAAGGCCGAGCTGGTCGGCGTCGACAAGAAGACCGACCTCGCGGTCCTGAAATTCAAGCCGCCGAAGCCGCTCACCGCGGTCAAGTTCGGCGACAGCGACAAGATCCGGCTCGGCGACTGGGTGGTCGCGATCGGCAACCCGTTCAGCCTCGGCGGTACGGTGACCGCGGGCATCGTCTCGGCCAAGAACCGCGACATCAGCCAGGGCCCGTATGACAGCTACATCCAGACCGACGCCGCCATCAACCGCGGCAATTCCGGCGGTCCGCTGTTCAACCTCGATGGTGAGGTGATCGGCGTCAACACGCTGATCATCTCGCCGACCGGCGGTTCGATCGGCCTCGGCTTCGCCGTGCCGTCGAAGACCGTGGCCGGCGTCGTCGACCAGCTGCAGAAATTCGGCGAGCTGCGCCGCGGCTGGCTCGGCGTGCGCATCCAGCAGGTCACCGACGAGATCGCCGACAGCCTCAACATCAAGCCTGCGCGCGGCGCGCTGGTTGCCGGTGTCGACGACAAGGGGCCGGCCAAGCCGGCGGGCATCGAGCCCGGCGACGTCGTCGTCAAGTTCGACGGCAAGGACGTCAAGGACCCCAAGGATCTGTCGCGCATCGTTGCCGATACCGCGGTCGGCAAGGAAGTCGACGTCGTCGTCATCCGCAAGGGCAATGAGGAGACCCGCAAGGTCACGCTCGGCCGGCTCGAGGACAATGAGAAGGTTCAGCAGGTCAACGCCAAGTCGAAGGACGACACCGCCGAGAAGCCGGTGACCCAGAAGGCGCTCGGTCTCGACCTCGCGGCGCTGAGCAAGGACCTGCGCACCAAGTACAAGATCAAGGACAGCGTGAAGGGCGTCGTCGTCACCAGCGTCGACGGCAACTCCGATGCCGCCGAGAAGCGGCTGTCGGCGGGCGATGTCATCGTCGAGGTGGCGCAGGAGGCGGTGTCGAGTGCCGCCGACATCAAGAAGCGCGTCGATCAGCTCAAGAAGGACGGCAAGAAGTCCGTGCTGCTGCTGGTCTCGAACGGCGACGGCGAACTGCGGTTCGTCGCGCTCGGCGTGCAGTAGGCGTGTCGTCCCGGCGAAAGCCGGGACCCATACGCCGCGGCCTCTCTTGTTGAGGAAGTGGGCAACGGCTTTTCTAGGAAACCGGCATCGGTGGTTATGGGCCCCGGCTTTCGCCGGGACGACGCCGAGGATCAATTCTCGACGAACTCATCCCGCCGATAGCCCTGCGCGTACAGCAACGCGGTGAGATCGCCGTGGTCGATCCGGACCGCGGCCGCGGCCGCGACCGCCGGCTTGGCGTGATAGGCAACGCCGAGGCCCGCAGCCTGGATCATGCCGAGATCGTTGGCGCCGTCGCCCACCACCAGGGTGTCGATCTCATCCAGATCGAACGACTCGGTGAGCTCGATCAGGGTGGCGAGCTTGGTGGCGCGGCCGAGGATCGGTTCGACTACCTCGCCGGTCAGCTTGCCGCCCGCGACCTGCAGCTGGTTGGCGCGGTTTTCCTGAAAGCCGACCTTCGCCGCGACCACCTTGGTGAACAAAGTGAAGCCGCCCGAGATCAGGCAGGTATAGGCGCCGTGCGCGCGCATGGTCATGACCAGTTCGCGGCCGCCCGGCGTCAGCGTGATCCGCTTGTCGAGCACTTCGTCGACCACGCTGACCGGCAGGCCCTTGAGCAGTGCCACCCGCTCGCGCAGCGCGGACTCGAACTCGATCTCGCCGCGCATCGCGCGCTCGGTGATCGCGGCGACATGGGCCTTGAGCCCGGCGAAGTCGGCGAGCTCGTCGATGCACTCCTGGCCGATCATGGTGGAATCCATGTCGGCCAGAAAAAGCTTCTTGCGCCGGGCGATCCGAGGCTGCACGACAATGTCGATCGGCAGGTCGCCGCGGGCCTCGCGAAGGCGTTCCTCGATCGCCTTGATACCGTCCCTGCTGCTGTCCTCGCTTTCGAACGGAATGTCGGCGGCGACTTCGTTGAACAGCCACTGCGCCGGGCCGGGTGAGGGCAGCACGGCCCGCGCACCGTCGACGATGGTGGAGTCGAGTGCGGGGCTTGCAGGATTGCAGATCAGCGTGGCAACGAGGGACATGCAGGCGCATTCGGGATTGTTGAACAAGGCAGTGCTTATCGCAGGGCCGACCGCCAGCGGCAAGTCGGCGCTGGCGCTCGAACTCGCGCAGCGGACCGGCGGGGTCGTGATCAACACCGACTCCATGCAGGTCTATCGTGACCTCCGGATCATCACGGCGCGGCCGACCGCAGGCGAAGAGGCGCTGGTTCCGCACCGGCTCTACGGCCATGTCGACGCCGGCGTGAATTTCTCCGCCGGCGCCTGGGTGACTGACGCGGCGAAGGTGCTCGGCGAGACGCGTGCGCAAGGACGGCTGCCGATCTTCATCGGCGGCTCGGGCCTCTATTTCAAGGCGCTGACGCGCGGCTTGTCGGCGGTGCCGCCGATCCCGGCTGATGTGCGCGACGGCGTGCGCGCACGGCTCGAGCAGCACGGCGTCGAGGCGCTGCATGCCGAGCTTGCCGAGCGCGATCCGGTGTCGGCCGAACGGCTGAAGACGCGCGATCGCACCCGCATCGCGCGGGCGCTCGAGGTGGTCGAGGCCACCGGCCGCCCGCTGCCGGACTGGCATCGCGAGGGCCTGCCGCCACTGCTGCCGCCGGGCGATTTTCATGCGCTGTTCCTCGCGCCGGAGCGCGAGACGCTCTATGCACGGATCGACGCCCGGTTCGGTGTCATGCTCGATACCGGCGCGCTCGACGAGGTCGCGGCGCTGGCGGCTCGTGGGCTCGATCCGCTGCTGCCGGCGATGAAGGCCCATGGGGTGCCGGCGCTGATCCGGCACCTCAAGGGCGAGATCAGCCGCGAGGAGGCGGCCGAGATCGGCCGGGCCGACACCCGCCATTACGCCAAGCGCCAGTTCACCTGGTTTCGCCATCAGCTCCCGGAATTCGAATGGGTGGTGCCGGAGGCGGTGAAGGAGCAGCTGGAGACCCTCATCCCGTAGCCCGGATGGAGCGAAGCGCAATCCGGGGACCCCACCTCCGCGGCGAGCCCGTCCCGGATTTCGCTGCGCTGCATCCGGGCTACGGGGGCTCCATCCGGGCTACGAACGCCACCCGGCCGCTGGCGGCGCACGCCCGTCAGCCATGCGCGTTCGCCTGCGCAAAAACACTCGCCGAACGAGCGGAACCCCGGTAGAGTACGGAAATCGCGAAAGTGCTTGCCTTGCCTTGACATTCAGGCTTTGGCCGCTATGTTCGCGCAACCTTTGGGAAGACTGGGTCGTCTCGTGCGCAACATTATTACCGAACTGCTTATCGCCGTCGTACCCAGGCACACCGCCGGGGATGGCTAGCGGCCATCCAAATTCGGGCGGTGTGCATGGGGCCTCTGGGGCCCCTTTTTATTGCCCGAAGCCGAACTGACGAGAACTGACAAAAGCCGCGCAAAAACAAGCGCATCCGGAGCGAACCATGACCGACAAGAGCCACGATCCCAATCAGATGACCGGCGCCGCGATGATCGTGCGCGCGCTCATCGATCACGGCGTGCAGCATGTCTTCGGCTATCCCGGCGGTGCGGTGCTTCCGATCTACGACGAGATCTTCCAGCAGAGCGAGGTCGAGCACATCCTGGTCCGTCACGAGCAGGGCGCCGGCCATGCCGCCGAAGGTTATGCGCGCTCGACCGGCAAGCCCGGCGTGGTGCTGGTGACGTCGGGCCCCGGCGCCACCAACATGGTGACGCCGCTGACCGACGCGCTGATGGATTCGATCCCGCTGGTCTGCATCACCGGCCAGGTGCCGACCCACCTGATCGGCAACGACGCTTTCCAGGAGTGCGACACGGTCGGCATCACGCGGCCCGCCACCAAGCACAATTGGCTGGTCCGCGACGTCAACGACCTCGCCAGGGTGCTGCACGAGGCCTTCTATGTCGCCACGACCGGCCGGCCCGGCCCGGTCGTGGTCGACGTGCCGAAGGACGTGCAGTTCGCGACCGGCACCTATCATCCGCCGCGCAAGTCGGATGTGCACATCTCCTACACGCCGCGCGTCAAGGGCGACGCGACCCAGATCCGCAAGGCGGTGGCGCTGCTCGCCAACGCAAAGCGTCCGGTGATCTATTCCGGCGGCGGCGTGATCAATTCGGGTCCCGAGGCCTCGAAACTGCTGCGCCAGCTGGTGGAGGCGACCGGCTTCCCGATCACCTCGACCCTGATGGGGCTGGGCGCCTATCCCGCCTCAGGCCCGAACTGGCTCGGCATGCTGGGCATGCACGGCACCTACGAAGCCAACATGACGATGCATGATTGCGACGTCATGCTCTGCGTCGGCGCGCGCTTCGACGACCGCATCACCGGCCGTACCGACGCGTTCTCGCCGGGCTCGAAGAAGATCCACATCGACATCGACCCGTCCTCGATCAACAAGAACATCCGCGTCGACGTGCCGATCATCGGCGACGCCGGCAACGTGCTCGGCGATTTGCTGCAGGTGTTCAAGGCCGAAGCCAGGAAGCCGGACATCAAGTCGTGGTGGCAGCAGATCGCGCAATGGCGCGCGCGCAACTCGCTGTCCTACCGCAAGAACAACGATATCATCCTGCCGCAATACGCGATCCAGCGCCTGTTTGAGCTGACCCGCGGCAAGGACACCTACATCACGACCGAGGTCGGTCAGCACCAGATGTGGGCCGCGCAGTTCTTCGGCTTCGAGGAACCGCACCGCTGGATGACCTCGGGCGGTCTCGGCACCATGGGCTACGGCCTGCCGGCCGCGGTCGGCGTGCAGGTGGCGCATCCGGACAGCCTTGTGATCGACATCGCCGGCGACGCCTCGGTGCAGATGACGATCCAGGAGATGTCGACGGCGATCCAGTTCGAGCTGCCGATCAAGATCTTCATCCTGAACAACCAGTACATGGGCATGGTTCGGCAATGGCAGCAGCTGCTGCACGGCAACCGCCTGTCGCACTCGTACTCCGAGGCGCTGCCCGACTTCGTCAAGCTCGCCGACGCCTATGGCTGCGTCGGCCTGCAGGCGACCAAGCCGTCCGATCTCGACGGCGCGATCAAGGAGATGATCTCGATCAAGCGCCCGGTGCTGTTCGACTGCCGCGTCGCCGCGCTGGAGAACTGCTTCCCGATGATCCCGTCGGGCAAGGCGCACAACGAGATGCTGCTGCCGGAAGAGGCGACCGATGAGGCCACCGCGAAGGCCTTCTCCGGTGGCAAGGCACTGGTGTGAGGTGAGGGCGGATCATGTTTGATCTCAACGAGCTCGAGCGCGCGCACAGGATTGTCGGCACTGCAGTGCCGGCGACGCCGGCGCACGCCTGGCCGCTGCTCGCCGAGCGGCTCGGCACCGAGGTCGTGGTCAAGCATGAGAACCACACGCCGACCGGCGCCTTCAAGGTGCGCGGCGGCCTTGTCTATCTCGAGCGGCTGAAGCGCGAGCGCGCCGACGTGCCCGGCATCATCTCGGCGACGCGCGGCAATCACGGCCAGAGCCTGGCGTTCGCGGCGGGGCGTCACGGCGTGCCGGCAACAATCTACGTGCCGCGCGGCAACTCGGTCGAGAAGAACCGCGCCATGCACGCGTTCGGGGCCGAGCTCGTCGAACACGGCGACGACTTCCAGGCCGCGCGGGAAGAGGCCGAGCGCCGCGCCCAATTCGCCGGCCTGCACATGGTGCCGTCGTTCCACCCGGACCTCGTACTGGGTGTCGCGACTTACGCGCTCGAGCTGTTCCGTACCGCGCCCGATCTCGACATTCTCTATGTGCCGATCGGGCAGGGCTCCGGCATCTGCGGCTGCATCATGGCGCGCGACCTGCTCGGACTGAAGACCGAGATCGTCGGCGTGCAGTCGACCGAGGCACCGTCCTACGCTTTGTCGTTTGCGGCCGGAAAGATCGTCACCACCGAGACCAGCAACACCCTTGCCGACGGCATGGCGACGCGGATTCCGGACGCGGATGCGTTCGCGCTGATCCGCAAAGGCGCCTCCCGCATCGTGCAGGTCAGCGACGACGAGGTCGGGCAGGCGATCCGCGCCTACTGGACCGACACCCATAATCTCGCCGAGGGCGCGGGCGCTGCGGCGCTCGCGGCCGCGCTGCAGGAAAAGAACAGGCTCGCCGGCAAGCGGGTCGGCCTGATCCTGAGCGGCGGCAATATCGATTTCGATCTGTTCCGGACCTGGATCGGAACGGATGCTGCGCCGGCCGCCGAGCGGGCGGTGGCGTGAACAGAATGTAAGGGGACGACCATGAACCAGCCCGCATCCGCCTACTTCCTCGAAGAGCGTCACGATCCCAACGAGACGCACACTTTGTCCGTGCTCGTGCAGAACGAGCCCGGCGTGCTCGCGCGCGTGATCGGCCTGTTCTCCGGCCGCGGCTACAACATCGAGAGTCTCACCGTCTCGGAGACCGAGAGCCAGAAACATCTCTCACGGATCACGATCGTCACCACCGGCACGCCGATGGTGATCCAGCAGATCAAGCATCAGCTCGACCGCATGATCCCGGTCTACCGCGTCGTCGACATGACGCTGACCGGCAGCTCGATCGAGCGCGAGCTCGCGATGGTCAAGGTGCGGGGCGGTGGCGATCACCGCGTCGAGGCGCTGCGGCTGGCGGACGCATTCCGCGCCCGGGTGATCGACGCCACGACCGAGAGCTTTGTGTTCGAGATCACGGGCAATTCGTCCAAGATCAGTCAGTTCATCGACCTGATGCGTCCGCTGGGTCTGGTCGAGGTGTCACGAACCGGGGTGGCCGCGATCACGCGTGGGCCGGAAGGGATGTGAGTCATGTTGGCGCGCGACTGGTACTACACGCAACGGCGGCAGGTCGGTCTCGATACCGCGGTGGCCTCGATCTATGACGTCAGCGAGGACAGCGATGTCCGTGCCCGCCAGGCGCTGACCATGCTCGGCGTCAAGCCGGGCTGGCGGATCGCCGATATCGGCTGCGGCAACGGCGTGCTGGCCACCGAGGCGGCGCTGATGGGCGCCGAGGTCGATGCCATCGACATCTCGCCGGCGATGATCGGGCTTGCCGAAATCTATGCGCGCGACCGCAAGGCGAAGATCCGGACCCAGCCGGCCGGCCTGTTGTCGTTCGCCTATCAACCGAATTCCTACGACCTCATCGTCAGCGAGTTCACGCTGCACCATCTTCCTGATTTCTGGAAGGCGGTGGCGCTGTCGCGAATCTTCAACGCGCTGAAGCCGGGCGCGAACTTCTACCTGCGCGACATGGTGTTCGTCGGTATGCCCGACGGTGTCGATCGCGATGTCGAAGGTTGGGCCGATTTCTCGATCAAGAATCACGGTTTCGAGCGCGAAAGCGTGATCACCCATATGCGCGACGAATACTCGACCTTCGGCTGGGTGATGGAGCGCATGCTGACCGAGACCGGTTTCACGCTGGTCTCCGTCGACTACCACGCGCCGCTGCACGGCACCTATCTGCTGCGCAAACCGAAGCCCGACGACCAGATCTAGATCCCGACCGAAACGGAAGCAAAAGAAGAACAACAATGAAGCCGGCCGATGTTGGCATCGCCGTCATGGTCGCGGTGATCTGGGGGCTTGCGTTCGTCGCAAGCCGGATCGCGCTCGATGAGTTCTCGCCGGAGCTGATGACGACGCTGCGCTTCGCCATCGCCGCGCTGCCGTGCCTGTTCCTGCGCAAGCCCGGCGTTTCCTGGCCGCTTCTGATCGCGATTAGCGCGACGCTGTTCCTCGGCCAGTTCCTCGCACAGGCCTTTGCGATCGCGCATGGCGTTCCGGTCGGGCTTTCCAGCGTGATCGTGCAGAGCCAGGCGCTGTTCACCATCGCCTTTGCTGCCCTGGCCTTCGGTGAAATCCCGACGCGGACCCAGGCGATCGGCATCGCGATCGCCGCGCTCGGCCTGCTGATGATCTGCGGGACGGTCGGCTACGACTTCAGCGTCGCCGCGTTTGCGATCATCATGATCTGTCCGATCAGCTTCGCGATCGGCAATCTTCTTCTGCGGCAGGCGAACGGCGCGCCGATGTTCGATCTGTTCGCCTGGCTGTGCCTGTCCGCCGCGGTGCCGCTTGCGGTGCTGACCTTGATCACCAACGGCCCGCAGCCGACCTGGCATGCGCTGACCCATATGTCGCTGACCGGGCTCGTCTGCATGCTCTGTCTCGGCGGCATCTCGACCAGCATCGCCTACTGGCTGTGGGGCCGCCTGCTGCGGGATTATCCGGCGGCGCAGGTGGTCCCGTTCGCGCTGCTGGTGCCGTTCGTCGGCTCCGCCGCCTCGAGCATCGTGTTCGGCGAGACATTTGGGCCGCTGCGGCTGGCCGGCATGGTCACCGTGATCGCCGGCATCGCCGTGATGCTGCTGTCGAAACCGCCAAAAGCTCTGCCGAAAGTCGCGTGAGGGCGCCATGTCGAATTCGCTGCTGTTCGCCTTTGTCGTGTTCGCCGTCGTGATGTTCTTCACTCCGGGCCCCAACAACATCATGCTGCTGTCGTCGGGGCTGACCTACGGCTTCCGCCGCACGGTGCCCCACATCGCCGGCATCACGGTCGGGTTCGCCTTCATGGTCGGCGCGGTCGGCGTCGGGTTAGGGGCCGTCTTCATCGCCTATCCGGTGCTGCAGACGATCCTGAAATATGGCGGCGTCGTCTACCTGATCTATCTCGCCGCCGTCATCGCCATGGCCGAGCCGCCCTCGGCGGACAAGGACGACAGGGGCGGCCGCGGCCCGATGACGTTCTGGGGCGCCGCCATGTTCCAGTGGATCAATGCGAAGGGCTGGGTGATGGTGATCGGTACCATCACGGCCTATGCGGCGATTGCCGCCTTTCCCTGGAACATCGCGATCCAGGTCGGCCTGAGCCTGATCCTGGGCACGGTGTCCTGCGTCGTCTGGGCGCTGTTCGGGACCGCCTTGCGGCCGATCCTGACCTCACCCCGGGCGATCCGCGCCTTCAATGTGGTGATGGCCATCCTGCTGCTGGCCTCGCTCTACCCGGTCTTCATGGACGCATGATGCCGCACCGCGCCATGCGAGATGAGGGTTTCCCCTGAGGGGGAAAATGCTCTAGACAACGCCGGAAATTCGCGGGCGCCCGGCGGTTCTGACCTTCCGAAAGCCTGATTCATCGGCCGATTTTGGCCCCCTTCAAACGAGGAAACCACGATGCGAGTTTACTACGATCGCGATGCCGACCTGAACCTGATCAAGGGCAAGAAGGTCGCCATCGTCGGCTACGGCAGCCAGGGCCACGCCCATGCGCTGAACCTGAAGGATTCAGGCGTCAAGGAAGTGGCGATTGCGCTGCGCAAGGGTTCGGCCTCGGCCAAGAAGGCCGAGAACGCCGGCTTCAAGGTGATGGAAGTCGCCGAAGCCGCCAAGTGGGCCGACCTCGTGATGATGCTGACCCCGGACGAGCTGCAGGGCGACATCTATCGCGAGCACCTGCACGACAACATGAAGAAGGGCGCGGCGCTCGTGTTCGCCCACGGCCTCAACGTGCACTTCAACCTGCTCGATCCGCGCGCCGACCTCGACGTGCTGATGATCGCGCCGAAGGGCCCCGGCCACACCGTGCGCTCGGAATATCAGCGCGGCGGCGGCGTGCCCTGCCTGATCGCGATCGCCAAGGATTCGTCGGGCAACGCCCATGACCTCGGCCTCAGCTACGCCTCGGCGATCGGCGGCGGCCGCGCCGGCATCATCGAGACCACCTTCAAGGAAGAATGCGAGACCGACCTGTTCGGCGAGCAGGTGGTGCTCTGCGGCGGCCTGGTCGAGCTGATCAAGGGTGGCTACGAGACGCTGGTCGAGGCCGGCTACGCGCCCGAGATGGCCTATTTCGAGTGCCTGCACGAAGTGAAGCTGATCGTCGACCTGATCTATGAAGGCGGCATCGCCAACATGAACTACTCGATCTCCAACACCGCCGAATACGGCGAGTACGTCACCGGTCCGCGCATCGTCACGGCCGAGACCAAGGCAGAGATGAAGCGCGTCCTAGCCGACATCCAGGGCGGCAAGTTCGCCCGCGACTGGATGCTGGAGAACAAGGTCAACCAGACCTCGTTCAAGGCGACCCGCGCCAAGCTCGCCGCGCACCCGATCGAGGAAGTCGGCGCCAAGCTGCGCGACATGATGCCCTGGATCAAGAAGGGCGCGCTGGTCGACAAGAGCAAGAACTAAGGCAGAGATTGCAGGGCGAGCGCGGTTTCGCTTGCCCTGCACGCCAAAAGTAAAAAGGGTGGGCGCGTTGCCCACCCTTTTTCTTTGTCGCAGAGGCGCGGCAGCCTATCCCGCCGCCATCGGCTGCTTCTCGATCCTGTTGTGCAGCTGCCAGAACCGCACCGTGCGCTGCGCGGTTTCCAGCGAGAGCCGGCGGTAGTCGCGCTGCGCGATCTCGAGCGTCGCATTGTCGAGCGGCAGCGGCAGCGGCCGCTTGCGCAGGATGGTTTCGACCGTCGGCCAGTTGAGCCGCGCCGAGCGGCACGGGATCAGGATCAGGTCGGAGCGCAGGCCGAGCATCAGGCGTTCGATCATCGCGATCGGCATGTCGTTGAGCACGGCAAGCGCGACCGTGACCTCGTCGAGCTTGCCCTCTTCGGCGAACTTGTAGACGGCCGCATCGTCGAGCTCGTTCAGCTGCTTCATCAGCTTGACCAGCTCTTCGGCGATGCCGTAATTGCGGCGCGGCGCCGCGGCCTCTTCCTGGGCGATGTCGTTCAGCACCTGGCTGATCTCTTCGCGCGCCCTGGGCGACGCGATCGAAAGCAGACGGGCGCGCACCGTATCCTTGGCGCGCTGCAGCAGGTCGCGCAGCAGCTTGGCCGGAATGTCGATGCGCAGACCGAGGATCTCGACCAGCTCGTCGTCGCCTTCGGCGCGGGCGACGATGCTGGAATAGCCGTTGTCGGAGAACTGCGCTCCGGCGTTCTTGGCGAGACGCCGGATCACCTTGTCCTCGCCGCGGTCGATGATCACGTCGGTGACGGAAGGCGGCAGGTTTTCCCGCGCGGAGATCGCGAACAGGTGGTCCTGGCCCTTGCTGCTCGCGATCTCGCGCAGGGCGTCGTTCGAGAGGCGGCTGGAGTGGGTCAGCACGTCGCCGGCGACGCTGATGTCGTCGTCCCAGGCGAGGTGCTGAATCACCTCGAACGGCGCATAGTCGAGCGGTGCGAGCCGCTTGCTGAGCTCGGCCCGCGCACGGGTCTCGACGCGCGCGACCAAGAGGCAGAGCACGTCGTCGAACACCTTGACCTGTTCATCGTTGAGGCGGTCGCCGTCGTTCAGGAACAGATCGGTGACCTGCCGCAGCGTCTGCACGCGCTTGGCTGATGTCCCGTCCCGGACCGCATCCTCGAGTTCGGCAATAATCGATTGTGACGCCTGTTGCGCCATCGATGGGCAACCTTGTTTTTGTTGAATGACACCTGCCTGCGCACCATGCGGGGCGCGGTCTTACACCTGCGTTAAGGTGGAACCCGGTGCAAATACGGTGTGCGTCGCATCCTTAACAGGCTGCGACCGGACTCGCTTCAATGCGCGCTTTCGGCTCAGCGGAAGCTGATGCCGCTGGATTTTAAGAGATCGTTTAGGACGATACGCGCCGCGCGACGGAAAAGATGTCGATCGACGCGGCACGTCCGCGCAATTGCGTCGAGCCGAGCGGCTCGACGACTAAATCCCGGTCCGGCAGCAGCAGGCGGAGCAGGTCGCCCGATACCAGCAGCGGCCGGCCGGCCTCCTTGCAATGCGCCTGCAGCCTCGCCGTCACGTTCACGGTGTCGCCGAAATAGGCGATCTGTCGCCGCGAGTCCCCGCATTCCGCGATGACGACCGGACCGGCATGCATCCCGGCCCTAAACGCGGGCACCACGCCGAACTCCTTGCGATATTGATCAGCCCGCTTGGCGAGGCGATCCTCGATCGCGAACACGCAATCGAGATACCGCCGCGATCGCCCGTCGGCATTGGCCGGCCAGGTCACGATCACTTCGTCGCCGACATAGGCGTGGACTTCGCCGCCGTGCGACACGATCGGATCGTCGATGTCGAAGAAGAAGCGCGTCAGCAATTCCTGCACGCGCAGCTCGCCCATCGACTCCGCTAGCGTCGTCGAGCCGACCAGGTCGAGAAACAGCAGCACGCGCTCCTCGCGCACCGGCTGCCGACAGCGTCCGAGCACGATGCCGAGCAGCGTATGCCCGCCGATCATCCGGACCAACTCGTAGATCGTCGTGATCGGGATCGACAGCAGCAGGCCGACGCCAATGATCTTCAGGAAGGTTTCGCGCATCCACTTGGCTTCGAGCCCATGCCCGTAGAGCACGATTTCCAGCACGATCGCGGCGGCCGCAACGGTGACGGCGAGGATCACAGAGCGGCCGATCAGCTCGACGATGAGTGATTGCCGTCGCAGCCAGCCACCACGTGCGGCCAGATGGAGATGCGTCGCCCAGACGATCACCGTGAGGGCTGCGCCGTCGAGGGCGCTGCGCACATAATTCGAGACGGAGGCCTCGTCGGACTCATCGAAGGCATAGCGAAACAGCCCACCGACGAGCAGGCCGAACACCGCCAAGACGATCACAGGCGTCACGGCGCGCCGCATGGTCCCTCCATGCATATGAAATATCCTGCGCGGACCGGGAAGGCCAGCCGCGGCGCGGCCGGCGGTGACGGGATGCACCGCGGCGGCACTCATGTATGCTGCGACGACAGGATCGATCGAACAGGGGAAGTGGCATGACATCGGCTGTCACGACAGGCGCGTGCAGGCTCATGGCCGTTCTGGCGGCCGTCTCCATCGCCTTCACCGCGCCGGTTGTTCGCGCCGGCGATCAGAGCGTTGGCGAGCCATCCTGCGACGGCGGCACCTACCAGATGGTCGAATGCCTCAAGGCCAAGACCGCGCAGTTGGACAAGCGGATGAACGTCGCCTATCAGAAGGCGTTGAAGGATGCCGCCGACGACAAGCAGCGCGAACAGCTGCGCACCGCGCAGCGGCTATGGATCCAGTATCGTGACGCCAACTGCCTGTATTACGACCTCGGCGAGGGCACCATCGCCCGGCTCGATGCCGGCGAATGCATGCGCAGCATGACCGAAGCCCGCGCTAAGGAACTGGAGAATCTTGGCCATCAGTGAGCCATCTTCCGGAGTCAGGACCGAGGTCATGACTGATGGAAAGAGCCAGGACGAATTGACCCAGCTTGCCGAGGAGGCGCTGCGCGCCCAGCCCGGCTGCGAAACCGCGCGTGTGCCGGCGATCGCCGCGCTGCCCGATGCGCAGGTCGGGCGCAACTGGGAAATTCCGAACGTCGTGCTCGGTGACAGCCTGATCAGCGACGTCGACCGCGCGGTGCTGTCGGTTCATCGCCAGCTCGGCCGCAAGTTTCACCTGGTGTGAGGTGGCCCGATCTCAGCTCGCCCGCGCCTGACGCGGCGCAGGCCGCGCGGCCATGCTGATCATCCTGAGCGCGAACACGGCGGCAAGCGGCAACAGGAACAGCGCGTAGAGCGGCATCTCGGGAATTCGCTTGCCGAACGAGACCATGAACTGCAGCAGCAGATAGTAGCCGCCGATGAGATGCAGCCGGCGCCAGGCGCGCGGGCCCAGCATCGCAGCCGTGCGATCGAATGATGTCGCGGTCAGCGCGATGATGAAGGCATAGCCGATGCCGCCGAAGATGTACGAGACCGCCGAGGTCGCGGCGGCGAAGCCGGGCGGATCGAGCGTCGCGAAGCCTGCGATCGCGACCGCATGGATGGCGTGCGAGGCCGCGAAGGTGACGCCCAGGTAACGGCGGTTGCGGCACTGCCAGTGCGTCCAGGCGTTCGGCCACAGCCGCGCCAGCGCCGCCGCCGAGAAGGCGAGGCAGAAGAACAAGAGCGAGGTCCGCGCCGTGAAGCGGATCACCATCCGCACGCCCTCGACCTCGAACTGCCGCATCGCGGCGATCCAGATCGAAAGCCCGATCAGGGTGAGCGTGAGCAGGCCAAACAGCCGCCAGCCCTCGAACCAGTTGCGATGCGTCGCCATATCCCGCCTCCCGTTCATGTAATCACCAGTTACATTTCGCGCCCGCGCGCGGTCAATCCGTGTAATCATCGCTTACATTCACAAGCGGGTGATGCTAGTGGTGCGCCATGCGCCGCCCCGCCAAAAGCTCGTCCACCGGCCGTCGGTCCGCCAAGCCGCGTCCGGTCGCGACGCGGGCGCAGGCGGCGAGGCCGTATCACCACGGAGATCTCCGCCGCGTCCTGATCGATGCCGCCATGCAACTGGTCGGCGAGGGCGGGCCGGAGGCGGTCAGCGTGCGCGAGGCCGCGCGCCGGGCCGGGGTCTCGCCGGGCGCGCCGTTCCGGCATTTCCCGAGCCGGGACGCGCTGATGAATGCGGTGGCGGAGGAGGCGCAACGCCGCTTTCGCGCCGAGATCGAGGCGGCGTTGGCCGAGGCGCCGGCAGGTGATCCGCTCGGCCGCTTCCGCCATCTCGGGATCGCCTATTTGCGCTGGGCGATGAAGAACCCGACCCATTTCGAGATCATCTCCAGCCGCCGCTTCTTCGACCACGACCGCTCGGCCGCCGTCTCCAGCGACAATGCCGAGTTGATCGGCCTGACCGAGCGCACGCTGGCGGAGGCATTTTCAGCTGGCCAACTCGGGACGCGCGACCTCAGGCAGGTCCAGATCGGCGGCCGCGCGCTGGTCTATGGCTTCGCGCGGATGCACATCGACGGCCATTTGCCGCGCTGGGGTGTCGGCGATGCGGAGGTCGAGCAGATGGCTGCCGACATCGTCGATCTCTTCATCGCGGGCATCGCGAGCCACGCCGCGCCGGCCGCCAAAGTTTAAGGGCACGCGCGCTGCCTGCCGCGGCCAGGCTGGGCGCGGCAAATTCATTGCGCGTTCATGACGATTCAATTACGGTTTTGTGACGCGGCCCAGACACCGGCTGTGCCGCATGCCTCCTGGCCGTTGCCAGTCAAGGCGGTGGCATTGCGCCGGGTTGTATTGCGTCCCGCCCATGGCGCCCGCGCCTCAGCAAAACTCCTCCGTTGCCGCACTGGCCGGCGGTCTTGCCGCGCTCGGCATCTGGCGGTTGATGGCGGTCGCGGCACCGCATTTCGGCGCGCTGATCCTGATGCTGCGCACCGAGACCGATTTCGGCTCGCGGCTTTGCTTCCTGCTCACCTGGGGAATCCTGAACTTCCTGTTCATCGCGCTGCTGCGCCGGCCGGCGCTGTCGGGCGCGCTGTCGCTGACGCTGGTCGTGGTGCTGGTGCTGCTGTCGCGCTTCAAGCACGACGTGGTGCAGATGACCGCGAATTTCGTCGACCTGATGGTGATCGACCGCGACACCGCGGCGTTCCTGCTGACGATCTTCCCGAGCCTGCGCTGGTCGATCATCGGCGCCGGCCTCGTCACGCTGCCCTTGATGTACGCGCTGTGGTGGCTCGATCCGTTCCGCATCCGCCGCCTGCCGGCTGCGGCCGCCTGCCTCGCCTGCACCGCGGCCCTCTCGGGTTATGCCTTCGCCTGGCCGGACGAAGCCTGGCGCGGCTATTACGACGACGGTTATCTCTCGAAGTTCGCGCGCTCCGGCGTCACGGCCGTGTCCGATTTCGTCGCCTACGGTTTCATGGAGTCGGATCCGACCGCGAGCGACCAGCTCAAGATGCCCCTGGTCGATGCCTGCCATCCCGCCGGGCGGCGGCCGAACATCATCATGATCCATGATGAATCGAGTTTCGACATCCGCGCGGCCTCCGGCGTCAAGGTGCCGCCGGGCTATGGCAGCCAGTTCAAGTCCTATGACGGCATCGAGCGCAAATTCCTCGCCGAGAGCAATGGCGGGCCGAGCTGGTTCACGGAGTACAACGTGCTTGCGGGATTGTCCTCGCGCTCGTTCGGCCGGTTCTCCTATTTCGTCACCCGCATCGCATCGGGACGCGTGGAGCGCGGCCTGCCGTTGGCCCTGCGCCGCTGCGGCTACGACACGCTCTCGCTCTATCCCGCATTCGGCGCCTTCATGAGCGCACGCAACTTCCAGACCACGACCGGCATCCAGCGCTTCTACGACGCGCATGACCTGCATGCGAAGGACGTCGAGCCCGACAGCTTCTTCTACGACAAGGCGCTGAAGCTGATGGCCGAGCAGAAGACGTCAGGTACGCCGCTGTTCGCCTTCGTCTATCTCGCCGCCAATCATTTCCCCTGGGAAACCAAATTCCATCCCGAGTTGCTACCGTCGTGGAAGCGGCCGGGCAACACGCCCGCCGTCGACGAATATCTGCGCCGGCAGGCGATGAGCGCTGGCGACTATGCCGGCTTCGTCGCGGCGCTGAAGAAGAAGTTTCCGGCGCAGCCTTTCCTGATCGTGCGTTACGGCGATCATCAGCCGGAATTCTCGCCGCAGCTGCTAGATCCCGATCTCGACGAGGCCGGTATCGGCAAGAAGCTGATGGATTACGATCCGCGTTACTACGCGACCTACTATGCGATCGACGCCATCAACTTCGAGCCGGTGAAGAGCCCGGCGGTGATGGACACGATCGACGCCGCCTATCTGCCGCTGGTGATTCAGGAAGCTGCGGGCATTCCGCTTGATCCGTCGTTCGAGGAGCAGAAGGCGATCATGCTTCGCTGCAACGGCGTGTTCTATTCCTGCAAGGACGGCGCAGAAGCACGCCGCTTCAACCGCCTGTTGATCGACGCGGGGATCATCAAGGGACTTTGAGCATGCTTCGCCGGCCTTCGGCCAGGGCGGAAGCGATCCATTGTCGCCAATCGCAATTGCTCTCGTTGAGCAACCGCTCCGCACATCATAGCGATCGCGTCGTGAACTAGACTAACGTCGGTAGACGAAGGTCGCCCGCGCGAAACCGCGCGCATTACTCATTTGTAATTACGTCGCCGAGATTTCGTCACGATTGTTGCGATGATCTGTCGCGCCGCTGCTACGGTGTTCATCAGCGCGCAGCGTCAAGTCAGCCAATCCCGCCCTTCTTGCAGGAGTGTTTGCCCATGCGAGCGCTCGATGTTGCGCGCCTTGTCGTCGCCTTCGGACTTGCTATCCCCCTTGCCATTCGCTCAGCCTCCGCCGCGGAGCCGCCTCACGACATCAAGGGGCTCTACATGATGACGGACTATCCGGCCGTCACCATCAGGCCCGGCACCACCTCCAACATCTCGCTGCGTCTGCAGAACTACGATCTCGGCCCGCAGCGCTACAAGCTATCGGTCGAGGGCGTGCCGAGCGGCTGGACCGCGACGCTGCTCGGCGGCGGCCAGCCGGTCGCGGCCGCGATGCCGGCGCCAGACTCCAGCGTGCCGCTGCAGCTTCGGCTCGACGTGCCCGCCAACGCCTCGCTCGCCGAGCAGACCTTGACGGTGAAGGCCGAAGGGCAAGGCAGCGAGGCGACGTTGCCGATCGTGGTCGCGCTCGCCAAGGAACTGCCGGCAAAGCTGACGGTGACGTCGAAGCTTCCCGAATTGCGCGGCAGCCCGAAATCGAATTTCGAATACACCCTGACCATCAAGAACGACAGCGGCCGCAACCTGGTCGCAAGCTTCGCCGCGGCGGCGCCGCAAAACTTCGAGACCTCGTTCACCGAGGCCTATGGCACACAGGAACTGTCGTCGATCCCGATCGATGCCGGGCAGTCCAAGGACATCAAGCTCAAGGTGCGGCCGCCGAGCGCGATCGGTGCCGGGCATTTCCCGGTCAAGGTCACGGTCAACGCCGAGGATGCGTCGGCGCAGACCGAGGTGGCACTCGATGTCGCGGGCCAGCCGCAGCTTCAGCTCTCCGGCCGTGACGGGCTGTTGAGCGCGCGTGCGGTCGCCGCCGAGCAGAGCACGATCCCGGTCGTGGTCACCAACAGCGGCACCGCGCCGGCCGACAACATCGAACTCGCCGCGACGGCGCCGAGCGGCTGGAAGGTCACGTTCCAGCCCGCCAAGATCGAGCGTCTGGTGCCCGGCAAGGACACCGAGGTTCAGGCGCTGGTGACGCCGAGCGACAAGTCGCTCGCCGGCGACTACCAGCTCGCGGTGCGCGCCACCTCGCGCGGCGAGACGGCGTCGAGCCAGTTCCGCGTCACGGTGAGCACATCCACCGTCTGGGGCATGGCCGGAGCCGGCGTGATCGGCGTCGCGCTGCTGCTGATGCTGGGTGCGGTTGCGAGGTTCGGACGTCGATGAGCGAACAGCAGAACAACAGTGCTGCAACACGGCCGGAGGCCGTCATCGCGGCACGCGATCTCACCAAGCGCTACGGCAAGACCAGCGTCGTCGACGCCATCAATTTCGACATCGCCAAGGGCGAGGTGTTCGGGCTGCTCGGCCCGAACGGCGCCGGCAAGACCACGACCATCCTGATGATGCTCGGCCTCACCGAGATCTCGGCCGGCCGGGTCAGCGTGCTCGGCTTCGATCCGGCGCGGCAGCCGTTGCAGGTCAAGCGGCGGGTCGGCTACCTGCCCGACGCCGTCGGCTTCTACGATCACCTGACCGCGGTGGAGAACCTCGCTTACGCCGCCAAGTTGATGGGCCTTTCGATGGCCGAACGCTCGCGGCGGATCGCGGCGGCGCTCACCCGGGTGCGTCTGCTCGACGTCGCCGACAAGCGGGTTGCGACCTTCTCGCGCGGCATGCGGCAGCGGCTTGGGCTTGCCGAGATCATCGTCAAGCGCGCCGAGATCGCCATCCTCGACGAGCCGACCTCGGGCCTTGACCCGCAGGCGACGATTGAATTCCTCGACTTGATCAGGGAGTTGAAGGCCGAGGGCGTTACCGTGCTGCTGTCGTCGCATATGCTCGACCAGGTGCAGCGGGTCTGCGATCGCGTCGCGCTGTTCCGGGCCGGAAAGATCGCGATGATGGGTTCGGTGGCCGAGCTCTCGGTGCAGGTGCTGGGTGCGGGCTTCGTCGTCGAGGTCGAAGCCGATGGCGCGGGGATAGCCCGACGGCTTGCCGCGATCCCGGGCGTCGGCAATGTCGAGACGCTTGCCGATGACCGCTTCCGCATGACCGCCGACCGCGACGTCCGGGCCGATGCCGCGCGCGCGGTGGTCGCGGCCGACGGCGCGTTGCGGCGGCTCTCGGTCGACGAGCCGAGCTTGGAGGCGATCTACGCCCATTATTTCCAGGCCACCCCGTCAGGAGGCGTGCGCGATGCGGCGTGAGGGTTCAGCATTCCAGGGCGTTGGTGCCGTCTTCGTCAAGGAGCTGTCGGACAACATCTCGAGCGTCCGCATGCTGATGCTCGAGCTTTTGATCGTGCTGACCGCGATGGCGGCGCTCTATGAGGCGATCGCCGCACTTCGCCAGAACACCGCGGAGGATCCATTCCTGCTGTTGCGGCTGTTCACGGTGAGCCAGGCGCCGCTGCCGTCCTTTGTCGCCATCCTCGGCTTCCTGATCCCGCTGATGGCAATCGGACTCGGCTTCGACCTGATCAACAGCGAGCACAACCGGCGCACGCTGTCGCGTATCCTGGCGCAGCCGATCTATCGCGACGCGCTGCTGCTCGGCAAATATCTCGCCGGGATCGCGACGATCGCGATCAGCCTCACTGCGTTGTGGCTGCTGGTGATCGGCCTCGGCCTGATCTTCCTCGGCGTGCCGCCGGGCGGCGAGGAGATTGCCCGCTCGCTCGCCTTCCTGGTCATTGCGATCGTCTATGCCGGGGTATGGCTGTCGCTCGCCATGCTGCTCTCGATCGTGTTCCGCTCGCCGGCGACCGCGGCATTGGTGGCGCTCGGCATCTGGTTGTTCCTGACCGTGCTGTGGCCGATGCTGGCGCCGGCGATCGCGCAGGCCATCGTGCCGCCCGATCCGCGCTTTGCCGCGCTCGGCCTCGATACGCCGGGCACTGCGATCTGGACCCAGCTGCTGCAGCGCTTCTCGCCGAATGATCTGTTCGGCGAGGCGATGCTGGCGGTGCTGTCGCCGACCACGCGCACACTCGGCCCGGTGTTCCTCGACCAGATCCGCGGCGCGGTGATGGGCGCCCCATTGCCGTTCGGCCAGAGCGTGATGATCGCCTGGCCGCAGACGGTCGGCCTGATCGCCTGCACCATCGTGCTGTTCGTCGCCGGCTACGTCTTGTTCCAGCGCCAGGAAGTCAGGGCCTGAGGTGGAGAGCGCGGCCGCTCAATGCGGCCCGACCTTCTGCCACAGCCAGCGCGCCACGGCGTCGGGCGACGATGATGCGTCATTGCCCGACGCGCGCAGATTCGCCTCGCGCATCTCGGCAATATCGATCCTGCCGAGCAGCGGCCGCAGCGCCGCCTTGAGCGTCTCGTCGTCGCGTCGCCTTGGCGACAGCAGCACGATGGCGTCATAGGGCGGGATGGCGTGCCTGTTGTCCTCGAGCGTGACAAGATCGTATTTCGCGATCAGTCCGTCGCTGGTGTAGCCCGCGATCACGTCGACCTCGCCGGAGGCGACCGCCGCATACATGAAATCCGGCTGCATCTGACGCTGGGCGCGGAACGTCAGCCCATAGGCCTTCTGGATGCCGGCCCATTCCGGCCGCGAGAAGAATTCATAGTCGCCGGCGATCGACATCGTGGCGGCGCGTGAGGCGAGGTCGGCGATCGAATGGATGCCGAGCTCTTCGGCGCGCTTCCTCGGCATCACCAGCGTATAGGCATTCTCGAAGCCGAGCTCGCCGAGCAGCGTGATGTCTTGCTTCGCCAGCGTCGTCTGCAACTCGCCCAACAGCTCGGCGCGGGGTTTGATGTCGGTGTGGTGGAACTGGTTGGCCCACAGCGTGCCGGAATAGTCGACATAAACATCGATATCGCCGGCCGTGAGCGCGTCGAAGATCACGTTGGAGCCGAGGCCGGCGCGGGTCGTGGCCGGAAGGCCGGCCGCTTGCAGCCGCTGCGTGATCAACGCCGACAGCACATATTGCTCGGTGAACGTCTTGGCGCCGACGACGATGCCCGCATGCGGGCGCGCGATCGCGGGCACCAGCGTCGCCGCGATCAGGGCGGCAATACCAAGCCCGCCGAGCGCCGTCCGGACGCGGCTGCGATTGCGCAGGCCGTTCTCGATCAGCGCCAGCAATTGGTCGACCACAAGCGCGAGCACGGCCGCTGCGAAGCAGCCGAACAGCACGAACACCCAGTTCTGGGTCTGCAATCCCGCGAAGATATAGTTGCCGAGGCTGGTCTGGCCGATCGGCGTCGACAAGGTGGCGGTGCCAATCACCCATACCGCCGCGGTGCGGATTCCGGCCATCATCACCGGCAGCGCCAGCGGAAGCTCGACCATGGTGAGCGATTGCCGTGGCGTCATGCCGACGCCCTGGGCGGCTTCCAGCACCGCCGGATCGACCCCCGATAGGCCGGTGATGGTGTTGCGCAACACCGGCAGCATCGAATAGAGCGCGAGCGCCAGCACAGCCGGCAGAAAGCCGAAGGCGGAGAAGCTGAAGCCGAGCCACGCCGCGGTCAACGCGGCGAGCGCCAGCAGCAGGGGATAGAACAACGCGAGCAGCGCGAGACCGGGCACGGTCTGCACGATGCTGGCAAGCCCGAGCAACGTCGTGCGCAGCACCGGCCGGTTACGGGCGATGATCGCAAGCGGCATGCTGATCAGAAGCCCGAGTGCCAGCGCGGCGACGCTGACCCGCACATGATTGCCGAGATAGTCGGGCAGATGCGCGAGCGCCTCGCTCCAGCGCGGATCGGCTGATAGATTCATGCGGTGTCGCCCCGCGGCAGCAAAGCGCCCAGGCGTTCCGCCTGCCGCCGCGGCGTGCGCATCAGTTCACCGACATAGGCGTCGGCGTTGGCCGAGAGCTCCGCCGGCGTGCCCTGGGCCAGCAGCCTGCCGCCACGCATCACCGCGACACGGTCGGCCAGCAGCAACGCCTCGGTCATGTCGTGGGTGATCATGACCGTGGTCAGGCCGAGCTCGCGGTGCAGCGTTCGATAATCGTCGCCGAGCGCGTCGCGGGTGAGGGGATCGAGCGCGCCGAACGGCTCGTCCATCAGCACGATGCGCGGCTTCGCAGCCAGCGCACGCGCGACGCCGACGCGTTGACGCTGGCCGCCGGAGAGTTCGTGCGGCATACGCTCGCGATATTGTGAGGGGTCGAGCCGCACAAGGTCGAGCAGTTCGTCGACCCGCGCCGAGATCTCCGCTTGCGTCCAGCCGAGAAGCTTCGACGTGATGCCGATGTTGCCGGCGACGGACAGATGCGGAAACAGCCCACCGCTCTGGAAGACATAGCCGATGCGGCGCCGCAGCAGGATGGGATCGACGCGGCTGACATCTTCACCTTCGACGGCGATCCGGCCGTGGTCGGCTTCGATCAGGCGATTGGCGAGCCTCAGCAGCGTTGTCTTGCCGGAGCCCGAGCCGCCGACGATCGCCAGGAATTCACCCTCGGCCACGTCAAGCGAGACGTCGTCGACCGCCACCACGCGACCACTGTCAAAACTCTTGCCGACATGCGCATAGGCAATCAGCGGCGTTACGGGCATTCCAGGGCGACCTCATGTCTCACTGTCGTGAACGACAGTGATAGCCCATAAAATGGACTTTGACTTGAGGCGCGCGCCTGCGCCGTGTGGTTTCGCAGGCTGTTCCGGTCGAAGCGGATCAGCCCCGTCCGGGGCTGTGAGCACACATCACACTTCGTTCTTGGGTACGTACTTGCCCATGATGCATTTATAGCTCTGCAGGTGCCATTCGTGATACGGCCCCTTGGCGAGCCAATCGGCGATGCCGATCTGCGCATTCACTGCGCAGGCGCCCATGGTGATGCCGGATTGGTCACTCGTGGTGACGACCTTTTCCATGCAGAGTTGAGCATTGCAGAGGATGGCGACGAGCGTAACGAGCATGACGGCCTTTATCAGTGGGGTTAACCCGGTCTGACCCGAATCATGCAGGGTTCATGCCACTATCAGCAGCTTTGGCGCCGCAGCCGACAAGACCGGGAAAGTACGGCCGGAGCGAATCGTCACGCCCGTGAGCGCGTAGCCGCACGCCCGTAGATACGCTATAGTCGGTGCCCAACTACGACGTGAGATCGGGGCGAGCGAGGAACGTTGCGCGGTCGGGGGCTGCATCGATGATGACGTTACCTGAGTTGGCGGCAGGTGCTTTGGAGAAGTTTCTCGCCACGCATGTCAGCCGCACCTTCGGCGCTTCGCAGGCGCGCTTCGGCGAACTCCTGCCAGCCGCCGCGCGCATCGCGCTGGAATGCATCGGCAACAGCGACGCGCTCTACCACAATGTCGAGCACACGATGCTGGTCACGCTCGCCGGGCATGACATCATCCGCGGCCGCGCGCTGCACACCCACGTCACCGCCGAGGATTACACCCACACCATCATCGCCTGCCTGACTCACGACATCGGCTATGTGCGCGGTCTTTTGAAAGGCGATGGACCCGACGGCTACGTCATCGATGCCTCCGGCAAGAAGGTGGTGCTGCCGCGTGGCTCGTCGGATGCCGGCCTGATGCCGTATCATGTCGACCGCTCGAAGCTGTATGTGCTCGACAGGCTCGAGGCGGTCCTTCCGCTCGATCGCGAGCGCGTCGCGCGCAACATCGAGGGCACGCGGTTTCCGGCGCCCGAGGGCCAGGAATATGACGATGAGGCGTCGATCGTCCGGGCGGCCGATTTCATCGGTCAGCTCGGCGATCCCAACTACATCAGGAAGGCCAACGCGCTCTATCACGAGTTCGAGGAGGTCGGCATCAACCGCCAGCTCGGCTATGAGTCGCCGGCCGATATCGTCGACCGCTATCCGCAATTCTACTGGAACATGGTTGCGCCGCACATTCAGGGCGCCATCAACTGCCTGAACATGACGGCAAGCGGCCGCCAGTGGATCGCGAACCTCTATAGCAACGTGTTCCGCGCCGAGCGCGAGGTGACGCTGTCCGGCCCGCAAATCTGACGCCGCGGCCTTTCGGCACGGATTGCGCTGCGTTCCCCAGCCGTTCGCGGAGTGTCCACATTTAGGCCTGCTTCGTCGTTGCACAGTCCGTGGAAATCAGCGACCTTGCGCCATGGATCCCTCCAGCGACCGTGTTTTCGACCGTTTCAGCATGATCTCCCGTTTCGCTCAATTGATTGCGGCTGTCGTCCTCTGCTGGCCGGCGCTCGCCGTTGCCGCCGGTCCGGTCTACGACGTCGACCTGTACGCGTTGATGTCCGGCACTTGCCGCAATGTCACCGTTGCGGGCCGCAGCTACACCTGCAAGGCAGTCGCCTATTTCCACACGCTGCGCGGCCGTTCCGAATTCACCGTGGTGCTCGACGATCCCGCCGACAAGAGCCACATCATCTCGTTCTCCGGCGAGAGCACCGAGCGCACCCAGGACAATCTGTTCGAACTCGCGGTCGACCGCATGTTGCTGAAGTCCAGCGACCGCCCGCGGGTAGATGGCCTGCCGGTGCCGCTGGTCGAGATGTCGACCGGCTCATGCCGCCAGGTCGGAAGCTTCATCACGCGGCAGGTGTCCACCATCTCCTGCGCCGCGACCGACCAGAACGGCAAGAAGTACGAGCTGAGCTTCGAATCTGACGGCTCGCCGATGACGTTGCGCCGGTTGCGGCAATCGACGCTGCCGTCCGAACGGCAGCGGGCGCGCCAGATCGCGCAGCTCGAATGCCGTCTCAAGGCGCGCGCCGCGCAAGTGCTGCCGCGGGACACGACGGCCTTCATGATCCGCTGCCTCGGCGAGGGCGACGGCAAGCCGGCCGACGAACAGCGATAGCCACGCGCCCGGCGATCCGGACCAGGCTTGAGGAGAATTCGATGCGCTTGAAATTCATCATCATCGCCGCCCTCGGCGCTTGTCTCGCCGGGCCCGCCGCCGCGCAAATGTACGATCCGAATTTCCCGGTCTGCATTGAAGTCTATGAAGGCAGGCTGACGCCCGAATACGTCGATTGCAGCTTCACGTCGCTTCCGCAATGCCAGGCGACGGCCTCGGGGCGGTCCGCATCGTGCTCGGTCAATCCATTCTACAAGGGTGCAAAAAAGCCGACCAAGGAGCGGGGTCAACGATACCGCCAACCCGGTAACTAGCGCTTGGGCTGGCTGCCAATCCGGCCGTGATGACCGTCGCGCCGCTGACGTGCTTGACTAACCCGGGCAGTTAACCGTCCGAGCAACAAGGAGGGACCGATGCGCCTGAAACTGTTCGCGATCGCCGCATTCGCGGTCGCCTTGGCCGGACCTGCCGCCGGGCAGGCTTACGATCCGAACTATCCGGTGTGCATGCATGTCTATGGCGGCCGGATCGGCGGCGGAAACTATATCGATTGCAGCTTCACCTCGATCCCGCAGTGCCAGGCGAGCGCGTCTGGCCGTGGCGCGATGTGCTCGGTGAATCCGTTTTTTGCTCCGCCGCCGCCTCCGAAGCGCCGGACGCATCGCCGCCATCACGCTTACTGATGCAGGGGTACCTGACCCGTCGAACGCCGGGCGTCAGACCGGTACGTTCAACGCATCGTAGGTGAACAGCCAGTCATAGCGCTCGCGCGCCCGGTCCGGCTGCCATTCGCGCGAGACATAGGCGTCGGCACCTTCGGCGTCGGCAAGCGCGGGATTATGGAAGCGCCTGGCATTCTCGGCCGACTTCACCACGATCGCGTTCGTCCGCGTCAGCCGCGCGGTCTCGTAACGCCGGAGCGCTTCCTCGGGCGGGAAGCTTTCAAGGCAGCGCGCCAGCACCATGCCGTCCTCGACCGCCATGTTGGCGCCCTGGGCCAGGAACGGCAGCGTCGGATGCGCGGCGTCGCCGAGCAGGCAGGCGCGCCCGACGACGAAGCGATCGAGCGGGTCGCGGCCGAGCAGCGCCCATTTGTAGGGAATATCGAGGTTTGCGATGATGGCGTGAATCTGTGGATTCCATCCGGCAAAGGCACCGCTGCAGGCCTCGCGCGTGCCGCGTTCGGTCCATGACTCGACCGACCAGCTCTCGCCCTCGAAGATGCCGACGAAGTTCAACAGCTCGCCACGGCGAACCGGATAGGTGATGACGTGGCCGCCCGGGCCGACCCAGTTGGTGCCGACGTCGCGCCTGAGGGGTGGCGGTAGCCGTTGCATCGGCACCAGGCCGCGCCAGGCGGCCACGCCCGCGAAGAAAGGTTTGGTGTCGCCGCCGATCTGGCGGCGAATTTCGGAGTGCACGCCGTCGGCCGACCACAACGTCGCCGTGCCGACGCTCGCCATTGGCAAGGTGCAGCCAGATGCCGTCGCCGTCCTGGTCAAATCCGCTGCAGCGGCTGCCGAGATGCAGGTGCCCCGGCGCTCGAGCTGTGAATGCGTCGACCAGCACGCGGTGAAAGTCGCCGCGATGCACCATCCAGTAGGGCGCGCCGTAGATCGCGCGCGAGGAGGCGCCGAGGTCGAACAGTTTCCAGGTCCGCCCGGTGCTGAACAGCCTGATCTCCTTGCCCGAGGGCTCGCAGGCGATCGCCTGCATCTCCTGCTCGAGCCCGAGCGCGATGAGGACGCTGGTGCCGTTGGCGCTGAGCTGGACACCGGCGCCGAGCTCGCGCAGCTCCGACGCCTGCTCGAAGATCTCGACTTCGATGCCACGCTGCAGCAGCGACAATCCGGCGACGAGGCCGCCGATCCCGGCGCCGGCGATCAGCACTTTTGGCTTGAGGTGTGTATTCACACGAACATCGCTATCTGCGCGTGATCAGGAAGTCGTCGGTGAATTCGCCGCGCGACAGCTTGACCGGGATCTCGCCGTCGCTGCCGATCTCGACGATCTCCGAGCCGGACTTGTTATCCTCTGGGGTCAACAGCTCGATGCGCTCGGCGATCCGCTCCGCCTGCCAATCGGTCAGCTTCCAGGCAAAACAGCCGCCGAGATCGCGCATGCCGAATTCGTCGTCGGCGGGCGCCAGCACCAGCGCGTCGCGCGAGACGGCGCCGGGAATCCGCTCCGCCACGGCAATGCTCTGCGGATTCTCGGCAAAGCGCCGCAGCAGCTTTGCCAGGGCGGCGAGATCGGCGGCTTCGCCGAGGAACAGGAACAGCGGATGAAAATCGCTCGGCATGTATTCAAATCGCAGCATGATCGTCGGTCCGTTGACTGGGACTACTCGCTAAGCACCTTGATGACGTCCTGGGCATGGCACAGCTCCACCGTGCCGACATCGCCGGGCCGGGCAGGGCACTCGAGATAACGCACCTGCAGCCACTGGCCGTCGTTCATGTTCTCCACCACCTCGGCGACGACGCCGGCCTCGAGTTTCAGCCGTGTCCCCACCTTGATCGCCATCACGTCAATCATCGCTACCCTGCTACCCTTGGCCACGCTCAGAAGAACGTGGTGAGATTCTTGGCCAGCAGGATGTTCTGTTCAAGCAGTATCTCGCGCCTTGCGATCTTGAAGCCATTGCCGGCCGGACGCAGCGTGTCGTTGCGGCGGCCGACGAAGATGTAGGTCTCGTACTCGACGCGGTTCTGATAGACGAGGAAGCGGCTGGTGACATCGAGCTCGTGTGGCGCACCGATATCCGGCCGCACGCCCCTGATCTGGACATTGCTGACCATGTGCGTGATACGCGACAGCGGCTCCTCGGCATAGTGCACGCCGGTCAGGATCTGCTCGACCCGCTTGGTCAATGTCCATTTGTCCTCGTCGAACCAGCTGATGCCTTCGCCGCGTTTGGTGTTCTCGCGCGCGGCCTGCTGGCCGAACTTCACGTTGCGGCGGATCGGCATGAAATAGCTGATGTCGTCGGTGAGTAGCTCGAGCCAGTCGCGGAAGCGCCGGTCGTCGAGCAAATCGGCCTCGTGATAGTAGAAATCCTCGACATCGGCCTTCAGCCGGTAATAGGCCGCCGATCGCTCGATCGCAGCGTTGCCGGCGTGTTGTTGTTTGTCCTGATCCTGAACGGTCGTTGTCATCGCTATCTCCTCATCAGGCATCGCAGGGTTGTCAGAGCGCCGGCTTGGGCGGAATCGGTCCGCCCTGCTGGGCGAAGCAGCCGACATCGATCACGGTGCCGGACAGCGTTTCCGCTTCCGGCGACAGCAAAAAGGCGACCACATTGGCGATGTCGTCACCGGCGGCGACGCGGCCGGCGGCGGTGCCCGGCGCGCCCTTGCCGAACCGCGCCGCGTCACCGCCGACACGGCCGAGGCTCATGCCGCTGACGATGCCGCCACCACCGGGGATCACGGTGTTGACGCGGATGCGCTGGTGGAAGAAGTCGTAGGCCATCGCCGCGCTGAGCGCGACAACGCCGCCCTTGCTCGCGCTGTAGACCGCCATGTTCGGCTTGCCCCAGCCGGCGCCGGATCCGATGTTGACGATCGAGCCGCCGCCTTGCGCGATCATGTGCGGGATCGCGGCGCGGCTGGTCAAATACGGTCCCTTCAGATTGACGGCGATGATCCGGTCGAACAGCGCCTCGTCGGTGTCGAGCACGGTGCCGAGCGGGCCGATCGCGGCGTTGTTGACGACGCCGTCGATGCGCCCGAACCGCGCCATCGCGTGCGCGACTACCCTGGCGACATCGCTCGCTTGCGACACATCGGCTTCCATCAGTTCGGCGGAGAGCCTTTCGCGATCGAGCTGTTCGCGCAAGGCCGGAATGGCGTTCTCTGCGGTACTCGAGACCTGCGGCGCTTCGAGGCCGAAGGCCACCACCGCGTGGCCGCGCCGCGCGAGGCCGAGCGTGATCGCGCGGCCGATGCCGAAGGTGCCCCCGCTGACGAGGACGGTTTTTGCCGGCGCGGTCATTCTGCAGCCTGCCGGTTGCCTGCGGGCGATCCGAGCAACTCGTGCCAATCGCCGCCCTGCATGTAAGTGGTCCAGCGGCGATAGAAGCCGCGCGCGATCTGCTCGGTGACTTGGGTCGAGACATCGCCGCCGAGCGGATGATCGGTCACGTAGGCGCCCATCGACTGCTGATAGTTGAAGGGATAGCGTCGCGCTACCGTTCCGGTGCTCGCCGCGGTGGCATAGAGCCAGTTCTCCATGTCGTCCTGCTCGGTCATGCCGGCCGGGCCGGAGTAGCGCATGTAGTAGCGGCGCAGATATTCCTTGGCTTCCTTCGGCGCGTCCTTGTCGACAAGGAAGAAGCGCCAGCCTTCGGTCGAGGTCGGGCTGTGCGGATGCCAGGCGCAAAGCCCGCGCGGCTGACGACCATGATAGGACGTGTTGGGGAAGATCGTGCCGACGAACGGCAGCAGCCGCGCCCCTTCGCCGAGCCGCCGCTTGCGCTCCTCGAAACAGTGCCGGAAGTATTTTTCGAGGATCGGGTTGTCGAGGAAGGACTCGATGTATTCATTGGCCTCCGGCTGGATCGCGCTGTGCACGCCATGGCCTTCCGGAAAGCTGATCCAGACGTGCTGCGCCTTCTCCAGCTCGTCGTCGCGGCGGCCCTTCTTGCCGGCGGCAGCGCTCGGTCCGATGCCGATCAGGTCGACCGAGCGATGGCTTGGATTGTGATAGGTGTCGCCGAGGAAATTCTCGGCCGCGAATTTCCAGTTGGCGGGGAACACCCATTTGTGGACGCCGATCACCTCGGAGCCGCCCTCGCGGCCGTCGCGGCAGTCGAGCGCCTGGTCGAGATGGACCTTGGCATCGCCGAGATAGGTGATGAAGTCGGGCGCGTCCTTGTCCCAGGTCGCCCAGATCGAGCCCTTGTAGTTGCAGAGCTTCGCCACCGAGACCAGCGAGTTGGCGTCGCGGTCGAGCACCCCGTCATACAGCGTCCGGTGCAGCGGAACGCCTTGCAGCTTGCCGTCGGTGGTGTAGGTCCAGCTGTGATAGGGGCAGGTGAACAACGACGTGTTGCCCTGCTCGTAGCGGCACACCTTCATGCCGCGGTGCCGGCACGAATTGAGAAAGACGTGGATCTCGCCCTTCTTGTCGCGGCAGAGGATGACGGATTCCTCGCCCATCCGCGAGGTGTAGAAATCGCCAGGATTGGGCACCAGGCTTTCATGGCCGACCAGCAGCCAGGCGCGGGTGAAGACCTTGTCGAGCTCCTGGCGGTAGATATCGGCGTCCACGAAGATCTCGCGGCTGATGAAGCCACCCTTGACGTCAACAAGCTGATCGAAATCGTTGCGAAGCGGCATCGGCTCCTCCTTGTCTAGCCTGCGCGACGGTCAGTCGCGGCGAATGATGGTGCGTTCTACTTGTCGAGCTTGCAGCCGCCGGTTCCCTCGGGACGGAACGCCTTGTCGCCGGGGATGGCCGCGATCTTCTGGTAGTAGTCCCAGGGATATTTGCTCTCATCCGGCTTCTTCACGCGATAGAGCGAGAGGTCGTAGACGACGCGGCCGTCCTTCCGGATGTGCGCGGGACGGCCGAAGAAATCGACCGGCAGCTTGCGCATCCCGGCATTGACCGCCTTGGCCTCGTCGCTGCCGCCGGCCTCGATCGCCTTCAGATAATGGCGCACGGCGGCGTAGGTCGCGGCCTGCAATTTGGTCGGCTCGCGCTTCTCGATCTCGATGAAGCGCTTGGCGAAGGCGCGGGTGCCGTCGTCGTCATCCCAGTAATACTGGGACGCGATGTACATGCCCTGCGCGTCGCGCAGGCCGATCGAATGGACGTCGGAGATGAAGGTCAGCATGCCGACGATGGTCTGGCCGCCTTGTTGCAGGCCGAATTCGTGGGTCTGCTTGACCGCGTTGACGGTGTCGGCGCCGGTGCCGGCCAGCGCCACCACCTTGGCGCCGGAGCTCTGCGCGGCCAGCAAAAAGGATGAGAAGTCGGTGGTGTTGAAGGGATAGCGCACCGCGCCGATCACCTTGCCGCCGGCATCGGTGACGGCGCGCGAGGCGTCCTTCACCATCGCGCTGCCGAACGAATAGTCGACCGCGACAAAGAACCATTCCTTGCCGACGCGACGGCTCAGCTCGCCGACCAGGCCGGCCGACAGCGCGTAGGTGTCGTCGGCCCAATGCGTGACGACAGGCGAGCATTTGTCGCCGGTGAGGTCCGATGTCGCTGCGCCCGAGACCAGCGCGGTGCGGTTGCTCTGCGTCGCAAGGCCGGCGACGGCGAGGCCGACCGAGCTCACCGCAAGATCGGTCACCGCGTCGACATGCTCGACGTCGAACCATTGCCGCGCGATCCCGACCGCGACGTCGGGCTTGTTCTGGTGATCCGCCGAGATGATCTCGATCGGCTTGCCCAGCACCTTGTTGTGAAAATCCTCAGCGGCAAGCTTGGCGGCAGTCACCGAGCCCGGCCCACCGAGATCGCGGCCGCTGCCGTAGTCACCCAGCACCGCAATCCGCACCACGCCGTCCGAAATGCCCGAGCCGTCGGGTGCGGCGTGCGCCAGCGGCGTCGAGAGCATCAGCGTGGCGATCGCGGCGGCGGCCCATCTGCGCGAGGCGTCTGTCTGCAGCAATTCCAATCCTCTCGTCGATCTTCATGTGTCCATCTAGTGGACATTATTCTCATAATTTGCGATAGTATCCGCGCGGGCCGATTGGTCAAGCGCGCTGGATGCAGCACGCCCCTGCCGAATTTGCGGATGTGGACGGGATGGCAAAGAAACCGAAGGCGGAAGTTCACGACGCGGAGCAGGGGGCGTCAGGCGTGCGGGCGGTCGATCGCGCCATCGCGATCCTGCAATGCTTCACGCCGGATCAGCCGGCGATGAGTGTGATCGAGATCCAGAAGCGAGTCGGGCTGAGCCGGCCGACGCTCTATCGCCTGCTACAGACGCTGGCGCAGCGAGACCTGATCCAGGCCGAAGGCGACCCGCAGCGCTTCCGGCTGTCGCACGGCGTGATGAGGCTGGCCCATGTCTGGCTGAACGGTCTCGAGGTGGTCGCGATCGCGCGCCCGGTCGTCGAGGGCCTGCGCGAGGCGACCGGCGAGACCGCAGCGCTGTTCCGTGAACAGGATGATCGCGGCATCTGCATCCTCGAATGCGAGAGCCGTCACGTGCTCTCGATCAGCCGCGGCGTCGGCCACAGTCTGAGCCTGATCCAGGGATCGACCGGCAAGGCGATGCTGGCCTTCATGGACCCGAAGCGGCAGGCCGCGCTTCTTGCCAGCATTGCAAGGAGCGCGGATCGCGCGCGGCTCGAGGACGCGCTGACCTTTGCGCGGCGCAACGGCTATGCGACCAGCCATGGTGAGATCTTCGCCGGAGCGGTCGCCGTCTCCGCGCCGTGTTTCGACCACCGCGGCGAGGTCGTCGGTTCGGTCGGCCTCTACGGACCGAGCGCGCGCATCGACGAGCGGAAGCTATTGGAATATTCAAAGCTGGTGCGCGAGGCGGGCCGGCAGATTTCGGTTCTGCTGGGCTATCAGGACGGCGCGCCCATCGCGTAGGGTTTCAACACCGCATAGAGCATGTCGTGCGTCGGCGTCGCGACGCCGAGCTTGCGGCCGAGCTCGACCACCTTGCCGTTCAGCCACGGCAGTTCGAGCCGGTTGCCACGCTCGAGATCGAGCGCCATCGAGGCCTTCATCGCCGGTGGCGCGTGTCCGATGAAGTCGAGCACTTTCGTCAGTGCATCCGGCGGCAGCTTGATGCCCCTGGCGTGGGCGATGGCGATGATCTCCTCGCAGGCCGACACGAAGAACGGGCGCAAATCGGGATCGTCGCGCAGCTTGCCGATCGGCAGCCTGGTGACTGCGGTCATGCCGGCATTGGTGGCGAGGCCGACGAACTTCATCCAGAGTTCGGTATTGATCTGCTCGCTCAAGGTCGCATCGAACCCGGCTTTCAGGCAGAGATCGAGCAGCGCCTTGCCGCGCGGCGTGATGCGGCCGTCGAGCTCACCGAAGATCATCCGCATGAAGGTGCCGACCTGGTTGATGACGCCGGGCTTGATGATCGAGGCCGAGATCTGCGCCACGCCGCCCATCACGGCGTTGCGTCCCAGGATCGGGACCAGCCTGTCGGGCGCGTCGATGCCGTTCTGCAGCGGGATCACCGCCGTGTCGGGGCCGACCATCGGCCTGATGTGCTGACCGGCACTCTCGACATCCCACAGCTTGACGCAGAACAGCACGATATCGACCGAGCCGACGCTTGCCGGATCGTCGGTCGCCTGGGTCGGGACCAGATGGGTTTCGCCGCGGCCGCCCTGAACCTTCAGCCCCTCGCTGCGCATGGCGGCCAAATGAGCGCCGCGCGCGATAAAGGTGACGTCGGCGCCGGCATGCGCGAGCGCCGCACCAAAGCCGCCCCCGACGCCTCCGGCGCCCACCACTGCGATCCGCATGATTGTCTCCTTGTCCGTTGCTTGGGCCGCAGCCTCGACGATGTCGGCGCAATGCGCAACCCGATTGCGCTATTGCGCAACCCGGCCTGTCTGAAAATCACGTGACCGCAGCCTTGTTTGCTACGCCATCTTCCTGCGTTGACTTGCCCGCCCGAACCGCTAAGCCATTTCGGAAAGTTCGGGAGGAATGCGTGACGATGACGGAGCCGACGGCGGTCGCGCTTGACAATGCGACGGTGGCGTTTCGGTTGGCGGATGGACGCGTCTATACCGCGGTCGAGCAGGCCAATCTTTCGGTTGATCATGGCGAGTTCGTCGCCATTGTCGGTCCGACCGGATGCGGGAAGTCGACGCTGCTGAACGTCACGGCTGGGCTGCTCAAGCCGGCGGCTGGAACGGCAAGGATCTTCGACAAGCCGCTGAGCGGCCTCAACCGTGATGCCGGCTACCTGTTCCAGGCCGATGCACTGTTCCCCTGGAAGACCGCGATCGACAATGTCGCGATCGGGCTCGAGATATCAGGCACACCGCGCGCCGAGGCGCTCGCGCGCGCGCAGAAATGGCTGACCTCGGTCGGGCTCGGCGCCTTCGCCAATCGCTATCCGCACATGCTGTCGGGCGGCCAGCGCAAGCGCGTCGCGCTGGCGCAGGTCCTGATCCGCGATCCGAAGATCCTCCTGATGGACGAGCCGTTCGGTCCGCTCGACGCCCAGACCCGGCAAATCATGGGCAATCTGCTGCTGGAATTATGGAGCGCCGACCGCAAGGCGGTGCTGTTCGTCACCCACGATCTCGAGGAGGCGATCGCGCTGGCCGATCGCGTCGTGATCATGTCGGCCGGCCCCAGCGCGCGCATCATCGGCGACTGGCGCATCACGTTGCCGCGACCGCGCGACATCGCCGAGATCCGGATGGAGAAGGATTTCCATGCCCTGCACCGCGAGATCTGGGGCGTGCTGAAGGACGAGGTGATGAAGGGCTATGTGCAGTCGACGCAGGCGGGAGCCGCCTGATGTCGCGCGTCGCGTTGCTGTCCCTGCAGGTTCTGGTCGCCGTCGTCACACTGGTACTGTGGCAGCTCTTCTCCACCGTGCCGGTGTTCGGCAAGGTGCTGCTGCCGCCGTTCTTCTTCTCCAATCCGCTCGACGTCTTCAGCCAAATTGTAAAGTGGTTCTCGACCGGGGTGATCTGGAAGCATCTCGCGATCACGCTGTGGGAATCCATCCTCGCCTTCGTGATCGGCTCGGCCAGCGGCATCCTGGTCGGCTTCTGGTTCGCGCGGCAACCGCGCGTCGCCGCGGTGTTCGATCCCTATGTGAAGATGGTCAACGCGCTGCCGCGCGTGGTGCTGGCGCCGATCTTCGCGCTGTGGTTCGGGCTCGGCGTCTGGTCCAAGGTCGCGCTCGGCGTGACCCTGGTGTTCTTCATCGTGTTCTTCAACGTCTATCAGGGCGTCAAGGAAGTGCCGACCACGGTGCTCGACAATGGCCGCATGCTCGGCATGAACGAGCGGCAGCTGATGCGCCACGTCTACTGGCCCTCGGCGCTGTCTTGGATGTTCTCCTCGCTGCACACCTCGGTCGGCTTTGCGGTGGTCGGCGCGGTGGTCGGCGAATATCTCGGCTCCGCCGCCGGTCTCGGCTACCTGATCCAGCAGGCCGAGGGCGTGTTCGACGTCGCCGGCGTGTTCGCCGGCATGTTCGTGCTGTCGGCCTTCGTCATCCTGATCGACATGGCGGTGACTGCGGTTGAGAAGCGGCTGCTGGTGTGGCGGCCGACGGCGGCGGCGCGGGACTAACCGTCATTGCAATCAAGGAGGCCGCCTCCGTTGGCGGCCTCGACGCGTTCTGAGTGCGAAACCGTCAGGTCTTGTATCCCTGGCTGTGGCACCACCACGAAATGCCATTGGTATCGTGGCCAAACTTGAGCAGGGATTCCCTGCATTCGTTGAAGTTGTGGAAACGTTTGACGCCCTCTGGCCAGCAAACCACCGGCGTAGGATTGGGCCAGCTGCTGGAGACGGAGCAGGGTGCTCCCGAGGCTGCCTGTTTAGCGAGTGCGGGTTTATTCTCAGCATTTGCGGGGGCGCGCGACGATCACGCGCGTTCGTGCGCCGGCGCCGCCTCCATCAGCCCGCGGATCTTCTCCGTCATCTCCGGATCAACAGGATTGTAGACGATCATGCTGAGGTCGGGCCGGCCGTCGACCGCGAACGCCGAATATTCGAACTTGACCGGGCCCAGGATCGGATGCCGGAGCTGCTTGACGCCTTCGCCGTGCGTTCGCACGTCGTTGTCGCGCCACAGCGCCGCGAATTCCGGACTGAGCCGGCAGAGCTCGTCGACGAACGGTTGCACCTCGGCTGCGGCGCCGGCACGCGCTGCGTCGACCCTGAAGGCGCCGACCACGAAGCGCGCCACGCTGGCCCAGTCATGTTGTGCGGCGCGGACGCGCGGATCGAGGAACATGAAGCGCAGCACGTTGCGCTCGCGCGGCGGCAGCGATCCGTAGTCCGTCAGCATCACGGTCGCGGCCCGGTTCCAGGCGACGATATCCCAGGTCGCGGTGCGTATCACGGCGGGGCGCGGCTCCAGCGCGTCGAGCACGCGCTGCAGCCGGGGCGTGACGCCTTCGCTCTTCTGGTAGCGCACCTCGGGCGTGCGGCCGAGGCCGAGCAGGAACAGATGCTCGCGCTCGACATCGGTCAGCATCAGCGCACGCGCGATGCGGTCGAGCAGATCGGCAGAGGGCGCGCCGCCGCGGCCCTGTTCGAGCCAGGTGTACCAGGTCGCGCTGATGTTGGCGCGCTGCGCAACCTCTTCGCGGCGCAGGCCCGGCGTGCGCCGCCGCTTCGGCGGAAAGCCGAACACGGCCGGATCGAGCTTGCTGCGGCGGTCCTTCAGGTAGGCGCCGAGCAGGTTCTCTTGCGCGAGCGGTTCGCTCATCCTGTTAGCTATTATACCATGATAAGGTCACTACTTTAACAGGATAGCGCGCAGGGCCAGATTTGTCTCCAACGAAACCTGGAGACTTCCTCATGCGTGTGTTCGTCACTGGTGCCACCGGATTCATCGGCACTCCCGTCGTCAAGGACCTGGTAGCCGCCGGACGTCAGGTTCTTGGCATGGCCCGTTCGGACGAGGGGGCCAACGCGATCTCTGCCGTTGGTGCGGAGGTTCTTCGCGGCTCGCTCGAGGACCTTGATAGCTTGCGCAAGGGGGCAAGCGCTTCGGATGCTGTCATTCACCTGGGCTTCGTTCACGACTGGTCCAATTTCGCGAAGAGTTGCGAGATCGACCGCCGCGCCATCGAAGCCCTGGGTTCTGTTCTGGCTGGATCGGACAGGCCATTGATCGTAACCGGGGGCTTGGCGGGATTGGCCAAGCCCGGCCAGATCGCAACTGAGAACCAAACGATATCGCCGGATTTCCCATTTCCCCGCGTGTCGGAACAGACGGCCCTGTCGCTGAAGGGCGTCCGCGCGTCGGCTATGCGTCTTCCCCAGGTCCACGATCCTGTCAGGCAGGGTCTCATCACCCCATTGATCGCGGTGTACCGCGAAAAGGGCGTGTGCGCGTATCTCGGCGACGGGCAAAATCGTTGGCCGGCGGCGCATGTTCTCGACGTGGCGCGCCTCTACCGGCTGGCCATCGAAAAGGCTGAGCCGAACGCAAGGTATCACGCCGTCGCCGAAGAGGGGGTCTCGATGCGCGATATTGCCGAAACGATCGGACGGCGGCTGAAGCTGCCGGTCAAATCCATCGCCCCGCAAGAGGCGGAAGCCTTCTTTGGCTGGCTCGGCACGTTCGCTGCATACGACATGGCGGCCTCCAGCGAGCAGACGCGCAGGAAGCTTGGATGGCAACCGACCGGGCCGGGGTTGATTGCCGATCTCGAACAGCTGGTCCATTCCGCCCAGTAAGAAGCAGCGCAGCAGGATGCGCAGAATGGGTTAGCCGAAGGCGTAACCCACCATTTCTCCGCGGGTGAGCAGAGTTGGCGGGTTACGCTTCGCTAACCCGCCCTACGCGGCCGATTACAGCGGGAAGCATCGCATGTAGGCCGCAAACAGCTTCTCATCGCTGTAGCTCACCAGCTCTGCGTCGATCGCGTCCGCAAGTTCGAGGTCGCGATTCTGAATGCGCAGCCATGCCTGCGAGTCAGCGGTGATGGTCAGAGCCGCCTCTCCGACATGCCGTCCCGGCACGACCTGGAGATCCTTGCCCTTGATCGCAACGGTCATATCGAGCGCACTCGCCCCGGTGAAGCGCAGATGCGTCACGAAATCCAGGCCTCGGGCCCGGCCGCGCTGGAATCCGAGCGAGAGCGAGAAGATATAGGCCTGCAGGCTGCCGGTATGGCGGCCGGACGTGACATGCTGAAGCTTCTTGTGCGGAAAGCGCCGCGTCACCGTGTCCTCGGCGTCGGTATCCGGGATCACGTAGACGAACTCGTCCTTGTCGATCAGCGGCTGCACCACATCGGCGAAATGGGCGTCGCGATCGTGCAGGAAAGGGCCGATCACGTCTTCGCCGGCCGGGCAGGCCGAGATGCAATAGGCCGCCTTGTAGCCCGGCTTGAACGACAGCGATTGCCAGATGTTCAGCGTCTCGGTGCGGGGAACGCGGGCGCGATAGTCCCTTGCGTCCTTTGAATCCGCGACCTTCTCCACCCACTGCGAGAAGTTGCCGAGAAAGTCGTGATAATTGTGGGTGTGGCAGGACAGGAAGTCGAAGCCGCCGTCCGGCTTGATGGCACCGACCGGGCAGGCGGCGACGCACAATTTGCACTCCAGGCAGGGATTGTAGTCGATCGGGTGGTCATGGGCGTCGACCTCGCATCCAAGCAGGACGGTGCCGAGCAGGACGAAGCTGCCGAATTTCGGATGGATCACGCTGCGATGGATTCCCATGCGGCCAAGACCGGCTTCCACCGCGATCGGCTTGTGCTGGACCATCATGATCCTGGGAAGGTCCATCTCCATCGGGAACGCGGCAACCGAGTTGCAGGCCGGGATGCCGTGCTCGTCGAGCGCGCGAACGATGGCGCGCGCGGTTTCGTTGACGTGATCGTAGGTGCTGTGGAATTCCTCGTTGGCGACCGAGCGCGAGGGCGAGCGCACCGGCTCGCGGTTCATGTGGCAGACGATCGCGAGCAGGGAGCGCGTCCGGCCATAGACCTTGCGAATGAAGTCCCGCTGCGGGGCGATGGCGGCCCGTTCGAACTCGATGATGCCGACATCATCGGCTCCGCACCTGCGCGCGATGTCCTTGATCAGTTCCGATGAAACCGGGACGTCGCGGACCGGTTCGCTGTTGCGCGCGCGCACAGCCCTGACCGTGGGGTGATCGTCCAGGCTCATGGTTTCGGCTTTCTATAAAATTACGATCATCATATTATGGAGCGGCCGGACGTGAGGCAAGTGAATTATATGTCAATCGTCATGTAATGGAACTGTCGCCCAAATGACAGGTTCGGGTAATGCTCGGACAACGCTTTGCACGCGGGTAACGATGTCAGCTCCGTCATCCTGAGGAGCGCGTAGCGCGTCTCGAAGGATGGACGGCCACTCGGGCCGTCGACCCTTCGAGACGGCCGCTTCGCGGCCTCCTCCAGCGACAAAGGCGAAGCCTTTGCGCGGGGGTGACGGTACGCGCGTCGCGATGACGGCGAACGGACCGGTCGTCAATCCAGCAGCTTGGTATCGTCCGGCGCCTGCGGCGGCGTCTTGATCGCGATGGCCTTGATGGCGCGGCCGTTCGGCTTGGTGCCGCCATGCGGCGTGCCCTTGGGGATCACGATCAGGTCGCCCGGCTTCACCGTCACTTCCTTGTCGCCGAGCCAGACCGTGCCGGTGCCTTCGAGGACGAACTGCATCTCGTTGGTGTTGGGATGCATGTGCTTCGGCACATTGCCGTCCTGGATCGAGACGGTGGCGCCGTCGGCGGAGACGAACATCTTGGAACGGAAGTCGACCTTGTTGGCGTCGCCGAGCTTGTCGCCCTCCATCTCGCCGGTGTGGATGACCTGCGCCGTGATGTTCTCGGCGGCGAGCGCGGGCCGCAGCAAATGGGTGACGCCATAGCCCGCGGCAAAGGCGGCAGCGATCGACAGCGCGGTTGCAACACGATTCATGAAGACCTCCCTTGATGTTTCCCCTGAAGTATTCTTGGTGCTTCTAGCTTTGGCGCTTCTTCGGCGTTTTCTTGTGTCGGCGATGCTATGCCGCCGCCGCAGGCTTGACCAGCTGTCGGAAAGTCGCCTTCTCAAGGCCTCCCGGCTCCTCTATCTTGCCGGCCAGTCGAACGGAGGACGTCATGAACAAACTGCTTGGCAAGCTTGCCGGAACGCTGCTGGCGCTGACCCTGTCCACGGGCCTTGCCGCGGCGCAAAGCAAGATCACCATCGCGGTCGGGGGCGGCGCTTGCCTGTGCTATCTGCCCACCGTGCTGGCCAAGCAACTCGGCGAATATGACAAGGCCGGGCTTGCGGTCGAACTGGTCGACCTCAAGGGCGGCTCGGACGCGCTCAAGGCCGTGCTCGGCGGCAGCGCCGACGTCGTCTCCGGCTATTTCGACCACTGCGTCAATCTCGCGGCCAAGAAGCAGGAGCTGCAGGCTTTCGTGGTCTATGACCGCTATCCTGGCCTCGTGCTCGTTGTTTCGCCGAAGCACACCGGCGAGATCAACTCGATCAAGGATCTCGCCGGCAAGAAGGTCGGCGTCAGCGCGCCGGGCTCCTCGACCGACTTTTTCTTGAAGTATCTGCTCAAGAAGAACGGGCTCGATCCGGCCGGCACCGCCGTGATCGGCGTCGGTCTCGGCGCGACGGCGGTCGCGGCGATGGAGCAGGGCCAGATCGACGCTGCCGTGATGCTCGATCCTGCCGTCACCGTGCTGCAGGGCAGCTACAAGGACCTCAATATCCTCAGCGACACCCGCACCCAGCACGACACGCTTGCGGTGTTCGGCGGCGAATATCCCGGCGGCGCACTGTATTCGACCGCGGCCTGGGTCAACGGCCATGAGAAGGAGGTGCAGGCGCTGACCAATGCGATCATGGCGACGCTGGCCTGGATCCATTCGCACAGCGCCGAAGATATCATGGCCAAGATGCCCGACGAGATCGTCGGCAAGGATAAGGCGCAGTATCTCGCGGCGCTGAAGAACACGATCCCGATGTATTCCGAGACCGGCAAGATGGACCCCAAGGGTGCAGAAGCAGTGCTCGCGGTGTTCAGTGAGGGCTCGCCAGATGTTGCGAAGGCCGGCATCGACGTCACCAAGACCTACACCAACAAGTTCGTCGATCAGGCCAAGAAGACCACCGGAAGCGGAAAGTAAACGCTACGGATATGCAGTCTCCGCTCATTTGTCGTGTCACCGCGCTCGACCTTGCCTTGCAGCGGCGTCCGTGGCCGTTCGCGGACCAGCGGCGTGCCGAGATTGACGCGCATTTCGCCGAGCAGCAGCGGCTGAACCCGAACCTGTGGAACGGCCGCGTCCTGCTCGGGCGCGATCCGGTCTTCGCCGGCGAGCGGCTTAGCGCGAGCTATTTCGAGACCGATTTTGCGAGTTTCCTCGCCTGGCGCGACTGGGGCTTTCCGGACAGCGAGGTGTTCAACGGTTTCGGCATGGGCGCGCTGCTCGCCAGCGACGGCGCCTTCGTGTGCGGGGTGATGGGCGAGCAGACCGCGAATGCCGGGCGTATCTATTTTCCGTCAGGGACGCCCGATCTCGACGATATCAGGGGCGAGACGGTGGATATCGCCGGCAGCGTGATGCGCGAACTCGAGGAGGAGACGGGGCTGTTGCCGTCGGATTGCCGCGGCGACGCCGACTGGCACTGCATCTACACCGGGCCTGCGCTTGCGATGATGCAGATCCTGCGCGTCGATATGCCCGGTGACGCGCTGCGGGCGCGGATCGAGGCCAATCTCGCACGCCAGGCAAATCCCGAGCTTGCCGGCATCCATCTGGTGCGCAGCCGCGCCGATCTCACTCCCGCAATGCCGCGCTTCGTCACCGCGTTCATCGAGACGCAGCTGCCGGCCTAGGCAAAGGAATGCGCAATGACCGAGCAAGCCACCGCTGCCGCTGCATTGACACCGGCAATCGCCGATGGCCCCAAAACGATCAAGGTCATCATTTCGGGTGGTTTCGCCGCGGTCTACCGCGACGTGCTGCCTGAATTCGAGCGAAGCACGGGCATCAGGGTGGAGACTGGATCTGGCGCGTCGGAGGGCACCGGTCCGAAGACGATCCGGCACCAGCTTGCGCACGGCACCAAAGCGGACGTGGTTATTCTTTCGCGCGAGGGACTTCGAAGTCTGACCGAAGACGGCCGAATTCGTGCGGGATCGGAAGCAGGACTGGCGACGGCACCTTTGGCCGCTGCGGTTCGAGCAGACTCTCGCAAGCCGGACATCGGCAATGATGTCGCGCTCAGGAAAGCCTTGATCGACGCCGGCCAGGTGGTGGCGCCGAGCAGCACGAGCGGACAATACGTCCGCGACAAGGTTTTCCCCAGGCTGAACTTGCCGGACACGGTCAGGCTCACCCTCGAGGCGCGCGGAACCGAGGCGGCCGAAGCGCTGAGAGCAGGCAAGGCAAATCTCTCGATCGGCCCGACCAGCGAACTGGTTCAGGAGAGCGGCATCGAAGTTGTCGGTCTGCTGCCGCCGGATCTCCAGCTGGTGCAGACCTTCACGGCCGCGATCGTCAGCGACGCGCAGGCGCCGGAAGCAGCCAAAAGCCTGATCGATTTTCTTGTCTCGGACAGCGATATCTTGCTCGCGGCCATCAAACGGGCCGGCATGGAACGGCCCCGCGGATAAATTGCCGCCGCCACGCGCGCGCCCCGGCACCGCGCGTCGGCACCATTCCGCCGAAACTTTGCGCAAGCCTGCGCGGTGCGGACGCAGCCATCGCGCTTGACATCATCGGCCGCTCCCCCTGTGATAGGGCGGCACGACAACAAAAAATGCAGTGCACAATCTCTGGGGAGGGATTCATGCCGGTCAGGAGGGCTGCCCGCTGGCTTGCGGGTCTATCTGTCGCGCTTGCGGCGCTTGGTGTGGCCAATGCAGCGCATGCGCAGGACAAGAAGATCAAGATCGGCGTGATCTTCGATTTGACCGGACCGCTGGCCGGCGGCGGCTCCGAGCTGCAATACACCGGCGTCAAGATCATGCTCGACCATTACGCCAAGACCGGCGTCGAGGGTTACAAGGTCGAGGCCGTCTATGCCGACGCGCAGAGCAAGCCCGACATTGCGATCAACGAGGCCGTCCGCCTGCTCGAGCAGGAAAAGGTCGACATGGTGATGGGCTTCTTCTCCTCGGCGCAATGCGTGCCGGTGTCGGCGCGGGTCGAGCAGATGAAGAAGTTCATGTGGATCACGACCTGCATTTCTTCCGGCGTGTTCGACGGCAAGAACTACAAATACGTGTTCCGTCCGCAGGCTGCCGGCAACCAGTACGGCATGATGACGACCGACTTCATCGCGCAATACTCCATGTCCAAGTTCGGCAAGGAGCCGAAGGACCTCCGCGTCGCCATCATCCATGAGGACGGTGCCTATGGCGTCGACGTCTCCAAGGGCAATGAGGCCGGCGCCAAGAAGGCCGGCTTCAACATCGTGCTCAAGGAGGGCTATTCGGCGACCGCGCCCGATCTGTCGGCGCTGGTCACGAAGCTGAAGCGCGCCAAGCCCGACGTGATCTTCCACACCGGCTACAATCCGGACATTACCCTGCTGTTCCGCCAGGCCCGCGAGCAGGGATTGAAGTTCGGCGCCATCGTCGGCCATGGCGCGGGCTACGGCGTCTACGAGAAGCTGAAGGAAGGCCTCGGCGCCGACGCCAACTATCTCTTCAACACCGACCCGATCTCGATCTGGCTTGCCAACCAGAAGAGCATGGATCCCAAGTTGCCGCCGGTCATCAAGATGGTCGGCGAGGAGTTTGACCGGCTGAAGCCTGGCGTGCCGATCCGCTCCGCCCATGTCGGCATCGGCGCGGCCAACGCCTATGTCTTCCTCGACGACGTCTTGCCGCGCGCGATCAAGAAGTATGGCGGCGTCGATCCGGATGCGCTGCGCAAGGCCGCGCTCGACACCGACATTCCCGAGGGCGGCACCATGCTCGGCTACGGCGTGAAGTTCTACGGCGAGGGAGAGCAGTATGCCGGGCAGAACGCGCGCTCGTTCCCGGTGGTGCTGCAATATATCGACGACAAGTCCTATGTGGTGTGGCCGAAGAGCCAGATGCAGCGCGAGACCGAGCTGCCGCTGCCGGCCGGCACCACCTACAGCTACAAATAGCTCGCGCAAGATGAGGTTAGGTCGGACAGTAGCCACAAACGAACCGCGCTCCCTCTCCCGCTTGCGGGGGAGGGTTGGGGTGGGGGCTCTGTCCACGAATCGTATCGTGGAGAGAGCCCCCACCCGGACCGCATCTTCGATGCGTTCCGACCTCCCCCGCAAGCGGGAGAGGTGCAGCGAGTCTGCGGCCAAGCTGTTTCCACCTGACTCTATCCTGCTCTAGCACTCGCGAAGGGAACTGCCGTGCTCGCCGTCGAAGGCCTGGTCAAGCGGTTTGGCGGCTTTCGTGCCGTCAACAACGTGTCGTTCCGCGTCGAGCAGGGCGAGATCCTCGGCCTGATCGGCCCGAACGGCTCGGGCAAGAGCACGATCTTCAACATGCTCTCGGGCACCTTGCCGCCGACTTCCGGCTCGATCCTGTTCGACGGCCACGAGATCGCGGGGCTCGCCCCGCACCGGATCATCAACCGTGGCATCGGCCGAACCTTCCAGATCCCGCGGCCGTTCCATCGCCTCAGCATCTTCGAGAACGTCGTGCTCGCCGGCTTCTACGGGCAGGGCCGCCACAGCCGCGGCAAGGCCGAGGACGGCGCCGAGCGGGCGCTCGCGATGGTCGGGCTGCCGACCGATCGCAACGCCAGCGTCGAGGGCCTCGGCGCCGCCGGGTTGAAGAAGCTCGAGCTCGCCAAGGCGCTGGCCACCGGCCCGAAACTGCTGCTCGCGGATGAGAGCCTTGGCGGCCTCGACGAGGCCGAAATGGACCAGGCCGCCGACATGCTGCGCCGGATCCGCGACGAGCTCGGCATCACCATCATTTGGGTCGAGCACATCATGGGCGTATTGATGCGCGTGGTCGATCGCGTGATGGTGCTCGATCACGGCGAGAAGATCGCCGAGGGCCTGCCGGCCGATGTCGCCGGCGACGCAAAAGTGATCGAGGTCTATCTCGGCACCGATGCGGATGCGAGCCTCGCGGCCGCGGCCGCAGCCCAGGCGCGGCGCCGGATCGGGGCGTGAGCGCATGCTGGAGTTGAAATCGATCGACGCGGGCTATGGCAGCTTCCAGGCGCTGTTCGACGTCAGCCTCGACGTCAAGGCGGGCGAGGCGGTCGGCGTGATCGGCCCGAACGGCGCCGGCAAGACCACCTTGATGCGGGTGATCTCCGGGTTGATCCGCCCGATCAGGGGCACGATTGCGATGGAAGGCGTGAACGTCGTCGCGACGCCCCCGCATCGCATCGTCAGCCTCGGGATCGCGCATGTGCCGGAGAATCGCCGGCTGTTTCCGCGGCTCACCGTCGCCGACAACCTGAAGATGGGCGCCTACATGCCCGGCGCTCGCGCGCATTACGCCGAGCGGCTGGAGTTCGTGTTCGAGCTGTTTCCGCGCATGAAGGAGCGCCAGCACCAGATGGCCGGCACCATGTCGGGCGGCGAGCAGCAGATGTGCGCGATCGGCCGTGCGCTGATGTCGAACCCGAAACTGCTGCTGCTCGACGAGCCGTCGGCCGGGCTCGCGCCGGTCGTGGTGCAGCAGGTGTTCGAGCTCGTCAAGCGCATCCGCGCCAGCGGCCTGACGGTCCTGATCGTCGAGCAGAACGTGCAGCAGGTGCTGCGCGTGGTCGACCGCGCCTATCTGCTGGAAGCCGGCAGCATCCGCGCCGCCGGGGCAGCGGCGGAGCTCGCGGCGAGCGACACCATCAAGCAGGCGTATTTGGGGGTGTGAGGATGATTGGATTGGCCGGGATGATTGCCGCGAGGACGCTCTACTCCCTCTCCCGCTTGCGGGGGAGGGCCGGGGTGGGGGTCTCGCCCCTCGCGACACTCTTTCGGAGGAGAAAGCCCCCACCCGGATCGCATCTAAAGATGCGATCCGACCTCCCCCGCACGCGGGAGAGGTAAGAAAGGCAGCCAGCATGCAATCCTTCCTCGACATCTTCGACATCTACCTGCTGGAGGCCGTCATCAACGGCATCCTGCTCGGCGGCGTGCTGGCGCTGCTCGCGCTCGGGCTCAACCTGATCTTCGGCGTCATCGACGTCACCTGGATCTGCTACGCCGAACTCGTGATGATCGGCATGTACGGCATGTACTATCTCGTGCAGGTTTTTCACCTGCCGTACTGGGCCGCCGCCCCGCTCGTCATCCTCTTGGTCGCACTGCTCGGCGCCGCACTGCATTTCCTCGTGATCGCGCCGCTCCTGACCGCGCCGCCGATCAACCAGCTGCTCGCCACCGGCGGCGTGCTGTTCATCCTGCAGAGCTTTGCCACCGTCGCCTTCGGCATCGACTTCCGCAATCTCGGCATCCGCCTGCCGGTGCTCGCGCTCGGCGAGATGAATTTCAGCTACGCGCGATTGCTGTCGTTCGCCGCCGCGCTGCTCGGCATGATCGGCGTCTATCTGTTCCTGACCCGCACCTTCACCGGCACCGCGATCCGCGCCATCGCGCAGGACCGCCAGATCATGCCGCTGATGGGCGTCGACCCCAAGCGTATCTATCTCGTCACCTCGGCGATCGGCGGCGGGCTCGCCGGCCTCGCCGCTTGCCTGCTGGTGCTGCAATATGACGTGCATCCGTTCGTCGGCCTGTCGTTCGGGCCGATCACCTTCCTGATCTGCGTGCTCGGCGGGCTCGGCAATTTCATCGGCGGCTTCATCGCCGCCTTCGTGTTCGCCGAGATCATCTCGCTCGGCGGCCTGTTCTCCGATCTGGAATGGGGCTACGTGCTGGCCTTTGCCTTCTTCATCGTCATGATGTTCATCCGGCCCGCGGGCCTCCTGGCGAGGCGCTCGTGAACAGGCAAGCCGCCGGCTGGATCATCGCGCTGCTCGCGCTCGTCGCGGTGCCTTTCGTGCATCGCGATCCCTATCATCTGCACGTGCTGGTGCTGATCCTGATCTGGTCGTTCGCCTACACCTCATGGTCGATCATGGGGCGCTTCGGCCTGGTCTCGCTCGGCCATGGCGGCTTCATGGGCATCGGCGCCTATGTCACCGCGCTGCTGTGGAACCATCTCGGCGTGTCGCCCTGGATCGGCATTCCACTCAGCATGGCGACCGCCGGCGTGCTCGCACTCGTCGTCGCCTATCCCTGCTTTCGCTTTCGCATCACCGGGCACTATTTCGTGCTGGTGACGCTGGCGCTGTCGGGCATCGTGCTGCAGGTCATCACCGCGACCCGCGACTATACCGGCGGCTCGCTCGGCTACACGCCGCAGCGCGCGCCGAGCGGCAAGGGGCTGCTCGCGCTGCAATTCGACGACAAGACCACCTGGTATCTGATCGCGCTCGCGGTCTGGGTCTTGGGCCTCGTGATCTGGCGCGCGATCGATCGCAGCATGATCCGCCATGCCATGGAGGCGATCTCGGAGGACGAGGATGCCGCCGCGGCGGCCGGCGTCAACGTCACCGCCGAGAAGCTCAAGATCACCCTGATCAGCGCGCTGATGACCGCGCTGTCGGGTGCGCTCTACTGCCAGTACCAGATGTTCATCTCGCCCGACACGGTGAGCGGCATCGCGGTCTCCCTGCAGATGGTGTTCGCGGCGATCGTCGGCGGCGTCTATGTCGCGCTGGGGCCGACGGTCGGCGCCGTCATCACCATCGTGCTGGCCGAGGTGCTGCGGATCTCTTTCGGCACCAAGGCGGTCGGCTGGGACAATCTGGTCTATGGCGTGCTGCTGGTGCTGTTCATCATCTTCCTGCCCAAGGGCATTCTTGGTAGCGTGATCGACCGGATCAAGTCGCCACGCAAGCCGTCGAGAAGCCATGAGCAACAAACCGTCCCCATCGCTCGCCGATGAACTGAAGCCCTTCGTCGCGCCGTTCCGCTTCGACGGGTCGGGCGAATTTCACCTTAAATCGTATCCGACCGCCGAGAAGGGCGGCATCGACAAGGACGCCGGCGGCAAGATCATCGAGGCCAACCGCAAGCGGCTCAACGATTTCCAGGAGAAGCTCTACGCTCAGGACCGCTGGTCGCTTCTGCTGATCTTCCAGGGCATGGATGCCGCCGGCAAGGATTCCGCGATCAAGAGCGTGTTCGAGGGCGTCAATCCGCAGGGCTGCGAGGTTTCCTCCTTCAAGCAGCCCTCGACCAGGGAGCTCGACCACGACTTCATGTGGCGCGCGATGATCGCGCTGCCGGAGCGCGGCCGCATCGGCATCTTCAACCGCTCCTATTACGAGGAGTGCCTGGTGGTGCGGGTGCATCCCGAGGTGCTCGACAAGCAGAAGATTCCGAAGCGCCTCGTCACCAAGGACATCTGGCGCGAGCGCTTCGAGGACATTGCGGCGATCGAGCGCTATTTGTCGCGCAACGGCACCGTGATCCTGAAATTCTTCCTCAACGTCTCCAAGGAGGAGCAGCGCCAGCGCTTCCTCGACCGGCTCGAGGAGCCGGCCAAGAACTGGAAGTTCTCGATGGCCGACGTCGCCGAGCGCAAGCTGTGGGCCAAATATCAGGCCGCCTATCAGGACATGATCCATCACACCGCAACCAAAGAGGCGCCCTGGCACATCGTGCCCGCCGACCACAAATGGTTCGCCCGCGTGGTGATCGGCTCGACCATCGTCAATGCGCTCGACAGCCTCGACCTGAAATTCCCCGAAGTCGACAAGGCCGACTTAAGCGAATTCAAGCGCGTCCGCGCGGCGCTGGAGGCGGAAGGCAAGGGCACGGCGGAGAAGAAGATACCCGCGAAGAAGTAGGCGGCGCAAAAAGTAGCGGCGCGGTTTCCTTTCGCTCGTGGCCAACTGCGATCGGGAACCATCCTTACCGTCGTCCCTGCGGAAGCAGGGACCCATAACCACAACCGCCATTGTTGGCCGATGCTGGAACGACGAGTCCCTGCGACAAGGACCGCTGCGGCGTATGGGTCCCTGCTTCCGCAGGGACGACGTGTCGGAGGAGTCACGGACTCAACGGTGGGTGTCGCAACGGGTGGCCGCAGGGAAGCGACGCAGCAGGGCTTTCCGATACGCCATGGCCGCGGAGCTGCGCAATTTCGGAATAATGGAAAAATAAGACTGATTTGCCCGACGTGTCAAGTTGCCATGTCTAACGCCGGGCAGCCGCCGGCTACTGTGCATGGGGTTGTTTTCGATATTTTGGCAGGGCGCCCCCCCCCCCGACGGGGGAACCCTGCCGCCGTGCATCCCTTACCCCGTGCGACGTCAAGCGCTAGTCGCCGCTACGCCTTCCGCGCCGGCGCCCACGCCGACAGCAGATAGAAGCCGATCGCGACGATCAGGAGATAGCGGAAGCCGAGTAGCGTCGAGCACGACTCGGCGAGGCCGCCGATCACCGATCCCGCGATGTTGGATCCGAACGCCTGGTCGGGATTGGCTTCGTCGCGGAACGAGCGGGCGAAGATTACGCCGGCGAAGAACATCGGGCCAAGCGCCAGCGCGCAGGGGATCACGTAGCGCCAGACGATGCCGCCGCTCAGGAACGTATCCAGCGGCACCAGCACCGAGACCGCCAGCAGCACCAGGAGGCCGGCATAATGCAGCACCAGCCGGGTGGACGGCACCTTGATTACGTACAGATTGGCGGCGAGGATCAGCACGAGCGCCGTGAAGAACACCGCGGAGTTGACCAGCCAGGTGCTGCCGAACAGCAGCGCCATCTGCACGACTGCCTTGGTTTCCAGCAGCATGAAGGCCGCGCCGAGGAAGAACATCCGGTTGTTGGGCCGCCAGGCCCCCTTCGGCTTGAACAGATAGACCAGGCCGAGCCCGAGCACGCCGAGCAGGATGATCGAGCGGACGGTCAGATCGGGGATCAGCCGTCCGCTGACATAGAGGAACGGCCAGTCGTCGCTGGTCGATTGCCTGGCGCCTTCATTGTCGACGACCAGTTTCGCCGGCGCCAGCGGCACCCAGTCGCCGCGCGGCGCGGCTGACTTGTCCTGCACCTTGTCCTGTGCCTTGTCTTGCGGCTTGTCGAAGCCGTCGACCGACAGATTTTCCGGCGGCAGGCTGTTCAGCCAGAACTGGCCGCGGTCGCGGAACGCGGTCGAGATGCGCGGATGCAGCCCGCGATGATGGTGGTGAAGCCGACCGCCTCGGACGAGGTCAGCGCTTCCTTGTAGGGCAGCGGCAGCACCAGCGGATCGCAGCCGAACACCTGCTTCGCCATCGCGGCGACGCGTTGCACGATCCAGCCCTGGCGATAGTAGTTGTACATCACGAAGATGCCGTCCGGCTTCAGCACGCGGCGGACGTCCTGGAAGGCCTGTTCGGTGAACAGATAGCTTTCCAAACGAATGTTGGCGTAGCCGCTGTGCAGGATCAGCGAGTCGACCAGCGCGTAGACGACCAGATCGTATTTGCGTTCGGTGGTGCGCAGGAAATGCCGGCCGTCGTCGAGATGTGGCACCACCCTCGGATCCTGATACGGCTTGTCGGAGTGGTTGTGGATGCCGATGTCCTGGATCACGGGATCGATCTCGACCGCATCGATGCGCTCGACGCCGAAACGCAAGGCATGCGCCAGATCGTTGCCGGAGCCGGCGCCGATGATCATGACATCCTTGAACGGCGTGCCGCCGCTGTGCTTCTGCAGCAGATGGATCAGCGAATAGGACGAGCCGCGTTCGCTGAACGGCATCATTTCCTGATGGCCGATATTGTTGACGGTGATCACGTCGTTCGATCTATTCCAGTCGACGGCGTAATAGGGCGACCAGCGGTTTTCATGGACGTCGGAACTGTCGGTGCCGGTATAGATCCCGGTAAAGGCCGCCACGATGACGAGCGTCGCGAGGCGAACGATCGACAGGCCCTTGTCCTGATAGAGCAGGTAGGCGATCCCGACGAAGCTGACCAGAAACCAGAGCAATGGCGGTGCCTGCGCGAACGACAACAGCGAGAATCCGATGATGCCTGCAAGGCTGCCGCCGATGTTCAGGGAATAGCCGGCGACGCGATCGGGATAGGCGTCGAAGGCGCGGCCCAGCGTCTGGCCGAGGCCGACGAACATCAGTGCGATCAGGACGAAGAACAGCCCGGCGATCGCCTCGATCGGCACCACGAATGTCGCGAGGTCGGGCTTGCGGGCTTCGGTGCCGAAAAACACTTCCTGCGGCGATGCCTGATGGCCGACGTCGACCACCAGCCCGCCCCAATTGGAATATGCCACCATGATCAGGAACGCGCTGGCAAATGTCAGAAGCGCCACTCCGGGAAACAGTCCAAGCCAGTTGGTGCCGCGACGCGCGGCAAGGCAGCCGCAGGACATGCCGAGGAAGGACGCGAGCAGAACGACATTGGTGAAGAACTGAAGGAAGACGACCTTGGCCGCGAACCAGCGGATGCAGGCCAGTTCGAGGAACAGGATCAGGAATCCGACGAGGAAGAGGTTGAAGCCGAATTGTCGCTGATTGAGCCCTGCGGCCGCGTTTGTCTCGGACATTGTCCCCATGTCTCCTTAACCACCAAAGTCATCGCCCGGATCGCCGGCCCAAGCGCCGGCGACACCAGGTGGCCGTCTTCTCGGCCCGTGATGTGAGTCCGCTTCGGTCTTGCTGAAATCCGCTCGAACCCGTTCAGCACGCCCCTGTCCGCAACACCCTTGCGCGTGTTGCGTCCGCGTCTCGGCGAGAACGGCCGGTGCTTCGTTCGATGCACCCTTGGCATCCGGCCGTCGCCCGCAGACTAGATGCAACCTGTTGAGCAAAGGTTGATAGATTCGGACAAACACGCGCCGTGGTTGTCTTCGGTCGAGGTCATGGTGTCGTGGTGTGGGAAGGGTTCCGCTGCGCTGTTCCGGGAACCCGCTCGGCGCTGCGTCCCCTCACGCGAGTTCTGACGAAGTCGCGCTACAGTCCGCGTCAACCGTCAGTCGTCACGCCGCGGTTTCTCCGAACACCATCTGCCAGCCCTTGCGGGTATCCATGTATTCGCGCACCTGCTTGATGCGGCCGGCCTCGATGACGAACACGAAGCAGTAGTCATTCTCATAGCGCCGGCCGTCCGGCAGCGTCGCGCGCATGCGCTCCTCGACGATGACGCTGTCGCCGTCGGCATGAACGGCGCGGAACGCGATGTCGATCTCGGAGAACAGGCGGTGCATCTCGGTCGAGATGAAGCGGGCGATCGCGTCAGCGCCGATCATGTGGTCGGCGTGATCGAGCGCGACCGCGGTGGCGTTGCGGGCGGGCGCGATCCATTCGGCATCGGGTGCGAACAGCGCGGCGATCAGCTTGGCGTCACGGGTCCTGAAAGTCTGCCAGGCGTTGAGGACAATTTGCTTGCTGGTTTCCCTGGCTGTCGGGTTGGTCACGGCGATGTCTCCGGGTTGATCGATCGGATCGATCTAGGTCAGCGCTGCGGGTCGCGCTGGCCGGAATCGGACCTCATCACCTTGGGCCACTTTCCTCGATCGCGCGATGCGCTAGACTCGCCCCATGCTCAGCTTCGATGTCTGCAACGCTGCGCGGCTGCGGCGCGACGCGCGCTACGACGGCCGCTTCTTCACGGCGGTGAAGACCACGCGGATCTATTGCCGTCCGGTCTGTCCGGTGAAACATCCGCTGCCGCGCAACGTCACTTATTACCCGACCGCCGCTGCGGCTGAGGCGGCCGGCTATCGGCCGTGCCTGCGCTGCCGTCCCGAGACTGCGCCGTTCTGTCCGGCCTGGAACGGCACGCGCTCCACGGTTGCGCGTGCGCTGAAGCTGATCGACGGCGGCGCGCTGGAGCGCGGCTCGGTCGCAGCCCTGGCCGACCGGCTCGGCATCACCGCGCGCCACCTCGCGCGGCTGTTCGAGCGCCATGTCGGCGCCAGCCCGCAACAGGTCGCGACCACGCGCCGCGTGCAGCGCGCCAAGCGCCTGATCGACACCACCAACGACGCGATGACCGCGATCGCCTTCCGCGCCGGCTTCGGCAGCGTTCGCCGTTTCAACGCCGCCTTCGCCGACCTCTACGGTCGTTCGCCGTCGAGCCTGCGCGCATCTTCGCGCGGGCGGAGGTGAGGGGACGAGAAAGGGGTGGAACGCGCCTGGCCATGCGGCAATGATAGGTCAACCCACCTGACCATCTTTACCCATTGCGGCGGCTTGCCATAATCGTCTAGAACGACGGCGCATAGCGCATCCCGGCAACCAACCGTCAATGGTTTTGTCCGAGGATTTTGGCGCTCAACAGGGTCTGGCAATGCTGATTCGCGGCCAAATTGATGGGATCTTTGGGGAGGTGGCCCAGGCTACCGCCACGATCCCTGCCGCAGCGCCCACCCTGCTTATTGGCGGCCTTCTTCTTACCTGCCCCTGAGGGCCGGCTGGGCGTTTGCGCCTGGGCACTCAGGGGTTTGTACGAGATCACCGAACCCTGATATCGCCCAAGTAATTGCTCAAGGAGCAACATGACGGGCGCAAAAGCTTAAAGGAATTTCTGACATGGCCACCGCGAACAAGTCCGAGAAGGACCGCGTCATCATTTTCGACACCACCTTGCGCGACGGCGAGCAGTGCCCCGGCGCCACCATGACCTTCGAGGAGAAGCTCGAGGTCGCCGAGCTGCTGGACGACATGGGCGTCGACGTCATCGAGGCCGGCTTCCCGATCACCTCGGAAGGCGATTTCCAGGCGGTCAGCGAGATCGCCCGCCGCTCCAAGAACTCGGTGATCGCGGGCCTGTCCCGTGCCCATCCGGCCGACATCGACCGCTGCGCCGAAGCCGTGAAGTTCGCTCGCCGCGGCCGCGTCCACACCGTGATCGCGACCTCGCCGCTGCATATGCGGGTGAAGTTGAACAAGACCCCCGAGGAGGTCATCGAGACCTCGGTCGCGATGGTCGCCCGCGCCCGCAACCAGATCGACGACGTCGAATGGTCGGCCGAGGACGGCACCCGCAGCGAGATGGACTATCTGTGCCGGATCGTCGAAGCGGTGATCAAGGCCGGCGCCACCACGGTGAACATCCCCGACACCGTCGGCTACACGGTGCCGGAGGAATACACCCACTTCATGCGCACGCTGATCGAGCGTGTGCCGAACTCCGACAAGGCGATCTTCTCGGTGCATTGCCACAACGACCTCGGCATGGCGGTCGCGAACTCGCTGGCCGGCGTCGTCGGTGGCGCGCGGCAGGTCGAGTGCACCGTCAACGGCATCGGCGAGCGCGCCGGCAATGCCGCGCTGGAAGAGATCGTGATGGCGATCAATGTGCGGAACGACAAGTTTCCGTTCTGGAACAAGATCGACACCACGCAGCTCACCCGCGCCTCGAAGGTGGTGTCCGCGGCCACCTCGTTCCCGGTGCAGTACAACAAGGCGATCGTCGGCCGTAACGCGTTCGCGCATGAGAGCGGCATCCATCAGGACGGCGTGCTGAAGGACGCCTCGACCTACGAGATCATGCGGCCCGAGATGGTCGGCCTGAAGCAGTCCTCGCTGGTGCTCGGCAAGCATTCCGGCCGCCACGCCTTCATCCACAAGCTGGAGGAGATGGGCTACAAGCTCGGCGCCAACCAGCTGGAGGATGCCTTTACGCGGATGAAGGCGCTGGCCGACCGCAAGAAGGACATCTACGACGAGGACATCGAGGCGCTGGTTGACCAGGAGATGGCGGCCGCCCACGACCGCATCAAGCTGACCTCGCTGACCGTGATCGCCGGCACCCATGGCCCGCAGCGCGCGACCATGAAGCTCGACGTCGACGGCCAGATCAAGATCGAGGAGGCCGAGGGCAACGGCCCGGTCGACGCCGTCTTCAACTGTATCAAGCGCCTGGTGCCGCACGAGGCCAAGCTGGAGCTCTATCAGGTGCACGCGGTGACCGAAGGCACCGACGCGCAGGCCGAAGTCTCGGTGCGTCTGGCCCATGAAGGTCGCTCGATGACCGCCCGCGCCGCCGATCCGGACACGCTGGTCGCCTCCGCAAAGGCCTATCTCGGCGCGCTGAACAAGATCGTGATGAAGCGCCAGCGCGACGTGCCGGCCAAGGCCGCGGGCTGATAGGCGCGATCAAAGCATTCGGAAACGCGGCGCTTCGGCGCCGCGTTTTTGTTAGGGGCCTATCCAACCCCGTCATCCGCGTGCAAAGGCGAAGTCTTTGCGCGGGGGTGGCGGTGAGGAACTGCACTCGTAATGACAGCTGCGGGTGACCGGTTGGGATAAAAACCGCCCAACTCGACCATTGTTGGAATCCTATCCCAACAATCCGCTCCATCCCGCACTGCTTTGGAATCTTCCGCGCCATCTCCAGCGCTACGCTGCGTTCTTTCCCGGGGAACGCCGTCCATGCCGATCTCCTCCATCGTGACAGACCTTCCGCGCGCCGCCACGCCGGCGGAGACCGCGCTGACGCGACGGGTCGACCTGACAACGCTTCGCCTGTTCGTCGCGGTCTGCGACGAGCAGAACCTCACCCGCGCCGCGCAGCGCGAGGGGATTGCGGCGTCGGCGGTGTCGAAACGGATGAACGATTTCGAGCTGGCGTTCGGCGTCACGCTGTTCAAGCGGCTCGCCAAGGGCATGGCGCTGACGCCGGCCGGCGAGGCGCTGCTGCACCACGCCCGGGTGACGCTGCTCAATGTCGAAAAGATCGCGGTCGAGCTGTCGGAATATTCGCAAGGCGTGCGCGGCCATGTCCGCATGCTCGCCAACCTCTCGGCGATCGTGCAGTACCTGCCCGAGGATCTCTCCGCCTTCTTCGCCGCGCATGAATTGCTCCGCGTCGATCTGCAGGAGCGGCCGAGCGGGCAGGTGGTGCGCGGCATCGAGGAGGGCGCAGCCGAGATCGGCATCTGCTCGGCCGAGGCCGACAGCCGCGCGCTCGAGGCCTTCCATTATCGCTACGACAATCTGGTGGTGGTGATGCGCGCGGACCATCGGCTGGCCGGCCGCGAGACATTGCTGTTCACCGAAACACTCGATTTCGACCATATCGGCTTGCATACCGCGAGCTCGATCTATCTGCGCTCGCAATATGCGGCGACGCAAGCCGGCAAGGCGATGCGGCTGCGCATCAATGTGCCCGGCTTTGATGCGGTCTGCCGCATGGTGCAGGCCAATATGGGACTCGGGCTGATCCCCGACCGCGCCTTCAAGGTGGTCGGCGCCGGGATGGGCCTTCGTGCGATCCCGCTGCGCGACGATTGGGGACGGCGCGAGCTGAAGATCGTGGTCCGCGACACCGCGCATCTGTCGGCAACCAGCCGTCTGATGCTGGACTATCTGCGGGCGATCGAAACGGATCGGGTCGGCCGGGTTGGCGGACGGGCCAGCTAAGCGATCAACGCGAAGCGTTTGCGCGGCGATCATGCTCGAACCATGAGTCATGGCGCGGTGACGATCCGACCAAATCTCATCGCCCGTTAGCGTCTCCCGCATCGGCGGGCACGCGAGCCGCGAGATTTCCGGAACGTGAACACGAGCTGCGGCAATCTGTCACACGAGTGTTGTGATCGGCCCCGTATGAGGAACCCATTCCAACTTTCAAAAAATGGGGGGTCTTCGCATGTTCAAATCAATCGCCAAATCGCAAACAACTCCGGAAACATTTCGCCGCGCCATTGTCCGGCGCCTGATCGCGGGCACGGCGCTCTCACCGGCGCTTTTTGCGGTCCATCCGGCACTGTCCCAGACCGCGGGCAATCCGCACGAATTGCTGATCAGCACCGCAGTCTACGCGGGCAACCCATCGACCGTTACCGTAGGCCAGACGCTGCCGACCGGCGCGACGGCTGTGGCCGACGGCAGCTATCCGGGGGTCTTCAACAACGTGGCCGTCGATTCGAACTTCGGCGTGACCGCGCCGGTCGTGATCAAGAAATTTCATATGGAAGGCCGTCGCCTGCGCGAAATCGGCGCGCTGACCGTCCCGGCGGATGTGGCGGTGACGAGCTTCAGCTCCAAGTCTGAACTGTCGCTGCATTTGTCGCCCGACGGCATGGCCGTGACGTTCATGGGCTACGACGCGGCGGTGAACCAACTGGACGTCTCCAACTCCAACTCGCCGAACCACGTCGACCCCACCAATCCGGACACCGGCGTGCATGCGCGCGTCGTCGCGGAGCTGGATTTCGACGGCTCGCTGCACCGGACCAAGGTCAACATCTATAGCGGCGACAATGGCCGCGGCGCGATCCGCGCCAACAAGGTCAATGGTACCCAGGCCGACCAGTATTTCACGGTCGGCAATGCCGGCAACGGCAGCGGCACCCAGCCGGTGCTTGTCGTCAATGACACCGGTGTGCAGCTCGCAACGCCCGGTGTCGATGGTTCCGATGCCGTGGTTGGCGTGCAGCAGGGCACGCCCGGCAGCAAGAATGGCTTCCAGTTCGGCTTCTCGGTTGCCCAGCTTGGCTTTGCCGCTGACAAGTCCGGCAAGGACGATAATTTCCGCGGTCTCGCGATCTCCGGCAACACGCTCTACGTCACCAAAGGCAGCGGCAGCAACGGCATCAACACGGTCTATCAGGTCGGCCAGCCGGGCGTGCTGCCGACCCGCGAGACCGCCGCCTCGACGGCGTTCAGCATTCTTCCGGGTTTCCCGAGCAATCCCTCGGCAAACTCAGGCGCGAACGGCTTCTATCCCTTTGGCATTTGGTTCGCTAACGCGACGACGCTTTATGTCGCCCAGGAAGGCGACGGTAATCTCGCCGACGCCGCCACGTCACCGACCGCAGGCCTTCAGAAGTGGGTGTATGCCAACGGCAGCTGGAGCCTTGCCTACACGCTGCAGAAGGGCCTGAACCTCGGCACGCTCTATCATGTCAATGGCTACCCGACCGATCCGGCAACCGGCGGCCTGCGCAACATCACCGGCCGCGTCAACCGCGACGGCACCGCGACGCTTTTCGCGGTGACGTCGACCGTGGGCAACTCGGTCGAGCCCGGCGCCGATCCGAATCAGGTGGTCGCCATCACGGACAAGGTCGCGGCGACGACGCTTCCGGCGAACGAAGTCTTTGACGTCGTTGTGCCGGCGGCGTTCGGCATGGTCTATCGCGGCGTGTCGTTCGCTCCCGTCAATTGCGATGGCGATCACGGCCGAATGAAGGATAATGGCCGTGGCCACGACGGCGGCAACAACGCGCAGGACGACGCCTGCAGCCCGACCCGGATCGCTGCGGGTCACTGACCGCCGCGACCCAGCGGAGCCTGTGCCGGCTGCTTCCGGTCAGGCTTCGCCCGGATCAGGCCAGACGCGATCGGCTGAGCCCGATCGCGCCTTCCGTATTGCACCAGCCTCACGATCTCCCTGAAGAATCTTCATGCAGCGGGGGCCTTCCGGTTGCCGCTTCGCGGATTAGGTAGTGGGTAAGATTCACTGCAGCGGAGTGCCGGCGCGCATGAATCGCGACGCCCTTGGCCGTCCAGTGCATCCTTCCGGCACGCTACTTAGGGCAGGAGTGCGATGATGGCGGACACGATTTCCGGCATTCGAATCCCGGACAGCAAGATCGCGCGGGAGGCCGCCGAGCTGGTGCGGCAATACGAGACCGAAATGTTGTTCAATCACTCGGTCCGCGTGTTTGTGTTCGGCGCGCTCAAGGGCGCCAGGCAAAATCTGAAGTTCGACCCTGAACTGCTTTATGTTGCCGCGCTGTTTCATGATCTCGGCCTTGTCGATCATTTTCATACCGAGGCCAAACGGTTCGAAGTCGACGGCGCCGATGCGGCGCGCAAGTTTCTCAGGAGCCACGGCATCGCCGAGCCCAAGGCGGACCTGGTGTGGGAAGCGATCGCCTTGCACACCACGCCCGGCATTCCGCAATACATGCGGCCGGAAATCGCGCTCACCAATGCGGGCGTATTGGTCGATGCCGTCGGCGTCGGATACGATGACTATACGGCCGAGCAGCGCGACAGCGTCCTTGCCGCGTTTCCCCGCGGCGATTTCAAGAACGAGTTCATCGAGGTACAGACCTGCTCGGCCCTGAAGAAGCCGCAGACCACGTTCGGCACCGTCAATTTCGACTTCGTCGCGGAGCGCGATCCCGCCTTTCACCGGCCGAATGCCTGCACCCGGATTCGCAACACGCCGTGGCCGAGCTGATCCGGGCGGTCGGCGGTCATCATCCGCCGTCGAGCGCGGCGAGGCGATCGGCTTCCGCGATGTCCTCGACGGTATTGGCATTGAAGAACGGATCGAGCGGCTCGGTCGGCCACTCGACCGTTGCGAGCGGATAGCGCGCGGTCCAGCGGTCGATCTTGCGCACGTCCTCGACGACCAGCGCCTGGCGCAATTCATTCCGCAGGCGGACGCTCCAGAGGCCGATGACGGGATGCGTCTGCCCGCCGGATGAAGCGACCGCGAGCTCGGCATTGTCAGCCGCGCGTGCCTGCACGAGGCGCGTGACGAGATCGCGCGGCAGAAACGGACAGTCGCCTGCGGCGCTGAGCACCCATTGCGCATCGGGCCGGTTGGCGGCGGTCCAGTCGAGCGCGGCCAGGATGCCGGCGAGGGGACCGGGATAGTCGGCGACATCGTCGGCGACGACCGGAAGGCCGAACGCGGCAAATCGCGCCGGGTCGCCATTGGCATTGATGATCAGCCCACTGCATTGCGGGGCGAGACGGTCGATCACCCGTTGCAGAATGGTGCGGCCCGCGATCTTGCGCATCGGCTTGTCGCCGCCGCCCATCCGCCGCGCGAGGCCGCCGGCGAGCAGCACGCCCGGGACGGCGGTCCCCGGAATATCAGTCATTGTCGGTCTCGCCCTTGCGCTTGTGACGCATCGATTCTTCTTCGACATAGTCGAGGTTCTGGTCGTAGACGATCCGCTCCTGGCCGGACAGCGCGATGAAGCGCTTGCCGCGGGCGCGCCCGACCAGCGTCAGGCCGACCTGCCGCGCCAGATCGACGCCCCATGCCGTGAAGCCGGAGCGCGAGACCAGGATCGGGATCCCCATCCGCACCGTCTTGATCACCATCTCCGAGGTCAGTCGGCCGGTGGTGTAGAGAATCTTGTCGGCCGGATCGACATTGTGGCGATAGATCCAGCCCGCGATCTTGTCGACGGCGTTGTGCCGGCCGACGTCCTCGGTGTAGCACACCGGCGTCGCCTCCTTGCACAGCACGCAGCCGTGAATGGCGCCGGCTTCCAGATAAAGCGACGGCATCGTGTTGATGGTGTGCGTCATCCGGTAGAGCCAGGAGGTCCGCAGTTCGGCCTTCGGCAGCGCGACCTTCTCGACGGCTTCGAGCAGGTCGCCGAACGCCGTGCCCTGGGCGCATCCCGAAGTCTGCGTGCGCTTCTTCAGCTTAGCCTCGAAATTGGTGTGGTGCGCGGTGCGCACCACGACGACCTCGAGATCGTCGTCATATTCGACCTCGGTGACGACGTCGTCATATTTGAGCATGTTCTGGTTCAGCAGGTAGCCGAGCGCGAGGTATTCGGGATAGTCGTTGATCGTCATCATCGTGACGATCTCCTGCGCGTTGAGGTACAGCGTCAGCGGCCGCTCGACCGGCACCTTGATCTCGGTCCGTGCGCCGGTCTGATCGACGCCGACCACGCGCTCCGTCAGGCGCGGATCGTCCGGATCAGGAATAATGATGGGAGCGGTGGTTTTCTCGGTCACTGCTGGACGTCCGAATGGGTTCACATGACAACGGAGCTGGGGATATAAGCACGTTCGGAGACTGACTGGCGACCCTCCGCCGCGTCGCGGGAACTGCCATCGATCGGTCCGGCTTTAAGGATAACGCGCAGTTCGGATCTGGGTCGAACAAATCTTGTCGATGGCCGAGGACTGAGGGAGATCATGGCGCAGCTTTCGGACGACTGCTTCGCGTTCGGCGGACCGATGATGTCGGTCGACGAAGCCGTCGCGATCATCGCCGCGCGGGTCAAGCCCGTCGGCGAGACCGAAGCCGTTGCCCTGGTGGATGCGGACGGACGCATCCTGGACGGCGACATTGTCGCGCCGCTTGCGCTGCCGCCGTTCAGAAATTCCGCCGTCGACGGCTACGCGGTATCCGGCGCGGACCTGCCGGCGAGCGGCGAGCGCGCATTCCCCGTTGCCGGGCGGGTGCAGGCGGGAGCGTCGGCGCAGCCGGCGCAGGCGGGCCAGGCGGTGCGGATCTTCACCGGCGCGCCGATGCCCGATGGCACCGACACCGTGTTCATGCAGGAAGACGTGCGGATCGACGATGCGGGAAACGTGATCCTGCCGTCCGGCCTGAAGGTCGGCGCCAATGTGCGCCCGGCCGGCGAGGACATTCCGCGCGGCCACGTCGCGCTGGCATCGGGACGGCGCCTGCGCCCGCAGGATATCGCGGTCGCCGCGGCCTTCGGGCTCACCACGCTCGATGTGGTGCGGCGGCTGCGCGTCGGGGTGTTCTCGACCGGAGACGAACTGGCTGCGCCCGGTAGCGCGCGCACCGAAGCGCAGCTGTTCGATTCCAACCGCTTCATGCTGATGGCGATGTTGCGGCGGCTTGGTTGCGAGGTCGGCGATCTCGGCATCCTGCGCGACGAGCGGGCCGAGCTCGCCGCTGCGCTCAAGCAGGTCGCGCGGCGCTACGACCTGATCCTGACCACGGGCGGGGTCTCGACCGGCGAAGAGGACCACGTCAGGGCCGGCATCGAACAGGCGGGCTCGCTGGTGCTGTGGCGGATGGCGATCAAGCCCGGCCGCCCGGTGGCGATGGGAATCATCGACGGCACCCCGCTGATCGGTCTGCCCGGCAATCCGGTGGCGAGCTTCGTCACCTTCGTCCATGTCGTGCGGCCGACCGTGCTGGCGCTGTCGGGCGCGGTGCCGTCCCCCTTGCTGCCGATGCCGGTGCGGGCCGCCTTCAGCTACAAGAAGAAGAGCGGGCGGCGCGAATATGTCCGCGTCTCGCTTCGACGGGCGGCGGACGGTGCGCTGGAAGCGAACAAGTTTCCTCGCGAGGGAGCCGGCCTGCTGTCGTCGCTGATCGAGACCGATGGACTGGTCGAACTCGGCGAGTCCGTGGTGCGGGTTGAACCTGGCGATGCCGTCGGGTTTCTCGGCTACGCCGACCTGCTGTGAGAGCTGAAACGCGGTCGAGACCGCGCAGCGCGACGAGCGCGCGATAGCAAAATCAGATCGCCCGATAGGCAAACATAAACAACGGCCTACGCGGCAACCCGACGCTGCTAGAGGCGTTCTAAAACTGCTTGCCTCTGGCATACCAGAGAATACAGTCCGTCGAAGCAGTGCAATTCACGCAAAGCGTGGTTCCCAAGGCGAGGCTTTATGAGTCGAGACGACGTTCACAAGGTTCGTGCGTTCGAGCATCCCGGACAGGGCAGGAAGCGAGCGAAGGCCACGCCCAAGGGACGCCAGGTCGACCCTGTGGCCGCCCATGAGATCGAGGCGCTGCTCGCCGATCGTCCGAGGCGGCGCGACCTCCTGATCGAGTATCTGCATCTGATCCAGGACAAATACCATCAGATCTCGGCGGCGCATCTTGCCGCGCTCGCCGACGAGATGAAGCTGTCGTTCGCCGAAGTGTTCGAGACCGCCACCTTCTACGCGCATTTCGACATCGTGAAGGAAGGCGAGCCTGACATCGCGCCGCTCACCGTGCGCGTCTGCGATTCGCTGACCTGCGCGATGCTCGGCGGCGAACAGCTGTTGAAGGATCTGCAGAACCGCGCCGGTCCCGGCATCCGCGTCGTGCGGGCGCCGTGCGTCGGTCGTTGCGACACCGCGCCCGCTGCCGAGGTCGGCCACAACTTCGTCGATCATGCGACCGTCACCAATGTGCTGGCGGCGGCGAAGAACGGCGACACCCATGTGCACCTTCCGCCATATGTCGGCTACGACGCCTATGTGGCGGGCGGCGGATACCAGCTGCTCGCGCGCCTGCGCTCGGGCGAGTTGCCGCGCGAAGACCTGCTGAAGGCGCTCGACGATGCGTCGCTGCGCGGCCTCGGCGGCGCCGGTTTTCCGACCGGTCGCAAGTGGCGCGCGGTGCTCGGCGAACCCGGTCCGCGATTGATGGCGGTGAACGGCGACGAGGGCGAGCCCGGCACGTTCAAGGACCGCTATTATCTCGAGACCGATCCGCATCGCTTCCTCGAGGGCATGCTGATCGGCGCCCACGTGGTCGAGGCGCCCGAAGTCTACATCTATATCCGCGACGAGTACCCGGCCTGCCGCGAGATCCTCGCGCGCGAGATCGCAAAGCTCCCGCCGGGTGGTCCGACGCTGCATCTGCGGCGCGGCGCCGGCGCCTATATCTGCGGCGAGGAATCCTCGCTGCTGGAATCGATCGAGGGCAAGCGCGGCCTGCCGCGGCACAAGCCGCCATATCCGTTCCAGGTCGGGTTGTTCGGCCTGCCGACGCTGATCAACAACATCGAGACGTTGTGGTGGGTGCGCGATGTCGTCGAGAAGGGCGCCGACTGGTGGAAGAGCCACGGCCGCAACGAGCGCCACGGCCTGCGCAGCTTCTCGGTGTCGGGACGCGTCAAGGATCCCGGCGTCAAGCTCGCTCCCGCCGGCATCACGCTGCGCGAGTTGATCGACGAGTTCTGCGGCGGCATGGCCGACGGCCATACCTTGCAGGCCTATCTGCCGGGCGGTGCATCCGGCGGCATCCTGCCGGCGTCGATGGACGACATCCCGCTCGATTTCGGCACGCTGGAGAAATATGGCTGCTTCATCGGCTCCGCCGCCGTGGTCGTGCTCTCGCAGGTCGATGACGTCAGGGACGCCGCGCTGAATCTGATGAAGTTCTTCGAGGACGAGAGCTGCGGGCAGTGCACGCCGTGCCGCGCCGGAACCGAGAAGGCGGCGCTGTTGATGCAGCAGCCGGTCTGGAACAAGGAACTGCTCGACCAATTGAGCCAGGCGATGCGCGATGCGTCGATCTGTGGCCTCGGTCAGGCGGCCTCCAATCCGCTGACCTCAGTGATCAAATATTTTCCGGACGGCTTTCGTCCGCAGCAAGCCGCCGAGTAGGCGAGGCCGAGCAGACGAATTTCGACGAGGATTTGAATGAGCAACAATCAGAACTCAGGCCTGACGATTCAGTTCGAGCTCGACGGCCGGCAGGTCGAGGCGCGGGCCGGCGAGACGATCTGGCAGGTCGCCAAGCGCCAGGGCACCGAGATCCCGCATCTGTGCTATTCGCCCGCGCCGGATTACAGGCCGGACGGCAACTGCCGCGCCTGCATGGTCGAAATCGAAGGCGAGCGCGTGCTGGCGGCGTCCTGCAAGCGGACGCCGACGGTCGGCATGAAGGTGAAGTCGGCCAGCCAGCGCGCCGTCGCGGCGCAGAAGATGGTGATGGAGCTGCTGGTGGCGGACCAGCCGGCGCGCGAGACTTCGCACGATCCGGACTCGAAATTCTGGCACTGGGCCGAGAAGACCGGCGTGACCGAAAGCCGCTTTCCCGCGACCGAGCGCTGGCACGCCGACACCAGCCATCCGGCGATGAGCGTCAATCTCGACGCCTGCATCCAGTGCGGTCTCTGCGTGCGGGCGTGCCGCGAGGTGCAGGTCAACGACGTGATCGGCATGGCCTACCGCAACCACGATGCCAAGATCGTGTTCGACTTCGACGATCCGATGGGCGAATCGACCTGCGTCGCCTGCGGCGAGTGCGTGCAGGCCTGCCCGACCGGCGCCCTGATGCCGGCCGTCATGCTTGACGACAAGCAGACCCGCGTCACCTATCCCGACAAGAAGGTGGATTCGCTCTGCCCGTATTGTGGCGTCGGCTGCCAGGTCACCTACCAGGTCAAGGACGAGAAGGTGATCTATGCGGAAGGCCGCGATGGCCCCGCCAATCACAACCGGCTCTGCGTCAAGGGCCGCTTCGGCTTCGACTACATCCATCACCCCAATCGCCTGACCAAGCCGCTGGTGCGGCTGCCCGGCGTCAAGAAGGATGCCAACGACCAGGTCGATCCGGCCAATCCCTACACCCATTTCCGCGAAGCATCCTGGGAAGAGGCGCTCGACCTCGCCGCGGCGGGCTTGCGCAAGATCCGCGACGAGAAGGGCGCCAAGGCGCTGGCCGGCTTCGGCTCGGCCAAGGGCTCGAACGAGGAAGCCTATCTGTTCCAGAAGCTGGTGCGCACCGGCTTCGGCTCCAACAATGTCGACCACTGCACGCGGCTGTGCCACGCCTCGTCGGTGGCGGCGCTGTTCGAGGGATTGAGCTCCGGCGCGGTGTCGGCGCCGTTCGCGGCCGCGGCCGACGCCGAGGTGATCTGGGTGATCGGCGCCAATCCGACCGTGAACCATCCGGTCGCCGCCACCTACATCAAGAACGCCGCCAAGCGCGGCGCCAAGCTCTATGTGATGGACCCGCGCCGGCAGACGCTGTCGCGCCACGCCACCGAGCATCTGCAATTCAAACCGGGCAGCGACGTCGCGATGCTGAACGCGATGATCCACACAATCATCACCGAAGGCCTGACCGACGAGCAGTACATCGCCGGCTATACCGAGGGCTATGACGAGCTGAAGGCGAAGATCCAGGAGTTCACGCCGGAGCGCATGTCCCAGATCTGCGGCATTCCAGCGGAGACGCTGCGCGAGGTTGCGCGCGCCTATGCCCGCGCCAAATCGTCGATCATCTTCTGGGGCATGGGCATCAGCCAGCACGTCCACGGCACCGACAATGCGCGCTGCCTGATTGCGCTGGCGCTGATCACCGGCCAGGTCGGCCGCCCCGGCACCGGGCTGCATCCGCTGCGCGGGCAGAACAACGTGCAGGGCGCCTCCGATGCCGGCCTGATCCCGATGTTCCTGCCGGACTACCAACCGGTCGGCCGCGACGACATGCGCGGCGCCTTCGAGAAGCTGTGGGGGCAGGAGCTCGATCCGGTGCGCGGGCTGACCGTCGTCGAGATCATGAATGCAATCCACGCCGGCGAAATCCACGGCATGTATGTCGAGGGCGAGAATCCGGCGATGTCCGATCCCGACCTGCAGCACGCGCGCGAAGCGCTGGCCAAGCTCGATCATCTCGTCGTGCAGGACCTTTTCGTCACCGAGACCGCGTTCCACGCCGACGTCATCCTGCCGGCTTCGGCGTTCGCCGAAAAGTCCGGCTCCTTCACCAACACCGACCGCCGTGTGCAGCTGGCGCGCGAGGTAATCAAGCCGCCGGGCGATGCAAGGCAGGATCTCTGGATCATCCAGGAGATCGGCAAGCGGATGGGGCTGCCCTGGAATTATGCGGGGCCGGGCGAGGTCTTCACCGAGATGGCCGAGCTGATGCCGTCGCTGAAGAACATCACCTGGGAGCGCCTGGTGCGCGAGGGCGCGGTGACCTATCCGGTCGACGATCCCGACAAGCCCGGCAATGAGATCATCTTCACCACCGGTTTCCCGACCGAGAGCGGCCGCGGCAAGATCGTGCCGGCCAAGGTGATCCCGCCGGACGAGTTGCCCGACGACGAGTACCCGATGGTGCTGTCGACCGGCCGCGTGCTCGAACATTGGCACACCGGCTCGATGACGCGCCGTGCCCAGGTGCTCGACCAGATCGAGCCCGAAGCGGTCGCGTTCATGACCCCGAAGGACATGCGCAAGAAGGGACTCGCGCCTGGCGACTTCATCCGTCTCGAGACGCGCCGCGGCGCGGTCGAGGTCAAGGTACGTGCCGACCGCGACGTGCCCGAGAACATGGTCTTCATGCCGTTCTGCTACGCGGAGGCGGCGGCGAACCTGTTGACCAACCCGGCGCTCGATCCGTTCGGCAAGATTCCGGAGTTCAAGTTCTGCGCGGTCCGCGCCGAGAAGATCGATATCCGGACCGCGGCGGAGTAGCGGTCCCGGGACGAAGCGTGGAGGGCGAACCGGCCGACCCGGCTACTCGCTCGCCCGACACGGCACCGCAGGCACCGTCGATCGGTATCCGCTCAGAGCATAAGAGCGGACGTCGCTGCGGCGTGGACGCATGTCGCCCGTTGCCCCAAGCGGAGGTGTTTGAGGGTCCGGAAGTTGCCATTTCCACGAAAACTCGCGTATGCATGACGTGCAGGATCGTAGTGTGAGACATTCGAATGGCGATGGAACTGAGGGGCGCGAGAGGCGAGGGATTTGCAACGATTGCAGCTGACGGTCGCGTGCTGGATTCCTGGTTTCTTCAGCTGCGCCTGGTTGCGGAGGCCGACAAGGCGGCAACGGTGCGGCTGGCGAGCGACGAGGTCAGGAGATCGTTGGGCGAGTCGGCGGACGGATATGCGCGACACGACGACATTCGCAATGTCGACATCGTTCCAATCCGTACGGAAATTGGCTCCCTTGCATCTGCGCCGACTGACGTGCACGACGCGTATCTTCGACTCCATCTGCTGAGCCACAGGCTCGTCCAGCCGAATTGCCTGAACCTCGAGGGAGTTTTCGGTCTTTTACCTAACGTTGCCTGGACGACCCTCGGTCCCTGTGAGTGCTCTCGTGTACCGGACGCGCGAATGGAAGCACGAAAGCGCGCCCTCGCGTTTGAGGTGACTGGCGTGGATAAGTTTCCGCGCATGACTGATTATGTGACGCCTGCGGAGGTGAGAATTGCAGATGCGGATCGCGTAAGGCTCGGAGCCCATCTGGCTCCGGGCACAACCGTCATGCATGAAGGCTTTTGCAATTTTAACGCGGGTACGCTCGGTCCCTGCATGGTCGAAGGCCGGATCAGCGCCGGTGTGGTTGTCGGAAGCGGCAGCGACGTTGGTGGCGGTGCGTCGATCATGGGCACTCTGTCCGGAGGAGGGAAAGAGAGGATTGCAGTTGGCGAGCGCTGCCTGATCGGAGCCAACGCCGGTATCGGCATTTCATTGGGTGACGATTGTATCGTCGAAGCGGGCTGTTATGTCACGGCAGGCGCGCGCATCCTTTTGGAAGATGGCCGAGTGCTGAAAGCCAAAGAACTCTCGGGCCAGAACGGCCTGCTTTTTCGTCGGAATTCCCAGAGCGGCGCTCTTGAGGCAACCAGACGTACGCCAAATTGGGACGGCCTCAACGCGCAACTTCACAGCTAGTGTCCCGAATCCGAAGTTCGCATCATTTGCCGCACCTTCGAAGCGAACTTCGGATTCGATAAGGACACTAGCAAACTTATGATTCCAGTGTGCTTTATGAATGCGAAGTTCGTGAAAGTGGCTGCCGCGAAATCGCACGAACTTCGCATTCAGCACACTAGTCCCCGTCCGTCAGGGGACAATCACCACTCGGAATGCGATCTGTTTGGCGCGATCGCCGTTCACCACCAGTATGGCCACCGCCACGCCTCATAGAGGCGCCACGACGACTCCAGGGGCGGGGCGTATGGGTCGACCCGGTCGTCTTCAGGGCGATATTGATATCGTGGAACAATATAATAATCCCACGGAGTTGGCCTTATCACGGGCGTCGGGATAATGACCCTCCTTGGTTCATGAACGACTTGTGCCTTCCGCGCCCGGGCTTCAGCACCAGACGTCCCGAGGTTGCACAGCACGAGGGCCGCTCCGAGAGCGCACGCGACGGTCATTATCTTCATGCATCGGCCTCCTTGCCTGAGAGTGCAAAAGGACTCAAAGCAAGGCAAGCTAATTCGCTCTCGACCGGCTGGAATGACCGCTTGTGGCCCGTAACCGACCTTTGCTCAGAAGGGCCGCGCGGAAGCCGGAGCCCGCACCCATGATCGTTATGAGTACGCGCCCCGGTTCGGCTCTAACTCGACAGGGTCTCAGTAGTCCCAGAACACCGGCACCCAACGGAAGGCGTCACCCTCGACCGCGACATGTCCAACGGACGGGAACGGCATATGCGTGGCAACCAGCAGCTCGCGGTTCGCCGCCAGTTCCCGCAACAGACTGATCCGGGCGCGGGCCGCCTCCTCGGGATCGTGCTCGAAGCCGTTGTGCCATTCTGGGTGCTCGAAGCCGACCGCGAACACAAGGTCACCGGCAAATGTCAGCCGGTCGCCGCCGGACGCCAGGCGAACCACGCTGTGACCGGGGGTATGGCCACCGCTGCGACGGACGACCACTCCGGGCGTCACCTCGTGCTCCTCGTCGAACAGCCGCAACTGGCTCTGGTACTCTTTCCTGAACCGCTTGGCGGTCGCACGAAGCGCGTCCGGGAATCCCGGCGGCATCGAGACGCGGGAGAAATCGGGCGCCTCCCAGAACTTGACTTCGGCAGCCGCCACATGGATCCGCAGGTCCGGACGCAGCCGCTCCTTCACGCCCTCGACGAGCAGCCCGCCCACATGGTCCATGTGCATGTGGGTCAGCACCACGTCGGTGACGGACCCAAGATCGATGCCGGCGGCCTCCAGTCGCTTGACCGTCTGCCCGGCCTTCGGCAGGTGCAGGTCCGGGTCCGACCCCAGCCCGGCGTCGACGAGGATGGTTTTCCCGCCGCTTCGCACCACGACCACGTTCAGCGCCCAGTCGAACGCGTCCGGCGGCAGGAACATGTCGTCCAGCCAGGCTGCCCGGACGGCCGGCTCGGCATTGTGTGCCAGCATCTTGGTTGGCAGCGGCAGCACCCCGTCGCTGACGACCAGCACGTCGATCTCGCCGATCTTCAGCGCGTAGCGCGACGGCACCAACTCGTTTGGCCCCGCCTGACCGGTGTGCGAGACATTGTCGAGGTTCATGCTTGTCTCCTGAGTATTGCGGATCATCTGGTTCATCGTTCAAAACTCCTGCGTTCGATCCTGATGTTCGATCCTGGCGGGCCGCACCATGTTTCCGTCCGTGGATTGGACATGGTGATGATCTAACGGATCAGGCGTGGCGCTGCCCCAGAGCGGTTGCCGTCGCTGTAGAGCGATTGCTGCCAACGCATGAGCGCCGCCGCAGGCGAGCGCTGGGGACGAAACGGGAGGCACAGGCCATCGCCATGCCCTCAGCCACATGCGACACTTCGGATTGGCGATGCCGGTTCAACCCAGGACTAATATTTCCTCGTCGAGACCCCGGAATACGAACGTTCGGAGCAATTCATGGCCAAGCATCGGATCTATACAACGAGCTTCGCGAGCGTTTACCCGCTCTACGTCGCGAAAGCGGAGAAGAAGGGACGCATCAAAGCGGAGGTCGATCAGGTGATCTCCTGGTTGACCGGCTACGGTCCGAAGGAGCTGGAAGCTCAGTTGGAAAAACAAACCGACTTCGAAACGTTCTTCGCAAAGGCGCCTGAAATGAATCCTTCGCGGGCCTCGATCAAGGGCGTGGTGTGCGGTGTCAGGGTTGAGGAAATCAAAGAGCCGACCATGCGGGAAATTCGCTACCTGGATAAACTGATCGATGAGCTGGCGCGTGGAAAGGCCATGGATAAGATCCTGCGGAAGGAATGATGTCCGATCGACCGGATTCCGTCCGCGCGGCGAGGCGACATTGGACGCTGATGCGTCGCCCGCAATGACGAACGGACCGGGGAGGGCATGCGCGGGTGATGACACCGCGTGTCTGTCATCTTGAATTGCAACTCATCCTCACTGTCGTCCCTGCTTTCGCAGGGACAACAGCCGGCAAGAAACGCGCAGCATTCGCGCCACGCGAACCCGCCATTGCCAAACCTCGCATTGACCTCATTGCCGTGGCCGGGCACAGCGTGCGGGCGGTGTCATTGAACGGTCGCAAGAGCCGAAAGGGATACCGCCGCATCGGATTTTGCAGTGCAGCAAATGGCGCAATTAGCCCCTGCTAAAGGGGCAATGGCAATCGTCGTTGCTTGTCTGTAATGGTGCGGCCGGATGTCCCCGGGGCCGGTGTTCGTGCTCCGCAATTACGCGGGAGGAAACATGCGTAAACTCATATTGGCTGCGGCGTCGATCGCGGCTTTGACCTTTGTCGGACAGGCCTCGGCGCAGTCGCCGATCGTCATCAAATTCAGCCACGTGGTGGCCACCAATACGCCGAAGGGGCAAGCGGCCGAGAAGTTCAAGGAGCTTGCCGAGAAGTACACCGGCGGCAAGGTGAAGGTCGAGGTCTATCCGAACTCGCAACTCTACAAGGACAAGGAAGAGCTCGAAGCGCTGCAACTCGGCGCGGTTCAGATGCTGGCGCCGTCGAACTCGAAGTTCGGCCCGATCGGCGTGAAGGAATTCGAAGTCTTCGATCTGCCCTACATCCTGCCCGACCTGAAGACGCTGCGGAAGGTCACCGACGGCCCACTGGGCGCCAAGCTGCTCAAGAAGCTGGATTCCAAGGGAATGACCGGTCTCGCCTACTGGGACAACGGCTTCAAGCAGATGAGCGCGAACAAGAAGCTGGTCGCGCCGGCCGACTACAAGGGACTCAAGTTCCGCATCCAGTCGTCGAAGGTGCTGGAAGCCCAGTTCCGCTCGCTCGGAGCGATTCCACAGGTCATGGCGTTCTCGGAAGTATACCAGGCACTGCAGACCGGCGTGGTGGACGGCCAGGAGAACACCTGGTCGAACATCTACACCCAGAAGATGCATGAGGTGCAGAAGTATATCACCGAGACCAATCACGGTTACATCGGCTACGTCGTGGTCGTGAACAAGAAGTTCTGGGACGAGTTGCCGGCCGATATTCGCGAACAGCTCTCGAAGGCGATGAAGGAAGCCACGGAATTTGGCAACAACCAGTCGGCCAAGGAGAACGACGATGCGCTCGCCGAGATCAAGAAGAGCGGTAAGAGCGAGATCATCAAGCTGACGCCGGAACAGGACGAGGCGATGCGCAAGGCGATGATGCCGGTCTACAAGGACGTCGCCTCGCGCGTCGGCCAGCCCTTGATCGACGAGTTCCTGAAGGAAACGGGCCGCGGCCCGATGAACTGAGCGGACGTCATTGACCGCAAATGAGATGGAGCCAGCGGCCGGAACGGCCGCTGGAGGGGCCACGGCGCGGCGTATCCGCCCGACCGTGAGGGGGAGCTTTGATGCTGCTGCGTATTCTTGACCGGCTTGAAGAGATACTGATCGCGACATTGATGGCGGCGGCGACGTTGCTGATCTTCGTCGCCGTCATGCACCGCTACCTGATCGGCATCCCCCTGCTTTATCCGATCCTGTTCCCGATCAACCTGTCCTGGGCTCAGGAGCTCTGCATCTACATGTTCGTGTGGGTCGCCAAGTTCGGCGCTGCGTACGGGGTGCGCACCGGTATCCATGTCGGCGTCGATGTCGTCGTCAATCAGCTTAAATCGCCGTGGAAGAACACGGTCGTCCTGTTCGGCTTGCTCTGCGGCGCGTTCTTCACAGCGGTGATCGGCACCATGGGCGCCAAGTTCGTGTGGGGCCTGATGCACACCGACCAGGTTTCGCCGGACCTCGAGATCCCAAGTTGGATCGTCTATCTCTGCATTCCACTCGGGTCCTATTTGATGTGCTTCCGCTTTCTGCAGGTCGCGTACGCCTATTTCCGCACCGGCGAGCTGCCGCATCATGACCACGCCCGTGTCGAGGGCGTTGAGGTCGATGCGCCGGATGTTGGCGCCGCGGAGGTAACGCGATGACCAGCCTCATCATCTTCGGCCTCTTGGTCGCCCTGATGCTGACGGGCATGCCGATCTCGATCGCGCTCGGCCTCACCGTGCTCACCTTCATCTACACGATGACCAACGTGCCGACGGAGTCGGTCGCGCTGAAGCTGTTCACCGGGATCGACAATTTCGAGATCATGGCGATCCCGTTCTTCATCCTCGCCGGCAATTTCCTGACCCATGGCGGAGTAGCGCGGCGAATGATCAACTTCGCCACTTCCATGGTCGGACACTGGTATGGCGGGCTGGGACTTGCCGGGGTGATGGCCTGCGCGCTGTTCGCCGCGGTGTCGGGATCTTCGCCCGCGACGGTGATCGCGATCGGCTCGATCATGATGCCGGCGATGGTGAAGCAGGGATTTCCCAAGCGCTTCGGCGCCGGCGTCATCACCACGTCGGGCGCGCTCGGCATCCTGATCCCGCCGTCGATCGTGATGGTGATCTATTGCGTCGCCACCGGCGGCAGTATCGCGCTTGATCCTGCCGGCCACCGGGTGTCGTCTGCGTCGGTCGGACAGATGTTCATCGCCGGCGTGATACCCGGCCTGATGCTGGCGACGCTGCTCGGGCTGACAACTTTCTACCGCGCCTGGCGCAACGATTTCCCGCGACTGCCGAAGGCGAGCTGGGCGGAGCGGATCACCGCTTTCCGCAAATGCATGTGGGGACTGTTGCTGATCCTGATCGTGCTTGGCGGCATCTATACCGGCATGTTCACGCCGACCGAGGCGGCCGCGATCAGCGCGGTGTATGCATTCGTCATCGCCGTGTTCGTCTACCGCGACATGTCGCTGAAGGACGTGCCGAAGGTGCTGCTCGGCTCGGCCAACATGAGCGCGATGATCCTCTACATCATCACCAATGCAGTGCTGTTCTCGTTCCTGATGGCGAACGAGAACATTCCGCAGCAGATCGCAACCTGGATCACTTCGGTCGGTGTCGACTGGATCGTGTTCCTGCTGATCGTCAACGTGCTGCTGTTGATCGCCGGCAATGTGATGGAAGCGTCCTCGATTGTGCTGATCATGGCGCCGATCCTGTTTCCGGTGGCGGTCAAGCTCGGCATCCATCCGGTGCATCTCGGCATCTTGATGGTGGTAAATATGGAGGTCGGCATGTGCCATCCGCCGGTCGGTCTCAACCTCTATGTCGCATCCGGCATTGCCAAGATGGGGATCACCGAACTGACGATCGCGGTCTGGCCGTGGCTGCTGACGATGCTGATCTTCCTCGGCGTCGTCACCTACGTGCCGGAGATCTCGCTGTGGCTGCCGCGAATGCTGGGAATGCTCTAGCGCAAACAACAGAAATCCAAAGCGCGACCTCGCGCTTTGGATGTTTCTGCGGTGCAATGAAAGCGGATTACATCTTGGTAACAGAGCTCTCCCTGTCCAATCCGTAAGTTGAAGGCGCGGGCGGGCGGCATCATCTTCGAGCAACCTTCAAAGGAGGTTCGTATGAAGAAAGTTCTGCTCGCCGGTATCGCGGCGCTCACGATTGCCGGTTCGACCGCGGTCTATGCCCAGCATCGTCCCTGGTTCCACGGTCATATGCGGATGAGCCCCGAGGATCGGGCCGCCTTCCTCGACGCGCGGATCGCCGCCGTCCGCGCCGGGCTGAAGCTCAACGCCGATCAGGAGAAGCTGTGGCCGCCGGTTGAGGCCGCGGTGCGCGACTTCGCCAAGTTGCGGCTCGATCGCGCCAATGCGCGGATGGCCGCCGAGAAGACCGATGCGGACAAGTCGCAGAAGCCGGACGATCCGGTCGCCCGCCTGCGCGAGCGCGCCGACAACATGGCGGCGACCGCGACGTCGCTGAAGAAGATCGCCGATGCCGCCGACCCGCTCTACAAGACGCTCGACGACAACCAGAAGCGGCGGCTGAGCATGCTGACCCATATGGAAGGGCGCGGCTTCGGCGCCGAGGGCTGGCGCCGCCACCGCCTTGAGCGCGGCATGGACCGCTGGGAGCGCGGCGGCCGCGGCCTCGATCACGATCGTTTCGACCGCGACGACGGCCCTGATCAGGACCGCTCCGGCCGGCTCTGAGCGCCGTCCGCCGGCACCCTCGCCAAGTCCATGAAAGGCCGCCGGATTCCGGCGGCCTTTCGGTTGTCAGAAAGTCGGGAAAACTTGCTTGAGCTTGCTGGACATCGGGGAATCGCTTTGCTAAACGACCGCTCTCTTGCGAGGGTCATTTCCGGACAAGTTCCGGGCGCATAGCTCAGTTGGTAGAGCAGCTGACTCTTAATCAGCGGGTCCCAGGTTCGAGCCCTGGTGCGCCCACCAAGCTTTCATAGCTTAGGTTCGCCCTCGTAACGGTCATCACGGCCAGCGGTCGCGTCTGTTCCGACACCCGCTATTGCCTGCTTCCTCACGCCGCTTCCTGATCTCAGCTCTTATGCTTGCGCATCCGCTTCGCACCGGCCGGCAAATTGTCGAGGCATGTCCGCGATCGCGCGCGGAATGTCGATCACCGTTCGGCGGCGGTCTGAATTTGAGGAAGTTCAGCACGAACGGATCTGTGATCGCTGCGCTGACTGGCGTTTGGGTGAAGGTGCAGGCTGAGCGCGGGGCGCCCTGCGGCGAGGGCGGTTGACAGGGGAGAGCGCCCACTTTAATCACCTGACTAATTAATCAATTAATTAAGGCTTGAAACCCTAGGGAAAGAATCCGCCTGATGCTGGCCGGCCAGAGACATCCGAAGCTGCTTGCCCCGCGCGGTCGCGGCTTCGCTTGGCTGGAAAACCGGATGTTCGTGCATTCCGTGCGCAGCGGTCTCGAACAGGCTGAGAATGACCCTGTCGAGCAGACCGCACGCTTTGCCGAGCGCAGCGTCGGTGTGATCGCCGCGGGCGGACCGAACCCCGGAGCGACCGGCCATCGCGTCAGACCGTCGATCCCGGAACAAGCTGTGCAGCACCGCTGCAATCGCCCACGCGGTGCGCGCCGCGGACCCCTGCCGCCAAATCCCGCACCAAAGTTCGCGTGCGCGAGCGTCGCGGATCGGCGTCGGCCGCTCGAAGCAGAGTGGGCTTCGTTCACCCGTATGGAAAATGAGGAGTGAGGCGTAAACGATGGGACGTCGATCTGAGGTACTGATGGCACAAGAGACCGCCGGCACGGACAACCGGCGCGTGATCCAGGTGGTGTCGCGCGCATTCGACATCGTGCGTTGCTTCGAAGGTCGAAGCATACGCCTGGGAAATCGCGAAATCGCCGATCGCTGTGGTCTTCCCCGATCGACGGTGTCGCGTCTCACCTTGACGCTTACCCAGATCGGCCAGCTGATCTATCTGCCGCAGGAGCAGAAATATGCTCTCGGCCCCCACGCCGCCCCGGCCGGCGCGCCGTTGTTTGCGCAGGGTTGCGACAAGCCTGTCTGCGCCGACGAGCAGCAGCTCCGGCAGGTGCCGCGCTTCGGGTACTTCGAAGATCAGCGCAACTCGATTGCCGAGCCGCTTGCGGTGACGCCACACCGTTGACGCCTCGCGGAAACGGTTGGGATCATCGGCACGAGCGCAAACTAACGAAACATTCGAAGCAAAGGGAAACGCATGTCTGAAGCATACATCATTGACGCTGTTCGCACGCCGCGGGGCATCGGCAAGCCGGGCAAGGGGGCGCTGTCGCACCTGCATCCGCAGCATCTGGCCGCGACGGTGCTCGGCGCGCTCAAGGAGCGCAACAAGCTCGACACGTCGACCGTCGATGACATCATCTGGTCGACATCGACTCAGGAAGGCAAGCAGGGCGGCGATCTCGGACGCATGTCGGCGCTCGCGGCGGGCTACGACATCAACGCCAGCGGCACGACGCTGGATCGTTTCTGCGGCGGCGGCATCACGTCGGTGAACCTCGCGGCGGCGTCCGTGATGTCGGGGATGGAAGATTGCGTCATCGCCGGCGGCACCGAGATGATGAGCTATCAACAGACCCTCGCAGCCGAGCGCTCCAAAGCCGGGCAGCCGGCGCGGATGATGGGTTCGGGCAATCCGGCCCTCGACGAGATTCACCCGCAGTCGCACCAGGGCGTGTGCGGCGACGCCATCGCGACGCGCGAGGGGATCAGCCGCGAGGCCTGCGATGCCCTGGCGCTGACGAGCCAGCAGCGCGCCAAGCGGGCCATCGATGAAGGGCGTTTCGCCAAGTCTGTGATCCCCGTCCTCAACGACGACGGCAGCGTCGCGCTCAATCGTGAAGAATTCCCGCGTCCGGAGACCACGGCTGAAGGCCTTGCTTCGCTGAAGCCGAGCTTCGAGCAGCTTGCCGATTTCGATCTCGGTAACGGCACGACGTTCAAGAAGCAGATCCAGCGCCGCTACCCGGACCTGGAGTGGAAGGGCGTGCACCATGCCGGCAACAGCTCGGGCGTGGTGGACGGCGCCGCCGCGGTGCTGATCACCTCGAAGGCATATGCCGAGAAGCACGGCCTCAAGCCGCGCGGCCGCATCGTGGCCTATGCCAACCAGGGTGACGACCCGACCTTGATGCTCAACGCGCCGGTTCCGGCGGCCAAGAAGGTTCTCGCCAAGGCCGGCCTGACCAAGAACGACATCGACGTCTGGGAGATCAACGAGGCCTTCGCGGTCGTCGCCGAGAAATTCATCCGCGACCTCGAGCTGGACCGCGAGAAGGTCAACATCAATGGCGGCTCGATCGCGCTCGGCCACCCGATCGGCGCGACCGGATCGATCCTGATCGGCACGGCGCTCGACGAACTCGAGCGGAGCGGCGGACGTTATGGCTTGGTCACCATGTGTGCCGCCGGCGGCATGGCGCCGGCCATCATCATCGAACGCATCTGATCGCGAAAGGATATTGCCATGAAACTCGATTCATCGGTCGCCGCCGTCGTCACCGGCGGCGCTTCCGGCCTTGGTGCCGCCACCTCGCGCGCGCTCGCTGCGCAAGGCGTGAAAGTCGCGATCTTCGACTTCAACGAAGAGAAAGGTGAGGCCATCGCCAAGGAAATCGGCGGCGTGTTCTGCAAGGTCGATGTCACCTCGGACGAGCAGGTCGATGCGGGCTTCGCCAAGGCCCGCGCCGCGCATGGCCAGGAGCGCATCCTGGTGAACTGCGCCGGCACCGGCAACGCGGTGAAGACCGCGGGCCGCGACAAGAAGACCGGCGAGCCCACCCACTTCCCGATCGACGCCTTCAACCGCATCATCCAGATCAACCTCGTCGGCACCTTCCGCTGCATCGCCAAGTCGGCGCAGGGCATGCTGTCGCTGGCTCCGCTGGAGCACGGCGAGCGTGGTGCGGTCGTCAACACAGCCTCGGTCGCGGCCGAGGATGGCCAGATGGGGCAGGCGGCCTATTCGGCCTCGAAGGCCGGCGTGGTCGGCATGACCCTGCCGATCGCGCGCGACCTGATGGCCGAAGGCATCCGCGTCAACACCATCCTGCCGGGCATCTTCAACACCCCGCTGCTGCAGGGCGCCCCGGAGAACGTCAAGGCCGCGCTCAGCGCGTCGGTGCCGTTCCCGAAGCGTCTCGGCATGCCGGAGGAATATGCGCAGCTGGCGCTGACCATGATCACCAACGGCTACTTCAACGGTGAAGACGTCCGTCTCGACGGCGCCATCCGCATGGCTCCGCGTTAAGCGATCAGGAGACCAAAGCGATGTCCGAAGAAACCCCGGTCCTCACTCAAGTCCGCGGACCGATCCTGATCATCACCCTGAACCGGCCGGAAGCGAAGAACGCGGCCAACCTCGCCCTCTCCAAGGGCGTGGCCGCGGCGATCGATCGGCTCGACGCCGACGACTCCCTGAGCGTCGGCATCATCACCGGCGCCGGCGGCACGTTCTGCTCGGGCATGGACCTCAAGGGGTTCCTGAAGGGCGAGCGGCCGTCGATCCCCGGCCGCGGCTTCGCCGGCCTCACCGAGGCGCCACCGAAGAAGCCGCTGATCGCGGCCGTCGACGGCTACGCGCTCGCCGGCGGGATGGAGATCGCGCTGTCGTGCGACATGATCGTCGCCAACCGCAACGCCAAGTTCGGCATCCCCGAGGTGAAGCGCGGCCTGGCGGCCGCGGCCGGCGGCCTGATCCGTATGCCGCGCCAGATGCCGTTCCGTGTGGCGATGGAGTTCGCATTGACGGGCGAGTTCTTCGGCGCGGAGCGTGCCTACCAGCTCGGCATCATCAACCGTTTGACCGATGGCCCGGCGCTCGACGCCGCGCTCGAGCTTGCAGCCGCGATCGGTGCCAACGGCCCGCTCGCCGTGAAGGCATCCAAGCAGGTGATCGTCGAATCCCGGCTCTGGCCGGAAGATGAGATGTGGAAGAGGCAGCAGGAGATCGTCGGTCCTGTCTTCGTATCCGAGGATGCCCGCGAGGGCGCGGCTGCCTTTGCCGAAAAACGCCCGCCGAACTGGAAGGGCAAATAGGGCATCGGCTGTTTCGATGACGGAGCGTCGGTTTTGATTGCAGCAGAACCGGCGCTCCAATTTTTTGTACCAGTGCCTCGGCGCACGCGGCGGTTTCCATGACAGCGCTATTGGGTGAATGATGCGCAGCTTTACCGAAGACCAGGTCATCTTCCGCGACTCCTACCGCAAATTTCTCGCCAGCGAGATTGCGCCCCATATGGAGGAATGGCGGGAGGCCGGCATCGTCGACCGCAGCGCGTTCAAGAAGGCCGGCGACCTCGGCTTTCTGATGATCTGGCCCGAGGAAAAATATGGCGGAATGGGCGACGCGGACTTCCGCTACGAGCAGATCATCATTGAGGAGACTGCGCGATCCGGCTGCAAGGGCTGGTACAACACGCTGCACAGCCGCTTGGTCGGTCCTTATTTCAAACGCTTCGGCACCGAGGAGCAGCGCGACCGCTTCCTGCCGAAATGCGTCAGCGGCGAGACGATCCTGGCCATCGCGATGACCGAGCCGGGCGCGGGCTCGGACCTTGCTGGCATGTGGACGACGGCGGAAGACAAGGGCGATCATTTCCTGCTCAATGGCTCGAAGACCTATATTTCCAACGGCATCAATTCCGACGTGGTGATCGTCGCGGCCAAGCTCGCGGGCGCCGAGAAGAAGCATGCCATGGTGCTTCTGATCGTCGAGCGCGGCATGGAAGGTTTTGAGCGCGGCCGCAATCTCAAGAAGATGGGCATGCCGGCGCAGGACACTGCCGAACTGTTTTTCAACAATGTGAAGGTGCCCAAGGCCAACGTGCTGGGAGAACCCGGCAGGGGCTTCTACTATCTGATGGAAGGCCTTGCCGAGGAGCGGTTGATCTCCGCGGTCGGATCGATCGCCAACGGCCGCAAGGCGTTCGACATCACGCGCGCTTACGTGATGGACCGCAAATTGTTCGGTCGGCCGCTCGCCGAACAGCAGAACACCCAGTTCCGCATGGCGGAGATGGATGCGGAAATCGATCTCGTGCAGGTCTATGTCGATCACTGCGTGACCGAGCACAATGCCGGACGCCTGACCAGCAACATGGGCGCCAAGGCCAAGATGATGTCGTCGGAGGTCGAGTGGAAGATGCTCGACCTTGGCGTCCAGCTGCACGGCGGCGCGGGATACATGGACGAATATCCGATCAGCCGCATGTTCACCGATGCACGCGTCAATCGAATCCTGGCTGGAAGCTCCGAAGTGATGCGGCTGATCATCGGCCGCGATGTCTTCTCGGAGCACTACAAGAGCATTCTGGACTAGTCGGTCACCACCACCGACTAGCTGCCTCCGCTCCGCGTCAGCTGCGGGCCTGCCGCAGCGGTTCGCGCGCATGCTCCTTCGAGCGCAGCAATGCATCGACGAAGATCGGCTCCCAGGAGCGGATGTGAGTGCGGAGCAAGGCGGTCAGCGCCTCGGTGTCGCCGGCGAGTGCGAGCTCGATCAACCGGTAGTGCTCGGGCACTGACGCTTGCTGCCGCTCGTGGCCGGCGCGGGAGCTGATGCCGTAGAGCCGCATCTTGTCGCGCAGGCCCATCACCGTGTCGGTCAGCAGGTCGTTGCCGGCGGCCGCGATGAACTCGCGATGATAGTTGCGGTCGGCTTCCAGATAGAGCTGGACGTCGTCGGTCTCGACGGCCCTGGCGATCTGGTCGGCCCAGCCGCGCACGATTGTCAGATCCTTTGGCGGATTGGCGGCGACCAGCACGGCGGCGTGCAGCTCGAGCACCTCGCGCATGTCGAACAGGTTGCGCAACTCGGTCAGCGTCGGCTCGACCACCTTGAAGCCGCGGTTGCGCATCGGCTCGACCAGACCGCCGCGGCTGAGCTCGAGCAGTGCTTCGCGCACCGGCGTCGAGGAGACGCCGAGGCTCGCCGCGAGACTCGGCACCGAATACATCGTGCCCGGAAGGCTCTGCCCGGAAATGATCTCGGCCCGCACCCGCTGCAGCACCTGTTCTCGCAAATTCTGGTCCATCGGTGGTCGTGGCCGCCTCTCAGGGAACTCCGATTCGTCGCTGATTATTACTTAGCCTTGACGCGGCCGGTAGCGTATGACGTAAATGTGTAACGCATTACAAAGATGCGTCACACGGATTGACTGGGATAGGTGAGACGGCGGTGAAACAGCGGCTGCCCGGCTATTGCACGCTTTGTCGCTCGCGTTGCGGTGCCGTCACCGTGGTCGAGGATGGGCGCCTTGTCGGCGTAGAGGTATTAAATAACCACCCGACCGGCGGCGCGCTTTGCGCCAAGGGCAGGGCGGCGCCCGAAATCGTCGCCAGCCCGCGCCGTCTGACCGTCCCGCTGAAGCGGACCCAGCCGCGCGGCGCCGCCGATCCGGGCTGGGTCGAGGTGTCGTGGGACGAAGCGTTGACCGAGATCGCCGCCCGGCTCGGTACGATCCGCGCGGAGAGCGGCGCCGAGGCGGTGGCGTTCGGCGTCACCACGCCGAGCGGCACGCCGATGGTCGACAGTTTCGAGTGGGTCGAGCGCTTCATCCGCGGCTTCGGCAGCCCGAACCTGATCTATGCGGTCGAGGTCTGCGGCTGGCACAAGGACTATGCGCACGCGCTGACGTTCGGCCGCGGCATCGGCTTTCCCGACTACGACAATGCCGATGTGATTATCCTGTGGGGCCACAATCCGGCGCGAACCTGGCTCGCTCAGGCAACGCGGATCGCCGATGCGCGGCGGCGCGGCGCCAAGGTCGTGGTGGTCGATCCCAAGCCGAACGGCTCGGGGCAGCAGGCCGATCTGTGGCTGCGCATTCGCCCGGGTGCCGATGGCGCGCTCGCGATGGGGGCGATCCGTCACCTCATCGCAACCGGCAGCTTCGATGCGGATTTCGTCAACGCATGGACCAATGGATCGCTGCTGGTCGATCGTGCGACCGGACGCTTCCTGCGCGCCGACGCATTGTGGCCGGATGGCGCGCCGGAGGCTTTCGTTCGTCTCGATGCGTCGGGCGCGCCCGTGCCTTGCGACACCCGCTTCGCGCCGGAGAGCTGTGGCCAGCTGCGTGGCGCGCTGCGGGTCCGGGCACGCGACGGCCGGATGATAGCGGCGGCAACTGCGTTCGAGCTGCTCGTCGAGCGAGCCGCGCCTTACACGCCGGCGCGCGTCGCGGAGTTGACCTGGCTGCGCGTCGAGGACGTCGACGCGTTCAACACGCTGCTCGCTCGCCGGCCGCGGCTCGCCTATCATTCCTGGACCGGCGTCGGCCAGCACACCAACGCGACCGCGATCGAGCGCACGATTGCGACGTTGTATGCGCTGACGGGCGCTTGCGATCGGCCTGGCGGCAATCGCTGGCCGGTGCCGCCGCCGACCCGTGCCCTCAACGACTACAATATCCTGTCGCCCGAGCAGCAGGCAAAGGCGCTGGGCATTGCCGAACTGCCGCTGGGCCCGCCGGCCAAGGGCTGGATCACGGCGCGCGATTTCAGCAGGGCGGTGCTCGACGGCGAGCCTTACCGGGTGCGCGCGCTGGTCGCCTTCGGCACCAACTTCGTCGTCTCGCAGGGCCATTCCGAGCGTAACCGCGCCGCGCTGAACGCGCTGGAATTCCAGGTTCATATCGACATGTTCATGAACCCGACCGCGGAGAGCGCCGATTTCGTGCTGCCCGCCAGCACGCCGTGGGAGCGCGATGCGCTCAAGATCGGATTCGAGATCACGCAGGAAGCCGTCGAGACCGTGCAGTTTCGCCCGCGCATGGTCGAGCCGGTCGGTGAAGTGAAGGCCGATTACGAGATCGCCGCCGCGCTCGCGCTCAGGCTCGGGATGGGCGAATTGTTCTTCGGCGGCGACATCACGGCCGGCTGGAACTACCAGTTGGCGCCGCTCGGCATCGGTGTCGAGGATTTGCGCGGGCATCCCGAAGGTCGCCGCTTTCCGCAGATCTTCCGCGACGAAAAATACGCCGTGGCGCGCGAGGACCGAACGGTTGCCGGATTCGCGACGCCGACGCGCCGCGTCGAGCTTTATTCCGAGCTGATGCTGGGACACGGGTATGATCCCTTGCCCGACCACGTCGAGCCGGTCGGCAGTCCGCTCACGGCAGCGCCGGACGCACGCTTTCCGCTCGTGCTTTCCACTGCCAAGAGCGGCTGGTTCGTTCACTCCTCTTATCGGCACGTCGCCTCGCTGCGGCGCAAGTCGCCCGATCCGGCCGTCGAGATCAGTCCGCAGCTCGCCGCGCGGCGCGGCCTTGCCGAAGGCGACTGGGCCGTGGTGGAGACGCATGGCGGTGCCGTGCGCCTGAAGGTGCGCCTTAATGCGGCGCTCGACGATCGGGTCGTCGTCTCCGAATTCGGCTGGTGGGAAGACTGTCCGCCACTCGGCCGCGAGCGTTCCGCGACGGCAGGCATCCATACCCGCAACATTAACGCCGTATTGCACGACGATGCGCGCGATCCGGTCAGCGGCTCCGTCCCGCTGCGCGCGATCGTCTGCGATATCAGGCGCGACGGAATTGCCAGTCGTGGCCTGTGGAGCGGTCAGCGGCGGTTCACGGTTGGCGCGCGTCGCGCCGAGGCAGATAATGTCGTCGCGCTCAACCTTCTGCCGCTTGACGGTGGTCCGCTGCCCGACTTTCTGCCAGGCCAGCACGTGATGGTCTCGCTGCCCGGCGCAACGGAGGCACGGGCGTATTCGCTGACCGGATCGGGCGATCTGCCGGATGTGCTCTCGATAGCGGTGAAGGGGCGCTTCTTCAATGAGGTGCCGAACGACGACGCGCCGTTCTTCATGCCGGATCGTCTGCGCCGTCTTGCCGTCGGAGACGAGGTTGTGCTGGAGCCGCCGGGCGGCATCTTCACGCCGCCGCTGAAGGGGCCGCGGCCGCTGATTTTCCTCGCCGCCGGCATCGGCATCACGCCGTTCATGAGCCATCTCGAAACGCTGCAACGGATTGCACCACAGGATCGCGTTGGCGAAATCCTGCTGCTGCATGGCTGCCGCAGCAGCCGGGAGCATCCGTTTGCCGAGCGGCTTGCGGGGCTGGAAGCCGGCACCCCAGGGCTGAAGCGTGTGACGTTCTATTCCGCGCCGTTCGCGGAGGACCCGATCGACTCGCATTCGTTGCGCAAGGGGAGGTTTGATCTCGGACAGGTCAAGCCGCTGTTGGCGCGCCGGCCGCTGGTCTACATCTGCGGCTCGCCGGAATTCGTTGCGGCACAGATCGAGGCCGTGACGGCGCTCGGCGTGCCGCGCTTCGACATTTTCGCCGAAAGCTTCGTGTCGCCGCCGTCGGTGCCGAGCAACCTTGCGCCGCGCACCATACGGCTTGCGGGCAGCAAGCGGAGCTTTTCCTGGAAACCGGAGCAGGGGACGCTGCTTGATGCGGCGAGTGCGGCGGGCGTCGCGCTGCCGAGCGGCTGCCGTGTCGGGCAATGCGAAAGCTGTGCGGTTCAGGTCGTCGATGGCGAGTTCACCCACCTCGGCCCTGTCGATGGCAGCGAGGGACAGTGCCTCGCCTGCCAGGCCGTGCCGCTGACCGATCTCACGCTCGCGCTTTGATGACCAAACACGATTGAAGGCTGTAACCGCATTACCGGAAGAGGATCAGATTGATGACGAATGCAACGCACGATCAAGCCGTGAGCTTGCGAAAACCTGTCGCGGACAACATCATCGCGCGATTTTCGCAAGCCCTGGTGACGTTTGCGGAGCACTGGTTTCCGGATGCCTACGTCTTCGTCCTGATCGCGGTGATTGCGGTCGCAATCGGCGCGATCCTGCATGGCGGTTCGCCGCTCGCCGTCAGCCGCGCGTTTGGTGACGGGTTCTGGAACCTGATTCCCTTCACGATGCAGATGGCGCTGGTGGCGATCGGCGGCTATGTCGTGGCGATGTCGCCGCCGGTGGCGGCCGTGCTGACGCGGCTCGCCAGCGTGCCGAAGACCGGGCGCGGCGCCGTGGTCTTTGTCGGCGTGCTCAGCATCTTTCTGTCGCTGCTGAACTGGGGCCTGAGCCTGATCTTCTCGGGTCTTCTGGTGCGGGAGATCGCACGGCGCACCGACATCAGGCTCGACTACCGGGCGGCCGGCGCCGCCGGCTATCTCGGGCTCGGCTGCGGCTTCACCCTCGGCATCACGTCATCAGCTGCGCAGCTGCAGGCGAATGCCGGCAGCATTCCGGCATCGCTCCTGCCGATCACCGGCGTGATCGGTTTCTCGGAAACCATCCTGACCTGGCAGAACATGGTCACCGTCGTGATGGTGACCGTGGTCTCCGCTGCGATCTGCTATTTCACGACGCCTGCGCCCGAACAGGCGAAGACGGCGGAAGACCTCGGCGTTGCGCTTGGCGATGATCGCATCGAGGCCAGGAAGCCGGCGCGTCCGGGCGACTGGCTGGAGTTCAGCCCGCTGCTGACGATCCTGATCGCCGTGCTTGCCGCCGGCTGGTTGTGGCAGACATTCCAGTCAGGCAATCCGTTGATCACGTTGTCCGGCCTCAACACCTATAACTTCGTCTTCCTCATCCTCGGCATCGTGCTGCACTGGCGTCCGCGCAGCCTCATCGAGTCGTTCTCGAAGGCGATGCCGAGTGTCTCCGGCGTGCTGTTGCAGTTTCCGTTCTACGCCGGCATTGCGCAGATCCTGACCAAGGTCCCGAACAGCAGCGGCACGACGCTGTCGGACACGATCGCACACTGGTTCGTCGGCGCCTCCAGCAATTCCACCGTGTTTTCGTTCCTGGTCGGAATCTATTCGGCGCTGCTCGGTTTCTTCGTGCCGTCGGCCGGCGGAAAGTGGATCATCGAGGCGCCCTACATCATGAAGGCGGCCAACGACATCGGCGCGCATCTCGGCTGGACGGTGATGGTCTACAACATCGCCGAGACGCTGCCGAACTTCATCAACCCGTTCTGGATGTTGCCGCTGCTCGGCATCCTCGGCCTGAAGTCGAAGGATCTGATCGGCTACACGTCGGTGCAGTTCTTCATCCACTTTCCGATCGTGATGCTGCTGGCGGCGATCCTGATGGCGACCTTCACCTATCATCCGCCGATCCTGCCCTGAGCGATCATGGCCGGGCACCAGGACATCCGGTGCCCGGTCAATTCAGCGCTCGACGACCGTCATCACCAAAACTGTGCTGTTTTTCCGCCCACCGCGAATGAGGCGTCGCGCCAGACCCTTATCTTTGGTCAGCCATTTCATTGACCGCGGCGCGGTTCGGCCGGATATTGATGCGCGATATCCGTGTTGTCCAGGGTCACCGCAATGAGACATGACCACTGCAGCTTGATGTGCGACATGCGAAGCCGCATGCAGCATCGCTGCGTCTCGGCGGCGACCGGCGTCTGTTGTTGTTGATCGCTTCGACAAATCCAAAGCACCCGACAATCAGACAGGAGCGCCCTCATTCAGCGATTGAGCACGCATGTCCCAACCCCAAATGTCCCAAGCCTATGTCATCGAAGTATCGGATCGCACCGCCGGCATCGTCGTCAGCGATAACCGCGGCTTCTGCTTCTTCTCCTCTGACCGCGCCTTTGACGGCCTCGACGGTGGCTATTTCGGCTCCGCGCGCGCCGCGGAGCGCGCGGTGAGGGCGCATTTGCAGCGGCACGGCGAGGTCCGGGGCCGTGCGACGCGCGGTTGAGGCCGATTCTCAGGAGGCCGCGGCGAGCGGCGGCGAGACCACCTGCGGCGCCTCGGGCGCCTGCGTGGCAGTCGTTGCCAGCTGGAACCGGATGCCGTGCAACGAGCAGGTCAGCGGGATGCCGCGGAAATCGTCATGGAAGGCACGGACCCGGCGCGCCAGCTCGCCGGCACTGATGCCGGCGGGAAGCTCGCACATCTCGCGGTACATCTGTCGGGTGCTCTTGATTCCGCACCAGGCGATCTCCAATGCCGCCAGCGGCATGGGATCGCAGGCGAGATCGCGCGACATCCGCCAGAACAGATGGGCAAGCCGCACATAGGCGATCTGTTCGAGTCCGCGTACGCTGATCTTGTCGGGAATGATGAAGGACTCGACCCCGACGATCGGGCCGGAATCGACGCGCGCGGCCATCACATGGGCCGTCGCGCCGAAGGTGCGGGCACCGTCATAGAGCGCGAAATGCGCCGGCGCCCAGCCGGGATATTGCGGCGGGCCGGGATGGAAATTGTAGGCGCCGTGGCCGAGCGCCGCCAGAATGTGCTCCGGCACGATGACGCTGGTGGTGAAGGCCAACAGCCGGGCCTCGCGCAAGACCTCCGGCTCGATCGCGGCGAGCTCGTCGGCCGTTACCGCGTAGCGGAACGACAGCGCCGAATTGTGCGCTTTCAACAGTTCGGTGAGCGCGAATTGCTGGTTGGCGGCGCCGGTAAGAAGGATGATTGTCTTCATGATGTCGATGTCCTTCCCTTGCTCTGTCTTTCCGGCGTTCATCAACCGCGCTGCCCGGCCATCACGACGACGCTGCCGGCATCGCGGGACTGGCCCACGGTGCGGAACAGGTCGGCCGGCAGCGTCTGCCACGGCGCGATCTCGATGATGCGGTTGTTCGCGCTTTTCGCGGCCGATTTCGCCGCGCGGATATCGTCCTGCCAGGGGCAGAGTGCGAGCTCGAGCCGGCCGAACCCGCCGCAATCGGCCGCGAACGCGCCGGTGACCGCCTCGATGCTGGCAGCCATTTCGTGCGCGTCGCTGGTTGCGATATCGCGCATGATCACGGTGATCGCATCATGCGAGGCCGCCTGCGACCGGATCACGATCATGGCGTCACGGCCGCCGCTGCGGCTGGCGCGCCGCGCGGCCCGCATCGCGACGCCGAATTCGGCGTCGGGTCCGAGATCGCTGTTATCGGCGGGCAGGTTGTGGACGATTGTGGTGTGGCGGGGCGTGCCGGCGTCTTCGGCCGGAGCGTGGTATGAGCGCGGCAGCCAGACGGTGTCGAGCGCCATCTGCGATGCTGTCAGGCTCCAGGCCTGGTCGAGCAAATAGCCTTCCCAGACCGCGGGATAGGCGCTCGCGATGTGATGCCAGTTGCGCAGCACGGCTTCGGCGGCGGGCGAACGGCCGAGATAGAGGGTGCGCGCCGACATTTCCCACCGGTTCCATTTGTGGAGCGCGATGTCGCAATCAAGATATGACGGCAGCAACGGCGGCTCGCTGAGGACTGCGTCGGCCTCGATGAAAAGCAGCGGCTCTTGGTGCTGCTCCCACATCCGCAACATGAAGCCAGCTTTCTCGGCTGCGCGCATGTGCGCGCCGTCCGCGGTGTCGATCGGTGCGATGTCGCAGGCGATCCGGAATTCGGCCAGCTTGTCGCGGAGGGCGCGGGCGCGATCGTCACCGCAAGCGCGGGGGTAGCAGGAGACCACGCGCAGCGATGCCTCGGACCTCAAGCTTTGCTCGGGCGCGATCGGGCGCCAGTTGAGTCCGCCCCACCACATCTCATGCGGGCCATCGAAGCTCGGCCCGATCGTTCCGAAGTCGGTCAGCTTGCTCTTCAGGAAGTCGAAGGCGGGATTCTCGCCGAAGGGGACGACGACCGCGCAGTCGGCGCGAAGCGACCGGTAAAGCATCTCGGCGGCGGGGCCGCTCGGCGGCTCGACGAGGATGATGACGCCATGGTCCCTTGCCGGCACCGAGCCGGCCTGATGGAGGACCGCGGGTCCGAGCCGCTCCGACAGCCATGCGAGCCGCCGGCGCTGCGCCGCGCTCATCCGGATGCTGTTCGCCGCCAGCAATTGGTCGAAGTTCGTCTGCAAGCCGTCCGCTTGCGCCGTGTCAGCCGAAATCATGCCCGCACTACCCCTCGTTAACCTACAACGTGCGGGGCGGCCGGATCAGGCGGACAAATCAGCTGTCGTTGTTCGTTGCGAGCGTGTCGTTGGCGCTGCGCCAGGTCAGTGTGGCCGAGGGGGCACCGATGGCGTCGCGGTCCGCGACCGCAAGGATGCGGTCATGGTCGAGGGCGGTCAGCGCGACCGTGTAGATGGCGACGTCGTCTTCGAAGCCGTCGACCGGCATCAGCAGCATGCCGTCGTCACTGGTAGCACGGAAGTGACGGCCGCGCCGTTCGAGGCCGGCATCGATGAGCCGTCCCTCGGCGATCGCTGTCACGTTTGAACTCTCGGCGGCTTTCGCGGCGCTCTCGCCATATTGGACCGTGATGCCGTGGAGCATCCCGTCGCGGGTGAGCTTGGCCAGTGGCAGTGCGATGGTCGCGATCGCCATCCGGCGCGACAGCGCTATCCGCAGGCGGAGGTCGCCGAGCCCGGTATGATAGACGCTGACCGCCTCCAGCGACGCCTGGCCGTTCCGATCGAACAGACCGACCTGCAGCGTCCCGCACAGTGCTTCGCCGAACACATTCGCGGGCAGGCGATTGGCGCCGAACAGCGTGTAGAGATAGGCGTGCGACGGCGAGAGGGCGGCAAAGCTGCCCGCCAGCCACATCGGGGGCGCCAGCGCCGTGCAGGCGGTCATGAGGCCGCGGGCGATGATGCAATCATTGATGAAGTCGGCATCGAGCAATGGCGCCAGCGCCTGGGTGCCGAGATTGACGTCATGCTTGATGCCGCCGAGCAACGCGAGTTCATCGTCGTCCGGCAGCAGCAGGAGGCGTCCGAGCACGGCAGCGGCCCAGCGCGCCGCGACCGCGGGGTCGGCATCGGGCTGCAATCCGTAGCGTGGTGCCAGCTCGCGGGCACGCGAAACATAGGCCAGCGTTCCGGATTGCACCTCGGTCGCCAGCGCCAGCTGGGCGGCCGGGCGCTGATCACCCTCGCGCAACACGTCACCGTCACGATAATCCCGCGCCGATCCTTCACTGGAACAGCACAGCTGTTCCAGCAATGCGACGTTGCGGATCAGCATGCGCTTGACGTGCGGCGTGACGATGCGATCCGAGACCAGTCCCTCCGCGGTGTCGTCATCGGCGATGTCGTCGAAGGCATCGTCAAGCGTCAGCAGATAGGCGCCGTGCAGGCGGATGCGGATGCCCTCACGATCGAAGATGCGCCGCAGCGATTTCTGCACGCTTGCGGAATAGCCGAGGTCGACCAGGATCAGATCGGTGCAGTCGTCGAAATCCCGGATCTTCGCGCGAAGATAAGTGAGCAGACGCGCCCGGACGCCGCCGGCGATATCGGTGATTTCGCGCGGGTCCATCAGATCGGGCAGGGCGTCGGCGAGTTCGCGGCCGCTCGCAATGCCGTCGGGATACCGCGCGAAGAACTTCATCACGGCGGGCGGCTGCACCTTGACGATATCGACAAAGGTCGTCGCGTCGATCTTGACGACCCGGCTCAGCAGCTCACAGAGCGGTTCGAGCGTATCGGCAGACCCGACCAGGCTGACGCGACGATTGATCTCGATATAGGCACCGGTCTCGTCGTGGTTTGCCTGCGAGACCCGATACGGCAGCAGACCATCGCGACCGAGGAATCCGACCGCAACGCGCGCGCCGTCGCGAGCAAGCGCAGTGCGTCTGGCGGCAATGAATGCATCGAACGCCGCCATCACCGGGCCGAGCACCGTCAGGCCGAGGTTGAAAGCGGGAGAATGCTCCGCGCTCTTCGCCCTCACCGCGCGCCGCAGCGTGCGGGCACCGCAATCGAGCCGCGACGGCTGATCAGGACACAGCAATTCGAAGATCGATGCCTCGCGCTGAAACTTGGAGGCCAATGCCGCGCCGGCCTGCGGGTAGTAGCGCGGACGGATGCCGTGACGCCGCGCCCCCTTGATATCGGCGGTGTGGTTGTCTCCGACATGGAACGAGCTTGCCGCTTCGATGCCTTGCTCGGCGAGATAGGCCTTAAACAGCGCTTCGCTCTTGCTGCTGCCGTGATCGCAGGACGCATAGAGGAAATCCCAGCTCAGCCCGGGACTGCAGGAATGCAGCAACTGCGCGAGCTGGTCGGTGCTCCAGTAGGTGTCGGAAATGAAGCCGACGCGAAAGCCGCCGCGCTTCATGTTCAGATATTGCTCGAGCATTTCGGGATTGACGCGGCACAGTTCGAGTTCGGTCTCGAACTCGATCTGCGCGAGATCCTGCAGCGCATCGCGGCTCAGGCCGAACAGCCTGAATGGAAAGTATTTGTAGATGTCGGCGATGCGCACTTCAGTTGAGCCGCACCGCTCCTGCGATACCTTGCGCGCCCGCGCCTCCGCCTGGATTCGATGCTGAACGAAACTGGCGGACATGTTCGGAAATTCTTCAGCAATGCAGGAACGCTGAAAAACCCCTTCAAATACGCCATCCGGCGTCGTGCAAGCGCGCAACAGAAATGTATCGAAAACATCGAATGAACATGCAGAAATATTCTGCGCTCGACGCGTCGCGTCGACCGTCATGATCGTCATGCGCAAAATTCCCGCCAGTCCTCATGCGTTGAACGCGCGTGTGAGACAAATCAGGCGCGACAGTTCAAAAAAGTTGATGCGGGATTCGAAAACGCGCGCTTCGCGACTGACAGAATAAAAAAATCCGATAACGTCGAAACGGTGATTCGGAAAAAATTGCCTAGTCGCAATCGTCGAATGCAAGATGGCGACCAACGGCGATGAATCACTCGCATGCTCCGCGCATGCATGTGTTCGCGTGGCGTTAGTTGGTGTGACAACAGCGTTTTCCGACGCGACGATCTCTTCCGCGGAAATGCGAGGCGATGCTGAACGACTGCTCGAAACTCCGTCGAATTTTTCCCTGCGCCTCTGCGCAGCGGCAGCTTTTGCCGGGCGGTCGGCAAAAATATCCAGCTAAGCATTTGAAAAACAACGAAAAAAGTCCGCCTGAATTGCGAGGCCCCTCCGTTCAACGCTCAGAAGCCGCATGGAATGTGTGCCAGCGGCGTTGGTTGGAGAGCGGCGGATGAGTTACGCGCTTGATATGAGGGCACCGGCCGAAGTGGAGGCCACGCCGGCCGCGGTTGCGTCGGCCGAAGCGGCTGCTCCGTGGAGCAACGTCCCCACCGTTGCCGATGCGGGCCCGCTCGACACCGTCGAGATCCACGACGAAGACAAGGATTTGCTCGACCGCCTTGCTGCCGGCGACGAAACGGCGTTTCGTGCTCTGGTCGAACGTCATGTCGATCGCGCCTACGCGATCGCGCTGCGCATCGTCGGCAACGCCGCCGACGCCGAGGACGTGGTGCAGGACACGATGCTGAAGGTGTGGACGCATCGCGGCCGTTGGCAGCATGGCCGCGCCAAGTTCTCGACCTGGCTCTATCGCGTCGTCAGCAACCGCTGCATCGATCTGCGCCGCAAGCCACGCACCGAGAATGTCGATGTCGTGCCCGAGGTCGCCGACACCCAGCTCGATGCTTCCGCCGTCATCGAGCGCAACGAGATCGGTAATCTGCTGGAGGTCGCGATCCAGCGGCTGCCCGAGCAGCAGCGCGTCGCAGTGATCCTGTCGTATCATGAGAACATGAGCAACGGCGAGATCGCCGAGGTCATGGACACGACGGTGGCCGCGGTGGAGTCGCTGTTGAAGCGAGGACGGCAGCAGCTGCGCGAGATGCTGAAGCGGCACGAGCGCGACCTGCGCGGCGCGTTTACCGACTGCTAACCATAAATTCCGGCTTCTGAAGATTTTGCGCCTGACCACCGGCGGCCGACCCGTTTGATCGGGCGGACGGGGGCTGGATCCGCGTCACCTCTCTTTTTCACGATGCGGCATGCCATGCCCCATCAGCACAGGAGCTACTCATGCCGGCAATCTCCACCAACACCGCCGCGAACTCCGCGGTCCGTTACCTCAACATCAACTCGCAGCAGGAAACCAGCGCGCTGTCGAAGTTGTCGAGCGGCTCGCGCATCACCTCCGCCTCCGACGACGCGGCCGGCCTTGCGATCTCGACCCGCATCTCCTCCGACATCACGACGCTGCAGCAGGCCGCCACCAACGCGGCGCAGGCGACCTCGATCCTGCAGACCGCCGACGGCGGCGCCTCCAACATCTCGGACATCCTGGCCCGCATGAAGTCACTGGCTTCCGAGTCCGCCTCGGGCACCGTGGCGGATTCCAGCCGCGCCTACATCAACTCGGAATTCACACAGCTCAAGGGCGAAATCGACTCGATCGCCAGCGGCACCCGCTACAGCAGCCAGAGCTTGCTCGACGGTTCGAGCGTGTTCTCCTCGGGCGTTTCGGTGCTGGTCGGTTCGACCTCGGCCGACACCATCACCATCACGCTGACGAGCCTCACGGCCTCTTCGCTGTCCGTGACGTCGCTCGACGTCTCCAGCCTGTCGAGCGCCACCAGCGCGATGTCGGCTCTCGACACCGCGATCGACAAGGTTTCGTCCGCACGGGCCGAGATCGGTGCTCAGGAATCCCGCTTCAACTTCAGCGCCGACTCGATCTCGACCCAGACCCAGAACCTGCAATCGGCCAACTCGGCGATCAAGGACGTCGATATCGCTTCCGAGCAGGCGACGCTGTCCTCGGCCGAGGTGAAGACCCAGGCCGCGGTTTCGGCGGAAACCGCGGCGAACCAGATGCCGCAGTACCTGCTGAAGCTGCTCGGCTAATTCGAAAGACCGGCCGGGCCGGCATGATGCCGGCCCGGTTCCTATCGCGGCGGAAGTGTCGACATGACGGTTAGCAGCGCCACCTCGAGCACATCAGGTACCACGTCGACCAGTTCCGCCAGCACGGTGACAACGACCGGCACGACCAATTCGACGAGCATCGATTGGGATGCCCTGATCGAGGCCGAGGTCAATGCCAAGCTCGCAGCGGCGACCTCGATCACCACGACGATCACCTCGAACCAGGCCAAGATCACCGCCTACCAATCCCTGCAGACCGAGCTGTCCACACTGGCAACGGGTCTGTCGTCGCTCAGCACCTCGATCATCAATTCGATTGCCACCAACGCGTTCGCCACGCGCGCGGCGACGATCTCGTCCACCGGTGACGTCAGCGCCTCGTCGGCGCTGAATATGAGCGTCAGCAGCGGCTCGGCGACCGGCGATCACACGCTCCAGATCACCCAGCTCGCGACCGCGCAGAAGGTGATCGGTGCCTCACAGTCGAGCAGCTCGACAGCGCTGGGGCTCTCCGGCACTTTCTCGCTCGGCCTGTCGGGCGGCACCAGTACGGCGATCTCGATCACCAGCGGCATGTCGATGCAGGATATCGTCGACACCATCAACGCCCAGACCTCGACCACCAACGTCCAGGCCTCGATCGTCCAGGTGTCGAGCGGGTCCTATGAGATGGTGCTGACGGGGACGCAGGACGCCGCCGACATCACCTATTCGTCGACGTCGGGCGACGACATCCTGAACAACCTCGGCGTCACCGACACGTCCGGAGCGTTCACCGACGTGCTGCAGAAGTCGCAGTCCGCGGAATTCACCCTCGACGGCATCGCGCTCACGCGGAACACCAACGACATTTCCGACGTTCTGTCCGGCGTCACTTTCGACCTGCTGCAGCCGACGCCGAGCGGCACCAGCCTCAACGTCAGCATCGAGACCGACACCAGCCAGATCACGTCAGCGCTGCAGACCTTCGTCACCAACTACAACGCATTTCGCGACCAGGTGATCGCGCAGTCGGCGCAGAATTCCGACGGCACGGCCGCATCAAGTGCGGTGCTGTTTGGCGACAGCACGATGCGCGATATCATGACCCAGCTGCAGCAGGTGCTCAGCGGAACGGTCGGCGGCATGACGATGGCCGATCTCGGCCTGTCCTTCAACGAGAACAACGAGCTCCAGCTCGATACCGGCACGCTGTCGACGGTGCTGACGCAAAATCTCGCCGGCGTCACCCAGCTGCTGTCGGCGCAGACCACCACTTCGTCCAGCCAACTCAGCGTGGTCAATACCGGCACATCGCCGCAATCCTTCACGCTCGACCTCACGGTGGACTCCACCGGTACGCTGACCGGAGCCTCGGTCGGCGGCGACAGCTCCGGCTTTTCGGTGGTCGGCAACACGATCATCGGCAATTCGGGCACGATCTACGCCGGCATGGCCTTCACCTATACGGGCTCGACCTCGCAGTCGATCACGGTGACATCGTCGTCCGGCCTTGCGACGCAACTCTACCAGCTCGCGCATACCAGTTCCGGAACCAGCGGTCAGCTGCAGACGCTGATCACCAACTTGCAGTCGCGCGATACCGACCTGCAGTCCCAGGTCAGCGACATTCAGAGCAATGCGGCGACGTTCAAGGCCCAGCTGCAGGTTCAATACGCCAATTACCAGGCGGCCATCGAAAGCGCGAACAACACGCTGGGCTACCTGAAAGCACTCCTAGACGCATCATCGAGTAACTAATGACCCAGAGCGCGACCGCCTACCAAGCCAACAATGCCTATCGATCCGCCGCGGTGGCGGTGCCGCCGCTAAAGGCGGTCGTGATGCTGTGCGACGGCGCGATCACGCTGTTGCAGAAGGCGCTGGACGCGCACGAGGCGAAACGCTTCGAGGAAGGGCACATCTATCTGACGCGGGCGACCGCGATCCTGCGCGGGCTGAGCCACAATCTCGACTTCACCCGCGGCGGCGCGATGGCCGATCGTCTCTACCGCACCTATAACGCCCTGATCATGGCGTGCCTACGCTCCTATGGTCGGCCGCAGGCCCGGGAGAACTTCCGGCGCATCATCGCAAGCCTGGCGGAATTGCGCGACGCCTGGAAGTTCGTCGAGGCGACCGCCGGCAAGGCCGCCAAGGCCAGGGCACTCGACAAGACGCTCGAATCAGCCACCGGCCGCTGAGCCCGGAGAGAGCCGCGAATCACCCGGCGAGGGCGTTTAGCCGGCGCAGCAAGGGGCTTGGGCGGCGCCCTGGTTGAGGAAAATAGCCGCCCGGCGAGCACCATGCTGGACCTGACGCGACAGCGGCGGAAATTGATTTCCGCCGTCCCGCGAATGCTTTATGACAGCCTTGGCGACGAGGCTGGATCTACGCGCGCGATGGATGTTGCGACATTCGAAGACCTGATCGACCGGCTGGGGGAGGATCTGTCCCGCTGGCCCGACGATCAACGTCTTGCCGCCGTCCAGCTCCTTGCATCCTCGGCTGAGGCGCGGACGCTCCACGAGGAGGCGGGAGCGGTACGCCGCGCGCTCGCGGCGCCGCCGGTTCGCGCACCCAAGGGTCTTGCCGACCGCATCGTGACCGCGGCGGCGAAATTGCCCCAGAAGCCTATTTCAGGGCCGGCCCCGGCTGACGATCAGCCGAACGATGCACAAGCACCGGGCCGATCCGCACCGCAAGGCAAGGTGCTGCCTGCGCTGCTGCTGGCCCTCTGCCTGTTGCCCGCAATGACGCCGCCGGCATTGATGCTCGGCGAGCCGGATCTGCCAATCAGCCTCTCGCTCTAAAACGCTCCGCATTGCCGTTGCGGCTCTCCGCGCGCTTTCGCGGCGAGATACTTGCGCACGCGTGCGAGCCTCGAACCCGCAACGGACGCGGCAAATTCTGCCGCTTCATCAAGTGATTCCGGGTGGATGAATCCGCGCCTGAAATCGGCGCGTCATCCGTTTTATCTGCGAACGACATCACGACCCCAATGTTCCACCGCGTTCCGTCGCGCATCCCGCGGCGAAGAGAGCCTTGTCATGACCGTTTCCTCGGCAACCTCTGCTGCAACCTCCACCACGTCGAGCTCGTCGTCGAGCGCGTCGATGGGGATGAGCTCGACCGATTTCCTCAACCTTCTCGTCAGCGAGCTGCAAAATCAGGATCCGCTGAACGCCACCAGCACGACCGACTTCATCAACCAGCTCACCTCCTACGCCAACTTCACCGAGCAGCAGTCGACCAACGCCAGCATGACGTCGCTGGCGAGCTCGTTCTCGAGTCTCGTGACGCTCAACTCGGTCAACTATATCGGCCACACCGTCGAGGCGAAGACAAACACGGCGGAGCTGACCAACGGCTCGGCGACCTTCGGCTACACGCTCACCTCGGCCGCGTCCAACGTTGCGATCACGATCCAGGACTCCTCGGGCAATACGGTGTGGAGCGGCAAGGGGACCGGAAACGCCGGCTCCAACACCTTCACCTGGAACGGCCAGACCTCCGACGGCACCCAGCTCAAGGACGGCGGCCAGTACACGATTCAGGTCACTGCGACCGACTCCGCCGGAAACTCGCTGTTTAGCTACACCACGATGACGGGAACGGTGACCGGCATCGATGCCTCCGGCTCGACGCCCTCGCTGCTCGTGAACGGCGTGCCCGTCAGCGCCGCCAACATCATCGGCGTCACGTCCTGATTGCTACCGGAGTAATATCATGAGTCTCACTGGTGCTCTTTCCTCGGCGATCTCGGCGCTCAATGCGCAGAGCCAGTCGCTGGCAATGATTTCCGACAACATTTCCAACGCCGATACCACGGGCTACAAAACCACGTCGGCGATGTTCCAGGATCTGGTGACCGCGTCGAACAGCGCCACCTCATATACATCCGGCGGCGTCACGGTGTCCGGCCGCGCCAACATCACCCAGCAGGGCTTGCTGTCCGCGACCACCAACGCCACCGACGTCGCGATCCAGGGCAGCGGCTTTTTCGTCACCACCAACGCGACGTCTGGCGGCACCAGCTCCTATACGCGCAACGGTGCGTTCACCACCGACAATCTGGGCTACCTCGTCAACAACGGCAACTACCTCGAGGGCTGGCGCACCGACGCTGACGGCAACATCATCGGCAATGCCTCCGCCGCGAGCCTCGGGCCAATCAACACGCAGGTTGCCTCCACCAGCGGCAGCGCCACCACCAAGACCACGGTCGCGGCGAACCTGCCGGCCGATGCCGCCGTCGGTGCGACCTTCAATAGCTCGATGACGGTCTACGATTCGCTCGGCACGGCGAGCACGATCCAGATCGATTGGAAAAAGACCGCCGACAACAGCTGGCAGGCCAGTTTCGAGACGCCAAAGCTCGCCTCGGACTCCACGACAGACAGCGCCAACGCGATCACCGATACGGTGGATATCACCTTCAACAGCGACGGCTCGCTCGCCTCGACCAGCCCGAGCCCTCCCGTCATCTCAGTGACGGGTTGGAAGGATGGGGCGGCCGACAGTTCTGCCGCCAACGGCACGGCCATCACGCTCAATCTCGGCACGGCCGGCAAGACCGACGGCCTGACGCAGTATTCATCGGGTGAGACCACGCCAGCGGTCGATCTCACCAGCATCACGTCGGACGGTCTGCCCTATGGCAAGCTGAGCAGCATTTCGATCGGCAAGGGAGGCGTGGTCGACGCGACCTATTCCAACGGGCAGACGATCGCGATCTACAAGATTGCGGTCGCGACCTTCAGCGACCCCAACGGATTGAGCGCGGCCAGCGACGGCATGTACTCCGCGACTGCCGCCTCCGGCAACGCCACGCTGCAGACCTCGGGCACCAACGGTGCCGGCACGATCTACGGCAGCGAACTGGAGTCGAGCACCACCGACACCAGCGGCCAGTTCTCCAACATGATCTCGGCGCAGCAGGCCTATTCGGCGGCGTCGCAGGTGATCACCACCGTCGACAAGATGTTCGATACGTTGATTTCGGCGGTGTCGCGATGATGACCGAAAAGCAAAATGACCGCTTGCTGGTCAGGCTTCAGCGGCTGAAGGCGAGGGCCGCTTCGGTCCGCCCGGACGATCGGGCGCAGCTCCGTGCGTTGCTCGACGATGTCGGAACGTTGCGGGACCAGTTGATGCGCGAACGCGCGCGGCTCGACCAGGAACTCAACCGGGCCGCGGTCCGGGTAACGGCAATCACCGCGTATGGGCGCAGCGCGCAATCGGTTCGCGCCCTGCGTCGCGGACACTAGCTTGAACGGGAGCGATGACATGACACCGGAACGCAACATCAAGATCAATCCCGCGGGCAATGACGAGCGCGCAAGGTCGTTGATCGCGCTGATCGACAATCTGATCGTGATCGTGAACGAGGAGAATGTCGAGCTCGCCAAGGGCTTGCCGGCCTCGCGCTTGAAGGAGGTCGACGAGAAGCACCGCCTTGCCACCCTGTTCGAGCAATGTGTGGCGGAGGCGGTCGGCAAGACGGCAAATCTCCACGTCCAGGATCGCGTGCTGCGCGAGCAGCTGATGGACCGGATCCTGAAGCTGCGCATGGCGATGGACGAGAACGTGATGCGGCTGCGCGCGGCGATCGATGCCAGCAATCGCAGGATCGAGGCCATCATGCAGGCGATCCGTGAGCAGATCGCCAACGTATCGCCTTATGGCGCCGGCGGCCGTCGCGTCACGCCGGCGATGTCCTACGGCACCAATGTGCGGGCCTGATCGGGCCGGCGCCGGAGGGAGTGGGTCGTGTCCTCGCTCGATATTGCACGAAGCATCGCATTCAGCGGGCTGTCAGCCACGCAGGTGCAGATCAGCGTAGCCTCGGCCAATATTTCCAATGCCGACACCAAGGGCTATACCGAGAAGACCGCCAACCAGAGCAGCAGCGTCACTTCCGGTGTCGGCACCGGCGTCACGATCACGGGGATCAGCAGCGCGGTCGACAAGCTGCTCCTGAAGTCGCTGGTCGGGGCCGATTCCGATTTCGGCGCCGCCGACACCACCAACAGCTTTCTGACCGAGCTCCAGCAGCTCTATGGCAGCACCGCGAGCTCGGACAGCTCCACGACGGGCACCTCGCTGGCCAATACGATCGCGGCATTCGAGTCGGCGTTGTCGTCGCTGGCGAGCACGCCGAGCAGTGCGTCGCTGCAATCGAACGCCGTCAGCGCGCTTGCGGCGGTCACGACGCAGCTGCAACAGACCTCGAGTGGCATCCAGACGTTGCGCTCCAATGCGGACCAGGACATCGCGTCGTCGGTTGCCGGCATCAATTCCGACCTGCAGCAGATCTCCGACCTCAACAAGCAGATCAAGCAGCAGGCGGCAGCCGGGCAGTCGACGGCCGATCTGGAGGACCAGCGCAACAGAGCGCTGCAGGATCTCGCGTCGATGATGAATGTGAGCTATTTCACCACGTCGAGCGGCGATCTGCAGATCTATACCGGCTCGGGGCAGGCGCTGGTCGATAGCACGGCGCATCCGCTGAGCTATACGGCGCTGCCCAGCGTCACGGCGTCGACGACGTATAGCGCGGGATCGTCGAGCGGCTTCAGCGGTATCACCGTCAACGGCGTCGACATCACCTCGCAGATCTCCTCGGGCAAGGTCAGCGCGCTGATCGCGCTGCGCGACCAGACGCTGCCGGCCGCGCAGTCGCAGCTCGACGAGCTTGCCCGGCAGCTGACCGCGAGCGTCAACGCGGTATCGAACCAGGGCACGTCGGTGCCGCCGCCATCGAGCCTGACCGGAACCGGCACCGTGAGCAGCACGACGCCGTTCTCGGCTACCGGCACGGTGCGCATCGCGGTTACCGACAAGAGCGGCAATCTCGTGGCCTACAAGGACCTCAATCTGTCGTCTGATACGACGATCGGCGATCTCGTCAACGATATCAACAAAATCTCGGGCGTTACGGCTACGATCGATGCCAATGGACATTTGACGATCGCGGCGAGCGGATCCGGCAACGGCGTTGCGATCAACGAGATGACGAGCTCGGTCGGCAGTTCGGGTGAGGGCTTTTCGGATTACTTCGGGTTCAACGACCTGATCACAGGGACCAGCGCGTCCGACATCGCCGTTCGCAGCGACATTCTGAACGGCACGGCGGCGCTGCCGACGGCGACGCTCGATGCGTCGTCGACGCTGACGGCCGGAAACTCGGTGCTGTCGCCGGGCTCGGCGACGGTGGTGAACGCGCTCTCGAGCGCGCTGACGGGTGCAACCAATTTCGGCATGGCCGGCGGTCTCGGCGCGACCACCGGCTCTTTCACGGACTACGCTGCCGCAATCGTCGCCAACGTCGCCGGCAAGGCGACCCAGGCGTCGGCGACCTACACCGCCAAGCAGACGGCGCAGTCGACCTACGCGAATTCGCTGTCGTCGCAGTCCGGCGTCAACATTGACCAGGAGAGCGCAAATCTGAGTGCGTTGCAGAACAAATACGCTGCCGCGTCCCAGATCATTACCGCTATCAACGCCATGTTCTCGGCGCTGATGACCGCGATGTCCGCCAGCTGAGCCCGAGGCCGTCGTCATGATGATGCGTGTTGCCACCTTTGCACAGTCGGACCAGATGATCTCAAACGCTCTGCGGGTTCAGGCGGTGATGGCCAACGAGCAGGTGCAGGAGTCCTCCGGGCTGCAGTCCGAGGATTTCGGCGGCTACGGTTCCGGCGCCGGGCGCGTCATCAATTTGCAGGTCTCGGTGACACGTGCGCAGTCCTATATCGATGCCAGCCAACTCGCCGACAACAAGGTGCAGGTGATGTATTCGGCGGTCGGCTCGGTGACCGACATCATCACGCAGCTGCGGACGCAGCTCAGCGCGGCCACCACCGGCAGCAGCACGGCGACGGCATCGGTGATCAACTATGCCCAGCAGGCCATGGCGCAGATGCAGGGGCTGCTCAACACGCAGTATGACGGCGAATATGTCTTTAGCGGCGCCCGCACCGACACTGCGCCGGCGGACCTGTCGAGCTTTGGGACGGGCACTGGATCGCTGACGACATCAGACACCAGCTACTACAAGGGCGACAGCGAGATCGCGTCCGTGCGAGTGTCGGACAGCCAGTCGATCTCCTACGGCATCACCGCCGGCAATCCGGCGTTCGAGCAGGTGATGCGGCTCTTGAAATTCGTCGGCAACAGCTCGAATTTGTCGTCGAGCGAAGTCTCGCAGGCACTCGACCTCGCCAGCAATGCGCTGGATGCGACGTCCACCGTGCAGGCAAAGCTGTCGACCGCGGCGTCGCAGATCGAGACCGCCAGCAGGAACCAGAGCGACTATCAGAATTTTGCGAAGACCCTGTCGACGGACCTCACCAGCGTCGACGTTGCGGCCGTGACGGCGCAGCTTTCGACCTATCAGGCGCAGCTGACGGCGTCCTATTCGGCGATCTCCAAGATCCAGAGCATGAATCTGGCGAGCTATTTGCGATAGCTATCGCCGGCATCAGCGGTTCAGGATCTTCAGCCAGACATCGCCGAGGATGATCGGCTCGCGCGGCGGAAGCCAGGTGAGGCCGGCGGCTTTGCCAATATCCGCGATGGTGCCCTTGGCCTGCAGATCGGCGAGGACCTTGTTGACGGATTCCAGCAGCGCCTTGTCGGTCTCGAGCGCAACGTAGCCGCGGTTGGCGCCGATCGGATAATAGTAGCCCGAGGCCGTGATCCTGGTGTCCGGATGTTCAGCGCGGTAGGCATCGAAGCGGCGCAGGTCGAGCAGTGTGGCGTCGAATTCGCCGCGCTCCAACTCTCCGAGCAGGTCGCTGCGCCCCGGAACGAGGTGCGTGATGTCGTCGATCAGCCTTCCCTTGTCGAAGGTCATCAGAATGGCATCGCCCAGCGTGCCGCTTTCGATCGTCAGGCGAAGGCCGGCGAGATCGCCGATATCGGTGATCTTGCGCTCCTTGACCTTGTCCCTGGCCTTGGGACCGAGGACGACGGTCATCGGCGAATAGATGTAGGGCTGGCTTGGCGCCAGCACCCCGATCGGGATCCGTCGGCGGCGATCCTCGCGGGTGGCGCCGTCGAAGTCGGGCAGCTTGGCCGTCGTGACGCCGGGCGCCTTCAGCGAGTCCTTGGTGAGGGCGTAGCCGCCGACCAGCGAGCAGCGCCCGTCCGACAGCAGCGCATTGGCTTCGAGCGCGGGGCTCGAATCCTCGTCGAGCTTGCTCTCGAACCACTGGATCTTGAGCGGCCGTCCAAGCAGCTCGGCAATGGCCTGCGCGAGCGCCACGTCGAAGCCGGCATCCGGTTTGCCGCGATGATGCGCCGACAGCGGCGGCAGATCCTCGTCGAGGCATACCTTGAGCGGGTCGTCGGCCGCGTGTGCTGCCGCCGACATGGCAAGAAGCAGAGCCGTCGCGGCGCCCGCAAGCAGGGCCCTCATGGGGTCCTCCGGCTCGACACGAAGGCCCAGACGTCGGCGATCTCCTGCTCGTTCAGAATGTCGACCCAGGGCGGCATCTTGCCGTTCTTGCCTTGCTTCACGGTGGTGACGAAGCGCGTCTTGTCGTCGGGAAACGCGCGCAAGTCCGGCGTGATGGTGCCGGAGTTGACCATGTTGGGCCCATGGCAATGCGAGCAGTTCTTGGCGTAGGTGACCTTGCCCTGGTCGGCCTGACCCTGAAGGTCGATTGCGGTGGTTTGCTGTGCGGCGGCCGGGATCAACATGATCAAGGCCGTCGCGACGGCGGCGAAGATCGCCGCCGTCAACAGGATTACTCGTTCAGTCACGTGTGCTCCGCGCTCAGTTCTTGACCGCGAAAACCCAAAGCGAGCCGCCGGGCGGGACCTTGGCAAGCCGCTCGTCGCCCGAGAACAGCGAATAGACGCCGCCATAGCCGGAGGTAACGGCGACATACTGCACGCCGTCCTGCTGCCAGGTGACCGGTTGTCCTTCGATGCCCGAGCCGGTCTGGAACTGCCAGAGCTTCTTGCCGGTATCGGCATCGAACGCCTCGAACTCGCCGGTCAGCTGACCGGAGAACACCACGCCGCCGCCGGTGGAGAGCACGCCGGAGAAGCGCGGAATATCGCTCGGCGCTTCCCACTTCGCCTTGCCGGTCATCGGATCGATCGCCTTCAGGTGGCCGCGCGGTCCGGTGCCCCATTCCCAGGGATCGGTGAGATCCATGCCGAGATACCATTCGCCCTGCTTGAACGTCACCGGCTCGGCCTTGTACTTGCCGCCGAAGGCGAGCGTGTTGGCGTAAGCGAGGCCGGTCTGTGGATTGAACGACATCGGCTCCCAGTTCTTGCCGCCGAGGATCGACGGGTAGACCGTGACCTTCTTGCCTTCACGCGCATCCTTGGTGATGTCGGTCTCGATCGGCCGCCCGGTCTTCATGTCGATGCCGGTGGCCCAGTTGACGTTCACATAGGGATTGGCCGCGAGCAGCTTCCCGTTGGTGCGATCGAGCACGTAGAAGAAGCCGTTGCGGTTGGCGTCCATCAGCACCTTGGTCGGCTTGCCCTCGACATTCATGTCGGCGAGCACCATCTCGGCCACCGAGTCGTAGTCGAACGGGTTGTTCGGCGAGAACTGGTAGTGCCACTTGATCTTGCCGGTCTTCGGATCGAGCGCCAGCACCGAGCAGGTGTAGAGGTTGTCGCCGGGACGCACCGCCGAATTGAACGGTCCGGGATTGCCGATGCCCCAATACACCGTGTTCAGTTCGGGATCGTAGGAGCCGGTGATCCAGGTCGATCCGCCGCCGAGCTTCCAGGTGTCGCCCTTCCAGGTGTCGCCACCGGGTTCGTCCGGGGTCGGGATCGAGTAGGTCCGCCAGAGCTTTTTGCCGGTGGCCGGATCCCAGCCGTCGATGAAGCCGCGGGTGCCGAATTCAGCGCCCGAGATGCCGGTGATCACGACGCCGTCGGCGACCAGCGGGGCCACCGTCATCGAGTAGCCTTCCTTGATATCCGCAGCCTTCTGGCGCCACAGCTCCTTGCCGGTCTTGGCATCGAGCGCGATCACGTTGGCGTCGAGCGTGGTGCGGAACACCTTGCCGTCATACAGCGCGGCACCGCGATTGATGATGCCGCAGCAAACGATACGCGGCGTCTCGGCGGGATACTCGACCTTGGTCTTCCAAATCTGCTTGCCGGATTTGGCGTCGATCGCGATCGTGGCGTTGTGCGTGGTGACGTAAATGACGCCCTGGTAGACGAGCGGCTGCGATTCCTCGCTGCGGTCGTCGTTCAAACTGTAATTCCAGACCGGCACCAGATTTTTGACGGTGTCCTTGTTGATCTGGTTCAGCGTCGAGAAGCGCTGAAGATTGTAGCCCATTCCATAATTGAGAACGTTCGATGTATCGGTCGCACCCTTGACCAACTGCTCGCTGGTCTGGGCGCTTGCCCCATAGGATGCAAGAATTACGAGGCTCGCGGCCAGCGCAATACGTCTCATCATATCCTCCCAATGAACCTTTTTCTGCACGCCTATTCCTGACGTTGCGGACGGAACCATCCGCCTGAAACCAAAACGGGTCAATACGAAAACGTGAACGAGCGCCCCGCTAACCGCGCGAGCCCGGGTCGAAGGCGTCAGGTTTTGGCAAACGCGCCCGTGGCTTACCGTCGCGTGGAATACGCTACACCAGCGCGGCCCGCCGTTATGCCGCAGCGCGAACGGTCAGCTTGACGGCGTAGGGGGACAGACACTCGGCCGCGGTTTCGCGCCCCGCTTGTCCGGCGGCACGTTGCAATTATCGATACGCTGCTCGTCGGTCCATTTGCGGCCGAGCCGCTCCTTGCCGGTGAGCACGCGCTGCTGGACCGCCTCCGCCGAGAGGGCAGGGTGCCGCGTCTGCGCGGACACGGGCGCGATCAGACCGAATGCAACGAGGCAGCCCAATGCGTTCTTGCAAATGCTTGTCATGGGTCACCTCGCTCGTTGTGGTGCCATCGAGAGCGCCACAGATGACCCGTGAGGCAACCGCTTTCCACCCGAATCCCGACAGGATTTCGCCGCGTACACGAACCGTGGGAAGCTCCGCTGAAGCTGCTATGGTAGGGTCCGATCGCAGGCGCTCCGTGTCTTCGCCGGAGCGGCACTTACGGGAGACGAACGATGATTTCGCGCCGATCGCTTGCGCTGAGTTTGGCCATCGCCATCCTGTCGGGGCCCGCCCTGGCGGCATCCGGCCGCAAGAGCGCGCTGAAGATGCTTGATCCTGACAATGACGGTACGGTCGACCTTGCCGAAGCCAAGAAGGCTGCGGCCGACCTGTTCGCGAAGCTCGATCCCGACCATGACGGCACGCTCGACGCGCGCGAATTGCGCGGACGGCTGACCGCGAAAGAACTGGCCGCCGCCGATCCGGATCACGACGGTACCCTGACGCTCGACGAATACCTTGCGGTCGTCGAGCAGCGCTTCAAGGCCGCCGATCCCGACAATGACGGAACGCTGGATGCGAAAGAGTTGAAGTCGCGTGCCGGCCGAGCCCTGCTGCGCCTGCTCAAATAGGTTGCCAGCCGGCGAACCTTTGCCGGGCGGATTTGCCGGATATTGACGCAGGATTCCGCGCATAACAAAAAAAGTTGCGATTTCGCTCTTGGGCAAGACGCGGCGGGATGAATCGGGTCTCCTTACCCGCGCGTCGCCGCCCGGCAGCCGGAAAATGCCCGACAGATCAGCGTCGGAGTTCCCGATGCCGGGCAGATGTCAGCGAGCCGTCGTCCGCTTCGGCATGTCCAGCAGCGAAGTCGGGTCCTTACCCGGCCGGCTTGCGCCCTGGAAAAGGCAGCCCTAGCTTGCCGCGCGGCGCGAGGCTTGCGCCAACCTATGACTTGGGAGAAGGAAATGGCCTGGAAAACACCGAAGATCGTCGAAGTGCCGGTGGGCATGGAAATCAACATGTACGCCTGCGCAGCGCGCAAGTAATCTTAAGACAAGTAACGCGAGACAGCCTGCCCGGTTCATGCAGCGCGCTGCATCGAGCCGGGCAGGCGTCTTTTGTGGAAAGTGTCTTTCGCGGGCCTTGATACGGCCGCTCGGACAGCTTCCCTCATGCCCTTCCCACAAGACCTTGAGACCGACACCACCTGCGCGATTGGCGGGCCTTGCTGCTTTGTCCTACAGTGTGGCCGGAGGCGGTGGTGCGGGGACGATGAATCCAAAGATCAAGACCGGGCGTTGGATGGGGATGCTGTGCGCGTCGATTGCCGGCATCGCGGCGGCGTTGCCGCCTCGCGCCTATGCCGAGGACTTTGATACCGAGCACATTTTCGGCTTCATGATCGGCTCCGACGTGGGCAATGTCGGCGAGCGTGAATTCCAGAGCCAGACCACCGGGCGCTTCACCAAGGACGGCGGCCGGTATCGCACGCTCAATCAGGAAATGGAGCTCGAGCTCGTGCCCGCGCCGAATTTTCGTGTTGAGCTTGGAACGTCATTCAGCGCATACGACATCAGCCGCGTTCCAGGTCTTGACGATCGGCGCCAGCTGTCGTGGCAGAGCGTCTCGGTCGATTTCCGCTATCGCTTTCTGAATCGCGAGACGGCGCCCTTTGGCATGACGGTCGCGCTGGAAACGCGAGCCGATCGCGTCGACGAGACGACGGCCGCGGCCGTCCGCAGTTATGGCACCGAACTCACGGTCGCGTTCGACCGTGAAGTGATCCCGAATTTTGTCATCGCGGCCCTTAACCTAAGCTATGAACCGGAATGGACGCGCACGCCGCGCACCGGTGCTGCGGATCAGGATGCAACCATCGGTGCCGCATTCGGCCTGATGGCCAGGGTGAAGCCGGATATCCTGATCGGCGGCGAAGCGCGCTATTTCAGGAAGTATGAGGGAATCGGCCTGGATGAACTGTCAGGGCAGGCGCTGTTCATCGGGCCCACCGCCTATTTCCAGCTCTCCGAACGTTCACGCCTGACCGCGACCTGGAGCGTCCAGGCCTGGGGGCAGCGGGCCGGGAGCAACGCTGCCCTCGACCTCGTCAATTTCGAGCGCCACCAGGCGCGGCTGGTGTACGGTTTGAACTTCTAGAGCGTAAAGCCTCCGGGACCGGGTTCCCCAACCCCTCACGGGGCTGTGAAACCCGGACGTGGCTGGTTACGTATTTTACCGTGTTATCCATTGCATGAGCACGCATAGGGATCGCGCATGAATCCGATTGATCTGATCGTCACTGTATGTGCCGTGCTGTCGCCCGCCACCTGCGAGGAGCAGCATCTGGTGTTCAACTGGAACGGCTCGCTGCAGCAATGCGCCATGGCCGCGCCGCCTTACATCGCGCGATGGGTCGGCGAACATCCGAAATGGACTGCGGTGCGCTGGCGTTGCGAGTATCCGCACAGCAACGATCGGGCCGGCGCGGGCGGCGAGCCGCCGGCGGGTTAGCCTTCCTATTTGTTGCAGTCCTTCAGGTCCTTGTCGGACACCGAAAACACGGCGTCCGCCTTGATCTCGATGTCGCGAACGAAGCACTGCCTGGCACCGCTGTAGCCGACCTTAGCGTCGTAGCGACCGGGTTCGACGCCGGTGATGCGCAGCCGCTCGTCGTGGTCGACTTCCTTGTCCTTGTCGTTGAGCGTCTGGTTGGGACCCCACTCGTTCTTGCCTGCCGGCGACAGCTCAAAGCTCGAAATCGTGGCGCTGGTCAGATTCCACAGCCGAATGCCTTTGCCCTTGCTTTGGGCGAGCACTGTCGCCGGCAGCACAAGCAACGCAACACCAACAGCGATCAACGCGCGCGACATCCAGCCTCTCCCTTATGCTTCGTCCAAGGATGACGGCGTCTCACATATTTGCAAGGTCCAACTGCGAGAGCTGCCGCTTGATTTCGTCGATCTCGGGCTCGCCGCGCGTCGCGCGTGGTGCGGCAATGGTCTCGACGTGAAGGATTCGGGCCGGCCGCGGCGACAGGAAGAACAGGCGATCGCCGAGACGAACGGCGTCGTCGAGATCGTGGGTGACGAGCAAGGTCATCATTTTTCGGCTGGCGACCAGCGTCGCGACCTGGTCGCGCAGCCGTCCCGCGAGTGCATTGTCGAGCGAGGCCAGCGGCTCATCGAGGATCAGGAAATCAGGCTCGATGGCGAAGGCGCGGGCCAGCGCGACGCGGCGGGCGAGGCCGAGTGACAGCTCCGCGGGAAAATGGTTGCGGTGCGCGCCCAGTTCGAGCACCTCGAACAGCGCAGAGAGCGTGCTGTCGCCGACATGCGGCGCGGCCAGCCGCACATTCTCCTCGACCGTGCGCCAGGGCAACAGCCGCGGCTCCTGGAAGACCATGCCAAGGCGCATGCCCGGCGATCGCGTGACATGGCCCTGGTAGTTGCCGTCGAGCCCGGCGAGGATCCGGAGCAGGGTGCTCTTGCCGCAGCCTGACGGGCCGAACAGCACGCCGACCTCGCCAGCGTTCAACGTGAAGGTGACGTTGTCGAGCACGTCGTGCCGCTTCCCGGCCGCGCTCTCAAAACTCTTGCCGGTGATATTGACCTCAAGCTGCACGGAGCCGCCACCGCGTTAGCCTGGTTTCAAACGGCTGCACCAGCAGGGTTTCGATGACGAGCACGACACCCGCAAAGCTCAGCGAATAGGCGAGCAGCAAGGGGATATCGAATAGCTGGAAGGCGACGCCGATCTCGAAGCCGACACCGTTCGGCCGTCCGAGATATTCAGCGACCAGCACGATCTTCCAGACCAGCGAGAGCCCGGAGCGCGCAGCGGCCGCGATGTAGGGCGCAAGCTGCGGCAGGATCACATGACGGAAGGCGCGGCCTCGCGGAAAAGAAAACGCCGTCGCCATTTCGTCGAGCGCAGGGTCGAGCGCGCGGGCGCCCTCGCGCAGGGTGACGACGGCGGTCGGCAGCTTGTTGATGGCGATGGCGGCGATCGCGGCGACCTCGGTCAGGCCGGCCCAGATGTAAGCGAGCACGATGACGACGAGCGCCGGCAGGTTGAGCAGCAGGATCAGCCAGGGATCGCCAAGGCGATTGGCAAGCGAGACGCGGCCCATGAGGTAACCGATCGCCGAGCCGAGCGCCATGGCAAGGGTGAAGGCCAGCGCGACGCGCGCCAACGTCGCGCCGAGATTGACGAACAGCGCGCCCGATCGGGCTTCGGCGACGAGCACCGACAGCACTGCGGGCGGCGCCGGCAGCTTCGCATCGCCGATCAGCAGCGAGGCAATCCACCAGGTCGCGATGAACAGCGCGAATGAGAGGAGACGCAGCACTGCTAGTCTCCCGGGATCGCTTGATAGAAGGTGCCGGGATCGAGTTCGGTTGCCGTGCCGACCAGGTCGCGGCCGCCGAGCTGCGCCAGCACGCGGTAGAGCACGCGCGCATCCGCCTCCTCTTCGGCGATCGGACGGCGCGGGATGCCTTCGCGGTAGCGCTCACGATAGGCATGCAGGGTTGCGGCATCCTGCGCACCGGTGAGCGGCGCGATCGCGCCCCATTCGGCATCCGAGGTCGCCAGAATCTCTTTCGCGGCGCGCGTCACGGCGATGAAGCGGGCCACCAGATCCTTGTTGGCGTTGGCCCAGGCCTCGTCGAACACGTAGCCGATCATGGCGATGCGGCCCTTGCTGCCGAGCTTTTGCAGGATCTCCTCCATCCCGGCGAGCCGGCGAAAACCCTTGGCTTCGAGCGCGGCGCAGAAATTCCAGTAATTGAGCGTCGCGTCCATCTCGCCGCCGAGCGTCTTGGCGGCCAGCAGCGGCGGTGCGCCATAGACGATGGTCGCCTGCGACTTCAAGTCGACGCCGTCCTGCTTCGATGCGGCCTGCAGCAACAGCCAGTTCTTGTCGATCGCGCCGCCGGCGATGGCAAGCTTGCGCCCCTTGAGGTCCGCGAGCGTCTTGACCGGCGAGGAGGCCGGGACCATCACGGCGCCCAGCGCGCTCGAATAGGGATAGAATTGCAGCCTGGCGCCGAGCGACCGCTCGCGCGACACCCAGGGCCAGTCCGATACCATCACGTCGGCCGTGCCGGCGCGCAGCGCGATCTTGCCGGCCTCGGGGCTGGCCAGCTCGATGACGTCGATCGACAGATTGGCCTTCTTGTCGAGACCATGGGAGCGAATGACGGCCAGTTCCCAGGCCAGCGTTCCGGTCTTCTGCGCTGCAACGCGGATGGTCTGCGCGTAGCACGAGGTGCCGAACTGCATGACCGCCAGAACTGCCGCAGCCAACACCGTGCGTACAGAGATGATCATCGTTTCTTGAGCCACTTCCCCGAATGTTTTCTTTTCTGATCAACATCCATAGCATAGCTTGCGGAAAGAGAAGAGGAAGCAGGACCATGGCAGGAGCTGGCATGCTACGACCGATTGCCGCCATCCTGGTGCTCGCCGGGACGGCCGTCGGCGTGCGCGCCCAGGAGATCAACGACTATCCGACCTCGGCGCGGGCGGAATATGTGTTCGGCTGCATGAAGGCCAATGGCGAATCCCGGCAGTCAATCGAGCAATGTTCCTGCTCGATCGACGTCGTCGCCTCGATCATCCCCTATGACCGCTACGTCACCGCCGAGACCGTGCTGAGCATGGCGCAGGTGCGCGGCAATCTGGGCGGCCAGTTCCGTTCGTCCGAGCAGGCCGCGAACGCGCTCAATGACCTCAGGCGCGCCCAGGCCGAAGCCGAGGTCAGGTGCTTCTAGAGCGTTTTCGAGCGAAGTGGATACCGGTTCGCGTGAAGAAAACGCGTCAAGACAAGAATCCAGGGCCCCGTTCCGATTCCATCGGACCGGGGCTCCAGCGTTGATCGCGAGAATCGCCGGCGCGTCAGGTCCCGGGATTGTCGACCTTCCATTCGTGTTCGAAGATGTGCCCTTCGGTGTCCTTGGCTTCGGCACGGAAGCGCTTGGCGCCATTCGAGACGTAGGTGAAGCGGATATTGGGATCCTCGGAAATCGAGATTCCGCCCTCCATCGCCAGCACCGGACTGTCGTCCTGCCAGATGTGCAGCTCGTTGACGAAGAAGGCCGGGATATAGAGCTGCGTGACCTGGTCCATCTGCAGGCCTGAATTATTGGGATGCCCGATCATGATCTGGGCTTCCCGCGTGCTGGTCGCAGGTCCCTGTTCGGACTTGGTGAATTGCCGGTAGCGCATCTGGCCGAGGCGGTTCTTGGCTTCCTCGACGTTCTTGCCGGCCGGCGCCGAGCAGCCACCTGAGGCTTTGACATAGACCTTGCTGACATAGAGCTTGCCGTCGCTGAGCTCCGCGACGGCGTGCACATTGGTGTAGTTGTTGACACGGACGCGGGTCGAGATCTCCGTGACGTTGGCGGCCGGTCCCAGCGTGAACTTCGCGGCCATCGGCGCCGGATTCTCGTCGATCACAAGCGTGATCGCGACGATGCGGCGGCTGTCGCTCGGCTGCAGCTTGGTGCGGAGCGTCACCGGCACGATCGCGGCGTCTTCCGCGCGCATCGGCATCTCGATGCCGATGACATCATTGCCGTCATTCATCGGACGGTTGCTGAAGATGTCCTGGACGAGACCCGGCCAGGGATCATAGGCCTCCCCCGCGGGCGCAGCCGGTGTACCCAGCGCGATCGTGAGCAGGCTTGCGATGCAAAGCAGGCGGGCGCGATGTCCGGTCATGGTCGCGAAATCCTATGCAGCCGCGTCACTATAGGACGAACAGCTATTCCCATTCAATTTCCGAGAATGCTGCAGTTGCGTTGCGGGCGTTGTAATCGTCGAACAATTGCCAGCGCGGCCGCTCGGCGGCTGCGGCGTGCTCGGCTGCGGTCGTGATCGGCTTGCCGCTTGCGACCAGTGCGCGCACATCGCCGGCCAGCACTCCAAGATAACGCCGCTCGTCGGCAAGCGCCGCCGGCCACGCGCTCACGGGTCCGTGACCGGGAACCACGCGCTCGGCGGAGATCGCCGCGAGCTCGTCGAGTACACGCAGCCAGCCCTTGAGGCTGCCGTCGACCACGGGAATATGGATGAGAAACACCATATCGCCGGCGAACAGGGTTCTGGTTTGCTCGTCGAGGACCGTGAGGTCGTTGTCGCTATGGGCGGGCGGCCACGCTTTCAGGGTGAGGGCCCGTCCGCCGAGGTCGAGCTTCAGCGTGTCCGCGACCAGCACGGTCGGGGGGATGATCTTCACCTCGTCGATCAGCTCATCGCCCATGCTCCGGCGAAACCCGTCGAGGTAGAATTGCCCGCGCGCGGCCAGCGCGCGTGGCAGCGACTTGTGGCCGACGAAGCTGGTCCCGTCGCCGACGAAAGCCGCATTGCCGAAGCTGTGATCCGGATGCGCGTGGGTGTTGATCACGTAGCGGATCGGCTTGTCGGTATGGCTGCGGACCGCGGCGAGCAGCTGTCGTCCTTCGCGGACGCTGCCGCCGGTGTCGATGACGGCGACGGCGCTGTCGCCGATCACGAATCCCACATTGGCGATGGCGCCTTCGTTCTCGCGCGTCATCAATGCGGTGGCCCCGGTGTGAACGAATATTCCGGGAGCGACTTCGCTTACAGGCAATTCCACCTCTTGCGCCCGCGCTATGGTCGGCGCCCAAAGCATCAGGAGCAGCGCAAGCACCGAACCGCCATGAGCCATGTTTCCGCCTCAGTTACTCCGGGACGTGCGATCGATGTCGTCGCGTTCCAGTTTGCGCTGCAGCAAGCAACGCGGCGTGGTCGCGATCATTATTCCTGTTGCACGTCATGGTGCGCCGGGCAATTGCTGGATGGCGGCGATCGATCCGATCAAGAGGAGACCGCGTAATGAGAATTGTCGGATGCCGTCCTGTTCTGCTCGCGCTTGTCGGCTTCATCGCCTGTCTGGCCGGCCGCGACACTGCGCGCGCGCAGGTCAATGATCAGGGCGAACTTTCCATCGAGCTCATCGATGCCCGCGTGCTGCGCATCTGTGCCGATCCCCGCAACCTGCCGTTCTCGAACGACAAGGGCGAGGGATTTGAGAACAAGATCGGCGAACTGCTGGCCGGGAAACTGCAAAAGAAGCTCGACTACATGTTCTTTCCGCAGGCGACCGGGTTCGTGCGGATGACGCTCGGCGCGCATCGCTGCGACGTGATCATGGGTTTTCCGCAAGGCGATGACCTCGCGCAGGGCACCAATCCCTATTACCGCACAGCGTATGCGATCGTTGCCAAGCCGGGCAGTGGGCTCGATGAGGTCACGACGCTCGAGGACGAGCGGTTGAAGGGCAAGCATATCGGCATCGTGGCGGGAACGCCGCCCGCGACCAACATGGCCATCAACGGCCTGATGACCAATGCGAAGCCTTATCCGCTGATGATCGATACGCGCTACGATTCATCGGCCGAGGCGATGATGACCGATCTCGCCAAGGGCGAGATCGACGCAGGCATCCTGTGGGGGCCGATGGCGGGCTTTTACGCCAAGAAGGCCAACCCGCCGCTGCACATCACGCCGCTGGTCAAGGAGACCACGGGACCGAAGCTGGTCTATCGCATCGGCATGGGCGTGCGGGCGTCCGACCAGAACTGGAAGCGCCAGCTCAATCGCCTGATCCAGGAGAACCAGCCCGAGATCAACAAGATCCTGCTCGACTACGGCGTCCCGCTGCTCGACGAGAACGACCGTCCAATCGGGCCGGAGACCGCGACCAAATCACCATGATCAGGCTCGCGGCCATGCTTGCGGTGATGTTCGTCGCCGCTTCGCCTGTCCGCGCGCAGGATCCACCCGCAGAGCCGGAGGGCTATCGCACCGAGGACTACCGCGCGCCGGTGCCGGTGACGCTTGCCGGCACACGGGTGCTCACCACCGCGGAAGCGGAAGCGATCTGGCGCGACAAGTCCGCCGCCTTCGTCGACGTGCTGCCGCGCGCGCCGAAGCCAAATCTGCCCGCCGGCACGGTGTGGCGCGAACGGCCGCACCTCAACATTCCCGGCAGCATCTGGCTGCCCGACACCGGCTACGGCAAGCTCGCTGCGCCCACGGAGGATTATCTGCGACGCGGGCTCGTCCGCGCCTCAGGCGGCGAGGCGACCAGATTGCTCGTGATCTACTGCCAGGAGAATTGCTGGATGTCGTGGAACGCCGCCAAGCGCGTGCTGTCCTACGGCTACCGCAACGTGGCGTGGTATCCGGAGGGAACCGACGGATGGGAGCGTGCCAAATTGCCGCTGGCGGATGCCGAGCCCGAGCCGCGCGAGGGAGAGCAATGAGCCCGCCGCCAACGCACCACGCGGGCGTTACTTCTGCTTGTCGAGCTTGTTGATGGTCTTGCCGCCGTCGCTGTCCGTTGTGGTGAACGTGACCTTGTCACCGGCGTGGAAGGCCTCCAGCGATTGTCCCTTGGGCACCTTGTATTCCTGAATCGCGCCGCCGGACGCGCCCACCGTGCCGCTTTGCGTCTGCTGGATCGAGATGGTTCCACTCAGTCGGTCAATTTTGGTGACCATTCCCGACATGGATTGCTGGGCCAAAGCCGCTGAGGTGACCAGGCTCGCGGTGGCAAGGCTGGTCATGACGATCTTGGCTGCTTTCATGGAGGTCTCCCAACTTCAGATATAGTTGGAGACAACGAGCGGGCGGCGCAGTTTGTTCCGGATCGGCGTGGCCCAAAAGATTGTTACCCGAGAGATCGTCAAAGCGGCACGTTAACGATCCCGGGGCGATCGGTCGCAGGCCTCAATCCAGCTCCTGCTGGATGGTGCGGCCGAGCGCGAACAGCCGCTGATCGATGGCGGTCGGCACCTCGCAGACGAATTTCACCACCCGCCCGCGGTCCTCGAAGATGCGGGTCTCCCAGACCAGCTGATTGCCGAGATCGTCGACCTTGGCCTGGTCCGGCGGTGTCGCGTCCTGCAGCGCCTGCAGCTTGAGCGTGTCGTCGCGGATCTTCTCCGCAGCCTCGCGCTGCTTGCGCATCACGCGCTCGAGCCCGTTCATCACCGAGGCGCGCTGTCCGTTGAGCGTATCGAACAGGCCCGCGAACAGCAGCTTTCCCGCATTGGCCTTGTCGGCCGCAGCAGCTGACAAGAATTCGGTGATCTCCTTCTGCGCCTCCTCCAGCGGGACACGGCGCGCCGCGAGCTTGATCGCGAGTGCGCTGACTTTCGGGTCGTCCTTCCACTTGGTCTCGGCATCGCCGAGCGGCGGCCCGGCCCAGACCGCGGCGAGCGAGATCTCGGGCACCTTGGCCTGTTGGCAGGGCCAGTCCGGATAGCGCGGGTCGGCAGCCGATGCGACCTGGTTCGACAGAACCATCGCGAGCAGCACGCCCAGTCGCCAGCCTGTCATGCCTCGCCTCCGCCGGGTCCGCGGCGCACCAGGCCGCGCGATGGATCGTAAGCCAGGATCGCGCCGATCATGAAGACGACCGTGCAGCCGCCGACCACCGCGAGCGAAACCCAGTTCATCTTGCCATACAGCGCAAACCGGATCAGCTCCACCGCATGCGTGAACGGATTGCACTGGCAGATGTAATACAGCATCGGGCTGCCTTCCTGCACGCGCCACAGCGGGTAGAGGGCCGACGATGCGAAGAACATCGGGAAGATCACAAAGTTCATCACGCCGGCGAAATTTTCCAGCTGCTTGATGCTGGCTGAGATCAGCATGCCCAGTGCGCCGAGCATCAGGCCCGACAGCACCAGCGCCGGAAGCACGGTGAGGTAGCCGATCGTCGGCGGCGCGATGTCCCAGAACCACGCGATGACAAGGAAAGCATAGACCTGGAGCAGCGACACCGCCGTGCCGGCGAGCAGTTTGCAGAACAAGAGATAGCCGCGCGGCAGAGGGCTGACCAGCAGCGTGCGCATGTTGCCCATCTCGCGGTCGTAGACCATCGACAGCGAGGATTGCATGCCGTTGAAGAGCTGGATCATCGCCATCAGCCCGGGTGCGATGTAGACCTCGTAGAGGATGTAGGTCTCGTAGGGCGGGATGATCGAGATGCCGAGCACCTGCCGGAATCCGGCCGCGAAGATGAACAGCCAGACCAGCGGCCTGACCAGCGCCGACACGAAGCGCTCGCGCTGATGCAGGAAGCGCAGCGCCTCGCGCCACACGATGCCGTTCAGGCAGACGATGTATTCCGACAGCGAGAAGCCGCTTCGCTCAGGCGTAACCGTCGTGCTGGTCATGACGGCGGTCTCCCCGCGAGTGTTGCCGTTCCGGTCAGGCGCATGAACGCGGTGTTGACGTCCTGGGCGCCGGCATCAGTGATCACGCGGGACACCGGGCCGTGCGCCAGCATTCGGCCCTGATGCAGCACGACGAGGTCATCGTTTGGCATGATCTCGTCGAACAGATGCGTCGCCCAGAGCACGCCGATGCCCTGTTCGGTGACGAGCTGCCGGACATGGTCGAGGATGTCGGCGCGCGCCTTGACGTCGAGCCCGACCGTGGCCTCGTCGAGCAGCAGCAGCCGGGGCCGGTGCAGCAGCGCGCGGGCGATCTCGAGCCTTCGCATCTGGCCGCCCGAGAGATCGCGCACCTTGCTGGCGGCGCGGTCGGCAAGCCCGATGCGGCCGAGCACCTCGGCGCTGCGCAGCCGCGCCTCGCGCCGCGAGATGCCGTGCAGCGCGGCGTGATACAGCAGGTTCTGCGTCAGCGAGAGATCGAGGTCAAGCGTTCGCGGCTGGAACACCACGCCCATCAGCCGCAGCGCTTCACCCGGCGTCCGGCTGATGTCGTGGCCGAAGATCTTGATCTGGCCGTTCTGGATGCCGAACAGCCGCGTCACCAGCGAGAACAGCGTGCTCTTGCCGGCGCCATTGAGGCCCAGCAGCGCGGTGAAGCTCGCAGGCTGGACCGTGAAACTGACATCGATCAGGGCGCGGCGCGGACCGTAGCTGTGGCTGACATTGCCGATCGACAGGGCCGGCTGCACGGCCGCGGCTGTTCCAGGGCCTGCATCCGGCGAGGGCTGGCTCGCGATATGGGCGTCGGTTGCGGTCATGGCTGCGCGATCGTGATCCCCCAGGGCAGTTCGCCGACCTGAATGGTCTTGATCACCTTCTGGGATGCGACGTCGATCACCGAGACGTCGTTGGAGACGCCGTTGGTGACCAGCAGATATTTTTCGTCCGGGGTGAAATCCATGTGCCAGACCCGCTGGCCGACCAGCAGATATTTGAGGACCTTGTGGGTCACCCCGTCGACGACCGCGACGCGATTGGCGGGGCCGAGAGCAATGAATGCAGTCTTGCCGTCCTTGGTCATGCCGATGCCGACAGGCTGGATCGCTTCGTTGCGCAGGCCCGGAATTTCGAACGTCATCTTGCCGGTCACCTCGCGCTTGACCGGATCGATGATCGACACCGTGCCGCCGATCTCGGAGGAGACCCACAATTCGGAGCCGTCGCGCTTGAACTGGGCGAAGCGCGGCCGCGAATCGACCAGCACATTGGCGACGATCTGGCGCGTCGACGTGTCGATGAAATGCGCCATGTTGGTGGTTTCGGAGGTATTGATCAGGATCTTGCCGTCCGGGCTGATCGTCATCCCTTCGGGCTCGACGCCGACCTGGATGTCGCCGATCCGGGCGCCCTTTTCGAGATCGATCACGGTCACCGTGTTGTCGTTCTCGTTGGCGACATACATGGTCTTGCCTGCGGCATCCTGGGTGAACAATTCAGGGTCGGGACCGGAGGGCAGGGTGTCGACGATCTCCTGGGTCTTGGTATCGATCACCTGGATCGTGTCGTCGTCGCCGACCGCGACCATCACGAACTTGCCGTCGCGCGAGAATTCGATGCCACGCGGCCGCTGGCCGACCTTGATGGTTTTGGTCACCGTCCAGCTGTTGGTGTCGATCACCGTGACGGTGTTGCCCTTCTCGTTGGAGACGTAGGCAACGAAGGCGGACGCCGGTGTCGCGGCAAGCCAAACGAGCATCCCGGTCAACAGACAGCGGCGCCACATGCGTTTCATCTCCCTCACTGCAGCTTGCACTTCGTTTCAGGCCGGTCAACTCCGAGCGTGTCGAGTTCGGAGACCTGATGCAGGAAACCTTCCTGCGGCGAGACCGAAACGACCATACGACCATCGGCCAGCAGGATCGGCTGGCGGAGCTGCAGATTCCAGTCTCGCAGGGTCAATCGCGTGCCCTTGAAAGCGGCAATCGAGAAATCCTTGCCCTTGAGGAAGGCGATGACCTTCTTGGCGTCCCCCGAATTGGTGCGGGATGTGGCTTCGCCGATCATGCGCGCGGCGGTCCAGGCCTGCATGTCGAGCGCCGTCATGCGGCGCATGTTCAGCTTGACGAAGCGGTTCTGGATCTGGACCGCGCCCCACTGGTCATGCGCCGCGTCCCAGCTGGTCGGCACGAGGCCCGCGGAGCCGGCCACCGGGCGCGGGTCCCAGGTGCGGTACGGCAGATAGTTCGCGAACACCTCGCTCTCGTCGGCTGCGACCAGCACGTCGTAAGCTGGCGCCTGCTGCGTGAACACCGGCATCTGGCGCTGGATCAAGGTCACGCCGCTGTCGGTGCGGCGCGCGCCGCCGGTGTCCTCGAAGGTCCGTTCCTGGACGATCTTGGCGCCGAAGCGGGTGGCGGCGCGGCGCAGTGCGTCGGCGTAGAGCTTGTCCTGATCATGCGAGCCGACCACCAGCAGCCAGCGCTTCCACTGCTTCCACACCAGAAACTGGCCAAGCGCGTCCGCCAGCATCGAGCGGGTCGGCGCGATATGGATGACGTTGGCGCGGCAGTCCTGCTCGCGCAGCCGATCGTCGATCGCGCCGGCGTTCAGCAGCACGGTGCCGCGGTCGCGCAACGCGTCGGCGACCTTGAGCAGGGCATCGGCCGGCAGGTCGGTGATGATATAGTCGTTGCGGCCGGCAAGATCGGTCGCGACCTTGGCGACTTCGTCGCTGTCCTTGACCTTGACCTCGTCGAGCACGAAGCGCTGGTTGAGGAATTTCCCGGTTGTATTGTTGTCCTCGATCGCGAGGCGCGCGCCGGCGATGCCGTCATTGTCGGCGGGCTGCTCGATCAGCGAGAGCGTCGATTTGACGCCGGCATGGCCGAGATAGCCGATATGAACCTCGACGGGATCAGCCGCCAGCGCGCTGGTCGCCACCATGCTGAGCGCGATCGTGCCGATCAGCCATCGCAACATAACTCCTCCCGCAGTCTTTTTCACTCGGCATGGCCTTCGGAAATCCGGCTTCCATGCTGTTGCCTTGCAAGATGCCGGAATTGGCCTAGCTTGCAACCCCGCTTTTTGTCGTTGCGACGTTACAAATTACGATTGGTTCACAATCATGAGATCGGCGCTTGGCTTCGTCATATCTTTGCTGGTGATGTCTGCGGCGGCACGTGCCGAACCGCCCAAGCTCGCGGTGTTCGACCTCGAGATGATCGACACCAGCCTGCAGGGGGAAGTGAGCGGGCCGCGCGCTGATGAGCAGGCGCGGCTGCTCCGGGCCGGCGACCAGGTGCGCAAGGAGCTCGCGGACTCAGGCAAGTTCCGCGTGCTCGACATCGCCCCTGTCAATGCTGCGGCGCATGGCAGCAATCTTCAGGCCTGTGGCGGCTGCGATGTGAAGCTGGCCGGCGAACTGGGCGCTGATCTCGTAATGACGGGCGTGGTGCAGAAGGTCTCCAACCTCATCCTCAACATCAATCTCTATCTGCGTGACGTGCATAGCGGGCAATTGCTGGCTGCGGCGAGCGCCGACATGCGCGGCAATACCGACGAATCCTGGTCGCGCGCCACCGACTACCTCGTGCGCAATCGCCTGCTCGCGCCGAACTACGGCGCGCCGCAGGCGCGGTAGTTCGGTCCTTCGTTTTGTTCGCACTAGCGCTGATGCGACGATGTCAGCCCATCTCCGTCACCCTCGCGCAAAGGCGAGCCTTTGCGCATGGATGACGGGGATACATTCGCAGGCCGGCCTTCTCGCGAGGCGAAGCTCAAGCCTTCAGCCGCGCGGCGTGCCAGCGCAGATGATCGGCCATGAAGGTCGAGATGAAGTAGTAGCTGTGGTCATAGCCCGGCTGACGGCGCAGGGTGAGGGGGATGTTGGCCTTCTCGCATGCCGCTTTCAGGAGTTCGGGCCGCAGCTGCTCGGTGAGAAATCCGTCGGCATCGCCGTAATCGACCAGCAGATCGGAGAAGCGGGCACCGTCCTCGATCAGCGCAACGGCGTCGTGCTTTCGCCACGCCTGCTTGTTGCTGCCGAGATAGCCGCCGAGCGCCTTGTTGCCCCACGGCACCTGCGACGGCGCCACGATCGGCGCGAACGCGCTCGCCGCCCGATAACGATCGGGATAGCGCAGCGCCACCGTCAGCGCGCCATGGCCGCCCATGGAGTGACCGAGGATCGACTGCCGCTTCGTGTCGACCGGGAACTGCTCGGCGATCAGCTTGGGCAATTCCTCGGTGACGTAGCTCCACATCCGGTAGTTGGTCGCGAACGGCTGCTCTGTCGCATCGACGTAGAAGCCCGCGCCTAGCCCGAAATCGTATGAATTGGCGGGATCGCCGGGGACGCCTTCGCCGCGCGGGCTGGTGTCGGGTGCGACGAAGATCAGGCCGAGCTCGGCGCATGCCTGGCGGAATTCGCCTTTCTCGGTGACGTTGGCGTGGGTGCAAGTCAGGCCCGACAGATAGGTGACGACGGGCAGTTTGGTGCCGGCCGCATGCTCAGGGACGAACACCGAGAAGGTCATTTCGGTCTTGGTCTCGCGGCTTGGTTGCCGATAGACGCCTTGCGTGCCGCCATGCGACTTGTTCTGGGAAACCGTCTGCATTGTCGTATTCCTCTTGGTTGGAGCGCTGCGTCAGGCGACGCCGCTCTCGATCGCCAGCCGCACGAGCTCTGCCGAAGTGCGAACGCCAAGCTTCTGGCGCATGATCGATGACGTGTTTGCGACCGTCTTGTATGACGAATGCACCAGCCAGGCGATCTCCGACAGGCTCTTGCCGGAACTGAGCAGGCGCAGGATTTCCATCTCGCGCGAAGTGAGCTTGGAGAGCGGATTTTGCGCAAAGCCCGGCCGCGCGAAGGCCACGTTGCGCGCGATCGCCGGCGGCAGATAGACGCCGCCATTGCCGACCTCGCGCACCGCTTCCACCAGATCGTTGGGATCGCCGGTCTTCGAAACGTAACCCTTGGCGCCGATGTCGATGGCGCGGGCGGCAAACACCGGGTCGTCGTTCATGCTGAACATGATGAGGCGCGCCGATGCATCATGCGTCAGGATGCGGCGCGCCAGCTCGAAGCCGGAGACCGTCGGCAGGTTGATGTCGATCACGCAGAGATCGGGCTTTTCCGCAACGAACGCCCGTTCGCCGCTTTCGGCATCCGCCGCTTCCAGCAGCATGATCTCGGGATCGTCGGCGAACACGGTGCGGCAACCGGAGGCAACGATGGGATGATCGTCAACGATCAGAATGCGCATGGCGTTGTTCCGGCGACCTGCCTTGATTCACTCGTCATCACATCGGTTTGCGCGAAGGACAGGTCGGTTCCGACCGGTTGTGCACCTCGTGCGAGATTGCGATAGGGTGCGATTAGATAGCCGGGCAAATTTGGCTGTCAACGATCCTCTCGGAGGAGGGATCGCGGTCGGGGGCAACGTCATGTGGCAAAAGCTATCCTTGCGCGCGCGGATCAACCTGCTGCTGGCGCTGATCCTGGCGCTTGGCCTCGGCATCAATATTGCGCGGCTCGTGCTGGAAGCGGGACCGCGTGTCCAGGCCGAGGACCAGAGCGTGATCCGCCTGGCGCGCGAGTTCGTTGCGACGATTGTGGCCGGTCTCGACGAGGCGCCGGATCCCGATGCGCGGCTCGATCAGATCGTCCAGGACCTGAGCCGGCTGCGTCATGTCAGCATCACGCGGCAGGATGGCGCGGCCGCAAAATCTCCGGACCGCCCCGAGGACGCCGGCGATCCGCGCGCTCCGCCGCAGTGGTTCGTCGCGCTGGTCCATCCCGAGCAGACCTCGGTGCGGGTGCCGATCTCGGTGCACGGCAAGCCGCAATCGCTGGTCATCACCTCGCATCCCGACGACGAAATCGCCGAGATCTGGGACGGCATCGTCACCCAGCTCGAGGTCGGCTCCGCAATCGCAGTCGCGCTGCTTCTGGTCACCATGCTGGTGGTCGGCCGCGCGCTGGCGCCGCTGGAGGCATTGTCGCAGGCCATGACCGGCATCGAGGCCGGGGATTACGACGCACGCGTCGAGCCCGGCGGGTCGCCGGAATTGGCCGCGATCTGTGCCAAACTGAACCATTTGGCGGCGACCCTTGGCGACGCCGTGGAGGGCAAGCGGCAGCTCGCCGAGCGCGCGGTCTCGCTGCAGGATTCCGAGCGCAAGGAGATCGCGCGCGAATTGCACGATGAGTTCGGGCCCTATCTGTTTGCCCTGCGCGCGCATGCCGGTGCGCTGACCCGGCTGTCGGAAGTCGAACGGCCGGACCCTGCGGCATTGCGCAAGCACGGCAACGCCATCCTCGAGCAGGTCAACGCGCTCCAGCAGTTCACGCGCCGGATTCTGGAGCGCTTGCGGCCGGTCGGACTGGCCGAGCTCGGGCTTGCGGAAGCGCTCGGCGCGCTGGTGCGGCTATGGAGCGAAACCCACCCGGAGGTGGAGATCGAGAGCCGCATCTCGCCGGCGCTCGGCGATACCGGCGAGATGGCCGACCTCACGATCTATCGCATCGTCCAGGAAGCGCTCACCAACGTGTTCCGCCATGCCGGCGCAACGGCGGTCGATATCACGATCGAACCGGCGGAACGGCAGGCAGGCCTACGCGGCAGCCGCGACTGTGCGCTGGTGCGGGTTCGTGACAACGGCCGCGGCCTGCTGAGCGATCACAGGCTTGGCCGCGGTTTGACCGGGATGCAGGAGCGGATCCTCGCGCTCGGCGGTACGCTTAACATCAATTCCAGCGATGATGGCGTGACAGTCGAGGCGCTTGTGCCAAAGGCCGCACGGTCCTAGACGATTGGCTGTCGCCAATATCTGAAAACCGCCCAAGCCAGCGCCGCTGCGCCGGCGATCCAGAGCACGACGATCGCGATCATTCCCGCCCGGCTGGTCGGACGCTGCAAGACGGCGCTCGCCTTGGCACGGCATTCCGTCATCACCTCGTCCGGCACGAGCGAGATGGCAAGCCAGATGCCGAGCGGCAGCAGGATCAGATCGTCGAGATAGCCGATCACCGGAATGAAATCCGGGATCAGATCGATGGGAGACAGTGCATAGGCCGCGACGGCGACGGCAAGGGCCTTGGCATACCAGGGTACGCGCGGATCACGCGATGCGAGATACAGCGCAACGCTGTCCCGCTTGAGGCTGCGTGCCCAAACCTTGATCGAGGACAGCTTGATTGGGGAAGGATTGTTGGCGGACGGCATGGCGCAACGCCTGCACGTCGGATGCAACCGCTATTCCAGCACCACGTCGGCCGGCATACCGCCGTGCAGGCCCTTGTGGACGGAGGAGGGCGCGATGCCGAAATACTTCCGGAAGACGCGGCTGAAATGCGACGAGCTCGAGAAGCCCCAGGAGAACGCGACGTCCGTGATGGTCTTGCCGTTCTGGGACTCAAGCTCCTGCCGGCAATTCTGCAGCCGGGCTTTCCAGATATAGTCGCTGACCGTCATGCCGCGATCGCTGAACAGCATGTGCAGATAGCGCTTCGAACAGCCGAGCGCCGCCGAAATGCGGTCGATGCAGAGGTCCGGATCGCGCAGATGTTCGCGAATGAAGCCCTGGGCCCGCACATAGGTGGCCTCGGCGCTGCCGCGGTCGAACATGGCGCCGGTCTCGCGCAGCGGCAACAGCAGCAAGTCGATCAGCGCATCGGCCACGCCGACGGCGTTGACCGGCGTCAGCGTCGGTGCCTCGCCGAAGGCGGCATGGACGAAATCATAGGCGATGCGGCCGGTGCCGTTGCGCGCCGACAGCTTGCACGGCGCCATCTTGGAGAGCTGAAAGCCGCGCTCCTTGAGCAGGTCCTTTGGAACGATGACAACCTCGTGCCGCGTCAAGGACGGGCTGATGATGGTGTGCGGACACGACACGTCGTAGGCGAAGCAGTCGCCCGGCATGATGTCGAAGTGCAGGCCGTCCTGCTCGAAATGCGAGACGCCGTGGGTCTGGAACACGATCTTGATGTAGGGGTGCTCGCTCAGCTTGATGCGCGAGATGGTGTGCGCGATGCGGTGCTGGCTTGCCTCGATCTGGCACAGCTTCAATCGCGATACCGTCGTGAAATTGACCCGGGCTTCGAGCGAGGATCCTTCCAGCGCATCGACGTCGAACTGGCCGCAAAGGTCAGTGAGCGCATCCGACCAGCGCTGGATCTGCCGCTTGGGCGTCAATCCGTTCGTGCTGAGAGAATGGACTGTATCGGACATCTTTCCAGCCACCGATTCGATCCCCACGTGACTGCTCACCGAGCTTAAGTCTGGCCCGGGATGATGCGCCTTCTCCCTGATTCTGAATAGCTTAGGGAGGCGGCGGGATTTCTTCCCGGTTAATGTCGGGTGATCCTCCGACTTAGTTCTGGGCTCGTCAAGCGCAACCTTAGCACGCGTCAATCTGGCATCCGGATCGCGCCGGCCGCGATTGATGCCCTGCAACATGAAGCAAGCTTTCCAGCCAATTCAGGGCCGGGCGACAAAAATCTGACGAAGCTTCGCTTTTGAGCAAACGGCTCTTCTCTATTGGGCAAGTCAGCGTGCTTCGAGAGGACTACGACTGGGGTACCAAAATGGAAGAAGTGGGGCCGTTTCGGCGGAAACCCTTGAGCTCTTGAACCTGGGAGAGGAAATCCACGATGCGCAAGATGCTTTACGCGACCGGCCTTGGGGCAATGGCGGTATTTGCCGCCGGAGCGGCCAACGCCAGTGACGAACTCCACAAGATGACGCAGAACCCGAAAGACTGGGTGATGCCGACCGGAGACTACGCCAATCAGCGTTACTCCAAGCTGAATCAGATCAACGCCTCGAACGTCGGAAAGTTGCAGGTCGCCTGGACGTTTTCGACCGGCGTGCTGCGCGGCCACGAGGGTGGCCCGCTGATCATCGGCAACATCATGTACGTCCACACCCCGTTCCCGAACAAGGTCTATGCTCTTGACCTTTCGCAGGACAACAAGATCGTCTGGAAGTACGAGCCGAAGCAGGATCCGAACGTCATTCCGGTGATGTGCTGCGACACGGTCAACCGGGGCGTTGCCTATGGCGACGGCAAGATCTTCCTGCACCAGGCCGACACCACGCTGGTCGCGCTCGACGCCAAGACCGGCAAGGTCGAATGGACGGTGAAGAACGGCGATCCCGCCAAGGGTGCGACCGGCACCTCCGCGCCGATGGTGATCAAGGACAAGGTCCTGATCGGCATCTCCGGCGGCGAGTTCGGTGTTCAGGCGCACATGAGCGCCTACGACATCAAGACCGGCAAGCTGGTCTGGCGCGGCTTCTCGGAAGGTCCGGATGACCAGCTTCTGGTCGACGACAAGACCACCGAGCTTGGCAAGCCGATCGGCAAGGATTCGAGCCTGAAGACGTGGCAAGGCGATCAGTGGAAGATCGGCGGCGGCGCGACCTGGGGCTGGATCTCCTATGATCCCGAACTGAACCTCGTCTATTACGGGTCGGGCAATCCCTCGACCTGGAATCCGAAGCAGCGTCCCGGCGACAACAAGTGGTCGATGACGATCTGGGCGCGTAATCCGGATACCGGCGTTGCCAAGTGGGTCTACCAGATGACGCCCCATGACGAATGGGACTATGACGGCGTCAACGAGATGATCCTCTCGGATCAATCGATCGACGGCAAGCCGCGCAAGCTGCTGACCCACTTCGATCGTAACGGGCTCGGCTACACCCTTGATCGCGCCACCGGCGAACTGCTGGTCGCCGAGAAGTACGATCCGAAGGTGAACTGGACCTCCGGCGTCGACATGAAGAAGGACTCGCCGACCTACGGTCGTCCGAAGGTTCTTGACGCCGCGTCGACTGACAAGGCCGGCGAGGACGTCAACGTCAAGGGCATCTGCCCGGCAGCGCTCGGCTCGAAGGACGAGCAGCCGGCAGCCTACTCGCCGGAGACGCAACTGTTCTACGTGCCGACCAACCACGTCTGCATGGACTACGAGCCGTTCAAGGTGAGCTACACCGCAGGTCAGCCCTATGTCGGCGCGACGCTGTCGATGTATCCGCCTCCCGGTGAGACCAACATGGGCAACTTCATTGCCTGGGACGGCAAGACCGGCAAGATCGTCTGGTCCAACAAGGAGCAGTTCTCGGTCTGGTCGGGTGCGCTCGCGACCGCCGGCGGCGTGGTGTTCTACGGCACGCTGGAAGGTTACCTGAAGGCTGTCGACGCCAAGACGGGCAAGGAGCTCTACAAGTTCAAGACCCCGTCCGGCATCATCGGCAACGTCACCACCTATGAGCATGCCGGCAAGCAGTACGTCGCCATTCTGTCGGGTGTTGGCGGTTGGGCAGGCATCGGCCTCGCGGCCGGTCTGACTGATCCGACGGCCGGTCTCGGCGCAGTCGGCGGCTATGCCGCGCTGAGCAACTACACCGCGCTCGGCGGAACGCTCACCGTGTTCTCGCTGCCGCAGCAGTGAGCTGAGCAACCTCGTTCCGGCGCATGGGGCGATCTCCATGCGCCGGTCCGTCTTCAATCTGCACGCGAGGATATGCTTTTGCGTAAGATCTGGTTTGTGAGTGCTGCGATCTTTGTCGTGGCAATGGGAGGAGTCGCCTCCGCCGAGGACGCTGGCGACCCGACCGCCGTCAAGTCCGAGGACGGCAAGTATCTCGACAAGGATGGCAACCCGACGTTCAAGGTGACATCCGACGGCACGGTGGACTGGTACACCTACTCCGGATACCGCCGCTATCATTCGGAGTGCCACGTCTGCCACGGACCCGATGGCATGGGATCGACCTACGCGCCGGCGTTGAAGGACTCGCTGAAGACCATGAGCTATCCGGATTTCATGGGCGTGGTCGCGAGCGGACGCAAGAACGTCTCGACGGCGCAGGAGAACGTGATGCCGGCGTTCGGCGATAACCCGAACGTTGCCTGCTACATGGACGACCTCTATGTCTACCTGCGCGCCCGCGCCAATGACGCGGTTGGGCGCGTTCGGCCGGCCAAGCACGAAGACAAGTCGGAAGCCTACGGCAAGGCGGAAGACGCCTGCATGGGCAACAACGACAAGAAGTGAGCGTGTCCGGCGCGAACGAGAAACCTGTTTGATGTTTTGTGGAGACCAAGATGAAGACCCGCGCCGCAGTCGCATTTGAAGCAAAGAAGCCGCTTGAGATCGTCGAGCTCGATCTGGAAGGCCCCAAGGCCGGCGAGGTTCTGGTCGAGATCAAGGCGACGGGCATCTGTCATACCGATGCCTACACGCTCGACGGTTTCGACAGCGAGGGCATCTTTCCCTCGATCCTCGGGCACGAAGGTGCTGGCATCGTTCGCGAGGTCGGCGCCGGCGTGACCTCGGTCAAGCCGGGCGACCATGTGATCCCGCTCTACACGCCGGAATGCCGGCAGTGCAAAAGCTGCCTGAGCCAGAAGACCAATCTCTGCACCGCGATCCGCGCCACCCAGGGCAAGGGCGTGATGCCCGACGGCACCTCGCGGTTCAGCTACAAGGGCAAGACGGTCTTCCACTATATGGGCTGCTCGACCTTCTCGAACTTCACCGTGCTGCCCGAGATCGCGGTGGCCAAGATTCGCGAGGACGCGCCGTTCGACAAGAGCTGCTACATTGGCTGCGGCGTCACCACCGGTGTCGGCGCGGTCGTCAACACCGCCAAGGTGACCCCGGGCTCCAACGTGGTCGTGTTCGGCCTCGGCGGCATCGGCCTCAACGTGATCCAGGGCGCCAAGATGGTCGGCGCCGACAAGATCATCGGCGTCGACATCAATGACTCCAAGGAAGCCTGGGGCAAGCAGTTCGGCATGACGCATTTCGTCAACCCGACCAAGGTGTCGGGCGACATCGTGCAGCACCTTGTCGGGCTCACCGATGGTGGCGCCGACTACACCTTCGACTGCACCGGCAACACCAACGTGATGCGGCAGGCGCTGGAAGCCTGCCATCGCGGCTGGGGCGTCTCGGTGGTGATCGGCGTCGCGGAGTCCGGCAAGGAGATCGCGACCCGCCCGTTCCAGCTCGTCACCGGACGGGTCTGGAAGGGCACCGCGTTCGGCGGCGCGCGCGGCCGCACCGACGTGCCGAAGATCGTCGACTGGTACATGGGCGGAAAGATCCAGATCGATCCGATGATCACCCACGTGCTGAAACTCGACGAGATCAACAAGGGCTTCGACCTGATGCACGAGGGAAAATCGATCCGTTCGGTCGTCGTATTCTGAAATCAAAACACCAAGCACTAGGAGGATAGGTCAATGACTGTTCATATCCACCCGTCGGTCGACAATGGCGTCAAGCAAGGCTCCGGCAGCTTTGCCGGCGGCACGCTGGTCTGCAAATGCGCGGACAAGCCGGTCAAGGTCGGGATCAAGGGCGACGTCGCCCACAACCATGCCTGCGGCTGCACCAAGTGCTGGAAGCCCTCGGGCGCCACCTTCTCGGTGGTCGCGGTGGTTCCGCGCGAGAACGTCACCGTGCTGGAGAACGGCGACAAGCTGAAGATCGTTGACGCTGCGGCGGTGATCCAGCGCCACGCCTGCACCGGATGCGGCACCCATATGTACGGCCGGATCGAGAACAAGGGCCATCCGTTCTATGGCCTCGACTTCATCCATCCCGAGCTGTTCCAGGAGTCCGGCTCGGCTGCGCCCGGATTTGCCGCCTTCGTGTCGTCGGTGATCGAGTCCGGCGTCAAGCCGGCCGATATGGCCGGGATCAGGTCGCGGCTCAAGGAGCTTGGGCTCGAGCCATATGACTGCCTGTCGCCGCCGCTGATGGACGCGATCGCCACCCACGTGGCGAAGTCCAAAGCGGCCTGACGACGGCATCGTGACAAAGGCGGCCTGACCGGCTCGCCTTGACGAGATCCTGCGCCGGCAGAGGATCTGCCGGCGAGGGATATGCTGGTAGTACCCGTGACCTTGAACCTTGCATGCCCTGCGGACGACCACAGGGCATGCATTTTATTTTCCGCCTTGCGCTCGTCCTTCCGCCGATCTTGCTGCTTTCGCCGGCCCGCGCCGCGTCGCCGGAGGACCGCTATATCGCCGCGCGTGACGCTGCGATCGCCAAATTCGCCAAGCTGTCGAACGACAACAAGATCAATGAAGCCGTCGACAAGGCAGAGGCGGCTGCGCGCGACGAGCTGAAGGGGCAGCTGACGGCCATCCTGTCCGAGCCGGCCCGGCCGGGCTTTGCTCCCGCCCAGCTCAACCTCGATACTCTATACAAGGGCGATATGGGGTTCGGCATGCTGGACGGCTTGCGCTTCGATGCCGAGACCGGCAGGGACGGGGCAAAGATCGGAGAAAAGCGCGCCGACGGCAGCTTCGTCGAGCCGAAAGCCCATATCATCGTCACCACCGAGCCTCTGTTCACGCGCTGGCTGCACGAACACAAGACCTGGTGGGACAAGGATAGCAAGAACGTGCCGCAGCAGGTCGATGCTGCGCTGAAGTTCGAGGGCCTCTACACCCAGGCGATCTCGACCGATGCCGCGGTGGTCAATTTCGACGAGCTGCCGATCGCCAAGCCGGCGTCCGTCACCCAAGCTTACGGCTTCCTGGCCGGCCGCACCCAGGATTCGTTCCCCGACAAGGCCGACGAGGTGTTCGTGGCGGCGCTCGCCGGCGGCAAGATGTATGTCGCCTATGGCGAGATCGAGCCGGTCGTGCAGGTGCCGGCCTGCACCGTGATCCGCACCGACTACAACAAGAAGGCCGACGCGGCGGCCGAGAAGCTCGAGCGCAAGCAGATCACCAGGCAGGCCTATGACAAGCTCGGCGATCTGCGCCAGCAGGGCGAGGACGCGTTCAAGCGCTGCTTCACCGAGCGCGCGCCGCAACAGCCGGCCTTCGCCGCGGCCACCAAGCAGGCCCAGGCGCTGCTCGAGGCGGCGATCGGCAAATAGCTCAGCGAGCTATTCCCACTCGCCGAACAGCAGACACATCCACACCACCTGCAGGATCGGCCAGGCCGCAAATGCAATACACAGCAGCCCATTGCCGAGTGGCTTGCCTTGTCGGCGCACCCGGATCAGGGAAGCGACCCCGAATGGAACGAGCAGAAGAAATGTCGGTGCGAAAATCGCGCCGTATAACATGACGAGCTCCGCATGCGCGGCAATGCCTTCCTGCATGCTGGACTGCAGCACGTAGAAGTACATGATGAGGAGAACGGGGGCGAACAGGGCAGACGAAGCTGCCGGCGAAAACCCTGACGCAGCGATGCCAGGCGTGCTCACCCATCGCCTGATGATGATCCACCCCGACAAGAAAATGACGATCAGCGGCAATCCGAGCTTCAACAGAACGTCTTGCGCGTTCAGGATGCTCGTCAGGTAGAGTGCCACAGGAATCTCCGTGAGCTGCGATATGCGTGCCTCGATCGCGCGATGCATGCCGATCCATCGCCGCCTCTCTTAACAAAATGACGGCTGCTGTGACGGACTTTGTCATGCAGAATTCGCGCTTTGTCGTGCAGGGTTTGTGCAGGCGACGGAGAGAGGCGCCGCAAATGACGCGGCCCGGATTTGATCGGCGGGCTTCGCGCCCCTATCTTCTCCGGAAAGTTCAGCACCCCGGGGAGACGCCATGACCGCCATCAGCCCGTTCCGCATCGCCGTCAGCGACGATGTCCTCGAGGATCTGCGCGGCCGGCTGCGCCGGACCCGCTGGCCGGAAGCCGAGCTGGTCGACGACTGGAGCCAGGGCGCGCCGCTGCACTGGATCAAGGACGTCTGCCACTATTGGGCCGAGACCTATGACTGGCGGCAGCGCGAGGCGCGGCTCAACCGCTTCAGCCAGTTCACCACCGAAATCGACGGGCTCGACATCCACTTCATCCATGTCCGCTCGAAGCATCCGGAGGCGCGGCCCCTGATCATCACCCATGGCTGGCCGGGATCGGTGGTCGAATTCCACAAGGTGATCGAGCCGCTGACCGATCCTGTGGCGCATGGCGGCGTTGCTGCCGATGCCTTCCACGTGGTGTGCCCGTCACTGCCGGGTTTCGGCTTCTCGGCCAAGCCGGCCGCGACCGGCTGGGGCGTCGACCGGATCGCGACGGCCTGGGCCGTCCTGATGCAGCGGCTCGGCTACGCCAGCTATTTCGCGCAAGGCGGCGACTGGGGCTCCGCGGTCACGACCGCGATCGGCGGGCAGGATGCTGCACATTGCGCCGGCATTCACATCACGCTTGCGATGTCGACCCGGCCCAATGTCGAGGGGCAGCCGACGCCGGAGGAGACGAGGGCGCTCAACTGCATCAAATATTACGCTGACTGGGATTCCGGCTATTCCAAGCAGCAGTCCACGCGGCCGCAGACGCTCGGCTATGGCCTGACGGATTCGCCCAGCGGGCAGGCGGCCTGGATTCTCGAAAAGTTCTGGGCCTGGACCGATTGCGACGGCCATCCGGAAAACATCCTCAGCCGCGACGAACTGCTCGACAACGTCATGCTATACTGGGTCACCGCGACGGCCGCGTCGTCGGCGCGGCTCTATTGGGAAAGTTTTGGGCCGGGCAAGCGAACCCCACACAAGGTGAGCGTGCCGACCGGCGTTGCCGCGTTCCCCAAGGAGATCGTCACGCCGGTCCGCAAATGGATGGAGACGAACTTCACCAACATCCAGCACTGGAGCGAGATGCCGAAAGGCGGACATTTCTCGGCATTCGAGCAGCCCGAGCTATTCGTCGGCGAGGTGCGCGAATTCTTCGGCAAGCTGCGCTAAGCATGATCCGGAAAAGTGCGAAGCGGTTTTCCGAACAGATCGTGCTCAAGCAAGCTGCGGCACGCCTCGCGACCGCTGAAACCATCTGCGCTTGATCGCCTTAGGCTCCCGATCAAGGCCCAGGCGAAAACCTCCAGGTAAGCATGGTGTCAACGACGCAACCCACCAGGGTCGGGAGCGCGTATGTTGGTCTGAAGCGGTTTGTGACAGAATGTGTCATGCAACGGAGGACGTCGGCGTGCTGCTCGATCCCCGCGACGGCGACTTTGAGGACAATGCCGCCAGCCCGGAACAGCGTTCGTTGTTCGCGATCGTGGGTAGTCTTCTGGTTGAGATAAGCCCGGCGAAACTGTTGTTCGCCTGGACGATTTCGCTTCTGCTCCCGGGCGTGCTGCTCGGCCTTGCGCCACTGGTCGCGTCCGCCTGGATTTCGAGTCTTTCGCAGCACGCTCTTGCCCTGTCCGAAGTGGGCGCCGTGCTGGCGCTGGTTGTGATCGCAGCGTTGGGATGGCTCGGTGGGCGACCGCTGTTACAAGTCGCGGAAACAAGCTTTTGGTCACTGAACGCGCTCGCGGTCCAACCGAGTTATGCCTTCACCCGCGAGGCGCTGGGCCATCTGGCGGAGCTGCTCTGGCGCGCCGGCGCAACTTCTGCCTCTCGCACGAGGCTGCGCCGCAGGTGCTCGGTCGGCGCTGGCATACTGCTCTCTGTGGGGGCGGCATCGATCGCGGCCCTGGCCTGGCCTGCTTCGCAATGGACTGCGACCATCAATGACCTGGTTCTGATCCATCGTGTTGTGCTGCCAACCTTCGCGAACGCCGTGGTGCTGGTGTCCTTCTATCTTGCGGTCGCATCACTGGCCTGGAGCGTGGCCGACGCCAGTATGGAACAACCGGCCGACCTTGCCGGATTCGCCGCGGCGCCGTCCGGAGGCCGCTGCTGGCGCGTTGCGCATCTGTCCGATCTCCACGTGGTCGGCGAGCGATACGGCTTCCGCATCGAAAGCGGGACCGCCGGTCCGCGGGGAAACGAACGCTTCAATCGCCTGTTGGCTCGCCTTGCCGAAATTCATACCGTTGATCCGCTCGACCATGTACTGATCAGCGGCGACATGACGGACGCCGGCCGGCCCGTCGAATGGGCGGAATTTCTCGATGCATTGGCAGGTCATCCCGAGCTCGCAGCCCGCATCATCATGCTTCCGGGCAATCATGATGTTAACGTCGTGGATCGTGCCAATCCTGCGCGCCTCGACCTGCCGTTCAGCCCAGGCAAGCGGCTACGGCAGATGCGCACCCTGTCGGCGATCGCGGCCGTTCAGGGCGATCGCGTCCGCGTCATCGACGGCTACGGCAAACCGTCGGCCACGCTGAACCAGGCGCTGGCCCCTTATCATGATCGGATAACGCAATTTGCGCAGCACGGGGGCGTGCGCCGCGCGGCGGCGCTCCGCGGCCTGTTCGATGATCAATTCCCAATGATCCTGCCGCCGGACCAGGACGGTGGCCTCGGGATCGCCATTCTCAACTCCAACGCCGAAACCCACTTCTCCTTCACCAACGCGCTCGGTTTGGTTTCGGAAGCGCAAACGCGGCGGTTGGAGGCTGCGATCCGTCATTTCCCGACGGCATGCTGGACTATCGCGCTCCATCATCACTTGATGGAATATCCCATGCCGGTGAAGACATTTGCCGAGCGCATCGGGACGGCCTTGATCAACGGCAGTTGGTTTGTACGCAGGCTGCAAAGGTTTTCCGATCGCTCGGTGGTGATGCACGGTCACCGGCATATCGATTGGATCGGTACGTGCGGTGCGTCGAAGGTCGTCTCGGCCCCGTCGCCGGTGATGGGGGCCGATGATGCGGTAAGTTATTTCTATATCCACAGAATGATGGTCGGCCCGGACCAGAAGCTCTGCCTCGCCGAGCCCGAGCGGGTTGAGATTGCCAGAAGCTAGGAGGTTTCCGGCTTATCCTCGTGCGATCCGCCGAACAGATCAGCGATCCAGGCGGCCGACGGACTCTCGGCACAGAACGTCAGAATAGCGAGCGTGATCGGCACGCCGATGAAGGTCCCGAACAGGCCCCAAAGCGAGCTCCAGAAGAAGATCGCAAACAGCACCAGGAACGGCGAGATCGACAATGTCGAGCCGGCCACCCGCGGTTCGATATAGCTGCCTACCACGAACTGGATGACGTTGAGACAGGCGAACACACCAAACACCGCGGGCCAGCTCTCGAACTGCGTCGTGGCCAGCAGCGTGGGGAACAGGGTTGCGATGAAAGGGCCGACGAAAGGAATGTAGTTGAGGACGAAGGCGATCACGCCCCATTCGAATGCAAATGGCAGTCCGGTCACGGCGGCGAACAGGCCGACCAAGAGACCCGTGACCGCGCTCATCTGCGTCCGCACCAGCATATATTTGCGAAATTTGGCGGCGGTCGCTTTGCTGCCCTTGAGCAGGACGCGCGCAGCGGTGCGATTCTCCAACCGCTGGATTCGTCGACCAGCGTCTTCGACCTCGAGAAGTCCCAGCACGACATAGACCAGCGCGACGAGCCAGAAACTCAACGTGGTGTTGACGCGGCCGGTGAGGTATTGCGTGGTGCGCAGCAGCCAGCCGACATTAAAATGCTCCGCCCAAAGGCCGGCGAAGGAGACGCCATGGCCGTCGAGCCAGATCACCGCGGCATCGTAGAAGGCTTGATACCGCGCCGCATCCGTAATCAATGAGCGACCGACGCGGCCGAACCCCCACGCCGCCAGCGAGGCAAATGCGACGCAGGTAGCGGTCGTAACGACGACGGTAACCGCGAGCGCGAGGAGTTTCGGAAGCCACGACTGGAGCCGTTGCTGAACGGGCCAGACGATCGCGATGATGAACAGGGCGGCCGCAAGCGGGGCGAGCACGCTGCGCGCCTGAGCCACCGCCGCAATGACCAGCACCGCGGCGATGATGCCGGTCGTGATCTTCAACCCGCCCGCCATCCTTGAATTGTCCGACCTCCGTGAACGCAGAGATTGTCAGCCTGTCTCGTAGCGCAACAAGACCGGAAAGGGACTTGCGGCGCAGCTACAGCAATCCTCGATAGATTCCCGGCGCAGAGCCTTCGATCGCTACCGCGCCGACGGCCTTCGAATAGAATTCTGCCGGCCCGACGCCGCCGATGATGGCATAGCCAAAGCCCTGGTGTTTCATGTCCTCGAGGCAGGCGAACAGCAGCGCCTTGCCGATTCCGCCCTGCTGCGCCTTCGGCGCGACACCGGTCGGGCCAAAGAAGTTGCGACAGGCCGCGTCGTGGCAGGCAAATCCCACGATCTTCTTTTGCTGGATCGCAATGAAGCAGGAAACCGGTTGGCGGCTGAACGCGACCTCGGCTTCGCTGGCCCACGCCTCGCTGAATGTCTCCCGCACCCAGGCCACGACCTTGTGCTTTTCAGGCGCGAGCGCGCGGCGCATCACAATTCCGGCCTTGAGCAATCGATCATAGGCGGGCCGGGAATCGGGCAGTGCGTAGAGCTTGACGAGCATGTCCATCCGGCGAGCTTAGTTGAAAACGCGTCCCGCGGGCAAATCACGCGAGCAAGGTGACGGCGCCGGACTACCATTTGCGTTGTCGCTTGTTCGCGGTCGTCCTGAGTTCACGTGCAATTGCCCAGAAATACCCGCCGCAGAATGCAACAATCGCGACAATCACATCGGCTGCGATCAGCTCTTGCATATCAGCGGTTCTCCAAGTAGACGTACCTCGCATACGTGGGAATTATGCCCATAAGTGTGCTGACGAAAAGGCAGGTCGGTTTCGGGACGTAAGCTGTGCGCCCTCGGACAGACACAACTCGCCAAAGAAACCAATCAGCAAATCTTCGCCATCGAACTGATTCCCCGGGACGGAAAGGCCGAAGGCAACATATTGATGCCGTTCGGGCTGAAGTTCGACGCCGGCGCCGTTCTCAGGCTGGACGAAGGATCTGGAGCAGACGCGCTTTTCCACCCGCACGGCGCAAGGTGCTTGCCGCCGGTGTCCTTTCCCACGGTCGTGACCGGCACCATCAGCAGGGTCAAAACGCTCACCGTTGCTGCGCAGAACATCAGCAACGGGCAGGCGGTCGTCTTTACCGTCTCTCTCAACCGCTAAGCCGCGGCGCTGGAGCGCACCATTCAGTTCGGAAGCTGACACGCGCAGGTCTCGTGCTGCGAGGCCGCGGGGCCGAACTTCAGTCGCGCGGCGGGTGCAGGGTGGGCGCTATGCGGCGACCCGATCGCCCGGCTGACGGCAGCACTCCGGGCCTCCATCGCCTTGACCGAGTTTTCGAACGCCTTCTCCAAGACGCCTCTGCCGACGGTGCGGAGCACGAGACCGAGGATCCATCCCTTCAGGTTCTTGCCGTCGCGCACCACGACCACGTCGATGTCGGTGCTGCCATCGAGTCGGCGCGTGAAGTGGTAGATGTGGCCCGACGCGCCGCCCCACACATTGGAATCGGTCGTTGTCAGGACGACATGGTCGGGATCGGACCAGTCGTAGTGCAGGCGTTCCCAGATGCCGCCCGAGCTTTCCGTCACGTCGGCATGCAAGGGGCCGCGATCATGCACCTTGAGATCGGCGTCGGCACTGTTGGCGAAGAGCTTCGAGCGGGCTGGCCCGAAGTCGGTGAGGCCGGCTACGTACTGCTCGGGCGTCAGGCTCGTCGTGCGATGAAGGCGGATCGTGGACATCTGTGGCTCCTGCACTGGTATTCGAAAGGCACCGGCGGCGTCGGAACTAGTTGGAGAGTGCACCCGACCTGCGCAGGGTCAGGCTGTCGCCGTTGCGGCTGATCTCGCGCCCGTCTGGTTCGGCGTCGAGAGCAGGGCACGTTGACCGGGTGACAGCACCGACACGAAGCGGACCGGCGTTCCGGCCTCGCCCTGTGCGAGTGTGGTCACGACGCGATATCCACCAGGCTCGACCGTGTAGTAGACGACGACGGACAGATCGCCGAGATGGATGCTTCGGCCTTCGATCGGCCTGAGCGGGCTTGCGTGCGCTGCTCCCAGTGAGGCCAGGGTGAAGGCGGCGGCGAGAATTGTGCTGCGGATCGACATGAGATCCTCCATTGGCTTGAGGGTGTTCACCTGGGCGGCGGGCGATGGCCCGTCGGCCCCTTGCCGCAAGACATGGTCAGGCTATGATCATCGATCAAACAGATAGGATCGATAATGGCCATCGATACCGTCAATTTAGGTCGTATCGACTTGAATCTGCTGGTTCATCTCGATGCCCTGCTGACCGAACGGAGCGTGACAAGGGCAGCCGCCTGCGTCGGCATTGGCCAATCGGCGATGAGTCACAACCTTGCCCGCCTGCGCGAGCTGTTCGATGACGAGCTTCTGACGCGAGGGGCTGACGGCATGCGCCTCACCCCGCGTGCAGCAACCCTGCGCGAGCCGGTGCGCACCGCGCTCGCACAGGTCGAGGCGGTGGTCCTGCGCGATCAGACCTTCGACCCGGCCACGGCAGTGCGGACGTTCAGGCTCGGACTATCGGACAGTATGGAAATCCTGATCATGCCCGCTTTCCTGGCGCGCATGCGCGAGATCGCACCCGGCGTTCACTTTCGGCTTTACAACGTCGATGCGTCTCGGCTGCTCGATGACCTCGACGCCGACGAGTTGGACCTCGCCGTCGCTCATGGGCCGCTCCCGCCGGGACAATTGCATCACAAGCGGCGCACGCTGCTGACCGAACGCTTCGTGTGCATGTTCAATGCCGAGAAGACCGGTATCACGCCGCCGATCTCGCTTGAGGATTACGTGCGGCTTCCGCATGTGCTGACCAGCCTGCGGCCGGCGCGCAGTGTGCGCGGAATTGTGGACGAAGCGCTCGACAAGCTGAGACTGCAGCGTACCGTTGCGTTGACCACGCCGCGCTTCCTTACCGTCCCGCATCTGGTGGCGCTCGCGCCCGTTATCGTCACCATGGGAGCGCGGCTGGCCACGCGGTTCTCCGCCGAGCTCGGGCTCAGCCTCAGCCCGCCGCCGGTGGAGCTGAGCGAGATGCCGGTGACGTTGCTGTGGCACGCCTCCTACGATCACGATCCAGCCCATGCCTGGTTGCGAAACCAGGTGGCTCAGCTGGCAGTCGAAATGTGAGGGGCGCGTCTTGGGCGACGGCGCGCTGCTGGCGGCCGCGCCTGGTGCGAATCGTTCGCGCTGTTCGGCGAAGAGGTGATCCCGCAATTGCGGCGGGCGCGGATCAATCGGCCTGCGACAAATCACCCCGACGGGCAAAATCGCGCTTCCGTCGTCGGGCAAATCAGTGATCCAATTCCGCCCGTCTCACCCGATTGAGGGGCGCTTCGCGGTTGTCACGAGTGTTGCGGTGAGATGCGGTGGACGCCGATTGCGCGACTGACGAGTGCGCATGAGGCGGACGGTGAAGTCGTGTGGTCCTGACGCCAAGCTCTTTTTTCGTTACCTAACGAACGAATAAAATTAATAAATATCAATTACTTGGGTGATTTTTAGACCAGCAGTAACGGCCCGCCCGAATGATGTGGGCGCCAATAGGCCCCGACCGCTCACCCTCGATGGCGTTGAACTTTGGCGCACTCAGATTTCTGACGCCGGACCATAGGTTCGCGTCGGGCAGCTAGGATGGATGACGCTCCGTTGATGTCCGGTCTCAACTGTACGATAGTTGGTACCAGCGAATAGATGGGGGCCGCGATGACGGAAGTGGCGTTACCCGAGACGCAGTACGCCCAGAGCGGTGACTTCAACATCGCTTATCAAGTCATGGGCGACGGGCCCATCGATATTATCCTAGTTCCGGGCATTATATCCCACATCGATTTTCAGCACGAACTTCCGGGCTATACGCGCTTCCTTCGTCGCTTGGCGAAGTTCTCAAGGGTCGTCACTTTCGACAAGAGAGGTCAAGGACTGTCAGACCGGTTAGCTGACGTACCGTCCCTTGAGGAACGCATCGACGATGTCCGCGCGATCATGGACGCAATCAACTCCAAGCGTGCTGCGTTGGTTGGCTTCTCAGAAGGCGCGTCAATGAGCGTTCTATTCGCTTCCACCTACCCGGAGCGCGTGTCCCACTTGGTGTTATTCGGAGGTCTGGCGCGGATATCTGACCTGCTTCCGCCCAATCTTACGCCATCCGAGGTTCAGGAACGGCTAGCCCATGTCGTCAAGAGTTGGGGAAACGGGGACTTCCTCAAAAGAGTGTTCGCGAGTGATGCTGGCAATCCGGAAGCCCTCAATCGCATCGCAAAATTTGAAAAGTTGGGCAGCAGTCCCGGCGCGCTAAAATCCTACATACTTTCGAACCGACGGATAGACATCAACCCAATACTCCCAGTGGTCCGCACTCCAACTCTTGTGCTGCACCGAGCGACCGACGCACAGGTGCCTGTAACGTTAGGCCGGAAGCTCGCGGCCGGTATCCCGGGAGCGAAATACATTGAATATCGGTCGGGCGATCACGCGTTCTGGACCGGCGATATTGAGATAGTTACCGGAGACATCGAAGAATTCATCACCGGACAGCGCGCGAGCGAGGGAATTGATCAGGAGCGCATACTCGCTACTGTTCTCTTTACCGATATTGTCGGATCGACCAATCTCGCTTTGCAACTCGGCGATCACCGTTGGCGTGACCTCCTGGATAATCACGACGATCTTTCCGGCCGGATTGTTAGCAAGCATCGCGGGACTCTGGTGAAAAGCACAGGTGATGGCGTTTTGGCGACCTTTGATGGCCCGGGACGGGCTGTACGGTGCGCTTTAGCGCTCAGTGAGGAGAGCAAGAGCATCGGCTTGCCAGTACGCGCGGGTCTTCATTGTGGCGAGGTCGAAATCAGAGGCAACGATATCGGCGGCATTGCCGTCCATGCTGCCGCGCGCGTGATGGCGCAGTCGGGAAGCAATGAGGTTTTTGTCTCGCGGGTTGTGACCGATCTCGTAGCTGGCACCGATCTGAAATTTGCCGAGCGGGGGTCATACGAGTTGAAAGGGCTGCCGGGGAAATGGGACCTTTTCGCTGCGAGCCGATAATACCATGCTCGCTTGCGCTATGTGTCGAAGGCCGAGGTCTCCTAACTTCAACCCTTGTCCATTTTGCCGTTAACAACGGCAGGCGAAGCACCTCGGCGCCGACCTTTGCCCCGCCCACGGTCCGCGTTGAATTCATCGACCGCACTCTGCCAAGCGACGATCTCGTCCTCGAACCAGACGCGCCTGTTCGGTGAAATGTAGGTGGATCGCGGAAACCGGCCCGCCTTCTCCATCCGCCACAACGTCGAGCGCCCGACAGGGACAATCGTAAGGACCTGCGCCTCGCTCATCATGCGTCGCGGACGGGACGAGTTGTTCGGTACGTCGTTTTTCGTCTCAGCATCATGTTGGTCGGTTATCGCCTCAGGCGTCTTCTGAGCGTACTTCGCGCAGACCCTTTTCGCCAACTCTGTACCGCTCATGACGCCACCAACTCCCCGGAGATGACGCACCGGGGCCATTGCAAAATATCTATTGTTTGCTGGTGCCGCTCGCTCAGCCAAGGACTGCGAGCAGTGACGCCGCGAGAGGGCAAACGTCCGTTACCCTTCGATCCATCAACCTCACTCTGCTTCGGCGCCGCGTCAATGTTCCTGTTTGAAAAAGCGGGCAAAGAGGAACTACGCGGCGAAGCATTCGGAGAAAATTGATTTACGCAATTGGTCGGCAGAGCGCGCTGTTTACGGATGACAAGGGCGAAAAGCCTTCTAGCATAACGCGGCTGCTTCGCGCTGAGGATTTGCGAGCAGCCACATGACAACATGATCGGTCTCTGCTTGCGGCCCATCCGTCGTTGAGACCGCCACCGATCAATGCCCGCGCCAATCCATGACTACACGCGCAACCGAACCAACCAAGCAAAAGAAAACCCGCGCCACGGTCCGCCACCGGGCGCGGGGATTTTCGCGTTTGCTGACCACGATCTGCTGGAAAGGACCGACCGATGGACAACACGAGAAAAGTTATCTCGCGCCTGATCACGCGCAAGGCCGTCGTGCCGAGATTGCACACCGCTACGCTTGGCAGGCCCAGCAACGGCGCAATCGGGAGAACGATAAGCCCGACCGATCCCGACTGATCACCCTGATCCGCCTTCGCGAATTGGAGCGGCTGTTCAAGAGCCGCTATGGCCGCCTTCTGCCGGACGACGACGCCGGCATGGATGACCTCACCATCGTTGCCCACCACATCGTCTTTCTGGGCGGTGAATTCGTGGAGCATATCGTCGCTTGGGCACGTGCTTGGGCACCTTGGTTGCCGGAGCGTGATGCCAAGCGGCTTGCCGAGCGGATCGCAGCGGAACCGCGCAAATGGTCGGCCGACGCCCTGGCGTGGCGACTGCGCCTGACGATGGCCGAGCGGACGGCGCTCAAGATCACGACTTTCGGCGCCTTCGACACCAGCAAGGCGGAACGCGAGGCGATCCAGAAGGAGCGGAAGTGCGAGCGCCAGCGCGCTCGTCGGGCCAAGAGCCGCACTGGAAGGCCGCGCGGCCGGCCTCGGAAAAATGCGTGCCATGCAGGGAGAGATACTATTGCTGGGCACGGATTTTCGCCGAAGAAAGGTGGCTCGGCGCGGGAGGCGTTGGAGATCGCCCGCGATGCCGCCGCTCCAAAAGAAGAAAATCAAATCGACACTGTCCGCGCGGACGGATGGCAGTTGTTTTCGGCTGAGGAAGGCCCGATGGCGGAGTTTCCTTCGCTAACTTCCCGCGCCGCGTCACCGCACCAACCCGGCATATCGAACCCGCCGCCGCGCGAGGTGATCGAGCAGGCGGTCGAGATGGCGCGCGATCACCACGCCAGCAGCTTCCGGAACGTCATTGGCCCGTGCGAGTCCGAGCGCCTGCTAAGGCGCTAGTGGCCGGGTTATGTGCGCGGCCAGATCGCGAGCGGGAAGCGCTACTACGGCGGCTTTGACCCGACGCGCGACCTTCGCAATTGGGAGTTGGCCTTCCGCATTGCGCTCGATTGCGAATATGAGGCGCGGCACCGGCACCTGTCGAGGGACTGCGCGAGGCAAGCCATCTGATCAGATACGTGATCTTGGATTGGCCGCAGCCTGCGCTACTAAATTTGATCATGCGGCGACTATTGAAGAATGATGCCCTTGTGAAGGAATTCCAGATTGACGTTGCGGCGGTCTTGCGAGATGCAGCGGCGCAAGACGCGCTATTCTATCGATTTTTCCCGAAGCAAGTTGAACAGGGTCCACAGAAGGCGCCAACCTTCAAGTGGCTGGTAGCGCGTTGCGCAGATGGCACCGGCAAGACCGCACCCAGAGAGGTCATTCATCTGCTGAACTGCATCCGGGATGAAGAGATCAGGAGGCTCGAAAACGGGGGCGCCGCCACTCCGGATGATCAATTGTTTGATCGTTCGGTCTTCAAGATCGCTCTGCCGACCGTTTCTGGCGCCCGTCTAAACCAATATCTCTACGCCGAGTATCCTGGAGAACGCCCCTTCATATCGAAACTGGAAGGGCAGAAGGCAGAGCAGAAGCCGGAGAGCCTTTCCGGTTTGTGGTTGCTTCCACGCGACAAGGCATCGCCGAAGCTAAGAAACTTGTGGAACTCGGCTTTTTCGAAGAACGCGGCACACGAGAAGAGCCCACTTTCTGGGTGCCATTTCTGTATCGAGATGCGTTGAACTTGGTGCAGGGTAAGGCCGATGCGGAAGACTAGCTGCGACCAAGGCCGCGCACGGCCAGCCATCAGCGGGAGCGCTTCGGCGGCTTCGGGAGCCTGTCAGGATTGAACGGTGGTATGGGGTCGGTCGGTTCTGGCGCAGGCGGCTGCTCCTCGCTGAAAATGAGCCGCCCCTCAAGGGGCACCCCCGGTATCTGATCCGCCGTCCCAACGTAAGTGCCTATGTTCCCGGGACACGCTCCCTCAAGCCGAAGCGTAAGGTCGTCGGCGCCAAACACCGTTGCATGTCCTTCGGTGTGCCGCTTGAGTGTTACGATCGCGGTGAACCGATCTCCGTCGACTTCGCAGGAGCCGCTGTAGGACATGATGCTATCCCGCCCCCAGATTTTCCCGTCTGCGACATGGGCAATGCCGGTGCCTTCGCCCAGCGGGGTCTTGAACCACGCCGCATACGTGCCGTCTTTCAGCATGGGAGGAACCTCCCCCTCAGTTTTCGCGACAACCCAATGTTCCGCAGAGCGAGCGTAAGATTTAGTTAATCAGGCGGGGACAGATCGATCGGTGCGCGCCCGAATTTGAAAGGAACCGATTGATAGTCCGGAACGAGAAACCTTGTTTCACGTTCTTAGGCGGGGCCAGCCAGAGGTAGTCCGATGGATGAAGGAACATTGTTCCTCATGGGCGTAGCGGGTTTGGGCCTCTGGACCGCGATCGTCGCGGTCCATGACATGATGGCGGCGTGGAAGCGAAGGCGGCTCCGGCTTCGCCGTCAGGACGGCTAACGTGCCGAGGTGATACTTTCGAGAGCCCGACCGCGATGGGATTGGGCACCATGAACGTCAGGCGACGAGACGCAGCCCGACGTCCGATTGCTCTACCGTAGGCTCGCGGATGATCCGCCGAAGCTCGACCGCGATGCCATCGAGCACCGCACGCTTTTCCTTCATCCGCGTCGAATGGTTGTAGACCTTGCCGGGGACGCTGGGCACGATTTGCTCCTGCTTTCTGCTCGCGGCGTGATCTAAGCATTTCGCAATCGCCGCGTCGTCACAGCCAAGATCACCGGCCAAGGTCGCCGCCGTCCGGCGCAGATCGTGCGGCGTGAATGGATTGAGACCGAGCAACGCGCAGATGCCGGGCGTCGTGACCTTGCCCTTGACCTTGGTGCCGCGCAGTGCGGTCGCCATCGCTGTGCGGTTCATCGGCTTATCGCTGAACGGGCTGGCAAAAACGTATTGCTTGTTCGATCCCCTGAGCGCTTCCTTGATGATCTCCACCGCCAGGTCGGACAGCGGCTGCTGGATCACCCGGCGCTTCTTCACCCGCTTGAGCGGCACGTCAAAGCGCGGGAATTCTCCGTCGAGATCGAACAGTTCGTCGCGGTGCGCGGCTAACAGTTCGCCAGATCGCAGCATGGTGACCAACTCGAACTTGAGCGCGAGGCGGGTTCGACCATCCCACGGCATGTCGTCGCGGTCGAGGCCATGCCAGAAAATCCTGATCTCGTCCTCGGACAGAACTCGCGTGCGCGGATGCTCCGGGTCGAGCTTCGGCAGGTTGACGCAGGGGCTGGCGGTCACATAGTCGCGGCCGGCCTCAGCCGCCCAGTTGAACAGCCCTGAGGCCGCGCGGCGCATATGGCGGGCATTGGCGACCGAGGGAACGCCGAGCTTGCCGGCGACGATGTCATTCGAGAGCGTCGCGATGTCGTGCTTAGTGACCTCGCTGGCGATCTTCTTGCCGAGCGGGGGGCTGATAAATCGCCGCAGATGGCTGGCGACGTTCTCCCACGTCTCGATCCGGGGGCGCATCTCGCCGTCTGGCTTGCGGACCGGGGTTTTCATCCACTCAATCCGCTCCTCGATGATCTCGTGGACGGTCTTGCCGCGCTTCGCCTGCTGCGCCTTCCGGTCGCGGAAGGTCTCGGCCATCGCGTCGCCGCCCATGCCCTTGAGCCCGTAGACCTTGCTGCGGGCATCCTCGACGGTGAAGGTCTCGGGGTTATGGACGCCCAGCCAGCCGGTGCGCTGCTTGCCGGTCTCCCGGTCGGTGAACTTGAACGAGAAGGTCGCCACCCCAGCGGCGGTGATGCTGACATAGAGGCCCGGGCATTTGCGGTCGTAGAATTTGACCCGCTTCTCGCACAGGCGATCGGTCAGGATGACGCTGCTGTTGCGCGCGCGCTTGCCAGCGGGCTCGGTGATCGTGGTAGTATCCATTGCGGTTTCAGGCTCCTAAAGGGTTTGACCAACAGAGCCGGCCTTTGGGGCGGGCCCTAGATTTGGCGAAACCCGCCGAAGCACCCCGAAACAGGCTAGGCAAAAGAGACTTGTTTTAAAGGCTTTTCTTAGTTTCGGCGCGTTTCACCGAATGCCAAATTATAGACGTGTGGTCCTGACGCCCTAGCGGCAGGTGTCTTTTCGCATTGTGCGATGCGCGTTGCGAAGACGGTGACAAAAAAGCCCAGTCTCGCCGGGGAGAGCACGGAGTAAGCCGTAAAACCATCGCGCAGGGAAAGCCGGGTTGTTTCCCGTTACACCTGTGGTCCTACCCCCGAGCTCACTACCCATTGCTCGGGGCCCATGGGTGCGATCGGCACCCGGCGTTCCCTGCGCCCTCTTCGAAGTGAGAGGCGGAACGAAGAGCAAAGCTCGGGCAAATCATGTCGCGAGAATGCGAGCGTATGACTCACAAGCCGCGCACCACACTCGCTGTCGTCCCGGCCTTCGCCGGGACGACACCGTTGTCGGGGACGGCGCCTCGCGCTCAACCTCAATCCCGATACGACGGATCCGCCCGGTCGAGCTTGCGCAGCAGAGCGGGCCAGGCGAGTTCGCCGTTGCGGGCGGCGCGGCCGGGCTTCGGCAGCATCCGCTCATAGGTGTCTTCGAGGATATTTTGCGGCGGATAGATCAGCTTGGTGTTGCAGGACAGCGCCATCACCTGGGTCTGGCAGGCGCGCTCGAGGCGGAACAGCACGTTGAAGGCGGCGGGCACGGTGCGGCCGACGACCAAGAGGCCATGGTTGCGCAGGATCATCGCCTCGTTGTCGCCGAGGTCGCGGACCAGGCGTTCGCGCTCGTCGACATTGTCGGCGATGCCCTCGAAGTCGTGATAGGCGATGTGCAGGAAGCGCATCGAGGTCTGCGCCAGCGGCAGCAGGCCGCATTCCATCGCCGAGACCGCCATGCCGGCCGGGGTGTGGGTGTGCGCGACGCAATCCATGTCGTGCTTGGCCATGTGGATAGCGCTGTGAATGACGAAGCCGGCGACGTTGACGTCGTAGTCGGTGGCGTTGAGCAGCGTGTTGCCCTCGACGTCGACCTTGATCAGGCTGGAGGCGTCGATCTCCTCATACAGCATGCCGTAGGCGTTGATTAGGAACTGGTCGGTGGTGCCGGGCACGCGGCAGGAGATGTGGTTCGCGATCATCTCGGTCATGCCGTAGATCGCCGTCAGCCGGTAACAGGCGGCAAGATCAACGCGGGCCTGCCACTCCTCGGCGCTCACCTGCTCGCGGACGGATTTGACGACCTTGATCGCGGGCGAGCTGACGGGGGGATTCATGGCGTTCTCTCCTCGAGATATCTGCGGGGCCGCGGCCCGGTTGTTGCCGCGGACCATAGCAGAATCCGTGCGGCGGCAAGCTGCGCTGCGCCTGCGTATTTGCAGGGCTGGCGGGCAAAAACCGAATGCGGATTGGCGCGCCGCGCCTTCAATGCCACAATGCGGAAAACAGCCGAGGCGCACCAAAATGAGCGATCGCAAGATACGTATCGCCGTCCTGCATTTCTCCCACGAAACCGTCTCGTTCCTGCCGAACGAGACCACGCTCGACGACTTCTTCTATCCGGGCTCGCCGGCCAAGGGCGAGGCGCTGCTGCAGTTCGATCCCAAGAACTATATGGGCGGCTTTGTGCAGGTGGCACGCGAGTTCTCCGAGGTCGAGCTGGTCGGCATCGAATCCCCGCTCTGGCCGAAGACCTACACCGGGTCTGGCTGGATCACCCAGGAAGCCTATCGCACCTTTACCGGCAAGATGATCGACGGGCTGAAGGAGGAGGGCCCGTTCGACGGCGTCTATCTGTGCCTGCATGGCGCGATGGCCGTGCGCGACGTGCCGCGGCCGGAGGCCGATCTGGCGCGGCAGGTCCGCGAAGTGGTCGGCCGCTCCGCCTTCATCGCCGCAACCTTCGATCTGCACGGCAATGAGGACGAGACGTTCCTCGAGCAGGCGGACATGGCGTTCGCGGTGAAATATTTCCCGCATTACGACGCGCATCTGCAGGGTGAACGCGCCGCGCGCATGCTGGTGCCGGCGATCCGCGGTGAGTACAAGCCGGCGCACAAGACGATCAAGGTTCCCGTGATCTCGCCCACGGTGCTGCAATGGACCGGGGCGCGGCCTTGGATGGATCTCGGGCAGCGCGCGCTGGTCTGGGAGGCCCGTGAGGTCGACGTCTACGTCAACATCTTCTTCGGCTTCCCGTTCGCCGACGTTCCCGATGTCGGCATGACCGTTCAGGTTCTGACCAACGACGATCCAAAGCTCGCCGAGCAAATCGCGCGCGATCTCGCCGGCACGATCTGGCGGTTGCGCGAAGCCTTGCTGCAGTCGACCAGATTGCACAGCATCGCCGAGGGCGTCGCGCTGGCCAAGCAGGCCGTCGCCGCTGGCAACACACCGGTGGTGCTGGCCGATCACAGCGACCGGTCGGGTTCGGCGACCTGGCTGCTGCGTGAGATCATCGCGCAGACCTCGCCAACACTGTCATCGCAACCATTGCCGACGCCAGGGCGACGGCAAGCGTGAAGGCCGCCGGCGCCAAGGCGGGCGATGCCTTCGACATGGAGATCGGCGGCCTTGCCGACGAGTCGGCGGGCGATCCGGTTCGGATCCAGGGCACCATCTCAGCTGCGGGCGAGGGCTATGGGCAGTTCTGGGTCTGCGTGCGCTTCGGCCGCAACAATGTACTGATCCTGTCCACCTATCTGGTGCAGATCATGGAGCCGTTCTCGCTCAAGGCGCTGGTGCCCGACATCGGCACGTTTGACGTGATGGCGATCAAGTCGCGGGTGCACTTCCGGCGCGGCTTTGACGACAACGGTTTTGCCAGGACGATCCTGCTGGTCGAGCCCGACGAGCCGTTCCTCGGTACCACGCGTCTCGACAAGCTGCCCTACAAGAACGTCGATCTCGCGCAGTTCTATCCGTACGGCAATCCGGAATTTTCGGAGGCATCGTCATGACGGAAAACCGCTATCGCCTGATCGGCTCGACCGCCTCGCCCTATGCGATCAAGCTGCGCGCGCTGATGCGCTACCGGCGGATTCCGCACGATTGGGTGATCATGACCAAGGCCTTGCGCGAGGCAACCGCGCATCTGAAGCCGATGCTGATCCCGGTGCTGCAATATCCCGACGGCAGCTATCGCGGCGAGACCACGACGCTGGCCTATGATCTGGAGGCGCGCCATCAGGGACGGTCGGTGATCCCGGAAGACAGGGCCATCGCTTTCATCTGCGATCTGATCGAGGACCTCGCCGACGAATGGGCGGTAAAGCCGTTGTTTCTCTATCGCTGGTGGGATCCGGAAGATCAGGCCTATGTCTCGCGCTGGGCCGGCGAGGAGTGGTCGACGTCGGAGGCCGAGGCCGGCAGCCGCGAGGAGATCGAGGAGTTCCGGCAGCGGCAGATTTCGCGCATGGTCATTCTCGGCGCGACCGATGAGAACAGGCCGCTGCTGGAAGAGAGTTACCGGCGGACGCTTGCGGCGTTCGAGCCGCATGTCGGCATGAAGAAATATCTGTTTGGCAGCCGGCCGTCGCTGGCGGATTTTGCCTGGTTCGGCCAGCTCAGCGAGATGGCGACCGACCCGACCCCGATGCGGATCATGCGCGAACGCGCACCGTTCACCGATCACTGGGTGCGGCGGCTCGACGATGCGTCGGGTGTCAAGGGCAGCTGGTATCCGCGCGATCAGGCGCTCGGCGGATTCGCCGAGGCGCTGCTGCGGATCGCCGGCGAGCTCTATCTTCCGTTCCTGGCCGCCAACGCGGATGCATTCGCGAAGGGCCTCAAGCGGCTTGAGATCAACGTCTGGGGACTGCCCTACGCGCTGGCGCCGTTCAAATATCAGGTCAAATGCCTGCAGCAGCTGCGCGAAAAGTTTGCCGCGCTCGAGGCCGGCGAACGCGCGGCGTTGAAACCTGTGCTGGAACGCACCGGGTGCTGGGCCATCCTGGCTGGAGGCTGATCGATCAGCGACGATAGGCAGATTCGAAACGGTCGGCGCCTACGTCCGGTGCCGGCTCCCAAGCGCGATCGCGATCGTCTCCGGCTGCTTGATCCGCTCGATCAGCATGTCGATGCGGTCGCCGCCCCAGAACAGTTCGCCGTTGAACATCATGCTGGGCACGCCGAACACGCCGAGCGCTTCGGCCTCGTCGATAATGCGATCATGTTCGACGCGGGCAGGGCCGCGAACATAGTCCTCGAAGGCCTCAGTGGAACCACCGACCGCCGTGATCACGCCGGCTATCTCGGACAGCTCGTCGATCTCCAGCTCGTGGTTCCAGAATTTCCGGAACACCGTGTCATGATAGGGCCGGAACAGTCCGTGGCGCTGCGCGAACAGCATGCCGGCGCTGGCGTAGAAGGCGTCAGAGCTGGCCCCGGTTGTTTGGACAGCGCCCCGCTGGATTTAAGTGGATTCCTGCCGGGTTATGCTGAACGCGGGGCTTTACGATTTTGTCGTTGCGTCGGGAGGGCGTAGCCCGACCAGAGCGACGACAAAATCGTCGGCGACGGTCATGCGGCCATCACCATAGCTTGCGTGCCGAAGTAAGCCTCGTCGGGCGTGCGCCCGTCAAGGCTCGAGTGAGGGCGTCCCTGATTGTAGAAGGCCAGATACTTGGCAATTGACGCTCGCGCCTCGGACACGCTGTCGTAGGCGCGGAGATAAACTTCTTCGTATTTGACCGTGCGCCAGAGCCGCTCGACAAACACGTTGTCGCGCCAGGCGCCCTTGCCATCCATGCTGATGGCGATCTTCGCGTCCAGCAGCACATCGGTGAACTCGAGGCTGGTGAACTGGCTGCCCTGGTCCGTGTTGAAAATCGCGGGCCTGCCGTGCTTCGCCAACGCCTCCTGGACCGCTTCGACGCAGAAGGCCGCCTCCATTGTGATCGAGACGCGATGGGCCAGGACCCGTCGGCTGAACACATCGACGACCGCCGCGAGATAGACGAAGCCACGCCGCATCGGAATGTAGGTGATGTCCATTGCCCACGCATGGTCGGGCCGCTCGATCTTCAATCCGCGCAACAGGTACGGGTAGATCTTGTGACCCGGAGCCGGCTTGCTCGTGTTCGGGCGACGATAGACCGCCTCGATCCCCATGCGCTTCATCAGCGTCGCGATGTGGCGGCGACCGGCGTATACCCCCTCCCGCCGCAGCAACGATCGCAGCATACGCGCTCCCGCGAAGGGATAATCGAGATGCAGCTCATCGAGCCGACGCATCAAGGCAAGGTCCTCGGCCGAAACTGGCCGAGGTTCATAGTAGACCGTGCTGCGAGCCAGCTTCAGGACCTTCGCCTGGCGCACGATAGAAAGATCATGACCGCGGTCGATCATCGCTTTGCGCTCAGCAGGCCCGCCTTGGTGAGCGCGCCGGACAAAAAATCGTTTTCCAACGCCAGCTCGCCGATCTTGGCATGCAACGCCTTCAAATCGACCGGCGTCTCGGCCGATGTCTTGTCATGCCCAAACACGCCGGCGGCGCCTTCCAGGAGCTGGTTTTTCCAGATCGTGATCTGGTTCGGATGAACATCAAACAGTTGCGCCAGCTCCGCCAGTGTCTTGTCTCCTTTGACCGCAGCCAAAGCAACCTTCGCCTTGAATGCCGGAGAATGCGTCCGGCGGCTCTTCTTCGTCATCTTCGCTCCTGATTCGCAGCAAGAATCCTCGCCGCTGTCAGGCAGAAAATCCACTCAAGCTACTGTCCGAATTTGCGGGGCCAGCTCTGTCATAGATCCGGCGTGGGCCCTTCATGGTCAGTCCCTGCGCGTTGGCGAACCGGCGCGCATCCATGTAGGCGTAGCGCACCTTGCGCCAGAAGTGCGGCCTGCGCTCCTCGACCGTGCCCATGAATTCGGGAATGCGCAGCGTGTAGGGCAGCCATTCCAGCTCGACGCCGTACGTCTCTTCGAGCTCGAACAGCCGCTTGTTGGCGACATAGGCATAGGGAGACTTGTAGTCGGTGTAAATTCGGACCCGCGGCTTTTCCATCATCGTTCCTCACCTCGTCGGGATGATTGTTCCCGATCCCGCGCGGTGGCGCAATGCGGTGTGACGAAGGGAAATCGCGGGCAAACGAACGGGCCCCGGTGCAGTCAAGCATCGCGGGGCCCTGCTACTTCGTTTTAGCGAAGGATCTCTGGTGTAGACCAGTGGTGTTTCGGGACCTAAAAGCGCGTGGCCTTTGCGCTCCTGTCCTGCGGATATGTTCAGATTGTCGGCAGTGCACGCGGCTAGCAGCTGCTGTTCGCCTCAACGTGCACCGAGACCTTGCCGCTGAGCAAGGTCGCTGGCTTGCGCCGGTGGCGTCATGCTCCTCTCCAAGAGGTGGGCCGACGGACATCTGTCCGCTTCTGCTGCCTGGCGGCCGATCCCATAATCGTCCGTCAATTCCTGCGACGCGAGGAGCGAACGCTCCAGCACCCCAACAGGTGCAGTCAGCGAAATGCTGCGGCAGTTATGGCGATCTGTCAAGTTAACGAGCGGGGTAATTCAGGTCAGGATTCCTGTCGCGACTTTCGATATTGGGTGAAATCCGGATCGTGCGTCATCTTCCAGTAGTCGACGAACCGCCACGGCATCGCCGAGAACACCCGGCCGCTTCTGTTGCGGTAGTAGGTCGTCATACCCGGATGCGTCCAGATCAGTTGCTCATGCTCGGCGTCGACGTCGCGGACATATGCGTCGTGCGCGTCGGGATGCACGTCGATCGCGGCGATGTCGTTCTCGATCATCTCGACAAGGCACGCGGAGATGTAGCGGCTCTGGCACTCCGACTGGAAGATCACGCTGCCGCCATGCGCAGGCCCCGAATTGGGGCCGAGCATCAGAAAGAGATTGGGGAAATCAGGTACGGTGAGGCCGAGATAGGCGGTCGGATTGTCGTCGCGCCACGCCTGCTTGAGATTCTTGCCGTCACGCCCGGTGATGTTGAGTCGTGCCGCCATCTCGGAGACCTTGAAGCCGGTCGAGATCACGATGACGTCGTGCTGCCGCGATGTGCCGTCGGCAGTGACGATTCCGTGCCGATCGAAATGGCCGATCTTGTCGGTGACCAGCTCGACATTCGGTTTGGTCAGCGTCTTGAACCAGTTGTTGTCGAGCAGGATGCGCTTGCCGTAAGGCGGATAGGTCGGCATGCATTTCTCGATCAGGTCGGGGCGATCCTTCAGCTCCGAGAGAATGAAGTCGGCGAGCTCCTGGCGATGCCGGTCGTTGCCCTTGTTGACGGCGCGGTCCGGATGCGGCCAGGTCGGATCCTTGCGCAGGAACGGCAGCAATCCGTCGCCGTAGCGCCAGAACATGTTGAAGCGATACCACTGCACATAGAACGGCAGATGCGCGAGCAGCCACTGCGCACCTTCGGTGATCGGATCGGAATAACCCTTCACCGGCCGCGCCCATTGCGCGGTGCGCTGGTAGACGGTGACTGAGGCGACGCGGTCGGCGATCGACGGCACCAGCTGCATCGCGGTTGCGCCGGTGCCGATCACGGCGACATGCCTGCCGTCGAGCTTGATGTCGTCGGACCACAGCGCCGAATGAACCTTCAGACCTGTGAAGGCCTCGTCTCCCTCAAAGCGGGCCGGCAGGGGATCATTGAGCTGACCGATCGCGCTGACCAGCGCGGTGGATTCAAAGGTTTCTTCGCCGCGAGCAGTCTTCAGCGTCGAGATCCAGCGTCGCTTGCCTTCGTCCCAGCGCGAGGCGACGAGCTCGGTATTGAGGCGGACGTGCTTGCGGATGTCGTATTCGCGCACGACCTTGAGCAGATAATCGAGCAGCTCCTGGCGCTGCGCGAAATAGCGGGTCCACGGATTGCGGGCGCCGAACGAGAAGGAATAGGAGTGGTTCGGCGTATCGACGCCGCAGCCGGGATAGCGGTTGACGTACCAGGTGCCGCCGATCTCGTCCTGCCTCTCGACAATCGTATAGGGGATGCCGAGCCGGCCGAGCGCGACGCCAAGCGCGATCGCGCAGACCCCGGCGCCGACGATCAGCGCGTGCTGCTGCGCCAGCTTCTCGCCGGAAGGGTGCTCGCGCCAGCGCGCGCCGCGCGGGACGAAGCCCATCTCCTCCCGCATCAGCGGGGCATATTCCGGCGCGACATTCTCGCCAAGCGTCGCGTGCATCATCCGCAGCATCAGCTCATTGCCGGGATCGGTGATGACGGGCTTGGGCGTGCCATGCGCGAACAGGTTCAGGACGGCTGCGCGGATCTCGTCCTGGACCGCCTTTGGTACGCCGGCGTCGGGATCCGGGATCAGGCGGACGTCGCGCTTCGGCTTGTAGGGCGGCTCGAGCCACTTCTCGTCGCCGGTCATGTGCACCAGCACCATCAGCAGCACGCGGATGTCGCCCTCGGCGATGGCGGAGGACAGATCGAGGTGTTTGCGCGGAAGCTCGATATTCATGCGTTGTCCTCAGCTGCGTGGGCTTCCGGCAGGCCGCCATAGGCGGCCCAGGTGGTGCCTGCGATGTAGCCGGCATCGACCGGCAGGTTGATGCCGGTGACGCCGCTGCTCCGCGGCGACAGCAGCCAGGCGATCGCCTGCGCCACTTCGATCGGCTCGACCAGCCGATTCAGCGCGGTCGGGCGCGCCAGCAGATCCTTGTTCAGGGCGCCCGATGCGATGCCGGCCTCGAGCGCGGCCGTGCGGGTGAAGCCGGGCGATACCGCGTTGACGCGGACGCCTGAACGTCCCCATTCGGCGGCGAGCGTCTGCGTGATCTGGATGACGCCCGCCTTCGCCGCGGTATAGGCGTGGATCGGGCCCGACGTCATGCCGGCCACCGAGGCGACGTTGACGATCGCGCCATGCCGCCGCTTCGCCATAGCGATGCCAACGCTGCGCGCGACCAGGAAGGTGCCGCGCAGGTCGATATTGACCTCGCGGTCCCATTGCTCCATCCGCACCCGTTCGATCGTGTGCATCTTGCCGAACACGCCGGCGGCGTTGACGAGGCCGCTGATCGGACCATGCGCGGTCTCGATATCGGCAATGCCCGCGACAACGGCGCTCTCGCTCGCGACGTCGAACGGCGCCGGCCACAGGACGGCGGCTGTTCCAACCAGCGGCTCGGGTGCGATGTCGACGATGACGACGCGATGCCCCTGATCGGCGAGCAGTGTCGCGGTCGCCGCGCCAATGCCGCGGCTGCCGCCTGTGACGAGGATGGTGCCCTCAGCGCTCATGATTCTCTTCCCTTGTCGCTGGTGGTGAACAGGCCGTGGGTGACCAGCTTTTGATAGGCCGTGATCACATAGTCGGGCACCGCGGTGACGCCGCGCTCGGAATAGGAATAGCGGCGGCTGAGATAACCGCGTGCGCCCATCAGCACCTGGACGATGGCCTCGAATTCCTCGTCGCTGAAGGCGTTGGTCGCACCCGTAGCTCGCGCGCGTTGCAGGATCCGCACATAGGCGCTCGAGATGTTGTCAAAATGCTTCTGGTAACCGATCGGCGCGAAGAATTCGGCTTCGTTAAGGATGCGCAGGAATTCCGGCACCTCGCGGATGAAATCGAAGAAGGCGCTAAAGCGCTCGACCTCCTGCCGGGCCTCGCTCGCGGTGCCGGTGCGCGCATGGATGAAGCGGACCATGTCGAGGCCGATCTTCGGCAGCAGCTGGTCGAGCAGCTCCTGGCGGTTCTCGAAATGATTGTAGAAGGTGCCCTGCGCGACGCCGGCGGCTTCGGTGATGCGCGCGACCGAGGCTTCGGCATAGCCGTATTTGCCGACGACCTTGGTCGCGGCGTCGAAGATCTTCTGCTTGGTCCAGGCGTTACGCTCGACCCGGTTGAGTTTTGTCACTTTGGCGGATGTCGCTTGCGTCATGCGGTGGCCTCGAGTTCGGCGCGGAGCACGCGTTTGAGCACCTTGCCGGATGGATTGCGCGGCAGGCTGTCGCGGATGACGAGCTGCCGCGGCACCTTGAAGCCGGCGAGCCGTGTCCGGCAGAAATCGGCGAGATCGGGCAGGTCGAGTTTGGCGTCGTCGGCCAGCACCACGATAGCGACCGGCTTCTCGCCCCAGCGCGCGTCCGGCAGGCCGATCACCGCGACCTCGCGCACTTCAGGCATTTCGTAGATGACGCGCTCGACCTCGGAGGAGGCGATGTTCTCGCCGCCGGAGATGATCATGTCCTTCTTGCGATCGGTCAGATAGAGGAAGCCGTCGTCGTCGAGATAGCCGACATCGCCGGTACGGAACCAGTCGCCGAAGAAGGCGGATGCGGTCTTCTCCGGATCCTTCCAGTAGCCCTGCGTGACCTTCGGGCCGCGCAGGCAGATCTCGCCGTTCTGGCCGGCCGGCAGGCGCTTGCCGGCATCGTCGCGGATCTCGATCTCGACATGGGCGATGGCGCGGCCGGTCGAGCCGATCTTCTCGATATCGCGGCCCGCGTCCATGAAGGTATCGCCGCCGCAGCTTTCGGTGAGGCCGTAGGCATCGATGTAGCGCGCGTTCTTGAAATAGTCCGAGAAGGCGCGGATGCGGAGCTCCGGCGTCTTCTCGCCGCCACCGATCGCCCATTGCAGGCTGGAGACGTCGTAGCGCTCGCGGTTCGGGCAGGTGAGGAGCGCCGTGGTCATGACCGGCGCGAACCATGCCGCGTTGAGTTTCTCCCGCTCGATCGCGGCGAGCGCCGGCTCGGGCTCGAAGGTGCGGTGAATGCATAGCATGCCGCCATGCCAGAGCACCGCGATGCCGGGCAGGTCGAGCGCGCCGACGTGATAGAGCGGGCCGACGACGAGCAGCCGCGTGTCGGCGTTGAGCCCGAGCACCAGGGTCTGGTCGGCGGACTTCCAGTAGATGTTCTCGTAAGTGAGCATCACTCCCTTGGGACGATCCGTCGTGCCCGAGGTGTACATCAGCCGCATCAGGTCGCGCGGCCGGCGCACATGGATCGGCGCCGGCGCGATGTCGGGCGCGAGGTTGGTGAGGCTGGACTGCGCGACCTCATCGAGCAGCACGACCGGCGCGCCGCCGGCGGCGATCGCGGCAAATTCGTCGTCGGCGACCAAGAGGCGCGCACCCGAATTGCCGACGATGTAGCCGACCTCATCGGCCGAGAGGCGATAGTTGATCGGCAGGAACACCGCGCCGATATGGCTCGTCGCGAACACCAGCTCGAGAAAGGCCGTGCTGTTCTTCATCAGCACGGCGACGACATCGCCGGGCGCGATCCCGCGCGCCGCGAGCCAGCCGCCGATCTGCCGGATCCGCAGATCAAAATCGGCGTAGGAGACGTCCTCGCCGCGATATTTCAGCGCACAGCGGTCCGGGGTCCGCCGGGCATGAAATGCGATGAAGCTGGAAAGGTTGATCATTTGCCGCTGGCGGGGCCGATTCCGGCACCGCTTTCTCCCTAGATGAATTATGAGTCGTAATTCATCTTTGGCTTGACGTCACCCCCCTTGCTCTGAAAACATTGTGGTCATGGAGACGAAACGATCTCCGGCAGGGATTTTGGGAACGCGAACCCGACAGGGAGGGGAATGATGAAGAGGACCCGGAAACCGGGCATCACCCGGCGCTCGACACTTGCGCTGATGGGCGCCGGTGCGGTGAGCTTTGCCGCGCCATGGGTGGCGCGCGCACAGGCCAAGACGATCAAGATCGGCATGCCGACCATTCTGTCGGGCCGCGTCGCGCAGCTCGGGACGTCCTCGCGCAACGCGGTGCTGCTGGAGGTCGAGAAGGTCAATGCAGCCGGCGGCCTTGCTGGACGGCAGATCGAAATGGTGATTCGCGACTCCAAGGGGCAGCCGCAGGAAGCCGCGCGCATCGCGCGCGAGCTCGTCAACACCGACGGCTGCGAGATGCTGCTTGACGGCGAAGCATCCTCGGGATCGTTCGCGGTTCACGAAGTGGCGCGCGATCTCGGCGTGCTCTGCATCCACACCTGCTCGGAAGCGTCATCGCTGACCGCCGATCCCAAGCAGCACATTCCGAACGCCTTCCGCTGCGTGCGGCAGGGCATTCATGACTCGATCGTCGGCGCCAGCTACGCGGCAGGGATCGCCAAGGCCAAGGGCCTGAAGAAATGGGCGACCTGTTCGCCCGACTACGCCTATGGCCGCGACACCACCGGCGAGTTCGTGCTGTACCTGAAGAAGTTCGCGCCCGACGTCGAGATCATCAGCGAGTCCTGGCCAAAGCTGTTCCAGCCCGATTACACCGAGGTGGTGACGAAGATCCTGCAGGCCAAGCCGCAGGCGCTCTATTCCTGCCTGTGGGGCGGCGATCTTACCTCCTACATCGACCAGGCCAACATCTACGCGATGTTTACCCAGATGGAGGTGTTCGCGGTCAACATGGCCGACTACACCGCGCTCACGGTGGTGAAGAACCTGCCCAAGGGCATCCACTCCGGCGACCGCTACATCAAGACATTCCCGCCGACGCCCGAAAATGCCGCCTGGGGCGACGCCTATAAGGCCAAGTACAACGAGTATCCGACCAACTGGTCGTGGCAGAACGCCACGGCGGTCATGTTCCTCAACGAGGCCGTCAAGAAGGCGAACTCCACCGACGGCAAGAAAGTCGCGGAGGCGCTCACCGGCCTCACGATCAAGTGCCCGTTCGGCGCCGACGGCACCGTCACCATGCGCGCCGACGACCACACGCTGGTCGGTTACGCCATCGGCTGGGGCACCACGATCCCGCAGGAGCCCTACGTGCCCGATGTGAAGGCCGGAGACTGGAAGACCATCTTCGAGCTCGAAGCCGAGTGGAAGAAGAGCAAGGGCTACACCTGACCCGCGTGTGCGGCGGAAGCGGCGATCTGCTGCCTCCGCCTCGCATCTGATGTTTGTCGCGCGCCGACGTTGCGGCCCGCCGTGATGGATGATTTTCCGTGGACCTCGACGCGCTCGCCAGTTGCCTCGCCAGCCCTGCTTGCCTGGTGACGCAAACCACCAGCGGCCTGATCATCGGCATGCTGCTGTTCCTTGTCGCCGTTGGGCTGACGCTGATCTTCGGCGTGCTCAAGGTGGTCAATTTCAGCCACGGCGCCTTCTATATGTTCGGCGCCTATTTCGCGATGACGGCCTATCAGCTCACCGACAGCTTCGCGCTGGCGATGCTGAGCGGCGCCGTCGGCACCGCGATCCTCGGCCTGATCTTCGAGCGCGTGTTCATGAGCCGGGTTTACGGCCGCGACGTGCTGATGCAGCTCCTGGTCTGCTACGCCTTCGTGCTGATCTTCGACGACGTCGTCCGCATGATCTGGGGGCCCGAATTCAGGTCGATGGGCATGCCGGCCGCGTTCCAGGTGCCGCCGCTGTTCATCGCCGGCGGCGTGGTACCGCCATATTATCTGCTCTTGATCGGGGTGGCGCTCGCCGCAGCCGTTGTTCTCGGTCTGGGGCTGGCGCGCTCCAGGATCGGCAAGGTGATCCGTGCGGCCGCGCATAATCCCGGAATGGTCTCGGCGCTCGGTATCAATACCGGGCTGATCTATGGCGGCGTATTCGCGCTCGGCGGCATGCTAGCGGGACTGGCGGGAGCGCTTGCTGCGCCGGTGCGCTCGCTGACACCGGGCATGGGGTTCTCGGTGCTGATCGAGTCCTTCATCGTCACCGTGATCGGCGGCATGGGTTCGATCCTCGGCGCGTTGATCGGCGCGCTTTTGATCGGCCTGATCCGCTCCTTCGGATCGCTCGGCTTCCCGCTGTTCACCGAGGGCTTGATGTATCTGTTCATGGTGGTCGTGCTGGTGTCGCGTCCGACCGGGCTGTTCGGCAAGGAGGTCGCATGACCGAATTGCAGGCCGGTCAGGGCACGCAGCCCCTCGATGTTGCCCGGATCGACGCCAGGCCGCAGCGTTACCGCGATGTGTTGATCGCGCTCGTGGCCTTTGTGCTGCTCGCGCTGCTGCCATTCATCTTCGGCAGCAAGCAGCTGCTCGACTTCGTGATCCGCTGCGCCGCCTACGGATTGTTCGCGACGTCGCTCAACCTTCTGGTCGGCTACACCGGACTGATCTCGTTCGGCCACGGCATGTTCTTCGGCCTCGGTGCCTATGGTTTCGGGCTGATGATGCAGAAGACCGGCGTGCCGATCCCGGTGGCCTTCGTCGCCACGCTGGCGATGACTCTGGTCGTCGCCGTCGTCATCGGCGCGATCTGCGTGCGGCTGAAGGAAATCTACTTTGCCTTCGTCACGCTGGCATTCCAGATGCTGATCCACTCGACCATCCTGTCGTGGCAGTCGTTGACCGGCGGCGACCAGGGCCTGCGCGGCGGGATTCCGCGGCCGCCGTTTCTCGGCATCGATCTGTCGAACCATCTGCATCTCTACATCACGAGCTGCGCCCTGCTGGTGATCGGCCTGCTGCTCATGCGCCAGATCGCGCAATCACCGTTCGGCTACACGCTGCGCATGATCCGCGACAACGCCACCCGGGCGAGCTTCATCGGCATCGATGTCTGGCGCGCCAAGCTGACGATCTTCGTGCTCGCCGCGCTGTTCGCCGCGACCGGCGGCATCATCATGGCGCTGTTCGTCTCCGGTGCCTATCCCGAATTTGCCTATTGGACGATCTCGGGCGAGGGCATCTTCATCAACATGCTCGGCGGCGTGACAACCTTCCTCGGACCGATGGTCGGCACGGTGCTGTTGCTGATCCTCAACGATACCGTTACCCGCCTGACCGAGTATCACGGCATCGTGCTCGGCATCGTGATCCTGTTCTTTGCCATTGGCCTGCGAAAGGGCCTGATGGACTTTGTCGTCGAATGGTTCGCGCAGCGTCGCGGAGAGGCCGGGGAGCGCGCGCCATGAGTGCACAGACGCGGATCAGTGTCGTTACCGGCGGCGCCAGCGGCATCGGCGCGGCGTGCGTGCGTGAGCTCGCAGCGGCCGGCGATCTCGTCGCCGTTCTCGACCGCGATCTCGCCAAGGCGCAGACGGTTGCGGCGGAAGTCGGTGGCAAGGCCTTTGCGGCCGACGTGGCGGACGAGCGCAGCGTCGAGGCCTGTGCGGCCGCGATCGAGCGCGACTGCGGCCCGGTCGCGGTGCTGGTCAACAGCGCCGGTATCATCCAGGTGCCGGTCCGGCCGCACGATCTGCCGATGACCTCCTGGGACGACGTCGTGCGCGTCGACCAGCGCGGCACCTATGTCGCCTGCGTTGCCTTTGCGCGGCAGATGATCGCGCGCAAGCGCGGCAGCATCGTCAACATCGCCTCGATTGCTGGCGTGCGCTCGATGCCGCTGCATGCCTATGCGCCCGCCAAGGCAGCGGTGATCGCCATCACCGAATGCCTCGCGGCCGAATGGGGGCCATCCGGCATCCGCGTCAATGCCGTTTCCCCTGGCTATACACTGACGCCGGCCTTGAAGAATGCCATCTCTCGCGGAGAGCGGGATGTCTCGGCGTTGGCTGCAAACGCAGCACTTCGTCGCCTTGTCGACCCCTCGGAAATCGGCCGCGTCGTCGCATTCCTGGCGTCCGATGCGGCCTCCGCGATGACCGGCGCTAACGTGCCGGTCGATTGCGGCTGGCTCGCCGGCACATCGTGGAGCACCTATGGCGGTCTGCGGGAGGCGAGCGGCTAGCCATGCTGGAGATTCGCGGACTCTCGAAATCCTTTGGCGGCGTCAAGGCGACCGACAACGTCTCGCTCGACTTCGCCGACGGTTCGCTCACCGCCGTGATCGGCCCCAACGGCGCCGGCAAGAGCACATTCTTCAACCTGATCACGGGCGCGCTGCGGCCGGACGCCGGGCAGATTTTGCTCGACGGCGTCGACATGGCGGGCAAGGCCCCGCCGGAGATCGTGCGCCATGGCATCGGCCGCGCCTTCCAGGTCGCGAGCATCTTCCCGTCGCTGACGGTGGAGGAGACGATGCTCGCTGCCGTCTGCGCCGATCAGCGCCGCGCCGGCGTGATGCATCGCCGGTTTCCGCTGGCCGAGACGCGCGACCGCGCCGAGCATGCGATGGAGCTGCTCGGCCTCGCCGGCAAGCGCAACCGGATCGCGGCGACGTTGTCGCACGGCGACCAGAAGCTGCTCGACATCGCGCTCGCACTGGTGCTCGAGCCCAAGGTGCTGCTGCTCGACGAGCCGACCGCGGGCATGGGCACCGAGGAGCGCTGGCGCATGATCGACAAGGTGCGTGAGCTCTGGGAGAAGCAGAAGATCACCGTGGTGTTCATCGAGCACGACATGGACATTGTGTTCAAGATCGCGCCCCAAATCGTCGTGCTGTGCTATGGCCGGATCCTGGCGACCGGAACGCCGGACGCGATTCGCAGGAATGATGCCGTGATCGAGGCCTATCTCGGCAGCGACGACCACGCGGGAGCGGTGGCATGAGCGCGCAGCCGGTGGTGCAGGTCGAGGATCTCGACGTCTATTATGGCACCAGCCAGATCCTGTTCGGCGTCGGCCTGTCGGTACGGCAGGGCGAGACCATGGCGCTGCTCGGCCGCAACGGCGCCGGCAAGTCGACCACCATGAAGGCCATCATGGGGCTGGCGCCGGCGCGCCGCGGCAAGGTGACCCTGCGTGGCCAGGTGGTCTCCGGAATGCGGCCGCATCACATCGCGCGGGCCGGGCTCGGCTTCGTGCCGGAAGACCGCCAGATCTTTCCCGAGCATACGGTGGAGGACAATCTCGTCATCGGCCAGAAGAAGGGACCTGATGGCGAGGACGAGTGGTCGATCCGCCGCGTCTATGACGTGTTCCCGCTGCTCGAGCCGCTGCGGCACCGGATCGCCGGAAGGTTATCCGGCGGCGAGCAGCAGATGCTGGCGATCGCCCGCACGCTGATGGGCAATCCGGTGCTGCTGCTGCTGGATGAGCCCAGCGAGGGGCTGGCGCCGATCATCGTGCAGCGCATCGGCGAGCTGCTGCGGCAGCTCCGCGGCACCGGTGCCACAGTATTGATCGCCGAGCAGAACATGCATTTTTGCCTTGGCCTTGCGAGCCACGCGACGGTTATCGACAAGGGACAGATCGTCTACACATCCTCCATCGAAGAGCTGAAGGCCAACGACAACATCCGGCAGCGCTATCTGGCGCTGTAGGGCATGGTCCGGAAAGGCGCGCAGCGGTTTTCCCTCGCGACAAGCGCGTAGCGCTTGCGCGGGGATCACGCCCAAAGGACAAGGCACTTCGACAGCGATGGGAGGACAAATGGCGGCCAAGCTGACGCCGACGCATGAAGCGCCGTATCGCGGGCTGAAGGTACTCGATTTCGGGCAGGGGATTGCCTCGCCCTATTGCGCGATGCTGCTCGGTGTCTACGGCGCCGACGTCATCAAGATCGAGCCGCCGGAGGGCGACTGGTCGCGCTATCTCGGCACGACCTACGGCAATCACACGACGCTGTCGGCGGTCTACAACCGCGGCAAGCGCAGCCTGTGCCTAGACATGAAGCACAAGGACGGGATCGCTATCGCGCAGCGGTTGGCGCGCGAGGCTGACGTCCTCATCGAAGGATTTCGCCCGGGTGTCGCAGAGCGGCTCGGGCTCGGCTATGAAGGCCTGTCGCGCGACAATCCCGGCCTGGTCTATCTGTCGGTCAGCGGCTTCGGGCAGAGCGGCCCGTACGCCAAGCGGCCCGGCTCGGATTCGGTCGCGCAGGCGTTCTCGGGGCTGGTCTCGGTCAATCTCGGCGCCGATGGTGTGCCGCATCGGGTCGGCACCACGATTTCCGACGTCGTCACCGGCGTCTATGCGTTCCAGGCCATCGCCACGACGCTGTTCGCGCGTGCCACCGTCGGCACCGGCCGCTGGATCGACGTCAATCTCTGCCAGTCGACGTCGGCGCTGCTCGGCCACAAGGTGGCGGAGTTCATTCTCGAGGGCGGCGCGCCGCGCGCGCTGAACGTTCCGGCCGGCACCTACCAGACCCCGGACGGCTGGATGATGGTCACCCTGGTGAACGAGCCGCAATACAAGCGGCTGTGCGGTGCGATCGGCCGTGAGGATCTCGCCGGCGATCCGCGTTTTGCCGACTTCGCCCGCCGCGCCGATGCGGCCGACGCGCTGATCCCGCAATTGCGCGAGGTGTTCCTGACCCAGGCGACGGATGCCTGGCTCGCGCGGCTGCATGCGGCCGATATCATCGCCGAGCGGATCCTCAATCCCGGCGAATGGCTGCGCAATGTCCATATCGAGGCGACCAGGGCGTCGGTGCGCCAGGACACACCCGGCGTCGGCGCGGTCTACACGCCACGCACGCCGGGGATCGCGAGCCTGTCCGAGGATCACCTTTGCCCCGCGCCTGACGTCGGGCAGGATAGCCGCGCCGTGCTGACGGAGGCCGGCTTCGGTTCCGCCGAGATCGACGGCCTGCTGCTGTCGGGCGCCGTGCGGCAGGCCAAGAGCTAACGGGAGGCAACACATCATGAGCACCGACCTCGTTCGTTACTCGGTCACCGACCAGATTGCGGAGATCGTGCTGGATCGCGCGCCGGTCAACGCACTCAGCATTCCCCTGATCGATGCGCTACTGGCGGCGCTGGCGAAAGCCCGCGATGACGACGCAGTGCGCGCCGTCGTCATCAGCAGCGCCCACAAGGTGTTTTGCGCCGGCCTCGATCTCGACATCGTTAGGGGCAAGCCCGCGATCGAGACCAAGACATTCCTCGAGCGGCTGTATTTCGCGCTGAACGATACGCAGTACCGCATGGGCAAGCCGACGATTGCGGCGATCGATGGAGCGGTGCGGGCCGGCGGCATGACGATCGCGATCTCCTGCGACATGATCGTCGCGGGCGACGGCTCGACCTTCGGCTATCCCGAGATCGATGTCGGCCTGATCCCGGCGATCCATTTCGTGCAGTTGCCGCGGTTGGTCGGAAAGCACCAGGCATTCGGCCCCCTGTTCCTTGGCGAGCCCTTCGATGCCGCGACCGCCTTTCGCATGGGGCTGCTCAGCGAGGTGGTGCCGAAGGGCACCGCGCTCGCGCGGGCCCGCGAGATCGCACGCAAGCTCGCGGCGAAATCGCCGATCGTGATGAAGATCGGCCGCGACGCCTTCATGCGCGCGGTCGATGCCGATTTCCGCCGCTCGGTGGAAAACACGGCGGAAAGTTTTGTTGTGATTGCATCGACGGAAGACTGTCAGGAAGGGCTGAATGCGTTCGTCGAGAAGCGGACGCCCAACTACAAGGGACGGTAAATGGCTGGACTGTATTTCGAGGAGTTCGAGGTCGGGCAGGAATTCCACCACGAGTTCAGCCGGACCGTGACCGAGATGGACAACACCATGTTCAGCCTCCTGACCATGAACCCGCAGCCGTTGCATATCGACGCGCATTTCTCCGAGAAGACCGAGTTCGGCCAGCGACTGTTCAACAGCCTTTATACGCTCGGCATCATGATCGGCATGAGCGTGTACGACACGACATTGGGAACCACCGTCGGCAATCTCGGCATGACCGACGTCAAGTTCCCCAAGCCGGTGTTCCATGGCGACACGCTGAAGGCGCACACCAGGATCATCGGCAAGCGCGCCAGCAAATCGCGGCCGACCCAGGGCATCGTCGAGTTCGAGCACACCATGACCAACCAGCGCGGCGAGGTGGTGGCCAGTTGCCGCCGTACTGGCCTGATGCACTGCAAGCCGAAGGCGTAAGCGATGCGATCGTTCCTGTTCGTTCCCGGCGACAGCACCCGGAAGTATGAAAGCGCGAAGAAGACCGCGGCCGATGCCTTGATCCTCGATCTCGAGGATTCCATCGCGTCGGACCAGAAGGTGGTCGCGCGCGGGATCACGCGCCAGATGCTCGATGTGCGCAACCCGGAGCAGAGGCTCTATATCCGCGTCAACGCACTCGACACCGACCTGACGCTCGGCGATCTCGCCGCCGTGATGCCCGGCAAGCCCGATGGAATCGTGCTGCCGAAATGCGCCGGCGCCGCCGACGTCAACAGGTTCGCGCTCTATCTCGACGCATTCGAGGCGGCCTCCGGTATCGCGCAGGGCACCACGCGGATCGTGACGGTCGCGACCGAGACCGCGCGGGCGGTGCTGAAAATCCTCGATTTCGAGAACATGAGCCCGCGGCTGTGGGGCATGATGTGGGGCGCGGAGGATCTCGCGGCCTCGCTCGGGGCAACGCGCAACCGCAGCGATGGTCGCTATCACTCGCCCTTCATCCTGGCGCGCGATCTCTGCCTGATCGGCGCGGCCGCCGCCGGCGTCGTCGCGATCGATACCATCGCGACCGACATCAACGATCTCGATGCCTTGAAGGCCGAGGCGATCGCGGCGCGGCAGGATGGCTTCCTTGCCAAAGCCGTGATCCATCCCAAGCATGTCGACGTCGTCAACGCGGCCTTCATGCCGACGGATGAAGAAATCGCATGGTCGGAGCGGGTGATCGCCGCGTTCGCCAATAACCCATCGGGGGTCGCCAAGATGGACGGCAAGATGCTCGACAAGCCGCATCTGCGCGCCGCCGAGAAGATCCTGGCGTCGCGCAGGAAATAGTCGGCAGGCCGGCCGGACACCGCCATGTTGCGCGATAGCGAGGTGCGGCTGCGGCGGTCGTGGGCGATCGACTAACCGCAGGAATCAGGAATGAGCGACGGCCGACTTACCGTCCTGCTGCTTTGACCACGAGACGTAGTAGGCGACGGCCGTCATCGCCGCGATGCCGGCGATGCTGACCGCGACCTGCCTTGCCAGTGAGTATGGGCCCGTAATCAGGATCAGGTGCGCAGCGAATGAGAGGAAGACGCCTGCACAGAACACGGCCAGCCATTCCTCGCCGCACTTGATGATCGGCTGCAAGGCGGGAGATCGCAGGTATTCCCAATCGCGCGGCACCAGCCAGGTGAACAGGAACGTCAGGGTCAGGAAGTGCAGAATGCGATGAGGCGCGACATCCTCCCGGTCGTTTGGCGGCAGCATATCGCTCAGCCCGCTCGGCATCATTTGCGCGAGTGCCGGGATATCGCTGCTCGAGACGATAGTCAGGGCGAACAGCAGATACAGCAACGCCATGGCGCGCAGCGCGGGAGCAGCCTGCATCGCGCGGATCGCGGGCGCATATCGCGCGCCGATCAGCGCGAGCCAGCCGCCCATCACGAACAGCAATTGCCAGCAGAACGGATTGAGGTACCAGTCTCCATACGGATATGACGACAGGTTCCAGTCGAGCAGCCGGCCGGCCGCATAGAGGGTCACGGATGCGACGACCGTCGCGTTCGGCACGTACAACAGCCCGAACACGATGATGGGCTGGAACGCCATCAAGGCAATGATGAGTTGCAGCACGTCGAGATTGAGCGGCTTGGCCTGCAGGAACAGGCCGTAGATCAACGTCCGGATTGGGTGATCGATGAAGCCGGTGATGTTGAACTCGCTGATGATCTCGGGCGCCGCGGTCCGCGTGGCGACATAGCTGATCAACTCGACATAGATCACGAACAGAACGATATAGGCGGCATAGAGCTGCCATACGCGCTTGAAGATGCGGGTTGCGGCCACCAAGAAGCCGCGTTCCAGCGTCATCCTGGCGTAGATGAGCGTCACTGCGTAGCCGCCCACGAATACAAAAAGGTCGGTTGCGCCGCTGAAGCCGAAGTTGCGCATGGTCAGCGCGCCGACGACGTTGTGCGGAATATGGTCCAGAAACAGAAACCAGTTTGCGATGCCAAGCAGCAGCGCGATCCTGAGATCGCCATCGGCTTTCGCGATCTCGGCGTTTGTTGTCGAAGTCATCTGAAGCTGAAATTTGCCGGCCCGAGAAACGAATCGCTAATCTAGAGGGAACCCGCGCCTGGTCCGAATAGACTTTGCGTGAACCCTATCTAGTCTGTTTCGGGTTCCGGCCAAGTGGCCGGCTCAAGAAAGATCACGTTTTCGCAATCACCCCGTGAGCGGTGTCAGACCGGCTCGTGTTTGCGCAGGTCGCGGGCATGATCCAGCGTATTGGCTTGCAGGTTTGCGCCGGTCACGGGGAGTTCCGGCAAGGCGGCCTCGGCCAGGAGATCGTCCGTGACATCCTCGACCGAACGCTCGGCAATCTCGTGAATGAAGCTGATGTTCGCATATTCTCCCGAGGCGATTCGTGAGACGACGTCGCGTCGTGTCATTTCGGGATCGACGATCGCCTCGCGGCCTCGGCGGCCATAGTCGATCATCACGACGAAATATTGCATTGCCTGATCGTTCGATGTTCTGACTGTCACTGTGTATTATTTCCGATAATCGGAAGTATGTCAAGGTGAATTGTAGAAAACCGAAACTCACGAATGCATGGCCGGACCGATTCGGCTCGAAGGCGTCCGAATCGGTCCGGCCGGTCCCTGAAGCAGCGCGGTTACTTTTCGGACGATCGCCCGCCCTGAGTCCGGGCAGATTTGCGACCCTTCGCCGCCGACTTGCCGCGCAGCCTTTCGATCTGGCCGCGGGGCAGGGTGACGCAGATTTCGCCGATCCATTCGAGCTTTACGCCGTTGATCGGCTTGGCATTAAAGCTCTTGAGGTTGACGGTGCCGGACGAACTCCCGCGTTCGATCGTCTTCAGATACCGCTCGCCGCTCTTCAGCCGGACCGCGGCTTCCTCTCCGTAGAAGCTCGACAGCGGATAGCGCTGCTCGCGATAAACCACGATGACGTCGCCGTTCTCGTATTTCGGCAGCATCGAATCGCCCGAGACCTCGAAAGCGACGGTCTCCTCCGTCACCGGGAACGGAAGCTCGATTTCGCCGAGACCCTCCGGCGGGACCTGCTCAAGCTCCGGCTGGATCGAGGCGCCGGCGCCGACCCGGCCCACGATCGGCACCGAATTCAGCTCCAAATACTCCATGATCGGGGCAATCTCGGATGCCTTGATCAACCTAATTCCCGACAGGATTTCGGAGACCGCCCCGGCCCGAACCCCCATCGCGCGGGCAAGCCCGCCTTTGCTCTTCCCGGTCTTTTCCAGTGCTCGTTCGATCAGTGCCGCGTCCAGCATGTTTCATCCTTTCCCAAGCCCGGACACACTATATCCGTTACGATTATCAGAAACAAGCTTGACTTTTTTCTTCGGAATATCGGAAGGTATGCGAGGCGCCGGCGGAATGACAGAAATGGGAATTTGGAATGAAAACGATGAACTGGCTGCCGGAGCATTCGGCAGCCTTGCAGGACCTCCGCGCCCGCGGCCTGTCATATTCGGAAATCGCTGACACGATCAACGCTAACTTCAAGACGGCCTATACACGCAACGCGGCGCTCAGCCGGGCGCAGCGCATGGGGTTGGCGGGCCTCGGAAGGCTCGAGCCGTCCCTGCCGGGGCACCTCGATCCGCCCAAATCGTCCCTGCCGGAGCTCCCAAAGATCGGGCGGCTGCATGAAGGGCGCGCCGAACCGACGCCCGATTTGCTTCGTCGGCCAAGGATATTCACTGAAACGGTGGAGATGCCGCAACTTCGTTGCGCCACGGTCGTGCCGCGGCATCTTTCGCTGCTCGACCTTAAGCCCGGAGACTGCCGCTATCCCTATGGCGGGGATAGCGACGGCGAGACAATGACCTCCTGCGGTCATCCGTGCCGGTCGGGCTCGAGCTACTGCACTCCGCATTTTCACCTGGGTCGCGATCCTGAGGCCACGGCGAGGCCGGTGTTGAGCGCCGCCTGGCTTCAAGCCATCGGGGCCGGTTGAGGCAATTCATCACCTGATCGACGGACATCGGTCCGCAACCGCGACCGCGCGGAAGCCTCCGCGCGCCCATCATCAGACATTTTGGAGGTTACCAATACCGCGAGCCAAGCGTCGGAAGCCATACGATCCCGCCGGAGCGCGCGAAGCGGTCAATGCGCGACGCGGATGGTCGTCTGTAAAAAAAAAAAGCCGTGACTGCACTAAAAGAGGCGGAAGGCGAGGGGGCTGCGGCTTAGGGGCCGATATGTCAGGTAAACTGCCTCTGACGTGATTAGCATCCTCAACCACGCTGACGAGGCTGCTGCGCTTTGTTATTGTTTTTGCGCAGAGAGAAGCGCGGGAGTAGCCTTATGGTACAAGCTCTCATTGTACACAAGGACCGGCTACCTCAGCCGCAAAAGATGCATCAAGCGGCACAATATGTCCGCATGTCCACCGACTACCAGAAATACTCTATCGAAAATCAGGCGGTGGTTATCGCGGCCTATGCCGAGCTTCATAAACTCACGATCGTGCGCACCTATCGCGATGAGGGCGAAAGCGGCCTAAAGATCGAGAATCGAACTGGCTTGACCGAACTGATTGACGATGTTCAGTCCGGTCGAATTGAGTTTGGTCATTTGCTGGTATTTGACGTCAGTCGATGGGGGCGCTTTCAGGACGTTGATGAGAGCGCGCATTACGAGTTCATATGTCGAAAGGCCGGCGTCAAGGTTGCCTATTGCGCCGAGCAATTCGACAACGACGGCAGTCTCCTTTCGAGCATAGTTAAGAATATCAAAAGGGTCATGGCGGCAGAGTTCAGCCAAGACCGCTTCGACAAGCTTGACGCGCACAGAAAGTGGGTCAATTTCCACCTCGAAAATGCCAACCGTCTTCGCGAAGCCTTTGAGGATGTGGGTAGGCGCGCCACACTTGATCAGTCGACCGAATGTTTGCGGATAGATAACGCCGTGAATATCTGCTTCCGATTGGCCAAATGGCGCAAGTATGGGCGCCAGCCGCCGCGCTGGGCGATGGTTGGTCGCGTGGCATTGCAAAAGGGATGGGTCGTCGCGCTAAGGATGGGTGAGAACAACGAGGCGGTCCTGGATTATCTATTATTGCCGTCGGCGTCACTTTCGTTCAAAAGCCACGTATTCTCTTTTTCTGAGGACACACGCGCGGCCTACAAAATCGAGCGCTTTCAGACTTTCGAGGCGCTGTCTCGATCGCTCGTAGAGCGCGTCTGAGCGAGCAAGACAAAGCAGACAAAAAAGAGCTGGAGCGGCCAGGTACCGCTCGACTGAGCAACGTTGTGCGCACCTACACTCACCACGATGATGACCATGAGCAGCGGCCTCGCTTACGAGACCACTGCTCTGGCATGTACGCTCGCAAGCCCCCCGATTCTTTTGCCAAGATAGTCCGAAGGTCCATTGTGATCGACGTCAGTAACAATGCGCGGATTGTCTTGGTCGCCCCAGCCCTGCTGCCAAGAAAGACCATTGAGCGCCGGAGGACCGAGAGCTAGCTAAGTATTTGAGTATGAAAGGATGATATCTGAACTCGGAAACGAGCTTCCAGATGTCGATGGCGGCCTGCGGCGCGAGCCGATCACCGAGGGGCGGCGCCAGACGACGCGACGGCAAGCAGGGTTCCGGTGAAGGACCGTCCACGCTGATCTGACGCGGTTTGCCGCGCAGGAATCCGTCACGGCAGCAACTCATCGCATGACTGTGCCTTGCCTCACACTGAACTCCTTCCTTGTGTGCGGTCGAGGTTGGGCCCGGCCAGGCTGTGTCGAAGATGGTCGACAGCGGCGCGGACTCTCATGTAACTTCCGTCGCGTCGACGACCTGCCTGCATTCGAAGCCTCTCGCGCAGGGAAGGGTCTGGTACGTCCATGCAAGGGATTCGCCGCGGCTACGCACCTGTCTACATCGTCTCTGCATCACGAACACCACGAGCAACGTGGATCGATGCCGACGCGGAGCCCAATCTAAATAACTCAAAATAACCCAAGGGAGAAAAGACCGATGAATCACACTGGAAACTGCTTTTGTGGCGCCGTCGAACTCAAGGTCAGCGGGGAGCCTGAGGCAATGGGCTATTGCCACTGCCGTTCATGCCGTTCCTGGTCCGGTGGCCCGGTGAATGCGTTCAGCCTCTGGAAGCCCGACGCGGTCGAGGTCACCAAGGGCGCCGACCACATCGCGACATTCGAGAAGACCGCGATGAGCCAGCGCAAATATTGCACAAAGTGCGGCGGTCACCTGATGACCAACCACCCGACGCTCGGGCTCGTCGACGTGTTCACCGCAACGATCCCGACGCTGAAATTCAGCCCAGGCGTTCACGTCAACTATTCCGAGGCAGTGCTGCAGATACGCGACGGCCTGCCGAAGTTGAAGGATTTTCCGGCTGAGTTCGGCGGCTCCGGCGAAATGATCGCCGAATAGCTCGAAGGCTCCCCATCACGAAAGCGGGTGGCGGCGTGCCGCCACCCGCCTGCGTATGGGCTCCGCGCCCCATAGTTCGGTATCCGGCAGGCTTGCTTCGTATGCGAGGGGGCCGACCATCTCGGCGGCCGTCGGGTCGTCTTTGGCCATTGACAGCCATGTCGGACGAAGGTCCCGCCCTGCAAAATCCGGGTTTGGTTTTGCTGACGAGCTTCCGCTAAAAGGCGAGCAGTGCCGGTCTTGGCAGGGACCGTCGTATTTCGCCTGATAAAATAAGAGGAAGCGTCAGATCATGACCAGACCAGAATTGCCAGGGCGCACGCCGCGCGGGGAGGGAGTTCCGACGGCGCTCGACGGCCTGCTGGTCGTCGACTTCACCCGCGTCGTGGCCGGCCCGGCCTGCACACAAACGCTGGCCGACTTCGGGGCCGAAGTCATCAAGATCGAGAATCCGGACGGCGGTGATGACACGCGCGCCTATGAGCACGCCGAAATCGGCGGGGAGAGCGCGGCGTATCTGAGCCTCAACCGCAACAAGCGTGGCATTGCGCTCGATTTCAACAATCCGGCCGCGCTCGAGGTCGCGCGCGCGTTGATCGCCAAGGCCGACGTCGTGGTGGAGAATTTCTCCGGCGGCGTGATGAAGAAATTCGGTCTCGATTATGCGTCGGTGGCGCCGACCAACCCGCGGCTGATTTATTGCTCGATCTCCGCCTACGGCCGCAAAGGCGATTTCGCGCTGCGCCCGGGCTTCGACCCGATCACGCAGGCCGAAAGCGGCTTCATGTCGCTCAACGGCTTTCCGGATGGCGAGCCGGTGCGCACCGGGCCGCCGATCGTCGACATGGCAACGGGCATGTCGGCCTGCAACGCCATCCTGCTGGCACTGATTGCGCGCGATCGGCTCGGTCGCGGTCAGCAGGTCGAGGTCGCATTGATCGACACCGCGGTGTCAATGACCGGCTTCTACGGCATGGCCTATCTTATCAACGGCAACAATCCCGGCCGTTTCGGCAACTCTCCGAACGGTTCGCCGACCGTCGGCGTCTACCGGGCGTCCGATGGTCCGCTCTACATGGCCTGCGCCAATGACCGGCTGTATCGCCGGCTCGTCACCGACGTGCTGGAACGTCCGGATCTCGTCACCGATCCCGAGTTTGCTCACCGCAAGGCGCGCACGGCCAACAAGGAGAAGCTGCGCGCGATCATTGCCAGCGTGTTTGCGGGCGACACGCTCGAGAACTGGATGGCGAAGATGAAGAAGGCCAACATTCCGGTTGGCTATCTGCGGACGGTCGAGGAGGGTTTCAACGCGCCCGAGGTGCGCGACCGGCATCGCCTGAGCAGCATTGCGCATCCAACCGCCGGCTCGGTTCCGAACATCGAGTCGCCGGTCAATATGAGCCTGACGCCGACCGTTGATCCTGTTGCGGCTCCGCTGCTCGGTCAGCATACGAAGGATGTATTGAGCAAGACGCTCGGCTACGACGACCGGCGCATCGCCGCGCTGGCCGAGGCCGGCGCGTTCGGCAAGGCAGGCAACACCGGCTAGGGCCTTTTCCGTTCCGGTGGAATCGGAACGGGCTCTGGAGTCTAGTTTAGACGCGTTTGCTTGACGCGAACCGGTATCCGCTTCGCTCGAAAACGCTCCAGCGTGCTCGGCCTGCACAAAAGATCAACTATTCGCAAAACAACCTGACGGCAGGCGAGAGGAAAGCCTCTCGCCTGGCGAGATATCTTTCAGGCGTCGCAGGCTCCGGCACGTCGCCAGCGGCCCGGGATCTGGTCCGTTTCGGGAACTCAGTTCGGCTTGCTGCGCAAGTTGTTCCTTGGCATACTTTCAACTTCCTCGGGCTCCGCCCGATCAATCTCGAGGCGTGCCATCCGGAGGATGAGGGTTGCCGTGGTCAGGCCGAGGCGTTCGGCCTCTTGTGCTGCGGTGTCGACCTTCTGGGCCAAGCCTTCACGTTTACCTGGGTATGCCATTCGTAATCCTCACTTAAGGTGCGAGATGAAAAATCCCACATACGTTGCAGAGCTGCAGAAGAAGCTCGGAGCTCCATCGAGCGAAACACTGGAAAGCCTGCGACTGTTGAAGGCGTTCCTTCGACTTGCGCCCGACCAGCGTTCCGAGGTCATCGAGCTGGTCGAACGTTTGGCGGTTGAGCCGCCGCGCGATCCCTCACTGTCCTGAGGTGCTCGCAAATCCTTCCTGTGCGTCAGTTGTTCATCGGCTTGGCGGGTGTTTGTGTCGCGATCACGTAGATTGCGCCGCCCTCGAGCGCTTCGGATTGATGCCGGGTGCCGGCTGGCAGCAGGATGGTATCGCCGGCGCCGACTACGCGCTCGCCGCCATCCCAGGTGAAGTTCAGCCGGCCGCTGATGATCATCAGGATCTCGTCGACCGGATGGGTATGAAACTGATGCACCTTGCCGGCTGCATCATGCTGCAGCTCGACCGAGCCCTGGGCCGGGAGCAGGTCCAGGATCTCCGTGTCGATGGCAAATTCAGTCTTCGTGCCTGCGATGATCTGGGTCATGCTGCCTGCTCCTTGTTCGCGATCGGTGGCGTCTTGTTTTGTGCGAGCTTGGCGAAGGGGCAGCCCGAGCTCGCATTGTTGTCGTCGTGCAGGAAGTACTGCAGATACTCGCGGCCGTCGGTTGCGCCGTAGCGGCCAAGAAGCGGAGAGGGGCTCGCGCTGTCGTACGGGATTAGGCGCTTACGCACCTCCGCGAACGCGGCGTTCGCAGCCTTCTCAGTCCCGAGGATCTTCTCGAACACCCAGCGCGGCTGGAACGTGAGCATGAAGGCGCTGGACCGGCGGCTCTGCCGCATCACATGCGCGGGCGTCGTGCAGACCACAAAGATCGGCTCGCCCGCAAACGAGAACTCCCACATCGGGTGGTCGATCTGTTCCGGAATCTCTGATGGCCACGGGTTCTTGTCCAGCCGCGCGAGCTGATCGAGCGTCAGCCACATCTTGCGATAATAGGCATCGAGCGTCTGTACCGGGCGCGGCCGCGTGAATACGATCAACGAGGTGTTGGGACCGAACGAGCGCGCCTGCGAGACATATTGTCCGAGTTGCTCGCCCAGCACCGCCACATCATAGGGATCGAGAAAAAGGTAGCGGAGCTGATCCTGGCGATGTCCGGTCACGCCGAACACGCAAGGGAACGGCCTTGCCTCGCTGCTCATCTGCGCTTCAAACTCGGAGAACATCACGCTCTGCCAGCTGCTGACCGGAAAGTTTGACGCGACTTCGCCTTTTCTCAAGAACAAGCGCTCCATAACACCCCCTACACTCATAACGACACTAACGAGCTATCAACTTGCTTCTCATCAAGAGCGGTCCGGCAATGCCCGGCAGCGACATGAGAAGCAGAATGACAATCAAGGCGCTGTAGCCGCCGTCGCCGATCGCGGCCGTGTTGTGTACGGCGTCGGTCCCCGAGGCGTTGCTGGCGGCGAGCATCGCGAAGCCGATGATGGGCTGCGAGATGCCGGCGAAAATTCCGGCGGCCGTGGTGTTCACGGATGCGCCCACACCGATCAGATCGGCGGTGTAGAGCTTCTTGACGCATTTCAGCACCAGCGGGACGGTGCCGCCGGCGACGAGCCCCAAGGCAGTGAACATGACGGTGACGTAGGCGAGTCCAAATGTCTGGGCGATCGGCGGCAGCAGCATCGCGATCAGCAGCATGCGCAGCACGCAAATGCCGATCAGCGCGCGATCGAGCGCCGCCGCGGCGCGATCGGCGGCGTGACCCAGGAAGATCGAGCCGAGCGCATTGCCGATCATGAAGGCGAGCAGGGGCGTGCCGGCGGCTGTCGGGGAGATATGGAAGAAGTGCGCGACCATCGGAATGCCCCAGACGCCCGACAGCGTCGTCACCACCGCGAAATGCGACGCAAACGTCATTGCGCAACCCCAATTCGCGACATGGACCAGCGATCGCCGCGCGGCGAGTACCACGCCCTTCAGCGTCTTGTTGCTGTGCGAGGCCGGATCTGGCTTGAGCGCGAGCTTGGCGAAAGCGAGGTTGGCGAGGCCAACGCAGGCGATGAACAGGAAGCAGGCCCGCCAGCCGAACCCTGAAACCGCAGCTGCGAGCGGCGTGGTCGCGATCACGCCCCCGACATAGCCGGAGACCTGCGAGATGCCCGACATCATGCCGAACCGCTCATCCGCGAAGCTTTGTGCCACGAGCTTCAGGAGTGCGGTGAAGACCAGCGCGTCGCCGCAGGCGACGATCAGGCGTGCAACAAAAACGTCGAGCAGGTTCGGTGCCAGCGCGAACGCGGCGCTGCCGAGCGAGGAGGCGATCATGCTGACGAGGACGACGCGCTTGACGCCGTAACGGTCGACCAGAAGGCCTGCCGGAATCTGCATCAAGGTGTAGCCCCAGAAGTAGCTTGAGGCGAGCATCGCAACGCCGGCCGCGTCGGTGTTGAAGTCGTGCATGAAATTGAGGCTGACCGACTGCGGCGATACGCGCTGCAGGAAGGCGATGGCGTAGGCGATGGCCACCGCCGTCCACGCGAGATAGGCGCGATCGGTGAAGCGCGACGTCGGGGCATAAACAGCTTGTTGTCCGAGCATCGACATCACACCCTCGCGTAACCCACCGAGAAAAGGGCATCCGCAGAATTCGGAATCTTCCGCGACATCGCGGCATCGACCAGCGACGCGGCGCCATGATAGGCCTGCCGATGGTGCTTAATGTGGCCGTAGGCGCCGCGCATGATCATGTCGGGCAATTCGAGCGGCTTGCCCGGATAGAGCGAGGTACACATCTCGATACAGGCCGCCTGTAGGGCGAGATCCTGCGTATCGTCGAGCAAAGATGGAGTCACTTTTTCGCAAATCTTAGCGTTCGCCGCCCAGACGATCGGGTTGCGGGTTCGCCAGCCGTAGAGCACGTTGCCCTCGGCTCTCGCGGCGGCGCCGGAGCATTTCAGCACTTCCGATGTGAAGAAGCCGTAGAAGCCGCGGCCCTGGTGCGCCGGGAGCACTTCCGTGCCGCTGCGATAGATTCCAAGTCCGGCCGACATCTCCAGGATGCGGTAGACCGAGAAGGCAATGAGGCCGGACCGATCGTAGACGAGGATCAGGCTATACTTCTTGTCGAAGGGCGAGGAGGTTGCTGTCCAGTGCGGCTCGGTGGCCTGCCAGTTGACGGCAATGATGCCGTTCATGGCGTCCATCAGCGGCTGACGGTCGCAGGCTTCGACCCGGGAGGCATCGGGTAGACTGTAGATCGCGTAATCCGTCCAAGGCGATTTGATCGCCTCGTATCCGCTGCCCAGATTTCGCGACATGGCAGAACTCCAGAATTCCAATGCGAGCTATACAGGGCAGCCTCGAATGGCTTAAAGGACAATATGCCCTCGAAAACTGCCAAAGCGCCCCGGCCTGAGCCGCGCGACAAGAAAGCGACGCGGCGGGTCGCGATCATTGCCTTTCCCGGTGTGACCTTGCTCGACATCTCGGGACCGGCTCAGGTGTTTGCAGAACTGGAAGCGATCGAGCTGCCGGGACCGGACTACTCGCTGTCCTACCTGTCGACCTCCGGCGGGTTGGTGCCGACCGATGTCGGCATGATGATCGACACGGCGCCGATCGACAGTATTGCGCCCGCCGAGGTCGACACGCTGGTGATCCCCGGCGGGCCCGGCATCTGGAAGATCCGCAACGACGCGAAGTTGATGAACTGGATCGCGGACGCGCTGCCGAAGGCGCGCCGTATCGCGTCGGTTTGCCTTGGCGCATTTGCGCTGGCCTGGACCGGGATTCTGGACGGTAAGCGGGCAGCAACGCACTGGCGTTATTGTCCCCGTCTGCAGGATAGCTTTCCCAATATCCGAGTTGAGCCCAACGCGATCTTCGTCAAGGACGGACGGGTCTGGTCATCGGCCGGGGTCAGCGCCGGCATCGATCTGGCACTCGCCATGATCGAGGAGGATTTCGGCCACACCATCGCGCTCGATGTCGCGCGCAGACTTGTGGTGTTTCTGAAACGGCCGGGCGGTCAGAGCCAGTTCTCCACCGTCCTTGCCGCACAGGCATCGGACGTCGAGGGACGCTTCAGCGCGCTGCACGCCTGGATCATCGAGAACATCACGAGCGACCTCAAGGTCGAGACCCTCGCGGAAAAGGCGGGGATGACGCCTCGCACCTTTGCCCGGACCTATGTCAGCCGCACCGGCATGACACCCGCAAGCGGCGTCGAGGCGCTGCGCGTGGAGACGGCGCGCTTGCTGCTCGAAAGCCGCCAGATCGGCGGCGTGGTCGAGGTCGCCAAGCGCGCGGGATTTGGCGATGACGAGCGAATGCGGCGGGCCTTCCTGCGCCACCTCGGCGTATCGCCGACCGAGTACCGAAACCGGTTTTCGGGCAGCTAGCTCACCTCGTGCGAGGCCGTCTGGATGCGGACCGCTTCGCGTCGAAAGTCGATCTATCTCACGAGCGAATAGCTGGCCTTCGCTGGCAGGATTCGTGGCTCAAGGTGGTAGCTTTTCCGGTTTGTCTGCGGCTAGTGTGCCGGCCAAATCGGGAGAAGAAACACCATGAATGACGGGACCCCCATTCGTCAGGCGCGCAATGTCGAACTCGGCGCCAGCGGCGAGGAATTCCAGAACCTGCACGAATTCGCGCGAAAGGCCCGCGCCAAGCTGAATCAGAACGCCTGGGACTACATCGTCGGCGCCTCGGAGACCGAGACCACGATGCGCCGCAACAGAATGGCGCTCGACGAGATCGCGTTCCGGCCGCGCGTCCTGCGCAACGTCATCAACGTCGATCCTTCCACCGAGGTATTCGGACGCAAGCTCCGGCTTCCCGTGATGATCGCCCCGGTCGGCGCGCTCGAGATCTTCGATCCGGATGCGGGCGCGGCCGTCGCGCGCGGGGCGGGAACGTTCGGCGCGGCGCACATGCTGAGTTCGGTGTCCGAGCCCGGGCTGGAGAACACCGCCAAGGCGGCACCGGACGCGCTTCGTATCTTCCAGCTCTATGTGCGCGGCGACGATGCATTTGTCGAGGATGTGGTCAGCCGCAGCATCGACAACGGTTACGCCGCGTTCTGCCTCACCGTCGACACCGCCCATTACAGCCGGCGCGAGCGCGACATAGCCAAGCGCTATGTCCGCGAGAGCCGCATCCGCGCCACCGGCGGCGATTTCCAGAAGGGGCTGGAATGGCGGACGGTGAAGTTGATCAAGGACAAGTTCAAGATTCCACTTATCCTCAAGGGGATCGCCACCGCCGAAGACGCCAAGATCGCTCTCGACCACGGGGTCGACTGGATCTACGTCTCAAATCATGGTGGCCGACAGCTCGACCATGGCCGTGGGTCCATGCATGTCCTGCCCGAGATCGTTCAGGCGGTCGCCGGCCGTGCCAAGATCATGGTCGACGGCTCATTCTGCCGCGGCACCGACATTGTGAAGGCTATCATTTTGGGCGCTGATCTTGTCGGAATCGGCCGCCTGCAGTGCTGGGCGCTCGCCGCGGCCGGCGAGGCCGGCATTGTCCGGATGCTTGAACTGCTCGAGGATGAGGTGATCCGCTGCCTCGGTCTGCTCGGCGTCACCAGCTTTGCCGAACTGGACAAATCCTACCTGCATCCGGCGATGCCGACCAATCTGCCGAGCGTGTTCAGCGCATTCCCGCTTCTCGATATCGATCCCTACCGCTACTGAGCCGCTGCGAGCGATGCATGAAGCGCTGGCGCGATCGAGGCGTTGTACGCCTCGATCGCGCCAGCCGCCACCAATCTGTGGTGTCCATGAAGCCGCCGCGGCAACGACAAAGTCTGATCCAAATGCCGCACTAGTCGAGGCGGATGGCAAACAATCCATTCGCGGAATTTTCACTCGAGCGCGCGATCGGCTTGCGCTGGACCTTGCGGGATATCCAGGCCGGTAGGCTCAAATTGTCACCGGTCAGCGATGAGGATCTGCACGTCCTCGCTGAGCTCGGTCTGATCGAACTGCATGACGACGAACCCGGGCTGACGGAGGCGGGAGCCGCCGTGCTGAGCGACTGAACGGGCGCCCGGCCTAGCGCGCGTTCAGGAAGCTTTCACCGGAATTGCAAGGCGTGCACTGATAGGTCAGCACGTCGTAGACTTGGTCGCGCGGCTCGATCAAGGCAAGCCGCATTTGCGTGCCGCACTTCATGCACGGCATCTCTATGCTGGTTTTGAACCGGGTGCAGGTCGGTGTTGGACGAACGGCGCGCAGCATCGGATACCCTTATTCCCCAGAGACGCGAACGCGACCGACGAAGAAGCCGAATCACTATGCCACAGTGCTGACATGATTGGAATCGGCTGTCGGTCGGGGCTAGGTAATTTTTCCTCGATCGGCCGGAATGGGTGAGGCTTTCATGGCTGCGATCCGGCGCTGACGCCGTCACAATCTATGCTAACCTCGCCAGACGCTTATTTCAGGGGGCGCGATCATGATTGAGCCGAAGCTTGAAGTTCCCGCCGAGTTGCGCGATCTCGCGGAAAAGACCATCGACCAGGCCGAACAGGCCTTCAGCCTGTTCTTTGATGCCGCGAGCAAGTCGATGACGACGATGCCGGGCGCCGGTACCGAGATCTCCAAACAAGCGCTGTCGTTCACCGAGCAGAACATGAAGGCGGCGTTCGAGCATGCGCGCAAGCTCGTGCACGCAACGGATCTGCAGGAGGCGATGCGGATCCAGTCGGAATTCCTGCGCAGCCAGTTCACCAATGCCGGCGAACATATGCGGCAGATCAGCGGTAGCGTGATGTCGGCGACCAAGGACGCGACGAAGGGCAAGTTCTAGGGCGGCTTTCGCGGTCCCATCGACGCTTTAGCGCCGGCGCGCGACGGCGACGCCGAGCAGAAACGCGACGAACAGGCTTGCGAGCGGCGCTTCGCGCGTGACCGCACTCACGGTGGCCAGGGCTCCGCCCGGTCGGCGCGAGGTCGCGATGGCATCGCTGAGGCGATCGGCGGCCGCTCGAAGTCCATCCGACACCTCCGTGATCGTACGCGAAACGTCCGTCGCGGTGTCGATCGCTCGTTCACCGAGTGTGGGCTGAAGCGGGGACTCGGGTATTTCGGAGCTCATGTGCGTGCCGCAATTTCATTGAAGGCCAGATGACCGACGCCGGGTGACCGCCCCCTTTCCGCACGTTCTGAACGGCGGTGGCGGCCACATATCCCAGAAATTCCGCAGCGGTGGATTGGTTCCACCGAATATGCCTCGCTTTCACGTCGGGGAACCGGAAACTTACGCGCGGGTCGCGGCTTGTTTCCGTGGAGGAGACGATGATGACTATGCAGACGCATGGCATTGCGGATGGCGGTTCGGTCAAGCATCGAAATCGGCATGGTGGCACGCCGCTGTTGGTGGCGGCCGTGGTTGCGATCCTCGGCGTGCTCGGCATGCTGATCGTGGATCACGGCCCGTGGAACAAGCCGAACGTGCAGCCGGCTGCTTCGGCTAACTACTCAACGACCGGCGAGGCGGCGCGAGCCGCTGGCGCAAAGGTCATACCGACCGAGCCCAAGGCACCGATCGAGCCTGTTCCACCCGGCCCAAAGCCCGCTCATCCGGCAAATCCGAGCACGCCGCAATAGGTGCCGGCGTTGGTGGGATCACATCCCGACGCAGGCCGCAGGAATTGACTCGTCGGGCAAATCAGCGGCACAAAATCATCGTCGGAAATATCGCGGGATGATCAGCGAACGCTGACCAGCATGCCCCACGCTGCTGCAAATCCTGCACCGACGAGAACCAGCACCGGACTATCGCAGAACATGCCGCCATACTGGCACATGGTGGCACCAAGAGAGCCGATCTGATGATGACCCGCGGCGTAGAACAGGCCGGACAGGACCGCGAGCACGGCAGCAACGAAATACATCGACGCTTCCTCCTTGCAATCGAATGCGGCGCGGGTCAGTTCGACCGACGCGAGCCAAAACTGTATTGATGTCGATCCAAATATTGTGAGCTGTCCGCTTGACGCGTCGGGCAACTCAGCGGCACACCGACATCATTGCAGCAAGCATAGGCGCTTGGCGCCGGCTCGCGTTGCGATTCCGGATCAATGCGCAAACTTTCGTTCAAGGCGGTTTCTCACCGTCGAAGCCGACGCATCGCATTTTACCGATCGCATTCAACCCGAAAAGAGGGTTTGACCCGTCGGGCAACTCAGGGGCATGATCCGAAAAGCAGAAATTGTTGAGCCCGCGCGGAGCAATCCGCGGCGGGCTTTTTCTTTGCCATCTCGCCCACTCGACGGTGACTATCGATGCATGAAGCCGACGTCGAGCAATCGTGATGGAAACGTTGATCGAGCAAGATCGGGCGCGCCGAAGCGAAATCGACGCCACTGTAGTCAAGACCATTGCGACAGTCTTCACCTCATTCGGTTTCGAGGAAGGGGGCCGACGAAAGCTGCGCTGATTTTCAACATCTCCGACAATGGCGCTAGAACGCGGAGCAGGCGCAAAGCTATGCGTTCAAAGCGTTCATCACAGTAATCGCCACGGGATTTCTCGGAGCCGTTTGGTTAGGCATAGGGCGACGCTCGGAAAATAACTGCGGCGCGCGGATCCGAGTTGTTGCGAACAATTCGTCCACCTAGAGGTCCCTAGCCGAACCGACGGGGCCATTTTTTGCATTTTCCGGTCAGTAGGTAGCACTTTCGATGCCGTCGCTAGCGGGATCGAATCTTGGCCACGGGAGTGCTAGAATGGCCAGTCCAGCGCGAACGACGCATCGATCGAAGCGTTCTCTCAAAATGGGCGCTCGGCAGCGGTCGCGGATCCTGAGCGCTGAATTCGCGAAATGCAGGCTTGCGCGTCTTGGTGATCGGTCGATAAACTGAGTTGACGGCTCGATCGCACGTGCAAATGTCTTGGAGATCGAACGAAGGAAGAGACCATGGTTGAGGTTGACCGCGGGCTCGACACGAAGCTACAGCCAGGCCCGGATATGGATCGTTATTCGGTCATGGTGGCACGAGCCAAGGCGCTTGTTCCGGCCTTGCGCGAACGGGCATCACGGACCGAAGAGCTGCGCCGATTGCCGCCGGAGACCGAGCGGGATTTGCTCGATAGCGGCCTTTTCCGGATCCTGCAGCCCAAGCGCGTCGGAGGCAGCGAGCTCGACTATGTTGCGCTGGTCGACTGCGCCGATGCCCTCGGGCAGGGAGACGCCTCGGTCTCCTGGAATTTTGCCAACCTTGCAAGTCACCACTGGATGCTGGGTATGTTCGCGCCCGAAGCGCAGAGCGCGGTGTGGGGAGAGGATCCGGATGCGCTGATCGCGTCTTCCTTTGTCTTCCCGGCAGGTCGTGCGAGGAAGACAGGTGGGGGGTATGTTCTGAGTGGTCATTGGCCGTTTTCGTCCGGGGTGGAATCCTGCGGATGGAACATGCTCGCGAGCGTGGTCGCCTCGGATGATGAGGCCGATGGTATCGAGTATCGGCTGTTCCTGTTGAACAGTCGGGACTACAGCATCGACGACACCTGGAATGCGGCTGGTTTGCGCGGAACGGGATCGAACGACGTGCGGGTAACCGACGCATTCGTTCCCGAGCATATGACGGTTGCCGTCAGCGATCTTGCGGGAGGTGCGACGCCGGGCAGTGTCGTCAATCCGAATGCGCTCTACATGCTTCCGGTGTTTTCGTTGTTTCCCTATGTGTTGTCCGGGGTTGGTTTGGGAAATGCGCAGGCTTGCCTTGATGACTATGTCGAGATCGCGCGACACCGCGCTTCGACATATAACCGGGCCAAGATCGGGGACCTGCAAAGCACACAGATCAAGATCGCCGAGGCGTCCGCGAAGATAGATGCCGCGCGGCTGATCATGCGCACGAACTGCGTTGAGGCGCTTGCGGAGGTCCGGCGTGGCGATATCCCGGGCATTGCAGCGAAGACGAAGCTCCGGCGCGACGGCGCGTTCGCGGTCAATTTGTGCACCGAAGCGGTGTCTCTTCTATTTGCGGCGGGTGGCGCACGCAGCCTGTTCACTTCGGGAGCGTTGCAGCGCCAATTCCGCGACGCCCATGCGGTGAATTCGCATCTCGCGTTCAATTTCGACGCGGCGGGCACCAATTACGGGCGGGTGGCTCTGGGGCTGCCGTCTGAAAACCTGACGCTCTGAGGTTAGCCGGATGTCCGACTCACCCAAACATCCGCTGGATCCCGCCAGTGAGCTCGCAAGCGATAGTTCGGCGATCGATCCCCGTGATTTCCGCAATGCGCTCGGTACGTTCGCAACAGGTGTGACGATAGTCACCGCGATGTCGGCTGAAGGACGGCCGTATGGAATTACCTGTAATTCCTTTGCATCGGTGTCGCTCAACCCGCCGCTGGTGTTGTGGAGCCTGGGCATGTTTTCGCAGGGGCTGCCGATCTTCCAGAATGCCAGCCATTTTACGGTCAACGTTCTAGACGCGTCGCAGCAGGCGCTGGCGATGCAGTTTGCCAGATCGTCGGGTGACAAGTTCGCGGGTGTGAGCTGGACGCCGGGTCTCGGGAATGCTCCCGTGCTTGCCGATGTGGTCGCGAATTTTCAATGCCGTGCCGCCAACCGCTACTATGGCGGGGATCACGTCATTTTCCTGGGCGCGGTGGAAGCCTATGCCTATAACCGGAACAGTCCGCTGTTGTTCGCGCGCGGAGGTTTTGGCCGGTTCCTGGCTGACGGTGGTGACAAGACATCATGAATCGAAAGACGCCCGTCAAGCGCGTTCGTGCCAAGCAGAGGCGACTATCAGCTGTCGATCGTCGCAGTGAATTCGTTACCAAGGCAACCGAGCTATTTGCGGAGGAGGGATTTGGCGGCGGCACGCGCGCCCTTGCTCACAAGCTCGGCGTGACGCAGCCGTTGCTTTACCGCTACTTTCCGAGCAAGGACGATCTCATCAAGGAGGTCTACCGCAAAGTATATCTCGAACCCCTTGAAATCGGCTGGGAGAAGTTGCTCTCGGATCGGTCACGTCCGCTCCGCGTGCGGCTCCAGGAATTTTACGAAATCTATACCGACGCGATTTTCAACCGAAGATGGCTCCGGATCTATCTCTACTCCGGCTTGAAGGGCCTCGATATCAATCGCTGGTATGTTGGCATGGTCAAGGACAAGATCCTGACGCGCATTCTCAGGGAATGCCGCCACGACGCGGGCCTCGCGACGCAAGGCAGGCCCAGCGCCGCAGAACTCGAGCTGGCCTGGGTGTTTCACGGCGGCATCTTCTATTATGGCGTACGCAAGTACATCTACGAGGCGCCTGTTCTCGAGGACAAAGCGCAGATGATCAGTGACGCGCTGGATATCTTCCTCGCGGGATTTGAGAGGATGGCGGAGAGCGCGACCGATCGTCGACGGGCGCCGATCAAGGTCGTCGGCTGAGTCGCGCTAGATTGTCGCCATCTGACCCCGATACCAATCTCCGATCTCGCTTGCCGTCATGAGGGCGACGCCGTCATGGCCGATGACATAATCGAGCAGGGCCTCGAGGTACTTGATACGATGCGGCACGCCCGTGATGTAGGGATGCACCGAGATGGCCATGATCCGCGCGTTCTTTGCGCCCTCAAGATACAGCCGATCGAACTGGTCAGTGCAGCGCGTCAGGAACTGTTCCGACGGAAGGTGTTGCAGCGCGTGAATGACAATGTCGTTGGTCTCGACCGAATAGGGAATCGTCGTCACGGTGCCGTGCGGCGTGGCGATGTCCTGGGGGAGATCGTCGATCACCCAATCGGCCACGTATTCGATCCCGTTGAGGCGCAGGAGATCGAGCGTTTCTTCGGTTTCGGTCAGGCCCGGGCTTTCCCATGATCGCGGCGGCTTGCCGGTAAATCCAGCAATCGTGTCGACCGCGCGTTTGACTGCGTCCGCCTGGTTCTCGACCTTGTGCATCGGACCTTGCAAAAACCCATGTCCCATAAATTCGAAGCCCGCCTCGCGCGCTGCCGACGCCACACGCGGATAGCTGTTGCAGACGTTGGCGTTCGCAGCCAGCGTCACCGGTATCTTTCGATCGGTGAAAGCTTTGAACTGCCGCCAGAAGCCGGCGCGCATGCCATATTCATGCCACGACCAGTTCGGCACGTCGGGCAGCAGGGGCTGGCCCATCGGTGGGCTCAGCACGGTGCGTGGCATCGCATTTTCGATGCGCCATTCCTCGACATTGAGGATGACCCACACGGCAAGCTTCTTGCCGTCAGGCAATGTCAGTTTCGGTCGGTCGACCTGTGCCTGGTACGGAATGCGATCAGTAAAGGCCATGTCGAACCTCCTTCACGTCGATGATCCGGCAGCGGCATTGATCCGCGGCAGGACCTTGTCGGCCATCAGGATCATCGATTGACGGCCAAGCTCGCGATCTTTCCAGTCCTTGCCGGCGTAAAGCAGGGTTCCGAAGGTGCCAATGTCTTCCTGGAACGCCAGCAACTGGTCAGCCACGCTTTCGGGCGTGCCGTAGATGATCAATTTGTCGCAGATCGACTCCAGTGTAACCTCAGCGTCGGGTTGGTCCCGTCGCGTCTTGAACAATTCAAGCCGGCCACTGCGCTTCAGCTTCGTGAACAGCTGGTGATAATAATACACGTAGGGACTATCGGGCGATGTGGCATACGCCTTCGCGGTTGCTGCATCCTTTGCCACGAACACGCTCTTGGCGACACGCCAATTGGCAGGCTCGGCTGCCCGGTTCATGCGTACGCAACCCTCGACATATTTCGGCCAGTGGCTCTTCACCCACGCAGGCATCAGGAAGTTGGCCGAGATCGGATCCCAGCCGCGCGCCGCCGCCTCCGTGACGCCCTTTGAGAATGGCGCAACCGCGGTCACCACGATTGGCGGGTGAGGGGCCTGCAAAGGGCGAGCGACGATTCCCTGGCCGATGTCCTCGATCAGGGTCTTTTTGACCGAGATGTTCCAATATCTGCCCTGCAAATCATAGGGCGGCTTACCGGCCCAGATATCAAGAACCTGATTGATGGCCTCGAGGAACATGGCACTACGGTCGGCGTCGAGATTGCCGAAAACCTCCGCGTCGGACAGCAATCCACCAGGGCTGATTCCAAGTATGAAACGACCGTCAAGCATGTGATCGAGCATGGCGACAGCCGCTGCGACTGCTGCCGGATGCGTGTTTGGCATGTTGATGGTGCCGGTTCCAAGCTTGATCTGCTTGGTTGCGGCTGCGAGCCAGGCAATGAAGGCGATGCTGGAGGTGATGTTCTCGGCCTTGTCGGTGACGTGCTCGCCGACATACGCCTCGGCGAACCCGAGCTCATCCGCGAGCAGAAAAGCCTCGCGATCCTCCCGTAGCGATTGTCGCCAATCCTTGTCGAGAGGATGGATCGGCATCGTAAAAAGACCGAGCTTCATGATCCGCCTCCCCGCGATTTGAGCTTTTGTTGGCAAGGAACCTGCGTCCTTCCCGACGCGAAGACAAGCCCTGTCGCACAAATAATCACTCGATAAACAAGCTTGACCTTTGAAGGGGGCGGCCCTCTAATCGGGCAAACCAAAATTGAGCCCGGGAGGCCACGCCCACATGAAAGCTGCGGCTTTCGCTTACGCCCGCGCGACCAGCGTCGTGAATGCGCTGGAGTTGCTCGCCATGCATGGCGACAAGGCGAAGGTTCTGTCGGGCGGTCAGAGCCTGATTCCGTCGATGAACCTGCGGCTCATGTCCCCGGACGTTCTGGTCGATATCGGCGGCCTCGCCGAGTTGCGCGGCATCACCGTGAGGGGAGACATGCTGGTGGTTGGCGCGCTGACCCGGCACGTCGATCTGCTCGGATCGCCGGAGGTTGCATTGCACGCGCGGCTGTTGCGCGATGCCGTTGCCCACGTTGCCCATCCCGCAATTCGCAATCGCGGAACGATCGGCGGTAGCCTCGCTCACGCCGATCCTGCCTCGGAGCTGCCGGCCTGTGTTGTGGCGCTTGACGCCACCATCGTTGTTCGGGGCTCGGTCGGCGAGCGCCGGATTGCTGCGACTGAGTTTTTCAGGGGAATCTACGAAACAGCTCTGCTGCCGGACGAGTTGCTTGTCGCGGTCGAGGTGCCGGTCGCGGGCCAAGGCTCGACATTTTTCTTTCAGGAGTATGCCCGGCGGCATGGCGACTACGCTGTTGTTGGCCTCGCCGCCCGAGCGGTAGTTGCGGCCGGCAGGTTCTCAGCTCTTCGGCTCGGCTTCTTTGCTGTTGGCGATCGGCCGTTGCTCGCGGCGGCCGCCGGCAAACTGATCGATGCCACGGTAACTCCCGCCTTGCTCGCGGAGGCGGCGACCGCACTGGCCGATGAACTCGATCCACAGGAGGACCAGCAGGCGACCGCGGCCATGCGTCGACACCTCGCGACGGTCTTGCTCCGGCGCTGCGTGGCAGCATTGCTGGCACGGCCAGAACTGGAAACGGGAGTCGGCAAGTGAACGCTCGGGTGCCGGTCTCGCTTCTGGTCAACGGCGAACCCGTCGACGCATTCGTTTTGCCGCGGCTCAATCTTGCCGATTTCCTCCGGGAAAATCTCAAGCTGACCGGAACCCACGTTGGGTGCGAGCACGGCGTTTGCGGTGCCTGCACAGTCCGGCTCGATGGCGAGATCGTTCGCTCCTGTCTGATGCTGACGCTCCAGGCGCAGGACGCGTCAGTTGAGACAATCGAGGGGCTGTCTGACAGCGGTGAAATAGCCGATCTTCAGGCGGCATTTCGCGAACGCAACGCATTGCAGTGTGGCTATTGCACGCCTGGGATGCTGATAACGGCACAGGACTTGTTGAAGCATGTGTCCGATCGAGAGTTTCAACACGGACATCCACGCCCGCGATCATCGGTGCAGGGGGCGGATCGGCGTCAGGCCGGACGGTACGATCACGGCCTTCGAGATCGACGACCTGACGGGGATCGGCCCGTATTCGATGTATCCGCGCACAAGCGCCATCGAGGCCAATCAGGTGGTCAATCTGGTCGGCGGGCCCTATGCAACGGCGAACTATCGGGCGCGGGCGCGCGTCGTCTTCCAGAACAAGAACGTGATGTGCCAGTACCGGGCGGTCGGACACCCGATCGCCTGTTCGGTCACCGAGGGCCTGGTCGATCTGGCGGCAGCGAAGATCGGCATGGACCCCGTCGAAATCCGGCGGCGTAATCTGATCGCCGACGATGCCTATCCGTGTGCGTCACCCTCGGGCATGAAGTTCGAGCAGCTCTCGCATCAAGCCTCGTTGACCAAGCTGCTTCAGATTGGATTACGACGCGTTGCGCGCTGAGCAAGCGGCCTTGCGCACCAGAAACGTCCATCGAGGCATCGGAATCGCGAGCTTCATCGAGGTGACCAATCCCAGCGCTGCCTTTTACGGCGTGGGCGGCGCGAAAATCTCATCGCAGGATGGCGTTGCGGTCCGGCTCGACGCGCAAGGGTCGGTGATCTGCCAGACCAGCATCACGGAACAGGGGCAAGGGTCGGAATCGCTGACGGCCCAGATCGTCGGGAGCGTGCTTGGCGTTTCGATGGAGCGCGTTCGCGTCATCCTGGGGGACACCGACAACACGCCCTATGGCGGTGGCACCTGGGCCTCGCGCGGTGCCGGCATCGGCGGCGAAGCCGCATTGCAGGCAGCCAAGGCTCTGCGAGAGAATATCCTGAACGTCGCCGCGGCCATCCTGCAATCGACGCCGACCGAGCTCGATATCGTCGATAACGGCATCGTCAACGCCGCTGACGGCGCGCCGCGCATCGAGCTGCACGAGCTTGCACGGATCGTCTATTTTCGACCGGACACCCTGCCGCCCGGCATCCAGCCCGAATTGATGGCGACCCGGCATTTCGTTCCGCGCCAATATCCCTTTGCGTTCACCAACGGCGTTCAGGCCTCATGGCTCGAGGTCGATACCGAGACCGGGTTCGTTAAGCTGCTGAAGCATTGGGTTGTCGAAGACTGCGGCACCATCATCAACCCGCAACTGGTCGACGAGCAGATCCGGGGCGGGGTCGTGCAGGGGCTCGGCGCGGCGCTGTTCGAGAAGTGCATCTACGACGAACGCGGTCAGCTGACCAATGCCAATATGGCGGACTATCTGGTCCCGATGTCCGGCGAGATGCCCGATATCGAGATCGGCCATGTGGTGTCTCCGACGCAGGAATCGGAGCTGGGAGCCAAAGGGGCAGGGGAGGCGGGGACGGCCGGCGCGGCAGCTGCGGTCGCCAACGCGGTCAATGACGCGCTCCGGCCGTTTGGCGCAACAATTACCGAGATTCCGCTCACGCCTCAGGTTATCCTGACCGCCTTGGGACGGATCTGAGCGGAGACGTTCCGGGCAACGACAATACGATAAGCAAAACGCAGACAGTTCTTGGGGAGGGATAGTCATGACGAAGAAGGTCACCAAAGCTGGATCGATATCGCGGCGTCGTCTGCTGACGACGGCAAGCGCCGGCGCCGTTCTTGCCGTCTCGCCTTTTCGCATCAATCTGCTTCAGGCTGAGGAAGCGCCGATCAAGATCGGCTTCCCGGTTCCTTTGACCGGTCCATACGGCGCCGAGGCCCAGGACCAGGTGCGCGCGGGTCAGCTTGCTGTCGCCCAGTTCAATGATGCCGGCGGTCTCAACGGCCGCAAGGCCGAGCTCGTCGTGCGTGACGACAAGCTCAATCCCGGTGAGGCGGCGACGCGGACCCTGGAATTGGTCGAGAAGGAGAAGGTGAATTTCGTCGTCGGCAGTCTGTCCGCGGCGGTTCAGCTCGCGATCAACAACGTCACCAAGGAGCGCGGCGTCATCTTCAATTCGATCAGCCAGTCCGACGCCATCAACGAGGCGGCAGACTTCAGCAAATACACGTTCCACGAAGCGCTGAACCCGCACATGACGTCAGGGGCGGTCGGTCGCTACGCCTTCACCAAATTCGGCAAGAAGGTTGCGTTTCTCACGGCGGACTATGCTTACGGTCACGAGATGGTTCGCGGCTTTCTCGAGGTCGGCAAGCAATTCAGCATCGAGAATCTCGGTGACATTCGCCATCCGCTCGGGACGACTGATTTCTCGACCCTGCTGCCGCGTCTCCAGGCGCTGAAGCCCGATATTCTCTGTATCAGCAATTTCGGCCGGGATCAGCAAATCGCACTGAAACAGGCAACCGACTTCGGCATCAAGAAATCAATCCAGATCATCGCGCCGCTGCTGTCGCATGCCAGTCGCGTAGCGGCGGGCCCTCAGGCATTCGAAGGTGTCGTCGGCGGCTGCTCGTTCTTCTGGGGCATCGAGGACAAGTTCGCCTCGACCAAGGCGTTCAACGACGCGTTCCGCAAGATGTATGACGGCAAATTGCCTACCGACTACGGTGCGCTCGGCTATGGCGGTGTTCGGACGGTGCTCGAAGCGGTCAAGGGCGCGGGCAGCGTGGAGACCGACAAGGTCGTCGCGGCATTGGAGGCTTTGAAGTACGACTACTACAAGGGGCCGCAATACTATCGCAAATGCGATCACCAGTCGGTGCAATCGGTGCTCGTGATAAAGTCGAAGTCCAAGGACATGAAAAACGAGTCCGACGTGTTCGAGGTTCTATCGACCGAAGAGCCTGACGAGAAGAACCTGCGTAGCTGCGACGCGCTTGGCCACAAGAGCTGAGCCATGCGCCGGCGCGCACCGCGGGGCGGTGCGCGTCGTGCTGAGGGGGACAAATGGCGGGCCTGAGCTTTGACCTGATTGCACTGCAACTATTCGCCGGGCTGGCGCTCGGCGCGATCTATGTGCTGTTTGCGATCGGCCTCTCGCTGATCTTCGGGATGTTGACCGTCGTCAACTTTGCCCATGGCGCCTTCTACATGGTCGGTGCCTATGTCGGGCTGTACCTGATTTCGATCGGCGGCAATTTCTGGCTCTGCTTGCTGGCGGTACCACTCCTGATCGGGCTATTCGGCCTTGCCGTCGAGCGCGTGCTGATCCGGCCGCTTTACGGCCGCGGCATCGATTATCCGCTACTGCTGACCTTCGGGCTGAGCTACGTCATGGTCGAATGCGTGCGCATTGCTTTCGGCAAGACTGGTTATCCCTTCGATACGCCCGAGCTTCTGCAGGGGGCTGTCAACATCGGTGTCGGATATTTTCCACTCTACCGCCTGTTCGTGATCGGCGCGACGGCCGTCGTCTTGTTGGCGCTCTGGCTGTTCCTGGAAAAAACCAGCTTCGGGCTCATCATCCGCGCCGGCGCGCGCGATCCGCAAATCGTCCGCGTCCTTGGGGTCGACGTTTCCAAGGTCTGGTTGATCGTGTTCGGGATAGGCACCGCGATTGCGGGCTTTGCCGGGCTGCTGGCTGCCCCGCTTCAAGGCGTCATTCCCGAGATGGGCGGCACGATTCTCGCCGAGGCTTTCGTGGTGACGGTCGTAGGAGGCATGGGTTCGATCGGTGGCGCCGTACTGGCGGGCCTCCTCGTCGGTGTGGTGGTCAGCATGACGTCGCTGTTTGCACCCGAGATGGCCAAGGTTTCGATCTTTGCCCTGATGGCGATCGTCCTGATCGTTCGTCCCCAGGGCTTCTTCGGCCGTGCCGGATTGATGAGCTGAGAGCCAGGGATGACCGGAGCCACCGAATCCATCAAACAGCCCCGTGCGACGGCAGGCAGTTGGTACGAATTCGCAACGCGACATCGCGCCAGCATTGTGGCCGCGGTGATCCTGATTTTCCCGTTGGTGATGCCGTTCACGGCCCTCGCGGTGAACATCCTGATCTATGGATTGTACGCCGTCGGCTTCAATCTCGTCTTTGGTTATCTCGGTCTGCTGTCGTTTGGTCACGCGGCGCTGTTCGGAACCGGTGCCTACCTTTGCGGCATCGCCATCGTCCATTTTGGCTGGCCGTGGTATGCGGCCATCGCGGCCGGGATCGCCGGCGGCCTGTTAATGGCATCGTTGATTGGCGTGCTCGCGATCAGGACCCGCGGCATCTACTTCGCGATGGTGACGATGGCGCTGTCGCAATGTATCTACTACCTCTTCTATCAGGCGGTTGATCTGACTGGCGGCGAAAACGGCCTCCGCGGCATCAACGTCCGCACTATCGATCTGTTCGGCTTGCGGCTCGACTTCATCAATCCGATGATCCGTTATTATGTCATCGCGGCCTTCGTGATTGCCGCTTTTTTCGTGATGTCGCGCATTCTGGCCTCGCCATTCGGCGCCGTCATTGAGGCTGTGCGGGAGAATGAGATGCGCGCGCGCGCGTCAGGCTATGATGTCACCAAGACCCGATTGCTGACCTTCGTTTTGTCTGGCGGCTTCTGCGGTCTCGCGGGAGCCTTGCAGGCGCTGCATCTGTCGATCGTTCCGATCGAGATCCTGCACTACGAGACGTCGGGCCTGGTCGTGATGATCGCATTGCTGGGCGGTATGGGGACGTTCTTCGGGCCGATGATCGGCGCCGCGGTGTTCCTGGTCCTGGAGAACGTGGTCTCCGTGTGGACGGTTCACTGGCAACTGATCGTGGGAGCCATCTTCATTGCATGCGTGCTGTTCTTCCCTGCCGGCATTTGGGGCACGCTGATCGCGCGAGGCAGGCGATGAGTGCCGCGGAAGACCAAACCAAAGAAATCATTCTGCGCACCAGGGGCGTCGGCAAGACGTTCGGGAAGTTTGTCGCGCTAAACAATATCTCGGCGGAGTTTTCGAGAGGAGCGATCACCTCCATTATTGGTCCGAACGGAGCCGGTAAGAGCACCTATTTCAATTTGCTGTGCGGTGCGTTTGCGCCCACCAAAGGCAGCGTTGAATTCGAGGGCAGAGATGTCACCGGCCTGCCGCAGCACCGCTTTGCGCATATGGGCATCGCAAAGTCCTTTCAGATCACCAGCGTGTTTCCGCAGCTCACGACCCGTGAAAATATCCGCGTTGGTCTGCAGGCGCTGGTGTCGAGATACGACATCTGGCGTCCCCGCGCGCGCCTGATCGAGCTTGTCGAGCGGGCGGACGAGCTGCTTGCCCTGGTCGGATTGTGGGACTCTCGCGAACGTGCGGCCAAGACGCTGGCCCATGGCGAGCAACGGGCGCTGGAAATCGGCATGGCGCTTGCCAGCCAACCCCGCTTGCTGCTGCTGGACGAGCCGACGGCCGGCATGAGCCCGGAGGAAACCCGGACCATGATGGATCTGATCGTGAAGCTCGCAAAGGAACGTACGGTCATCCTCGTCGAGCATAAGATGAAGCTGGTGCTCGGGATCAGCGATCGCATCCTCGTGCTGCACCACGGAGAGCTCCTCGCCGAAGGAACGCCGCAGGAGGTCCGGCAGAACGAGGCGGTGAAGCGGGTCTATCTCGGCCAGCGGGAGCATTGACGGATGCTGCAGATCAGCAAGCTCAATGCCTGGTACGGCGCAAGTCACGCGCTGCAGGACGTCACGCTCGAGGTGACCAAAGGCGAGATCGTCTGCCTCATCGGTCGCAATGGAGCCGGCAAGACGACGACGCTGAAATCGATCATGGGGTTGATGGGACGAACGCGCGGCTCGGTCACCTTCAAGGGCGAGGAGCTGTTGAGCCGGCCGCCGCATGTGCGCTTCGCGCTCGGACTTGCCTATGTTCCCGAAGAGCGGCGGATTGTGCAGGGATTGTCGGTCCGGGAAAATTTGCGGCTCGGGCTGGTGGCGTCGCCGGCGAAGAAGCGGGAAGTCGAGCTGATCGACGAGATCGCAGGAGTATTCCCACGGCTGGCCGAGCGCATGGACCAGGAGGCGGTCACGATGTCCGGCGGCGAGCAGCAGATGCTGGCGATCGCGCGGGCGATGATCGCAAAGCCCGACCTGATCATGCTGGATGAGCCTTCGGAGGGCATCATGCCGGTCCTGGTCGACGAGATGTTCGAGTTATTCCGCAACATGAAGGCGCAGGGAACGACGGTGCTGCTGGTCGAGCAAAACGTCGAGCTGGCGCTTGGCATCGCCGATCGTGCCTACGTCCTTGATCAGGGGGCGGTGGTGCACCAGGCGTCGGCGCAGGCCCTGCTGGCCGACGACGAGATCAAGGAACGATATTGCTCGGTGTGAGCCGGCTTTCCGGTCTCCTGCCGGCGCGAACGGACCTTACTCCGCAGCGCGCGCGATCGCGCCGGCCTTGCGAGTGGTGACGACGACCTTGATCGCGTCATCCACGCGATCCCGCGCATATCTGAGCGCCGTCGGCAGGTCGGCCAGCGGAAACGTATGCGTGTGGATTCGTGTCGCGTCGAACCGCTTCGCTGCCATCAATTCCATGGCGCGGCGAGTGGCGCTGCGGCCCTCGCCGCGGATCCCGTAAGCGTAGATGTTGTTTCGCACGAGATGCGCGATGTCCAGCGTCGCGGCCTCGTGCGGGAAGGCGGCCAGACAGATCTTGCCGCCACGATTGGTCATGTGAATGGCCTGGTTGAGTGTCGCTTCGGTGCCGGCACATTCGACGACATAGTCCGCGCCGATCCCCCCTGTTTGTTGCTTCACGACCGCAACGGCGTCTTCGTCGTTGATGTTGATAACGCGGTCGGCCCCCAGTTCCTGGCCGATCGCCAGCCGCTTGTCGCGCGTGCCGGTCAGGATCACCGGGCTTGCACCAAGCGCCTTGGCCACAGCAACTGCGAGAAGCCCGATCGCCCCCGGGCCGATCACCACGAGGCTCTCGCCGGCCACCAATCCCCCCAATTCCGTCAAGCCATACATCGACGTCCCGGCGGTCACCACGAGCGTCGCTTCCGCGTCGCTCATGCCGTCCGGTACGCGCGCCAGCGTGTTGATGTGGTTGACCGCGTATTCGGCGAACCCGCCGTCGGTCGTAAAGCCGTTGGCGCGGTGGCCCTTTTCCGGCTTTCCATAGTTGAGACAGGATGTGTACATGCCCTGGCGGCAGCGTTTGCATTGACCGCAGCCGGCGTGGATTTCGACGCTGACCCGCTCACCGATACTGAATTCGTCAACGTCCGGCCCGAGTGCGGCGACCGTGCCCATGTACTCGTGGCCCGGCGTAAAGTTCTTGTTGAAGGGCAGGCCGCCCTGAATGCTTGCCGGCGACCCAGCATGGATAATTTCGAGATCGGTGGCGCAGATCGCAACCGCGTCGATACGCACCAGGACCTCGGCACGCGAGGGGACCGGTGTTGGCTTTTCGCGAAGCAGGAGCTGATCGGGGTCGCCAAGGACCCAGGCTGCCATCAGGTCGGGGACGGGAAGGTCGTGCGACGTCTTGACGCCGGGCGGCTGATACATGGGCGCTTCCTCTTTTGGTTGACAGATAGCGCGAAACGACCGGCAGTCGCGAGCATCCGATCGTTGGCATTGGAGCCACCGCATTTGCTGCACGGCAGCAAGCGCGTCGCAAAACATTCATACGCGGCCTATACTTGGTCGCCCGGTTGATGTTGAAATCCTCATTGCATCCACTCCCAGACCGGAGCCTCCCATGAAGACCGTCCGCCTTGTCCTTGCGTTGCTGGCGCTGACGCTGATCGCGCCGTGGCAATCCGCCAGGGCGGCCGACGTGATCTGCTACAATTGTCCGCCGGAATGGGCGGATTGGGCGTCGATGCTGAAGGCGATCAAGGCGGATCTCAACTACGATATCCCACATGACAACAAGAATTCCGGTCAGGCACTGGCCCAGATCCTGGCCGAGAAGAGCAATCCGGTCGGTGATATCGGCTATTTCGGCGTGACCTTCGGCATGAAGGCCAAGGCCCAGGACGCGCTCGAGCCCTACAAGCCGGCGCATTGGGATCAGGTCCCGGCCGGCCTCAAGGACGCGGATGGCTACTGGACCACGATCCACTCCGGCACGCTCGGCCTGTTCGTGAACAAGGATGCGCTTGGCGGCAAGCCGGTGCCTGCCTGCTGGAAGGATCTTCTGAAGCCCGACTACAAGGGGATGGTCGGCTATCTCGATCCGTCGTCGGCGGCGGTCGGCTATGTCGGCGCGGTTGCCGTCAATCTGGCGCTCGGCGGCTCCCCCGGCAACTTCGATCCGGCGATCAGCTTCTTCAAGGAACTGCGCAAGAACGATCCGATCGTGCCCAAGCAGACGTCATATGCCCGCGTCGTCTCCGGTGAGATGCCGATCCTGTTCGACTACGACTTCAATGCCTATCGCGCGAAGTACTCGGAGAAGGGCAACTTCGAGTTTGTGATTCCCTGCGAGGGGTCGGTGGTGTTTCCCTATGTCGTTGGTCTCGTGAAGAACGCGCCCGACAAGGAGAAGGCCAAGAAGGTGATGGACTATCTCTTGTCCGACAAGGGGCAGGCGATCTGGACCAATGCCTATCTGCGTCCGGCCCGCCCGATTGAACTGCCGGCTTCCGTGAAGGGGAAATTTCTCCCCGACAGCGACTATGCTCGTGCCAAGAGCGTCGACTGGGGCGAGATGGAAAACGTGCAAAAAGCCTTCGTCGACCGCTATCTCGCCGAGGTTCGCTGAGGCAATATGGTGCCCTTCGCCGGGGCACCATTCTTCCGATGTCGCAAAAATCCTTCGTTTGGCTCTGCCTGCTGCCGCTCGCGGTCGTGACCACGGCATTCTTCCTGCTGCCGATGGCACGGCTGGTGGTCGCGGGTGCCGAAGGACCGCACGGGTTCGCCGGATATCTCGCCATCCTGACCGAAGCTCGTTATCGCGCGACGCTGATCAATACCGTGCTCCTGGCCGCCGCAACGACGGTCGTGACGCTGATCGTGGCGACGATAGCCGGAATGTTTCTGCAGCGGCACCGCTTTTTCGGGCGGGCCGTGCTGATCGCGATGCTGACCTTTCCGCTGGCGTTTCCCGGCGTGGTGGTCGGTTTCATGATCATTCTACTGGCCGGGCGGCAGGGGCTGATCGGCGATCTGTCGAACCGGATCTTCGGCGAGAAGTTCGTCTTCGCCTATTCGATCTACGGATTGTTCCTCGGCTATCTCTACTTCTCGATCCCGCGCGTGATCCTCACCATCATGGCGGCTGTGCAAAAGCTCGATGTCGGTCTGGAGGAAGCCGCGCGTTCGCTCGGCGCCAGCCCCTGGGCGGTGCAGCGTGACGTCGTGCTGCCCGCGCTCGCGCCGGCCTTCGTTGCGTCCGGCGCGATCGCATTTGCGACCGCGATGGGGGCCTTCGGGACTGCGTTTACGCTGGCAACGAATATCGACGTGCTGCCGATGCTGATCTATACCGAGTTCACGCTGGCCGCCAATTTCGCGACCTCGGCCGCGCTGTCGGTGGGACTTGGCCTGATCACCTGGCTCATCCTCGCGCTCGCCCGCTCGTTCAGCGGCAGCGCGGTCGCGGCGGCCGGGTGAACGCATGCGCGATCGCTTGATCTTCACCGGCCAGTTCATCTTCACGCTGCTCGTCGCCGGCTTCCTGGTGGTTCCCGCAGGGCTGTCGATCTCCGCCGGCGTGACCGTCAATTACTTCCGGGGCATCCAGTCCGGCGTGACGCTGCAATGGGTCGCGCAGGTCTGGCAGCTCTATGCCGGCACCATCCTGCTCTCCTTCGTGATCGCATTCGCGACCCTTGCCGTCACGCTGCTCGCCGGCGTTCCCGCAGCCTATGCGCTGCATGCGCGGGGAGGCCGGCTTGCGCGCATCGTCGAGGAGATCATCACGTTGCCTTTGGCGATCCCCGGGCTTGCGATTGCGCTTGCACTGCTGCTCGCCTATGGCAGCTTCGGCGACTTTCGCCGTTCCTGGCTTTTCATCCTGGTCGGACATGTGATCTTCACCATGCCGTTCATGGTGCGGTCGGTGATGGCGGTGTTCGCCACCGTGGACATCAAGACGCTGGATGAGGGGGCGGCCTCGCTCGGAGCGTCGCCATGGCGGCGATTCCGCGACGTCATCGTGCCGAACGCACTGCCGGGAATTCTCGCCGGCGCGCTGATGGTGGTCACGCTGTCGCTCGGTGAATTCAACCTGACCTGGATGCTGCATACGCCGTTGACCAAGACACTGCCGATCGGGCTCGCCGACAGCTACGCCTCGATGCGGCTCGAAGTGGCCTCGGCCTATACGCTGATCTTCTTCGTGATGATCATTCCGTTGCTGGTCGCGATGCAGCTGCTGGCCGACAGGGATCGCAAGCGATGAGTACGGCCGGGCATGGCGCAGCAGTGCGGATCGAGGCGTGCGGCAAGACCTTTGCCGACGGCACGCGCGCGCTCGATCCCGCAACCCTCGACATCGCGCGCGGCGAGACGCTGGTGCTGCTTGGGCCGTCCGGCTGCGGCAAGACCACAATGCTGCGCATCATAGCAGGGCTCGAGCTGCCGGATGTCGGCGGCAAGGTCCTGTTCGACGGCAAGGACATGACCTCGGTCCCGATCGAGCGGCGCAATGTCGGGATGGTGTTCCAGTCCTACGCCCTGTTCCCCAACATGTCGGTGGCGGACAATATCGCCTACGGGCTGAAGATCCGCGGTGTTGCGAGGGGCGAGCGCGCCGCGCGCGTCGCCGAACTGGTTGCGCTGACGAACATCACGGGATTGGAGAATCGCCGCATCGACCAGCTTTCGGGCGGCCAGCGCCAGCGCGTCGCGCTGGCGCGCGCCGTCGCGATCCGGCCCGGCATCTTGCTGCTCGACGAGCCCTTGACCGCGCTCGACGCCGCGTTGCGGGACCGGCTGCGGAGCGAGCTTAACCGGCTGTTGCGCGCGCTTGGCATCACGACGATCTATGTCACCCATGATCAGGCCGAAGCCATGGAATTGGGCGACCGGATTGTCGTGATGCGGAAAGGCGCAATCGCGCAGATCGGCACGCCGCGCGAGGTCTACTTCGCGCCGAAGGACCGGTTTGTGGCGGAGTTCATCGGAGCGGCGAACATTGTGGAAGCTCCGGTCGAGAACGGCGTATTGATCCTGCCCGGCGGGCGACTGCCGATCGAGGGTGCAGCGACGACCGCGAACGCGACCGTCATGATCCGCCCTGAAACCATTCGCGTGACGGAGGCGGGCGCGGGTTTGCTCTCGGGAATCGTCGATTCCGTCAGCTTCATCGGCGACCGGCAGCGGCTCGTCGTGAGCGGTGCATCGAGCAAGCCGCTCAATGTGGACGCTCCCAACACGATTCAAGCCAGGATCGGCGATCGTGTCGGGCTTTCGATTGCGCCCGACGCTGTCCGTCTGCTCTCCTCCGAACCACGAGATTGATCGATGCCGTCGAAACCGGTCCTCATCGCCCAGATTTCCGACCTCCACATCAAGCCTCCGGGAGCGTTGGCCTATGGCCGGGTCGATACCGCGAAGGCGCTTGAACGCTGCGTGGCCGCGCTCAGCGCATTCGAGCCGGCGCCCGATTTCGTCGTCATCTCGGGCGACCTTGTCGATACGCCCTCGGTCGAGGAATACGACTATCTCAAGCGACTGCTCGCGCCGCTGCGCGTTCCGTTTGCCGGAATTCCCGGCAATCACGATTCGCGTGCGTGGATGCGTGCCGCCTTTCCTGCCGCACCCTATGCTCACGCGACAGGCCCGCTCGACCAGCGGATCGAGGTGAATGGCCTCGATCTGCTGCTGCTTGATTCAAGCGTTGCCGGGAAGCCTCATGGCATGCTCGAACCGTCGACGCTGCAATGGCTGGACGCGACGCTGGCGGCAGCAGTCGACCGGCCCGCGCTGCTTTTCCTGCATCATCCGCCGTTCAAGGGCGGCATCTGGCACATGGACCGCCAGGACCTTTTCAACGCCGCAGAGCTGGCAGCAATCGTCAGGCGCCATCCGCGGGTGCGTTTGATCGGCTGCGGGCATGTCCATCGTGCCATGTTGACCTCCCTCGCCGGGATTCCTGTGACATTGTGCCCCGCGCCGAACCATGCGGTCGACCTGGACCTCGGACAGCTCCGCGAACCATCGTTCAAGGTGGAACCGCCGGCATTTCACTTGCACACGTGGTTTCCGGGACCGGATTTTGGACACTTGGTCACGCACCAAGTCCCGATCGGTCAGTTTGACGGGCCGCATCCGTTCTTTGGGCCAGACGGCAAGCTGCTGTGAGCTGGCCGCGTTGACCCCTCGTACAGACGGGATCCTGCTAGGCGAGATCGTCGCGGATGGGCCGGGCATGTCAGATCAAGGGCAGCGCGCAGCTGCAATTGAGCGTTGCATCGACGCAGATTTATTCCAAATTGTACCTTGGACGCCTTCTATCCCGTTGCGCTGGCTCGGACCTTTGTTGCTGTAGGGCCCCGGGGGGGCTATACTTCTGTCTGCTTTCATTGATCGATGGTATTGTCGGCGTCCGCTGTGCTGGCGGGCCGATTGAACGCAACACAATCAGTCTGGATCACGATGACCGGAGCGCCGCCCATAGAACGAACTTCCGGCGCGCCGTTGTTTTCGAACAACAAGCTGTCGGTGTTGCGCAAGCACCCCTATTTCGCCGATCTCGAGCCCGAGGCATTCGATCAGCTCTGCCGCTACGCCAAGCACACCACGCTGAAGCGGGGCACGACGATCTTTTCCAAGGGCGATCCAGGCACCAGCCTGATTGCGGTGATCTCGGGAACGGTCAAGATCAGCATCTCGTCGCCGGATGGTCGCAACGCGATTTTGAACCTGATCGAGGCCGGCGAGATATTCGGCGAGATCGCGCTGCTCGACGGCTTGTCGCGGACGGCCGATGCCACTGCAAACACCAATTGCGAGCTGTTCGTCATTGACCGGCGCGAGTTCATTCCGTTCGTGCGCAGCCAGCCGACGCTTGCGATGAAGTTCATCGAGCTGCTTTGCGAAAGACTGCGCCGGACCAGCGATCAGGTCGAGCAGGTCATCCTGCAGAACCTGCCCGGCCGTCTGGCCAGCGCGCTGCTGCGCCTCAGCGACAAGCACAAGCCGCAGGGACGCACCATCTCGATCACCCAGCAGGAGATCAGCGAGATGGTCGGGATGACGCGCGAGAGCATCAACAAGCAGCTCCGGGCGTGGGCGATACGCGGTTGGGTCAGGCTCGAGCATGGCGCGATCGTCGTGCTGAAGCGCGAGACCCTCCAGGAGCTGGTCGACGCCGGGGCGAACGACAGCGAGTAGTCGCGCCGGCTGCCCGGTCGGTCGCGCATGTCACGAAACGGTGAGCTGAACAAGGCCTGTGAAGCCATTCACATCGGCCTTGCGTGCGCTGCGGTAAGTGACGCGTCGGGGGAGCACAATATGGAGGAATCCATGCACAGCTCTTTCGACCAGCGACGGCAGGATCCACAGCACAATTACCAGAGCTTCAGCATCAAGCTTGTCGCGCTGCCGGTGCTTGTCGTCGTTGCGCTGATCGGGATGCTGGTCAGTCATCCGGCGGCGGTCAGATGGATATCGGACGCGACGCAAGCGGAGTTCGTCGGAACCGACGCCGTCTACACTGATCCGATACCCAATATCGCGCAGGTGGCACCAACGGTGCGGCCGGGCAGCGAGATCCGGACGGTGAACGCCTACTGATCGTTGATGCCGTCGTTGCGCGGCAAGGCGCGACGACAGCCGCTTGTCCAGCAGCAAGCCGTCCTCACGCGGCTACTCCAAGCAGCTTTGCTGCGGTCCTTCCGAGAATATTGGCCTTGTCATCGTCGCTTAGCGACGACGAGGCGACGATGTGGTCGACCGGTGCCAGTTGCCATGGATAGGGATAGTCGCTTCCCAGCACGATCTGGCCGGCGCCGACCTGGGCGGCGAGGTGCCTGATCGCCTCCGGCGTGAAGATCAGAGAGTCGAAATAAATCTGCTTGAGATACTCCGCCGGCGCCTTCTGAAGCTTGATCTCCGGATTGCATCCCTTGGGTCCAACCAGACAGGCATGGTCCGAACGGTCCGCGTACGAGCCGAGATAACCGCCGCCATGTGCAGCGATGATTTTCAGTCCCGGGAAGCGATCGAGCGTGCCCTCGAAGATCAAATGGGAGAGCGCGATCGTGGTCTCGAGCGGATTGCCGATCGTGTTGCCAAGCCACCCATTGCCGGAGAGCCGCTTGTTGAGCTCGGGCACGCCCTGCGGATGGATGAACAGGGGAACGCCGAGTTCCTCGGCCTTGGCCCATACCGGATGAAACCTCGGATTTGAGAATTCGGTGCCATCGACGACACCGCCGATCGCCGCGCCCTTCAGCCCCTGCTTTTTCACCGCCGTCTCCAGCTCCTGCACCGCAAGGTCCGGTGCCTGCAGCGTCAGCGAGGCGAAAGCCGCGAACCGGTCGGGCTTCGAGGCACAGAGCTCGGCGAGCTCTTCATTCTGGATTTTCACGATCTGCGCGGCAAGGACCCGGTCGCGGTCGTACCAGAACGGATTGATCGAAAGCACCTCCATGTCGACGGCCTGCGCGTCCATCGCGGCCAGCCGCTTGTCGATCTCGACAAAGGCCTCGGAGGCGCCGTTGACCGGCGGCAATTGATATTTTCCGGCGTCCGCGCCGAGCAGCGCGCCCGCCTCGCGGAAATGGCAATGCGAGTGAATGTCGATCGTCTTGACATGTTTGCCGTTGATTGTGACCGGCAATTGCTGGCGCGATTGCTGCGCATTTGCGTTGTGGACGAGCCCGCAGCCGCAGAACACGATGCCTGCCGCCGCCGTTGCTCCCGCTTTCAGGAAATCCCGCCTTGTGGTCATAACGATCGCCTCCCTGGTGTTTTGTTATGGACAGGGAGCCTAGGGATGCTGGCTAGTGCTCGCAAGATCACACGCTGTGCGTGTCGCGCAATGTTGATCTGCTCAGACCGGCTTGATTCCCGCCTTTGCGATGATGCCGCGCCATTTCGGCGCTTCGTCTGCAATTCGCTTGCGCATGCCAATGGGCTGTTTTCGGGCAAGTCGCCGTGTAATGGATAGCATTCAGTCAGATCGGCAATGCGTCACCCTCGCTCGACTTTGATCAGGCCGCGAACACGACAAGCGCCAATATCACGACCGCACCGTACCGTTCAGCATGCAAGCGACGGTATTGATCGCTATCGCCACTTTCGCGAGCGCGTTTCGAGCGGATTGGCGCCGCCAGCAATCTCGCTTTCTGGACCAAAGGCCACCTCGGCCCTCTCGCGATTTCGCGCCGATGCCGGACATCAAAGGCCGGCTGGTGCCCCAAATCGTCAACTCCCCGTCGGGCTGAAACCGCGACAGACCGCCGTCCGTCCCCATCCGCTTGTTCATGATCCACTAACCTCGCGCTTTCACCGCATTCACTAGCTGCCAACGCGGCGTAGATGCCGATCTATTAAGACGAATTTCCTGTTAACGACGAATAGCGGGATTTCCTCAAGAGCCGACGCGATCCAGCGGTGTGCGGCGGAGCCGCGTGATCCGTTGGCGGAACGGAACGGCGATTTCATGCTAGAATGAAAGAAGCGAGGGGAAATAGGGTCTGCTTACGCCGAAGCCAAGCCGACGCTAGCACTGCCTCATCTAAGCAACAGGGAAACGTCCTCGTGAGGAGAAGGGTTCGATGGGAGGGAAAATGGACCGAAACCTTGTGATCCTGAATGTGACTGGTTCGGAGACAATGTTGCGTTCCGACGGACATGCTGCCATTCGACTGGAGACCAAGGAGATGGGCCCCGTCGCCTTCGAGGTGAATCTTCAAGCAATTGCCGCACTTCGTCGCCACTTGGCGCGAGCCGAAATACACATTCTGCAGAGCCAGAATCAGACCAAAAACTGATTATCTTCAGAAGACGTCACTAAACTAAGCTGGCTATCAGATTGCCCCCTGAGGTCCGAGGGCGGGAATCCAATCGGAGGCGCCTGCAAGTCTAGAACGGCGTTGACCGCAGCGGATTCTGATTCCGCCATTCGGAGGTTCGATCCCTCCCGCCTCCCTGGCATGCGAGCGCGCTTCATACGAGATACGTCGCTTGTCCAACTGTCTGGCAGAAAGAGACGTAACGCGACCATCACGGGCACTTCGCCGCGCGCGAGCGTTAAAGACACCAGCGTTTGGCAATTTGCCGTTTTACCGAGAGCCGACGCGTATGTGTACTCATAAACGTTGGCTTGCGGTCATAAAGCGGAAGTCGCCCGGTCTGACCGCCAAGGGCGACTTTTGACCCAGCTTGAAACATCGCACCTCTTTGCGTTTGATGTTATGATTGGGCACCAACGGCGGTGCAGCATCTGAGTTTCGGGGAGCGGCCATTGGGGCCTAAAAACGAGTCGGGATTTCAACTCAAGCCGTTGGCCAGCGAGCGGGCTCTGGAGCGCGCCGAGCGATTGGCCAATCTTCTGGCCTCCATCGTCGAGTCCAGCGACGATGCTATTGTGAGCAAGAATCTAGATGGCATTGTTACGAGTTGGAACAAGGCGGCCGAGCGCATTTTCGGTTACTCGGCCACGGAGGCTATTGGTCAGCCCATTACACTCGTGATTCCGCAAGACCGGCTCAGCGAAGAACGGGAGATTTTAACCCGCATCCGACGAGGTGAGCGCATCGACCATTTCGAGACGGTCCGGCGACGTCGGGATGGTAGCTCAATCATCGTTTCGCTAACTGTTTCTCCTGTCAAAGACGCCCACGGCAACATCGTCGGCGCATCAAAAATTGCTAGAGATATTACCCAGCAGAAGCGAACTCAGGAGCAGATTAGCATTCTGGCTCGCGAGGCGGAGCATCGAAGCAAGAACATCCTTTCTAACGTACAGGCAATTATCAACCTTTCTCAGTCCGACACCTCCGAGGGCCTCAAGGAAGTGATCAGCGGGCGCATCCAAGCGATGGCAAATGTTCACTCGCTGTTTGTTGAAACGCGGTGGATAGGAGCCGAAGTCTCGGCGATCGCCAAGCAGGAGTTTGCCCCTTACCTCGAAGAGAGTCACCAGAAGCGGATTGTGATGGAGGGGCTGCAGACGGTGTTAGAACCCATCGCTGCGCAGGCGATTGCTGTTGTCCTGCATGAGTTAGCAACCAATGCTATCAAGTATGGAGCGCTATCCAACACAAGAGGCCGGATAGAATTGGCCTGGTCGCGCGCCGAGGATGGACAGCTGGTGCTCCGCTGGACCGAACTGGGCGGACCGAGGGTAAAGGCGCCCCAACGCAAGGGATTTGGTAGTCGGCTCATCGAAGGGACGATCAATCCACTTGGCGGGAAGGTGCTCTTTGACTGGCGCGCGGAAGGGCTGGTTTGCGAAATCGCCGTTCCGACGTGAGATGCCAATCGAACTTCGCTGCTCTCGCCGCTACAACTTTTGCTTATGGCCGATTCTGTTGAAAATGGCGGCTGTTGCGACGCAGAGATATCGGTGATTCAGTCTGTCTAAAGCGTGATGGCATTAAGTTCGATAGCCTGAATTTTTGAGGTAGTTGGCACATTCCTCGGAGGTAAAGGCGTCGAGCGCGTGGCCGATAGCGGCGCAGACTGCGTCGACGGTTCGCGCGGCGGCGTTGCGAAGCAGGTGTTTGAGCTTGGCAAAGACCTGTTCAATCGGGTTCAGATCGGGCGAGTATTTTGGCAGGAAGAAGAGCTTGGCGCCGACCGAGCGGATGAGCTGGCGAACTACCTTGCTCCTGTGGCTGCCGAGGTTGTCCAAGATGACGATATCGCCGGGTCGAAGGACGGGCAGCAGAACCTTCTCGACATAGGTGCGAAAGCTCACGCCATCGATCGGCCCTTCGATGAACCATGGCGCATCGATCCGGTCATGGCGGAAGGCCGCCAGGAAGGTCATGGTCTTCCAGCGGCCGTGAGGAACCTTGGCGTGAAGTCTGTGTCCGCGCGGCGCCCATCCCCGCAAGGGCGCCATATCGGTCCTGGTCCAGGTCTCGTCGATGAAGACCAGCCGCTCAGCTTCGACGCGATCTTGATACTTTGTCCACTGGGCTCGTCGCCTCGCGACCTCGGGTCGATCGCGTTCGCCAGCCGCCACGCTTTTTTTTGAAGCTGAGCTTCTCGGCATGGACGAAGTCCCACACCGAGTGGTAATCGACCTTCAGGCCGCGACGGGCGAGCTCGGCAACGAGACCACGTATGGTGAAATCGCCGTCCCTGATCCGCTGCGACAGCCAGACTGCGTGGTCTCCCGAAACCGCCTTCGGCTTGTGACCGCCCATCTGGCCAGGCTCAACGCTGCCGGTCTCATCGACACGCTGCATCCAGCCGATGGCAGTGCTGATCGCCACCCCAAACTGCTTGGCGGCCCGATTGCGGGACATCCCGCCCTCAATCGCGGCTACGACACGGTTACGGAGATCCAGGGAATAAGGCTTGCCCATCCATGCCGGCCTCCTATCCAGCCAGCATGGTGAATCAGAAACACACTGATTTGGGAATCCCAAATCGATTCAACCTAAACCCATCCCGCTTTAGTTGGCAGGACTGAAGATCATGATAGAGCATCGGAAAGTCGAACAGGCCGCGTTGTTCTATGAGTTCTCGCTCGAAAGACATATCCCGACTGATCACTTGCTGCGGTTGATTGACAGGTTTGTCGATCTTGAACAGGTCCGGCGGGACCTGGCGCCTTTCTACAGCAGCATCGGTCGGCCTTCGATCGCTGATCATCCGGATGCTCCTGATCGGTTACTGCTTCGGTATCCGATCGGAGCGGCGCCTGTGCGATCAGGTTCACCTCAATTTGGCCTACCGGTGGTTTTGCCGGCTCGGTCTGGATGGGCGGTGCCAGATCATTCGACATTCTCCAAGAACAGGCATAGGCGCTTCCGGCAGAGCGACCTCTTCCGTCGCGTGTTCGAGAGCGTGCTGCGCCGCTGCATCGAGGAACGACTGGTCGGCGGCGAAGGATTTGCAGTCGATGCGAGCCTAGTCAAGGCCGATGCAAATCGGCAGAAGGCGATCGAAGGCGATAAGGGACTTGGGCAACGACGGCAATCCGGCAGGCGGAGGTATTGACCGCTAAGCGCATGATTGAGCGGTCGCTGGAGCGGTTTGATCTCTATCCGAGCCGGCTCCTCGGCGACAGTGGCTATGGCTCGGCCGAGATGCTCGCCTGGCTGGTCTATGAGCACGGCATCGAGCCGCACGTTACAGTCTTCGACAAGTCGGCCCGCACAGGCGGGATCTTCTCGCGCGACGACTTCACCTACGACCATGCTGGGGACATCTATCGTTGCCCTAGCGGCAAATTTCTTACCACGACGGGAACGTTGGTGAATGATGGTGCCACCATGCTTTACCTCGCCAGCAAGCGCGATTGTGATCGATGCACATTGAAGGCTCGGTGTTGCCCCAAGCAGGCCTCACGGAGAGTGCCGCGCTCGATCTACGAGGGCGCTCGCGACATGGCGCGCCACATCGCGAGATCGTGGGAGGGAGGCACCTCGCGCCGGCTCCGCTTGTTGGCGCACCTCAAGCGCATTCTCAAGCTCGACCGTTTGCGTTTACGAGGTCCAAACGGCGCGCGCGACGAGTTCATCCTCGCAGCCACCGCCCAAAACCTTCGAAAGATGGCCAGTTGATCCCGATGCCCACCCCGAGGCTCGCATAGGGTCGGTAGAGCAGTTCGGCCACGTCGCGACGGAGCTATTACAACGAAATACTGCCAGCCTTTTTCGACGGAATCGGTCATATGCAAACATTCTTCACCCCGGCCCGCGCCCTCTCGGCTTCGGCTCGGCCAACGGTGCGACCTCGACCGTGGCGCTCTCTAGAGTGCGCTCTCGTTCAATAGTCAGCCGAACTTGCTGACCGACCGCGGTCAGCCCGATGAGGTTGCGCATTTGCGTGGCGCTGCGGATCGGGATGTCGTTGGCCTTCAGAATGATGTCGCCGCGGCGAAGGCCCGCGCGCTCTGCGGGCGAGCCGGGACTGACCTCCTTGATACGGGCCCCCTGCGTCACACCCGCAGCGGGCGCCTCGAGATCCTCCAGCGCAACGCCGATGCGGCCACGCTCGACCCGCCCTGTCTGCGCGAGCTGCTCCATCACCTTGCGGGCCATGTTGATGGGTACCGCGAAGCCAATTCCCACATTGCCTCCTCCCGGAGAGATGATCGCCGTGTTGATGCCAACGAGTTCGCCGCGCAGATTGATCAAGCCGCCACCGGAGTTGCCGGGATTGATCGCAGCATCAGTCTGGATGAAGTCTTCATAGCCGTGCTTGCCAAGGCCGGTGCGCCCGAGCGCGCTGACAAGGCCTGACGTGACGGTCTGGCCCAGGCCGAAGGGATTACCCACCGCGATGACGAAGTCGCCGACCTGAAGCTCGTCGCTGTCGCCTAGCGCGATGGCCCTCAGCCCGACTGGCTCCTTGACCTGTAGTAGTGCGATATCGGTCGGCGCATCGCGGCCGACCACGCGACCGGCAAACTTTCGGCCATCCTTGGTTCTGATCTGCACTGCGGTCGCGTTGGCAACAACGTGGTTTGCTGTCAACACATAGCCGCGCTGGGCGTCGACAATCACGCCCGATCCGGCGGCGTTGATTTCCTTCTCCAACTGCTTCGGAACGTCGAAGAACTCCCGAAAAAAGGGATCCTGGTACAGCGGATTGTCCTCACGCACGCGTCCCTGCACCGAGATGTTGACGACGCTCGGCGTCACCTCCTTGACCAACGGCGCAAGGGTTGGCACGCGGCCGATGTTGATGTCTGGAATTTGGGCGAGAACTGGCGGTCCGGAAAGGGTTAACACCAGCGTCGAGCCGAGCCCGAGTCGCGCAAGCCCACGCAAGTATCGCATCGTTTCTCTCCGGCAGCACACCGCGTTTATCGCCCCGTCCTCCGGGGCGGTGGCGGCGATTAACTGGTTGGCTCAAGTCGACTGTTCAAGAGCCTTCAGTGCATCGTTCGGATGAGGCGCCAAAATTTTCGTAGAAGCTCTTGAACGGATTTTGTGCGTTACCTAAGTCGCTTCCGCCCGGGGGCCGGTTCCCGGACCCGGATTTTTGACATCGCTGACCTAATCAGGAGGATGTGCATGCATTTCCGTCCATTGCACGACCGCGTGCTCGCACGCCGCATTGATGCCGAGGAAAAGACTGCTGGCGGCATCATCATTCCCGACACCGCAAAGGAGAATCCGCAGGAGGGTGAAATCGTCGCCGCGGGCCCTGGCGGTCGGAATGAGCAAGGGCAATTGGTGCCCCTCGACGTTGATCCCGGCGACCGCGTGCTTTTCGGTAAGTGGTCCGGCAACGAAGTGAAAATCGACGGCCAGGACTACCTCATCATGAAGGAAAGCGATCTTCTGGGCGTGGTCGACAAGGCCGCCTCGCTCAAGAGGGCCGCCTGAGCAAGCTGGAAGCTGACAGTCATTCGAGAAAGGAGCAGATAATATGGCTGCCAAAGACGTGAAATTCTCAACTGAGGCCCGCGAGCGGATGCTGCGCGGCGTCGATACGCTCGCCAATGCGGTCAAGGTGACGCTTGGTCCCAAGGGACGCAACGTCGTCATCGAGAAATCCTTCGGCGCCCCGCGCATCACCAAGGATGGCGTCACTGTTGCCAAGGAAATCGAGCTCGAAGACAAGTTCGAGAATACGGGTGCACAGATGGTGCGCGAAGTCGCCTCGAAGACAAACGATCTCGCCGGTGACGGCACCACGACGGCGACCGTGCTAGCCCAAGCCATCGTCAAGGAAGGCGCAAAATCGGTCGCCGCCGGCATGAACCCGATGGACCTCAAGCGCGGCATCGATCTAGCGGTCGAAGCCATCGTCAAGGACCTGCAGGCGCATGCCAAGAAGGTCACCTCAAACGAGGAAATCGCGCAGATCGGCACCATTTCCGCCAACGGCGACACCGAGATCGGCCGTTTCCTTGCCGATGCCATGCAGAAGGTCGGCAATGAGGGCGTGATCACCGTCGAGGAAGCCAAGAGCCTCGATTCCGAGCTCGAAGTGGTCGAAGGCATGCAGTTCGATCGCGGTTATGTCTCGCCCTACTTCGTGACCAACGCAGAGAAGATGCGGGTCGAGCTCGAGGATCCCTACATCTTGATCCACGAGAAAAAGCTCTCCGGGCTCCAGACCATGCTGCCGCTGCTGGAGGCGGTGGTGCAGTCGGGCAAGCCACTGCTCATCGTCGCCGAGGACGTCGAGGGCGAAGCACTCGCGACTCTTGTCGTCAATCGGCTGCGCGGTGGCTTGAAAGTGGCAGCCGTCAAGGCGCCCGGGTTCGGCGACCGCCGCAAGGCCATGCTCGAGGACATTGCGATTCTCAGCGGCGGAACGGCGATATCGGAGGATCTCGGAATCAAGCTCGAGAACGTAACCCTCAACATGCTCGGGCGCGCCAAGAAGGTCGTCATCGACAAGGAGAACACGACCATCGTCAACGGCGCAGGCGCCAAGAAGGACATCGAGGCCCGCGTCACCCAAATCAAGGCGCAGATCGAGGAGACCACCTCCGACTACGATCGGGAGAAGCTGCAGGAGCGTTTGGCGAAACTCGCTGGCGGCGTCGCCGTAATCCGCGTCGGCGGTGCCACCGAGGTCGAAGTCAAGGAGAAAAAGGATCGCGTCGACGATGCAATGCACGCAACGCGCGCCGCGGTCGAGGAGGGTATCCTGCCCGGAGGCGGCGTGGCGCTTCTGCGCGCGTTGAAGGCGCTCGATGGTCTCAAAGCTTCTAATGCAGATCAGAAGGCCGGCATCGATATCGTGCGTCGCGCCATCCAGGTTCCTGCCCGGCAGATCGTCCAGAACGCCGGTGAAGACGGCTCGCTCGTCGTCGGCAAGCTGCTCGAGAACGCCGACTACAATTGGGGCTTCAACGCAGCCACGGGAGAGTACCAGGACATGGTCAAAGCGGGCGTGATCGATCCTGCCAAGGTCGTCCGCACCGCGCTGCAGGACGCGGCTTCAGTCGCCGCCTTGCTCATCACGACGGAGGCACTGGTGGCCGACAAGCCGAAGAAGGCGGAGACGGCGCCTGCCGCGCAGTCCATGGACTTCTGATCAACCCTGAGCCCGGCCGGCGACGGCCGGGCTCATCCGATCCACCACGAGAAAGCAACGATAGTACCAAGGAGCTTCAGATGAGGAGGCGCATGCAATCTCCACCACCCAACGGCGGGGCGGCTGTGATGCATTGGCTCATGTTCGCCCTCAGCCTTCCGACCATCGCTTGGATCAGCTTGCCGAAATTAGGAGGATGAGATGACAAGAAATGATACCCTTTCCGCTCGTGCTGAGACTTCAGACCGCCGGGCCCGAATGATGATTGCGGGCGCGTTCGCTTATGCGGCAATGCTGCTCCCGGCGGGTGCCTGGGGCCTGGACGGTCCGTCAAAACAGATCCCCGAGCGCGCGAACCACCTTCTGCCGCTTCCGCCCATCCCCTATCTGGATTCGATGCAGTGGATGAGCTGGAAACCGAGCCCGCCGCTGTTCAAGATGGACACGCTGCTGTTGCCAGACAGCAATGAACCCCATGTCCTTCGTCTTCCGTCCGACCTCGAGGGGACTGCCCCCCGGGTGAGCTAATGCTCCACGCGCGACCCGTCTATGGGTCACGCAGCTTCCCTGGCACGCGAGGACGGCGAACCTGCGCCTCAACCGCGCTGCCGAATTGCGGGCCCGTGCATAACTCGCTTTGGCCCTTGTTAACGAAACGGACGTCAGGTCAGGTTACCGAGGACCAAAGCCCTAAAAAATTTTTGGCCCCCTCTTGAAACCAAAAACGACTTTGCTAATTTTTTTGTCGCCACCGAACGGTGGTTTCCGGGCGCCTCATGGGTCCGGCCGTTGAGACGGGCACCGGTCGTGTCCGGTGCCGCTCGTAACCATCTTGCTCTTTGGAGGATTTGGCTATGCGCACTTATGATTTCTCGCCCCTTTGGCGTTCGACCATTGGCTTCGATCGCCTTTTTGACCTCGCGGAAATGGCCCAGCGGGCCGGCGAGGACAACTATCCGCCCTACAATATCGAACGGCTGTCTGAGGACCGCTACCAGATTTCGTTGGCGGTTGCAGGTTTTGCGCCCAACGAGATCGCGATCACGGCCGAACAGAACGTGATCACCATTGAGGGCAGCAAGTCGGAGAAGGCTGAGCGCGATTTTCTCTACCGCGGCATCTCCACCCGCAGCTTCAAGCGGCAGTTTAACCTGGCGGATTACGTTCAGGTCAAGAGCGCCGCATTCGACAACGGCTTGCTCAAAATTGAGCTGGTCCGGGAAATCCCGGAAGCCATGAAGCCGCGCCGTATCGCAATCAACGGCGTATCGGTCGACAATGTCCAGAAATTGGAAGCCAAGGCAGCCTAAGCAGGCTCCGACCGGCGCCGCGCGAGGCTTCGCGCGGCTGCCGCTCGTCGTCAATGCAAAGGAGGATACCATGCGGCCGACGACCGCTGACGACAACGTGTTTGACTTCAACGCGCTCCTGCATCCCGGCACCGCTTTCGAACATCCCAGGGATGTCGTGTGCCATGCCGGCCTGACGACGGCCGAGAAGCGCGCAATTCTGGCATCCTGGGCGTCCGACGCATCGGCGATAGCATCATGCCCGTCGCTCCGCTCGCCCGCCGGACTGAAGAAGCCCGTATCGATCGACGAAATCCTCGAGGCCCTGTGCGAACTCGACGGCGGACCCCGGAATCCTCCGGGTGGAAAGCCTTGTCGGTTGCGCTCAACCGAACGTGCCTTGGCCGCCTGAGCCGGAAGGGGACGAGTGATGATCAAGGGAAATCTTGAACGCCTGCGTGCCCATCGCGCCAATATTCGGCGCTACCGCAGGCTGCTCGCGACGCGGCTGTCGGACCTAGAGCGAGCGATATCGCACGCCGGATGAGCGAAGAGCAGCATTCCGTGGAGGCCCTTTTGCACGAGACGTTTCCCGATCGCCTCTCGCTGCAGACGGATCGCCGACGAACAATGAACTTGGAGATGGCTCGGCTGCTGCATCCAGCCGAGGCGTTTGCTCATCCGATGGACGTTGTCGATGATTGCGACCTCACCTCGTACGAGAAACGGGCCATTCTATCGCTTTGGGCCGCGGATGCTTGCGCCTTGAAAGACGATCCAGAATTGAACCGGACAATCGATGGAGCTGTGAGCTTCGACGACATCGTGGATGCCCAGCGCCTTCTGGAGTCCGATTCGGATCGAAGGACCAATGGCTCCAACCGAAAAGGCCGACGTTTTGGCAGCCATGAGGCGGACGATAGTCCCGCTCTGTAGACCGATGCTTTCGTTGCTCTGCCGCGACCCTGACGAGAGCGCGGCAGAGGTGGGAATTTGTTGAGCGCTGCGAGGGGGAAATGTCTCAAGCTGTTTCTCAGAAATTGCCGTCGCTCGGCACCGGGCTGACGAAGTATTTAACGGAAATTAGACAATTTCCGATCCTCACTCGGGAAGAAGAGACCACTCTTGGTCGGCGATGGCGAAACCGCGGCGATCGTGAAGCGGCTTATCGCCTGGTGACAAGCCACCTGCGTCTCGTTGCGAAAATCGCCATGCGATATCGAGGTTATGGGCTACCCATTGCCGATATCATTTCCGAGGGCAATGTCGGCCTGATGCAGGCCGTGCGGCGATTCGATCCGGAGCGGGGCATCCGCCTTTCCACCTATGCCATGTGGTGGATCAAGGCAACGATCCAGGATTTTGTTCTTCGCTCCTGGTCGCTGGTGAAGATCACGGCGGACGCTGCCCAGAAGAAGTTATTCTTCAAACTGAGGCAATCGAAGAGTGCGATCTCCGCCTTGGAGGACGGGGATCTGAGGCCAGAACAGGTCAAGACGATCGCCGCTCAGCTCAAGGTACCCGAACGTGAAGTCGTGAATATGGACCGTCGCCTGCGTGGCGACCTGTCCCTGAATTTACGTCACAAGGATGCCGGCGACGTCGGAGATGCCCTCGAACGGATGGTAGATCCGTCGCCTACTCACGACGTGACGTTGGCCGAGGACCAGGAACTGGCTCAACGGCGGCAAGCTCTGACAGCAGCCATTGAGAAGCTAAGCCCCCGTGAAAGGCATATCTTCACAGCACGCTATTTGAGTGAAGATCCCCCGAAGCTCGAAGCGCTTGCCTTAGAGTACGAAATATCGCGCGAGCGTGTCCGCCAAATCGAGCAACGGTCATTTGAAAAGGTACAGTCCGCGATGCTGACAGGAGGAGCCTGTCTGAAAAGTCCATACAACATTCGAAGGAACGGTAAACACACTTTCGGCTCAGGCGCTTGACTGTACGATGCTAACGCCATTCATTCTTTGTCTGATGACCGCGAATAGCATGGCCGCGGCAGGAGCCATTTGCGCGGCACGACATATCTTGCTGCTCTTCGCGCATGGGACCGATAACGACCGTTCCATTCCGCAGATCGAGCAGCCAGGCAAGAGCGGGGCGGGGCGAAGCCTCCGATGTCCGAGATGCGCTTAGTTCGGTCATGCCGCAAGGAGGTGAGGATCGTGGTCCTGTGGCTGATGTGTTCGGCAACGTTTACATCAAGTGTATCGAGTTCATGGCGGGCCGAGCGGCAGAGCGCATGCTGCTGGATGGCGAGTCTGCGCTGCCGGTGGATGATCTTCGACAGGCTCGCGAACTGGCTATGCTAATCTGTAGGAGCGAAGAGGCGATTGAGAGCTTCATTGAGCACTGCGATTTGGCGGCCCGCGATTTGCTGATGCCTTACGGCGAGTCGTGATGGCCCTGTCTGTGGTTCTGCGCATCAAGCGAACGCTGGATGGCGCGGAGATCGATCAGATCATTCGGAATGTGGAGGCGCGGAAGGCGTTGGCGGTTGAGCATCGGCGTCGGGCCGATTGGCGCAAGAGCGAGTTGGCGGCCAAACGCTTTCGAGCCGCATGTGTGTCCTAGCCTTGCCGGAAAGTGCACTACTAGATCAAGTGCGTAATCGGAACGCCCTCATTGGCGCGCCGATGTCGGCTCTTGGTGCTCGCGTCGCCAGAGACGCCAGCCCGTCAGGCCGGTCAACGTGACGCGCTGCGGTAAAAACATGCTTGCTGCAGCGCGTCACAATTCGGAAGTATCGGTATCACTCACTTTCCGGTCCGGTACTCCCTGCGTGTGCAGGAACGCACTTTATAGGTTTGCATTGATCTGTTGTTATTTAGATTTTTGAGTGAGGCCGATCATGCGTCCGCTTTCTGGAATGATCGCGATTGCAACAGTCTCGACGTTGATCGCAATTCAGGCTACCCCTGCTGTCGCGCAGTCCTTCGACGACAGGTGGTCTGTCATTCCAAAGGCTCATGCAGAGCCCGCTCCTGAGAGACCTGACCAGACAAAGAAGGATGAGCCGCAAGTGCAACCACCGAGCGGACAAGAGCCGACAAGTGAGACGGAGGTTCGCTCAGGGACTCGATCTTTCAATCGAGTGTTTTCCGGAAAAGCCTCGTTCTACTCATACCCGAAAGGAAAAACAGCCAGCGGTTCTCCGTTCAATCGGGATGCGCTGACAGCAGCGCATCGCAGCCTGCCGTTCGGCACGAAAGTTCGCGTCACTGATCTTACAAGCAGCAATTCTGTGGTGGTTCGTATCACCGACCGCGGACCAAGGGTTCGCGGTCGCGTCCTCGACCTTTCACTTGGCGCCGCGCGCAGCTTGGGCATTACGGATCGTGGCGTGGTCCAGATTCATGCTAAAGTGCTTTAATAGGCGGAATAACGTTTATGCGGCGCCGGGATCGATGAGATTTTCGGGACGTGGCTGCGCGCAATGCGTTGGCGGTTGAGCATCGGCGGCGGGCTGATTGGCGCAAACGCGAATGGCGGCGAGCCGGTTTCGCGCTGAATTGATCATCTCAATGTCCACGCCGTTGTCATATAATGCTCAAGATCGGATGGTGTAGTCGGTGATGTGTTTGATCGGAAGGCGCGGCGGATGTACCCTCGCCAGATGATCTAATGGCCCCGGCGTGAAAGCGTCGGGGCCATTGGCTTTGCGGCATGGCACAAGCGGAGGGGCCTAGCCGTTCCCAGCGACTTCGGGCCGAGTAGCGCCACCAGCGAAGCGGAACGCTGGTAACTGTCGCGCGTTTAAGCTCGTGTGCGAGAAAATTTCGCATTTCGCTTTCTTCCTCAACGCAAGCAGGTATTTGAAGCCGGTTGCCGACCGGTTTTCCTCATCTCTACAATCGCCGCTTCCTGCAGTATAGCGCGACAATCAGGATGAGAGCGCGTATTGCCTCACATATCGATGCTCCCGAGTGCGATGGGTTGCCTCATTTATTTTGCTCCCGGCTTGGGTTGAGGAGGAGGCCGGGTGCGGAGATGGCCGGGGTTTCGGAGCGCCCGGCCTCCTCCGCTGGCACCTGGCACATCATTGGGGTGTTGTGACCTCATACTCCGGAAGCGTTTCCTCCGCAGGAACGAACAGTAACGCGTTCGCTTGCTCGCTGCGCCAGGATTTAAGTCGACGTTGAAGCGTTCGAAGAAGCTTGTTCGGATAGGCTCCAGGATATTCCACCTGCAACCGGGAGAGCAGTTCGCTGCCAGTCCGCCAAGGTTCGACTTCAAACCATTTTCGCAAATCTGGCGTTGCCTGATGAGCGGGTCGGGACGGCGCCGACCTCTCTTCTCTTTCGCGATTGGCCGATCCGTCGGTCGCATAGCTCCGTCCTTCCAGGCGGTTCGTAGACTTGCCAGAAAGAGATCAATCGATTGCGATGCCCCAGCAGGATTGACGATAGGCTGGGTATCCGCAAGCGCCGCGAGGCCTTCCTGCGCGCCGCGGATATCGCGCAACAACGCGACCGGGTCGAGAGCGGCATAGATTTCTTGGAGTTGGGCGCGAACCGCGTCGGGCGTGCGGGCGTCGGCGGCCAAGCGCTGGTGTGGTGTTGTCGGCGCGCTGTGTGTCTTGCGCACACGCGCACCGTCGCGCTGCTTGGCTATCAATTTGAACGAGGGTTGGAAGAAGTTCACGAACAGCCGCGCCGATCGATAGAGTTCAGCCAGCAGCTTGGCCGCTTCCAGGCCCTCGAACCGACGATAGCCGACCATCGACGGCGCCGTTCTTCTGCTCGACGAACGCCTGGTCATTCTTTCGGTAGGGCCGGCAACGCGTGAAGACGATGTTGGCCGCCTCGCAGTAGGCTTTGAGCTTCTCGTTCATGAACACGGTATCATTGTCAGTATCGAGGCCGAGCGGCGCAAAAGGCAATTGTTTGCGCAATTCCGTCAGCACCGTGCTCAACAGCGTCTGTTCGCGCACGATCAGAAGAGCGCACTCCGTCCAGCCGGTAGCAATGTCGGTGAGCACGAGGGTCTGGATGAAGCTGCCGCGCGCCGATGGACCGCTATGCGCTACAAGGTCAGCCTCGACGAATCCCGGCGCCGGATCGTTCCAATCTGCCGACGTCCGTATTGGAACACTGCGACGCAATGAGTGCGTCGCGTGCCGCTGGCGCCTGCGACCTAATCCTTCTCGGACCCGCACCAATGCGCGGTCGATCGTCGCAGCGCTCATCGCCAAAAGTTTGTCGCGGATCTCGGGGGCAAGGTCGAGGTGGCGTGCCGTTCCATCGCCTCAATCAGCGCAGGCATTAACGCCTTCAGCCGCTTCCCGCAGATCCGGTCTGACGCCTCCCAAAGGAGCACGAGCGCGTTGTGTTCTGCCTCATTATAGACCCGACGTCGCGCCCGCCGGCCTGGGGGTGCATCATCCTGACCTCGAAGTAGTAGCATCGCATGCTTGCGATGGAATCCAGTGATGTCGACGAACTCGTCCAATATCCGCGCCTTCTTCGCGCGATCCGAACGCCGATAGCGCGCGCCTGCTGCCGCCGTCAGTTCCTTCCGCGTTGCCATGCTTAGCCACCCCATCTTCGCCGCCGCTCGTTCCCAATCCAAGGGAGCAATTTACGTGAGGCAACGGCTCAGCATCCGGTAACAATTAGGGCGAGGCAATGCGGAGTCTCACCCTGATCGCCGCCGCGCACTGCAGATGTGCAGCCACTATCTGGTTGATCCGGTCGCCTGCATGCCAGCGTCGGGCTGGGAGAAGGGGCAGGTCGAGAACCAGGTCGGGCTGGTCAGGGAACGCTTCTTCACGCCGCGGCTACGGTTCAAAACCTCGACGAGTTAAACGCCTGGTTGCTCGACAAATGCATCGCCTACGCCAAGGCTTATCGCCATCCAGAGCTGGTCGATCAGACGATCTGGGAAGTGTTCGAAGCCTGCCTGGTGTGCTTCGACAACAACAAGTACTCGGTCGCGGCCAGCGCGGTCGGGCGCCGGTCGAGGTCCAAGCCTATGCCGATCGCATCGTGATCCGTCAGGATGGAAGAATCGTTGCAGAGCACCCACGATCCTTCGGCCGCGGCGAGACGACCTACGATCCCTGGCACTATGTGCCGGTGCTGGCTCGCAAACCCGGCGCCTTGCGCAACGGCGCTCCCTTCAAGGACTGGGTGCTGCCGGCCGCAATCGAGCGGATCCGGCGCAGGCTTGCCAGCACCGATGATGGGAATCGGCAGATGGTCGACATCCTCAACGCGGTGCTGACTGACGGTCTGCCGGCGGTGGAAGCCGCCTGTGCCGAAGCGCTCGGTCACGGCGTCCATTCCGCCGATGTCGTGCTCAACATCCTGGCCCGTCAACGTGAACCCGCCCCACCGGCCAGCATTATGACGCCGGCCGCACTGACGCTCCGTCATGCACCGATCGCCGATTGTGCCCGCTACGACGACCTCCGGAGGACCATCTGATGGAACGAACCCAAATCTTCGACCTCATGGGCGAACTCAAGCTCTACGGCATGAAGGCTGCCTTCGACGAGATCATGGCAACTGCCGTCAAGCGGCAGCACGAACCTCAGCGCATTGTCGGCGAGCTGCTCAACGCCGAGATCAACGAGAAGCAAGCCAGGTCGATCAAATAACTTGGCTTCCGCGGCGAACTGAAAGCGGCCCCAACCAGGGGGCCGCCAACCCGAACGATACGGGTTTTCCTCTGGCAGTCGGGGGGGGGGGACACCTTGGCTGACCAGAAGCGCTAATTAGACGCTGATCTCCTCTCTTGCCTGGCGTGGCCATCGGATAGGAGCGTACTAAAACTAGCTTCGTCTGGTCGCGCGGGAAGAACTAGCAACTTCTGACAGCCGTGTTAGGTTGAAAACCTTGGGTCACGTCCCGATTCATCATAGGACGACTGGCCTCAGCACCGGCCTCTAGGCCCCCCAGAGGTGCTGGGCCGTTTCTTTGGGTCAAACTCGCTGACATGCATATCTAAATGCCGGAATGGCACTGCCGAGCGATCCTGCGGGGATGTTCAGTTTCGGTCGCATGGATGGTGTTGAATACGGCTTTCTCAGCTTCGCTGGAATGTCGTTTGTCGCGCTCATCAGCGTAAGTTGGCTGCTGATCGGCTGAAAGTCCTACCTCTCGTGATGACATGACGACTTGGCCTCAGCGTGTAACCCCTCGCTGGGGCCGTTTCTTTTATGGGCCGATTCCGTTGAAAAAGACCTGCAGTATTTGGTTGTATGCCTCCGCCGCGAAAAGGCCGCGCTGCCCCCATCGGTCCCTATACGAGCCTCGGGGTTGGCATCGGGATCAGCTTGGCCATCTTTCGAAGGTTCTGGGCGGTGGCAGCGAGGATGAACTCGTCGCGCGCGCCGTTTGCCCGACACGCAAGAACACGACGTTGGTCTTTTAAAACCAAGACTGCGGCGCTAGCTGAGGCGGAACGGCCGGCAGCCCTCCACAAACGAAAAACATAGAGATCAGCGAACGTCTCGAACCCGCGTGTTCGGAACAGGCGCTTATGCCAATTGTCCTTGCTGGTTTGATTGTCAGCGGTCGATCACCGGGATTGCCCGGTGATGACAATGAGATCCATGGCGAAAGACCCGGGCGGGCTAGGGTACGGTCTGCAAAACCGGGCGGCTTACGAGATACTGAGCCCGGCCGTCGCGACTGGAGAACACGCGACGGCCGGCCAGCGTCATGCCTAGCTGATCGGCATGGCGACGAAGCGGGTGTTGTCCGACGTCTTCACGTGCATCAGGACATCATGCTTGCCTTCGGACTTCGCATCCGAGAGTGCATTGCGCAGGTCGGCCGCAGAGCTGACTGTTTTGCCTGCGACGTCAAGGATGACGTCGCCGGATTGCAGGCCGTGCTCGGCCGCCGGACCATCCGGCTCAATCGCCGTGACAACGACACCCCTGTCGCCGGCGCCGCCGACATCGCCTGACGGCGCAACCGACAATCCGAGGTGAGGAATGCCTTTCGACCCTTGCTGGGGCTCATCGGCCCGGGCAACTTTCCTTGTATCGTTTGGCATCTTGGCGAGCGTCACTGTGAGCGTCTTCGTCTCACCCTTGCGAACGATGTCGAGCTTCGCCGAGCTACCCGGGGCCATCGCTGAAATCTCTCGCGCGAGTGTGCCCGAGTCCTTGATCGCGTTGCCGTTGACCGACGTGATAAGGTCGCCTGGCCGGATGCCGGCCTGTGCCGCCGGTGTAATGCCTCGGGCAGGCCCCCGTAATGCGGCAGCGATAAGTTTTCAGAAGCGATATGGGACAGGCAATTTCAGGAGAAACATCACGCCAAAGGACAACAACGCTCAACAGCGCAGGCCACTGTCGGCCCGGCGTGTCGCGATGCTTGAGCTATAGGTAGCTAAATTCGCGGTAACGCGCGACGGACATGCCAACGCATTTACGGACCGCGCCAGGAGGCGTGGCTCCTTAGCGCCGCAGCGCAGGCGACGACGCTTCAATCTAATGGTCGCGCCGGCGCGGAGCTACATTGTGCCGACGCGCTCGACGAGATGGGCCCGTGAGGGCGAGGGGGCAAACCCCTCAGCGAAATATTGCGTTTCGTGGGCAACCAGCCCGTCGCGGAATTCCATGATGCTCACCACGTAGGACGGTTTGTCGTCATAGGTGAGGAGGTACTCTGTGATCCAGAGATCGCCGCCGCCGATCATGCGATGGATCGTGAATCGCTTCTTATTCGGCTGGACCGTGCGGCTTTCCTGAATGCTGCGCCGGCCACGGATCCGCTCACCCGACTGCGGATAATCGAGCACCGCATCCGTGGCGTAGATCTCATGCTCGCGCTCGAAATCGCTCGCATCTGACGCCTCCCAGTGGCGCTGCAGCGCCGTGCGTACCGCTCGATCGTCCATCGCAATCTCCCGGCTGTGCCCCGCGCGTTACTTCGCAACGTTCTGGCCGCGGTGGCAAGGGGAATGTGGCGCCGCCGCCACGGTGATGCGAGAGCGACTTCGTCATTCCCGACTAGGCAATTGCACAACTGAGGGCTCCCGAAACGCACGATGGCAGGTTCGATCCCTGTCCTCACCTCCAACTTCGCGTCACGTACTCAGTGGCACCGGAAAGAGGGTGGCCGAAGCTGTCCACGGTGGCCTCGGCGGCGCCTTCGAGCTCGAGGAGATCACGCCGCAAGGCGACGGGCTGGTGGATTATCTGAGCTATGAAGGCAAACGGGTTCGCATTGTGTTTGTATTCGATGCCCTTGGCAAGATTTCGCATATGCGCTGCGCTCCGTGCTCGCGGTGATGACGCGTCCTCATCGCGCAACATGGTTCTGGAGTGGAATTCGGCAACGCACGATGGTCTGGCCTTGCTCGCGGACCAGCTGCAGCGTTCCGTCGAGCGCGCGCACCCGTTCGTGCATGCCGGTCAGGCCTCTCCCAAAGTTCAGGTCCAGCGGCAGGCCAATGCCGTCGTCCGAAATCTCGAGCTGGATTTGATCGCCGTCGACGATCGCGGCGACGCCCATCGTGGTCGCGTGAGCGTGCCGGAGCGCATTGGTCACTCCCTCCTGGATAACGCGGTACGCGGTTTGCGAAAGCAGGGCATCGAGCTCATCCAGACGATCGTCGAGCCGGGATGTCACGCGGAGGCCGGGCGCCTGGGATCGGGCGTTTCGCAGCAACGTCTGTACGCTTGCGGCTAATCCAAGATCCGCAACATAAAGCGGGCTCAGTCCCTCGAGGACGCGCCTGTTCGCCTGTTGCAAGGCTTCGGCTGCGCTGAGGATGCCATGCGCCGGCGAACCCGGCTCGGGCGGGCCCTCCGCCTCGGGATCCGACAGCGCGGTAGCGTTGGCGCGGATCGCGAACAGAAGCGGGCCCATCTCGTCATGTAGCTCCCGGGCGAGCTCGCGGCGCTCCTCGTCCTGCACGGCGACGATCTTGCGCAGCAGGTTCCGATTGTCTTGGCTAAGCCGCCTCAGCGTCACTGCAAGCTGATTGGCTTCCGCACAGCTCTTGCGGATCTCCGGAGGGCCGGCCAGCGGAATGGCGGCATCGTAATCGCCGTTTCGCATCCGGGTCAGTCCGGCGCCGAGCTGAGCCAGCGGCCGAAGCGCCGCGCCGGTCGTGAAATAGGCGCTCAGCGCGGCGAGCAGCATCAGCGCCGAGCTCGACGAGACGATCGCAACGAAGCCCGCCCATTTCTCCTCGATGTCCGGCGACAGGTCGGGACTGAAGACGATGTCCCCGACATGCGTCGCTCCGATCCTGATCGGATGCGTGGAGCCGAGCTCCGGAACCTCGAGCAGGGCAGTGAACCACGCGGGAATGTTGCCGTGGTGGCGGTCCGCCGCGCTGCGCTGCGGCCGCGTTCCAGGCAGCACGAATGCGATGGTCTCGGACCTCCCGAGCTTGTCCGCGAATGCGTCGAGGGTTTGCGGCGGATTGCCGGCGACTGCGAGCGCGGAATTCAGCGCATTGGCCACCAGCTCGGCGGAGCGCGCGGCCTGGGCGTTCTCGTTCTCGAACTGCTCGGGGGAGACGATCTGCAGGGCGAAGCCGCCGAGCAGCAAGGCGCCGACCACCATCGCGGCCATCGGCAGCAACAGCCGGGCACGAAGTGAGAGGTGGTTCCAGAATCTGTTCCAGAGTCTTGCCACGTCGGGCTCCGTTCAGCGATTCTTCTCTTTCAATTTCCGCGCGAAGTTCTATCAAAGGCAGGGGAGAGAATGATGCACGATACCTCCAAATCGTCCATGAGAGTATTGATCGTCGACGATCACCCGGTGGTGGTGTCGGGCTGCCGGTCCCTGTTTGCTTCCGACAAGACGGTGAAGATCGAGGAGGCCGCCGATGCCAAGGCCGGCCTGCGCGCCTTTACCCAGAAGCGGCCGGACGTGACCGTGATCGACATCAAGCTTCCCGATGTCTCCGGATTCGAGCTGCTGCGCAGGATCCGGAAAGACGACCCGGTCGCCCGGATCATCATGTTCAGCATGAACGACGATCCCGCCTTCGTGGTGCGGGCGGTGGAGATGGGGGCGCAAGGCTATCTCTCCAAGAGCGACGATCCGCGCCTGTTCGTCAAGGCGGTGCGCAAGGTTGCGGCAGGCGAGCGGTTCATTTCGCCGCATCTCGCGGAGGCGATCGCGTTCGCCGGCGCCGCGATCAAGGCCAACCCCGCCTCGCAGATGTCGGCGCGGGAGCTGGAGATCTTGCGGCTGCTCGGCCGCGGCGACAAGATCGTCGAAGTCGCATCAGCGCTCGGCATCTCCTACAAGACTGTCGCCAATGCCACGTCGCTGCTCAAGCAGAAGCTCGGCGCGAAGAACCACTCAGACCTGGTACGGATCGCCGTCGAAATGGAACTTGGCTGACCCTTGCATAAATTGAACTGGCCGCGTGCAGTGACGCGGCCAGTTCTTCATTGCCGTACACCAGGCGGCATTCATCGGGGCAAATCGAAGCGACGAACGCACTGGTGCGGCACGGCTCACCAGCTCGGGAACGACCGGCCCTGCCATTCCGGCTCGCGATAGCTCGCGAAGCGCTGACCGCGCTGCGCAAGTCGCTGGCGTCTCTCGCGCTGCGCCTGCCGGGTGGGCTTTGCGTGGCGCGCGCTGCGCTCAGGGCGTGTCGGCGGAGCTGCCCGCGACGCATCAACCTGCGCAACCGTCGCGGGCGGCGCAGCGGGGCCCGGCGCCGCGACAGCCGCCGAAGCTGTGGGGGCAGGCGCGGCGGCAGGGAGCGGGGTGCTGGTGTCCATGCGTATCGCCTCCGGCCATTTGTGCTGCGAGCGAATGCGGATGATCGTGCGATCGATGTCGTTGCGAGCGACGGTGACTGGCGCCGGGGCTGAAAAATAGCAGTCGGTGAGAAGCAGCAGGCCGAGCAGCGTCGCGCCTGTGAACAGAAAGTACCGGACCAGAGGCATCAACAACCTTCACCGCAATCCCGGACCGCATATCGGCACCGGCGCCGATCAACGGGAGAAAATGGCAAACGTTCCTCGCCGATCGCATGCGCTGAAACGTGAGGCCGCCCGCGGGCGGCCTCATCACGTCGTCGGTGTGCTCACCAGGTCACCCAGTTGCGGCCGCGCCAATAGCCGCGCCCTTCGTGCTCGCGGAAGGTGAATCGCTCGCGGCCCCAGCGCCAATTGTCCTCGGAACCACGAGGCGGGATTCACGCGGATCAGCATAGGTCTCATGGGTGTGCCAGCACACCTGCCCAGCGCATGCGATCGCCGCCGATGCGCTGATCGCGGACGCGGCCAGGAAGCCGGCCCCAAGGATGGTGCCCGCGGCCGTCTCGCCGAGCGGTCTCATCTCATATCTCCTCAGGTCGGAACCATTGCCGCTGCGCCAACATCCCGGTTTTGCTGCCGTTCCTTTTTATCGGGAAAAATATGCAAATGGCTGGGAACGGTTTGCCTCGGCGGCGGTTGATGACCTGCTTAAACGCACACAATCAACTTCCCCAAAGGCTCCGGCGCGGTTCCCCGGCTGCGCCGGAGCCAATTATTGTGCTATTGTGCCGGGTCGCGGCGAGCAGGAAAGCGCGCCCATCGCGCGTTTGGCGCTGAAGGGATGTTGATCGAGCAACTCAATCGGCTGTGCTGTCTCAAACCGCACATTGGCTGGTGGGTCTGGACCGAGCTGAGGCGGATTGCCAGCGCTAGAACGGAGCGCGCACCTGCTGCGCGGCAAGCATCGCCGGATTCTTGGCCGCCCTCGATTGCACGAACAGGCTCGATGTCACGATCAGTGCGAGCGAGAACAATGCCACCACCGACATGCATGCGACCTGATCGCCAGCGCCCATCTCAGCCACTCCGTGTTTGCCTCGGACGGTGAACGTGGCAGAAACCGGTTCGTTCCTGATGTCGGGAAAAACCGGCAACATGCCGGCGGCGCGGGTGGCGGCCGGCTGATGAAACCCGGCATAAGTCGCATGCGGCAGCCGCGAATCGATAGCGTCCGCCTCGGCGCGGCTCCTGATCGGCACGACCCTCGCCCGATATGCGATGCTTTTGGTTTTCGTCGAGTCAGGACCATGCCAGTGGCGCCCCCCCGCCTGATGCTGGTCGGCACGTCGGCTTCAACGTCAGCTTTAGCGCCTCGCCTGCGGCGCGCTTCTCGGCCGCTCGGGTGGCAAGGATCGTGGTCACCGCCCGGGCGCGCGCCAGCTCCTTGGTTCGCCTTCCGCTTATCCTGGAGCGGCAAGCCAGCGGTCCTTTCTTTCGGGCGGCAAATGCAATGGCGCCATGGTGGCGTTCGAGGCCGATCGCCGACTGATGGCCACCGGAAACAATGTTCGTATGGTCGCGATGATCGACCCACCGACGGTCTTTGCCGTCCGGCGACCCGAGCGACCGTCAAGCTGATGAAGCCGATCGTCTCGCGCTGCTTTTTGCGCAGGATTTTTGATGGCGCCATATCTTCTGGCACCGCGCCATATCTTCTGGCACCGCTCGGGGTCTCCGCCGCGTTTTGCTCCGCCGAACACGAGGGACGCAATTGGCGGCGTCTCTGTTCTCAACTCGAAGTGTCCAAGTGCCTTGGGGGGCTGCATGACTGTCGGTGCGAAGCGGCTGGTTGATCACCTGCGGCAAAGAATCGACGCGCTAGCTGATCGCGTGCCTTCGTCACAAAAAATCCACCGTCTATGACACTTTTCGCGCCGTCGACCGGCTTTTGCGGAGCCGTACTTAGGGGCCATGATGGCCAGATCATCGCGCTGAATCGGATCCGCGATCACGCGCGGGCGAAAGCTTTCTGATCGGCCTGTCGAGCGCTTCTCCACCAAAGGTCGAAGAATCGGGGAAAATTGGAAACTTTCGCCATCGCGCTGAGTTGGCAGCGACTGGATGCGGTCGCTTGGAGCGTGAGGATGGTCGACGAAGTCACGGTGAGAAGGGCGGCAGAGACGGCCTGGACCGTGTACCGGGCGGCGCACCCTGACGTTGACGTTCACGACAGCCGCCGCTGCCTGCTCGAGTGCTTTCTGCACAGGAGACGGGAAGAGCGAGAGAGCGATGCCGAAGAACTCGCCAGCTTCGGGATAGCCTACTTGCACCAGCTTCCCGAAGACGAAGGTTGACGGGCGTGACGATGTTCATCGCGCGGGTGGTTTGGGAAAGCACAAAGCCCAGTTGGACGCTGCTAGCGATTTCATACCTCTGTTCCGCGGTCATTGTGATTGCCATGCAGTTCGTGGTCGGGGCCTAGCATGCGGATCGCCCAGCTTGCTCCGTTGGCCGAGAGCGTTCCGCCGAAGCTCTATGGCGGCACGGAGCGCGTGATCGCCTGGCTTGTCGACGAACTGGTCGAGCTCGGACACGACGTCACCCTGTTCGCGAGCGGGGATTCGAAGACAAAGGGAAAGCTCCATCCTATCTGGCCGCGTGCGCTGCGCCTGGGGCGAAGGGGAGCGGATCCGAACGCCGCATGCGCGCTGCTGATCGAAGCGATCGCCGAGCGCGCGGGCGATTTCGACGTGATCCACTCCCACGTCGACTGGTTGCCTCTTCCGGTGCTAAGCCGGACCGGCGTGCCGTTCCTGACGACAATGCACGGCCGGCTCGACCTTCCCGGGCTGTCCGATGTGATCGGGGCTTTCCCAAACGCGGCCTTCGTCTCGATTTCCGACGACCAGCGTCGAACACTTCCGGACGCGAACTGGATCGCGACGATCCAGCATGGGGTGCCCAATGATCTGTTTAGGCCGTCCCGCGAACGTGGTTCGTACCTGGCCTTTCTCGGGCGGCTGACGGCGGACAAGGGACCGGAAGCCGCCATACGCATCGCACGCGCCGCGCGGACGCCGCTGCGGATAGCGGCCAAGATACCGCGCGCGGAGACGGCCTACTTCAAGAAGAAGCTCGAGCCGAACATCGATGGCGGGGAGATCCAACTTGTCGGCGAAGTGGACGAAATCGGGAAGCAGCCGTTCCTCGCCGGGGCCGCCGCGTTGCTGTTTCCGATCGGGTGGCCGGAGCCGTTCGGGCTCGTCATGATCGAAGCGATGGCGTGCGGGACACCTGTGATTGCCTACCGAGCCGGCTCGGTGCCCGAAGTGGTGGAAGACGGCGTCACCGGCTTTATCGTGGATAACGAGGAGCAGGCGATCAGGGCAGTGAACGAACTGGGCCGGCTGGACAGAAGAGTGGTCCGCGCCCGGTTCGAGGAGCGCTTCGCCGCGAGCCGGATGGTGAAGGAGTACGAACGCCGATATCGCGAGCTGCTCGGCCGCGGAGGACGCGAAGGATTCTAGACGGGGTCAACCATATCTCGCCCGGAAGTCGGCACGGCTTCGGAGCCTCTTCGTTGAGTTGCCGATCAGGAGGCTCGCATGAAAACCATTCTTTCCACGGCGGCTTTTGTTCTTCTCGCAACGGCCGCTCTTGCGGACGAAGTGCCTCCTCCACAGCCGGAGGTCCAGCAGGCCGGCGACTCCGCGAAGCAAGCGGAAGACTGTTCGAACCAGGCTTGGTAGGCTTGCCTTCGCTCCCAAGGCAAGGGAATTGTCGTCCGCCTCTTGAGCACCGAACATCGTTAGTGGACTGGATCCTAACCCCCGTCAAGCATGGGTAGAATTCTTTGCGCCCCGTTCCGACTGAAAGAGCGATCAGGAACAAGTGGCAATCGCGGGCGTTGAGGCCCGGCATCTTGAACGGGTGCGGCTCACGTTGGAGGAGATAATCGATGAAAAGTTTTCTTGCCGTCGCTCTGCTTGGCACTGCCGTGATCGGCGGCGGCGCGTTCGCGCAATCCACCCAGCCCGCCGATCGCGCCGCGCCGGCGGTCACGGCCCAGCCGGCCGATGCGAAGATGGCGGTCAAGGGAAATTGGCGCGCTTCGAAGCTGATAGGCCTGAACGTCTACAACGAGGCCAACGAGAAGCTCGGAGACATCAACGAACTGCTCGTCGACAAGAGCGGCAAGATCAACGCGGTGGTGATCGGTATCGGCGGGTTTCTGGGCATGGGCGAGCACGACATCGCCGTCTCGATGGACAAGCTGAAGTTCGTCGAAGAGCCGGTCCGGACCAGCTCGAGCAGCACCTCGACCAACTCGCGCGACACCACCACCGGCGCGGCTTCGACGAATACGACGAACCGCAACGCGAACGACTGGGTCCCGGACCACGCGGTCATGAGCGGCAACAAGGAGCAATTGAAGGCGCTCCCGCAGTTCAAATACTCGGACTACAATTAGTGCGACGAGAACTCACGGAAAAAGGGCCCCGCTGGGCCCTTTTTTTCTGCCGGGCCCAATGATCCAAAAAAACTCGCCCGGTTTGTGGGCGAGCCTTTCACGCGGACCGTTCCCTCAGTGCATGTGAACTATCCAATAGCCGACGCCGCCAACAACGAGCACGGGGGAACGGCCCATAAAATCAGTACAGGCATCTTCTTCTCCAATGGCCTTCAAAACGTTTTCGCGAGGCCGGCTCGGCCCTGCGATGGCCGTTTACTGTTCGGTGCAGACCTTGGTGGTCTTCACGGCGGACTCGGCCTCCGTCTTGGTCTTGTAGACGCCGTCGCCCACGACCGTCGTCGTGGTCGTTGTCGGCTTGGTGTCGACAACGGTGCACTTCTTGGTCGTCGCATCACGAACGATGTAGAACTCGGCGGCGCTGGCGGCCTGGGTGCCGAGGGCGAAGGCGGCGAGGGCGCCGCACACGATCAGCTTCTTCATTGTATCTCCTCCATTGGCTTCTAAGTAGTCACTGCCAACGAGCAGGCGGGCGCGAAGTTCCGTTTCTTCCCGGTAGTTGGAAGGCACAGCGCTCATGTCGCGAGACTAATTTCTCGCGGCGAGAAGAATTTCCGCCGGCGCCGCCTCAGCCGATTTGCCGAAACTTCCCGTTCTGGAACCTGGCCCTTCGTCCGGTGTTGTTCGGCGACCAATTAGGAGGATTTCAGATGAACAAGCGTTTATTGTTGGCTACGACCGCCGCGGTCGCGCTCGCGACTTCGGCTCTCGCACAATCTTCTCCGAGCACGTCGAGCTCCAATCCGTCGGCCACGCAGCGTCAACAGGATTCCACGTCGACGCCGCCGTCCTCTTCGACGTCGACACCGTCGTCCAACTCCGCTCCGGGATCCGCGCAGACCAACCCTTCGACGAATGCGGCGCAGACGCAGCCTCCGCCAGCGACCGGCCAGAGCGCTGCAGGCCAAACGTCCGACTCCGGTACGGGCACCCACACCACGCAGGCGCCCACGTCGAACAACTCTACCAACCAGGCGCAGACCAGCCAGCCCTCCAACCAAGCTAATCCGCCTTCGAACCAGGCGCAGACCAATCCGCCTGCGAACAATCAGACGCAGAGCGCGAACCCACCGGCTTCGGGCACCAATCAGGCTCAGTCTCCGACGGGTAGCAATTCGACCACCACGGCCCAGCAGCCGAACAGCCAGCAGAACACGGCCAATCGCTCGTCGAGCACGGACGTGAATGCGTCCGTGAACATCAACGATCAGCAGCGGACCCGGATCAGCACGTCGATTTCACACCTGAATGTGCAACCGCTCAACAACGTGAACTTCTCGTTATCGGTCGGTACGGCCGTGCCGCGCGATGTACGTCTGCAGCCGCTGCCTGCGGAGGTCGTCGAGATCGTGCCCCAGTACCGGGGCTACAACTTCGTGCTGGTGAGGGACGAGATCGTGATCGTGGAGCCCTCCAGCTACAAGATCGTCGCGGTCCTGCCGTACTCGGGCCGCTCCACGGCGGCCGCGCCGGCGCGCACCGAACAGCGCAAGACGACCTTCAGCGACAGGGACCGCGAGGTCATCCGCAAGCACGCCAAGGAGCGGCCGGTCGAGCGCGAGCGGCGCACCACCACCGGCAGCTCGGTTCGTACCGAGATCCGCACCGGAGAGCGCGTGCCGGAAGGCGTGGAGATCGAAGCGTTTCCCGAAGAGGTCTATCGGGATGCTCCGACCCTTCGCGAATACCGGTACATCAACCGGGACAGCCGGACCTACATCGTCGAACCCCATGAACGTCGCATCATCGAAGAGATCGACTGATCTCGCCAAGGAAGGAGAATATCCATGAAGAACATCGCGCTTGGAGCTCTCGCCGCGACCTTGATGGCGTCGTCTGCGAGTGCGGCCCCTCTTGCACCTGCAGCCATCGCGTCGAATGAGGCTTCGGACATCGAGCAGGTCCGTCTTGTCTGTAACGAGTATGGCCGCTGCTACCGGACCCGCGGTCCCCGCTATGTCCAACGCTACTACGGCGGAGACGACGGCTACGTGGTCCGCCGCAGCTACGGCTATTACAGTGGTCCAGGCTATTACGGTCGCGGCTACGGCTACTACGGCGGTGGCCCAAGCATCGGTTTCAGCTTCGGCACCCGGAGCTGGTGAACTAGAAAAGGGGCCGCTCTCTGAGCGGCCCTTTCGCCGTCGATTACGTTTTCGCGGTGATGAGATGTCTGCTATTGTGAAGCTCCTGGGACAGAAGGAGCAATTGCTGGCGCGGCTCGAAGCCGATCTCGGCCCGAACGAGCGAGCCGAAATCCAGGCGCTCCTCGCCAAGATCGAGACCGCGTTGAAGTTGCTCGGCACCCAGGATTCCACCGCTGCAGGCGAAGAAAGACGGCGAGTATCGTGATTTGCCTAGTTGTTCATCACTCGCTGTTCCACAAGCGCTCGCGGCAGATATCCTAGGAAGCAGGACGCGCTTTGATCTCTGGCTGGCAGTGGCACATGTCCTCGTCAAGCGACACAGACAAAACCAATGACGCTGCCCGCCGACGGCGGAGAAGGAGCAATTCATTGCTGCTCGTCCTGGTCGTTGGATTTCTTGTTTTTGGCGCCGCAGCGGGCGCGCTGTATTATGCGCTGCGGCCGGAAGTTCTCCGGATCGCGGTTGGACCTCCCGGAAGCGATGATCACAAAGTAGTTGAGGCGATGGCCGATGCCTTCGCCAGCGAAAGCAGAACTGTCAAGCTGTCCCCGATCAAAGCCGACGGGGCGGTCGAATCCCTCGCGTTGCTTCGTGCTGGAAAGGCCGATCTTGCGGTCGGTCGCGGCGACCTGGATATGCCCGCCGACGCGCAGTCCGTCGCCACGCTGCGTAAGAACTTGGTTGTGCTGTGGGCGCCTTCCGGACCCGCGGGCAAGACCTCCAAAAGAAAGCACGCGCCGAAAATCAAGGAGATCGCCGATCTCGCAGGGCATCGTGTCGGCGTAATCGGGCGGACCCCGGCGAATGCCGCTTTCCTGCGGGTTATCCTTGGCGCCTCCGGCGTGCAGGCGGACACGGTCGCAATTATGAACTTTGGCACGGACCACATCGAGGAGCTGGCACGCGACCCGACCCTCGATGCATTCATGGCGGTCGGTCCGCTCGATAGTAAAATCACCTCCGACGCCATCGCTGCAACGACCCGCGTGCGAGGCGCGCCGAAGTTTCTCGCGATCGAGACATCGGAAGCCATCGCTCTGAAGCACCCGCGGTATGAATCCGAGGAAATTCCGCCCGGCGTCTTCAATGCCGATCCGGCTTGGCCAGATGACAAGGTTGAGACGGTTAGCGTCAGCCATCTGATCGTGGCGCGAAAGACCTTGTCTGAAACGACGGTGGCGGCCTTTTTCCGGCAATTATTCGCTATCCGTCAGGCGATTGCCAGACAAGTGCCGGGAGCTGCACACATTACCAAGCCTGACACCGAGAAAGATGCCGAGCTGCCGGTGCACCGGGGAGCGGCGGCCGTCATCGAAGGTAACGAACGCAGCTTTCTTGACAGATACGGCGACTACTTCTGGTTCGCTCTCCTGCTTCTCTCTGCGATCGGTTCGGCCGGTGCCTGGTTGCGTCGCTATTTGAATCGGGACGAAAGGGAGGAAAACACCAGCCATCGCAACAGGCTCCTGGCCATGGTTTCCAGCGCGCGGACCGCGGAAACCAACCAGGAACTGCTAGCCCTGCAGCGCGAGGCTGACGCAATCATCGCGGAAACGCTCGAAAGTTACGATGATGCCGCCATCGAAGAAGAAGAGCTGGCAGCCTTTGGCCTGGTGCTTGAACTGTTGAACCATGCCATCGTCGAAAGGCGAGCTGCGTTGCAACGAGGTCCCCTTGAACCGGTTCGAGGCGCGGCAGTGGGTCACAGCCTTGCGCCTCGGGGATAAGGTCTCGTATGAGAAAACTGCACCTTGGGAAAATGATTTTGCGGCTGCCTTCCTTCGGTACCTTGAAAAGTAGACAGTACGCGAACTCGGGCGTGTGCACGTCACCAGCGGATTAGTGGGCCAGCGCGTCCGGACGAAGCTGGAACTGGACCACCGGGGGGCTCGATAGTGTGGCGTCCGTCGCTCCCGGATGTGGCGCGTCGATGGCCTCGATATGAAACGGTGTGCGGTTGCCGGAAGTCACCCGAACGGCCTTTCCAGCCCGCTGCTCATCGATCCGCCCATCGATCTGCTTGGCAAAGAACCCCATCGGATAGGGCACGCGCCACGGCGCAGCTCGAGATCGGCGCGAACGACATCGGCCGTATCGTCAAAAGTGCGAACGGGCGAGGGCGGTGTGTGGGTCATCGCCGAAACTAAAGATCTCGGCACGTGATTACGGAGCATCGTGTCCGCCGTCGTAGGCGTATGGTCCGCCTTAGTACCCGGCGCCATAGTACCCTGGACCGTAGTCATAGTAGCCCGGACGTGGTCCCCGGCATACGCCGAGGAGGCAAGCCCTCCGATGACCGCGCCGGCGATCACGCCTCCGGTCGCCGCCACCTACATGCCTATTCCCGAACTAAGTGACGACTACTCAGGAACCCTCCGGCTCTCCGGACGTTGGGCAGGGTTCGGCGGGCCAACGGGGGCGTCTGCCCATATCCTTTTTCGAACAGCGGTTCCGACCCCCCGAGAGCAGTTTTCATGTCGAATGTCGAAGAATTTCCGCTCTCTGCTCGTCGGCAGCCGACCGAGTTCGAGGCGCTGGTCGCTGCCGGTAGTGCCGCTCTCGATGCCATTCCCGGTGCGGTGTACCTTTGCGATGCAGACGGGGTCCTCGTCGCCCATAATACCGAGGCCGCTCAATTGTGGGGACGAACACCGGATATCTCCAAGAAGGAGCGCTTCTGCGGGTCGCATCAACTTTATCTGCTCGATGGAACGCCGCTCGCCCGCAACGACTGTCCCATGGCCACGGCCGTTCGTCTCGGTACGCCCACGCGCAATGCCGAAGTCCTCATGGCGCGGCCGGACGGCTCTCGCTTTACAGCCTTGGTCAATATCCGCGCCTTGCGCGACCACTCTGGCCGTATCCAAGGCGCCATCAATTGCTTCCAAGACGTCACGGCCCGCAAGCAGGTCGAGGAGGAGAAGACGCAGGATCTGGAGGACTTTTTCGAGAACGGTGCCGTGGGCCTGCATATCGTCAGCAGCGAAGGGATCATCCTTCGCGCCAACAAAGCCGAGCTGGATATGCTGGGATACAGACCGGAGGAGTACGTCGGCCGCCATGTTGCGGATTTCCATGCCGACGCTCCGATTATCGGCGATATCCTTCAGCGCCTCTCATGCGGCGAGCGGCTCGACCGCTATCCTGCCCGGCTTCGCGCGCGTGACGGCTCCGTCAAGCATGTGCTGATTACATCGAACAGCCGCTTTGTGGAGGGCAAGTTCGCCAACACGCGTTGCTTCACCATTGACGTCAGCAAATTGCATGCTGCTGAGGAAGCGAGACAAGCTAGTGAAGCGCGGCTTGCTGCAATTTATGAGGCGGCCAGCGTCGGAATCTCCGAGATCGACGAGAACGGACGCTTCTTGCGGGTGAATGACTCTCTTTGCCGTATCACCGGCCGCTCACGCGACGAGCTGCTCGGAATGACGTTCTTCGACTACACCGATCCCGATGACCAGGCCGAGGATGCCGAGCTGTACGCGCGGCAGGTGCGCGGCGACATCGGGAACTACACCATTCGCAAGCGCGCACTCCGGCCTGACGGGTCAGTGCGGCATCTCGACATTTTCAGTTCGTCCGTCCGCGATACGCAAGGTCGCTTTCTGTACGGTGTACGGGTTGCCCAAGATGTCACCGCGACCAAACAGCTGGAAGACCGTCTGCGCGAAGGCGAGCAGCGCATGCGCGATCTTCTCGAGGCGTTGCCGGCTGCGATCTACACGACCGATGCAAAGGGCCGGATCAATTTCTACAATCGCGCCGCGGTGGAGATGGCTGGGAGAACGCCACAGCCGGGCGACGAGTGGTGCGTGACCTGGAGACTCTATTGGCCCGACGGCTCGCCGCTGCCGCACAACGAATGCCCGATGGCCGTAGCGCTCCGCGAAAACCGACCGGTTCGCGGTGCCGAGGCGGTGGCCGAGCGTCCGGACGGCGGACGCGTGCCGTTCATTCCTTATCCGACCCCGCTGCGAGATGCCGCGGGCAACTTGGTCGGGGCTATCAACATGCTGGTCGACATCAGCGAGCGCAAGCGAGCTGAGAAACGCTCAGAAGGTCCTCATCGACGAGTTGAACCACCGTGTGAAAAACACTTTGGCAACGGTGCAGTCTCTCGCGAGCCAGACCGCCCGCCATGCCGCTGATCTGCAGGAGTTTCTGCCGACGTTCACGGGACGGCTCCTTGCGCTTGCCCGAGCGCACGACCTGCTCACTCAACGAAACTGGCAGGATGCCCCTTTCGAAAAGTTGGTTGACGATATCGTCGCTCCCGTGTCTGGCGGGCGGGTCGTGACAGAGGGGCCGCACGTCGACTTGGACGCGCGCACCGCGTTGAGTGTCACCATGGCTTTCAACGAGCTTCTGACGAACGCGGTGAAATACGGCGCACTTTCCCTGCCGGATGGATCCGTGTCGCTCACTTGGCGGATGGACGGGGGCGTCCAAAGCACGCTCGAGTGCGAATGGTGCGAACGTGGGGGGCCACCAGTCACGCCTCCCAAGCGGCGTGGATTTGGCACGCGGCTGATGGAGCGTTGCATAGAGCATGACCTGGCGGGAGAGTTCGATCTGGAGTTCGAGCCGGAGGGTGCACGCTGCCGCTTGGTGTTTCCCATCATACTTCCGGCATCCAATGGCTGAGATCTCCGGCACCAGAGTGCTCCTTGTTGAGGATGAAGGCTTGGTCGCCCTCATGATCGAAGACATGCTTGAGGAATTGGGATTGAAGGTGATCGCCTCAGCGGCGCACGTATCAAAGGCCTGCGAACTCGCGACAAAGACATCCTTCGATCTGGCGCTCCTTGACGTGAATCTCGCTGGAGAGCTTGTGTTTCCTGTAGCTCGCATCTTACGCAATCGTAAAATTCCGTTCCTGTTCAGCACGGGCTATGGCGGACCGCCCCTTGAGCAGGAGTTCCGGGAGGCGCCCGCGATTGTAAGCCGTTCTCGGTCGACCAATTGAGCGAGAAATTGCGGACACTTCTGCTCCATCCCAAGCTCTGAAACCATGGGGGCGCGGTTACTGGCGAAGCTGGCCTAGTCCCAAGACGGCTATCGCCAAGTCTTCCTCGCCGGCGAAAAGCAGCAATTCGTGTAGCGATCGGAAGCGCTTCGTCATGAGTCGGTCGGACCGATCTATGTCGCCGATCTTGCGGCGCGGCGGGACCCCGCTATTTGCAGTCGAGCTGGTCAAGCCAAGCGTCTAATCGGGCGCGAAGGGCGCCGACCGCGGGGCGATTGCGTGAATTCGATCGGCTTGACCGGGCAAAGTTCTTTGAATGTGTCGGTCGAGAGCCCGCAATAGGCGGCCGCCTGATCCAGCCGCAGCGCCGCTGGCCAGAATGGAAGATCGCCCGTCATCTTGGAGCGCTGAAGCGCAACTGCTTCGCGCGAGCTTGTTTGGCTACTTCGGTCATGTTCGTCCTGTGTCGCGGCGCCGAATATTGCCCCTTTCGGCTTCCAACATTGACCCCGGCTCATTGCTTCAATTCGAAATGAATCCAGGCGATTACTGCATATCAGGCGGGGTCAATGTTGGGCGCCGGTTGGGGGTCAAAAGCAGCGCCGATCAACACCCAAGGCTTGGCGACGAAATCGCGATCTCTCTGATCAGAACCCGAAACTCAGTCTTGATCACGATCGGCGAGGGCATCGCGAAAATCGCGGCGGAAGTTCAGTTACTCAACGGCGAATATGAACACGGTCGAACGAATTGAGCGTATCAAGGCGCTCGTAAGAATTGCGGTAGACATTCTTCGTCGCAACGGCGACGGCGGCTATCTTGTTTTGTCAGAGAGCGGTCGCGTCCGCGCATTGGATTTCCAGTTCAATGAACTGTCGCTGTCGTTGCGTCGTCGTGTCGACGACGACGCACGGGAGACGACGTTGATCGTCAAATTTGACGGCGAGAAGGTCTTGGGAGCGTCGTGGACGGTCGACGGTTTCACGAAGCGGTCGCTCAGACCAGGCGATTGAGAGGAGGCTCTACGTCGCTACAGCCGGCTGCCAGTGCTGCGTGGCATTCAGCGCGCGCGAGTGGATGATCGGCCGCGTTGAGGGGCAGGGTCAGCGCTACCCCCGTGCTCCTTTGGATAGCGCTTCCATTGCACGTAATCGTAGTTGCCGGACCACCGATAAACGATGCCGTCGCATTGCTCGCATCTGAAGTACATAGTCGCCCGCCGCGATACTTGGCTGGCTTCGTAGACGGCCATGCAGCCCTCACAAACGAACATGACCCTCACGGGTTCGGCGCCGGGCATCGTCGCTTTCTTGCAGCTGGTGTCTGTCATCGGGCCGCCAGATTAAGCGGGGCCACAGTCTCTCCCGGAGAACGGCGGCCCCTGACCGCGCGGTACGCATGACCAAAGCCAATCCGCACGGCTGGCACGATGATTGGACGCAGACCGAGTGGCAGCAACGCAATTCAGTTCTTAACCTTGCTGTTTGAGGTTAACGGGTAACATTGATCACGCCGTCGCCGCGGATCAGTCAGAGTACTTGACCGGCGGTTGACCGATCTCGCCTAGACTTCGCACCCAGCCAGACCGGAGACGTGGAAGTGTCCTTCCAACTGACCGTCTTGAAAGTGCTGGCCGGCCAGTCCGCCGGGCGAGCCTCCGTTGCTGAAGTACGGCACGCCGTTGCGATCTTGATGAACAGCGGCAAGGACTGGACTGATCGCATGAAACGGTTGGCCGAACATGCACCGGATCTGAATATCTTCTCGGCTAAGTTCGTGCTTCGCAGTGAAGCGGGTTGGGAAATTACAGAGGAAGGGCAGTTATTTTTGGCCGCGCTCGAAACTGCGGTCGCCGTTCGAAGATCCCCGCTTCGATCAATCGACGATCCGCCGACGAGCGAACCGGCCAGGCAGCCAGCGACGGATGCGGCAACATTGTCTGATCCGCCCCGAAACCGTCGTCAGAGGCCGCGTCGCCGCCGCGGGAAAGGCCGATCCGATCGGCGAACAGCGTGACATTGCACAGCCAGTTTCGTCGTTAGCAGAAACGCAAGCTTTCTCGTGCAGCATCGATCTTATTTGCATTAGTTATTGATGGGCACGGAAATGATTTCTTTTCCCGACCGGCGAAAGTCTGTGCGCAATCCATCGCTGGATAATGCGTTGATCAGGTTTGGTGACATGTCACTGTGCTGTGTCGTGCGCGACATCACAGAGAACGGCGCGGCGTTGAAGGCAGATGATCCGCCATCGTCTCTTCCTGACCAGTTCACGCTTATCGTTCCACCCAGCAATGCCTTCTCTTGCAGCGTCGTCTGGCGCAAAGATGGATGGGTTGGCGTCGCATTCATTACGGAGTGAGATGCGTGATTGCCTCCCAAAACGTCTGCGAATTGCGGAGAGAACTTCCAAGGCAATGTAACTTGCGTCACAGACAGTCCAACCGCTCAACTGGTACAAGCCCGCGGTCATTCAGCGGGGACGCCATGGACGACGAGTTTTGCAGGGAGCGGGCGCGGACCGTGCGGGCGCTCGCCGAACAAGCTGATCCCTTCATCAAGTTGCGGCCTTTGCAGCTGGCGGCCCACTACGAGCGGCGCTTGGATCGATCGCAGAAAGCAGGCCGAGACCGTTCTGGCATGCAGGCACCGAGACTTCCCGACACGCTTTCAACTGCGTCACGCGACGCAGTTGATTTGCGGCGCGGCATCTGACGCGGCCCGCCGATCAATCGTTCGACGCGATTGCGAAGCCGCGTTTGATTGCTGCTTGGAAAACAGTCTTGAGATTGGGGTTCTTCAACACCTCGTCGCCCGCGCTGAAGCCGGCGACCGGCCGCCAATCGAACGCGGCCCCGGCCTCTGGCAGTACCATGGCGCTGAAAGCGTACGCCGCCGCCCCTGGCACCACCTAACAAACTGAGCTAATTAGAGAAATGCCGCGCCGGTTTCCAGTTCGGCAACGAGGCGCGCCGAGACTTCACTGTACAGATCGCGTTTCATGGGATGCCGCGCTGGCGGTGACTGATGCGACCGGTTGGTCGCTCGTTACAGCCGTGTCGGGTCCTCCGACCGCGAGCCTTCGATTTTTCACCCCGCGGGGATGCATGGCCGGGCCGGGGCCTCGCGTGCGCCGACACGTATCTCAAAAATATCTGGGACCCATTTTTCGACGCGTTAATCAGTTCTTAGTACAGTCGAACCGGCAGTGCCGTGGCCCTTGCCTCGCCACGACTGATCATCCAAAGCGGCAACCCTAGACAGGCGCTCTCGTCTGAGGGATCATCCAGCGTTAGGCGAACTAGGGCGGCCGCCATGGACGTCGGAGGTTGGCTGCGGAGGCTTGGCCTCGAACAGTATGAGGCCGTATTCCGCGACAATAAAATCGACGACACGGTCCTGCGGAATTTGACCGCGGAGGACTTGAAGGAGCTTGGTGTCGGATTTGTCGGGCATCGCCGCAAGCTGCTCGACGCCATCGCCGCTTTGCGCGCTGAAGTGAGCGCACCGGCGCCCCTATCCCACGCTCCTCCGAAAACTCGCAAAGCCGCCAAGGACACCGCGGAGCGTCGCCAGGTCACCGTCATGTTCTCGGACCTTGTCGGTTCGACGTCGCTCTCCGCACGCATGGACCCCGAGGACCTGCGGGAGGTCATTTCGGCCTATCAGACGTGCGTCGCCGATACTGTGCGCCGCTTCGGCGGCTTCGTCGCGAAATACATGGGCGACGGCGTGCTGATTTATTTTGGCTATCCGCAGGCGCACGAGGACGACGCCGAACGGGCCGTGCGCGCAGGACTGGAAGCGATTGCTGCAGTGCGCGCGCTCAAATTTTCCGTTCCGCTGCAAGCTCGCGTGGGTATCGCGACCGGGCTGGTGGTTGTTGGCGATCTGATCGGATCGGGGGTGGCACAGGAGCGCGGAATCATCGGAGAAACCCCCAATCTTGCCGCGCGCCTACAAGCCATGGCTGACCCGAACGCGGTGATCGTTGCCGAGAGCACGCGAAGGCTCCTGGGCAATCTGTTTGAACTAAAGGACCTGGGACCCCGGGAAATCAAAGGCATTCCGGGCTGCATCGGAGCTTGGGCAGCGCTACGACCTTCTTTAGCCGAGGGCCGCTTCGAGGCCCTGCACGCAGGTGGACTGACTGAACTCATCGGGCGCCAGGAAGAACTCGAACTCCTGCTGCGTCGCTGGTCGAAAGCAAAGACCGGCCAGGGCCAAGTGGTGTTGCTCTCTGGCGAACCGGGCATTGGCAAGTCACGGCTCTCTGCAGCAGTCATGGAACGACTTGCTTTCGAGCCGCACACGCGGTTGCGTTATTTCTGCTCACCGCACCATCAGGACAGCGCATTGCAGCCCATCATCGCGCAGCTCGAACGGGCTGCGCGCTTCGAACGTGAGGACACGCCCGAGGCGAAGCTTGAGAAGTTGGCGGCGCTACTTGCCTCTGTCGCGCCCCCGCCAGAAGACGAGGCGCTGCTAGCCGAACTCCTGTTACTACCGACTGAAGGCCGCTTCCCGCCTCTCTCCCTCGCGCCGCAAGAAAAAAAAGAGAAGACGTTTGAGGCGCTGCTCCGGCAACTCCAGGGCTTGGCCCGCCAGTTTCCCGTGCTGATGATCTTTGAGGACGCGCACTGGAGCGATCCGAGCTCCCGGGAGGTGTTCGATCACGTCGTCGACCGGGTTCGTGGCTTGCCCATACTCCTAGTCGTCACGTTTCGCCCCGAATATGCGCCGCCGTGGGTTGGCCTGGCGCACGTCACGACACTGACGCTCAATCGCCTCGATCGAGCAGAGGGCATCGCGCTGGTGCGGCGGATCGCGGGCAACAAGGACCTGCCGGATGAAATCGTGGATGAGATCGTGGAACGCACCGACGGCGTCCCGCTGTTCGTCGAGGAGCTGACAAAGTCCGCGCTCGAAAGCGCCGCGAACGACGAAGGCGCGAGCTTCGTAGCCAGAGCGCCACACCCAGCGCTTGCTATCCCCGCAACGCTGCACGCCTCGCTGATGGCGCGGCTCGATCGGCTCGGCCCCTGGGCCAAGGAGATCGCCCAGATCGGCGCCACGATCGGCCGGGACTTCTCCTACGAGTTGCTCGCAGCGGTGGCGGATCGCCGTGACGCCGAACTGCATGCCGCGCTCGATCAGCTCGCCGATGCCGGGCTGGTGTTTCGGCGAGGTACGCCGCCGCAGGCCACCTATCTCTTCAAGCACGCGCTGCTGCAGGACGCGGCATACGCCACCCTGTTGCGAAAACCGCGGCGGGACCTCCATGCGCGCGTTGCCAGAGGTTTGGCGGAGTGGTTCCCGGAGAAGATCGAGGCGCGACCGGAACTGCTCGCGCATCACTGCGCCGAAGCGGGAGCAATCGACGAGGCGGCTATGTACTGGGGCAAGGCGGCCCAGTTGGCCATCCGGCGCTCGGCAATGATCGAGGCGCGGAACCAATTGACGCGCGCTTTGTCGCTTCTCGGCACCTTGGCGGAGACGCCGGAGTGGTCTCGGTTGGAACTCGATCTTCAAGTCGCGTTGGGCGGCACTCTGATCGCGACCAGGGGTTGGGCGGCGCCGGAGACCGGATTTGCTTTCGCGCGTGCCCTTGAGCTTTGTGAGCGGCTTCGGGATACGTCTCAGCTTCTCCCGACGCTGTATGGCCAATACGTGTTTCACCTGGTTCGAGCCGAATTGCGAGCGAGCCACGAGGTGGCCCAGAGGGCGCTCGACGCCGCGCAATCCACGCACGATGCCGCCGCGCTGGTGATTGGCCACCGCTCGGTGGGTATCAGTCTGATCCATCTCGGCAAGCTTGACGCGGCGCGCGCGCATCTAGAACAGGCGATCGGGCATTATGACCCTGACACCCACCGCGATCTCGCGTTTAGATACGCTTACGATCCGCTCGTCGCGTGCAAAGGTTATCTGGCTTCGCTCACGCTGACGCAGATGGGTTATCTCGATCAGGCGCTTCGGAGAATTGACGAGGCAATCGCGTATGCCGAAACGCTGTCGCATCGCCCCAGCACAGCATTTGCGTTGTTGCATGCGTGCTATTGCCATTTCTTCCGTCGCGACGAGGGGCTGCTGCGTCAACGCGCGGCGGCCCTCATCGCCGAATGCTCGAAACAGGGTTTCGCGTTTTGGCTCGCGGGCGGCGGCATTTATGCCGGCTGGTCGAAGGTCGAAGGCGGCGACATCGAGGCCGGGCTGAGACAGCTACGCGACGGACTTGCCAAATGGCGGGCAGCCGAAGCGTCACTGCTCATGCCCATGCATCTCGTGGTGTTGGCCGAGGCATGCTTGAGAGCTGGACAGGCTAACGACGCGCTCGCGGCCGTTACGGAGGCTCTCGCGTGCGTCGAACGATCCGAGGAGCGCGTTTTCGATGCCCAGGTGCATCGGTGTTACGGCGACGTGCTGCTGGCACAATCGGATCGGAACGCTGCCGAGGCGGAAGGCAGTTACCGCCACGCGCTCGAAATCGCGCGCGGCCAAAATGCGCGCCTGCTGGAACTGCGCGCCGCCTCCAGCCTCGCCCGGCTCTGGCGCGACCAGGGTAAACACGGCAAAGCACGCGATCTCCTCGCGCCGGTCTACGGCTGGTTCACCGAGGGCTTCGACACGTTGGACTTGAAACAGGCCGAGTCCCTGCTCGACGAGCTGGCAGAATAATTGTGCGGGGACCAAGGGGTGCCGGCAGGTATGCAAACGGGTAGTAAGGTGAAACCACCATTCAATCCTGCCACACATCACGCAGCGGCAGCAATATCCCAACGGGATCCGCCATCGCTATTGCAAAGTAGCCTTCTAGTTCGCTGATCGCCCGACGCTCCCATTCATATGCCTGCTCCAATAGCGTCCATTTTTGCGCTGAACGGAACGCGGCGGTCTGTCGGCATAGCGAAGCGATGGTGCGATATCGTCGTACGTTTTCCAGGATAGCGTTGGCACTCATCGAATGTCCTCGTTTGCTGGTAGTGAATGTGCAGCGGGCGATTTTCAAAATCGTTAGCGAGCTTGGCTGAGACGGCGGATGGTTTGCAAACTGTTATGCGCAAGATGGCCGAGGCGGAGTATGATGCGGAAAGGCCCGACAGCGATACCGGGCCCTTCTCGTATCTTTTGCGAGCTCAATGGTCGGGCTTAGAAGTCCATGCCGCCGGCCGCGACGCGGCGCTCGCCGAACTGCATGCGGCCTCGGTCGACGACGCGGCCTTCGATCCGTGGTCTCGGGCTCCTTTCTGAAAGCTGGGAAAAGAGCCCGCCGTTTGCCGGTGACCAGGGATTTGCATGAAGCGGAATCTCATGTCCGTGTTCCAGCAAAGATCGCGATCGGCTTTTTTAAAATGTCGCGCTTCATGCGCAGCCGCTCGTTCTCTCGCTGCAAACGCGCGATCTCTGCCGCGTGGTCCGCCGGGCCCGGCGCTGCTCCACCCACCGCCGCAGCACGGAATCGCGCAGGCCAAGCTCCTTGGCAACAGATCCGATCGAGCGCCCGCTCGACGCTACAAGATCAACCGCTTGCCGCTTGTAGTCGTCCGTAAACGACCGACGTTGACGTCCTTCCATCCGACACCTCCTGGCTCTTCGAGCCTACTACAGGTGTCCATCAATTCGGAGGAGGTTCACTTCGGCATTCCCGTCGCTCACGCGATTGACGCGTTTCGGTCGTGATGGAGGGGCTACCGCGTAAGTCTAGCGAAGCCTCCGAGGTTTGCCCATCTCAGTGATACCTTTTGCTGTGATGCGATAGCTGACGTCACAGCCGGATTCTTGAGCCTCAATCCATTGATTGCGGAGCAACGTCAGTTTCAGTTTCGGCTGATCGGGTAAGTTAATAGAGCGTACCCATTCGCCAGCCCGAAGATATTCGAGAAACTGCCGATGGCGCTGGTTGAAGGGTACGGCCAAGCCAAACCAAATTTCAAAGTCGATCACTGGCCTACGTGGGTAAACGCAAGAGCGCCCATAAACCGGCTGAAACGACGATTGCAACGAACGCGACACGCATCAGTAATTCCCACTCACAACCATTGGGCGAGGAAGCAGTGTATTGCATCGGCGGCGGCGCGTCGTGGCCCATTTGGGCTACAAGCCCGGTCGGACGCGCATTAATTAATCATGGAGTAATGCCTTTGGCTAATGACCTTGTGGTCCAGCTCGGTGCAAAGCTGGATCAATTCCAAAGCGACATGAATCAAGTCGGTGACATCGCGGACGCAGCGGTCGCTCGCATTGAGCAATCATTCGCGAATCTAAACCCACAATGGGCGGCTTTGCTTCGCTCGGTGTTGCCGCTGCTGGTGTCACTGAACCGCCCCGGGTTTGCCGGAGGCCATTTGGTTTAAGTTATGCCGCCATGGCCGATTGTTCCAGCATGGCATAGTAGCGTTGCTCGGCTTCGGCCGGCGGGATGTTTCCGATGGGCTCCAGGAGCCGTCGGTTGTTGAACCAATCGACCCATTCGAGCGTGGCGAACTCGACGGCCTCGAAGCTGCGCCATGGCCCGCGCCGATGGATCACCTCGGCCTTGTAGAGACCGTTGATGGTTTCGGCGAGAGCGTTGTCGTAGGAATCTCCGACACTGCCGACGGAAGGCTCGACGCCAGCTTGAGCCAGGCGCTCGGTGTACTTAATCCGCCTTGGCTGACTCTGTCGCTGTGGTGCACGAGCCCGCCACGATGGACCGGCCGTCGATCATGTAGGGCCTGCTCCAGCGCCTCGAGCACGAAGCCCGCATGCGCCGTGCGCGAGGCCCGCCAGCCCACGATCCGGCGAGCATAGGCGTCGATGACAAAGGCGACGTAGACGTTCGGCCGTGGCGCCTTGAACTGGCGGTTGACGTGATCCAGCGGGCATGGCGCCGCCTCGTCGCTGATCGTGGTCTTGACGGATTTGCCGCGGATGACCCCTTGCAAACTCATGTCCTGCATCAATCGCGATACCGTGCAACGGGCAACATCGAAGCCTTCGCGCTTGAGCTGGCGCCAAACCTTGCGCACACCGTAGACGGAGAAGTTCTGATCGAAGACGCGACGAACCTCGACCTTCAGAGCGGCATCCTGCCTGGCGCGCCGACCGCTTGGCCGGATCGCGCCGCTTGGCCACATGGGCGTGGTAGGTCGAGGGGGCGATCGGCAGGACCTTGCAGATCGGCTCGACCCCATGCGCCCCCCGATGATCATCGATGAAGCCGATCATGGCTTGGACGGCGGTCGAGCTCCGCCATCGCAAAATAGGCGCTCGCCTTGCGCAGGATCTCGTTGGCCTGCCGAAGCTCACGGTTCTCCCGTTCCAGGGCCTTCAGCTTCTCGGCCATCTCGGTCGGAACGCCGGTCCGCTGCCCGCTGTCGATCTCGGCCTTCTTGACCCAGTCATGAAGCGTCTGCGGTGTGCAGCCGATCTTGGCCGCAATCGATGTCACCGCCGCCCAGCGCGAAGGGTGCTCGCCGGCGTGATCCAGGACCATCCGAACCGCGCGGTCCCGGACCTCGGGCGAAAACTTGTTCGTCGTCTTGCTCGTCATGGCTCCATCCTCTCAGGAGTTGGAGCCTCCGGCAAACCCGGGGCGGTTCAGGACAATCCAAACTCTCAACCTCTACTTCGTATTGGCGCTGCGAGCAACGCGATGGCGGGACGGTTGGATCAAGCGCAGAAGGCGGTCGTGCGCCTGCGCAAACTCAATCCTACACTGCGGGTTTCCAACCTCAAAAACGTGCTGGGACCTTATCGGCGTGCCGAAGACATCTCGCGATACGAAGAAGGATTGCGGCGTGCCGGGCTCCCCAAATGATAAAGAGGAAGGAAGCGTTACCTTCGCCGATTCTTTCGAGACTTCGGTTATTCGGGAGGTGGCGATGAGATGTCTGCGCATCTACGCATCTCATTTCGGATGATGTCCATACCCGCCCAACCGCTAACGGCCCAGGTAAACGGAATGCTGCAGAGGTTCGAACTTTGCCCTCAGAAACGCTTTGAGTTTCAATGCTCGAGGAAGTTTCCAAATCATCGGCTAAGTGTTTGTGTTTGCTAAGTTGGCGCCGTCCCCTAGGGAGCGCCAGCAATCTCAGGCACTTAGGTAGCCTCCGACCGCGTTCGTTGAATAATGCTTGAATAAGACGCTGGTGAACAGCGGCGAACGCTTGCGGAATTTGCTCTCGATATTGGCAGACCAGCCTCGGCCGCGATGCCTCACTGTGGCTGCGCATTCGCAAAAAATTTCCTACGTCGCCTTGGTGTCCGGAAATATTCAAACCGCCGCGGTCGTGCGCTGTCGTACGCGAGCGCCCTCGGGTGTTCGCATTGACGTTGCTCGTCACACAGCCAACTCTCGCGTCAAGCTTTGTGCGCTTGCGGGCCGCGTTCCGCCATCGAACCTTGGCTGGCATCAGGCTGCCTTCTTCTCGATCTGCGAAGGAGAAGCGCCGCCCACGATCTGGATCCGGCGTGGCTTCATCGTCTCGGGCACCTCGCGGACCAGATCGAGGATCAGCAGGGCTAATGCTTACAAGCAGCCACATTCTTAACGTGGAGGGTCTACTCTGCAGGTCGCGCCCAAATGATAAGTGCAACGCAGGCGACCGCTGCGCGGCGCTAGGCCGTGTCACCATGGTCATCAAGCGTTTCGAACCCTCCGAGCTCAACAATTTTTTCGAGATCGCGAAGCGTGACAACCCTCCGTTTGAGATCAAGTACCCCGTCGGCTCGGAAGGCCTGGAGGACTCGGTTGACATGCACGACGCTTAGCCCGAGCGCATCGGCCAGCTTCGATTGGGTAATGGGAAAATCAAACTGCTCGTTCGCGACCAATCCCATCGCCGCCAGCCGCTGACGCAATTCCGCAATCAAATAGGCCATTCGTCCCGCTGCCGAGCGCGTGCCCAGGTTGACGATCCATTGCCGGAACAACGCGGCGTCGACAAGCGTCTCTCGCCAGAGAGCTCTTACCAGAGCCGGCCTGGAATCAAGGATCCGCTCGAGCGCGTCGTGATTTATAAAGCCAAGCCGTGCCTGCGAGAGCGTCGTTAGGTCGTGGTCCATCCGCTTCAAGGGCAAGCCCTGAAGGTCAGGCATGTCGCCTGCAATGTGAAACGACAGGATTTGCCGCTTGCCGGTTTCCGAAACTTTGGACCGGTAGGCAAACCCGCTCATGACAACGCAGCATTGGGTGCTGAGGTCGCCCTCGCGAACGATGACGGAATCCTCCGGTAAATCCTTCACCGGCGTCACGATGGAGCGTAACGCCTCGATATTTTCATCAGGCAACTCGGAGTGGAGCCGCAACTTGCGAATCATCATCTCGATGGGCATCCGAGGCTCCTTGAAAGAGCGTTCGGGCAGAGGCCGCCCGGTTCCGCCGACATACACATGGAACGACCTTCAATGTGGTCAATTGTTTCTGCAGCTTCAACGCAGTGAGCCGCGAAACAGTCTGGAATGCCCCGGTATTTTTTTCACATTGAGCATGGGAAACGCTATGCGGATGAAACCGGCGTGGACCTTCCCGGCAAGGACGCAGCCTGGAAGGAGGCTACTTTCACCGCCGGACAACTCCTCCAAGATCTCGATGGCGCGCTGAAGCCCGGCCAGGAATGGCGGCTGGAAGTAACCGATGAGGCCGCAAACCCGATTTGCGTCGTCCACGTATTCGCCGAACGGCACTGACTTCTTTTGTCCGATCGCAGTCAAGCGACGCAAGGAGCCACCAAGCGCTCAGCGCTCCGGGCCAGATTACCAGAAGGTAGGCTCGGGCGATTACCTGGTGAAAAAATCGGCCGCTTCGCGCTGACGAAGACTAAGAACGACGTTATCGAAGGCCATTGCGCGCCACGGCGGCGTCAGCGATTTGCTTGGAATCCCGCGGGCCGCTCCCGCATCCTCAAGCGCCGGCCATCGCCAATCAGGTGCGTTGCCAGTCCAAAGAGTAGATTCAGTAAGCCACTCAGAAATCCCAAAGCAACGTCAGTCGAGCCTGTTTACAGCGAAAACCGAATCCCGCGACTAGCGTCAAAGCGATTGCACCGCGCCAGCTCGTTCAAGGGAGTTTCCCGAAGGTAACGCACGTTGTGGTGCACGCTGCGTGAATGGCCTTCAGCGTCTCTACGTCATTCGGGAGGCTGAGATCGGGCGGCGTCATTGACCCGACCAAAGCACATTTTGCCCCGGTTCTCTTGCCCTTTCAGCTCACTGGTTCACTTCGCCGCGCGCCGGGATAACCGGCGCCTCCGGTTAGGAGGCCACGGTCCTGTACTTAATGTAGATCGGGAGGGAACGGTCAGCCTTGCTGAGGCATATTAGGGATGGTTCCCTATTTGAAACCCTACGGATTAGGACCCCGTATTTCGAGGTGTGCCATGCAGCATCGTTGCCGGTACAAGCCACAAACTCGTTCGCTGGAACAGCGGCTCCAAGAACGAGCGAGTCAGTTTCGCGAACGTGCCAAAGCGCTTTCCGCAGGCGCTGAGCGAGAAACCCTTCTCAAGCTAGCCCGGCAAGCCGAAGCCGGCGCGCGCATGAGCGAATGGCTCCGCTCACCGCGACTGCAACCATCCGAGCGAACAACGTGGAAGCGACCGGCCTTAACAACGAGCGCGTGACGGAGCTGGTAGCCTCCCTACGTGAACGCACGCCAGCGGAAGTGACTATTGCATCGCTCGCGCTCGGCGCCAGCTTCACCCCAGAGATGTGGCATGCGCTGGAGCTGCTTCGCAAAGAGCGCTGCAGCCATGACGAGAAGGTGGCATCACGACGCATTTCGAATTTTTCAAGTCTGGCACCGCCAATTAGGACACTCGCGCGGTGAATTAAGACACCCGTTAAGCATCCGGGCAAAAGCAGCAGCTTATTTACCTTTGATTCACGCAAGTTAATTGACTGGCTCACAGTTTGATTCGATCATCCGCTCACTGGGCATGGCGGTTTCCATTAAGGACAATTTACTTAGAGCCCAGAGGGGCGCCTAGTTATTGCATCGGCGGCTCGGCAAGGCTGGAAATGAGGAACGGCCTCAGCATCACCTCCAAGGGTGCTGGGGCCGTTTCTTTCAGGCCAGGCGGTGACGGCGGACCTCTCCGACCGCCATGTTGAGGATTGGGATGTGATCGGCGGCAAGCTGTCGCTGCATGAGGCTAACAGCCCATCCTTCCGGAATTTGGTCCAGCACTCGGTCAACCGCTTCGTCACGCGAGTCGCAGCGAGCCAGATTTGGATCTCGCCGTCATCGGCCGTCACGCGAGATGAATTTCGGTAGCGAGCTGCATAACCGTAGCGATGCCTGGGCGGATTGTTTCAGGCGCATTTTTGGAACAGGCCGGCGCCGGGGCAGTTATTGGGGCGTCCAGATGCTACCCCCCATGGCATTGGACAACACCAACGGAAGACCAGGCCCCGGTGACGTGCCCGCCTCGCTGGGGCCGTTCTTTGGGACAATGAGGTCCCCATGGAACTGGTGGAAGGGATCGTCGCACTCGTTGGAGTGCTCAGCGCGGCCGCTGCGGTCGGGACCGGATATTGGTACGTCATGTCAGAACGGCGAAGGCGATAGGCGCAACACCAGTAGCTCTCGGTCAGGCGAAGAGGTCTTTTCCCGGCTGGAGAATTCTCACGAACGTCCCGCTCTCGTGGTACTCGAGCCAGCCCTGATCCTTGGCGTACTGCAAGCCGGCCCAGTATTCAGCCGGCGTTGCCTTGTCCTGGTAGATCATCGGGTAGTTGATCTTCTCGATGTAGATCCGGCCGTCCTGGATCGGCTCGAACGCTCGGGCTTGCTCCATGATCCGGCGGGCGGCTTTCTCAGGGGCGGAGCAGTCACCCACGTATTTCATTTCTCATCTTGGGTTGCTTGGGCAGCACGTAGGCGATTCTCCATTCGTTATAGTCGAAGAGCCCAGCCCAGTGATGAACAAGCTTCCCGCACTGCCAGCAATCGAAGGTCCCGGAAATATTGGTATGGGTTGCGCTGCGTTCCTGGCTCGCTGAATAGACGATGCCGCAGCCGATGCAGGTGAAATAAACGGTGACGGGAGGCGCCACAATGCATCCTAACAATCGAGGCCAGTCAGCGTTCCTCAGATTGGCCAAACCGCCCCTCACTCGCGTCCTGGGTATGATGCCCAGTGCTCGATGCTCTTCGTAGAACCGCTCCGGGGCCTCCCGGCAGCGAGCCTTGGCGTCCACCAGGGTCCGGCGCCGCCGGTCGCGTAAGGCGGCGCGGGCAGCGGCACTGTGATGCTGGAGGTCCAGAAGGCGGGCTGCGCTCGGTCGCTAGCCGGATGCGCCCGACCGTCCGTCCCAGGTGGATCTGCGTCAGGTGCTTTCGCAGATCACGACGATCGACGCGCTGGTCCCGCTCGAGGTCTCGGCGCAGGCCGATCGCCTTGCGCGCGCCAAGCAGCGCCAGGCCGCAGCTGCAGCCGCCGCGGCGCAGGCCTCGAGTTCGGCGAGCAAGACCGCGCTGGTCTCGGTCGCCGGCGGCCTGACGCCGCGCGGCAGCTGGTCCGGTTCGAGCCTTACCGGCATTGCCGCGCAGGTTACGCGCGCAGCCGATGACCATGACGTCGCCGGCATCATCCTCGACGTCGACAGTCCAGGCGGAACGGTCTCGGCAACGAGGCCGCAGCTGCGGTCGCCGTGGCGTCGGCAAAGAAACCTGCATCGCGGTCGCGAATACGCTCGCGGTCTCGGCGGCGTATTGGATTGCCTCGCAGGCCGGCGAGCTGGTGATTACGCCGTCCGCCGACGTCGGCTCGATTGGCGCCATCATCATGCACCAGGATATTTCCGGCTGGCTCGACCGGGTGGGGATCAAGATGGCGATCGTTCGTTCCGAGAATCGCCGAATAAAAACGAGGCGCATCCACTGTCGGACAAGGCTCGAGCCTATCTGCAAGGCCGGGCAAACGAGGCTGGCGCCGATTTCGTCAAGGCGGTCGCGGGCGGCCGTCGCGTCTCGCAGACCAAGGTCCGCGAGGAATTCGGTCAGGGCCGCATGGTCGGCGCGCGCGAGGCCGTTGCGCGCGGCATGGCGGACCGGATCGCAACCCTCGATCAGGTCATCAGCGGCATGCTGCAGTGACGCTCGCCGCGGCCGAGCTCGCGCCGTCGATCGGCGCTGGCGTTCGATTGACCGGTTAATCCTTGAGCAACAGTTTTATTCGCCTGCGCTCTTCAGGGATTAATGGAAATCGCATCCCCAATTTCCGGGCTTGTCGATGAACCGACGCGAGTGGACGGCGTAGGGCAGCAGAGGCCCGAGCCGCGCTTGCTCCTGAAGCAATCAATGCTTCAGCCGATTTATTTCCTCGTCATTCCAGCGAAAATTTCTCATTCCGTTCAACGAACAGGGCTTGCATCAATTTCTGTCTTCCGAGCCGCTAATCCAGGTGGCAAAAAAGCCGCCGAAGGCGGCTTGATCTTGTCTATTTTTTGAGGGCATCAGCTGCGTCGCGCGCTGCGTCCTTTACGTCTCCTGCGGCCTTGTGCGCGGAACCCTTGGCCTTATCAATCTTGCCTTCGGCTTCGAGGTCCTTGTCACCGCTGATCTTACCGGCACCTTCCTTGATGGCGCCTTTTGCCTTGTCGGCAACGCCCTTCACGTGTTCACGATCCATGGTCTTGTTCCTTTGCTGTCCGGGATACGAAACAACGAAAGAATCGCGCGGTGGGTTCCTAAGGGCACGCGGCAGTTTTCATGCGCCCGGGGCGACAGCACCGTAGTCATACGGCTGCGCGAAAGCGCTCCGGGACGCTAACGTTAGGATCGATCCTTTCGCCAAAATAGCCGCCAAGCACATGTCCAAACAGGACGCTGAACGTTACCGACAGAAGGCCGCTGAATGCGACGTCGAGGCGGCCAAGGCCACGACTGCGAGCGCGAAGGAAGCTTGGTTGCAGGCAGCAGAAGAATGGAGAAAGCTTGCGAGGCAGCCGACGAAAATGGTCAGGACTCAACCACTAACTGGAGTTCCGTTCATACCTAAAGGTGTGTCATTTATCCCATCAGCAGCGAACTGGCGACAATGACAAACGCGATGAACGATACCCCCGCCATGCCTATGAGGCTGAACTCGACGGCGTCCATGTCGGTCCTAAACATGGTATTTGTTAGTCAGGACCTTTGACCTATCCCGCATTCATCTCGGCTTTTGTGAATGCGGAGAGAAACAGTCCTCTCAGTCTTGCTTGTGCCGTCATGCAACAGGCTTCCGAGGTTCATTTAGTACGGGTGACAACGGATAGCGGCGAGGTCCAGCTTGCCGCGACCCCTCGCGAGGAAGCGCTGGACATTCGTCGTTTCGGCCGTCTTGGCTCCATGCTGGGATTGACGTCATGAGGAAAACGCCGCTGGTCACGCTCAAGTTTCAAATCCTGCTGCCTTCGGGGCGAGGCAGCATCATCATGCTGGAATATGCGGACGCTGCGACGGCTAGCCGCGCGCAAGTTCGCATCAGAGATGGGACGTTCGGTCACGATTAACGATGAGGATGGTCGCTTGATTCCCGCTGTGCCATCCCCGAGCCTGCATTGAAGCCAGGCGCTGCCGTCCGGTTTGGAGTCGTATGCGGGCAAGGACGCCTAAGAGCGCCCGGCGTCAAGCGCAGGCGCGCCCTTACACTCGGACATTATTTCCTTCCTGGCGCCGGATTGACACGGGTGATGTCGTACAAGATGGACGCCGCAAAGCAGGCTGGAACGCCTGCCATCGTGCTCGACGACTTCGAACCTGAGCCGCTTCCCGTCCATATCGTCTATTCTCCGCGAAAGCCCGTTCCGATGAAGCTACGAGCATTCCTGAATTGGATGACGCCGCGCCTCAAGACGCGACTGGCGCTGGACTGACCTTCCGGCCGCAAGCTCAGCCGCCTGCTGCCTCTTTCGCGGGAACCGGGATGTCCTGGAGGCGGTTGGAGCCGGGCCTATATCTTCGGAGGAGTGACCCGCATGGACATGAAAGAAGCCTCGGCGATGACAGAAGCCTCCGGGCTGATCGACGAGCAGGATGGCAACGATAGGATTTCCCGAGCGCGCCGGCGACCTCTCCAGCAGCCTTCGCAGGACGTCGCGTTGCGCTGGGCCGAGCGGCTGCGAGAGGTGGCGGTGAAGGCACCGTTGCCGTCGCTGTTCGTTGCATTCCTGCTCGGCATCTGGGTCGCGCGCAGGCGGTAGGAGAGCCGCGAGCCGGCACGCTTGATGGCCAGGAAGCTCAAGACCTTTCAGATGGGCTTCTACGATCTCGCGATCGCAGCACCCTCGATGAAGGCGGCGCTCAAAGCGTGGGGCGCCGGCAGTAATCTCTTTCATCAGGGCGTCGCCAAGGAGTCGGACGATCCGGACGTGGTCGCCGCGACCATCTCCAAGCCTGGCGTGGTGCTGAAGCGACCGGCCGGATCGAACGGGCGCTTCGGCGAGCACTCGGACCTGCCGTCCGATCTCGGGTCCGGCGAGGAGGAGGGGCTCGGCGGGAGAGGCGTCGGGTGAAGCCGGCGAAGCGACCCACTCCCAAGGCCGCTCCCAAGATCCGCGAACGGGACGCCCGGAGGGCCGCCGCCGATTTCGAGAAGGAGCAGAAGCGCCGCGAAGCCGAGCGCCGGCGCGAGGACGCCGCACGAGAAAAGGATCGCGAACGGCGCGAGAAGTCGACGGCGAAAGCGCAGGCCGCGCTGGACAGGGCCGAGCGTAAGTACGCGGAGACCGCCGCGGCCATCCAGGCCGAGGTCGAGGCTCTCGAGAAGCGTTCGCGGGCCGAGGACGACCGGTGAGAAAAGGAAAGAGAACGGCTGCACGCCGCGCTGCGGCGCGGGCGCGAGTAGCCTGCCAAGGGGCGCTCAATCTTTGGAATATGGAGCTCGCGCGAGGTGCAGCGCGGCGTCAATGCCGCCTTCCAGGATCTGCTCCGCATAGGCAGCATCTGGCACCGCCCGTGCGAACTGAAGGGTTCCGACCATGAGCCCGAAGATGGCCGTCGCGCGGCGACGGTTCGTCTCGGCATCCGTAATCGGAAGCAGCGCGGCCAGCGCCGAGACGTAGCTCCGCAGTCCCTTCTCATAGGCCTTTCGAGTAGGCAGGGGTTGCCGGGCGATTTCCGGAAGCAACGCCGCCGAGGGGCACCCTTCCGCCGGATTTCCGAGGTGGACGCGCTTGAGGTAGCTCCGGATCAAAGCCTCAAGGTCCGCGCCGCGCTGTCGATCTCCGTCGAGACGATCCTGCTGGTCGGCGAGTGCGCTCGCCAGCGCTTCGCGGACGAGCGCCTCCTTGGACTCGAAATGGGGAGAGAACGCCCCTTTGGTCAGACCGGCCTCGCTCATGATCCCGCCGATCCCGGCGGCAGCGACGCCGTCTCGGCGAATGCACTTTGATGCTACATCGACGATATGCCGTCGCGTCGCCGCCTTGTGACCTTTCTCGAAACGCATTGGTTGTTCCAGTTTATCGGCCCTAAGCGCTAGTCTCTCCAAACGCCTTCGACTCGGCTCGCGAGATTCAAAAGCGCACGGTCGCCTCCTAAGGGGGCGTCCAGCTCAAGGCCGATCGGCAGCCCACCGCGAGACAAGCCAACAGGAAGGCTGATACCCGGCAGTCCCACGCTGCTCGCCGACACGGTGTGATTCGCCAAAGCGAGGTAGCTGACTTCCTGTCCCGCAATATGGACTGTCGCCTGCTCCTCGATCAAAGGTGCCGGGCACGGCGTCGTCGGCTGCAGGATCGCCTGCGCCCCTTGGGCGACGAACGCCTTGTCGAGGCGGCGCCGGATTTCCGGGCGGCTCACGTTGAGCGCGGTCTGGTAGGCTTCTGCCGACGTAGCGCCCGCACCGCCTGGCAATACGATGTGCCCCCACACTTGATGAAGCTGTGGCTTTAGACCCGTGTAGATCGCCTCGAAAGTGGTCGGAATGTCGTAGTGGCGCAGGAATTCCGAAATCGTACCCATCGTCTCATGAGCGAAGATGCCCCATGTCGCGGTTTGGATGAGGGCATTGAAATCGTCGCCGAGATCGACCTCAACGACTTCGGCGCCGGCGTCCTGCAGCCGCCGAACCACCTCGCGGAAGCGGGCCTCGACTTCCGCGTCCACCAGATCGAGAAACTGTCGCGGCGCGAAGGCCAGCCGGGCTCCCTTCAGGTCGTAGCCGCCGTTCGAGAGCTCCGCGGCCTGTTCATCGGTCACGACCTGATCGACGAGAGCGCAGTCCTCGACGCTGCGCGCGAACACGCCCGTGGTATCGAGCGTATGGGAGATCGGCGCGACTCCGCCGCGCGGCCATCGCCCGGTCGTCGGCTTGAACCCCACCACGCCGCAGAACGATGCGGGCACCCGAATTGATCCGACAGTATCGCCCCCGAGGGATGCGGGTACGATGTTGGCGGCGACGGAGGTGGCGGAGCCACTCGACGATCCACCCGAGACGCAATCGCGGGCGTGCGGGTTCTTCACTTGGCCAAAGCGCGCGTTGTGGCCGGTCAAGCCATAGGACATCTCAACCAGGTTGTTCTTGCCGAAGACCAGGGCGCCCGCGTCCTTGATGGCGAGAACGGCGTCCGCGTCTTCGTGGGGCACGAAGTTCGCGAGCCCTTCCAGACCAAGACTTGTTGAAAGCCCTCTCGTTAGATAGCTGTCCTTTACTCCGATCGGCACGCCCAGAAGCGGGGCCGCCGACCCGGCGGCACGCGCCTTATCTGCTTCCCGCGCGGACGCGAGCAGGGTGGCCTCGTCGATGGTGATGAAGGCATTTAAGTCAGCAAGGGTCCTGGCGCGCTGCAAAAGTGCCGCGGTGTAGGCCTCCGACGTGATGTCGCCGTTGCGGACTGCGGCGGCAGCCGCTGCAAGCCCGAGCGAGGTCAGGTCGGCGGTTTCCCGGAGAGCGGGTCGGCGTAAAGCGGCGGTCGTGTGGTCCATGGAATCCTCCAAAAGAGCGGAGAGGGGGCATCTCGTCGCCCCAGAGCGATCGAATGTAATTACGGGCATAATATTAAATTACGATCGTACTGCAACAGGCGCACGGACACATGAGCGTGAGGGCCGGAAAGGGAAGAGAACGACTGCAGGCCGCTATCCGGGGGACTGAATCAGGCAAGGCTGCATTAACCATCCCGATTCCTTGCGCAAAAAAATCGCGCCGGGGTCTTGAAACTTTTCCGGGCTTCCAAATTTTTTCGGCGTCGCCATCGCGGCGGCCGGGACGCCTTCGGGTCCCGCGACTTGAGTCGGGCGCCGGACGGTGTCCGGAGCCTGCTCGTACCCATCTTGCTCCAAGGAGGATTTGGATATGAGGTATGATTGGACTCCCCTCTGGAGGTCGACCATCGGGTTCGACCGCCTTTTCGACGTTCTCGATGAGGTCCAGCGGACCGCCGACGAGACCTATCCCCCCTACAACATCGAACGTCTCGACGAGAACCGCTTCCAGATCTCGGTCGCGCTCGCCGGCTTCATGCCGGAAGAGGTCGCGCTGACGGTCGAGCAGAACGTGCTCACGCTCGAAGGTCGCAAGAGCGAGAAGGAGAAGAGGACCTTCCTGCATCGCGGCATCTCGGCGCGCAACTTCAAGCGCCAGTTCACGCTCGCCGACCACGTCGAGGTCAAGGGCGCCCGCTTCGAGAACGGCCTGCTCGTCATCGACCTGCAGCGGGAGATCCCCGAGGCGATGAAGCCGCGCCGCATCGAGATCAACGGCGCCGCCCCGAGCAACGTGACCCAGATCGAAGCCAAGGCCGCCTGAACCGGACTAGACGGCCAGGATCGATCCGAGCCGCGCGGGAAATCCCGCGCGGCAATCCTTCAACTCGTCTTCGAAATGGATGGAGGCAGCCATGCGGCCGACGACTGCTCTTCTCGACAACATAGTCGATCTCGATGCTCTGCTTCATCCCGGCATTGTATTCAGAACATCCCCGGGACGTGGTCTCCGATCCGACCCTCAGTCTTTCCGAGAAGCGCGCCGTCCTGGCGTCATGGGCTTCCGACGCTTCCGCGATCGCGTCGTGCCCTCGCTGCGGGCACCCGACGGGCTGAAGGCGCCGGTCACCATCGACGAGATCCTGCAGGCGCTCTGCGCGCTGGATGAAGGACCGCGGAATCCCCCTGGCGGCAAGCCGATGCGGCTGCGGCCGCTCGAGCGGACCGCGGCCTAGGAGACGAACGAGTGACGAAGATGCTTGATGAGAAACTTGCCCGCATCCGTGCACCGCAACAACATCCACCGCTATCGCAGCCTGCTGGCGACACGGCTGTCGGACATCCGGCGCCAGTTCATCGAGCTGCGCCTGTCGGAGGAGAGCTCAGCGCTGGAGGCGTTGATGTCCCAGACGTTTCCCATCGCGCTCACCATGTCCCCGAGTCCGGTCTCGCCTGCTGCTCGATCAACGCCTCGCGCCTTGCGACATAAGCGCGCTTCGTGCGGCGGAGATGGCGAATATAGTGACCCTCCCGCATGAATTCGGCGGTCGCGAGCTGCACGCCGGCCCCGGAGCCGGCGCCAGGCAGGCTGCAACTTCCGCGAAAGCTCAAGCTTGGTCTGGGTGATAACGCTCGCACTTTCGATCGAAGTCAGCCCGGTGACCGCCAGCAGTGGCTGTCAATTGGTGAGATCCTCTCAATCGAAGTCGGGGGCGGCGTCCGCAAACGGCGAGCGCAAACGCGATTCGCAGTCAACGGTAAAAGAAGGTTCGCGTGCCGGCAGTCCCGTCGGCCGATAGCCACGCTTGCGCTTCTGGCAAAGCAGATTGAGGAACAACGCAACCGCTTCCCTTTCGGTCGTGAAAGTATGCGCCATCCTCTGTCCGTGGACGATCTGCGCGATCCACGCCTGACCATCGGCTCGAGGGCGCTGACACCCAAGCGGCCAAAGCGCGCAGCACTTCTCCGGCCGATCACCCGACGCATCCGGCAATACAGGAGGCGGTACGGTCGGCAGGTCGTGTATTGGCTAGAGCTGGTTACGAAGTGGACGAGGTCGCTCCTCCCAAGCCGAAGGATGTGGCGGACCTTTGGCATCGGCTGGCCGCAACAGATATCCTGGCTCGTGTGGCCCCGTACGTCACGCAATGTGGTGATGCAGATGCCATACGTTCCCTGGAGCTGCTACGTAGTTGCCTTCCTGCGACAACCCCAACCGACACGCTCCAGGCGCTCGAGGACCGGATCGGATTGCTGCGCGAGTGGCAGCTATTCCTGGCCGACTGGCCGATTGCTGTCATGCCAGTCTCGGCACAGCCTCCTTTCAGGCTCGACGAGGACATTCGCGACCTCGATTCCATGCGGAAGCTCATCGATGCTCAGGCGCCGTTGCTCGCCCCTGTCCGCGCTCGGCCTCCCGTCTGCCTCAGTGCCTACCGGACTCTGTGAGGGATTGCCGATCGGTGTCCAGGTCGTGGCAGGGCGCTTCCAGGATGAGTTATGCCTCGATGGGGCCGAGGTAATCGAGGCCCATCTGGGTCTCCGCTATGCCGTCGATGGCGCGCCGCACTGAGTGAGCATGCGGCCCGGTATGACGTGAGGCGTCGACTTCGACGGAATGCTGAACGCGACCTGCGGACAGTCGTTGTCCCCTGGGCCGGCTGGGAATCCGGCTATCCCAAACAAAATTCATAAAATGTCAAATTGCGGCGCGGCCGCCAGTACGGAATGATGTTCTGGCAACCGCCCGCTGCGCGGTCGCCGCGCTCTATCTCCTGCGGCGACGGAGCCGCCCGCGCCGTCTCCGCCCAGCGGGTCATGATCGCTGTCGCGAAGCCGCCGTGCGGCTAATGCCGCGCTTTACGCGCATGCACGTCCGCTGCGCCTCACAGCGGGTTACCCACTGACGCGTCCTGGCGCAAGAAGTAACTGTCTTATAGCAGCCCTGCCGGCGGCGGACTTCGACATTTTGGCGTCCGAGCTGAAAACGGTAGCGCTCGATCAAGACGCGGTCCTCGCGCAAGGGGGTGACCAGATCGAGCATGTCTTCTTCGTGCGGCGCCATCACGCTAATGTTCGAGATGGCGAATGGGGAGACGGTCGCAAGCGCCGTAGTCGGGCGCGAGGGGGCGGTCGGCATTCTTTCGCTGCTCGGGCCATCACCTTCGGCCGTTACAGCGACAGCAGTTGTGCGCGCGGCGGGCACCGCCGCGCGCATCCCTGCATTGCGATTTCACGCCGCTTTCACCCAGAGCCCCGCGATCCGGCACGCGGTCCAGATTCACCTCAGGGTGTTGCTGATGCAGTTTCAGGTCGCCACCGCCTGCAATGCACTGCATCTGGTCGAAGCCCGCCTGGCACGCTGGCTGCTCCATTTTCGCGACCACATCGATCACGACATGCTCCCGCTCACGCAGGAGGCGCTGTCGCAAATGCTCGGTGTGCGACGAACGACGGTGACGCTCCTGATGCGCAATCTGCGTGCGTCCGGAGGGATTAGATCTGATCGACGCGGCCTGATCGAGATCGACCGATCGCGGCTCGCGGCGATGGCGTGCGAATGTCACAGACGTTGCGTCACGAACTCGAGGAGATATTTCTCAAGTGGCACGACCCGATCGTGTGTTTTGCCCATGATGCAGTAGGTGATCCCATGTGAGCCGTCCTTTCCACGACCGCCTAGGAAAGGTCAAGCGCACGTCCCGATGAGTTACGCCATCGCGACCGCCGGTCACGCCAAGCTGCAGACCCCCGCGCTCACTGCAAAACTGCTTTCCCTCAAATCGTAGGGATGTCCGCTCAACACCCACAAGCGACAAAATAGCGACGTTCTCTAACGAACGCGATGGGCTAGGGCACGGCTGGCCTGCTGTTCGGCTAGAGGTCTTTCAACTTGGTGCCATAATCATGCCGACGAATAAGACGATTACGACGACAACCACCACCTCCGAAATCAGTGAGACAAACGTCGCCTGCAGCATTTCCACTGTGTGCGGTTTCATGGTGATCACCGATTAATGTTGAAAAATACGACGTTTACGTCAATCAGCAGTCTTCCTTTTGTCGCCGCGTCTTCGCTTCGGCTTCGGCGTACTGCACGGCAAGTGCGATCACTTCGTTTCGTGCGGTCATGCTTTTGATTTTCATGAATGCCATGAGGAGCCGGATCGATTGATAGATCGCGTCCCCATCGGTCTTTGTTTCGGTACCGCTGGCGGTCATTGCAGCCCATCGCGTTTTAAGAATGTCATGGCGCGCGCGTCATTCTGGCCTGGTCTCCTCTCAGTTGGATTGCGGCTGGTCAGGACGATTCACGCTCCGCCGCGCCTCGAACTCCCCAGCCTGGTCTCCGGTGAAAGTCATCAAGACGACTGCGCCATGCGGGCGGCCGCTCTCGCAATGGGCGAAGCGGATCGCCTCGCTGCGATTGGGGAAGGTGGCTTCGACGAAGCCGTCGATCGCGCGGACGACCCAACTGCCGTCACAGCTGCGACCGATGATGAAATTGCGGCGCATGCTGCCGATGTGCGAGGGGCTGAATTCACGGGCCATGCTTGTCTCCCGGGCTATGGATCACACTTCATCGGGGCGGCCCCCAACCGGCGGCCGTCTTTCGCTTGGGCAAAGGCTTCCCTGCTGGCGCCCTGACGCGCAAGCGCTCAGCCCGCCTCGCAAGGCAGGAAACCTATGGGCTTGGCTTCGATATTGGGTTTTGCGCGTTAGCCACGCCGTTGTGGTCCATGTGTCAGGAAGGTTGAAGTGATGGTTCTTGCTTGACCATGTCGAATTCCTCCCATCGCGCATTCTCGCTGCATTGCACAGCATCGTTGCGCTGAATTGTTATTGTCGCTTGGTTTTTATTGTCGTTCAGCTGGAGTAGTTATCCACCGATGCAAGGCGGGTACAAGCGTAAATTTGTAACTTACATTCTATTGACCAACATATAGCCTGCACGAAGCGTGGCGAGAATATGTAGTGCAATTTCGGCGTTGGAAGCATGACTGGCCGGTACGATCGTCGGGCTTCCCGGGTTCCATGAGAGGCTGTTCGCTCCAAGTTTCCCACAGGGCTATGCGCTGACTGGACCAAGCGCTTCCTCGGGTTCGCGGTCGGCTCAAACCGGAGCGTGGTGGTCGCCGCTGCCGCGCCGTTGTTCCGGTTGGTGATCGGTCATCGCCTGCTTACCACGCGCAATTCCGCGATACATGCCGGCGCCGCGCCGCTCGATTTCCGCATACGGGATTTCTTTCGGCACCAACCGCGCACGCGCCCCGGGATTGAGAAAATAGATATAACGCATCTGGTAGCCATCCAGTGGCACGCCTTGGCCTGACCATGAACCGCCGGTCTTGGCGAAATGCGCAGCGCAGTTCTTGCCGGTGACTGGCGTCATCTTGTGCGGGACGGCCGTCCGGGAGCCGCAGCAGACTCTTGTTCAACTTGAGCCCGGTCAGCACGAAGCCCGATGCGCGATAGATCGTGCCGTCACCGCACTAGCATCCATCGGCGAACGAGATCACCCACTCGACGTGCGGATACCGCTTGCGGATCATGCGCAGCGCGATCGAGAGCGCGCGGCTTTCACTGTTGCGCGGCAACGCCTCCGAGAAGGCGAGCCGGTTCAACTCGAGAAAACCGTTCCATTTCGTATCGCGCACCAGCCCGAGGATGTTCCCCTTGTCCATCGATGGGCCGAACGTCATCGCGCCTTCGAGGCGCCCGCCGATAAAGACGCCCAGCGCGAGGAACGCATTGTTGACGGTCTTGTGGCTGTAGTGCATCCGAATGATCAGCGCGTCGGCGTCCTTCTTGGCGATCGGCGCAACGCGAATCTGTTTAGCCTGTCCCATGGTTAGTCACTAAGTTTCGGAAGCGCATAATCCGAGGGCTGGGGTTCGGGAGTCGCGGCGGTACATCAACCCACAACGGCCCGTCGCGGAGGCGGCAATGCTCAGAATTCACTTCCGCTTTTGGGGGCATGGCGGATATTGCCGGCCTGGGTGGGGCTACGACCCGTCGAGAATGACCCTGGCTGTGTGAAAACGCTGCTGCTTTGCTATGATTCCCTCGTGATTCTGCGGGGGGAAGCAGATGAGGCGCTTCGTTAATCAGGCGGATCGTGGGCAGTGGACGCTATTGCCCGGGTGCCTCGATGATTTCATTGACGAGAGTAACCCTGTTCGCGTGATCGACGTGTTTGTCGATGCGCTCGATTTGGCCGAGATGAGATTTGAGGGGGTGGAGCCAGCGGCTACTGGTCGGCCATCGTACCACCCCTCGGTTCTCCTCAAGCTTTACATTTACGGCTATCTGAACCGGGTTCAGTCGAGCCGGCGGCTCGAACGAGAGGCCGGACGCAATGTCGAGGTCATGTGGCTGCTGGGTCGGCTCGCACCAGATCACAAGACGATCGCGGACTTCCGAAAGGACAATGGCCTGGCGCTGCGCAGGGTATGTGCGCGCTTCGTCGAACTCTGCCGTGAGATGGGCCTCCTCGCGACGGCGAGTGTTGCCATCGATGGCAGCAAGTTCAAAGCCGTGAACAACCGCGACAAGAACTTCACACGGGCGAAGGTGGAACGGCGGCGTGCCCAACTGGAAGAGAGCGTCTCGCGCTATCTGAGCCAACTTGACACGGCCGACCGGCAAGAGCCGACGGAGGCACTGGCCGCGAAGGCGACGAGGCTTACCGAAAAACTGACGAAGCTGAAGGAGGAAATGGGCAAGCTTGCCGCTTACGAGAAGCAGATGCTTGCTTCGGCTGACCAGCAGATCTCGCTGACCGATCCCGACAGCCGCTCGATGGCGACGAGCGGGCGCGGTTCCGGCGTCGTTGGCTACAATGTGCAGGTCGCCGTCGATACCGAGCACCATCTGATTGTGACGCATGAGGTGACGAACAGCGGCTCGGATCGGGCTCAACTGGCCAATGTGGCCAAGCAGGCGAAGGCTGTTCTAAAAACCGAGACGCTCGAGGCCGTTGCCGATCGCGGCTACTTCAGCAGCCTGGAGATCCTCGCGTGCCATGAGGCCGGCATCACCGTAACTCTGCCCAAGCCGCAGACGTCGGGTGCCAAGTCAGATGGCCGCTTCGGCAAGCAGGACTTTGTCTATTTGCCGGAGGAGGACGCCTATCGCTGTCCGGCTGGTGAGCAACTGCCGTATCGCTTTACGAACGAGGAAGATGGCAAGCGGTTAAGGCGCTACTGGACCACAGCCTGTCAAAATTGTTCGCTCAAATCGCGATGCACGACAGGGCCGGAGCGACGGATTCCACGATGGGAGCATGAGCATCTGCTCGAAGCCGTGCAGCAGCGCCTCGATGCAAACGCACAAGCCATGCGCGTGCGTCGCGAGACTGTCGAGCATCCGTTCGGCACGATGAAGGCACGCATGGGAGCGACGCACTTCCTGACCAAAACTCTCCCAAAGGTAGCCGCCGAGATGGCCCTCTCGGTCCAGGCCTATAATCTGACACGGGTCATGAACATCGTCGGGACCAAGCCGCTGATGGCCGCGATCGCTGCCTGAGACCAAACCGTCCTGGCTTCCCACCGCCCTCCAGGGGAAGGTGTTTTTACACGACCAAGACCCACAGCGGACGAACTACTGCGAAGCTCTCGATGCTCGAATTGCCGACCGCCGTAGCCCCTGGCAATTTTTTGATGGACTTTTCTCTCGTAAAAGCGCAGCGTTTTTATGGTTCAATTACGTAATTTAGTATTGGTGATACTGCTCGCTGGGGCATATCGGGGCAGTGGCGGGAGGCCCAATTGCAAGGCGAAATCACTCCAGATCACATACTGCAAATTGGCTTTGGATTCTGGCCATCCAAGACGTTACTGAGCGCCGTGGAACTGGAGCTCTTCTCGCGGCTTGCCGACGGTCCCAAAACTGGCCTTGAACTGCAAGACGCCATGGGGCTGCATCCGCGTGGGACGTATGATTTTCTTGACACCCTGGTCGCGCTCGGATTGCTGCAAAGGGATGGCGCCGGTGAAACCGGCAAATACAGCAATACCCCTTCGACCGCGCTGTTCCTGGTCAAGCAGAGTCCCCAATACATCGGCGGGATACTCGAAATGGCGAACGCGCGTCTGTATCGGTTCTGGGGCGATCTCACGCCGGCGCTGCAAACCGGAAAGCCTCAAAACGAGATCAAGGAGACAGGCAAGTCCATGTTCGACGCGCTCTATTCAGACCCGGCGCGCCTGGAGCAGTTCATGGACGCGATGAGCGGCATCTCCATGGGCAATTTCATGGCGTTCGCGGAGAAATTCGACTTTTCCAGATACAAGACCCTGGCGGATATCGGCGGCGCCACCGGGCAGCTTTCGGCCACCGTCGCGGCGCGGCATCCGCATATGCGATGCCGGACGTGCGATCTAGCCGATGTGCGGCCGATCGCCGAGCGGCGGATCAGGGAGCGCAATCTTGGCGACCGAGTCACTGCCGAAACGATCGACTTCTTTGCTGACGAGTTTCCCAAAGCAGACATCATCACGATGGGGATGATTCTTCACGACTGGAACCTCGAGAACAAGAAGATGCTGATCGCGAAGGCCTACCGCGCGTTGCCGGTCGGCGGCGCGCTGATCGCCATCGAGAACATCATCGACGATGAGCGTAGGCAAAACGATTTCGGTCTCATGATGTCGCTGAACATGCTGATCGAATTTGGCGAAGCGTTTGACTTCACCGGCGCCCAATTCACCGAGTGGTGCAAAGAGGCAGGGTTTAGCCGTTGTGAGATTATTCGCTTGGCAGGACCTGCAAGTGCAGCGGTGGCTTACAAGTAGAACATCCAACGTGAGATCTGGCGCTCCTTAGAGGCTTCTTCGCTACTCCGCCGTGCCGTGAGGAATCGTGTTATGCTGCGGCGCATACAGCTGGCCCATCGCGACCAATGCGCCCGACCACCTACTCGTCTGCTCTGAGATGCAGACCGGACCTCACCGAGGTCGGACCAAATTGTAGCGATCGACCCGAAGCTGACGTTTCACAATCCCGAGTTAGCTTTCGTTCGCTTCGATGAAGCGCAACCACATATCCAGGAGGGCGGCGCATGCCACCCTCTTGCAGCTCTAAGCGGTCAGCACGTCTTCGATCCGAATCGGCAGGGTGCGGACGCGCTTGCCGGTCGCATGAAAGACGGCGTTGGCGATCGCGGGGGCGATACCCACCAGGGCGATTTCGCCCAGACCCTTGACCCCGAGTGCATTGACGTGCGGATCCGTCTCGTCGACGAAGTGCGCCTCGAGCCGTGGAATGTCGAGATTGACGGGCATCAGGTAGTCGGCCATGTGAGCGTTGACCGGGCGGCCGTCTCGAGCATCGAGTACAGTGCGCTCCATCAGCGCCATGCCGATGCCGCCGACCATGCCGCCGGTGCATTGGCTCCGGGCAAGGCGCGGATTGACGACTCGGTCGCAGCCAGCGCAGTCGGACGACCGGTCGAAGTTCAAGCCTATGCCGATCGCATTGTGATCCGTCAGGACGGACGCATCGTTTATTTGTTATTGTCGAAGCGCACCAGGCAGGTCTTCGAGACCGATGCCGTCACCGCATGGAAGCCGTCGAAGCGGCCGGTATAGGGAACGAGTTTTGGGGCGTTCGGCTTCGAACACTTCCCATATCGTCTGATCGACCAACTCCGGATGGCGATGTGCCTTGGCGTAGGCGATGCATTTGTCGAGCAGCCAGGCGTTCAACTCTTCCAGGTTTTTGAACCGCAGCCGTGGGGTGAAGAAGCGCTCCCGGACCAGCCCGACCTGGTTCTCGACCTGGCCCTTCTCCCAGCCCGAGGCCGGCGTGCAGGCCACTGGGTCGACCAGGTAGTGGCTGCAAATCTGCAGGAAGCGGCGATTATAGAGACGCCCCTTGCCGACGAAGATCGTCTCTACGGCGGTCTTCATGTTGTCGTAGATGCCGCGGGTGCAGGTGCCTTTGAACAGGGCGAACGCCCGGTCGTGGGCGTCGAACACCATCTCCTGCGCCTCCCGCGGATAGGCCCGCACGAACAGCATGCGGCTGTGACAGAGCCGGACATGGGCGGCCTTCACCATCACCGTGGTGCCGCTCAGCAAGACCACCTCGTGGCTCCAGTCGAACTGGTAGGCTTCGCCGGGGGCAAAGCTCAGCGGGACATAAGCGGCGATTGCCCGCGTTGCTCCACCGTCTGGCGTAACGCCGCACGGCATCGTAACCGCCGTCGTAGCCGCCCCCGCGCAGCTCTTCGAAGATCCGGATCAACGTCAGCTGTTCACGAGCCGGTTTGGTCGCGTTCGCCGCCAGCAGCCTATCGAGCTCCGATGCCCACCGCCCCAGCTTTGGTCGTGGCTGCACCTGCCGCTCGTACTCGAAGGAGGTCTCTCCGGACCTCAGCACCTTCCGGACCGTGTTCCGCGACACCTTCAGGTCGCGGGCGATCTCCTTGATCGTGTTGCCCTTGATGAAGTGCTCGCGCCGAATCCGCGCAATCGTCTCCACGACCAGCATCCCCGACCACGTGCTTCATTCCAAAGCAGGCAGCGCAACAGACCAACCTACAGGGGGGCAATTTTGGACGCCGATCCCCCGGCTTAGGGGGCAATATTGCAGGCCGAATGACACCAGAAGAGACTATTGCCGAAGGGGAATCAGTAGAGACCATTCTCGTCGTCGAGGACGACGCGGATCTTCGAGCTTATGTTGCAGATGTTCTGCGTGATCTAAACTGTCGAGTGGTATCAGCAAGCAGCGCTCAGGCTGCGCTGACGATCATGTTGCAGGAAGAGCAACAGGTTGATCGGCTTTTGACTGACGTAGTGATGCCTGGAATCAACGGTCGCGAGCTGGGGTAGGCGCGCGCAGCAAATTCGACCCAACCTGCGGATATTGTACATGACCGGCTATTCCCGAAATGCGGTTGTCCACCAAGGGCAGCTCGACGAAGGTGTCGATCTTCTGGAAAAGCCAATCACGCCGGCAAAACTGGCATTGCGGGTTCGCGAAATATTGGACCGAACCAATCCTGACTGACTGAGGGCGTGGAACAGCGCGTTTAAGTACCGCGTAGCAAAAACCCAAGCCCTCAGACGCCTGGCTGCGGCAGCTCAGCAAGTATGCGAGCGCTTTGAGTCCGTATCGTTTTGGAGTTTCGCCTTGGTCGCGTTAAGCGCCGTGGCGAGTTCGTCGATGTGGTATGGCTTCGCCAAAATCCGAAGACCTTCAACTTGCGCCTCATGAACGGCGGCTTCCGAGTATCCGCTCGTCAGCAGTACCGGAATGTCACTTCGTCTTCTCTTGATCTCGCGCGCGAGCTCCATGCCATTCATGCCACCCGGCATCATGATATCGGAAAAAATTAGGTCGACGGAGCGACCGTCGGCGAGAGCGCCTAGCGCGGCTGCGGCGCTGGAGGCGCGCGTGACTTCGTAGCCAAGCTGGTCGAGCATCTCACTCACCAGGGCGGCGACCTCGTCATCATCTTCGACCAGAAGAACTCGGCCATGGTTTCTTTCCTTCGGCCGAGCCTTGTGCAAATCGATAAGATGGAGCTCTTTCGAAGGGACTTTCCGGGACCGTGGGAGGTACAACTCAACTCTCGTTCCTTTTTCAATCCCCGACTTGATACGCACGGTACCGCGCGATTGGGTCGCGAATCCATGGACTTGGGCAAGGCCGAGCCCTGAGCCTTTGCCGACGTCCTTTGTCGTGAAGAACGGCTCGAAAACCCGCGACAGAACCTCGGGCCCCATGCCGACTCCGGTGTCGACAACGGAAAGGCGAACGTAGTCTCCAGAGATCGTTTCGTCATTCAGATTGGGCAGGTTTTCCCCTTGGACGAGGATCGTGCCGCCATTGGGCATGGCGTCGCGGGCATTGACAGCCAAATTAAGGATGACGAGTTCGAGCTCACCCGGATCGACTTCTACAGGCCACAGTGACTCTGGAAAATCAAACTCAACGTGGACGTCCCCTCTCAGGCTTCGATCGAGCAGTTCGCGCATGCCGCCCATTTGCGAAGCAACGTCTACCGGCTCTGGCCGAAGTGTCTGTCGGCGAGAGAACGCGAGAAGCTGCCTGGTCAAGCTGGCGCCGCGTTGTGCGGCTTGGATCATTCCGTCCATCAAGCGGCGACGGCGGTTGGCGTCGGCCTGACGATCGAGCATATTCAGACCGCCCGAAATAACCATCAGTAGATTGTTGAAATCGTGCGCCACTCCGCCGGTCAACTGGCCGATGGCCTCAATCTTCTGCGCTTGACGAAGCGTTTCCTCGACTCGCGCTCGCTCCTCCATCTCGAGGCGAAGCTGCTCGTTCGCTTCTTCCAGAGCCTGCGTGCGTTCGACCACCAATTGTTCGAGTTGCTGCGCGGTCTGCTCGCGCGCCTGGAGCAAGGCCCGAATCTCGTATTGACGCCGACGTGCCCGCATTGCCGATTGAATGGCGCTGGTTAGCGTCATCGGTTGGACCGGCCGTTCGAGGAGCGAAACGTTACGGAGGAGAGCGACGATGCTGCGCCGCCAGGCAACCACAGCCGGCTGCTCGCGATGGCTTGTGAGCACGACGAAGGGAAGATCCGACCATGGCGGCTGGTTCTCTATCCACTGCGCCAGCTGCGCGGTGTCTTTTCCGAACAAACCTTCTTCCGCGAGGAAAACTGCGCCTACGCCAGCGGCCATCTCGACGACGAGTTCAGACAGGCTTCGGCAATTAATCGCTTGCAGACCCGAGCCACGGAAAAGCTCCGTCGCAGCCAATCCGTCACGTCCAATAGGAGCGAAGACGAGAACACAGTGATCCCGTTCAGCGCTCATTCAGCCGATCCTTCGGGCGTTGCCGTGCCGAGATAGCGCGGATTGCCGGAAAAAATACCACTAAATTCCGTGAGAGGAGGACCGAGCGTTATACCGGCGCTGGTGAGACGAAATTCACGAATGGTATGCTCATGGTGGCCACTGCGCTTCTTCACGACAGATAAGGCGCGCCGCACCGTTCCTGCTACTTCGAAATAGCGCAGCATAACCACTGCGTCGCTCAAATAGCTTATGTCGAGCGGCGTATCCATCGGACCAACCAGTCCGTGTTGCGCGAGGACCAGGATGGTCAGGACACCTTGCTGCGCCAGATAGGTCAGGAGTTCGTGCATTTGCAAGACGAGAAACCGCTCGTCCGGCATCGCTTTCAGATACCCATTCAGACTGTCGATGATGATGATACGCGCATTGTCGCTCTCGACGCTCTTCCTCACATTCGCGGCGAACTCGCCAGGCGAGAGCTCGGCCGGATCGATCTGTTGAAAACGAAGGTTTCCCGATTCGATATATCTTTCAAGCGGCAGGCCCAGAGTCTTAGCGCGAGCTTCGATCGTGCTGCGCCCTTCGTCAAACGCGAAGAACACCGCGTGCTCGCCCCGTTTAGCAGCGGCTATCGCATAGGTCAGTGCAAGGGAAGACTTACCCACCCCGGCCGCGCCGATGAGGAGTGCATTTGTGCCGCGCTCGAGGCCGCCTCCCAGAAGCTGATCGAGCTCGGAGTTGCCGCTAAGCGTAAACTCACCAAAAAAAGGCCTGTGATGTTCAGCTGCTACAAGACGCGGGAAGATTCGCACGCCGCCTTTCTCGATCGTGAAGTCGTGAAAGCCGCCGCGAAATCGGATACCGCGCATCTTGATCACGCGGAGCCGTCGCCGCTCGGCGCCATATTCCAGAGCGAGCTGCTCTAGCATAACGACACCGTGCGCTATCGAATGCAGTTGCAGGTCGTCCTGGGACGATGAAAGATCATCCAGGAGAACTACCGTGCAATTGCGGTGAGTGAAGAAATGCTTCAGAGCCAAAACCTGGCGTCTGTACCGAAGAGAATTTTGGGCAAGGAGGCGCAGTTCGGACAAGCTGTCGACGACGACGCGAGTGGGGTTCACTCGCTCGACCTCCTTGAATATTAGGTTGGTTGTTTCGCTCAGCTCCATTTCGGCGGGATGGAAGACCGTGAGTTCGCGGTCCGGATCGAGGCTCGTCTCCGGCGGAACCAGCTCGAAAATATCGACGCCCTCCAGAGACCAACCGTGCCGCTGGGCCACGACGTCCAGCTCGCGCTTGGTTTCTGAGAGGGAGATATAGAGCCCGCGTTCTCCGTCGCGCACGCCTTTGAGGAGGAACTGCAAGGCGATGGTTGTCTTGCCAGTGCCTGGCCTTCCTTCATAGAGATACATCCGGTTGGCATCAAAACCGCCGCCCAGGATGTCATCCAGGCCATCGCTGCCAGTTGAAGTTCTCGGTAGATCGTTGGGTTCACGGTCTTCAGTTGACATAGGCGATCCTAAATCCCTTTGGCCCGTCTCCACACTCCGTCAAATCTGGGCTCCCAAACGGCAAAAAGTGGTGCTAAGGAACTCCGATGAAGGCGACCAGTTCCATCCACTTCGTTTGCAGAACCGCTAGCGAATCCTATCGGTTTGGGTGTCATCAGAGTACGTCGACCGGCGAGCGGTCCGGCCTCGGTGCCGGTGTGGCGCTGGCATGGCTTGCGAATGCAGCAGAATCGTCGGCGAACACATCCGGACGTAGAGGGTATCATCGAAGAGATTAAGGGCGAGCCCGGAAGACGCGCCACTGAGCGGAACCGCAAAGTGATCCTCAGCGTTGAATATCCGACGACTGCTGAGAGGAGGAGAACGTGGGAATTGGAAGAGGCGCGCTGTTGTGGCTGCTTGGCGTTCCGCTACCGATTATCTTGCTGCTCGCACTGTTCTGGCATCATTAGGTGTGCAAGGCTCTCGGCTCAAGTCGGGAGCCGTTTGCTTGGCCATACGGCTCTTCGAGTAGTTGCGCAGCTGTTGCGCGTGTTTCTCCCGCGCGACTTCGCGGGCTATTTTTATCATTTCCTCCGATGCCCGCTGCTGCCGCTGAGCAGACAAATATTCGAGGGCCAAAGACCTGGACGCCTCGTCGCCCCAAATCAATCATCCTGTTCCGCCGGCCACCAATAGGAACGGCCGCGGTTCGGTCCGGGCTCGGGATTGCCGCGCTCGGCCGAAAGATAGTCTTCGACGATCTGTTCCTCGTCGAGCGACTCGAGGTTGGTAAGCGTGCTGACGGGGGCGAAGTTCATCTCGTTACTCTATCCCAGGCGGGCAATATTGCCCTCCTAAGCCGGGGGATCGGCGTCCAAAATTCGAACGCCGATTCCAGCTTAGAGGTCCGTTCTGAAACCGGCACGGTGGCCCAGAACATCGCCCGATTTGATCCCGAACCCGACGTGCCGGCGACCACCGCCGCCGCGACAGCAGCCGGTGTGCATGAGACAATCCTGCAACGGCCGGATGGTTACGACACGCAGATCGGCGAGGCCGGAGCGGCGCTCTCGGCCGGGCAGCGCCAGCGCATCGCGCTCGCCCGCAATCTTTACCGCGATCCTTTCCTGGTGGTTCTCGAAGAGCCCAACTCCAACCTGGACATGGAGGGCGACCAGGCCCTGACGCAAGCCATCTGGGCGTCCGCGCACGCGGCGGCATTGTCATCGTCGTTGCGCACCGAACCAGCGCGCTTGCCGGCGTCGACCAGTTGATGGTGATGTCGCAGGGACGTGTGCTCGGGCCGAAGGGCGCGCTGCTGGCCCAGATGATGCAGCCGCGGCCGGCGCCGGTGCCGCTCAAGGTCGTGAGCGAGGGAGCGAGCCCATGAACCGCGAGCCGGTCAACGTCGTGCCGCTCTCGATCCGCCGGCACCTTGGCGCGGGACTGGTGGGTGTCATCCTTCTCGCCGGCGCCGCCGGCGGCTGGGCTGCCACGACGGAACTCGCGGGCGCCGTCATCGGCGCAGGTACGCTGATGGTCGACAGCTACAGCAAGAAGGCGCAGCACCCGACCGGCGGCGTGGTGGGCGAACTCAATGTCCGAGAGGGCTCGAGGGTGAAGGCCGAAGACGTGCTGCTGCGCCTCGACGAGACGGTGACGCGGGCCAACCTTCTGGTCATTCTCAAGAGCCTCGACGAGCTATCGGCGCGCCAGGCCCGGCTCGAGGCGGAACGCGACGACCAAAAGCGCGTCGACTTTCCGGCGGACCTTATCGCGCGTATCTCCGACACGGACGTGGCGCGCGTGCTCGTCGGCGAGCACAAGCTGTTCGAGCTGCGCGGCACCGCCCGAGCAGGCAAGAAGGCCCAGCTCAACGAGCGCATCGGCCAATTGCGAGAGCAGATCGGCGGCTTGGAAGAGCAGATCGCGGCGAAAGACTGCGAGACGAGGTTTGTCGACCAGGAGTTCGTCGGCGTGCGCGATCTGTGGCGCAAGAATCTGGTCCAGATCACGCGCGTGACCACACTTGAGCGCGATGCGGTGCGCCTGCACGGCGAACGCGGCGCGCTGGTCGCCTCCATCGCCGAGGCCAGATCACCGAGACCGCGCTGCAAATCATGCAGATCGATCAGGATCTCCGTACCGAGGTGGGAAGGAGCTTGCCGAGATTCTCGCGAAGACCTCGGAACTGGTCGAGAAGCGGGTAGCCGCCGAGGATCAGCTCAAGCGCATCGATATCCGCGCGCCGCAGGACGGCACCGTGCAGCAGCTCGCGCTGCACACGATAGGCGGCGTCGTCACCGCCGGCGAGCCGATCATGCTGATCGTCCCCGCTCACGACTTGCTCGTCGTTGAGGTGCGCATCGCCCCACACGAGATCGATCGCGTGTCTGTCGGCCAGCCGGTTCTGCTGCGCTTCACCGCCTTCAACGGACAACGCCGCAGCTCAACGGTGAAATGAACCACGTGTCCGCTGATGTCACGAACGACCAAAAGACTGGAACCAGCTTCTATGTCACCCGCATTGCGGTGACGGAGGCCGAGATGGCCCGCCTCGGCAATGTGAAACTGATCGCTGGCATGCCGGTCAGACCGGGCAGCGCACAGTGATGTCTTACCTCTTCAAGCCGTTCTCCGATCGGCTGATGCGCGCTTGGCGCGAGCGCTAGCGGCTCACGAACTCTGCTTCACCTCGACCGGCTTCTACGCGAACTGCGGAAATGTCTCGGCCACAACCGGTCCATCCAGCTGCTAGGAATAGCAGTCGCCGACGAAGAATGGCTGCTCTCGCTGTTCAAACAGTTTGCGTACGACCTGCGCCATGTCGTCAGCCGGCCGACCCTGTGGGGTTATGAACTCGTGATCAGTCACGATCCGAGCGGCGCTGAGTGACCGAACTTCAAACCCGCCCCTCTTGACGGGCGCTCACCGCGCGACTTCGCAGGCGCGGTCTCATTGCGCGTTCGAAGGACAGCCGATCGTCAGCTTAATGTGGTCCGAACTGCCAAATTTTGCGTTTCTAGGGGGCGTGTTATCCGAAATGAAATCAATGTCTTGTGCGGGCGGGGCTGCCCATGCGCACTCATGGGCGCATCCCCGAGTCGTGAAACGGGCACGGTAACTTATGGTAGAGGCTTGCGATTTTTTGCAAAGGTCGGTTGTTCGCGTTGGAGCGTCTTAGCCCATCATAACCTTATCAGCCCGGCTACGTCCGGTTCTTCGATCAACCCCGAGTTCGAAAGTAACACGATCACCTGGCCTAGGTGTTACTCCAGGCAGAAGGGACGTGACATGGAAGAAGATATCTTCCCCACCGGTATCCGGCTTTATGAATCCAAAGCCTTTGTCTTCCTTGAACAGCTTGACCATGCCCTTGGGCATTTCACTATTTCTCCGCTCAAAGACCGCATAATCGCACCTCCCTGTTAACGAGTTGTTTAGCTGCGAACAGCAAGTGGTTAACGCGTCCGTAGGAATCCGGGAAAGCGGCAAGCTCGGTATCCTCGCTGGGGCCGTTTCTGCTGCCGATGTTTTTGTTCCACGCGCCGAAAGTAATAGAGGTTGCTCGGGGGCGGCGGATATCGAGAGAGAGCATTCGAAAGGTTGTAGCAGGCGATGCGTGCCAGCCCGCACGATCCGCTGATGTGGCTTTGGTTGATCTGGCGTTGGCTCTTACAAGTTCCTTCCACGCGATGTCACGGCCTGCGCTGCAGGCATTGCGCCAAGTTGCTCGCCTGCATCCGGGTTATGTAGTTACCTTCCAATCCATTGCCGCGCCGCCTATCTTGGCGTTTGACGAGGCGCGCCCAGTCTTTTGAGCAGCTTGAGCGTTGGCCGGGAAAAGCGACCGTGGATGCGGCCAGACGATTATGCGCTTCTCGTCGAAGGTATCCGCCTCGCAGCCATCGAGTGACACCGCGATCCTAACCGAACGGACAGCGGAAAGCCTCTTTTTGAAGATTTAGCAAGTCAACGGCCTTCGGCGTCAGAGCTGCGACGCTCGCTAGTTGTTCGGATTGCGAAATATGGTCTTGCGTCAAAGAAATACCTCCATCGGAATTCGCAGAGCATCTAGCGCTCGGGCCCAGGCCACGAAGGCATATCCGACGGTTGGAGCGCGGCGCGCTCCAGTCTGCGAAGCGGTCAAACACGCGGGAGTCCGGCGCCAATGCAGCTAAGGCCAGCAATCAGTAGCATGCCTGCGCACGCCTCCAGGATGATCGAACGACGTCGACTTGCATACAAGGCCAGCGTAGATCCCACGATCGTGGTCACGATACCGAATTCAAGGATCATCGATTCAAATCGCTGAACTTTGAAATTGGCAAATTGGCTTTTGACGAAGAGAGTATCTCAGAGACTGCCACGCCGGGCGCGCTCATCGTTTTTCGGTTTAACGTTAAGGTCGCGACCCGTGGATTTACGGATGCGCCGCCGAGCCCGCGAACGCCGGCTTGCTCAATAAGGGAGGGAGGCCCGAGCGAGAAACCTCATACCCACGCGGACGAGGCTTCATTCCGACGCTAAAGCAGTGTCCGCTCTTTTGAAGCCAAAGCCGCGACCGCGAAATGACGGACGCCAGGGCGTGCCTCGATCAATCGGGCCGATCGCACGCTGAGAAGCCGCTAGGAGTCGCGATGAGTGGACGCCAGCGAACCGCTTAGCGCGGTTGGTCCGGGATTTCTTGCCACGTCTTCGAGTGCTCTGAAATCCACTTCGCGGCGTCGTGTTCAGTAGTAAAACCCTTGATCACTTCCGTTTCGCCATCGGGCCACAGAATGTCGATCCTCCAGCCGGTGCCGGGATTTTTACAAGCCAAGAAAGCTGGTCGCTGCTCGATCATTTGTTGACTATGCGCCGACGGTGGCTAGCTACAAGCCAGTGATCCTGCCACACCTCCATCTTTTTTGCTCGTGCGACCCTTAAATTAAATGTCACGCCGATCCTTTCGTGGTCGTGAGGCAAGAAGATCCGGCCGCGGTGACAACTGGGGGCGCGGCTCGGAACTTGGCTCTGTGGTTGCTTCGCCCTGGACGATCGAAGCGAAGACCTTGATGTGGTCCTCGTCGCCGATTTTCTTGGCCGCGTCCGTTTAGATCCAGACAGTTTAACTGCACGGCCTTGAAAGGCAGGCTCGATCATTCGATCGCTCGACGTGCCGCCCGAAATGGATCCTAGTTAGCTGCGCCGGCAGACTGCGTTGGTGTACGTCGCCCGGCAATTACGCCGTAGTCAGTGCCCAAAGAACAACCACAGCAGGATGATCACAGGAATTGGCACGCCCAAAAGCCAAAGCAAAACGCCTCGTCCCATCTCGCTTCCCTCCTTATTTATTCACGCCAATGGCAACTCCGAAGACGCGGCCATGTTCCTAGCCCACCGATCGCGTCGTCCTTGCCGCCGCGCAGAGGGCGGATGGCGGTAGTCATCCCTCAATGATGAGGCGCCCCAGGAACGCATTGCAGGCCCGCTCGGCTTCAGCGAACGAACTGAAGGGAGACCCGGATACGTGAGCCGCTGGCATATTCAGAAAGTCGGGGCGATATGATGCAACAAAGCCCGGCTCTCCATGCAATCCAGGTCCACTCCGGCTCTCGTTGCTGATGACGAATGAATAGTCTTCGCTGCTTGCGATCCATATCTCCAGTTCAGTATCGACTCGGCGGAAGTGCAGGGCCATTTCACCCTCCACAAACTTTGGTCCTCCGTGATCATCCAGATGGGACGCTTAGCCCGCTCTTGTGCGGTTGGCCGCGTCCGCCTCCCGCGCCAGCCGTTCGGCCTTTAGGCGCTCTCGATTATCGTGGATCGCTTTTTGCGCTTTGGCGTAATCCGTCATAGCATCCTTCGACCTGACCGTTTTGAATGCCTTGTTTGGCTTTGCGTTCCGCGGCCGTCGGCGCCCGTCGGTCTCGGTCTTTAATGATTGTTGACCTCCCATTTGGGCTGGCTAATCAACGCGCGGCGCTAGTCTTCGATCCTTCAACGAACTTGAGGCTGCGATCATTTTCGGTTTCTGTCGCCCCGACGCCTCGAACCGCCGGATCGTCAACCGCACCGTCGAAGGCGCAGTCCCCACCCGCCGCGCAACCTCGCGGGTCGGCATCCCGGCCGCCTTCAATCTGATCACATCGCGCACACGGCGCATCGCAAGCCTCTCCGTCGGCATCCAGGTCCCCCTTCGCAAAGCCGAAAGGTGGGACCGTGTCGGAGCCAGAAGAGGCCTCGTCACCCGGGCGACATCATCCCGGAACGGTGGGCGACATCATCTCGGAATGGGTGGCCGACTTCAAATCGGAACGGTGGGCGAGATCATCTCGGAATACTGGAGGGTTCAAATAGGTCCCGCGTCGCAGATCTCGCCGCAAGTCCAGCGCGGGACCTATTTGAAGCTGGATTGAACGAAGCCGCGTCTTGTGAGCGCGGACCTATGGGGGCTCGATCTAGGCGCCGGTAGGCGCGATTGACCCGATGTCGGGCCCGCGAGCGAGTGTGGCCGCAGATTGTCGCTGGAATCAGCAAGCTCGCGACCAACGCGGCAAAGAAAGCGCTGTTCGCCAAACTGGCAGCGCATCACCGAGCGCTCGCTGACGAAGTCGAGCGCGCAATGATTGACTCGAAATAGGAACGTTACGCTAGGCCGACGTTAGAGTCCCCGTTCCGGTCAAGGAACCTGAGGGAGTCGGCATGGGATCAATTCGACACCGCGTAAAGCAAACGGAGACACTTGAAGCGCGGCTTGAAAAACGGGCCAAAGAGCTACGCGAGCGGGCAAGCGCATCGAACCCAGGAGCGCAGAAGGAAGCCCTATTGAAGCTGGCGCGACAGGCGGACATGGGAGCGCGTATGGCGGAATGGCTGCGCTCTCCCGGACAGCGGTCCACGACATGAACCGATCCGCAGAGCCCAGCATCGCTCTAAAGATGGCAGCTGGAGTGTCCGTTTTGCTCACCCTATTGCTCTTGGGTTTTTTCTTTGTCGCGTTTTAGAGAAAGGCCGCCTCGGTTGGGGGGACTGTCCTTGGTGCTCTCCTAGGTATGGCACTCGCAGACGGGAATGAGGACACCCAAGGTTAAGTATGCGGACGATTTGGTTACGCTTTGATTCACCCAAGTTAACTGACTGGCTCACGCTTTGATTCGATGATGCGAACACTGGGCACGGCGGTTTCATCAAGGACAATTTACTGAGCCCAGAGGGGCGCCTAATCATTGCATCGGCGGCTCGGCAAGGCTGGAATGAGGAACGGCCTCAGCATCACCTCCAAGGGTGCTGGGGCCGTTTCTTTAGGACACCAAGTGCCTACGCACTTCTCCGGTGGCCATATTGAGCGCCGGGATGTGCTCGGCGGCAAGCTGTCGCTGAATGAGGCTAACAGCCCACCCTTCCGGGATCTGCTCCAGCACTCGGCCAACAGCTTCTTCGCGCAAGGTCGCAGCGAGCCAAATTTGGACCTCGCCGTCATCGGTCGTCACGCGGACTAGATGAATTTCGGTCGCCTGTTTCATGAGCAATAAAAGCAGCGCCGCGGGAATTTTTTCAAGGACCTTCACATACGATAGGGCTGGAACCTAATGGGGCAATATTCCTGACGCGCTTAAGAAAATGCAGACATCGAGGCCGGACTGCATCCTCTTTGCATGTTCAGGCTCAGCCACCACGCGGCGTCGAGTACAGCTTCATGGCGTTGGCGGCGACATCGTTCGTAGCGCTCATCGTAGGCATCGGCGCTCTGTTTGCAGGTGAGCCTGTCATCTCATGGATTGATCAACCGCCTTGGCCTCAGCGTGTACCCTCGCTGGGGCCGTTTCTTTGGGGCGCGTCCTATTTCTCTATAGACCGGTGCTATCCCGCCGCCGAAGATCAAACCGGCAGTTCGACACCTCGCCGCTTGAGCAGGTCTTCGATCTCAATGGCCCGCCGGGCTTCGCGCGCTTTTCTCGGCAAATGCTCGCGCTCTGCTCCGGGGGGAAGACCCGCCGCCTTCGCCCTCGAGTCCTGAGCAAGCCGACCAAGCCGAGCGGTGAGCGATATCGTTTGTATCGTCCGTTTGCGCCGTGTCTTTGCCATGACAGTTTCGCCTGATATTCCAACTGCCGACCGTCAGAACACCAGACGAATGGACCTGCATTGTCCTAGGAAATCTCGGGCGCTCGAAATTTTTTCATCCATTAGGAACTGATGCGGCGGTGCGATCAGGTCTCGGCTTGAATTTCGCAGCGCCAAGAGCCGCTTCAGTTCGCTCTCGAATAATACCTGCGCTAGCTCGAACATTTCGAGCAATTGCCGAGCCTCATGCCTCGATATAAACCGTGCCACTCGCAATCCGCTCGCGCTGTTTCGCCACGATCTCCTGAACATGCTTTTGGGCAATTGCTATCTGTTCATCTAGGGCAGGCATTAGCTGCCACAAAGCCTTGGCTCAATCCGCCTACAATATCACGCGAACAGATCGTTTCCAGCCGGCAGCATCCTCACGAACGTCCCGCTCTCGTGGTACTCGAGCCAGCCCTGATCCTTGGCGTACTTTAGGCCAGCCCAGTATTCCGCAGGCGTCGCTTTGTCCTGGTTGACCATCGGATAGTTGATCTTCTCGATGTAGATCCGGCCATCCCGGATCGGCTCAAACGCCCGGGCGTGTTCCATGATCCGGCGGGCGGCTTTCTCGGGGTCGGAGTAGGGGCGATCACCCATGTATTTCATTTCTCATCTTGGGTTGCTTCGTCGGCAGGGAAACGATTCTCCATTCGTTATAGTCGTAGAGCCCGGCCCAGTGGTGAACAAGCATTCCGCATTGCCGGCAATCGAAGGCCCCAGAAGTATTCGTATGGGTTGCGCTGCGTTCCTGGATCGCCGAATAGACGATGCGGCAGCCGGGACAGGTGAAATGAACAGTGACGGTTGGCGCCATAATGGCAGCACAACAATCAAGCCTGCTTAGTGTTCCTCGGTTCGTCCAAACCGCCCCTTAGCCGCGTCGTGGGTGTGGTGCCAGTGCTCGATGCTCTTCAGGCTCAAGCCGGAGTAGAACCGCTCCGAGGCTTACCGGAAGCGGGCCTTGGTGCCTCTAAGTCGGGTGCGCCGCCGGTCGCGTAGGGAGGGACGGGCAGCGAGACCGTAATGCTGTAGGTCCAGAACGGCGGACTGCGCCCGGTCGGCAGCCTGATCCTGCCGACTTTCCGGCCCTCGTGGATCGCCACGAAGTCGTCGGGATCGTCTCGCTGACTATTACGGTGGGGCGGAGAAACAGATCCATCTCCGCTTCCGAAATGGCACCACGTAACCGTCGGCTGCGCGGATGACAACCCGGGCCAGCTCGAGCGGGTTGAAGCCGAGGTCGGCCACAGCCTCTGCCGCCCCTTGGCGCGCCAGCTCAGCGACGATTGCCTCCGTTACCTTCATCAGGCGCGCCGTTCTGCATTGCGGTCTGCCATTGATCTGTTCTCGAGCTTCGGGCAGCCACGACCTTGCCCCCTGGTGTAATTATAAGTCTGTGTCCATTGGGGCAGGTGAGGTCAGATAGCGCACGAGACAAAAACGCGGCCCCCTGAGCAGAGACGGTCACAGCAATCTCACCGCAAACCGGGCATAGGTAGTTTTTGTCTTGAGGACTGTCGCAGACGTCCGGCACGTCGAACATCCCATCGTGCTCTCCCCGATGGATAACCACGAAGTCGTTCTTGAGTTGTCGCCGATCACAGTTCGCCGCAGGGCGAGCCTGCGGGCGCGCCCGTTAAGCATTTGTTTTCTATGGCAGCTAGGAACGAACGTGGCAGAGCTTTGTTCGTCTGTCATCCGAATGCAGCTCTCACCATCCCCCCCGACCAAACCGCATTCGGACAGTGTGAGCGGAAGACCGATGGTCCCAGCGTGCTCCCAAGCGCTGGGGCCGTCTCCGTTCGGGAACAACTTGCAAGTAACGTAGTTTAGTTCGGTACGATGAGGAGTGGGACCAACCTATCGGCCTAAGCGCTCTCCCCGGGGCGCTGGGGCCGGTTTCTCCGGAAGTGGGGGAGCCCATGCTCAAGCCGAGCCATTTGGACGCATTAGACTATAGCTTTCTCGGATTAGTCGGAGTGTCATTCATTGCATTTGCTCTCGCCATTGGGTGGCTGCTGATCGGCTGACACGTAAACTTCGGCCTCGCTTGTGCACCCCGGGTGAGCTCGGTCGCCTCTGCCAAGAGGGCGGCTGCCAGCCTTGCAGCAGTTCGGCCGCCGGCCTGAGAGAGACGGGGCATCGGGCTCAAGACGGCGCGGTCTGGCATTGACATAAGAGCGGCTTAACTTGCTGCCGCCGCCAGCGGCAGCGGAGCGGGGACTTAGCTGAATATACTTCCACTTCAGATCGACCCCATGACCGTCGCCGTACTTCGGATTTTTGGTGTCATGGCCCATCAGCTCGTCCTTGAGCTCGTCAGGCGTTTCGACGCTGCGCAGCTTGTCCTTAAAACCATGCCGCAGCGAATAGAGCGTGTGGCTGTCCGTCTCGCGCAGTCCATGATCGGAAAAATAAGCATTCACGGCGGCCGAGAGTGTATCGCCCTTATCTCGGTAATGCGGGAAGCCATCGGGGAATTGCCGCATGGCCTCGAGCGAGATCCCGACCAGCGGGATGTCGCGATCGGAGAAGGCGGTCTTCAGAACGCGATCGCCCGGCCGGACGCGGATGAACGGATCGGCGCATCGAGCATGATGTGCTTGCGGCGTAGATTGATGATCTCGCTCGGCCGGGCGCCGGTATTAATCATCACCATGACGACCGCCCGCTCTTCCTCGTTCATCGTCTCCAGTGCGCCAGCCGCCAGGATGCGGTTAATGATCCACCACGGCGAGAAGGGTGGGCGCGGCCTCGATTTATCGCCTTCGAGCCGAGCGCCGACGACGCTGTTGTCGAGGTCAGTGAGGGCGGCGACCAGGGTGGGATGAGGATGGCGCGGGCGCGGCGGTAGATAGCGCAGCGTTGCCGCGGGTATCCGAGACCATCCGGAAGCCGTCATACTTGTCCTCGAACACCCAGCCGGGATCGTCAAAGGGCGCGTCGGTCAAACTGGCCAGCATCGGCTGTAGGCGCTTTGGCAGTGTCGACTTGCGGCTCATCTCCGGGGAGACCGTCGGTCGGAGAACGGCTGGGTGTGCTTGGGCCGTGGGGAGGGCGCGGAAGAACCTCGGTCAGGGCGAAGTCCGATCCAATGCTTGAGGACCTGCCACAAGCGGGCCCGGGCGAAGACGAATCCTTCCCACAGCCTTGCGAACCAGGAAATGCTCAAGAGCTTCGGCTTCACGATGACAAACAGCCTCTCGACGATCAGGAGGCTGAAGGCGTAGCAGGCTGCAATCATCGCCGTGCCGGTGATCCAGTGACCCACCACGGCAGCAAGCTTCAGCGGCTCGACCGTCGCGATCGGAAGCGCCAAGAGCAGCAGCGAAGGGTAGGGTCCAAGACCTTCGATCGACCGTCTCAGGCTCATGCGCGGACGTCTCCTTGCCGAGCTAACTGCGACGACGTACGGACGTTCCGGACGCTGGAACATAGGGCGCTTCTGCCGGTTTTATGCGGCGGGCAATGCGGAAGGAAGACGAGATGCACGCCACCATCGAAGACCGCGGCGGGGAGGCCGCCGGATCCCCCAGCCTGGAGGCCGACGCGGCTGCTTGGCGCAGCAAGCGCGGCGGTAGGCCCGTGGCCATTGCCGGCGAAGTCCTCGTGGTCCGCATTCGCCGGCGCAAGCGCTCGGTGTCATCGCCCGTTTCTTCGGCCGACCGTCCGCCGCGCCGCGCTAAAGGTCCGCGTTAGATGCGCCGCCCATGGTGGATGCTACGAAAGCAGGCGCGAAGAAATCCAAAGCTGTGACCGCTCGGGCTGAGACACGGAAGCCGCTGCCGCTCGGCCCGGGCGAGCACAAGAACGCCAGGGTCGTGTTCGCGCCGGGTCATGGCGTGGGGAGCGGCACCGAGATCGCCAGCGAGCAAAGGAGCAGGCCGCGCGCGACCGATTGCGCAAGCGCAGGGTCGCGATGGAGAAAGCGCAGCGGACTTTGGATGTAGCGCGCGAACGACACGAGCGGCGCGTAGCCAAGGTGCGCGCTCAGATCGACGTGCTGGAAAATAAGCTTCGGGTCGACGACGAGCGCTGGAAAAGGAGAGCTCGCGCTTGGAGGCCACCCTCAAGCGTGCACGCATTGGTGGAACCCGTTGAACGCTTCCAGACCGCGGCCCACTTGACAAATTCGCGCGCTAGAACAAAAAAGGAACGGTGCCTGCACGCGATAGCGACGATGCGGAGCCAGAAGATTAGGTCCCCGGATGACGCTTTCCGTCCTGCCGACGTATTACTATCGCGATCATTTCGTCGAGATGATGCAGTTTGCAGAGAGGACTTACGGCGAAATCTTGACTGAGGAGCATCGCGCATTTGTCGCGTGCTTCCATGGCCTATCGCACGACGCGCAATGCCTTCTGATCCGTATGGTCAACCGACGCGGCGCGATTTTTAACCGCGCGCTGTTCAGATACGCCGAGATCTCCGACATTCAGGCCGCGACCGATGCGCTCATGGACTGCGGCCACGTCCGCGCCCTGGCAAGCCAGGACTATTCGGCTTTCGTCGCGTGCCTCACGAAGGTTGCGCTTCTTGACGGGGCCCGCGCTGCCGGCTTCGGGTCCGAGGTCCGGGCGTCATGGTCGAAGCCGGTCCTCGTCGACTTCTTCGTCGCTCGGATTCCCTTTGACGCAGCGGTCGAGCATTGCGGCGGCGAGAGCTTCGTTGCGCTGGCCGATACCCGGCCGATCGAGTTCCTGCTGTACTTGTATTTCGGGAAGACCGCCGAGAATCTGAAGAACTTTGCGCTTCGCGACCTCGGTGTGCTGCGGACCAATCGGGAAACTTCGTTTGGCGCACGCTTCGCCGATGCCAAAGAGGCGCATGCGTGCTTCCACTACAGTCAGGTGCTGGACCGCATCGAAATCCGCTCCGCCGAGATATGCGAGAAGGCCGCTGTAGACATCCTGGAGGGACCGGAACGGACGACCGAATATGCCGTGGATCTTGCGGGCCGTGCGGCCTGCCAGGTTGGGCAGTTCTTTGAAAGGCAGGGCGACAAGGACCTCGCAGAGCGGCTCTACCGCTTTGGCGGCTCCGCCGAGTGCCGAGAGCGCCTCGTCCGGCTCCTGCATGCGCGGGGCGATAAGTCTGCGACGGAGGATCTGCTGCGGCGGATGATTGACGATCCGGAGAGCGACGACGAGCATCTGTTCGCCGCCGACTTCTACGCCCGCAAGTTCGGGGGACGACGGACCGGGCTGTGCACCGACCTTTTGCGGACGGGACGCACGATCACGGTTGACGACACGCATCGCGGAAATCCCGAGGCGGGCGTGGCCGGAGTGCTGCGGCGTCAGGGCGGACAGGTGTTCTTTGCCGAGAACACGCTCTGGCTTTCGCTGTTTGGACTTCTTTTTTGGGACGAGCTTTTCGAGTCCGGCCAGATGATCAGCGGATTCGACTGGATCCCGCACTGCCTGCGCGATCGCACGTTCCGCAAGCGGTTTGCCACGCAGATCGATGCTAAGCTCATGGCGCTCGGATCCGGCCGTGGGATGCCGATCGTTCTGCGCACCGTTGCCGCTAGATGGGGGCGTCTCAACGGCATCTTCTCCTGGGACCACGTCCAGATGGCGGCGCTGCGGGTCCTGATCGAGGGCACAAGCGCGTCCGGCCTTGCCGAAATCCTCCGAACGATGTGTGACGACTTTCGTGGCATGCGGGACGGGTTTCCCGACCTGATGCACGTCCGCGACGGCAAGGTCACGTTCGTGGAGGTGAAGGCCGAAGGCGACGCCATACGGCGAAACCAGCTCGCGCGCCTTCGCCAACTCGCACATGCCGGGATCCCGACCGAAATCGGCCGCGTGGACTACCGGTTCGATCCGGAGCAGGACTATGTCATCGTCGACATTGAGACTACCGGCGCGTGGTCATCGGGCGATCGCATCATCGAAATAGGCGCAGTGAAGGTCCAGAATCACGAAGTCGTCGACGAGTGGCATTCACTGGTGAACCCGCAGCGGTCGATTCCGGCTAGGATTGTCCAACTGACCGGCATCACGAACGAGATGGTTCGAGACGCGCCCGTATTCTCCGAAATCGCGGACCGCTTCATGACGTTCATGGGCGACGGCATCTTCGTCGCCCACAACGTGAACTTTGATTATGGCTTTCTATCATACGAATATGAACGGCTGGAGCGGCGCTTCCGCTTTCCGAAGCTTTGTACTTGCGCTGGCATGCGTCGCAGATATCCCGGCCATAAGTCCTATGGTCTCGGCAAGCTCTGCGCGATCTACGGCATCGAGCTCGAGGATCACCATCGCGCGCTGTGCGACGCCCGCGCCGCTGCCAGGCTACTGAACCTGATAAATCGGAAGCGCGCCGAGGAGACCCCGGCGCCGCCGGTGGAAGTGGCCGCTTAACCGCACTCAGGGCAGGTGAAAGGGGGGGGCCCTTCAGGTGGCGATTAGGCCGCGGTAGGCTTGCTCGTACTCTCTCGCCATCCGGCTCGCGGAGAAGCGCGCCTCGAACCGGGCGCGTATCCTCTTCCGATCCAACCGACCGAGCTCGGCCACCGCTCTTGTCGCCTGGTCTACATTCTCGACGATGAAGCCCGTTACACCGTCCTCTACAACTTCCGGCACGGAGCCGGATCGGTAGGCGATCACGGGCGTTCCGCAAGCCATGGCCTCGATCATAACGAGACCAAACGGCTCGGGCCAATCAATCGGAAACAGGAGGGCCGCCGCGTTGGCCAGAAAAGGTTGCTTTTTTGCCTCATCGACTTCCCCCACCAGGTGAACCGCTCGGCCATCGATCAGCGGCTCAATGGTTTTCTTGAAGTATCGGGTCTCACCGCGAGGAATCTTGGCCGCGATTCGCAGCGGCTTTCCAGCCGCCTGTGCGATTCGGATTGCATCTTCGGGACCTTTCTCCGCGGTGAAGCGACCGAGAAACGCGAGATAGGATCCCTGCTCATTCGACGGGTTGAAGAGATGCGGCGGCAGCCCGTGCTGAATTGTCGCGATCCAGTTCGCCCCCGGAAGCGGCAGCCGCTGATGCTCAGAGATCGAGACGAATCCCGCGTCCGGAAATTGCCGCACAACGTCAGGAAGGCCCGGGAGGTCCAATCTGCCATGCATGGTGGTCAGGAAGGGCACGGAGAGCCGGCCAAGCAGCGGAAGCGGCAGCCAATCGATGTGAGCGTGGATCACATCAAAGTCCTTCGCGCGTCGCGCAACGGATTCCAGGAGCATGGCACAGGCTGCGCTGGGATCGACGCCCTTACGTCCCAGCCGCAGGGCGCGCGGCCATACGGGATGCAACTTGCCGTTCGTCCTGGAATCTCCGCTTGCAAACAGCGTGACGTCGTGTCCGAGCCCGACCAGCTCGTCAACCAACCACGCCACCACGCGCTCGGTGCCTCCGTAGAGCTTCGGGGGCACGCTTTCAGCGAGGGGAGCAAGTTGAGCGATGCGCATCAATGGATCCGTTAGATAGGAAGCATCGCTCCGAGGAGTAAGACGATGGCCGCTGAAGCGAGTTCAGCAATGACCAGCAGCGTCCACTCCGGTCGTGCGCTGCCGATCACCGCGTGCCTGACGAGCTCCTCCATCAGCCTCAACATTCGTCCTTGGGAAGACGGTCGAGATAAGGCAGGCCGAATCCAGTGAGTTCATCGGCTTCGCTCACGTTCGCTTCCCATCTCCCTTGAAGGTGACGCTCGAGCAGACAACGACGACTGTCCGCAATGTCGACATCGCGATGTTTTGCCCGATAGAGGCACCAAACCGTATCCACCACGCTTCTGAGCGGGACGTCGTCGACCATGCATCGGCTCCAACAAGAAAACTACCGTGAAGGCAACTCGCGCTCGGGCCGATGTTTCCAGTTTTTCCTGACACGCGCGCCTAGTAACTTAGTCGGACGCTCTGTGGCGCAGACCTCGAGTGCTCCCCAGGATGCCGACCGTGTGGTTAGGATTCAGGCCGACGAAGAATCGCGCTGCTTCCTCAAGACGTCATCTCTTGTCGAGGTCGGACCGCCACACCGCTACTGCAAAGGATGGGCCGCCCCAAAGGAGCGGCCCCTCTGTAGTAACTACGCCGCGGGCGCCAAAGCTGAAGCCAACGCCCGGGCCGCTGCCGTAATAACCATAGCCGCGATCATAGTAGGCGGGTCCGCCGTAGGAACCGTAGCTCCGGCGCACCACATAGCCGTCATCGCCGTAATAGCGCTGGACGTAGCGGGGACCATGGCTGCGGAAGCAGCGACCGTACTCGTTGCAGACGAGCCGGACCTGGCGAATGCCGGAGAGTTCGGGCGAGCTCACGGCGGAGGGGCTGAGGGGAGCTGCGGTCGCAGCCGATCCCAAAAGGGCGGCGCCGAGGACGCCCATGGCGATGATCTTCATGATTGTCTCCTCTTCTGCTGAGATCAGTCGATCTCTTCGATGATGCGACGTTCGTGCGGTTCGACGATGTAGGTACGGCTGTCGCGATTGATGTACCGATATTCTCGCAAGGTCGGCGCGTCTCGGTAGACTTCGTCGGGGAATGCTTCGATCTCAACGTCGTCCGGCACGCGCTCGCCGGTTCGGATTTCGGTGCGAACCGTGCTGCCGGTGGTGCGCCGCTCGCGCTCAACTGGGCGCGCCTTGGCGTTCTTTCGGATCACTTCGCGATCGCGATCGCTAAAGGTCGTCTTGCGCTGCTCGGAGTGCGCCGGTGCCGCCGCCGTTGAGCGGCCCGAATACGGCATGACCGCAACGATCTTGTAGCTGGACGGCTCTACGATCACGATCTCGTCCTTCACCAAAACGAAGTCGTAGCCGCGATACTGCGGAACAATTTCGGCGACCTCGGTTGGTAGCGGCTGCAGGCGCACGTCCCGAGGCACGGCGGTGCCGACCGATAGCGAGAAGTTCACGTTCGTCAGCGGCTGGAGGTTGAGGTGCGAGATCGACGTGCTGATGCGGGTACGCTGTCGGTCGTTGATGTTGACGGCAGCGTTCACGTTGGTATTCGACGAACGGTCGGCCGATTCCCGCTGGCTGTTCGGCTGCTGGGCCGTGTTAGTCGAGCTGCTACCGGTCGGCGACTGGGCCTGATTGCTGTTGTTCGACGCCGGCGGATTTGCGCTCTGAGTCTGACCGGTCGAAGGCGAGTTGGTCTGCGCCTGGTTTGACGGCGGGTTGGCCTGGTTTGACGGCTGGCTGGTCTGCGCCTGGCTTGGCGGGTTGCCCGAGGCCGGTGTCTGCGCAGTGTTGGCGCCGGTCTGGGATGATTGACCAGTCGTACTCTGGGCCGCGGAAGGGGACGATTGAGTTTGAGCAGAATTTGTCGAAGTGGCGTTGCCCTGAGCGTGTCCCGAAGACGTCGTGGCAGACGACGACGGCGTCGTGCTCGAGGAGGGCGTCGTCGTCGATGTGGAATCCTGCTGACGCTGCGCGGCTGGCGGATTCGAGTTCGAAGTGCCTGGAGGGGTCTGCGCGAAAGCCGATGTCGCGATCGCGGCCGCCGCAGTAGTGGCCAATAGTAAACGCCTGTTCATCCGAAAACTCCGTGAATGTGGTGGCCAACAACAATGCTTGACGCGGCTAGTTCCAACTCGGGATATTTTGGCAATAGCTGCAGCTTGTTCGAAAAATAAACTACTGATGCAGGCACGCTGAATTCGACTTCAAGTTCGCCAGAACTATTGCATCGGGAAAAAGTGGAACTTCCCTCGAAATCCGCCGTTGGGACGCACTACGAGCATCCACTGGAGGAGGACATTATGAAGAAGTTGATCGTATGCGGCGTTCTTGCCGTATTTGCTCTCGGCACCCAGGCCGCCAGCGCCGCCGAATTTTACATTGTGCGCGACGCGTCGACAAAGAAGTGCACCGTTGTCGACACCAAGCCGACGACCACCACAACGACGGTCGTGGGTGACGGTGTCTACAAGACCAAGACCGAAGCCGAGTCTGCCGTGAAGACCACCAAGATCTGTACCGAGCAGTAGGTTCGCTCTGAGACGGCCTGGAGCGCTAACCATGTCGTCAGATGCATTGAGCTGCAAGCTGTGTAAGCGAAAGGCCCGCTTTCCCCTAGCGGGCCTTTTTTGCGAGAGGGCTGGCCAAAAGGCGCGCGGTGGCCCTTGGCGGCTTTGTAAGGGCTCATCGCACAATCGCTACCGTACCGGAGACCGAAGCAGTATTCACGATCGAACTATAGATTTCGAGAGATGGATAAAGCCGGCCGGCAGCCGAAGATATTCAGTCGGCATCCGTCGCCTTGAGCTGCGCCATTGTTCGTCCGAGATGCCGACCGGATCGCCGACTTCGGACGGTGCTTTGCCGCCTTCGCAGCGTAGTCCCGCGAAATCATGCGCATCCGTGCGCGTTCGTCAATTGACTCGCACGTTGGCCCTGGAGGCTGGTCTGAGCCTGGTCGATCAGACCAAAGTCATCACAGCGGCGAGTGAGCTGGCGCGCAATACCTTGGACTATGGCGGGGCGGATTTGTGCTTGCAGAGCTGATCGAAGGAGCCGGCCGCCGCGGCGTTCGGCTGACCTTTGAGGACCAGGGTCCCGGTATCCCCGACGTCGAGGCGGCGTTGAAGGACGGCTTTACGTCCGGCAAGGGTATGGGCCTCGGCCTGGGGGGGTGCCCGAAGACTCTCCAATGAATTTTTCATTCATTCTAAGCCGGGCGAGGGCACCAAAGTCGCCATTGCGCGTTGGAAGTAGCCTCATGATCGCTCTCGCCGTGCAGGACCAAAGCCAAGTATCGGAAGCACGGCAAGGCGACAGAGATGGCGCAGCGCCAGAGGTTCGGCGATTCCGATGCGGGACGGGTGGCGCTGGTCGCAACCGAGCTCGCAACCAATATTCTCAAGCACGGAAAAGGTGGCGAAACCCTCGTCGGCCCGTACGGCGAGGGACCGGATAGCGGCATCGAACTGATTGCGTTAGACAAGGGCCCTGGAATTTCGAACGTGGCTGCCAGCATGGCGGATGGATATTCCACCGCCGGAACGGCGGGGAAAGGCCTCGGCGCCGTGTCCCGTCAATCTCATTTCGTCGAAGTGGCTTCATGGCCCGGCGCAGGTACGGCGGTTTTGGCGCGCCTTAAGCCCGGGCAACCGGACGGATCGATCGATGCAAGTCGAATTGGCGCGGTGTCAGTGGCGAAGCCCGGCGAAGGGGTGTGCGGCGATTCCTGAGGATGGTCCGGAGGCCGCCGAGGCCTCTGTCGAGGCGGTCCGGCTGTTTCGTCGGTTCAACGGGCACCGAGCCCCGGTGCTGCTCGATTATATCCACGGCGGCCTCAGGGCTACCCGTGGGGCGGCAGTTTCGGTGGCGCGCTATCAGCCTGCAGCGGGCAAGGTAATCTATTCGGGAGTAGGAAACGTCGCCGGAGTCATTTCCGCTAATGGCGAGCTACGGCGCATGGTTTCGATGCCGGGTACGGCCGGTCACAACGTGCGTAAGATTCAGGCCTTCGACTAACCGCATCCTTCGATGCCGATGCGAAGCGCGTCAATCTCTCAGTCCGAGATACTGGAATTGGCATCGCGCCAAAGGATCATGGTCGTATTTTTGAGGAGTTTTCTCAGGTCGATACGAAGATCCAGAAGCGCGTCAAGGGAACTGGTCTAGGTTTGCCGCTGTCCAGGTCGCTAGCCGAATTGCTGGGAGGCGAGTTGCTCCTTGAAAGTGTGCTTGGGCAGGGGGCGGTCTTCACCCTCTCGATCCCACCCGAGCGCGGCGATATTTTGCGAGGTCAACGCGCTGGCGACAACGTTCGCAAACGCGTCCTGCTCATAGACGATGATGAGACGTTTCGCTACGTAATGCGTCAGATCATCAGCAATGAACCTCGCTATGAGTTTATTGAGGCCTCTGACGGGGACGAAGGCCTCAAAGTCGCGCGTGAGCAGCGACCTGACGTCATCATTCTCGATCTGCAGATGCCGACCGTGGACGGATTCACCGTCCTCCAGGAGCTTGGCGCGATAGCCGGACGAGTGTAACTCCGGTAATTGTATCGACGTCTCTTAATGTGAATGCCGAGCTGAAGGCGCGACTTCCGGCGGGCACCCGCGTGATTTCCAAGGACACCATTTCTCGCGAAAACGTTTCTCTCTTCCTTCGCGACGCAACGCAGGGGGGCATCGTGACCGAGCGCGGAAACATTGTCGTTGTTAACGTCGATGACCAAGATGCACCTCGCTACGTCAAGACGCGCGATCTTCAGGAACATGGCTTTACTGTCATTGAAGCGCGAACCGGCGCGGAAGCGCTTCGGGTGATTGAGGCCGAACGGCCGCCAATAGTTTTATTGGACGTCGAGCTTCCTGAAATTACCGGCTATGACGTCTGCTCCTTCATCAAGAAGAAGTGGCCGGATGTAATGGTGTTGATGACGTCATCCACCTTTACGACGTCGGTCCACCGGACGCGCGATCTTGATTCAGGCGCGGATACCTATCTTGTGCAGCCGGCAGAACCCCTCGAACTAGCTGCCGCCGTTAATGCGCTGCCACGGATACGCTCCGCCGAAGATTCAATGCGCGCTCTCAACGCGAGCTTAGAGCAACGCATTAAGGATCGCGTAGCCGATCTGGAAGCAGCAAACCTCAAACTGAGAGGCGAAATCGAAGCGCGCGAACGTGCTGAAGCTGCACTTGTGCAATCGCAGAAGATGGAGGCGATCGGTCAATTGACCGGCGGCCTAGCGCACGACTTCAACAATCTCCTCACCGCAGTCGTCGGAAATCTTGACATGATCCGTATGCGCGCAACCGATCCTCGCATCGTTCGCCAGGCGGAGCACGCGTTCAAGGCAGCGGAACGAGGATCAAAGCTTACGGCGCAATTATTGGCTTTCTCCCGAACACAGAAATTGGCGACCGCGCCGGTTGATCTGAGTGCCTTGATTTCAGGCATGGGGGCGCTTGTTAATCAGACGCTGGGTGCAGAAATTACGGTCGAAACCGACCTGTTCGAAGGGTTGCCGCACGCGCTGGCTGATACAAATCAGCTTGAGCTTGCTATCCTCAATCTGTCGATCAACGCGCGCGACGCCATGCCCGGTGGTGGGACACTGACGATATCGACCAAATCAGATGCGACCAATCCGCAGCGAGTGGTCGTTTGCGTGGCTGACACGGGAACCGGCATGCCACCGGAAGTGGTTGCTCGGGCATTCGACCCATTCTTCACGACCAAGCGCCGGGCAAGGGGACGGGGCTGGGATTATCTCAGGTATACGGTATCGTTCGGCAAATCGGCGGGGACGTTACCATCGATACAACCGTGGGCAAGGGGACGCGCATCAGCATCGCTTTACCTATCGCTCTCGCGGAAGCCCAAGGCGAGAATGCCGGTCCGAGCAATGTGCCGTGAGGCTCCGAGTCGGTTTTAATCGTGGATGACGATTTCCGATGTCCGTGAGATCATGGCCGGCGTTCTGTCCGACCTTGGTTACCGCGTGAGAGACGTTGCAAATGGGGAGGCGGCACTGCAGCTCTTGAGAGATTATCGACCGGATTTGCTCGTGCTGGATTTTGGTATGCCTGGCGCGAATGGTGCAGAGTGGCGATACACGCCCGGCAGTTAAGTGCTGGCCTAAAAATTCTCTTCGTCAGTGGTTACTCTGATACGTCTGCAATCGAGGAAGCCGTCGGGAAAGCCATGTTGCTGTATAAGCCGTTTAGGCCGGCCGAATTTGCGGCTGCTGTACGGTCCGCACTTGATGGATCTCAACACTAGGCTGATCCATTGCTCTTCATGATGTGGTCTCGCATCAATCGACACCGCCAGTAGCGTAAACGGTCCCGTCCTCATGCCAGCACTTTTGCCCGCTATGATGGTTAGGAACCGGAATGATGAGTCGTTGTTCCCGATGCCGCAAAGCAACTGCGGCGTATTGGGAGGCGTGAATGGCACAGAAAGCGAAGAAGCAGACCGCGCGCGGCCGTAAGCAGGGAATCGCCGCTCCTCGGCAGAGCGGAAGTGGAAATGAAGGTGCCCCCGGCTCTTGCCCGAAGGCCCGGGGCACATTCGCGAAGGCGGCCCGTCAGTTGGAAGGGCCGCAGTCTAGCACCCGGATCTGACCTATCGCGTTGAAGGCCAGTATCGCGTTGACCAAACCTGTACTGGTAAAATACGAGACAAGCGTTTCGTCGCGTGATGGCTGGACATCCGACAGTTCGAAGGCTGGATAACGTCTAAGGCGATCAACCCAATAGGCGCGGAGCGCCTCTCTGCCTGTAAGGGTTTTCGCGCCACCGCAACAGCAATGGATCATTGCATCATCGGCATACATGCCCAGGATGGTTTCGATATCGCCAGCGCGGTAGGCGTCTAGCCAGTCCACCGCAGCGGCCATCGGGTCAAAGGACATATTCCCCACCTACATGCCGTAAAGAGGTGAGATTAGAGCGTTTCTAGAAGCGCCGCCCAACGAATAGATGCTTGCTTAGCCTGACTTTTTGTTTCGGTTCTCTAACAGCCAGCTCTGCGTGATGTCTGAGGCCTCAAACGAGTCGCAGCGTCAGCTGTGGGGCCGGGACTTACAATTCCAGATAGCGAAATGTCATTAGGAGGGGAGTTAGTATTATGAGCCGCTTGAGTATTTTTATAATGAAAACAATTATTTACGAGATTAACGTGGGATATGGAATCCCGTCACCGCCCGGCGTAGTTAATCCTCATCACCGCTCAGTCCCGGGTATCTATCGGTGATGAGATCGCTGTCACCGCGCTCCCGCCTTCCTCCAACGGAAAGGAGCGCGCTATGGTCATCAAGCGTCGCAACCGGACCAAACATACCAAGACGTTCGAAGAGAGACTGGCCGAGGAAGCTGCCCGCTTCAGGGACGCCGCCGCGCAACTCCAGCCCTGCACACAGCGCGACCTCTATCTTCGTCGAGCCCGTCAGGCTGAGACAGCAGCCCATATCAACGACTGGCTGATGTCGCCCGGCCTGCAGCCGCCTAAAGCAATCGAAAAAGTGCACGTTGCCCGGAAGCTGAAGCCGAATCCAGAAGGCGATCTAAATGGCCAAGGTTAAAAATCCCGATGAGCCCGTCGAGAAGGGGGAAGTCTCGCGCGATCAGGCGAACGATTGGCAACACAGGGACTCGGTGCGCAATAGCGAGGGTGATGCAGGGCGCGACAAACGAGGGATGAAGGCAGGCTGGACGCGTAGGCCTGCTTGCTCTGCAGTCGCACATACGCAACCTTTGATGGCCTCAGCGTTCTCCCCGGACGCTGGGGCCATTCTTCAAATGCCGCTCGAGCGCCAGCCGCTCCGCCAGAATCTCAGCGTGTTCTTTTGTCAGGTTCTCGGCGAATGCACCGTTCTTCTCTATCTGGGCTGGTCCTTTGAGTTCGCTGTCGTAGACCATCCATCCATTGCCACCCTGCCGAACGAGGAACCGTCCTCGCATCGGGCGTCCAATAAATTCCATTGTAACCACCACCTGTGAAATTAACCCGGCAATTGGGTCACGCATCGCGGCCGCCGTCATTTCACTATGTGAATCGGCATCATGAGTTGAAGGTTCTCATGCCTCAAGAATTAAACGGCCCCAACCGGGGGCCGCCAACCCGACGGAGATTCGGGTTTTCCTCCAGCAGTCGGGGGGCATGGTGGCTGACCAGAGGTATTGACTGACGTTCGTTTCGCGCATTTGTTCCTTACCGCCGGCGATCAGGAAAGAATGGCAGCCCTTCTTATTTCGGCGTCCAGCTAGACACTTTGCTGCGACAAACCAAGCATCCACTCGCTTCGGGAAGGAGTAGCAATTTCTGACACCGGTGTTAATTTTGAAGCCTCGGGTCACGTCCCGATTCATCATAGGACGACTGGCACCGGCCTCTAGGCCCCCATAGGTGCTGGGGCCGATTTCTGTTATGAGGCCGCCAACTGGGGCGGCCTACACAGGCCTAATTTTCGTCTTCAGCTTGCGATCGATCAGCGTCTCGGCCCGGCGCTTTGCTAGTTCTGCCAATCGCGTGCGCACAGTATGGCGGGTCGTTTCTCCGCCGATCTCAATGACGATCTCGAACTGATCATCATATAGGCGTTTTACGTCGAACGTGACGCCCCTGTGGGTGAAGGTGCTCGGCATAGGCAGGTGATAGCAAATCGATGTGCGGTCCTTGCACCGGGATGCTACGGGAAATTGTCCCGCTGCAGGAATGGAGCCATGCAAGACACTCACTGAAACGGCTTTACTCTCCCGCGTCGCCTTGGGATCGGTCGGGTTCGGGCTTCTTCAATAGTTGGTACGATGCGCGTAGCAGCGCGTAAGACTTAGCCAGTTGTCGATCGATGAGATCGTCGCCCGCTTCAATTCGACGCTTCATGGCCTCGAACTTGGCGAGCCGAAACCAGTAGTCGTCCAACATGCTTTTTTCTCCGCCAAAAAGCACCGACGGGCAACTTAACCGAGGTTAGGATTTTGGGTTCCCGTACTGGCTCTGCTCTTGCGGGAAAGGCTCCCGCGTGTTGCGGCCGAGGAAGGTGTCAGGCCGCGGCAGTTTTAATAGTTCGGCCGCCACTTCGATGAGTTTGCGGACAAATGCGATCTGCTTGACGATTTGGGCGGCCTCATCGTGAACCCGACGAACAGGCTGGCTCCCTGGCTTGCAGACGGGAGCGCGCTCGGTCTCAGCCACCGACGCCTACGGACAGAGCCTCGGTCGATGATGATTGATAACGCATTGCTAGCGGGTTTGTTCCGGAATGCGGAACTCCGTTCAGCCAGTATTCGGTGGGCGTCGCCTTGTCCTTGGTAGATCATCGGGCCGTTGATCTTCTCGATGTTAGATCCGGCCGTCCTGGATCGGTTCGAACGCGCGGGGGCATGCTCCAAGAGCTTGCGGGCGGCTTTCTTGGGGGCGGAGTAGGGGCGGTCGCCGACGTATTTCCTCGCTCAATCTACGAATTGGCGAGAGCCCCGGCAATTTTTCGGGGCCAAGGAGGCGGTCGCCGGGGCCCTCTATGCGGCCAGTCCAACGCCAGCCGAGTCGCAATGAAAGGCTGCCAGCCTTACAGGAACATCGCAATCGCAGCGATCGCGACAGGGCAGATACCTAAAAAGACGATGCCTACGCGGACCAATATTTCGGCCATGGCACACCTCGATCGTGCGGCATTTATTGCAGACTAAGCTAGGTCGCCTCCCGCTGAAAGCGCAATTTGTGCCGGATGCACGTAGCCCGAATAGCCTATCAAACCGAACGTCCAAAGCGCCCGGGGCCCCAACATCACCCTCTAAGAGTGCTGGGGCGTTTCTCTGCGTCGATTAGGCGCAAAGCCACCGCCGCGTCCTGAGGGTCTCCAGAAAGCGGCAGGGCGAGTTTTTGTTCACCGGCCGTCGCGGACCCTACCGCAGCATAACAACGCGCCAATATGCTCGGCTCGTGTCTGAGTGGATCGGGAGCGTGGGGCTGGACCCGAGGCTGTTCGGGACGCATTCTTTGCGGCGAACAAAAGCGACCTTAATCTATCGGCGAACGGGCAATCTGAGGGCTGTCCGGCTCTTACTTGGGCATACCAAGATCGAAAGCGCGGTCCGATACCTTGGCATTGAGGTCGACGCCCTCGCCATTGCGGAACAAGTTGATGTCTGAAATACCCGGGCGGGGCGGACGCGCTCTGCCCGTCGTCGAACCGCCCGTTCGGGCCAACACCGGACATCGCCGCCGTAAACGCCCCTGATGGGTCGAACTTGCATGGCGGTATTTTGGTCGTCAGGACAGCCCAATGACGGGACAGATGAAGTGTCATCGAGAAAAGATCTGGATATAGTGCTGGTTGGCTTAAGGCCACACCGAAAGAATAGGTGGCCGGGATGCAGTCGATTGCGCACTGGCTTCATGCACTTGGTTTCGAGCAATACGCGCAGCGCTTTGCCGAGAATGAAATTGATGTCTCGGTACTCCCCCATCTGACTGAGCAAGACCTCAAAGACATTGGTATTCCGATCGGGCACCGACGGAAAATCCTTGCAGCCATCAGAGGGACCTCTTCCGCGGGGCAGGCCGCATTCGAACCCTCTGCTGCTTCCATGCCGTCGCAAAAGACCGACGCCGCGGAACGCCGCCAGCTCACGGTCATGTTCGTCGACCTCGTCGGCTCCACCGCCTTGTCCGGGCGGCTTGACCCTGAGGAGCTGCGCGACATCATTGGCGCCTATCACCAGCGGTGCGCCGAGGTGATCACCAGCTCGGGCGGCTTTGTTGCAAAATATCTCGGTGACGGGTTGCTGGCTTATTTCGGCTATCCGAAGGCGCATGAGGAGGATGCCGAACAGGCGGTTCGCACAGGCCTTGCTCTGATCGAGGCAGTGACTAGGCTCAACGCTGGTGGGTCAACCCTGCTGCAGGTGCGTGTCGGTATTGCCACAGGCCTCGTCGTCGTCGGCGATCTGCTCGGTGAGGGCGCGGCCCAAGAACAAGCAGTCATTGGTGCGACCCCCAATCTCGCCGCCCGGCTCCAGGGGCTTGCAGAGCCGAACACGCTTGTCATTGCGGATAATACGCGCCGCCTGCTGGGCGGCCTGTTCGACTATCGCGATCTCGGCCCATCGGCGATCGCGGGCATGGACCATCCGGTTCAGGTCTGGCGGGTCTTGGGCGCGGGCCAGGTTGGCAGTCGATTCGAGGCCCTGCGCGCCGCCAGCACGCCGTTGGTTGGCCGCGAGGAAGAGATCGCATTGTTGAGACGGCGCTGGGAGCGAGCCAAGGCCGGCGATGGTTCCGTAGTCCTAATCGTCGGCGAGCCGGGCATCGGCAAGTCGCGCATCGCGCAAACCCTACTGGAGGAGTTGCGGAACGAGCCGCACACGCGCTTACGATATTTCTGCTCGCCGCATCATCAGCACAGTGCGCTTTATCCCAGCATCACCCAACTCGAGCAGGCGGCCGGATTTCGACGCGAGGATACGGCCGAGACCCGCTTGGACAAGCTTGTGGCGGTGCTGGCTGTGGCAAATCAGGAGCTGGGCGAAGCTGTTCCTCTGTTGGCGGACTTGCTGTCGATACCGACCAGCGGCCGCTACCCGCCGCTCAATCTCACGCCGCAGAAACGCAAGGAGAAAACACTTTGCATGCAGGTGGCGCAGGTCGAGGGGCTCGCGGCGCAGCAGCCGCTTCTGATGCTATGGGAAGACATCCACTGGAGCGATCCCACCACGCTGGAGTCGCTGGATTTGCTGATCGATCGGGCCGCGACGCTGCGGCTCCTGATGGTTCTGACCTTTCGACCGGATTTCACGCCGCCTTGGGTCGGCCGTCCGCATGTGACATTGCTCAGTCTCAACCGCCTGCCCCCTCGGCACCGCGCCGAGATGATCGCTCACGTAACCGGGGGCAAGACATTGCCAACGGAGATTGCTGATCAGATTATCGATCGCACGGATGGCGTTCCATTGTTCATCGAGGAGCTGACCAAGTCTGTCGTCGAAAGCGGATGCATTACCGGAGCGGGAGAGCATCTCGCGATCCCGAGCACGCTCCAAGCCTCGCTTCTCGCTCGACTCGACCGCTTGGCGCCCACGCGAGAAGTGGCTCAAATCGCAGCGACGCTGGGGCGCCAGTTTTCCCACGAGCTGATCAATGCGGTCGCCGACATGCCGTCAGCCAGGCTGGAGAACGCGTTGGAGCAATTGACCCGCGCCGAACTTGTGTTCCGGCGCGGCACGCCGCCTGACGCGACGTACACGTTCAAACACGCGCTGGTGCAAGACGCCGCCTATAGCACCTTGCTGCGCAGCCGGCGCCAGCAACTGCACGGCCGTATTGCAGCGACGCTCGAACGCAAGTTTCCGGAGATTGCAGCGGCCCAGCCCGAACTTGTGGCGCAGCATTGCACTAGCGCCGGCATGGTCGAAAAGGCAGTTGAGTATTGGGACAAAGCAGGACGCTTGGCCGTCCAGCGTTCGACGATGGCCGAGGCCGCCACGCACTTTCGCAAGGCCCTCGAGTTGCTCGGCAGCCTGCCGAAGAGTCCGGAGGAACGCTCCATTGAACGTTCGCTGCAGCTCGCACTCGCCGGGGCCCTTACCGCGGCCAAAGGGTGGGCCTCGCCCGAGGCCGGTGAAGCCTATGCCCGTGCCCGCGAGCTGTGCCGCGACGCGCCGGATGGAGCGCAGGTGGCGACAGCCTGGGCCGGCGCTCTCTCGTACCTGCACAACAGCGCAGATATCCGTGGCAGTCACGAGCTGGCAAACGAACTGCTTCAGCTTTCTGAACGCCGAAATGACAGCGAGACCAAGCTGATAGCGCACCGGAATGTGGGCATCAGCCTTCTGTTCCGGGCCGAGTTCAGCCGCGCGCTAGCCCACCTGCGACGGTCAATACACTTTTATGACCAGGCCAGGCATCGACCTCCGAAGCTGACGCCGCACGACGTCCGCGTCACCTGCGAGAGCTTCGTTGCCTGGACACATCTGCTGCTCGGACAATCGGATCAGGCGCTTGAGCAAAGCCGGAGCGCGCTGGATTGGGCACGAGAGCTGTCACATCCCTACACGTTGGCATTTGCGCTGCACGTCAACTGTGTTTTCCGCCAACTTCGCCGCGACGGGGCTATTCTCCAAGAACGAGCCGATGAATTGGTGGAAATCGCGACCGAGCATCGCTTCCCGCACTTCGTGGGAACGGGAGCCTGCTTTCGGGCATGGGCCATGCTCGAGATGGGAGGATCAATCGAGGAAACCATCAACCGGATGCGGTGCGGACTGGCGGCGAAGCGGGCGACGGGTGCGGAGATCAAGGTGCCGTACTATCTTGGCCTCCTGGCCGAAGCACACCGCCGAGCAAACCGGATCGCGGACGGGATGAGCCTGTTAAATGAAGCTCTTGAGCTGGTGGAGCGCACCGACGAGCGATGGTACGAGGCGGAGCTGTATCGGCTCATGGGCGAGACATTAATCATCGGCTCAGATCGAAACGATGCCGAACGCTGGCTTCGCCGCGCCCTTCAAACAGCGCGCAAACAGGGCGCGAAGCATTGGGAATTGCGTGCCGCTGCCAGCATGGCGCGCCTTTGGCGCGATCAAGCCAAGTGCATCGACGCCCGCGCGCTGCTGGCACCGATCTACGCCTCCTTCACCGAAGGCTTCGATACCCCCGACCTCAAGGAAGCCGCTGCGCTCCTCACCGAATTGACCTAGAAAAGTCTCGGTGGGATCTGCGACTTCTGCTTCGGGCCACAAGGCGACCACGACTCCCCGCTCGACCCTCGTCGGCTTCCCTCCCGGCAGCAGACATAGCGGAATTCTGAGAAAAGGTCGGCCAAGAGCCAAAGCACTAAATCGCTGCGCGATAACCCGCTGACGCGGGTGGCCTAACCGCGAGCACTGCTTCCAGAGGAAAGATCGTCGGTGGCGGGCGTGACGCCCTGTCTTGAAGATCGAGGTGTGATCCACCTCATTCCAGACAGGAGTCGTCTATGACCACCGATACTATCAGTCCGCTTGGCCAGCGCATGATCGAGGACATGAACGCGCGCAAGCTGTGCGCGGGGGCACGCGGAGGGGCCACATCAGCAGTTGCAAGCGGTTCGCTGCGTTTCTCAAGCGCTCCCCAGACACGGCCACACTTGAGGACATCCGCCGTTTCCAGCTGCACTTGGCCGAGATGGGCGCGAGCATCTGCAACCGCAACCGCATCATGACCGGGCTGCGGTTCTTGTTCCGCGTGACGCTGCGGCGGTTGGACCTTGCGGCCGAGATCTATCACCTCGGCGAGCCTCAGAAGATTCCGCTGGTGATGAGCACGGATGAGACGAAGCGCCTGCTCGCGGTCGCCCGCAGCCTCAAGGCTCGCCTTCTGCTCAGTCTCGGCTATGGCTGCGGGTTGCGCGCCGGCGAGGTGGTCCGGCTGAAGGTCAAACATACCGACAGTGCGCAGAAGATCATTCGCATCGAGCAATCCAAGGGCCGCAGCCGTGCCAGAATCCAGCGCTCAACAATCAGCACCGCGCCTTCAACCTTGCCCTTGTCGCGCGGCTTGCGGTTGCGGGTCGGCAAAATCGTCGTGTCGTAGTGCTCGGCCATGGCGGCAAAGGTTTGGTTGAGCGTCGGCTCGAACCACAATGCCTTGACGACCCCGGCCTTCAGATTGTCGCAGACGACCGCCCTGGGAACTCCGCCGAAGTACGACAAGGCCCGGGTCTGGCCTTCGATCCAATCTGGTAGTCGCAGACCGAAGCTCCCCATAGCGAAGGTCAGCGACGAGGCCCCGAGCACCGCGACAAATATCTGCGCCTGACGGATCTCGCCGGTTTGCGGATCGATCACCTCTACCGTCGGACCGGCATAGTCGGTCTGCATCACTGCACCCGCCGCGTGGCGATGACGGAAGGTCGGGTTCGCCCGGCGTCGATAGGCGTCAAACTTCTCGCAGAATCACGTGTAACCATAGCCGTCGGGATGCGCCGTCCGGTATTCCTGCCACAGCAGCGTCAGCGTCACGCCCTTGCGCTTGAGCTCCTGCGCCACCCGTGGCCACTCAGGCTCGCTCAAGTCCTGCGGGGCCGCCCGACCCGCCGGAACAAGGCTCGCTGCAAGGCCGCCTCGCTCTCGTAAATCGGCGGCAGCGGCCAGCTCAAACCCGCTTCACGCGCTCGCAGCAGGTAAGTGGCAACCGAACTCTTGCTGATCTGCAGCCGTTCCGAGATCTCCCGAACCGACAGGTCCTGCTCGTACGTCAGCCTCTCAGGATCGATCGTAGGTCCTTCACAGTGGTTCGTTTCGCTTGCTTCCGTCTCGGCATTGCCCCTCTCAAACTCAGCTTGAGAGAGAACATTGCCTGAACGGCGCTCCCGAAAACCAACCTCCCGCAACTGTCCGCGTTTTAGCGGAATCCCTGTCCCGGAATTACTGAAATCGCTGTCCGCGAATTACCGAAATTGCTGTCCGGAAATTGCCGAAACACGCACATTGCCCGTTCGAGGCCTATAGACTGATCAGAACGCACGCGCGCTGATATCCATGATGGCCCGGAGCATAAATGCGCTCCAATCAAAAGACGGATACATTGATGCAAGACCGCCGCAGCCAATTCGACGAATCTTCTCGCAACGCACGGCCGGACCATACATTAAGGGTCAAATCCTCAGCCGCCTCGCAAACTACACAAGGCGGCCTTCGCCGAAGAGATACGATGGGTCCGCAGCCGAGGCGCTTCACCTCGAGATAGGTAGTCGGCGTTGAGCGCGTCGCCGAGCGCCGGCGACGGCTGAGCCGGTCCCCGGAAGGCGAGCACGTTACTTTTGAAATCAAAGCGTATACCGCCCTCTTCGAGTGACTCACCTTCGATAAGGCCGCCCTCTTGGCCAGTTCGTCCTGATTGCGGCCGGCTCCGCGCAGGTGTCGAAACTTGCTCAGGCGCTCGATGCGGACTATCGCACGTTCGTCTCTTGGCCAATGCGGCGTCTCTAGGGACTGCTGACCGCCGTGTATCGATACCAAATTGGAGAGACGTCACAGCCCAATCTGCAATAACATGGTCCATCGGGGCAGGTGCTACTAGCGACTCTGAAGTTATGGTCATCATATCTCCGTTTCGTCGCAAGTTAATGTGCCACCGCGCCCTACTTGGCTTGGGTTCCTACATTGTGAACCTGAAGGAGCAACTCGTATTGGCGAGCCTTCTCCAACAGCGCATCTCGAACCGGACCTGGAGGGAGGAGCTCGGCTTGCTTGCGAGCTTCTCTTGCGCATTCTGCGCTGACTTCCTGTTCTCTAGTCATAACTCGGTCTCCGCTCTTTTCGGACCGCTGCCGCAGAGTTGCCGATGCTTTCGATGGGCTTACAAATTTCCTCTTTCGATACCAAGCTCATGGTCCGAGCATTCTAACTCGGCAGGCAGCGTCCTTTTTTTAACGGGAGCCCAGCGCCGCGTTCGTACTCGGAACTGGCGAGGTGATTCAAGCGTTCAGGGGGCAGGAGGTGCCACCTCATTGATCACTTCATCGCTATTTCCGACCAGGTTGCAGTGCACCATCGAGGCCTTGAATAAGTTGGGCGGCGGTAAGAGCGGCCTCTTTCCCAGGCCTTGCGGGAAGGTCCACGCCGGTCTCACCGGGCTGGCAAGCCATGCTGGATATGGAAAAAATATCGAGGCATGCGCGTCGTTGAGACTCAGAGGTTGCGCTTAAGCTGGTGGAATCAGTTCTATCCTCCGGGTCCCCGGTCAGGGCCATGCAAGGTGGAGTACGCAACCTCAAGGAGCTTCAGATGCCGATCGAGATGATGGTCCGCAAGTTGCGACTGCACTCCGAGTTGCCTGATGAGAATATCGAGGCGCTGCGGTCGATCATGGCGCCCGTCAAGACATTGCCGGAAGATTCTTTCATTGTGCGCGAAGGAACCTCAGCACGCAATGCTGTGTGATCCTGAGCGGCTTCGCTTACCGGTCCAAGACTGCGGAAAACGGCAAGCGGCAGATCCTGTCGTTCCACATAGCGGGCGACATACCCGATCTGCAAGGCCTGCCGCTAAAACGTATGGATCATGATCTGACGACGCTTTCGGAAACGCGGGTGGGCTTCATAAATCACGACGCGCTCGAACGCGTCCTAGAAACGCGGCCGGTCCTGACGCGAGCACTCTAGCGCGAAACGCTCGTTGACGCGATGCTGTTTCGCCAGTGGATCGTGAATCTCGGAACGCGATCGGCCTCGGGGCGGATGGCTTATTTGATTGGCGAGCTGCGACAGCGGTTGGCGGCAATGGGACTGGTCGTCAATGAGCAGTTTGAGTTCCCGATTACCCAATCCAAGCTGGCCGATGCGCTTGGCCTCAGCATCGTCCACGTCAATCGAGTCCTCCAATCATTCCGAACCGAAGGCATCCTTGATCTCAAGCGTAAGGTCGTCACGCTTAAGGACATCGAGAAGATTGTCGAACTAGGCGGGTTCGACGGTCTTGATGACACATAACCAGGCACGTGCTTTGCTGACCGTCACCGGGCAGGTCTAGGATCATTCAACGCGGATGGTAGAAGCGCGCGGTCCCCGACGACGCCGCGCCCGAGTTGCATAGGATTATCGGTGAGACTGCCCAAATCGGTTTGCGCCTTACCGACCGATCATCGGCCCGATCCCATTCCGCGCCAGTTAGCCTTCTGATCGCGCCGCCGCAGGCTAACTGCTAAGCAATCGCCAGCACCAGTATACTGCGATCACTATCTGAACGGCGAAAGCGATGAAGCGCAAGCCTACCGCCATAGGGCTCGTCGAGATAAGATGAACTATCGATTGTCCGATACGGGCGCCAAGCAACCAAAGCGCCATGGTGTCCGTGACTGAAGTTCTTGACGTCATGACCGCGACCGCCAGCAACCCACCGAATAGCGGCAGACCTTCAATGCAGTTGGCGTGCGCCCGCGCGAGACGTCTCATGAACGGCGATAGTCCGGCGTTGTCCGGAGTAAAGCCGTTTGCCGCAACCGCCCCCGTTAGCACAAGGTAGGTTCGGATTGTCTCCATCAAAACTAGAAGGAGTGTCCACGCTATAAATCCGGTTAGTGCGCAAGCAGTGCTAGACCTAGATCGCTTCCTAACATGATCGCATCAACAGGAACCCCTTTTCGACGAACGATCGCTAGATAGCGGTACATCCAAACGCTGTTTTTTGTTATCCAGATGGCGAAAGCAGTCTGGAGTGAGGACGGAGATTGCGATCAGGTTAGCTTATCTCAGCCGTCCAATGCGAGGTTCACCTTGGCCTGCTCGTCAATCGAGTACGTGCCGTAGTACGCTATCGCCGCCCGCTTCGTTCAGCATCAAAATTCATCCATTCGGATCGAATTTTGGTCCTACCTTCAGGCAAGAAATGATTCTCGAGCGCGCCGGCTGTCGCCGTTGTCGTATGGCACAAACTGCATAACGTAAAACGGAACTCCCCCATCTGCCCGGCGTTTGCAGTTAGGCTCGGAAGTTTGGATCGCCAAGACATGAAATGGATTCTGGTCGTATTGGTTGGTGGCGTAGCCCCAGTTCAAACCGATCTAGTGTTCGAGAAACTGTCGGATTGCCTGACCGCTGAAGCGCAGTTGCAGCAAACTTATGCGAACGCCTACACCACTTTGAGTCAACGCTCGATGGAGGACGACCAGTTGGAGAGGCGCCGTAGCCGCCACTACCGCCGAACTCGAGGGGACACGACCGGAAAAGTTGCGAATGCCGGGACCTGTATTCCGCATGCGGGGACGGATCAGCCAATCACATCTCTGAATCAAGCGCCGGTGCCTCAGGCGCCCGCTTCGCCAGGTCCAAAGCCATAGAGTCAGGAATACAGCCCTAGAGAACTGCTAATACCCCGCTACCGCATTGGGCCGATTCCGTTGAAAAGGCCGGCAGCATTCGTTGTAACCGCAGTAAGTGATCAGTCGGGATATGCCTTTCGAACGAGAACTCGTAGAACAACGAGCCTGTTCGACTTACCGATGCCCCATCATGACCTTCAGTCCTGCCCACTAGACAGACTGAATCACTGATATCTCTGCGTCGCAACAGCCGCCTTTTTCAACAGAATCGGCCACAAGCAGACCACGGCGGCCCGTTTGACCTTAGTCGGCTCGCCTCCCGAAAGCGAACTTGCGGTCTTCTCAGCAAAAGTCGGCCGTCCCGAAACGCTGTCTTCGCGTCACGCCCACTGTTCCCCGGATGCGTCGGGTGACGTAGAATGTCACGGCCCTTGAAGCGGGACGTGCCGAAATTACCGTCCGGGCAAACGAGCAGCACTGGTGCTATCGGCAGGCACGCTCTCCTAGAGGCCGTTCTTTTTTCGGTTTCGCACCACCGTTCACCACGAACCTTGCGCGCCGCATTTGCGGCGGCTCGTTCGGTAACGTCGGGAGAAAAGCGATGAGGAAGGTCGATCGAAGGTCCGCACTGGGAATCGCGTTGGCAGCGGTTTCGACTGCCATGATCAAGCCCGCCGAGGCTCAGGCCACGGGCTACAAGGATACGGCACCTTGGCCAGGTGTCGTGGTGCGTGAATATGAAGGCGAGACACCATCCCTGATCCCGGGATTCAAGACGGTCTCGATGCGCGATGTCATCATGCAGCCGGGATCGAAGACCATGGGCCCCCCGATGATGAATGCCATGATCTGCCATATCACCGAAGGGGAGCTTCGGCTTGAGCAGGATGGAAAGACCTTTACGGGCAAGAAGAATTTTGTCTGGACCTGTAACAAGGAGACAAAAGAGCAGGCGTACAACGATGGGAATGTGGTCGCGATCATGCGGATCACGGACCTGAAGGCCTAAGGCTCTTTTCTTCGCAAGAGATCGATTGCAGGCGCGGATGGCACATGCGACGACGCGCCATCCGCGTGGAGGACCGCTTGTGGACCTCTATCGGCTACTTTGAATCCTTGCAAAATGCCATCGCGGGGGAAAAAATCTGCCAGGCTTGGCGGCCATGTTTTGGAAGAATGGCGACGGGCGCGGAAAGTCCAATGACCATCGTCATCTTAGCCTTTGGCCACGCGGTGCGGCGGCAAAATTCCGACCTAGAACCGAGGCTCTGAGCCGTACCGCTGCTTCGTTGCGGCTCACCTCGACGGCAATGTCGATAGCGCAACGGCCTTCCGTGATCAGCCCTTGTAGAGTTTCGCCAAGTGCGGATGATTCTCGCGAACCCATCCGAGGCCGCGGCAGGTCGGGCAATTCAGATTGATCACGCCGCGAGCAAGCGTTTGTAGCGCCGGTAGGCCTCAATGGCACTGTTCACTAGCATGAGTTGCCGATGTTCACCAGCCCGCGCCGTGTCGTCGATGCTTCTCAGAAGGAAACGGCTCGCGTCGCCAGGATCTGCGATCTCGCCGGAGCGCTCGAGGAAGTCCCAGGCTATATGGATCGACTTCTCCACTAGGATTGGCAACGGCTCGTTCATGGGAGCAAAACAGACATCGTACTCGATGGTTCCTAGTGTAATCTTCGCCTGGTCGTAACTTGATTTCTTGTCCGGCAGGAGGCCACGGGTAGCACCACTAGGACAGTTAGTGCCTTTATAGCTCGTCCTGGCTCTCGCTTAACGTCCAATGTCAGATCATGAAAACCCGAAATCGAAGTCTGCTAATATTTCTTATTGCTGTAGTGGGTATTGGTTGGCCGATCGGCGCAACCAACTTGCCTGGTGAGTGGTACGCCGCATTGCAGAAGCCGTCATTCAATCCCCCAAACTGGGTTTTCGCGCCAACCTGGACGGTCCTGTATGTACTGATCGCAATCGCTGGATGGCGAACGTACCTACAGGAGATCAATGGCCTGGCCTTGCAAGTTTGGCTCGGACAGATGGTGCTTAATTTTCTTTGGTCTCCCATCGTTTTCCGATTGCACAACTTGGCTATGGGCCTTTCGGTCATCCTCCTGATGCTGGGTTTGATTGTTTTTTTCATAGGCCTGCAATGGCAAGCCAATCGGGCAGCGGCTCTCTTATTCATCCCGTACGCGGGTGGGTGGCGTTCACATCGCTTTTAAACTTTGCTTTGTACCCTTAACTGAGCTCCCTAGTGCAATCAGACTATCGCCAAACGAAAAGTGCACGCCAAGCGCGATGGTTTTCGAGACCAGCCGAGGCCGCGGCAGATCGGAAGGTCGAAACTGATGATACCGAGCAGAGCGCCGGGTAGCGTCGGATGGTTAGCACACAAAATGCTCGAGATTGAATCCAAGGTGACGGAGGCCGAAGCTGACCCGTCCTAATGAGGATGCTCCCGGCTGCGCTTAAGCTATCCGGCTGACCTCTCGTCACCGTTGATGAGCGAACGAAGTCTCGCTCAGCCCGGTCCTGCGAATGCCTATCGCGCCTGTCGTTTCCGGAGCCCGTCTCAGGGCTTATCGGAGAAGAGAACATGAAGCTAAGGACTATCCTGGCAGCATCCGCGATCATCGCATCTGGTTCAGCCGCTTTCGCCGCGGACACGATGACGGCTGCTCCGCCTGAAAGTTGGACGGTGACCAACTACTACAAGCAGAACATTTACGATCCTAAGGAGTCCAAGATCGGCACGATCGACGACGTGTTGGTCGATAAATCCGGCAAGGTGACCGGGTTTGTCATCGGCGTCGGTGGATTCTTGGGGGCCGGCGAGAAGGACGTGATTGTGCCGTTCACTGCGGTCAGGACCGAAAAGAAGGATGACAAGTGGTGGCTCACGTTGGACGAAACGAAGGATGGTTTGAAAGCCGCGCCGGGCTTCAAATACGATAAGGCCAGCACGACTTGGGTTCCCGAGAAGTAAGCGAGAAGCAATCGAGCATCCGGTCGACCAGTCTGTGATTTCTTAAACTTGAAGGCGGGGGTGGGTTCACGCCTCGCCTTGGCGAACGCTCCGCAAAAAAGGCCCGCTCGGGGACCCGCGTCGGCCGATGGGTTTCTTGAGGGTTACGCCAATCGATCCCGGACAACAGATAGCTCAACTGCGCCGGCGAAATCGTTACCGATTCACCGGCAACCGATGGCCAGATGAACTTTCCTCTCTCGAGTCTTTTTGTGAACAAGCAGGCTCCCTGGCCATCGTGCCAGATCGCCTTCACAAAATCGCTGCGGCGACCGCGGAAGACGAACAGATGACCGCTGAGCGGGTCTTTGTGCAGCACCTCCTGCACTTGGAGTGCCAGCGACGGAAAGCCTCTGCGCATATCTGTGTAGCCTGTCGCGAGCCACACTCGCACATTCCCCGGTATAGCAATCATCGGCGTCCAAGCACATCGAGGACCCGCGCCAGAGCCTCCGGATCGACGTGCGCATCCACCCGGATGCACCGTCGGTTGCCAAGATCGATCTCTATCAATCCAGTACGCGCGGCTGCTACGGAGCGAACTCGGCCATCAACCGTAGGCAAAAGCTTCGGAGTTTCCTCAGCCGATGCCGCTACGGCGGCGATCTGCACCGGCGTAAAAGATGGTGCAACTTGTTCCGATGTCCGTGCTTGTCGACGCCAGGTAAATACCAGGCTGGCCGCTACTCCGTTGCGACGCGCAACCTCAGTCACCTTCGCGCCCGGCGCCAACGTCTCCTCGACAATCCGTGCCTTGTCGTCCTGCGACCAGCGCCGCCGCCGCTCCAGCCCGCCCAAAACCTCGACCCGCATCGCCTGATGACCTTAAAGCTAGACTTAAGGCCACACGCTTCGCGAATTACCATCCGTCACGCAAGACGGCCCCCGTCGGATGCGTACCTCAGCGCCGACCAGTCGGCCCGCATCAGCAACTGACAGACAACAACACTGCAGGCCGCGAGCGGGATCGAGCCGAGGATCATCGCGCGTCCTTCGATTGCAACATAGTCGCCGCCATGCTTGTAGAAAGCGAGGCCGAGCGTTGCGAGCGCGACCGAGGGCTAGCGCCAAACATTCCAGCTAAACTCTTGGGTCGCAGCACGTCACCGAGGATAGCGAACAGGGAGAGACCAAGCCCTCAATCAGAAAGCGCAATGCGTATCCACCACGCCTCCCGCCATTCCTAGGATGATCCGGGCATCAGCATACTGACCGTCATGCCGACGATGCAGAGGCCCATCGCGGCCGTCGATGCCCAGCCGAGCCAGTACAGCCAGCCTTCGACAACGAGCCTACCCATCACATCGCGCCGTTTGACGAGCAGCATAAGCATGGTCATCACCGGTGCCGCCAGAACCCCGTTGATGACCGCGCTCCAGTAAAGCGCCTTGATCGGATCGATCGGCGTGAAATTGAGCGCCACCCCAAGGCCGACGGAGAGGGCAAGCACCACATAGAAGGCGACCGCCTGCTTCGGCTTGCGGGCAAGACCGACCGGCCATTTGCGGCCTTCGCCTATGGCATAAGCCGTCGATCCGGCCAGTACCGGAACGGCGAGCAAGCCCGTGCCTATGATGCCGAGCGCAAAAATAAGTTCAGCAAGCGGGCCCGCAATCGGCTTCAACGCCGCAGCGGCCTGCGCCGATGATTGCACATCGGTCACCCCCTGCTGGTGCAAGGTGGCTGCCGTCGTAATGATGATGGCGATCGCAATAAGGTTCGAAAAGGCCATGCCGATCATCGTATCGATGCGAATGCGCCAGAATTCGCGCTCGTGGGAACCCGTGTCCTCCTTGAGGGGCTTCTTGTCAGGATGAATGCGCTGCTCCTCCGCCTCTTGCGAGGATTGCCAGATGAAAAGGTAAGGCGAGATGGTGGTTCCGAGAATGGCAACAAGCGTCGTCAGAAAGGTGCCGCTCCATTCGATCTTCGGCACGAACAATCCCTTGAGCGCATCAGCCCAGGGTACTTTGACAACCGCCAGAGCGATGACATAGGCAAACAGCACTAAAGTCAGCCATTTGAGGAGCGCCACATACCGTTTGTAGGCAATGAAAATCTGCGCCAAGACCGAGATGACTGCAAAGGCAACGACGTAGACGATTGCCGATCCGCCGATCACCAGTTTTGCCGCATCCGCCATGGCTCCAAGATCGGCCGCGACATTGATCGTGTTGGCGATAAAGAGAAGACTTATCAGCGACCAGATGACCCAGCCGGGATAATTGCGACAGACATTGCCGGCGATGCCGTGGCCGGTCACCCGGCCGATCCGGCCTGAAATCTCCTGGATCGCCACCATCAGAGGATAGCTCAAGAGCATCGTCCAGCCGATGCCAAAACCAAGTTGCGCGCCCGCCTGGCTGTAAGTGCCGATACCAGAAGGATCATCGTCCGACGCGCCCGTGATGAGGCCGGGTCCAAGCCGTTTGAGAAGGCCCGTACCTCGATCTGGCCTTTTGGCGTCGGGCCTAGCCATGTGCTCCTCGGAATGGGGGCTGTCCGCGGCGCATCCCGCTCGCCACGTTAGGAAGCCATGAGGGCTTCACCGGTCAGGGTTCAAAGCGATGCGGCACGACTGCACCGCGTGAGCCGCGGCTCACTGGCCTAATGGTGCCAGAAGATCGCCAGCAGCAGAATGATCGGCAGCGGTACGCCCAGCAGCCACAACAAGGCACCTCGTCCAAAGCCCATGGCTTTCTCCTCCATCGTCTGTCCCGGCTTCCCAACGCGTCCGTCCGGCGCGCAGTTCCTCGCCGGGAACGGTTTTCGAGGCAATCGATTGGAGACGGGGTGACTCTATCGGTTACCGCGTGATCCTCGCCGAAGACGCGATCTACAGTTCGTTCGATTAAAGTCCTGATGCTTTAATCGATCTCCCACTAAACGGTTCAGCTTGCAGATCGAGGTGGCGCCCGTTGCCCTTATTCTGGCAAGTTGGTGGGTTACCGAGCGCACGCGTGTTCCGCAGTCTAGATTAACACGAGTTAGACTCTGCAAGACGAACTCCATCAACGGGCTTGAATTCCGAGCAATCACATGGCCCGATATGCTTGCATCACGCCGAGCAGGATCGAAAACTGTGAGCCATGCCAAAAAGCGTCTTGGTCGTTTGCTTTTCGCTGCCATGCTGCTTGCGGCCGGGACAGCGGGCGCCCAGGAGGACAAGAAGACTGACGATGACAAACCAGCCGATCCGGACACGGGCGAAAGCACCGTAGAGGAAAAAACGCTCGGTCTCCTTCCCAATCCCTTACAAAAATACGGCGTCAAATTCGCAGCCACCTATATCGGCGAAGTGCTAGGCAATCCCTCTGGCGGACTGAAACAAGGATCTGTGTATGAAGGGCGCCTCAATCTCGCCGTTGATTTGGACCTGCAGAAGCTCGCCGGTCTCGATCAACTGACATTTCACGCCAACATGTTCCAGATCCATGGCGGCGGATTATCGCGCGGCAGTCTGCAGAATTATTTCGTGGTCAGTGGCATCGAGGCTTTGCCATCCACGCGTCTCTATGAGGCCTATTTCGAAAAACAGTGGGGCGATAAGAAAATCTCGCTGAAGGCCGGTCAGCTTGCCGCTGACAGCGAGTTCTTCAACACCAGATACACTGACGTGCTGACAAACGCCTCAATGGGCTGGCCCGCCATCACCTCACTTGATCTGCCGAGCGGCGGACCATCGCCCCCCTTGGCTGCGATGGGCGCCCGGCTTCTTGTCAACGTCACCGAGCAGTTATCTGTTCTTGGCGGCTTATTCGACGGCGACCAGGCCGGCCCCGGCCTAGGCGATCCGCAAGAGCGCAACCGCTATGGCGTCAACTTTCGCGTCAATGATCCGCCCTTGCTGCTCGGGCAGATCCAATATGCCTGGAACAACAAGAAGGGCGATCCGAACCCGGCTGGCCAAATCAAGTTGGGCGGCTGGCGGCATTTTGGGTCTTTCGCCGATCAGAGACTAGACTCCAATGGTGTTTCGCTCGCGTCGCCAACCAGTAGCGGCGAACCCTTGCTCCTATCCGGCGATATCGGCGGCTGGATGGTCTTCGAGCGGAAGATCTATCGCGTCCCGAAGAGCGATGATCGAGGCATCGGGATTTTTACGCGCGTCTCGGGCGCGCCCGCCGACCGCAATCTCATCGATCTCTATGCGGACAGCGGCATCGAATTCATTGGACTCAGCGACCAGCGTCCCGACGACAAGTTCGGCATTGCGGCCGGCTACGCGCATGTGTCGAAACGAGCACAAGCGCTGGATGCCGATTATCGTGCGCTCGTTAATCCGAATTGGCCGATGCGAAGTTTCGAAGGACTCCTGACCGCCGTGTACCAATACCAGATCAGGGACGGGTGGACGTTGCAGCCCAATTTTCAATATATCCTCCATCCGGGCGGAGGTGCCACCAGCCCGTCAAGTGCTGTGCCCGGCAGGGTTCTTCATAATGCAACGGTGCTTGGCCTACGAACGACCCTGAAGTTCTAGTTCGATTCGGACATAAGCTCGGCTCAGCGGGCCAGCCGTTTGATGGCCTTGGTCGCTCGATTGGGACCATGCCATCCGAGAAACTTCAGCTCCTTGTTCTCCAGCGCGTTGGTCGCTCGAAAGAACTGTTCGAGATCGTCGCGCGCATGGGAGGGAAGATCGCGGATATCCTTGAGATTCGTTTCGAGCGGCGACCGATCAGGGACCGCAAAAATGCGGTCGTTTCGTTCCGTCTTGCCCTTTTTCTTCTGCTCGACTTCGAGAATTCCAACCGGACGACAGCGCAGCACGACGCCCGGATAAGTCTGTGCGTCGTGCAGGATCAGAACATCTAGCGGATCGCCGTCCTCGGCCTTGGTCGACGGAATGAAACCCCAATCGTAAGGATAGGTCAGGCCCGCCATAAGGGGCTTCGCCAAGGCAAAAATGCCGAGCTTTGGATCGAAATCGAGTTTGCACGAACTGCCGCGCGGCGTTTCGACAACAGCAAAGATATTGTCTTTGTCAGCCCAGCTCGGCAATTTTGTCAGATTGGTCATAGCGACAGTCAACTACTCATTAGGCATCGGGCGGGAGCCGGTCTGGCGAAATCATTCGCCAGATCCGGCGCTGGCGATCAGGCGGCGGTGGAAGCCTTTTTATTGACGCCCTTGCGCAACGCCACAGTGTTGAGCTTGGTGTTCGCTGCCTTTTCTTCGTTCAGGTTCGTGTTCAGAAAACGCACGATGTCGTCGTGGCCGAGCGCCTCGGCCCAGGCGATCAGCGTGCCATATCGGCAGATCTCGTAATGTTCGACGGCCTGTGCGTTGGCGACGATCGCCGCATCCAGCACCGCCTTGTCCTCGATTTCGCCGGCCGTCTCATCCGCTTCCTTGATGATGCCGTCGATGGCGGGGCATTGCGTGCCGCTCGGCGACTGGCCCAGTTTCTCAAAGGCCTTTTCGAGGCGCTCGACCTGCTTGTTCGTCTCTTCGAGATGGTTCTTGAGCCCCGAGACCAGATCCCGGTTGGTGGCCTTGCCGATCATTTTCGGCAACGCCTTGAGGATCCGCTGCTCGGCATAATAAATGTCCTGCAACCCGTGCAGCAGCAGATCATCCATGGTTTTGATGTCTTTTGTGAACAGTCCCATGACGTTACTCCTCTAGTTCAAAGCGATGGAACGGCATCGATCGGGCTTTGTTCCTCGCCGCCGATGCCGCACCTCGGCCGCATAGATCGGATCGCCGCATTGGTCATCGGTATGCGGAGGCCACTTCCCGCGGCAGGAGGAACCAGGGCACCTGCGGACATTTGTCCTGTTGCTCGGAGTTTAGGATGGTCAGCATTCTAGCTATTGGTGGATACCGCGATACTGCCGAAGGGGGCAGCTCTAGGGCGAGCCACTACGATGTGGCCGTCGTCGGCTTCGGAAGCCGTCTGCTTTGCGCTGTAGAGGCTTAATTGAGCTCCTGCTGCATCGAACTATCGCCGAACGAAAAGTGCACGATCACGTGAGCGCGAGGGCGCTCGAGAGCCAGCCGAGGCCGCCGTAGATCGCATGCGAAGAGACGAGATGCACTGCACAGGTTAGAATATTCCTGCAACTCGCTCATGGTATAAAATGCTCTTTAGGATAGGCATCATCTCGGACACGCACGGGCTTCTAAGAACAAAGGCGCTGCAGGCGCTAGCCGACGCCGACTACATCATCCACGCCGGCGACATCGGCGATCCCGGCATCATCGCGGCGTTGCGCCGGATCGCGCCTATTTCCGCAATCCGCGGCAACGAGGACACCGCTGACTGGGGGTCGCGACTACGCTGAAATCGAGACAGTGAGCCTCGCCGGTAAGACGGTCTACGTGCTCCATGACCTAGAGGCCATGTCCATCGATCCCGTCGCCCAGGGCATCGACATTGTCGTATCGAGCCATTCCCATGTACCGAAGATACAAACGGTCGGCGGGGTTCTGAAAGTGAATCCCGGAAGCGCCGGCCGGCGCCGCTTCAAGCTGCCGATCACCCTTGCGACGCTGGATGTGACGCCGGATGGGATCCGGCCTCTCATCCACGATCTTGAAGCCGCCTGACGCCCTGCGGCAACGCATCAAAGCGGCGGAAGCAGCCGGTGAGGCGTCGCCGGAAGGATGACCCGGATAGCGTCGCCGGGCGAGACGTCGCCGCTTTTGGTCACGATTGCCATGACGCCGGCCGTGAAAGGCAGCCCGGGCTCGTCGCTCACGAGCCGACTCTTCAAGCCGGGTCGAAATCGATCGATCAGGACGCATGGGCTCCGCAAGCCGGTAAGAAGGATACATGCCGAGGCGCCAATTCGGAGCCTGGTGTCGAGCGGAAAGGTCTCGAGATCGAGACCGGTCGTCGTGATGTTCTCGCCGAGTTCACCAGGACCGACATCGTAGCCTGCGACGCGCAGGGCATTGAGCGTTTCGCTCGGAATAAGGTGGATCTGACGGAGATTGGGCGATCGAGGATGGCGGCGGGCCAAGTACCGATGCTTGACGAATTGACCATAGTGCGCGTCGCCCTCGATGCCATGACCGGCGACGAGCGTCACCGACAGTCGGGGTACTTTGCTGAACCGGTGCTTGCTGTCGATCGAGACGGCGAAGACTATTCCTTCGAGCGCCATGGCTACCGGCGTCAGGCGGCGCGCGACGCTAAACGGCGCTTGCGCTTCAGGTGTCGCATGATTTCGGCGAGAGGCATCGCGTTCAGGACGCGGTCCGCGAGGACGCCGCCTTTGCGGGCCATCTCTACGCCCCAGTGCATGTGGTCGAGCTCCGGAATGGAATGTGCGTCGGGATTGATGCTGAACGTGCAACCGAACGCGCCCGCCGCCGCGAGAGGCCGGGCGCCAATCGCGTCTGGCGAAGTCGGTCGTGAAGTTTCGCGTTCGCCGGCCATCGATCCCAGAATGGTCCTCGTCCGCGACACAACGGGGAGGAGAGAGGGAACGTTCCTATGGAAGGCTTATAGAAAACGTTCCGTGCGGCGCCCGATTGTCGTAAGCGCTATCTCACTGAGCCTGTGGCTTGGATCCACTCCGCGTGGGCTTGTCGAAGCGCATCTGAAAATCTCGGAACCCTGCGCCCCGACAGAGCTTCTTTCCGGATGGATGCCAAGGTAAAAAGACCGGAAGAACCGCCGCCCGAGGCGCGTGACGGCTTCGTTCGCGTCAGAGGCGCGCGCGAGCACAATCTCAAGGATGTCTCGCTCGACATTCCCCGCAACGAGCTCGTGGTGTTCACCGGGGTCTCCGGATCCGGAAAGTCCTCTTTGGCGTTCGGAACCCTATATGCGGAGGCGCAGCGGCGGTATCTCGAATCCGTGTCGCCATATGCGCGTCGGCTGTTTCACCAAATGCAGGTGCCCGACGTCGACGTCGTCGAAGGATTGCCGCCGGCCGTCGCGCTGCAGCAGCAGCGCGGATCGCCGACGACCAGGTCCTCGGTGGGTAGCGTCACCACGTTGTCCAACTTGCTGAGGATGCTGTACTCACGCGCCGGCAGCTATCCGCGCGGCCAACCATTGCTTTACGCGGAATCCTTCTCGCCCAACACGCCGTAGGGCGCCTGTCCCAATTGCCACGGCATCGGGCGTGTCCATCGGGTCGACGAACGGACGTTGGTGCCCAACGACGAATTGACCATTCGTGAGCGGGCGGTCGCGGCCTGGCCGTCGGCCTGGCAGGGGCAGAACCTCAGAGACATCCTGGTCACGCTCGGTTACGACGTCGACCGGCCGTGGCGCGAACTCCCTAAGAATGATCGCGACTGGATCCTCTTCACCGAGGAGCAGCCGACCGTTCCAGTTTACGCAGGATACACACCCGCTGAAACACGCAGGGCCCTGAAGAAAAAGGAAGAACCGAGCTACATGGGCACCTTCACCGGGGCTCGCAAATACGTTCTTCAAACGTATGCCAATACGCAGAGTGCGATGATGAAGCGGCGCGTGGCGCAATTTCTGTCGAGCGACGACTGCCCGGTCTGCAAGGGCAAGAGGCTCAAGCCGGAAGCTCTCTCCGTCAAGTTCGCCCGACTGGACATCGCTGAGATGTCGCGCCTGCCGTTGAAGAAGCTGGACGCGCTCGTCAAGCCGTATATCGATCGAGCGGAGCCGAATGAGTCCCATCCCGAAAAGGCGCTCGTCGTGCAAAGGATCGTCAAAGACCTTGCGGGGCGTCTCGAGGTTTTGCTGGATCTCGGCCTCGGGTATCTGACGCTCGAGCGAAGCACGCCGACCTTGTCTCCGGGCGAACTGCAGCGGCTTCGTCTCGCGACGCAGGTCAGATCAAACCTGTTCGGCGTCGTCTACGTGTTGGACGAACCATCGGCCGGTCTGCACCCGACGGCCACCGAAGCGTTGCTGCGGGCGCTGGAGCGTCTGAAAGCCTCGGGCAACTCGCTCTTCGTTGTCGAACACGAGCTCGACGTGGTGCGCCAGGCCGACTGGATCGTTGATGTCGGGCCCGCCGCGGAGAGCAGGGCGGTAAGATACTCTACAGCGGACGACTTGCGGGCTTGGCCGAAGTGAAATCATCGCAGACGCGGCCCTTCCTTTTCGGCGAAACCGCTGAGCCGACACGAAAGGTTCGCGACCCGATTGGCTGGCTGAAGCTGCGGGGAGTCACGCGCAACAACCTCGGCGGCCTGGATGCCGATCTCCCTCTCGGCGTCCTCACCTGCGTGACCGGCGTCTCGGGCTCGGGCAAGTCCACTCTGGTCAGCCAGTTTCTCGTCGAGGCCGTTGCCGAGCGGCTTGGTCAACGCCGGGAGGCGGATCCGGACGAAGGCGAACTCGAGGAGCGGGTGCGCACGCTGGGCGGCGAGATCGCCGAAGGTCTCGATAGGGTCAAGCGACTCGTCGTTGTCGACCAGAAGCCGATCGGACGAACACCGCGGTCCAATCTGGCGACCTACACCGGATTGCTCGATCACGTGCGCAAGCTATTCGCCGCGACGAAGCAGGCACGCGCCAGGCGATACGACGCCGGCCGGTTCTCGTTCAACGTCGCCAAAGGCCGCTGCGAGACGTGCGAGGGTGAGGGATATGTTTGCGTCGAACTTCTTTTCCTTCCGAGCGTCTACACGCCGTGCCCGACCTGCAAGGGCTCTCGCTATAACGCGAAGACGCTCGAGATCAAAATTCGCGACAAATCGATCGCTGAAGTTCTGGCGATGACGGTCGACGTGGCATTCGCGTTCTTCGGAGAAAACGAAATGCTTTCCCGGTCGCTGGGCGTGCTCCGAGAGGTGGGATTGGGCTACATCAGGCTCGGTCAGTCGGCGACCCAGCTCTCTGGAGGTGAGGCGCAGCGCGTCAAGCTTGCGACTGAGTTGCAGCGGGCGCAGCGCGGCGGGACGCTCTACGTTCTCGACGAACCAACGACCGGCCTGCACCCATCCGACGTTCGGAGGTTGAGCAGGCAGCTTCAAGGCCTCGTCGACGCCGGCAACACCGTGATCCTGGTCGAACACGACATGTCGGTCGCCGCGAACAGCGACTGGATCCTCGATGTGGGGCCCGGAGCAGGCGATGAGGGTGGCCGTATCGTGGCGTCAGGGCCGTCGAAGCAGGTTGCCGCCTCCGGAAGCCGCACAGCGACCTATTTGGCGAAGGCACTTTAGCCTCAAGAGGACCAGCGCCGAATACTTCCAAAGCAACGTCACGGCGACGCCGAGCGGCATGGAAGCAAGAGATACCTGCGTTGGGCCATCGACGTGCTCGGCACCGACCGCATCATGTTCTTGACGGACTATCCGTACCGCTTCGGCCGGCTCTTTCGCCGTGGCGCGCGATCTGAAAGCGCTTCTTGAAAGCCTGCTCTTCGGAGAGAGCGACCCGGAATTGCGGCAGTCGGACTGGCCGCGCAGCGCGTAGCCTGTGCCGAGACTCTCACGGCCTCTCCGCGGCGACGGAGTTGAGCAAAGCGGTCTCCGAAGGTGGTGATGCCGTCGATCGGCCTAGGCATCTAGGTTAGAGGTCACGGATTTTGCAACCCAGCACGATGGCGGCTAGGGTGGCCCCGATGGCATTCGCGCCGACGACGACCCAGTCGTAGCGTAGCAGGCCGTAGACCACCCACAGCGAGAGGCCGAGAGTAAGCGCCGCGAGCATGCCCAGAGAGAGATCTTGCGTTGATCCGCGCGGCCAGGCTTTCCGAACCTGCGGAAGGTAGGACAGCGACGCCAGGACGGCCGCGATGCCGCCGACGTACGATGCGAGTTCACCCATCACGGTGTACCGGCGTTCCGGCACGCCGGCGTTGGATCTCTAAGGCTGCCGGCCGCCTCTGTCGGCAGCCGGCATTCGCATTAGCGAGTATCATGCGGCGCGCTGGTTCACGCTGTTGACGGCCATGTCGCTGAGCTTCTTGTCCGTTGCCTTCTCCTCGTCGAGGTTTTCCTGGAGAATGGAGGCGCAGTCGTCGCGCCCGAGCTTCTTCGCCCACGCGATCAGCGAGCCGTAGCGCGTGATCTCGTAGTGCTCGACGGCCTGCGCGGCTGCGATGAGGGCGGCGTCGAGAACCGTCGTGTCCTCCACGTCGCCGGCTACGTCGTTGGCTTCCTCGAGGATGCCGTCAATCGCGGGGCAGTCCACGCCCTTGGCCTCGGCGCCGTGCATCTTGAAGACCTTTTCGAGCCGAGTGATCTGCTTCTTGGTCTCCGCGAGGTGAGTCTCGAAACCCTTCTTCAAGGATTGGTCGCTCGCCTTCTCGATCATATCCGGCAGATTCTTCGCAATCTGCTGTTCGGCGTAATAGATGTCCTGCAGGGTGTGCACGAAGAGGTCGTTCAGCGTCTTGATGTCCTTGGTGAAGAAACCCATGGATGTCTCCCATTATTGAATTGCCGCACGGCAAACGACGACAAATAGGAAGCGTTCCTAACTGGCCGGCGATGGCTAAGCGAGCCACGCAGCCAACAACGTTTCGGTCGTCACGCACTCGACCTGCTCGCCGAACCGGTTCAGGTAGACAGCCATCATCGCGTCATGGGTCTCGTCCGCGGAACTGCATAGGGCGTCCGTCACAAGGATGACGCGGAAACCCCAGTCGATCGCGCCGAGTGCGGTGGCGAGCACGCAGACCTCCGTTTCGGCGCCCGTGATCACGATGGTGTCGACCGATTTCTCCCGCAGCCGCAGATGGAGGTCCGATCCTGTCCAAGGCGAGTAGACGCGCTTGTCGCAGATCCGCGCAGGAGGAAGAAGTGCGCGAGCTCGGGGACGAGATCCACCATATCCGAGCCAAGGCGCTCGACCGTCATCGAGCTCCAGCGCTCATAATACCGCCGCCACATGCCCGCACGTTGGCTGGCCGTTCGGGCCGGGACGAAGCGGGTGAAAACCGTCCGCTCGGGCCGTCTTGCCGTGACGGCCACGATGTTGGGCAGCACGCTCGAACCATGGCGTCCTCCACTCCGTGTCCTCGGTGAACATTCGCTGCATGTCGACGCAGAGGTGGATCGCGTTGTCCCCGGGCGGTCCACAGTAGATCTTTTTCCGTCATTATCCGGTCAGTCTCGGCATTCGGGCGGAGTTTTCGAATGCAACGAGCGGATCCCTGCGCCGTTCCTTGGCTGCTGGGCCGGCGGAGGCGGCGGGATATAGGAACTGTCACGTCTGCGATCGGTTGACGGCAGTCGCCTGCCGAAAGGAGTTCGAATGGAAAGCACCGTCATCGCAGAATTCCATACCCGGCGAGCGGCGGAGCTCGCGGTCGAGCACGTCGTGCAGGAGTGCCGCGTTCCGGGGGGAGATGTCTTCGTGCAGCCCGCAGGCGCTGCCAAATCTACCGGCGACCGTCGGGCCGGCGCCGACGCGAAGGCGGCCCCGATGCCGAAGCAGGGCGGAATGCTCAAAGGTCCGATCGAGGCGTCGGTCGACTTTCACGAGGGCGACCTGATGCGCGTTGCCGACGCTCTGAAGGGCGCCGGCGCCAAGCTCGTCCGGACGAACTAAGGCGTCGGCCCATGCCAGATTATCCCAAGCCCCCCTTTCCCAATCAGCACCAGCCGATGCCGGGCACGACCGCGAAGATGGATCCGCGTCCAGATCACGGAGAAGCCAGCTATAAGGGATCGGGACGACTCCAAGGCAAACGTGCCATCATCACTGGCGGCGATAGCGGCATCGGGCGCGCGATCACAATCGCGTTCGCCCGCGAGGGCGCCGACGTCCTGATCGCTTACCTCGACGAGACCGATGACGCCAAGGAAGTCGCAGCGCTCGTCGAGAAGGAGGGCCGCAAAGCCATCCTGGTCGATGGCGACTTGCGCTCGGCCGACCATTGCCGCGCCGTGGTCGATCGTGCCGTACGGGACCTCGGCGGCGTCGACATCCTCGTCAACAACGCCGCGCACCAGGCGACTTTCGCCGACATCGGCGACATCAGCGACGAGGAATGGCGCATGACCTTCGAGATCAACATTCACGCGATGTTCTTCCTTGCGAAGGCGGCTGTGCCGCACATGAAGCCAGGCGGCGCCATCATCAATACGGCTTCGGTCAACTCCGACATGCCGAACCCCATTCTGCTGGCCTACGCCACGACGAAGGGCGCCATTCAGAATTTCACCGGCGGTCTGGCTCAGATGCTGGCCGAGAGAGGCATACGCGTGAACGCCGTGGCGCCGGGCCCGATCTGGACGCCCCTCATCCCGTCGACGATGCCGGACGACGCGGTGAAGAACTTTGGCAAGCAGGTGCCGCTGAAGCGCGCCGGTCAACCGGCGGAGCTTGCCACGGCCTATGTGATGCTGGCTGACCCGCTCTCAAGCTACACGTCGGGGACGACCGTCGCGGTCACAGGGGGCAAGCCTTTCATCTGAGATGGCCGGCATCAAGCATCCCGTCACCCCGGATGGGCGCTACTTCGTCGTGAAAGGAAAGCTCTGGCGCCTGAGCGATCCGGACATCGGGCCGCGCGAGAAGGCGCGTCTCGTGAAGGCGCTTATGGATGCACGGCGGGCCGTCAAGGTTTCGAAAAGCGCGGGAGATCGCGACGCCGAACTGGAAGCTCATCTCAGGGTCGACGAAGCGAAGCGCAGCTTGGGCGAGCGCGGGCCGGTGTGGTGGGACGACGGCGCCCCCGACTACAACCGATGCGCCGTCAAGAACACCCCGTACGCCGCGTGGTACGCCAAGACCAAGCGTTATGGCTGATCCGCGGACTTGAGGGTCCGAAGCCGCTTGTGGAGGAAGGCGAGGACCATGATCTCGTCCGAAGTGAGCTTGCCGTATTGGCGCTTGAACTTCTGCGCAATCTTGGCGTCGATCATTTTGACGAGGTCGCCGGACATGTAGGCGCTCAGGATCTCCGGATGGACATAGCTCTTGCGGCAAATGGCCGGCGTATTGCCGAGTTGCTTTGACACCTTCTCGATGGCTGCGACGACGTTCCGCTTGGCCTCTGCCTGGCTGTCGTATTTCTTGAACTCAGACAGCGCGAGGGCCGCAAGCACCGTGCCGGCCCAGGTCCGAAAGTCCTTGGCGCTGAAATCCTGTCCCGTGATCTCCTTGATGTAGCCGTTGACGTCGCCGGAATCCACCATTCGGGAGGTCCCGCCGTCATCGAGATACTTGAAGAGTTCGTGCCCCGGTATTTCTGCGCAACGCTTCACGATGGCAGCGATGCGTCTGTCCTCGACCTGAAGCTTCCATTGCTTGCCCGACTTGCCGGTGAAGTCGAAGCGCAGCACGCCTGGGCCGATCGCCACGTGCTTACGCCGCATTGTGGTGAGCCCGTACGATTTGTTCTTCTCGGCGTATTCGGCGTTGCCGACGCGGATGAGCGTCTTTTCGAGTAGACTCACGATAGTCGCCAGTACCTTATCGCGGGGAAGGCCATCCAGCTTCATGTCCGATACGACACGGGCACGCAGGGGCGGCAACGCCGCCGCGAACTGCATGATGTGCTCGTACTTGTTCTGCTCCCGAAGCTCCCGCCATTTCGGGTGGTACCGGTACTGCTTACGCCCGCGCGCGTCCACTCCGGTCGCCTGGATGTGGCCGTTGGGAGATGGGCATATCCATACGCACTCATACGCCGGAGGGATGCCGATCGATTTGATACGGCGGATGACCGCCTTGTCGATGATTCGCTTGCCGTCTTTGTCGTGGTAAGTGAACGAAGTCCCCGTCCGCCTTCGGCGGTAGCCCGGCGTCGCGTCGCTCACGTATCGCAAGCCTTCCTCCGCAATGGCAGCGGCGACATCGGCCGTACGGGCCAGTAGCTCTTCGTCCTTACTCTCCCGCAGCATCGTTCGTCCTTGCCGTAAGCCGAGAATCCGAGGCCTCCGACAGGAAAGGTCCGATCGGTGTTTTGGTTCCCAGCGGCCTACGGAAACGCATCATCACCGCGCTCGCACCCGCGGCCGTTCGCGCGAAGGCCGAGGTACCCGGGCTGGCGCAGTTCGCCCTTGCTGGTCCACTCCGCAAATTTGACCTCGGCGACCAGAGACGGCCGAACCCAGGTCGTGACGTGCTCGTCTTTTACCTTGACAGGGAAGGGCGACTTTGCCGCCTTTAACTTCACGAGCTTTCCATGGAGCTCTTCCAGGGTCTGGTGGCTGAAGCCGGTGCCGACGTGCCCGATGTACCGCCATCCGCCGTCTTCCCGCACCGAAAGGACGAGAGCGCCGAAGAACGGCCGTGTCCGCCGGGGCGCCGTGAAGCCTGCGATCACGACCTTCTGCCGCTGCGCGGTCTTCACCTTCAGCCAATCGGCGGTCCGGCTGCCGGACGCGTACGGACTGTCGGCGCGCTTGGCAATCATGCCTTCGAGGCGCTTACGTTCGGCCTCCGCGAAAAACTTCTTTCCGCTGCCTTTGCGGTGGTTGCTAAACGCGATCAGCTTGTTGCGCGGAAGGATTGCCTTGAGTCGCTTCTTGCGTTCGAGCAGCGGCAATTTGCGCAGGTCCTCGCCACCCATGAACATCAGGTCGAATGCGCAATACAGGAGTTTCGCTTCATGACGCAATGCATTCTGCAGAAGTTGAAAGTGCGAAACGCCGTCCTCTCCGATGGCGACGAGCTCGCCGTCGATCACCGCGTCACCCTTCACGCCTTCGAGCGCCTTGGCGTCGGCGGTGACGCTGGATGGCTATGCCCAGCCGGTCATTGTGACGACCTATTCCGGTCGGCCAACCAAGCTGGACGGCAATCCGGACCATCCGGCGACACAGGGCCGCAGCGACGTATTCATGCAGGCCGCCGTGCTCGATCTCTACGATCCGGATCGCGCGCAAGCACCTAACCGCCGCGGCGAGCCGGTGACGTGGAACGACGTGCAGCATCACATCGGCCTGTTGCGTCAGCAGTGGGCGCAAAGCCAGGGCGAGGGGCTCGCATTGTTGCTGGGTCATTCGACTTCGCCGACGCTCATTCGCCAGATTGAAGCTCTGGTTCGCGAGTTTCCCAAGGCCCAGATCTATGAGCACGCCGCGGTTGGCGGCGGACGATGGCTCGATTCCACGAGAGCGGCCTATGGCCAGCCGCTGCAACTTCGCCCACAATTCGAGAACTGCGAGGTCGTCGTCAGTCTCGATGATGATTTCTTGGGAGCGGGACCTGACCAGGTCGCCAACGCGCGCGCCTGGTCGGCGGCGCGACATCGCACCGCCGACAAGCCTGGACTTGCGCTGTACATGGCGGAGGCCTTGCCGTCCACGACAGGAGCGATGGCCGAGGCGAGGGTGGCGGTCGATGCCTCGCGCACCTGGCTCATCGCCCAAGGACTCGCCAATTCATATGGCGTTGCCGGCGCGGCAAAACCTGATCTTTCGGCGAAGGAGCAACGATGGCTCGATCGCGCAGTCCATGCGTGCCGGTCCGCGCGTGGCCGAGCGCTCGTGACCTGTAGCCGCTTCGGCGACGACGCGACAGCGTCCTGGGTGGCGCGAACTAACGAGGTGCTCGGCGCGAATGCGCTGCTCGGCGCTGCGGCGCCTGCCCCCAATGTCGCGAACGCCAAGAGGTTGAGCGATTTGGTGAGCGACATTCGCGGCGGCGCTGTAGAAACGCTTGTCATCATTGACGCCAACCCGGCCTATACTGCGTCGGCGTGGCTGGCTTTCAGGGACGCTATCGCGAAGGTCAAATCCTCGGTCCATCTCGGCATCCATCGGGACGAGACAGGGGCGCTTTGCGAATGGCATCTGCCATTGACGCATACGCTGGAGAGTTGGAGCGATGCTCGCTCGATCGATGGAACGGCCACTATCATCCAGCCCACGATTACCCCCCTCTACGACGTCCGCACCGTTCATCACGTCATTGCGTTGCTGCTGGGAGATATGGACCCGTTGCCGGAAGCGCCGGTTCGGGACACGTGGCGCGCGGCGCTTGGCGACGATTTCGAGACGAAGTGGACGCGTTGCCTGCATGACGGCTATGTCCCGGAGCAGAGGACGGCCCCACCGAACATCCGCGCGGCGGCAACCGCCATTGTCCCGCCGCTGCCGGATGACGGACTGGATACTGTCTTTCGGCCCGATCCGACGATCTGGGACGGCAGTTTCGCCAACAATGCCTGGCTGCAGGAGTTGCCGAAGCCGCTCACCACGCTGACTTGGGGCAATGTGATTTCAATCGGTCCGGCGCTGGCCATGCGAAAGGATCTGACCAATGGCGATCATGTCAGGATTAGGGTCCGGGATCGATCGATCACGGGACCTGTGTGGGTCCTGCCGGGCCAGGCCCCGAACACGGTCGCGCTCACGCTCGGCTACGGCCGGAGCAAAGCGGGTCGGGTTGGCGATGGTCTCGGCTACAATGCCTATGAGGTCCAACCGATCGACCAGCCCTGGCAGACCAAGGGCAGCCTGCACAAGCTGGGAACCCGCGAGACGCTGGCCGTCACGCAACTGCATCACCGCATGGAGGGCTTCGACTTCATCCGTGAAGTCAATCTAGCCGACACCGATCATCCCAAGCACGAGAGGTCGCAACCGAGCCTCTATCCGCCAAAGCCTTCGGCGCAAAACGCCTGGGGCATGGTGATCGACCTCGATGTCTGCATCGGATGCAATGCGTGTGTGGCCGCTTGTACGGCCGAGAACAACGTGCCGGTCGTCGGCAGCGAGCAGGTCAAGGTCGGCCGCGAAATGCATTGGCTGCGGATTGCGCGCTACTATGCCGGCGACGTCGAGGAGCCGCGCAGTTTCTTCCAGCCGGTGCCCTGCATGCATTGCGAGCAGGCCCCCTGCGAGATGGGCTGTCCGGTTCACGCCACGACGCACAGTCCGGAGGGCGTCAACCAGATGGTCTACAACCGCTGCATCGGCACCCGGACTTGCTCGAGCTACTGCCCCTACAAGGTGCGCCGCTTCAACTTCTTCGACTATCGCCCTGCGTCCGATGCGCCGGAACATGCTGCACACAATCCGGACGTCACGGTGCGCTCGCGCGGCGTGATGGAGAAGTGCACCTATTGCACGCAGCGGATTGAGGCCGCGCATGTCGCGGCCGACAAGGAGAACCGGCCGATCCGCGACGGCGAGGTGGTGACCGCCTGCCAGAGCGCGTGTCCGACCAAGGCGATCGTGTTCGGGGATATCAGGAATCCCGACTCCGAGGTGTCGCGCCTGCGCGGTGACGGACGGCATTACGTGTTGCTGGAAGAGCAGGGGACGCGACCGCGCACGACCTATCTGGCACGCTGGAAACCCCCGGAAGGCCAGGGATGACCGATCGCACCGCCGATATCCTGCCGCACGACCAGAGCCTCGGGCGGGTCAGCGATCAGCTCACCGGCATTCCCCTACATTTCCCGGCGCGCCGGCGCTGGTGGATTGCGATGATCATCGCATCGGCGCTGCTGCTCCTCCTTGTGATCTCCACAACCGCGCTGTTCACCCGCGGCGTCGGCATCTGGGGCATCAATATCCCCGTCAACTGGGCGTTCGCGATTCACAATTACGTCTGGTGGCTGGGCATCGGTCACGCCGGAACGTTGATCTCGGCGTTGCTGCTGCTGACTGGCAGCGAATGGCGTAATTCGCTCAATCGTTTTGCCGAGACCATGACGCTGTTCGCGGTGATCTGCGCCGGCATCTATCCGGTGCTGCATCTCGGCCGTCCCTGGTATCTGTACTGGATGTTTCCCTACCCCGCGACGATGGGGGTATGGCCGCAGTTTCGCAGCCCGCTGGAATGGGACATCTGGGCGGTCTTGACCTATCTGACCGTATCGCTGGCGTTCTGGTACACCGGCCTCATTCCAGACCTCGCCGCCGCGCGCGACCGGTCGAGGAAGCGCGGCTGGCAGATCTTCTTTGGCATCACGTCGCTCGGTTGGCGCGGCTCGGCCGCGCATTGGCAGCGCTGGTCGCAGGCCTATCGCCTCACAGCGGGGCTTGCGGTGCCGCTCGTCGTGTCCGTGCACAGCGAGGTCTCGCTGCTGTTCGCGGCCGGCCAGATCCCCGGCTGGCACTCGACGATCTTTCCGCCGTACTTCGTGCTCGGTGCGGCCTTCTCGGGCTTTGCGGTGGTCGCAATCATCGCGATCGCGCTGCGGTCCCTGTTCGGTCTCGGCAATCTGGTCACCGATGACCATCTCGATGTACTCGGCAAGGTGCTGCTCGCGTGCGGCCTGATGACAGGCTACGGTTACCTTTTCGAAGTCTTCGACGCGCTCTTCTCCGGTGGAGCGCACGAGATGCAGACGCTGTCGGACCGGCTCACCGGTGCCTATGCCTGGACTTATTGGGGCGCGGTCGTCTTCAATTTCATTCCGCTGCAGGGGCTGTGGTGGCGTTCGGTGCGGCGCAGAGGCTGGATGCTGCTGTCGATCTCCATCTCGGCCGTGATCGGAATGTGGCTGGAGCGTTACATGATCCTCGTCACCAGCCTCTACCGCGACTTCCTGGTGTCGTCCTGGGGCGCGTTCACCCCGACCTTCTGGGACTGGTCGACTTATCTCGGCACGATCGGTCTGTTTCTGGTGCCGTTCCTGCTTGCGATCCGCTTCATTCCCATGATTTCGATCTTTGAGACCGAGGAGCTGTTGCACAAGGAGCAGGAGGAGCCTCATGGCTGAGCACTCCTTCGGCCTGCTCGGCGAGTTCGCTACCCCAGAGGCGCTGCTCGCGGCCGCGCGCAAGGCCCGCGAGGCGGGCTATCGCAAGCTCGATGCGTTCACGCCGTTTCCCGTCGAGGGGCTGGCGAGAGTCCTGCGGCTGCCGACGCCCCGGCTTTCCATCGTTGGTCTCGTTGGCGGTCTCGCGGGCGCTGCCATCGCGCTGCTGATGCAACTCTATGTGAATTACGACTATCCGCTCGATGTCGGAGGGCGGCCACTCTACGCACTCTCGGCTTTCGCCGTCGTGGTGTTCGAACTGACGATCCTGGTGTCGGCACTCGCGATGATCATCGCCATGCTCTGGCAAAACGGCCTGCCGCGGCTCAATCATCCGATCTTCAACGCCCGTCATGTCGCCCGCGCCAGCAAGGACCGGTTCTTTCTGTGCGTGCTGGCCGAGGACGCAGCGTTCGATTCCGATAAGACGGCGGCTTTCCTGCAGAGCGCTGGGGCGCTGTCAGTGGAGCTCGTGTCGTCATGAAGGGCGCATGGCTTCTTGCGTCGGCCTTGCTGCTCGCCGGGTGCGACCAAAACATGGACGCGCAGCCTCGTTACAGTGAGTACAGCCGCGCGCCGCTGTTTCGCGGCAGCGCATTGCGCAAACCGCCAGCGGGCGCGGTCGACCGCGACGCGCTGGCGGAACAGGCCGCTGTGCGGACCAAGCCGCCATTGACAGCGGCGTTGCTGGAGCGGGGCCGTCAGCGCTTCGACATCTTCTGCTCGCCGTGCCACGGCGCCAATGGGGACGGCAACGGCATCATCGTCGAGCGCGGCATGCCGCGGCCGACCAATTACCATGCCGAGCGGCTGCGGAACGCCGAAGATCAGCATCTCTTCGACGTTGTCAGCAACGGCTACGGCGCGATGTATTCCTATGGCGCGCGCGTGCCGTCGCGGGATCGCTGGGCGATCGTTGCCTATATTCGCGCGCTGCAGTTCAGTCGTCATGCGTCGATCGACGATGTGCCCGCCGGCCCGCGCGGCAAGCTTGTGGAACAACCATGATCGGACGCGACCTGCGCGATCGCCGTTTGATGATTGCCGTGGTCGGCGCGGCCGGCATGCTGGTTGCTGGTGCGTTCGCGGACCATCGTTCGACCGCCGCGGCCTATCTCGTGGCCTGGATCGCAGTCAGTGCGGTTCCGATCGGGACGCTCGGCGTGCTCATGACGAGCTATCTGGTGCGGCGGGCGTGGACGGAGGAACTGCAGCCGGCAATGACGGCGATCTGCGCCACCCTTCCTATTTTCGGCGTGCTCTTCCTGCCGGTCCTGCTCGACCTCGCTACGCTCTATCCTGCGGCCGGACCTCACGCGGCGCTACCGGCCTTCAAGGCGGTCTATCTCGCTCCGTGGTTCGTGGCGGCGCGAACGGTGGTTTATTTCATCGTCTGGACCTGGCTTGCCCTGAAGTTGCGGGCGGCCTGGCCGGACCGGGATCGCACGGCGAGGACGGCGTGCGGTGGACTGATCGTCTACGCGATCTCCGTGTCGTTCGCCGGTGTGGATTGGATCGAAGCGCTGGAGCCGCAGTTCCATTCATCGATTTATGGCCTGCTGTATCTCGGTATGGTGCTACTGGACGGCGTCGCCGGCGCCATCGGCCTTGGACTTCTGCTGTGCGGCATAAGGCGAGCCGGCGGCTACAGCGCGCTGCTGTTGTCGACGATCCTGCTCTGGGCCTATCTGCACGCCATGCAATACATCGTCATCTGGTCGGCCAACATTCCGGACGAGGTGGCCTGGTACATCGATCGCTCGTCGAACGGCTGGCAGTTCGTCCTGTCGCTCCTGGCCGTCGGCCAGCTCGTGTTTCCGTTCTTCGCGCTGCTCAGTCACCGCATCCGCGCCGATCCGTTGGCTGCTCGGACTATGCGCCCTCACGCTCGCGATGCGGATTTGCGAGGCTTCGGTCCTGGCATTCCCTGCCATTGATGGCCTCCACGGCTGGCTCGCCGGCATCATGCTGGTGACCGCGCTCGCCCTGCTTATGGGGGTATTGGCCTGGGGCGTAGCGTTCCGCCCGCGCCATGGCAGATGGCTCAACTTCGCGCCACCTCGCGTTCGCGCCGAAGCAGAGCGACGATGAGCACGCCGAGCAAGACCAAGGTCGCAAGACCGGTCGCCTTGAGCAGGCGACCGACCGCGAGCGTGTAGAGACCGCTTGCGGGATCAAACCCGTAGCACATCAGCCTGACATGATCGGTCCATCCGCCAATGCGGCCTTGACCGGCCTCGACCAGCGCCAGGCGCAGATTGGCGGGATCGAGCCCGAGACCGGGCAGGGCGCGCGCAATGCGACCGTCGGCCGTGACGACAAAGGCGGCTGCGGGATGCGCGTAGCGGTCCTTGTCGCGGTCGTAGACGGCTTCAAATCCGAATGCTCGTGTCAGTGCCGCGATATCGCCGGCATCTCCGCGCAGGACGTGGGTGGCGTCGCCCAGCGCTTCGAGGCCGACTTGCGCCTGCTTCATCTCCTTCGCGTTCTCCGCGGTATCCTGCGGGTCGAAGCTCACGACGTTCAGATCGAAGTCCTGACCGGGACGCAGGCCGGACTGCCGGAGCGCATCGGAGATGGTGCTGACCACCGGGCCGCACAACGTATCGCAGGTGAAACCTGCGAAGACCCACACGCTTGGCCCGCCGGCAACCCATTGCCGGATCGGCCGTGCGACGCCGTTTTCGTCCCGCAAGCGGACGCTCAGCGGTAGCACGGCGCCGGGCCGGGGCGATGCCTCGACCCCGGCGAGATCGGACCTGGTCAACTCGGCGCGCGCCGGCGCCAGTGCTGCGCAGACCAAACAGACGGCAAGCATCAACTGGCGATGCATCGCTCCTGGCCTTCATTTCTCCTTGCCGGGCAAGACCGTCTCGAGCAGCTGACGCGCTGCGCCGCGGATGACGCCGACTTCGTTCGGGTCGCCCTTGGCAAGCGCGATCGAGAAGTTCTTGGCTTGCTCGAGCGTGATATGCGGCGGTAGCGGGGGCACTTCCGGATCTGTCTTGACTTCCAGCACCACCGGAATGTCGCTCGCGAGCGCCTGCTCCCAGGCCGAGCCGAGCTGTGCGGGGTCGTCGACATAAATCCCCCGCAGCCCGCTCAGGTCGGCGAAACGCGAATAAGACACGCTGGGGATGCGGTGCGATGCCTCGAACTTGGGATCGGCATTGATGATGCGCTGTTCCCATGTCACTTGGTTGAGATCTTCATTGTTGAAGACGCAGACAATCCAGCGGTGGTCGCTCCAGTCGCGCCAGTATTTGGCGACCGTGATAAGCTCGGCCATGTTGTTCATCTGCATGGCGCCGTCGCCAACCAGCGCAATGACGGGACGATCGGGCGCTGCATATTTGGCGGCGATTGCGTAGGGAACGGCCGCGCCCATCGATGCCAGGCCGCCCGACAGCGAGGCGTTGAGGCCGGGACGCATCTTCAGATCACGGGCAAACCAGTTGGCGCAGGAGCCGGAATCGCTGGTGATGATCGCGCGATCGGGAATGCGCGGCGACAGCTCCCATGTCACGCGCTGAGGATTGACCGGCTTGGCCGGCTGGTGTGCACGATCCTGCAATGTCTTCCACCAGGCCCGGACATTGTCCTCGATCGTCTTTCGCCAGCTGCCGTCGCTGTTCTGCTTCAGGCGCGGAAGCAGCGCGCGCAGCGTCTCCGCGGCGTCGCCCACGAGGCCAATCTCCATCGGAAAGCGGATCGAGAGCATGCTGGCGTCGATGTCGATCTGGACGCCGCGGGCCTGGACCTCCTTGGGCAGGAACTCGGAATAGGGAAACGCTGAACCGATCATCAAGAGCGTGTCGCACTCCATCATCAGGTCGTAGCTCGGCTCGGTGCCGAGCAAGCCGATCGAGCCCGTCACCCATGGCAGGTCGTCGGGCAACACGGCCTTGCCGAGCAACGCCTTGGCGCATCCGGCCGACAGCCGGTCGGCGACGGAGGCGACCGCATTGGTCGCGCCAAGTGCGCCGGCGCCGACGAGCATGGCGACCTTCTTGCCGGCGTTGAGAATGTCGGCGGCGCGATCGAGTTCGGCCTCCGCCGGAACGATCCTCGGCGGAGTGTATCCGACGCCGGATCGCAGCGTGCCGTGCGCGCGGGGCGGATCCTCGTAATCCTGTTCCTGCAGATCATTCGGCAGGATCAGCGCGGTCACGGTACGCTGGGCGAGGGCAATGCGCGCGGCACGGTCGATCAGATGGCGGACCTGAGCGGGCGAGGAGGCCTGCGCGACGTACGCGCCGGCGACGTCCTTGAACATCGAGACCAGGTCGAGCTCCTGCTGATACTGCCCGCCCAGCGCGTTCCGCGCCTGCTGGCCCACGATGGCGAGCACCGGCTGATGGTCGAGCATTGCGTCATACAGACCGGTGATCAGGTGGGAGGCGCCGGGGCCCGACGTCGCGACGCAGACGCCAAGGCGGCCGGAAAATTTGGCATAGGCACACGCCATGAACGCCGCCATCTCCTCGTGGCGCGCCTGGATGAAATCGATCTTGCTTTCGGCGCGATTGAGCGCACCGAACACGCCATTGATGCCATCGCCGGGATAACCGAAGAGATGCCGCACGCCCCAATCCTGGAGGCGCTGCACTACGAAATCGCCAACGGTCTTGGACATCGTGCATATCCCGGTGCATATCCCGAAAATTGAATATGAGCAGTGAACGGCGGGGATTGGCAGCCGTTCCAAAGCGATCCGCCCCTCAAGTAGGAGACGGCATCGGAGAAGAAGTTGGCAGGTGCAATGGTCACCGAACGTATGAGGATCCGCGGCGACATGCGGTTGCCCATTAGATTGGAGAGCCAACTTTTCGCGGTAGGCAGGGTTCCTATGAACGTCATCTCCGCAACGGGATTGCGGAGATTATGGCGAGTTCGGCCTGATGAAAGGAGCCTTCTCTCCGCACTTCGAGTCCGAGAACGTGCTTGTGCGCGAGGCGTTGGCGAGAGCGCTGGGCGACCAGCAGCTTTGCCTCGAGGAAGATCAACTCAAGAGCCTCGACCTCGAAGGCGCGATCCGCAGATACCTGAACACGACCTTCTCGAAGACCCTGCGGATGGGTGTCCCTCCGCGGCGTTACTTCCGGGGATCGCCCCTCAGCCCCGGTCCACCAGGATTACGAGCGAGTGCGGCCCGCCAGCACGCGGGGGACATCTTCGGCCTCATGGTCCCTCCAGCTTGCGCGGGCCGTGCACCTTCCATTGCCGAAGCGCAACTAATCCTGGATGGAGGCGTTGAGGCGGCGCTGCCTTGGCGCGAGCCTCAGCACAGGAAGGACGGAGAGATTCAGGTCGGACACGCCTGTGAGCCCAAATTACTAGTATTCACTTGTAGCCCAAAGCTGAAACCGAACGGCATTTAGCTATGGTCGACTTTTCCTGCACCGAAAATTCGATGTTTCGAATGTGGCGCCGGAAGACGTTAGTTCATACGGTGGGTTTAGAGAAGGACGCCAACGTTGGCGGCTCACTCTCCCGGCTGTTCGGATGTCGTTCCGGTGCTGAATGAATAGCGTCTGACTTGCGTAGAAGCTATCCAGTGTCCTTCAAGTTCCGTTGCGTTCTGGCCCCGGCTGGCCATCCTCCCAATCCGTTCCTCTTGTTCAGCAATGCGTCGTTCGCTTTGAGCCTGCTCCAGACGGTGAACCTGCATCCTGTGAAAGGGAAATCGAAGCGGACCAGTGGCGGCGCGCCTCCGTTCTATATGCGGGCGGAGCGCACTTGGTCTCTCAGCCCCTGACGCCTACGGGCTGAAACCTTACGCCGCATTGCCGAGGTGCCGGCTGCTTGATCTAATGGCGCCTGGCTTTCATGCAGGCACTGCCTTGAACAGATTCGAGATAGGCATTCATTTCGTCACGCTGGCGGCAGCGTTTGCGCTCGCTGTGCCGATTGGATGGGACCGGGAGAAGCGGGCGCGTAGTGCGGGGCTGCGCACTTTTCCGCTGGTCGCGCTGGCGAGCTGCGGCTTCGTCCAGGCCAGCGAACACCTGCTGGCGCACTCGCCCGACGGGATGGCGAAGGTCATCGAAGGTCTAATCACCGGCATCGGCTTCATCGGCGGCGGCGCGATCCTTAAGCAGGGCAATATGGTACAGGGTACCGCGACCGCCGCCAGCCTGTGGGCGACCGGCGCGACCGGAGTCTCGGTCGGGCTCGGCAGCTACGACGTCGCGGTGACGATCGCGCTGTTCACCTTCCTGACCCTCCGGTTGCTAACCCTCGTTAAGGAAGAGGACGACCCTCAGTGACATCTTTAAGGCTCGGCCTTCGCGAAGAATCTGGGATGGATCGGCGCCACCGGCCACGTCGGACGCGGTCGTCAGGAAGCAAAAGTAGCGGCCCAGTAAGGCAGCTGGGAGCGCTGCTTTACTTCCGAGCCGCGGTTTATTTCTTCATGTGATCCTTCGACATCGCGCCACTCTTGTCCGTCGTACCTTCCTTCAGTTTCGGGTCATTCTGGGTCGCGCCGGGATTCGCAGCGCTGGGAGTGCTGGACGCGCCCTGACCGTAAGCGTCGTTCTCAGGCCACGGCTTTGAGGGCTTGAGCGCGGTAGGCCCAGGGCAGTAGCTGGTCGATGTCGCGGTTTGGATGCCCGTTGATGATTTTGGTCAGGACGTCGGTGAGATAGGCGAGCGGATCGACGTCGTTGAGCTTGCAAGTCTCGACCAGGGACGCGACCACAGCCCAATGTTCGGCACCGCCGTCGGATCCGGCAAACAGCGCGTTCTTGCGACTGAGCTTGATACCACGGATTGATCGTTCGACAGTATTGTTGTCGAGTTCGATGCGGCCGTCATCGATGAAGCGCGTTAAGCCTTGCCAGCGCGAGAGGGCGTAGCGGATGGCCTCGGCGAGCTTGATCTTCTGGCTGATGAGAGCCAGCTTGGTGCGCAGCCATACCTCGAAGGCATCGGCCAGTGGTCGGCTCTTCTGCTGCCGCACGAGGCGACGCTCCTCCGCGCTGCGGCCGCGGATCTCCTTCTCGATCGCATAGAATGCGGCGATGTGCTTCAGCGCCTCGCTCGCGATCGGAGCGGGGCCGGCTGTCGCGAGTTCGTAGAAGTTGCGCCGCATGTGCACCCAGCAGAAGGCGAGTTCGACCTCGCCACGTCCGGCAAGCTTTGGGTAGGCGTTGTAGCCATCGACCTGCAGGACGCCCTTGAAGCCGGCAAGATGGCTGAACAGCCGCTCGGCTTTGCGGTCGGGTGCATAGACATAGGCGATGCCGGGCGGATCAAGGCCGCCCCAGGGCCTGTCGTCGGCGGCATAGGCCCAGAGCTGGCCGGTCTTGGTACGCCCTCGACCGGGATCGAGCACCGGCACCGTCGTCTCGTCGGCGAACAGCTTGGACCTCGCTCGAAGCACCGTGAGAAGGCGCTCATGCAGCGGGCGCAGATGGAAGGCGGCATGCCCAACCCAGTCCGCCAGTGTCGATCGATCGAGAGCGATGCCCTGGCGGGCATAGATCTGGGCCTGCCGGTAGAGCGGCAGATGATCGGCATATTTGGACACCAGAACCTGGGCGACGGTTGCCTCCGTCGGCAGTCCGCCCTCGATCAACCGGGCCGGAGCCTCGGCCTGCAGGACGCCATCTTCGCAGGCTCGGCAGGCGTATTTGGGACGTCGGGTGACGACAACGCGGAACTGCGCCGGCACCATGTCCAGCCGCTCGCTCTTGTCTTCGCCGATCTGGTGCAGGTCGCCCTTGCAGCAGGGGCAGGTCTTGGCATCGAGGTCGACCACGACCTCGATCCGCGGCAGATGCGCCGGTAGTGCTCCGCGATTGTTGCGGCGCTTGCGTGCGCGCTCCGCCCGGCCTTCCGGAGCTGTCTCGTCTTGGCTGGCTTCCGTACAGGCCGCAACCTGCTCGACGTCCTCGAGACCGAGCAGCATCTGCTCCTCGGGAAGCGACTCTGCCTTCCGGCCAAAGCGATGACGCTGCAACTCCTTGATGATCTGGCGCAGCCGCTCGCTCTCGTGCCGCTCGGCAAGCAGCATCGCCTTCAGCGTCTCGGGATCATCAGGAAGGTTATCGCTCACAGGCAAATCAGAGCATATTCGCGCCCGCCTGACGACGTGCTCGATGCCCCTGATTCACTTCGCCGCAGCGCGGCCCACAATTATCCGGCTTGCGTCGGCACGACCGTCTCCCGTGCCGCGTGGACACGCCGCCAATCAAGTCCTTCGAGCAGCGCCGACAATTCCGCCGCCGACAAACGCATCACGCCATCCTCGATCTTCGGCCAGCGGAAGACGCCTTCCTCGAGCCGCTTGGCGAACAGGCACAAACCCGTACCATCCCAGAAGATCAGCTTGATCCGGTCTGCCCGCTTGGCACGGAACACATAAACAGCACCCGAGAACGGATCGGCCTTCATGTGCTCGCGTACCAACATCGCAAGCCCCTCCATTCCCTTGCGGAAGTCGACCGGCTTGGTTGCCACCATCACCCGGACAGTTCCGGACGGGCCGATCACCGGCTTGCCTTCAGCGCATGGACGATGGCCGCAATCATCGTCACGTCGGCGCCTCGGCCGACCCGGATAGTGACGCCTTCGGCTTCGATCTCGATGCCCTCGACATCCGGCTTGGCCTTGCGTCGCGCTGTCTTGCGCTCATGGCCAACAGCCACGGCCGGTACCATGGCGTCTACCACCGCCGGTACAAACGGCGGATCGTCAGCCATCGGCGTCGGCAACCGGCGTGCTTGCCGGCGCCAGGTGAACACTTGTTGTGGGGTCAGCCCGTGTCGCCGGGCAATCTCGGAAACGACCGCGCCTGGTACCAGCGTCTCCTCGACGATCCGGGCCTTCTCGTCCTTGGAGAACCAACGACGGCGTCCCGTCTCCGTGATCACTTCCAGCCGGCGCGCCGTCACGTCCGACTTAAGCGTATGGTCAAACATAGACACAAGCCGATCCCTTCAAAGAGATCGTGAAACTCGCCTATCCCATGTGCCGCGAGAAGGTGGGAGCGGAACGACGCTTACCCCTGACCGGTGGTCGCGGCCGGTGAATTTCCGCCGCCACTGCCACCACCACCACCGCCGCCCTGCGCTGGCTGCAGCAATTGAGCCGGCCATGAACGCGGTGGCCAAGGCGAGTTTTGCGATTTTCATTTGGTCGTTTCCTTCTCCCGTTTTTAAAGAACAGACTGGAAAACAGGACATGTTTGAGATCCTTCCTCCTACTGCAGCGAAAAGGCCCCGACGCTGAGGAGACATACGTCGAGGCCTTCGGTCGGCGAATTGGGAAACGAGGTTCGCGCGTCAGCGACCTATTCCGGTTCCTTCGCCATAGAGTTCGCGCTCGCGTTGGAGCTGGTCGCTGCTGAGTGGCTGTGCCGCAGGATCAAAGCCCTTCCATCCGGACTGCTGCCATGCCGCTGTGCGCTTGCTGACGTCGACTGACGATTGATCGAGCACAGCCTCTGCTCGAGCACGATCCTGTTCGTTGACACGTGCACAGACGAGTGTTCCGCCGCGACGCACGCCCTCGGCATATCGCGAGGCTTCCTCTTCCGGAACGCCCGCTTGAGTCAACGCGCCGATGATGCCGCCCGTTGCGGCGCCTGCGGCAGCACCGGCCGCGGTGGAGACGAGCCATCCAGCGGCGACGACCGGGCCGAGGCCAGGAATTGCGAGCAAGCCGAGGCCAGCGAGCAATCCTGCGGCTCCGCCCAGACCTGCGCCGATGCCCGCACCTGCGCCTGCTCCTTCTGCTCGGTCGTCAACCCCGTCGCGGTCTCGATCAACTTTACTATCCCGGCCGTGCCAGCCTTCCCCATTGTTTGCGATGACGCTGATGTCGGAGGAGGGGACCCCGCTCTGCTCGAGTTGCTGGACGACACGCTCAGCGTCGCCATAGTTGTCATAGAGGCGAGAAATTGTAGTTGTCATGCTGGTCTTCCTTTCTAGTTCGCCGGGTTCACATTGCCCTGGAAGTCCAGGCTGACTTCGGTCTGCTTGCCTCCCTTGGTGGCCTTTCCTCTCCAGACGCCATTATCGTCCTTCTTGAGGTCGGAAACGCCGGAATAACCGGCAGCTTCGATTTGTGACTTCGCTTGTCCCTCGGTAAAGCTATTTCGGCCGGCCACGCGTGCATTCGAGTTGTTTTCACCCGAACGATTGACGGCGCTATTGTTTGGGCCGCTCTGCGCTGGTGGCGTTTGTGCCGAGACAGGCGCTGAGCTCAGCAGAACTGCCGTGGATATGATAGCAAAGACTCGCAACATCTTTTTGTCCTCTGGTTGGGTAATTGCCGAGGACAAATGAACATCAATTCGATTGGTTGCTAAGTGCGTTACTCAACCGCAGGCAGGCTGGCTTCGTCGCTTTTGAATTATCGCATGTTAATAGATCAGTTCTGATTTTTCGCGCAGCAGTTGGGCGGTGCCGCAAGTTATGGTTGGTCCGTCCCCTGGGAAGCGAAGGCGAACAGGTCCTTGCCGGCTTGCGTCATTCTCGCGAAGGCGCTGCTCTCTTGTCATTGGGATGTGTCTAGTGATGTGTCTAGTAAAGGCTCTTGGGATGCCCCGGGTATCGTTCGTCGTCGAAATCAAATCATCTATGTGAGTTGGCTTGTGGTCGCTTAGGAACTAGCTAACCACCGTCGGGGCCGCCTTCTGTAGCGGGACAAGTGAAACTGGGCGAGCCTAATCTCTCTGGCGGGTTGTGGCCACATGCTAAACAATTGCCAGAACCAGTACAGGCGATCACCATCGGACTTGGCCGTTCCGCCAACGGCCCTTATCCGACAGCCTCCTCAGGGCCGCGTTCGAGTTATCAGCCCGAACGGACGGCGCAACCTAGGAACAGTCGACATTCACCTGGCGTTAGCACCCATGCAAGAAGTCCGTTTGGTGTGCGACCGACCCGAGGAGGCTTGCCACATGGCTGACGAAAGCTCTGATGCACCTACTGCCACGCCCGAACAGCGAATAGACCGAGCGTCACAAGCGGTCCGGCGGATGGCCGAAGACGACGCGTCACAACAGTTGCCACAGCATGATCGATGGGTGCATTCTTTGAGTGAAGCGACCCGGGCAGCTCCACTTCAGTCCCTTGCTGTTGCATTCTTGCTAGGTGCCTTCCTAGCTCGTCGGTAAGTCCGAATATCAGCGTAGCTCTTTGATCGCCCTGACGACCGAGACGAATTCTACTCGGGTTGCTCTATGACCTTGCTCACGTCAAGCTCATCGATTCCATCCGCACTATTGCACTAGCAAGGCATGCCAGCACCGCACTGACAGCCATGCGCATCTGCCATCCACGACAGATGTGGATGGTTTTCGCAAACCCAACCTAGGCCGAAGCTGATTGGACGGTTGGGTTTGGTCATTCTTGAGCTTTGTCGGGCAGTCCCAATTCCTTACGGACCGCAGCAGCGGAGTTGCCGACCTTTTCGACGGCCTTCTGAAGGTCATCCTTCGACACACCAAGTGCATGGGTCCAATACTTCACCTCGTATGGCTCGTGCATGTTAATTTTCGAGCGATCAGGCTGGACGCGGTTGGTTAAGTTGTCCGGCATTGGCTCTATCCCAGAATAAAAATGTTACGGCTTGTGCTTTGGTCCGAAGGTAGCGCTATGGCCGGACGGTTTGCAAAAGTGACAGTTTCGCTGAAGTAACGTCGCTGTCCCAGAGCTGGTTCCTACTAACGCTTCAACAGACCTTTGAACGAGCTGGCCCGCAGTAACCCTTCGGACGTAATATCCCGGTACTGAACGTCCGCGCAGAACTTCGGCTCAACCCATGTCGCTGTCCGGGTGTTTCCTGATCGGCTTGGTCAGCCTAGACTTCGGACTAACGACCGTATCGAGCTGATTACGGATTTGGCTAGGTCGTGTACCTATAAACCCGGGGCCTCATGTGACTGGTGACTACGTCGCTTTGCTCCTATAGCGACCAAGTTCGTGCGGCAGCGCAGTATGTCGCGATGGGCCACAAGCAGACTCATGCGGGTCCAATAAACGACCCGCGGCAGGCGAGCCTTGCCGACCTAGGGTGCGGTGGTCTTCATCGCTTAAGATGATGAACACGACGATCTCGCCGGATTGCAGGCGCCCAGTGGCATTCAGCCCGCGGCCAGCGACAAGCTAGTCTTCGCCCACTACTGTAACACGACCATTCCGCTCCAGAACTGGTAGCTGCCACCCGTCGCGACATCATAGGAGCGTACGAACGCGAGCTTGCCATCAGTACCGACCAGGTAAGCGGCGAGCGTGGCCGGTTGCAGTCGCACTTGATCTCCGTCACGCACCAGTCGCGCCGTGATGTTGGCGGCGACCAGCATGCGACCGCTAGGGTCGAGGGCGAAAGTCCGCGGATGGAAGCCGTGCGAGTCCAGGGTCTGAATAAGTGTCGGCTCGCCCGTGCCGGCGTCGATGGCAAATACGGCGATGTTGTTCTCGCCACCGAGGTAAACCTGCTTGCCTTCGAAATCGGTCATGGCGTCGGACCGATTGGCCACATAGACAGAACGTCCGTCCGGGTGCACATGAACCGTGCCAGCGTACTGGCGGGGCCGGATATTGCCCGGTTCGGCCAAAGTATCCTTGCGGAAGATTGGCTGCGGATCGAGGCTGTCGTTCTGCAGCTTGAAGACGTCGAGCTTGTTCTGGCGCTCCAGCGAGACGTACACCCAGGGCTGCGTCGGATGAAAGTCGAGATGTCGCGGCCCGAAGCCGTAGCCACCCCCTGGAGCGATCGACGCCCGGTTCGTGAGTTGGCCGTCCTCGAAACCGAAAATCTTGAGCGCACCGGGATCTTCCGGTTTGCCGGCAACGGGATCGTTGCCGCGGGTAACGAGAATCGCCGCTTTGCCGGAAGCCATTACGCGGATCTGGTGTGCAAAGATTCCGACGTCCAGAGCCGCTACCTGTTTCACCTCGTCTCCAATGGTTCCATCCTGATTGATCCGATGCACGGTGATGCCGCTCGGATCGTTGTGGGCGATCAGGGCATGCCTGCCAGACCTGTCGATACTGATGTGCAGCGGGCGCGATCGCAGCGCGGGAGAAGCTCCATGCGGCTGCAGCGCTCCGGTATTGGGATCGATGCTCAACGCGCTCGCACCGTGCTTGTCGCCGGCCACCCCAGGACCGCCGTTGCTCCACGCTACGTAGAGAATGTTGGCCGAGGGATGGGGCCAAGCATATTGCACATTCGCGGGCAGTGTTAGCGAACCCTGCTTGGCGAGCTCACTGCCTTCAACGTCTACGTGGTAGAGAGTGAGCACAGGCCCGACGCTGGCATAGAAAACGGCTGCTCGTTTCCTTGGTTGAGCCCATGATGTCCGGGGCGCTGCGAGCGTGCCAGCGAGGAAGGCACCGAACGTCCGACGGTTGATCATGGTGGGGCGTCCCAATGCTGAGAAGTACGCCATGTCACGTCACCATATCATAGATCGTCTGATGCTCGGCCCTCAACATCGACTAATCGCTCGCGTCCAACCGGTGCCTGCTCGGAAGGTTGCGTCTGGCCAGCCCCCTGTGATTCAAGCTTCCAAATTGGGGGCACGGTGCGCGACCAATGCCAACCTTGCCCATATACACCAGGTCTCGGCCCTCCTTCTTACCGAGATAGAGCGCGGCCACACCTGTCGGGTCCTTCACAAACCCGACCACCGGAAATTTCTCCCGTTGAACGGCCTTCACCTTCAGCCAGTCGTCATTGCGAGCCGAGCGGTAAACCGAACGAATTCGCCCGGATGCAGTGCCTGGCGAAGCTCCTGGGGCGATAGCCGCACACTTCCTGTGTTTAATCTGAGGAACACCGTATATATCCTCGTGGTGCACGAAAGGGCCGCCGGCTTACGGCCGACGACCTTTCGAGGAGGATTGAGAGCACTGGAGAATGCTTCGCTCGTGGAGGAGTTGCTAACGCTGCGCGGCCACCTCCCATGGTAGAGACGCTGGCGACGCTAGGCAGCACGTTTTGCTGTTAATTCCAACGCCGCTGCTCGCGCAGCTTCGGATAGGCCCTCAAGGGTATGATCGCCCTTCTCGGCCCATTTGATGATCCGGCGCGCGATGTAACACCGGGCCTTGTGATCGTCGGTGCCTTTCGGCAGATGCTGACAGGCCGCTTCCAGCGCGAGGTCCAGAATGGCGACCGTTCGACTGTCAAACCGATCTGCAATGAACATGATTGACCTCCCGAGCAATTCACCAAACGGAGGTTAGGTAGAGCGACACGCTAGCGAGGCCTCGATACGTCGTCCAGAATTAAACGATAGCGCGAGCCAATTGCGCTGCGGGGCACTGACGATTTCTTAGACCGTAGCAATACCGTCCCGCAAGCTGCTTGCGCCTTTGCTCCGATTGCGAAGGGAAAGACGCCATGTCGTCACCCGTGTGCATTGCCTGCAACGTGGAGCGGAAGCTCGTTACCGTCGCCGCTCTTACGAAGGAATACGACGGGTTCCGAATGTGCTAGGTACCAGCAGGTTACGGGGTTATTGTTAATCCGGCACCGGACCGTACGTGGCACCTATCGGTGATAAGAACGCCCGGTTTGCGCTCCCGCCTTCCTCTGGTGGAAAGGAGCGCTTCATGATCATCAAGCGGCGGCGTTTCAAATAAGCGCAATCACTGGCAGGACGTCTAGCTGACGAAGTAATCCGTCTGCGGGACAAAGCCAATGCACTTCCTCCATCAGCGAAGAAAGAAGAAAGGCACGGCAAGACGAGACCGCTGCTCATTTGACGGAGTGGCTGACGTCGCCGGGACTACGGACGCCCGTCTAGGATGAGGCAGCGAGCCGGGCGCGATCAGCAGCAGAGTATACGAGCCCGGCGGAACGGATGGCACTGGGCGCGCCACCGGCGAAGTTGAGACACGCACCAGCTCCGGTCATCGCCGCGGTTCGCCAGCGGCTGATCGCTGAGTTCGCCAAAGCGACGCCGCAGACCGCATGCGATGCGTTTACCCGTCGGGCGAGGATCGCCGAGCTTCGAGCTGAACTTCCTTGAACGGAATAGGGCGGCGTACCTTCGGCAATGGAATGCGCGCGGCTCGCCGATGCTGCCAGCGGGAGCAAGTTGGTGATTGGTTCGGTCTCCTACGTCCACGCCTCACGCTATTTCGCCCTGATCACCCCAGCGGGGCGATCTCGAGCGAGCGACGTCTACGGTTCCGAGGTGTGGTGGGTCGGCGGAGTGGATCTACCCTTTGTGGGCAAATCGTGGAATTCGATCTGACGTCTGATCCCGATGGACAAATCGAGGCCGTTCGAATTCGGCTTCCTGAGCTGCAGCCGCCTAGTGCGGTATAAACGACCAGACGGTCGATGCACGGGCTGGCGCTGCGCCGGCGGCCGTTGGAGACGCGGCCGCCGGCATCGCAGTGCAAATTGCCGACTTCCCAGAAGACCAAGCAACGAGCCCTTAACGCTGGCGGTTTAGCCCTCTAAACATATTCCGAAACCCTCGGGGCAGCCGAGGAGTTCTGTCATCCGGCTTCGTCTTGTTGCATTTGGGGCAGGGTGCACCAGCGCCGCCGCACCGGCATGCGTGGTTGCCGGTCCAGGGTTGGTCCGGGTGGTTCTCGCTGATCCAACCGGTATCATCGCAGAGGATACAGTGCGGCTCGCTCATAGATCGTCCCGGACACCACGAAAGAAAGGATGCCGTACCTTACCCTCAGCGGACTTGGCGCGGTACTCGATCTCGGCCAGCACCTTTGGCTCGACCCATATGCCTTTGTGCTTGATGCGCTTGGTGTAGGGCTGCGTCTTCCGGATCAGCGGCGTTAGACGCTTGCGTAGGTCCGCGGCCGAGGCCTTATCAAAACCATGGTCGACCTTGCCGGCATAAATCAGATCTTCCCCTTGGCGCCTGCCAACATAGATTCCGTCCCAGTCGTTGCCATCCAGTGCAAAGCCGGCGATGGTCAGCGTCTCACGCTGGGCGCAGGTCTTTTTGACCCAATCCCGGCTGCGGGCGCCGGTCGGATAGACGCTGTCTGCCACCTTCGACACGACGCCCTCGTAGCCAAGCTTGCATGCATGGGTGAACATCTCGGGGCCATCGACCTCAAAGCTCTCGCTGAACTGGATGGCGGTGCCGGCGATCAACTTCTTCAGTACGGCCTTGCGCTCCTTCAGCGACAGCTTCCGGAGATCGCGGCCGTTGAGATAGAGCAAATCGAAGGCGACAAGGACGATCTTGGTCGATGTGCCGCGCAGCTCGTTCTGCAGCACGGAAAAATCCGTCGTTCCGCTTGGCGATGGCACGACGATCTCTCCATCGATGATCGCCGATGCTGCCGATATGTGCCAGGCGTCGTTGGCGATTTTCTTGAAACGCTTGGTCCAATCGTTGCCACGGCGGGTGTAGATGGTCACCGTTTAGTTCGCGAGATGGGTCTGGACGCGGTAGCCATCAAACTTGATTTCGTGAACCCAGCGCGTGCCGCTCGGGACCTTCTCGATCGACGATGCCAGCGCTGGCGCAATGAAACCGGGAAAAATGGCCTTCGTCCCAATCGCCTCGGGCTTCCTCCGCTGAAACGCCACAACGCAACTCCGCAACAAAAGAATGATTCAAACTCTTAGCCCCGGTCGTGTGCCGCTGAATATGGCCTATCGCCTACGTTCAGGATGTTTGTCGACGGTCCTCTTTGCTGCGGAAATCGCTTCCAGCGTGCTCTGATACGTCATCGTCCTGACCGTTTGACCGCCCGCGATCGGCGTGATCTCGACCAGGAAACCACCGCCAGGCTGTTCGATGACAACTAATCGGTGCGCCGAATACTCGAGTTCGTCTGCCACGTCCGCGGTTCCAACCTTGTTTCCAGCCAAACAGCTGCAAGATCCTGGCGTTCCAATATACAGAATGGCGACTGACCAGTGTTCTCCACCGCTCTCCGATCGCCGCTACGGCTCCACGATGATACGGAATGCGTTCCTTTGCGCGGCCGTCGCTCGGGCTCGCTCCAGCGCCGCCCCGTAAATCAGCAGCTCGCTGAACTTGACTTCATAGAGGAGAGCTCCCGTCTCCGAGACCAGGGTGAATTGCCAGAACCGGCGTCCGGACGGGGGGCCATGGTCGCGTTCGTAGCGGCCCGTGTAGACTTCGATCTCAGACATTGGCTTGATCCCGCCTGGGCATAGCCGAGAGATAGATATTGGGTAGGGATCGAATCGGCGCGGCGGGCATCACGATTGCGCTGCAGCCGCCTCACCGGGAGCGCAAGTCTCAGCTGGCGGCGGAGCATCTTGGTTAGGATATACACACTCGCTTCGGCAAATTAGGACATCCATACCGATCGGGAAGGAGTGGTAATTCCTGATACCGGTTTTAGCCTCGGACAATTCGGGGTCCCCAATTCAGCATAGGACGAGCGACATCTCGCCACCGTGATTCTACGGAATCCGCCTCTGCTTCATTCAACGCTAATTTTGCCAGACCGGGGCTAGATTTAATCCCGAAGCAATTTTCAGATTTCCGGTAAAGGGGCCGTCTCGCGACACGGCCCCTTTTCATTTGGCAACTCGCTCTGGGCTCATTTCTTTTTGGATAGGAGCGGCCGACATGGATTCCGGTTACAGGAACGTCCAGTGCTGACCCTGCCCACGGCACATGAAGGACTCCACGGGAGTGTCGGCCCCGGTCGTTGGGGCCGTTTATCTGTGTAGATTAGGACAGCATTCCTGACTGGCCTGGGTAAATGCTAAACCGTTGTTCGGCCGCGCGCTGGCACAACGTTCAGGCTCAGCCGCCACGACGGCGTCGAGCATAATCGCCGTCACCACCTCTCGGATGGTTGCGAACTCGGTCGGGGCGCCGCACTTCAGCTCCAGTGCCAATTCCGTCACAGCCCGCTTGTAGCGGTCGAGAGCCTTCGGATGCAGGGCAATCACGCTGTCGGCTTCGTTTGCAGCCTCAAGCCTTTCGTTCAGCATTTTGCGCTCGGCCTCCAGCTCACGCATTCGCGGGATGAGCTGTTCAGGCGGCGCGCCCTGCGTGATCGCATCGACCTGCGCGCCTGATCTCTCGATCGATCTCGCCACCGTTCGGTTCTGACGCGGTCGGCGTTCGCCTCCTTCAACCGCTTGCGCTCGGTATTTTAGGCATCGACATAACCGGTAATCAGCGCGGGGTGAGCGAGGTTCTGGCGCAATCCCTTGACCGCGAGCGCTCCAATGTCGTCCAGGTAGACGCGGCGGCTATTCTTGCACAGAGGCGATCCAGATCCTCAGCAACGATGGTGTCGAATAGACCAGCTTCGGCCGAGCGCATCAATGCTTGAAAGCGGGGCCGGTTGACGGCACCTGTGCCCGAAATCTGGCGATCTTCAAACGTCGTTACAACGGTCATCCCATTGCGCGCGGCGTTGTCACGGCCGAATGCGATCTGATCTTCGACAGACCGATCCTTTTGGCGGTCGGACGAATAGTGGGCGTAGATTGCAACGCGAATGGGGTTCACCTCGCCGTGCCGCCGGCATCTTCGACACGCCGTCGTGTCCGCGGCGATAGCCATAACCTTCGGCAAGCGCCGCGGTACTGCTCGAGGTCAGAGGCCGAGTTGTCCGGGCTTGGAACCTGAACGGTCTTCGACGATTTTGTTCCAATATCGGCGATGTTATTATGGCCGACTGGGCCTGACCGTGGAATAATTAAGCTTTCAAATTTTCTTGGCGCGGCGCCTGCGGGCGCTGAGCGATATGGATTTATCGATGACCGGGCTGTCCCAGGACGCCGATCTTGCATGCAGGATCGCTATGCTCGAGCAGAAGCTGCAGGCGAGCGCCGCGGAGGCCGATCGGCTGCAACGCGAGCTGGCACAATCGCGAGATTGCCAGACGGCCAGCGCCGACATCCTCGCCACCATTGCGGGCACCTCCGGCGACGCCGACCGAGCGCTGGAACAGATCGCTGAGACCACCGCGCGGCTGATCGGCGCCTCCAGCGTCTCGATCCAGCTCGCCGAGAACGGCGAGTGGGGTAAGGCCTACCGGTGTGGCGCGAGCGCTCGGCTCATCCGCGCGGCGGTGCCGCTGACCGCCATCAAAGTCGGCGGCAAAAACATGCCCGGCGCGGTGGTCGGACGAAACCGGCAGATTCACGTGCCGGATCTCGATAATCTCGATCCCGATCTGGCCGAGTTTCCTGGCCTGCCGCACGCCCGGGCCGCTGGCACGCGAACCATGTGTGGCACGCCGCTGCGCAACCGGGGCGAGGCGATCGGCTCTCTAATCGTCCATCGCGACCGGCTCGAACCGTTTTCGGATGATGAGCTCGTGCTACTGCAGAGCTTCGCCGACCAGGCGGCGATCGCGCTCGAGAATGCGCGCCTGTTCAATGAGACTCGGGAAACGCTGGAGCGGCAGACCGCCACTGCCGACATCTTGAAGGTCATCGCCTCCTCGCCGTCCGACGTGCAGCCGGTGTTCGATGCCATCGCGAGCAGCGCTAAGCGGCTGATCGGCGGCTTTTCGACGGCGGTATTTCGCTTCGTCGACGATATTGCGCACCTTGCAGCCTTCACACCGACAAGCCCGGCCGCTGACGAGGTACTGAGGGCCGGATTTCCGACGCCTGTCGCCCGCTTCGAGCCGTTCAGGCTCGCACAAGCTGGCACGCCGGTTCAGATAGGCGATATCGAGGCGCTTCCAGACTCGCAGATCAAGCAGATCGCTCGGGCGCGTGGCTTCCGCAGCATGCTGCTCGCGCCGTTGATGAGCAACCGTGTGCCGATTGGCCTGATCAGCGTGACGCGGCTCGAAGCGGGATCGTTCGTAGATCATCACGTGCAGCTGCTGCGAACCTTCGCCGACCAGGCAGTGATCGCTATCGAGAACGCGCGCCTGTTCGAGCAGGTTCGGGCCAGGACGCATGAGCTGAGCGAGGCCTTGCAGCGGCAGACCGCGACGGCCGATGTACTTAAGGTGATCAGTCGCTCGGCGTTCGATCTGCGGACCGTGCTGGATGCCTTGCTCTCCTCAGCCTGTCGGCTGTGCGATGCCGACATTGGAACAATCCGTTACGAGGACGAGGGCAACTACCGACTTGCCGCCACCTATGGCTGCAAACCCGAATGGATCGAGCACTTCCAGACCTACACGACGAGAGCAGACCGCAGCTCGATTTTCGGCCGAACCATCCTTGATGGTCGTCCCGTTCGCGTCCCGGATGTGCTCGCTGATCCCGATTTTAATCGCCCGAAAGCACAAAAGCTCATTGGCTTTCGAGCCGCACTCGGTGTCCCGCTCGTGCGCGAGGGCCACGCTTTCGGTGTCATCAACCTGTTTCGCTTCGCCGTGGGGTCTTTCGAGGACAAGCAGATCGAGCTGGTAGCGACGTTCGCCGACCAAGCGGTGATCGCGATCGAGAACGTCAAATTGTTTGAGCAAGTGCAGGCGAAGACGCGCAGCCTTACTGAGGCGCTCAAACAGCAGACCGCGACCGCCGACGTGCTTAAGGTCATCAGCCGCTCGGCATTCGATCTGCAAACCGTGCTCGATACCTTGACCGAATCGGCCGCGCAGCTGTGCAACGCCGACATGGCGGCGATGACCCGGCAGGATGAAACCGGCGGCTACCACCATGTAACCAACTACAAATTCTCGATCGATTGGGTGAAGATCGCCGACGCCGTTCGTCTCCATCCGGGACGCGGTAGCCTGGTCGGAAGGGTGCTTCTGGCGCGTAAGGCGGTCCAGATCGCCGACGTCCTCGCCGATCCCGATTACTCCTATCCGGACATGCAGCAAGCAGCCGGATATCGCGCTCTGCTCGGCGTTCCTCTTCTCCGCTCGGGAGAGCCCATCGGTGTCCTATTTTTGGCCCGCAAGGTGGTTGAGCCCTTTACCGACAAGCAGGTCGAACTCGTCTCGACCTTCGCCGACCAGGCCGTCATTGCCATCGAAAACGTCCGCTTGTTCGAAGAAGTGCAATCGAAGACGCGCGACCTCTCCGAGGCCCTAACCTATCAGACCGGAAGTGCCAACATCCTCAAGGTGATCGCCTCCTCGCCGACCGACGTTGAGCCGGTCCTGTGCACCATCGTGGAAAGCGCCTGTGAGCTCTGCGAGGCCTATGATTCGGTGCTGGTCCTGAAGGAGGGAGGCGATCTGGTCGTTCGTGCGCATCACGGACCGATCGGAATGGGCACTCAGACATGGATCGACGACCGCACCTCCGTGTCGGGGCTCGCAATTGCCGAGCGGGTCCCGATACACTTGCACGACGTCCTCTCCGATGAGGGCAGCAACTTTCCTATTGCGCAGGCAATGTCACGACGGGATGGTTGCCGTACCATTCTTGCCGTGCCGATGCTAAGCGAAGGTGAGAGCATCGGTGCGATCGTACTTCGCCGTGCCGAGGTACAGTCTTTCAGCGACAAGCAGGTCACGCTCCTGCAGACCTTTGCCGATCAGGCGGTGATTGCCCTCGGCAATGTCCGCTTGTTCGAGGAGGTTCAAGCTCGCACCCGCGAACTAGCCAAATCCCTCGATGAATTGCGCGCCGCCCAAGACCGCCTGGTGCAGACCGAGAAGCTCGCCTCCCTCGGCCAGCTAACGGCCGGCATCGCGCACGAGATCAAGAACCCACTCAATTTTGTCAACAATTTCTCTGCGCTGTCCGCCGAATTGATCGGCGAGCTCACTGAGCTACTCGGAAATGCGGAACTAGATGACAGGATCCGCACCGACGTAGACGAGCTTGCGCAGATGCTGAAGGGCAACCTCGATAAAGTCGTCCAGCACGGCAAACGCGCCGATTCCATCGTCAAGAACATGTTACTGCATTCGCGCGAGGGGACGGGCGAACGTCGTCCGACCGACATCAATGCAATTGTCGAGGAAAGTCTCAACCTGGCCTATCACGGTGCACGCGCGGAGAAATCCAGTTTTAGCGTCACGCTTAAACGCGACCTCGACCCGAACGCCGGGATGGCGGAGCTTTATCCGCAGGAGATCACGCGGGTGTTCCTCAACCTGATCTCCAATGGCTTTTATGCGGCCCACAAGCGCAAGGAGGCTGCCGACGATGCCTTTGAGCCGACATTGAGCGCGACCACGAGAGCTCTGGCAAACGAAGTGGAGATCAGGATCCGCGACAATGGCGTCGGGATTCCGGAGGAGGTCAGAGCGAAGATCTTCAATCCCTTCTTTACGACCAAGCCCGCCGGCGAAGGCACCGGGCTCGGCCTTTCCATGAGCCACGACATCGTCGTGAAACAGCACGGCGGCAGGATAACCGTCGAGACTGAGCCGGGAGCATTTACCGAGTTCATTATCACCCTACCGCGGATGGTGGCAGTACAAGGCAATACCGGAGGCACGAGTTGAGTGTTTACATTCTCGTCGTCGACGACGAGCCCGACGTGGAAGCATTGTATCGACAGCATTTTCGGCGCGAGCTGCGCGCCGGCCGCTTTCTGATGGAGTTTGCCGCTTCCGCGCCGGCCGCGCTGCAGCGCGCCGCCGACATCCGGGACCCCTCGCTGATCCTGATCCTGTCGGACATCAACATGCCCGGAATGAGCGGGCTGGAGATGCTGCCGGAGGTGCGAGCCAGACGGCCCGACGTCCCTGTGATCATGATTACGGCCTATGGCGACGCGGAAACCCGCAAGATAGTACTGGAGCGCGGCGCCGAGGCCCTGTTGACCAAGCCGATCGACTTCGGGCAGCTTCGCCAGGAGATCGACGCCAGGCTCGGACAGCTCGCATGACCGCTACCATCCTCGTAGTCGACGACGAGCCGGATCTGGAGGCTCTCGTCCTGCAAAAATTTCGCCGGCAGATTCGCGACGGACAGGTTAGCTTCGTCTTCGCCCGTGACGGCCTCGAAGCCCTGCAGTCGATCGAGGCGCATCCCGACGTCGACTTGGTCGTCTCCGACATTAACATGCCGCGGATGGACGGCCTGTCGCTGCTGGCGAAGCTGCAGGAGGCCGAGGAAAAGAAATCGACCATTATTGTTTCCGCCTACGGCGACATGAGCAACATCCGGACGGCGATGAACCGCGGCGCGTTTGATTTCCTGACCAAGCCGATCGATTTCACCGACCTAGAAACGACGATTCAGAAAACGATCCGCCACATCGACATGCTGCGCGAGGCGCGCCGCCGCCAGGTCGAAGCCGAGCGCGCCCACGCCTCGCTGTCCCGATATTTCTCGCCGGAGCTCGCCAAACGCCTTGCCATGGGCAGCGGCGATAACGACATGCAGGTGCACTGGCGCGATGTTGCCGTCATCTTCACCGACATCACGGGTTTCACCTCACTGGTCGAGACCGCCGCGCCCCAAGTGCTGGCCGAGTTGCTTAACGAGTATGTCGGTGGCCTGACTGACGTTGTCTTCGCTGCCGAGGGCACGGTGGCCAAGGTGATCGGCGATGCGATCCAGGTGCTGTTCAACGCGCCCGGCGAGCAGGCCGACTACGCCAAACGCGCGATAGCCTGCGCACAGGCGATCGATCGATGGGCGGAGGCGTTCCGCGGACGCTGGAAGGAAAAGGGTGTCAATTTCGGCGCCACACGAATCGGCGTGCACGCTGGCCCCGCCCTGGTCGGCAATTTCGGCGGCAGCCGCTTCTTCGACTACACCGCCTATGGCGACACCATCAATACCGCCGCGCGGCTTGAGACCGCGAACAAGACGCTGGGAACGCGGGTCTGCGTTAGCGCCGCGGTTGCGGATGCAGCGGCAGACTTCAAGGGACGGCCGGTCGGCGACCTCCTGCTGCGTGGGCGCAGCGAACCGTTGCGCGCCTATGAACCGCTCGCCCCGGCGGAATTCGAGGCGCCGGCGACCGCGCAATACGCCCGGGCCTTTGCCAAGCTCGAGGCCGAGGACACTTCGGCCATGCCGGCCTTCGCCGCGCTGGTCGGAGTGCATGCCGATGACCCCCTTGCTGGCTTTCACCTCAAGCGGCTACTCAACGGAGGGAGGGGGCGCCCGTATGCAACTCGGCTAAGTCGTGGACTGCTCGCTGGTAAGTGGTGCTTGTTGTGCGCATAGGCATACGGAGAAGGGCTCGTCCGTATTCCATTATTCCTGATGGGCGAATCCGAATCGGGCAGGCCTATGCCACTCGGGCAATGAATCCGGATGAGGCTATGGGCGGCCGGCGCGTGAGGCGACAGCGATCAGTCGATAAAGAGAGGCCGCAGACTTTGCGACCTCTCTCTTTGATTTAAGCAGTCACCACCAGTGGCGGTGATGATGGCGCCAACCGTAGTGATGGCCCCGGTACCAGCCATAATGATGGCCGCGTCCCCAACCGTAGTGATGGCCGCGACCGCCATGATGACCCCAACCGTATCCATGCCCGTGTCCGTGGCCGCCTCTGACCTGAATGACTTCACCCGCGGTGCTACCCATTGCATGTGGCGTTGCCATCGGCATGGCCGATGCCGACAACATGGGCGTAAGCGAAAAAGCACAACCGATAACTGCGATTGCCAAGAGCCTTTTCATTAAGATGGTCCTCCCGTTTTGAGCGATGACCCAGCAGACTATCAGTCGCGCATTGCAATGCTCGCTGAACGGTGCATTCACCTACGGTTCATCGATGCCGCGCTTCGGCGCTGCCTAGACCCCTCTGGTGTCTATTGGAATCTGATGAGCCATATTCATGGAACGTCGTTCGGATCGCGCGGTTGGTTGCCGGCGGGGCTCATTCTGGAGGACAAAATGAAGCGCACAATTACCGCACTTTCTGCCGCCTGCCTTATGGCTTCGAGCACCGCCGTGTTCGCGCAAGGCGTTTCGAGCAAATCTCCCGGCCACGAGATGCAGGACAGGGGCTCCAAGAAGGGTAGCCCCGGCGCCTCAGGTTATGCGCCCGGACAGGAAATGCAGGCAAAGGGCTCGAAGTCTGGCAGCCCCGGCGCATCGGGATATGCTCCTGGTCAGACGACAGGGTCCAGCACCGGAATGAAATCGGGTGGCTCGTCCAGGTCCAAGTAGCCGGCGTACGGGTCGTCCCAGCGTTCGGCCGGGGCGACCCTTATCGGACCCCGCGTTACCTTGGCCTCGGGCCCCGCGGCGCGGTGGCGAACGTTAGACCAAGAACCTTAGCTCTGAGCCGCACCGCGGCTTCGCTGCGGTTCATCTCAACGGCAATGTCGACAGCGTAACGGCCCTCCGCGATGAGCTTTTGCAGAGTATCGTCTTCAGCGGGATCCCAAGGGCGGTTCTTTGGCATTGCGATGCAAATCAGTCTTTGAGGCCAATTCGTACTGGTGAGCCTTCTCCAGCAGCGCGTCTCTGACTGGACCGGGCGGAAGAAGGGCGGCCTGTCTTCGCGCTTCCTGTGCGCACTCGGCGCTAAGTTCCTGTTCTTTCGTCACGGTTCGCCTCCAGCTCCTTGCGGACGGCCGCGGCAGAATTCCCGACTTTATCGACGACCTTACGAAGCTCTTCCTTTGAGACACCGAGCGCATGAGCCCAGCACTTCATTTGGTCGGGCGCATGCAGATTGATCTTTGAGCGCTCGAACTGATCTTTTTTCGTAAGGCTTTCCATTCTCGAACAACTCTGGCCTGGCCGCTCCGTTCCTAACTAGGAACTGGCGGCCTGATTCGTGTGTTCATTCGATCAGGAGGTGACGACATGGCAAAGGCAGCATGGAAACGACCGGGTTCACCCATCGGCAAAAAGGGGCCAAGAAAAGCCAACCCCAAGTACAAGCGCCGTTCGCGTCAGCCCTGGACCGACAAGGAAGTCAAGCGGCTTCGAGCGCTGGCAAGGGCGAACACCCCGACAGGTGTCATCAGTCTCAAGATGGAGAGACCGAAAGGCTCGATCGCTAGCAAAGCGCAGCGAGAGGGCATCTCGCTGCGGCCGGTCAACCGCTCACCCTACAATCGTCGCAAGAAGACCGCGCGGCGCTAGTTTTTGGTGGGCGGGATCTCCTCGAGCACCCCGCTCACATTGGGCTCCTCCACACCCTGATTAATGTCGTCGGAGCCGTTGCACGCGCATCTCATACCCGCGCCACACTGGCATCCATGCCGGTCTGTCGTCCACGCCAAGTGCGGATGGTTTTCGCAAACCCAGCCGAGGCCGCCGCAGATCGGACAATTGGGGTTGATCATGCCGCGAGCAGACGCTTGTAGCGCCGGTAAGCGTCAATGGCGTTGTTCGCGAGCATCAGCGGCCGACGCTCACCAGCCCGCGCCATGTCATCGATGTTTCTGAGAAGGAAGCGGCTCGCGTCGCCAGGATCTATGATCTCGCCGGAGCGCTCGAGGAAGTCCCAGGCGATTTGGATCGACTTTTCTACGAGGACTGGCAGGAGCTCACTCATGAGAGCAAAACCAATTTCGGTCGCGGAGGTTCCTTCTGCGACGGCATGGTAACCGCGAACGTCATCCATTTTCGATTGCCTAAATTTCCAGTCAGCATCTGCTCATCGCTAGGAACAGCCGATAGCAGGGGCAGTTGAACTGGAATCAAATATGGAGGGATGACATGGCATACGAAGAACGAGAAACGGGAAGTCTTATAGGAAGTGACAAGGTCGAAGGGACTGCGGTGTACGGCTCCGACCGATCGCGTATCGGTTCGATCGAACGGGTCATGATCGACAAAGTGAGCGGGAAAGTCGCGTACGCTGTTTTGGGATTCGGCGGCTTTCTCGGGATCGGCGACGACCACTATCCGCTGCCTTGGCACTCACTGAAGTTCGACACTGGCCTCGGCGGCTACGCAACGGGCATTACTGAAGACCGGCTGAGCAGCGCGCCGAAATACAGCGACGAGCGCAGCTGGAATTGGTCGGATCCTGCGATGGCTCGCTCGGTCGACGACTATTACCGGGGAATACCCGCTCCTTAGGCAAGGCCGCGCACAACAAGGCCGCCATGAAATCGGATGCCCTCCAGTTTCGGAGGGCAGCCCCGTTAACATATTGAACTTCCGATTGAGGAACCACGCTGGGCTGCCGTCCTCAAGACGTGGGCGGGGCGGCGGTAAATTTTGAAGTCGCTGCACTAAAGATAATGGTGAGCTATCCTGGTGGAGCCGTCGCTTTGGTCGACCTCAAGCGCGACATGGCTATCCACTAAATAAGATGCCAATGCAAACGCCTTAAAGCGACCCCGATCTGGTAGTCTGGGAAGTGACCGAGGCCGCCCGCGAGCAAGGTCCGAGCCGCGGCCCGTGGTCGCGCCTGATAGACAGCTATGTGTGAGAGACACCGGTAGTGACAAAGGTCATGCCGGACGCGGCAACAATGCTCGATCGTCGCTCGGAATATCCAACTCATCCCACAAGACCAGAGAGAGAGCGTGAGCAATGTGGTGAAGCCGTAGATTGCCAAAATTGTTTGGATCATAGCAAGCCGTTCCCGCAAACCGGCGTGAAGTACGCGGTCCCTTGTATCCGGGGCTGGCGGAAGAAGCATCAGGGACCGCGCTCCGCGCTGGCGTATTCCCTAAGTCGTTGAATAGCGGAAATGGTCCACCCCGACACCACTGTTGGCCGGTTGCGCTCCACGGCAACATTAGCTCTGAGATGGGATGTGATCGGTGGAGACCTACGGGCGAAGTCGTGCGCCCCAATGCGCTGCAATATTCCTGCTGAAAATTCGAAAAAAGCGGCCCGGCCTTGGGGTAGCTCTGGGTAGGCCGGGCCGTCAGGACATGCCGAAATGTGAGTTTCCGGCCGCGCCATGAGCGGTTCCGATTCGGGCAGCAAGAGGGCGCGCAATTCGATGTCGGGGGCGATCATTTTGCCAACTCCGCCAGATTTAGTATTTCGGCGACGATTTTACGCCGCTCCGATGTGTCGTTTGATCGATTGAACTTTTCTTCCAGCACTTGGAAGGTTGTTCTGATCAGCATGTCATCGAGCACGACCGGCAATTTATCCACGGCATTGAATCCGGCAGCAGCTGCCTCCTCAAACCCAGCCACGAATCCCTTCTTAAAGGCCTCGCAATCGTGCAGAAGATGCACGATCTTCGGCTCAATGGACGCGTTGAAGGCAGTCCGAAAACAAGAAACATACTCATGCCGCCACCGCCGTTTCAGCCTCGAACGACGCAAAGAACACGCGGTAAATTCCAGTGAATGGTACGACGACTGATTCGGGCGTACGAAGGCGCGATCTCGGCCTTGGGGATAGAGGTCAACCAGGCCGAGATGGCGCTGCCTCGCCGCTGCTGACATCGCGATCATTGTTCGCCTTCATGGCCGCGTTCTGGCCGGATGGTGGCTCGATCTTGGTTGTCCGCGATGTTCACCGTGTCGGCCTTGTCGTCGGGAGCCTCGCGGCGATCCGCCATCGCCTCGACGGCTTCGATCACATGCCGTCGTACTGCCCGGTCCCGGATCGAGCGAAAGGCTCTCAAGAGCCGGAATATCTGCGCGGCTTCCTTCGCCTGCCGTTCCTTCGACACGATCAGCCCTCAGCCCAGGCGGTCAATCCTAGCTGTCACACGTACTGCTGCAATCCCGGAGAATTTCGGGCGGGCATGAGGCTGGGGGCAATGAGGTGCACCCCGGCGAAGTAAACGCGGTCCCGTTCGTGCTGTCTGAGGGTCACGGCCGGGACCGTGCTTCGCTCTGGCGGATTACATAAACCGAAGATGGCGGCGGGAACGTTCCTACCGGCCGGAGTGTTTCAGGTAATTGCCTCAACTTGGCTGCCGTAGTCCGGGCGACGTTATCTACTCGGTCATGTGCGCCGCCGTCTCCTCCGGGCCTTGCGCAGTAGCGTCTCACGATCTGACCCCGGAGGCATGGCTTTGACTTCCTCTCGGAGGCTCTTCGCCTCATCGACCAATCGCTCACAAGAGACCGAGTTTTCTTGAAATGGCGTCGCCTCTGCATTGGGACGGCATGTGCTCTAGGAGCAGGTGCCGCGTGTTGGCCGCCATCTCGTCACGCTGGAGCGGACTCTACTCAACGTGGAACGCCTGCATTTTCGCGGCAAATTGCCTAGCGACCTCGGGCGGGATTTCGAGCGGCTTTCGGCTAATGGGCATTACCGGAGAATAGGTATGCATGGCCGATTTAAGCTCCCGCGTAGAACGAATGGCGCATTGCCTTGCGCAGGCCAGATTTCGGAAACTTGCAGCACGGGGCGAGCACGCTACACGTCTCCGCAACTACGGCACCAGTGCGGGCTAGAGCGCTGGTGTTTTTGTAAGAAGCGGCCCCAGCGACATGTGGGCCTGGTAGGGTGCGCGGCGGCGATCAGGGTGAGACTCCGTATTGCCTCACATATCGATGCTCCCGAGTGCGGTCGGTTGCCTCATTTATTTTGCTCCCGGCTTGGGTTTAGGAGGAGGCCGGGTGCGGAGATGGCCGGGGTTTCGGAGCGCCCGGCCTCCTCCGCTGGCACCTGGCACATCATTGGGGTGTTGTGACCTCATACCCGGCGGCGTTTTCTCCGTAGGAACGAACAGTAACGCGTTCGCTTGCTCGCTGCGCCGGGATTTAAGCCGACGTTGAAGCGTTCGAAGAAGCTTGTTCGGATAGGCTCCAGGATATTCCACCTGCAACCGGGAGAGCAGTTCGCTGCCAGTCCGCCAGGGCTCCACATCAAACCATTTTCGCAAATCCGGCGTTGCCCTGATGAGCGGGGCGGGACGGCGCCGGCCTCTTTTCGCTTTGACGATTGGCCGATCCGTCGGTCGCATAGCTCCGTCCTTCCAGGCGGTTCGTACGCTTGCGGCGCGGATATCGTGCAGCAACGCGACCGGGTCGAGACCTGCAAGATCAACAATGTCGCTCCGCTCGGAGGATCGGCTCGGTCCGCCCGAGCAACCCTCGGACGCGCAGTGTAGGGCGAGCCACCTCATCGGCAGAGGCGGACATACGGTCTTACGATTCTTCTCAGGCGGCTTCGCCAGCTTCAATTTGACACTCAACCGGCGCAACCTGGCATGCGCTCGCTCGACGCGCGTGTCATGATGTTGGCCCTTGGCACTGCGTCCCTTCGCCATATCTGCTTTCCTTTTCCGGGAAGGGCTCCTGCGTCTTGCGATCGATGAACGTGTCCGGGCCGGGTTTTCTTTTGAGCAACCGGATAGATTTGGCAGAGGCCTTTACGGCCTCATCAACGATCGCTTGTCTCGCTGTTGAGAAGTGTATATGCAATTAATGACTCGCTGATCGGCCATGGACCGCGCTCCTTCGCTTGTGCAGGCGGGAGCGCTCTCGGTCTCTCAGCCACCGACGCCTAGCGTTACCGCGATCAGGTAAGACGGTCAGTCTAGTCGGTGCTCGGACGAGCAATGATATGGCCTAAAGCTATGGATCACCCGAGAGAGCGCAGTGAGGACAGTACCGATCAGCGGCTTTGCCGAGTTGGCGTCGGAATTCCTGCCGGAGAGCTTCTCCCTCCCAAGTCGTGCCATCGCACTTGATCAGCTTTCTGGCGCGAGCAAAGGCGTGGTTTTCAGCCGCATCATCGCCGACACGGACCACGATATCCAGATGGAAGGGACATACTGCTATGGCATGGGTCGTTTCCAGTGCGTAGTGCACGGCTGAACGCAAATCATCTACGTGGCTGCTTACGGGCATACGAGCCTCCTCGGACGAAACAGGGCTCGGAGTGCTAGAGCCTGAGTCCCGAGAACCCTTGAACAGTCAGGTTTTCGGATGCGGCTCATCTATAGCCCGCTTGGCTGGCCTATCATTGATATAGCGCAAAAGAACGCGGCTCTATGCAAAAGCTCGGCTACTAGTTGAGATGGCCGGGCGAATGCAAATATGAGCTCGATGAACACTGCGAGTGTGCTGTGGTGCCAGCACACTTCCATCCCGGACGAATACGGGTGGCGGACGGCGTTAGACGCACTTGAGTGGAGGCTGTTTACCCGCCGGACCGAGGCACGAACGCATCCACGGACGCGGCTATTCGGGTTGCCAATTCAGCAGCGGTCGGCGCGGACTGCTTTTCGAGTGGTAAGGCGACGGAATGCGCCGCCGCCAATCCGGCACCAGCGGTACAAATGGCTATCGCAATTGCAACGAGATGATCGATCCTCATGGCGATGGTCCTTCGCATCGACCCCATCAAATAACCGGGCAAATTCAAAATTGGTTCCCCCGTCTGAGCGAGTTCCTGTGAGTGATCGCCGGAACTCCCCCAAAGACTTGAACGTTGGGTCTTGTTGTCGAGCCGACAGAAGGACACGCCGTCGCATCGGCTGCGCCGTGCCAGTGCGCGCGTTTATTTCAGAACAGCCCGACCAGGGAGAAGAGAGCGACTTCGGTCAGGAAAGCGACACTCATGATAGCGACGGTGAGAAACACGTCGCCAGCCGACAGATTTGTCATAGTGTGCCTCACATTTCGCGAAGCCCCCGTGGGTAATTCACCTATGATAAAAAGGTTCGGTTCCAGCGGACAAAGCAGGCCCGATGCACGTTGCTATCGTGGCGGCAGGAAGACCTTGCGATAACGGTTGAACATTTTCATCACACTTTAGGTGGTCTGGCTCATCTAGGACGTCAAGCCAGAAATAAAGCCAGCCTGGCTGCGGCGTTCAGATGTTTCCGACGACGTCAGCAACGCGATCAGGCGTTGCGCCGGCGATGCCGACGATACATGTGCGGGGATGGCAGCGGTGTACATGGTGGCGAGCCCGCATCCTGGCGGCAAGGGGCCGGACAGAATGACGCCTTTGGTGCTGATGATCTCGGTCGATTGCGTGCAGCCGATCGGCCGCCGGTCATTGGACTCGGCCAGATATCGCATGGCGGTCGCGCCGTTTGGAAAAACTCTCAATCGGTCGGCGATGACATCAGCGATATCTATTTGTGCGAGCAGCTTGGCGACATGAATTCCGGCGGTCGATGCCTTGGTATCCGGCACGAAGATCGCGTCAGCGGCGAGCAATGCCGCGCGCAGGCTGGCCGCGTCGTCGGCGCTGACCAACGGATCGCCGGCCCGAACGGCGAGGGCGGTTTCAACCCGGCCGATGTCCGTGATCGAGCTGCGCAAAACCAGCCCTTCGTCGGCAAGCTTCGCGATCAGAGCGGCGGTCAGGATGACGATGTCGGTCGGTACGCCGGCGCGCAATCTGTCGGCCATGGCGCCGACCGCGCCAAAATCGCCGGCAATGCCGAGGCCGGTTTCGGCTTCAAACGCGGGCTCAAGGCTGCGCACCAGGCCTTGCGCCGCCCCGCCACTCAGGATGTTCAACGTCTTCATGCGCCATGTTCCCTTCGCCCGTGGACTCGCCGCCGCGTGCCTATTGGAGCTTGTCCAATCTCTTGACGACGTCTGCCCACTTCACGATATCGGCGCGCAGGAATGCGTCGAATGCCTCCGGCGTCATGGTCATCGGCGCCGCGCCCTGCGCGGCCCAGAGCTTCTCGACCTCCGGCCGCCTGATCGCCGCGTTCACAGCCGCGTTGAGCTTGTCGACGATCGGCTTCGGCGTGCCCGCCGGGGCCATCAGGCCGAGCCAGATCGTTGCCTCATAGCCGGACACGCCCGCCTCGGTCACCGTCGGAACGTTGGGCAGCACCGTCGAACGAGTCTTGCCGGTCGTTGCGAGCGCTCGCACCTGGTTTTCGGCGACATTCGGCGCCATCGCGGGAACGGCATCGATCATCATCTGGACCTGGCCGCCGATGACGCCGCCGCGGGCTTCGCCGCTATTGCGGTAGGGCACGTGCACGACGTCGATCCCGGCCATGGCTTTGAACAGCTCGCCCGCCATGTGATACGGCGTGCCCTGACCTGACGAGGCATAGTTCAGCTTTCCGGGCTGGACCTTTGCGAGGGCGATGAATTCCTGCAAGGTATTGGCCTGCACGGCGGGGTGGACCACGATCACGAGATCCGAGGTATTCAACGACGCGATCGGCGTCAGGTCGCGCATCAGTTCATATTTGCGCTGCGGCACCAGCGATTCGTTCGCGGTCTGGGTGTTCGACATCATCAAGAGGGTGTAGCCGTCGGCCGGTGCCTTGGCGACCTCGAGCGTGCCGATCACGCCGCCGGCGCCGGTGCGGTTCTCCACCACGAAGGGCTGGCCGAGGCTTTCCTGCAAGATGCCGCCGATCTGTCGCGCGACGACGTCGGCCGGACCGCCGGGACCGAAGGGAACGATGATCCTGACCGGCCGTGCAGGATAGTCTTCGGCGTCAGCATATGAGCCTGACATGGACACGGTCAGCAACGCCGCGACAAACACCAAGGCGTATCGCAGGCTCGCCATTGACTGAATCCCCCAACTTTAGTCTTGTTTCTTGATCAGAAGTCTAGCTGCAACCTGAAGCCTCTGTCGACGACAGACTCCGTTTTCGCGCATCGGAATAAGAGCGGGAGGACGGTGTACTCAAACTTCGCCATCGCGTGCGGGGAATCATATGAGGAAACATCCTGGGCTATCGCGCCGCGACATGCTGAAGGGCTCGGGCGCGGTGCTGGCTGGGGCCGCCCTTTCAACGCGCGTGATGGCCGCCGCGCCACCTGCGGAACCGGTGACGCCGACGTTGATCGAAGCGGCGAAGAACGAGGGGCAGGTCGTCTACTACACGTCGACCGATCTGCCGGTTGCCGAGAAGCTGGCAAGGGCATTTGAAGCGAAATATCCCGATATCACCGTGCGCGTCGAACGCACCGGGGCGGAGCGTGTGTTCCAGCGGGTCGGCCAGGAATATTCCAGCAACATTCATGCCGTCGACGTCGTCAATTCCTCCGACGCCGCGCATTTCATCGTGTGGAAGCGCGATGGCATTCTCGCGCCCTATGTTCCGGAGGAGGTCGCGAAATACTACCCCGAGGAGCATCGCGACGCGGACGGGCAATTCGCAAGCTTTCGGGTCTGGCTGTCGATCATTGCCTACAACACCAATCTCGTGAAGGCCGAGGAGGCGCCCCAGAGTTTTGCCGATCTGCTCGATCCAAAATGGAAGGGCAAGATCGTCAAGGCGCATCCCGGCTATAGCGGCACCATCATGACCGCAACCTATCAGATGCAGCGCGATCTCGGCTGGAGCTTCTTCGAGAAGCTCGCCAAGCAGAACATCATGCAGGTGCAGTCCTCGACGGATCCACCCAAGAAGCTCGATCTCGGCGAGCGTGCTGTCATGGCCGACGGCAACGAATACAACATCTTCCAGATGAAGGAGGCCGGCCGCCCGGTCGAGCCGGTCTACGCCACCGAGGGGTCACCGATCATCGTCGGCCCCAACGGGATCTTCAAGGACTGTCCGCATCCGAATGCCGCCAGGCTGTTCCAGTCCTTCGCGCTCGGCCGTGAGGGGCAGCAGCTCAATGTCGAGATCGGCGGCCTCAGATCCGTCCACGCGCAGGCCAAGGAGAAGGCTGGACGCAGACCGCTAAAGGACATCAAGACGATGAAGGACGATCCGGTGGCGGTGGAGCGGGAAGGGGAATCGATCAAATCGCATTATACCCGCATCTTCCGAGTCTGATGGGACTGCTCAGACCAATAACTGCCTGTCCGGGCGCCTGCCGCATGGCACGTGCCCGGATTTCGCGCTGGCTGGGTCAATAATGCCCCTCGGCGGGGGGGATATTTGATGTTACCAATTTGGCCATGAACCAGCATGCCAAGGTCGACATCCGCCATTCCACCTGTCCGCACGACTGCCCCTCGGCATGTGCGCTCGACGTCGAGGTGATCGAGGGGCGCTCGATCGGGAGGGTGCGCGGCTCCAAGCAGCAGACCTATACGGCCGGCGTGGTCTGCGCCAAGGTCGCGCGTTATGCCGAGCGGATTCATCACGCCGAGCGGCTGATGTATCCGCTGCGCCGGACCGGGCCGAAGGGCTCCGGCCAGTTTGCGCGGATCTCCTGGGACGAGGCTTTGGACGAGATCGCGGCGCGCTTCGACGCGGCCGAGCGGGATTTCGGCGCCGAGTCGGTCTGGCCCTATTACTACGCCGGAACCATGGGGCTGGTGATGCGCGACGGACTCAACCGGCTGTCGCATGTGAAGAAGTATTCGCGCTTCTACGGCACGATCTGCGCAACCATCGCGCGCATCGGCTTTGCTGCAGGGACCGGCAAGATCGCCGGCGTCGATCCGCGCGAGATGGGCGTCTCCGACCTCGTCGTGATCTGGGGCACCAATCCGGTGAACACCCAGGTCAACGTGATGACGCATGCATCCCGCGCGCGCAAGGAGCGCGGCGCGAAGATCGCGGCGGTCGACGTCTACAACAACGAGACCATGAAGCAGGCCGACATCAAGATCCTCCTGCGGCCGGGCACCGACGGCGCCTTCGCCTGTGCCGTGATGCATGTGCTGTTCCGCGAGGGATTTGCCGATCGCGACTATCTTGCGCGCTATACCGATTGCCCCGACGAGCTGGAAGCGCATCTGAAGACCCGCACGCCGGAATGGGCTTCAGCGATCTCGGGCGTGCCGGTCGAGGAGATCGAGGCATTCGCGCGGCTGGTCGGACAGACCAAGCGCTCGTTCTTCCGTCTTGGCTACGGGTTCACCCGTAGCCGCAACGGTGCCGCACAGATGCACGCGGCCTCGTGTATCCCCGCGGTCACCGGTGCCTGGCAATATGAGGGCGGCGGCGCGTTCTTCAACAATGCCGCAATCTGGCGTTTCGACGAGTCGATCATCGAAGGCCACGACGCGATCGATCTCTCGACGCGGGTGCTCGATCAGTCCAAGATCGGACGCATCCTGACCGGCGATGCCGAGGCGCTCCGGGGCGGCGGGCCGGTCAAGGCGATGCTGATCCAGAACACCAACCCAATGACGGTGGCGCCCGAGCAGGCGCTGGTGCGCCAGGGCTTTGCCCGCGAGGACCTGTTCGTCGCGGTGCACGAGCAGTTCATGACTGAGACCGCCCAGATGGCCGATATCGTGCTGCCGGCGACGATGTTCTTGGAGCACGACGACCTCTATTACGGCGGCGGTCATCAGCACATCTCGGTCGGCCCGAAGCTGATCGATCCGCCCGGCGAGTGCCGTTCCAATCACGAGGTGATGCAGGGGCTCGGCCGCCGCCTCAATGCCGTGCATCCCGGCTTCGACATGACGCCGCGCCAGCTGATCGATGCGACGTTGAAGAAGAGCGGGCACGGCGACATCGACACGCTCGAAGCCGAGCTGTGGCGTGACCTGCAGCCTGATTTCCGCACCTCGCATTATCTCGATGGCTTTGCTCATCCCGACAAGAAGTTCCACTTCAAGGTCGACTGGGGCAAGGTCCCTGTCGGGGCCGGCGGGCTGATGGGCGCGTGGGACAAGATGCCCTCGCTGCCCGACCACTGGACCATCATCGAGGAGGCGGATGCGCAGCATCCTTTCCGGCTCGCGACATCACCCTCGCGCAGCTTCCTCAACACCAGCTTCAACGAGACGCCGTCGTCGCAGGCCCGCGAGGGCGCGCCGACCGTGATGATCCATCCCGACGACGCAGCCAGCCTGTCGATAGCCGACGGCGACGCGGTGACGCTCGGCAACACGCGCGGCGAGACCACGCTGACCGCGAAACTGTTCGACGGCGTTCGCCGCGGCGTGCTGATCGCCGAGTCGATCCATCCGAACAAGTCCCATATCGGCGGGCGTGGCATCAACATGCTGACCGGGGCGGAGGCCGTCGCACCGCTCGGCGGCGCCGCGTTCCACGACAACAAGGTCTGGATCCGGAAGGCATCGACCGCCGCATAAATCCTGCTTGCAGTCGGCGCCGATCCTGCCGCAAATGTCGGCTGACAACGGCACATTGGCCAAGAAAACAGGCAGGAAACATGATCGACAACAGCGTTCTTCTCGAAAAGCGCGGGCAGGCGTTCTGGATCACCATCAACCGCCCGGACAAGCGCAACGCGCTCAATGCCGGTGTGATCGCGGGCATCGCGAAGGGCTATCGCGACGCGCATGACGACAAGGACGTGCGCGTCATCGTGCTGACGGGCGCGGGCGACAAGGCGTTCTGCGCCGGCGCCGATCTGCAGAACAGCGGCGCGGCGTTCTCGATGGATTTCTCGCGTCCCAATGTCGACTACGCCGATCTACTGCGGCTGTCGCAGAATGCGACCAAGCCCGCGATCGCGCGGGTCGCCGGCGTCTGCATGGCCGGCGGCATGGGACTGTTGTGCATGACCGACATGGCAGTCGCGGCCGATGGCGTGATCTTCGGTCTGCCTGAGGTGAAGGTCGGCGTGTTCCCGATGCAGGTGCTGAGCCTGCTGCAATCGATCGCGCCACCGCGCCTGGTCAACGAATGGGCGCTGACCGGCGAGCCGTTCGATGCCGCGACGGCCAAGGCTGCGGGTCTTCTCAACTACGTCGTGCCGACAGCCGAGCTCGATGCCAAGGTCGATTGGCTGATCGGCCGCATCGTCGACAAGTCGCCGACGGCGATCCGTCGCGGCAAATACGCGATGCGGGCGATCGCCTCGATGTCATTCGATGAAAGCATCGCCTACACCGAAAGCCAGATCGCGCTGCTCGCGATGACCGAGGATGCCAAGGAAGGCCTCAAGGCCTTCGGCGAGAAGCGCAAGCCGACATGGACCGGGCGCTAGGCGGCAGACCGATCGTAAGCGTTCGTTGACGCGAAATCGTGTCAGTTGCCTGGAACGAGGGCATCATGCGACGCGAGCGCAGAATCTGATGAGAGGGCCATTCTGGTTCGTTCCTCTCGGCGCTTCTTTGCGGCCGCGATCAGCTGCTTCCGCGTGCGTTTGGCATAGGTTGGGAGTTGTTGTCTCGAGCGATGGCGGCCGGCGGCGCGTAGTTCGGCGTCCGTGAGATCGCTATCGGCACCTTCCGTGAATCCGCCGTGACGAAAGGAGGTAAATGAGAGTTCGTGCCGAAGACCAGCTGCGATGACTATCTTTTTGACTACATGCCGAAGATAGCGAAGGTCCTTACGCTCGGTCATCCATGGGACCAAGGCAGACGATTTGCGGTGGGCATGATCACGGCGGAACACCAATCCTGAAACGACAGAGCCTTTGATCGCATCGAGTTCCGCCACCAACTCGGGGAAGAGGGGCCCGCCCTTGTCATCGAACAGAGGCCACCAGGCTTCCTCGTTATTCTTTGGATGCACAATCCTTACACTGTTTGACCGCTCTTTTGGCCGATAGTGCGCGATTTCGAAAGCGCCGAAAACATGCTCCTCGCGTTGCAACCACTCCCATGACAATAACGCGGCCGTTCCAATAGAGTGATATCCGAGCCGTTTCGCAGTTCGCCTGAACGCGGCTAGTTCATCCCAGCTTGCCGTGGGTGTCTCCCGCATGGGCTGCCCAGGCGCACGGGATTTTAGGCCCATCCGCGAGAAGGGATTGACCTGTGGTACCATTGTTTCTTGCGCGCGTTGACCAACAAACCAGGCGCGCCTGCAAGCAGTCATAGCTGCATTTGCGAATCGTCGACGTTCGCGCCTGGCGGCGTTACCTTCTCTGTCCTCGTATTGCACGACGAGGAGCTTCGCGTAGACCGCGTCAACGAATGCTTTGGTGAAATCAGTGATTTGTTTCGAGCCGACGCGGCTGCCGTCCTTTAGCTCGTGATTGGCGAAGAGTTGCAGACCTTGGCTGTATAAGCGCTGTGTCTTGTGATCGATGTCCCTCCATCGCTGGTGCGCCCGGAAGACGCTGACGAGCCAGTCGAAAGTGCCGGGCACAGGGAGCACTGGAAGCATGTCGGTCAATCCTCCGGAACGCCAGCTGTCAAAAGCTGGCAGCAGAATACTTTCAGTTCGCTCGACCGCGGACGCGAAGTCTTGTCCCAACGCCTCAGCATGTACGGGGCAACCCTGCTTGCGGGCCCAAGTCGGCGGCTCGAAGAAGTAACCCGGTCGACCTCCCTTCAGTAGCTTCGAACGGAAATAGCGAGGAGGCCTCGACGTGGCATCGCGCGTATTCATACGAGAGAGGCCAGGTCCTCATTTTTTGATTTATCCGGTGCTGCTCCTCCGTATTGGGCACTGAAGTGATCGATGGCGGCTCTCGACCAGATTGGTTGTCGAGCCCGTCCAGTTCTGCGATGGGCAATTGGTGGCGGTGCCTCACCGCGGCCGACGGCACGCGCGAGTTCGCGCGTGTCCGCGAAACCCAGATAAGCAGCGGCCATGTCGGCAGGCATGAGTGCAGGCCAGGTGCCGATCGGTGGATAGCGGGCGGGAAGGGCGGCACGCGATGCCACGGATGTCAGCTCACGCGTCAATGCGACAACGGTCTACGCGCTGAAGCTATTGCAACGGCGTGATCCCTTGGGCTCCTTGCTGACATGTGCTCATACCCTCGTCTCCCCCTCGTGCACCAACTCGAAGCACGAGGGAGCTGTGAGGTATAGTACCGTCAGAAGCTTATGCAGAAATCGGCGGGCTTGGCGTGCAAATAAGTGCTGGGCGTCGACGGTGCAGGCATGCGGCGCCGATGGCACAGCGATCGACGCTCTCCATAAACATGCCGTTCAGGCTCGCGAGCGACTGCGAACGCTGCGCAGGGCGGAGCAAGCTGAGCGGTAGTTCCTCGGCAAGAAGCCTGGCATCCACCACGGAAAACGCCGCTCGACGAGAGTCATATGATACTTGCGAACTGTCAGTTGGTATTCCGACACGTGCGTCGCTCATCTCGCATCTGGACTACAAAAGCGCTCTCGTTTGTCGGAATTGCGAAAGCCAGCCACCCAAGCTGCCCCGTGAGCGCGATGTTGATGAAGCAATTGCCACTAGCCAGGTGAACGTCGCCCTAGCGGGCCGGGCTGTCGGCTGCGCTGAAACTCCGGCTTCGCCGGATTTTCCCCCTTCGGGCGTCCATCCCTGACGCGATCGGCGCGGTCAGTTGGAGATCGTGGCCCGCGCATATGCGGGTGGAGGGACGGGCATAGAGTAAGAGTGCGGCGATGGGAGGCCGTGACGGGTTAGAAGTTGCGAGAGAGGCTCGCGGCGCCCGTCGCGGAGACCCGCAATGTCCAAACACCATTCCCGGACGCACACCAGGGAAGATCGGTTGAGCCTGTATGACGAAATTACCAATAAGATCATCGCCGAGCTGGAGGCTGGCCATGTACCCTGGGTTCAGCCATGGGAGAACGCTGCAGAAAAAGCACTCCCGGTCATGCCGAAAAACGTCACGACGAATCGTCCGTACAGTGGCGTGAACGTCCTGATACTCTGGAGTACGGCCCGCGAGCGTGGATTCTCAAGTCAGCGCTGGCTTACCTACCGTCAGGCGCTCACGATCGGAAGTCACATCCGCAAGGGTGAACGTGGCACGACCATCGTTCACGCTGATCATTTCGTGCCGCGTGACGAAAGGATTCGCGCGTACGAGACCGCGGAGGAGTCGCAAGCGGTCCCATTTTTGAAACGATTTACCGTCTTCAATGTCGACCAATGCGATGGTGCACTCCCCATAGAAATAGCGACCGCTGCGCCACCGCAGCGACCCGACATGATTGAACCGACGATTGAAGCCTTGATCAAGGCGACCGGTATCGATTTCCGTATCGGTGGCAACCGTGCGTTCTACGCACCGTCTGATGACTATGTTCAAGTGCCGCCGCCTGCGGCCTACTTCGAGCCGATCAATTGGCACCGCACCGCGCTCCACGAACTTGGCCACGCGAGCGGTCATCCCTCGCGCCTCAACCGCGATCTTGGTGGTTGCTATGGTACGAAGAGATACGCATTGGAGGAATTGATTGCGGAGCTGTGCGCTGCATTCTGCTGCACATCACTCGGCACCGTACCGACTGTGCGCCACGCCGACTATATCGGCTCATGGCTTGAAATCCTGCGGGAGGATAACCGCGCAATTCTGCGTGCGGCATCGCAGGCGAGCAAAGCCGCCGACTTCTTGCTCGGATTCGTTCCGAAGCAATCCCTAGCCGCACCGACTATAGCTGTCGGAGCCGAGCAGGAAGCATGATCGGCATTTGATGACGTACTCGAGAGGAAGAGGGCGGCGCGTGACGCCATGATGGGTTGGAGGCCGAGGGAGAGGTCCTTCGGTCGCCCGTCATGGAGACCTCAAATGACAATGGCTGTCCAAACGAGAGTGCTTTCACCCTCATTTAAGAATCCGGTTGCTCGGGCAGGTAAAGAGGAGGTGGCCTAATGCGGCGCGATGCGTCCGAAATGGCACGTCGCCTCGCGCGTGAGGCCGAGGCGGTGTGTCGACACTATCTCTCCAACGGCTGCCTGCGGGGTCGTTATTGGGTCGTCGGGGACTGTAGAAATGCACCCGGCCGCTCGCTGTTCGTCCGGTTGAGCCAATCGCCCAAGAGGCCCGCCGGCAAGTGGACGGATGCCGCTACCGGGGAGCATGGCGATCTTCTCGACATTATCAAGACTAGCTGCGGGTTGGTCGATTTCCGTGACGTCCTCGAGGAGGCGCGGCGATTCCTGAACATGCCTCGCCCCGATCCCCGACCGGCCGGTGCTGATCGTCTGCTGCGGCAAAGCGGATCTGTAGAGGCCGCACGTCGGCTCTTTACCATGTCACAGCCGATCGGTCGGACTGTGGCCCAAATCTATCTGCGGCAACGCGGCATTAAGCCCATCCGCGATGACGGCGCGCTGCGCTTTCATGCGCATTGCTACTATCGGCCCAACCTGGACTCTCCGCCCCTGTTCTGGCCGGCAATGATCGCTCGCGTGACCGATCTCAAGGGGCATTTCACCGGCGTACACCGGACCTGGCTTCATCCGTCGGGACAGGGCAAGGCGCCGGTCGAAACACCACGGCGTGCAATGGGCGATCTCCTCGGTAACGCGGTGCGTTTCGGGTCAGTTGACGACGTGCTCGTGGCAGGCGAGGGCATCGAAACCATGCTGTCGCTTCGTTGCGTGTTGCGGAGCATGCCGATGGTAGCGGCCCTTTCCGCCAACCACCTTGCCGCCCTACTGCTCCCGCTGTCGCTACGCAGGCTCTACATCGCGCGCGATGCGGACGCGGCTGGAATGTCGGCAGCGATAGCCTTGACGAGCCGCGCAGAGGCTGTCGGCATCGAGGTCTTCATTCTTTCGCCAAAGTTCGAGGACTTCAACGCTGACCTCTGCAAGTTGGACGCTGAATTATTTCGAGCGGCGTTACAAGAACAGCTCGCTCCTCGGGACATCGTCCAGTTGCGGCCATGAGTTAGCCGCGATCGATTCGAGATAGCGGCAACCTCTCGATCACGGATCGTCGTGATCTGCCGATGCGAGGTCACCTTTGCCGGACGGGGCCGCGCCACGGCCTTCTAGAGGGCGATCGGACGGCAGGCGGACCGGCCCTGCAATGGCTGCGCGCGGCTATTTTCCGCCGGCCCTGCGGCCCTTTGCATCGCGAAGCAAAATAGCCGGCCTTCGCCATCCTCCGCTCCGCTTCGGCCCGCCGGCTTGCGCCTTTGGGTTCTGCTCCGCTCCGCCTGCCGTCTTTTGATCGCCACGAAGACCGCGATAGGCGCGGCCGATCAGGCAAAAGGAGCCTCACCATGACAACCGACCGTGACGAAACCGAGTTCGAACCGCAGCATGCCTCATCACCAACGCATCATTTGCTCAACGAGCTTCAGCTCTATGGCCACCGTCCCTTCGAGGACGAACTCGATCCCAGACCGCTTCCCGAGGGTAAAAGAATTGCGGGCGCCATTGCCGACATGTTCGACGCCCTTGTCGCGACCTTGAGCGACACCCGGCTCGAACCCGACCTGGAGAACCTGCTTTGGTCGACCGTCAATCTGTTCCACCGTGCCACGGGCCGTATCGAGCGAGAGCTCGACGACAATGAGCAGGCGCAACGCAGGAGCCAGTGTGAACAGAATGGATCGGAGGTTGAATCGGTTGAACTCGAACGGCTTACGGCGGAGGGCGTTACACTCATGGAACGCCGCAATGCCATGGAGCTCTTCCGTGAACTGGCCGCTGATCAATTCGAGCTTCACACCGGCTCGCCCTGGCGTCCCCGCGCTGGGTCGCTGGTCAATCATCGCGCGCTCACGTCGGCGATGATCGATAGCCGCGACTTCCTGGCTGCCAAGTATCGGGCCGAAACCGAGGTAATGGTGCCGTTGGGGGCTAAGATCGCGTTTACCGGAGGCTTCGATTTCAACGATCACCTCCTGATCTGGGATCGGCTCGACAAGGTCCATGCCAAGCACCCTGACATGGTCTTGTTGCACGGTGGATCTCCGAAAGGTGCCGAACTGATCGCCGCCAAATGGGCCACCAGCCGCAAGGTGCCTCAGATCGCATTCAAGCCCGACTGGACCAAGCATGCCAAGGCGGCTCCGTTCAAACGCAATGACGCGATGCTTGCACTGCTGCCAATCGGCGTCATGCACTTTCCTGGCTCCGGAATACAAGACAACCTTGCCGACAAGGCCCGGAAGTTCGGCATTCCCGTCTGGAAATTTGGCGGCGCGTAAGCGCCGCTCCATGCGAGCCTCTTCATCAAGAGGCGACGCCTTTCAATAGTGAACGTCTCGCCGGGGGTACTCGGGCCAGGGCCCGCCGTCATCTACGATGCCGGCGTCGCTATCACTGCCTCTGTCCCGGGTACCCTCTTGACCGGTCTCGACGTCCGCGGGTTCACTTCGCTGCGCTCCGTCTGACACGCTATTTCATTTGAAGGCGGTGCGCTTTGCGCCCGCCTTGTCTTCTTGGCAACAGATGTTTTGGCGCTATAACAATCGGCACCAAGGCTTGGCTTCAGATAACCATCCTTGTTGAGCCCGAAGGGTCTATCGGGGCCCTCGGGCCGGACGAACCTTAGCCAACTGTTTCTGCCAAGGCGCGGTGGGGATAAGTTGGTCTGTCGATCGAAATTGCTCGCGATCGAGGCGTTGATCGGTCCGCGGGATAGACCGCGGGTAACTTGGCCAACGTTGAGCGCTTGGTCCCTGACTTCTCCCACCTTGCTCGCACGATCAACGCAGCACACGGGCATCTCGTCGCAAATGCTCAAGGCGATCATCAATTACGCCTATTCCTTCGTGTCTGTTTCCGTCTCTTCGCCCGAACGCTGCGACATCTTGTGCAACACAGCCGAGGTTGGCCAAGACTTCTCTGGAGGATGCCGTTCGATGACAGACCACCTGGCCTCTTGATGGCTTGATCTGGCCTAAGAGCGGCTGCGCCTCGATCGCCTGAACGCAACGCCGTGGGGCGACTTTCTTCCCCTGGGCTAACGCCCATTCCTCGCGGGACAAGAAAGTCTCCCCACTGGCGTCCTCCGCTGCGCTCCAGCCCGCATGCGGGTGCGTCGTCGCTCGTCTTTGGCCTGTAGATCGCCATCGAGGCCGCGATGGTCGCGCCTCGAAACATCAAGGAGAAGTGACATGGCTAACATCGGTTATTTCAAGAAAGTAGGCCGCGAATTGCAGGGCGAGATCGTCACCCTGAGCCTCCAGACCAGGGGCGTCAGGATCGTACCCGAGACCAACCGATCCAACGACAATGCCCCGAGCCATCGCATTTTCGTTGGCCGCGCAGAGATCGGCGCCGCCTGGTCGAAGCGCTCCGAGGAGGGCCGCGACTACCTCTCGCTCAAGCTCGACGATCCCTCGTTCAACGCGCCGATCTACGCGAACCTGTTCGACGACGAGGAAGGTGACGGCTTTACCCTCATCTGGTCGCGGCTGCGCAAGAACGGCGACTGAGGTTCGACCGCTAAAAAGAGCCCCGTCCGGTTGGCCGGCCGGGGCTCTTTGCATCAGCAGTCAAGATATTGCCGGCCAAGCCGCGATCAAGGCATTGAACTAGCGCACTAGATAGCGACGAAGCGCCTGAACAGGGAGATTTACGTCATCTGTCTGTCAGCGCTGCTCTTGAAGATGAAGGTGTTCCGCGCTAGTCAGCAATGGTCTGGGATCGACCACGCACCGTAGGCCGCGGCAGGTGTCTACAGTACTTTCCGAATTCCTGGCATCTTCGATCTCTGAGAGTCTGACTCAAAATTCATGACTTGACGTTGGCCGATCTGGCGATGCGGCGGACCAGTTGTCGAGTTGACGCAATAAGGAGCCATGCTTCAGCCGAGGTGACGGAGGCCTCCCAATCCTTGGCAAGACGTCGGCAGCGGTTAAGCCATGCCAACGTTCGTTCGACGACCCAGCGTCGGGCAACAACAACGAAGCCTTTTGCCTCATCCGGGCGTTTGACAATTTGAATAGTGGGCCCGTCGATTCTCCGGAGCGCGTTCTCAAGCTTTTCGCCGGCGTAGCCGCCGTCAGCAAACAAGTGCGCAATAGTCGGGTAGCTCGCACACGCCAAAGTGACGACGGTCGGCGCACCGTCCCGATCCTGAACATTGGCCGGGTGCACGATGGCGCTCAGCAAATTTCCTTGTGTGTCGGTGACGATATGACGCTTGCGACCTTTGATCTTCTTGCCCGCATCAAAGCCGCGCGGCCCACCGCTCTCGGTCGTCTTGACCGATTGACTGTCGATGATCGCCGCCGTTGGTTGCGGCTCCCGTCCAGCAAGCCTGCGCGCGATTTCAACCAAGGCGTCATTGATCAAGTCCAACACCCCGCTGTCGCGCAGGCCATAAAAATAGTACTGGACCGTCGTAAAGGGAGGAAAATCCTTCGGCAAAAGCGCCCATTGGCATCCCGTCGTCGCAATGTACTGGATCGCATCCCATACCGATCGCATGCAGGTCTTGCGCGGTCGACCCACCTTGCTCCGCCCTGGCATCAACAGCTCGATCAAGGCCCATTCCGCATCCGTACAATCGCTTGCATAGCGCAGCGCTCGTCTGTCATGCTGACAGCGGGTGATTTCGGTCCAGGTCATCTGCTTCTCCGATGGCTTCGAACACCTCGAAGAATCACAACCTGCTGAAATCACCCAACTTTAATTTCCGGTCAGCCTCTGAGACTTCCAGATCAGCGGCGGCGCAGAGTAAATGGTCTGGCACTGGCGGGCTCAAAGCGTGGAGGAATGTCCTCCTTATAGCGTCAGCGCCCGTTTGAGATCATCGTGCTCGAAAGCGCTGGCCATGCGGTTGATCTCGGCCGAGCGGGCGCCGACCGCCCTGGCCGTGTCGCGCCAGGTCGCGGTCACGGTTGCGATTTCTTTGATAATCGTGCGAGCCTGCGGCAACGTGAGTGCAAAAAAGCCGGACGCCGCTTCCAGCAGGTCGAGTGAACAGGTGCCCTCGTCGAGATCGATGTTCGTCGTCAGCACCCGGGCCTTGAGATCAGTTGGAACGGGATTGAGATCATATGCCGGGGAGAGAGACCAACCGGTCTTTCCAAGCCACAGAAAGCCGTGATTGCGGAGGTGATCGTCGACATTGGAGATCAGTACGTTGAAGACGACACGCCGATAGAGGGCATGGGCGTCTGTCCTTGCCTGAGCGCCGTGTTCGGCAAGGGCATCGACGATCTCCGGATAGCTGCCGCGCTCGCCGTCCTTGGCACCCATCATTGCCATCGCCGACAGGAATGGGATGCGGATCGCACCATTCCGGTCGAACCGTCGAGACAACATGACCGGCTTTCCGGCGATGTCGATCAGCTCATGCTGGGGAATGGCGATACCTGCCTTGCCGGCCAGCCGCAGAGCGATCTCTTCCCAAGTCTCCATGCTATAGTCGTCGGTCTCCTTTGGGAATTTGGCGATGGAGAGGTGACCATGCTGGTCGATGACCGACGCCTTCGGACGTGCGCCGCCGAGGGAGGAGCCGGGGGCAAAGATGAGCTGGAGGTCCTCATCCGTTTCCTCATCCCGGAGAATCCGTTCGGTGATTTGGAGCAACCGGCCAAGTTCGATCAGAGCAGGAACGCCGGCGCGAATTGGTCTCTGAAAAACCTTGTCGCCAGCCCAGCGGAAGCGGAGCGCGGCCAAGCCGTGTCTCGTCAGCTACGCCGAGCAGGTAGTCGCTTTCCGTGAGAGTGCGAATGGCTCGCCCTTCGTGTTCGGCGAGGCGACGCTCGGCGCGTTGCATGAGGCGACGACCCCAGGTATCCGGCGCCGAGTCTCCGATCGAACCGAAGGTTGCTAGCCCGGCACGGGGAGCGAAGGCACCGCGGGTCAGCGCCAGTGCTGGCTCCAGCGAGAAGCGGTCCGGATCCTCAAGCCATGTGCCGTCATATTCGAAGAGGATGGTCTCCGCGCCTCGGACGCGATTGCTCCTCGCCAGCCCGATCGGGCGTGTGCGGCCGTCCAGATCGATATGTACTTCGAAGTCAGCCATCGTGGGACGACCTGGCCGGCCGCTTGAGGTGGACGCGTTTGGGCAGATCAGCGCTAGCCAGAGTCCGCCCGACGCTGTCGTTGCTGATGTCGGCGACCTGGTTCAGGCCGTCGAGTAAACCGAGTGCCTGTAGGACGCTGGCATAAATGCCAATGCCCACATTGGTGTCCCCGGCTTCGACCCTTTGCAATGTCGAGCGAGACGTGAAGGCGCGCTCGGCCACGACCGCCATCGGAAGCCGTCTGCGTCGACGGGCATCATGGATGTCCGCCCCAAGCTTACGCATCACGCGTCGGACGGCGGCAGGGGGGGGATGTGGGGTAGGCATTTTGTCACCTTCGCACTACAAATTATAACAATATGTAGCACCAAGCTTACAAATTTTCCATGTGCCGGGCGTCTTACTTAGAATAGGAATAAGGTGCAATAATACCTCTAGGCGATGTTCGCCGCATTTGTCCGTCCGCGCGGTCCGGCTCTACGCGGCCATTTAACTCAGATATGGATTACGACCAGCGCCGCCCTCAACGAGGTTGGAGACGAGCATCGTCGACAGCACTGTCTCGGCGCGTCGTCGCCGTGATGGCGCTGGAGGCGCTGCGTAACGAAGGCGTCTAGAAGTGGCTGTCCAAGCAGACGTTCAGAGCGGTCTGGAAATGGGCGGGCGCCTACCGCTGGAAGAAATTCAATATCGGTGTCTTGCCGCGCCTGGTTTCGTCAAAGCCCTTGATTTTCGAAAACGCGCGCATTTTTGTTGGCAACACGTTTCCGCCCGAAGAAAATCGCGGCACGGCTCTGATCGTCGCACGCAGATCCATGGCTCCCCCAAGCTAATGGCCACCACGCGCGAATGATGGTTGATCCGCTGGTCGAGCTCGTCGTCAAACCGTGCACTTTTGACGGCAGCAGTATTTAGGACACCGGTACGCTGCGTGAAGTGAAGCGTATGTGGCTATGCTCAAGTCCGAGGACAATCACGATTTCAGGTCGCTGTTGAAATACGCGCGTAGGCATAGACCGACTGGTCATATCCTGACGAAGCCGGATTGGTTGCTGCGGCGCGCAGCTGCGTTCGACCTAGATTGACATGTTACGGATGTCGTACCTGTCAGATTTCAAGACGAGCCAAGGGCCTCGCAGCGCTTTAGGCGTGATTTAGGCGGCCTACGATGTGCTCGCCCAGCCTTCTTGAGCAAGTCGCCCGGCTCGACCCCAATTGTTGGAACAAAGAGGTGGGCAGGGCCGAGCTTCTATCCGCATGAACCGCAATCTCTGGGGCGTCGAGAAGTTCGAGGAGATCGCGATCCGCCATTCGTAATTCGCGGTGCAACGATTTGCGCACGAAGCGGCGCGCCAGCCTTGGCGTGCTTTGCCAATTCGTCGCCGACCTCATTTGTGGCAGGCATAAGGGCTGCGCGGGGGAGCGGATCGTTGCTTGGACCGACGAGGATTGCCAAGCATTCCTGCGTCGAGGAGGCTTTTCCAAGTCCGAAGCCGCAAAAATCATCGAAACCGTTCTGTGCGAGGAACGTCGTGAGCCGGAGAGTATCTTCGATTCGTGCGAGGAATTGCAGCGTTCGCACGTGGCAAGGCTCATCAGGACACGCGCCTTGAGCTGAAAGGCAAAGCGAACCGTTTGATGGAGCGAGCAAGCTGACGACATCAGCTGCGCGACCAGTGCCGCATCGGTCCAGTCCCGCCGCCGATCCAGCCGGATCGGCAGTGCGACACGTAACCGCGTCCGGCGCTCGCCGGGCCTGTGGCCCGGCTCGCGGATTGGGCCGCGCTATTTGGCGCGACCTCTCCTTGCCATCCGTTTTAGGAACTCATCAGGCTCGACTTCGAGCTTCTCGGCAAGGCGGCCAATGACCTTTATGCTGACGTAGTAGACGCCCTTCTCGAGCTGGCTCAGATAGCTCCGGCTTATCTCAGCCTCCAAGGCAAGTTCGTCTTGAGACCACCCTCTCGCATTGCGTAGACGACGCAAGTTAGTAGCGAATGTCTCCCGCAAATCCATGCGGGTAAGGATGCCGCTTGTTTAGTATATTGCACCTCGATATACTTAACAAAGTGCAGTCCATGAACCGTTCAACAGTAAACACCGCGACCGTAATATCATGCAGATGCCGCCGCTCGATCCTAATGTGGCTGACCTTGCTCCCAGCGGGCCAGTGCTGACCTCCTACGACGAGGAGCACGTTGTAACGTACATTCGCCTACTGCAGGCGGAGAGTGAGGGAGCGGACTGGTGGGAAGCCGCTCGAATCGTGTTGCACATTGATCCGGATCGTGAGCCCGATCGAGCGCGGAACGCTTACCAAACTCATCTCGCGCGCGCCAAATGGGTTACTGAGCAGGGGCGCTTGTTCCGCGGTGCTGATCCAAAATAGAAGAAAATAGCTGCTGGAGATCTGCGGCCAAAATTACTTTCTCTTGCTAATCAATGGTCATTCTCACGCACCACGTGGTGCCAAACTAGGGGCTTCCTACAACCGCCTCGTTCATAACTATTGCGCCGCAATCCTTGTGAGCTGCGTGCAATGGGGCGGAAGCAATGCCTGAATTCGACTGGCGATCGCCGGATTCGTTCAAGAGCCTGGAGAACGCTGAGATCACTCACATCGCCTGGGAAGGCCTTCGTATGAACGTGGACTACCAACGCGATTACGAAGCAATGATTGCGAGCAGCCCCGATGGCGAAGTGACCGAGGAGTTCAGGAGGAGGTGGGGAATCTGCTTTCGCCCATGACCCGCAAAGCTCCTCCAAAGAACAGGCGATCTTTTGGACACCTGAGGTTCTAGCGTCCGTTGTCCCGGTGACAACCGCCACGGCTGTTGCGCACAAGTCCGCATCTCAGCCACTGCTCGACTTTACTGTTGGACAGGTATGCCACGCCGCTGACGGTTGGCACGCGGTACTGCACGTCGGCTCGGTGGAGCATCGCATCTGGTCGAAGCAGCCGCTGACCGCAGGCGCTCACTATGCAGCCGAGTTGCCGTTTGACCGCGATTTCGAAGCGCGCGCGCACGCTGCCACGCGGCTGTGGCGTGCGATGAATGGACGCGCGCCAGGACCTGGGTTTCACCGCTTGTCCAAATCACGGCGCGAACGATTATGCGCGGCTCTTCGCGCGGTCGCTGCGCATTTCTCCGGCGCGACTTATCGCAGCATCGCAGAGGCTCTGTTCGGGCAAAAGCGCATACCGGGTCGTGCCTGGAAAACGCACGATTTGCGTAGCCGAACCATCCGTCTCGTAAAAAGTGGCCTAGCGTTCGTGCGCGGAGGCTATCGCAAACTTCTGCGGCTCGAGCGGAAGGACGAGTAACGCCACCCCCAGGGTGCCGAGAATCGGCCCCCCAATATTCGGCATCCCCCTCCGAGACCTTGCTTCTCCAAGATGACCGCACACACGCCGGCGCCGCCATCCGCAGTGCGCTGTTATCCTGGAGTCCTCAAATGCCCGATCCGATGGCCGGTCTACCGCCGCGATTCCTGCGTACACCGGAGGCTGCGCGTTATCTTGGCCTTTCCGGTCGCACGCTGGAGAAGCACCGCACGTACGGCACCGGACCGACGTATCGGAAGATTGGCGGACGTGTCGTCTACGCCGTCGATGACCTGAAAGCGTGGGCCGACCTCGGCGCCAAAACGTCGACGTCCGACCCCGGGAAGGGGACTGTACTACCGGCCAAGAAGCACCCGGCGCTGCGCCCTTATGCGGGCCAGGAACGTCGTTGATCGCCGCGAAAGGACAGTGATCATGCGGCGCAGATACCATTCCGAGCGCGATCAGCTTGAGCTCTTTCGGGCGTTGCCCGGCGATCTTGCGCCCCGCGACGCGCAGGATCTGATGGCCTATCCGTTCTTCTCGCTCGCGAAAACCAAGCGGATTGTGCCGATCAATTTCCGCGCCGGCGCAATCTCAATATGTGTCGAGCCCGTGCCGGAACACGGGATGGCAACAATCTGGGATGCAGATGTCCTGATCTGGGCCGCGTCCCAGATTGTCGAAGCACGTGATGCCGGCCTGAAGACGTCGCGCCTGATGGCTGCAACGCCCTACGAGATTCTGACGTTTGCGGGCCGCGGGACCAGCGCGCGCGACTATGATCGGCTGAAGGCCGGTCTCGACAGACTTCAGTCAACGACCGTGATGACGTCGATCCGCCAGCCGACAGAACGGCGACGGCATCGCTTCTCCTGGATCAACGAGTGGAAGGAGACGGCCGATCCAAACGGCCGTCCATTTGGGCTCGAGCTGATCCTGCCTGATTGGTTCTATGCGGGCGTAATCGATGACGCGCTCGTGCTCACGATTGACCGCGCCTATTTCGATCTGACAGGCGGACTCGAGCGCTGGCTCTATCGACTTGTCCGCGAGCACGGCGGTCGGCAGGACGGTGGCTGGAGTTTTGATCTTGTGCACCTCCATGCCAAGTCTGGCGTCCTCTCACCGCTCAAGCACTTCACGTACGACGTACGTCAGATTGTCCAGCGTCAGACATTGCCGGGCTATCACCTCGTGCTCACGCGCGATCCGACCGGCACCGAACGACTGAACTTCGCGTTTACGCCTGTTGATCCTTTAACGGCACGCCTGCACCGGCGCGGTCTCATTCCAAATTCGGAGGACAACCTGTGAATCAGCTCGTGCTATCGGGGACCGCAACCCTCGTGCTATCGAGGACCCGATCCTCGTGCTATCGGGGACCGGAATCAAGCTTAAGATCTTGTTTCTCCACGCGTTCCAGCCGCTCTGACGCTACTAACCAGAAATCCTTCGGATTTCTTCTAACGGACCAGACCGCAAGCCGCATCGGAGACGATTGGCAGCGGCGGGCCCTCGGCCCTACTTGCCCTTGCAAGCCTCACACGCCCCTCACCGAATCCCAAGCTCATGGCGTGCAGTTCCAGCTTCAGGGAGCGGAGGCATGAGCGACCTCACCGAAGTGGAAGTGTTGTGGCTCGCGAAGCGGATTGAAAACCGCATTCGGTTCGGTCGCGTCATCGAGGACAAGAAAATCGATCGTCACCGACGCGTACTGTCATTCGCGCCAGGCAGCATCTTTGCCTTCGTCCGTTGGACGTCCAACGACTTCGGCACGATCATCTCGCGGATCGACATCTTGCGCGCAGTCGCGCCGGGACAGCGCTGCTCGACGGTGCCGTATGTGAAGCCCGGCGGAGGGATTTTGCTGCGGCTCTCCGGGTGGTCGAAGGTCGAAAGGGTGCTGCAGATGGTCGACGCCATCGAAGCGATCGGCATCGATCCCGCCGACGTCGCTCCTGATCATTGGCATCACATTCATAATCGCCTGTCCGTCAACGAAAACCCGCGCCCCTACACGAGAGCCCGCCACCAGGCATGGCTTCACCGGCAGAGGGTCATGCGATGATATTGCGGCTGAAGACGTTGACCACGATGCTCGGCGGTGCCGCCGCTCTTATAGCGCCGATCGTTCTGGAGATCACACCGGCCTACATCTGGAATGCATCCGGAAGCGTACCGATCGGGCTCTACCGTGTGCAGCCGGCGGAAAAACTATTCGTTACGGAACTCCTCGCCGTACAGCCACCGGAGCCGCTCGCGACCTTCCTTGACCTGAATGGCTATCTGCCAGCCGGGTTGCCGATGCTCAAACGGGTGCTGGCGCTCCCGGGGCAAACTGTCTGCAGAAGCGGACTCACAGTTTCGGTTGACACCATTGACATGGGCGAGGCTCGGGATCGCGATGGCCGCGGCCGGCCGCTCCCAAAATGGCAGGGCTGCCGCGTCGTTGGCGAGGGCGAACTCTTCGTCATGAACTGGCAGTCCGCGGACTCGCTTGACGGCCGCTATTTCGGGCTCTTGCCGGCATCGGCTGTCGTTGGCCGTGCGTTGCCAGTGTGGACCTGGGAGGAATGATTGTGCGCGTGTTGAGTTTCCGACCGGCCATTCCTCTGTTCGGCCCAGTGCTGCACCATTCCTCCGTCCCGACCAACGACTGCGCAGCCGTCGCGCGCAGCGGCGGTCCAGGGGCTGGCGCGAAGCGGCTTTACCCTGGACGGGCGCGAGCACGGTGGCAGGCTTACGGTTGTTTGAGGGGAGCTTGCGCGCTGTGATGCCGTTGTTCGTTGCGCTGAGCGTGAGCAACGTTCCTGCTGTCGCCGACGCGCGATTCGCGAGGTATGAAGCGAGTTATCGAGCCGTCGATTCGCATGCCGATTTCGTCGAGCAGGCCGCGCTTCGCTTCGGCGTGCCGCTGCACTGGATACGCGCCGTCATAAACGTCGAAAGCGCAGGCGACGTGCGTGCGAGGTCACCGAAAGGCGTCATGGGGCTTATGCAGATCATGCCAGAGGCGTGGGCAGAGCTGCGTCTGCGATACGACCTCGGCAACGATCCGTACGATCCCCATGACAATATTCTTGCGGGTACTGCGTACCTTCGCGAACTGTTCGACCGCTACGGTTCACCGGGCTTCCTTGCAGCCTACAATGCCGGACCTGCTCGCTACGAGGAGCATCTCGCCGGCCGTTCATTGCCTGCTGAGACCCAAGCCTATTTGCAGAGGCTTGCACCTGTCGTCGGCAGCGACCTCGCAGCTTCCAGCACAATCGGGAGTCTGCGCCCATCAGCAGCGGCGCTCTTCGTTGTCTGGTCTGAAAGTTCAAAGACCGCTGCGCGGCTGGAGCCTAAGCGCTCGCCAAACCGGGCTCCGACGACGGCCTCCGTTCACGACATCTCGGCCATCGTGCCACAGACAACAGGGTTGTTCGTCGTGAGATATGATGCAGGAGGCCCGCGATGAGCGACTGCGCAAGCTGGCATGCATTGGCGTGCCGCGGAGAAGGATGGGCGAAAGGGCGAAGGCAGTGGGGGCCACGACGGCAGGATGGCAGGATGGCTCTTCAAATCGGGCTTCGAGATACCGGTGCACGGGGATAAGACGGTTGTGGCCGAATCCGGAGCCTGGTGCAACGACTTGGAAAGTCGTTGCAACAAGGGAGAGCTCCGATGAAATTGTACGTTGGACTGGACGTCGGCCTGGAAGAAACCAGCGTTTGCATCGTCGATGGCGATGGTCTCACGGTTCGCGAGGTCAAGGTCAGCACGGAGCCAGAGGCGATCCGCTCCGCTTTAGAGGGCTGCGCGGATCGCCTCGATAGAGTGGGGGTCGAGGCGTCATCGCTCGGCATCTGGCTGTATCGCGAATTGCAGCCGGCTGGACTTCCGATGATTGTCGTAGAAGCACGCCATATGCGCGTTTCTCTGTCGACAATGCGCAACAAGACCGACCGCAACGATGCGCGCGGCATCGCGCAGATGATGCGGCTGGGCTGGTACCGCGCAGTCCATGTCAAGAACATCGAGATGCAGAAAATGCGCTCGCTGCTGGCGAACAGGAAGCTGCTCAAGCGCAAGCTGATCGACCTTGAGAACCACATTCGTGGCACGCTGAGGGCTTACGGTCTAATGGTTGGAGCGGTCGGCCGCGGGGAATACGAAGCGCGGGTCCGCGAGCTGATCGAGCGCAGCGATCCGGTATTTTCCATGATGATTGAGTCCATGTTGGACGTGCGGCGAGCGATCTTCGAGGGCTACGAAAGATTGCATAAGGTGCTCCTGCAGGTGGTCCAACATGATGCAATTTGTCGTCGGCTAATGACCGTACCCGGCGTCGGTCCCGTTGCGGCTCTTTCGTTCAAGGTTGGTGTTGATGACCCTCTCCGTTTTGCGCGATCTCGAACAGTTGGTGCGCATTTTGGCCTGACACCAAGACGACACCAGTCTGGAACGTCCATCGACTTCGAAGGCCGAATTACCAAACAGGGCGACGTTGCAGTTCGCGAAGCGCTCTGCGAGGCGGCAGCTAGCTTGTTGCTGCGGGTCAGGAAATGGTCGGCCTTGCGGGCCTGGGGCCTGCGGATCGCCAAACGGTCGAGCATGCTGTGCGCGATCGTCGCGGTCGCACGCAAGCTTGCGAGCATCCTGCACAGGATGTGGATCAATCAGACCGACTTCCATGTTGGGTTCGGCGCCAAGGTTACGCAACGACTTCGTTTGAGACCTGCGCAGTAGTTGCAGCGGGGGCGCAAAAGATTGGCGCTGGTGTTGCAGCCAGCATGGAGAGAAGGAGTAACGACTAGAGATCCGCGCGCGCGGTGAGCGTCCCCTGGCGGGGCCGCGAAACGGGGAATGTCCGCTATCTCTTGCCTGCTGCCATCTACGTAATGAGAGCGCCCGACTGCTTGGACAGCCCTGTTTACGAACCTGATGAAGAGCATGCGACGGCCAAAGTGCCGAACGCGAAGGAACGCATGGACCCCGCCTGGTGAATGCTGATCGCAAGCGCGATGTGGTGGCGTGTGTGCGTTGTCGATGCAGGGAGTCTGTCATGGCTGAAGTGCGAAGAGTCGAAGAAAAGCGTAGGAATGAGTTGACTTGTATGCGTCCGGAACCTGCACATGAGCTCAGGTCTTGACAGGATGCCGAGCATTCCAAGCCCACGGCAGCAATTCGTCGAGACGGTTGATCGGATGTCCATCGACCATGCGCTGCAGCACGTCGCGCAGGTATGCGTAAGGCTCGACGTCGTTGAGCTTGCACGTTTCGATAAGCGAACAGAGGATCGCCCATCGTTCCCCACCGCCATCACTTCCGGCGAAGAGATGGTTCTTGCGGCCGAGCGCCACAGGTCGGATCGCTCGCTCGACAGGGTTCGTGTCGAGTTCGATGCGGCCGTCGTGCAGGAAGCGGGTCAATCCATCCCAGCGCGACAGCGCATACCGGATCGCTTCGGCGAGATTACCGCGGCCGGGCAGTTGAGGGAGCTGCACCTCGAGCCAAAGGCGAAGGCTGTCAACGATCGGCTTGGCGAGTGCGCGCCGCGTGGCCAGCCGATGTGCCGGCGTTTGACCACGCACCTGCGCTTCGACGGCATAAAGGCTGGCGATGCGACGCAAAGCCTCATGCGCGATGGGAGTGTCCTCGGCTTGCGCAACCTCGTAGAACTTGCGCCTGGTGTGCGCCCAACATGCGGCGAGAGTGATGTCTCCGGCGCCGCTCAGTCGCTCGAACCCGGCGTAACCGTCGACCTGCAGCACGCCCTTGAAGTGCGTCAGATGCGCTGCCGGGCGCTCCGCTTTCCGGTCGGGCGCGAACACATAAACCGCAGCCGGCGGCTCAGGCCCAGCCCAACTCCGTTGATCGCGGGCATACACCCACAGCCGTCCGGTTTTGGTGCGCCCGCGGCCCGGATCGAGCACCGGGATTGGAGTGTCGTCGGCAAACAGGTGATCCGACGCGAACACGTGTGCGCACAGCCGATCGTGCAGGGCCGCAAACCACCAGCACGCGCCGCCGACCCATCCGGCCAATGTCGAGCGCTCCAGTTCGACGCCATGGCGGGCAAAAATCTGCGCCTGCCGATAGAGCGGTGTGTGGTCGCAGTATTTGCTGACCAGCACTTGCGCGAGCATGGCTGGCGTGGCCAAACCGCCGGCGATCGGTCGTTCCGGCGCCGGGGCCTGGGTGATCGTTCCGCAACTGCGGCAGGCATATTTCGGGCGGCAGACGCGCACCACGCGCAACTGTGCCGGCACCCAGTCCAGCATCTCGCTGACGCTCTCGCCGATCGCATGCAGCGCGCCGCCGCACTTACAGCTTTCACTATCGACGTTGAGCACGATCTCTTCGCGCGGCAGATGATCCGGCAGCGGCTTGCGCTTCGGCTGCAGTTTCTGCGTCAGCGCAGACGCCTCCACCGAGGCCTGATCTGCCTCGACAGCCGACAGATCGATGTCCAGGTCTTCCAGTCCAAGGGCGAGTTGATCGGCGTCGAGACGTTCAGAACGACGCCCAAATTGTGCCCGTTGAAGCTGTTTGATGATCGCCTGGAGACGCTGGATCTCGCTGTTCCGATGCGCGATGACCGAGGCAATGTCGCGCACCAGGCGATGCAGAAGCGCGGTATCCGACGGCAGATTGTCGAGGTCGAGCTGCATGACCGATTCTACTCGGACACGCTGATTCGACGAAGCAACTTCGCTATATTCTATGCGGGTTTTTGCGATTCAGCCCGCGATGGCCGGACGCCATCGACGCTCAGGTGTACGCCAATCGATGCCTTCGATCAGCATGGCAAGCTGGGCCGGGGACAGCGTCACTGTGCCGCCGGGATCGCTCATTCTCGGCCAGATGAAGCCGCCCTGGTCGAGCCTCTTGCTGAACAGGCAAAGCCCGTTGCCGTCCCAGAACAGGATCTTCAGCGTGCTTGCCTTCTTGCCTCGAAAGGCAAACAGGTGGCCGGAGAACGGATCCTTCTTGAGGTGTTCCTGAACGAGCGCGGCGAGGCCATCCAGGCCTTTGCGCATGTCGGTATACCCCAAAGCCAGATGCACTTTCACGCCAGCTGGCACGATCATCATCGGGCTGTCTCCTGCTCAATGACGTGGCGACGGACTGCATCCGGATCGCTGCCGATCGGTGCGAAGACGCGACGCCCATCGGTTAGTTCGATGACCGTCGTGCCGTCGGGCGGCTGCAATAAATCGTGCAGAACGAAGGGGCCGGATTGCGCTCCGGGAATATTCACGGACGCCAACTTCGCCGTCGCTCGCTTGCTAGAGCCGAACTGGACCCGCCACCGGAACAACATGCTGGTGACGATGCCGTTGCGCCGGCAAACCTCAGCGGCGGTGGCGCCGGGGAGCTCAGACTCGGTCACGATCGCGAGCTTTTCTTCGTCGGTGAAGCGACGCCGGTTGGCGCGCCCGGTCGGCGGATCACTGATCGGGCTCGCCGTCAAGCGTTGCCCGGCGGCTGCCTCCTTAGCAGCGCTGCTAATACCGCTGCTTATTCGGGGGAGGGCGCTCGGATGAACATGCGTCCGCCAGTCGATCTCCACTTCGTTGGCGTCAATCAGATCGCGCCATCGTCGCAGGCTGTACCGAGAGATGCCGTGAGCCCAGGCGTAAGCTTGCAAACCCATACCACTCCAATTCATCGCCTCGACATGCATCGCCCAGTACGCCTGAACCGCCTTCGAGCGCATGTCGGTCGACAGCCGAATCCGCCGCTTGCGGCGACGTTGCCGTCGTTCCTCGCGCAGCAATTCTGCCTTTGCTTGCAGTGTCTTTGCGTCGGTCAGCACATTCAGCCAACGCCTGAACGTGTTCTCGCCGAGACGATGCTGGCGACAGTATCGGCGGATCCCGATGCCACTTCGACGCCACGCCTCGATGTGAAGCGACCACCACTCACGCCTGGCCTTGTTCTCGAAGTGTTTCGAACCCACCGGAGAATCTCCAATGCAGCAGAGAACCCGATATGGAACGACAGCGCACTCTCGGAAAGTCGTGCAGGACTCGGACGCTTACGACCACGACGGCAGGACGGCGAGATAAAAGGGGCTCGCCGGTCGAACCGCAAGCCATTGGTCTGGCTTGGGTTCTGGCGTGCCGGTCGGTCGGGGCGCGTGCCGCGCCTTGCATTTTGACGAATGTAATCAAAGGCGTTTTCGGCACTGTGAGGCCGTTTAATCGTTTGGAGGCCTTGCCGTGAGCGTGCGCGACAGCGACCTGCGTGTACGGCCCGGGCGTATCCGCAGTACCCGAGCGCCTAAGCCGAAGAGCTTCATCAACCAGGTGCTGCGGGCGGCGAAGAAAGCAGGACACACCTCAGGTCAGACAGGGGCGGGCAGGCGTTCGGCGACCTATGGGCGCTCGACGTTTGGCCGCGGCCGGTTGTCCTTTAGCCGCGCCAGATTGTTCAGCCCGACGCGGCGTGTCGTGGTGAAGGCGCGCGTGGTTCGCCATAAGGGGCGAGCCTTCCGCTCGGCGCCACTGACCGCCCATCTCTCATATCTGAAGCGCGATGGCGTGACCCGTAGCGGCGAGAGAGCAGAGATGTTCGGTGCCGGCGGCGACCGTGCCGATAGCGCGGCTTTCGCGGAACGGTGCCAGGACGACCGGCATCATTTCAGGTTCATCGTCTCGCCCGAGGACGCCGGCGACATGACGGACCTGAAGGCCTTCACCCGCGACATCGCCAAGCAGATGGAGACCGATCTCGGCACGCGGCTCGATTGGGTGGCTGTCGATCATTGGAATACGGACAACCCACACGTCCATTTTCTCGTTCGGGGCGTAGATAAGGACGGGGCGGACCTCGTGATCTCCCGCGACTACATCAGTCAGGGCCTGCGCTCACGCGCCGAGGAACTGGTCGCCATTGAACTGGGTCCTAAGCCGGAGCACGAGATCCGCAATTCGCTGGAGAGGGAAGTCACGGCGGAACGATGGACGCGGCTAGATCGGGAGATCCGGTTGGCAACCGATGAGATCGGCACTATCGATCTTCGCCCCGAGAACCCGGGCAGCTCCGATCCCGAGATACGGCGCCTGATGGTCGGCCGCCTTCAACACTTGGAGAAGATGGGCCTTGCCGCATCCGCTGCGCCGGGTGAATGGATGGTCGGGCTCGAGGCCGAGCGTAGTTTGCGCGACCTTGGCCTGCGCGGCGACATCATCAAGACCATGCACCGCGCCTTTACAGAGCGCGGGGAAGCGCGCGGCGTATCTGACTACATCATCGAAGGTGGCCGGCCGACATCCCAGATCATCGGACGGCTGGTTGATCGCGGACTACATGACGAACTGACTGGCGAGGCCTACGCGGTCATCGACGGCACAGATGGACGCGCGCACCACGTCCGCTTCCGCGAGATCGAGGCCTTCGAACATGCACCGCCGGTCGGCGGAATCGTCGAACTACGACGCTTCGGTCAAGCCGAGGATCCGCTTCCCACCCTGGTGCTCGCGCCCCGTTCCGATATCGATCTTGGCGAGCAGGTCACCGCGAAAGGTGCGACCTGGCTCGAGCACCGGCTGGTCGAACGCGATCCGATGCCGCTCGCCATGGGAGGATTCGGCCGCGAGATCCGCGACGCCATGGAAGCGCGTGCCGAGCATCTGGTTCAGGAAGGTCTAGCGAGGCGGCAGGGACCGCGCACCATCCTGCAACGCGACCTCCTGAACACGCTGCGCCGACGCGAGCTGGACGAGGTTGCAGCAAGGGTTTCGGCCGATACCGGCCTGCCTTACGTGAAGGCTGCCTCCGGCGAGCACGTAGTGGGCACGTATCGCCAGCGCCTGACGCTCGCCTCGGGACGTTTCGCCATGGTCGACAACGGGCTCGGCTTCCAGCTCGTGCCGTGGTCGCGCGAGCTTGAGAAGAAGTTAGGCCAACACATCACGGGCGTCATCAAGGACGGCGGCGGCATCGAATGGGGCATCGGCCGCAAGCGCGACTTGGGCCTCTAGCTATCTCGCCACTTCAGTTGGGAGGGACCTTCGGGATGTCCGGAACCAAAATCCTCTGGGGCCAAGTGATCGTTGTCGGTCTGATCGTTTTGATGGCCATCTGGGGAGCAACCGAGTGGACGGCCTGGCGGTTCGCGTACCAGCCGGAGCTTGGTTGCCCCTGGTTCGAGCTTTGGGGTTGGAAAGTCTATTACCCGCCAATCTTCTTCTGGTGGTGGTTCGTCTATGACGCTTATGCACCTCAGGTCTTCGTCGAGGGAGCCTTCATTGCGGCGTCGGGGACTGTCGTTTCGATCGTTGTGGCGATCGGCATGTCGGTCTGGCGGGCGCGCGAGGCCAAGAATGTTGAGACGTATGGCTCGGCGCGCTGGGCCGATGCGCCGGAGGTGAGAGCAGCCGGGCTTCTCGGTTCGGATGGCGTGGTGCTTGGCAAACTCGACCACGACTACCTTCGCCATGACGGACCGGAACACGTGTTGTGTTTTGCGCCGACCCGGTCCGGCAAAGGCGTCGGGCTTGTGGTTCCTTCGCTGCTGACTTGGCCCGGCTCAGCCATCGTTCACGACATCAAGGGCGAGAACTGGCGGTTGACCGCCGGCTTCCGCGCGCAGCACGGTCGCGTTCTCTTGTTCGACCCGACCAACCCTAAATCTTCAGCCTACAATCCTCTGCTTGAAGTCAGGCGCGGCGAGTGGGAGGTCCGCGACGTCCAGAATGTCGCCGACGTCCTGGTCGATCCCGAAGGCTCGCTCGACAAGAGGAACCATTGGGAGAAGACCAGTCATTCGCTTCTGGTTGGTGCCATCCTCCATGTCCTTTATGCGGAGGGGGACAAGACCCTGGCCGGCGTCGCCTCCTTTCTGTCCGACCCGAAGCGGCCGATCGAGGTGACGCTGAGGGCGATGATGACCACCCCGCATCTTGGCGAGCAAGGCGCGCATCCTGTCGTCGCATCGACCGCGCGCGAACTTCTCAACAAGTCGGACAATGAACGTTCCGGCGTCCTGTCCACGGCGATGTCGTTCCTCGGACTTTACCGCGATCCCGTGGTGGCCCAGGTAACCCGCCGTTGCAACTGGCGGATCGCCGACTTGATCGCCGATATCAGTCCAACGACGCTTTACCTCGTGGTGCCGCCTTCCGATATCTCGCGAACAAAGCCGCTGATCCGCCTCGTGCTGAATCAGATCGGGCGGCGCCTGACCGAGGACTTGCACGCGGGTGACCGCCGGCATCGTGTCCTGATGATGCTTGATGAGTTCCCGGCGCTCGGGCGGCTCGATTTCTTCGAGTCCGCGCTCGCCTTCATGGCGGGTTACGGCATCAAGAGTTTCCTGATCGCGCAATCGCTCAATCAGATCGAGAAGGCCTATGGATCGAACAACGCGATCCTCGACAACTGCCACGTTCGCGTCAGCTTTGCGACCAACGACGAGCGGACGGCCAAGCGCGTGTCCGACGCGCTCGGTACGGCGACCGAGATGCGGGCCATGAAGAACTATGCCGGTCACAGGTTGAATCCTTGGCTGGGGCACCTGATGGTCTCGCGCCAGGAGACGGCAAGGCCGCTGCTGACCCCAGGCGAAGTCATGCAGCTTCCGCCGATGGACGAGATCGTGATGGTGGCGGGCACGCCGCCGATCCGGGCGAAGAAGGTCCGCTACTACGAGGATCGTCGGTTCACCGAGCGAATTCTGCCGCCGCCCGATCCGGCGAGCGCCGGCGGATCATCGCGGATGGATGGATGGTCAGCGCACGGAACGCTGAAGCCGACGGGAGATCCAACTGATAAAGCCACGGAGGCCGAGGAAGACACGGCGAACAGCGGACTCCGTCGTGAGCCCGAACTCCCCGATCACGTCGCAATCGCCAAGGAGACGACTGAGCCGACGCCAGCAGAGGAATTTGCCGCCGTTCTTGACGATGACGAGGAGGCGGTCCGTCAGTCTCGGCTCATACGCCGGCAGATGCGTGGTGTCGCCCGTCAAGTCGCCATGGATCCGAATGACGGTATGGAGCTGTGAGGCAATATGCGCGACCGGATGAACGTCTATTTCCCGCCAGAGCTTCTGAAGCAGATCTCAGAGCTTGCCGATCGCAAGAAGCTTTCCCGGTCTGCGATCGTGGAAGCGGCTGTCGCTTCGTTTCTCTCACCGGACGGAACGGACAGGCGGGAGGCGGCGTTTACCCGCCGCCTGGATCGGCTGTCGCGTCAGATGCAGAGGCTGGAGCGCGACGTCGGTCTGACGGCGGAGACCTTGGCCCTCTTCATTCGCTTCTGGCTGACGATTACGCCGCCGCTACCCAACGATGCGCAGGCGGCAGCCCAGGCAAAGGGCAGGGAACGCTTTGATGGGTTCGTCGAAGCGCTCGGGCGTCGCTTGCAAAAGGGGCAAAGCTTCCTCCGCGAGATTCCAGAAGATATCCGCCATCAGGAACCGGCAGGCGAAACCTGACGGATTGTCTTGGATACGCTATCGCGCCGTCCCTTCTTTTTCTACGCCAGCCTACGACCGCAGCAATTTAGCCGAACTGACAAAAAGCTGGACACGCTATCGGCTCGCACGAGTTGAGAGCAAAAGGGGCCAGCATGCAAATTTCACCAGCATGGCGTCGAATCGCGTGCGTTTTTCTCCCCTTCGCTGCTGGATACTATCTTTCGTACCTGTTTCGAACGATCAACGCTTTGATCGCCAGTCATCTCAGCTCGGATACCGGGCTTGGGAATGCCGACCTCGGGTTGCTTACTTCAGTGTATTTCCTGGTGTTCGCGGCGGCTCAGATCCCCGTCGGCATATTGTTGGACCGCTTTGGTCCGCGTCGCGTTCAGAGTACTCTGCTTTTGGTCGCCGCCGCGGGCGCCGCACTGTTCGCGGTATCGACCGGATTCCTGTTACTTTTGATAGCGCGCGCAATGATCGGGCTTGGCGTGGCGGCGGCGCTGACGGCAGGACTGAAGTCCATCGTCCTTTGGTTCCCCAGGGAGCGGGTTGCTTTGCTGAACGGCTACATGGTCATGCTGGGCTCGCTAGGAGCGGTGACCGCTACTGCTCCCGTCGAACACCTGCTCGCTTGGATGGGCTGGCGGCAGCTCTTTGAGATCCTGGCGGCCGCTACCGCTGCTACAGCCATTCTCATCTATGTAGTGGTGCCCGAACGAGGCACTATCCCATCAACAGCGCGAGCCACCCTTAGCTCCGTTTTTCGCGATTGGCGCTTCTGGCGAATTGCTCCGTTGTCAGCGACTTGCGTTGGATCGTCCTGGTCCCTGCAGGGGTTGTGGGCATCCCCGTGGCTGACAGACGTAGAGGGGCTTGATCGCCCAAGCCTCGTCAGGCTGCTCTTCATTATGGCGATTGTACTTAGCGGGGGTGCCTGGTTGTTCGGTATGGCCGTCCATCAGATCAAACGAAGAGGAATCGGGGCGGAGGCAATATTGGCCATGGTTGCAATGCTGTTCATCGCAGCCGAGTTAGCCTTAGTCCTGCGAGCGCCTCTGCCCTCCATCTTGCCCTGGTCCATTGTCGCAATTGTAGGAACGGCAACCGTGGTCAGCTTCGCGGTGATAGCGGATTACTTTCCGCCGGAGCTTGCCGGTCGTGCCAATGGCGCCCTGAACGTCTTGCACTTTGGTTGGGCATTTCTGGCACAATACGCGACAGGACTGATCCTGGAGCAATTGTCTGCGAATGATGGCCATAGGACCGTCCAAGCCTATCAGGTCGCGTTCGGCGTCAACGTAGCGCTGCAGATCGGGGCGCTGGTCTGGTTCGCGCTGCCTTGGGGCCGATACTTAGCTTCATGGATGAGGTCAATTCCGTTCTTCGTGCCGGCTAATGTTTTCAATGTTGTCGAGTCAGTAAGCTCGTATGAGAATTCGGTGGTCCTCATACCCGCGGATGATGATGCTGAGTGGTGAGCACTAACTCGCATTACGATTGAGTAGGCCTCATAGATCAGTTCTTAGTCTTTCTTTTTCTACGCTAATCTACGATCACTGAAAGCTATTGTTGCACCAAGTCCGTTGGTGCCTTTCTTAATCATCCCCATCTGAGGGCCGTCTGTGGACGCTCTCACTCGGTGGGGGCGAACGGTGGCAATCCATTCCATTCAATCGGAGGCGAGTTTGCGCGGTGCGCGAATGCTGCGTAGCGCGCTCGGCTCCGCGATTGCCGGCTACCTCGAAGACGAAGCGATCATCGAGGTGATGCTCAATCCGGATGGGCGGCTGTGGATCGACCGGTTGTCGAACGGCCTGATCGACACAGGCGAAACTCTGTCGGCCGCGGATGGCGAACGCATCGTTTGCCTGGTTGCGCATCATGTGGGCGCCGAGGTACACGCCGGCGCGCCACGGGTTTCGGCCGAACTACCCGGGACAGGCGAACGCTTCGAAGGTCTCTTGCCTCCGGTCGTTGCAGCACCGGCCTTTGCTATCCGCAAGCCCGCCGTCGCCGTGTTTACGCTCGACGACTACGTCGCAAGGCGCATCATGACCTCGGAGCAGGCCAGGACCCTGCAGAACGCGGTGGCCGCACGGAAGAACATCCTTGTCGCTGGCGGGACATCGACGGGCAAGACCACGTTGACGAATGCGCTTCTGGCCGAGGTGGCGAAGACCTCCGATCGGGTCGTGCTGATTGAAGACACCCGCGAGCTGCAGTGCAGGGCGCCCAATCTCGTTGCGCTGCGGACCAAGGATGGTGTGGCGACGCTGTCGGATCTTGTCCGCTCGTCCCTCCGACTGCGTCCTGACCGCATCCCGATCGGCGAAGTCCGAGGTGCTGAAGCACTCGACCTCCTCAAGGCCTGGGGCACCGGCCATCCCGGCGGCATCGGCACCATTCATGCGGGCACCGCGCTCGGTGCGCTGCGGCGGCTCGAGCAACTCATCCAGGAAGCCGTCATCACGGTTCCGCGTGCTCTGATCGCCGAAACCATCGACCTCGTCGCCGTGCTTGCAGGCCGCGGCGCCGATCGTCGTCTCGCTGAACTCGCCCTCATCTCGGGGCTCAGCGCCAGCGGCGACTACAATCTTTCATCAGCAGGAGACTGACATGCGTCAGCAATTTCACTTTCTTCGAGGTGCGTCGACGGCCGCCTTCGTCGCGGTGCTTGTGGCATCCCCTCCGGCGTGGGCTGCCGGCTCGAACATGCCATGGGAGCAGCCACTCAATCAGATCTTGCAGTCGGTTGAAGGTCCGGTCGCCAAGATCGTCGCCGTCATCATCATCGTCGTGACCGGGCTCACGCTCGCATTCGGGGACTCGTCCGGTGGTTTCCGCAGGCTGATCCAGATTGTGTTCGGTCTGTCGATCGCGTTTGCCGCCTCGAGCTTCTTCCTGTCGTTCTTCTCCTTCGGCGGCGGCGTGGTGATCTGATGGATGGTCAGGTGGCAGGCTTTGTCGTGCCCGTTCATCGCGCACTCACTGAGCCCATCCTGATGGGCGGTGCGCCGCGCTCGGTCGCGATCGTCAACGGCACGCTTGCGGCAGCCTTAGGGCTCGGACTTCGGCTCTGGATCGCGGGTCTTGTTCTCTGGTTCATCGGCCACATGGCCGCCGTCTGGGCCGCCAAGCGCGATCCCGCATTCGTCGATGTGGTGCGCCGACATCTGCGCATTCCCGGCCATCTCAACACCTGAGCCCCCGATCATGATGAATCTCGCTGAATATCGCCGCTCCGACGCCCGTCTCGCCGACTTCCTGCCATGGGCAGCCCTGGTCGACGAGGGAATCATCCTGAACAAGGACGGGTCTTTCCAACGGACGGCGAAATTCCGCGGCCCCGACCTCGACAGCGCGGTGCCGGCCGAGCTGGTCGCCGTCGCCGGTCGCCTGAACAACGCCCTGCGTCGCCTGGGATCGGGCTGGGCCGTGTTCGTTGAGGCGCAGCGCCATTTTGCCGGTAGCTATCCGCCGAACGCGTTTCCGGATGTGGCGTCTGCGCTGGTCGACGCCGAACGCAGGGCTCAGTTCGAGGAGGCGGGTGGCCACTATGAGTCCAGCTACTTCCTGACCTTCCTCTATCTGCCTCCGGAGGAAGGGGCCGCCAGGGCAGAGCGCCTGCTCTATGAGGGACGCGATCGGACTGTGGGAGCAGACGCCCGCGAGGTGCTCCGCGGATTTATCGACCAAACCAACCGTGTGCTTCAGCTCTTTGAAGGATTTATGCCGGAATGCGCGTGGCTCGATGATCAGGACACGCTGACCTACCTGCACTCGACGATCTCGACCAAGCGTCACCGCGTTCGCGTGCCTGAAATTCCGATGTACATCGACGCGCTGTTGTCCGACCAGCCGCTAACCGGCGGGCTAGAGCCGATGTTGGGCTCAGCCAATATTCGGGTCTTGACGATTGTCGGCTTTCCGGGTGCGACGACCCCGGGGATCCTGGACGATCTGAATCGTCTGGCATTCTCGTATCGTTGGTCGACGCGCGCAATCATGCTCGACAAGGCCGACGCCACCAAACTGCTGACCAGGATTCGGCGGCAGTGGTTTGCCAAACGAAAGTCGATTGGCGCCATTCTCAAGGAGGTCATGACGAACGAGGCGTCGACGCTGCTCGATACCGACGCCCACAACAAGGCGCTTGATGCCGACGCAGCGTTGCAGGAACTGGGGTCGGATCAGAACGGACAAGCCTTTGTTACGGCGACCATCACTGTCTGGGACCGCGATCCCAACACTACCGATGAAAAGCTGAGGCTGGTCGAGAAGGTCATACAGGGCCGCGATTTCACCTGCATGATCGAGACCGTGAACGCCGTCGAAGCCTGGCTCGGCAGTCTGCCCGGGCACGTCTACGCCAATGTGCGGCAGCCTCCGATTTCGACTCTCAACCTCGCCCATATGATTCCGATGTCGGCCGTTTGGGCCGGCGAGTCGAGGGATCTGCACTTCAAGGGTCCGCCGCTTCTGTTCGGCAAGACCGAGGGATCGACGCCCTTCCGATTCTCGCTCCACGTCGGCGATGTCGGCCATACGCTAGTAGTGGGACCGACTGGAGCCGGCAAGTCGGTCCTGCTTGCCCTGATGGCGCTACAGTTCCGTCGTTACCCGAATTCGCAGGTCTTTGCCTTCGATTTCGGCGGTTCGATCCGGGCGGCCGCGGTCGCCATGGGTGGCGACTGGCATGATCTCGGCGGTGCATTGTCTGACGGGGACGAAAACCCAGTCGCGCTGCAACCTTTGGCCTGGATCGATGATCCTTCCGAGCGAGGGTGGGCGACGGAATGGGTCGGCGCGATCCTGGCACGGGAAAAGATCGAGATCACCCCTGAGGTCAAGGATCATCTGTGGTCGGCGCTAACATCTCTCGCTTCGGCGCCGAGGGAGGAACGCACCCTCACGGGCCTGTCAGTCCTTCTTCAATTGAACTCCCTGAAGCGCGCCCTGCAACCATACTGCCTGGGCGGACCTTCCGGGCGCTTGCTCGATGCCGAATTCGAACGTCTCGGCGAGGCGTCGGTCCAGGCGTTTGAGACCGAAGGCTTGATCGGAACGAGTGCTGCGCCAGCCGTGCTGGCGTACCTCTTCCATCGTATTGGGGATCGTCTCGATGGTCGGCCGACACTCCTGATTGTCGATGAGGGTTGGCTTGCCCTCGATGACGAGGATTTCGCTGGGCAGCTTCGGGAATGGCTGAAGACGCTTCGGAAAAAGAATGCCTCCGTCATCTTCGCCACTCAGTCGCTCTCGGATATCGACGGCTCCGCGATCGCGCCGGCGATCATCGAAAGCTGCCCAACTCGCTTGTTGCTGCCGAACGAACGGGCGATCGAACCGCAAATCACGGCCATCTACCGCCGCTTCGGCCTCAATGACCGCCAGATCGAGCTATTGAGTCGGGCAACGCCAAAACGCGACTATTACTGCCAGTCCCGTCGCGGCAACCGGATGTTCGAACTCGGGCTTGGTGAGGTTGCGCTCGCATTCAGCGCGGCCTCTTCCAAGACAGACCAGGCCGCCATTGCGCAGCTCCTCGCCGAACATGGACCTGACGGCTTCGTGCCGGCCTGGCTCCAACACCGTGGCGTCGCCTGGGCCACAGATCTGATTCCCAATCTTGTCAATCTGGAGAAATCGCCATGAGGCGTCTTGCCCTACTGGCCGCAGCCGGTGTCACCGCGCTGGCGCTTGGCGTTACGATCCCCGCACGGGCGCTGATCGTTTTCGATCCCAACAACTACGTTCAGAATGTGCTGACCGCCGCGCGGGAGCTCCAGCAGATCAACAACCAGATCACCTCGTTGCAGAACGAGGCGCGGATGCTGATCAATCAGGCAAAGAATCTGGCAAACCTGCCGTATTCGTCGCTGCAGCAACTGCAATCGTCGATCCAGCGGACCCAGCAATTGCTGGCCCAGGCCCAGCGCATCGCCTACGACGTGCAGCAGATTGATCGCGCGTTCTCGACTAGCTACGCGCCAGCTACCGGTAGCCAGTCGAGCCAGTTGCTGATCTTCAACGCCCAAACGCGTTGGCAGAATTCCTTTGCCGCGACGCAAGACGCGCTTCGCATCCAGGCCGGCATCGTTGGCAATCTCGACACCAATCGCATCCAGACGTCCGCGCTCGTAACGTCTAGCCAAGGCGCAAGCGGCGCTCTGCAGGCGACGCAAGCTGGCAATCAGATTCTCGCGCTGAACGCGCAGCAACTCGCCGACCTCACCGCTGTTGTGACAGCGCAGGGCAGGGCGCAGAGCCTCGAAGCGGCTCAGCGCGCCTCGGCCCAGGATCAGGGACGAGAGCAACTCAGGCGATTCCTGACGCCAGGACAGGGCTATCAATCCTCCAATGTGCAGATGTTCCACTGATGACCGACGTAAAGGCATTCAAGGCGTTGTCGCTGCTTACGACAATCGGCCTAGTGGCCGTCGCCGCCTGCACGATTCAACTGCGTGGCGGAGACGATTCTTCGCCGGCACCGAAGGCGGAGCAAACGAACGATGCAACCAACTCCGACCTCGCACGCTGCCGCGGCGTTACACCGGAGGAAGCAGGGGATTATCAGCATTGCCATAAGATTTGGGCCGAAAACCGGCGTCGCTTCTTTGGCAAGAAAGATGGTGCCGCAGCTCTCGGCCACGATGACTCAGCCAGCCCGATACCCGCCCCAAAGGGCCAAAACCGGATCCCGCAGGGATATCCGAACCTGCCTATGCCCGAGGCGAGCAAGCCATGACGGGTACGGGGATCATTGACCAGTTTCTGGAGACCTTCACTCGTTATATCGATAACGGCTTCGGGCTGCTGGGTAGCGAGGTCGGATATCTGGCGACGACCCTTGCCGCGATCGACATCACGCTTGCTGCGTTGTTCTGGAGTTGGGGAACTGACGAGGACGTGATAGCGCGCCTCGTCAAGAAGACGCTTTTCGTGGGGGTCTTTGCCTACCTCATCGGCAACTGGAACAGCCTGGCGCGCATCGTCTTCGAGAGCTTTGCCGGTCTTGGACTGAAAGCGTCAGGCACAAGCCTCTCTGCGGCAGATTTCCTGCGACCGGGAAAGATCGCCCAAGTTGGACTCGATGCCGGCCGACCGCTACTCGATTCGATCTCGAACCTGATGGGCTACATCAGCTTCTTCGAAAACTTCGTGCAGATCGTTGTTCTCCTGTTTTCATGGGTCGTGGTGCTACTCGCCTTCTTCATTTTGGCGATCCAACTCTTTGTCACCCTGATCGAGTTCAAGCTCACAACGCTGACCGGCTTCGTGCTCATTCCCTTTGGGTTGTTTGGCAAGACAGCCTTTGCGGCGGAGCGGGTGTTGGGCAACGTTATATCGTCAGGGATCAAAGTTCTGGTCCTTGCCGTCATCGTTGGCATCGGCTCGACCCTGTTCTCGCAATTCACCACCGGCTTCGGCGGCGCACAGCCGACCATTGAAGACGCAATGACGCTGGTGCTCGCGGCTCTCTCCTTACTAGGTCTCGGTATATTCGGGCCGGGTATTGCCAACGGCCTGGTGTCCGGTGGACCGCAACTCGGCGCCGGCGCCGCAATTGGAACTGGCCTTGCTGCTGGCGGCATTGTTGCGGCGGGCGCGGGTCTTGCCGCCGGCGGAGGTGGCCTCGCTGGCGGCGCGATTGTGGGCGCCGCGCGTAGTGGCGGCGCTGTCATCAGCGGAGTATCAGCCGCTTACAGGAGCGGCGGCCTTGCCGGCGTCGCGGAGGCCAGCGCTTCAGCTGCTATGAGCCCGTTGCGTCGTGCAGCGGCTGCGCTCGGCGGAGGTGGGGAAGCCGGCGCGCAGTCCGCGAGCACTTCGGCGGAAGGGCAGCCCGATTGGGCGCGGCGCATGAAGCGTGCCGAGACTATTCGGCACGGCGCGTCAGCAGCCGGCCACGCGGTTCGCTCCGGCGATCACGGTGGTAGCGGCTCGTCAGTCAATTTGTCCGAAGGGGAGCGCTGACACGTAGCCACTGCGCTTTCGCCATCCGCTGCGCGGGCGACGACTCAAACGCGGACACCGCACGACTCGAAACTTATCACTTGATCTCAGGGGCAACTATCGATGTTCAAACGACCTTCCGTACACTACGGGCGCATGCCCGAGCCGATCACGCCTTATCAGAAGGCAGCGCAGGTTTGGGACGAACGCATTGGATCGGCGCGCGTGCAAGCCAAGAACTGGCGCCTGATGGCGTTCGGCTGCTTGATGTTATCAGCCAGTCTCGCAGGTAGCCTTGCTTGGCAATCGAGCCAAGGCTCGATCACGCCCTGGGTGGTCGAAGTCGACCACCTTGGCCAGGCACAAAGAGTTGCGCCGGCCAACATCGACTATCAACCCACTGATGCGCAGATCGCCTACCATATGGCGCGCTTTATCGAGGATGTCAGAGGTCTGCCGGCCGACGGCATCGTTCTGCGCCAAAATTGGCTCCGGGCCTATGATTTTACGACCGATCGCGGCGCCGCCGCGCTCAACGACTACGCGCGCAGCAATGACCCATTTGCCAAGCTGGGTAAGGCGCAAATCTCTGTCGAAGTCTCGAGTGTCATTCGTGCGTCGTCGGAAAGCTTTCGGGTCGCGTGGACCCAGCACGTCTACGACAACGGCTCGTTGAGTTCGACCGAACGCTGGACTGCAATTCTCTCGATCGTGATCGAGACGCCCCGCGATGCCGAACGCCTGCGCAAGAACCCCCTTGGCGTCTATGTCCGCGCCATCAACTGGTCAAAGGAGTTGGGTCAGTGACCAAGACGCCGCATGACGTTCATTCGAACCGCCCCATCCCGCACAATTCGGCACTGCCGGAATTCGTGGCCGCGAAGCGAACAATTCTGATGGCTCTCCTGGTCGGTTCCTCGGCGCTCGGTGGGTGCGCGACCTACATTCCGCCGGAGATCAGCTATGACGCGGAAGTGCCTCCGTTGCCAGCGGCTCCCGCGCCTTTCGACGACAGATTGCGACCGCTTCACATTCCACCGCTCTGGAAGCCGGTTCTCGGCGGCAAGTCGGGAGGGAAAGAAGACGCAGAACCGGTGAGCCGGGTTGAGACGGCAAATAGCGCAGCCCGCGTCGAACCGCGCAAGCGGGGGTATTTCAACGCGGCGCAAATCTACGCCTACAGTCCCGGGGCACTCTATCAGATTTATGCTGCACCGGGGCAGATCACAGATATCGCGCTCGAGGAGGGAGAACAGTTGACGGGATCGGGGCCGATCGCGGCCGGAGATACTGTACGCTGGGTCGTGGGCGATACCGAGAGCGGGAGCGGCGACACACGGCGCGTCCATATCCTGGTCAAGCCGACCCGAACTTCGATCGAGACCAACCTGGTGGTCAATACTGACCGACGCACCTACCTGATCGAGCTCCGCTCCCGCGAACGGCCATACATGCCGTCTGTTGCCTGGTACTATCCGGAAACTGCGCGGGATCGATCGCGTTCGGTCGCCCTGAAGCCCGTTCTTCCGGACCCGGCGCAGCGCATCTCCCGCTATGCCATCGAAGGGGACAGTCCTCCCTGGCGGCCGCTGGTCGCCTATGACGATGGCCGCAAGGTCTATATCGAATTCCCGCAAGGCATTGTGCAGGGCGAGATGCCCCCGCTCTTCGTCATCGGTCCAGACGGCAAGACCGAACTCGTCAACTACCGCACCTACGGCAACCTATTGATCGTCGATAGGCTGTTTGCTGCCGCCGAACTGCGGCTTGGCGGCGAGCACCAGCAGAGGGTCCGTATTGTGAGGACCGACGGGAGGCCGTCATCATGAACACTCGGAATGTAAACGATCACGAGCAAGCAGTTCCGCCGGAGACACAAGGGGAGCAGTCCGAAAGCTTCCGCTTGAGAGCAGAGCATCCACGCGTGACGCGGTTGTCGCGGAAGGTCTTGGCCGGCGCAAGCGCGGTTGCCCTGCTTGTCATCGGTGGAGCGGTGCTGTGGTCGCTGCAGCACAATCGCTCCCGTAATCAGGCGGCCAATGAGCTTTACAGTACCGACCACCACAATGTTGCCGACGGTATTACGACGCTGCCGAAGGACTATGCTGGCCTTCCGCGCCAGCCCATCCCGCAACTCGGTCCGCCGCTCCCCGGGGACCTCGGTCGACCGATCCTTGCCGCTCAAGGCCAGTTGCCGACGAGCGGCGCTGATCCGGACCAGCAACGCCGGGATCAAGAGACCGAGGCAGCCCGCATCAGCCATTTGTTCGCTGCGACCAATGGACGAGAAGTCCGTCCGCCCGCCGCGGCGGTTGGAAGTGACCGCGTCGTGCCAGCGAGCGCAACGAGCACCGGCGATGACGGATCTGCGCAGAACGGCCAGGACCGCAAGCTTGCCTTCGTGAACGCCTCTGCGGACCGTCGTACGGTCAGCCCTGACCGCATCACCAAGCCAGCTTCACCGTATATCGTGCAGGCTGGGACGGTCATTCCGGGAGCTCTGATCACAGGGATTAGATCGGATCTCCCAGGCCAAATTACCGCGCAGGTGACCGAAAACGTCTTTGATACGCCGACCGGCCGCTTTCTGCTTGTGCCTCAGGGAGCGCGTCTGATCGGGGTCTACGATAGCCAGGTCACTTTCGGTCAGTCCCGCGTCCTACTCGTCTGGACCCGCCTGATCATGCCGAATGGACGTTCCATCGTTCTCGAGCGGCAACCCGGCGCTGACGCTGCCGGATACGCAGGCCTCGAAGATCAGGTTGATAATCACTGGGGTGAGCTGTTCAAGGCTGCGGCACTATCGACGTTTTTGGCGGTCGGGACCGAACTGGGGGCGGGTTCGGACACCAACAGCAACGACAGCGCAATTATCCAGGCATTGCGACACGGCGCCTCGGATTCACTGAACCAGACCGGGCAGCAGGTAGTTCGGCGCAGCCTCAACATCCAGCCCACTCTCACCGTGCGACCTGGCTTTCCGGTTCGCGTCATCGTCAATCGAGATCTCATACTTGTGCCATACGGAGTGTAACGGCATGCCCAAGCTTAAAATAGCAGCACTGCCGGACGACAAGCCGGTCAAGGTCGCCGCCGAACTTCCGGCATCAGTGCATCGGGATCTCGTCGCCTATGCAGAGGCCTTGGCAAGCGAAAGTGGGCAGCGCATCGATCCGGCGAAATTGATCGCACCGATGCTAGCTCGCTTTATGGCCACGGACCGCGGATTTGCAAAGGCGAGACGAGCCGGTCACCCCTCGAGAGCCGGCGGAAGCGAGGGATAGCGCTCTGCCAACAGATTGAGGAAACGGTTTAGAGCCGGATTTTCATTGTCGTCGCGCCAATGCGCAAAGAAGTCTACCCGGCTAGGTCCTGTCCCGTCGTGCAATTCCCGGTACACAAGCCCAGCGAAACTTGCGCCGATATCCGATTCCATCACCAGACTGAGCCCCATGCCCATACTCGTCAGATTTTTGATAATGCCGCGGCTTACGTCGTGGCGCTCTACTGCGGGCCGGTCGTCAGGTGAGGCGAGCTTCGAAATCAGGAGATCCTCGAGTTCGCGTCCAGGATCAATCTTGCTTAGAAGTATCTTTTCGTTGCGCAAATCGGCCCAATAGATGATCTCGCGTGCCGCTAGGTGGTGATCCTGAGGCAACGAGATCAAGATGCGCTCGCTCCACAGCAGTAGTGATTTGACGTCCAGACAAGCCAGACGTCCAGGGCTAACGACGACGTCGACGGTCCCGTTACGCAGCGCGGTCATCAGATGAAAGCGAGGGCGCTCCATCGTTGCCAATTCGATCTGCGGGAGCAGCTTCTTAAATTCACCTATCGTCGCTCGCAAATTGCCGGTGGACACGGACGTGTAGAAGCCAATAACAAGATGGCCAGTATCGCCGCGACCACCGGACCTCCCGGTTTCGACGAGTATGTCGACCTGTTCCAGGATCAGCCGCGCAATTCGCAAAACCGCTTGGCCAGCGATAGTGGGCTTGATTCCTCCGCTGGAGCGCTCGAATAGTGAAGTCCCAACCAGATATTCAAGCTGACCGATGGATCGGCTCAGGACAGTGTGCTTGATCGAAAGGACATCAGCAGCTCGTCGAAAGCTCCCGTAGTCGCTGGCAACCACAGCGAATCGAAGCTGTTGCAGGTCAATCGCGCTCGCTGTGCCACGTCGATTGTTTCTAATCTCAATTCCCGTCATGTTCATCGCCAGTGGGCATACCGCAAGACACGGTGTCCCGCTTAGGGCGAAGACACGCATATTGCTTCTTGGCATGGATCGTTCTAGGCGGCTGCGGAGATTACTGGTGTCCAAAGGACCGGCGCCGAGAGGCCGCCGGCCTTACGAAGGCTGGCTAGAGTATCGCGAGAAATATCGAGGTAACCGGCCACGGCCAAAGTATTGCCAATCGTGGAAGGATTGCAAATACGTCGCAGGGGCCAGCCAGATCGTCGGAGGATTCTCTCCATTCTGACATCCGTAACGGTAAGAATATCCGTGAGCTGCCGTGAAAGCCCGAACTCGACCATTCCAGCAAATAGCTCGTAGGTCGCGAGGGCTATGCCGTAAGCCCCTTTCGGAGCATCGTTAGGGACGTCAGTTGCGAATCGACTGCTTTCCCAAACGAGAGGAGTCGATGGCGCGGGTCGGCCTTCAAGGAGCGCTGGAAAGGTGTCGCGAAGCATGGTCGGGCCAAGAGTTGGAAGCAGGCGAACGGAACCATGCACTTGGCCGCTTTCATCTACCTGGATTAGATAGTCAGGATGCAGCGCGTCGAATTCGTCGATCTCCATGTCGCTGCTGGTTTCAACTTCCCATGCCATGCGCAGTTTGAAGACACGATGCCGCAACCGATGCATCTCAACGAGGGTGTCGGAAAGCTCTCCGTACGAAGGTGGTGTGATCAACTGGATCATAATCCCTCCAGTAGTGTTGAATAGCCTTCGTTGAAGCGCGATTATCGCCTCAAATCATCACCTGTAGTTGTAGGGGGGAGGCACCCTAATTTTGCTTTTTTCTATTTGCAGCCGCCAAGTGTGTTACCGCCTGCGCGATTGTGCGAACGCCGAGCTTTTCCTTCGCATTCTCTAAGTAATACGCAACTGTGTTGCGCGAGATACCGAGAATGCAGCCGGTTTCCCAAGAGCTCTTTCCTCGAGCCGCCCACTCCAAACATTCTACTTCGCGGCGCGATAGCCGAATTCCGTCAAGACCACGTTCGTTTCCGAGCTTGCGACGAACGTGAGCATGAAAATACATCGCCATGAGTTGAAGGACACGCGTGTACGAATCAATGCATTTCTCGAATTGTGGCCGGCTCTCGTCAGTAGCGAAAGTCAATGCGGAGATTGGTCCATGCCCATCGTGGATCGGCACCGTGAAGCCGAACCGGATTCCGCATTGCGCGGCTTCATCGAATAGACGCCGCTGCTCTTTTGAACTGGTTTGTGATCGAAAATCGATTCCCCATCGAAAAGGCTCCGGGCTCTGAAGGGCTTCTCGAATGACGGGATCAATGACTTGGTATTTCTTATCTAGATAATGGGTCGTCCATCGCGTTGGATATGTTGAGATAAGTCGGGGCTTCCTGTCTTCTTCGCTCTGGAGAGCGAGATAAGCGAAACACGATAGGTCCAAAGCCGATGCTGTTTCCGCCAGAGCGTTGGAGAAGCCTTCGGCATCTTCGGCGCTGACTATTGCATCAATGAATTGTTGGAAGACCCGATGCATATGGCTTTCCCTTAGACCGGTATGCGCAGAAGCCTTGTAGGCGACTCACCGTAGCGTCGTCGCGGTGCTGCGCTTGAGGATACCTGGCCCGCCGGACCTAAGGGAAAGCCTGCTAACATCAAGCACCACACGCCTCCGTAGCTAGCGCCGAAGGAAATTAGGCAAAACCTGGCCTGTGCGGGACGCGCCTCACAGTGCGATCTCTCATGTGCAGCCATAGCTAATGCGTGGGATTCTGCGGCCGCGAGGACCGTCTGATCGATAGGGTTTGCGCCGGCAGGACAGGTGTAGATCAGAGGTCGCCGCGGCCGAGCAGCGCGTGCAGCGCGGCCTGCCGCATAGTGGAGAAGATCGACTCCTCGTCGAGGCCCTTCCTAAGCGTCGCAGCGGTGTTGAGCATGGAGAACACGGCCTGGGTCAGCAGTCGTGCCTCGGGTTCGGACAGGTCGGGCCGCAGCGGGATTATCACGGAAATCCATTCTTCGGCGTACAACGCCATCTCGCGCCGGATCCGTCTGTGGTCGTGTTCAGGAAGAGCGTGCTCGTTCTTGGTGAAGATCAGCGTGCTTGGTGGTCCTTTAAGGATCAACCGGATGTGCGACTCGACCATCGCTATCATGGCGGCCTTTGGGTCCTTCGTCGTCTCCGCGATCCGTTTCGCAACCTCGTGCACGATCTGCGTCGGTTCCTCCAGAACCGCGATCAGGACTGCCTGCTTGTTCTGGAAGTGGCGATACAATCCAGGACCAGTGATGCCGGCGCGCGCAGCGATCATTTCAACTGTGACCGCGTCGTATGAGTGCTGCAGGAAGAGCTCAGCAGCGACCGCGATCAACTGCTCGCGCCGCCCGCTGCTGTATGCCCGCTTGATCGGTAATGGCTGAATATTCATTGAGGCGCACCGTACCACGTGGCGGCCGCGAAGCACCGTGTCATCCCGCGCGCCAGCATCGTCTGTCCCGGGCTCAATGAACGGATCATGTGAACATCTCATTTCATCCTCATGTAAATATGTATTCACTTTTCTGAGCCGTCGCCAGATCGCTAGGCGAGGGGCTGAATATTTTCCATCGCGCGCTTATCAGGAATTATGCGGGTTATGAAGCTAATACCGCAAAGAACGGTTCTAGATGGTCGACGCCGAAAGGTTGTTGACAGGACGCAATTGCTGATCATAAAGTTAGTGTATATTAACATTGAAGGTGCGGAGGAGGCACAACGCATGCGGTTCATCTTCTTCAGCGAGGGAGAGACCCAGCCGGGACACACCCACGCGCACCGCTATCGCGAGCTCATCGACGAAGTGATTCTGGCAGAGAAAGTCGGATTCGACGCGTTCGGGTGCTCCGAACAGCATTTCGCGATCGGCACGGCCTCGACCTCCGCTCCCGAGGTCATCTACCCGTACATGATGGCGCTAACCAGTCGGATCCAGTTCATCCACCTGATCACGCCGCTTCCCAAGAAGATCAATCACGCGCTGCGCGTTGCGGAGCGGCTGGCGACCGAGGATATCCTATCGAACGGCCGCGTCGGGCTTGCCGTCGGCCGCGGCAACACCACCCTCGCGCTGCGCGCCTTCGAGGTCGACCCCGAGGAGACCAAGGCGCAGCAGATAGAGGGCATTGAGGTCATCCGCCGGGCCCTATCGAACGACATCTTCTCTTTCGTCGGCGAGCATTACAAGATTCCGCCGCGCAGCCTGACGCCCAAGCACGTGACGCTGCCCTATCCGCCAATCATGATGGCGACTTCGAGCCCGCAATCGATCACCGCCGCCGCGCACATGGGCATCGGCGCCATGATGGGCGGCGGCTATAGCGGATTCGCCTCCGTGCAGAGGTCGGCCGAGCTCTATGACAAGGAGCTGGCGAGCGCCGAGCACGTATACCCCGTGCAGGCGCAGAAGGTGGCGGTGATATCCGGCGGAATGCATTGCGCCGATACAAACGAGGAGGCGGAGCGGTGGGCGGCCACGCTGGCCCATAGCGTCTCCTTGTCCATCGACGCTTATGAGCGGCTGTCGAAGCTGTCCGCCGACTACGGATCGCTCGGCAAGATCAAGAACATCGACTTCAAAAACGAGCGCTATCTGTTCGACGAGTCGGGCAGCTTCATCGTCGGCGACGTCGAGACCTGCACCAAGCAGGTCCAGCGGTTCGTCGACATGGGCATCGACGCGCTCGCGCTGCGCATCGATGGCATGCCGCACAAGGAGCTGATGAAGTCGATCGAGCTGTTCGGCAAGTACGTCATCCCGAGGTTCAAAAACCACCGGTCGGTCGTGCGCACGTCCGACGCGATCCTTGCAGACATCCGCGCCGCCCGCCCCGCCCATTATGCCGAGCGCGAGGCCTTCGAGAACGCCAAGGCGGCCGCCGGGACCGTCGATGGCGCAGTCCGTAATCCTGCTGCTTCGGCCTGACGCCCATTTGAAGAACTGGAGACTGAAGATGAAAGACAAAAAATATGAAGGCTTGCTCGTAGAGATACGTCCGAGCGGTGTGGCCGTCATAACCATGAACCGGCCTGAAATCCTCAACGCCATCAATTGGCCTATGCATACCGCGTTGGAGGAGGTGTTCGTAGACCTCGATAGGGCCCCCGCGGTGAAGGCCATAGTGCTCACTGGCGCTGGTCGAGGCTTCTGCTCAGGGGGTGATCAGAACGCGCTTGATACCGGTGGGCATCCGATATCGCCCACGCGCTCGGGTCGACATCTCATCAGGAACATCCTCGAAGTCGAGTCCCCCGTCATCGCTGCCGTGAACGGCGTGGCGGTCGGGTTGGGCGCCACGCTCGCCCTGTTTTGCGACGTTATCTTTGCCCAGCCAAGCGCGCGCTTCGCCGATACGCATGTTACGGCCGGTGTCGTCGCCGGAGATGGGGGCGCTGTAATTTGGCCGCTTCTCCTGGGTCCGGCACGGGCCAAACACTTCTTGATGACCGGTGACTTCATTTCGGCGGAAGACGCGGCGGCTGCGGGGATGATCAACAAGGTCGTGCCGGAAGGTACTGTTCTTGATCATGCGATCGGATACGCCGAACTGCTCGCGAGTGGACCCCGCAACGCAATCGTCTGGACAAAATATAGCGTCAACAAGCTGATCAAGGAGCAGGTGCATCTCAATCTAGATACCGCGATGGCGCTCGAGGCGCTGACCTTCAAGAGTCCCGATCGCAAAGAAGCCGTCGCGGCCTTTCGAGAGAAACGCAAGCGCTTCGCGGAAGCCAAAAAGCCGACGTGAGCCCGGCGCGATGAAGCGGTGCCAGACTTCGATGCATAACGATAGCCCGCTACATCGAGGCTTGGCAGGCGTTCCGCGAGAAGCAGTCGCCGCGCCCTCCCTCGACGCAGAGCGAGGGCGGCTTCGCCACCCACCGCAGCAATCAGACACGAGAGACATCCGATGACGGCTTTATCCGCGCGGCACGAAAGCGATGCGGCTGCCGGGCTGTGGACGGCCGGCTACGACGGCGTCGTGGTCGCGACGCTCGACAGGCCTCCGGCCAACGCTTTGAACCGTGCGCTGTTGCTCGCCATGACGGCGCTGTTCCGGGATCGTGGCCAGGGCGACCCGGCGCCGATAGTGATCACCGGTGCCGGGGCGCGGTTCTTCTGCGCCGGCGGTGACATCAAGGAAGCCGACGGAGCCGCCGCCGACCCGGTCGAAGACCGAATGCGGGGTTTCCATAACCTCCTTGTCGCGATGGAACGATACCCGGCTCCGGTCATCGCCGCTGTCAACGGCGACTGCGTCGGCGGCGGCGTGGAGTACGCGCTATTCGCGGATGTGGTGCTCGCGGCGCCTCACGCCCGGTTCGGATTCCCCGAGATCAGACACGGCCTTCTGCCCGCGGACAAGGGAATCCAGCGCCTCGTCCGCCTGATCGGAACGCGGCCCGCACGTGACTTGCTGCTGAACGGTGAACTCGTCGGCGCCGAGCAGGCGGCACGGTGGGGCCTTGTCGACGCGATTATCGAGCCCGATCGACTGGTGGAGGAGGCGCTCGGCCGGGCCCGGGAGGCCGGCCGTCGAGCGCCGGTGCTCTATGCGGCGCTCAAGCAGGCCGTGAACGATTACGACGACGCTGTTGATCAACGCCAGGCCGAACTGACGCTCGCCAAGGCTGCCTCCTGGTTCAACGACCCTGTGGCGCGAGGCCTCCGCGAAGGCTGGAGACAGGCGCGGGCGTCGTCGCAGCCTTCAGACGAGGGGGCACCAGCCCCAAACTCCACCCCGCACTCAGGCCGGTAGGTCTGCACAAATCGGAGCGATGACCATGGCCACAAATCCCGTCCCCCCAGCCACTGCCCGTGCACGGCAGGTGCCGGTACTGAGCGGCGTCACCGACATCGGCGTCGCCAACTTCCAAGCCGTCGAGCGAACCTTCGCCCAGATGGTACACGAACGAGCCGAGGTTGAGCCCGATGAGGTCGCGTTTTGCCAGTGGGACGGGATGCGCGCGATTCCGACCACGTGGGCGCAGTACGCATCGACCGTACGCGAGGTTGCGCTCGGGCTGGCAGCCGTCGGTGTCGCGCCCGGCGACAGGGTCGCCATCATGGCGCCGGGCCGGGGCGAGTGGGTGATTGCGGCGCTTGGCATCCTCTCGGCCGGAGCGATTCCTGTCGGTGTCTACCCCATGAGTTCCGCTGCTGAAGTGAGGCAACTGGTCGGACACAGCGAAGCCGTTGCCATGGTTGTTGGCGACGACAATGACGTGGCAAAGGTCGCTTCAGTTGCCACGGAGCTTCCAGCGCTACGAGCCGTGATCAGCTTCGATGGCTCCCCATCAGGACTTTTAGGAACGGTTGTCGGCAAGACATGGGCCGCGCTGCGCGAGACCGGTCGAGCCCACGATGCGGCCAACCCGGCGCTTTTCGACGAGCGCCTCTTCGGCGGGCACATCGACCAGCCAGCAGCCTTGTTCTACACGTCTGGCTCCACCGGAGCGCCCAAAGGCGTCATCCATACCCACCGCACCCTGCAGTACTCCGTCCTTGGCTCCGCCGTACTCAACCCGGAGGTAACCACAACCCGCCGAGACTCGCTCAGCTTCCTGGGCCTCTCCCATGTTTCTCCGGCCATGTCCGGCGTCTACGTGCCGATCATGACTCGGGCGGTGGTGACCTTCTGCCGCCTGGACCAACTCTCGGAGGCCCTGCGCGGCGTACGTCCGACTGGGATCGTCTGGCCGCCGCGGCTGCATGAGAAGCTGCTCAGCGTGGCGCTGGCCGCGATCAAGGGGGCGCCGGCATCTTTCCAGAAATCTTACGAGGACGCGATGGCGGTGGCCCGCGAGGTCGCCGCCGCGCGCCGACGCGGCGAATGCGTGCCTGCCGAGCTACAAGCACGCTACGATCAAGCCCAGGAACAGGTATTCCTGCCCCTACGCGCAAAGTTAGGCGTGGACCGGGTCAACATCGCATGGACCGCGTCGGGAGCGATGACGCCTGAGGTGCATGCCTTGTGGCAGCTGTGGGGCGTGGACTTGCGCGAGATGTACGGCACCACCGAGACCTGCGGCTGGGTCCTCGCGCAGTGGGATCGCGCCTTTCCGCCCCCTGGGACCGTCGGCAAGGCCATGCCCGACCCGCGATTTGGGATCAAGGTCAGTAGCGAGGGCGAGCTGCTGGTGAAGGGGCCTCTGCTGTTCCGCGGCTACTGGAACAACGCGGAGGCGACCGCGGACGTGATGGATGGCGAGTGGTACCGCACCGGCGACCTCGTCGAGATCGACGCCTCCGGCGAGGTCAAGCTTATCGGACGGGCCAAGGACATCATCGTCACCAGCGGTGGCAAGACCATCAATCCGCAGCCTACCGAGGTGCGCCTCAAGGCCAGCTCTCTCGTTGAGGAGGCCGTGGTCGTCGGCGACGGCCGCAAATACCTCACCGTCATCATCTGGCCGACTGACAACGGCAGCAAGCTCGACAGGGACGCCTTGCACGAGGGCTTGCGAAAACAGATTGAGGATATCAACGCCGAGCTTGCGCGTCCCCTTCAGCTCAAGGACTTCCGTATCGCGCCACGTGCGCTCTCGCCTGGAGCGGGAGAGCTCACTGCCAAGGGCACGATCCGTCGGGCTGCGGTGCTCACCTCGTTCAGCGCACTCGTAGACGAGATGTACGACTCAGCGGAGCACAACGAGTTCGCTGACCAAGCGCGGCTCCAGGGTTGAAGGAGCGAGAAGTGATGCGTTCCGAGCAACCGTGTGAGCTGCGGATCGAACATCTGACCAGTTCCGAGATCGCTGAGGCGATCGCGGCCGGCGCCCGCACAGCGATCCTTCCGCTGGGCGCGATAGAGCAGCACGGACCTCATCTTCCGCTGTCAATGGACAGCGATCACGCGGACGCACTCGCGCTCCGCATCGCCCGCAGACTTGGTGCTGCACTGGTCCTGCCAACGGTCAGGGTTGGATACTCGCCCCACCACCTCGGCTTCTGCGGCTCGCTTTCAGTGCGTCCCTCTACGCTAGAAGCGATCTGCCTGGACTACTGCAGCAGCCTGGCTGCGCACGGGTTCGCTCGCGTGGTCCTCTTCTCCGGGCACATCGGCAATTACCCGATCATGCGCGACTTCGAGCCGCGGCTGGCCGCAGCGCTCGCTCCGGCGCTTCAGGTCATCGTCTATAGAGACAGTGCCGCGATCCTCGACGCGTGGCGGAAGTCCGCGCAGTCAGTCGCTGGCCTGGGTAGTCACGTTGGTGGTCACGCAGACGTAGCGGAGACCTCGGTGATGCTCGTCCTGCACCCCGAAAAGATTCGGCCCGACCGGGCCGCAGCCGGATACCTGGGCACAGTCGACGAGGAGTTCCTGCAGCGGGTGTTCGTCGAGGGCATCGACGCGGTCTCGCCCAACGGTGTCCTCGGTAACCCCGCCGGGAGTTCGAAAGCGATCGGCCACGCCGCGTTGGACGCCGTGACCGATCTGGTCGTCGAGTACGCCATCGCACACGGAGCGCGAGCCGCATGCCATCCATGAGCGAGCAGATCGACAGCAGGATGCTGCGCGACGCCTTCGGCGCGTTTCCGACGGGCGTGGTGGCCGTGGCGGCGCAGGTCGACGGGAGGCTGGTGGGTCTTGCGGCCTCCTCCTTCACCTCAGTCTCTCTCGAGCCCCCGCTGGCGTCATTATCAGTCGCGAAAGGCTCCGCCACGTGGCCCGTTCTGCGCCGAGCCGAGCACCTCGGCGTCACCGTGCTTGCCGAGGACCACGGCGCATTGTGCCGCCAACTCGCCGGCCCGGCCCAGGAGCGGTTCACTGGCGTCGCCTTCGAGATCACCGACAGGGGTGCTGTGATGCTCGCCGAGGGAATCGCCCAATATGACTGCACTGTCCGCGAGGAGCTGGAGGCGGGCGATCACGTCATCGTGCTGCTGAAACTCCACGCCGTCGTCGTTCATAGCCGCAGGCAGCCTCTCATCTTTCACCGCAGCGGGTTCGGAAGGATCGCCTCGCTTGCATAGCGAGAGCACATATGACGGCCCCTTGTCTCGCGCTCGCCCGCGAAGCCGTCGGCGCAGTTTGAGGGAAGCGCCCGCCGCACTGTGACGTGCTTGACACCCCGTTTAGACAAACAAACTGCGAAGGAGATTGCGAATGAGGAATGGAATTTTACATTTGGCCGCGGCAATGGCATGGACCCTGGCGCTGTCGATCTCTGTGGCCAATGCTCAGAAGAAATACGACCCAGGCGTCAGCGACACTGAGATCAAGATCGGCCAGACCGTGCCATTTTCGGGACCGGCGTCGGCCTATGCCTCAATCGGAAAGACCGAGGCCGCCTACTTCAGGATGATCAACAACCAGGGCGGCATTAACGGCCGCAAGATCAACCTGATCCAGTATGACGACGCCTATTCGCCACCGAAGGCGGTGGAGCAGGTGCGCAAGCTCATCGAGAGCGACGAGGTGCTCCTGACTTTCCAGATTGTCGGTACGCCTTCGAACGCAGCCGTGCAGAAGTATCTCAATTCCAGGAAAGTGCCGCAGCTGTTCGCGGCTGCCAGCGCCTCGAGGTTCTCCGATCCGAAGAACTTTCCCTGGACCATGGGCTACGATCTAAACAACTTCGTCGAAGGGCGCATCTATGGCCAATACATTCTGAAGGAGCATCCGAACGCCAAGATCGGCGTGCTTTACCAGAATGACGATTTTGGCAAGGACTATCTGAACGGTATTAAGGCGGGGCTCGGTGACAAGGCCGCCACGATGATGGTCGCGGAGGCGTCCTACGAAGTGTCCGACCCCACCGTCGATTCCCATATTCTCACGATCAAGGATGCGGGCGCCGACCTGTTTTTCATCGCCGCCACGCCGAAGCAGGCCGCGCAGGCGATCAGGAAGACCGCCGAGATGGGCTGGCATCCGTTGCGGATCGTCGACATGAAAGCGACCTCCGTCGGAAGCGTCCTGAAACCATCCGGGCTTGAAAACGCCAAGGGCCTCATCAGCACCAACTATGGCAAGGAGCCGCTCGATCCGCAATGGAAGGACGATCCGGGCGTAAAGCGCTATCTTGCCTTCATGGAGAAGTATTATCCAGATGGAGACAAGAGCTCGAACTTCAATACCTATGGCTACGGTGCGGCACAGCTTCTGGTCCACGTGCTACAGCAGTGCGGCGACGATCTGACGCGCGAGAACGCCATGAAGCAGGCGGCATCGCTCAAGGATGTCACAGGCGACCTCGCGCTGCCTGGCATCAAGATCAATACCTCGCCGACTGACTACCGTCTCCACAAACGGTTGCAGATGATGCGCTTCAACGGCGAGCGCTGGGATCTGTTCGGCCCGATCCTTGAGGATGCCGGTCCGGCGGGTTAGTTGCTGAACTCTGATCCAATCGACGGCCTGTCGGCCGCAGACGTTGTCTTCCGCTCCTCCCCTGGCCCGGCGGACTATCGTCGGGCCCTTTTTCTTAAGCGGATGGGCGCGTACGATAGCTTACCGTACCGTCAAGCCTCTCTTGTCTCTCACCGGCGGATGACCTTCTTCAGTATCTCCGCAGGCATTCGGAACTCTTGCTGGCCTAGCAGGGAATATGTCTCACTGGAAATCTCTCCGACGGTCCCGATCGCGTCATCGGCTATTCGCCGACCTTTCTCGGTCAGGTCGATTTCCCGTTGTCGCGGATCCAGCGGATCTTTGTGGCTCGTGATCAGGCCGCGGGCTTTTAGACGTGTGATAACACCGTTAATCGTGGCGGAATCATAGTAGATCAAGCGTCAAGGTGATTCTGCGGGCAAGGTCCGACCTAGCGCAACTTCGCAAGGGTCGAGAAACTGCGGAGCTGTCAGCCCGGTTTGCGTCGGCCCCAGCTGACTCACGTCGTGGCGGATTAGGCTATGCCATGAAGCACCGTTCCAGAAGCCAAGTCGATCGGCCGACCGACCTTAGCTCGCGCCCGGTATCCGGGAAGCGGTCCAGCCGGCTGTGGCAAACTGGGATGCTGACGATGCTCGTAAAGGCGTAGCGCGCGTTCGGCTCGATAAACCGGGCTTAGAAACAAAAGGAGATGTATCTTGCAATCACCCGTTCTCGTCATCGCGGGAAGCGTAAGGCCTCGACGCATTGCGCCGCAGGTTGCGGCTTGGATCGCCACGCTCGGGCGGGACGCGACGTCCTTATCATTCGAAGTGGTCGACCTGTCGGACTGGCCGCTGCCGATGGACGACGAATCCGCAATGCCGAACACGGGTCAGTATGAGCACGAGCGTACACGTGCATGGAGCCACAAGGTCACCGCCGCGCCAGCCTTTGTGTTCGTGACGCCCCAATATAATGGCGGCTATCCAGCGCCGCTCAAGAATGCGATCGACCACCTCTATAAGGAGTGGGCCGGAAAGCCTGCGATGATCGTCTGCTACGGTGGCCACGGCGGTGGCAAATGCGCCGAACAACTCGTGCAGGTCTGCCAATACGTCAAAATGAAGCCAGTCGCCATTCGGCCGGCGCTCATGCTGCCCCACGAACTCATCGTAGCCAATGCGGGCCAGATCGATCCGGCTGCCACATTCGCCAGCCAACTCACCGAGGTCGAACAAGCGTTCGCGCAATTGAAAGACGCCTTGGCGGACGATCAGGTCGCTACTGAGGCATAGGGCGCACACGTGAAGATCGCGCGGTCCATGAGCTGGACGCACACAGCAGCCGCTGGGGCCAAGCGGTGGATGTTGATCGTCGCCTCTGCGAAGCATGCACCCAAATGGCTGGTGACTGGCAGCTCCGAAGATCACCTTGGATAGGATCGCCCTACCGGCTTTAAAAGGCGTATCAAATGGCTTCGAACCCGCAGTAAGGCCAGCTCGATTATCCAATCGATGAATTCTCGAGAGAAGAGTTGCTCGCAAATGCCCTTCGGTTCCCCAACAGAAGCGTCATTGCACAGCGCACTTTCCGACGCTCTGCGATCCTTCTTTAAGGATCAGCATGATAAACTCCTCTGCACCGCCAACCGGCAGGGCGAGCCAAGCGTAGCGCTAATGGGCACGCCGGGTTTACTCGGCGATGGGACGGTCGATTTCGAGATCAGCGATCCCGTGTCCACCACTTCGACAACATCCGCGAAAACGCTGCGATCGTCTTCATGGCCTGTTTCCCAAGGCCAAGGGCGCGATTATTATAGAGCCCGGATCTACGCCAAAGTCCGCGAGATCCGGACTAGCGACGGAAAGTACGACGCGATCCGCCAGGCAATCTTGAAAAGCATGGCGCCGAAAAGGCTGCGGAGCTGCAGGCGACCGTCAGCTACGTCGTTATGAAGGTCCGCCCGATCGTCGACCGCGGCCAGCGGTGGAATGACGCGCCTTCCGAGACAGTATAGATTGTCTCTCGACTTGCGGCACTGCAAGACAATGGCTTGGACGCTTCCGCCCGCTGGAAAATGGTTTGGCAAGCGACGACGGGCGTGCGGAGGCGTCACCGCTGCCGGGCTGGGGCGTGGGGAAAATAGCGCGCCGGCGTTGTCCCGAATGTGCGCCGGAACAGCGCGATGAATGCACTCACCGTTTCATAGCCGAGATCGAGGGCGATGGTGGTCACCGGAATTTCGTCGGCGAGCATTTCCAACGCCCGCATCAGACGTACGCGCTGCCGCCACTCGGTGAAGCTGAACCCGGTTTCGATTGGAAATCGTCGCGTCAGCGTCCGCACTGGGCTTCCGGCGAGGATGGCCCAGTCGTCTAGGCGTCGCTTATCGGCAGGATCGTCTGCAAGCGCGCGGGCAACCCGAAGCAGTCGTGGATCGGTTGGCATGGGCAAACCGAATCGCTCGCGCGGCAGCGAGCGGATTTCGTCACGGATTACCTCGGTGAGATGAGTTCTGGCCAAGCCTTGGTCGCTATCTGACCAGGCTGCCGCGCGCGCCACGCATTCGCGCAGCAAGCTCGACATGTGCATCGTTCTGGGTGCCGCCGGTAAGTCCACGCAGCAGTCCTCAGCGACATAGACGCTCCACCCGACGAAAGGTCCATGGGAGCACAGCGCATGAGAATGATGCGGCGGTATCCATACGCAATGAATCGCCGGTACAACCCAATGGCCCGAGTCCATGCCGACGGTCACGAGCCCATGCGTTGCCCCGAGAAGTTGTCCGCGCGCATGTTTATGCGCGGGAGTAACCCGCGGTTCGCCGCCGTTTGCCAAGACGGCGACCAGCGGAGGGCCCGCGTCCGTATCGGCGCGGCTAGGTTCGATCAGTGGCTTCGACATGGCCTCAACTGCGTATTGTATGGCCTAGATCGCGCAGCAACGCCAGCGTCACATGCTATTCTTGGGTTGTGATCGAAGGAGAAATACGATGCGTGCGGAAGAAATGATGCCGGACGACGTCAACCAGGGTGTGATCAATGGAGTTAACGTTCGCAAAGGTTCTGTGGGTGCGTTTCTCGCCAATGCCCGGATACTGGCTGCGCCCGAAACCAGCGTTGAGGATCGGGAAACGGCAGAGCGCGATGTGATCGAGGCGCTTCCGGCTTTGCAGGCCTTGGGGCTGTTCGATGTACTCGACATACGCGACGCGCACCTTCGCGCCTTTGTCGAAGCGCACTCCGGGCCGCGCTAAGGGGCTAGAAGCGAGCTGTTTGGCTTTTGGACGCCACCAACGAGGGGAACGCCCTCCACCTCACGATAGTGTCGCCGTCGCACAATCGAGCGCTAGCGCGGCAGCCTACTCGCAGCCGAGAAAGTTAGCGAACGCAACCGTCGAGCAGCCCCCACTTCGAGCCGGGCGGCTTGCCGCAACGAGCCGCGCACCCGCTCATTTTATTGCCCGCGATCAAGGAGTTTGGTATTCCAGTTGCATGGATCAATACGTAGACCTTGCCGCCCAAGCCGAGAAAACGATCCGCGATGGCATCATTCGAGGCGAATTCGAATTCGGCGAGAAATTGTCTGATCGCGCGCTCGCTGCTTCGCTGGGGATCAGCAGAACGCCCGTGCGCGAGGCTCTCGCCAGTCTCGCGCGGGACGGGCTCGTCGTGATCCGTCCTCAGAGCGGCACCTTCGTGATGGTCCTAGACGAAGCGTCGGTGCGGATGTTGTGCGAGATGCGTACCGTCTTGGAACTGGGCGCTCTCCGTCTCTTGGCGGATCACCCCGAAAAGCTGGCGGCCGCCGTGTCCAAGCAGATCGCCGCCGGCGCGCTCGCAGTCGAAGCACAGGACGTCGAGACCGCCGAACGGATGGATTCCGAATTCCATCAGGCACTGGTGCTCGCGACGGAAAACCCTCTCTTGACTGACGCCTATCGGGTCATCACTCACAAACTCAACGCGATCCGCTACCGGCTTCCGGCCGATCTCGAAAGGATGAGCCGGGCAGTCGAACAGCATCGACGGATCGTGGACCTGACCGTCACGGGCCGCATCGAAGAAGCAAACGTAGAACTCGTCTCGCATCTGAAGATAGTCCAGGGACTTGCTTTGCAGATCGTCGGCAGCGAACCGACTGAAGCCACTGCGGGTCGACGGCCGAAGAGAACCGTCCCGACCAAGCGCCCTCGCTAAACTGGAATTCCAGTTGACACTCTGCGTCGCTTCATCCTTAACTGGAATTCCAGTTTTGGAGAGAGTGGCATGGCTGAAATTCAGACGCGGGTACTCATCATTGGCGCAGGCCCGGCCGGCTACAGCGCGGCAATCTACGCGGCGCGGGCCAATTTGAAGCCGCTTTTGGCCACGGGAATACAGCCTGGTGGTCAGCTCACGACCACCACCGACGTCGAAAACTTTCCGGGGTTTGCTCAGGCCGTACAGGGTCCTGAACTGATGGAGCAGATGCGGCAGCAGGCCGAGCACGTCGGCGCGAGGATCGTCTTCGACACGATCACGTCGATCGATCTCTCGCAGGACCCCATCGTTGCCCAGGGCGATTCCGGCGACACCTACCTGGGGGACGCGCTGATCATCGCCACCGGTGCCCAGGCGGAATGGCTCGGCAGTCCCGGGGAGGCGGAGTAGTCGGGTTACGGTATCTCGGCTTGCGCGGTTTGCGACGGGTTCTTCTACCGCGGAAAGGAAGTCGTAGTTGTCGGCGGCGGCAACACTGCGGTCGAGGAAGCGCTTTACCTCACGAATCATGCCTCCAAAGTCACGCTGATACATAGGCGGGACAAGCTTCACTCAGAACAGATCCTGCAGGATCGCTTGTTCGCCCATCCGAAAATCGAAGTCGTGTGGAACGCTGAAGTCGTGGCGTTTGTCGGCCGAAACGAGCCTTCGCCTCGTCTCACGGGACTGCGGTTACGGGACCGGACCACGGGGGCAGAGACCTCCATTTCCGCGGATGGCGCATTCGTCGCGATCGGCCACGACCCGGCCACCGCGCTCTTCCGAGGTCAACTCGACATGACGGATGCCGGCTACATCAAAATCGCTCCGTGGTCGACGGCGACCTCGCGAAAGAATGTTTGGTCGTCGGGTGACGTGAGCGACGACCGCTACAGGCAGGCTGTGGTCGCGGCCGCGATGGGCTGTATGGCCGCGCTTGAGGCGGAAAAATATCTGGCGGAGCGGACAGCTTCCCAGCCATCGGCCGAGAATGCAAGAAAGGCAAGGGGATCAGCAACATAGGTTCACCTCACCAACCTATCTGGAATTCCAGTTTGACCATTATCAGTCTATATGTATAACTGGAGTGCCAGTTTGCCTCGACGCAAAAGGTTCTGAGAGGTTCTTCCGATGCCGATGTTGCTTCGCAAATTCTCGAACAATCTTACGGCGCAGGTTGTGCTGGCGCTCCTGCTGGGCGCAACGGTGGGTGCGCTTTGGCCGGGCATCGGCACCTCGATGCAGATGTTGAGTGATATCTTCATCAAGCTCATCAAGATGGTCATTCCGCCGATCGCCTTCCTGACGATCGTCATCGGCATCGCCGAGGTCCGCGACCTGCGCCGCCTTGGCCGCGTCGGGGGGCAGGCGCTGATCTATTTCGAGGTCGTTTCCACGATCGCGCTGATCGTGGGTCTGATCGTCATGGATGTATTGAAGCCGGGCGCAGGCTTCGACAGGGCCGCCGTCGGCAGCCAGGCTGTCGACATCTCGAAATACAAGGCGGCGCCGGTTGGATCGTACGTCTTCGATTTTCTGTCCGGCATCGTGCCCGACAACGCGGTCGCGGCGTTCGCGAAGGGCGACCTGCTCCAGATCGTCTTCTTTGGCGTACTGTTCGGCTGCGCGGCCGTGCTGGTCGGCGAACGCGCAAGGCCGTTTGTTCTGCTGGCTCAGTCGGCGAACGATATCCTGTTCAAGATAGTAGGGATGATCATGCGTCTTGCGCCGGTCGGTGCGTTCGGCGCGATGGCCTTCACCGTTGGCCGCTATGGCATCGGATCGATCCTCGTGCTGGGCCATATGCTTATCGCCGTCTACGCGACGTGCATCATCTTCCTTTTCGTGGTGCTCGGCGCGGTCGCTCGGTTGAATGGCTTCAGCTTCACGCGCTTCCTGCGCTTCATGAGCGACGAGGCGTTGATCGTGCTCGGCACCTGCTCGTCCGAAAGCGTGTTGCCCCGCTTGATGGACAAACTCGAGCGCTTGGGATGCACGCGTTCCAGCGTAGGACTCGTCCTTCCGGTCGGCTACTCCTTCAACGCAGATGGCACCGCGATCTATCTGTCGATGGCGGCGCTCTTCATCGCACAGGCCTATGGAATCGAGATGTCGTTGGCCCAGCAGTGCGGACTTCTGTTGCTGCTGCTCATTACGTCGAAGGGATCAGGTTCGGTCGCAGGATCCGGATTCGTCGTGCTGGCCGCAACGCTGTCCGCCACCCATGTTCTGCCGGTCGAAGGTCTGGCTCTGCTGATCGGCATCGATCGTTTCATGTCGGAGGCGCGCTCGGTAACCAATATTATCGGAAACGGTGTCGCGACGGTCGTCGTCTCGAAGATGAGCGGGGAATTCGATCCCGTCCAGTCTGACGCGGCCTATGCGGAGCGTTTCGGCGCCGGCGTCAAATTCAACCTGAGACCCGTGACCGTTCCGGCGGACTGTTCTCCTGTTCCCACGGCAGGGATCATGTCGCCCGAGCCGCAACCGGACTGAGCTGAAAACATTCGATCGGGCGAAAAACCGAAAGCGCCGAACTACCTCGCCGAATGGCAACGGAGGAGGGGCGCAGCAACATGGAGGCAGTGCCTTGAATATGAATGTCAAACTCCAGGACGGCATCCTGATCTTCGCCAAACGTGAATGCGAGACCTGTCAGATGGTGGAGCACGTGATCGGTCAGATCGCCGACAAGATGCCGACCGTTGTCTACACTCAAGACGATCCCTCCTTTCCGTCAACCGTGTCGGCGCTAGACGACTCTTCGCTCGAATCGTCTTTTGCGTTCGACGTGGAGGCCGTGCCTACAATCGTCCGCATGAGGGAAGGCAAGGAGGTCGCCCGCACCTTCGGCTGGAGCCGCGCGGATTGGGAGAAGCTCACGGGTCTTGAGGGATTGGGCGAAGGACTGCCCGAGATGCGGCCGGGCTGTGGTTCGAAGTCACGCGAGTCGGGCGTCTACGACGTCTTGCGTGCGAAGTACGGCAAGCTCGATTTCAAATCGCGGCAGATCAGGCTCGGAGAATGGGATGACGAGATCGAAGCCTGCTTCGATCGTGGATGGAGCGATGGCCTTCCTGTTGTTCCTCCGACGGATGTGCGCATTCTCCGCATGCTGGAGGGCACCTCGCGCAAGCCCGACGAGATCATCGGCGCCGTGCCTCCGAACCTGTCGCCGATCACCGTTGAGAAGGTCGCAGTCAATGCCGTGATGGCGGGCTGCCGTCCCGAGTACATGCCAGTGGTTCTGACGGCGCTGGAGGCGGCGCTGGACCCGCTGTTCACGATGCACGGCCTGCTCTGCACGACGTGCTTCTCAAGCCCGATCATCGTCGTGAACGGACCGGTCGCGCGGGAAATCGGCATGAACTCCGGCATCAACTGCCTCGGCCAAGGTAATCGCGCCAATGCGACCATCGGCCGGGCGCTTCAGCTGATCATCCGCAACGTGGGCGGCGGCCGTCCCGGCGAACTCGACCGCGCCGTCCTCGGCGGTCCAGGCAAGTACACGTTCTGCTTCGCGGAGGACGAATCGGATCCCACGTGGATGCCCCTGTCGGTCGCGCGTGGGATCGAGCCCGGGAAGAACGCCGTAACGCTCTTCCAGGGCGATGGCATTCAAGGGTTCATCGACCAGCGGTCGAGGACTCCCGAGCAACTCACGAAATCGCTAGCCATGTCTTTGCTGGCCGTCGGGCACCACAAGTTGTGCGAATTCACGAACGCCTTGTTGGTCCTCGTTCCGGAGCACTACGCCATCTTCCGCGAAGCCGGATGGGATCGCGGGCGCATCACCGAAGAGCTTCACAGGGCGATGGTGCGTCCCGGCAAGGACGTCATACAGGGTGCCCATGGCGTCGGCGAAGGGGTCGACACGCGCCGGGCAGACGAGATGGTCAACAAGTTCTGGCCAGAAGGTCTGCTGATCGTGCAGGCGGGCGGACAGGCAGGCTTGTTCTCGGCGATTTGCGCTGGTTGGACTGGCGGCCGGTTTCGCAATGAATCCAAACCAGTGACGATGGAGATCACAACATGAAATACGGCATCAGCTTTCGCAACCCCACCGCGGAGATTGTATCGGAGTTGCGCGAACGGGCGGCGCCACTCGACTCGGTCGTCGGTAAGACTATCGCGCTCATGGACATCGGAAAAATGCGCGGCGACGAGTTCATCGACCGTCTCGAACAGCTCTGCACAGAACGCGGTATCGAGACGCGTAGGTATAAGAAGCCCACCAACACGCGGGTAGCCCCTCGCGAGATGATCAAGGATATCGCGGACAATTGCGATGCCGTCATCATCGCGCTGTCCGATTGCGGATCCTGCACGTCGTGCTCTACGCACGACCTGAACGATCTCGACAAAAAGGGAATTGCCGGTGTCAGCGTACTGACTATCGAGTTTCAACAAGCTTTCGAGTCTCAAAAGGGAACGATCGGTCTCGACGCTGCAGCAGTTTACGTACCTCATCCTCTGCAGAACAAAACGACAGCAGAACTCCATCAGTGGGCGAATGCAGCGGTGGACAAGATTCTCCAGGCCATCGCGCACGACACGTCGCGCGTGACCGCTTTGGAAACTGTCTGAATAGGGTCGGTCCGCTCGAGATAAAGGATCAGCGCAGCCGTCGCCGCTGGTGACGGTTGATGCTCCAAATCCAGTCTGATTTCGAGGAAGATGTTCGAATGACCGCGCGTCTGCTATCGCTTTCTAGGACCCTTCAGCGCCAGCCCAGCGAGCACTGATCAAGCTTAATCGGAGCTTCCCGGTTGCAAACTAGCGCGCAGACGAAACTCAATTTTCCGCCCGTAGCCAAATTGGTGGTAGTTGATTTGGGAAGGTCGAAAATGCCTTACCTTTCAATGGGGATTGACTGACATTCTCTCCGCCGCACTGCTTCTCCGCTCCATCCGGCTGTTCGCTGTAACAGCGAACCAATGAGCGGCGCGACAGCGGCTGTTGCGGTTGGTTCCGTGATGTTTCCCCTAGTCGCCGGGCAAAGCGTAGCTTTAGAACGTGGGGTCGGAGGACGGATTCTGTCCTGATGAACATGGTGCGCGAGGCTCAAGCCGCTCGACATCGGACGCGAAAAAGGACGAAAAACCCTCGGTTAGATCGCAACCTGGACTGAATGTCGGTATCGGTGGTTGCGCCTCCGCGATTTGAACCTACTCGCCGACATTTATGGCGGCGACGGATCGCGCGAACGGCTGCTTTCGCCAAACTACCGACATCCGACGTTCCGAGTTAGGCTGCTCTGCGATAAGAAAACAAGGCTTCCGAAATAGTGGGTTTCGCGATGTAGCGGACCAACGAACCCCCGACAACTAAACCGCCGGTGTTACTATGCCATGCGTAGAACATTGCGCAGCGCCATGGCCGCCCCACGAGGGTATGAATTAGGCGGCGGCGTCTAGCCCGCGTTGGGCTTCAGGCCGGCGGCTTCGATGCCGGCCACGGCGCAGATCTCGTCGTTGTCCGAGGTGTCGCCGCTGACGCCGACGGCGCCGAGCAGGGTCGCGCCGTCCATGATCAGGACGCCGCCGGGGACCGGCACCATCCGGCCCTGCGCCAGCGTGTTCACGGCGTCGACGAAATAGGCCTGCTCCTGCGCGCGCTGAAACAGCGCCCGCGATCCCATCCCGAGCGCCAGCGCGCCATAGGCCTTGCCATGGGCGATCTCGGCCCGCATCAGGCTGGTGCCGTCCTGTGCCGCGGTCACCTTCACCGCGCCGCGCGCGTCGAGGATGGTGACGACCAGCGGCTTGAACTTCTTCTCGACCCCCTTGGCCAGCGCGGCATCCAGAATCTTGCGGGCAATTTCGAGAGTGAGCTCAGCCATGGGCCTCTTCCTTTGTCGGTAACAATCTGTCGGAATTCGATTTCGCACGTTTCAGGCTCATCGCCAATACGCTGGCGACGTGCAGCGGCGTTCGCCCGCTGCCGTCCTTGATCTGGTGGCGGCATGAGGTCCCGTCGGCCACGATCAGCGTGTCCGGATCGGCACCTCTGACGGCCGGCAGCAGCGACAATTCGGCCATCTCGATCGAGGCCTGGTAGGTGTCGGCGCCATAGCCGAACGCGCCGGCCATGCCGCAGCAGCTCGACTCGATGGTCTTGACGTCGAGGCCCGGCACCAGGCGCAGCACCTTCTCCACCGGCTTGAACGCGCCGAAGGATTTTTGGTGGCAATGACCGTGCACGACCGCTTTTCCGCTGACCGCGCCGAGCGGCAAGGCGAGGCGCCCGGCCTCGGCCTCGCGTACCAGGAATTCCTCCAACAGCAGCGCGTGGGCGCTGACCGTCTTGGCGGCCTCATCCGAACGCAGCGACAGCAGCTCGTCGCGCAAGGTCAGCAGGCAGCTTGGCTCGAGACCAATGATCGGCACGCCGCGGGCCGCGAACGGGACGTAGGTCGCAACCAGCCGGTCAAGCTCGGCACGGGCCTGCTCCACCAGTCCGGCCGACAGGAACGTTCGCCCGCAGCACGGCGGCCGTCCGCCGTCCGATGGCCTCGGCAGATGCACGCGATAGCCGCCGGCGACCAGGACTTCCATCGCGGCGTCGAGATTTTCCCGCTCGTAGCCGCGGTTGAACGTATCGGCGAACAGCACCACTTCGCGGCCATCCGCTGGACCCAGCACCGTGGCGTCGGGCCGGAACGTGTCGCGGCGAAATTCCGGCAGCGCGCGCCTGGCACTGATCCCTGCGAGTTTCTCGAACAGCGCGCGCAGCAGCGGGCTCCGGTTACGCCAGTTCGCGATCGGCGCGAAGCGCGAGGCGAGATCGACATAGCGCGGCAGATAGCCGACCAGCCGGTCGCGCAGCGACAGGCCGTGCGTCGCCGCGCGCGCTGCCAGCACCTCGATCTTCATCTTGGCCATGTCGACGCCGGTCGGGCATTCATGGCGGCACGCCTTGCAGGAGACGCAGAGCTTCAGCGTCTCCATCATCTCGTCGGAGGCGAGCGCGTCCGCACCCAACTGGCCCGAGATCGCGAGCCGCAACGTATTAGCGCGGCCGCGGGTGACATCCTTCTCATTGCGCGCGGCACGATAGGACGGGCACATCACGCCGCCTTCGAGCTTCCGGCAGGCGCCGTTGTTGTTGCACATCTCGACGGCGCCTTGGAAGCCGCCGCCGGCGCCGGGATAGGCCGACCAGTCGAGCACCGTCTTCAATTCGCCGACGCGATAATCCGGCGCGAAGCGGAACAGCGAGCGGTCGTCCATTTTCGGCGGATCGACGATCTTGCCCGGGTTGAGCGTGTTGCCGGGGTCGAAGCGCTGCTTGACCTCGCGGAAATCGGCCACGATGCGCTGCCCGAACATCGCTTCGTGGAATTCCGAGCGCACCAGGCCGTCGCCGTGCTCGCCCGAATGCGAGCCTTTGTATTCGCGCACCATCGCGAAGGCTTCCTCGGCAATGGCGCGCATTGCCTTGACGTCCTTCTCGAGCTTGAGATTGAGCACCGGGCGCACATGCAGGCAGCCTTCGGAGGCATGCGCATACATCGTGCCGCGGGTGCCGTGCCTGGCGAACACGGCATTGAGCCGCTCGGTGTAGTCGGCGAGATGCGGCAGCGGCACCGCGCAATCCTCGACGAACGAGACCGGCTTGCCCTCCTGCTTCATCGACATCATGACGTTGAGGCCGGCGGCGCGGAAATCGGCGATGCCGGTCTGCAGCGCGGGCTCGATGATCTCGACCACGCCGCCCCATTTGCGCTGCGGCTTGTCCCAGCCGAAGCCGAGGTCGGCCATCAGCTCGCCGAGTTGCTTGAGGCGGGCGAGGTTGTCGGCCTGGTCCTCTTCGGCGAACTCGACCACCAGGATGGCGTCCGGATCGCCGCGCACCGCAGCCGAGATGATCGGCTGGAACATCGCGATCTCGCGGCCGAGCGCGATCATGGTGCGGTCGACCAGCTCGACTGCAATGGGCCGCAGCTTGACCAGATGCTGGGCCGCGTCCATCGCCTCGTAGAAGCTGCCGAAATGGCAGACGCCGAGCGCCTTGTTGCGGATCACAGGCCACAGCTTGAGTTCGACCTGCGTCGTGAAGGCGAGGGTGCCCTCCGAGCCGACCAGAAGATGCGCCAGGTTGTTCGGCGCGTTGCGCGGCACCAGCGCGTCGAGATTATAGCCGCCGACGCGGCGCTGCACCTTGGGGAATTTGTCGGCGATCTCGAGCGCCTCGCGCTCGCCGAGATCTAGCATGTCGCGAAACAGCTTCAGTCCGCTGTCGGACGAATTGACCCGCATCAGGTCGCGCGGTACCTCGCCGAAATGCAGCAGCGTGCCGTCGGCGAGCGCGGCATCGATCGACAGCGTGTTGTCGCGCATCGTGCCGTAGCGCAGCGAGCGCCCGCCGCAGGAATTGTTGCCGGCCATGCCGCCGATCGTGGCGCGCGAGGCGGTCGAGACGTCGACCGGAAACCACAGCCCGTGCTTCCTGAGTTGCCGGTTGAGGTCGTCGAGCACGATGCCGGGCTCGACCACGCAGGTCCGATTCTCGACGTCGAGCGAGAGGATCCGGTTCAGGTGTTTGGACAGGTCGACGACGATGCCGTCATTGACGGTCTGGCCGCATTGCGAGGTGCCGCCGCCGCGCGGGGTGACGATCCGCCCGGCGTCGCGGACGATCGCAAGCGCCCGCAGCGCCTCATCGACGGTTCGCGGCACCACCACGCCGGCCGGCATGATCTGGTAGAACGAGGCGTCGGTCGCGTAGCGGCCGCGGTTGAAGGCGTCGAAAAACACGTCGCCGGCCAGTTCGGACCGCAGGCGCTGTTCGAGCGAGGAGGCGTTCTTCATCCCAGATCCGATGTGATCCATGACGCCACCGCAGTTGCTCATGGATTATGCATTCTCTCGACGTGAGAATTACATTATGAATTCATAATGGGCAAGGATAGCTACCCTCCAGCATCCTTGAGCCAGTCCCTTTAGTCGTTCTGGGGCGCCGCCTCCAGGCCGCTGTCCGGCCCCTCCGCGAGGTGATCGATGGCCGCGGCCCGCTTGTTGCGCAGGTGCTGGAACAGGATGTCGCTGAGCTCGCTTGCCGCGCGCCGGCGCAGCGCATCGAGGATCGCCTCGTGCTCGCGCATCGCCTCGGCCCAGCGCTGCCGCTTGCGGGCGAAATTGGCGGAATAGCGGACGCGGCGGATGCGGCCGGCGAAGTTGGCGTAGGTGGCCTTCAGCGTCTCGTTGCGCGCGGCCGCAACGATGCTCTCGTGGATTTGCTGGTTGGTGTGGAAATAGCCGTGCATGTCGCGGTGCAGATAATGGCCGTACATCTCGTAGTGCAGCCGCTCGATCGCGACGATTTCCTCGTCGGTGATGATCTCGCATGCCAGCCGTCCGGCGAGGCTCTCGAGCCCGGCCATGACGTCGAACAATTCCTCGAGGTCGCGCGGGCTGAGCCGGCGCACCCGCGCGCCGCGGTTGGGCAAGAGCTCGATCAGGCCCTCGGCGGCCAGCACCTTGAGCGCTTCGCGCAGCGGCGTCCTGGAGATCCCCAGCATCTCGCAGAGCTGCCGCTCTGGAACGCGGGCGCCCTCGGGGATGTTGCCCTCCACCATATAGTCGCGGAGCCGCAGCAGGATCTCGCCGTGAAGCGAGGCCTCCTGGCGGTCGCTGCCACTGCCGGCGGCGGGCGGGGTGATTGGAACCCCGGCTTCGGGAATCGCGGATTTCATATTCTGAACAATAATTTGCCAGCGCGGTCGCGTCGATACTCTCGAATCGAATACCAAAATTGGATTGAAAAGACAAAAAATGAATGCAAAATAGCTCGCCGAGGAGCCGAAATCCGGCGATTGGGAGGTTCTCATGCATCAAGGGCGCCATTTTCTGCAGATTCCCGGGCCGAGCCCGGTCCCGGATCGCATTCTTCGCGCGATGGACATGCCGGTCATCGACCACCGCAGCGCCGAATTCGCCGCGCTCGGCCGGGCCGTGCTCGAGGGCAGCCAGAAGGTGTTTCAGACCAAGGGTCCGGTGGTGATCTTCCCGTCGTCCGGGACCGGCTCCTGGGAGGCCGCGATCGTCAACACGCTGTCGCCCGGCGACAAGGTCCTGATGGTCGAGACCGGCCACTTCGCCACCCTGTGGCGGCAAATGGCCGGCCGTTTCGGCATCGAGGTGGATTTCATGCCCGGCGACTGGCGCCGCGGCGCCGACCCCGCCCAGATTGAAGCAAGGCTCGCCGCCGACACCGCGCACAGCATCAAGGCGGTGATGGTCGTCCACAACGAGACCTCGACCGGCGCGACCAGCCGGATCGCCGACATCCGTGCCGCGATCGAGCGCGCCGCGCATCCGGCGCTCCTGATGGTCGACACCATTTCTTCGCTCGGCTCGGTCGATTACCGGCACGACGAGTGGAAGGTCGACGTCAGCGTCAGCTGCTCGCAGAAGGGCTTCATGCTGCCGCCCGGCCTCGGCTTCAACGCCATCTCGGAGAAGGCGCGCGCCGCGTCGCGCACCAATAAGCTGCCGCGCTCCTATTTCGACTGGGAGGAAATGCTGAAGCCGAACGCCAAGGGCTTCTTCCCCTATACGCCTGCGACGAACCTGCTCTACGGGCTGCGCGAGGCCATCGCGATGCTGTTGGAGGAGGGGCTCGACAACGTGTTCGCCCGCCATCAGCGACTGGCCGCCGCCACGCGCGCCGCCGTCAATCAGTGGGGGCTCGAGGTGCTGTGCCAGGAGCCCTCGGAATTCTCGCCGGTGCTGACCGCGGTGATGATGCCGCCCGGCCATGATGCGGATCAGTTCCGCAAGGTCGTGCTCGACAATTTCAACATGTCGCTCGGTGCCGGCCTGTCGAAGGTCGCGGGCAAGGTGTTTCGCATCGGTCATCTCGGTGAGTGCAACGAGCTGACGCTGCTTGGCGCGCTGACCGGCGTCGAGATGGGGCTGTCGGTCGCCGGGGTCCCGCATCGCTCGGGCGGCGTCGAGGCCGCAATGCGGCTTCTCGAGCAGCGCGACCAGCGCAACGCGTCGTCGCATCTGAAGGTGGTCAGCACTTAGAGCGTTTTCGAGCGAAGTGGACGCCGGTTCGCGTGAAGAAAACGCGTCAACAAAAATCTAGAGCTTCGGTTCTGATCTAATCAGAGCCGAAGCTCTAGCAGCCACGGCATCCGCAGCGCAACGAACTCAGAACAATCGCGGATCGGGGGGGAGGGGATGATATGAGGCTTCGGTTCAAGGCCACCCATGTCGTGTTGGCCATGCTCTGCGTGATGTACTTCATCACCTATGTGGACCGGGTGAACATCGGCACCGCGGCCGGCGAGATCCAGAAGGAGCTCGGCCTGTCCAACACCGAGCTCGGCCTGGTGTTCTCGGCCTTCGCCTATCCGTACCTGCTGTTCCAGGTGATCGGCGGCTGGGTCGGCGATCGCTTCGGGCCGCGCCAGACCTTGTTCTGGTGCGGCATGATCTGGGCCGCCGCGACCATCATGACCGGCTTTGTCCATGGTCTTGCCGCGCTGTTCGTCGCGCGTTTCGCGCTGGGGTTCGGCGAAGGCGCGACGTTCCCGACCGCGACGCGCGCGATGCAGTACTGGACGCCGGCCAACCGCCGCGGCTTCGCGCAAGGCCTGACACATTCGTTCGCGCGGCTCGGCAATGCCATCACCCCGCCGGTGGTCGCGCTGCTGATCCTCTGGCTGACCTGGCGCGGCGCGTTCGTCGTGCTCGGTGTCGTCAGCCTGATCTGGGGCATCGCGTGGGTCTGGTACTTCCGCAACGAGCCGCGGGACCATGGCTCGATCACGGCGGCCGAGCTTGCGACCTTGCCGCCGCGGCCGAAAGGCGCGCGGCCGAAGGTGCCGTGGGGACCGCTGCTGCAGCGGATGTGGCCGGTGACGCTGACCTATTTCTGCTACGGCTGGTGCCTGTGGCTCTACCTCAACTGGCTGCCGCTGTTCTTCAAGAACAACTACAGTCTCGATCTGAAGAATTCGGCGCTGTTCGCATCCGGCGTGTTCTTTGCCGGCGTCGTCGGCGACAGCATCGGCGGCGTCATCTCCGACCGCATTCTCGAGCGCACCGGCAATGTGCGGCTGGCGCGACTCAGCGTGACGGTCGTGGGCTTCGCCGGCGCGCTGCTGTCGCTGATGCCGATCCTGTTCGTTCACGACATCACGGTGGTGGCGCTCTGCCTGTCGGCCGGCTTCTTCTGTGCCGAGCTCGTGATCGGGCCGATGTGGTCGATCCCGATGGACATCGCGGCGAAATATTCCGGCACCGCCGCGGGGATCATGAACACCGGCTCGGCTTTCGCGGCCATCGTCTCGCCGCTGGTCGCCGGCTTCGTCATCGACGCCACCGGAAACTGGTACCTGCCGTTCCTGATGTCGATGGGCCTCCTGCTGGTCGGTGGCTTCTCGGCGTTCCTGATGCACCCCGAGCGGCCGTTCGAGGAGACCGGCGAACTGGTGGCGCCGGGCAAGGTGGTGGCCGCCGAATAAGGCGCCGCCGGCCCGGCGGAACGCCGTCAGATATGCATGACGGACCCCCGCCGGGCCTAGGACAAACCCGGCGAATAGTGATATGCGAGCGGCTCACCACGACCAAGACGAGACCGGGAAAGACGCTCATGACCGTGCATACTGGAAGGCATTTTCTGCAGATTCCGGGACCGACCAACGTGCCGGACCGGGTGCTGCGGGCCATGGATATGCCGACCATGGACCATCGCGGTCCCGAGTTCGCCGAGATCGGTTTTGCCGTGCTTTCCGCGATGCAGCGTGTGTTCCGCACCAAGCACCCGGTGATCATCTACCCGTCGTCGGGGACCGGTGCCTGGGAGGCCGCGATCGTCAACACGCTGCAGCCCGGCGACAAGGTTCTGATGTGCGAGACCGGCCAGTTCGCGGTGCTGTGGCATGGCATTGCCGACAAGTTCAAGCTCGACGTCGATTTCATCGCGGGCGACTGGCGCCACGGCGCCGACCTCGATCAGATCGAGGCCAGGCTGTCCGCCGACAAGGCGCACAAGATCAAGGCGGTCTGCGTGGTCCATAACGAGACCTCGACCGCCTGCGTCACCTATCCGCGCGACGTCCGCAAGATCCTCGACACGCTGAAGCATCCGGCGCTTTTGATGGTCGACACCATATCCGGCCTCGGCTCGCTGGAATATGAGCATGATGCCTGGGGCATCGACGTCTCCATCGCCGGCTCCCAGAAGGGGCTGATGCTGCCGCCCGGCCTCGGCTTCAACGCCGTGTCCGAGAAGGCGCTCGCCGTGGCCAAGGCCAATCCGGGCATGCGCTCCTATTGGGACTGGCAGGAAGTCATCAACATCAACAAGGCCGGCACCTGGCCCTATACGCCGGCGACCAACCTCCTGTTCGGCCTGCGCGAGGCCGTGAAGATGCTGGAGGAGGAGGGCCTGGAGAATGTCTTCGCCCGCCACAAGCGCCACAGCGAAGCGACCCGTGCCGCGATCAAGGTCTGGGGCCTCGAGACGCAGTGCCAGGAGCAGGGCGCGCACTCGCCGGCGTTGACCGCGGTGCGGGTGCCTGACGGCCACGACGCCGACCACTTCCGCAAGGTCGTGCTGGAGAATTTCGACATGTCGCTCGGCACCGGCCTCAACAAGGTCAAGGGCAAGGTGTTCCGGATCGGCCATATCGGCCACTTCAACGACCTGATGCTGATGGGCACGCTGTCCGGCGTCGAGATGGGCCTTGATCTGGCCAAGGTGCCGCATCGCGGCGGCGGCGTGCTGGCGGCGATGGAAGTCCTGAAGGGACGCGAAGCTTCGCAGGCGTCCAAGGCTGTGGCCTAGAGAGCCGTCGCCTGAAATCGAATCGCAAACAACAGAAAGAGCGAGACATGAACGCGCCCGTCACTTCGACCGAAGACCTGATCTATTCCGTCGAAGACGGGATCGCGCGCATCACGTTCAACCGGCCGCAGGCGCGCAATGCGCTGACCTTTGCAATGTACGAGCAGATGGCGGCGATCTGCGAGAACATCAATCAGGATCACTCCATCAAGGCGCTGATCATGACCGGCGCCGGCGACAAGGCGTTCGCCTCGGGCACCGACATCTCGCAGTTCCGCGCGTTCAAGACGGCGCAAGATGCGCTCGACTATGAGGCGCGGATCGATCGCGTGCTGGGAACGCTCGAGCAGTGCCGTGTGCCCGTGATCGCGGCGATCGCCGGCGCCTGCACCGGCGGCGGTGCCGGCATCGCCGCCTGCTGCGATATCCGGATCGGCACCGAGGCGACGCGGATCGGCTTCCCGATCGCGCGCACGCTCGGCAACTGCCTCTCGATGTCCAACATCTCGCGGCTGGTGTCGCTGATCGGTCCGGCGCGGACCAAGGATCTGATCTTCAAGGCGCGCCTCGTCGAGGCACCCGAGGCGCTGGCGCTCGGGCTGTTGAACGAAGTCGTCCCCGATGTGGAAACGTTGCAGCGCCGCGCCACCGAGACGGCGAAGCTCGTCGCCGGCCATGCGCCGATCACGTTAGAGGTGACCAAGGAAGCGGTCCGCCGCATCCGCCGCACGCTGTCGCGCAAGGAGGGCGAAGACCTGATCCTGCGCGCCTATATGAGCGAGGATTTCCGCGAAGGTATGGACGCCTTCCTCAACAAGCGCGCGCCGAACTTCAAGGGCAAGTAATGGCCATCCGAGGGGCGGGCGACTGCGCGAAAATCGAAACTTGCCGGCCAGATCAACTGTAGCTGGGCTATTTAGCCCAGGAGGGCGTGTGGCCATCAATGCGCGCAGTATCGGTTGCCTCTCGCACAGGGCGTTCGGTCTTCGGTCAAAAGTAGAGTGCCTTCCTCGGTGAGGAGGGCGTCGTCATCGCTTGTCAATCCCTCGCCAGCGGCGCTTCTTTTGGCCGCAATCGAGTCACGCCTTATCTGATCGTATTCAGCGTAGAAAGCGCACATATCTGCGGCAGACTGACGGGCAACGTTAGGCGCTGGATCTCGATCGCGGGAAATACGGTATCGGGGCTATTTTTGCGAAGTCTGGGCTTACGAACGTCGAGCTTCCTAAGCGTCTTACGATGGTGATATAGGCAGGCTGCGTTGTGGATCGCTCCGTAGCCTAATCGTCCTGACACATAGGGCTTATCGTTGCTCGAACCCACTTGAGTTGACGTCGGTTCCTGCCCAACAAGGGCGATCCAAAATGATCTTATCGTTTTCAATTGAATTGGGGTCGCTCGAGCACTTCTCGAACAACTTAAGCGGAAGACATCCGGAGTCGTATGATCCCGATAGGTACGAGCCTTACGTTGGGCGGCCGCTATCCGAGGCGTCACGTTTGCTGCTCTACGAGTGGAACAATGGATCGATTCTTTCGAGGAAAAAGCACGACAGCGTCGTAAAAAACATCCGTTATCGTTCCCAAGAATATGCTGGAGCGGCAATATTGCAGCCAACGCCGCATCGATGGCGCAGCTGTAGAGATGTCGCGCTATGCTAAGCTTAGTACAAGCCTCATCAGCTCAGACTGGCGGTGAGTGCCGGTTTTGAAGAACGCAGACTTCAAATGGTTGCGGGCTGTTGCCGGCGAGATTTCCAATTGCGCGGCGGCCGCTTGAACAGACAGGCCGCCCGTTAGCAAAGCCGTCAACCTGGCCTCCGCCGGAGTCAGATCCAGGGCTCGTGCAATGAGCTTCGCATCTAGCGGCGGCCTAGGCGAGAGATTGGAGAAGATCAGCATTGCCCGAGCGCCCAGGAATACGCTGCTTGCCGCACCATCGATCGGCAGCACGCGAATCAGGGCTGGGGGCCTGGTGGCTCGGCGGATCACGATCGGTTCTGTAGGCAGCGCAACGCTGTCGGGGCAGGATCGGATCAAATCGAGAAGACGGTGATATTTCGCCATCGCACTACGATCACCCAGAAAGAGCCGTCGATTGCGGACCAGAATGTCTTGGTCAAAGCCAGCGTCGGCCGCCGCGTTGCAGCTAACGACGAAGCCTTGCCGATTCAGGATGAGCGCCGGTTGCCGAACCTTTTCCAGTATATTGGTCATCGACGAGAGGACCACTCGGCCGAGCGCCGTCGCGAGTGTAGCAGTCTCAGTCAATCGTGGTGCGAGACGGGCAAGCGCTCGCTTGTCCGCCTCGTCAAATGGTCCCTCATGCTGGGTTCGCTGAATCGTGAGCGCCCAAGCGGCCGTGTCTGCCCAAAAACCTATGCCGGCAAACCACCTGAAGCCGAATGGAAACAGCACTTCATTGTACATCGGATCAGCCCGGATTTGCTCAGGAGTCAGGAGGTCCTGATCCGTGACGACCTCGCCGCCCATCATCCGCGGAAATCCGATCGCACGCGGATCTCTGGTCTGCCAATCGTCAGCAAAGTAAAGCTGGGTGGCTTCGTCGATGGACTTGGTCCTCGGCACGTCCGGTGTCCGAACGTCGCTTTGCAGCAGCAATGCAGCCGATGCGCCGACCGCCGCGCAGATGCTTTCCATCAGCTCGGGCCACAGTAAGGGATCCACCACGGCATCGCCGAGGCGGCTCATGACCTGGGTCAACCGATCGTGGTCTATGACTTTCTGACTCACTGGGAGTGTCGTTCAACCTGCGGCGGGAAATATTAAGAAATACAGACGGATGGGGGCTGCGACATCCGGACCGCCGCCGGTGTGCGCAATTGTCGCACCCGAATGGGTCAGGATCGACTGCCGGCCAACGTGATATGTGGCCCTGAGTAGTTGTTTCCACGCAACTATTTGATTTTTCGTATGATTTTTCGCTCGGCTTTTTTCGGGCATCGGCGATTTGGTCGGGGGATTGGCGATGGGATCTTTTCAGGGTACGGCGGGCGACGACACGGTCTCCGGTACGGCCAACGGCTCCAATATAAATGATACCCTTCAAGGGCTCGCCGGAAACGATACGCTGGTTGGCGGGGACGGCGCGGACTCCCTCGATGGCGGTACCGGCATCGACTTCGCGTCCTATTCGGATGCGCCGGCCGGCGTGCTGGCAAATCTCGCCAATCCCGGCCTCAATACCGGTTACGCGCAGGGCGATACGTACACCTCGATCGAAGGCCTGATCGGAAGCAGCAGCAACGACACGCTGACGGGGGACGGCAACAACAACCTGCTTCGCGGCGGACTGGGCGCGGACGTCCTGGACGGCGGCGCCGGCAGCGACACCGCCGACTATTTTGCGGCTTCGGCGGGACTGCTGGCCAGCCTGGCAAATTCCGCCAGCAACACCGGTGAGGCCGCCGGCGACACCTATACGTCGATCGAGAACATCCGCGGCTCCGCCTTCAACGATACGCTGGTCGGAGACGGCAACAGCAACACGCTACGCGGCGGCCTCGGGGCGGATTCCCTCGATGGCGGCGGCGGATTTGATTTCGTCTCCTATGCGGATTCGACGACGGCAATCACCGCGAGCCTTGCCACTCCGGCATCCAACACGGGCGAAGCGGTCGGCGATACATACGTCTCGATCGAAGCGCTTCGCGGCAGCGACTTCAACGACTCGCTGACCGGCGATGCCAACATCAATTTCCTGCAGGGCGGCCTCGGCGCCGACACGCTGGACGGCGGGGCCGGTTTCGACTTCGCGGATTATGCCAATGCAACCACGGCAATCGTAGCGAACCTCTCGGATGCGTCGGCCAATACGGGGGAGGCGACCGGCGACGTCTATATCGGCATAGAAGGGCTCAGAGGCGGCGCGTTCAACGATCAATTGATCGGTGACAACAGCGGCAATTGGCTGCGGGGCGGCCTCGGCGCGGATACGCTGAACGGCGGCGGCGGCATTGATACCGCCGACTACAACAATGCCAGCGCGGGCATCGTCGTAAATCTCAGCAACACCTCCCTAAACACGGGGGAAGCTGCCGGCGACGTGTACATTTCGATCGAGGGCATCGCGGGGAGCAATTTCAACGATATGCTGATCGGATACGCATCGGCCGATACGACATTCGTGGGAGGGCTTGGCGCCGACTCGATGGTTGGCGGCAGCAGCACCAGTGATGCAGCATCCTATGTGAATGCGACCTCTGGTCTCACCGCAAGTCTCGCCAACTCGGCCGTCAATACCGGCGAAGCTGCCGGGGATTCCTATAGTGGCATCGAAATTCTGATCGGCAGTTCCTTTGCAGATCATCTGATCGGCGATGCCGGCAACAATCCACTCGAGGGGCGCGGTGGGGCAGATACTCTGGATGGCGGTGCCGGCTTTGACACCGTTGCCTACCGACAGGCATCGGCGGCCGTGGTGGCCAATCTTGCAGACAGCTCACAGAATACGGGCGATGCGGCCGGCGACGTCTATAGCTCCATCGAGGCGCTGTTCGGGTCGAGTTTCAATGACACGCTGGTCGGCGATGCAGGCGACAACATCCTGACCGGCTATGTCGGCGCGGATGCATTGAATGGTGGAGCCGGCAACGATATCGCGTCCTATTTCCTGGCTAGTTCCAGCGTGGTGGCCAGCCTCGCAAACCCGGGGACAAACACCGGCGAGGCAAGTGGAGATACCTACACTTCCATCGAGGGGCTCGAGGGCAGCGATTTCGGCGATACGCTGACAGGCGATGGCGGGAGCAATGTCCTCAGGGGACGGGCAGGCAATGACTCGCTGGACGGTGGGGCTGGCACCGATACAGCGTGGTTCTTCGGCAACCGAAGCTCATATACGATTACCCGAACCAGTCCCACGAGTTCGGTCCTCGTCGCCGGCGAGGGATTGGATACGCTGACCAACATCGAACTGCTGCATTTTGCCGACGTTACCCTGAACGTTGCGGATCTGCCGATCGGGAACACGGGTACGGCTGGCGCGGATAATCTTTATGGCGGCGTCGGCAATGACTCGCTCATCGGGCTCGGCGGCAACGATGTCCTGATCGGCTTTGCCGGCAACGACGTCGGATATGGCGGCGACGGTAACGACTATTTCTATGCCGGTTCCGGGAACGACACCCTGGTGGGTGACGCCGGCCTCGATGTTCTGCTCGGCGAAGCGGGCAACGATGTCCTCTATGGGGGATCCGGCACCAACTACCTGTTCGGCGGCAACGGCAATGACCTCGTCATCGGCAACGGCGGGACCGTCGGAGCCGGCGATGTCAATGTCATGCTGGGGGAAGCCGGGGCCGATGTCCTATTTGGCGGAGTTGGCACTAACTATTTTTACGGCGGAGTCGGGGTCGACACGATGTCCGGCGGTAGCGGTCTCAACATCTTCATCTCGTCGGGCGAAACTGACGGTAACGTCATCTACGGCGGTGCGGGCCAGAATTACGTCTATGGGTCCAATGGCGGCGATACCGTTATCGGCGGCAACAGCGTCGACGTTTTCCTGATGGGCTCCGGTGCCGACAACATCGTGGGCGGTGGCGGAGTGGATTATGCCTGGGGTGGCGGCGGGTCTGATACGTTCACAATCAATGACAGCACGCCGGAAGTCATGGTGATCCAGGATTTTAATACCGGAGGGGTCAACGACCTCCTTAACTTTGCCGGTACATCGCTGCATTCCTTTGCTGACGTCCAGGCTGCCGAAACCTATATCGCCGGCATTAACACGACCATTATTACCGACGTCGCAGGCAACGCGGCCTGGCTGATCGGGATCGCGCCGGGGCAGCTAGACGCGAGCATGTTCAAGTTCAGCTAGCGATGGCTCAGGCTTTGGTTCGTTCAGCGATGTGCGGTCGCACTCCTATCAGGACGGCGCTTATTATTCGTCCAGATCGACAACGACACCGCGGTCTGGGTGAACGGTGCCACCCCAGAAAGGGGTCACAGCGTCGAATTTCAGCGTCGTGTCCTAGCTGCTTGTTCCTTGAAAGAGCGAGAACGGCGATTCCTCTCTAGGATCGCCGCTTCTGACTGCGCTTGTGCCAGTGCGGCTTGCGGGCAAGTGAGCAGGCTTACGGCGCCGACGTCTACCGAGCGAACCGGCAGCTTCGCATCGCGTGAAGCTTCTCACGCGCCGCCGGAGTTATCCCGGCAGTTTGCCGACAAGACGCGCGGTTGTTCCATGATACCCTCGTGGGCGACACTGAGAAGTACGCATACGACGAAGACCGCCTGATTGATGCATGCGCGCGGGCACGGCGAGCTCTATGATTGTGTTGCGTGAAGATCAGGCGGCCTGCTGATCGGCAGGCTTGTCGCCTTGGCGCAGGAGCTTCCATTCCCAGGGTAGCAGTTCGTGCAGACGCGAAGCGGGAAGATCGGCGATACGGGCGAGGACGTCGGCGAGCCAGGCCTTGGGATCGACGTCGTTGAGACGACAGGTCGTGATCATCGTCAGCATGATAGCGGCACGGTCGGCACCACGCTGGCTGCCGGCGAAGGTCCAGTTGCGCCTTCCCAGGGCGATGCCTCTCAATGCGCGCTCAGCGCAATTGTTGGTCAAGCAGATCCTGCCATCGTCGAGGAAGCGGGCGAAGTTGTCCCAGCGCCTGAGCATGTAATTCATCGGCTTCAGGACCTCGGACGAGCGAGAGAGGGTTTCGCGCTCACGCAACAACCAGGCGTGCATGTCCCCGAGGAGCGGCTTGCTCTTTTCCTGGCGCACGGCGTGCCGCTCTTCGGCGCCGCAGCCGTTAATGGCGCGCTCGATCTCGAACAACACATCCAGGCGCCTGACCGCCTCCAGCGCGATCGGAGAGACCGGTTTACCTCTCTTGCCTTCCCGGGCATTCTTCTCGATGTCAGCCAGCTCGAAGAAGCCCCGCCGCGCATGGGCGAAGCAAAACGCCGGCGTAATCGGCAGCACCTTCTTTTGCGGGTCGAACAGCGGCTCGAAGCCGTTGTAGCAATCGGCTTGCAGGATACCGGCGAAGGCGGCCAGATGCTTCTGGGGATGCTCGCCTCGTCGGTCGCTCGAGGCGTAATAGACCGCCGCCGGCGGCGCAGGCCCGGCAAAGGGCCGGTCATCCCGCACATAAGTCCAGATCCGCCCGGTCGTGCACTTGCCCTTCGCCAGGATACGGATGGTGGTGTCATCGCCATGAAGGCGCTCGGCAGCGAGCACATGGCGTTCGATCAAGTGGAAGAGCGGCATGACGGCGAAGGTCCCGTGGCCGACCTGGTCGGCCAGCGTCGACAGCGGCAAATCAATCCTCTCGGCCTTGAAGCGCGCACTCTGGCGGTTGAGCGGGATATGCATGCCGAACTTGTCGAACAGGATCGTCGCCAGCAATTGTGGGCCGATGAAGCCGCGCGGCGTGGCATGGAACGGCGCAGGCGGCTGGCTGATCTTCTCGCAATCGCGGCAGGTGAACTTCTCGCGCACTGTCTCGATGACCTTGAAGCGACGCGGGATCTCCTCCAGCGTCTTGGTCACATCCTCGCCGATCTTCGCCAGCCGCGATCCGCCGCAGCAGGCGCAGCTCGTCGGAGCGTCAATGACGACGCGCTCGTGTTCGATGTCGTCCGGCCAGGGCTTGCGCACCGGCCGCTTGCGCGTGAAGGGGCGGACGTTCTGAGTCTTCGCCGCTGCGGCCTGCGCCGCAAGCTCATCCTCGCTCGCCGTGGTGACGAGGTCTTCGAGCTCCAGTTCCAACTGCTCGAGCAGCCGCGCCGTGCGCTCGGAGCGCTGCCCGTACAGTTCGCGTTTGAGCTTCTCGATCCGCAGCTCGAGATGCGCGACCAGCGCCTCGTTGTCCGACAGCTCCGCCTGCGCGCTGGCAGCCACCGCCTCAGCTCGCAACCGCGCCTCACGCTCGGCCTGCAGCGCCGCCAGGGCACTCGCAAGGTCCGATGGAAGATCGTCCGGCTTCGATGTCATGAAGCCATTGAATCAGATCAAGCAGAAGATTCAAACTGTAAAACGGCTATCCGACCCGCGTCGGACGCTGGGTTTCTTGAGGGTTGCGCCAATCGATCCCGGACAACAGATAGCTCAACTGCGCCGGAGAGATCGTTACCGATTCACCGGCAACCGATGGCCAGATGAACTTTCCTCTCTCGAGTCTTTTGGTAAACAGGCATGCTCCCTGGCCATCGTGCCAGATCACTTTCACAAGATCGCTGCGCCGACCGCGGAAGACGAACAGATGACCGCTGAGCGGGTCTTTGCGCAGCACCTCCTGCACTTGAAGTGCCAACGACGGAAAGCCTCTGCGCATATCCGTGTAGCCTGTCGCGAGCCACACTCGCACGCCGCTCGGAACCGGAATCATCGGCGCACCAGGGCATCGAGAACTCGTCGCAGCGCGTCTCCATCAACGTCACCATCGACCCGGATTCGGTGTCCGCTACCGAGATCAATCTCGATGATGCCCTGGCTCCTCCGTCGACGCGCCGGCGCCGTCGTCAATGGCGCTTCGGCCACATCCCGCGGCGGCACAGACGGCCCAATCTCGACCGGCACTAACGGCGCTACACTCGTTTCACCGTGCTTGCAAAGCTCTTTGCGCCACCTGAACAGCTGGCTCACATGAAGGCCGGCCATGCGAGCCACCTCCGAAACGGTGGCTCCGGGCTCGAGCGATGCTGCAACTAGCCGTTCCTTCTCATCCTGCGACCACCGACGCCGCCGCTCGACCGATGTGATCACCTCTGCCCGCGAAATCGTCATAGCGCTTCTCCTAGGATTACCCCTAGGACCTGCAGCGCTCGCGTCCGTCAAACAAGGCGGCCCTCAACGGAGGGATACACTGAGAATGATTACCTCTATGCTAGAGATGCGCGACTATCTTTATGGTGGCGCTGGCATCGATGTCTTGCGCGGGGAAGGTGGCAATGCCATCGAGGTTGGAGGTGATCATCAGGAGTGCCTGTTCGGGCGCCGACACGCTCTACTGCGGTGCAGACGTAGGCGTGCTGAACGGCGAGGCTGGGAATGACCTTTAGTTGGCGACGCAGGCGGAGACTATCGTTACGGCGGTAGCGGGAACCACCAAGGCTATCGTGGTGACGGTAACGATATTTATGTTGGCGGTGACGGCAGCCCGATTTTCTCTGGTGATGCAAGGCCAGGACTACGCCTACCCTGGGAACGGGCGACGACACGTTGCTCGGCGGCGCGGGCCTCGACGTCTTGCTGGGGAAGGGCGGCAACGACGTCTTCGATGGCGGCGCGGATACGGCGATTTGTTCTTAGGCCCCGGCGGCCATGTCTGCTAACCTATCGCACTGAGATATCGGCCGCCAAGTACCACTAATCGCATGCTGCAACACCGTACGTCTCGGCGAAGCTCGCGCCGGTGGTCGGCGTTGGCGTTAGATTCGTCTTCTACCCTAAAGTCCGCGACATTCCACCTGTCGTTTGACGCGCGTCCGTTCAGCTTGCAATGCTAAAGTTGGCCGCTGTCAATGTCGACGCCGTCGCGCCGTTCAGCCAGACAGCAGTGTCTGCATCGACCTGAAGCACGAAGTAGGCGCCGTTCTGGTAGGAATGCGCAAGAACGTCGGCGAAGGAAGTGAGCCCCGAGCCGTTCAACTGCACGATGTCCAGGCCCGGCGTCCAGTCCTGCACGACCTGCACTCCGGGAACGTCGTTGACGACGAAGGTGTCGTTGCCCACGCCGGTGCCCGGACCGCCGCCGTTGCCGCCGAAATAATAATTCACTCCGGTGCCGCCATCGAAATAGTCGTTGCCTGAGCCGCCGATCAGGACGTCGACGCCATCTCCGCCATACATGGTGTCGTTGCCGGCGCCGGCATAGAAATAGTCGTCGCCGCCATAGCCATGGGCGTAGTCGTCGCCCGCATCCATGTTCAAGACATCGTTGTTTTGCGAACCGATGGCGGTGTCGTTGCCATCGCCGCCATAGGCGGAACCGCCCGCGCTCGACATATAGAGCCAGTCATTGCCGCCGCCGCCTTCAAGGAGGTCTATGCCGGCGTCCCCTACGAGCGTGTCGTTTCCCGATTCTCCGTACAGGCTGTCATTGCCGAGGCCACCATAGATCAATCCGTCGCCGACGATCAGATCATTGCCCTCACCGCCGAGGATAATGCCTCCGCCATAGATTGAATCATTGCCGGCGCCGCCGTCGATATGGTCCTGGAACGCGCTGCCCGCGTAGACGATGTCGTCACCGTCACCGCCGTAGACGACGTTGGTCTGGCGGGTAACGATCTCCGTTGAGGTGCCGATCAGGGTAATGACCTGCACTTCCTCACCCGCAAAAATGACGTCGTTGCCGGCCCCGCCGTACAGTGAATCGGTGCCGAGGAAGTGGCCCGGGGAGGTATACACGATGGAGGGGCCGCCATAGATGGCGTCATTGCCTCCGCCGCCTTCGATGTAGTCGCTGTTAACGTCCCCGTAGAGACCGTCATTGCTTTCTCCGCCATAGAGAACGACCGGCATCAGGCCTCCCGTTAGAAAATCGTTGCCATCGCCGCCATAAAAGATCCCCGGAGAGGAGCCGCCCGCATTAATCGTGTCATTGCCATCCAGCGCGTAGACCGTGGTCTCTCCAATAACCGTGACGTAAAAGTCGCTCGCGTTCGTAAGAATTGTGCCAGGCATGGTAGGCGCCTCCTGTCGCGATGGTTTTGTAGCGAGAGCACTGCCGGTTCACCACAAAATTGATCTGCGTCAAGTTTCCTATCAAAATCAGCCCAGCTGATGCTAATAAGGCAAACACAATTCCACCTCGGCATTGTGCTTGCCCTAGTGCAGAGCGTTGAAGTCCGAATAACCATCCAGGCCGCGGACGATGGCCTCGCCGCGATCACGAACTGCTTCTGGCGGTTCTTCAGCCTGGACTCGACGATCCAAGGGAAGCGCTTCGTCCAGTCGGCTCCGCCCTTGGTGATCAGCAGGACGCGATCGCCATTGCGCTCGAGGCGCAGCCGGTAGCCATCATACTTGATCTCGTGGAACCACTCCGGGGCCGGCCGGGACCACCTTTCCAACGGTCGGCAGGCAGAACTCGAATTTGGGCATGCCCTGTAGATAGGCGTGCTGAGATCCCACGCAAAATGCACGCGCTATCGCACCTAGCCCATGAGGACGGCCGTTCCGGTTGACCTGGGTCAAACCGGGTCTTTGTTTATCAGCTATATTGATTAGAGAGGATGTCGGATGTCCTGGTTTGTATTCACTGGCGCGCCTGTAAATCCAACGGTCGAATTTCTCGGCGTGCTGTCCCAAATCTCTACGATGATCGATTGGCGGGATCCGACTGACGGCCGGACCGGTCGGGATATTTCGGTGTTCGATGGCACTACCGCCGTTTCAGAACTTGCGCCGCCTGGCGGCGTTGGCGGCACCGGTTATCTTTTCAATCAATTCTTCGCGGCCGATACATCGCTGCATCAGTTTGTCTGGAGCGGTTCAGGTGCTTCCGTCATTGGCTCCGCCGGAGACGACATTCTGGCGGGCGCTGGACTTGCACAAACATTGTCGGGCGGCGACGGCAACGACATCATCTTCGCCAACCAAGGCAGCGACACGGTATTCGGAGGGACCGGAGACGATTACATTTCCGCTGGGATCGACGATGGCAGCAACGATGTCTTCTACGGCGGTATCGGAGTCGGCGACAGTGCCGCTGGTAACGATACCATCAGCTATTCGGGCACCAGCACCGGCGTCTGGCTCGACCTGCTTAACGGCTTTGCACAAGGAGCCACGATCGGCCACGACGTGGTCGACAGCTTTCGTAACGCCGTGGGTTCTTTGGGCAACGACACCGTCATCGGAAACCTGCAAAGAGACGTGATAGTCGGCAATTCCGGCGACGATACCATTTATGGGCTCGATGGCGACGATTTGCTGAGTGGCGGCCTAGGCAACGACGTTCTTGTCGGAGGGCAAGGTGACGATTGGTTGTGGGGAGACGACGGCAACGACTGGCTGTATGGCGGTCCGGGCAGAGATATCATGGTCGGCGGCAGCGGAAATGATGTTCTCCTCGGCCAGGAGGGAGACGGGGATTCACTGTATGCGGGTTCCGGCGATGATTATGTGTACGGAGGCAGCGGCACAAATATCCTGATTGGCGAAGACGGCGTTGACGTACTCATCTCCGAAGGCACGAACGACACCATGTACGGGGGCAATGGCGGTGACTATTTTTACGCCTATGGCGGGACCACCACGACCGCGCTCGGCGAAGCAGGAAACGACATCTTCGTGATGCAATCCGGAAGTAGTCTTGCTTACGGTGGCGATGGCCAGGACTACTTCTACATGGGGGATGGCAATGATCAGATGTTTGGTGGGGATGGAGTCGACGTGCTTCTTGGCGGAGCGGGCAATGACTATTTCGACGGTGGAACCGACGTGAATTATTACTTTGGAGGCGGTGGCAACAACACCTTCGTGTCGAACAATGTCCCTAGCGTGCAGGTCGTCCAGGACTGGACTGCCGCGGACACGGTGCAACTGAACGGCTCGGGCTTCGGCTCGTTCGCTGATGTGCTGTCGCATTCATATCAGAATGGCGCGTATTTTGTAGTCCAGGTGGATAGTGACACTGCGGTTTGGCTGAACGGTGCAGACGCGAGCACACTTAGTGCTTCGAATTTCAGCATTGTGTCTTAGCCGTTGGCCGCAAAGGTTGATGGTCCTTCCATCCTGGATCGGCTCAAAGGCGCGGGCGTGCTCCATGATTCGGCGCGCGGCTTTCTCCGGGTCCGCCCAGCGGCTGTCTTCTTTCATTTTCATCGTCGAATTCCATCGCGCCTTTGTGCAGCGCACATGTGAAGGTGTGAATCTGGCTTTCGGTCGGTCTGTGGCTATCAAACGTCGCGGCGCAAAAACAGCGCATCAGTGACCTATGACGGCAACGACCACCTCTATGTCCACAACGGGGCGGCAACCTGTACGGCGGCACGGGTAACGACGTTCTGGTCGGCATTTTGAATGTCGATGTGCTCAACGGCGACGCCGGCGACGACGTGATGTACGCATACGGGAGGCAACGACTACTGAAACGCCATCGCCCGAAACTTTGCTGACCGCGGCCCTCACCGGAGGGTTACGTAGATAGCGATCATCCGCTTCAATCTAAGGCTTGTTGAGTCGTGCCGGCGTCGTGGACGCAATATTATGTACGTGTGGACCCACGCCTATATCTGAGCAAAAGCGCTTCTGGTTTTGAAGGGGGCCTCCCCCACCGGCGTGGTCGATAAGATCTTGGAAGCAGATTGGGCCGCCGGAGCATAAGGCTAAGCGAGGGAGGGTTGGCTGTAGCCACCAAAGCGGCCTCAGCAATCTTGGGGGTCCGGGGGCAGTGCTGAAGCGGCTTGGCCATCCGCGTCAGCCAAAAGTGATCGATCTGATCGCACTCCGAATCCAAACGCGAGACCCCTTTGCCTCCTTCTCTGATGCGGAGCTCATGGCCAGCCCTGGACGGTTGGCCTCATAAGACTTTATTTACCTTTTCAGCGCCACAAATCGGACGAGATAAAGCTCCGGAAGCGAAGTATCGCGATACTTCCTTCCGGGTGAGACGCAAAGCAAGCTCTATGGCCGACTATAGCTTGGAAGGACCCGTCTGGTCGTCGAAGACCATCACGTGGAGTTTTGCCACGGTCAATTTCTCGGGTCAGCCCGAGACGTTCTCGACATTTTTCCAGCCCGGTGAATATGAGCAGGAAATCATCGATGCCTTGAAGCGATGGTCCGCCGTGGCCGATGTGACGTTCGTCGAGGTGGCGGATTCTGCCAGCGCCGACATCCGTTTCGGGCTCGGCACTTTTGACGGCCCTTTCGGGACCCTGGCAGAGACATCGTACTACTACTCCAACGGCGACTTTCTGCCCGATGTCACGATCAGCTTTGACCAGGCCGAGACTTACACGTCTACGTCCGGCGGCTTGGAGCTTTCGGGAGGAATAAGTTTCGAGGCCGTCGCGACCCACGAAATTGGTCATGCGTTGGGCCTCGCTCATTACGACGGCGGCCCAGCAATTATGAACACCTACGCCAGCGCCGGCGTGACCAACCTCACGCCGTCGGACATCGACGGGATTCAGGCACTCTATGGACCGTCTTCCAGCCAACCGGACGTTCCTGCCGGCACCAGCGTCACCAACGGGACGGCGGCGAATGATGTTCTGCTTGGAAGCAATGCGGCCGATGCCATCTATGCTTTCGGCGGCAACGATTACATTTATGCTTACGGAGGCGACGACTTCCTGTTCGGCGACGATGGCACGGATGTCTTGCTTGCCGGCAGCGGAAATGACGCACTCTATGGCGGTGCCGGATTCAACTACCTTTATGGCGGCGACGGCGACGATTCGCTCTTTGCTTCGGGGGGCGCGTCGGCGTCCGATGTCAACGTTATGTTCGGGGAAGCTGGGAACGACCTGCTGTACGGCGGAATCGGCACCAACTATTTTTACGGCGGCGCCGGCGTCGACACCATGTTCGGCGGTTCCGGGCTGAATATCTTCATCTCGTCAGGCGAGAGTGACGGCAACGTCATCTATGGCGGTTCGGGCCAGAACTACGTCTACGGCTCCAACGGAGGCGACACAGTGACCGGCGGCAGCGGCGTCGACGTGTTTCTGATGGGCTCCGGTAAGGATCTCATCAGCGGCGATGGCGGTGTCGACTACGCGTGGGGCGGCGGTGGCAAGGATACATTCTTGATCAGCGATTCCTCTTCGGGAGTCATAGTGATCGAGGACCTCAACAAGGGCGGCGTGAATGACCTCCTGAGTTTCGCAGATACGTCGCTCCATTCGTTCGCCGATGTTCAGGTTGCTGAGTTCTATAACGCTGGGATCAACACCACGATCATCACCGACGCTGCCGGCAGTGCGGCTTGGCTGATCGGCGTCGCGCCCGGACAGCTGGACGCTAGTATGTTCAAGTTCAGTTAGCGCCGAAGTTTAGTACGCAGGCGGGATGGCTGTTTTTCAGGGGTCTATTTCGGCCGGCTGCTGCGGTTTCCTCAACGTGTTCCCATCCTTGCCGGCGCGAAGTGCGGCCGAACATCGGCGCCGCGGCGACGGCAAGCCTTGCAGGTCAAGCGCGGTTCGAGGTCGGAGAGGCGCACGCGATCCGGTCACTGATTGACCCTGTCCGGCGCAACCTCGACCGAATGACTATAGTGATGGTCGGAGCAGTATCAGACGCCACGCCGCAGGGACGGCATCAGCCACGAAGGCCGCTCTAAAGGCAGCTTCTCGCCGCGCGCCAAAATCGCCTGCTTACGCCAATCCGGTCGCGCTGATCGCGCCGGGTCTGGAAGTGCTCCCCGGTCGCAGCAGCTCGCCCCACGCCGTTTCGCCGCTTGCCGGTCTTGCTCCATTTCACACAGCGGAAGCGGCCGGCGAGGTGGTCGTCGCTAAGTGACGCAGGGGCGGCCAGGTTGACCGCGCGCGGCGTCTTGCACCTTGAGCATTGGATCTCGAGCCAAGGATAGCTGGCGTTGATGGTCTGGTCGATCGAAGGCGACGGGTCAACTGGCCCGCCGTCGGCCCACATCTTCTCGTTCCAGCTCTGGCGCAGCAGCTCGTCGGCCTCGCGGATCCGCGATGATACGGAATGCATTCCTTTGCGGCCGCCGCGCGGCTCGCTCCAGCGCCGCGGGGTAAATCAGCCGCTCGCTCAGCTTGACTTCATAGAGGAGAGCTCCGGTCTCCGAGAAAAGAGTGACCTGCCAGAACCGACGTCCGGACGGAGGGGCCATGTTCGCGTTCGTCGGCGCGATAGACTGCGATCTCAGACATTCGTTGATCCAGCCTGGCATAGCCGAGAGGCAGGGGTTTTACGAATCGGCGTGACGGGCAGTACGATTGCAACGCCGCTTGCTGAAAATGCACGCGGGCCGGCGTTGCCTCTAGCCCCAGGACGGAAAGTGCAAAATCCTGACAGCTATGAAATCCTGACAGCTATGAGGACCGCGGCGCGATATTTCAGAAGGTAGCTCGAAAGGGCTACGCGAATAGATCTTTCCCGGCTGCAGCATCCTCACGAACGTCCCGCTCTCGTATTTGAGGCAGCCCTGATACTTGGCGTACTCCGAGCCGGCCCAATACTCAAGCGGCGTTGGTGCTCCACGATCGGGCGAGCGGCTTTCTCGGGGGCGGAGTAGGGCGGTCGCCGACGAACTTCAGCGCTCTGTTTCGTGCGACCGGCGCACTAACGCTGGCCCATCGGCACTGTCAGCAGCCGCGGCAGATGGACTTGAGCTTGGCAGTTAGCTTGGCATTTTCATCAGCAAGCATCTCGACGACGCTGCGGCGTTTGCCCGACGGATTTGATAAGGCGGTTTTTGCCTTGTCCGGGCTTCCACCTGTGACCGCCGCAGCCTTGTCATAGCAGGCCAGCCGGTCATTGGCGTTGGTGATGGCCGAGCATCCGGATGTTTGAGCGGCTGCACCGTGGCAAGCAATAACTTTGCCAGCAACGATGAGATACGCAGCGATAGGAAAAAGCTTCATCTGAAATCTCCGTCGTGCACCACCGGTCAGCGGGAGGGCGCAAGTTACCACAGCCGTGGAGCTAGGCCGCAAGTCGTCAGAGACTTTCCTCACGGGACAAACCGACCAACGAGCTGTTGCCTAACATGCCGGGACGAGATCGAGGAAGACCTTACCGCGCTCTGGATGCTCGGCGATGTCCGCTTGCCGGCGCAGTTCGCTTTGATTACCATTTCCTGAAAGTCGGGCAAAAGCCCCACCAACGTCGGCGGGAGGGAAACCCCTTACAGTCAGCGGGAATGAAAAAACGAGATCTTCCGGACGGGAGCTCTAAGCAGACCCGCGGAACTTCCAAGACTAGCTCCGGAAGCGATTTGTTCAGGCGAAAGGATAACCTTCCGGCCTGCGGCATGCCGCCGACGATCGTTTATTCGAGCCAGCTCTGATCCCTTGCATATTCCAGACCGGCCCGATACTCGGCCGGCGTAGCCTTGTCCTGGTAGAGCATTGGATAGTTGATATCGATCTAGATACGTCCTGGATTCCTGGATCGGCTCGAACGCTCGAGCATGCTCCATGAGCCTTCGGGCGGCTTTCTTGGGGTCGGAGTAGGGGATACCTCATTGCGCCCAAACTCCGCTTGCGCTCATGGAAAAACATTGAAATCCGAGTTAGCCGTCCGCGTCGCTGGCGATGACGTTTGGAACATCTCGTCCGTAGAAACATTGCCCAAACTCATTCACGGAGCACAGCAATGATCAAGCCTATGGCATTCACCCTCTCAATTCTGGTGGCTTCAACATCCTTAGTTTGCGCTCAATCTGGTAGTTCAAGCTCCAGCGCAAGCGGTAGTTCCAGCGCAAGCTCTAGTTCCAGCAAAAGCTCGAGCGCCAAGGGAAGTGGTCAGGACTCGTCCACACCAACAACCGGTCAAGGACAGAGCGGGTCGCCTTCACCGTCCACCGGCAAATGAAATTCTTGCTGTTCGACACGGCTCAAGTGTTCCATGATCCTGCAGGCGCTTTTTCGTGCTTGAAGTAAGGGCGATCTCAGGCCTGCAATAATTTGGTTTGGTGCTGATGATCTTGACCTCCGCTTCCAAAATTGCGATCGCTTCGCGCTTCCCGGGCAACATGTCGTTGCTTGTCGAAAAGGGGTAACGTCGCCCTCGAGGTGGTCGAGGAATGCTTCCCAACTTGCGCCCTTGCGGCGCGCGATCGTGGCGGCCGTGTGGCGAGCCTCGTTTGGTGTGAACTACGAGATGCTAGCCTAAGCAGGTACTTCCGCCTGACAGGCCTTCCGGTTCAGCGCTGGCACGTAACAGGGATCGGAGATAGTTGGCGTTCTCGGCCACGTGCTCGTCGGCCTGCTCATTGGTGGGCAACGTCCAAGCGGCCGACACGACACCGTGCGTCTTACGGACGATTGAAGTTCTAAGCCTAACGGTCCGAATAACCACAGACTCGCGATCACCCCGTAAGCCGTACGCCTCCGCTTACGGCCGCCTTGATTGACGGAGGCAAGCGCTGCAGGGTATCCCTCCGGGGGAGACCGCCTTGCCGAGTGAGGTGGCAACGTGAAGACATAGGCGCATGACTGACTATATGCCTATGCCGAAGGTTTCCCGACTTGAAGTCGTCTCGACGGGCGCACGGCGCCGTTGGACTTTGGAGGAGAAGCAGCGGATCGTTGCCGAGAGCTACAGCGGGCCACGATTGGTGTCGGTAACGGCACGTCGCAACGGATTGTCGACGAGCCAATTGTTCACGTGGCGCCGGCTGGCGCGCGACGGCCGGCTGGCGGAGGACGCGGTGCCTGCGCTTGTACCCGTGGAGATCACCTCTACGCCAGCTTCGGCATCGACGTGCGCGCCGCAGGTGCCGTCTTCACCGCCTGCGCAGCGCGCGAGGGTCGGAATCATCGAGATCGAGCTTGGTGGTTGCCGCGTGCGGGTAGATCGTGACGTGGACACTGAGGCGCTACAGCGGGTTCTCGAGCTCCTGCGACGCCGATGATCCCGATCCCGAGCGGCGTCAGGGTCTGGATCGCCACTGGCCACACCGATATGCGTCGCGGCATGCGAAGCTTGGCTCTCACAGTGCAGGAAAGCCTGAAGCGGGATCCTCATGCGGGCGATCTCTATATCTTCCGGGGGCGGAGCGGCGATCTGGTCAAGATCCTTTGGCATGATGGGTTGGGCATGTCGCTCTATGCCAAGCGCCTGGACCGAGGCAAGTTCATCTGGCCTTCGGCGTCGGACGGCGCGGTATCGATCTCAGCGGCGCAGATGGCCTATATGCTGGAAGGGATCGACTGGCGGAATCCACAACTGCGCTGGCGACCGAGAAGCGCGGGTTGAGCACAAAATCCAGCAGATTTTGCATTTTTGGGGAATCCCAACGCTTCCAATCTGTGATTCACTGCGCCGCATGGATGCTGAGCGCGACGCTGTTCCGGATGACGTTGCGGCCCTGAAACAGGCGCTGGCGGTCGAGCGCGCGAAGGCTTTGGAGGTCGCCGCTGAACTCGCGGTCGCCCGCGCGAAAGCGTCGGAAGACGAGGCGCTGATTGCCCAGCAGAAGCTGCAGATCGCTAAGCTGAAGCATCAGATCTATGGGCAACGATCGGAGCGTTCGGCGCGGCTGATCGAACAGCTGGCGTTGACGTTCGAGGAGCTGGAAGCCGACGCCACTGAAGACGAACTAGCGGCGGAACAGGCCGTGGCCAAGGCGACGACGGTGCGCGGATTTACGCGTAAGCGCGGCGAACGCCAGACCTTCCCCGAGCATCTGCCGCGGGAACGGGTGGTGATCGATGGGCCTACGGCTTGTGAATGCTGCGGCAGCAATCGCCTGCGCAAGCTCGGCGAGGACGTGACGCGCACGCTGGAAGTGGTGCCGCGCCAGTGGAAGGTGATCGAGACGGTCCGGGAGAAGTTCTCCTGCCGCGACTGCGAGAAGATTAGCCAGGCCCCGGCGCCATTCCATGCCGTCGCACGGGGATGGGCCGGCCCGAGCCTGTTGGCCATGATCATGTTCGAGAAGTTCGGCCAACATCAGCCTTTAAACCGCCAAGCTGAGCGCTACGCCCTAGAAGGCGTGCCGATCGTGCTGTCGACCATGGCGGACGCCGTGGGATCGGTCAGTGCGTCGCTGGATCCCCTGCTGCGCCTGGTCGAAGCCCATGTCATGGCGGCCGAGCGCCTGCATGCCGATGATAGTGTGCTGCAGAAGCACACAGAAAGGATGATCGAGATGATCTGAAAATCTGTGTTCACAAGCTGTGGCAGCGATGAGGGTAGGCCCCTCGGGATCGACTTTCAGGAGTAGGTCTCAAATCACTTCAAGCGGCTTCGCTTAAGAGGCGCGGTCGTGAGCGTTGAAGCTAACGGTCGGGAATACCCGAACGGATAGGCGTCCGAGAGACGAATGAAAATGAACCCGCCGATGAACCGTCGTAACGTGGAAATCGTCGTCAAAACCAGAGGTGTGTCGTCCCTCTGGGATGAGCCCGCCGGAAGCCTGAAGACCGGGCGGGCGGCGACCGGCGTTGAGGGGGCGTGAATCGGATGCAGGCGCTGCCGCGGAACTGCAGGAACCAGTCGCTCCGATGGAAAGGGAGAAGCACAAGCGGAGAAGACCGCGAGGCGAGATTACCGACGCGGAGCACTGGGACGGACCGATCCGTATTAGCGACGAAGGCCCGTAATGGGGCCGGAGCGAAGGGATCGGATCAGGTGGGCTGGCCATCGTCGCAACTGACAACAGGAGGACGACGGTGAACCAGCCGGGCAAACCGTTCAACATCGACAAGAGAGAGGTGTACGAAGCATATCTGCAGGTGCGATCCAATGGTGGCGCAGCCGGTGTCGACGGAGTGACGATTGAGCAGTTCGAGTCCGACTTGAAGAGCAATCTCTACAAGATTTGGAATCGAATGAGCTCAGGCGCTTACTTCCCGCCGCCTGTTCGCGCCGTCTCCATTCCAAAGAAGAGTGGCGGCCAAAGGATCCTCGGGGTTCCCACTGTGGCAGACCGCGTGGCACAGACGGTTGTCAAACAACTGATTGAGCCGGCTCTCGACGCAATCTTTCTGGCAGATTCTTACGGCTACAGACCCGGTAAATCGGCTCTCGATGCCGTAGGCGTGACGCGACAGCGGTGCTGGAAGTACGATTGGGTTCTGGAGTTCGACATCAAGGGACTGTTCGACAATATCGACCACGAGCTTCTGCTGCGGGCCGTCCGGAAACATGTGACGTGCGCATGGGCGCTGCTCTACATTGAAAGATGGCTGACAGCGCCGATGGTGCAGGAGGATGGAACGGTAATCGAGCGAAGCCGCGGTACCCCACAAGGGGGCGTGGTGAGCCCGATCCTCGCCAACCTCTTCATGCACTATGCATTTGATCTCTGGATGGCACGGATGTTCCCCGATCTCAGGTGGTGTCGGTATGCGGATGACAGGTTGGTACATTGTCGGAATGAGATGGAGGCGCAAAGCGTTCGCGAAGCGCTCCAGGCTCGGCTGGCGAAGTGCCGCCTGGAATTGCATCCTACGAAGACGAGGATCGTCTACTGCAAGGATGATCGACGCCGAGGTAAAAGCGAGACGGTCATGTTTGACTTTCTCGGTTATTGCTTCCGGCCACGATCGGTCCTGGGGCCGCATTCGCAGAAGATGTTCTGTGGGTTCACCCCAGCGGTCAGCAAACCAGCGCTGAACGCCATGCGGGCGACGGTCCGAGGCTTGAAACTTCGCAGGCGAACCGAGGTGACGCTGGACGATATTGCTCGCGAGCTAAACCCGATGGTTAGGGGGTGGATCGCTTATTATGGGCAATACACGCGCTCAGCGCTTTATCCTTTGGCCCGCTACATCAACCAGACGTTAGCTATTTGGCTGAAGCGAAAGTACAAGCGCTTCCATCACCGTTTAGGACGCGCGCGTCTCTTCCTGGAGAAGATCGCGCGTGAGAAGCGCAGGCTCTTTGTGCATTGGCAACTCGGCGATGGCGGCAAGCTTGCCTGATGGGAGCCGGGTGAGGCGAGAGTCTCACGCCCGGTTCTGCGAGAGTTGCGCCTTGCAAGCGCGTTGAAATCTGCCGTCTGAGATGACGGCCACGGCAAAGCCTAGCGAGCGGCCGTGTACCAAGTCTTGCGTGGCGTCCGGTAACGGTCGCTACGAAGCGTAGACAGGGAGGTTGCAGGCCGGAATGAAGTGAACGGGAAGATAGCCCCGAAATCGAACGTGATCGGAGTAGCCGACCCTGTCTCTCAAAGGGGAAGGCGGAATCGCAACCCGCGTCATCGCGAGCGGGCTGAGGTGCTCCCGGGGTTCGTACCGCCAGCATGCAACCAAGGGGATTGACGTGAACAAGGGAGATCCGTCCGGTTCAAGCGCAAGCTTGTAGGACCTGCCAAGCCGATGAGGTGAGAAGGGTCTGATGACCGGGTGGAAGTCAGACTGACTGATAGTACTCGGAGGTCGGGAGAGCCGACTACATGGGGAAGCGGTCAGCGGTAGTTGAATTGTTCTTGGGCGACATGGGCTCCATTCAACGGGAGTCACGGCCTTCTATCCTAAGAGAAGATCAGCTGACCATGGAAACGAAACTTGAACAAATAGCAGTGAAAGCTCGGCGCGAGCCAAATCTTCGCTTCACCTCGTTGGCCCATCACATCACGCGCGACCGAGTGCAAAAGAATCTATTACAGATTCCGAAGCGCTCCGCCGCCGGGGTGGACGGACAGACGGTGGAGGCGGCGAGGGAGAGCTTCGACGGATGGATCGAGCCGATGCTCCAATCCATCCACCGACAGGGATATCGGGCGCCGAACATTCGGCGTGTCTATATCCCCAAGCCCGGTAAGACGGAGAAGCGCCCCCTCGGGGTTCCAACTGTCGCCGACCGGGCCCTCCAGCGCAGCACGGCTGAGGTGTTGTCCGCCATCTACGAGCAGGACTTCTTGCCCAGCTCGTTCGGCGGCAGGCCGAAGCTCAGCGCCCATCACGCCTTGGCGACCCTCAATGAGGTCATCGCCGGCGGCATGATCAGCTGGGTGTTGGAGGCGGACTTGAAGAACTTCTTCGGGAGTCTCGATCATGATTGGGTCCTCCGGTTTGTCGAACATCGAGTCGGTGATCCGCGCCTGATCAGCTTGATCCGGCGCTGGTTGAAAGCGGGTGTCTTGGAAGACGGAGCAGTGCATCCGAGCGAACAAGGAACGCCACAAGGCGGATCGATCAGTGTGCTTTTGAGCAACCTCTACCTTCATTACGTTCTCGACCTCTGGTTCGAACGCGTGGTGAAGGGTCGGTTGCGGGGCGAAGCCCGACTTTTGCGCTATATCGACGACTTTGTGATCTGCTTCCAATATCGATCGGACGCCATCCGCGTACAGGAGGCCCTGCGTCTTCGGTTGGGGAAGTTCGGCCTCACTCTAGAGCCGACCAAGACCAAGTTGGTCGAGTTTGGTCGGTTCGCGCAAAGACACGCGGGCAAACGCGGCAGAAACCGCCCGGAAACAATGTGAGCGTCATGCAGAGACCACGCACTGAGGGTTGATCTGGTCGGCTAGGAAGATCTCGCGGAATGGTTTGTCGCGAGGTCACAATGTCCAAGGATAGTCGTAAGGATAGCGATAAGGATAGGCATATACCTATCCTCGAACACGGCGCTGACACGCTGCAGCGTGTCGAGATCATCACCGGGACGGGCCGGCGTCGGCGCTGGTCGACCGATGCAAAGGCGACGATTGTCGCGGAGAGTTTTGCGCCGGGTGCAAGCGTGTCCGCGGTGGCTCGGCGACACGACATCAGTCCAAGCTTGTTGTTCCTGTGGCGTCGCCAGGCCACGCGGTCGCAGGTCGCGGAGCACGGGGACAGAGGCATGCCAGTTGGCTTTGTGCCGGTCGCGATCACCGGCCGTAGCGGCCCGAGTGAGGAGCAGGCGACGATCGAGATCGAGGTCGGCGCGGTTCGCATCCGTGTTAGGGGGACAGTCGACCGGCAGGCACTGTGCGAGGTGCTGGCGGCGGTCGGGACGGTTGGTCGATGATCGGGCTTCGAGCTGGGTTGTCGATCTGGATTGCGACGCAGCCGGTCGATTTCCGCCGCGGCATGGACTCGCTGGCGATGCTGGTGAGCGAGGCCTTTGGAGCCGATCCGTTCGACGGCGGACTTTATGTCTTCCGCTCCAAGCGCCGAGATCGCGTGAAGATCCTGACCTGGGATGGAAGCGGCCTTGTCCTTTACTACAAAAGAATCGAGGGGCAGTTCACCTGGCCGCCGATCAAGGAAGGCGTCATGTCGCTATCTCATGCTCAGCTCTCGGTGCTGCTCGATGGCTCGGACTGGAAGCGTGTGCCGATGCGACCTGTGGATCAGCCGGTACGAGCTGGTTGATCATTATCAAGAGGCGTTCGTCACTCATGCGGAGTTGTTGTAGAATTACTCTGCATGAGTGATTTGCCTTCCGATCCAGCATTGCTCCGACAAACCGTGATGGCGCTATCGTCACGGCTTGCGGCGTTGTCGGAGGAATGCAGCACACTGGCGACCGAGCGTGATGCAGCGATCGCTCACCGCGACGCTGCGATCCAGGAGAACGACAAGCTCCTGATGATCCTGTCCCAGTACAAGCGCATGATCTTCGGTCCGCGCTCCGAGACACTGGATATCGGACAGCTGTCTCTCTTCACCATCAGCGCACAGGCGGCTCGTGCCGCTGCCAACGACGATGTGGCCGGAGGCAGGCTGCCTGACGGAGCGGAGGGCCGTGGAAAGCGACCGGCGCGACGCAACCGCGGGAAGCTTCCGGAGCATTTGCCGCGCATCGATGTCGTGATCGATATCGAGAGCCACAGCTGCCCCTGCTGCGGCGAGCAGCTGCACAAGATCGGGGAGACCGTCAAGGAAGCCTTCGACGTCATTCCGATGCAGTACCGGATCAAGCGCATCGTGCGTCCGCGGTACGGCTGCCGGCGCTGCCGCCAGGGTGTGGTACAGGCACCCGCGTCGGCCCAGGCGATCGACGGTGGAATGGTGACGGAAGCCTTGCTGGCCCACGTCGCGGTGATGAAATACGGCTACCAGCTGCCGCTGTATCGCCAGGAACAGATGTTTGCCGCCCAAGGCATCACGCTCGACCGGCAAACACTGGCCTCGTGGATGGGCCGCGTCGCCTGGTGGCTGAAGCCGCTTCACGCGCTGTTGCACCACGCGGTGATGTCCTATCCGCGGCTGTTTGCCGACGAGACGCCGCTGCCAGTTCTCGATCCCGGCCGTGGCAGAACCAAAATCTGCCAGTTCTGGGCGATCGCCACCGATGACCGCCCATGGGGCGGCCCGGCGCCGCCGGCGGTGGTCTACGTGTTCGCCGAGGATCGCAAGGCGATCCGCGCCAAGCGGCTGTTCGGGGACTATCGCGGCATCCTGCAGGTTGATGGCTATGCCGCCTACAAGGGCTTGATCAAGAGCGGCAGCCGTCTGATGCAGCTGGCGTTCTGCTTCGCGCATGCGCGGCGGAAGTTCTGGGACGTTCACGTCGCGACGAAGTCGCCGATTGCCGCGGAAGCGCTGCAGCGGATCGCGATGTTCTACGCCGTTGAGGATCGCATTCGCGGTTTGCCGGCGACGCAGCGAGCTGCGGTGCGACAATCCGACACCAGACCGCTGATCGAGGACTTCAAGCCCTGGCTCGAAGCGCGACTGCTGGAAGTCTCGAAGAAATCCGGCCTTGGCAAGGCAATCCGCTACACCCTCAACCATTGGGAAGGCCTGACGCGATTCATCGATGATGGGCGCATCGAGATTGACAGCAATACGGTCGAGCGCAGCATCAAGCCGATCGGGTTGGGAAAGAAAAACTATCTGTTCGCCGGTAGTGAAGGCGGGGCCGAGACGTGGGCCATTCTCGCGTCGCTCATCAACACGGCAAAACTTCACGACATCGACCCGCGGCACTATCTTACTGACGTTCTCGAGCGCATCGTCTCCGGACGCACCAAGATCAATCAGCTGAACACGCTGTTGCCGTGGCATTGGAAAGCCGCGCGCGACGGTTCCGAGGCAAAGCTCGCCGCTTGATCAGTTCGACGGCAAGGCGTCGGGAACTTCCTGCGCATCGCTGGCGTCGTCGTAAATCTCTTCGCGGATCACGCGCAGCGTCACCTCGTGCAGATACACTTGTAGCGCACCCTCAAGCTCTGTGAACTCCGGCAGCAGGACTCGATCAACGAAGCCCCGTGACGCACGGACCATCACCGTGTTGCGTCGCTGCCGGCGATAACGAAACGGCCGCAGCCCATATCGGCGGCAAAGTGCCAGAAACAGGTGCCGAGACCACTGGTCGGGAAGTGAGAATTGCTGTTCGATCGGTGGATCGTGGCGAGCAAGTTCCTCGACCCGGGCCCGCACCCGCTGCAGTGCGGCTTCCGCTGCAAGGCGCTCGCCAGCAGTTCCGGCACCCACGAACAACGCCTCGATCTTCCGAAGCTTCTCGCGCAGCTGCGACTCGCTGGTCATTCTGATCCCCGTCGCCCACTCCGAACCGGGATCAACCCATCATCGTGCGCCGGCGGCGTCAATCATCCCGACCGCGCTATCCAGAGCATTCCGCGCAGGTCAAGCCCGGGAACCGGTGATCCTCTCGTGACGCTCACGAAACAATCTACTTTCTGGGGCTGACGCTCTATTGCACGCGAAACCAAAGAGGCAACTTCAAGGTTGGGATGCGTACCGAGAAATCTCGGCTAAAGCGCAGCCTCATGTCTCTGCAGGAGCTGATGCGGCGAATACGGCATTACAAGATCAGTGACCAGGCCGATGAAATCAACGTCGTCCTGCGCGGCCACTATGGCTATTACGGCGTCGCCGGAAATCTCCGGAGCCTCGTAAAAGTTTATCGGGCAGTGGAGCGTTACTGGCGCGGAATGCTGCGCAGCCGCAGCTGGGCAGGCCGACGCCTCACTTGGGACGCCTTCAACCAAATCAAAGAACGGACACCGTTGCTGAAGCCTAAGCTGCGCCTCCCTTATCGGGAGCTGCAGGCGCTTGCGGTGCTGTGAACCAACTGTCGAAGAGCGTCGGTGCGGGAAATCCGCACGCCACGTTCTGTGGGAACCGGGGGCGGGCGACCGCCTCCGGTGACCCGGTGCCGGAGGTGAAATCCCTCCGGCCTACTCACCCGACCGTGCCCGTACTGGCCAAGGGCAAGACCGATACGGCGCGATGCTGGATCTACGTCCGGGACGACCGGCCGTTTGGCGGCGCGGGGCCGCCGGCGGCGATGTTCTATTACTCCCGCGACCGCAAGGGCGAGCATCCCCGGGGGCATCTGGCCCGATATGCCGGCATCCTGCAGGCCGATGCCTATGATGGGTACAACCAGCTCTATCTAGCGGGACGCCAGCCAGGCCCAATCCGGGAGGCTGCCTGCTGGTCACACGGACGGCGCCCGTTCTTTGCCATGGCCGACATCGAAGAGAATGCCCGGCGCAAGGCCGCCGGCAAGAAGGAGATCCCGCTCTCGCCGATCGCGATCGAGGTCGTGAGGCGGATCGATGCGCTGTTCGAGATCGAGCGCTCCATTAATGGCAGGAGTCCCGAGGATCGCCTTCAGGTACGGCAGACGCTGAGCCGGCCCCTGGTCGACGATCTTCAAGTCTACATGAGAGAACAGCTCGCCAAACTCTCTCGTGGGCACGACCTGACCAAGGCGTTCAACTACATCCTGAAGCGCTGGGCGAGCTTCACCCTGTTCCTCGATGATGGGCGGGTATGTCTGTCCAACAATGCCGCCGAACGAGGCCTAAGAGGTATCGCTCTGGGGCGAAAGTCCTGGTTGTTCTGCGGCTCTGATCGCGGCGGACGGCGTGCGGCGGCCATGTACAGCCTGATCGTCACCGCCAAGATGAACGGCATCGAGCCACAAGCCTGGCTGGCGGATGTTCTCGCTCGCATCGCTGCCCACCCGGCTCACCGGCTGGACGAACTGCTGCCCTGGAATTGGACGCCGGCATCAGCGCTCTCCGCTCGAGCAGCGGCATGACCACCCACGTCAACAAGGTCCATCACGTCACCACCATTGCCCAGATCGCCAAGGACCTCGGCGAAGACGAAGATTGGCTGTGGGACATCGCCATCGAAATGGAGATCGAGGATGGCGTAATCTGGGTCTATGGCGTCGGAGAAGACGGCGTCCAGGCGTTCACCGACTTCGGAATCGAGAACCTGATCGAGCTTATCAAGTTCTACAAGGAAAACCCTGGACTGCTGAAGCGGTGACCTGCGGCCTACGCCGAATGGATACGCTGCAGGTCCTCCAAATCGAATGGGACGCTCGATCAACTAGTCGGTTCCAGTCGCGCAGACGACAGCGACCAGACTAGCAATGAAGCGTAAGCGTCGTTCTCAGGCCACGGCTTTGAGGGCTTGAGCGCGGTAGGCCCAGGGCAGTAGCTGGTCGATGTCGCGGTTTGGATGCCCGTTGATGATTTTGGTCAGGACGTCGGTGAGATAGGCGAGCGGATCGACGTCGTTGAGCTTGCAAGTCTCGACCAGGGACGCGACCACAGCCCAATGTTCGGCACCGCCGTCGGATCCGGCAAACAGCGCGTTCTTGCGACTGAGCTTGATACCACGGATTGATCGTTCGACAGTATTGTTGTCGAGTTCGATGCGGCCGTCATCGATGAAGCGCGTTAAGCCTTGCCAGCGCGAGAGGGCGTAGCGGATGGCCTCGGCGAGCTTGATCTTCTGGCTGATGAGAGCCAGCTTGGTGCGCAGCCATACCTCGAAGGCATCGGCCAGTGGTCGGCTCTTCTGCTGCCGCACGAGGCGACGCTCCTCCGCGCTGCGGCCGCGGATCTCCTTCTCGATCGCATAGAATGCGGCGATGTGCTTCAGCGCCTCGCTCGCGATCGGAGCGGGGCCGGCTGTCGCGAGTTCGTAGAAGTTGCGCCGCATGTGCACCCAGCAGAAGGCGAGTTCGACCTCGCCACGTCCGGCAAGCTTTGGGTAGGCGTTGTAGCCATCGACCTGCAGGACGCCCTTGAAGCCGGCAAGATGGCTGAACAGCCGCTCGGCTTTGCGGTCGGGTGCATAGACATAGGCGATGCCGGGCGGATCAAGGCCGCCCCAGGGCCTGTCGTCGGCGGCATAGGCCCAGAGCTGGCCGGTCTTGGTACGCCCTCGACCGGGATCGAGCACCGGCACCGTCGTCTCGTCGGCGAACAGCTTGGACCTCGCTCGAAGCACCGTGAGAAGGCGCTCATGCAGCGGGCGCAGATGGAAGGCGGCATGCCCAACCCAGTCCGCCAGTGTCGATCGATCGAGAGCGATGCCCTGGCGGGCATAGATCTGGGCCTGCCGGTAGAGCGGCAGATGATCGGCATATTTGGACACCAGAACCTGGGCGACGGTTGCCTCCGTCGGCAGTCCGCCCTCGATCAACCGGGCCGGAGCCTCGGCCTGCAGGACGCCATCTTCGCAGGCTCGGCAGGCGTATTTGGGACGTCGGGTGACGACAACGCGGAACTGCGCCGGCACCATGTCCAGCCGCTCGCTCTTGTCTTCGCCGATCTGGTGCAGGTCGCCCTTGCAGCAGGGGCAGGTCTTGGCATCGAGGTCGACCACGACCTCGATCCGCGGCAGATGCGCCGGTAGTGCTCCGCGATTGTTGCGGCGCTTGCGTGCGCGCTCCGCCCGGCCTTCCGGAGCTGTCTCGTCTTGGCTGGCTTCCGTACAGGCCGCAACCTGCTCGACGTCCTCGAGACCGAGCAGCATCTGCTCCTCGGGAAGCGACTCTGCCTTCCGGCCAAAGCGATGACGCTGCAACTCCTTGATGATCTGGCGCAGCCGCTCGCTCTCGTGCCGCTCGGCAAGCAGCATCGCCTTCAGCGTCTCGGGATCATCAGGAAGGTTATCGCTCACAGGCAAATCAGAGCATATTCGCGCCCGCCTGACGACGTGCTCGATGCCCCTGATTCACTTCGCCGCAGCGCGGCCCACAATTATCCGGCTTGCGTCGGCACGACCGTCTCCCGTGCCGCGTGGACACGCCGCCAATCAAGTCCTTCGAGCAGCGCCGACAATTCCGCCGCCGACAAACGCATCACGCCATCCTCGATCTTCGGCCAGCGGAAGACGCCTTCCTCGAGCCGCTTGGCGAACAGGCACAAACCCGTACCATCCCAGAAGATCAGCTTGATCCGGTCTGCCCGCTTGGCACGGAACACATAAACAGCACCCGAGAACGGATCGGCCTTCATGTGCTCGCGTACCAACATCGCAAGCCCCTCCATTCCCTTGCGGAAGTCGACCGGCTTGGTTGCCACCATCACCCGGACAGTTCCGGACGGGCCGATCACCGGCTTGCCTTCAGCGCATGGACGATGGCCGCAATCATCGTCACGTCGGCGCCTCGGCCGACCCGGATAGTGACGCCTTCGGCTTCGATCTCGATGCCCTCGACATCCGGCTTGGCCTTGCGTCGCGCTGTCTTGCGCTCATGGCCAACAGCCACGGCCGGTACCATGGCGTCTACCACCGCCGGTACAAACGGCGGATCGTCAGCCATCGGCGTCGGCAACCGGCGTGCTTGCCGGCGCCAGGTGAACACTTGTTGTGGGGTCAGCCCGTGTCGCCGGGCAATCTCGGAAACGACCGCGCCTGGTACCAGCGTCTCCTCGACGATCCGGGCCTTCTCGTCCTTGGAGAACCAACGACGGCGTCCCGTCTCCGTGATCACTTCCAGCCGGCGCGCCGTCACGTCCGACTTAAGCGTATGGTCAAACATAGACACAAGCCGATCCCTTCAAAGAGATCGTGAAACTCGCCTATCCCATGTGCCGCGAGAAGGTGGGAGCGGAACGACGCTTACAATGAAGCCGACGAGCATAATCAGGAAACCTGCGCCAATCACGACAAGTCCAATGACGTATTCTTGACCGACGAAGAACGCACTCAACGGCAAAACCTCCTGCGATCTGCCCTCGAGCCTTACTTGGCAACGTTTATGGCTTGCGGCTTCTGAAAACTTTGCATTTGTACTTCGACGTTGTTCACTCGAGCATTAATCTCGGCAATTAGTTTGTAGGTTCGATCTAACTCAACCGCCTGCTGATCGAGCCGCATTTTTTCTATCTTGCGCAATTCAAGCATGGCTTCGGTAGCTGTAGCGCCCAGTTGTCTCCGCTGCACCTCGGATAATCCGATGGATATACAATTGAAAATGATGGTAGCGATAACGAGAGCTCGCGTGGAAATCTTCATAGCTCTGTATCCTAGATCTGACTGAAGTAGCCTAACTCACTCTAGTCGATACTTTCTGCCGTTATTGTTTGGGTCAGTGTTGTCACTCGTAGAGAACATCAAGGTCGGAACGGTTTCATCGGGCTGCAGATAGATCCTGTAAAGGCCATTGCCCTTCCACGAGATGTCCTGAGGATCGCTATTCGCTGGGCCTAGCGGGTAATCGTCTTCGTAAAGACGTGCTGATGCGATTTTACTGATCGGATATTTGACGAGAACTACGTAAGCATGGCCTTGCCAAAGACGGAAGGTCTGCCGAATTCGTGGGTCCGGCGGCTGTTGCGGGATCAAGTAAAGGAGCCCGCTGGCGGCCAAAGCGAATACCGTCGATCCGGCCGTCACTCGCGTACTAGAGGAAATGCGGGAGATTTTACTGAACAGCACCTTGCTTCGCGCCTTGGGTATTGAGTCCTGCAATTTCAGAGGTGCGCCGCGTGCTGCCGTAGAGCTTGTAAGATTCTGATAATCCCTGTTCTCGGCCTTCACGAAAGCCCATCCGGTACGCGACTAAAACCGATAGCGCGAGGAGCAAAACCGATCCTGCAATGAGAACCATCAAGGTCGCTGTCATGGAAAAAACATAGTTTCGCCCACACGAGATTGACAACCATACAACGGATGCGAGAGGGTTGGAAATAGTGGCTAAGCGACGTTTTTATAGCAACGGTGCCCTATCCATTCGTTTACCGTAGTTTTACGGCTCGTGATGTAGAGTAAACCGATGAGCACACGTTCAGTTGCTCGGAGGGAGTTGCGGTTTTGGTTGTCGATGCTGATTGGTCTCTGGCCAATCTGGCTGGTCGCGGCCGTTATCATCCTCTTCAGATGGTAGCCGGCCACGCGATAATAGGGCCTGTCTGTTGCATGATCAGATTTGGCGTGCTCGGGTGCGGCGTATTGCCAAGCGTCACTCGGATCTCCTGGGTGGCAATCATATCGAGGGAACGAGCCTGGTCGCGGTCTGCGATCCGATCCGCACGCGCGCCGATGCGGTTGCCGGGGAGTTCGGCGTCGCGGCCCATTACGACATGGACGAATTCCTGGCGCGGAAGGACATCGATGCCATCGCCGTGCTGACGTTGATCGGTCAGCACCCCGCGCATGTGATCGCCTGCGCGAGGGCCAGCAAGCACGTCGTGGTCGAGAAGCCGATGGCGCTGCGGTTGCAGGACGCCGACGACATGATCCGGGCCTGCGACCAGGCCGGCGTCAAGATGTTCATCGTCAAGCAGAACCGCTTCAACGTGCCGGTGGTCAAGGCGCGCGAGGCGCTCGACGCCGGCCGCTTCGGCAAACTCATCCTGGGGACGGTCCGGGTGCGCTGGTGCCGCGACCAGGCCTAATACGACCAGGACGATTGGCGCGGCACCTGGGCCTATGACGGCGGCGTGCTGACCAATCAGGCGAGCCACCATGTCGACATGCTGGAGTGGTTCTTCGGTGATGTGGTGAGCGTACATGCGCGCGCGGCAACGGCGCTGGCCAATATCGAAACCGAGGATACGGCGGTCGCAACGCTGAAGTTCCGCAACGGCGCGCTTGGGATCATCGAGGCGACCACCCGCGGCGCGCCCGACCGATCTCGAGGGCTCGCTCTCGATCCTGGGCGAAAAGGGTACGGTCGAGATTTCAGGCTTCGCGGTCAACCAGATCCGGCACTGGCGCTTTGTCGACGAGCTGCCGTCCGACAAGGACGTCGTGGAGAAGTTCTCGGTCAACCCGCCCAACGTCTACAGCTTCGGCCATCAGGCCTATTATCATCATGTGGTCGATTGCCTGGAGAACCAGCGCGCCGCACTGGTCGATGGGCTCGAGGGCCGCAAGAGCCTGGAGCTGATCTCGGCTCTCTATGAGTCGATCGAGACCGGCGGGGAAGTCGCGCTGCGCTTCACGCCACGGCTGAGTCGGCTGGGCGTCAGTGCAGCGAGCCGTCGCTCTGACTGGCGTCGGGCTCTTTCTCAATAACAATACCAAGCTGGTCAGGATGGGCTTCGCAGACCCAGCGGGTATCATCGCAGCAGCTGCAGCGCGGCACGGTCATAGGTCCTCTCTGACACCGCGAAAGAACGAATGCCGCACCTTGCCCTCGGCGGATTTTGCGCGGTACTGGATCTCGGCCATCACTTTCGGTTCAACCCAGATCGCCTTATGCGCAATGCGCTTAGTGTAGGGCTGCGTCTTGCGGATCAGCGGCGTCAGGCGCTTGCGAGGATCCGCAGCTGAGACCTTGTCGAAGCCGTGGTCGACTTTGCCGGCATAGATCAGCTCGTCGCCCTCGCGCCGGCCTACATAGATGCCATCCCATTCAATGCCGTCGAGCGCAAAGCCCGCGATTGTCAGCGTCTCGCGCTGGGCGCAGGTCTTCTTCACTCAATCCCGGCTGCGGGTGCCCGTCGGATACCTGCTGTCCGCCACCTTCGACACGACGCCCTCGTAGCGAACATCTCGCGGCCGTCGACCTCGAAGCTCTCGCTGAACTGGATGGCGGTGCCAGCGATGAGCTTCTTCAGCACGCTCTTGCGCTCTTTCAGCGGCAGCTTACGAAGATCGCGGCCGTCGAGATAGAGCAGATCAAAGGCGACCATAACGATCTTGGTCTATCTGCCGCGCAGCTCGTTCTGTAGTACTGAAAAATCCGTCGTTCCGTTTGGCGATGCCCGACGATTTCTCCGTTGATGATCGCGGACGCCGCGGATATGTGCCAGGCGTCATTGGCAATTTTCTTGAAGCGTTTCGTCCAATCGTTGCCGCGGCGGGTGTATATGGTCACAATTTCATTGGCGAGATGGGTCTGAACGCGGTAACCGTCGAATTTGATCTCATGAATCCAGCGCGAGCCGCTTGGCACCTTCTCGATCGGCGACGCCAGCGCCGGCGCAATGAAGCCGGGGAAGAGCGCCTTGGTGCGGATCTGGCAATCCAGAGGGGAGAAGTGTTTCCGGTGTTCTCCGTGGGGGAACGAAGTTCCGCGCGGCGGCAGAAACGGACGGCCAAATGGCAGGGTCGGAGGCGCCCGCCCTTGATCTAGCTCAATCGGCCGTATCTGGCCCAGCTCAACCCTCCCGCCATGAAGGAACCCATCAAGCCCACGGAAGAGCCAAAGTCCCCTACACGCTTAGAGGAGGCGCGGCGGATCATCGAGGAGTACGCCAAGGACCCTCGCGAGATCATCAAGAAGCTGCGCGAACGATTGCATTAGCCGCCTGAGTTGGCGGCCTCTTTCAAAGGATCGAAATCAGGTATCCAAGTTCGGTTTTGTACCTGATCTGCGACTCGTTGACCTGCAATCTGTTCCCGCTCACGCGATGGAATTGACCGACCTTCAATTGCGGAATGGGAATGCTGAGGGCTCCGCCGATGCGTCCCGCCGACATAAAGTCGTCGGTGATAACAAAAGCGTCTGCTGGATCATCCACGTCAAACTGATCGGGATGCTTCACCGCCGCACGGTCCCCGCGGCTTGTTTTGAAATGGGGAAATGGCCTATTGCGGCCAGGACAATTTGGGCATGCCCGGAAGACCGGTGTCCCGGGCCGGTTTTACGAATCGCAGCAGAAGCCCCGGTTTGGCGCTTCTCCGGAGCCTCGCCTTGTGCGGTAGGGGTTCTCGGCCTGGAGAGAGCCGAGGAGCGAATTCAAACTCGCTTCGACGGCGGCGTCAAGGTTTCGGGGAAAAAGTGGCAATTTCCGAAGATGCCTGCTAAGGCTGGATCGTCGGGTCACGTCCCGATTTTTGATTGATACATTGGAAAAACTCCCATCACCCCCGGCCGCGCGCCGGGGGGCTTTTTTCTCAGAACATAGTGGAGATCGGGGAGTTTCAGTATTTGATGTCAGGCGAACAGGTCTTTGCCTGGCTGAAGCATACTCACGAACGTCCCGCTCTCGTGGTATTCGAGCTAGCCCTGATCCTTGGCATACTCAAGACCGGCCCAATATTCGGCCGGCGTCGCCTTGTCCTGGTAGAGCATCGGATAGTTGATCTTCTCGATGTAGATTCGTCCATCCTGGATCGGCCCGAACGCCCGGGCGTGCTCCATGATCCTGCGGCGGCTTTCTCAGGATCGGGGTATGGGCGATCACCCACGTATTTAATTTCTTACCTTGGGATGCTTGGACAGCACGTAGGCGATTCTCCATTCGTTATAGTCGTAGATCCCGGCCCAGTGATGAACAAGCTTTCCACATTGCCGGCAATCGAACTCGCCGGAAGTATTGGTATGGGTTGCGCTGCGTTCCTGGCTCGCTGAATAGACGATGCCGCAGCTGATGCAGGTGAAATAAACGGTGACGGGAGGCGCCATAATGCCTTCTAACCATCGAGGCCAGTCAGCGTTCCTCAGATCGTCGGACCGCCCTTTGACCGGTCTTTCTCGGCATGCCTCAGCTTGTTCCTTGTTCCCATCCTCGCCTGCGGGAAGTGCGGCCGTACATCGGCGCCGCGCCGGCCGCAAGCCATGCAGGTGAGGTGAGGCTCGAGGTCGGAGAGGCGGACGCGATCCGGCCACTGATCGACCTTTCCCGGCGGCAGCTCGACAGAATGGCTGCAGCGGTGGTCAGAGCAGAAGACGAGGAGGCCGCGCGCGCCGGACTGGCGCATCTCGCCCAGGGTGATCTTGGGCTCAACCACGTCTACGGCCTCCGAAATGGCACCACGTCGCCGTCAGCGGCTCGGATCGCTACCTAGGCCATCTCGAGCGCATCGAACCTGAGTTTAACAAGCGTATCAGCGACGCCTCGGCGATCGAGCTCGCGGACGATCGCCTCGGTCACCTTCATCAGTCGGGCGGTCTCAGCTTCGGTCATGTACACGGGTGTGGGCTTTGACAATGGGGCGCGCAGTAAGGGCGATTGGAGCTATTTTCCAGCCGAATCGGTCGAATGGGAAGCGGCATCCAGCAACTTGTTTCTTTGTGTTTCATCTTGTCTCTCAAGCCTAGACCAAATGGGTCATTGTCACTGCGAGAGGGGGGCCGCTAGATGTGCAGGCGAAAATTCTCGCCGATGGAGCGCGCGCGACAAAAGATCATGAAATGGATTTAAAGACTCTTCGTTTAATATTGTTGGTTTTGATCGCTGCGATCGGACTCCGATGGGTATCGGCAACACAGACCGGGGGCATAGAGCCCGCGCAATCGGTGTCGTCCGAACCGGCGCGAGTCGCAGAGCTGGTAGCGGATCAGATCGCGCGCGGAGATTTTAGCTGCCCGCGATCAAGACCGGTGATGTACGAAGCTTGCCTGCTCTATCAGGGCGCTTTGGCCACATGGCAGACGGTCGGCTATCCCGACGTGTGCCCGAACATTTCGAATGGTCCCGTCTCCGGCCAATCAGCCAATAAGAAGGTGACGCGCGAAGATGCTTTGCGGGCACCAACGGTAGCGTGTTTTTCCCATCTGTATGCGACGCAGGTCGCGACGGCCGTGCCCATTCTGATCAGTTCTTCTGACCGGGAGTTTCTTAATCTGAATGGCACCTTTGCGGAGCCCGGCGCCAATCCTGATCTTTGCATCGAGGCAAGGCATGGAATCTGCGGCAATCAAACGTGGGTCGGTATCGAACTGCTGAAGCTCGCCGACCTGAAGGCGCGACCCGTCGAATTCTATTACAGCGACGAGGGTCAAAGACTGAACCACGTCATTCCGGAGGTGCTGATCGATGGAGGCTGGCGTCCCATCGATACGACCTATGGCGGCTACTGGATCGACGGCACTCCCGGCGTGCCGTTCGCGCTGCGAACACTGGAAGAAATTTTGGACAAATCGAGGACCGGGACCAAACTCATGCGCAACCGCGCTCTCATGCCTTATGCCTTTTACGAAAAGACAAGGCAGTTCGATTCCTTCGGCTACCTAAACGCCGACGCGGCAGTCATCCGCGGCGGCGAAGGAACGATCCCCCTGTCGCTGGCAAGCAAACGCGGCAGCGAAACCTTCCTCGATATTCCTAATTTTCTGGGAGATAACGTCCACGATGGAAACTCGATCGGTGTTTCGTACAAGCTCAATGCGCCAATCGGAAACTACAAGGTGACGGTCAACGTCGCCGGCGCGGCGCAAGAAGGCGATCAGCCCGTCCGCATATGCCTGGACGATGCTTGCCGCAATTTTTCGAGGGATCAGCAACAATATCAATTCTTGGCGCGCCAACCGAAATCCCTGACGTTGAAATCCGATGCAGATGTTGCCTATGTCGTGCTTCGATCCATTGAGTGGGATCGCGCGGACCAATGAGCGGCCTCTGCCGGCGGCCATGACACGTGCCCGACAGGTCGTAATCACATCCTCAAGGCCTTCAGATCTATGATCCGCTTGATCGTTGGTCCTCGCACGGAGCCGACGGCTTCGGCTTAAAGGCATTCACTACGATCAGGCGGTCGGCGCGGCGCGGCGCGCCGCTTGCTCCGGGGCTGCCCAGCGGCGGTCTTCTTTCATCTTCATTGTCGAATTCCATCGTGTCTTTCCGCAGCGTAGATGTGAGGGTGTGAATCTGACTTTCGGCCGGTCGGTGGCTATCAAAGGTCGCGCCACAGGAACAGCGCATCAGTGACGACGGCCGCTCTGAAGGCAGCTTCTCGCCGCGCGCCCACATCGCCCGCTTGCGCGCGATCCAATCGCGCTGATCGCGCCAAGTCTGGAAGTGCTCCTCGGTCAGTGTCGGCAGCAGTTCGCCCCTCTTCGAACGCCGCGCGCGCTTCGTCAAAGCTCGCGGCCGGGCCTCCGGTCGACCGATTACAGCCGGGGGTGGAAGCCGCATTTCCATTCCCACTGATCGGCATGGTTCGGCACGCCGGCGCGCAGCCCGATCGAGCCGACGACGACGTCGCCCTAGACGATGTTCCATTGCTCCCGACCTGATTCATTGTGGCGCCGGCGCGTCAACTCGGTCCCGGGTCGTCTCCGATCGGGCGGCGCTGCCATAGCTGCAGCAGCTCGGCGGCCGACCGCTTGCCGGCCTTGCTGCATTTCACACAGCGGAGGCGGCCAGGTCATGCACGTGGGTTGTCGGCACGTGTCGCAGGGCTACCAGGTCGACCGCGCGCGGCGCTTTGCAGCGGGTGCATTTGATCTCGAGCCACGGATAGCCGGCATTGATGGCCTGGTCGATCGAGGGTGAGGGGTCGACTGGGCCGCCGTCGGCCCACATCTTTTCGTTCCAGCTCTGACAGAGCAGCTCGTCGGCTTCGCGGATCAGCGCTTCGCCGGCGGCGCGCTTCTCGGCCGATCGGGTGGCGAGCATCGTCGTCACCGCCCGGGCGCGCGCCAGCTCCTTGATCACTAGCTTGCGGTCGCCGCCGGACAGCGGGGTAGGGTGGAGCTTGGGGGCCATGATGGCCAGATCATCGCGCCGAATCTCGTGCGCGAGAAGCCGCTACGAGTTGCGTTTCGCGGACGTCGGTGGGCAAGACTGTGGTCAATTGGCACTATGTCATTTGGACGGCTTACGGAACGGAACCACGTCGGCGTCAGTCGCTCGGATCGCCACCCGCGCCAACTCAAGCGGGTCGAACCTGAGATCCGCTACCGCCTCAGCGACACTTTGCCGCTGCAATTTCGCGACGATTGCCTCGGTCACTTTCATCCATCGGGCCGTCTCTGCTGTGGCGTCTAGCATCGGGCTTTCCTTGGGCCGGCGGCGAAAGATTTTTGGTCATGATAACGCAGTGGAAATTGCACCAGCACCAGAGTCAAATCGTGCTGCATCACTGAGACAGCTATTCCAGGGCGTAACCCACACCGGGAAATACGCATAACGAAGCCGTGACTGCGGCGTCGGTTTAGCCTTCACGTGAAGGCTTCACGTGAGCCGCCGTAGCTCAGTTGGGAGAGCGCGTTCTTGGTAAGGACGAGGCCGTGCGTTCGATCCGCGCCGGTGGCACCATTCGCCAACTATGGACTTCCCTACGTTGGCTTCATCAACGCGGACGTGGCGGAATTTGGTAGACGCCGGCTGCTCAAAACAGTCTTTCTTGCGGGTTCGAATCCTGCTCGGGCCACCATCACGCTGAGCCTGGATAGACGCCCGTTGCGCGCTCGGTGCGCAGCAGCTTGAGCAGCCGCTCCTGTCGGCTGCGCAACTGATCCCAGAAGAAATCGCTGTCGAAGCGGCGCGGATCGTTTTGCGCCAGGTCAGGCAGCCTTCGACCGCGGAGCGCCGGCTGACGCGATACTGCTGAAGCGCGGTCAGCGTGTTCCACCATCTGATGTACTCGGCCATCTCGCGCTCGAGCACGGCATCAACCTGTTCATCAGAGAACTCGCAGAATTCTGGCTCACCGGATCAGAGGATAAGCCAATGTCTGTTCCGCCTTTTGGCAGAGGTCACGAAAGTGGTTTCCGAAACCCGTAGCGGTGAAGGGCTTACCGTGCCAGATGATCGCTCACCGGCATCGCATCGATCGTTGCCCGAAGGCGCGGCATGGCCTCGACGTTGAACGGCACTCCGATTTTCTGGCGACCCATTGTCCTCATACCCTCAGGCAGCAACGGCGGCTTTGGACTGCTTGTTCTCGGTCCAATTCCAGGGAAGCCGGTCGGCGGCTTTATTGGCGGGTGCCACCTCAGCTGAACTTGAACATGCTCGCGTCGAGCTGTCCCGGCGCGAGGCCGATCAGCCAGACCGCGTTGCCGGCGGCGTCCGTGACGATTGTGGTGTTGATCCCGGCATTATAGAATTCAGCCGCCTGGACGTCGGCGAACGAATGCAACGATGTACCCGCGAAGTTGACGAAGTCGTTCACTCCGCCCGTGTTGAAGTCCTGGATGACCATGATCTCCGAACTGGTGTCGTTGATGGTGAAGGTATCCGCACCGCCGCCGCCCCAGGCATAATCAACCCCGCCGCCGCCGGTAATCTGGTCGGCCCCGCTGCCCATCAGGAACACGTCGACGCCGCCACCGCCGGTCACCTTATCGCCGCCGTCGGAGCCATAAACATAGTTCTGGCCGGAACCGCCGTAGATGAGGTTGCCGTCGGTCTCGCCCGACGAGATGAAGATGTTCAGGCCGGAGCCGCCGTACATCGTATCGACGCCGGTGCCGCCATAGAAGTAGTTGGTGCCAACCCCGCCATAGAGGTAGTCAGTACCATCTCCGCCGAACATCACATTGACGTCGCTCGCGGCAGCACCTCCCGCGCCGATCAAGGTGTCGGTGCCGCTGCCGCCAAACAAATAGTTGAAGCCGGAGCCGCCATACTCCACGTCATTGCCGTCCTCTCCCAGCAGAACGTCGAGCCCGGGGCCGCCGATCAGGACGTCGTTGCCGGCGCCCGCATAGATGTAGTCGTTGCCGTCGCCGGTATCGCCATAATCGTTGCCGTTGCCAAGAACGAGGACATCGTTTCCACCGCCGCCGGTGGCGGTATCGTTGCCGTCACCGCCGTAGAGGGTATTGTTGCCGGCATTGCCTGTCAGGACATTGTTCAGTCCATTGCCGACGCCGGAGATGTTGCCGGCCCCGTCGAGGATCAGATTCTCGACGTTTGCGGTCAGGCCATAGGTGATGGTGGTGTAAACGGTGTCGGTGCCCTCGCCGGTGTTCTCGATCACCACATCGCCAGGATTGTCGACGTAACAGGTATCGTTGCCGAGCCCACCAACCATCGTGTCGGCGCCCAAACCACCTACGAGCGAATCTGCTCCCCCCGTGCCGTCGAGCAGGTTGTTGCCGGAATCACCGATCAGGGTATCGTTGAAGTCCGACCCACTCAGCGCCTCGATCGAGGTGTATGTGTCCCCGGCAGCCTCGCCCGTATTCGAGGCGGGCGTTGCAAGGCTGGCAAGTACGGCAGCGCTGGCGAAACTGTAATCTGCAAAGTCATTGCCGGCTCCGCCGTCCAGCACGTCGGCACCAAGGCCGCCGCGCAGAATGTTAGTACCCCCATCTCCCGTCAGGGTGTCGTTGAAGGCCGAGCCGATGATACCTTCGATCGAGGCGTAAGTGTCACCCGCAGCGTCGCCGGTGTTGACGGCCGAATTCGCGAGATTTGCAACCACTCCCGTCGCAGCATTGCCGTAATCTGCGAAGTCAAAGCCTGCTCCGCCGTCGAGCGAATCGGCGCCGGCCTGGCCACGCAGAGCATTGTTGCCTGCATCGCCGATCAGGGTGTCGGCAAAGGCACTTCCCTGGATGCCTTCAATCGAGGTGAACGTGTCTCCGGCGGCTTCACCGGTGTTCAGCGCGGAGTTTGCGAGATCGACGAGAACGCCAGTGCTCGCATTGCTATAATCGGCATAGTCGTATCCTGCTCCGCCGTCGAGGGAGTCCGCGCCAAGGCCGCCGCGGAGGAAGTTGGTGCCGGCGTCGCCGATCAGCGTATCGTTGAACTCACTTCCCCTGAGTGCTTCAATCGAGAAGTAGACATCTCCAGCAGCTTCTCCCGTACTCAGGGCAGAGTTCGCCAGATCGGCGACGACTCCGGCTGAAGCGTTGAAATAGTCGGCGTAGTCAAAGCCTGCTCCGCCGTCCAGCGAATCGGCACCTAGACCGCCTTGCAGGAAGTCAGCGTTGGCATCACCGATCAGATAATCGTTGAAGTTGCTGCCGATCAGTCCTTCGATCGAGGTGTAAGTGTCGCCGGTCGCGATGCCCGTATTGTCAGACGGGTTCGCTAGGCTTGCTCTAAGACCAGTACCCGAGTCGATGTAGGATGCGAAGTCAGTTCCGGTGCCGCCGTCAAGGGAGTCGGCGCCATCGCCGCCGATCAGCGTGTCATTGCCGGCAAGTCCCAACAGCGTGTCATTTGTATTCGAACCGTCTGGTGTCCCGGACAGAGAGTCGTTGCCCGATGTGCCCGTGAATGTCGCCATAATAATTCCCTTTGCGTCATCAATGGTTGCCGCGCAGCGAGCATCAAAACCAGCCGGAACGATCCGCTCGAGAGCCAAAAAGGGCGACAGCCGTGCAGCAGCGGAAAGCTGCCGGGCCAGTTAGCGTGTCGAGCTGATCGGATGACAGAAGTCCAATCGGAGCCATTCAGGCGGATTGGAGCGGCAATGAAATTCAAAATCTCCCATTTCTGTGCAATGATTAGAAAAATACGAAAGCGGTATGCAGGCAATCCCTCAAAAGAGTTACAAGCTGTCGAATACAACCAGTTCCAAAAGCGCCGGGAACCTCACGTGGGAAGAGAGATCGCTCGCAGCGTCCGCACCGCAGGCAGTATTCGAACGACGCGAACGCTCCTCGATGCGTGTCGCCTCCGCTATGGGTTTGCGAGAACTATCAGGACCGTTGGACGGGCCCGCATACCACGACGACGGTCCGCAAGATCTTGATTCATCGCAATTCAGCACCAGCAACGAGGGATTAAATGAGTGCGGTCACCCAGCTTTGTCGTTCAGTTTAAGGTTGATCAACTTCTTGCCACGTATCTTTAGGCCTCGCGTGCCGCGTTGCTTCATTGTCGGAGCAGCGCCTTGACGCGTCTAGCCGGCGGGCCGAGCAGGGCTGACAACGGGGTCCTCACCTTTTCAGGCACCTTCAACCAGAGGTCGCGGGCTCTACCTGTGAGAAGTCGATCTGGCGGTGGCGCTGAGCGGAGTGAAATCGGAGCGGTGAGCGGCAGATGCGGGGTCACCGTCGACCAGCTTTCGTTTTGCCCATCGATACGTACCAGAGCGAAGGTCAGTTGTCGTTCCCGCGGCGGACCAAGGATGCCGGCTTGCTCTATCGCTTCGTCGATGTCGCTGACAAATCTATGGTAGCCATAATCGCGACTTTCAATGACGTCATGGTAGGCGCGATCAACCATCTCTTGGAGGTCGGTCACGTCGGCGAGCCGCTTTAGGACGTCATCGAGATTCCTGTAGTCCTTTCGGAGTGGAATGTAGTGCTCGTCGGGTTTGATCACGTTGGAGTAGGATCCTTCGAACAAGATCAGCGCTGTCTTCAGTCCAATCGCTTCGAAGATCTTTGGGCTCATTTGACCCATGATGACATTGTTCTCATGCGGTGCTACCGCGCGCTTGTAAAGCTCATCATCGCTGAGATCCGGATGCTCTTTCGCCATCGCCAGAACATCGTTACGAATATCACCCCAGGCGTCCATCACGTTGGCGCCGCTCTCGGTTCCGAGCATAGCTCTGGTGCTAGTGATGAACCTAAACCAAGCGGAGCCATTAACGCGCTTGTCTTCTTCCCATTCAATGTCATGAGGAACATTGCGCGCAATACATTCGGCTCGCATCCGCTGCGCAATTGTTGATTTCTCGAATCCCAGTTGCCCGTACCAGATCGGAAGCTTGCGACCTCGGTAACCGAGCCAGAGGCGTCGCGCCGAGAGCGGGGTGGTTAGCTCAAACGGCAGTTCGTCGGGGACATAGCCGGTCAGGCAGGATCTAAAGTTTACGTTCGGGACTTCGTCGGCCGGATAAAACCGATCGATAAATGGCTTGGGCACGGTGGTGAAGATCGTGCTGATGCCGAGTTTCCTAATCAAAGCGCATGCCTTCCGCGGCATGTCGTATTCGTCCTGGATCAACAATATCTTGGGTCCACTGAATTTGGACACCAGTTCGACGAACGAGGGCGACATCGTTTCGAAGGGCATGCGTACCGAAAAGTGTACGATGAGCGCGTCGAACAATTCGAGTGGAAAATCGGCCCTGCAATCAAACGTTGCGGCGGCATAAACCACGTCATGTCTTGAATGGCGTTGGATCGCCATCAAGTGCTGACGGACGAATTCGGTGGCCAAGGCGTTCGGGTCATAGAGAACGAGAGTGCTGCGCGACCTGCTCTTAATGGCGGTATGCATCGTCCTCGCCGCCTCACTTCCCGGAATGCCGGTCTCGCAGGATGGAAATGGCCGGTGTCGGCCAATCGAACGGGTTGCCATACCGCGTGAGATAGTCTTCACCGGTTGGAAAATAGTAGAGCAGCTGGGACGGTCGAAATTGTCCCCTGAGAAGCGCCGTAACGAACGCTAGCCTGGATGCGCTGAGCTGTTCTCTCGCGCCAATGATCGCGATTGCATTAGGCGGGATAGGTTTTCCTGACGCGATCTCATCGAAGGTCGCGATGCAGGCGATACCTAGCGTGGGATCGATTGCCAGATGCGGCGTCTTTTCGTGCTCGCTTAGAAACAGCATTTGATGATTGCCTATCGCTCCTCCATCCCATCCTACAAAGCTGAGCGGTTTGCGATCCTCTTCGCTCAGGAGCAAACGTGAAATATAATAGGTCAGCAGACCGTAGTTCGAGCAATCGAGACACTCCGACTTCAGTAATTCGCTGAACTCCTGCGACGGGCACCCCTTGCCATAAGGTTTGAGGTTGTGCGCTGCAGTTGACGCAAGGATGTATGAGAGATCAACGCGACTGAGAAACGACCAGCTTTGCGGCAAACACCGTTGCATCTGGTCCAACGCCGTCGAAAGCCTCTCTGGGATGAGGTCTGGCCGCTCAAACATCGTCTCGCTGGAGAATGCGCCGAGGCGCGCCAATTCGACAATCTTGATCCGAGATGATTGGTATGTTGTCCGTAATGACGACATCCTTTTCTTGGACCGAAGAAACATTTTGAAATGGAACGTTAGCTGCTCCATGATAATTGCCGTCCCGAAAACGCTTCCAAAGATGCGATTTGATGAACTGATTGTCAGGTTAAGTTATGCTTTGCATATTTTTCTCCCGACACGATCTCTCGTCGAGGAATAGGATTCTTCCGATAGTTCTTGATTGAGGAATATCTTAGATTGAGTGCGTGCCCCAGTGGCCTCTACGAATACTTTATCCTCTCCGAAGGCGCCGCGCCTGGAACCCGTGAACGCCGTCACGCTGGAGGATGGCTGGCGCTGCTTAGGATCTAGGATGAAAGCGACCAAACCGTGGTGGTAGTGCATTCAGTCGAACGCAATTGCCGCGCTTGCCTCATTCCAAAGTCATAGGCCATGCGGCAGTTCGCGGCTTGAACTCACCTTCATTCTCGGCACAATGACGCGAGCCCGCCACCTCGCAGGTTTTGCCAAGCCGAACAAATAGATAGGGAAGAAATACGTGGGACAGATTGTAAAAACCACGGCTGCAATCGCGGCCCTCTTGCTGAGCGCGCCGGCCTTTGCCGGCTGGGAGCCGAGCAAGCCGGTCGAAATCGTGGTCGCGGCCGGTGCCGGCGGCGCCTCAGACCAGATGGCGCGCATGATGCAGGCGGCGATCCAGAAAAACAATCTGATGAAGCAGCCGATGGTGGTGTCGCTGAAGGGCGGCGCGTCGGGTGCGGAAGCGCTGATGTACATGAAGTCCAGCGAGGGTGATCCCAACAAGGTGCTGATCGCCTATTCGCTGATTTACATGCTGCCGCTGTCGGCCAAGATTCCGTTCAACTGGCGCGACCTCACCCCGGTGTCGGTGATCGCACTCGACCAGTTCGTGCTGTGGGACAACGCCTCCGGTCCGAAGACCGTGAAGGAGTTCATCGCTGCCGCGAAGGCAGCAAGTGCGCCGTTCAAGATGGGCGGCACCGGCTCCAAGCGCGAGGATCACGTGCTGACTGTGTTCATGGAGCAGAAGACCGGCGCAAAATTCTCCTATCTGCCGTACAAGTCCGGCGGCGAGGCCGCGACCCAGCTGGTCGGCGGCCACACCGAGTCCAACGTCAACAATCCGAGCGAGAACCTCGAAGTCTGGCGCGCCGGACAGGTTCGCGCGCTCTGCGTGTTCGACAAGGAGCGCATCTCCTACAAGACCAAGGTCACCGACACGCAATCCTGGAACGACATCCCGACCTGCAAGGAAGAGGGGCTCGACGTGCAGTATCTGATGCTGCGCGCGATGTTCCTGCCGGGCAAGGTCACGCAGGAGCAGCAGGCGTTCTATGTCGACCTGTTCCAGAAGGTGACGCAGACGCCGGAATACAAGGACTACATGGAGAAGCAGGCGCTGAAGCCGATCTTCCTCACCGGCAAGGACATGGTTGAGTTCCTCGAGGATGACGACAAGCAGAATGCCTCGCTGATGAACGCGGCAGGGTTCGTCGCAAAATAGCGGTCCGATCCGGAATTGCCTTGCAAGCGCAGCGGCGCAGTGATTACTGCGCCGCAGTATGGCCGAACGTCCGGCGAGCCCGATCGGGCTGGGTCACCCCTCCGGCGCCGTTGCGGGACCGTGAGGAGCGATCATGACCAAAGCCGTGTTGGGGATCATCGGTGGATCCGGCATCTACGACCTGCCGGGCCTGGAAAATGTCCGCGAGGAGGCAATCACAAGCCCCTGGGGCGAGCCGTCCGCGCCGCTCCGACGCGGCGAGATGGCGGGACTGCCGATAGTGTTCCTGCCGCGGCACGGCCATGGACACGCGCTGTCGCCGTCCGACATCAACTATCGCGCCAATATCGATGTGCTGAAGCGGGCGGGGGTCACCGACCTCATCGCGCTGTCCGCATGCGGCTCGTTCAAGGAAGAGCTGCCGCCGGGCACGTTCGTATTGGTCGACCAGTTCGTCGATCGCACCCACAAGCGAGAGAGCTCGTTCTTCGGCAAGGGCTGCGTCGCGCATGTCTCGATGGCGCATCCGGTGTCGCCGTTGCTGGCGAGGCACCTCGCCGCCGCGGCCGAAGCCGAAGCCATCGCCTTCGGCCGCGGCGGCACCTACCTCTGCATGGAGGGGCCGCAGTTCTCCTCGCTCGCCGAAAGCCTGACCTACAAGGCGCAAGGCTATTCGGTGATCGGCATGACCAACATGCCGGAAGCCAAGCTCGCCCGCGAGGCCGAGATCTGCTACGCCAGCGTGGCGATGGTCACTGATTTCGATTGCTGGCATCCGGCGCATGATGCCGTGACAGTGCAGGATATCATCCGCGTGCTGAATTCGAATGCCGAGAAGGCCAAGGCGCTGGTCGCGCGGCTGGCGCGGGATTTCCCGCGCGAGCACGAGCCGTGTCCGGTCGGTTCGGATCGTGCGCTGGACACCGCGCTGATCACGGCGCCCGCGGCCCGCGATCCGCGGCTGCTGGCCAAGCTCGATGCCGTCGCTGGACGGGTGCTACGCTCGTGAAGAAGTGCTTCAGGAGCGCGCGACGCGAAGGGCGTAGGACATGAAAGTCGATGGACGACATTTTCGCAGCATCTGGCTCGAGCCCGACGGCTGGTCGGTCGGCGCGATCGATCAGCGCCGGTTGCCGCATGAATTCATCGTCGCCAAACTCACCACGGCGGACGAGGCCGGCGAGGCGATCCGCTCGATGCTGGTCCGCGGCGCGCCGCTGATCGGCGCGACCGCAGCCTATGGTGTGGCGCTTGCGATGCGCGCCGACGCCTCCGATGCGGCGCTCGAGCGCGCCGGCAAGATGCTGCTTGCGACCCGGCCGACCGCGGTCAATCTGAAATGGGCTGTTGACGAGATGCAGCGTGCGCTGGCGCCGCTCGCGGCTTCGGCCCGCGCCGAGGCGGCCTATGCCCGCGCGCGCGAGATCGCCGACGAGGATGTCGAGATCAACCGCGAGATCGGCCGTCACGGGCTCGGCCTGATCGAGACGATCGCTGCGACCAAGAAGCCGGGCGAGGTGGTGAACGTCCTGACGCATTGCAACGCCGGCTGGCTTGCAACCGTGGATTGGGGAACGGCGACATCGCCGATCTACCAGGCGCACGATCGCGGCATTCCGGTCCACGTCTGGGTCGACGAGACGCGGCCGCGCAATCAGGGCGCCTCGCTCACCGCCTGGGAACTCGGTCACCACGGCGTGCCGCACACCGTGATCCCCGACAACACCGGCGGCCATCTGATGCAGCATCGGATGGTCGATCTCGCGATCGTCGGCACCGATCGCGTCGCCGCCAATGGCGACGTCTGCAACAAGATCGGGACCTATCTGAAAGCGCTCGCTGCCCACGACAACAGCGTGCCGTTCTATGTTGCGCTGCCGTCACCGACCATCGACTTTAGTATCGATGACGGTGTCAGGCAGATTCCGATCGAGCAGCGCGCGGCCGACGAGGTGACGCACCTCACGGGACGCACGGCGGATGGCCGGATTGAAACCGTGCGCGTGGTTCCGGACGGCTCGTCGGTGGCCAATTTCGGCTTCGACGTGACGCCGGCGCGGCTGGTGACCGGATTGATCACCGAGCGCGGCGTTCTCAAGCCGGAGCGTGCTGCACTTGCGAGCGCCTTTCCCGAACGTTCCACCGTTTAGCTGAAGGCTGCATTGACGGTGGTTGCATCAGCACGCTATCCCAATCGTTGCCCTCGCAACCCAGACCGTCTCATCCATGTCCAATACCGAACTTGAGATCGTCGTCGACGATCCGACCGCACCTGAAGATAACTCGCCGGCGGTCGTCAGCACCGGCGTCGTCGACGTCGTCGTGTCGTTGCTGCTGCTTGCGCTCGCCGTGGTGCTCGGCTGGACAATTGGCGCACGGGCGTGTCGTGGGACTCGACCGGTCCGCAGCCGGGCTATTTTCCGTTCTACCTCTCGGTGATCCTCGGCGGTGCCAGCCTCTATGGCCTGGGTGCCGCCTTCGTCTCGCGCCGGGAAGCTGCCGAGACCTTTGTCACCCGGGCCCAGCTTCGCCGGGTGATGGCGGTGTTCGTGCCGACATTGCTGTTCTGCCTCGCCACCCAATATCTCGGCCTCTACGTCGCGAGCTTTCTCTTGATCGCGGGCTTCATGCGCCTCGTCGGCAAGATCGCGCTGTGGAAGTCGCTGCTCACCGCCTTCGTCTTCACCGCCGCGATGTTCATAACGTTCGATGTCGCGTTCGACGTCATCATGCCGAAGGGGCCGCTCGAAGCGGCTCTCGGCCGCTAGCGAACCGACAGGATTTCGCGATCCTGCTGCCGCTGACCTTCACGATGGATCCGACGTCCGCGATCGTGATGCTGTCGTGCATCTACTGGGGCGCGCTGTTCGGCGGCGCCATCACCTCGATCCTGTTCAACATCCCGGGCGAGGCCTGGTCGGTCGCGACCACCTTCGACGGCTATCCGATGGCGCAGCAGGGCAGGGCGGCCGAAGCGCTCACCGCGGCGTTCACCTCGTCCTTCGTCGGTTCCCTGGTCGCGGTGCTGCTGATCACCTTCCTGGCGCCGATGATCTCGTCGTTTGCGCTGAGGTTCGGCCCGCCGGAATTCTTCGCCGTTTATCTCCTGACCTTCTGTTCCTTCGTCGGCCTCGGCCGCGAGGCCAAGCACAAGACGGTGATCTCGATGTCGCTCGGGCTGCTGCTTGCCGGCGTCGGCATGGATACGGTGTCCGGGCAGCTGCGCATGACGTTCGGCTCCGCTGAGCTCTTGCGCGGTATCAACTTCCTCGTCGCCGTCATCGGCCTGTTCGGCATCAGCGAGATCCTGCTCACGATGGAGGAGCGCCTCGCGCTGCGTGGACACGCCGCCGGCATCAGCCTGCGCGTCGTGCTCTCGGTGTGGAAGGACTTGCCGAAATACTGGGTGACGCTGCTGCGCTCGTCGGTGATCGGCTGCTGGCTCGGCATCACGCCGGGCGGCGCGATCGCGGCCTCCTTCATGGGCTACAACCTCGCCAAGCGCTTCGCCAAGGATCAAGAGAGCTTTGGCAAGGGCCGGATCGAGGGCGTGTTCGCGCCGGAGACCGCCGCGCATGCCTCAGGCACCTCGGCGCTGCTGCCGATGCTGGCGCTGGGCATTCCCGGCTCGGGGACCGCTGCGATCCTGCTCGGCGGCCTGATGGTATGGGGCCTCAACCCGGGGCCGCTGCTGTTCGTCGAGCACAAGGATTTCGTCTGGGGCCTGATCGCCTCGATGTATCTCGGCAATGTCGTCGGCCTGGTGCTGGTGCTGACCACGGTGCCGATCTTCGCCTCGATCCTGCGCGTGCCGTTCGCGGCGGTAGCGCCGATGATCGTGGTGTCCTGCGCGATCGGCGCCTATGCGATCCAGAATGCGATGTTCGATATCTGGCTGATGCTGGGCTTCGGCGTCGTCGGCTACGTCTTCAAGAAGATCGGGATTCCGCTCGCGCCGTTCACCCTGGCATTGGTGCTCGGCAACCGCGCCGAGGATGCGTTCCGCCTCTCGATGATCGGCTCCGGCGGCGACATGAAGGTGTTCTGGTCGAACGGCCTGGTCGGCACCATCACGACGCTGGCGATCGTGCTGCTGTTCTGGCCGGTGATCGACAAGGCGTTCGTCGGGCTCGGACGAATGCTGCGGCCTGCACGGGCGTAGTGGTGGTCCGGGATCCGGCGACCTCGAACCGCTAGGGCGTTGGTGGTTTGATACCGTCAAACCACCTTGCGCTGACGGAGCTCGGCGATCTCATCCTTGCCGAAGCCGAATTCGGCCAGCAGCTCTTCGGTCTGCTCGCCGAACTCCGGCGGGCGGGCGGCCATCCTGCTCGGCGTCCGCGACAGCGTCACCGGCTGGCTGACCAGCTGGATCTGCCGGTTCTCGTCATTGGGCACGTGCTGGGCCATGCCGAGATGCTTGACCTGGGCATCCTCGAACATCTGGTCGATCGCGTAGATCGGCCCGCACGGCACGCCGGCGGCGTTCAGCTCCTGCACCCAGGTCTCGGTCGATTTCTTCTCGGTCAGCGCGCCGATCCTGGCGTTCAGCGCGTCGCGATTCTTCGAGCGGGCCGGGGCGGTCGCGTAGTCGGGGTCGGTGACCAGCTCGGGCGCGCCGATCGCCTGTGCACAACGCTCCCAGATCCGCCCGCCTGTCGTGGCGATGTTGATGTAGCCGTCGGAGGTCTTGAACACGCCGGTCGGGATCGAGGTCGGATGGTTGTTGCCGGCCTGCTTGGCCACTTCCTTTTCCATCAGCCAGCGTGCCGCCTGGAAATCCAGCATGAAGATCTGGGCCTGCAGCAGCGAGGTCTGCACCCACTGGCCTTCGCCGGATACGTCGCGCTCCAGCAGCGCCGTGAGGATGCCGATCGCACAGAACAGGCCCGCGGTGAGGTCGGCGACGGGAATGCCGACCCGCATCGGTCCGCCGCCGGGCGCGCCGGTCACCGACATCAGGCCGCCCATGCCTTGGGCGATCTGATCGAAGCCTGGGCGCTTGTGATAGGGGCCGTCCTGACCGAACCCGGAGATGCTGCCATAGACGATCCGCGGGTTGATCTTGCGGATGCTCTCGTAATCGATGCCGAGCTTGGCCTTGACGTCCGGCCGGAAGTTTTCGACCACGACATCAGCCTGTTCGGCCAGTCGCTTGAACACCTCGAGCCCCTTGGGGTCCTTGAGGTTCAGCGTCATGGCGCGCTTGTTGCGATGCAGGTTCTGGAAGTCGGACCCGCCGCGCGGGCCGCCCGGCTGCTCGCCACCGCCGTCCTCCATTAGCGCATCGATCTTGACGACATTGGCGCCCCAATCGGCGAGCTGACGCACGCAGGTCGGCCCAGACCGGACCCGGGTCAAATCCAGCACGGTGAAACGGGACAGGGCTTGGGATGCGCGGGGAAAGGGCATTGAGACACCTCTTGTTGGGCGGGCTGCCCGGGGGCTTGAGCCCATCTGCCATAGACAATTTGGCAGGCCTTTCCAACTGTTACCCGGATCACAAACGGGGCCGGAAACAACCAGCCATGGTTCCGTGAAGTTCGGCTCCTGTATTTTGCGGTCCTGGCCTGGCCCCCACACCTCCCCGCCGTCCGCCAACTCTCGACAATCACCGCGCCGGCTGCTAGCCCGTCGCCATGCCGAATGGGTTTTGCCCTTACGGAAGAGGCACTTGAGGCGTATCGGAGCGATGGACCGAAAGCGGACATGGCGGTGAAAAAGGGTCCATCCCATCTGCTCGGTAACTCGGCATGGAACGCGACCGCCTTCGCGGTCGCGGTGCTGCTCAACCTCGCGATCCTGCCGTTCGTGATTTTCCGGCTCGGTCTCGCCGCTTTCGGCGTCGCGGGTCTGGTGACGGCCTGTGTCGCGCCGGCGCTGATGTTCAGCAATGCGCTCGGCCTTTCGACGGCACGCGAGCTCGCGCAAAGGTTGGAATTGTCCGATCGCGACGAGGCGCGGCGGTTTTTTGCGACCGCCTTGGCGCTTGCCATCGTCGTGGGCTGTCTGATTGCGGCCTTGCTCGGCGTTGCGGGAGCACCGCTCGCGCGATTGGGATTTCACCTCGGCGGCGCGGCTGCCGACGACCTCGCGCTTGCCTTCGCATTGGCTGGCGCCGGTTGGCTGTTCCAATGCCTGTTCGCCGTCTTCCTCTCGCTGTTCACGGCGCGCCAGGACTATCGGCGGATCGCGTCGATCAGCATCACGGGTACGGTGGTGACGACGATGTCGATGCTGCTGCTGATCCCCTACGCGCCGCGGGCCTCCACCTTCCTCGGCTGTCAGGCCTTGGGCTTCGCAACCAATCTCCTGATGGTCGTCGCCTGGTCGCGACGCGCAATCAGTGACTGGCTGGCACGGCCGGCGCTCGATCGCGGCGCGTTGCGTGCACTGGTGAAGCTTGGCGGCTGGCAGGTCGCGGCGCAAAGCGGCGCGCTGTTCGCAGGCCAGGCGGACCGTTATCTGCTCGGCGCGCTGCTGCAGCCGCAATTCGTCGGCTTCTACAGCGTCGCGCAGCGGCTGGAGGAGGCTGTCTATATCGGTGTGCTGAAGATCGGCGAGATCTTGTTCCCGTTCTTCAGCACCCTGCAGAGGGAAGATGACGATCGCAAGGTCGACCTCTTGCTTCGCTCGTCCTGGATTCTCAATGTGCTTGCCGCGAGCGCGCTGGGTGGCCTGATCCCGGTCGCAGGCGCATTGCTGCATCGATGGACCGGCGCCGAGGTCGCCGCCGAGGCCCAGCTGGTGCTGGTGGTGCTCGCGATCAGCGGAATATTGGGGTCCAGCGCCAATGTGTTTGCGTTCTATCTGCTGTCGCAGGGGCGCTCCAGTTCCAACGCGCTGATCTCGCTGGTCACGGGCATCTTCACGCTGGCGACCAGCGCCGTCGCGCTGCCATATTTCGGCTGGGAGGCGGCCGGTTGGAGCTCCTGCGTCGGGATGGTCGCCCAGATGGTGATCACCGTGCTGTTGCTGCGGCGAACCTTCCGCCTTTCAGGTATGTGGTCACGGATGTTGCATTTCGTATTGATCCCGCTCGGCACGGGCGTAGCCATGGCGCTGGCGCTGCGTTCGCAGCTCGGCCATGCGTCATTCGACCACGCGCCGTCATGGTGGTATGTGGTGTCGCTCTACGGCGTGTCGGCGGCGGCGATCTTCGTTGCCGCCGTCGCCGCGTCGCAGCTCGGTCCCTATCGCGCCGTGTGCTGGCGGGATCTCCGCGTCATCAGCAGTCGCTTCCTGCCCTTCAAGGCCATCTAGACATGTGCGGCATCGCAGGCATCGTCAATCTGCGCGGAGCTCCCGTGGAGCCGGCCGACATCTCGCGGCTCACCAATTTGATCGCGCATCGCGGTCCGTTCGGCGAGGGCACCTGGTTCAATGCCAAGCGAAACGTCGCCTTCGGCCATCGCCGGCTCGCCATCATCGATCCCGGCGAGGGCGGCTATCAGCCGATGGTGTCAGGCGATGGCCGCCATGTGATCGTCTACAATGGCGAGATCTACAACTTCCTCGAATTGCGCCGCGAGCTCGAGGCAAAGGGCGCGGTTTTCCGCAGTCAGTCCGATACCGAAGTGATCCTTGCCGCCTGGCAGGCATGGGGCGAGGACATGCTGCTGCGCTTCAACGGCATGTGGGCGCTGGCGATCTACGACACGGCCACGGATAATCTGTTTCTGGCGCGCGATCGCTTCGGCATCAAGCCGATGCTGTATGCGTTGTCGTCCGAGCGCTTCGTGTTCGCGTCCGAGCAGCGCGCACTGGCGCGGAGCGGGCTGGTCGAAACGTCGCTCGATGTCGACGTAGCGCGGCGGCTGTTGCTTGACCCGTTCGGGATCGAAGGGAGCGAGCGAACACTGTTCGCGCAACTGCGCCGCCTGCAGGGCGGCCACTGCATGTGGTTGCGCCAGGGGCGTGTGCAGGTGCGCCGCTGGTGGCGAACCGTGGACCACCTGCCGGCAATCCCGGATACCGAGACCGCGCGCGTCGGGCGCTTTCGCGACCTGTTTCAGGATTCCGTCGCGCTGCGGATGCGCAGCGACGTTCCGATCGGGACCTGTCTGTCCGGGGGCTTCGATTCGTCCGCGGTGATCTGCGCCATGGCGAGCCATGAGAAGGCCGGCATGGGACCGCGTGACTCGACCGCCTGGCGACACGCCTTTGTCGCGACCTTTCCCGGCGCCAGCAATGACGAGCGGCCGATGGCGGAGGAAGCGGCCGCGTGGGCCGAGGTGGCACCGAGCTTTCTCGAGATCGGGCGCTCCGACGCGCTCACCGACCTTGACCGCATCCTCGACGACAATGACGACGTCTATATCGGGCTGCCGAGCGCGCCGTGGTTGATCTATCGCGAGCTCCGGCGCCAGAACGTCACCGTGTCACTCGATGGCCACGGCGCGGACGAATTGATGGGCGCCTACCTGCAGGAGGGACAGCCGGCCGCATTCCGGATCCGGAACGCAGCCGCCGCGCTCACCTCACGATCGCAGCTGGCACAGCGCGGCATCGACTTCCTGCGCGCGCAGATGATCAGGCGCGAGGGGCACTACTTCCTGCGCGGAGGCGCTGCGGCCGCGCCTGCGCCGCTGCCGCTGGTCGCCGAGGATGACGAATTGCCTGATACATGGGGTGCGTTGAACCGGCGCCTCTACCGCATGTTCCATTCGACCACGCTGCCCACCATCCTGCGCAATTTCGACCGGCTCTCGATGGCGCACGGGATCGAGGTCCGCATGCCGTTCATGGACTGGCGGCTGGTCACCTACACGATGGCGCTGCCAGAAACGAGCAAGTCGGCAGACGGCCTGACCAAGGTGGTGGCGCGGCAGGCGATGGCGAACCTGATGCCCGAAAGCATCCGCACCGCGCGCCGCAAGGTAGGCTTCAACTCGCCGATGCCGGAATGGCTGAACGGGCCATTGGCGGGCTGGACGGCAGAGCTGCTCGAGCGGAATGTTCCGGCATTTGCCGAGTTCGTCGACGAAACGCCCCTTCGAAAGGCGGTCGGCCGCTTGACGGCGTCGCAGAGCTGGGATTGGAAGAGTGTCGGCCGGATCTGGCCTTATCTGAACATGAAATGGATGTTGGCAAGGTCCGCGTAACCAATGCGTCTGTTCCAGAATAGCGGTCTCTATCCGTCCTATTTGCCGAGGCTGAACCAGCTCGCGGCAAAAGCGTCAAGTTTCGACGCGCGCCGCGACGTGTTCCTGCATGATCGGTTTGGCGCCGCGCATTTTCTCAAGCCCGTGCTCGACGGCGCAGCTGAAGCCTTCTTCACGAATGGCGACGACGAAGTGCTGCAGCGCCAGTGGGCGCGTGAGCAGGGCATGAAGGAAGCGCCGACGCTCGAGGCCATTCTGCTCGCGCAGATCGAGCATCACAGAACTGAGGTGTTCTACAATCTCGATCCGGTGCGCTATCCGAGCGCGTTCGTCGCCAAGCTTCCCGGCTGCGTGAAGAAGACGCTGTGCTGGCGCGCCGCGCCCTCCGGAAATGCCGATCTCACCGCCTATGGCGCGGTGCTTGGAAACTTCCCCTCGATCCTCGAGGCGTGGCGCAGCAAGGGGTGCCGGGCGGAACTCTTCTTCCCCGCGATCGACCCTGTCATGGAGCAGTACGGCCACGGCGAACGGCCGATCGACGTGGCGTTTGTCGGTGGATATTCGCGGCATCATAGCGCGCGCGGCAGGACGCTCGAACAGGTCGCCGCCCTGGCGGCTGACCGCAAGATCGTGTTCTGTCTCGATGCGTCGCGGCTGACACGGCTTGCCGAAAGCGCGGTCGGTCGATTGCTGCCGCTGCGCAAGCACAGGCGCCCCGACGCCATCGCGCGAATCGCGAGGTTGCCGCTGTTCGGCAGGGACCTCTACGAGCTGTTCGGATCGGCGAAGATCGTGCTCAATGGCGCGATCGACATGGCCGGCAACGATCGCGGCAATATGCGCTGCTTCGAGGCGATGGGTTGCGGGTCGTTGCTCGTGTCGGATGCCGGCAACTATCCGGAGGCGATGCAGGACGGCGTCACGATGCGCACCTACGACGCTCCCGAGCGGGCCGCCGAGGCGATCTCACGCAGCCTGCAGGATTGGCCCCAATGGGCTGCGATCGCCGCCTCCGGCAGGAGTCGCGTGCAGGAGACCTACAGCAAGGCCTCGCAATGGGTGCAGTTTATCGACCTCGTCGCGCGGATTGAGCCGTGCTAGACGATACACAGAGCCGGCTAAGGGCGGGCGATTGCGCTGAGATGATGTCTGTGTCTGCAGGTGACTTGATCCATCAGCTGAGATGGTCGGTCGGTGGGTCTGCCTCGCCGAATTGTGAAGGTTACGGGGCACCGCGATGCGAGGGGATGATGCAAGTCGGTTCGAGCGGCGCGGCGGCCGCGGCCGGTTCGACGAGAAGGCATGCGATGCTAACGCCATCTCTTGATCGAGTTGAGTAGATGAACCTCGACTATTGTCTGCGGCGACTCGTGGGACGGGCAACGTGTCGCCTTGGAGCGGGTGCGAAATTAATGCGAACAGCGCGCATTCGCAACGCTCGCGGCGACAGCGATCGAATTGTCATCCGCGATAGTAGCATTATCCGCGGGGAGTTGATGACCTTCGCGCATGGTGGGGAGATCAGAATCGGCGAATGGTGCTACGTTGGAGAAGGAACCCGGATCTGGTCTGCGGCGTCGATCGAGATCGGCAACCGCGTCCTGATCTCGCATTCGGCGAATGTCTTCGATAGTCTCACGCACCCGCTGCGGGCGGCCGAGCGGCACAAACAGGTTCAGCAGATTTTCACCCGTGGACATCCCAACGATATCTCGCTTGATGAGAGGCCGGTCAAAATCTGCGATGATGCCTGGATCGGCGCGGGTGCGATGGTCTTGCGCGGTGTGACGGTGGGCCAGGGCGCTATCGTCGCGGCCGGCGCGGTCGTGACCAGGGATGTCGCGGCGTTTTCGATCGTTGCGGGCAATCCGGCCGTATTGGTGAGGGAGCTTGGGCCCGATGAACGGTGAGCGCAAGTTTACCACCTGGGAGGACGCGGTGGTCTGGCTGCGCAATCAGCCGGACCAGCGCCAGCTTGTGCTCGATGCATTCTACGACGATCCGCTGGCCGACGCTGCCGAACGCTATTTCCGGAGCTCCGAGTGGCAGGCGGTCGCTTCGCTGCTGGCCGGCCGTTCCGGCGCCGCGCTCGATGTTGGCGCCGGCCGCGGCATTGCGAGCTACGCGCTCGCCCGAACCGGCTTTGCCGTGACGGCGCTCGAGCCGGATCCCAGTGCGATCGTGGGAGCGGCGGCGATCCGCGATCTGGCAGGGCAGACGCAACTGCCGATCCGGGTGGTCGAAGAGTTCTCCGAGCGGCTGCCGTTCGACGATGCGGCGTTCGATCTCGTCTTCGCCCGCGCCGTGCTGCACCACACGCGCGATCTCGAGGGAGCATGCCGGGAGATGTTTCGCGTGCTTCGGCCCGGCGGCATGCTGATCGCCGCGCGCGAGCATGTCATCAGCAAGGAGGTGGACCTTCCCCAGTTCCTCGCGCAGCATCCGCTGCATCATCTTTACGGGGGCGAGCATGCCTTCCTGCTCGATCGCTATATCGGCGCGCTGACCGCCGCAGGGTTTTCCGCGATCGACACGCTGGCGCCGCTGCAAAGCCCGATCAACCTGTTTCCCTATACGGTGGAGACCTTGAAATCGGCGATCGTGACCAGGTTGACGCAAAAGGTTCCGGTGGCGCCGCTGTGGCGAACCGCGTTTGCGTCACGCCTTGTGTTCGGCTCGCTGCTGTCGATGGCCGAACGTTTCGACAATCGACCGGGCCGGCTCTACTCCTTTGTCTGTCATAAGGCCTGAGCGATGATCGTCTGGGTCACAGGCGCGAATGGGTTCATCGGCCGCCATCTCGTGCATCAGCTGGCGGGAGCGGGCCATGCGGTGCACGGCGTCGGGCACGGCGCACTCGATGCAGCGGAATCCCGGCGGCTTGGTTTGCAGAGCTGGATCAACGGTGAAATCGACGCGGCCAATCTCAACGCGCTCGCAGCCGCGCACGGGCTACCGGCGCAGATCTTTCATCTGGCTGGCGGATCATCGGTCGGCATCTCGATCGAGCGGCCGTTCGAAGACTTTTCGCGGACCGTGGCGAGCACCGCGCGGCTGCTCGAATGGCTGCGCGGATCCGCGCCGAACTGCGCGGTGATCGCGGCGTCGAGTGCGGCCGTTTATGGAGCCGATCATGCCGGCCCGATTCCTGAGAGTGCCATTGCAGCTCCGATGTCGCCCTATGGGCAGCATAAGTTCATGATGGAGCAATTGTGTCGTAGCTACGCGCAGTCGTTTGGCATCCGCTGCTCGATCGTGCGGCTGTTCTCGGTCTATGGACCCAATTTGCGAAAGCAACTGCTCTGGGACATCTGCTCGCGGCTGGCGGCCAACGAGCAGGTGCTCACGCTTGGCGGGACGGGCAACGAAATCCGCGACTGGACCGACGTGCGCGATGTCGCAAGGCTGCTCGCAAGCGTCGCAGCGCCGTCGTCGCCGGCGGCCTTTTGGGTCATCAACGGCGGGTCGAGCCGCGGGACCAGCGTTGCCGATATCGCAGCCGGTCTCATCCGGCAGTGGGGTGGCAATACCGTTGTGCGACACTCGGGCGTAAGCCGGCCCGGCGATCCCCTGAGCCTGTTGGCCGACGATGCCGTGCTGCGCCAGATCGGGTTCGATTGGCGCATTCCGCTCGATCGGGGCCTGGCCGATTATGTAGCCTGGTTCAAGGGGCAGGCTTCGTGACGCCCCGCCCATTGCGGTTCGCGTTCAGTCACATTTCGCGACGGCTTTGGGCCGGCGGCTACAATTATCAGCGCAATCTGTTTGCGGCGCTTGCCAGGTTTCTGCCCGGCGAATTCGTTCCGATCGTCTTTGCCGGGAACAGGGCCGAGCAGAATGAGCTCGCGGAGCTTGCCGGAATACCGGGTGTCGAGGTCGTTCGATCGGAAGCGTTCGATGGACAGCCAGGGTTGGCCGCGGCACTCGGGTTTGGTCTGGATCGCGGAGCCGCGGCGGTGTTTCGCGGCGCCGGGATTGATGTCGTCGTCGAGTCGGCACGTTTCTTTGGTTGGCGGCTCGCGCATCCGGCCGTGGCCTGGATTCCGGATCTGCAGCACCGCTCTCTGCCGCAACTGTTTCCAACGACGGCACGCTGGCGCCGCGAGCTTGGCTTTCGCATGCAAATCGCCTCAGGCCGCACCATCATGCTGAGCAGCGAGAGCGCGCTGCGTGATTTCAAGGCCTACTATCCTGGCGCAAGAAACAAGGTCTGCGTCGTTCGCTTCGCGACCCAGCCGCCGGCCGCGTTCCTGAACACCGACCCGTCGGACGTGATCGCGGCATATAATCTGCCGGCGAACTATTTCTACCTGCCCAATCAGTTCTATCGCCACAAGAACCACCAGCTCGTCGTCGACGCCTTGACGATCCTGAAGAGGCGGGCGGTCGACGTGGTGATCTGTGCATCCGGCAGCAAGGAAGATCGGCGCGAGCCGGGCTACTACGATCTGGTCAACTCCGAGATCGAAAAGCGCGGCCTTGAAGCGCACTTCCGCCACCTCGGCGTTATCCCGCTGCCGCATGTCTACGCGCTGCTGCGCGCCTCAACCGCACTGATCAACCCGTCGCGCTTCGAGGGCTGGAGCACGACCGTCGAGGAGGCGAAGTCGTTTGGCGTTCCGATGATCCTGTCGGACATCGACGTGCATCGGGAGCAGTCCGCGGGTAGCGCCCGCTATTTCGGCGTCGACGATCCGGTCGCGTTGGCAGACCACCTGATGCAGGCCGCGCAGGACGCTCACGGGCCCATCATTCGGAACGTCGTCCCGCACCAGGATGACAATGTCAGCGCGTTCGCAGCGAGTTTTGCGGCGACAATGCGACAGGCCGCAGGTCAGGATGTCGGTGAACCGATCGGAAGATAGGCGTTAAGTCAGCTCGCGCAAGCGCTCCTTCACCCGGTGAGGTTGACGTTCATCGCGTGAACGGGGTAGAGGTGAGCTCAGGCGCCGGATGGGATTTCAAGCCATGGCGGCTCGAATGCGTTTCCTGTCGCATTGTCCACGAAACCCAAGCGAATATAGGTCAGTCACTCGTGTGCGGCATATTCGGCCTAGTCGCCAAGAACGGGCTCGTTGATGCTGATCAAGTCGATCGACTGACCGATCTCGTCGCTCACCGCGGCCCGGATGGGCGCGGAGTGCGGGTCAATGGCGCGGTCGGGTTGGGGCACCGGCGGTTGGCCATCATCGACTTGACCGACGACGGCGCGCAGCCGATGCGCGATCGCCTGCTCCCGATCTGGATCACCTACAACGGTGAGATCTACAACTATCTCGAGCTTCGTGCAGAACTCGAAGCGCTCGGTCACGTCTTTCATACCGCCTCCGACACCGAGGTTTTGCTGGCGGCCTATGTCCGCTGGGGCGAGAAGTGCCTCGACCGTTTCAACGGCATGTGGTCGTTCGCGATTCACGACGAGCGCGACAATACGCTGTTCTGCGCGCGCGATCGCTTTGGCGTAAAGCCATTCTACTTCGCAAACACGGCGACGCAGTTAGCGTTCGGTTCGGAAATTCGCCAGCTGCTTCCCCTGATCGGGCGTTCGATCGCGGACGACGATCTCGTCAGGGATTTTCTCGTCTGCGGTTTGAGCGATCACACCAGCCGGACCTTCTTCAAGGGTATCGAGAAGCTGCCGCCCGGACACAAGTTGCGCGTCGACGTGTCGACGGGGCGGATCGAGATCGAGCGCTATTACTCGCTGGCGCCTCGTTTGGCCGTGGCGAACGAACAGGATGCGGCCAGGTTACTGGCGGAACTGCTCGACGATGCGACGCGCCTGCGCCTGCGCTCGGATGTTCGCGTCGGAACCTGCTTGTCGGGAGGTTTGGACAGTTCGAGCGTCGCGACGCTGGCCGCAAGGCACTACGCCTCGTCCTCCAATGGTCGCTTCTTTGCAATTACTGCGGTGAGCGAGCAGGCGGCGAACAACGAGGAAGCCTACGCGGCCGACGTCGTGGAAAAGGCCGAGCTGAACTGGTTGCGGACCAAGCCGAGCTACGAGGATTTCGCATTGACTGCGGACGCCTTGCTCGAGGTGCAGGAAGAGCCGTTCGCTGGCCCCTCGATCATGATGCAATACGAGGTGATGAAGACGGCGCGCGCGAACGGCGTGATTGTGCTGCTCGATGGTCAGGGGGGCGATGAGACGCTGCTGGGCTATCATCGCTATTATGCGGCGTGGCTCCGCGACCAGCTGGATCGCTCCGGTGTAAGGGGATTTTTCACCGCCTTCCGCGCGGCCACACAGGCTGGCGTTTCGGCTCAACGCTTGCTGATGTACCTGTTTGGCGCCAGCTCGGCGGTGCTAAGGGCCACATTCTACCGCTGGCGATACGCCTTCCTGAAGAACCCGGACTTGCCGGAGTGCCTTCGCCGTTTTGCGCGGGAGACGAGGGACGCGCAGGAAATGCAGGTACTGGAGATCACGGAGACGAACCTGCCGATGCTACTCCGTTTCGAGGACAAGAACTCGATGCGGTTTGGGATCGAGACGCGATTGCCATTCCTGGATTACCGATTTGTTGAGTTTGCATTGAGCTTGCCAACGCGCATCAAGTTGAACAACGGGTGGACGAAGTGGCCGCTCCGTGCAGCCATGCAGGAGGTTCTTCCGGCCAACATATCCTGGCGCAAGGACAAGATCGGTTTCGCCGCGCCCGATCAGCTATGGCTCAATCGACACTCGCCTGTGATGTATGAAAAGGTGGCCGGCAGCGCACTGCTTGCTCGGTACGCGGACATGGCTGCGGTGAAGAGGAAATTTCACCGGCTCGACCTCGGAATGCGCTGGCGGCTCTATTGCGTGGCGCTTTGGGCTGAGCGCTTCGGGGTTGAAGCTCCATGAAGATTTGCATGTTGTCGAGTGTCCATTCGGCCGATGACATTCGAATCGTCGAGAAGGAAGCGCGGAGCCTCTCCGAGGCCGGTCACGACGTGACTGTCGTGGCGCGATCACCCCGTCCGAGCGATCCAGGGCGCATTGAATTCAAGTTGATCGAGGTGCCGCCGGTTGCCCGATGGAAGCGCCCGTGGGTCGCGGGACGAGCGGCGCTTGCGCTTGCCCGCGCGTCCGGCGCCGATGTCGTGCAATTCCACGATCCGGAACTGATTCCGTTCGCGCTTTGGCTCAAGAGCCGGCGGTGCAAGGTGGTCTATGACGTTCACGAGGACGTGCCGTCGGACATCCATTCCAAGCGGTGGATTTGGCCCTGGATGCGGCCTCTTGTGGCGCGCGCGATGGAACTGGTGGAGCGAAGCGCCGCGCGACGCTTTGATGCGATCGTGGCGGCGACACCGGCGATCGCGGATCGCTTTCAGAGCTATGGTGCTGATGTCACACTGGCCAGGAACACCGTGCGGCTCGACGAATTCATCGAGCCGACGCCGATCACAAAGCGGCGGCGCCAGGCAGTCTACGTGGGCCGCACCAGCTTCGATCGCGGACTCGTCGAAATGGTCGAAGCCTGTGCCGCAGTGCGGCTGCCGCTCGTGCTCGCGGGAACCATTGGCCGCGAAGAGCAAGCCTGGCTTGAGAAATCATCCGCCGACGTGTCATATAGGGGCAGGCTGGGACGTCGCGAGATCGCGACGCTGCTGAATGAAAGTATCATCGGACTCAACCTGCTGTTGCCCGAACCGAATTATTTGCTCTCACTTCCAACCAAGCTTTTTGAGTATATGGCCGCTGGGCTACCTGTTATTTCGAGTGATTTGCCGAAATCCAAGGAGATCGTCGAGGCCGCCGGCTGCGGCATCGTCGTGTCGCTGAGCGATCGCGCGGCCCTGCTCGACAGCCTGTCGAGGCTCGCGGACGATCCTCAAATGGCGATCGGACTAGGGCTGGCGGGACGGGCCGCGGTTGCCAGGAATTTCAATTGGCAGCACGACGCTGCGGCGCTCAACGACCTCTACCAGCGATTTGCTTCACCCGAGGCGGCGGTATGAACATCTGGCTGGTGCATCCCTTTGCCGGCGGACCCGGCCTGGGGCGTCACTATCGCCCGTTCTGGCTGGCGGACGCCTGGGGCAAGATGGGGCACCGGGTGGTGGTGGTCAGCGCCGCCTTCCATCACCTGCACCGACAGCCGCGCGTTCCAGGACCGCAGCGGATCAACGACATCGACTTCTGGTTTCTCGATACACCGCGCTACACCAGCGGCAGCCTGGGGCGGCTGCGCAACAATTTGCGCTTCGGGCCGGCCTTCGGTTCGGCGGCGCCTGCAATTGCCGCACAGTTCGGCAAGCCGGATCTGATGATCGCGTCGAGCCCGCATCTGTTCTTCGTCTCAGGGGCGCACCAGGTCGCGCGGCGTTTCGATGCGAGGTTCTGGGTGGAGGTCCGCGACCTCTGGCCGGAGAGCATCATTGCGCTCGGAATGACCCCGGCATGGCACCCGCTGATGAAGGTGCTCGGCTGGAAGGAGCGCGCCGCGTATCGCGCGGCAGATCGCGTGATCTGCCTGCTGGCCGGAGCAGAACCGCATATGCGGGCGCGTGGCTTGTCGGCCGGCAGCTTCCTGTGGATCCCGAATGGGGTCTCCGACGGCGAGATCCAAAGCGCGCTGACGATCGAGACACTTCGCCACCCCTTGATCGATCGCATCAATCTGCTGAAGCAGCAGGGCAGGCGCGTGGTGCTCTACGCCGGCGGCATGGGCCCTCCGAACGCCGTGGAGGCCATTCTCGATGCAGCCGCGATCCTCGGCATATCGAACCCCGAGATTCGCTTCGTGATGATCGGTTCAGGCACCTCGCGGGGCGCGCTCGAACAGCGGGCGGCGGCGCTTGGCAATGTCGAGTTTCACAACGAGGTTGATCGATCGGTCGTGCACGGCATGCTGCACGCGTCCGATTGCGCGGTCGTCGCCTTCCACAAGAACGCGCTCTATCACCATGGCATCAGCCCCAACAAGCTGTTCGACTACTGCCTGTTCGCGCCGCGCAGCGTCATTGCCTGTGAGGAGCGGGCGCTGGCCGGGCTCGAGGGTCTGGTGACCGCACGGTGCGCACCTGACGATGCTGATGCGCTTGCGGCATCCCTGCGCGCCGCCCTCGACGGTCCGGGGCGTCCGCGCGGTGATCGTGTCGTCGCCGCGCAGCGCTACAGCTACTCGACGCTCGCGGCGCAATATCTGGCCGGGCCCCGTGATCCTGTCTGAATTGTGGCCATTGTAACACAGTTCCCGAAGATAATTTCTTTTATAATCAGATAGTTGCGATGTTCATGGCGTGAACGAATATGCTTGACGTTCATCGAGTGAACGCGCTATCAGCCTCTCCAGTGGGGACAGGCGTGATGGCGGGCACTCTACCGACGGATGAGAATGACAGCGACCGGCTCGTGCTCGGGCTGCTCACCTCGCTTGAGGCGGATGGCGCACAGTCGCAGCGGCGGATCGCAGCCGAACTGGGCGTCGCGCTCGGCCTGGTCAACGCCTACCTGAGGCGGGCGATCAAGAAGGGCTTTATCAAGGTCGGGTCGGCGCCCGCGCGGCGATATGCCTACTACCTTACACCGCAGGGCTTCTCCGAGAAATCGCGGCTCACCGTCCAATTCTTGTCCGATTCTTTTTCGCTCTTCCGCAAGGCGAAGGGCGAATACGGCAAGCTGTTCGAACGCGCGCAGGCGCGTGGCTTCCGGCGGGTTGTGCTTGCCGGGCAATCGGACCTTTGCGAAATCGCGATCCTGTGCGCGGTCGACGGGCCGATCTCGGTTCTTGCGATCGTTGATCCCGATGCAACCGCGTGCCGGTTCATCGGCGTCAAGGTGGTTTCCTCCTATGCGTTGGTGGGCGAGCCGTTTGATGCGGTCGTCGTGACCCATTTGACCGGCGCGAGACATGTATTCGACCAGGCGGTCAACAAGTTCGGGGTAGAGAAGGTGCTCGCTCCGGAGCTGCTGGGTCTGCATCCAAAGCAGTCGCAGGGGGCGTGATGGCGATGCAGCCCGGCTCGCGCTGGTACGTCGTGCAGACGCAGGTCAACGCCGAAGCAAAAGCGGCGGCTGGCCTCGTGCGGCAGGGCTTCTCCACGTACCTTCCCCGCTATCAGAGGCGCCGCAGTCATGCGCGGAAGGTGGAGTTGGTGCCGCGGCCACTGTTCCCGCGTTACCTTTTCGTTGCAATCGACGTTGCGGCCCAGCGCTGGCGTGCCATTCAATCGACGCTCGGTGTTTCGCATCTCGTGTGCGTGGGAGACCGGCCGGCCGCGGTTGAAGGTGGCGTCATCGAGGCGCTGAGATCGCGCGAGGACGAGGCCGGATTCATTCAGCTCGTGCGCCGGCCGGCCTTCTCGCCCGGTGACACCGTGAGGATTGTCCAGGGTGCATTCGTCGACAGTCTTGCGCTCGTGGAAGATGCCAGCGATCACCATCGCGTGGCTGTTCTTTTGAACCTGCTCGGCCGCAAGGTTCGCGTTCTTGTCGGGGCGGATCTGATCGCCGCGGCTTGAACACGTCTGCTGCCCGGCGGGCGTGATGATATTTCTTGGCTTGGGTGTGAGCTCGATTCACCCCGAGTGCGGTAGCTTGCCTGAAGCAAACAGCCTGCCTAAACAAACGGAAAGTTCGAAGAGAGGAAATTCATGACGATCTACGCGCTGATCGGTGCCGCCGGCTACATCGCGCCGCGGCACATGCGGGCGATGGCCGATACTGGCGGCAAGCTCGCGGTGGCTTACGATCCGAACGACTCCGTGGGAATCATGGACAGCCATTTTCCCGATGCCGAGTTCTTTACGGAATTCGAGCTGTTCGATCGCCACGTCGGTGCGTTGCAGCGCGACGGCAAGACGCTCGATTACATGACCATCTGCTCGCCGAACTACCTTCACGACGCGCACTGCCGGTTTGCGCTTCGTTCTGGAGTGGATGCGATCTGCGAAAAGCCGCTGGTGCTCAATCCCGGCGACATCGACGGACTGGCGGCGATTGAGCGCGATACCGGCCGGCGCATCTCCACCATCCTGCAATTGCGCCTGCATCCGGCGATCATCGCGCTCCGCGACCGCTTCGCCAATTCGCAGAAGCGTCACAAGGTGGAGCTGACCTACATCACATCGCGCGGGCGCTGGTACCACACCTCCTGGAAAGGCGCGGAGGAAAGGTCCGGCGGCGTCGCCACCAATATCGGGGTGCACTTCTTCGACATGCTGAGCTTCGTGTTCGGCTCCGCCAGCCGCAACGAGGCGCATCTGCGCGAGGCGGAGCGGGCTGCAGGCTCGCTGGAATGCGAGCGCGCCGACGTGAGCTGGTTCCTGTCGCTGGACCGCAACGATCTGCCTGACAGCGTGAAGGGTAAGAAGACGACCTTCCGCTCCATCACCGTCGACGGCGAGGAGGTCGAGTTCTCCGAGGGATTCACTGATCTTCACACTAGGAGCTATGAGGAGATCGTCGCAGGCCGTGGCTTTCGCCTAGACGAAGTCCGCCCCTCGATCGACATCGTCTCCACGTTCCGCACGGCGCCGATCGTTCGCAGCAACGGCGTTCACGCCTTTGCCCAGAAGGCGATGCACAAATGAGCGAGATGCGCGAGGATCCGCGCTTCCCGGGCGTATTGATCCATCAATCGAGCTACGTCGACGATGGCGCCATGCTTGGGCGCGGCACCAAGGTCTGGCACTTCTGCCATATTCTGTCGCGCACGGTGATCGGCGAGAATTGCTCGATTGGCCAGAACGTGATGATCGGTCCAAACGTCAAGATCGGAAACGGCTGCAAGATCCAGAACAACGTCTCGATCTACGATGGCGTCGAGCTTGCGGACGACGTGTTTTGCGGTCCGAGCTGCGTCTTCACCAACGTCAATAACCCGCGCGCCGACGTTTCGCGGAAAGACGAGTTTCGGAAGACCCCGATCGGACGCGGCGTGAGCATCGGCGCCAATGCGACCATCGTTTGCGGGCATTCGCTGGGCGAGTACTGCTTTGTCGGGGCCGGTTCGGTGATCACGAAGGATGTTCCTGCGTTTGCATTGATGGCAGGAAATCCGGCAAGAAGGATCGGCTGGATGAGCAGGGCGGGTGAGCGGCTCGGCGACGATCTGAAGTGTCAGCGGTCCGGCGAAGCTTACGTTGAAATTGACGGCCTTCTCAAAGAGAAGCACTAGGCCAGCTTTTTTCAAACCAACCTTCAGTAGCCCAGATGATTCCAGTCACCCATCCGGTCCCTCCGCTCACTGCGGTCGACGCGCCCAATCTCAAGCGTCTTAACTTTCTGCTGCTCTGCGATTTCATGCCGGGCAGCGCCTCCACGATTATCGACCACGTCATGGGCTTGAAGGAGTTCTCCAGGCACTCGATCCAGATCTTCAACTCGCGGGGCGACGTATCCACCCTGCTCGAGCTCGACCGGTTTGACGGTGTTATCATCCACTATTCTCTCGTCGCCTGCATGGACACTTATATTGGTCCCAATCTGCGGGCCGCCATCTGCAGGTTCAAGGGGCTGAAAGCAGCCTTCATCCAGGACGAGTATCGCTGGATAAACGACACGATGGCCGCGTTCCGACAGCTCGGCATCCATATCCTGTTCAGTGTAGTGCCCCAGGAGATCATGGACGAATACTATCCGCAGGATCGGCTGCCGAATGTCGTCCGGGAAACCGTACTCACCGGCTACGTGCCGGGCGAATTGCTCGACAGGAAGGTGCCGCGTCTCGAGGATCGATCCATCGATGTCGGCTACCGTGCGAGAAAGGTTCCCGACTGGTTGGGAAGCTTTGCCCAGGAGAAGTGGCTGATTGCCGGTCGGTTTGAGGCGGATGCTGCCCCGTACGGACTGACCTGCGACATGTCCACGCGCGAGGAAGACCGCATCTACGGCGAGAACTGGGTCGATTTCCTTGCCAACTGCAAGGCGGTCCTCGGCACCGAAAGTGGCGCCAGCGTTTGCGACTTCACAGGCGAGATTCAGCGCAACGTGGATCAACATCTGGCCCGTGATCCATCGGCGAGCTTTGAAACGCTGCGCGATCTTTATTTCAAGGACGAGGACAATCGCGTCATTCTTGCCGTCATCTCGCCGAGATGCTTCGAGGCGGCCGCGCTACGAACATTGATGATCCTGTACGAGGGCACCTATTCGGGAAGGCTGGAGCCCTGGCGGCACTATGTGCCGCTGAAAAAGGATCATTCCAACGTGGCCGAGGTCATGGAGGTGCTGCGCGATTCCGCACGGGCGCAGGAGATTGTCGATCGGGCCTATCGTGAGGTTGCGCTCAATCCCGACAACAGCTTCGAGGCAATGGTCCGGCAGGTCGATCGCGCCATTGACCGTCGATACCGCCCCGAAATGGCGGCAACGAAACGGTGCTATGCCGAAGGGGAGCTTGTCGCATTGCTCGAGCGCGAAAAGCGCCGCAACCGGCGCCGGGAGCTGATGCAGCGAGTGATCCGGAAGGCGAAGCAGACGGTGCGCCACCGTCTGGTCATCATCGCGAAGGTTGTTGCCGCGAGGGGCGTCATCCATGTGGCGCGTCTGACGCCAGGTCCGCTCCGTCGTTGGGCGAAAGGGATCATTTTGCGGCGCGCGAGAATTCGCCGCCTCATCGGGATTGATGCGTGACAGTTGTTGCGGTCCCACGCTGCCGGGTGCAGGGTTAGTCCTCGATCGTGCGCATCCTTATCCTGCACGAACTCGACGATCTTGGTTCGGCGCGACGTACGTCGATCAATCACGCGTTCGCGCTCGTCAAATACGCTCCTCAGCACGAATATACGCTGCATAGCACGCGCCAACCCGTTACTGCCCGTCTTCGCGAACAGACCTTCGATGCGATCATTCTCGACACCACGTTTCTGTGCTGGAGATGGGCGAGGCCGAAATCGCTGTGGCTGGACCGGATCCTCGATGCCTACGACTTCGTCGCGAAATCGGATGCCGTCAAGGTGGCGCTGCCACAGGACGAGTACGATCACGCCGAGATACTCGACAACTGGCTCGCGGACTGGAAAGTCGATCTCGTCTATTCCGTCTGCTACGACCATCGTGTGGAGTTCTATCCTCGTTCGCGGAAGCATGCCCGGGTGCTCGAGGCCCTGACGGGATACGTCGACGACGCCGACATCGGCCTGACGCAGCGCTTTGCCGTGCCGTTCAGGGACCGGGAGATCGACGTCGGCTACAGGGCCAGGGCATTGCCCGCCTATTTTGGCAAAATTGGTCAGCTGAAGACCGAACTGGGCGATCGCTTCCGCTCCAGCATGGCCGATCGCCAGCTGAAGCTGGATATCTCAACGCAGGCGCGCGACGCCCTCGTTGGCGACACTTGGCTGCAGTTTCTGGGCAACAGCAAGTTCACCCTGGGCTGCGAGAGCGGAAGTTCGCTCCTGGACGCCAGAGGGGAGATCAGGGAGTGCGTCGAGCGGCGGCTGCAGCGCAACCCGGCGGCCAGCTTCGAGGAATTGGAGCAGGCCTGCTTTGCCGGTCAGGATATGAGGAAGGTCTATACCGCAGCCGGGCCGCGTCTGTTCGAGGCAGCGATCGCGCGGTCCTGTCAGATACTGACGCCCGGCAACTACGGCGGCGCCCTTAGGGCGGGTGAGCACTACATCGCACTCGCGCCTGATTGCTCGAATGCTGAATACGTCTACGAGCAGATGCAGGACGAGGACGCCAACCAGGCGCGGATCGAGGCCTGTTACCGTGCCTTGGTGGAGGATCCGAAGTTCCGCTATAGGAATTTCGTGGCGGGTCTGCTAGCGGAGGTTCGTGATGCTGCGATCAAGAAGGGGCGACGACTCCCTGATTGCGGTAGCTCAACCGGTGCGGTAACAGACGAGCTTTCCTTAAGGGAGTCGTTTACCCGCGCCGTTCTTCGGGCGCATCAGCATCACATCGATGATGTGAAGGAAATCAGGTTGCTACCCAACTTCCTTCATACAATTATCGTTACGCTTGTCCGTCAGATGTCGTCGCTCGCGCGCAGAATTCGCGGATAGCGCTTTAGTGTCTTTGCAGCGATCTTGAATATCGAGGTTCTCTGAATTCATGTGTGGCATCGCAGGATTTGCATCTCTGTCCGGTCATCCCGTCGCAAGGCGCGTCGCGTCGCTCAACGCGATGAGCAACTTGATTGCGCATCGCGGACCCGACGGCTCGGGGCAATGGAGTGATGACGCCGGTAGCGTCGGGCTGGTCCACCGCCGGCTTGCGATCATCGATTTGTCACCTGCCGGCGCCCAGCCGATGAAGGGTGCCAACAGCACCGTGATTTCCTACAACGGTGAGATCTACAACTTCATCGAGCTTCGCGAGCAGCTCTCGGACAGCTGGACGTTCCAGTCCCATTCGGACACCGAGGTGATCCTCGCCGCCTACGCCAAATGGGGCGAGCGCTGCGTCGATCATCTGCGCGGGATGTTCGCCTTCGCGATCTGGGACGGAAGAAACAAGAAGCTGTTTGCCGCTCGCGATCGCTTCGGGATCAAGCCGTTCTATTACACGGTGCAACAGGGGATCTTCTACTTCGCGTCGGAGGCCAAGGCACTGTTACCGTTCTTAAGCGACATCGAGACCGACGCCGATGCGCTGAGCGAGTATCTCACGTTTCAGTACACGATTGGCAAGAAGACCCTGTTCAAGGGGATTTCGGCCCTGCTGCCCGGCCATCTGCTTCGGCTCGAGGGCGGCGAAGTCGTGACGTCCCGATACTGGGACGTGCAATACGATGTCGATTTCGATCGCAGCCCTGTGTACTTCGAACGACGCTTCACCGAGTTGTTGTACGACTCGATGCAGGTGCACTTGCGCTCCGACGTTCCGGTCGGCGGTTACGTGTCGGGAGGCCTCGACTCCAGTCTGGTCGCCCTTATGGCGTCCAAGCTGGATCACCGCAGCCGTGACGCATTTCACGGGCGCTTTCTCGAATTCCCGGGGTATGACGAGAGCGGCTACGCCAAGACCGTGACGGACCTGGCCGACATGTCGCTCCACATGGTCGACATTACTGCCGCCGACTTCCGGAACAGCATCGCCGATGTGATCTATCACCTCGACTTTCCGGTCGCCGGGCCGGGATCGTTCCCGCAATACATGGTGTCCGCGCTCGCGGCGAAGAACGTCAAGGTCGTGCTCGGCGGACAGGGCGGCGACGAATTGCTCGGCGGCTATGCGCGCTATCTGGTCGCCTATTTCGAGCAGTGCATCAAGGCGGCGATCGATGGTACCTATCAGAGTGGCCACTATGTGGTCACAATCGAGTCGATCGTGCCCAATCTCGGCCTGCTGCGCGAATACAAGCCGATGATCAAGGAATTCTGGCGCGCCGGCCTGTTCGAGGATCTCGACCGCAGGTACTTCCGCCTGGTCGATCGTTCGACCGACATGGTCGGTGAGGTCGATTGGAGCGCGCTGAACAAGGAGGCTGTGTTCGAGTCCTTCCGCGCCATCTTCAACAACCAGGACAATGTGCGGAAGGAAGCCTATTTCGACAAAATGACGCACTTTGACTTCAAGAGCCTGTTGCCGGCGCTGCTTCACGTCGAGGACCGTATGAGCATGGCGCACGGCCTGGAGAGCCGCGTGCCGTTGCTGGATCATCCGCTCGTGGAGTTTCTCGCTACCGTGCCGGCCGACGTGAAGTTCATGGGCGGGCAGATGAAGCAGCTCATGAAGACGGCTTATCGCGAGACCCTGCCGAAAGCGCTGTTGCAGCGCCGCGACAAAATGGGTTTTCCGGTTCCGCTGAAGGAATGGTTCGACGGTGAGCTCAAGGACTTCGTCCTCGACATCTTCGGTGAACAGCGCTCGAAGCATCGCCCGTTCTTCAACAGTGATGTCGTGCTCTCCAGTTTTGGCGAGCAGTCCCGTTTCTCCCGAAAGACCTGGGGTCTCCTCAGTCTGGAACTCTGGCACCAACGGTTTCACGACCGGGCGGCCGAGTTCCGCGCGATGGTCAGTGCTTAAACTTCTCAATCTGGATGGTGGCTATGAAAGTATTTGTAACCGGCGGAGCCGGGCAGGTCGGATCGACTGTGATTGACATGCTGCTGTCGCGCGGCGACGTGGTGGTTGCGATCGACAATTATGCGACCGGCAGAGCCGACAACCTCACCAAGCACGCAAACCTGACCCTGGTTGAGGATACGATCGCGAATTCCGCGGTGGTCGATCAGCTGTTCTCGGACTTCCGGCCCGAGGTCGTCATCCATACCGCGGCGTCCTACAAGGATCCCGAGGACTGGAGCAGCGATGCGCTGGTGAACGCCGTCGGTACGGCCAACATCGCGAAGGCCTGCAAGACCTTCGGTGTCTCGCGCCTGATCTACTTCCAGACGGCGCTCTGCTACGGCACCAAGCCGCTGCAATCCCCGATCCCGCTGGACCACCCGATCAACCCCGTCAATTCCAGCTACGCGATCTCGAAGACGGCCGGCGAGCACTACGTGCAGTTCTCCGGCGTCGAATGGGTGACGTTCCGCCTCGCCAACGTGATCGGGCCGCGAAACGTGTCGGGTCCGCTGCCGATCTTCTACGGGCGGTTGGCCAAGGGACAGAAGTGCTTCGTCACGCCGGCGCGCCGCGACTTTTGCTACGCGGGTGATCTCGCTCGCGTCGTCATCAAGGCTGCCGACGGTGTCGGCCGTGGCACCTATCACTTCTCGTCGGGCAAGGATGTCGCCATCAAGGAGCTCTACGATTCCGTGGTGCGAGCCATGAAGATCAATGACTATCCGGAGCCGGAAGTGAAGCCGCTCGGCCCGGACGACGCACCTTCGATCCTGCTCGACCCTTCACGCACGTTCAAGGATTTCGGCGCCGTCGAGTTCACCTCGCTTGACGAAATCGCCCGCCTGTCGGTCGAGCGCTGGGAGAAGGAGGGGGTCGTCGGCGGCTATACCCACCTGAAGGAAGCGCGTGCGGAAATCCGCACCTGATCGGAACGGCGACATGCGCATCATCATCACCGGCGGCGCAGGCTGCCTCGGCTCGAACCTGATCGAGCATTGGCTGCCGCAGGGCCACGAGATTCTCGTGATCGACAACTTCGCCACCGGCAAGCGCGAGGTTGTGCCGGCGCTTCCCGGACTGACCCTGATCGAAGGTTCGATCGCCGATCGGAATCTCGTTGCCTCGGCGTTCGAGAAGTTTCAACCGACGCATGTCGTGCATTCGGCGGCTTCCTACAAGGATCCGGCGAACTGGCGCGAAGATATCGCAACCAACGTCGATGGCACCGCAAACGTGATCGACGCGGCGCGCGCTGCCGGTGCGGTCCGGATACTTAACTTCCAAACCGTGTTGTGTTACGGCCGGCCGGAAAGCACGCCGATCCCGGTCGAGCATCCGCTGCGGCCGTTCACCAGCTACGGCATCTCGAAGGTCGCCGGCGAGCAGTATCTGGCGATGAGCGGCCTGCCTTATGTGTCGCTGCGTCTTGCCAACGTGACCGGGCCGCGTCTGGCGATCGGTCCGATCCCCACCTTCTACAAGCGCCTGAAGGCCGGGCAGGGCTGCTTTTGCAGCGACGCACAGCGCGATTTCCTCGACATGTCCGACTTTTTGGCCGCAGTGGATCTCGCGATGGCCGAGCAGGCGCCGACCGGCGTCTTCAACGTGTCGAGCGGGATCGGTCACTCGATCAAGGAAATCTACGACCTCGTGCGTTCCCACCTCGGACTGCCGGCCGATCCTGATGTGAAGGTGGTGCCGGTTGGTGATGACGACGTGCCGTCTGTCGTTCCCGATCCGAGCCGGACCCGTGCGGCTTTCGGATGGCAAGCCAGGGTGCCTTTCGATGAGACCATCCGGCGCCTGCTTGCATGGTACGACGCCCATGGCGTGAGCGACGTTTACAGTCACCTGGCGGCACCCAAGAGCTGATCATGAAGTCATTTAATGGATCGACCATTCTCGTCGTCGGCGGAGCCGGCTTCGTCGGCTCAAATCTGGTGCGGCTGTTGCTCGAGCAGGCGCCCGCAAAGGTGATTGTCGTCGACAATCTGCTGTCGGCGGACGCCTCGAACGTGCCGGATGATCCCCGGATCCAGTTCGTATCGCGTCCGATCACCGATGATGCGGTGCTCGCCGCACTGCCCGACGACCTCGACTTCGCTTTCCATCTGGCTTGCTTCCACGGTAACCAGTCGTCGATCGCCGATCCCATGGCGGATCACGACAACAACACGCTGACCAGCCTGAAGCTGTTCGAACGGCTCAAGGGCATCCGCTCGCTGCAGAAGGTGGTGTATGCCGCGGCGGGTTGTGCGGTGGCCGAGAAGACCTTCGACGGCGCTTCGGCGACGAAAGAGGATGCTCCGGTCTCGCTGTATCACGACAGCCCTTATTCGATTTCCAAGCTGATCGGCGAGATGTACGGCAACTACTATTTCACCCGCTACAAGCTGCCGTTCGTGAAGGCACGATTCCAGAACGTGTATGGGCCGGGAGAAATTCTTGGTGCGGGGCGCTGGCGCGGCACCGTTCACACGGTTTGGCGGAACGTCACCCCGACCTTCATCTGGAAGGCGCTGCACGATGAAGCGCTTCCGGTCGAGAATGGCGGAATCGCCTCGCGCGACTTCATCTTCGTCGAAGACATGGCGCGGGGTCTCATGGCATGCGCGCTCTCGGGTGATCCCGGCGAGATCTACAATCTCGCTTCGGGTGTCGAGACCAGCATCCTCGATCTGGCGAAGCGAGTGAATGCGATCACCGGCAACAAGACGCTGATCGCGCTGACGCCGGCGCGCGACTGGGATCGGTCGGGTCAGCGTTTCGGCGATCCGGCGAAGGCGCGCGAGAAGCTCGGCTTCGTTGCGAGCGTTGGACATGAGGATGGCCTAAGGCGGACCATCGCCTGGACGCAGGAAAACCGCGGCCGCATCCTCGGCTGCATGCGTAATCACGTGACCCACGTGCCCGACGTCGCGAAGTATTCCTGATGGCGATCAAGATCCTCACTGTGGTCGGCGCGCGACCGCAGTTCATCAAGGCTGCAGCAGTCAGCCGGGCGATCCGCGAAACGGATGGGCTGACGGAGGTGATTATTCACACCGGTCAGCATTTCGACGCCAACATGTCCGATCTGTTCTTCGAGGAACTGGCGATCCCGAAGCCGAAGCATCATCTGGACATCAATGGCGGCGGTCACGGTGACATGACCGGGCGGATGCTGATGGAAATCGAGCCGATCCTGCTTGCCGAAAAGCCGGATTGGGTCGTTGTGTACGGCGACACCAATTCCACGCTGGCCGGTTCGCTCGCCGCGGCCAAGATCCACATTCCGGTGGCACATGTCGAAGCCGGACTGCGTTCCTTCAACAGGCGGATGCCGGAAGAGCTAAACCGAATCGTGACGGATCATCTCTCGACGCTTCACCTCTGCCCCACCGCGACAGCGATTGCGAACCTTGCGGCGGAGGGCGTGGTCAAGGGAGTGCATCACGTCGGTGACGTGATGTACGACGCCACGCTGTTCGCGTTGGAGAGGGCCGAGGCCGGCTCCGCGATCCTTACCGAGTTGCAGCTGCAGCCGAAGCAGTATGCGCTCGCAACCGTGCACCGCGCGGAGAATACAGACGATCCGGAGCGGCTTCGTGAGGTCGTTGAATTCTTGTTGCAGCAGTCGCGCGGTCGCACCGTCGTGCTGCCGCTGCATCCGCGGACCCGCGGCGCCGCCTCGCGGCTTGGCGTCAGCCTCGACGGGTTGCGCATCATCGACCCGGTCGGCTATCTCGACATGGCGAAGCTGCTGCATCACGCCACTGACGTGTACACGGATTCCGGCGGCCTACAGAAGGAAGCCTATTTTCATCGCGTACCATGCGTGACACTGCGTGACGAAACCGAGTGGACCGAGACGGTCGAGAACGGCTGGAACCGGCTTTGGAAGGGTCCGGAGCATCTGGCGCGGAACGATATCACCGACTACGGGCAGGGACGGGCAGCGTTCGAGATCGCGGAACTGCTGCGCCACCAGCCCCCACTGCGTGTAGCAGGCTGAGGCTGTAGCCGGCGGGATTTGCGACCGTTGGCCGCATGGCATTGGTCCCGCGCTCGAACAGCCATCGTAACCCGACCGCGAGCTCGATTTTGCCCGTTCGCGATAAAGCGTAACACTCAGTCCAAGAGGTCAGCCTTGGAAGTCAACGGCAAGAAGTTTCTCGTTATCGGCGGAGCCGGATTGATCGGCTCGCATGCGGTCGAGCAGCTCGCGAAGCACGACGTCGGCGAGATCGTGATCTTCGACAACTTCGCACGCGGTTCCCTCGAGAACCTCGATCGGATCCTCAGCGACCCGCGGGTCAAGATATTCGAGGCGGGCGGTGATGTCTGCCAACCCGACGTCCTCGACGCGGCGATGAAGGGCAAGGATGGCGTGTTCCACTTTGCCGCGCTGTGGCTGCTGCAATGTCATGAATTTCCGCGGGCAGCCTTCGACACCAACATCCGGGGCACGTTTAACGTGCTCGAAGCCTGCGTCGCGAACCGTATCAAGCGTCTCGTCTATTCGTCTTCGGCTTCCGTCTACGGCGATGCAGTGGAAGAGCCGATGACCGAGGATCATCCGTTCAACAACAAGAATTTCTACGGGGCGACCAAGATTGCCGGCGAGGCGATGGCGACGGCATTTTGTCATCGCTATGGCCTGCCGGCGGTCGGCCTGCGCTACATGAACGTCTACGGGCCGCGTCAGGACTATCAGGGCGCCTACATCGCGGTCATCATGAAGATGCTCGACGCGATCGACCGCGGCGAAGGGCCGACCATCCTGGGAGATGGTTCGGAAGCATTCGACTTCGTCTCGGTGCTTGATTGCGCGCGTGCAAACATCTGCGCGATGTCGGCCGATACGGTTGCCCGCTATTACAATGTCGGAACGGGCGAGCGCACGTCGCTCAAGGAGCTCGCGGAAATGCTGCTGCAGCTGACCGGTTCGAACCAGCCGATCCAGTATGCGCCGCGGAGCAATGCGACATTCGTGCGCAATCGGGTCGGCTCCACCAGGCGTGCAGCCGAAGAAATCGGCTTCACCGCCGAGGTCAATTTGCGCGAAGGTCTGCAGATGCTGATCGAATGGCGGTCGAAGCATCGCGCCGGCCTCGAGCGGCGTCGCGCCAAGGCTGGCATTGAGTAAGTCCCTGCGGTCCGGGATCGAGCGGATTTAGACATGTGCGGCGTCGCAGGCATTCTTAACCTCGATGGGCGGCCGGTATCCTCCGATGTGCTGCGCGCAATGACTCTCGCGATCGCGCATCGCGGTCCGGACGGCGAAGGCCATTGGACCGACGGTTCGATCGGGCTCGGGCATCGCCGGCTGGCGATCATCGATCTGAGCCCGACCGGCGCGCAGCCGATGCGAACCGCCGACGGCCGGTTTGTGATTTCGTACAACGGCGAGATTTACAATTATCGGGAGCTACGCGCCGAGCTCGAAGCGCAAGGGCATGTCTTCAAATCGACCAGCGATACCGAGGTCCTGCTGCAGGCGATCGCGGCCTGGGGGCTTGGTGCCCTGCAGCGCTTCAACGGCATGTTCGCCTTCGCGCTGTGGGACCGGAAGGAACGCAGGCTTACGCTTGCGCGGGACCGCTATGGGATCAAGCCGCTCTACTACTGGTTCGGCGGGAACCAGTTGCTGTTCGCATCGGAATCGAAGGCGTTTCGTGCCGCTCCAAACTTCGACGCGCAGCTCGATTCCGAGGGCTTGCTCGAATACTTCACGTTCCAGAATTTCTTCACGGACCGCACCCTGCTCAAGGGTGTCCGCATTCTTCCGGCCGGCTGCTATCTGAGCATATCGCCCGAGGATGCGTTCGGAACGCAGCCGCGACTAACGCGATATTGGGATTACAAGTTTCAGGAGCCAGAAACCGCCCGATTGGAGGCCGACTATCAGGACGAGCTCGACCACCTGATTCAACAGGCCGTGAAACGCCAACTGGTATCGGACGTGGATATCGGCGCCTATCTGTCGGGCGGAATGGACTCGGGTACGATCACCGCGATCGCGGCGCAGTCGCTAAACTACATGCGCACGTTCACCTGCGGCTTCGATTTGAGCTCGGTATCGGGCATCGAACTCTACTACGACGAGCGCGCTGCTTCGGAACGGATGTCGTATCTGTTTCGAACCGAGCACTACGAAATGGTGCTCAAATCCGGAGACATGGAGCGCGTTCTGCCCAAGCTAGCGTGGCATCTAGAAGAACCGCGCGTCGGACAGAGCTATCCAAACTACTATGTCGCCCAGCTCGCAAGCAAGTTCAACAAGGTCGTCCTTGCAGGAACCGGCGGCGACGAAATCTTCGGCGGCTACCCCTGGCGCTACTACCGGGCGGTCGTGAACCAGAGCTTCGAGGAGTACATCGACAAGTACTATGAGTACTGGCAACGGCTGATGCCCAACAATGTGCTGAAGCGTGTCTTCGCTCCGGTCTGGAGCGACGTGCAGGGCGTTTCGACCCGCGATATCTTCAGGGACATGTTCAATCAGCACGCCGAGCGTCTGACCCGCCCGGAGGATTACGTCAATCATTCGCTCTATCTGGAAGCCAAGACGTTTCTCCACGGTTTGTTGACCATGGAAGACAAGCTGTCGATGGCGCATTCGCTCGAGACACGCGTTCCGTTCCTCGACAACGATCTCGTCGACTTTGCCATGAAGCTGCCGGTCCGGATGAAGCTCGGCAAGCTCGATGAAGTCGTGGCCTTGGACGAAAACGAGCTGGGCAGGAAAACGGCCCGGTACTTTCAGAAGACCCGTGACGGCAAGATGCTGTTGCGAAGCGTGATGCAGCAGCACATCCCCCAGGAAGTCGTGGAACGCGAAAAGCAAGGCTTCTCCGGTCCTGACGCAAGCTGGTTCAAGGGTCAAAGCATCGACTTCGTTCGCAGCGTCCTGTTCGATGATCGGGCGAACATCTATCGCTACCTCGATCCCAAGCCGATCAGGGAGCTGGTCGATGATCATCTCAACGGTCGGGAGAATCGCAGGCTGCTGATTTGGTCGCTGATCAACGTCGAATACGCGTTGCGCGCGCATGTTGAGGACTGCGGATGACATCCCGGCAGGGCGACGGGCAATTTCCCGCGCGATCTCAACAAAGACAAATTGTCGGGTCGATGTGTGCAGAGCTGAGTCGTCGCCAACGCCCGGATGCTGTACGCCGATGCCGAGTTGGAAGCCGGGCAACTTGCCTCACCTATAGTGCCGGCCGAGGACATCAGCTCCTTGATCCTGAGTAACCGGCTGGCCATCTGTAATCCAGCTGTTACGCGGTCGCCCGGCCCCACGAAAGGTCGCCAGTTTTGAAGTCGTTGATGACTGCCATTCCGTTCAACGTGGTACGCCGCGCGAAGAAGTGGAGGGATGCCCTACGGACCGAACGTTCGCAGTCGAAGGCAGAGGCCGACGCGACGCGCATCCTTCGCGCTAAAGATGCCGTGATCACGGGTATGAAGCCGTTCGGTGGGACTTACGCTTCCGTTCTGTTCCGAATGGTCGGCACCAAGACGCGCCGCTTGCGGCTATTACCGATCCGCGCGTCGACTTCGGTTACTTTGCTCCAGGTTAAAGCGGACCTTCCAGCAGATCTGGTTGCACTTGTACCGAACAAATCCGAATTGCGGGCATGGGCCCGTGATCCGGCCGTCGAGTGGAAACTGGCCGAGTGCATATCCGTCGATCCGCAGTCTCGTGACGATTGTTGGTCGGAGAAGAGTTGTCTCGCTGTGCGCGCGTTGATCGCTTCGTCGATGCGCGACAACGAACTGGTGTGGAGGACCTTGATCACGTCTGATCAAGCAACCGGCGGCGCAGAGAGTTTAACGACTTGGCCGCTCGGATTCCGGCCGGAACGGGCCGATCCTGACGTTCGCCGCCGTCGGCTTATGATCGCGCTTGGTCTTGCCTTCCCCACAAGCTTGATGGCGATGCACCATATCGAAGCCGCAGGCCAGCCGCCCACCCTCAATCCGCCCTATGGCGAGGAGCCGATTCAAGACGTTTCACGGCCTGAAAGGGATCCTGCCGTTCCCCGCCGCCGTTCGGTTCTGTTCGTCAATCCGAGCTATTACAACTTTCACTTTCTGGCCGGCTCGTTGCGCAAGCGCGGCTGGGATGCCGTGTCGATGGCGATCATTGACCCGAACTCGGACTACGCCCAGCATTTCCACGGCCATGACTGGAACTTGTTCGAAGCGGACGCCAACAAACAGCAACAGGTCTTGCGTGAGCGATTCCAGGAAGCAGCCGAGCGATTTGACATGTTTCATTTCGCCGGCGTGGGGACCCTATCGTTCTTTCCGTACAACTATGACGACGCCTCGAAAAATCACGACAGCATCCCTTGGGATGTGCTGGAGCTGAAGCGACGCGGTGCGAAGATCGCCTACAGCATCACCGGATGCCATGACTTGATCACGCAAACGGGCTTCGAGGCCTGGAGCCCCGGAATGTGTCCAAAATGCGCCTGGCGCGACCGGCCCGAGATCTGTTCCGATCATCGCATGTCTGCCTGGGGCTGGAAGGTCCGGCAACTGGCGGATCTGATCTGCATCGAGACCGATCCCCCGCTCGATTTTCGGGATGCGGCCGCTGTTTTTCGCGAGCCGCTCACCTTTGCTATCGATCCCGAGTTCTGGCGTCCGGAACTTGGGCGGACGATTCCCGTGCCCGATTTGTTGCGTGAGGCCAGGGCCGACGGTGAAATCCTGATCTATCACTCGGTCGGCAACTATGAGATGCGCACCCGCCAGGGCGTCAACGTCAAGGGGACCGGCGCGGTTGTTGCTGCAATCGATCGGCTGAAGGCGGAGGGGCATCCGGTCCGGCTGTTGTTCCGCAAGGACGTGCCGAGCGTCGACAATCGCTGGATGCTCGCGCAAGCCGACATCATCGTCGATCAGCTCAACTATGGCCGCTATGGCGCCACTGCGAGGGAAGGCATGATGCTCGGGCGTCCCGTCGTTGGTCGGGTCAACAAGATCGAGGCTCGCGGTCTGCCCGCCGTCCAGGCCATCGCCGAGTGTCCGATCGTCGACGCGTCGGAGGAAACCATCTACGAGGTACTGCGGGGTTTGGTGGCAGATCCGGGCGAACGCGCCCGCATCGGCGTCACGAGCCGCGCGCACGCGGAGCGCTGGTGGTCCAGGGATGTGTTGGCCGAACGCTATGAACGGGTCTACGACCACCTGCATCGGCATGGCCGACCTCCCGCGACGCTAGAGTAAGAGCGAATGGCTTCGCAGAACATCGGGCATTCCGGATTGGATCTGGCGGATCGCCACGTCTTGCTGACGGGCGCAACCGGGTTCGTTGGCTCTCGCCTGCTAAGCCTGCTGCAGGGCAAGGGAGCGTCCGTAACAGCGTTGATCAGGCCGGGAGCGCAGCTGTCGCGTTCCAGCAATGTGCGCATTGTGGAAGCCGACCTGTCCGGTAATTTTTCATCTGACCTGCAACAGGTCGGTCGGATCGATGCAATCATTCACCTTGCGCAAGCAGGCGGCTGGAAGGAGTTTCCCCGGCAGACAGGTGCGATTGCGGCGGTCTCGATCGCCGCTGCCGCACGTTTGGCGGAATACGGGGTCGGCCATGGCGCTCACCAATTCGTCTTGGCCTCTTCCGGCGGAATCTATGGACCATCCGCGCATGCATTGAACGAGGATGCGCCCATTCGGCCGACCAATGAACTGGGCTTCTACCTTCAGGCGAAGGTGTCCGCTGAAACGCTGCTGCGCTGTTTTGAGCCGCATCTTGTCGTCTCGCGCCTCAGATATTTCTTCGTCTACGGTCCAGGACAAAGTGGGGAATTTCTCATTGCCCGGATCAGGGGGGCCATTGCGCGCGGAGAGCCGATCCGGCTTGCCGAGTCCTGCGGCCCACGCCTCAACCCGATCTTTCTCGACGATGCAGCACAGGCGACTATCGCGGCGTTAGAGCTCAAGGAGTCTCATGCCATCAATGTCGCCGGCCCCGAGGTCGCGTCGCTTCAGGAAATTGCAGAAATGATTGCGAGCGCGTCGAATCATCGCCTCACGATCGAAACTGTCGACAAGCGGCCTGAACATTATGTCGGCGCGATCGACCGAATGGTGCAATTGCTGGGGCCGCCGGCGACCGGACTCAGAGACGGGCTATCGCGCGCGGGCCATTTCGAGAAAGCTTGAATGCTCATGGATTGGCTGAGAACGCCTTGGCGCGATGTCGACATCGACGAAAATGAAGATCTTTTCGATCCCGCTTTTGATTACCCCGAAGGGTACGCCAGCGCCGTCGAATTCGGTCGAATCAACGGAATGCTCATTTCGCCCGACTCCGGCCTGCCACTTCATTTCAATGGACTCGATCTGTCGACGGGCGCAGGCGAATCGTTTCCGATCGAGAACAAGTTGCCGGTCCTCCTGCCGCAGGCTGCGCGACATTTCTCCGATCTGCCGATCGAGACCCTGTCGATCGGATCGATGAAGAGCGCCTTTGACCAGTATCTGTATTTGTGCGCGATCAAAAACGCCGTCGGCGAGCCGAACACCCCGTTGCAAGACCATTGGTACAGGCGCCACCTGTTCCGTTCCCGGAGCCTGGTCGCCACAGCTCACGGCCTTGTACTCGACATCGGTTGTGACAACCCGGACTTGAGCCGCCGCTTGTTTCCGGGCTCTTGCGAGTATCTTGGGATTGAACCGTCGCTCGGCAGACGCGACCACTTCCGCGTCGTCGGGATGGCCGAATTCCTTCCGTTCGCCAGGGATACTTTCGATTGTGTCTCGTTCCTGACCAGCCTCGATCACGTTCTCGACCACCACACGGCCATAACTGAAGCAGCGCGCGTGCTGAAGCCGGGTGGAAAGCTTTATCTGGCAACCCTGATCTGGACGGAACGCGCCGAGCTCTATCGAGACTCGATCCATTTCCATCACTTCCGCGACTATGAGATTCAAGGTGCCTTGAGCGGATTTTCAGTCGCTCGCATCAAGAGATATGGCTGGAAGGGCGATCCGCATCGCTTCGGCGTCTATCTCGAAGCGACCAAACAGTAGACCTGCAATGACATGCGAGGCTAATCGATGCTTCCAGAGTCTCCGATGGTTCTGACGTTCGATATCGATTGGGCGCCGGACTGGATGATCGACGAGATCGCCGGGCGCGTCATTGAAGCGAACGTCCGCGCAACCTGGTTCGCAACGCACCAGAGCGCGGCGGTTACCCAGCTGCTGGGCAATCCTTTGTTTGAGGTCGGCGTACATCCGAATTTTCTTGCCGGCAGCACGCAGGGTGCAACGCCGGACGAAGTACTCCAGACCATGCGCGGATGGTTCGGCGCGGCAACGGTCGTGCGCACGCATTCGCTCCATCAATCGGAGCGGCTGCTTCAATTGATGGCTGATACCTATGGCTTGAAGGTGGATTGTTCGATCTATTTGCCTCTGACGCGCGACGTGAGGCCACACAAGCTTCGCTACAGCCCCGGGGGAGCCGAACTCGTCCGCATCCCGCATGTCTTCCAGGACAACATGTTCATGATCGCCGGACACAAGTGGTCGGCGGAGCCAGGATGGCTGCGCTCGCCGGGTCTCAAGGTCCTGAACTTCCATCCGGTGCATGCGTGGCTGAACTCGGACGGTGTGGCGGCCTATGAGGCGCTCAAGTCGAGCACGCCGCTTCCGCAGTGGCGGCGAAGCGATCTAAGTCCAGCCAACAGGGCACAACCCGGAACTGGTTGGTTCCTCGACCAGTGCCTGACCCGCCTGCGTGGCGCGCAGTCGTTCACGATTTCGGATGTTGCCGCCCTGTGGGATCGATCGTCCGGCGACACCGAGATCGGAGGTGCGTTGTGACCCGCAAGCTGAGGATCGGCATGATCGGCCGGACCGAAATGCTGTTCGAAGCGGCGCGACGGATCCACGATGCCGGGCATGAAATTCCGATCGTCGCCACGTGCCGGGCATCGGGCCACGAATTGAAGAAGGAAGCCGACTACGAGAAATGGGCTGCGGACGTCGGTGCCCGTTTCCTGCTCGGCTCGCGACTTGACCAGCCAGACACAATCGCGGCGCTGCAGGAAGCGCGCTGCGATGCCGCGATTTCGATGAATTGGGTCGGTCTGATATCGCCGGTTGTCCGAGCCCAGTTCACCCATGGAATCTTCAATTCTCATCCGGGTGATCTCCCTCGTTTCAAGGGCAATGCGTGTCCGAATTGGGCGATATTGCTCGGAGAGGAACGTGTCGGTTTGACGATCCATAAAATGTCGGACGGGCTGGACGCCGGACCGGTCGCTGCAAAGTCATATTTCCCGATCGGTGCCGAGACAACGATTGCCGATGTCTACGACTGGCTGCGACTTGAAGTGCCGGTTCAATTCGCGAACCTGATCGAAACCATGGCCCAGGGTAATCTTAGCCTCGCACCGCAGCCGACCAACCCGGAACTTGGTCTGCGATGTTATCCGAGACGCGCGTCGGACGGGCGGATCGATTGGGCGCAGTCCGCCCAGACCATCTCTCGGCTGATCCGAGCTTCCGGACGGCCATTTGAGGGCGCCTTCACCATGCTCGAAGGCGATACGAAGGTTCTGGTCTGGGGTGCGCGCGTCGAGCGGCATCGCGAGCCATTTGTTGCGGTGCCCGGACAGGTCGTCCATGCCGCGGCCGGCGATCCCGTCGTTGCGACCGGCGACGGGCTATTGAGGCTGACGGATCTGGAGCTGGAGGGCGCCGGCACAACGAAGAGCGCGAAGCAGTTTGTTTTGAGTTCTCTTCGCAACCGGCTGATCTGAACCAGATTGGATCGAGCACCGATGTCGTCAGATCGTCAGCATGAACTGGAATTCAGGGACTTCACCGAGGCCAGCTATCGGGATTTGCTCCGGCTCGCCAAGGCATCCTATCGGTACGTTGATTTTTCGACGGCCGGTGCCAGCCGTACAATTCTCTGGCGCCACGACTGTGATGCTTCGATGCATCGCGCCTTGAAGCTTGCGGCGATCGAGGCGGAGGAGGGCGTCAAGGCGACATATTTCCTGTTTCCGAGGTGCCTCTACTACAATCTGATGTCGGCCGACGTGGCTCAGTGTGTACGCAGGATAAAGTCACTGGGACACGACATCGCGCTGCATTTCGACCCGACATATTACGGAGAGACACTGCGAGGGCAGGCGTTGTTGCAGGCAATCACCCGTGAGCGCGATTTGATCGCCGGCGAATTCGGTTCACCGCCCGTGGCGATCAGTTTCCATCTGTTCGGCATTCTCGATCCGTCCGAACTCGAGGACGATATCATCGCCGGCATGGTCAACGCGTATGGCCGCTCGCTGAGGGCAAGCTATGGCTATGTGTCGGATAGCAATGGCGTCTGGCGCCACCGGCGCCTCAAGACCGTGCTCGAGCAGGCGACGGATGATCGGCTGCAGGTGCTTACGCATCCGGAGTGGTGGACCCCCGAGGTCATGCCGCCGCGGGCGAGGTTGCAAAGAGCCATTGACGGCTACGCGAGCGCGATGGGCCGCTGGTACGACGAGATCACAGCCACACATGATCGTCCGAACATCCGATGAGTGACCGGGGCTGGTCGAACATTTATCGTGTCGCTTGCTAGTTGAGTAAGGATTTTCGGTGTTGCACCGGGTTGTTCTGCTAACCGTCTTCGAGGGAGATGATCTTGCTCGCCTGAATGCGATACTGGCCGAGGTTGGCTGCGAAGTCGTCGTGGCTCGGGCCTTGGCTGATCTGGAAAAGGTCGAGTTCGATCAACGCACCACGCTGCTGGCGTTCGGCACCGGCGTGATTGTTCCGGCAGCGCTGCTGAAATCCATGACGCGACCGGCGTATAATCTCCACGCGGCGTCGCCAGCGTTTCCTGGACGGGATCCGCACCATTTTGCTGTTTACGCCGGGGCAACCCGCTACGGCGCGACGCTGCACTTGATGACAGCGAGCGTGGATGCGGGTCCAATCGTTGCGACGGAACTGTTCGATGTGCCGGAAGCCATCAAGCCTGGTGAGCTGCTTCAGCTGGCAAACGCCGCGGGAGTTCGGCTAATCGAGGCGAACGCACGTTTGATCTGTTCCGAGCAACCGATGGCATCGTTGGCCGACGTAGCCTGGGGGCAGCCGAAACATACCCGCGCCGATTTCCTGGCCGCGTGTCGCATTCCAGCCGATATCTCAGAGGCTGAGTTCGCACGCCGGTTCCGGGCCTTCGACGGCGAGATGTATGACAATCTAACCGTGGAAATTCACGGCTGGAGCTTTCGCATCGACAAGACGAAGGGCCGCAACAGTTGAGCCTGTGCGGTATCCCGGACCTGCGCAATAGCCGTTGGATTCAGTTGCGCCTTGAGCTAGACGACAAGCCGGCCGTTCGGCGTTCCCGATGTACTTGTGTCGGACGGCAAATCGACGGCGGTCTACGCCGTACAGAAACGAATGTGTACTTCGATCTCGAAAATGTTTGAACAGCCGTTCACTGATTTTACAGCTGATTGTCGGCACCGGCGCACGAAGGCATGATGTCGCGGGCCGTTGCGATCACCTGTCAGGGCATCTCGAAGAGCTTTGCACTTGTCGACGGCGGCAGCGCCTGGCGACTCGCATTTGGACTGCGGGGTGATGTCCCTCACTTCACGGCGCTGGAGGACGTCAGCTTCGATGTGCCCAAAGGCCAGTTCCTCGGGGTGCTCGGCCGCAACGGGGCCGGCAAGTCGACGCTGCTTCGGGTCATCGGCGGCGTTTACGCGCCGGATTCCGGCCGGGTCGCGGTGCACGGGGCGATGTCGGGCCTCTATGAGCTCGGCCTCGTCGGCAATCCAGAGCTCACGGGGCGGCAATATGCCGATCGGCTGCTGACCGTGCATGGGTTTTCGCCCAGCGAGCGCGCGGCGATGATTCTGGATATCCACGACTTCTCCGAACTTGGAGACCGGTTCGAGGATCCGGTGCTGACATATTCGGCCGGGATGAGCGCGCGGCTCTATTTCTCGACCGCGACTGCCGGGCAATACGAGGTCTATCTCCTCGACGAGGTGCTTGCGGTCGGCGATCAGCATTTTCAGTCGAAGTGCTGGCGGCGGTTGCGCGAACGGGTCTCGGGCGGGGCCTCGGGTGTTCTCGTGACGCACGATTGGTCAGCGATCGTGCGCCTGTGCGAAACAGCGCACGTGCTGGACCGAGGCAAGGTGGTTTTTTCCGGGCCGGCACAGCGTGCCGTGCGGCGCTACCTCTACGGCGAGCAGGCAAAATCGACCTACCGCGATGGCATCGCGCGCTTCGCGAGAGCGCCGATCTATCCGCGCACGATAATGACGGGAACGAATTTCAGCCTTGATGCCGAGGTCGAGATCCTCGCCCGGGCGGAAGTCGGCGTGGTGATTGCGGTCGAGCGCCTGCAGCCGGCTTATGGCTGGGAGACCGGACTGATGTCGCGTCGGGCCACGCCTGTCGGCGAAGAGCCGGGGCGCTACGCGTTCAACGTCGATATCCCGGCACTACCGCTACCGCCAGGCAGCTATCAGATCAGTATGCACCTGGTAATGCCGGACCCGCACAGTTCGGCGGTCAAGATTGTCCTTGACGGCTTCAGCTGGCTCGACGGCAACGGGCTGGAGCTCGGCGTCGAGGGGGTGGACGGGCGCGGTTTCAGCCTGCCCGCCGAGTGGAAAGTGGTTGGTTGATGCGCGCGGCAATTCGAGTGAGGGACGTCAGCAAGGTGTTTGCGCTTGCCGACCATGGCGGCGGCCCCGTGTCGCTGATCGAGGCGCTGCGCACCGGCAAGCGCGAAATCACGACGCGTCATGTGCAGGCACTCGACCAGATCAGCTTTGAGGTGGCTGAGGGCGAACGCGTAGGCATCATCGGCCGCAACGGTGCCGGCAAGACCACGCTGCTTTCAATCATTGCGGGACTGACAGAGCCGACCTCGGGCTGCGTGCAGGTCGACGGCGACCTGCACGCGATGCTTACCGTGGGCGCGGTACTGCGCGAGGACATGACCGGCCGCGATAACATTTTCCTCGACGCTGCCGTGCACGGCCGCAGCCGGCAGCAGATCGATCAAGTCGCCGATGAAATCATCGCATTCGCCGAACTCGGTGAATTCATCGATCGCCCGGTGCGAACCTATTCTTCGGGGATGAAGGCTCGTCTCGCGTTCTCGATGGGGGCGTTCATCAATCCCGACATTCTCGTCATCGACGAGACGCTCTCGGTCGGCGATGCCTTCTTCGCGGCCAAGGCGACGCGGCGCATGCAGGAAGTCGCGGCCAGTGGCCGTATTGTCATCGTCGTAAGTCACGGCCTGGGTTCGATCGTAGAAATGTGCTCACGATGCCTCTGGCTCGACGGCGGCAGGCTCGTCATGGACGGTTCGCCTCAGGTCGTCACTAAGGCCTACGAGGCCGCCGTGCGCGAGGCGGATGAGGCCGAGCTGATGCGCAAGTTTGAAGGGCGCTTTGTGGATCGGGTTGCACCCCTTCAGCTCGATGCAGTCGAAATCATCCAATGCGGAGACGCATGCAACGCGACCGCGCTTGCGATGGTGCCCTTGTTGATCGTGGTACGGGGGCGGGTCGACCCGGCCCGGCCGGCGCATGATCTCGAGCTTGTTCTGACGCGAGTCGACGGGCGGCTGGTCTGGCGACGGCGTCTTGGGGAGGTGGGCAAGGCGTTGCCAGCGTCGGGGCCTTTCACAGTCACCATCAATATGGACCCCTTCGTGCTGGGAGCCGATCTGTATCGCTTCGATGTTGCGCTCCACGGTCAGGGATGCGACGGGGAAGCCATGTCGCGCGTGCTGGAGGTCATCGACGAGGAAGGGCAAGTCGGTGGGCGTCCACTGATCTTCTACCCTCCGCTGATCGCCACGCGGCGCCTTGAGGATGTCAAAACATGATGCTGGCAGGTTTTGATCGGCGAGACCTCGGCATGCTGAACAACCTGTTCCGCATGACGCTGGGCGACCGTTATCTGGGGTCGGCGCTGGGTCTGGTATGGGCGGTGCTGTCCCCGCTAATGCTGATGTGCATTTTCACGTTCGTGTTCACCGTGGTTTTTCCAGGACGGTTGCCAGGACGTACGGGGGCCTTGCCGTATGTGATCTGGCTGCTGAGCGGCTATGGGCCATGGCTCGCCATCAGCGAGGGCTTATCGGCGGCAACGACGTCCGTGGTTGGAAATGCCGGTGTTGTGAAGAATATCGCCTTCAAGTCGGAGTTGTTGCCGATGGTAGGTGCCCTGATGGGTGTCGTGCCGCTCGTCGTCGCATTCGCCATCATATTCATCTTGCAGGCCATTTCAGGCAAGATGCCGGGTCCGGGCTATTTGGCGCTGCCGCTGGTCGTGGCCCTGCACATCTTGTTCGTGTCGGGACTGGGATTGTTTCTGGGCGCGCTCAACGTCTTTGTACGGGATACCGCATTGGCGCTGCCGAATGTGCTCACCGTTCTGCTGTTCGCCTCTCCGATTTTCTATCCCCTGTCGTCCTATCCGGATTTCATTCGGCCCGTTCTGCAGTTCAACCCGTTCTATATCATCGCGGAGTGCTACCGCATGGCAGTCGTAGACGGGGCGATTCCGAGCCTTTGGATGATCTGTTATCTGGCAGTGATTGGCGCGGCTGTCTTCTGGGCCGGGCTGTGGTGGTTCCGCCGCCTCAAATCATTCTTCGATACGCGGCTGTAGCGAGTGTCATGCGATGGGGTGCCTCGTTGCGATCCATCAGCCCAACTTTTTTCCGTGGCTTGGGTACTTTGACAAGATCCGGCGTGCAGACGTGTTCGTGCTGCTCGATGCCGTCGATTATCCGCGCTCGGGATCGGGCGGCATGGGTTCGTGGTCGAACAGGGTACGGATTGCGATCCAGGGCGAGGCGCGCTGGACCACCTGCCCGGTCCGTCGGCTGCCGTCGGGGGCACCTATCAATGCCGCGGAGATCGACGACGGTCGGCCCTGGCGTCGCAAGATGATTGCGACGCTGCAGGCAAGTTACGGCAAGGCGCCCCACTTTGGCGCGGCGATGGCGCTGCTGCAGCCCCTGATCGAGCAGCATGAAACGAACCTTGCAGCGTTCAATATCGCGGCCATCAAGGCGATCGCGGAGCACCTCGGTCTTGCGACGCGATTTCAGCGGCAATCCGATCTGCCGCATGCGGGCAAGGCGACGGAGCTGCTCATATCGCTCGTCAAGGCGGTCGGCGGGGATGCTTATCTTGCCGGCGGCGGCGCTGGAGGCTATCAGCAGGACGAACTGTTCCAGGAACACGGCATCCGTCTGGTAAACCAAGATTTCGTGCCCCTGCCTTATGGCCCGGACGAGGCGTTCATTCCGGGCCTTTCCGTGATCGACTATCTGATGTGGGACGGGTGGCCGGCGACGGCGGGTGAACGGGCTTGAGAGCAGCTCCTGCCAGGGGCAGGCCCACGGCTAGCCCCGCTTTTGGGCTTGTCGGAGGAGGGCCGGGCGTCTATGCAACCGTCGCCAAAGGCGCTCGACCTAGCGGATTTTTCGGCACGCTGATTTGAACACACAACACACCACACCTATGAGCGTTAGAGATGAATACCGAACTGATCGACAGGCTGGACCGCAAGATCGCCAGGATTGGCATCGTGGGCCTGGGCTATGTCGGCCTGCCGCTCATGCTTCGCTACACCGAAGTTGGTTACAAGGTCATTGGCTTTGATATCGACCAGACCAAAGTCGATGCGCTTCGGGCCGGGCGTTCCTACATCGAGCATATTTCGAGCGACAGCATCAGGCGAGCAACCGAGCTCGGCTTCGAGCCGACCACGGATTTCTCGCGTGCGAAAGAGGTCGACGCGCTGATCCTCTGCGTCCCGACCCCGCTCAACAAATATCGCGAGCCGGATCTCAGCTTCGTGCTCAACACGACGGAGTCGCTGCTGCCATATCTCCATCTGGGGATGGTGCTGTCGCTCGAAAGCACGACCTATCCTGGCACGACCGAGGAGGAGCTGAAGCCGCGTATCGAAAAAAGCGGCTTCACCGTCGGCAGTGACATCTTTCTTGTCTTCTCGCCGGAACGGGAAGATCCTGGCAACCAGAGTTTTTCGACCCGGTCGATCCCGAAGGTCTGCGGCGGTTGCACTCCCGCGTGCCTCGAGGCCGGCATCGCCCTCTATCGCCAGGTGATCGACAAGGTCGTTCCGGTGAGCTCGACGCAGGCCGCCGAGTTGACGAAGCTGCTGGAGAACATCCATCGGTCGGTGAATATCGGCCTCGTCAACGAAATGAAGATGGTCGCCGACAAGATGGGCATCGATATTCACGAGGTGATCCGCGCCGCGGCGACCAAGCCGTTCGGGTTTGTTCCGTACTACCCCGGTCCTGGCATCGGCGGCCACTGCATTCCGATCGACCCGTTCTACCTGACCTGGAAGGCGCGGGAATACGGCATGCATACGCGTTTCATCGAGCTCGCCGGTGAGATCAATTCATCGATGCCAGACTATGTCGTGTCGAAGATCTCGTTGGCCCTCAATCAGCGGCACAAGTCGATCAGCGGCAGCTCGATCTTGGTTCTCGGCATCGCTTACAAGAAGAACGTCGATGACGTCCGCGAATCGCCTTCGGTCCTCTTGATGGAAAAGCTTCGTGATCTCGGCGCCAAGGTCGCCTACAGCGATCCCCACGTTCCCGCATTCCCGAAAATGCGAGCGCATTCGTTCGACCTGTCGAGTGTTTCGCTCACCGCGGACAATCTGCGGCGCTTCGACTGTGTCCTGCTTGCCACCGATCACGACAAGTTCGACTATCAACTACTCGGTGCGCAGGCTCCGCTGCTGGTCGATTGCCGTGGCAAGTTCCCGCAGCCGGCAGACAACATCATTCGCGCGTAGGTGGTTCGCAACCGGTCGGCTAGGGAGCGTTGCCTGTCGATGCGGCCTTCTGATGGAAGGCCGACCGCGGTGCAACGTACCAGAGCAGGAAGAGCAGCGCGGTGCCGTTGGTCAGCAGCGCCGTCGAAAGCGGTACGTTGAGGAGAACCTGCGGCAGGAGCCCGGCGGATAGCAACACGAATTGCGATGGCAGGCCTGACGACAGGCGATTTCCGAGTGCGATGATCAGGCCGCACCCCAGCGCGGACAGCGGGGCAAGCACGAGGCCGACCGACGCTACTCCTTCAGTGGCGAACAGCGAAGCATTGAAGGCGCCGAGATCGTAGGCTTTGGCCATGACAGCCCATATCGGCTCGTCGTAGGCGCACGGGACCACGAACTTCACCGCGTTGATCTGGCAGAAGTGGGTCAGCGGGTGCGCGGAGAAGTAGTTGTTGTATACCTCGAGAGCCAACGACGGAATCGCGATCATCCTGTTGTTGACGGTGCCGAAATAGACCAGCCCGGCCTTGAATGGAAACAGGCCGATTTTGACCAGGACGAACAGGATCGCGCCAACCAGGACGGGCAGGAAGAACGAAAGGATCGTTGCGACCCTGGCCTCGGCCAGCTTGCATATGAGCGCGAGAAACAGCAGCCAGACCGGCGCGAACAGCGCCATCTTGGTCAGCATGATCGGGTAGAACAGAAGCATCAGAAGCAGCGCGATCCCGGCCTGCCAGAGCCGCTTGCTGATGACAAAGCAGGCAAAGGCGAGCGGCAGCAGTGCATTTGAGGCGATCCAGGTCGCGTATCGCAAGGCACCCGGAAGTGCCACTTCCGCGCGATATTTGTACATCTCCGAGAGGTCGACCAGCTTGAGATTGTACAGCGAGCCAACGCCGATGATGGCCGCTGACACGAGCAGGATGACGGACGGCATCATGTGAAAGGCGCGTTCCGGCATCACGACAGCCTGCCGCATAGGCGCAGTGATGAGCAGCGCAGGGGCGAGGAACGCAAATGCCGACATCACGATCGAGACGAGCGCCAGGCGGTGATCGTAATCAAGCAGTGAAAATTCGATCAGCCAGAGATATCCCAGCACCATAATATAGAAGTAGAAGCCGACGAGGTATCCGAAGCTGAAGCGACCGATTGCGAACACGACTACGACCGGACTGAACGCCAGGACGTTCACGATTGCAGCAGCAAGATGCGCTTTGTCGAAACCGATGATGCCTGGAAAGGAATCGGTGACGGTGATGCAGTATAGCGAAATGCAGCAGACCGCGATATGGGCGTAGGCGAGCAGGGCAAGTCTGGCCTGGTGCCAACCGAAACCAGGTTCTAGCTGAATAGCGTGATCGTTCATTCTCATCTACCGCCGTGTCGGGCTGTGCGTTTGGACTGGTTCGCTGGTGGTTTTCGTATTCGGCGGACTAACCCACACAATCGCCAACCGATCTCGCTTTTGGACCAGGGACATGGCACGACACGGGTAGGACGACAAGAATTATGCCGGTATTTCATTCTATTATTCCTGCCCGAGAACGCAAATGCCGCTCCTCCTTCGGTACGATCTCGTGCCCGTTGCCAGACAGCGAGTTTGCCGAACCAGCAGCCTCTGATAGACTATTCGGATAATTGTGCAGGCGGGATTGGATGAAGGGCATCATTCTTGCTGGTGGTACTGGGTCGCGCCTCTACCCGGTGACAACCGTGGTTTCGAAGCAACTCCTGCCGATTTTCGACAAGCCGATGATCTACTATCCGCTATCGACCTTGATGCTGAGTGGCATCCGGGACATTTTGATTATCTCTACGCCTCAGGATCAGCCGTTGTTTCGCCGGTTGTTGGGCGACGGCTCGGATTTTGGCCTCAAGCTGGAATATGCCAGCCAGGATCATCCGCGCGGGCTCGCCGATGCCTTCATTGTCGGGCGCGATTTCGTCGCTGACGACAACGTCGCCCTAATCCTCGGCGACAATCTCTTCTTCGGTCACGGGCTCCCCGATATGCTGGCGCGCACCGCCGCGAGAGTTTCGGGAGCTACGATTTTCGGCTATGTTGCCAAGCGGGCTCAGGACTATGGTGTCGTCGAGCTCGACGCGGATGGAAGGGCGATTTCGATCGAGGAGAAGCCGCGCCGGCCAAAATCCAATCTCGCGGTGACGGGCCTGTACTTCTACGACAACGACGTCCTAAATATTGCGTCCTCGATCAGGCCCTCGGCCAGAGGCGAACTCGAAATTACAGACGTCAATCGCGCCTACATGAAGCGTGGCGATCTGCATGTCGAGATTTTGGGGCGCGGCTTTGCGTGGCTGGATACCGGCACGCACGCCTCGCTGGTCGAGGCCAGTCATTTTGTCCAGATTCTCGAGCAGCGCCAGGGCCTGCGGATTGCGTGTCCGGAAGAGATCGCGCTCAGGCTCGGCTACATCTCGCTTGAAGCCTTTCGTAGCGCCGCACTACGCAATGCGAAGAGCAGCTATGGCGAGTATCTTCTGTCGATCTATGATCTGTTTGCCAATTCCAGGCCGTCGAACTGAGGTCGGCGCCGGTGCTGCCTAGCAAAGCAACGATCTTTGTCACCGGAGGAGCCGGTTTCATTGGCTCTGCCGTCATACGGCGTTTGCTGGACTGCACCGACGCTTCGATTGTCAATGTCGACAAGATGACCTACGCGTCCAGCCTTCACTCGGTACCGTCGGCGGTCGGCAGCGAACGCTACGTTCTCTCGAGAACGGATATCTGCAACAGCCCGGACTTACGGAGGCTGTTCGATCATTACAGGCCTCAGGCGGTCATTCACCTCGCTGCGGAAAGCCATGTTGATCGCTCGATCGACGCTCCCGGCGATTTCATTCAGACCAATGTTATGGGCACCTTCACGCTGCTGCAGGAGTCCCTGCGCTATTGGCGCGCGCTGGAGCTTGCCGGGCGCGCCGCATTCCGGCTTGTTCATGTCTCGACGGACGAGGTGTTCGGCACGCTGGGGATCGATGGCCATTTCGTGGAGACGAGCCCCTACGCGCCGAACTCGCCTTATTCGGCCAGCAAGGCCGCTTCCGATCACCTCGTACGTGCGTGGTACGAGACCTACGAGCTGCCGACCCTAGTGACAAATTGCTCCAACAACTATGGACCCTATCAGTTCCCTGAGAAGCTGATCCCTCACATGATCATCCGGGGATTGGCCGACGAGGCGTTGCCTGTTTACGGCGATGGTCAGCACGTCCGTGACTGGCTGTATGTCGAGGATCATGCGGACGCGCTGATCCGCGTTCTTCAGCACGGGAGAGTGGGGGACACTTACAATATCGGCGGCAGGAGCGAACGAACTAATCTCGAGGTCGTAGAGCTGCTTTGTGCACTACTCGATCAGGCCAAGGGCGCCGAGGCGGGCGCGCACAAGAGCCGGATCTCGTTCGTCCGGGACCGTCCGGGTCATGATCGCCGCTATGCCATCGATTCGTCCAAGATCGAGCGGGACCTCGGCTGGAACCCGCAAGAGAATTTCGAGACTGGCATCAGGAAGACGGTATTTTGGTACCTCAACAACAGACCCTGGTGGGATGAGATTCTGCGGCGAGGCTACCAGGCCCAGCGGTTGGGATAGCAGACGCGCTTCTGGGCCCGCGAGGCTTAGGTTGTTGGCAGAACGAGCAATACCGGATATTCGGCGTCGGATGCGTCGAGACACATTACTTTGGCTGAAGCAGGTAGGGCCGCAATGACTGAAACTCAACAGGCGATCGACGCCGCCAATGCGGCGTTCTGGGACGAATTGTGCGGCTCGGCGGCCGCGCGGGCATGGGGGATCACCGATTCCTCGATGGAGTCGCTGCGTCGCTACGACGAGAATTATTTCCAGTTCTATCCGTATCTCGAGAAATACATCGATTGGAAGTCGATGCGCGGCAAACGCGTGCTTGAGATCGGGCTTGGTTACGGCAGCGTCTCGCAGAAGATCGCGGAGAGCGGCACGGACTTCACCGGCCTCGATATCGCCGCGAATCCGTGCACGATGGTCAATCACCGGATCGCGCAGAGCGGGCTGAAAGGCAGGGCCATTCAAGGCAGCATTCTCAGCAACTCGCTTCCCGACAATTCGTTTGATGCCGTTGTCGCGATCGGCTGCCTGCATCATACCGGAAACCTCGCTGCCGCGATCGCGGCCTGCCGCCGGCTGCTGGTGCCGGGCGGACGCCTCATCGGCATGGTCTATTACGCCTACTCCTATCGGCAGTTCGTGCTCGAGCCGAAGCGCGCGCTTCGCTATATGATGCGTGAACTCGGAGGCTATCGCGGGACCTTCCGCGACGGTGAAACGGGCGCCTATGATAAAACGCAGGACGGTTCGCTCGCGCCGGCGACCGAGTTCATCTCCGCCAAGTCTCTGCGGACACTCTGTTCGGGATTTTCGAATTTTCAGGCTACTCCTGAGAACGCTGATCAGGAGCGGCCATTTAAACTATGGAAACGTCCTCAACTCCTTGCCTCGCCACTTCCGCGGTACTGCGGACTCGACATCTATTGGAGCTGCAACAAGTCGGGCGCCTGAGCCAAATGTTTGTTGTTTGAGGCCGCAGATTTCGGGACTGGTCGGTTGCGCAAGCCGTGACTCCGCGAGCCGTGCGGCCAGCTTGGCGCATGGCCTTGCCTAATCCCAAGCTTTCCGGGTAATGGACGTCGTCGCGCGGCTCGCAAGGCCGCTTGTTCTTTCGGCTCTTCGGCCGGCTGCAATGGCCGGCCACGAGACAAGACAGGACCTGTTGCATGATCAGATTTGGCCTGCTCGGATGCGGACGTATCGCCAAGCGTCACTCCGATCTCCTGGGTGGCAATCACATCGAGGGAGCGAGCCTGGTCGCGGTTTGCGATCCGATACGCGCGCGCGCCGATGCGGTTGCCGGGAAGTTCGGCGTTGCGGCCCATTACGACATGGACGAATTCCTGGCGCGGAAGGACATCGATGCCGTCGCCGTGCTGACGCCGAGCGGGCTGCATCCCGCGCATGTGATCGCCTGCGCCAAGGCGGGCAAGCACACTGTGGTCGAGAAGCCCATGGCGCTGCGGCTGCAGGACGCCGACGACATGATCCGGGCCTGCGACCAGGTCGGCGTCAAGATGTTCATCGTCAAGCAGAACCGCTTCAACGTGCCGGTGGTCAAGGCGCGCGAGGCGCTCGACGCCGGCCGCTTCGGCAAACTCATCCTGGGGACGGTCCGGGTGCGCTGGTGCCGCGACCAGGCCTATTACGACCAGGACGATTGGCGCGGCACCTGGGCCTATGACGGCGGCGTGCTGACCAATCAGGCGAGCCACCATGTCGACATGCTGGAGTGGTTCTTCGGTGATGTGGTGAGCGTACATGCGCGCGCGACGACGGCGCTGGCCAATATCGAAACCGAGGATACGGCCGTCGCAACGCTGAAGTTCCGCAACGGCGCGCTCGGGATCATCGAGGCGACCACCGCGGCGCGTCCGACCGATCTCGAGGGCTCGCTCTCGATCCTGGGTGAGAAGGGCACGGTCGAGATTTCAGGCTTCGCGGTCAACCAGATCCGGCACTGGCGCTTTGTCGACGAACTGCCGTCCGACAAGGACGTCGTGGAGAAGTTCTCGGTCAACCCGCCCAACGTCTACGGCTTCGGCCATCAGGCCTATTATCACCATGTGGTCGATTGCCTGGAGAACCAGCGCGCCGCGCTGGTCGACGGGCTCGAGGGCCGCAAGAGCCTGGAGCTGATCTCGGCTCTCTATGAGTCGATCGAGACCGGCGAGGAAGTCGCGCTGCGCTTCACGCCACGGTTGAGCCGGCTGGGCGTCGTTTCGTGAACCGGCCGGAGGTGCATCAGGCCAGCGTGCGCGACGTCGCGTTCGGCGAACGCGTCAAGATCGTCGAGCCCTGCAACCTCTATGGCTGCAAGCTCGGCGACGACTGCTTCGTCGGCCCCTTCACCGAAATCCAGAAGGGCGTGATCGTCGGGGCGCGCACCCGCGTGCAATCGCATGCCTTCGTCTGCGAGCTCGTCACCATCGGCGAGGATTGTTTCGTCGGACACGGCGTGATGTTCGTCAACGACACGTTCTCCACCGGCGGCCCGGCGCGTGGACGCAAGGAGCTGTGGCGCGAGACGGTGATCGGCAACCGGGTGTCGATCGGCTCCAACGCGACGATCATGCCGGTCAGGATCGTCGACGACGTCGTCATCGGCGCCGGATCGGTGGTGACCAAGGACATCACGATATCAGGCACCTATGCCGGCAATCCGGCGCGCCGGCTGCTGACGAGCCAATAGGACAATAGGGGAATATCGATGGCGGTGCCGTATGCCGACCTGCAACTGCAATACCAGTCCATCAAGGGCGAGATCGACGCTGCGATCGCCGGCGTGATCCGCGACAACGCCTTCATTCGCGGCAGCTATGTCGACGCCTTCGAGCGCGAATTTGCGGCGGCGGCCGAGGTCGCTCGTTGCGTGTCCTGCGCCAACGGCACCGACGCGCTTTACCTCGCCATGCGGGCGCTGAAGGTGGAGCCCGGTGACGAGGTGATCACGACGGCGCATTCCTGGATCTCGACCGCGGCGATGGTCACCCATTCCGGTGCCACCATCGTATTCTGCGACACCGACGAGGCGACATTCACGATCGATCCGGCGGCCATCGAGGCCGCGATCACGCCGCGCACGGTCGGCATCATTCCGGTGCATCTGTACGGCCAGCCCGCGGATATGGACGCGATCATGGCGATCGCGCAGAAGCACAAGCTGTGGGTGATCGAGGATTGCGCCCAGGCCCATCTGGCGCGCTACAAGGGCCGCATGGTCGGCACGTTCGGCGCGGCCGCGACCTATTCATTCTATCCCGGCAAGAATCTCGGCGCGATGGGCGATGCCGGCGCGGTCGTCACCAGCGACGCGGCGCTCGCCGAGCAGATGGCCATGCTGGCGCGCCATGGTGGACTGGTGAAGCACCAGCACCACATCGAAGGCATCAACAGCCGGCTCGACGGCATGCAGGCGGCGATCCTCTCCGCCAAGCTGCCGCATCTTGCCGCCTGGACCGAGGCCCGGCAGGCCGCGGCCGAGGTCTATGATGCCGGCCTCAACCAGATCGAGGATGTCGTGGTGCCCGAGGTCGCGCCGGCACGTAGCCACGTCTATCACCTCTACACGATCAGGCATCCGCGCCGTGACGCGCTCGCCGCCCATCTCAACGCCAACGGCGTGCAGACCGCCATCAACTATCCCACCGCGCTGCCGTTCCTGCCGGCCTATGCGCGGTTCGATCACCGGCCGGAGCAGTTCCCCAACGCGCATCGCGATCAGGGCCGGATTCTCTCGCTGCCGATGTTCGCCGAGATCACCCGCCAGCAGCAGGACGAGGTGATCGACCTGATCCGGAAGTTCTGATCGGGAGCGCTGCTTCGCGCCTGACGCTGTGGTCTTCAGCTCCCGAGCAGCAGAGGCCTCAGAAACAGCTCCAGATTGGAGCCTGAGAACAGGTAGCCCTTCAGCCCGGCCGCACGTGCCGCCTCGAGATCCGTCGGCTGATCGCCGACCAGAAAGCTGCGTTCGACGTCGACCGGAAAGCGTTCCAGCAGGTCATTGATCATGCCCGGCGACGGTTTGCGCCGGTGGCTGACCTGCCGATATCGTTCAACCGTCCCTTCAGGATGGAACGGGCAGTATTCGAAGGCGTCGATATGCGCGCCGATCCTGCCAAGCTCATCGGCCATCCAGTCGTGAAGCTGCCGGACGTGCGTCTCCTCATAGAGACCCCTCGCGACGCCTGACTGGTTGGTCACGACAAACGCAAAATAGCCCATGTCGTTGACGGCCTTGACCGCCTCGCGCGCGCCGTCGATCCAGACCAGCCTGTGGCTTTCGAACAGGTAACCGATGTCCTGGTTCAGGACGCCGTCCCGATCGAAGAACACGGCCGGTTTTCGCGGTTGATCTCCGGAAGCGCTGCTCATGAGGTGATGATCCGTTCGTCTCCACGAGGCATGAGCTAGCTCAATAGTTCACAACGCCGCGCGCGACAAATCTGGACCGATCACGCCCCGTGTGGTCTCGACGGTTATCGCTCGTCCGCAATCACCTTGCCGTCGTTCGGCAGCGAGCCGGTGCCGACGAGTTCGACGGTGCCGCCGAGTTTTGTCACCGCACGCAGCGTCGCTGCAACTTCGCTCAACAGGGCATCCGGCGCCGAGGCACATTCGGCTCTCAGCGTCATCGCGTCGGCCTCGCCGGCGCGCGTGACGACGAGGCGCAGCCGTCCAAGCTCGGGATGGCGCTTGCCGATCTCCGCAATCTGCTCGGGGCGCACGAACATCCCCTTCACCTTGGTCGTCTGGTCGGCACGGCCCATCCAGCCCTTGATTCGCATGTTGGTGCGTCCGCACCGGCTCGCGCCGGGCAGGGCGGCGGTCAGGTCGCCGAGCGCGAGGCGAATCCAGGGATGGTGCGGATCGAGCGAGGTCACCACGATCTCGCCGACGTCACCCGGCGCAACGGGATCGCCGGTGCCGGGCTTGACGATCTCCAGGATCAGGTCCTCGTTGACCGTCATTCCCTCGCGCGCCGCCGTCTCGAACGCGATCAGGCCGAGATCGGCGGTGCCGAAGGCCTGGTAAGCCTCGACGCCACGCGCCCCCATCTCCTCCTGCAGCGATTTCGGAAATGCCGCGCCCGAGACCAGCGCGCGCTTGATCGAGGATACGTCGCGGCCGGCGGTGGCGGCAGCGTCGAGCAGGATCTTCAGGAAGTCCGGGGTGCCGCTATAGCCGACCGGGCGATACGCCTCGATCAGCTCGAATTGCTGTTCGGTATTGCCGGGGCCTGCCGGGATCACCGCACAGCCGAGCGCCCGCGCCGAGGCATCGAAGATGAAGCCGCCGGGGGTAAGGTGATAGCTGAAGGTGTTCAGCACCACATCCCCCTCGCGAAAGCCCGCCGCGAACAGCGCCCGGGCGCCGCGCCAGGGGTCCGCCTGACGGCCCTCGGGCTCGAAGATCGGACCGGGCGAGGTGAATAGCCGGGCGAACGAGCCGGGCGTGTCGGCCACGAAGCCGCCGAACGGCGGGGCGGCCTTGTGCAGGGCCGGCAGTTCCGACTTGCGCAGCACCGGCAGCCCCGCCAGAGCCTCCCGGCTGGTGATGGAGGCGGGATCGGTGCTCCTCAGCAAATTGGCATAGGCGGGCGCCGCCATAGCCTTGCGCAGCACCTCGGGCAGCCGGGCGAACAACGCGGCCTCGCGCTCGGCCGGATCGCGCGTTTCAAGGGCGTCGTAATGGTCGGTCATGGCAGGTCCTTGAGAGGATGTGCGCGGGTTGCGTGCCGGTCCGCCCGTGCTATCAGACGGTGACCGCTGACATTGGGACGGTTCCAGGGAGCACGATGGCTGAGGCAGAGAGCGTTGCGGCGGGAGGTGCCGCCGACGTCGTCGCGAGGCTGAAGCGCCGCATCATCGACCAGGCCCTGCCGCTGTGGTCGACCGCAGGCTGGGACAGCACCGCCGGCGGCTTTGTCGACCGGCTGCACCAGGACGGGACAGCCGACCGCGCCGCCCCGCGCCGGATCATGGTGCAGGCGCGCCAGATCTATTGCTACGCCAAGGCGGCCCAGCTCGGCTGGTATCCGGAAGGACGCGCGATCGCGCTGAAGGGGCTGGACTACCTGCTGGCCAAGGCCAAGGCGCCGGACGGCCGGCCCGGCTTCGTCTACAGCCTGACCGCGGAGGGCGGCGTGCACGATGCGCTGCGCGACACCTACGGCCACGCCTTCGTGCTGCTTGCGCTCGCGACCATCTACGGCCTCGACCAGGACGCCCAGATCCGCGCCGAGATCGACGCGCTGCTGTCGTTCCTCGATACCCAGCTGCGCTCGCCCCATGGCGGCTTCCACGAAGGCCTGCCGCCCTCGATGCCGCGCCGGCAGAACCCGCAGATGCATCTGTTCGAGGCGATGATCGCCTGCTTCGACGCGACCCACGATTTGTCGTTCCAGAACCGCGCCGGCGATTTCTTCGCGCTGTTCCTCGCCAGCCTCTACGACAAGCAGACGCGAACCCTCGGCGAATATTTCGAGGAGGACTGGTCGAAGATCCCGCCGGTCAGCGTCGAGCCCGGCCACCTCGCGGAATGGGTCTGGCTGCTGAAGGGATTTGAGCGCATCACCGGCTGCCCGACCGGGCGCCCGCGCGGCGAGCTGCTGGCATCGGCGCTGCGCTATCGCGACGCGGCCACCGGCTGCCTGGTCGACGAGGGCGACGCCGAGGGCAACATCCGCCGCCATACACGGCGGCTGTGGCCGCAGAGCGAGCTGGCGAAGGCGTGGATCGCGCAGGCCGAGTCGGGCGAAGCCGGCGCGGCGGACGAGGCGCGTGCGGCGCTGGTGCTGCTCGAGCGGCACTATCTCGGCCATGCCGTGGCCGGCGGCTGGTACGATCAGTTCGACCGCGACGGCAATTCGCTGGTCGCCACGATCCCGGCGTCGTCGTTCTATCATGTGCTTTGCGCGGTCACTGAAGCCGAGCAGGTGCTCGGATAGAACCGCCTTCCTGGTCTGACGCGTTTTCTGCACACGCAACTCCGCCTGAAAACGCTCGATATCCTCACAGCCAGCGCTTGCGCCGCTTGAAGCTCTTCAGGTTCTTGAAGCTCTTGCGCTGGTCGCCGGCGCCGCCGAGGTAGAATTCCTTGACGTCCTCATTGTCGCGCAGCTCGTCGGCGGAGCCGTCGAGCACGACCTTGCCCTGTTCCATGATGTAGCCATGGCTCGCGACCGAGAGCGCGGCGCGCGCATTCTGCTCGACCAGGAGGATCGTGACGCCGAGGTCGCGGTTGATCTCCTTGATGATCGCGAACACTTCCTTGACGAGCAGCGGTGACAACCCCATCGACGGCTCGTCCATCAGGATCATCTTCGGGCGGGCCATCAGTGCGCGGCCGATCGCGAGCATCTGCTGCTCGCCGCCGGAGAGATAGCCGGCGAGGCCGGTGCGTTCCTTCAGGCGCGGGAAATATTTGAACACCATGTCGATGTCATCGGAGACCTCGCCGTCGCGCCGGGTGAAGGCACCGAGCCGCAGGTTCTCCAGCGACGTCATGTCGGCGACGATGCGGCGGCCTTCCATCACCTGGAAGATGCCGCGGCGGACGATCTTGTCCGGATCGATGCCGTTGATGCGCTGGCCCTCGAACAGGATCTCGCCGCGGGTGACCTCGCCGTCCTCGGTCTTGAGCAGGCCGGAGATCGCCTTCAGCGTGGTCGACTTGCCGGCGCCGTTGGCGCCGAGCAGCGCCACGATCGCGCCCTTCGGCACCTCGAGGCTGAGGCCGCGCAGCACCAGGATGACGTCGTCATAGACGACCTCGATGTTGTTGATGCTGAGCAGCGGCGGCGGCGGGACTGCCGTCGGTCCCGGGCGGGTGGCTTCGAGGGTTTCGTTCATGGCCTGTGTTACCCTTCGATGTCATTGCCGGGCATAGCCGTCCGAAGGACGGCGTCGCTTCCGCTCGCCTATGACCCGGCAATCCATCGATCGGAATACGTCTTCGCTTGATGGATGCGCGGGTCGAGCCCGCGCATGACGATTTCTGGACGTGATCGGCTCCTGCCTCACCACCCAAACCATTCCGGCTTGCGCGGCAGGTCGACGGTCTTCACCTTCTCGAGCTTGATCGTGCCCTTGCCCATCAGGTCGTTGATGTCGCCATCGGTCGCGCCCGAGATCTTCGAGCGATACAGGTCGACCTTCGTGGTCGGGCGGTGATCCTTTTCGGTCCAGGTCGATGGATTGCAGACGCCGTCCATGCCGGCCGGCACCCAATCCTTCTTCTGGTAGAAGCCCTTGGCGACGTTCTCGCCGGTGGCGCCGCCGTTCTTGGCGGCCCAGTCGAGCGCTTCCTTCAGATAGAGCGCGCTGCAGACCGCGGCGATGTAGTGCACCGGCCGATAGACCTTGCCGGACGGGTCGGACATCTTGGAGATTTCCATCACCGTCTTCATGCCGGGCGCGTTGCCGCCCCAGCTCACCGCCGTGCGGAGCGGGAAGATCACGCCGTCGGCTGCATCGCCGGCGGTCTTGGCCGCATTCTCGTCCATGCCCCAGACATTGCCGAGGAACTGGACATCGACGCCGGCGGTCTTGCAGGCCTTCAGCACCGAGATGTTCGAGGCCGCCGTGTTGCCGAGATAGGCATAATTTGCGCCCGAGCTTTTCAGGCTGAGACACTGCGCCGAGTAGTCGCCGGGCGACAGCGCGAACACCAGCGGCGGCAGCACCTCGAAGCCGAGCTCGGTCGCCAGCGCCTCACCGGCCGCCTTCGGCGCGTTCGGATACGGATGGTTGGCGCCCATGTGGACGAATTTCGGCTTGCCGGGCTTGCCCTTGGCCTTCCAGTCTTCGGCGGCCCAGGTCAGCATCGCGCGCATCGAGTCCGAATAGCTCGGACCGTAGAAGAAATTGTACGGTGCGGGCTTGGCCTTGCCGCTGGTGCCTTCCGGATCGGTCAGCGCGGCGGCGTAGGAGCCGGAGATGTCTGGGATCTTGTCCTGCGCCAGGAAACCGGTGAGGGCCTCGGTATCCGCCGTGCCCCAGCCCATGATCGCCGCGACCTTGCCGTCGGGCGCCGACCATTTCTTGTACAGCGCGATGGCGCGCGGCACCTGGTATCCGTAGTCGTTGCTGTCGACATTGAGCTGCTTGCCGCCGATGCCGCCGTTCTTGTTGACCCAGGCGAAGGTGTCCGCGACGCCCTGGCCATAGGGGGTGCCGACGTCGGACGTGCCGCCCGAGAGGTCCTGCAGATGGCCGATGGCGATCTGCGCCTGCGCGGTGGTGGCCGCGCTGCCGATCAGCAGCGCAAGGGAGACCGAGCTCAAAAGGGATCTAATCGTCATTTTTTCTTTCCTCCTGCTTATTCGTTGAACCGAATTTTGAGTTGCGTTCCGTGTTTTGCGTCAATGCGAGAACGGGTAGAGCTTCCAGTAAGCCTTGATCTGCCGCCAGCGATGCGCGAGGCCGTCCGGCTCGAACATCAAGAAGCCGATGATGATCAGGCCGATCGCGATCTCGCGCAGGAAGGTGATGTTGTTGTTGAGCTGCAGCGCCTTGTCGATGGCGCCGCCCTTCAGCCAAGCGCTCAGCCATTCCATCGATTCCGGCAGCAGCACCACGAAGGCGGTGCCCATCAGCGTGCCCATCACCGAGCCCGTGCCGCCGATGATGACCATGGCGAGGAACAGCACCGAGCGCTCGATGCCAAAGCCTTCCTGAGAGACCACGAGCTGATAGTGCGCGTAGAGCGCGCCGGCGATGCCGGCAAAGAAGGCGGCAAGCCCGAACGACAGCGTGCGGTACTTGGTCAGGTTGATGCCCATGATCTCGGCCGAGAGATAGTGATCGCGGATCGCGACCAGCGCGCGGCCGTCGCGGGTGCGCATCAGATTGGTGACCAGAAGATAGCTGATCACCATGTAGGCGAGCACGACGTAGAAGTACTGGCGGTCGCCGCGCAGGGTGTAGCCGAAGATCGAGAACGGGTTGGCGCTGGCCGGCACCGAGCCGCCCGAGAACCATTCGGCGCGCGAGAAAAAGTCGAGCAGGATGTACTGTGCGGCGAGCGTCGCGATCACGAGATAGAGCCCCTTCAGCCGCGCCGCCGGCACGCCGAAGATCAGGCCGACCAGCGCCGTGACGACGCCGGCGAGGGGGATGGCGAAGAACACCGGGATCGGCGCGTTGTTGGAGATGTAGGCCGAGGTGAAGGCGCCGAACAGGAAGAAGGCGGCGTGGCCGATCGATATCTGGCCGGTGAAGCCGACCAGGACGTTGAGGCCGAGGGCCGCGATCGCGAAGATGCCGATCTGGATCGCGATCGAGAGCAGGTAGTTGGACAGCAGCATCGGCGCGAAGCAGGCGAGCACGATGCCGAGGATCGCGAAATTGCGGCTGGTCGCGGTCGGGAAGATAGTGGTGTCGGCCGCGTAGCTGGTGCGGAAATCGCCCGAGGGGATGAGTGTGCTTGTCGCCATTGATCAGACCCGCTCAATATCCTTGGTGCCGAACAGGCCGTACGGCTTGATCATCAGGATGATGATCAGGACGTAGAACGGCGCGATCTCATAGAGATTGCCCCAGTGCAAATACTGGCTGTCGACATACTGGGCGACGTTTTCCAATAGCCCGATGATGATGCCGCCGAGCACGGCGCCGCCGACCGAGTCGAGCCCGCCCAGGATCGCAGCCGGAAACACCTTGATGCCGTAGGCGGAGAGGCCGGACGACACGCCGTTGACCACGGCGACCACGACGCCGGCGACCGCCGAGACGGTGGCCGAGATCGCCCACGCCATCGCGAACACGTTCTTGACGGAAATGCCGAGCGACTGCGCGACCTGCTGGTTGAAGGCGGTGGCGCGCATCGCCAGGCCGTATTTGGAGGCGCGGAAGAACCAGGCCATGCCGACCATCATGGCGAGCGAGACCACGAGGCTCATGACATAGACGGTCTGGATCTGCAGCCCGAACACGCTGACCGACTGGCTCTGGAACACCCGCGGGAACGGCTGCGGGTTGACGCCGAAGATCCACTTCAGAGCGGCCTGGAACACCGTCGACAGGCCGATCGTCACCATGATCACGGAGATGATCGGCTCGCCGATCATCGGACGCAGGATCACGACCTGGATCGCAATGCCGAAGATGAACATGAAGACCAGCGTGATCGGCATGCCAACCCAGAACGGCACCTGATACTTCGTCAGCAGCGCCCAGCACACCCAGGCGCCGACCAGCAGCAATTCGCCCTGCGCGAAGTTCACGACCTGCGTCGCCTTGTAGATCAGCACGAACGACATCGCGACCACGCCGTAAAGCGTGCCGACCACGAGACCGTTGACGATCAGCTGGATCAGGAACTGGGTGTTCATGGGGTGCAGTCGCTCCGAACTGCGGCGCCAGCACCCTCTCCCCTTGTGGGAGAGGGTGGCTTCGCAAAGCGAAGCCGGGTGAGGGGTTGTCTCCGCATCGGGATCGTGGAGAGGGTACCCCTCATCCAAGCGAGTTCGTGTCGACTGGCGGTGTCGCCCTCTCCCACAAGGGGAGAGGGCACATTCATGAGCACCGCGCCCTGGTCGCGCAACACAGTCATTCCGCGGCCTCCGCGAGCACGGCGCGGCCGAGGTCGACGACCTCGAGCGTGGTGCGGACGCGCTGCGTCGAGCCGTCCTGGAAGCGGATCACGGTGTCGACGGGGATGCTGGCCTTGCCGCGGTAGATCGCATCGATGATGTCGGCGTATTTCTCGTTGATGACGCCGCGGCGGACCTTGCGGGTCCGGGTCAGTTCGCCGTCATCGGCATCGAGCTCCTTGTAGAGCAGCAGGAAGCGCGAGATGCGTTGCGCGGGCGGCAGGGTGGCATTGACCGTCTCGACCTCTTTCTTGAGCAGCGCATAGACCTCGGGCCGCGAGGACAGGTCGGTGTAGGTCGTGAACGAGATCCGGTTCTTCTCCGCCCATTTCGAGATGATCGAGTAGCGGATGCAGATCATCGCGGCGAGCGCGTCGCGGCCCGCGCCGAGCACGACCGCTTCGGCGACATAGGGCGAGAACTTCAGCTTGTTCTCGATATATTGCGGCGAGAAGCGCTCGCCGCGCGAGGTCTCGGCGAGATCCTTGATGCGGTCGATCACGACAAGCTGCCGGTTGTCGTTGTAGTAGCCGGCATCGCCCGAATGCATCCAGCCGTCCTTGATGTCGGCGACCGAGGCTTCGGGGTTCTTGTAATAGCCGTGGAACATGTTGGGATGCCGCACCACGATCTCGCCGACGCCGTTGACGTCGGCATTGTCGATGCGGATCTCGATGTCGTCGGCCATCGGCACGCCGGTGGTGTCGGGATCGACCTTGCCTTCGGGATGCAGCGTATAGGCGCCGAGCAGTTCGGTCTGGCCGTACAGCGTGCGCAGCGGCACGCCCATCGCCTGGAAGAACTTGAAGGTATCCGGCCCGAGCGCCGCGCCGCCGGTCGCCGCCGAGCGCAGCCGCGTGAAGCCAAGCCGGTCGCGCAGCGCGCGGAACAGCAGCTGGTCGGCGAAAACAGAACGCTTGCCCTCGGCAAGCGCCGCCAGCCCGGTCTTCATGCCGAGGTCATAGAGCCGCTGCTTGAACGGCGAGGCGTCCATCACCCCGGCGCGGACGTCGGCCGCGATCGATTCCCAGACCCGCGGCGCGAACAGCACGAAGGTCGGCGCGATCTCGCGGAAGTCGTGCATCATGGTGTCGGGCTCTTCGACGAAGTTGACCTTCATCCGGGAGAGCAGCCCTTTGCCCAGCGCGTAGATCTGTTCCATGATCCAGGGCAGCGGCAGCACCGAAACATATTCGTCGTCCGGCCCCTTCGGATCGAAGGCGAGATAGGTCGCGCAGTGCCGCAGCACGCGCCCGGCCGAGAGCATCGCGAGCTTCGGGTTGGCCGTCGTGCCCGAGGTGGTGCAGAGGATCGCGACGTCCTCACCCTTCGTGGCGTCGACCAGCCGCTCGTACACTCCAGGCTCGCGCGCGGCGCGATCGCGGCCCAGCGCAACGAGCTTGCTCGCCTCCATCAATCGCGGATCGTCGTATTTGCGCATGCCGCGCGGGTCGGAATAGACGATGTGCTTGAGGTGGGGCACGCGATCGACCAGGCCGAGCAGCTTGTCGACCTGTTCCTCGTCCTCGGCGAAGACCAGCCTTGCCTCGCCATAGGTCAGGAGATAGGCGGCCTCCTCGTCCAGCACGTCGCGGTAAAGGCCGAGGCTCATTGCGCCAATCGCGTGGGCCGCGATCTCGGCGGCGACCCAGTCCGGCCGGTTGTCGCCGATAATGCCGATCACGTCGCCGCGGCCAAGCCCGAGCTCGACCATGCCGAGCGCGAAATCATGGGTGCGGGTCTGGTAGTCGTTCCAGGTGAATTCGCGCCACAGCCCGAAATCCTTCTCGCGCAGCGCGATCTCTTGGCCGTGTTCCTTCGCGTTCAGGCGCAGCATCTTGGGAAAGGTGTCGGCCTGCGCGGCGCGACCGGCGTAGTCCATCATGCCGCGCTCTCCCGCACCGCCGGCTTGTCGTCGGGGTCGACCAGCACTTCGTCTTCCTCGCCGAGATAGGCGCGCTTGACATGGGGATCGGCGAGCACGGTAGCCGGATCGCCCTCGGCGATCTTGCGGCCGAAATCGAGCACCATGACGCGGTGGGAGATGTCCATCACGACGCCCATGTCGTGCTCGATCATCATCACCGTCATGCCGAACTCTTCGTTGAGATCGACGATGTAGCGCGCCATGTCTTCCTTCTCTTCGAAGTTCATGCCGGCCATCGGTTCGTCGAGCAGGATCAGTTGCGGCTCGAGCGCCATCGCACGGGCGAGCTCGACGCGCTTGCGCAAGCCGTAAGGCAGGGTGCCGGCGGTCGCCTTGCGCACCGACTGCAGGTCGAGGAAGTCGATGATCTCCTCGACCTTGCGGCGGTGCTCCAGCTCCTCGCGGCGCGCGCCGGTCAGCCAGTACAGCGACCCCGTGATGAAGTTGTTCTTCAGGAGGTGATGGCGGCCGACCATGATGTTGTCGAGCACGCTCATGTGGTGGAACAGCGCGAGATTCTGGAAGGTCCGGCCGATGCCGAGTCGGGGCCGCGCGTTCGGGTTGAGGCCGGTAATGTCCTGGCCGCGATAGAACAGCTGGCCTTCGGTCGGCCGGTAGCGGCCGGAGATACAGTTGACGATCGAGGTTTTGCCGGCGCCGTTCGGGCCGATGATGGAGAACAGCTCGCCCTCGTTGACGCCGAAGCTCACTTCGGTCAGCGCGCGGACGCCGCCAAAGCGCAATGAGACTCCGCGCACCTCGAGACTATTAGCCACCCTGTTCCCTCCAGATACGGGCGCTTAGGCGCGCTCTTTATCTTCGCTTCGATCTCGCTTCGATCTTACATTCGATCTTACATGGGCCGCCGAAGGGAGACCATCCGACTAATGATGCTGGCGTTCGGGAGATCGCTCGCCCCGATCGCCCGCGTCATGCGCGGTAACGCCGCACCCTGCCTGCAAGCCCGTCTCTCGCGTCGTCCGCTTTCAGCGATCCATCGAGGAGCTGCGCGACGTTACGCGAGGTGGCTCTGAATACGAGAAAGCGATAGGTTGAATTGTCATGTGCCCGACATTTGGTCAGGAATTTTCGCTGGCATTCCAGGCCCCGGGTCCCTGGCTTCGCGCACGGCGTTGCTGCGGTGCAATATCTTTGAAGTATCTTGGGGTGGGATGCCGTCGCTAGAATGATTGCTGCTGATTACCTGAGGCGCATCGCGGCCTGGTCGCGCGAATTGAGCGAGCAAGAAATCGAAATCGCGCGCGCCGGCATTTCCGAGAAATCCTACCGCGCCAACGAATTCATCTTCATGCGCGGCGACAATTTCCAGTACTGGACCGGCATCGTCACCGGGCTGGCGCGCATGGGCATCGTCTCGCGCGGCGGCAAGGCGGCGAGTTTCGCGGGCCTCACCGCAGGCGCGTGGTTCGGCGAGGGGACCGTACTCAAGAATGAGCCCCGGCGCTACGATGTGGTCGCGCTGCGCGACACGCGACTGGCGATGATGGATCGCCGGACCTTCGTCTGGCTGTTCGAGAACAGCGTCGGCTTCAACCGATTCCTGGTCGGCTCGCTCAATGAGCGGCTCGGCCAGTTCATCGCGCTGCTCGAATACGGCCGCACGCTGGACGCCACGGCGCGGCTGGCGCGCTCGATCGCCTCGCTGTTCAATCCGATTCTCTATCCCGACCTGACGCTGCACCTCGAGATCACCCAGGAGGAGATCGGGGCGCTGTCGGGAATCTCCCGGCAGAACGCCAACCAGTGCCTGAAGCGGCTCGAGCGGGAAGGGCTGTTGCGGCTCGAATATGGCGGGGTGACCATCCTCAACCTTGACCGGCTGCGCCACTATGGCGAGTGACGGGTTCCGGGCGCATTGAGCCGTTTTCGTAGACCTAAAGTCCTGATTTCAAACGATTAAGCCATTAGACTTGGGGCAGGCCGGATGCTACAGACCGGCCTCGTCGGGATCGCGCGGTTTTCGCGCTCTCTGGAGATGACATGGCGGTTAAGGATTCGGCGGCTCAGGACTCAAAGCGGCGCGTTGCGCTGATCACCGGCGTTACCGGGCAGGACGGCGCGTATCTCGCCGAATATCTGCTCGGTCTCGGCTACACCGTGCACGGGATCAAGCGCCGGTCGTCCTCGTTCAATACCGCGCGCGTCGACCATCTCTACCAGGATCCGCATGCCGGCAACGTGCCGTTCCTGATGCACTACGGCGACATGACGGATTCGACCAATCTGATCCGCCTGGTGCAGCAGATCCGGCCGACCGAGATCTACAACCTCGCCGCCCAGAGCCACGTCCAGGTCAGTTTCGAGAGCCCGGAATACACCGCCAACGCCGACGCGATCGGCGTGCTGCGGCTGCTGGAGGCGATCCGCATCCTCGGCATGGAAAAGGAAACGCGGTTCTACCAGGCCTCGACCTCGGAGCTTTACGGGCTCGTGCAAGAGGTGCCGCAAAAGGAGACCACGCCATTCTATCCGCGCTCGCCCTATGGCGTCGCCAAGCTCTATGGCTACTGGATCACGGTGAACTACCGTGAGGCCTATGGCATGTTCGCCAGCAACGGCATCCTGTTCAACCATGAGAGCCCGATCCGCGGCGAGACCTTCGTGACGCGCAAGATCACACGCGCCGTCGCCCGCATCGAGGTCGGCCTCGAGAACAAGCTCTATCTCGGCAATCTCGACGCCAAGCGCGACTGGGGCCACGCCCGCGACTATGTCGAGGGCATGCACAGGATCCTGCAGGTCGACGAGCCCGGCGACTTCGTGCTCGCGACCGGCGAGACGCGGTCGGTCCGCGAGTTCGTCGAGCTGGCGTTTGCCGAGGTCGGCCGCAGCATCGAATGGCGCGGCAAGGGCGTCGAGGAGGTCGGTGTCGACAAGGCGTCCGGCAACACCCTGGTGCAGATCGATCCGACCTATTTCCGCCCGACCGAGGTCGATCTTCTGATCGGCGACGCCAGCAAGGCGCGCGCCAAGCTCGGCTGGGCGCCGAAGACGCCGTTCGCGCAGCTGGTGAAGGAAATGGTCGCCAGCGATCTCGTCGAGGCCAGGCAGGACGCGGCCAATGGCAAGCACGGCGTTTGAGCTGAAGGGCAAGACGGTCTTCGTTGCCGGCCATCGCGGCATGGTCGGCTCGGCGCTGATGCGCCGGCTGGCGCGCGAGGAGGCCGATCTCCTGACGGTGTCGCGCAGCGAGGTCGATCTGCGCGAACAAACCGCGGTCAACGCGTGGTTTGCGGCGAAGCGGCCGCAGGCTGTATTTCTCGCTGCCGCCAAGGTCGGCGGCATCGTCGCCAACAACACGCTGCGTGCGGAATTCCTCTACGAAAATCTGGCGATCTCGAGCAATGTGATCGAGGCGGCCCACGCCAATGGCTGCGAGAAGCTGATGTTCTTCGGCTCGTCCTGCATCTATCCGCGCCTGGCGCCGCAGCCGCTGCGCGAGGATTCGATGCTGACCGGCCCGCTGGAGCCGACCAACGAGCCCTATGCCATCGCCAAGATCGCCGGCATCAAGATGGCCGAGGCCTATCGCAGCCAGTACGGCGCCGATTTCATCAGCGTGATGCCGACCAATCTCTACGGCCCCGGCGACAATTATCACCCCGAATACAGCCACGTCGTCGCCGCGCTGATCCGCCGCTTCCACGAGGCCAAGGTTTCGGGCGCAGGCAACGTCGCGGTGTGGGGCACCGGCACGCCGCGCCGCGAATTCCTCTATGTCGACGATCTCGCCGACGCCTGCGTCCATCTGATGAAGACCTATTCCTCGCCCGAACTGGTCAATATCGGCACCGGCGAGGACATCACCATTGCCGAGTTCGCGCGCGTCGTCGCGGCCGCCGTCGGCTATCGCGGCGAGATCAGCTTCGACACGTCGCGCCCGGACGGCACGCCGCGCAAGCTGCTCGACGTCGGCCGGCTGGCCAGGCTCGGCTGGCGCGCCACCACCTCGCTCGAGGATGGCATCGCCCTCGCGTACCAGGCCTATCTGCGCGAGACGAAGTGACGCGGTGAACCTCCCGCCCTCCGACTGAGAATATCTGTCGGCTTGGCGACGCCGTGCGGCTAGGATGCGCGTGCCCAAGCGTGCCGCAAGAGCCGCCAGTGCGTCGGAGGAGACATCATGAAGGTTCTACGCCGCCAGTTCCTGCAACTTGCAGCCGCTACGGCTGCGCTTCCGCTCACATTTGGAAAAGCGAGTGCCGAGGCCTATCCGACGCGGCCGGTTCACCTCGTGATCGGCTATACTCCCGGCGGTTCGGCGGACCTGACGGCGCGCCTGATGGGGCAGTGGCTGTCGGAAAAGCTCGGGCAATCCTTCATTGTCGAGAACCGGCCGGGCGGCGGGACCAACATTGCCACCGAGCAGGTGCTGCGCGCGGCGCCCGACGGCTACACGCTGCTGCTGGTCGCGCCGGCCAATGCGATCAATGCGACGCTTTACCAAAAGCTGCCCTTCGACTTCATGCGCGAGATGGAGCCGATCGCGGGCATCATTCGCTTTCCCAACGTCGTGGTGGTGCACCCCTCGCTGCCGATCAAGTCGATTCCCGAACTGATCGTCTATGCAAAGGCCAATCCAGGCAAGCTCAACATGGCGTCCTCAGGCAACGGTTCGACGATCCACATGTCGGGCGAACTGTTCAAGATGCTGACCGGCATCAACATGCAGCACGTGCCCTACCGGGGCGGCGCGCCGGCGCTCACCGATATGCTGTCCGGCGTGATGCAGGTGATGTTCGACAATCTTCCGACCTGCGCCGAGCACGTCAAATCCGGCAAGCTGCGGGGACTAGCGGTCACCAGCACGACCCGTTCGGACGTGCTTCCGGACCTGCCGCCGGTCGCCGACTTCCTGCCGGGCTACGAGGCCAGCGCTTGGTACGGCCTCGCGGCGCCGAAGAACACGCCGCCTGAAATCGTCGACAGGCTCAACAAGGCCGTCAACGAAATCCTCGCCGATCCCAAAGCCAAGGCGCGGTTTACCGAGATCGGCGCGATCATGCTGCCGGGCTCGGCTGCCGACTTCGGCAAACTGGTGGCCGACGAGACCGAGAAGTGGGGCAAGGTGGTCAAGTTCGCCGGCGCCAAGGTTGATTAGCCTCGCGCCGTCGCGCGCGGCGGATTTTTCGAAAGCGCCGCCGCCATCGCCGATATCAGCGGCCGCATGAAGAAGGCGTCTTCCGCCGGATAGATATCGGTGCGCAGGCCGTGGGACTTGAGTTCGTCCGATACCGCAGGTCCTACGGAAGCGATCGGCGTACGCTCGAACCCCTGGCGTAACCTGTCCTCGCAACCGCGCGCCCGTGCCACCTCGATGAGGCGGCGGACCTGACCGAGATTGGTCAACGCGATCGCATCGATGCGGCCCTCTGCCATCTCATCGATCGCGGTGACGATGTTGGTGTCGGCGGCCTGCGCATCATAGACATAGGGCAGCACCGTATCGACCTCGGCGCCCTGTGCCTTGATCGCGTCGATCAGGGTGGCGTGATCCTTGTCCGGATAGAGCTGCAGGCCGAGCCGATGGCCGGTCAACTCGAGCTTCGACAGCATCTCGGCGACGCCTTCCGACGTCGGCTTCTCGGTCGTCATTTGCGGTTCCAGGCCGATCTCGCGCAGCGCCCGGCCGGGCTTTGGGCCGCGGGCGAATTTGCGCGCCTTGGCGAGGCTATCGATAAACTCCCGCTCGACGCCGATCCGGCGCACGACCTTCATCAGCCGGCGCAGGCCTTCGCCGGTCATCAGCACGAGGTCATCGAGCGGCCGTTCGATGGCGCGGCGAATCCAGCCCTCGATCGGCGCCGCATCAGGCGCATCGTGGATGGTGAACATCGGGCATTGCAGCACGTCGGCCCCCTGCTCGGCGAGCAGGCGGGAAAACTGCGCCTCCTCGCGCGTCTCGAGGATCAGGATGCGGTAGCCGTTCAGCCGTTCAGCCATGATGGTCCCTAACAAACATTGTGGTCATTTGTTCGATTTGACCCCCGCGCCGGGATTGGCGCAAGGCCGCCTGCGGTGTAGACGAGGGCCGAAAATGACCGTTCCACCAATCTGCTCAAGCTTTGGTCAATTGGCATGCCCGACCATCAATTCGTTTTGACCCTGTCCTGTCCGGATCGTCCGGGGATCGTCTCGGCGGTCTCGACGTTTCTCGCCCATAACGGCCAGAACATCCTGGACGCCCAGCAGTTCGATGACGTCGAAACCGGCAAGTTCTTCATGCGCGTGGTGTTCACCGCGGCCGACCTCGCGGTCGAGCTCGCGGCGCTGCAGACCGGCTTTGCCGCGATCGCCGAACGGTTCGGCATGGAATGGCAGATGCGCGATCGCGCCACCCGTCGCCGGGTGATGCTATTGGTGTCGAAGTCCGATCACTGCCTGGTCGACATCCTCTACCGCTGGCGCACCGGCGAGCTCGAAATGATCCCGACCGCTGTTGTCTCCAACCATCCGCGCGAGACCTACGGCTCGCTCGATTTCGGCGATATCCCGTTCCATCATCTGCCGGTGACGAAGGAGACCAAGCGGCAGCAGGAAGACGCGGTGTGGAAGCTGGCCCAGGACACCAAGACCGACCTCGTGGTGCTGGCCCGCTACATGCAAATCCTGTCGGACGAGATGTCGGCGCGGCTGTCGGGCCGCTGCATCAACATCCATCATTCCTTCCTGCCCGGCTTCAAGGGCGCCAAGCCTTACCATCAGGCGCATGACCGCGGCGTCAAGCTAATCGGCGCCACGGCGCATTACGTCACCAGCGATCTCGACGAGGGGCCGATCATCGACCAGGACGTCGAGCGTATCAGCCATCGCGACACGCCTGAGGATCTCGTGCGCAAGGGGCGCGACATCGAGCGCCGGGTGCTGGCGCGCGCGATCCGCTACCATCTCGCCGATCGCGTCATCCTCAACGGACGCAAGACCGTGGTGTTCGTCGACTGATCCGCGCTTCACTCGGCCAGCACAAGGCGATGCGGGCTCTGCGGCCAGCCGAGCGTGCGCTCAGCGGGCCGCGTCCTGCGGTGCCGTTGCCGGCTTCGCCTCGTCGCCGCGCTGGGCCGCAGGCATCAGCCGCTTGCGTTCCCGATCCTGCATGAACTTGTCGTATTCCGGGGTGCCCGGCCGCGGCGGTGCATCCGCCGGCAGGCCGCCGGCCCAGGCTGGAATGGTGTCGGCCATGCCGGCCGAGAGCTTCTGGTTCATGGAGCTGCATCCCCCGAGCGCGCCGGCCGCGAGCGCGATGGCAGTCAGGACAGCGATGGGACGCGTGATGATTGGCATGGGAGGCAAGATACGGCCCTGGTCTTTATGGATGATGATCTTGTGCGCGACCGTTCGGCTGCAATTGTGCTTGTTTGTTGACATTGTCGCTGCGTTTGTACGATCGTACAAATGAATCGAGCCGGCGGCGGCCTTGAATGCGCGAGACCGCCTCTCGCAGAGGCATTGAGTCTTGTGGAGCGGTATTGGTATCCTGATACTTGTCACTGCAGCCAATCCCGATCGCCTCGCGCGCCGCACACGTCCATCGTCCGATTGACAGAGGGCACGGGGAGACGCCTTGTCGCGTTGCGGCTTGGCCGTGCATGCTTGAGTTAAAACAAGGCAAGAGCCGGGACCAAGGCTCGATGCAGAAGAACGGAAGGGGGAGGGACGTCGATGTTCAATCGTCGCAAAATGTTGCTGTGGGGCGCCGCTTCGGCCGTGCTTCCCGGGTTGTGTGCCAGCGTGCCGGCGTGGGCGGACGACGTTGTCAAGATCGGGCTGATCCTGCCGATGACCGGCGGCCAGGCCTCGACCGGCAAGCAGATCGATAACGCCATCAAGCTCTACATGCAGCAGAAGGGCGACACCGTCGCCGGCAAGAAGATCGAGATCATCCTGAAGGACGATGCCGCGGTGCCCGACAACACCAAGCGGCTCGCGCAGGAGCTGATCGTCAACGACAAGGTCAATTTCATCGCCGGCTTCGGCGTGACGCCCGCAGCGCTCGCCGCGGCGCCGCTGGCGACGCAGGCCAAGATCCCGGAAGTCGTGATGGCGGCCGGCACCTCGATCATCACCGAGCGTTCGCCCTACATCGTGCGTACCAGCTTCACGCTGGCGCAGTCCTCCACCATCATCGGCGACTGGGCGGTGAAGAACGGCATCAAGAAGGTCGCGACGCTGACCTCTGACTACGCGCCCGGCAACGATGCGCTGACCTTCTTCAAGCAGCACTTCACCGCCGGCGGCGGCGAGATCGTCGAAGAGGTCAAGGTCCCGCTCGCCAATCCGGACTTCGCGCCGTTCCTGCAGCGCATGAAAGACTCCAAGCCCGACGCGATGTTCGTATTCGTGCCGGCCGGGCAAGGCGGGAACTTCATGAAGCAATATGCCGAGCGCGGGCTCGACAAGAGCGGCATCAGGGTGATCGGACCCGGCGACGTCATGGACGACGATCTGCTCAACAATATGGGCGATGCCGCGCTCGGCGCGGTGACGGCGCATCTCTATTCGGCCGCGCATCCGTCCGCGATGAACAAGGAGTTCGTCGCCGCCTACAAGAAGGCGTTCGGCAACCGCCCCGGCTTCATGGCGGTCAGCGGCTATGACGGCATCCATCTGATCTACGAGGCGCTGAAGAAGACCAATAGTGCGACCGACGGCGACAAGCTGATCGAGGCGATGAAGGGCATGAAGTGGGAGAGCCCGCGCGGCCCGATCTCGATCGATCCGGAAACCCGCGACATCGTGCAGAACATCTATATCCGCAAGGTCGAGAAGGTCGACGGCGAGCTCTACAATGTCGAGTTCGCGACCTTCGAGGCCGTCAAGGATTCCGGCAAGACCAAGAAATAGCATCGTCATCGGCGGCGTGCGCTCCGGCCCTCACCACGTCATGCCCGGCCAAAAGCGCGAAGCGCGTCTTCGCGCAGGTGTGCTGGGCATCCACGTCTTTCTTCCCGCGAGCAGAAAGACGTGGATGGCCGGGACAGGCCCGGCCATGACGATGACCTTGACCTTCGAGCTGTTGTTCTTGTTGCGTCCTCACGGCTAAGCTGACTCCATGGCCTCTATCCTCACCAACCTGTTCGACGGCGTCGCCTACGGCATGCTGCTGTTCGTGCTCGCCTGCGGGCTTGCGGTGACGCTCGGGCTGATGAATTTCGTCAACCTCGCGCATGGCGCCTTCGCGATGGCCGGCGGCTATATCTGCGCCGTACTGGTGAATAATTCCGGCTGGCCGTTCTTCGCAGGCCTGCCGCTCGCCTTTGTCGGCAGCGCCGTCATCGGCATTGCGCTGGAGCGCACGCTGTACCGCCATCTCTACAGCCGCAGCCATCTCGATCAGGTGCTGTTCTCGATCGGCCTGGTGTTCATGTCGGTGGCGGCGGTGGACTACATCATGGGATCGTCGCGGATCTTCATCAAGCTGCCGGCGGCGCTGGAAGGCCAGATCGACCTGTTCGGCGTCGGCATCGGCCGTTACCGGCTGATGATCGTGGTGATCTGCGGCTTGCTCACGCTGGCGCTGCAGTTGATCCTCGCCAAGACCCGGTTCGGCAGCCGGCTGCGCGCCGCAGTCGACGATCCGCGCGCCGCGATCGGGCTCGGCATCAACGTGCCGCAGGTGTTCGCCTTCACCTTTGCGTTCGGCTGCGGCCTCGCAGGTCTCGGGGGCGCGCTGAGCGCGGAGATCCTCGGGCTCGATCCGTATTTCCCGCTGAAATTCATGATCTACTTCCTGATCGTCGTCACCGTCGGCGGCTCCTCGTCGATCACCGGACCGTTCCTGGCGTCGCTGCTGCTCGGCATCGCCGACGTCGCGGGCAAGTATTACGTGCCGAAGCTCGGACCGTTCGTGATCTACACGGTGATGATCGTGATCCTGCTCTGGCGTCCCAACGGCCTGTTCGGCCGCACCGCGGCGCGGTGAGGCGGTCATGACGGCGCTATCAGACGTTTCCACTCACGCGATGGCCAGCGCCCGCTGGCGGGTCAGCGAGGTCGCCTTCTGGGTGCTGGCGCTCGCCTGCGCCTTCCTGTTCCCGTCGCGCTATCTGATCATGACCGATATCGTGCGGCTCGGATTGTTCGCGCTGTCGCTCGACCTGATCCTCGGCTACGCCGGCATCGTGTCGCTCGGCCACGCGGCGTTCTTCGGCGTCGGCGCCTATTCGGCTGGCTTGCTGGCGCTGCACGGCATCATCAACGAACCCGTCATTGCGCTGGTTGCCGCCGGTCTGGTTGCGGCGCTGCTCGGTTTCCTGACCAGCTTCCTCGTCATCCGCGGCGTCGACCTGACACGGCTGATGGTGACGCTCGGCATCGCATTGCTGCTGGAAGCGCTCGCCGAGCGCTTCTCCAACATCACCGGCGGCACCGACGGCCTGCAGGGCATCGAGATACAGCCGATCCTCGGTTTGTTCACCTTCGACATGTTCGGCAAGACCGGGTTCTTCTACTCGCTGATCGTGCTGTTCATCCTGTTCCTGCTCGCCCGCCGCGTGGTGCATTCGCCGTTCGGCCTGTCGCTGAGCGCGATCAGGAACAATCCGCTGCGCGCGGCCGCGATCGGCGTGCCGGTCAACCGCCGCCTGATCGCGGTCTATACGCTCGCCGCCTTCTATGCCGGGATCGCCGGCGCGTTGTTCACCCAGACCACGGCACTCGCCTCGCTCGACGTGTTTTCCTTCGAGCGCTCCGCCGACCTGATGCTCGTGCTGGTGATCGGCGGCACCGGCTACCTCTATGGCGGGCTGATCGGGGCCGTCGTGTTCAAGATGCTGCTGGAGGCGTTTCAGAGCATCACCCCGCAATACTGGCTGTTCTGGATCGGCCTCGTGCTGGTCGTGATCGTGCTGGTCGGCCGCGCGCGCATCCATCGCTGGGTACTGTTCGTGCCGAACCTGATCATCCGCCAGTTCGCCGGTCGCAAGGCTGCCGTCGCCGTGCCGGAGAGCGACGCGTCATGACGATCGCGCTGGAAACACGAGGCCTCGAAAAATCCTTCGGCGCCCTTCGCGTCACCCGCGATCTTTCGCTGAAGGTGATACAGGGCGCCCGCCACGCGCTGATCGGGCCGAACGGCGCCGGCAAGACCACCGTGATCAATCAGCTGACCGGCGTGCTGACGCCGAACAGCGGGCGCATCCTGCTCGAAGGCAACGACATCACCGGCCTGTCCGTGCACAAGCGGGTGCTGCGCGGGTTGTCGCGCACCTTCCAGATCAACCAGCTCTATCCCGACCTGACCCCGCTCGAGACCATCGGGCTTGCGGTCTCCGAACGGATGGGCCGCGGCGGCGACTGGTGGCGACGGATGGGGACGCGGAGCGACGTCAATGCCGAGATCGCCGAGATCCTGTCGCGCTTCCATCTGCTCGACGTGATGACGGAGCTCACCTCGACCTTGCCCTATGGCAAGCAGCGCCTGCTCGAGATCGCGGTCGCGATCGCCGCCAGGCCGCGGGTGCTGCTGCTCGACGAGCCCGCGGCCGGCGTGCCCGAGAGCGAGCGCCACGACATCCTCGCGGCGGTCGCGGCACTGCCGCGCGACGTCACCGTGCTCCTGATCGAGCACGACATGGATCTGGTGTTCTCCTTCGCCGACCGCATCTCGGTGCTGGTCAATGGCGGCCTGCTCACCGAGGGCGCGCCCGACGAGGTCGCGCGCGATCCGCAGGTGAGGGCGGTCTATCTCGGCGAGGCCGCCGATGCCTGACCTTCTTTCCATCCAGGGCCTGCGTGCGGGATACGGCGAGGCGGTGGTGCTGCCCGATATGTCGCTGGCGCTTGCCGAGGGCCAGGTGCTCGCGCTGCTCGGCCGCAACGGCACCGGCAAGACCACGCTGATCAATTCGATCGTCGGCATCGTCAGGCGCCTCAGTGGCAGCCTAGCGCTCGCAGGCCGCGACATCACGGCGATGCGACCCGATCAGCGCGCCCGCGCCGGGATCGGCTGGGTACCGCAGGAGCGCAACATCTTCCGCTCGCTGACGGTGGAGGAGAACATGACCGCGGTGGCGCAGCCCGGGCCGTGGACGGTCGAGCGGGTATACGAGATGTTTCCGCGGCTGCAGGAGCGGCGCCGCAATTTCGGCAACCAGCTGTCCGGTGGCGAGCAGCAGATGCTGGCGATCGGCCGCGCGCTGACGCTGAATCCGAAAGTGCTGCTGCTCGACGAGCCGACCGAAGGCCTCGCGCCGATCATCGTTGAGGAATTGTTAAAGGCGATCGGAACCATCACGCGCTCAGGCGGCATCTGCTCGATCATCGTCGAGCAGAACGCGCAAAAGATTCTGGGGCTCGCCGACCGCGTTGTGATATTGGAACGCGGCACGATCGTGCATGATGCCGCAAGCAGCGCGCTGAAAGCCGATCCCTCCGTCCTCGAGCGCCACCTCGGCGTCTCCGGGGCCAAGGCACATTAGAAGGCACACTAGAAGGCACACTGGAAACGTCCGGGAGTTGACCATGCAGCGAACCAAGCCTCCGTTCCGCGCCGACGAGGTCGGCAGCCTGTTGCGGCCGCCGAAGATCAAGGAGGCCCGCGCCAGATTGGAGAAGGGCGAAATCTCGGCCGACGAGCTGCGCAAGGTCGAGGACATGGAAATCGAGAAGGTTGTACACAAGCAGGCCTCGGTCGGCCTGAAGCTTGCGACCGACGGCGAGTTCCGCCGCTCCTGGTGGCACTTCGATTTCCTCAGCCATCTGACCGGCTGCGAGCTGTTCCATCCCGACATGGGCATCCAGTTCGCCGGCGTGCAGACCCGGCACGACGCCATCAGGGTGATCGGCAAGCTGGATTTCTCCGATCATCACCCGATGCTCGATCACTTCCGCTTCCTGAAGAAGTACGCCGACCAGGCGCACGTCACGCCGAAGATGACGATCCCCTCGCCGGCGGTGCTGCATTTCCGCGGCGGCCGCAAGCTGATCTCGAAGGAGGTCTATCCGGACCTCGAGGAATTCTATCAGGACCTCGGCAAGACCTATCGCAAGGCGGTCAAGGCGTTCTACGACGCCGGTTGCCGCTATCTGCAATTCGACGACACGGTGTGGGCCTATCTGTGCTCGCAGGAGGAATTGCAGAAATCGCGCGACCGCGGCGACAATCCGGACGGTTTGCAGGAGATCTACGCCCGCGTCATCAACTACGCGATCGCCGATCGTCCGTCCGACATGGTGATCACGACCCATGTCTGCCGCGGCAATTTCCGTTCGACCTGGATCTCCTCTGGCGGCTACGAGCCCGTCGCCGAGACCCTGCTCGCCGGCACCAATTACGACGGCTATTTCCTCGAATATGATTCCGACCGCGCCGGCGGCTTCGAGCCGCTGCGCTTCCTGCCCCAGGGCAACAAGGTCGTGGTGGTCGGCGTCATCACCTCGAAGTTCGGCGAGCTCGAGAAGAAGGACGACATCAAGCGGCGGCTGGAGGAGGCATCCAAATTTGCCCCGATCGAGCAGCTCGCGGTGTCGCCGCAATGCGGCTTTGCCTCGACCGAGGAAGGCAACATTCTCTCCGAGGAAGAGCAATGGGCCAAGCTGCGGCTCGCGGTCGAGGTCGCGAACGAGGTGTGGGGGAAGTGACGCGCTAGCGTCATTCCGGGATGGTGCGCGAGCACCAGACCCGGAATGACGAGATTCCCCGGGGCGCAATTGGCCCCTGAGGTTCGACGCTGCGCGTCGCCCCGGAACGACGCTGTCCCGTCGCACCATCACTGCTCCGCCAGATAGACCTCGCCGAGCAGCGACGAGTTCGACCACGGCACCTGCTTGCCCTTGGTCGCGGCGACGACCTCGGCGCGGACCCGCGTCAGCATCTGCTGCACCTCGAGGCCGGGCGTGCCGACATGGCGCGACAGCGCCGCCGAGAACGGGCTGTTGGCGCCTTCGCCGTCGAGCGCGACCTGGCCCGGCGCGGTCGCAAACGCGATCAGCGTGCCGGCGCCGAGCGTCGAGCCCGATCCGAGCGAGGCGGGCGCGGCAAGGCCGGAACCCGCTTCGATGCCGCGGCTTGGACCCGCCGAGGCCAGCTGCGGCGCCATCGGATTGTTGCGGCAGGCATCGAGGATCAGGATGTTGGTGCGGATCTGGTCGTCGAGCCCGGCCATGATGGTGTCCATGTCGACCATCGCGTCGGTGGCGCGGCTGCCCGGCTTGAACTCGATATCGACCGGCACGAGATAGTTGCGGCCGTCGACCTGCACGCCATGACCGGCATAGTAGACCACGGCAATCTGCGACCGCGCCGCCTCGCGCAGGAAATCGTGGATCGTTGTCTGCATCGTGCCGCGATCGAGATCGAGCCCCTCGGAGACGGTGAAGCCGATGTCGCGCAGGCTCCTGGCGATGGCGCGCGCATCGTTCGGCGGATTGGGCAGCGCCTTGACATGCGCATAGGCGCCGTTGCCGATCACCAGCGCGACGCGCCGGCCGGTTGCTGCGGCCTGCACGCGTGCTGCGGGCGCAGCCGGTGCTGCGGCGGGAGCCGGCGGTGCAGGGGCAGGGCTGCTCTCGGCGGCCGGCGCCGCCGCGGTCTTGCGCGGTGCTGCGTCGGCCTCCTTGAGCAGCGCGAGCCGAACTTTCGCGGTGGCCTGGTTGGCCTTGCTGCCGGCATCGGATGCCACGCCTTCGAGCACCGAGGCGTAATCTTCCTTGGCATGCGCTGCATCACCCTTCGCTTCGTAGCTGAGGCCGCGCTGGGTATAGGCCGAGATCAACACGCTGCCGGGCGGCGTCATGATGTTGACGGGCGCTTTGGCCTTGGCGAGCCGGATCGCCTCCGACGTGTCCGTGATCGCGCGCTCGATCTCGCCCTTGGCGCGCCAGATCACCGCGCGGCTGATCAGCGGCTGCGGCAGCGACGGGTCGATCCTGACCGCCTCATTGATGTCGGCGAGCGCGCCGTCGAGGTCGCCGAGCGCCCGCTTCGACGCGCCGCGGTTCTGATAGGAGAAGGCTGACTTCGGACCGGCCTTGATCGCGGCGTCATAGTCGGCGATCGCCTTGGCATAGTCGCCCTTACTGCGATAGGCGTTGCCGCGGTTGTGGAAGATGATGCCGCTCGGCGGCCCCATGCGCAGCGCATCGTTGAAGTCGGCGATCGCGATGTCGTACTCGCCCTTGTCGAAATAGGCCGAGCCCCTGAGGTTGTAGACGGCGGTGCTGGGCTTGAGGCGCAGCGCCTCGGTGGCATCGGATATCACCTGGGCGTAGTTGCCCTTCTTGTTCCAGCCGACCGCGCGCCAGAAATAGATGGTCGCGAGCCTCTCGCCGGAAAACACCTTCAGCGCGATGATCTTGGTGCAGGCGTCGATCATCTGGTCGGCCGGCGTGGTCTCGGTCGTGCAGAGCGGGCCGAGCTCGGAGGGCGCTTGGGCGAAACAGGGCGCCGACCAGAGCAGAGCGGCCAGGAGGGCGGGGATCAGGAGCAGGCGGCGCATCGGTCATCCGGGGGTAAAGCCGTCATGGCGATCGACGACGGCAGGGCGGTCCAAGAGACGGTCCAGGGGGCGGTCCTGACTGTTTGGTGATCGGGCAGCAGAGGGGGGTTCAACTGGTGGGAAAATGGTGATAAGACGCTGCCAGTCATCATTTCTGCCCACTTCCGTCCCACTCGCCGCTGCCCACCCCAGGCGCCATGAAGAACGACGAAATCCTCAGCCAGATCACGGATTTCTGCCGCCGCTCCGACATGGCGGAGACGACGTTCGGCCGCCGTGCCGTCAACGACGGCAAGCTGGTGTACCGGCTGCGCGAGGGCAAGCGCATCACCATCGATACGCTCGACCGCATCAACGCCTTCATCGCGACCTCGACGCCGGGCGGCGTGGCGCCGCCGCGCGGCCTCGTGGTGCCGCCGGAAAAGCGCGATCCGCGGGGCAATTTCCGGTTCTTCGAGAACCGCCAGCGCTATTTGCTGTTCGTTCACACCTGCAGCGAGAAGCGGGTGATCGCCGACCGGGTCGCGCTGGAATTGGCGGCCATCCACCCGCGGCCGCCGGCGCTGCGGGTTTTCGATGCCGGGATGGGCGACGGCACGGTGCTGGCGCGGGTCCTGCGTGCCATGCATGGCCGCTTCCCACATATGCCGTTCTATGTCGCCGGCAAGGAACTGAGCCTCGAGGACGTCCGCCTTACCCTCGACAAGGTCCCTGACCGCCTGTTCGAGCATCCGGCCAGCGTCTTCGTGTTCACCAACATGTATTACGCCGAGGCGCCGTGGCTGACGCCGAAGAACTCCGCGGCGGCTGCCAGCATGATCTGGCACGAGGTAGCCCTGCGGGGCGCTTCCTCGGGCGAATTCGAGGCGCAGATCGCCGAACTCGGTCCATTCCTGGAGCAGAACTGGCGCGCCAATCTCAGCCCCGGCAATGCGATGCCGATCTATGAGCGGCCGGTGGCGCTGGTCCTATACCGGGACGATCACCGGTTCCTGCTCGATTCCATCATTCCGCGGGCCGGCCGCACCGAAGCCAATTTCGATCTTGTGATCGCCTCGCAACCCTACCGTGCCAAATCCTCGGTGAACTTCCGCGCCAAGCGGATCATCGCGCCGCTGGCCCGCGCGCTGCGCGGCGGCGGGCGGCTGATAGGAATCCACTCCCACGGCGGCGATCCCGGGCTTGAAATGATTCAATCCGTCTGGCCCGGAGAAAATCCTTTCGCCGTCAGCCGCCATGAGATACTGCGCGCGGTGAAATACGAACTGGGCTCCGCCGGCCGCGAGCTGAACTTCAACGCCTACGCCGATAACCGTTCGATCTTCCGATATGATATGGAAGCGCTGCCCAATGAGGTGACCGGCTCGATCGGAACCTCGACGGCCTTTGCTGCGTGGAATGCGGCGGTGTATGTCGCGCAGATCGAAGATGAGCGGTTGACCGAAACGACCGAAAACGGACGAGCTCTCGAGGCCACACGCGAAGTTCTCCGCAAACACAACGGGCTGTGGTTCTACGACGAATCCTACGTCATCTCGCGGCGACGAGACTGACATGCCGGGGACATATTCACCAACCAACGTCGGACTTCGACTTAACAAGGGGTTTGCTTGATGCGCGCGTCTTACCTGTTCACCAGCGAGTCGGTCTCGGAAGGCCATCCGGACAAGGTCTGTGATCGTATCTCGGATGAGATCGTCGATCTGTTCTATCGCGAGGGACCGAAAGCGGGCATCGACCCGTGGCAGATCCGCGCGGCGTGCGAGACGCTCGCGACCACCAACAAGGTGGTGATCGCCGGCGAAACGCGCGGCCCGAGCTCGGTCACCAACGACCACATCGAGAGCGTGGTTCGCTCTGCAATCAAGGACATCGGCTACGAGCAGGACGGCTTCCACTGGAAGAACTGCGACATCGAGATCCTGCTGCATCCGCAGTCGGCCGACATCGCGCAGGGCGTCGACGCACTGCAGCCGGGCGAGGTCAAGGAAGAGGGTGCCGGCGACCAGGGCATCATGTTCGGTTACGCCACCAACGAGACGCCGGACCTGATGCCGGCGCCGATCTTCTACGCCCACAAGATCCTGCGGCTGATCTCCGAAGCGCGCCACTCCGGCCGCGAGAAGGTGCTGGGTCCGGACTCCAAGAGCCAGGTCACGGTGCAGTACGAGAACGGCAAGCCGGTCGGCGTCCGGGAGATCGTGGTCTCGCATCAGCATCTGGTCGAGGACCTCTCGTCCAAGCAGATCCGCGACATCGTCGAGCCCTATGTCCGCGAGGCGCTGCCGAAGGAGTGGATCAGCGACAAGACGATCTGGCACATCAATCCGACCGGCAAGTTCTTCATCGGCGGTCCCGACGGCGACTCCGGCCTGACCGGCCGCAAGATCATCGTCGACACCTATGGCGGCGCGGCTCCGCATGGCGGCGGCGCGTTTTCCGGCAAGGATCCGACCAAGGTCGACCGCTCGGCCGCCTATGCCGCGCGCTATGTCGCCAAGAACATCGTCGCGGCCGGTCTTGCCGACCGCTGCACGCTGCAGCTCGCCTATGCGATCGGCGTGGCGCGTCCGCTGTCGATCTACATCGACACCCACGGCACCGGTAAGGTGTCGGAGGATCAGCTCGAGAAGGCGGCGGCCAAGGCGATGGATCTGACGCCGCGCGGCATCCGCAGCCACCTCGATCTCAACCGTCCGATCTACGCGCGCACCTCGGCCTACGGTCATTTCGGCCGCACGCCCGACAATGAGGGCGGCTTCTCCTGGGAGAAGACCGATCTCGTCGAGCAGCTGAAGCGCGCGCTCTGATACTTGCGTCATTCCGGGGCGCTCGCGAGAGCGAGCGAACCCGGAATCCCTAATCATCACCTCGAGATTCCGGGTTCGCCTCTTCGAGGCGACCCGGAACGACCCGTTCAACAACAGGACGCTCAAATGAACGCCCCCACGAAGCCCGGCTTCACCGACTACATCGTCAAGGACATTGCGCTCGCCGATTTCGGCCGCAAGGAGATCTCGCTGGCCGAGACCGAGATGCCCGGCCTGATGGCTACCCGCGAGGAGTATGGCCCCAAGCAGCCGCTGAAGGGCGCGCGCATTGCGGGCTCGCTGCACATGACGATCCAGACCGCGGTGCTGATCGAGACGCTGGCCGCGCTCGGCGCCGACATCCGCTGGGTCTCCTGCAACATCTATTCGACGCAGGATCACGCCGCGGCCGCGATCGCCGCCGCCGGCATTCCGGTGTTCGCCGTCAAGGGCGAGACGCTGATCGAGTACTGGGACTACACCGCAAAGCTGTTCGACTGGCACGGCGGCGGCACGCCGAACATGATCCTCGATGACGGCGGCGACGCCACCATGCTGGTGCATGCCGGCTACCGCGCCGAGCAGGGCGACACCGCCTTCCTCGACAAGCCGGGCTCCGAGGAAGAGGAGATCTTCTACGCGCTGGTCAAGCGCCTCCTGAAGGAGAAGCCGAAGGGCTGGTTCGCCGAGATCGCCAAGAACATCAAGGGCGTCTCGGAAGAGACCACCACGGGTGTGCATCGCCTGTACGAGATGGCCAACAAGGGCACGCTGCTGTTCCCGGCGATCAACGTCAACGACAGCGTCACCAAGTCGAAGTTCGACAACCTCTATGGCTGCCGCGAGTCGCTGGTCGACGGTATCCGCCGCGGCACCGACGTGATGCTGTCGGGCAAGGTCGCGATGGTCGCGGGCTTCGGCGACGTCGGCAAGGGCTCGGCCGCCTCGCTGCGCCAGGCGGGCTGCCGCGTCATGGTCTCCGAGGTCGATCCGATCTGCGCGCTGCAGGCGGCGATGGAAGGCTATGAGGTCGTGACCATGGAAGACGCGGCGCCGCGCGCCGACATCTTCGTCACCGCCACCGGCAACAAGGACATCATCACCATCGAGCACATGCGCGCGATGAAGGATCGCGCCATCGTCTGCAACATCGGTCACTTCGACAACGAGATCCAGATCGCTTCGCTGCGCAATCTGAAGTGGACCAACATCAAGCCGCAGGTCGACGAGATCGAATTCCCCGACAAGCACCGCATCATCATGCTGTCGGAAGGCCGGCTCGTGAACCTCGGCAATGCGATGGGTCACCCGTCCTTCGTGATGTCGGCCTCCTTCACCAACCAGACGCTGGCGCAGATCGAGCTGTTCGCCAACAACAAGGACAGCAAGTACGCCAAGAAGGTCTACGTGCTGCCGAAGACGCTGGACGAGAAGGTCGCCCGCCTGCACCTCGCCAAGATCGGCGTCAAGCTGACCGAGCTGCGCAAGGACCAGGCCGACTACATCGGCGTCAAGCAGGAAGGTCCGTACAAGTCGGATCACTACCGCTACTGAGCTGCTGCCATTGCGATCGATCAAGTCAGAAGCCCCGGCATCGGCCGGGGCTTTTTGCTGAAGGCGCGTCTATCGCCCACGCCGTGAAGCCAACGGCTTCAGCTGAACTTGAACATGCCCGCGCTCAGCTGTGCGGGTGCCTCGCCGATCAGCCACACCGCGTTGCCTGCGGCGTCGGTGATGATGGTGGTGTTGATGCCTGCCGCGTAGAATTCGGCGGCCTGGACGTCTGCGAATGAATGCAGCGAGGTGCCTGCGAAATCGACGAAGTCGTTGACCCCGCCGGCATTGAAGTCCTCGACGACCATAACTTCGGTATCGGAGGTCTTGTCGTTGAGTTTGAAGGTGTCGCTGCCGCCGCCGCCCCAGGCGTAGTCGACGCCGCCACCGCCGGTGATGTCGTCCGCGCCCGAGCCCATCAGAAAGACGTCGACGCCGGTGCCGCCAGTGACGGTGTCCCCACCGTTCGAGCCGTAGACATAGTTCTGGCCGGAGCCACCATAGATCAGATTGCCGTCGGCTTCGCCCGACGAGATGAAGATGTTCAAACCCGAGCCGCCATACATCGTGTCGAAACCGGCGCCGCCATAGAAGTAGTTGGTACCGGCGCCGCCAAACAGATAATCGGCGCCGTCGCCGCCATACATTACGTTGACGTCGCTGGCCGAAGTGCCGCCCGCGCCGACCAGAGTGTCGTTGCCACTGCCGCCGAACAGATAGTTGAATCCGGCGCCGCCATAGATCGCGTCATCGCCGTCTTCGCCGAGCAATACGTCGTTGCCGTTGCCACCGCTCAAGACGTCCGCGTCGGCGCCGGCGTAGATGTAGTCGTTGCCGTCGCCGCCGTCGATGGTATCGAAGCCGGCACCCGCAACGATGATGTCGTTGCCTGCGCCGCTGGAGATCAGGTCGTTTGATGTCGTTCCATAGAGCGAATCCGCACTTGCAGTGCCGTACATGGTGTCGTCGGCGTAGCCGCGGACGCTGTATCCGAGGTCCTTCAGCACCCCGAGATCCAGCGGTGAGATGGCGTATTGGTAGTCGTCGAAGAACACGATGCCATTCATCAGATCCAGCGTGAGCGGATCAATGACTGTCGATGGCGAGGCGTAGAAGTCGGATTGCTGATTGCCGAAGTGATAGTAGTTCTGCGTGGTGCTGTCCGTCGTCAGCGGCACCGGGCCGCCATACGCGGCCTCTGCATGCGCGCCGGTGAAATAGGCCAGCGATCCCGACTTCTGGATGAAGGTATCGAATGTCGATTCATAGGTGCCGGGGAGCTGGCCGCTCTGGCTGTACCAGCCCGTCATTCCGAGCCCGTGCATCATCTCATGCAGGAACACGTCGATGGGGTTCAGCTTGTTGTAGGGGACCGAGCTGCTCCAGCTGAGACCGTAGGTCAGATCGAGATATTGCAGATAGGAGGTGTCGACATTGATGGTGATGTCGCTCGTCGTGCCGCTGACGTGTTGTCCCGTCGTCAGTTCGTACTGGCTCGAAGGTTCATAGACGGCCATGCCATTGCTTGTCCCGACGTAATAGGACGACGTCGGCCCGCCATCTGCGCGCCCCACGGCGGTGGTCGTAATATTGAGATCGACAGCAAGATTGCCGATGCCGCCGACGTAGTCCTGCCAGACGCTCAGCGCCTGCTCCAGGTCGTAAACCAGGGCCGAATCCGTTGCCGCTCCAGCGCCACCGAGGTCGCTGAGCCGAACAGTATAAGTCCAAGCCATTTCCTATTCCCTCTAGTCTAATCGCCTGCCTAGTCTAATTGTCCGTCGCAGGATGCATTTGAGTATCTGGCCTACTGGCGTTAGTACTATTTTTAGTTGATCCGGGTGGAAAATTCTCTCAACGCGCGAGATTTTCAGGGGCGTTCGGCGCGCAAAACACGCTGAAAGAATCTGTAGCTTACGATCGAGAGGTTCGAGGCCGTGACGGTGCCATTGTTCGAGACGTAATGCGAGGACATTCGCAAGGCTCAACAGCGAGCAGCAACATTTGCTGGTAGCCCGCCGCAGACCAAGCCGGGCTATTGCAGATGCACGGTCTGGGCCCGAAGCATTCAGCTGAAGTGGAACATGCTCGCGTCCAATTGTTCTGGTGCGACACCGGTGAGCCAGACCGCATTGCCCGCGGCATCGGTGATGATGGTCGCGTTGGTGCCGGCCACGTAGAACGACGCCGCCTGGACATCGGCGAAGGAGTGCAGCGACGTCCCGGCGAAATTGATCAGGTCATTGACACCGCCGGCATTGAAGTCCTGGATCACCATCACTTCGGACGTCGAGTCGTCGAGGGTGAAGGTGTCGCTGCCGCCGCCGCCCCAGGCGTAATCAACACTACCGCCGCCGGTGATGGTGTCGTTGCCGGATCCCATCAGGAAGACGTCGACACCCGTGCCGCCGGTGACGGTATCGCCGCCGTTGGAGCCATAGACATAGTTCTGGCCGGAGCCGCCGTAGATGAGATTGCCGTCGCTCTCGCCCGACGAGATGAAGATGTTGAGACCGGAGCCGCCAACCATCGTGTCGACGCCGGCGCCGCCGTAGAAATAGTTGGTGCCGACGCCTCCTGAGAGCAGATCGGCACCATCGCCGCCGTACATCACGTTGACGCCGCTGGGAGCAGCGCCGCCCGAGCCGTTCAGAATGTCGTTGCCGTTACCGCCATAGAGATAGTTGAAGCCGGTGCCGCCGTAGAGCACGTCGTTGCCGTCTTCGCCAAGCAGCACGTCGAGCCCGGCGTCGCCGAACAGTGTATCGTTTCCAGCGCCGGCATAGAAATAATCATTGCCGTCGCCGCCATAGCCGATGTCGTCGCCGCCCTGGCCAACAAGAATATCGTTGCCGGTGAAGCCATACAACGTGTCCGCGCCGGCGTGACCGTAGATCAGGTCGTTCGAGATGCTGCCGACCGCGGTCGGCTGCGCAGCGGTCGCGTAGAACGTCGTGGTGTTGCGGTCGTCGTAGATCGATTCCTGCAAGGTGTCGGCAAAGCCGGGTTGGTGCTGCTCCCAGACGATCTGCTCGCGCCCGTCGCCATACATGGCGATCGCGGCCGCGCCGATCGCGGACGTGCTGCTCGAAGCGGTCGTCACCGTGCTGGCGTCGCCAAGCGATCCGCTGCTTGCGATGTGGTAGCGGCTGACCGACGTCACGCCGACGATCGCATCGTTGGCGCTGTAGGTCACCGTCACGCCGCCATCGCTCGCCGCGGCCGCGTCGATTGAATTGATGAAATAGCCGGTGCCGACACCGTCGATCTGCAGGGCAGGCGCGACCGCCGTTCCCGCGGCGTCAAACACCTGCACATCGATCACGGGGTTGAGGGCGGCGATGATCGTGTTCGTGTAGTCCCGCACCAGCGCGAAGCCGCCGCCGGAGAGCGCGACGACCTTGTCATAGCCGACCGAGGCGCTGGGCCCGGGCGCGGTCGACAAGGTCATCTCCGATCCGACCGCGACGCCGGCCGAGGTGTAGATCTGCGCTTCGACATTGGCGCCGCTGATCCAGCTGACCAGGATATTGCCATTGCTGAGCGTCGTCGCCGAGGGGTTGGTCTGGCTCCCGGCGGTCGCCGTGTTGACGGCAAGCTGGGGACCGATCTTGTTACCGGCGGCATCGAACAGCTGGGCGTTGATGCCCGAGCCGGAGCCGTCGCCGCCGACGCCGCCCGGCAGAGGGGAGATGGTATCTTGCCAGACCGCAAGGAATCCGCCGCCTGCCACGGCCGTAATCGTTGCGTTGGTTTCGTTGCCCGCGGTGGTATTGAGCTTGATTTCCGCCCCGACGGTTCCGTCTGGCGCGACAATCTTCGCGAACACGTCGGTACGCAGTGTGCCCGTGTTGTAGGATCCGTAAGTGTAGGAAACGGCGACCGATCCATTGGAGAGCGCCGTCACACCGGGCGACGAAACGACCGAGCCGATCAAGGTCGGACTGTAAGAACTGCTGGTGATCGTGATCGGGGTCCCAAACGTATTGCCGAGCGGATCGACCCGTTGCAGAACGATGGATCGGTAGCTGAGGTCAGGGAAGTTGGCATAGCCACCTTGCATGTAGACCATCGCCATCTGGTCGTTGCCGATGGCGGCCAGCACGGGTGCATCGAGGTTATTGGACCCGTTATCGGTGCCATTGACGGGAGCGTTGGGCTGCACGCTCGCGATCAGTACGGGGTTTCGCCATACGCTTCCCATCGCTTGATCCTCCACCTTCCATGACGTCTGCAATCGAACGCGCAGTTTCCAGTGATTTTCGGTTCCGGCAAGTGCCGATCCCTGAGATCCCGGTCAAGGCGTCTGCGACCTATCGTCGTCAAGCTGAACGCAATGTTGTCTTCGCGCCAGGCTCTGGAATCATGTTGCGGTTGCGAGTGCGCCGCAGCGCGTAGTCGCAAGCTTGCGGCCGACGAGACTACCCACCCGAGGTGATGGCGTTGTCGTGAGCTGGTCCGCAGACCGACGAGGCGAATTCCGCAACAATTGTCGTGCAGACGACCGTTGACTCGCGTAAATCCTCTCGCTTAGATTGTTCAATATTTATTATTTAATATTGGAAAAAGGGAGGGGGAACTCGTTGCCGGTCCAAGCCGGATGAACGCGCCCCGATTGGATTTTCGTCACCTCATCAACTCAACGCACTAACTGAGCCATCAGCTCTTTCGCTGCTACGCTACTGTCGTTTTTTGCTCTCACGCTCTGTTTAGCCGATCGGCGTTTCCCGCTTCGTTTCTCCTGCCGACATCCGGATTCCGCGGACTATTCGCATTGCACAACAACTTTTTGACCACGCGAGGGGATTATAATGGCGACATTTACAGGCACGTCAGGCAACGACACCGTAACCGGAACACCCGACGGCTCGAACACGAATGACACGCTGCAGGGACTTGCCGGCAATGATACGCTGATCGGTGGCGATGGCGCCGACTCCCTGGACGGCGGCCCCGGACAGGACTTTGCATCCTACATCGACTCCGGTGTGGGCATTAAAGCGAGCCTGGCAGACCCAAGCGTCAATACGGGTTTTGCGGCCGGCGACACTTACACCTCGATCGAAGGCCTGATCGGCAGCAACTTCAACGACACTCTTATCGGTAATGGCAGCGGTGTTTTCCTGCAGGGCGGTCTGGGAGCCGACTCGATTGTCGGCGGCTCCGCCAACGACTACGCCGACTACGCAAACGCATCAAGTACGGGCGGTAGCACCGGAATTGTCGTCGATCTCGCCGATCCCAACCAGAACACGGGAGAAGCAGCCGGCGATACCTACTCCAATATCTCCAAGATCAGAGGCTCGGCATTTAACGATACCCTGATCGGCGACGCCAACAGCAATACGTTGCGTGGTGGCCTCGGCGCTGACGTACTCAACGGCGGCGGCGGTTTCGACTTTGCGTCCTATTCCGATGCGACATTCGGCATCACAGCCGACCTGGCGGATCCGACCCAGAACACGGGCGAAGCTGCCGGCGACACCTATATCTCCATCGAAGGATTGCGCGGCAGCGACTTCAACGATCATCTGATCGGTGACAGCGGCATCAACCTCCTGCAAGGTGGCCCTGGTGCCGATACGTTGGACGGCGGTGCCGGCTTTGACTACGCCGATTACATCAACGCCGCGACTGGTGTGAAAGCCGATCTGACAGACTCCTCGCAAAATACCGGAGAAGCCGCCGGGGACGTCTACATCTCGATCGAAGCAATCCGAGGCAGCGCATTCAACGATACGCTGATCGGCGATGCCAACACCAATTTCCTGCGCGGCGGCCTTGGCGCGGACTCCCTCGACGGCGGAGCAGGCTACGACTACGCCGACTACGGCAACGCGACCACCGGCGTGCTCGTCGATCTCGCAAACAACGCGCTGAACACCGGCGAAGCCCTCGGCGACACGCTCACCTCGATTGAAGGTATCCAGGGAGGCGCCTTCAACGATACCCTGATCGGCGATGGAGGCAACAATAACCTGCGCGGCCAGGCCGGCGCCGATTCGCTCGACGGCGGCGCGGGCATTGACTACGCAGACTACGGCAATGCTGCGACGGCAGTGGTCGCAAATCTCGCAACTCCGGGCGTCAACACCGGCGACGCCGCGGGCGACACCTATACCTCGATTGAAGGCATCATCGGCTCGGCCTTCAACGACACTCTGACAGGCGATGGCGGCGATAACAACCTGCGCGGCGGTCTCGGTGCCGACGCGCTCGACGGCGGTGCCGGCAACGACGTTGCGGAATACGTCAACGCGACGGCTGGCTTGCTTGTCAGCCTGGCTAATCCAGGCTCAAACACGGGAGAGGCCGCCGGCGATACCTACACCTCGATCGAAGGACTAAGAGGGTCGAATTTCAACGATACCTTGATCGGTGACAGCGGCAACAATCTGCTCGACGGTATCGGCGGCGCAGATTCGCTCGTCGGCGGTGCCGGGAACGATACCTACATTCTCGACAATGCCGCCGACACCATCACCGAGAACGTGGGCGAGGGCACCGACACGGCAGTGATTGTCGGTAACTTCAACTACACGCTCGCTGCCAACGTTGAGAACCTCGCGATTGCAACGACTGCCAATGTTTCCGGTACCGGCAATGCGTTGGCAAATGCCCTGTATGGCGGCTTGGGCAACAACACGCTGGACGGCGGGGCTGGCGCCGACACAATGGTCGGCGGGCTCGGCAACGACACCTTCTATGTCGACGATCTCGGCGACATCGTGGTCGAAAACACCGGTGAAGGCACCGACACCGTCCACACCACGATCAACTACAGCCTGACCGCCAACGTCGAGAATCTGATCCTGGACGGTTCGGGCAATCTCTTTGGCACCGGCAACGCCCTGAACAACGTCCTGACGGGCAATGCCGGCAATAACTCCCTTTACGGCGGTGACGGCAACGATACCGCCACCGGAGGCGCCGGGGCTGACGTCCTCGTTCTCGGCAACGGCGACGACTATGGCGATGCCGGCGACGGCAACGACTATATCTATGCCGGCGCCGGGAATGACGTTCTGATCGGCGGTACCGGTCTTGACGTCCTGCTGGGAGAGGACGGCAATGACGCGCTCTATGGCGGCGCCGGCTTCAACTATCTATTTGGCGGGGCCGGCACCGATACCTTGATCGGCTCGGGCGGAACCGGCGGAAGCGATGTCAACGTGATGTTTGGCGGTGATGGCACCGACTATCTCTATGGCGGCAACAGCACCAACTACTTCTACGGCGGCGCAGGCGTTGACACCATGCACGGCGGCTCGGGCCTGAACATCTTCATCTCCTCCGGCGAGACCGATGGCAACGTCATCTACGGCGGTTCGGGCCAGAACTACGTCTATGGCTCGAACGGCGGCGATACGGTGACCGGCGGCAGCGGCGTCGACGTGTTCCTGATGGGCACCGGGGCCGACCAGATCACCGGCGGTGGCGGGGTGGACTATGCCTGGGGTGGCGGTGGCACCGATACATTCAACATCAACGACACCAGCCAAGAGATCATGGTCGTCCAGGACTTCAACACCGGCGGGGCGAATGATTTCGTGAACTTTGCGGGGACATCACTGCATTCGTTCGCCGACGTTCAGGCAGCTTCGTTCTATAGCGCCGGCATTAACACCACGATCATCACCGACGCCGCGGGCAGCGCGGTCTGGCTGATCGGGGTGGCGCCGGGACAGCTGGACGCCAGCATGTTCAAGTTTAGCTGAGGGCCAATGCCCTGATCTGTCGGGGTTGATCGTCATACAAACGAAAGAAGGCCGCCAGTTGAGGCGGCTTTCTTATTTGTGTGGCGAGTATGAACGACCACCTGGAGGTGAAAGTCCTCTAATCCGCTTGACCGTGGCGAAGAATTAGGAAAGCGCAAGGCGTCATCGCGAGGTGGGATTCGAAAGACAGCGCGGAGCAAAGCCACAGGCCATGGACAAGCACCGGACAACGAGGCCTACCGGGCCGGACGAGCAAACAAATGTTCGCGAAGTCCCTCGTCATCAGAGGAGTTGGTGGTAGATTCGGCGGGCGTGCGGTGGAGGCGCGCACTGCTCGTCGGCAACACACCGGTGGTGAAGCCTGCGCCCACCACGCCGCTGGCCTCGCTACGCTTTGCCAAACTCGTCAAGGACATCATGCCGAAGGCGTGCTCAACTTCATCGCCGATGCCAACGATCTCTGCGACCACATGACCAAGCATCCCGACATCCGCAAGATCTCCTTCAACGGCTCCTCGGTACGGTCTTACCTCAGGAGGTCTGCGCGGTGTCTCGGCAACGAGACTGACGTCGTCCAGGCGAGCGGACCGCAGCGGCGGCGCGCGCGGCAGAAGTCAGCCTAGGGTGTAGGAGGCGGCGGCGTGCCGCCGAAGGCCTAAACGGTGACGCGACGCGATTACGAAAACTGGAACCCTTGTTAGATGAACGTCATCAAGACCGAGCTTCCTGAAGTCCTGATCGTCGAGCCGAAGCTGTTCGGCGACCAGCGCGGCTTCTTCCTCGAGACCTACCAGTCTCCGCGTTATGTCGAGCACGGCATCACGCGTCCCTTCGTGCAGGACAACATGTCCCGTTCGGCCTATGGCGTGCTGCGCGGGCTGCATCTGCAAAACCCGCTCACCCAGGGCAAGCTCGTGACCGTGCTGCGCGGCAAGGTGCTGGACGTTGCCGTCGACGTGCGCGTCGGCAGTCCGAATTTCGGCAAGCATGTCGCGGTCGAATTGAGCGAGGACAACCGCCGGCAATTATGGGTGCCGCGCGGCTTCGCCCACGGCTTCGTGGTGCTCTCGGAGACCGCCGACTTCTTCTACAAATGCGATGATTTCTACAGCCCCAAGGACGAGCTCTCGATCCGGTGGAATGATCCCGCGATCGGGATCAAATGGGGCGTCGACAAGCCACAGCTGTCGGCCAAGGATGCGGACGCGCCGCTCCTGGCCGACGCCAGCAATCTTCCGACCTATGGACAAATCTGATGCGGATCTTGTTGACGGGAACACGCGGCCAGGTTGGCAGTGCGCTCAAGCCTCTGCTGGAAAGCCACGGCACGATCATCGCGCCGGCGACGGCTGAGTTCGATCTGTCGAAGCCGGAGATGTTGACGAGCCAGCTTGAGAGTCTGAAGCCCGATCTCATCATCAATCCGGCGGCCTATACCGCCGTCGATCGCGCCGAAGACGAGCGTGAGCTGGCGTTCCTCGTCAACGCCAAGGGACCTGAAGCGATCGCCAAATGGGCTGCGGCGAACCGCGTGCCCCTGGTGCATTTCTCCACGGACTACGTCTTCAATGGTTCGGGCGACAGGCCGTGGCGCGAGGACAGCCCGACCGAACCGCTGTCGGTCTACGGCGCCAGCAAGCTTGCCGGCGATGTCGCGATCCAGGCGGCGGGCGGGGCGCACCTGATCGCGCGCACCTCATGGGTTTACGCCGCAAAGGGCACGAACTTCCTGCGCACCATCGCGCGGCTCGCCGGCGAGCGTAAGGAACTGCGGATCGTGGCCGATCAGATCGGTGCGCCGACCACGGCATCAGCGATCGCCAGTGCGGTCGCCGGCATCGTCCTGCCGAACCTCACCACGTTGCACGATCAGCTCGTGCGCAGGGGTGGTGTCGTCAATCTCGTTTGCGCCGGCGAAACCAGCTGGCACGGCTTCGCAACCGCCATTGTCGGCGGGCTGAGGTCGCGCGGCGTCACGCTGGCGGTCGAGAATATCGTTCCGATCGCAGCGGCCGATTTTCCGACCAAGGCGGTGCGTCCGGGCAATTCGCGGCTGGACTTGTCGCGGCTGCAGGCGCAGTTCGGCGTGGCGATGCCGACCTGGCAGGAAGCGCTGGCGCGCGAACTGGATGCATTCGTCCAGCTCGGCGCGCCCGCCCACGCCGGGCAGCAGGTGTGATCGTCCTTGTTGGGCAGCATCTTACAGACAGCACGATAGAGGTGGCGCTCGGTCGCAAAGGGTGAACCGCTGGCAGCGCGAGATAACCCGCTTCCTGTCTGTTGTTTAGCGTGCTGGATTAAGGCTGGCCCGCGGAATGCGTCGCTTTCGCTTTGGGCGCGAGTGTAAGTACGCCGCATTTGGTTAGAATCATGACTGCTCGTTCCACAACTTCGCCGGGGATGTTAGGCACGTGCTTGATCAGTTCCGACATCGACAGCGACGGACGATGCTTTTCAAAGACGCCGACGATCTCATCCACGACCTGCGACCTGATAAGTATCTGTGCGGCCCGAGCAATGCTTTCGGTGGAAAGCCGGCGTTGTACTTCCTTGCGGTCTACGCCTTCGCCGAACGCGAACACACATGCGCCATCGAGCGTGCGCGTGGGATAGGACTTGAACATCGTGTACGGGTTGAGCCGATCCGGCCGGATCGTTCCTGACGGAACCGTGCCTTCGGCCTTGCTGCGCCTGCGCGCTGCGAGTTCGGTCCAAAGCTGTGCATACAGCTTCATGATCTGCGACCAGTCATAGTGATCCCGCGCGCGCTTCTGCCCAGCTGCCCCCATCTGCCGCCGCAGATCGGGATTGGCAAACAACGACGAATAGGCGGTTGCGGTGGCGGGGATATCAACCGCGATCATCGCGCTCGTGAGGGCGGTGTAGGTATCGTAATTGTCGTGGCCGAAATCTGCCCTGTCAACGAGGAATTCGGCCGAACCGGGCGGCAGGGTGAAGGTTGGCACCCGGAAGCCATCGGTGCCGTGGCGAACGGTTTCCTTGTAGCCGTTCCAGTCCGACACCACGACAGGCAGGCCCGCGGCCATGGCCTCCACCGGCGTAAGGCCGAACGTTTCCTGAAAATTGTCGGCGAGGGACGTGAAAATATCGGCCGACGCCCAAGCGGCCTTCAGATCCTTGGGCTTGCGTCCGTCGACGAAGATGCGCCGCAGCGATGGGCCGAATTGAGCGCACTCGCGAACATAGAGCTCTTCGGTGAGGTCCCGGCCGAACCAGCCGGCCAGCACCAGCACGACCTTGTGTCCCTTGCTGGCCTTTTCTGCTGCCAGCAGCATTGGAATGTGGTGGGCCTTGGCGTGGAAGGACAGGCGTCCGACGTAGAGCAGGACGATCTCATCTTCGTCGATGCCCAGCATCTGTCTGGCGCGCTGCCTTTCGCCTTCGCGAAACGCGAAGTCGCCGCAATTCACCCCGAGCGGGATGACCGGAAGCTGCGGGATCGGCATGCGCCGCGCACCGAGCCTCGCCTTCAGGAATGCGGCCTGGGCCGAAAGCAATTCGTCGACGCTCTTGTGCACCGCGAGCGAGGTGCAGATGACTGCATCCCAATGCTCGAGCGGACTGAGCGGCATCGACGACAGCATTCCCATCGCAACATGCGTCATCGTGGTGTGCGTGATGCCGCAGAGGCTGTAGGCGCGAGGTGAATGCCGCGCCCGGCGCCAAGCATACGGGCTGAGGCCGGGGTCGGGTAGATACAGCAACCCTGGTTCGCCGAGGCGTCGATGCGCCGGCGGTGGCAGCCATTCTATGGCGGTGGCATCCGATCCGGAACGCCTTATGTCGGTCGCGAACTGATCGACGAATTCCCGCTTCGGCGTATAGCAGAACAGCCGTTCCGGCTTCTCGCGCGCCAGCGCCTTGAGAAATCCGGCCCCTGCAGCCTGACGCCCCATGATGCGCTTGTCGCCTAGCGAGTATGCTTCGGGAAGATAGTGAATCGCGGCCGTGGGAAACGTCATTTGGATATCCAAAATCAACAATACCTGAGATTGATAGCAGGTGAGACTGTTGCAGTGGAGCTTGATTTCTTTTGCAAACCGCCTTGAACCTGCAACCTGAGGGCGATAGCTTCCTGGGCGAAGGCTGTGTTAGCGTAATGCTCTATTTCAAGTGCGGCCGGTGCGGCCGGTTTTATTGAGGTTCGTGCCGATTTGCGGCCCCCTTCGACTTTTTGAGCTAGCTCGACGAAGAGCCCACATATTGACGGAGATGTCTCCATGGACCGCAGTGACATGGCAGTCTGGTCGATCAGCTCAAGTGTGAGCGTGACCAGACTAACCGGCGGCGACTTCCACTATTGTTAACGAGCGAGGCGGGTCGGGAACCTTTCTCCCGAGCCCTTCAATGTTCCAGCCGGAGCAGACGTCCTCTCAACTCCGGCTCGTGATGCCAAATGCCGGCTACCCATCTCTACGGCCGGGTTCGGGAGTTAAGACAGGTGTTTTTCGATCCGATTGAACCTTGCAACCATCGCCGATACCAAAACTGTTGGATGCTAGGTTAACGACTTGATTGAAGTCCCGGCCTTTCGAGGCCGGCGCGTCCACGGCGGTTCCCAATTTGTTCGGCGGCCGCCTGCAATTTTTTGGCCGGCTCGACGAAGAGCCAATATTAATGGAGATATTCTATGCCCGTGTTTTACGGCGATAGCACCGACAATAGCGTTTCCACTGGAGCTGGTTTCGATTCACTCTACGGCGGCCAGGGCAACGACACGCTGGGAAGCAGCATCGTCGGTTTTGACTATTGGGAGGGCGGCCAGGGCAACGATTTTTTGTGGGCGGATTGGTCTAGCACGGCCTACGGTAATTTTTACGGCGGCGATGGCAACGACCTCATCGAAGGTGGCAATACCGCTTCTACGCAGTTCGAGTATGGCGGCAGCGGCGACGACTACGTTCTCGAGGATTCGGGCGGTCTGACCACGCAGAAGCATGTGATCGACGGCGGTGCCGGCCGCGACGCCCTGTACGGCTCAAACGGCGGCGATACGATCTACGGCGGCGACGGTAATGACAGCGGGGCCAACATCACGGCCGCCGGATTCACCATTGCGCCGGGCCTGTACGGCGGTCTCGGCAACGACGTCCTGGCAGGCGGCGGCGGCGATGACCTCCTGTTCGGCGGCGACGGCAACGATTTGATGTATGGCGGCACGGGCAATGACACGTCTTATGGCGGCAACGGCAGTGATACCCTGGTCGGAAATGACGGCACCGATCTGCTCGAAGGCGATGCCGGCGACGACTGGATCTACATGAGCGCCGGCGACCTCAGCAACGCCTACGGCGGAACGGGCAACGACGTCTTGATTGCTACCCAGGGCTCGGTGGTCGAGAACGGCGACGACGGCAACGACGTCATGTACGGCTCCAAGAGCAACGACTATTTCTACGGCGGTAATGGCGACGACACCATGTATGGTGGTGACGGCGTCGACGTCCTGCTCGGCGGTGCGGGCAATGATTACTTCGACGGCGGCACCGGTGTGAACTATTACTTCGGCGGCGGCGGCAGCAACACATTCGTCTCCAACGACGTGCCGGGCGTCGAGGTGGTTCAGGATTTCAACGCAGCCACCGATACCGTGCAGCTGAATGGCACTGGCTTCGGTTCGTTCTCTGACGTACTTTCGCACTCCTACCAGAACGGCGCCTACTTCGTCGTCCAGGTCGACAGCGACACCGCGGTCTGGCTGAACGGCGCTACCGCAGGCACAGTCACGGCGGCCAACTTCTCGATTGTCAGTTAGCGCGAAGGGACCGGGGTTCTCCCGGGCCCCTTTCCGCAGGCTGCATATCTGGGCTGGATGGTCCAACAACCCCAGTTCTCAGCTAGAAAGCGCCCGTCCGCTCTTGATGCGGTCGGGCGCGGAGCGTTTCCTAGCCGTTAGACCGTGGTTTTACGGGAATTCGACGTAGGTACCAATTGCAAGAGCTGGCCGAGCAATTGATGATGGTCAGCAGAGGTTTAGGGGCATGTTTGATTTTTTGAAGCGAAAAGTATCTCTCAGCCGCGCCGTCGAGGTCGGTTGGACGCTCGACACCAACAAGGCTGCCTTCATCTGGGAGGCCCCGAGCCGGCTTGCGCGCGAAGAGAAACGTATCCCGCACGCCAAGGGCGTTTCATACTGCCCCGCCGTAATCGATCACGAAGCGCGCATCTTCCAAGTCAATTGCCCCGTTGACATTCAGATCCGCATAGAGATCGATCCGAAGACCAATGAACCAAAACTCCGCAGCACGGCGGGCGACATGGCCTCAATCCGCCCGAAGGCGCTCGCGGAGCTGGTTAGGCTCAATTCTCCCAAGGAATGGCGGCATCCGAAGCGGCCGATTCTGCAAATTGCGAGCCCGTACGTCTTTTTGGCGGATGAACTCGTTTACATGATGCAGTTGCCGGCTTTTAATCACTACCACACGACGGCATTGCCCGGCGTGATGATCGGCGGCAGGCTGCCGATCCATATCTGGCCGCGCCCGATGATGTGGGCCTTCGAATGGCACGATATCAGCAAGGAACTGGTGCTGAAGCGCGGCGAACCTTGGTTCTACGTCCGCTTCGAATTCCAGGATCCAACCCGGCCAGTCCGATTGGTCGAGGCTGACATGACCCCGCAACTGCGCGAGTACATGCAGGGTGTGTCGTCCGTGACCAACTATGTCAGCCGGACCTATTCACTGTTCGAGACCGCCAAATCCCGGCGGCCGAAGACATTACTCGTTGAAAAACAGCGCTAGGAAAGCGCCTAAACTCGAACATTAATTGCCATGCGCATTCTTTTCATTCATCAAAATTTCCCGGCGCAATTCCGGCACATTGCGCAGCTCTTGAAGCGGTCCGGTGATGAGGTTCTGGCCCTTTGCGATAGCCGCAACACCAGGCCGGAGATTGTGCCGGTTCGCCGTTATCGTTTCAACGACGCAAATGTTGGCAAACCCTCTCCGCTGGCAGCTTCCTTTTCGCAGCACGTGGTGCGAGGGCGGCATGCCGCCGACGAGATGCTGAAGTTGAGGGACCAAGGGTACGTTCCCGATCTCGTGTTCGGCCATGTCGGGTGGGGCGAAACGCTTGCGGTGCGCGACGTATGGCCGTCCGCAAAGCTCGCGGTCCATGCCGAGTTCTACTATTCGGCCGATGGGGCCAATATCGGTTTCGATCCCGAGTTCCATTCGACGTTGTCATTCAACGAACGCTTTGCCGCGCGCTTGAACAATGCGCCGATCCTGCTGGCGATGACGGACGCCGACGCGGCGGTCGCTCCGACGACGTGGCAAAAGATGCGATACCCCGCACATCTGCAATCCAAGATCCACGTGCTGCATGAAGGCATCGACACCGACGTGGTGACTCCCAACCGGGCGGCGAGCTTTGTCCTGCCGAACGGGCGGTCACTCGGCCCGAAGGATGAAGTAATCACCTTCGTAAATCGCAATCTCGAGCCCTATCGAGGTTATCATATTTTCATGCGATCGCTGCCGGCCATCCTCGCGGAGCGGAGGCACGCGCAGGTGGTGATCGTCGGAGGCGACGGCGCCTCGTATGGGCCGAAGCCGAGGGACGGCCGCAGCTGGAAGAACACCTTCCTGGAAGAGGTCCAGGATTCGCTGCCGCTCGATCGGGTGCACTTTGTTGGATCGATCCCCTACGACCGGTTCGTTGCGCTGATGCAGATATCGAGCGCGCACCTCTATTTGACCTATCCGTTCGTGCTGTCGTGGTCGATGCTGGAGGCGATGAGCGCCGGCGCGCTGGTGATCGCTTCGAAGACGGCACCGGTGGAGGAGGTGATCATCGACGGTGATAATGGTATCCTGGTCAATTTCTTCGATTCCGAGAAGCTCGCCGAACTCACGATCGAAGCGCTCGCTGCTCCGATGCAGTTCAAGGGCCTGCGGGAATCCGCGCGCCGCACCATCGTTGATCGGTATGACCTGAAGCGGCGCTGCCTGCCGGAATGGGCGGAATTTATCCGGCAGTTCGATCCGGCCATACGGGGCAAACCGGCAAAGCCAAGCATCGAACGCGTCCATAATGTTGAAAGCGGTATTGCGATTGTAGCAAGGGATAGTCATGACGTTGCAATCAGCAATCCTCGATGAGGACGCTCCGGCGTCGGTCGAGAAGGTCGATACCGGCCTGTATTCCGTAGCTTTGGTGGCGGGCTATTTCCGCATAGCCGCCGATCCCCGGCAACTCGGCCACGAACTGGGACTGGCCGGGCGGATCACGGAGCCCGCGGACCTCGTTGCGGCCGCAAGGCGCCTAGAGCTGAAGGCGCGCTGGATCGCGAACGCTGAGGTGAAGCGTCTGACAAGCTGTCCCTTGCCGGCCATCATCGGGCTGAAGGAGGGCGGATTTCTCGTGCTCGCGCCAGGTGCGAAGACCGGCCAGTTCCGTCTGGCCGATCCGGTGCGCCGGGCCAGTGCCGAAGTCGACCTCGAGCAGTTGTCTGCGCAATGGGACGGCAACATCGTCCTGATCACCCGGCGAGCCGGCGGTGCCGGCGTCAATCCGAAGACATTCGGCTTCAGCTGGTTCCTGCCGTCGATCTGGCGCTATCGGCGCGTGCTCGCGCACGTTTTGCTCGCATCGTTCTTCGTGCAGATCTTTGGCCTGATCACGCCCCTGTTCTTCCAGCTCGTTGTCGACAAGGTGCTCGTTCACAAGGCCATGTCGACGCTGATCGTCCTGGTCGTCGGGATGGTATCGCTCGGCCTGTTCGAGGCGACGCTGCAGTATCTGCGGACCTATGCGTTGAGCCACACCACCAACCGTATCGACGTCGAACTCGGTCGACGGCTGTTCCATCATCTGTTCCGGCTTCCCATCGCCTATTTCGAGACGCGCGCAACCGGCCAGACGATCGCGCGTGTGCGCGAGCTCGAGACCATCAGAAACTTCCTGACGGGCCAGGGACTGACGTCCTTGCTCGACCTGTTCTTCACCTTTGTCTTCGTCGGCGTTCTGTTCCTCTATTCGGTGCCCTTGACGCTCGTCGTGCTGGCGACGCTGCCGCTCTATGTATTGATCGCGAGCCTTATCCGTCCGTTCCTGCGCGAGAAGATCAGGGAAAAGTTCAATCGGGGTGCGCGCAGCCAGCAATTCTTGGTCGAGTCGATCGTCGGCGCGCTGACGCTCAAGGCGGCCAGTGTCGAGCCGATCATGCAGGCGGAGTGGGAGGACCGGCTGGCCGCCTATGTCCGCACCTCCTTCGAAGCTTCAATGCTGGGCTCAGTCGGTCAGAACCTGATCCAGTATGTCGGCAGGTTAACCACGGCGATGATCCTGCTGTTCGGAGCGCAGGCGGTGATCTCGGGGGCGATGACGGTCGGTGAACTGATCGCCTTCAACATGATCTCCAGTCAGGTACTCCAGCCGATCCTGCGGCTGTCGCAACTGTGGCAGGATCTGCAGCAGGTTCAGGTGTCGGTCGAGCGTCTGGGCGACATCCTCAATACCCCGGTCGAGCCGATCCCGGCGAGCCTGCCGACCCTGCCGCCGCCGAAAGGCGATATCGAGCTGCGCGACGTGTCGTTCCGCTATCAGCCCGGCCGTCCGGAGGTGCTTCGCAACATCTCGCTCAGGATCAAGGCCGGTGAGGTGATCGGAATCGTCGGACCTTCGGGCTCGGGCAAGTCGACCCTGACCAAGCTGATCCAGCGGCTGTACCTGCCGGAGCGCGGCCAGGTCCTGCTTGACGGCGTGGACGTGGCCCAACTCGACCCGAGCTGGCTGCGTCGGCAGATCGGGGTCGTGCTGCAGGAGAACCTGCTGTTCAACCGCACGATCCACGAAAATATCGCTCTGGCCAATCCGGCCATGACGCGTGCACAGGTCATGCACGTCGCGCGCCTGGGCGGCGCGGACGAGTTCATCGGATCGTTGCCGCAGGGCTACGACACGATGATCGAGGAACGGGGCAGCAACCTGTCGGGTGGACAGCGTCAACGCATCGCGATTGCCCGGGCGCTAGCGACCAACCCACGGATCCTGATCCTCGACGAAGCGACCAGCGCGCTCGACTACGAAAGCGAGCGCATCATTCAGAACAACATGCGCGCCATCACCAAGGGCCGCACGGTAATCATCATCGCACACCGGCTCGCCGCGGTACGGCCATGCAGCCGGATCATCGGCATGTCGGACGCGAAGATAGTTGAACAGGGAAATCATGATCAGCTGATTGCAAACAGCGGCAGTCTCTATGCGCGTCTGTGGTCGCTGCAGAACGATTGGACAAAGTGATGGGCAAGGAAGTCACGCCGGCGCGCCAGGTTCTCTTTCCGTTCAAGTCGGACGTTCGCGGCGCCGACCGCGAGTTCCTGCCGTCCGCGCTGGAGATACTGGAAACCCCTGCGTCGCCTGTCAAAGTGGCGCTCATGCTCACGATCTGCGGCTTTGTGGCGGCCGCACTCGCCTGGTCGGTATTCGGCAAGCTCGACGTGCACGCGGTGTCGCTCGGCAAAATTGTTCCTTCCGGACAAACCAAGTTCATTCAGCCTTTCGACCCGGGGACGGTTGTTTCCTTGTCGGTGACCAACGGAATGCACGTCGAGGCTGGAAAGGAGTTGATGGCATTCGATTCCGCCGAGGCTGAGGCCGAAGCCAGGCGGCAAAGCGAAGCGGCAAGCGCGCTTCGCGCCGAGGTCGCGCGCCGGAAAGTCGCGATCGATCAAGCAAAGGCCTGGCCGTTCAAGCCACTGCTGCCTGTAACCGACATCGAATGGCAGGACGACGTACCGCCTGCCTTCCGTGGCCGTGAAAATCGTGTACTGGCGGCGGACGTTTCCCAGCTTGCCGAGACGCTCGGGACGCTTGAGAAGCAGATTGCACAGAAGCACGCCACCCGCGAACGCCTGAACATGAGCATCGCCTATCAGACCGAACTGATCAAAACGCTGCAGGACCGCGTCGCCGTTCGCGAGGCATCGCTCAAGCTCGAAGTCGGCACCAAGATCAACCTGTTCGATGCGCTGGAGTCGCTGGACAAGTCACGGTCGTCGCTTGCCAGCGACAAGGGCCAGCTGCTCGAGACCGAGGCCGCAATCGCCGAACTGCGTAGCGAGAAGGACAAGGATCTCGCGACCTTCGTTGCCGACAATAGCACCAAGCTTGCCGACGCCGAAAAGAAGCTCGACGATGCCGTGCAGCAATATGCCAAGGCCAGCACGAAGCTGACCCGTACCAAGCTGTTTGCGCCGACCTCCGGGACCGTACAGGCGCTTGCCGTCACGACGCTCGGTCAGGTTGTCACGACAGGCCAGCAGCTGCTGACCATCGTGCCGGACGGGGGACAATTGCAGGCTGAGGTCTACGTATCGAACACGGATATCGGGTTCGTAAAAGTCGGACAGGATGTGGTTGTGAAGGTCGATACCTTCCCGTTCACCCGCTTCGGCTCGCTGCATGGCAAGGTCATCAACGTGGCCAACGATGCGATAGACGAACAAACCGCTCGGCGCCAGCAAGCCAACCCGACCAGCACCGTGAGCGCGATGGCGAATACCGCGGGCGCTCCCGGGCAGCCGCAAAATTTTGTCTTCCTTGTTACGGTCGCGCTGGAGGAAAATGCGATGAAGATTGATGACGTGGTCATACCGCTCACGCCGGGCATGACTCTGACCGCGGAGATTAAGACCGACAACCGCCGCATCATCAGTTATCTGCTCTCGCCACTCACCAAGATTGCATCCGAGGCCTTCAGGGAGCGTTGAGCCTCTCGCTTCGCGTGAGAGCTCAGGATTACACGATTGCATTCTTCAGTTGTTAACCGACCATGCCTGCTGTCAAGCTGCGATTGAATGCAATTTGCTGAATAGCAGAATATGGTGCGATGACACTCAAGTCAAGGCTGACCTATTGTTTCATATAGGCTCCCTTCGCTTGCAAGAAGAGGAAGAACTGCAGTGGGCTCTTTCCGCGCCTTTTCCCGCGACAAGACAGCGATTTGTGCGAAGACGGTACGCTCATCGATCGGTACGGCGCCGGCTTACCCCGCGCTCCGACCGGCATGCTCAGCCTCCATCAGCCTGATGCCCGCGGTGTGCCGTGCCCGAGCTGCCGCGAGATATCGCCGGCGCAGCCCCGCAGCGCGGCGGCGATCGCGCTGTCCCAGCCGGCGTCGAAGGTGCCTTCCGGCCCCATCGCGGTGATGACCAGCGCGACGTGGCCGGCGTGATCGAACACCGGCGCGGCGAAGGCGTTGACGCCGGGCAGCGGATCGCCGATGGCCCGCGCCAGCCCGCGGCTGCGGACCTCGGCGAGGATCTCGGCCGTTTTCGCGTCCGCCGGCGGACGCTTCGGATTGTAGCCGACGCCGAGGCGATCGAGGCCGCTCTCGAGCGCGGTTCTGATCGCGTTCGGCGGCATGAAGGCGGCGAAGGCGCGGCCGGTCGCGGTCTCGAGCAGCGCCACCACCGATCCGACGCGCATCGCGATATGTACCGGATGGCTCGGCTCCTCGAGCCGCACCACGGTCGCGCCGTGGGTGCCCCAGACCGACAGCGACACCGCGTGATTGATGCTGTCGGCGAGCGCTGCGATCCGCGGCGTTGCGATCCGCACTGCGGACTGCCGGCGCAGGCTAATCAGGCCGAGCTCAAGCGCCAGCGCGCCGATCTCGTAACGGCCGGTGGTCTCATCCTGCTCGATCAGCCCGATGCGGGAAAAGCTGACCAGATAGGGATGCGCCTTGGCGGGCGGCATGCCGGCTTCGCGGGCGAGATCGCGCAGCATCATCGGTTCGCCGCTGCGGGCGAGCGCGCGGAGCAATTCTCCGCCGACCTCGATCGACTGTATGCCGCGGCTCTCTCTCGTCATGTGGCCCTGCCAGCTCCCACAATGTGCTTATACGGCGAGAAATCCTCCGTCGACCGGCATGGTCACGCCGTTCACATAAGATGCCAGTTCGGATGCGAGGAACACCACCGGGCCGACCAGCTCCTCCGGCTGCCCGACGCGGCCGAGCGGCGTGCGGCCCAGAAATCCGGCGACCCGGGCAGGGTCGTTGCGGGTCGCTTCGGTCATCGCCGTTTCGATCACGCCGGGCGCGATCGCATTGACACGAATGCCGTCGGCGGCAAGCTCGCGGGCGAGCGCCTGGGTGAGGAGCTTGACGCCCCCCTTGGACGGCGCATAGCCCAGCGTATCGGCAACGCCGAGGAAGGACGCGATCGAGCCGAGATTGATGATCGTGCCGCGCGTCTCGCGCAATGCCGGCAGGAAGGCGTGGGTGACGTTGAACGTGCCGGTCAGGTTGACGTCGAGCACCCGCCGCCAATTCTCGCCTGCACGGGGCGAGTCGATGCCCTCACGGATGATGATGCCGGCATTGTTGACCAGGATCGCGATCGGCCCGACTTCGCGCGCCGCACGCTGCGCCAACGCGGAGCACGCCTCCGTATCAGTGACATCGAGCTCGAACGGCCATGCCGCGCGGCCGCGCCGGCGAATGTCGGCCGCGGTTTGCTCGGCGCCGGCGCGATCGACGTCGGTCACAACGACGTCCGCGCCATGCGCCGCTAGGCCAAGCGCGATGGCGCGTCCGTTGCCGTGGGCAGCGCCGGTCACCAGCGCGCGCTTGCCTGCGAGCAGGGTCGCCATCGCGCTCATGCCACGCTTCCTTCCGCCGCTACGCCGGCAATGTGCTTGCCCGCGATGTAGCCGAAGGTCAGCGCGGGCCCGAGTGTGATGCCGGCGCCGGGATAGTTGCCGCCCATGATGCTTGCCATGTCGTTGCCGGCGGCATAGAGGCCGGCGATCGGCTGGCCATCGGCGTCGAGCGCGCGGGCGTTGGCATCGGTCCTTATGCCGGCATAGGTGCCGAGATCGCCGATCACCATCTTGATGGCGTAGAACGGCCCGTGCTGGATCGGCGCGATGCAGGGGTTGGGTCCGTGCAGCGCATCGCCCTGGTAGCGGTTATAGGCGCGCGAGCCCTTGCCGAAGGCGGGATCGCGGCCCTCCGCCGCGGTGGCGTTGAACTCCGCGACGGTCGCCTCGAGCGCCTTGGCGTCGATGCCGGCCTGCGCGGCGAGCTCCGTCAGCGTCGCGCCGCGCTTGAGATAGCCGGTCTTCAGATGATGGCCGAGCGGCATGGGGCGCGGCGGCACGCAGCCGAGGCCGTATTTGCGCAGCGTCTCGTGATCGCAGATGAGATGCGCCGCGATCTCCTCGCTGGGCATCGCCGCCTTGATCATCGCCTGCACGAAGTCGTGGTAGGAATTGCCTTCATTGGCAAAGCGCCTGCCGTCGGCCATCACTGCGATCACGCCCGGCTTGGCGCGATCGATGAAATGCGGCATCACGCCCTTCGAGCCATCCTTGCGCGTCGTGACCGAGACCGGCACCCAGGCCGCGGCATTCGGCAGCGAGTCGTCGACGCGGCCGCCGGCGGATTCCGCAAGGCGCAAGCCGTCGCCGGTGTTGCCGACAGGGCCCGGCGAGTAATGCTCTTTTCCGGTTGGCGCATGCGGAAACATCTTCTGCCGTCGCGCGACGTCGTGCGGAAAACCGCCGCAGGCGAGCACCACGCCGCGCTTCGCGTTGACGCGGATCGTGCGCCCTTCACGCGCGACGATTGCGCCGCCCACCGCGCCGTTCTCGACGATCAATTCGCGCACCGGCGAGTTGAGCCAGAGCGGGATTTTCAGGTCGAAGGCGGATTTCGCCAGCCGTCCGGCGAGCGCGTTGCCGTTGGTCAGCGTCATGCCGCGGCCGTTGCGCATCACGTCGATGGCGTGTTTCGACAGCCGTTTGGCGACATAGGCCGCCGACGCTAGCGACCGGGTCGCGCGCATGAAATGCACGATCTCCTTGCCGGAGCCGAGCATCATGCCGAACACGGTAAGCTCGGGCAGGGGGCTGCCGAGATCCTTGAGGGCGTCGCCGAGCTCGTGGGCGTCGAACGGCCGCGTCACCATCGAGCGGCCGCCCTGCGCGCCGCCGGGCGCTTCCGCATGATAGTCCGGGAAGGTCAGCGGCATGTCGAAGCGCACCGCGGTGCTGGTGGTGAAGAAGTCGACCGCCTTCGGCCCTTCGGTAAGGAACGCATCGACGCGCGCTGCGTCAAAGCTGTTGCCGGCCTCGTAGCGCAGATAGGTTTTGGCCTGATCGGGGCTCTCCTCGATGCCCCAGGCCTTGGCCAGCGAGGTGCCGGGAATCCACAGCCAGCCGCCAGAGCGCGCGGTGGTACCGCCGAACCGCGGCTCCTTCTCGACCACCAGGACCTTGAGGCCGTGATGGCCGGCGGTGACGGCCGCCGACAGCCCGGCGCAGCCGGAGCCGACGACCAGCGCGTCGCAATCATAAGCTTCTTCGTTGGCCACGCGATCGATCCTATTTCTTGAGCAGCGGGCACTTCGACTCGGAGACCGGACGATAGGCGTCCTCGCCCTTCACCGTCTTGACGATGTCGAGATAATCCCACGGCTCCTTGGATTCCGAAGGCTTTTTCACCTTCGCCAGATACATGTCGCGGATCACACGGCCGTCCTCGCGCAGCTTGCCGCCGTGCACGAAGGTGTCCTCGATCGGCAGCTCGCGCATTTTGGCCATCACCGCTTTGGGATCGTCGGTGCCGGCGGCCTGGATCGCCTTGAGATAATGCAGCACCGAGCCGTAGACGCCGGTCTGGATCATGGTCGGCATCACATTGGCGCGGGCGTAGAACTTCTTCGACCAGGCACGCGTTTTCTCGTCCATGTTCCAGTACGACGACGTCGTCATGTAGGTGCCCTGCGCGGCGTTGAGTCCGATTGCATGCACGTCGGTGTCGAACATCAGAAGGCCGACCAGCTTCTGGCCGCCCTGCACGAGGCCGAACTCGCCGGACTGCTTGATCGAATTGTCGGTGTCCTGGCCGGCATTGGCGAACGCCACCACGTCGGCCTTCGAGCTCTGCGCCTGTAGCGCAAAGGAGGAGAAGTCGGCGGTGTTGGTCGGATGCTTGACGCTGCCGAGCACCTTGCCGCCCATCTCGTTGATGAAGCGCGTCGCGTCCTTCTCTAGCTGCTGTCCGAAGGCGTAGTCCGCAGTGACGAAGAACCAGGACTTGCCGCCTTCCTTGATCACGGCCGAGGCCGTCACCTTGGACAGCGCGTAGGTGTCGTAGGCGAAATGCACCGTGTTGGGGCTGCACAATTCGTCGGTCAGCGAGCTCGCGCCGGGACCGGAGAGGAGCGCGATCTTGTTGCGCTCGCGCACCATGTTGTGCACGGCGATCGCGATGCCGGAATTCGGGATGTCGACGACGGCGTCGACCTTGCCGTTGTCGAACCAACCGCGCACGATCTGCACGCCGACATCGGTCTTCATCTGGTGGTCGGCGGAGATGATCTCGATCGGCTTGCCGAGCACGGTGGGGCCGAATTCCTCCACCGCCATCTTGGCCGCCTCGACCGAGCCCGGGCCGGAATTGTCGCGGCCCCAGCTCGACAGGTCGGTCAGCACCCCGATGCGCACGACGTCATCGGAAACCTGGGCGTGAGCGGCCGTGGTCATCGCCGCGACAATGGCTGCCGCCAGAAACTGTCTCATCATTCCTCCCTTTGGATGTCCGCGCTCTTCGGCGCGGTCATCTCAGGATTAGGAATTGTCTAATTAGTTTGTCAATGGTGAATTAGGTGTGTGAATAGTGTCACAAAGTTGGCGCCCGCGCGGCGCTGCGCTTCACATTTGGTGAGCGAACGCTTACGTGGCTTATCCGGGACGGCACCGCGGCAAGGCTTCCGGCTCATTTGACAGACCGCGCCGCAGTGCCAAGTCACTATGAAACAGGGGAATTTTCGCGGACGGCGACGCGTTTCGCCGCCCGGACTGGGCCACCCGTGAAGGGCAAGGCTCCTGCGGGGCGGGGCACGAAGGCGTCGGCGGCAGCGATCATAGACGGATCATGTTGAGACAGCTCTTCGCGCCGCAGCTCGTCATTCTTTACGTGCTGGTGGTCTCTACGCTCTACGTTCACTTCCGCGGCAAGCAGCGGTTGCGCTTCGCTCGCCAGCTCGGCGATCACTCGACCTACCTCGCGCCCTACAATGTGCTGATGTATGCCGGCTCCGCCGTGCCCAACACGCCGGTGATTCCGGTCGAGCAGTTTCCCGAGCTCAAGAAGCTCTCCGACAGTTGGGAGACGATCCGCGACGAGGCCACGCGCCTGTTCGACGAGGGCTTCATCCGCGCCGCGGCCAAGAACAACGACTGGGGTTTCTATTCCTTCTTCAAGAGCGGCTGGAAGCGCTTCTATCTGAAATGGTACAACGATTTCCTGCCCTCGGCGCGGACGCTGTGCCCGAAGACGGTGGAGCTGCTCAACTCGATCCCGAACGTGCATGGCGCGATGTTCGCGATGCTGCCGCCGGGCGGCAAGCTCGGGGCGCACCGCGATCCCTTCGCCGGCTCGCTGCGCTATCACCTTGGCCTGGTGACGCCGAACTCGAAACAGTGCCGCATCCTCGTCGACGGCGTCGAATGCGTCTGGCGCGACGGCGAGGCCTTCATGTTCGACGAGACCTTCATCCACAGCGCCGAGAACAAGACCGACGTCAACCGCATCATCCTGTTCTGCGACGTCGAGCGCCCGATGAAGTACGGCTTCATGACGGCGATGAACCGCTGGGTCAGCCACAACATCGTCAAGGCGTCGGCCACCCAGAACGTCGACGGCGAGCAAGTCGGCGCGCTGAACAAGGTGTTCGGCAAGCTCTACGAGGTCCATCTCGCCAGCCGCAAGGTGAAGGAGTGGAATCGGAACGTGTATTACACGCTCAAATATTCCGCGACCGTGCTGATCCTCGGCCTGATCGTAATGTCGGCGCTGCACTGATCGCGGCGGCGTCGCCGCATTGAAAGCAAAAGCCCCGGAGCATGCTCCGGGGCTTTTTGTCTGGGACGAGAGCTGTGAGGCGCAGCAGCATCAGTCGCGTTCGAAAACCTTGGCGCCGGGGTAGATTCGCCGGGCGTACGCGACGACCCACTCCCGGTCCTGCGTCTCCAGGAACGGAGTTCGGATCTTGCACGACCCGACGATGAGGTGCCACAGGCCGTTCAGCTTCTGAATGTTGACGATCATCTGAGTGTTCCTCGAAACCCGCGTTCCAGTCGACACCTGCTACCCGTGACAGTCTTGCGATTGACGGCTCCGAGCCGTGATCCTGATCACGTTGGAGCGATCGCGAGTGTAAAAATCTCTCGCGATCACTCAACTGTACGGGCGTAAGCACGGGCCATCACAAGGAATCAGGCGGGCTATACCAAGGTATGTTTGGTGTCGGTCCGAAGGCGGAGCCGCAGCGTCGGGGCCGTTCAACTTTGCGCGGCGCAGCGCCTTCGCGCTCCGATCCGTTACACGGGCGTGATAACGTCCCTTCTGGCGTTTCGCATTGAGGGGACCTTGTCATGTCGGAGTCATCAGGAGCTTTTGCGACCACTGCGCTGAGCGGCTACGAGCTGCTGGCCGATCCGCAGCTGAACAAGGGCACCGCGTTCTCCGAGGCCGAGCGCGAGGCGTTCGACCTGCACGGCCTGCTGCCGCCCAATATCCTGACGCTGGACGAGCAGGTCTCGCGCCGCCTCGAGGCGCTGCGCGGCTTTGAGACCGATATCGAGCGCTATGCCTTTCTGCGCGAGCTGCAGGACACCAACGAGACGCTGTTCTACGCGCTCCTGGTCGGCAACCTGGAAGAGCTGTTGCCGATCGTCTACACGCCGACCGTCGGCGAGGGCTGCCAAAAATTCAGTCGGCTGTTCCGCAAGCCGCGCGGGCTGTTCCTCAGTATCCCGCATCAGCACCGGATCGACCGCATTTTCGCGCATCCGCGCTTCGATCACGTCGAGGCGATCGTCGTCACTGACGGCGAGCGCATCCTCGGCCTCGGCGACCAGGGCGCCGGCGGCATGGGCATCCCGATCGGCAAGCTCGCGCTCTACACCGGCTGCGGCGGCCTGCATCCGGCGACGACCCTGCCGATCATGCTCGACGTCGGCACCGACAATCCCGATTGCCTCGCCGATCCGCTCTATATCGGCTGGCGCAACGAGCGCGTCCGCGGCCAGGCCTATGACGACTTCATCGAGGCGTTCGTCTCGGCGGTGGTGAAGCGCTGGCCGCGCGTCCTGCTGCAATGGGAGGATTTCGCCAAGAACAACGCGACGCGCATGCTCGAGCGTTATCGCGACCGGCTCTTGACCTTCAACGACGACATTCAGGGCACCGCGGCGGTGGCGACCGGCGCCTTGCTCTCCGCCATCAACGTCACCGGCGTGCCGCTCACCGAGCAGCGCGTCGCCGTGCTCGGCGCGGGCTCGGCCGGTTGCGGCATCGCCAGCCTGATCCGCGCCGCGATGGTCGATGCCGGCCTGCCGGAGAGCGAGGCGGCGAAGCGCTTCTTCATGGTCGACCGCGACGGGCTGCTGCTTGAGGGCATGAGCGGGCTCGCCCCGTTCCAACTGCCGTTCGTGCAGAACAGGCAGGCGATCGCGGGCTGGCAGCTCAACCATCCCGACAAGATCGCGCTGCTCGACGTCGTGCGCAACGCCAGGCCGACCGTGCTGATCGGCGTCTCCGGCCAGGCCGGCGCGTTTTCCGAACCGATCGTCCGCGCGATGGCCGAATGCAACAAGCGGCCGGTGATCTTCCCGCTGTCCAATCCGACCTCGCGCGAGGAAGCGACGCCGGTCGATATCGAGGCGTGGACGGAAGGGCGGGCGCTGATCGGCGTCGGCAGCCCGTTCCCGCCGATCATGCGCGACGGCGCGCGCTTCAAGGTCGACCAGACCAACAACTCCTACATCTTCCCGGGTGTCGGCGTCGGCGCGCTCGCGGTCGGTGCCAGCCGGGTCAGCGACGGCATGTTCATGGCCGCCGCCAAGGCGCTGGCCAGCGTCTCGCCGGCGCGCGACAACCCGAAGCACAATCTGCTGCCGCCGGTCAGCGCCTTGCGCGACGTCTCGCAGACCGTGGCGCTTGCGGTCGCGCTGCAGGCCCACAAGGAGGGATTGGCGAGGGACGTTCCGATCGACCAGGTCGAGGCGCGGATTCACGCCAAGGTCTGGACGCCGCGCTACGTGCCGTACCGCCGCAGCGACCGGGCTTAGAGCTCGGCGCGTCGGCGCGGCGCGATCCTCCGCGCCGCGCGCTGCCCCGCATCGGTCTGGCTACCTCCTGCTTCTGGCAGGAGCACGAACCCGACCTCGCTCGCGCCTTCTCAACAGGCTTGACCGAAGTAAGAATTTTCTTCAATCTTGGTATGCCAAATGCCAGTGGCGGTCCTTCGGGGATTTGGACGTCGCGGTGTCCGCAGCCCGCGATCGCACAAAATCGACACAACGAGGAAACGGGGAGGGAAGCCGAATGGCCAATCTTGGCATGTCGCGCAGGGAGTTGCTGGTCGGGTCCATGCTCACGGCGGTCGCCGCGGCGGCGCCGCGACCACTCTGGGCCCTCGACAATACGGGCGCGCTGGCGCGATCGAAGACCGGCATGGTGACGAGCCCGCACGAACTCGCCACGCAGGCGGGACTAGAGGTGCTGCGCAAGGGCGGCAATGCGATCGAGGCGGTCATCGCCATCGGTGCCACGCTGTGCGTGACCTATCCGCATTTCAGCGGCCTCGGCGGCGACAGCTTCATGGTGATTAGTGACCGCAAGGGAAATGTGCGGACGCTGTCCGGCACAGGTCAGGCCGCGCTCAACCTGCCGAACTACAGCGGCTCGGTCCCGATCCGGGGGCCGGGGTCGGCGCTGACCGCGGCCACGACCGTCGACGTCTGGGACCAGGCGTTCGATTTCAGCCGCAAGTCCTGGTCCGGAAAGCAGAGCTGGGCGTCGCTGTTCGCGCGCCCGATCGAATACGCCAGCAAGGGCTTCCCGGTCACGCCGTCGCAGCGCTTCTGGCAGGACATGGAAGCGAAGAACCTGAAGGACTGGCCCGACATCCAGCGCATCTTCATGCCCGCCGGCCGGATGCCTGAAATCGGCGAGCCGCTGGTCCAGCCTGAACTCGCGAAATCGCTGGAGATGCTGGCCGCAAATGGCGGGCGTGATTTCTACGAAGGAAAGCTCGCCGCGCGCATTGCGGCCGGACTGAAGCAGATCGGCTCGCCGCTGACCGCCGACGATCTGGCGCGCTGCCGCGCGCGCGACGAGACGCCGTTGCGCGTCGGCTATCGCGGTGGCGAGCTGCTCGGGCTGCGCCCGCCGACGCAGGCTCTCACGACGCTCGAGATCATGGGTATCCTCGACCGCTTCGAGCTCGCGAAATATCCGGAAGGGAGCGCGGACTACTATCACCTGCTGGTCGAAGCGGTGAAGCAGGCCTTCATCGACCGCGGCCGCTACATCGGCGATCCGGAATTCGTCGACGTTCCGGTCAATCAGCTGCTCTCGGCGAGCTACCTCGACGCGCGCGCGAAGGCGATCAGCCTCGAGAAGGCGATGCCGTGGCCGCACGTGTTCAAGAAGGGCGACACGGTTTATCTCGCCGCGACCGACCGGGACGGCAATTGCGTCAGCATGCTGCAAACCGTCTACTACGATTGGGGAAGCGGCATGGTGGCCGGCGACACCGGCATCATCTGGCACAACCGCGGTGCGTCGTTCAATCTCGACCCGGCCAGCCCCAACTGCCTCAAGCCGGGCAAGCGGCCGTTCCACACGCTCAATCCGGGTATCTATCTCAAGGGCGGACGGCCGCATCTGCTGTACGGCACACAGGGAGCCGATGGCCAGCCGCAGACGCTCGCGGCGGTGCTGACCAGGCTGATCGACTACAACATGGATCCGCTCATCGCGCTGTCGCGACCGCGCTTCCTGCTCGGCAAGACGTTCTCCGATGCGCGCGACAGCCTGAAGCTGGAGAAGGATGCCGGTGAAGAGGTCTTCAAGGCGCTCGCCGGACGAGGCCACGAAATAAGTCCGATACCAGCCCAGAGCCCGCTCGCGGGACATCCGGGTGCGATCCGGATCGACGCCGACGGAAGCATCACCGGGGCGCATGATCCGCGCAGCGACGGGCGCGCCCTTGGGCTGTCATGAGACGAAGCGCGGCAGATTGACGGAGCCGCCCAGCGGCTGCCGGGCGCATCCTGCGGCCATGTGCGAAGCACGGTCCGCCACTCGGTGCGGGAGGCGGACGACGCCTTCGGCGTACCGGACTGTTGCGATTGCCGCTCGCCGTGGCCGACTAAAGTTCAAGCCTCGACGGTCCGTTCCGGTGGAACTTTCCGGGGCGCGTTATCGTTCGTACTCAAACGAACCACAGTCAATATCCGTCCGGGGGCCTGCGAGGGAGACACCCCATGGCAATGTTTGGCCCAACGCTTCGTCCAACCCCCGGCCTCGACGCCAACCAGCTCACACCATCCGAGCACCAGCTGCAGATGCGCCGTGCGGTGATCGCCTCCACCGTCGGGACCGCGATCGAGTGGTATGACTTCTTCCTCTACAGCACCGTCACCGGCCTGGTTATCGCAAAGCTGTTCTTTCCGCATTCCGATCCCTGGGTCGGCACGCTCGAGGCCTTCGCCATCTATGCGGTCGGCTTCGTCGCGCGGCCGATCGGGGCTGCGATCTTCGGGCACTATGGCGACCGCATCGGCCGCAAGTCGACGCTGATCGCGACGCTGCTGTTGATGGGCCTCGCGACCGCGGCGGTCGCATTGGTGCCGACCTATTCCAGCATCGGCATCTGGGGCGCGGTGATCCTGACCGTGCTGCGCTTCATCCAGGGCGTCGGCGTCGGCGGCGAATGGGGCGGCTCGGTGCTGATGTCGATGGAATGGGCGCGCAACGATCGCTCCCGCGGCCTGATCGCGTCGTGGCCGCAATTCGGCGTGCCCTGCGGGCTGTTCCTCGCCAATCTTGCCGTGCTGGCCTTCAGCCAGATGTCGGGTGACCAGTTCCTGTCGTGGGGCTGGCGCGTTCCGTTCGCGCTCAGCATCGTCCTGGTCGGCGTCGGCCTCTACATCCGGCTCGGCATTCTGGAAACGCCTGTGTTCAGCAAGCTGCTGGCCGAGCGTCAGCTCGACCGCACGCCGATGCTGACGGTGATCCGCGACCATCCGAAGGAGATCCTGCTGTCCGCCTTCGCGCGGATGTCCGAGCAGGCGCCGTTCTACATCTTCACCGCCTTCGTGTTTTCCTACGGTACCGGCACGCTGCACGTCTCGCGCGATTTCCTGCTCACCGCGGTGCTCGCGGCCTCGGTGCTGTCGTTCGTCTCGATCCCGGTGTTCGGTCACCTGTCGGACCAGATCGGCCGCAAGAACATGTACATGATCGGCGCGTTGGTGACCGGCATCTTCGGCTTCATCTACTTCGCGATGCTCAACACCGGATCGGCGTCGATCATCTTCCTCGCGATCGTTCTCTCGCTCATTCCGCACGACATGCAGTACGGGCCGCAGGCCGCCCTGATCGCCGAAAGCTTTACCGGACGGCTGCGCTACAGCGGCGCCTCGCTCGGCTACCAGCTCGCATCCGTCATCGCCGGCGGTCCCGCGCCGCTGATCGCGGCGTGGCTGTTCGGTACCTATCATTCGTGGGTCGCGATCGCGGTTTACATCGCGATCTGCGCCGTCATCACGCTGGTCGCGACCGCGCTGATGACCGACTTCACTGGCAAGGACATCAATGCGGCCGGCGCGCATCAACGTCGGGCTTGAGACAGCAATGGAGCAGCAGATGATGAAATGGCGAAAAGAATCGGCGCTCGATCTCTATAACCTCGTCGCAGCGATCTTCCTGCTCGCCGCGCCGTGGCTGTTCGTGCAGGCCAATCCGACCGCGGCGATCGATCTCAGGATCAGCGGCGCGGCGATCGCGATCATGTCGCTGGCGGCGATCGTCGCGTTCTCGATCTGGGAAGAATGGATCAACCTGGTAGTCGGGTGCTGGCTGATCGTCTCGCCCTGGCTGCTCGGCTTCGCGCATACCCGCGCGATGCATTTTGCCATCGCCGCCGGCGCGGTGGTGGCCTTCATGGCGCTGCTCGAGCTGTGGCTCGAGTACGAGAAGACGCATTTCGGGCCGGCCACGTCGCAGATCGCCGAACGGCAGTAAGATCCGCCGCCGGCTAGACCGAAATGTGGCTCTTTGTCTTTGAGCATGATCTCCTCCGGAAAACCGCTTCGCACTTTTCCGGATCATGCTCTAGCAGCCCCGGCAAATGCCCTTGATCTTGCGGTCGACAAGCGCGTCCTCCTGATCGATGACCTGCTGCGATGTCGATGTCGTCGCCGGAACATCGGCGGCGCGCGGCTGGCGATGGCCGACCGGCGCCGACCACGGCCTGCTCGCGGTTTCGTTTGACGCGTAGGCGCGCGGCTGCTGGGCCGCCGCCTAAGCGAAACAAGCTGTCACCATTGCCGGGCACATAATCGCAACCGAGCCAAGTCGTAAGGCGGGTCGTCGAAGACTGTCGACGTCGAGGATGGAAAGCGCGGCGTCAAGGTAAGCGGATTGACCGAGACGCAAATCGATCTGATCGTCTAATTCGCCGTGCGGTGCATTCGAGGCAGCCCGACTAAAAGCGCAGAGCCTGATTCAGGTGGCCGCGCGCAGCGCGCCTCGACCTTGGGCCGACCGTCAAGACGGTCGGCCCTTCCTTTCGGCAATGGCTCTTGGCGACGCGCCGCTTGACCGAAACGCAGCTACAGGCTGAAATTCGCCGCTGTGACCGAGCCCGCAGTCGCGCCGTTTAGCCAGACCGCAGTGTCGCTGTCGACTTGAATGACGAAGTAAGCGCCGTTTTGATAGGAGTGCGACAGCACGTCGGAGAACGAACTGAAGCCACTGTCATGGAGCTGCACGGTGTCCGTGGTTGAGTTAAAGTCCTGAATCACTGTGACACTCGGCACAGCGTTGGAGACGAAGGTGTTGTTGCCGCCACCGCCAAAATAGTAGTTCACGCCAGAGCCGCCGTCGAAATAGTCGTTGCCGGCACCACCGATTAGAACGTCAACGCCGTCGCCGCCGTACATGGTGTCGTTGCCATTGCCGCCGTAGCAATAGTCGTTGCCGGCTAGCCCGTATAAGACATCGTTGCCGTCGTCGCCGATCATCACCGCGCGGCCGTTGGCGACGATGACATCGTTGCCAGCTCCGCCGTAGGCGGTACTGCCATCGCCGACGCTCATGTAGATCCAGTCGTCGCCGGCATCGCCAATCTGCAGATCGATCCCCTCATTTCCGCTCAGCGTATCGTTGCCGTTACCCCCGTATGCTGTGTCGTTGCCAATGCCTCCGAACAGTACATCGTTATTGTCGCCACCAAAGAGCAGGTCGTTGCCGTCCTCTCCAACCAGAATGTCGTTGCCGCCGCCGCCGTAGAGACCCGGCGCCACAGAGACGCCGGAGGCTACTAAGATGTTCGGCCCGCTGTCGTTGCCCTCGCCGCCATAAATCGTATCACTGCCAGCCGAGCCATATAGAGCGTCGCGCCCGACACCCCCGTCAATGTAATGGAACTGGGTTGTCAGCGTGCCGCCATCCTGAATATAGTCGTCACCGTTGCCGCCATACTCATACGACATGCTGACGGTGTTGCCGCCCTGAATCCAGTCGTTGCCACCGCCACCATACATCTCGCCGTAGGCCATGCTGCTCCATTGCGCCGTTAAGAGATCGTCGCCCTGGCCGCCGTCCCAATAATCGTAGCCGGCAATGCTGCTTGCCATTGTGTCGTTCCCTTGACCGCCATAAAGCGCGTCATAACCGGCGGAAGAGAGGACGCTGTTATCGGTGCTATCGCCGTAGAATGCGGTCATCGGAACCATTCCTTTCTAGGCACGCAAATGGGCTCACGAGCTGCTGGAACCCTTTCAAGCTAGGCGGCGGAGCGCCGTTGTTTTCCCATTTTAGCTCCATATCCGCCGCGGCGACTTTATCGGGAAAACGTGGCAGGGCAGATGCCATCCCGGATTACTCCAAAGTCTCTCTGTTCGGGTTTCCCTTTTGATGTCTCAGCCGCCGTGGAAGGCCTGGTACAAACTCGCGCAACGGCGAGCCTTGCGCCTGCGCATCTTCCCGCGCGATCTCTACACAAGCCAGCGCAGGGCATGCGGCAGAATTCAGTCGAATACGGTGCTGCTAGCCTACGACCAAGTCATTCCACATCGAGGTGACGAACGTCTGTTCTGGGATGACCGCAATCTGCAGACGGTATCCAAATCGTGCTACGACAGCGTCGAGTAGGCCGAGGAGCAAGCGAGCTGCACACGGGCGTCTGGGATTGAGGGGCAGGGTGGGCATTTCGTCGGGCCCTCCGCGTACAGGAGCACTGCGGTCGCTCTGGTATTCCCCGCTCCATCTGATGTGATCGGGCGCTCGCGGTGCGGTGATCGCGTGTGATGAAATAATTTCTAGGCGCGCGCGGTCCTGATCACAGGAGCCGAGCTAGGTCGGCTTCACCCACCGTACGGAGAAATCCCATGACCAAATTGACCCTCGCAGCGCTTGCGCTGGTTGCGGCAGCCGCCTGTTCGACGCAGGCGTCCGCCGCCGGCAACAACGCTGCGGTGCGGCGCGCCAATGCTTCGATGACGACAACGACGGTCAGCAGCAAGACCACCGATTGCGTGCGCGCGCCGAAGGTTGGATCGTTCGCGACCGCCCCCTTCAACGAGCCGCCCTGCATGCCCGGCACGATGCGCTGACCGCGCACAGCAAAAAGCCCCGGACCTGAGGTCCGGGGCTTTGGGCCTGGCCTCGTTCCTGAGGCGGTTATTCCGGCTTGCCGATCGTCACCGCGAGCTTGCCGACGCCGTCGACGCCGCATTCGAGCTTGTCGCCCACCTGCAGCTGCGAGACGCCGGCGGGCGTGCCGGTCATGATGATGTCGCCGGCGGCGAGCTTCACCTGCTGCGAGAGCTGCCAGATGATTTCAGGCACGTTCCAGATCAGCTCGGTGAGGTCGCCCTTCTGCGCTTCCTTGCCGTTGACGGTGAGCCAGATCTTGCCCGCGGTCGGGTGGCCGATCTTCGCGGCCGGCTGGATCGCCGAGCAGGGCGCGGAATAGTCGAACGACTTGCCGATCTCCCAGGGCCGCTCCTTCTTGCGCGAGGCGATCTGCAGGTCGCGGCGGGTCAGGTCGATGCCGACGGCGTAGCCGTAGACATGCTCGAGCGCCTTGTCGGCGGGAATGTTCAGCCCGCCGCTCTTCATCGCCACCACCAGCTCGACCTCGTGATGCAGGTCCTTGGTCAGCGGCGGATAGGGGATGGTCGCGCCATCGGGCACCAGCATGTCGGCATGCTTGCCGAAGAAGAACGGCGGCGCGCGCTCGTCATTGCCCATCTCCCTGATATGCTCGAGATAGTTGCGGCCAACGCACCAGATGCGGCGGACCGGATAGGTGCCGGATTCGCCGACGACGGGAAGCGAGGGCTGCGGGGGAAGCGGAATGACGGTGGATGCGGCGTTCATGAACGGGTCCCGGAGGGTTGAAGGAGGGAGCGCGGGCGGTATTTACGCGCTTACGCCGCTCAGGGCTAGTGGCCGCGGCTGCATCCGGCGCAGAGGTGAGGCCAGCTTTCCGCCGAGCGCGGCCGCCTTTGGTCGACCAAGGCGGTGCTGCCCATGAGGAAATGGCTTTCGATCGGCCTGGTGCTGATCGTCGTGGCCCTGATCGCCGCCGCCGTTCGGTTTTTCACGGTCGTCCCGGAGCGGATCGATCGGGCGCAGAACAGGGTCCAGCGCGTGGCGCTGGATATCACGCCCGCCGCAACGGCCCTGCAGGCGACGCTCGACGTGGCGGACATGCATGCGGACAGCCTCTTGTGGAAGCGTGACCTGATCGCGCGATCCGATCGCGGCCATATCGATCTGCCGCGCCTGATCGAGGGACACTACGCGCTGCAGGTGTTCTCGTCGGTCACCAAGTCACCCAAGGGCCAGAACTATGAGGCCAACGGCGCCGACACCGACACCATCACGAACCTCGCCATCATCGATCTGCAGCCGCCGCGGACGTGGTTCTCGTTGCTGCAGCGCTCGCTGTGGCATGCCGAGAAATTGCGGAGCTTCGCCGAGCAGTCCGCCGGGCGGCTGCGCCTGATCGCGACGCCGGCCGACCTCGATCGCCTGCTCGCCGACCGCAAGAGCGGCGCGACGGTGGTTGGCGGCATGCTGTCGATCGAGGGTTTGCAGGACATCGAGGGCAATATCGCCAATCTCGACGTGCTCTACGCCGCCGGATTCAGAATGGCCGGTCTCGCGCACTTCTTCGACAATGATGTCGCTGGCTCGATGCATGGCGTCGCGAAGGGCGGCCTGACGCCGCTCGGCCGGCAGGTGGTGCAGCGGATGGAGGCGATGGGCATGATCGTCGACCTCGCGCATGCGAGCCACGCGGCGGTCGCCGAGGTGCTGGCGATGGCGACGCGCCCCGTGGTCTCAAGCCATGGCGGCGTTCAGGCGACCTGCAAGGTCAACCGCAACCTCACCGACGACGAAGTCCGGGGTGTCGCGCGGACCGGCGGCGTGGTCGGTATCGGTTTCTGGCAAGGCGCGGTCTGCTCGCTCGATCCGAGCAATGTGGCGCGGACGATTGCCCATGTCCGCGACCTGGTCGGGATCGACCATGTCGGCCTCGGCTCGGATTTCGACGGCTCGACCACGACGAGCTTCGATGCCGGCGAGATCGTCGCCGTGACCCAGGCGCTGATGTCGCGCGGGTTCTCGGAGGACGACATCCGCAAGGTCATGGGCGGCAACGTGCTGCGCGTGCTCCGCGCAGGCATTGCCCCGAGAGGATAGGAGGCCCTAGCCCGTGGCGCTGATCGGCGCCAGCGCCAGCGGCGACGGGTCATGGTGATGCTGCAGGCGGAAGAACGAGGCGTAGCGGCCGCCGCGGCGCAGCAACTCCTCGTGCCGACCGCGCTCGACGATCTCGCCGCCCTCGACCACCAGGATCGCATCGGCATGCATGATGGTGTGCAGGCGGTGCGCGATCACGATCGTGGTGCGGCCCTGGCAGAGATGCTCGATCGCTTCCTGCACCTGCTTCTCGGACTCCGAGTCGAGCGCGGCGGTGGCCTCGTCGAGCAGGATGATCGGCGCGTTCTTGATCAGCGCGCGGGCGACCGCGATGCGCTGGCGCTGCCCGCCGGACAGTTGGGTGCCGTGCTCGCCGACCGGCGTGTCATAGCCGAGCGGGAAGCTCATGATGAAGTCGTGCGCGCAGGCGGCCTTGGCGGCGTCGACGATCTCTTGCTCGGTGGCGCCCTGCTTGCCGAAGGCGATGTTGGCACGGATGGTATCGCGGAACAGATAGACGTCCTGCCCGACATAGGCGGTCTGCTGCCGCAGCGACTTGCGCGACACCGACGAGATCGGCTGTCCGTCGATCAGGATGTCGCCCTCGCGCGTCTCGTAGAAGCGCAGCAGCAAGGCCAGCACGGTCGATTTGCCGCCGCCGGAGGGGCCGACCAGCGCGGTCACCTTGCCGGGCTCGGCCACAAAGCTCATGCGGTTCAGCACCGGCTCGCCGGGCCGATAGGCGAAGCTGGCGTCGCGCAGTTCGATCCGCGCGTCGGAGAGTTTCAGCGCCGGCTTGTCGTCATCGGTCTGTTCGCTCGCCGGGCTGTCGACCACCTCGAGCAGCATCCGCGCGCCGACCAGCTGGCTGTTGAGGTCGATGTTGAGCCGCGCCAGCCGCTTGGCCGGCTCGGTCGCCATCAGGAAGGCGGTCAGGAACGTGAAGAACTGGCCCGGCGTGGAGCCGAGCGCCACCACGCTGTAGCCGCCATACATCAGGCAGCCGGCGACCGCGAAGCCGCCGAGCATCTCCATCAGCGGATTGGAACGGTTGGCGACGCGCGCCATCTTGTTGGCATTGCTCTCGACGGTTGCGATGTGCTCGTCGATCCGCCGCTGCATGGTGCCTTCCAGCGTGAACGCCTTCACGGTGCGGATGCCCTGCAGCGATTCCTGCATCGTCTCCATGATGTCGGCGGTGCCGGTGAACTGGTTGTAGGCGAGCCCCTTGATCCGCTTCACCAGCCTGCGCAGCATGAGCATCGCCGGCGGCACTGCCACGAGCCCGATGAACGACATCAGCGGGTCCTGCCAGACCATGACGGCGACCATGCTGATCAGCATCAGGAAGTCGCGGCCGATCGCATTGACCAGCATGTTGAGTACGTCGGTGATCGACTTGGCGCCGGCGGTCAGCCGCGCCAGGAATTCCGACGAGTGCCGCTGCGAGAAGAAGCCGATGCTCTCGCTCATCAGCTTGACGAAGAGTTGCCGCTGGTTGCTGGCGAGGATGGCGTTGGAGATCTTGTTCAGGATCACCATGTGGCCGTAGGTCGCCACGCCCTTGATGAACAGCAGCACCACCGTGATCCCGGCGAACATCGCGATGCCGGGGATGTTCTTATCGACATAGGCCTGGTTGATCACCTGGCCGAGCACGTAGGTGGCGCCGGCCGTCGAGCCGGCCGCAACGGCCATCAGGGCGAACGCCATCAGATAGCGGCGCCAATAGGTAATCCCTTGTTCCGTGACCAGGCGGCGAATCAGGATCGCCGCGCCATAGGGATCGTCGGTAATTTTCTTTGGAAACTGGGCCATCCGCGTTCCATTGACGGCGGGCAGCGCCGGCCGTCAGGGTTGCGGGACCTCCTTGCCCGCTTGGCGGGGCTTTTTCAAGCACAATAACTGCTTGATAACGGTTTGTTTTTTAGGCCGATTCCGCCTGTCGCGCGGAGCCGGCGCGCTCCCGGAACAGCTTCTCCTCCCAGGCCAGTGCGTGGCTCGCGATGGTCTCGAGATCGTCGAAGCGCGGCGTCCAGTCGAGCAGCGAGCGGATCCTTGTCGTGTCGGCCACCATGGTCATGATGTCGCCGGGCCGGCGCGCGGCGTAGGCGACCGCGAAGTTGCGCATCGAGACCCGGCGCACCGCCTCGATGGTTTCGAGCACGGAATAGCCGCGGCCATAACCGCAATTCATCGTCACCGATTGCCCGCCGGCGCGCAGATAGGACAGCGCCGAGCGATGCGCCTCGACCAGGTCGCTGACATGGATGAAGTCCCTGATGCAGCTGCCGTCCTGGGTCGGATAGTCGGTGCCGAACACGTCGATCTTGGCGCGCTGGCCGGTTGCGGCCTCGACCGCGATCTTGAGCAGATGGGTGGCGCCGATGGTGGCCAGGCCGACGCGGCCCTTCGGGTCGGCGCCGGCGACGTTGAAGTAGCGCAGCACGGCGTAGCTCATGCCATGAGCGGACGCGACGTCGTGCAGCATGATCTCGGTCATCAGCTTCGACGAGCCGTAGGGCGACAGCGGACGGGTCGGTGCGATCTCCGGCACCGGCACCTGGTCCGGGTTGCCGTAGACGGCCGCGGTCGAGGAGAAGATGAAGCGGCTGACGCCGCCTTTCACCGCGGCGTTGAGCAGGCTGCGCGTCGTCATGGTGTTGTTGCGGTAGTAGCCGAGCGGATCGCGCATCGAGTCCGGCACCACGACGGAGCCCGCGAAATGGATGATGCTGTCGATGCCGTGCTGGGCGATCACGCCCTCGACGAGGTTCTCGTCACCGGCGTCACCGATGAACAGCGGAACGCCTTCGGGCAGGAACGCGGAGAAGCCGGTGGAGAGATTGTCGATCACGACGACGCTCTCGCCGGCATCGACCAGCGCATGAACCATGTGACTTCCGATATAGCCGGCACCGCCGGTCACGAGCACGGTCATGGATAGAGCTCTCCCGATATTCTTAACTGATGATGCTAGCGGGAGTGCGGTGAAGAGGGGGTTTCGCCGCGGCCGAACTGGCCACTATGCTTAATGTTGCGTATAGGAACTGGCACGAAACGGAGACTTGCGTGCCGATCGAGAACACACCTGCCGGCGAGCTCGAGCTCATCGTGCCCAATCTGCACCGACGCTATTCGGGTGTCACCGCGACCAACCGCATGGTCGCGCCGAAACTTGCAAAGATGCTTCGCTCAGGTTGGCTTGGCTCGCATCGGCCCGACGGCATCGACGCGATCGGATTTGCCGATCTCCTGCACCTGTGGCGGCGCGCGCGGCCCGTGATCTGGCATGCGCGGCGCAACGACGAGATGATCGTCGGGCTTGTGCTGCGCGCGCTTGGTTGGCCGCTGAAACTGATCTTTACCTCGGCGGCGCAGCGCCATCACACCTGGCTGACGCGCTGGCTGATCCGCAACATGGATGCGATCATCGCCACCAGTCCGCTGTCGGCCTCCTATCTGAAGCGCGACGCGACGGTGGTGATGCACGGCGTCGACACCGATCGCTATGCGCCGCCCGCCGATCGCGCGGCAGCCTTCGCCGAGATCGGACTGCCGGGACGCCATGCGATCGGCTGCTTCGGGCGGGTGCGCGCGCAGAAGGGCAGCGACGTCTTTGTCGAGGCGATGTGCAGGCTGCTGCCGCGCTATCCCGATTTCACCGCCGTCATCGTCGGCGCCGTGGTGCCGGAGCAGTTGGCCTTTGCCAACGAGCTGAAGCGGAAGATCGAGGCCGCCGGCCTGCAATCGCGCATCGTCATCACGGGCGAACTGCCGATCGAGGATGTCGTGCGCTGGTACCAGCGGCTGACGATCTACGCCTTCACCTCGCGCAATGAAGGTTTCGGCCTGACCCTGATCGAGGCGATGTCGGCGGGCGCGGCGCTGGTGGCGGCGCGCGCGGGCGCGGCCGAGTTCGTGGTCGAGGACGGCGTCACCGGCGTGCTGACGCCACCCGGCGACGCCGACGCGCTGGTGGCCGCGCTGGAGCCGTTGATGCGCGATCCGGCAGCGGCCGCGGCGATGGGGGCGCGGGCGCGCCAACGAGTTGTGGATAAGTTCAGCCTCGATGCGGAAGCGGGCGCGATCGCCAATGTCTATCGCGCGCTGACCTGAGCCAGCACGCGCTGCGCAATCTCCACGACCTCTTCGGGGGCGATGTCGCGCATGCAGCGATGGTCGTTCATGGTGCAGACCGTGCGCTGGCACGGCTGGCACGACAACTTGCTTTTGGTCTGCAGCACCGTCGCGGCGAGGCCGTTGAGGGGCGCCCAGAGATAAGGATCGGTCGGGCCGAAGATGCCCATGGTCGGCGTGCCGATTGCAGCGGCGATGTGCATCAGCCCGGAGTCGTTGGTCACAGCGACGCTGGCCGCGGCCATCGCAAGGATGCCGCTGCGCAGATCGGTGCCGGTGAGGTCGCGGACCCGCGCGCCGCCGACTGCTGTGATCTCCTGCGCCAGCGTCTTCTCGCCGGGGCCGCCGACCACCCAGACGTCGAAACCATGTTCCGCGAACAGCCGCGCGGCCTCCGGATAATAGGTCCAGCGTTTCGAGACGCCGACCGAGCCGGGTCCGAGCGCGATGGCGGGCCCGCGGCCGAGGCCGTTGGCCTGCCGCCAGCGTTCGATGTCGTCCGCGGGAACCCGGAGCTGCGGCACCGGCCATTCCGGCGGGCGGGCGGCGCCGTCAGGCAGCGCCAGGATCGCGTTCTTGTCGATGAAGCGCGGCTGCCGCTTTTCGCCCCATCGCATCGCGTTGATCAGGCCGAACCGCGCCTCGCCAAAGAAGCCGACCCGTTCCGGGATGCCCGCCAGCGCTGGCGCGAGGGCGGCCTTCCAGGTCCGCGGCAGCACCAGCGCGGTGGCGTAGTTCCGGCTGCGAAGCTCGGCTGCGAGGGCCTGCTGCTGGGCCAGCGCCAGCCGGCTGCGCGGCAGGTCGAACACGATCCCGGCGCGAACATCGGGCATATAATCGACCAGAGGGGCGCAAAGCCGGGATGTCAGAAGGTCGATCGGCCGGTTCGGCCAGCGCTTGCTGAGCACCCTGACCACGGTGTGGCCGCGCACGAAATCGCCGATCCAAACATAGGGCACGACGAGGATAGGTCTGATATCCTCGGTGTCCTGTGTCTCGATATCAGATATTGAATCAATATTCATTTCTAAATAGGCCAGGACCGATCGGGCGCGGCCAAGTCGGTAACCGGTTCGCGATGAGAGGTAAAGCCGTCGTTGCCTGCGACGCGGGAGTGGGGCAAAGCTGATGGCTGCAAAGGAATCTGGCGGGATTTCATCATGTTTCTGGTAACCGGGGGCGCCGGTTTTATCGGATCGAACGTCGTGGCCGCGTTGAACGACGCCGGGCACAGCGACGTTGCGGTCTGTGACGTGCTTGGGCAGGACGGCAAGTGGCGGAACCTGGCCAAGCGCCAGCTTGCCGATGTCGTTCCGCCGGCCGAGCTTGGCGACTGGCTGAAGGGGCGGCGGCTCACCGCCGTGATCCATCTCGGCGCCATCTCCGAGACCACGGCAACCGACGGCGATCTCGTGATCGAGACCAATTTCCGTCTCTCGATGCGGCTGCTCGACTGGTGCACGGCAAATGCCACGCCGTTCATCTATGCCTCCTCGGCCGCGACCTATGGCGACGGCGAACGTGGGTTTGACGACGACGCGTCGGTCGAGGCGCTGAAGCGGCTGCGGCCGATGAACCTGTACGGCTGGAGCAAGAACCTGTTCGACCTTGCGGTCGCCGAGCGCGCGGCGAAGGGCGAGCGTCTGCCGCCGCAATGGGCCGGGCTGAAATTTTTCAACGTGTTCGGCCCCAACGAATATCACAAGGGCCCGATGATGAGCGTGCTGGCGCGCCGCTTCGACGACATCAAGGCGGGCCGCGTCGTGCAGCTGTTCAAGTCGCATCGCGAGGGCATCGCCGACGGCGATCAGCGCCGCGACTTCATCTATGTCGACGACGTCGTGCGGGTGATGATGTGGCTGATCGCGACGCCGCGGGTCTCCGGGCTGTTCAATGTCGGTACCGGCAAGGCGCGCAGCTTCAAGGACCTGATCGTCTCGGCCTATGGCGCGCTCGGGCTGGAGCCGAACATCCAGTATGTCGACATGCCCGAGCAGATTCGCGGCAGCTACCAGTACTTCACCCAGAGCGTCGTCGATCGTCTCGGGCGCGCCGGATACAATGGCGGTTTCACCCGCCTGGAAGACGCAGTCGGGGCCTATGTGACGGGCTTTCTCGACCGAGCGGATCGCTATCGCTAGTGCGGATGACGGTGACTGATGTTCGATTTTGAAGCGATCTCGCGTGCAATGTCCGGCCAGACCGTGCTCTGCGTCGGCGATCTCATGCTCGACGAGTTCGTCTATGGCGAGGTGTCGCGAATCTCGCCGGAGGCGCCGGCGCCGGTGATCGCGGTCAGGCGCAGCGAGACCAATATCGGCGGCGCCGGCAACGTCGCGCGCAACATCGCCGCGCTTGGCGGGCGCTGCATCTTCGTCGGCCTGATCGGCGAGGACGCCGCCGGCGCGGTGCTGGCGGAGGCGCTGGCGAAGGAGGCCGCTATCGAGGCCGTGCTGGTGCGCGACGCCGCGCGTCCGACCACGCGCAAGGTGCGCTTCGTCTCCGAGCAATTCTCGACCCACATGCTGCGCTCCGACTGGGAGCTCGCCGCGCCGGCCGCGCCGGCCATCGAGCAGCAGCTGATCGACGCGATCCTGCCGCGTCTTGCGCGGGCCGACATCGTGCTGCTGTCGGACTACGCCAAGGGCGTGCTCACCGCGCGCGTGATCCGCAACGTGATCGACGCGGCGCGCCAGGCGCAAAAGCGCGTCATCGTCGACCCCAAGAGCGCCAATCTCGCGATCTATCGCGGCGCGACCGTGCTGACGCCGAACCGCAAGGAATTCGCCGAGGCGACCCGCAGCCGCGCCGACAGCCAGGACAGCATCGCGCAGGCCGCGCCCGATGCGATGTATCTCGCGGATTGCGAGGCGATGCTGGTGACGCAGGGCGAGCGCGGCATGACGCTGGTGACGCGGGGCGGCGAGTCGATCCATGTGCCGGCGCTGCCGGTCAAGGTGCGCGACGTCTCCGGCGCTGGCGATACCGTTGCCGCGGCGCTGGCGCTGGCGCTGGCGGGTGGCGCCGATTGGGAAGGCGCGCTGCGGATCGCGAGCGCGGCGGCGGCGGTTGCGGTCGGCAAGACCGGCACCGCGATCGTCAAGTCCGCCGAATTGCGCCGAAGGATCCTGCCGCACGCTTCGCTGGCGGCCGAGGAGAAGATCGTCCCGGCCGGCGGCGACATCGATGCACATCTTGAGGAGTGGCGCCGGCAGGATCTGCGCATCGGCTTCACCAATGGCTGCTTCGACATTCTGCATCCCGGCCACGTCAAGGTGCTGACCGCCGCGCGCGGCGCCTGTGACCGCCTGGTCGTCGGGCTGAACAGCGACACCTCGGTGAAGCGGCTGAAGGGCGAGGGACGTCCGGTGCAGGACGAGCGCGCCCGCGCCGAGGTGCTGGCGGCGCTGGAAGCCGTCGACCTCGTCGCGATCTTCGAGGAGGACACGCCGATCAATCTGATCACGCAGGTGCGGCCGAGCGTGCTGGTCAAGGGCGGCGACTATACCCGCGAGCAGGTGGTCGGCCACGAGATCGTCGAAGCCGCCGGCGGCGAGGTGGTGCTGGTCGAGATCCTGGCCGGCCACAGCACGACGTCGTTGGTTGCACGGGCGCGCGAGGGCAAGGCGTGAGCGCAAGCATGGCATCCCCGGCAGGTGCCGCGGCGTGTCCGGCCTGGCGCGATCCGGCGCGCTGGCAGACCGCGACCGACGTGGTCGCGGTCCTGATTGCGCTGTCGCTGCCGTGGTCGACCTCGCTGGTCGGCATCTTCGGCGTGGTGCTGCTGATCGCGATTGCGCCGACGGTCGATCTGAAGGCGTTCTGGGCGCTGCTGAAGCGGCCGATCTGCCTGGCGCCGATCGCGTTGTTTTGCCTCGCGCTTGTCGGCACGCTCTGGTCGGACGCGGCCTGGGGCGCGCGATTCTACGCGGTCGGGCCGACCGCAAAGCTCCTCGTGCTTCCGGTCCTGCTCTATCATTTCCAGCGGTCGGCCCGCGGGACTTGGGTGTTTGTCGCCTTCCTGGTCTCCTGCACGCTGTTGATGCTGATGTCCTGGCTGGTGCTGGCCTATCCGCACCTCGCGCTGAGGGCGCCCGCCCCTGGCGAGCAGGGCGTCTTCGTCAAGAACTACATCGACCAGAGCCAGGAATTCACGTTGTGCGCGGTCGCTCTGGCCTATCCGATCGTGATGCTGCTGCGGACCAAGCGCATCCTGCCGGCCATGTTGCTGATCGTGATTGCGCTCAGCCTGTTCGCCAACATGGCGATGGTCGTGGTTTCGCGCACTGCATTGGTGACGGTTCCGATCATGTTCGCGGTCTTTGCGCTGCTCCATCTGCGCTGGCGCAGCATCGTCCTGATCCTTTGCGCGGCCGCCGCGTTAGCCGTGGTGGCGTGGTACGGCTCGCCGCAATTGCGCTCGACGGCGGAGTCGTTCGAGCGCGACTACAAGCTCTACATGGAGCGCAACGAGCCGACGTCGCTCGGCTTGCGGCTCGAATTCTGGCGCAAGTCGCTCGGCTTCTTCGCCGAGGCTCCGGTGATCGGCCATGGCACCGGCGCGACGCGGGGCCTGTTCGAGCGCGTCGCAAAGGGTGGCGTGACCCAGGCTTCCGGCGAAGTGATCGGAAACCCCCACAATCAAACGTTGAACGTCGCCGTGCAGTGGGGCATTCTGGGTGTAGCGATACTGTACGCGATGTGGCTCCTGCACCTTTTGCTGTTCCGCGGCGACGGTCTCGTCGACTGGATCGGGCTTCTCGTCGTGGTACAGAATATTTCTAGTTCGTTGTTTAATTCACACATCTTCGACTTTCATGAGGGCTGGATGTATGTGCTGGGCGTCGGAGTTGCGGGCGGCATGGCGTTGAAGGGGCAATTGGGGGCCGATATGGAACCCGAACCTCCTGCTCGTCCATGATCGCTGGCAAGGGCTCTGCAGATACGCTATCAGCCTGCCAATGTCCCATCGCGAACTCCCAGTTGCCGGCAACCCGTCCGTTAGATGACGCGCCTTTCACAATTCACCCTGCGCAATTTCCTGATTTTGGTGCATGACGCGCTCGCGACGACGTTTGCGTTGCTGGGGAGCTTCTATCTGCGTTTCGAGGGCAGCCTCCTTACCGATCGACTGCCGCATCTGCTGTTCATCCTGCCCTGGTTCGTGCTGTTCAGCGTTTTCGTCACCTATTTCTCCAATCTGACCACGGCGAAATGGCGCTTCACTTCGCTGCCGGACGCGGTGAATATCCTGCGGGTTGCAGCCGTGCTGACGCTGGCACTGGTCGTGCTGGACTACGTCTACTTCTTCACCGGCACGAATTCGCAAAGCCCGGTGTTCCTCGGCCGGGTCACGATCATCCTGTTCTTCTTCCTCGAGGTGTTCGCGCTGAGCGCGTTGCGCCTCGGCTACCGCTATTTCCGTTATTCGCGCACGCGGCTGCATGCCCGATCCGACAATGCCGCGCCCGCGCTGCTGGTCGGACGTACGGCCGACGCCGAAGTCGTGCTGCGCGGCATCGAGAATGGCGCCATCAAGCGGCTGTGGCCGGTCGGCGTGCTCTCGCCGTCGGACGCGGACCGCGGCCAGATGATCCGCAACATTCCCGTGGTCGGCGGCGTCGACGACATCGAGGCCGTGATTCGGGACTTCGAGAGCCGCCAGCGGCCGATCAAGCGCGTGGTCATGATGCCCTCGGCCTTCGAGCCGGAAGCGCATCCGGAAAGCGTGCTGATGCGCGCCAGGCGGCTCGGCGTGATGGTCAGTCGGCTGCCGTCGCTGGAGGGCGGCGATACGCCACGGCTCACCAATGTCGCGGTCGAAGATCTGCTGCTGCGCCCGAGCCAGAAGATCGACTACGCGCGGCTCGAGACGCTGGTGAGGGGCAAGTCCGTCATCGTGACCGGCGGCGGCGGCTCGATCGGCGCCGAAATCTGCGAACGGGTCGCGACCTTCGGCGCGGCGCGCCTCCTGGTCGTGGAGAACTCGGAGCCGGCGCTCTATGCAGTCACCGAGGCGTTGTCCGCGCGCGACTCCGGTCCCGAGATCGAGGGCCGGATCGCCGATATCCGGGATCGCGAGCGCATCACGCGGCTGATGAGCGAGTTCAAGCCCGACATCGTGTTCCATGCCGCGGCGCTCAAGCACGTGCCGATCCTGGAGCGCGACTGGAGCGAAGGGGTCAAGACCAACATCTTCGGGTCGGTGAACGTGGCCGACGCCGCGCATGCCGCGGGCGCGAGCGCGATGGTGATGATCTCGACCGACAAGGCGATCGAGCCGGTGTCGATGCTGGGCCTGACCAAGCGCTTCGCCGAGATGTATTGTCAGGCGCTGGATCATGACCTGATGACCGAGGCAAGGGGCAAGCCGCACATGCGGCTGATCTCGGTGCGGTTCGGCAATGTGCTGGCGTCCAATGGATCGGTGGTGCCGAAATTCAAGGCGCAGATCGAGGCCGGCGGACCGATCACGGTGACCCATCCGGACATGGTTCGCTACTTCATGACGATCCGCGAGGCCTGCGATCTCGTGATCACCGCAGCGACGCACGCCGTGACGCCGGCGCGGCCCGACGTCTCGGTCTATGTGCTGAACATGGGGCAACCGGTGAAGATCGTCGATCTCGCCGAGCGGATGATCCGTCTGTCGGGCCTGCAACCCGGCGTCGACGTCGAGATCGTGTTCAGCGGCATCCGTCCCGGCGAGCGGCTCAACGAGATCCTGTTCGCAAGCCAGGAGCCGACGCTCGAGATCGGCGTCGCCGGCGTCATGGCGGCCAAGCCGAACCAGCCTCCGATGTCGACGCTGCGCAAGTGGCTCGCGGCGCTGGAGGATGCGATCGAGAGAGATGACCGTGTGACCATCCGCGCCGTCCTTCAGGACGCCGTGCCCGAGTTCGGATCGAATGCCGCCTGACCGCGCCGTTCTGCGGACGCCGAGACAGGACCGTTTCGAAAGCCATTGATGCGTAGTTCTCGAAAAGTCGTGGTCGTCAGCCAGCACTATCCGCCGGACCACAGCACGACCGCCGCGATCATGTCTGCGATCGCCGAACGGATCGCGCAGGAGTCGGAGGTGATGGTGGTCTCCGGGATGCCGGGCTCGGCGCGGGCGCCGGCGCCCGGGCGGCCCACCGTCGTCGAGATCAGGAACTGGCTGCCGGGAAAGGCGGCGCTGATCAAGCGCGCGCTGGCCGAGGCGCTGTTCACCGGCCGGATCTTTTTTGCGCTGTTGTCGCGCCTGAAGCGGGGCGACGTGGCGCTGACGGTGACCGCTCCCTTCGCACTGCCCTATGCGGTTGCCGCCGCGGCAAGGTTGAAGGGGGCCAAGTCGGCGCTGATTCTGCACGACCTGTTTCCCGATGTGCTCGTGATGGCCGGGCTGCTGCGGCCGTCCTCGCTGGTCGCGCGGGCGATGCGCGCGATCAACGCGCTGATGTTCCGGGCCCTGAACACTGTCATCGTGATCGGCCGCGACGCCGAGAAGCTGCTGCTGCGATATGGCGGCATGACTCAGGACAAGATCAGGTTCATCCCGAACTGGGCCACGCTCGACCCCGGCAACCGTCCCGTCAGCCCCGACAATCCGTTTCGCAAGGCCATCGCCGCCCGCTTCGTCGTCGGGCTGTCCGGCAATCTCGGCTTCACCCACGATCCGGACATCGTGTTCGAGGCCGCGCGGCTGCTGCGTGACGAAGGCGAGATCCATTTCCTGCTCTCGGGATGGGGCATCGGCTTCGCGCGGCTCAAGGAGCTGCAGGCCACCGCGCGGCTTGCCAACGTCACGCTGGTCGAGCGCGTCGCGGACAGCGAACTCGATGCGCTGCTCTCCAGCGCGGACGTCTGGCTCATTCCCTATCGCAAGGACGTCGCCGGCGTGTCGGTGCCGAGCCGGTTCTACAATCTGCTCGCGGCCGGCCGGCCCGTCATTCTCGTCTCCGAGCCCGAGGCCGAGGCCGCGCTCACCGTCAGCGAAAACCGGCTGGGCTGGGTCGTCACGCCGGGAAGGCCCGATCAACTCGCCGATGCCATCCGCCTGGCGTCGCGATCGCAGGACGCCGCGATGGCCGAGCGCGCAGTCGCGACCGCGCGGACCTTCAGTCCGGAGCGGGCGCTGGCGAGCTATGCTGCGCTGGTCCAGGAGCTGCTATCCAATCGCGATGTGGAGCGGACGGTATGAATGACGGTCGCCAGATGGTTCTGGTGACGGGCGCCAGCGGCTTTGTCGGCCGCCACGTGGTGCCCGTATTGGCGCGCAACGGCTGGGTGGTGCGACGCGCGGTGCGAACGGCGCCGCAGGATGCGAACGACGTGACGATCGGCTCGCTCAGCCCGGTCACCGATTGGAGCGCCGCGCTCGATGGCGTGGACGCCGTTGTTCATCTTGCGGCCCGCGTTCACCAGCAGTCCGACGAACAGGCGATAGAGCTCTATCGCAACGTCAATATCGAGGGCACGCTGCATCTGGCGCGTTGCGCGGCCGCCGCCGGCGTGCGCGATTTCATCTTCGTCAGCACGATCCTGGTACATGGCCGCAGCAATTACGGGCGTCCTCCGTTTCGCGAGGACGATGTCCTGACACCGCGCGGCCTCTACGGAAACTCGAAGGCGGCCGCCGAGGTTGGCTTGAAGGAAATTGTGCCGGGCAGCGGCATGAGGGTGACCGTCATCAGGCCGCCACTGATCTACGGCGCCGGCGCCAAGGGAAATTTCGCGTTGCTCAAGCGTGCCGTGATCAATCGCATGCCGCTACCGCTCGCCTATGTGAAGAATCGCCGCGCGTTCGTGTCGGCGGAAAACCTTGCGTCGTTCATCTTGCATCGGTTGTCGCACCCGGGAAGCGATTTCGACGTGTTCCTGGTGGCTGACCGCGAGCAGGTCTCGACGCGGGAATTCGTCGAGCGCCTGGCCCGGGCGGCGGATACCTCGCCGCGTCTGTTCTGGCTGCCGGCGCCGCTGTTGAAGCTGGTGCTCGAGATCAGCGGCCGCAAGGAAGCCTATGACAGCCTGTTCGCCTCGCTCGAACTTGATCTTTCCAAGATCGCGGGCACCGGATGGCAGCAGCCGATCAGCCTCGACGAAGGGCTGCGGCGCGCGCTGCGTCAAACGGATGGCTGAGGCGATCAGATCGGTCGCGAGAACCGCCGCAGCTGCCCGGCGACGGCGACCGCACCGGCCAGCAGCAGCGCGATGTCTGCGGTGAGCGAATTGAGGGCGACCGAGATGAATGCGAGCAGCGCCAGCACCGCGTTCAGCGCAAACACCTCGCCGACGACGCGCCACACCGTGAACCCGTTGTCGGTCGCGCGCTGGTAGAAGTGCGAGCGATGCGCGGCCCAGAACGGCTCGCGCCGCGCCATGCGGCGAAACAGCGTGACCGTCGCGTCCGTCAAATAGTACAGCGGCAGCAGCAGCGCGGCGGCGAACTGCCGATGCAGGGCGAGCTCGAGCAGGCACCAGCCGAGCAGCAAGCCGATCGGCAGGCTGCCGACATCGCCGAGGAATATCCTTGCGACCGGTCGGTTGAACGGCGCGAAGCCGAGCAGCGCGCCGCACAGCGCTGCCGCGACCAGCGCGGGAGCTGCGGGGACATAGCCGAAGCTGCCGAGCAGGGCGATCGCCACGGTGATCGGCACGGCCTCGGCCGCGGTCATCAGGTCGAGCCCGTCCATGAAGTTGACGAGGTTCACGAACCAGAGGCCGGCGATCAGCAGCAGGCCGCGTTCGAGCCAGAGCGGGCCGGCCGGAACCAGCCTGAGACCGTCAGGCGCGGAAAACACCACGGCCGCAACGGCGGCGGCCTGCAGCAACAGCCGCGGGACGACGGGCAGCGAGCGGATGTCGTCGGCAAAGCCCACCACCGCGATGAACAGGCAGGCCGCGAAGACGATGAAGGGAATTGTCAGGTCCGGCGATCCGGCCAGGACGATGACGATCCCGCCCGCCAGCAGCGTCGCCGCCGTGACCGCGATGCCGGCACCCTGCGGCGTTGGAATACGGTGCGACGAGCGCGCATTCGGCTTCGCCAGTGCCACACGCAGCAGCAGCGGCCGCGTCGCCTGGATCAGGACAGCCGAGATCGACGCAGCCAGAACCGCTGCGATCAATGACAGGAGGATTTCGAACGCGCTCATGATGGTCCGGCTATTGCGATCCCGGGACGCGCGATTGCGATCCCGGGACTTCGATCGGCTCTGTGCCCTTGGCGGCCTTTTCCGGGCTCAGGATCCACACCAGGCCGCCAAACACGCCAACCACGAACGATACCGCGCCGAACAACAGCGAGATGTTGACGCCCTCATTGGCGATCAATCCGGCGTAGCCGAAGGCCAGCGCCATCGTGGCCTCGCGCACGCCCCAGCCCGCGATCGAGATCGGCATCATCGTGATCAGCATCACCGGCGGCAACAACTGGAAGATCTGGCCGAAGGTGACGGGGGCGGTGATCGACTTCACCACGCACCAGGCGATCACGACGGTCACCACGTGAATGGCGATCGAGAGGGTTGCGACCCTCAATCCGTGCTTGCGGCTGAACAGCACCCGGTTCGCGATCACAGCGCAGGCGTGGATGTGATGCGTCGCCCACCATTGCTTCAGCCAGGCCCACGGCAGCACGCCGATCAGCAGGAAGCCAAATCCGGCCGCGAGTGCGGCGAGGTCGAGAAGCAGCAACGCCATCCAGCCGTGGGAATCGGAAATCAGCCGATAGCTCCAGGGCAGGGTGGCGGCGATGACGACGGCGAGGGCGATCAGTCCGATCGCGCGATCGACGAAAATCGAATAGGTGGCTGCGCGCCAGCCCGCACCGGCGCGCGCGACGAGCCAAAGCCGGACCGCGTCGCCGCCGATCGAGGACGGCAGTGTCTGGTTGAAGAAGGTGCCGATCACATTGAAGCGCATGGCCTGACCGGTCTCCAGCGGGGCGCCGCACTCCACGCTGATCTCCCGCCAGCGCAACACGCCGAGAAAGATCTGCAGGAACGTGACCGCGATCGCGAGCCCGAGCCAGCCCAGGCTCTCGACCTGGATACGGGAGGCAAGGTCGTACAGATTGACCTTGCGCAGCGAGAAATAGAGCAGCGCGGCCGAGATCAGGATCTTGACGGTCGAAAGCAGGATTCGGCGCATTTCCGTTCGCGCTGCCAGGTTTCAGAATGTGTCAAAAACAGCGCAAAACGCTTTCGCGCGCCCAAATTCGCCGCCTTGGTATGGTTTCCGCGCCGATCTGGCAATACCCGTACTGGTCCCTATTGCGGCAGGCGCGAAGGGGTGGCTAAAGAGGCCGGAACGGGGGGCGGCCGGCCACTCACCGGGGATTTACGTTACCGGTAAAATCCGACCAGACGCGTGGGGGCGCGTGCTACTGCTTGGATAGTGCTTCCGAGGCAACAGGGCCGCCGGCTGCGACGGCCCGGGCCGATTTGGTGTGTCGTCCGCAGGCGGATACGACAGATTTGCACGACAGGACTTGAGGCATCGATGGATCGACGAATTATTCCCCTGATCATGTGCGGCGGCGCGGGCACGCGGCTGTGGCCGGCGTCACGCGAGGTGCATCCGAAGCAGTTCCTGTCGCTGTTCGGGGCCCGCTCGACCTTCCAGGAGACGCTGCTGCGGGTCTCCGATGCCGGCCTGTTCGAGCGTCCGATCGTGATCACCAACGAGGCCTATCGCTTCATGGTGCTGGAGCAGCTGGCCGAGATCGGCCGTGAGGCCGACGTGCTGCTGGAGCCGATGCGCCGCGACTCGGGGCCGGCGATCGCGGCCGGTGCAGCGTTCGCGCAGAGCCGCGACAGCGAAGCGATCGTGCTGGCGCTGGCCGCCGACCATCTGGTGCGGGACACCGCGGCCTTCGTCGCCGCGTGCCGCGGCGGGTTGGTGGCCGCGGACGCCGGCCGCATCGTGACGTTCGGCGTCAAGCCGGAGCGGCCGGCCACCGAATACGGCTACATCAATCCGGGTGAGGCGGTCGCCGGCGAGGTGCGCACGGTGGCGAAATTCGTCGAGAAGCCGGATGCCGCGACGGCGGCGGGCTATATCGACGCAGGTTATCTCTGGAACAGCGGCAACTTCATGTTCCGCGCCGGCGTGCTGCTCGACGAGTACCGCAATGTCGATGCGGACAGCGTGGCCTCGGTGGAGCAGTCGGTTGCGTCGGCGGCGCGTGATCTCGGCTTCGTCAAGCTCGATGCACCGGCCTTCGGCGCGGCGAAGGCGATCTCGATCGATTACGCGGTCATGGAGAAGACATCGCGTGCCGCGGTGGTGCCGGTGGCGTGCGGATGGTCCGACATCGGCTCGTGGCGTCAGGTCTGGGAGCTGTCGGACAAGGACAGCCTCGGCAACGCTGCGCGCGGCACTGCGGTGTTCGAGGACTCCCGCAATTGCAACGTCTCGACCGACCGGGCGCTGGTTGCGCTCGAAGGCGTCGATGACCTCGTCGTGGTCGCGACCCAGGACGCCGTGCTGGTGTCGCGCCAGAAGGACGCCAACGGGCTGAAGCGGCTGGTCGCGAAATTGAAAGTGGCGGCGCCGGAGGTGACCGAGAATCACATCAAGGTGCATCGCCCCTGGGGCTCCTATCAGTCGGTCGACAATGGCGATCGCCACCAGGTCAAGCGCATCGTCGTCAAGCCGGGCGGACGGCTGTCCCTGCAGAAGCACCATCACCGCTCCGAGCACTGGATCGTGGTGCGCGGCACCGCGCAGGTCACCGTCAACGAGCTGACCAAGACGGTGCACGAGAACGAATCGATCTACATCCCGATCGGCGCGGTGCACCGGCTGGAGAACCCGGGCAAGATCCAGCTCGAGCTGATCGAGGTGCAGACCGGCAGCTACCTCGGCGAGGACGACATCATCCGCATCGAGGATGACTATCGGCGCACCTGAGGCGAACGGGCCCCGCGCTCAAGATCGAGTTGCGGGCGATGTAACTCTTTGAATCAAAACGTGTCCGGATTTCGCCGTTGGCATTCGCCACATTTGTGACGCCGTGCTATAGCGGCTGCCAACGAAGCGGGTCGTGATTTGCGCCAAAGGCGCGGATCGGGCAGAGGGGCCTTGGTGCTGATTCCCTCGGAGCTGGGATGGCTCCCTGAGAAGCCGGGACAACCGCCAGAACGTTACTTGGGGTCTACGATATGAATGCAAAAATGTCCGCAGCCGGCGCGAAGGCCGATATCGGCCGCGCATTGCGCGTCGGCGTGATCGGCGCCGGCGTGATGGGCAGCAACCATGCCCGCGTGCTGGCCGGACTGCCCGGGGTGCTGTTGATCGGCATCGTCGATCCGCTGCCGGAACATCGCACGCGCGCCATCGACCTGGTCGGCTGCCGCGCCTTCGAAAGCCTCGATCAGCTGTTCGCCGAGGGCATCGATGCGGTGACGATCGCAGCTCCCACCCATCTGCATCACGAGATCGCGCTCGCCTGCATCGCGCGCGACATTCACATCCTGGTCGAGAAGCCGGTCGCATCCACGGTCGAAGAGGGCCGCGAGATCGTCGCGGCCGCCGAGCGGGCCGGCGTCACGCTGATGGTCGGACATGTCGAGCGTTTCAATCCGGCGGTCGCCGCGATCAAGAAGGCGATCTCGGGCGAGGACATCCTGTCGATCGGCATCACCCGGGTCGGCCCGTTCCCGCCGCGAATGTCCAATGTCGGCGTCGTGATCGATCTTGCCGTGCACGACATCGACCTGATCCGCTGGTTCACGGAGTCCGATATCGTCGAGGTGCAGCCGCAGCTCTCGAGCGCCGTCGCCGAGCGCGAGGACATCGCGCTGCTGCAGTTCCGTACCGCTTCCGGCGTGCTCGCCCATATCAACACCAACTGGCTGACGCCGTTCAAGGCGCGCAACGTGACCGTCGCAACCCGCGGCAAGTATGTGATGGGCGATCTGCTCACGCGCCAGGTCACCGAATGTTTCGGCTTCAAGCCGGACGGCAGCTATTCGATGCGTCATCTGCCGGTCGGTCACGACGAGCCGCTGCGCGCCGAACTGATCGCCTTCCTCGATGCCGTGCGCAGCGGCAAGCTGCCGGCAGTGTCCGGCGACGAGGGCGTGGCGAGCCTCGAGATCGCGATCCGCTGCCTGGAATCTCCCGCCAGGCCCGCCGCCTCGACGATGCGCAAGGGGCCGCGCCGCATCGCCGGCTGATTGTCCATTCATTCAACACGTGCAAAGAGCTTCCATGAACCAGCATATGCAGCTTGAGCCCATTCCCTTCATCGATATCGCCGCGCAGCGCCGGCGGCTCGGCAAGTCGATCGATGACGCGGTCGCGCGCGTGCTCGACCATTGCCAGTTCATCAACGGTCCCGAAGTGACCGCGCTGGAGAAGGCGCTGGCGGACTATAGCGGCGCAAAGCATGTGGTCAGCTGCGCGAGCGGCACCGACGCGCTCTTGATGGTCCTGATGGCGAAGAATGTCGGGCCGGGCGATGCGGTATTGTGCCCGACCTTCACCTTCTGTGCGACCGGCGAGGTCGTGACGCTGACCGGCGCGACGCCGGTTTTCGTCGACGTCGATGAGGAGACCTTCAACATCGACGTCAACTCGCTGAAGCGCGGCATCGCGACGGCGCGCGCGCGCGGGCTGAAGCCGGTCGCCGTGATCCCGGTCGACCTGTTCGGCCAGAGCGCCGATCACGATGCGATCGCTGCGGTCGCCGAGGCCGAGGGCCTGTTCGTGCTCGATGACGCCGCGCAGGGCTTCGGCGCGACCTACAAGAACCGCAAGCTCGGCACTTTCGGGCTCGCGACCGGGACCAGCTTCTTCCCGGCCAAGCCGCTCGGCTGCTTCGGCGACGGCGGCGCGATCTTCACCGACGACGAGGAGCTCGCGCGCACCCTGCGCAGCATCCGCGTGCACGGCCAGGGCTCGGACAAGTACGACAATGTGCGGCTCGGCCTCACGGCGCGGCTCGACACCATGCAGGCGGCGATCCTGCTCGAGAAGCTGAAGATTTTCGACGACGAGATCGCGGCGCGCAACAAGGTGGCGGAGCGCTATTCGCGCGCGCTGGGCAACCTCGTCGCGGTGCCGCGCCTTGCGCCGGGCTGTACCTCGGTGTGGGCGCAGTACACCATCCGCCTGTCCGACGGCATCGATCGTGACACCTTCGCGGCGGCTCTGAAGGCGCACGGCGTCCCGACCATGATCTACTATCCCAAATCGGTGCACCAGCAGACGGCCTATAGCCACTATCCGGTTGCCGACGGCGGCCTGCCGGTCAGCGAGCGCCTGTCCAAGGACGTCATCGCCCTGCCGATGCACCCCTATCTCGACGAGGCGACGCAGGACCGCGTCATCCAGGCTGTGCGCAGCGCGCTACAGGCATGATCCCCAAAAGTGGCTTCCGGTTTTCGGGCAGGGTCATGCCTAAATCGTTAACGGCCTGATAGGAAACTTTTTCGTACCGTAATCATGCGCTAGAAGCAGCGCATGCTTGGGCGCATCTTCACCGTCGGCGGCTATACCCTGCTATCGCGGGTCACCGGGTTCGCGCGCGACATCATGCTCGCGGCGATCCTCGGTGCCGGGCCGGTTGCCGACGCCTTCTTCGTGGCGCTGCGGCTCCCCAATCATTTCCGCGCGATCTTTGCCGAAGGCGCCTTCAACGCCGCCTTCGTGCCGGCCTATGCCCATGTCCATGGCGAGCGCGGCGAAGCGTCGGCACGGCTGTTCGCCGACCGCATCTTCACGCTCCTGTTCGCCTCGCAGGTGATCCTGCTGGCGGTGGCGATGGCGTTCATGCCGCAGGCGATGAGCATCCTCGCGCCGGGCTTCACCGAGGACGCGGCGCAGCGCAAGCTCGCGATCGAGCTGACGCGGATCACCTTTCCCTATCTGCTGCTGATCACGCTGGTGACGCTCTATGGCGGCATGCTCAATGTGATGCATCGCTTCGCCAGCGCGGCCGCGGCGCCGATCTTCCTCAACCTTGCCATGATGATGACGCTGGCGCTCGCGGCGTTCTTTCCGAGCGCCGGCCATGCCGCGGCCTGGGGCGTGCTGATCTCGGGCTTCCTGCAATTCTTCCTGCTCGCCGGCGACCTCGCGCGCCACGGCGGCCTGCCGCGGTTCGCGCCCTTGCGGCTCGACGAGGACGTTCGCGGCTTCTTCCGCGCGCTGGGGCCGGCGACGCTGGGCTCGATGGGCACGCAGGTCGCGCTGTTCGCTGACACGATCATCGCGACCTTCCTCCCCGCAGGCGCGCTGTCGGCGCTGTATTATGCCGACCGCCTCAATCAATTGCCGATCGGCGTGATCGGGATCGCGATCGGCACCGTGCTGCTGCCGGAGATGTCGCGGCGGCTGAGCGCCGACGACCACGCCGGCGCGATGGCCGCGCAGCGCCGCGCCTTCGATTTCACCTTGCTGTTCTCGGTGCCGTTCGTGGCGGCGTTCCTGACCGTCGCCGATCCGATCATGCGCGCGATGTTCGCCCGCGGCGCCTTCTCCAAGGCCGATGCCGCAAGTGCCGGCGCCACGCTCGCGGCCTATGCGGTGGGGCTCATTCCGTTCGTGATGATCCGCAGCGCGGTTGCGACCTTCTACGCCCGCAAGGACACCGCAACGCCGGTAAAAGCGGCGCTGACCGGGGTCGCGGTCAACGTCGCGCTGAAGATCGCGCTGGTCGGCTCGCTGGCGCAGGTCGGCCTCGCGCTCGCGACCGCAATCGGGGCCTGGGTCAATCTGCTGCTGGTGCTGATGTTTGCCGTGCGCCGCGGCTACCTCGCGCTCGATCGTGCGATGATCCGCTCGTTCGGCACCTTCGCGCTGTGCGGCGTGCTGCTCGCGGTCGCGCTGTGGCTGACCTCGCATTTCGCGGTGGTGTGGTTCGCGCCGATGCAGATCTTTCGCGACGAACTGATCCTGCTGCTGCTGATTGCGGTCGGCGTCTTCGTCTATGCCCTCTCGATCCTCACGCTGTTCGGCCGCGGCTGGCTGTTCGCGCTCCGCCGCGTATAGTTTTACCTGTCAAATCAAATGCATAGGAGGCGGCTGTGTGATAGCGCCGCGCGCGGCGGAAAGCGGTTTGCGCTTCGCCGACAACCACGCCAATATGCATGCAAACAATCAAGGCAATTGGAGAGACGATGGCAGCTCCCATCAAATTCGGCGTCGGACAAAGTGTGCGGCGCAAGGAGGACGACGCTCTGATTCGCGGCAGGGGCCGCTACACCGACGACGTTGCACCGTCTCCCGCATTGCACGCGCTGATGCTGCGCTCGCCGCATGCGCACGCGACCTATACGATCGATGCCGGCAAGGCCCGCGGCATGCCCGGCGTGGCGCTGATCCTGACCGCGGCCGACGTCGCCGAGCTCGGCGGCCTGCCGTGCCTGTTCAATCTCGAAACCGATCCGTTCACCGCACCGCCTTATCCGATCCTCGCCAAGGACGAGGTGCGCCATGTCGGCGACGCGGTGGCCTTCGTGGTCGCCGATACCGTCGATCATGCCCGTGACGCGATCGAGGCGATCGACGTCAAATGGACGCCGCTGCCGGCGGCGGTCGGCCTCGTCAATGCGGTGAAGAAGGACGCGCCGCAGGTCTGGCCGGACAAGCCCGGCAATGTGCTGTTCGACGTCTCGATCGGAGACAAGAACGCCGCCGAGGACGCGTTCGCCAAGGCGCATGCGGTGGCCGAGATCACCATCGTCAATCCGCGCGTCATCACCAATTTCATGGAGACGCGTGCCGCCGTCGCGGAATACGACGCCAAGAAGGACCATCTGACGCTGACGATCGGCAGCCAGGGCAGCCACCGCCTGCGCGAGATCCTTTGCGACATGATCCTGAAGATGCCGAAGGAGAACATGCGGGTGATCTGCCCGGATGTCGGCGGCGGTTTCGGCACCAAGCTGTTTCCCTATCGCGAATATGCGCTGATCTCGGTCGCCGCGCGCAAGCTCAAGAAGAGCATCAAATGGACGGCCGAGCGCTCCGACCATTTCATGGGCGACGCGCAGGGCCGCGACAATCTCACCACCGCGAAGATGGCGCTCGCCGAGGACGGCAAATTCCTCGGCATGGATGTCGACCTGATGGGCGACATGGGCGCCTATCTCTCGACCTTCGCGCCTTACATCCCGCATGGTGGCGCCGGCATGTTGCCGGGCCTCTACGACATCCAGGCCTTCCACTGCCGGGTCCGCACCGTGTTCACCAACACGGTGCCGGTCGATGCCTATCGCGGCGCCGGCCGCCCGGAGGCCGCCTATGTCATCGAGCGCCTGGTCGATGCCGCCGCGCGCAAGCTCGGCATGACGCCGGACGCCATCCGGCGGAAGAATTTCATTCCGCCGAAGTCGCTGCCCTACACGACCGCGACCGGCAAGGTCTACGACTCCGGCGACTTCGTCGCGCATATGAAGCGCGCGATGGAAATTGCCAACTGGAAGGAATTTCCGAAGCGCGCCAAGGCCGCCAGGAAGGACGGTCTGGTGCGGGGCATCGGCATGGCGAGCTATGTCGAGGTCTGCGGCACCATGGGCGAGGAGACCGCCAATGTGGCGCTCGATCCCAACGGCGATATCTCGGTCCTGATCGGAACGCAGTCGAGCGGGCAGGGCCACCAGACCGCCTATGCGCAGATCGTCGCCGAGCAGTTCGGCGTGCCGCCCGAGCGCGTCCATGTGCTGCAGGGCGATACCGACAAGATCGCGACCGGCCTCGGCACCGGCGGCTCGGCATCGATCCCGTCCGGCGGCGTCAGCGTGCAGCGCGCGACGCATGATCTCGGCAACAAGCTGAAGGAGCTCGCGGCGCAGGCGCTGGAAGCCGGCGCCGGCGATCTCGAGATCGCCGACGGCCGCATCCGCATCGCCGGCACTGACCGCTCGATCAGCTTTGCCGATCTCGCGAAACGCCCCGGCGGCGATACGTCGAAGATGAATGCGAGCGCGACCTTCGCCAGCGCCGACGGCACCTATCCGAACGGCACCCATCTTGCCGAGGTCGAGATCGATCCCGCCACCGGTATCATCAAGATCGTCAGCTACGTCATCGTCGACGATTTCGGCGTCACGCTCAATCCGCTGATGCTGGCGGGCCAGGTTCATGGCGGCGCGATGCAGGGCATCGGTCAGGCGCTGATGGAGCAGGCGGTGTACAGCCCGGCCGACGGTCAACTCGTCACCGGCACGTTCATGGACTATGCGCTGCCGCGCGCCTCCGACGGGCCGTCCTTCGTGTTCGAGACCCATAACGTGCCCTGCACGACCAATCCAATGGGCGTGAAGGGCGCGGGCGAGGCCGGCGCGATCGGCTCGTGCCCGGCGGTCGTCAACGCGATCGTCGAGGGGCTGCATCGCGAGTACAAGATCGACCACATCGACATGCCGGCCACGCCTGAACGGGTCTGGATCGCGATCCGCGAGGCGCAGCGCCGCCATAATCTCTGATAAATTGTCGCAGGCGGAATGAAGATTCCGCCTGCGGTGTTTTGCAAACCAGGCCGGCCGCAGATCGCGGACCGGGACAGAGCGGAATTGAGGGGTTTTGCCGATGAAGCGGATTGTCGTCGTCGCAGCGATGCTTGCGTTGAGTGCAGGGGCGGTGGTGGCCGACCAAAATCAGGTCAAGCAGACCCAGGCCCAGATGAAGGAGACCGGCAAGAATGCGGGCGCGATAGCGGCGATGATCAAGGGCGAGAAGCCCTACGATCAGGCAGCGGTCGATGCCGCGCTGGTGAAGTTCGAAGACACCGCCAAGAAGCTGCCGACGCTGTTCCCGGAAAGCAGCAAGGGCCTCAAGCCGGATGGCGACTATTCCCCGGCGCCGAAGGTCTGGGAAGACAAGGCCGGCTTCGAGCAGCACATTGCGAGCTACGCCAAGGCGGTCGCCGATACCAAAGGCAAGGTCAAGGACCTCGACACGCTGAAGGCGGAAATGCCGCCGCTGTTCAAGCAGTGCGGCGGCTGCCACGAGACCTATCGCCTCAAGAAGGGCTGATCGCCACTCGGCTCATCGTCGTTCGATCAATGAGAAGGGCGGACGCTTTGAGGCGTCCGCCCTTTTTTGTGTCGGCCGTTTCTTGTTGGAGCGCGCTCGCGACGATTGCTTCGTCGGGATTGCTTGGCGACGGATTACTTCGTCACTTGTTATTTCGTCACTTGTTACTTCATCACCTGGCCGCGGATCTCGCCGCCCGGGTTGGCCGCGGTGTGAACGTTGACATAGTACTTGCCGGCGAGGAGATCGGCGGCCTGCGCGTCGGTCAGTGTTGCGCTGCCTTCGACCGGGCTCGACGTCGCGTTCGGGATCGCGACTGCGACACCGGAATTCTTGCCGGCCTCGGCGGGGCCGTGGAAATGCGCGGCGGTGACTGGACCCGACAGGCCGGAATAGGTCAGCTTCCAGCTCAACTTCTTGCTGGCGGCATCGTAGTCGATGTCGGCGGTGCCGGTGCCGGCGCTGGTATTCGGCGGCACTTCGCTCTTGCTATCCAGCTTCGCCGTGAACTTCTCGGCAAAGGCCGGACCGGCGAGGGCGATGGCGGCGCCGAGCGTCAGCGTGGCAAGCAAGGTCTTGTTCGACATGGTTCTCTCCCCTTTGACGTCACAGGATGGTTGCAATCTTCAAACAGCGGCTTTTCGGATTTATTCCCCAAATGATCGTGGGTGCGGCAAATTTGATGCGAGCTTGTCCGACTGGTTGCCATCATACTGGTCCATGAACTGACGCGACCAATGACGGATCGGTGAATGCTGCGACGAATTTTCCTCCTGGCGATTCTGGCCGGCGTAATCGGCGTTGGCGTGTTCTGGTGGCTGACGATCCCAGCGACCGTTGCCGCCGGCGCGCTGCCAGCCTATCAGCCTGACCTGGCCAACGGCCTCACAACGTTCAATGCGGGGGGATGTTCCTCCTGCCATGCCGTGCCGAAGCAGGACGACCGCACGAGGCTCGGCGGCGGGCTCGCGATCACCTCGCCGTTCGGCACCTTCTATGCGCCGAACATCTCGCCCGACCCGAACGACGGCATCGGCCGCTGGAGCGAGGCCGATTTCGTCACTGCGGTCATGAAGGGCACCTCGCCATCGGGCGCGCACTATTTCCCGGCGTTTCCGTACCCGTCCTATCAGCACGCCAAGGTCAGCGATGTGCGCGACCTGTTCGCCTATCTGAAGACCTTGCCGCCGGTCGCCGGCAAGGTGCGCGACCACGATTTGCCGTTTCCGTTCAACATCAGGCGCAATGTCGGCGTCTGGAAATTCCTGTTCATGAACGGCAAGCCGTTCATCGCGGATGCAAGCCGCTCCGCGCATTGGTATCGCGGCGCCTATCTCGTCAACAGCTTCGGCCATTGCGCCGAGTGCCACAGCCCGCGCAATGTCCTCGGCGGCATCGTCACCGCGCAGCGCTTCGCCGGTGGTCCGAATCCGGAGGGCGAAGGCTGGGTGCCCAACATCACGCCGAGGGGGATCTCGGACTGGAGTGTGAAGGATATCGCCTATTTCCTCGAGAGCGGCCAGACGCCGGACGGCGATAGCGCGGGCGGATCCATGGTGCGCGTGATCCGCAATACCTCGCAACTCTCGTCGTCCGACCGCGATGCGATCGCCGAGTACATCAAGTCGCTGCCGCCGGTCGAGGGACCGCCGAAGCCGGTGAAGAAGGAGAAGGAGTCAGCGGGATGAGCTTTGCTTGAACCGGCTCGCCGCGGTTTCGGTTCACCTCTCCCAAGGAAAGGTGAACTTTCGACGCCGTTCAAGCTCGACCTGATCTCATCATGCGCTCGTGGGCGCGATCTACTTCGCGCCGAACGCCTTGAAGGTGATGATGGTGAGAGTGTCCTGGATGCCCGGGATCACCTGAACCTTCTCGTTTATGAAATGGCCGATGTCGGTGTCGTGGTCGACGTAGAACTTGACCAGGAGGTCGTAGTTGCCCGCGGTGGAATAGATCTCGGACGCAATCTCGGCCTCCGCCAGCGCGTTGGCGACGGTGTAGGACTGGCCGAGCTTGCATTTGATCTGGACGAAGAAAGGAACCATCAAAGTCGTCTCCGGGGATTTCCGCGACTATAGGCCAAAAACGGGCGGCCAAGGCAAGGGGACAAGAAGGGGCAAGGCAGCGTCAAGGCAAGGCCAACCCGCGGTAAAGTCAGGCGAACTTGCCGTCGATCCGCGGCCGGGCTAGGACAGGCCATGGTCTTGTTCGCGATGGTCGCATTCGTATCAACCGCCGGTGCAGCACGATGACGCCGGTCGCGCTCACCATTGCCGGCTCGGACTCCTCGGGCGGGGCGGGCATCCAGGCCGACCTCAAGAGCTTTGCCGCGCTCGGGGTCTATGGCGCCTCCGCGATCACGGCGCTGACCGCGCAGAACACCACGGGGGTCAGCGGCATCCATCCGGTGCCCGCTTCATTCGTCACCGCCCAGATCGATGCGGTGTTCTCCGACCTTGAGGTCGGCGCGGTCAAGATCGGCATGGTGGCACAGGCCGAGACGATCGCGGCGATCGCCGATGGGCTGAGGCGCTGGGCGCCGGGCCATGTCGTGCTCGATCCGGTGATGGTCGCAACCTCGGGCGATCGGCTGCTTGCCGCCGAGGCGGTCGATGCGCTGAAGACCCTGCTGTTTCCGCTGGCCTCGCTGATCACGCCGAACCTGCCGGAAGCGGCGGCGCTGCTCAACGAGTCGGTCGCCTCAAGCGAGGCCGACGTCGAGCGACAAGGCAAGCGATTGCTGGCGATGGGATGTCGCGCGGTGCTGGTCAAGGGCGGCCACGGCCACGGCACCGACAGCATCGACTATCTGATCGACGCCGAGCGCAGCATCGCGCTGGCTGCGCCGCGCATTGCGACCGCCAATACGCATGGCACCGGCTGCTCGCTGTCCTCGGCAATCGCAGCAGGGCTCGCGAAGGGCGAGAGCATGGAGACCTCCGTGCGCAACGCCAAGGCCTGGATCACCGAAGCAATCGCCGCTGCCGATCGTTTTGCCGTCGGCCACGGCCACGGGCCGGTGCATCACTTTCACAAATATTATTGAGGCTCTTGTAGCCCGGATGGAGCGCAGCGAAATCCGGGGCTTTCCGCGGATGCAGGACCCCGGATTGCGCTTCGCTTCATCCGGGCTACGCATTCATCGCCGCTTCGAATTCGCGTCGTTCCATCGCGCTACGCAGGCAACACAACGCCTCTTCCACACAGCCGCGACCGCCGATGTCGCCAGATTGTCGCACGCTGCTGTTATCCGCAGGGCAGGGGCGTGCTGCTGATTCTCGTTAACTGTTTGCGGGGCCTTGGGTCGCGGGGATCGTCATCGCCTTGTCACAGGAATCTGTTAGGTGCACAGGCATGGGAAGTGACTCCTTGAGTGAAGAAAGTCCCGAGCGGCACTTTCGCACTTTGTTTATCTCCGATGTCCATCTCGGAGCCCGTGGTTCGCAAGCCGACCGCCTGCTGGACTTCCTCCGCTCTCACGATGCCGACACGATCTACCTCGTTGGTGATATCGTCGACGGCTGGGCGCTGAAGTCGAACTGGTACTGGCCGCAGACCCATAACGATTTTGTGCAGAAGATGCTGCGCAAGGCGCGCAAGGGCGCCAAGGTGATCTACGTCCCGGGCAACCACGACGAGTTCCTGCGCAAATATTACGGCACGCATTTCGGCGGCATCGACGTGGTGGAGAACACCGTTCACACCGGCGCGGACGGCAAGCGCTACCTCGTGATCCACGGCGACATTTTCGATCTCGTGGTGCAGAACGCGCGCTGGCTCGCCCATCTCGGCGACAAGGCCTACGACCTCGCTATCCAGATGAATCGCTTCGTCAACTTCTTCCGCAAGATGTTCGGCGTGCCGTACTGGTCGCTGTCGCAATGGGCCAAGCTGAAGGTCAAGAAGGCGGTGAACTATATCGGCGCGTTCGAGGCGACGCTTGCCGGCGAGGCGCGGCGCCACGGCTGCGACGGCGTGATTTGCGGCCACATCCACTACGCGACGATTCATGACGAGCACGGCATCCGCTACATGAATTGCGGCGATTGGGTGGAGAGCTGCACAGCGCTCGCCGAGCATGAGGACGGCCATTTCGAGATCATCACCTGGACCGATCCGGTGCGCCGGATCGCGCCGGTTCCGCGAGTGACGGCACGCGCTGCATGACGCATATCCTGGTCGCGACCGATGCGTGGCATCCCCAGGTCAACGGGGTTGTCCGCACGCTGACCATGATGGCACAGGCGGCGAAATCGCTCGGCGTCGAGGTGAGCTTCCTGACGCCGGACGAGTTCCGCACCTTCGCGATGCCGAGCTATCGCGATCTGAGGCTGGCGCTGCCCTACCGGGCCAAGGTCGCAAGTCTGATCGAGGCGGCGAGGCCCGACAGCATCCATATCGCGACCGAGGGCCCGATCGGGCTTGCGGTGCGCCGCTATTGCCGCAAGCGCGGCCTGCCGTTCACGACGAGCTTCCATACCCGCTTCCCCGAATACGTCTCGGCGCGGACGCCTGTCCCGGAAGCCTGGGTGTGGCGCGCATTGCGCTGGTTCCACAGGCCGAGCCGGGCGGTAATGGCGGCGACCCCGGCGCTGGCGGCCGAATTGCGTCAGCGCGGCTTCCGCAACGTGGTGCTGTGGTCGCGCGGCGTCGATACCGCGCTGTTCCATCCGCGCGACGTCGATCTATGCCTGCCGCAGCCGGTCTATCTCAGCGTCGGCCGGGTGGCGGTGGAGAAGAACCTGGAGGCCTTCCTCGATCTCGATTTGCCGGGAACCAAGGTCGTGGTCGGCGACGGCCCGGCGCGGGCGGCGCTGGAGCGGAAATATCCGGACGCCTTGTTCCTCGGCGCCCGCCACGGAGAAGAATTGGCTGAGATCTATGCCGCGGCCGATGTGTTCGTTTTCCCGAGCCGGACCGATACGTTCGGTCTGGTGCTGCTTGAAGCGTTGGCGAGCGGCCTGCCGGTTGCCGCTTTTCCGGTCACCGGTCCCCGCGACGTGATCGGCGCGGCGCCGGTCGGTGTGCTCGACGAGGATCTGCGCCATGCCTGCCTCGAGGCGCTCGGCATCTCGCGGCAGGCCTGCGTCGATTTCGCCGCGCTCCACACCTGGCAGGCGTCGGCTCGGGTGTTCATCGACCGTTGCATGAACGTCCGTCCCGCGCCGCCGGATGGCGAGGGGGAGGCGTTCGAATTTGGTGCCGAAGAGCACCATTTCGCCGTCCTGCCGACACCTCAGCCGAACTCACGCTAGTTGGGTCACACTAAAGCGTCTTGCCCGCCAGCCCGTCGCCGCGATACAAATCGCGAATGACGGACACCGTTCTCAATCCACCCGTCGCTGCCGCGGACATCGATGCCGCCGCAAGGGTGGTCGCGCCGTTCGCGGTGCGCACGCCGCTCCTGACCTTCCCCGTTCTCAACGAACGCGTCGGCAGCCAGGTCTTCCTCAAGCCCGAAATGCTGCAGCGGACCGGATCGTTCAAGTTTCGCGGCGCCTTCAACAAGCTCGCCTCGATCCCGCAGGACAAGCGGAGCGGTGGCGTCGTCGCGTTCTCCTCGGGCAACCATGCCCAGGGCGTCGCCGCGGCGGCCAAGATCCTCAACATGCAGGCGACCATCGTGATGCCTGCGGACTCGCCGATCACCAAGCGCGAGCGCACCAAATCCTATGGCGCCGAAGTCGTGCTCTACGACCGCGATCGCGACGACCGCGAGGCGATCGCCAACGGCATTGCCGGCAAGCGCGGCGCGACCTTGGTGCGCCCCTACGACGATCCCTTCGTGATCGCGGGCCAGGGCACCGCCGGCCGCGAGATCGCCGAGGACATGGCCGCGCTCGGACTGACGCCCGACATCGTGGTCGCGCCGGCTTCAGGCGGTGGATTGATCGCGGGTGTCGCGACCGCGGTGAAGGCGAAATATCCGCAGGCCCAGGTGATCGTCGCCGAGCCCGCGGGCTATGACGATCACGCCCTGTCGCTCAAGGTCGGACATCGCGAGGCGCATCCGGTTGCGGCGCGGACCATCTGCGATGCGCTGATGGCGATGATGCCGGGCGAGCTGACCTTCGCGATCAACAGCAAGCTGCTGGCGAACGGTGTCAACGCCACCGATGACGAAGTCGGCGCCGCCGTTGCCTTCGCCTATCGCGAGCTGAAGCTCGTGGTCGAGCCCGGCGGCGCGGTCGGGCTCGCCGCGCTGCTTGCCGGGCGGATCGATGGCAAGGGCAAGAACGTCGTCATCGTGCTCTCGGGCGGCAATGTCGACGCCGACCTGTTCGCAAAACTGGTTGCCTGACATCGGGTTAGGCACAGATGCTGCCGCGGTACATGAGCTGGCTCACGTTGCGTGTGCAGGTCCATGGGACATGAATGCTTCGCGCGCCACTCGTCGTGCGCGGGTCAAACCCGGCAATGACCGGATATGAAAGTCTAGGTTACGAGAAGAACGCGATCTTCTCGGCCTGGCTCATGCGACGGATCGGCGCGAGTGGATCGTTGGCCGCGACGCTTGGCCTTTTCAGAAGACCGCTGGCGATGATCGTCGAGCCGAGTGAGATCTCTGCTGCGGGAGCAGGGGCAGGCTCAACGGCGGGCGGGAGAGGCGGCGGCATCACCAGAGTCTCGGCAATCGGCGCTGCCGCTCGCGGTGGCGGCTCCATCTTGACTTCGGCTCTGACCTCGAGTTTCGGCGCGGGCGCCGGTTCGGGCTGAATGGCTGGCGCAACCATTTCGGGCTCGGCCGCCATCGCCTCGGCGACACGCATCTCCTCGGCGGCGCGCATTTCCTCCGCGATCGCCTCTTCGTCGATCGGATCGGGCGCACCCATCTCCATCGCGATCAGGTCGAGCACCGCCTCGTCATGGGCGTCGGCCGCCGCATCGTCGCTGACGCGGGCGAGTTCTGCGGCCTCGGCTTCGGCCAGCGCGGCTTCAGCCTTGATCCAGGCTTCGCTCGGCTGCGGCATCACGGCCGTAGCGGCCTCGGTGCCGGGCACAGCGGCGGGAATCGCGGCTTCGTCTTTCGGCGTCGCAGCGGCTTCCTGAGGCGGCGCTGGCGGCGTAGCGGCCATATCGGGGGCTGCACTTTCGGCCACCGGTGGCGACGCGGGGGCCGCTGCCGGCGGCTCCGCAACCGGCGCCTCGGCCACATCAGGCTCGGCCGCAGGCGTCGCCGCCTTGTCCGGATCGAACTCGCTCAGGCGGCGTGCCAGCGCAGCGAAGCCGGCATCCAGCACGGCCTTGGCGTCGTCCATCGAGACCTCGGCAGCACCGGCCTCGATCGCGCTGACCTGCGAATCGATGATGTCGCAGATCCGGCCGTCATTGCCGATCTCGCGCAGCCGCCAGGAGATCTCCCTGATCACCCGCACGCCCTTGCGCACCGGCGCGAGGCTCTGCTCGAAGCTGATGCCGTCGAGCGCCGCGATGGCCGAGGCCTGGGCGGCCTCGATTGCGCCGCGCAGGGCGGCGAGCGCCTGCGCCAGCTGCTCGTCCCTGATCGCCGCTGCGGCGGCTTGCCGCTGCGCGCTGAGGCTTTCCTCGATCCGCACCACGGCATCGAGCACCATGCGGGTATCGGCGTTGCGGTTGCGCTTGGCGTATTCGCCGAGGAACCAGCGGCCCCGCGAAGTCTCCATGAAGGCCGCGCTGATCGCGGCATAGTCCTCCTCGCTCGGCAGGGCCGCGCGGGCGGATATCGGCGACAGGGCGAATGCTTCTTCGGCCATCACAATCTCTCCGCGCAAATCACTGCGCGTTACGCTAACGATCACCACGATATCGCGCGAATCGCAATTGAATTGATGTCTTCCGAATCACAAATCCCCATCGCAGCAAAGGTTGCATCGCGGCGATTCGCGAACCGACTCGCGGCATTCTACGCCACGCTGTTCGGCATGACCGGGGTTCACCTGCCGTTTTTCACGGTGTGGCTGAAGGCGATCGGCATCGACGCCACCTGGATCGGCATCATCACCGCGGTGCCGCCGGTGACGCGCTTCACCGTGCTGCCGCTGGTCACCGCGGCGGCGGAACGGCGCCAGATGCTGCGCGGGGCGATCATCGCCACCGGATTCGCCACGGCGTTCGGCTTTGCCGTGATCGGCACCCAGCACCAGCCGTTCGTGCTGCTGGCGATCTATGCGCTGACCTGCTGCGTCTGGACGCCGATGGTGCCGCTCACCGACGCCTATGCGCTGCGCGGCGTCAGGCAATTCGGCCTCAGCTACGGACCGCTGCGGCTCTGGGGCTCGGCCGCCTTCGCGGTCTGTGCGCTGCTGAGCGGCTTCCTGCTCCGCTATGTCGCGGAGGTCGATCTGATCTGGATCATCACGGCCGTGACGATGCTCGGCGCGCTGGTCGGGCTGACGCTGCGGCCGCTGGGCCGCCCAGCGGTAGCCGCCACACCTGCGGCCGGCGCGCCAAAACTGCTGCGCAATCCCACCTTCCTCGCCATCATCGTATCCTCGGCGCTGATCCAGGGCAGCCACGGCGCCTATTACATCTTCGCATCGATTGCCTGGCAGCAGGCCGGCTTCAGCGGCCTGACGATCGCTTGTCTCTGGGTGCTCGGCGTGATTGCCGAGATTGTGCTGTTTGCGGCCTCGCCGCGCTTCACGCTGCCGTCGGCTGTGCTGGTGACGATCGCGGCCTCCAGTGCCGCGGCGCGCTGGGCGATCACCGCGCAGGACCCGCCGCTTGCGGTGCTCGCAGTTGTGCAGCTCGGACACGGGCTGAGCTTCGGCCTGACGCAGGTCGGCATCATGGGCCTGATGGTGCACCACGTGCCGGTTCACGTGATGGCGCGCGCGCAAGGCTATCTCACCGCCTGCGGCGGCATTGTCGCGAGCACCACGGCGATCGTCAGCGGCATGGTCTATGCGCGCTTCGGGCTCGGCGTCTACGACATGATGGCGGCAATGGCGGCCACTGGCGGGCTCGTGATGTGGCTGGCGCGCAAGCGTCTCGCCGATTAGCCCCAGAGCGCGACGTCGGGCGGATAGACCAGGCTGCCCTCGTAGCGCAGGCCGTGGTCGCGGTCCTTCGCCAGCAGCAGCGGGCCGTCGAGATCGACGAAGCGCGCGGCTTGCGCGATCAGCATCGCCGGTGCCATCGCAAGCGAGGTCGCGACCATGCAGCCGATCATGATCTCGAAGCCGAGCCCATGGGCGGCATCCGCCATCGCAAGCGCTTCGGTCAGGCCGCCGGTCTTGTCGAGCTTGATGTTGACGGCGTCATAGCGGCCGCGCAGGCCGGCAAGCGAGGCGCGGTCGTGCACGCTCTCGTCGGCGCAGACCGCAACCGGGCGCCTGATCCGCGCCAGCGCCTCGTCCTCGCCCGCCGGCAGCGGCTGCTCGATCAGGGTGACGCCGGCATCGGCGCAGGCCGCGAGATTGGCGGCGAGGTTATCCTCGGTCCAGGCTTCGTTGGCGTCGACGATCAGCTCGGATCGAGGCGCCGCTTTGCGCACGGCGGCGATCCGTGCGCCATCGCCATCGCCGCCGAGCTTGATCTTGAGCAACTGACGATGCGCAGCCTTTGCGGTGGCCTCCGCCATCGCCTCGGGCGTCCCGAGCGAGATCGTATAGGCGGTGGTGCGCGGCTCCGGCGCGGGCCGGCCGAGCAGGTTCCAGATCCGTTTGCCGGCGCGTTTGGCCTCAAGGTCCGCCAGCGCGCAATCCAGCGCATTGCGGGCGGCGCCGGCAGGCATCCGGGCCTGCAAGGCGATGCGGTCCATGCCGCCGGCGAGCGGCGCCTGCATCGCCTGGATCGCTTGCAGCGTCGCCTCGGGCGTTTCGCCATAGCGCGGGTAGGGCACGCATTCGCCGCGGCCGGTGAGGCCGCCCTGGCTAAGCTCGGCGACCACGACGATGGCCTCGGTCTTGGCGCCGCGGCTGATCGTGAAGGTCCCTGCGATCGACCAGCGCTCGATCCGACCGGTCAGGGAAATCGCTCCGGATGGGGTGGAAGTCATTTTAAAGTCTACTATTTCCTGAACCGTAGCTTGCGACGCGCAGCCAACTATGGCTGTTTAGCGGCAGATTCGACAAGCCGATCCGGCAGCGCCGGAGATCAGCGTTAGCGGCAGCCAGCCGGCTTGAGGGGTAGGCAAAAGGTGAGCGGCGACCCGACACTGGAGCGGATAGCCCAAGGCGAAGGACTGGCGTTGTGTGCGGCGGGCAACTGGACCGCCCGCTTTGCCCCTGCGCTCGAGCGGATCGTCTCCGACGCGGAGAAGCTGCGCGGCAGCCGGCCCCACATCTTCATCGACGTGTCGCAGGTCGCGAGCCTCGACACCTTTGGCGCCTGGCTGATCGAGCGGCTGCGCCGCAGCCTCAGCGATGCCGGTGCGGAAGCCGAGATCGCGGGCCTGTCGGCCAATTATTCCAGCCTGGTCGACGAGGTCCGCCGCGTCGGTCCCGCGCCCAGGGTCGTCAGCGACCCGCTGTCGATATCAGGCATGCTCGAGCAGATCGGGCGCACCGTGGCCGGGATCGGCGGCACGATCGTCGGTCTCGTCGACATGCTCGGCGCGGTGCTGGTGGCCGCGGGCAAGGTGCTGATCCATCCGCGCAGCTTCCGCCTGACCTCGACGGTGCATCACCTCGAGCAGGTGTGCTGGCGCGCGGTGCCGATCGTGGTGCTGATCACCTTCCTGATCGGCTGCATCATCTCGCAGCAGGGCATCTTCCATTTCCGCAGGTTCGGCGCCGACATCTTCGTCGTCGACATGCTGGGCGTCCTGGTGCTGCGCGAGATCGGCGTGCTGCTGGTCGCGATCATGGTCGCGGGCCGTTCCGGCTCGGCCTATACCGCCGAGCTCGGCTCGATGAAGATGCGCGAGGAGATCGACGCGCTGCGCACCATGGGCTTCGATCCGATCGAGGTCCTGATCCTGCCGCGCATGCTGGCGCTGGTGCTGGCGCTGCCGATCCTGGCCTTCCTCGGCGCGATGGCCGCGCTCTATGGCGGCGGCCTGGTGGCCTGGCTCTATGGCGGCGTCGATCCGGAGGCCTTCCTGCTCCGCCTTCGTGATGCCATATCGATCGACCATTTCATCGTCGGCATGGTCAAGGCGCCTGTCATGGCGGCGGTGATCGGTATCGTCGCCTGCGTCGAAGGCCTTGCGGTGCAGGGCTCGGCGGAGTCGCTCGGACAGCACACCACCGCATCGGTGGTGAAAGGGATCTTCTTCGTGATCGTGATGGACGGTGTGTTCGCGATCTTCTTCGCCTCGATCGGGATGTGATCATGGCGGAAGAGGACAACGATGCCATCATCCGGGTCCGCGACATTACGGTTCAATTCGGCAACACGCGGGTGCTCGACGGCCTCAACCTCGACGTCAGGCGCGGCGAGATCCTCGGCTTCGTCGGGCCCTCCGGCGCTGGCAAGTCGGTGTTGACGCGCACCATCATCGGGCTCGTGCCGAAAGTCGCCGGCCGCATCGAGGTGTTCGGCATCGATCTCGACGCCGCGAGCACCTCGCAGCGCCGTGCCGTCGAGCGCCGCTGGGGCATCCTGTTCCAGCAGGGCGCGCTGTTCTCCTCGCTCACGGTGCGCCAGAACATCCAGTTTCCGGCGCGCGAGTATCTGCGCGTCTCGCAGCGGCTGCTCGACGAGATCATGGTGGCGAAACTCGTGATGGTCGGGCTGAAGCCGGAAGTCGCCGGTCGTTATCCGTCGGAATTGTCGGGCGGCATGATCAAGCGCGTCGCGCTGGCGCGCGCACTCGCACTCGATCCTGAGCTCGTGTTTCTCGACGAGCCGACCTCGGGTCTCGATCCGATCGGCGCCGGCGAGTTTGACGAGCTGGTGCGCACCCTGCAGCGCACTTTGGGGCTGACCGTTTTCATGGTAACGCACGATCTCGACAGTCTTTACACCGCGTGCGACCGTATCGCCGTTTTAGGGAACGGTAAGATCATTGCTGCAGGATCGATCGCCGACATGAAGGCATCGCAGCATCCATGGCTGCAGCAATATTTCAACGGCAAGCGCGCCCGTGCCGTTGTGGCCTAGCCCATGATCCCGAAACCTGGAGCCGATTTTCGGACGAGATCATGCGCCAACAGGGAATTCGACGGGCTCGAGCGCAGCCGGCTGCGCGAGGGCCCAAGAGTGATCAACGCGAGTAATTGATGGAAACGCGGGCGAACTACGTCTTGATCGGGGCTTTCACGCTGGCGGTGATCGCCGCCGCGTTCGGCTTCGTGCTGTGGTTCCAGAGCCTCCACACCACCAAGCAGCGCAGCCCCTTGCGGGTGATCTTCGAAGGGCCGGCGTCAGGCCTGCGCAATGGCGGCAATGTCAATTTTAACGGTATTCGGATAGGGGAGGTGGTCTCGGTGAAGCTCGACAACCCGCGCCGCGTGGTCGCGCTGGCGATGATCGAGAACAACGCACCGCTCCGCAAGGACACCCTGGTCGGTCTCGAGTTCCAGGGTCTCACCGGCGTCGCCGCGATTTCGCTCAAGGGCGGCGAGGAGGCCGCCCCGCCGGTGCCGCTGGACGAGGACGGCATCCCGGTTCTGACCGCCGACCCGAATGCGCTGCAGGACGTCACCGAGGCGATCCGCGCCACCCTGCAAAACGTCAACCGCATCGTCGCCGACAATCAGCAGTCGGTGAAGAACTCGCTGAAGAATCTCGAGGTCTTCACCCAGGCGCTGGCGCGCAATTCCGAGAAGATCGACAACGTCATGCTCAAGGTCGACGGCGTGATGGGCAAGGCCGACAGCCTGATGCTGGGCCTCAATGCGATCGCGGGCGGCAACAATGGCAGCGAGCTGAACCTGATGGTGAAGTCGATCCGCGAGCTCGCCGAGGATCTCGACAAGCGCTCCAATCTCCTGATCAACGACGGCCGCAGGACGCTGTCCGACATCAGCCGCGCGGTGAATAATTTCGACCGCAACCCGAGCCGGGTGATCTTCGGCGGCAGCAACAACGCCGCGCCCGAGCCCGCGCCGGCTCCGGCCACCGCGCCCGGGCCGCGGCGGCGGCAGTAGTGACGTAGTGGGCGAATAGCGAATAGGGTTCGCTACCGAGCGGATCCGTCATTGCGAGCGAAGCAACTCGTAGCCCGGATGGAGCGAAGCGTATCCGGGGTCAACTCCGCCGCGGCACTGCCCCGGATTTCGCTGCGCTCCATCCGGGCTACGGCTCGTTGCATTCGCGTGACCGCGGCTGAGCCGGCCGACTGCGAATCCAATTCCGAGCCCAAAACAAAAACGGAGACCTTTCGGCCTCCGTTTTCCATTCGCTATTCGCTACTCACTATTCGCTACTTCGCAGCTTATCCCAGCCGTCCCGCGGCGTGCGCGAGCAGGGTGTAGACCAGCCCGGTCTCCGAGGTGAGGTGGCTGCTCAGCTCCTGCTGGCCGCGGCCGTCGCGGGCGACTTCGTCGAGCAGGCGCTCGAACTCCGCGATGTAGCGGTCGACCGTCTGCTTGAAGCCGCGGTCGGAGCGGTACTTGCGGGCCACCTCATCGAAGGCCTTCTGGCCGGCCGGCGTGTAGAGGCGCTTGGAGAACGCCTTGTTCTCGCCGCGCTGGTAGCGATCCCACATCTCGGCCGCAAGCGTGCGGTCCATCAGCCGGCCGATGTCGAGCGACAGCGACTCCAGCGGATTGACCGGCTGCTGCTGCGGACGCGGGCGCTGCTGGGCGTCGCGGCTCTGCGGGGCAGGCGGCGGCGCGTCGCTGCGGTTGAGCAGGTCGGACAGCCAGCCGTCGCCGTTGTTGTTGGGGCCTGCCGGGCTGACCGGCGGGGCCTCGGTGCGGCGCGAGCTCGCCATGCCGAGATCCGGCGGCGGCAGCGTCGAGGCGCTGTTGCCGTTGTCCCGCATGCGCACATCGCCGCGGCCGCCGGCGGCAGCCATCACCGGCTCCTCCTGGCGAACGCTGGCGCGGTTGGTGCTGACCACGTCGAGTCCGCGGCCGTGATGAGCGACGATGCGGTTCAGCTCGGCCAGCGCCTCGATCTGGTCGACGATCACCTTGCGCATCTGCGCGGTGTTCTCGGCGGCCTCCTGCGGCATCTCGAGCACGCCGCGGCGCAGCTCGTTGCGGGTGGCCTCGAGCTCGTTGTGCATCTCGCTCGCCATCTGCTTCATCGCCGTGACCATCGCGGAGAACTTCTCCGTCGATTCCTTGAACATCGCATCGGTCTCGGCATTGCTCTGCTGGTAGAGGTCGTTCATGGCGTCGACGGTCTGCTGACGCTCGTTCTCGGCCGCCTGGCGCACCGCCTCGAACTGCCTGCTGATCGCAGCCGAACCGGCGCCTGCGGTCTCCGCCACCACGCGGGCGATGTCGCGGGCGCGTTCCTCGGCCGCTCCGAGCGATTCATCGAGCAGCCCGGTGAAGCGCGACAGCCGCTGGTCGAGATCGGTGGTGCGCAGGTCGATGGTCGTGACCAGCGCTTCCAGCGCCGACTTGCGCTCGCTGACGGAGGCCGTCGTCGAGCGGTTGGCCTGCTCGACCACGGCAGCCGCGTCGATCAGCGCCTTGCCATGGGTCTCGAACTGGCTCGACAGCGCGCCGAGATCTTCCAGCGCCTTGCCGGTCTTGCTGTTGAACACCGTGAGCTGGTCTTCCAGCGTCTGGGTTGCCACGCCGTTGCGCGAGGTGACGTCGTTCATGGCGGACACGAAGTCGGCCACGCGGGTCACCAGCGCGCGCTCCAGCGAGTTGAGGTTGTCGTGGGCGCCGGTCAACACTTCCTGCAAGAGGATGTTGCCTTCGCGCAGCCGCTCGAACAGCGCGACCGTATCGGTGCGCAGGATCTTGCTGGTCTCCTGCATCTCCGTGACGGCCGAGATCGAGACCTGGCGCGACTGGTCGATCGCCGCGCGCGAGGCCTGCTCGAGCTCCCTGAGCGACTTCGCCACCGCGCCGGTCGCCTGATCGCCGGCCGTGGTGATGTTGCGCGCGACATCGCTACCGTGGGCCGACATCGTCTGCGAGAAGGCGAGGCCGCGGGTTTCGATCGCCTTCAGCGCGTCCGCGGTGGCGCGATCCATGTCGCTCGACAGCTGCGTGGTCTTGGCGGTCAGCGCCTCGACAAGCGAGCCGCGGCGGCCGTCGACCATCTGCGACAGACGCTCGGTCTGCTGCTGCACATAGGTGACGATCTCGTCGGTCTTGCCGGTCATCGCCGAGCCGAAGGCGCTGGAGGCCGACAGCACCGAACGTTCGATGTCGGCGGAGGTCGTCTTGACCTTGGTCGAGACCTCGTTGGACATGGTGATCAGCGCGGCCTGCGCGTTCTGCGCCGAGGTCTGGATGTTGTCGGTGGTCTTGGCCGTGACCGCACCCAGCGCGCGCTCGATATCGGTCGAGAGCGTGCGGATCTGGGCGGCGGCATCGGCGGAGGTCGCCGCAAACGAGCTCTGGGCCTCGCGGGCGCTGCCCAGGATGGTCTGCGCAGTCTCCGCGCTGGCCGTGGTCAGCGAGCGCTCGATCTCGGCGGAGATCTCGCGGATCTGGCTTGCGGCCTCGCTGGAGGTTGCCACGAACGAGCTTTGGGCATCGCGGGCGCTGCCGAGGATCGCCTGCGCGGTGTTGGTGCCGACCGAGCTCAGGGTGCGCTCGACATCGACGGCCAGCGACTTAACGTGGTTGGCTGCCTCCGTCGACGCGGTGACGAGGGCGTTCTGCGCCTCGCGGGCGCCGGCCGTCAGCATCTCGACGGTGCCGGAGCCGGCCATCGACAGCGCACGCTGGATGTCGGCGGCGAGCGCCGATACCTTGGTCGCAGCCTCGGTCGACGCGTTGACCAGCGTGCTCTGGGCCTCACGCGCACCTGATGTGATCGATTCCGCGGTAGCGGAGCCGGCCATCGACAGTGAACGCTCCATGTCGGCCGCCAGCGAGCGGACCAGATCGGTGGCCTCGGTGGATGCGGTGGCAAGCGTGCTCTGGGCCTCGCGGGCCGAGGCGACGACGGCTTCCGCGGTGGCGGAGCCCGCCATCGACAGCGAGCGCTCGATGTCGGCCGACAGTGTCCGGACCAGATTGGTGGCGTCGGTCGACGCGCCGGCGAGCGTGCTCTGGGCCTCCCGGGCGGAGGCGACGACGGCTTCCGCGGTGGCGGAGCCTGCCATCGACAGCGAGCGCTCGATGTCGGCCGACAGTGTCCGCACCAGGTTGGTGGCGTCGGTCGACGCGCCAGCGAGCGTGCTCTGGGCCTCGCGGGCGGAGGCGACGATGGATTCCGCGGTGGCGGTGCCGGCGGTCGAGAGCGAGTGCTGGACGTCGGCCGCGAGCGTGCGGACCAGGTTGGCGGCTTCGGTGGATGCACCGGCAAGCGTGCTCTGGGCCTCGCGAGCGGAGGCGACGACGGCTTCGGCGGTCGCGGTGCCGGCCATCGAGAGCGAGCGCTCGACGTCGCTGGCGAGCGACTTGACCTGGCCGGTGACGTCGGTCGACGTCGAGATCAGCGTGGTCTGGGCCTCGCGGGCACCGGTCATGATCGCCTCGGCGGCGGCAGAGCCGGCCATCGACAGCGACTGCTCGACATCGGCGGCGAGCGACTTGACCTGGCTTGCGGCTTCGACAGAGGCGCTGACCAGCGTGGTCTGCGCATCGCGGGCGCCCGACAGCACGGAGGCTGCGGTGGCGCTGCCCGCCGCCTGCAGCGTGCGTTCGACATCCTCGGACAGCGCCTTGATCTGCGAGGCGACGTCGCCGGAGGCCGAGACCAGCGACACCTGGGCGTCGCGGGCACTGGTGAGGATCGAGTTGGCGGCGCTGGTGCCGACGGCGGTCAGCACGCTCTCGACCTCGGCCGAGCTCAGCTTGAGCTGGTTGCCGACGTCGGTGGACACGGTGAGCAGCGCCTGCTGCGCGGTGCGCGCGCCGGTCTGGATGGTTTCGCTGGTGTTGACCACGAGGTTGGTCAGCGAGCGCTCGGCGTCCTCGACGTGGGACTTGATGCTCGACGACAACAGCTCGGCGCGGGACATCAGGTCCTCGCTCGCCTGGCGGCCGCTGCTCTCGATGCGGCCGGCGACGGCCTCGACGCGCGAGCCCAGCAGGTCCTCGAACTGCGCGACGCGGGTGTCGATGTCGCCGGCGATGACGCCGACGCGGCTCTCGATGCCCTGCTGGATGTCGGCGAAGCGCGCCGAGATGGTGTCGGTCAGGTTGGCGCTGTGACCATTGATGGTGTCGGCGAGGCGGGTGCTGTGGCCGTTGAGGGTGTCGACCAGGCGGATGCTGTGGCCGTCGATGGTCTCGGTGACGCCGTTGATGCGATGGTCGACCGCGGCGATCGCCTGCACGGTGCCTTCGGTCAGGGTGGTGGTGAGCAGGCCAAGCCGCGAGTCGATCGACTGGATCGCCTGGGAGGCGCCGTCGGTCAGCTGGGTCGCGAGCGTGCCGAGATGGCCGTCGATGGTGTCGGTGACCGACTTGGCGCGACTCTCGAAGGTGACCTCGAGGGACTTCATGCGGCCGTCGATCGCATCGTCGAGCGATTGCAGACGGCCGTCGAACGAGCCGATCTTGCTGGCGAGCGAACTATCGAACGACGACAGCTTGTCGGTCAGCGAGGCGTCGAGATTGGTGACGCGGCTGCCGAGCGTGGTCTCGAACTGCAGCAGGCGCTGGTCGAGCGAGGCGGTGATCTCGCCGCTGTTGGTGGTGACGCGATGGTCGAAGGTGTCGACATAGGTCTTCAGGCTGTCGGCGATGTCCTGGGTCCGCTGGCCCATGCGCTCGACGATGTCGCCGCCGAAGGTCTTCACCGTGCGGTCGAATTCCGAGATGTGGCGGGTGATCAGCGCGCCGAGCGTGCCGGAGTCGCGGGCGAATTTCTCGGCGAGCTCGCTGCCGTGGTTTTTCACCAGGTCGTCGAACGCGCTCATCTGCAGCGACAGCGAGTCGTGCGCGGTCTCGGTCTGGCCCACCACCTTGGCGACCAGCGAGTTGACGGTGACGTCGAGCGCTTCGCTCGCCTTGTCGCCGGACGTCAGGATCTGGCCGGCGAGGCGGTTGCCGGCGTCGTCGATCTTGCTGACGAGGTCGTTGCTGCGCAGCTCGAGCTCGAGCAGCAGCGAGTCCGCGGAGTTCTTCAGGGAGTCGTGGACCTCTTCGGTGCGGTCGGAGATGCCGTCGACGATGACGGACGAACGCTGCTCGAACTCGCCGGTGATGCGGTCGATGCGCTCGTTCAGCAGCTCGTGGACGCGATCGGCCAGATCGACGAACTCGTCATGGACGTGGCCGGTCTTGAAGTTGAGGCTGGTGGTCAGCCGCTCGGAGGCATCCATCACCGCGCGCGTGGTCTCGGCGCTGGCTTCCTCGAGGCGGTCGAGCAGGTCGCCGCCGCGCTCGCCGAGCGCGAGGATCATGTTGTCGCCGGCATGGCTCAACGCGGTCGTGATGTGCTGGCCGCGCTCTTCCAGCGCGCCGGTGATGCTCTTGGCGACCTCGTCGACGCGCGAGGCGATCGCGTCCGAGATCAGCGCGATGTCGTGGCGCAAGTCGATCTGCACGCCGGAGATCGCGCTGCGCACCTGCTCGGCCTGGCCGACCAGGTTGTCGCGCTGGTGGGCGATGTCCTGCAGCAGCGCGCGGATGCGCACCTCGTTGTCGGAATAGGCGCGTTCCAGCGCCGCGACCTCGTTGGCAACGAGGGTCTCGAGTTCGCCGGCGCGCGCGATCGCGCGCTCGACGCCGTCGCCCATCGCCGCGACCTCGCGGCGGATCGCCTGGCCGACCGTCACCATGGAATCGGCGGCGGCGTTTTCCGGCTCGGAGAATCGCATCGCGACCTGCGCCATCGATTGCGCGATCATCTGCATGCGCTGACCGTGCGAGGCGAGGCTGGCGAGATAGTAGAACAGCAGGATCGGCACGGCGAACAGCGCGGCAAGGCCGGCGAGCACCAGGACGCCGGTGCCCTGCGCCATCGAGGCCTGCAGGGCCGGCCAGAACGCGATGGTGAGAATCACGCCGCCCAGCAGCCAGGCGCCGGAGCAGACAAAGAACAGCGTGAAGGCGTTGCGCGCGCGTCCTCCCTGCAGCGTCTGCAGCATCTGGCCGATGGTTTCGCGATCATCATTGGCGGCGCGGCGCGGCGCGCGCGGTTCTTCGATCGGCTCGAACGCCGAACGATCGGTATTATTCGGACGGGACTCGAACGATGCGGCTGAAAAATCGGCCGCGGGCGGCGGCAGGTTCGGCGGCGCGGCGCCATCGTTGAGGGGGCTGCGATTCTCCGCGCCCTGTTCGCTGATGTTGAGGGCTTCCTGGATGGCAGAAAGCGCGACTTCGGTGGGATCTTTGACCTTCTTGGGAGTGTTCGCCATGTTCAGTCTGAGCCCTCTCACTATTTTACGCGTCGGCGAGCCTGCGATCGTCCCCACGCAAGCTCGAAGCCGGTGCCCACAAGCGGAGCGCAAGCGGCCCCCTGGGCGGCTTGTCCGCTACATCCGCAAACATCCTATTGGGAGAGCGATGCGAATGAAATGCTTGCGATTAATACTTTCTTAATCATCGTTAACAGCTTTGCGCCATAAGGCCTTATGGGTACTCGAAATTCCGGCCGTAGAGCGTCGATTGTGTCCGGAAATTGTCCAGAATCGGGCGGTTTTACCGATCATCCCGACAACAATCCGTTAACCAGTTTCGTGATTGGCTGGGCCAACGATCCGCCGGCGAGGGCCCGGCGGAGGCAGGGACAGGCCATGCCGCTTCATCTCGAACGGATCGAATGGACGCAATCGCCGCCGCTGGCGCCCGGCGCCGGGCCGATCGACGTCGATCACCTTCAGCGCATGACGCTGGGCGATCCGGGCCTCGAGCGGGAAGTGCTGGCCATGTTCGCGGCCCAGTCGGCCCGGATCCTCGGTGAACTGGCCGCCTTGCCGCCCGAGGCGGCGATCCACGCCCACACCCTGAAAGGATCGGCGCGGGCAATCGGCGCCTTCGGCGTCGCCGAGGCTGCGGCCCAGCTGGAGACCGCGCTGACCGGCGGTTCCGATGCGGCCCAGCCGCTTGCCGCGCTCGGCGCCGCGATTGCCGAGGCGCGCACGGCGATCGAGCTGATCCTGGGCCGCTCCTAGGCGTCCGGCGTCTCGGCGGCGCGCCGCGGCAGCTTGGGCGGCTTCCCAACCGGCGGGCAGGTTTTCGGTCTCCGCGCTAGCGCTGTGCGGATCGACCCGTTATACGACTGCCCGGGACCTTTCCATCCATCGTCCGGCGCATTCCGGCAGCACGAGCAATCATGGCCAAAATCCACTTTATCGACCATTCCGGCGAGAAACGCACAGTTGAGATCGAGAACGGCGCGACGGTGATGGAAGGTGCGATCCGCAACGCCATTCCCGGCATTGAAGCCGAATGCGGCGGCGCCTGCGCCTGTGCGACCTGCCATGTCTATGTCGATGAAGCCTGGCGCGAGAAGGTCGGCGCGCCGTCGCCGATGGAAGAGGACATGCTGGATTTCGGCTTCGACGTGCGTCCGAATTCGCGGCTGTCCTGCCAGATCAAGGTGACCGACGATCTCGACGGACTGGTCGTGTCGACGCCGGAGCGGCAGGCCTAAGATTCTTTCATTCGCCGTCCGGATTCACACCGCGACGGACCCAGCGGCGGAAGTTCTGCTTGACCTCCGCCGGCAGCGGCGTCGGCCTGCGCGTGGCCTCATCGATCATCACCGTGACCGCCTTCGCCGACGCCACGCATCTGCCTTCCGAAAACACCACCTGGTCGAAGGTGGTCGATGTGCGTCCAAACTTGACGAGGCCGAGCCCGAGCTCGATCTGACCCGGCCAGTGCAGCTCGGCGCGGAAATGGATGTCGAGGCGCACCATGATCCAGCCGAGCCCCGCCGGCATCAGCCCCATGCTGCGGTCCTTCACCAGCGTGACGCGGCCGGTTTCAAAATAGCTCGCATAGACGGCGTTGTTGACGTGCCCGTTGGGGTCGAGATCGGCAAAGCGCACATTGTCGGACAGGCGATAGGGAAAGTCTTCCAGGCGTAGTGCATCGTCGGCGCGGACAGGGGCGTTCACGAGGGGGATCTCCGTCGGTTTCCCGCCCATACAGCCGAGTTGCGCAGGCTCGGCAAGGGGTTGCCGCGCCAGCCGCTGTCCCTATTATGCATGTCGCGATCCGGCCCACTTGGCTGGACAGGCGAAAAAGCCGTCCAGTCGACGTCAACTGAAAAGAAGCGGACATGAGCGAAGCGATCAAGACCGATGTGCTGATTATTGGCGCGGGCCCCTGCGGACTGTTCGCCGTGTTCGAACTGGGCCTGCTCGACATGAAGGTGCATCTGGTCGACATCCTCGACAAGATCGGCGGGCAGTGTGCCGAGCTCTATCCCGAGAAACCGATCTACGACATTCCCGGAATTCCCTTCGTCACCGGCCAGGGCCTCACCGACCAGCTGCTGGAGCAGATCAAGCCGTTCAATCCGACCTTCCATCTCAACGAGATGGTCGAGAGCATCGAGAAGATCGGCGATCCCTTGTTCCGCGTGAAGACCGATGCCGGCAAGGAGTTCGAGTGCAAGGTCGTCGTGATCTCGGCCGGTGGCGGCTCGTTCCAGCCTAAGCGCCCGCCGGTGCCGGGCATCGAGGCCTATGAAGGTACGTCGGTGTTCTATGCCGTGCGCAAGATGGAGCAGTTCCGCGACAAGAACATCCTGATCGTCGGCGGCGGCGACTCCGCGCTCGACTGGACGCTCAATCTGCATCCGATCGCCCAGCGCATCACGCTGCTGCACCGGCGTGACGATTTCCGCGCGGCGCCGCACAGCGTCGAGCAGATGCGTGCGCTCGTTGCCGACGGCAAGATGGATCTGAAGATCGGTCAGGTCACGGGGCTCGAAGGCGCCAACGGTCAGCTCTCGGGCGCCGCGCTCAAGGGTAATGACAATGCGGTCTCGACGATCGCCTGCGATACGATGCTGCCGTTCTTCGGGCTCACCATGAAGCTCGGCCCGGTCGCGAACTGGGGCGTGGCGCTGGAGAACAATCTGGTGCCGGTCGACACCGCGGCGTTCGAGACCAACGTGTCCGGCATCTTCGCGATCGGCGACATCAACACCTATCCGGGCAAGCTCAAGCTCATTCTCTCCGGCTTCCACGAGGGTGCGCTGATGGCGCAGAAGGCGCACCGCTACGTGTATCCGGACAAGCGGCTGGTGTTCCAGTACACAACCTCGTCATCGAGTCTGCAGAAGAAGCTTGGGGTGCACTGATTCCACTCGAGCAGAGACCAATGCCAGGGGCATGGGCCATTTGCTGCGCGGCGCGGGTACTGGAACAACCCGTGAAATGGCCGTAGTCTGCTTGTACTCGAGTTGGTCGATTGATCAGGTGATGATGATGCGGAACACGCTATCCAGAGTTCGGCTGATCCTCGCGATCGCCACGGCCTTTGCGCTAGCTGCTCCGCTTGCGGCCTCGGCGGCCGACCCGTCGGCGGCCGGCCTGTGGCAAAAGGTCGAAGACGGCAAGCCCGAGGGCTGGTTCCTGGTGATCGAGCGCAATGGTCTGTTCGAAGGCATGATCGCAAAGATGTTTTCATCGCCCGGCGATCCGCCCAATCCGGTCTGCTCGAAATGCACCGACGATCGCAAGGACATGCCGTGGCTCGGCATTCCCCTCATCCGCGACATGAAGCGCAACGGGCTCGCCTATGAAGGCGGCAACGTGCTCGATCCGCGCAACGGCAAGGTCTACAAGGCCAAGATGACGTTGAGCGCCGATGGTCAGACGCTGACGATGCGCGGCTTTCTCGGGATCTCGCTGTTCGGCAAGGATGAGGTCTGGACCCGGCTGCCTGACACCGCGGTGGCCCAGCTCGATCCCGCGATCGTCGCCAAATATCTGCCGGCGCAAGCCGCGGTGGCGAAGCCGGCGCCGGTGCCCGCGACGAAGCGGCACTAACACTTCTCTCTGGCTAACGCCCCGATCTGCAGCCAACGCTCCGATTTGCTCACGCTCCGCACTTGCGTGGCAGCGTGAGCGTTCAGCGCTGTCCCGTTGGTGCAATCGGCATCGGCAGTGGCGCGACCGGCTCGGAAATCACTTCGGGCACGGCGGTGTTCAATTGCAGCACGGTGGCGGCCGCCGGGACCGCGGCATCGGCCATCGCCGCATGGCCTTCGGCGCTCGGATGCACCGCGCCGCCATACACCGCCGACAGGATGCCCCATGTCGCGTCGTGGATGTCACTTGGCTGCATCGAGGACGGCAGGCCCTGCGGGTAGGTCATCGCGGTGAAGTAGCTGTCATTGGCGTCGCGGATCCAGCGCGCGCGCGGCAGATAGGCGCGGTATTCGCCGGCGCTGCGGCCGCATTTGAGCGGCTGGTTGGCCGCGGCGACGATGTCCGACACGAAGCTGTCGCCATTGGCGGCGAAGCAGTCGCGGTCGAATTCCGGATCGGTCGACGCGCGTGCGCAGAAGCCATGGCTCGCAAACGCGTCCTGATGCGCATCGACGAAGGTCATGCGGTCGGCCTGCGGATTGCGGCAGATGATGCCGGACTGGCACTGCGCGATCGCCTTGAGCTGCGGCAGGAACTCGTTCTGCACGAAGCTCGAGACCGACGCGAGGCGTTTGGGATCGGCGTTGAACGAGGGATGGATCTCGAAGCCGGCACGGCCGCCGGGGCAGGGCGCGCCGCCATTGGCCAGCGCCGGATTGGCGTAGGCCGTGTAGATCACGTGCGAGAGATCGCCGCCGACCAGCGGCTTCAGCGCATCGCGCAGCTTGGCAAAATCGGCCGGCAGGTCGCGCGCCAGTGCCGAACGGGCATCTTCGACGCTGGCCATCGAGCCGCCGCGGCTGAACAGCGTGCGCTCGGTCGGCGTGTCGACGATCACGTTGGCGACGAGGCCGGAGAAGTAGATGTCGTTGGCGCCGATCGACAGCAGCACGAGGTCGAGGGTGCGGTCGGGCTGACGGCGCTTGGCGGCGGCGAGTGCCGTGCGCAGCTCCGCGATCTGACCGTTGACGGTGCCCGAGCAGGTGTTGGCTGTCTTCGTCGGCAGACATTCCCGCGCCTGCTGCGAGCCGAGCAGGCCGTCGGCGATGGTGGCCCCGGTGCAGGCCAGCGGCAGATAGGTCACCGCGATGTGCGGATATTGCACGGCGAGCGCGAGCGCCGTGCGGGTCTGGTAGCTGTACAGCGACCGGTGACAGGCCGAGTTGAGCCACAGCGCGCTCTGGCGCTGCCAGTTGGTCAGGGTGTCCGGTGCTTCGCAGGCGCGTCCGCCTTTGTAGCCGGCGCGGCTCGGCCGGTAATATTGCGCCCCGCCGAGATAGGAGCGGAAGCAGAACCCCTCGTCGGAGAGCGCAATCGCGCGGTCGGGATTGCCCTCGCCGGATGCGATGCTGTCGCCGAGGCCCGCGATCAGCAAGTCGCGCACCTCGATCGGCGTCGTCACGCGCTGGTTGGCGTCCGAGCCGCTCGCGACGTCGACGGTCGCGACCGTGGTGCGGCCGTAGCGGACGCGCAGATTGACCGGCTCGGCGCAATCGAATGTCGAGGATTGCGGCCCGTCGCCGTCGTCGAACGACCAGGCGCAGGTCGCGCCGACCGGAACCGGTCCGGTGAGCCGCACGACGATCGGATGATCGATCGGCGTCAGATAGCTTTCCTTGACGTTGTCGCGCGTGCAGGGCTCGCTGACGCGGCCCTGCAGGTCGATGCAGAGCCGGTTGACGGTGTTGCGCGCCCAGCCGCGGCCGTCGCTTTGCAGTTCCAGCGCCTGTTCCGAGGCCAGCACGCTGCGGCCAAGCCCGCTTTCGACATGCAGGCGGAAGTCGCGTTCCTCGCGGAACAGGCGGAAGCGGTTGCGGACCTCCCAGGAGATCTGCAGCTGATTGTCCTGCGCGTCCGCGGCTGATGCGAATACCGCTGCCAGCGCGCTGCCGAGCAGCGCGCTGCAGACCGTCACCCGAAACGAAAATCGAACCAAAAAGCCAATCATGGCGCGGTTTGACGCGAGCGGTACGGCGAAAATAAGAGAAGCGGCTGCGAGGATCGAAAATCCGGGGTCGAGGGGCCCGCACGAGGGCCGATAACGTTGCCTGTTACCGTTTCAGCTGCCTGACCCGCTGCTGCCGGCTTTCGATCGGTTGCCGCACGGTCGCCGAAGCCGTGCAGGCTTGGCTTAGTCGTTTCCGCTCTTGCCAGGGCTGCACCACGTTGAGCCAGAGCTCGCGCATGCCCATGATCGAGATCGAAATCCCGAACGGGATCAGGAAGTAGAGGATGCGGAACACGACCAGCGTCGCCAGCAATTGTTCCTTGCTGAACTCCGGCAGCGCCACCAGCATCGCGGCGTCGAACACGCCGATCGAGCCGGGGGCGTGGCTGGCGAAGCCGAGCAGCGTCGCCAGGATGAACACGACCGCCAGCGAGACGAAGTCGATATGCGGCTCGGTCGGCATCAGCAGGTACATTGCAAGCGCGCAGAAGCCGAGATCGACCACGCCGATCAGGATCTGCAGCAGCGTCAGCTTGGCCGAGGGCAGCACCACCTTCCAGCCGTTCTGGCCGAGCTCGCGGCGCTTCTCGCCGGTCAGGAGCCAGACGAAATAGGCGCCGATGCCGGCAAGGCAGCCGAGCGCGATCAGCCGGTTCATCGCCGGCGGCAGCAAGTCCATCGCCGACGCCGCCGCCGGGTGCCAGGCCATGCCGAAGCCGAGCACGAACAAATTGCCGAGCCAGAAGGTCAGGCCCGACAGAAAGCAGATCTTGGCGACGTCGATCGCGGAGAGGCCGTAATCGGAATAGATCCGGAAGCGGATCGCGCCGCCGGTGAACACCGTGGCGCCGATATTGTGGCCGATCGTGTAGCTCGTGAAGCTCGACAGCGCTGCGATGCGGTAGGGGACATGGATCTTGCCGATCGTGCGCAGCGCGAAGAAGTCGTAGAAGGTCAGCGTGCAGAACGCCCCGACCACGCAGAGCGCCGCCAGCGCGATCCGATGCGGCGCGATGTTGGTGAGCGCGGTGAGAATGATGCCGGTATCGACGCCCTTCAGGGTGTGAACAAGCGACGTGATCGCGAACGCGATGATCAACACACTCGCGGCGATCCCGAGCCGTTTCCAGCCGATCTTTTCCTTGAAACCACGCCCAAGCGTGGTCAGCAGCCGAAGCATTCATCCTCCCGGCGGGGCGGCAATTTCAGTGGGACCCGGTCACGGACGGCGACGGGTGACGGGCAAACGCACCGTACGCGATGACCCATAAGGCAAAACCGATGCGTTGTGCAGCCCTTGACAAGCCAAGCTTCGGCCCTCGTCCAGCGTCATTGTCATATTGGCTACATATGTTCTCGCTCTGCGGAATGTGAGTCGCAGGACAGCGACGGGGCCGCTGCATGTTCCGCCGTTCCAAGCGATTTCGTCGGCTTTTTTGCCGATTTTGCCGCCGTCCTGGCGTCGATGCGGGTTAGTTGGCGCGAGGCGAATAGACGATATGCATAAGCATGGGGACGCCTGAGCCGGCTGTGGCGTTTACCAAAGTGTGATGTCGACGCGCGCATGCGCGTGATCCGCCCTGCGCTTGGGCCGGGTCAGGCGCGCGAGGGCGCTCCGTAGGTCTATTGAGGCAAAACGCCGCGCAAGCGGGCCGCCGTCGGGCAGGCCGGCCAGCCATGCGATTCCACACTTCGATCGGTGACGAAGTGTTGCGGCGAAACGAAGGCCTATGTCTCGCATTGGTTGCCGAGAGCAAGGACAAGGCCATGCAACAGACATCCCTGAACGTCCGGCAAATGCCGCCGGACCGGCGCGCAGCGTCGCATCAGCAAACGAGCGGGCTCGCGGCGACGTTCACACTCGCCGCGATGAGTCTCGGCTATGGCGTCGTGCAGCTCGACGTCACCATCGTCAACACGGCGCTCAATGCGATCGGCGCCTCGCTCGGCGGCGGCGTTGCCGAACTGCAATGGGTGGTCAGCGCCTACACGATTGCCTTTGCGGCCTTCATCCTGACCGCGGGCGCGCTCGGCGACCGGATCGGCGCCAAGCGCATCTTCATGGCCGGGTTTGCGATCTTCACCGCGGCATCGGTTGCCTGCGCGGTCGCGCCTGATGCGGCGACGCTGATCGCCGCCCGCTGCGTGCAGGGGCTGGCCGCGGCCATCCTGGTGCCGAACTCGCTGGCGCTGCTCCGCCATGCCTATGAAGACGAGAAGGCGCGGGGACGCGCGGTCGGGGTCTGGGCCGCGGGCGCGAGCCTTGCGCTGACCGCCGGCCCGTTCGTCGGCGGCGGACTGATCGCGCTGGTCGGCTGGCGCGCGATCTTTTTGGTCAACCTGCCGATCGGCCTCGCCGGCTTGTGGCTCGCCTGGCGCTTCGCCAACGAAACCACGCGTCATCAGCAACACCGGCTCGATCTGCCGGGTCAGGTCGCGGCGATCGCCGCGCTCGGCACGCTGGCCGGCGCGCTGATCGAAGGCGGCGCGCTCGGCTGGGGCAACCCGTTCGTGATCGCAGGCTTCGTCCTCGCCGCCGTCTTCTCCGTGCTGTTCGTCTGGCGTGAGGCGCGCGCGCCGCAGCCGATGCTGCCGCTCTCGCTGTTCCGCCACCGGATGTTTGCCCTGACCTCGCTGGTCGGCCTCCTGGTCAATGTCGCGTTCTACGGCCTGATCTTCGTGCTCAGCCTCTACTTCCAGCAGGTCAACGGGCTGTCGGCGTTCGCCACTGGCCTCGCGTTCGTGCCGATGCTCGGCGCCGTGCTGCCCGCCAACCTGATCGCGCCGCATGTCGCGGAGCGGATCGGCGCGCCGGCGACAATCGCGCTCGGTGCCGCGCTCTCCGCCGCCGGATGCCTGGCGCTGCTGTTCATCAGCCCCGGCACGAGCTACCTCGCGATCTGCCTGCAATTACTGGCCATGAGCGGCGGCCTCGGCCTGCTGGTGCCGCCCCTGACATCGGCGCTGCTCGGCAGTGCCGAGCCGCAGCATGCCGGCATCGCGGCCGGGGTGTTGAACGCGACCCGGCAGACCGGCAGCGTGCTCGGTGTCGCGCTGTTCGGCTCGATGGTCAGCCGGTCCGCGGCCTTCATCGCCGGCCTGCATGCGGCCCTCGTCATCTCCGCCGGCGTGTTGCTGGCGGCCGCTGCGCTGATCTGGATCGGTGCATGGTCACAGGCTCGGCGTTGAGACGAACTGCCGCGAGGCATCTCCGCTTTGCGCTGACCCGATCGTCTGCATTCAAGGCTTCTTCACCATGCGTGGAACCCTGCTGCAGTGCGGTCACCGTTCGTACACGAATGCGTCTGTTCTTATAGGTCCATAAAGGAGGCCTATATGTATCGCGTTCTGACCTGTCTCACTTTGGAACATGACTGGCGGCTGGTCGTCCTTGGTGGGGTGATCTGCCTGCTCGCCAGCGCTGTCGCGATCAGCCTGTTTCACCGCGCCCGCGCCACACAGGGGCGTGCCCGCGAGATCTGGATCGGCCTCGATGCGGCGGTCGGCGGTTGCGGTATCTGGGCCACCCATTTCGTCGCCATGCTGGCGTACGATCCCGGCATCGAGGCCGGGTACAACATTCCCATCACGCTGCTGTCGCTGGTGCTCGCGGTTGCGATCCTGGCCGTCGGATTGGCCATCGCCACGCTCGACGAACGCTGGCGGACGGTCGCGGCCGGCGGCGCGATCGTCGGCGCCGGTGTCGCGGCGATGCATTACACCGGCATGCTCGGGCTGGAGCTGCCCGCGCGTATCGTCTGGTCGCCCGGCATCGTCGCCGCGTCGATCGCGTTCGGAAGCCTGTTTGGCGCGCTCGCGCTCGTCGTTGCCACGCGTGGCGAACGTTTCGGCACCACCGCCGCCGCGACCGGTCTTCTGACCGTCGCGATCGTCTCGCATCATTTCACCGCGATGGGCGCGGTGACGCTCGTCCCGGATCCGACCATCGTTTCCGGCGGGCTTACGGTCTCGCCGCGCGTGCTCTCATTCATGACCGCCGTTGCGGCGTTCGCGATCCTCGGCCTCTCGTTGATCGCCTCGATCCTCGACCGTCGCGCCAAGACCGAGCTTCACAAGCAGAAGATGGTGCTCGATACCGCGCTCGAGAACATGTCGCAGGGGCTGTGCATGTTCGATGCCGACGGCCGCATCATGCTGTTCAACGAGCGCTACAGCGAGATGATGGGGCGCAGTCGCGTGCCGCTGCAGGGACGCCTGCTGATCGACGTCCTGCAGGACCTCCATTCCATCGGCGAGTGGGACGGCGATCCCGAGGAGTTCTGCAATGCTCTCGTCGCCGAGGCAAAGGCCGGCCACAGCGCGACGCGGATCGTCAGCCGCAACGAGCGCGCGATCCGTGTCGTCGACCAGCCGATGAAGGGCGGCGGCTGGGTCGCGACCTTCGAAGACATCACCGAATGGCAACAGGCCCAGGAACAGATTTCACACATGGCGCGGCATGACGCGCTGACCAATTTGCCGAACCGGACGCTGTTCCGCGAGCAGCTCGAGAAGGCCTCGAGGCTGGCCAAGCGCTCCGACCAGTTGGCCGTGCTCTGTCTCGATCTCGATCATTTCAAGGAAATCAACGACACGCTCGGGCACCCGATCGGCGACGCGCTGCTGCGCGAAGTCGCGCGCCGGCTGGGCGAATGCGTGACCGAGCACGACACCGTCGCGCGGCTCGGCGGCGACGAATTCGCCATCGTGCAGTTCTGCAGCAATTGCGAGCCGTCCGTCGTGTCGTCGCTGGCAAGTCTCGTGCTCGAGCGGATCGCAGCACCCTACGAGATCGAGGGCCATCAGCTCGTGATCGGCGTCAGCATCGGCATCTCGCTCGCACCCGAGGACGGCAAGGATCCCGACGAATTGCTGCAAAAGGCCGATCTTGCGCTGTACCGCGCCAAGGCCGACGGCCGCGGCACCTATCGGTTCTTCGAGACCGGGATGGATGCGCGTGCGCAGGCGCGCCGCCTGCTGGAGCGCGACCTGCGACTCGCGCTCGAGCATGACGAGTTCGAGGTCTACTATCAGCCGATCCGTGATCTCGCGGGCGATCAGATCGTCGCCTTCGAGGCGCTGGCGCGCTGGAACCATTCGTTGCGTGGCCTGATCGCGCCGAACAATTTCATTCCTGTCGCCGAGGAAACCGGGCTGATCGTTCCGCTCGGCGAGATCGTGTTGCGCAAGGCCTGCGCGGATGCCGCGGGCTGGCCCGAGGCCGTCGCGGTTGCCGTCAATCTCTCGCCGGTACAGTTCAAGAACCCGAATCTGGTGTCGTCGGTGAAGGCGGCGCTGCAAGCATCCGGCCTGTCGGCGGACCGGCTTGAGCTCGAGATCACCGAATCGGTGCTGCTGCAGAACAGCGAGGCGACGCTCGCGGTGCTGCATGAGCTGCGCGGCTTCGGCGTCCGCATCTCGCTGGACGATTTCGGCACCGGCTATTCCTCGCTGAGCTATCTGCGCAGCTTCCCGTTCGACAAGATCAAGATCGACCGTTCCTTCGTCACCGACCTTGCGACACGCGAGGACTCGATGGCGATCGTGCGCGCGGTCACCGGCCTCGGCAAGAGCCTCGGCATCGTCACCACAGCCGAAGGGGTCGAGACCGATACCCAGTTCGACCTGCTGCGTCGGGAGGGCTGCACGCAGGCGCAGGGCTATCTGTTCAGCCCGCCGCGACCGGCAGCCGACGTCGTCAAGATGTTGCGCAGGGCACCGGAACGGTCGGTCGCCTGAGTTGGAAGGCCGCGGAGCTGGATTCTAGCTTGGACGCGTTTTCTTCACGCGAACCGCGTCCACTTCGCTCGAAAACGCTCTAGCTCTTGCGCAGGGCAAAATAGGCGCCGCAGAACGCCATCACTGCGCCGAGGCACAGGGCGGCGAGGCCGGCGAGCACGGCGGAAATGGTCGAGACCGTGCTCGGCGCCGACGCGGCCTGGCCTGCGCCGGCCAGCATCAGCACGCCGACGACGATCAGGAAGTTACGCATCCGTTGCGGGATCTGGCCGGCCACCGCGCTGTGCATCAGATTGGCGGTGAAGTAGCCGCCCGAAAATCCGACGGTCGCGATCAGCCACCACGCGATCGCCGCGCCCGCCGGCATGAACTCGTGGCTGTCGGAGCGCCACAGGCCGCCGAGATCGAGCCCGTAGCGCGCACCGAGCATGTGCACGGCAAGCGCCAGCAGCACGCCGGATATCATCGCGCCGCCGAGGATGAGGTAACGCGGAAAATAGGTCGTCTCGGGCATGGCTCGCTTGTAGGATAGGCGCGACAGGCTGCGCAAGCTTGCGCGTACGTTTGAACAGGTGGAACGGCGAATTGCCAACAACGTTGCAGGACCGGTCGGAAGCAGGCGAGGGCTCGCCGCTGCGCTACGCCTACAAGGCCTCCTTGATCGGCTCGGCGCACCAGTTCGAGCTGACCGGGGACGGGCTGGCGTGGCGGATCGCCGGCCGGTCCGGCGTGTGGGACTATGCGGACATCTCCGCGGTGAAACTGTCCTATCGCCCGGTCTCGATGCAGCAGCAGCGGTTTCGCGCCGACATCGACAACGCCAGGGGCGGGCGGATCGCGATCCTCTCGACCACCTGGCAGACCGCGACGCTGGTGGCGCCGCAGGGCCATCTCTACCGCGACTTCATCGTCGAGCTGCATCGCCGGATGCAGGCGGCGGGCAGCAACGCCAGGCTGGTCGGAGGCCTTGGACCGAAGACGTATACCGCCGCGCTGGCGCTGCTGGCCTGCCTTGCAGCGGCAATGATCGGACTGCTGCTGATGGCGCTGCTGACCTCGAACTGGATGGGCGCGCTGTTCCTGGTCGGCTTTGCCGCGCTGTTCACCTGGCAGGTCGGCGGCTTCGTCACGCGCAACCGGCCGCGGCACTACAGCTTCGATCAATTGCCCGATGCGCTGCTGCCGAAGGCGGTTCGCAATCAGTGAAGCGGTTCGCGCGGCCGGACTGTAAGCGGGTTGCAAGCAACGCGCTGTAAACTCGGCGACGGATTTGCTTTTGGCTGGAGGGTCAGATGACAATCCGGGCTCCATCTTTGACTCTATGCCTTGTGCTCTTGAGCATCCCGCCGGCTCTTTCCAACGGCAGCGTAGGCAACAAGCACGATCCGCTTGATCACAATCACGTCGACAATCTGCCGCCCGACGTGCGGCGATACGTTGCCGGAATTTGCAAGGGAATGCCTGTTGCGCATCACGACTTTGCGACCTACTCGCCGCAAGAAAATCGCTGGCGGATCAACCTCGAATATCTGCAGTGCGGCGTGATCGGGGAGTATCGCAGAGGCAACCAGTGCATGGATGTGGACTTCGTAGCCGAGGGCGCGCATTTTCGTCTCGTGAGAAAGACGTATGCGGCCTGTGGCTTTTGATGCTCTGGCGCGATCACTGGAAATAGGCCGCTTCGGAGTGAACGTGCGTCACTCCGTCGAGTCAAAATCCTCCTCGGTCGCGCTCAGCATGCCTGCGAGAGTCCGCAGGCCGAGGTCGAGTTGCTCCATCGGCGGTGCGGCGAGCGCGAGCCGCACCGCATTGGGCGCGTGCCCCGGCGTGGCGGCGAAGGTCGTCGACGGCGTCAGCGCGATGTCGCGGCGCGCCGCGGCGGCGACCAGGGTCTGCGAGCGCCAATGCGGCGGCAAGGTCAGCCAGAGATGATAGGACTTCGGATTGGTCTGGATTTCGAAATCGGCCAGATGCTTCGCCGCCAGAAGCTGGCGGCGGCCGGCATCGATCCGCTTCAGCCGTGACAGTTCGGCGGCGGTGCCGTCGGCCATCAGCCGCTGCCCCGCGGCGAAGGCGTAGCCCGACGCGGTCCAGCCGCCCGAGCGCACCGCGGCCATGATGCTCTCGCGCAGCCGCGGCGGCGACACGATGAAGCCGAGCGCGAGGCCCGGCGCGACCTTCTTCGACAGGCTGTCGAGCACGATGCAGCTGTCGGGCGCAAGCGCGGCGAGCGGCGCCTCATCGTCGAGGAAACCGTAGACGCCGTCCTCGATGACGACGAGGCCGAGCTTCTCCACCACGCGCAACAGCTCGGCGCGGCGCTCGGGCGGCATGGTGATGCTGAGCGGGTTCTGGATCGTGGGCTGGACGTAGATCGCGGACAGATGCGCCTCGCGATGCGCTTTCTGCACCGCATCCGGTCGCACGCCGTATTCGTCCATCGCGAGCGGCACCAGCGAGATGCCGAGCCGCGCGGCGATGCCCTTAACGAACGGGTAGGTCAGCGCCTCGACGCCGCAGCGTCCGCCAGGCGGCACGACGGCGGCGAGCGCGGCGGCAATGCATTGCCGGCCATTGGCGGTGAACACGATCTGGTCGGGATTCGGCGTCCAGCCCTTGCGCGCCAGAAATTCCGAGGAGATGGTTCGTGCCGCCCGCGTGCCAAAACTGGTCGCGGGCCGCAGCGCGCCCTCGAGCACCTCGGGCCGCTCCAGTCCTTCGAGGCTCTTGGCGATCATCGTCGCCTGGTGCGGCAGCAGCGGATAGTTGAACTCGAGGTCGATGCGGGCGCCGCGCGGCTCGGTCGGCGCCGCGATGCCGCGGCGTGCCTCGCCGGAGACGAAGGTGCCGCGGCCGACTTCACCGACCACCAGCCCGCGCCGCAACAGCTCGGTGTAGACCCGGCTCGCCGTCGAGACGGCGATGTTGCGGTCATAGGCGAAATGACGCTGCGGCGGCAGCCGGTCGCCCGCCTTCAGCGCGCCGCTGGCGATCTCGGCGGCCACCGCATCCGCCAGCTTCAGATATTCGAACCTCGACATTATTGCACCGAGAGCAATGTTTTACTTGCTCCGAGCAATGTACCGGATCATTTAAGGGGGAACAAGCCCATGATTGCACCGAGGAGAGCGCAAGCAATCCGAGGTCCCGACGGCGCAGGCGCTGAAACAGCATTTGTGTCAATGGCGTAGCTTTGTCTATGGGCAGCGAAGGAGATGACAATGTCAGCGATATCCTCAGCCGCCGCAGGGCCCGCGCGGTCCAGCATGTTGGGCGGATTGCTCCGATTGCTCCGAGTGTGGGGCGATGCACTCGCGACCTATTGGGTGCGCCGCGAGGCGATCAAGACGCTGCGCCAGCTCGATGATCGGGCGCTGCGCGATATCGGACTCTCGCGCTGCCAGATCGAGACCGCCGTCACCGGCGACTTCGACCTCGAGCTGGTGCGGATCCGTTAAGATGCCGGTGCGGCGCTAAAGCATGATCCGGAAAAGTGCGAAGCGGTTTTCCCTCGCGACAAACGCGGGACGCGTTTGCGCGGAGATCATGCTCAAACAAAGAGCTAAAGCGCGATGACGATTCAACCCAATCACATCGCGCTTGAGGGCCGGGCGCCGACTGCCGGTTGCAGAATTCACCGAAACTACACCAAAGAAGCGGAAGAACCCCATCTCCTCACCGCCGTCGCTCCAAGGTTGTGACGCTCTATGCTAGCCTGTTAGCTGCGTACGCTAGCGTTGAGTTGGGGACCGATGGCCGCTCGCAAATTGTCGCAAGGGCAGGCCCCGACCCGGGAAGCGCGTCGCCGCTGGCATGAGGAGCGATCGCTGCGCTGTGCGATCCGGTTGGCCCGCATGGGCTACTGGGAGTCGCAGAGTGCCGCCGCGACCGATCTCTGGATATCCCCTGAGCTCGCCGCATTCTACGAATTCGAGACCGCCGACGGCTACATCCCCATCGCCACGGTGCGCGAGCGCTACTTGCCTGAAAGCCGGAAGCTTCTGGAGGCGCATTACGCGGCCTGCTGGGCGGAGGGGCGGCCCTATGCGGTGCGGACGAGACTCCGCGGTCCCGACGGCAGCCTGCTCGACTGCGTGGTGCATGGCGAGCCGGAATTCGACGCGCGCGGTCAGGTTCGACGCGTGTCCGGCATTGTCCGCGACGTCACGGAGGAGACCTCCGCGCTGCGGCGCCTGGCGGAGAGCGAGCAGCGGCTGGCCGATTTTGTCTCTACCGCCTCGGACTGGTGCTGGGAGAGCGACGCCGAGCATCGGCTGCTGCCCTATCCCAAATCGCTTGCCGGCAATGCGGCGTTCCAGACCGTGGCCGCCGGCAGGAAGGCGCGCTGGGAACTGACTTATGCGCCCGAGGATGGCGAGGCCATGGCGCGGCACCGGGCCGATATGGAGGCTCATCGCCCTTTTCGCGACTTCACCTATACGCTGATCGGCAAGGACGGCTCGCGCGTCAGTATCTGCACCAGCGGCAAGCCGATCTTCGCCGATGACGGCAGCTTTCTCGGCTACCGCGGCACCTCCAGCGACATCACCCAGCTCAGGGCGGCCAAGGCGCTGCTCGACCAGCGCACGCGGGCGCTGGAGGAGGCCCACCGCCTCGGCAAGATCGGTACCTGGAGCTTCCGGCTGGAGAGCGGCCGCACGATCTGGGCGCCCGAGCTCTACCAGCTTCTCGGCTTGCCCGACACGTTCGAGCCGACCGATGAGAACATGAGGCCCTATTTCCTGGACGGCGATGCCGACCGCTTCCGGGATGTGCAGAAACGGGTGCTGCGCACCCGCCGGACCGAGGCCATGGACCTGCGCATCCTGCACGCGGACGGCACGGCACTCGATCTGGCGGTGATCTGCAAGGCGGAGGTTGCCCACGACAACGTCGTCGGCATTATCGGCACCGTGCAGGACGTCACCGAGCGCAAGGAAGCCGAGCGCCAGCTCGAGCAGCTCGCCTACAGCGATCCGTTGACCGGCCTTGCCAATCGTGCGCTGTTCACGCGCCAGCTCGCCGCCCTGACCGAAGGCTGCTCCCACGGAGGCCGGACTGGTGCGCTGCTGCTCATCGACCTCGATCGCTTCAAGGAAGTCAATGATTCCCTCGGCCATGCCGCCGGTGACGAATTGCTGATCAAGGTGGCGGCTGCGTTGCGGCAGGACCTGGGACCGCGCGCCTTCATCGCCCGGCTCGGCGGCGACGAATTCGCCGTGCTGGCGGATGGATGCGACACGTCCGACGCCGCGCTGACCGGGCTTGCCGATCGGCTGATCGGCAAACTGTCCGGCCCCGTCGATCTCGCCGAGGGCGAGGCCTCGGTCGGCGCCACCATCGGCATTGCCCGCCTGCCGGAGCATGGCGCGACGGCCGAGACCGCCGTGCGCAACGCGGACCTCGCGCTCTACATGGCCAAGGAGGCCGGGCGAGGGCGGGCGCAACTGTTCGAGCCGGTCTATGCGCAGGCGGTCGATGAGAGGCTCGATCTCGGCCGCCATCTGCGCCACGCCGTGGAGGCCGGCGCCCTCGAGGCCCATTACCAGCCGCAGGTGGACCTGAGGACCGGTCGCGTCACCGGCTTCGAGGCGCTGCTGCGCTGGGCCCATCCCGAGCGCGGGCCGATCTCGCCGGCGGAGTTCATCCCCATCGCCGAAAGCTCCGGCCTGATCGTCGATCTCGGCCTGTGGGTGCTGCGCGAGGCCTGCCGGCAGGGCCGCGCCTGGTTGGATGCCGGGCTGCCGCCGCGCTCCATCTCGGTCAATGTCTCGCCGGCGCAGATCTGGAGCGTGGATTTCGAGACCGCGGTCTCGGCTATCCTGGCAGAGACCGGCTTTCCGGCGGAGCTGCTCTGCCTGGAGCTGACCGAAAGCCTGTTCGTGGACCATACCGAGCAGCGGATCAGTCGCACGCTAACGGCGCTGTCCGGCTTGGGCGCCCGGCTGGCGCTGGACGATTTCGGCTCGGGCTATTCCTCGCTCGGCTATCTGACGCGCCTGCCTTTCGACTGTCTGAAAGTGGACCGGGCTTTCGTGGATGGCATTTCCACCGCGCCGGAGAAGCGCAAGCTGCTCGGTGGCATCATCGCCCTGTCGCACGGGCTGGGCATGACTGTCGTGGCGGAGGGCGCCGAATTGTCCGCCGAACTGGACGTGCTCGGCGGGCTCGATTGCGATGTGGTGCAGGGCTTCGTGTTTTCCCCGCCGGTCGCCGCCGGCGAGGCGCCGCTGGTCGCCGCCAGCATCGAGCGCGAGGCGCGCCGGATCCAGCCAAAACGGAATCGCCTCTAGGCAAGCATCGCTTTGACAGCATTCTTTTGCGCATGGCTTCGCCCTCGATGGTGGCAGCTGACCAATTCGCTCGCTGTGTACTCACACACCGGAGTTGGGCGGGGGGCGCTTGACGCCCGCTCTCACCTGACAGCGGCGAGAAGGCGGACCTCGCCGGAGGTTCGAGAAGGGCCGACAACAGACATGGATGTCGATAGCGGAATCTTCGCGGCGAGGACGCGGCCCACCACAGTTATTTTCATGAAACAGCGAAACCGGGCTCGCCTGGTTGGACAGTTTGGGGGATAGCAGAAAATCTTGGCTTTAACGTCAATCGTCGTTTCCAACCAGAATCGCCAACGTGATCTCGCCATCGGTAATGTAGTGATTGACGCGTTCGGCGAGAAGATTTTCCCCGGCCCGATAGACTTTCACCGCTTCGATGGTTCGAATCCTCTTCAACTCACCGACAATATGATCGCGCTCTGCATTCGTATCCGAATCTGTGGCGTGGGTGATTGAGTGAGGGATAGGCCGGTGTCCCTGGTGCCAGCTCCTATCCAAAGAACGCATTCGTTTTCTGGCGGGCGTTCGGTGTTTAGCCAGAAATCTGCTGTTCCCCAGGTTGCCTGGGCACGCGTTTGACTCAAAGCCCAGAACCGTACGTGGTGGCGCTTCCGCGGGCTGTTATCGATCGCCTTTTGAAAACCGATGTCCTGGCCCCGCCCGAAAAGATGGAGGGTGCTGAACGGGGCGGTGGGGTATGGAGTATTGAGCACAAAGGCTCGGACCATGCCCCATGAACTGGCTAGACTAAGCCGATCTGCCTCCGACCAGCCGAGCGCAGCGAAGGCCCCGCGAAGCTGCTGGAGCGTGCCGACGAGCACGACGTTCACGGGATCTCCAGGCAGTCCGTCGCCCGTAATCGTGTAACTCGGCACACGTTTGCTTTGCAGAATCTTCAAGCCCATCCGAATGGCACGTGGCAAAACGATATATGCGGCAATTCCGTAGGTCGCACTGACCGCCAGGATCCAAGGTAGCCTGCGGTCCGCAGTTTCAAAAACAACAAACACAATCAACCAGACACAGAAGATTCCCAATCCAAAGATCAGCACACGCTGCACGAGAAGCTTGAGCAATCTCATGATCCTGCACGGCCTCGTTGAAAGCCCCTCAGTCCAACAGCGTTCCCTGAGGGGACCGGATTCAGAAAGATACGTCTGTATTGCTGTTTGGACAAATTTCTCGTCTCGAAATCCTTGGGAATTCCAAGAACAGGTCGGACAAGCTCCCATTGAGTAGCGACGACAATCGAAGTCGCCTTCGGGTCACAAGGTGAAGAACTCGATGTGAGCACAATGCGTCGGCTTTCGGGTGCATAGCGACCAATCGCCGTCGGTCAGCGCCTCATTGAGTCTCACTGCCGAGTCGTGGCTCCGGCGCCTGACCGAAGGAACAGAATCATGCACCACGAACTCTCCGACGATCAATGGACTGCCATCACGCCGATGCTGCTCAGCAAGCCGCGTGGACGGCGGGCTGCTGTCTTGCCCCCGCGCATTCGCCGAGACTATGCTGGAAGGCCGGCCTTTCGCAGCCCGTCAACCAGGTGCTCCAAATCTTCGGCGCGTTTGAGAATGGATACCTGCTGCTGGGTGCCGCTGATGCTGTATCTTGGATTTAAGCGTAGAACCTCGTTTGCCTCTGCACGAGCATCTTCCATTCGTCCCAGCTGAGCGTACGTCGCAGCCAGGAAGGCGTGGCCATACTGGTGATTGGGCGCGCGGCTAATGGCTTCGGTCAACCAATGTTGGGCATCGTGGTATTCTTTGAGGTGGTAGTGAGCTACGCCGACCATCAACGGCGCAAAATGCGGATGGAATGGATCAAGGCGCATTTGCAACTTGGCGATGGCAATAGCTCTGGTCGGCTCTCCCACCGAGTAAAATATTTGCGCGAGGCGGTAATCCGCGAAATTGGGGTTTAGCGCCAGCGCTCTTTCGGCGGCGCCAGTCGCTGCGTCGAAGTCACGCTTCCGGATGATGTTATAGCCCAACTCGGCATAGGCTTCGGGCAGGCTCGGATTGTGGGCAATTGCCGTGCGCGCCAATTTGATGGCCAGGTCAAGGATAGTCGGGCTCAAATATTCATCATTCAGCGGATTGAGCCAAGCCACCCGGTGAGTGCTGGCCAGCATTGTATAGCAACGGGCATATTTCGGATCGATGGCCAGCGAATCTGCGAGGTGCCCTCGTGTCCTCAATAATTCCGCCATTTGCCACGAGGACTGGAACGCTATCCACGCCGCACTTGCGCGCATGTAGTGATCGTAGGCCTGCCAGGTCGCGGGCGGCTTGAGCAAGGTGCGTTCAGCTTCCGCCATGTTCACATGCGCGACCAGAATTGCGGCGATCGTCCGCGCCACGTCGTCCTGGATCGCGAATACATCCTTTAACTTCTGGTCATAGCGCTCGGCCCAGCGGTGGACGCCATTTGCAGCATCAATCAGCTGCGCCGTGATCCGAACTCGGTCATTGCCCCGACGAACGCTACCCTCCAGAACATAGCGCACGCCGAGTTCTCGGCCCACCTGACGCAAATCAACCGCGCTGCCCTTGTATCGAAAACTCGAATTGCGTGCGATCACGAACAAGTCCGAGAAGCGGGACAACTCGGTGATGATGTCTTCCGAAATTCCATCCGCAAAGTACTCCTGCTCCGGATCGCGACTCATATTCTCAAAAGCCAGGACGGCGACCGATGGCTTGTCGGGAAGCGCAAGCGCCGGTCGCGCCGGAGCGTTGCCGAACGACACGCGATAGACCCGCACCGGCCGCGCAATGTTCTTCAGTTGATGCTCGCCGCTATCTTCGAATTCGACGTCAAGCTTGTCCTGCGTATCTTCGCGCACGCGTTGCGATACACAGATGTCGCCCGGCTCGCAAAGCGCCTCGAGCCGAGCCGCAACATTTACCCCGTCCCCAAAGATATCGCCGCCTTCTATGATGATGTCGCCGGCATTGATGCCAATGCGGAACTGGATCCGCTTTTCAATTCGCACATCGGTGTTTCGGGTGATCATGCCGCGCTGTATCGCAACGGCGCATCGCATCGCGCCGACTACGCTGGCAAACTCCACCAAGATTCCGTCCCCGGCGCTCCTGATGAGCCGCCCGCCGTGCTTTTCGATCTCGGGATAGAGGAGCGCAGACAGATGTTCGCTCAGCCGGGCGTGCGTACCCTCCTCATCAGCACCCATTAGGCGGCTGTAGCCAGCCACATCGGCCACGAAAATAGCACTCAGTCGCCGTTCGACACGGTCTGCGGCCATAAACGTTCGCCCTGATCCGATCCGATCTTTAGTCAAAGTCTATTGTCAGAAGAAGGAGGTGTCTATCGGGCTCCGAACACCGGTGTCCTTCAGATAGTGCCAGCCCGCGTGCAGATAGTGCCAGCCCGCGTGCGAGCTTGGCGAGATCGACCCCGGTATCGAATTCTGCCCGCTTCGATGGCGAACCGCGTGCGAGGTACGGACGGATGGGCGCGCCCGCAGCGCGCCGGAGAGCCAAGCCGATCAGATGACGTTCTTTCGGAGGTTGCGCCCTCTAAGGGAACGTGGTCCAGTTGTCCTTGAAAATCGCGATACCCGGCGGAAAGGAATCAGCGAATGACGAGATTCGCGCCGCTTTTTCTCGCCGCGCTTGTCATGCTCTCCAGTCCCGCACTTCCGAATGATGGACAGATTACATTGGTTGTGGGATTCGCGGCAGGGGGAACCTCTTCAACCGCGGCCAGAATCGTGGCTGAAGCAGCCGAGCAGATGGCGCGAACGTCGACGATCGTGGAAAATCGACCTGGCGCAGGAGGGGCGATAGCGGCGGATTGGATCCTTCGGCAAAAGGGGACTCGAACGCTCTTGTTCATGTCCTCCACGTCGTCGCTCAGAACGTCACCCCAAAGCGGGCTCGTGCCGATCGGAATTTTGGCGACCTTCTCCTACGTTGCTGTCACGAGAAAAGACGCTGCCGCGCATCTTGCTGAATACATGCAGACGGCCTCGCGCGAGGAGAAATATCGCACCGTAGCCACCGCAGGAGCCGGGAGCATTCCCCATCTGATAGGCACAAAGCTTTTCAGTGACTACGGAGTGCCGATGGTGCACGTGCCGTATCAAGGGTCGGCGCCGGCGATCCTCAGCGTCCTTGGGGGGCACGTCGCGGTTGCGATTGTTCCTTTTCCGGACTTTCTCCCGTTTCAAGATTCGCTTCGCATTCTTGCACAAACCGGCAGCGGGATTGAGACAGAAGGATGGGTCGGCATCTTCGCTCCGCCGGGAACATCAGCGGAGGAAGTCTCCCGACTCTCAGAGATTGTTCGGCAAGCATCGCAACGTTCTCAGGAGAAACTGCAGAATGTCGGATTTAAGCAAGTATGGCGATCCGGTGCAGAGGCACGAGCGATGCATGAGAAAGATTACACCCAGTGGACGCCGATACTTAAGGTGCTCGGAATTCAACCCTGAGACGGCCGCGACGGTGGCCGGCCATGACGTGACCGGGGGCTTCACACCCCGCCGTCCGGAGCAGCGTCGATTTTACGTGTCCTTGGTTAGGCCCTCCGCTGTCTTTTCCGCATTCGGCGGAGCCCCTGCACGGATGAAGCGCGGAGACCAGGCTGCAGCCTTGTCGGGCGCTGACGGCCCGGGCGCTAACGGCGCTTTGATACTTTCTGGACCGTTTTGAGCGCTTGATTGACGCCCTTCAGCGATTCATTGACCCCCTCCAGTTGCGCTTGCAGAGCATCCCTGCGCTTCTGTAGGTCCTTCAGCAGTGCTTTCTTTTGCGCCGCGGTCAATTCCTCAAAGTCGATGAGATCCACTGCAAATCTACACATCGCCGCCTCCAAAGTGGCAAAACTAGATTTGATTAATCCCTTGTCCAATACACGGCTGAATTGTCGACAATTTCTAGTGGATAATCAAGCGGGATGATACTCGGCTCCGACGAATTCTGGGCGAGCTTGCGCGCGGCGTGCCGGCACAAAGCGTTGCACTTTTGGCACCGGCTTGGTGCGACTGACCTGATCGTTTCAAGGATCAATCAATCGGCCAAGCTGCGCGTTGGGGTTTGCGGCCGCATTGGCCAGGATTGCAGTGTAATCGGCAATCCAATTCTGGACGGTGCTTGGCTCGAACAAGTCGTCCTTGCGCCCGCATATGCCGGTCATTCCCGACGGGGTGTCCTTGAGGGTCATCGAAAGCCAAGCGCGATCAATCGGCATGGCAGACCGTTCCTCCTGGTAGCCGAACGGGCGAACCGTCAGATCGGGCAGCCCGAGCGCTCGGCGGAACGCAACCTGGAGAACGAAATAAACTTGAACGAGTGATGCCGGGCACAGGCCGGTTTCTTCCGCCAGTCGGCTGGCAATGATATCGAATGGAAGTTCTTGTCTGGCGTGAGCCTCCAGGACGGCCTCGCGCACGCGATTGAGCGCTTCGCCAAAGGTCAGATCGGCATCAAGTTGGGTGCGGATGATCGCGGTGTTCGCGAACGGACCGATCACGCGTTCTGTCCGGAGTTGAGACCGATTGGCCATCAAGGTCGCGACGCAAATGTCGTTGCGCTCGCTCCGGAGCAGCAGCAGGGTCTTGAAACCGGCGAGTAAGCTCATGAACAGCGTTGCGCCCCGGTCACGGCTCATGGCGCTGAGCTGCGTCACCAGATTGTTGGATATTTGAAAAGGCTCCTGGACAACGCGCGAGGTCAATTCACCTCCAACGCTGCTTTTCGGGGCCGCAAATGGGGGTGAAGCTTTGTCGAGGCACCGCTTCCAATAAGCGAACTGTTTGTTTGCTTCCTCAGTGCCGGACCACAAACGCTGCCAGCGAGCGAAATCGGAAAACTGAAGCGACGGTTCGGGCAGTTGCACCTTTGCACCGGAAATCGCAGCGGCATAGATCTTCAGAAGCTCTTCCATGAAGATTGCCATCGACCAGCCGTCGATGATGATGTCGTGCATGACCAGAAGCAAGACATGGTCCCTGGCATCGAGCCGGAAGATATAGGCCCGGAACAGTGGCGCATTGTTCATGCCGATCGGCGCCAGGGAGCTCCGTTCGGCTTCCAACTTCGCCTTTACCAGCAGAAGTTCCTTGGCACGGGTATCTCCGGTATGCGCCGGGGCTGCATAATCCTTCACAGCCAGGATTGATCTGACATCGACGTCCGGCACGACGCGAGCGAGGGGGACCTCATTCTGCCAGATAAACGCCGTGCGCAGCATGTCATGCCGACGCACAACCTCGGCAAGGCTCCGCTCGAGCACGGCAATGCTTAGTCGGCCCTGCAATCGATAAGCGAACGGCAGGTTGAACTGGGGTAACCCGGGTAATTTTCGCTCGATGCGTAGCATGCGCTCCTGCACGATGGAGATTGAGTGCGCGCCATCGGCATCAGCGGGCGAGATCTGCGATGGCGGATCGTGCGGGCGCGCCAACGAGCCCTCTTTTGATGATTCAAGGCGAAGCGCAAGCGCCGCAACGGTCGACGAATTGAAGATATCCTCGAACGACAGCACGATGCCGAAGCACTCTTCCACACGCAAAATCAACTGGGTCATGGCAAGTGAATCCACGCCGAACGCGAAGACATCCTGATCAACGCTGATCCGATCGATGTCCAGGATGTCCTTCCAGATACCGGCCAATTGACGCTCCAATTCCGAGCTGGGCGCAACTCCTTTGCCGTCGTCCTTGATTGGTCGAATCTTTGAAAAGCCGGCCGCAAGTTCATTGCGCTTGATCTTCCCGCCGGGGCCTTTCGGAATCTCCGGTACAATCACGACGAGGCCAGGGACCTTAAACCCGGCCAGGCGTCCGCGGGCAAAGTCTCGGAGACTCTGTACGCTCACCTTTGCGTCCTGACGCAGCACGATAGCGGCGGCGACGTCCGCGCCTAGTCGCTCATGGGGAACAGGGAAAACAGCGGCTTCGATCACAGCCGGGTGGCTCAGCAAAGCGCCCTCTACCTCGGCGGGGGCAACCTTCTGGCCGCCCCTATGGATGATCTCCTTGATGCGACCGACGATAAAGAGATACCGGTCGGCGTCCAGGTATCCGAGGTCGCCGGTCCGGAACCAGCCGTCCTGAAATGCGGACGCTGTAGCGGCGGCATCATTGTCGTATCCCCTGGTTATGGTGGGACCTCGCAGCGCGATCTCTCCACGTTTGCCGGATGGCAGGCGACGGCCGCCCCTGTCCAGTATCCCGATCTCCGGGCCGGCCGGCCGGCCGACTGAACCTCGCTTTCGCCGCTGCAAGGGATTAGCAGCGATCTGGGTCGCGGCCTCAGTCATGCCGTAGGTGTCTATAACGGGAACACCAAACAGCGCTTCTAGTCCGTCGAGCACTTCCGACGACAGAGACGTCGAAGCCGAACGAACGAGCCGCAAGGAGGACTGCTGCGCAGCCTGCCTGTAGGGATCCGCCGCCGCCAATAATGCGCGATGGATTGCCGGTACCGCCGTGTACCAGGTTGGTCGGAACTCCGTCAGCCAGCCGAAGAACGCTGTTGCATCGAAGCCAGGCGGACAGACCGTACTGGAGCCTGCCGCAAGCGCGGCCAGAAGTCCCGAGATCAAGCCATGCCCATGAAAGAGAGGCAGTACGCCCAGCAATCGGTCGCGAGCCTCCAGCTCCAAGGCGGCGCCAACGTTGTCGGCCGACAGACAGACGCTCGCATGGGTCAGAGGGACCGTTTTGGGCCGCGACGTGCTGCCAGATGTCATCAGGATGAACGCGTCGTCAGCGCTGGACGCAAACTCGTCGTCAACCAGGAGCTGCGGTGCCCGACCGGCAACACTGAACGCGCCGGCTCCCTCGTTCGGCCGAATCGACACATCGATCACGGGCAAGCCCTGGATTTGGGCGGCGCGTCGGCTGGCCGAATTCAAGTCAGCGTGCGTCAATAGCGCCGCCAGCTGCAATTCGCCGAAATAACGCTGGTATTCATCGCAGGTGAACCCCGGATTGAGAGGCACACAAACCGCGCCGGCCGCAACCGTGATCGCCGCTACTGCAGCCTCTGGTCCGTCCGGCAACACGACCGCGACCCTGTCAGTTCGGCGCACGCCGACGTTCCGCAGCCCGAAAACCACTTCATTTGCCTGCGTCCATAGCGCGCCATACGTCATCGGGCGGCGCGCCGGGGCCAGAATGGCATAGCGCTCCGGCGCAGTTTCCGCATGGTCGGCGAGGAGGTCTCGAACGCACGGAAAGGGGCGTCTCCCGGCGCTCTTGCGTGCGTTACCTTTCCGCAATTCCTTGACAATATTCGACAACGCCGCCCCTCTTCGTCAATGTCGCTCCGTATACTGAACTGGTGAAGTCAATTCCCAGAACCCTCAAACACATCGAAGACGAGAACACGCGGATAGCATCGTCGGGCAATCGACCGCGGGCGCCTCGGCCGCGCTCAGGCAAGTTGCCCGTTCTGACAGTGTGGGGAGGGGATATATGCATAATTTCGGAATATTAGAAGAATACCCCTGAGTTGCCCGACGTGTCAAGTTGCCTGGTCGACCCCGGCAGCCGCCGACTCCTTTGCATGGGGTTGTTTTCGATATTTTGGCAGCGCCGCCTGCGACGGCCCCATAACTCATCCCGCTCTAGTGCCGCACCACCAGCACCGAGCATTTGGCGTAGCGCACCACGTGGCCGGCATTTGAGCCGAGGAAGTAGGTGCGCATCGCCGGGCGGTGCGAGGTCATCACGATCAGGTCGGCCTTCATGGTCGCGGCCTCCTCGAGGATCTCGTGATAGATGCCGCCCTGGCGGACCACGCCGGAGATGCGTCCGGGCGCGATGCCGGATTCGCGCGCGACGATCGCGAGCGCTTCTTCCGATGTTTCACGCTGCTGGCTGTCGAAATCCGCCGGCACATATTCGGCGAGCATCACCGGCGTCATCGGCAGCACGTTGAGCAGACGCACCGTCCCGTTCCATGTTTGCGACAATGTTGCAGCGGTTGCGATCGCCGGCTTCGCCAGATCGGTGTCGGCGAGGTCGATCGGCACGAGAATGGACTTGTACATCTGCGCCTCCTGTCCGCGATTGGTCTGGAGCCGTTTGGTCCCTGTGCCGGGACGCGCGCCTTCTTGTTCTTGAAGTCGTTCTGTATCGACGCGAACCGGTCCCCCTGTCGCGCAGACGTCAATATAGCACGGCGGAGCGGCGCTGTCCGCTTGCGTCAGCTGCGCGAGGCTTGCTTCAACAGTTTGGGGCTGACGAACAGGACGAGCTTGCCGCGCCGGAACGAGACGTCGTTCCAGTCGTCGGTTGCGAAGTCGAAGACGGCGAGCCCCGAGGTCGGCAGATTGTCGCCGAGCGCGCGCTTTGCGGCCTCGTCGCCGCTGCCGGTCAGCGTCAGCGCGAGCTCGTGCATGCCGGGATTATGGCCGATCAGCATCAGCCGCTTCGGATCGGTGACCGAAGCCATCCGGATCGCGGTCAGCAATTGCACCGGATCGGCGCCGTAGAGGTCCGGCACGAATTCGACTTTCGGCGCAGGTCCGGCGCCCTTCAGCGCCTCGCGCATGATGTCCCAGGTCTGCGTGGTGCGGACTGCCGGCGAGACCAGTGCCAGATTGGGCAGGGGTGGATGACGGGCGATCCAGCCGCCGATCTCCGCCGCGTCGCGGTGGCCGCGCTCGTCGAGGCGGCGGTCCTGGTCGTGCCCCGAAGGCGCGTCGTGTTCGGTCTTGGCGTGACGCAGCAGCAGCAAACGGCGCATGGACTTCCATTCTCGATTCGGTCAGGTCGAATTAATCTACAGGCTCATGCCCTGGACAAGGTGACAAGCGCCGCAGCGGTTCGTAAGAAACGCCATGAGCGAGAGTTCCACAAGTGCGGCAGACGGCCCCGATCAGGCGGACTCGCCGTTCGGCGACCGTCTGGCGTTTGACCTCGACGTCGACATTTGCGTGGTCGGGGCCGGGCTGGCCGGCCTGACCGTGGCGCGGGAGGCGGCGCGGCTCGGTGCGAGCGTCGCGGTGCTCGAGGGCCGCCAGATCGGCTGGAACGCCTCCGGTCATCATCTCGGCACCGTGATGCCGGGATTCGGCCTGCCGATGACAGATGTGATCGAGCGCGTCGGCCTCGACGATGCCCGCGAATTGTGGGCATTGTCGAAGGAGGGCGCCGATTATGTCCGCGCCACCGCTACCGAAGATTTGATCCCGGGCATCAAGCCGAGTGATGGCGCGCTGGAAGTCTCCAATGTCGATGTCGGCGAGGCGCTGATCCGCCGCCTGCAGACCCTGGGCGAGGATTTCGCGACCGAGGTCGAGGGCTGGCAGGTCGATCGCGTGCGCAGCGTGCTCAGGACCGGCCGCTATTTCCACGGCATCTATTATCCGAAGGCGTTCCAGATCGATGGTCGCAAATATGTGCATGGCCTCGCCGCGCTGGCGATGCTGGCGGGCGTGCGGATCTTCGAGGAGACGCCGGTCGTCAGCATCGATTTCTCCGGCATCCGCAAACGCATCGTGACGCCGACGGCGCGGCTGCGCGCCAACCATATTGTCCTTGCCGGCAACATCCATCTCGGCGCGCCGTTGAAGCGGCTGTCCGATACGCTGCTGCCAGTGTGGCGCTACGCGGCATTGACCGAGCCGCTCGGGGAGCGGCTGGCGGAGACCATCGCCTTTCCCGGCTCGGTCGTCGACAGCAACGGCATCGACCATTTCCGTGTCGTCGATGGCGATCGGCTGTTGTGGGCGAGCCCCGAAACCACCTGGGACGCACGGCCGAAGCGGTTCGGCACGGCGGTGCAGCGCCGCGTCGCCACGGTGTTTCCACAACTCGGCAAGGTTCCGATCGCGGAGATGTTCGGTGGCGCGGTCGGCGTCACCGTGCATGGCATGCCGCAGATCGGCCAGTTGCGTCGGGGCCTATGGGTGGCGAGCGGCTTCGGCCGACAGGGACTCAACACCTCGGCGCTCGCCGGGCAGTTGATCGCGCGCAGCATCCTGTGGGGCGACGACCGCTGGCGGCTGTTTTCGCCGTTCGAACTGGTCTGGGCCGGCGGCACTACCGGCCGCGTCGCCGGTCATTTCGTCAGCCTGTGGGCGAGGGGGGCCTCGTCCGTGGCCGGTGTTCTGGCGCGCTACCGCGAGGGTGCACGTGCGAAGGAGCGCCTGCGCGAGGCGCGGCTCGCCGCGGCCAATCTCAGGGCGGGAACCCGGGGACCCGCACCCCGCCGTCCGCCCCCGTCGGCCGTGCGGCCGGCGCGGCCGCCCGCGCCCCCGCCGATCGAGGACGGCGAGGCGCCGTATCCGGATGCCTCGCAAGAAAGTGAGCGGATCTCCGACGGGCGGATGTAACGTCCGCCGGCGGGGTTCGTATCTCTTGACGAACCTCGGGCACGCCCTCCTGAGCCGTCCGCACCGGAGATGATTGATGATCGATCGCCGCATCCTGCTTGCTTCCGTCGCCGGCCTGTTCGGCCTTGCCGCCTTTCGCTGGCTGCGCGCCTCGCCGGCGCAGGCCGCCGAGAAATTCGAGATCGAGAAGACCGACGCCGAATGGCGCGCGCAACTGACGCCGCAGCAATACGAGATCCTGCGCAACCAGGGCACCGAGCGGCCGGGATCCAGCCCGCTGCTCAAGGAGCACCGCAAGGGCACCTTCGCCTGCGCCGGCTGCGACCTGCCGCTGTTCTCGTCCGAGACCAAGTATGAGAGCGGCACCGGCTGGCCGAGCTTCTGGAAGCCGCTGGACAATGCGGTTGGCACGACGTCGGACCGCACCTTCGGCATGGTGCGCACCGAGGTGCATTGCCGCCGCTGCGGCGGTCATCTCGGCCACGTCTTCGACGACGGCCCGAAACCGACCGGGCTGCGCTACTGCATGGACGGTTTTGCGCTGGTGTTTCACCCGGCGGCGCCATCCGCGACCTGACATTCCTTCCCGGCAATTGTTGCCGCTCCCGGCAAATGTGCCCCGGTCGAACGACCGGGGCATTTTTTTCAAGCGGATGATTTTGTTACGTTTTGTTTCGTGGCACGACCTTTGCGACATGCTCCGCCGATGCGGCCATTCCTGTGATTGCCAGCCGCCGGGAATCGAATTGGAGAACATGTCATGGGTATCTTCGGCGCTCTCACGACGGCTGTCGGTGGCTTGCGCGCGGGGTCTTACGCGCTCGAAAACATCTCCGGCAATATCGCCAACTCGCAGACCACAGCCTTCAAGCGCATCGATACCTCATTCCTCGACCTCGTCCCGCAGACCGCGCTGACCGCGCAGCTCGCCGGCGGCGTCACCGCGCAGTCCCGCTCGACCAACTCGGTGCAGGGCGACGTGCAGTCGGCGTCGGTCGCGACCTTCATGGCGATCAACGGCAACGGCTTTTTCGCGGTGCAGAAGCCCGGCAGCTTCACCGACGGTGCGCCGGTGTTTGACGGCGTCGACCGCTATACCCGTCGCGGCGATTTCCAGCTCAACAAGGACGGCTATCTCGTCAACGGAGCCGGCTACTATCTCGAGGGCGTGCCGATCGACCCGACCACCGGCAACCCGGCGGGCTCATCGCCGCAGGTGCTGCAGTTCAAGAACGACTTCCTGCCGGCGCAGCAGACCACCAAGATCGACTATCGCGCCAACCTCGCGTCCTATCCCTTGACCACCGCGCACGACACTTCGGTTCCCGGTTCGGAGCTGATCCGGCCGGGCGCGTTCAGCAGTGGAAATAATCCGTTGGTGCTGGGCACGCCGGCTGCGCCGTACACCGATTCCACCATCACCGGCACCGCGCAAAACAACAAGGCGACGCCGTCGGTGGCCATTACCGCCGCGACCCTGCTTTCGGGCGCAGCCGGCACCGATTCGATCAATACCAACTTCAGCGCCGGCTCTGCCGGCCCGCCCGTCGTGCCCGCCGACACGATCACGGTCAACGGGACCGTCATCACCTTCGTGGCTTCGGGGGCGACCGGCAACCAGCTCAACGTCACCGACAGCATCGGAACGCTGCTCGCGAAGATCGACTCGATTACCGGTACCACGACGTCATCGACGATCAGCGGCGGCAAGATCTCCTTGCACTCCGGCAAATTGGCCGACCTCAACGTGACGAGTTCGAACTCGACCGCCTTCGCGGCGCTCGGCTTCACCGGCTCGGCGGTTGCGGTTCGCGGCGGCGGCGGCACGGTCGGCACCGGCCAGGTTGTCGGCAACGACAACTCGACCTTCCTGAACGAATCCGTCTCGGGCGGCGCCGTCACGGCCTACGACGTGTCGGGCGCGCCGGTGAACCTGCAATTCCGCTGGGCCAAGACCGACAGCTCCTCGCTGGGCAGCGGACATACCGACACCTGGAACCTGTTCTATCAGGTCAATCCCAACGCGACCGGCACGCAGGTCTCCTGGCAGAACGTCAACGTCAACTTCACCTTCGCCTCGAACGGCCAGATGTCGCCGGCGATCTCCTCGGTGGCGCTCACCAATGCCGTCGTCAACGGCGTGTCGCTCGGCAGCCCCGTGATCAATTTCGGCTCCGGCGGCGTGACCCAGTTCGCCGACGCCAACGGCAACGTTCAGGTCAACCAGATCCAGCAGGACGGTTTCCCCGCCGGCCAGCTGCAGTCGGTCAGCGTCTCCACCAACGGCCGCATCGTCGGCAACTACACCAACGGCCGCAACATCGACCTCGCCGAAATCTCGGTGGCGACCTTCAACGGCACCAACTTCCTCAAGCGCATCGACGGCGGTGCGTTCGAGGCGACCGACGAGTCCGGCGCGGCGCTGTTCGGCAAGGCCGGCACCATCGTCGGTTCCTCGCTCGAGAGTTCGAACACCGATATTGCCGACGAGTTCACCAAGCTGATCGTGACCCAGCAGGCCTATTCGGCGAACACCAAGGTGATCACCACAACCAATTCGATGGTGCAGGATCTCCTGAACGTGGTGCGCTGATCGCATCGTTGCTGCACGTGTGAAGAAGTAAAGGCGAGTACACATCATGGGTTTGAGCCAAGCCCTTTCCACCGCGATGTCGGGCCTGCGCGCCACGCAGGCCTCGCTCTCGCTCGTGTCGTCGAACGTCGCCAACGCGGAGACGCCCGGCTACGTCAGGAAGACGCTCAACCAGGTCACCGGCACCACCGGCCAGTACGGATCGAGCGTCCTCATCACCGGCGTCAACCGCCAGCTCGACGAATTCCTGCAGACCCAGCTCCGCACCGAGACGTCGGGAGCGGCCTACGCGGACGTCCGCTCGGATTTCCTGGCCAATCTGCAGGGCGTGTACGGCAATCCCGACTCCACCGGCACGATCGAGGACGCCTACAACAAGTTCCTGACCGCGCTGCAGGGGTTGTCGACCAGCCCGGAATCGCAGTCGGCCCGCATCGGCGTGATCAATGCCGCGCAATCGATGGCGCAGCAGCTCAACGCGACTTCGCAGGGAATCCAGACGCTGCGCGCCAACGCCGAGGCCGGCATCAGCGACTCCATCAACAGCGCCAACAATGCGTTGCAGCAGATTGCGCGCCTCAATGTCCAGCTGGCGGCCAATGGCGGCACGACCGATGCCTCGACCGCGGCATTGCTCGATCAGCGCGACCGCTACGTCACGCAGCTCTCGCAGCTGATGGACATCCGCACCGTCACCAACAGCCAGAACCAGGTGAGCGTGTTCACCAATTCCGGCGTGCAGCTGGTCGGCACCGAGGCCGCGACGCTCAGCTTCAACGCCCAGGGCACGATGACGCCCAACACGTTGTACAATACCGACCCGACCAAGAGCACCGTCGGCACCATCACCATCACGTTCCCGCATGGCGGCACCTATGACATGGTGTCGACCAACTCGATCCGCTCCGGCAAGATCGCCGCCTATCTCGAGTTGCGCGACAACACGCTGGCGCAGGCCCAGACACAGATCGATCAGTTCGCCGCCGCGATGTCGAGCGCGCTGTCTGACAAGACGACCGCGGGCACCGCCGCGACGGCGGGAGCGCAGTCCGGCTTCGACCTCGATCTCTCGGGACTGCAGAACGGCAACACCATCCACGTCTCCTACAAGGACAACACCACCGGCCTCACGCATAATCTGTCGATCATCCGCGTCGACGATCCGAGCGTCTTGCCGCTGAGCAATACCGCGACCGTCGATCCGAACGACGAGGTGCTGGGCATCGATTTCTCCGGCGGCATGAGCTCGGTGCTGTCGCAGCTCAACGGCGCACTCGGCGGAACCGGCCTGCAATTCTCCAATCCGTCGGGGTCGACGCTGCGCGTGTTCGACGACGGCGCCGTCAACAAGGCCGATGTGACCGCGGCATCGGTCACGTCGACGGTTTCGTCGCTGACCTCGGGCGATCCGCACCTTCCGCTGTTCACCGACAATGGCGGGCTCTACACCGGCGCGATCACCGCGAACGGCTCGCAGACCACCGGCCTTGCCGCGCGCATCAGCGTCAACACCGGCCTGATCGGCGATCCCTCGCGCATGGTGGTGTACTCGACCAATCCGCAGACGCCGGCCGGCGACACCACGCGCGCCAACCTCGTCCTGAACCAGCTGTCGAACGCCTCGTACAGCTATTCGCCGCAGACCGGCCTTGGCACGTCAGGCGCGCCGTTCACCGGCACCTTGCTGAACTTTGCCAAGCAGTTCATCAGCCAGCAGGGCGAGTCGGCGACCGCCGCCAAGCAACTGGCTGACGGCCAGGACGTCGTGCTGAACACGCTGCAGACCAAGATGGACTCGACCTCCGGCGTCAACATGGACGAGGAGATGGCGCACCTGCTTTCGCTGCAGAACGCCTATTCCGCCAATGCGCGTGTGATGTCGTCGATCAAGCAGATGTACGACGCGCTGCTGCAGCTCACGTGAGGGTAACATGTCCATCGACGGCGTAAGCGGCAGAACTTCCTATATCGGCACCACGATCCTCAACCTGCGGAATCAGCTCAATGACCTGACCACGCAGCTTGCGACTGGCAAGGTATCGACGACCTATGCGGGGCAGGGGCTCGATCGCGGTTTTGCGCTCAGCCTGCGCGCGCAGATCAGCGGCATCAACGCGTTCTCCGATACCGCCACCAACCTCAACACGCGCCTGAGTGTCGCGAACCTCACCTTGCAGGGCCTGTCCGACGTCGGGACCCAGGTGAAGAACGCCGCGACGACGGCGACGCTGACGCTCAACGACAGCGGCCAGACCTCGGGCCAGATCACGGCGCAGGCAGCCTTCGCCAACGCGGTCGCGATGCTGAACAGCCAGTCGGGCGACCGCTATCTGTTTTCCGGCCGCGCGATGGATACGCCGGCCACGGTGTCCGCCGACACCATGCTCAAGGGCACGGCAACCCAGGCCGGGCTCACGCAGCTCATCAATGAGCGCAAGCAGGCCGATCAGGGCGCCGGCATGATGGGCCGCCTGAGCGTCTCGTCGCCGCCGGCGACCACGACGGTCACGAGTATCGCCGAGGACGGCTCGCCCTTCGGCCTGAAGCTTTTGTCGGTGCAGTCGTCGTTGACGGGCGGCGCCACGGTGACGCAGCCGGCCGGCACGCCGAAGTCGGCTTCGGTCGATCTCGGCGCCGTCAATCCGAAGGACGGCGACAAGATCAAGTTCAACTTCACGCTGCCCGACGGCACCACCGAAGCGATCGAACTCACGGCGACCACGACGAACCCGCCGCCCGCCGGCTCGTTCCTGATCGGCGCCGACACCGCGGCGACGACGGCCAACCTGCAGTCGACGCTGACCTCGTCGATCAAGACGTTGAGTGACACGTCGCTGGTCGCGGCGTCCGCGGTCGCGGCGTCGAACAATTTCTTCAATCCGGTCGCGACCGTCTCGGGCGCGGCGGTCAACAGCCAGAACACGCCGCCGGCGCCGATCAGCGGCGCCACGGCTCTTTCGGGCGCGGCGGGCACCGACTCGCTGTCGACGAGCTTTGCCGCCGGTGACACCATCACGGTGAACGGCACGCCGATCACCTTCGTTGCATCGGGCGCCACCGGCAACCAGGTCAACGTCACCGACAGCGTGCAGACGCTGATAGCCAAGATCGACCAGATCAGCGGCACCAAGAACCCGTCGACCATCAGCAACGGCGCGATCACCTTGCACGGCGCCGACGGCGAGAGCCTGTCGATCTCAAGCTCCAATACAGCCGCACTCGGCGCGCTCGGCATCGCCAACAACACCACCGCAGCGCCGGCGCCGCTCAGGGTAGGGGGACCGCCGTTCGACACCGCGACCAACCTGGTCGCGGGCACGCCCGGCAACACCGTCTACTGGTACACCGGCGAGAATGGCCCGGGGTCGGCGCGCGGCACCGCGGTCGCGCAGGTCGATCAGTCGATCACCGTGCAGTATGGCGCGCGCGCCAACGAGCAGGCCTTCCGCTATTTGCTGCAGAACGTCGCGGTGTACGCAGCCGTCACCACCAATGCCAGCAACCCGAATGCGAGCGCGCAGGTGACGGCGCTCGCGCAGCGCGTGAGCGCCAACCTCGCCCCGCAGAACGGTCAGCAGCAGATCCAGGACGTGCAGGCCGAATTCGCCGGTGCCCAGACCGCGACCAAAGCGGCCACCGATCGGCAGACCCAGCTCAAGGGGATGGCGGAAACGATGCTCGACTCGGTCGAGGGCGTCAATCAGGACGAGGTCGCGACCAAGATCCTCGCGCTGCAAACCAGCTTGCAGGCGTCGTACCAGACCACGTCGATGCTGTATCAGACGACGCTGCTGAAATACCTGCCGATCAGCTGATCGCGCGCCCCTCATCTCCAGCCAGCAAAAAGGCCTCCGCGCGGAGGCCTTTTTGTTGAGGCGAGTGGGGCTATAGCGTTTTCAAGCGAAGTGGACGCCGGTTCGCGTGAAGAAAACGCATCAAAACAAGAAGCTCTACGCGCTCTTGCGTGCGTCGTCGCGATCGGCGTTCTGCTGGTCGCGCGCGGTTTCCAGCAGCTTCTCTTCGTGTGCGATCAGCTTCTTGGACTCCTTCAGCGCGTGATAGAGGTCCCCGTTGAGGATGAAGTTGTTGACGCTTTCGATGAACGGCCACGCGCTCGGCATCGCGGTGATGATGTCGCGCACCAGACTGAAATAGGTCGGGTGGTGCGCCATCGGGTCCGGCGACAGATACATCAGCTGCACGGCGAGATAGATCAGCTTCGCCGGCGTGTCCGCGGTCTCGGGCGTCAGGATATCCTTTTCGCGCAGGATCGGGATGCGGTCGCCGTCGATCAGCAGGCGGGCGCGCTGGTCGGTGTTGGTGATCACGCAATTGCCGACGATGATGCGCTCGTTCGGTTTGAGTTCGACCTTCAGGGCCATGACCGTTCTCCTTTTGCCTGCAGTCGCGCGACGCCTTCGCTGGCGGAGCGAAGTGGTTCGGCACTGCTTAGCAGCCGCCGTTGCGGGCAGGGGCCGATGCGACAGCGATCCTTTCCCATGATAGTTAATGCTTGGTGAACGAGGGGCGGGCGCTGGCGTCGTTATCTGGCCGGAATTGTCAGTCGCCTCAGTAGTTTTCGGGGCAAACCTTGCCCAGTGGCGACAATTTTATTCTTCGGCCTTTGTCTCAAATGCCGTGCCGGAGATTTCTTTTTCCTTCGCGGCCAGACCGCAGGATCGGCCATCCGCCCGATCAGAAAGGATTGGAGCGGCTTTTTCCTCAGTTTCACACCAGAAAGGTATGAAAATGTCCGACATCATTCTCTCCTCCTCCGTTCGCCAGAACCTCCTCTCCCTCCAGTCCACCGCCGATCTGCTCTCCACGACGCAGAACCGCCTTGCCACCGGCAAGAAGGTCAACACGGCGCTCGACAACCCGACCAACTTCTTCACCGCGCAGTCGCTCGACAACCGCGCCAGCGACATCAACAACCTGCTCGACGGCATCGGCAACGGTGTGCAGGTGCTGCAGGCCGCCAACACCGGCATCACCTCGCTGCAGAAGCTGGTCGATACCGCGAAGTCGATCGCCAACCAGGTGCTGCAGAGCCCGACCGGCTACACCACCAGGTCGCAGGTCACCTCCACCGCGGCGCTCGGCGGCACGTCTGCCAACCTCGTCGACGGCACCACGATCAAGAGCGGTGACGTCCTGGCGATCGCGGCGTCGGCCGGCCAGCCGGCCTTCAGCTTCACCTTCGGGGCCAGCACGTCGCTGGCGCAGCTGAACACGTCGCTCGCGGCCAGCAACCTGACGGCGAGCCTCGACAGCTCGAACAAGCTCGTCATCACCACGACCAACGACGCGGCGTCCTCGACGATCGGTGCGGTGACCTTCACCAACACCGGCGGCGGCACCGCGACGTTCAGCGCGGCCGGCACGGCGCCGGTTGCCGACCAGGCCTCGCAGTCGGCGCGCGCCGCTCTGGTCACGCAGTACAACAACACCATCGCGCAGATCACGACCACGGCGCAGGACGCGTCTTTCAACGGCATCAACCTGTTGAACGGCGACAGCCTGAAGCTGACCTTCAACGAGACCGGCAAGTCGACGCTCAGCATCACCGGCGTCACCTTCAATGCCAGCGGCCTCGGTCTGAAAGCGCTGACCGCGGGCACCGACTTCCTCGACAACAACTCGGCGAACAGCGTCATTGCGTCGCTGAGCTCGGCGAGCTCCTCGTTGCGCAGCGAAGCCTCGACGCTGGGTTCGAACCTGTCGATCGTGCAGATCCGTCAGGACTTCTCGAAGAACCTGATCAACGTGCTGCAGACCGGTTCGTCCAACCTGACGCTGGCCGACACCAACGAGGAAGCGGCCAACAGCCAGGCGCTGTCGACCCGCCAGTCGATCGCGGTCTCCGCGCTGGCGCTCGCCAACCAGAGCCAGCAGAGCGTGCTGCAGCTGCTCCGCTAAGAGCCGGCAAGTGCTTCGAGAACGGCGGGGGAAACCCCGCCGTTTTCTTTTGTCTCCGGGATATTACGGTGTCTGTTCATGCCCTCAGAACGGCGCATTTCGTAACGGCTGCTAACCATATTTAAAGGCGCCGGATGCATAAATATCGGGCGCTAGAATTGCGTCTTCGCGGCTCGAGAAATCCGCATCCCATCGAGGTCATTGAATGTCGAATGCAGCCCAGGCCTACGCTCGTACCTCCACGACGACGGCGTCCCCACGTGAAATCGAAGCGCAGGCGCTGTTGAAGGCTGCGCGGCAGCTGCAGGAAGTCCAGACCAACTGGAACGGTCCCGACAAGGCGCTCGATCACGCGTTGCTGTTCAACCGCCGGCTGTGGTCGATCTTCCTCAGCGCCGCGCAGGGCGACGACAATCCGCAGCCGCTCGAGATTCGCCAGAACATCGCCAATATCGGCGTGTTCGTGATGAAGCAGACCGTCGACATCCAGATGAATCCGGATCCGGCGAAACTGAAGTCGCTGATCGATATCAACTGCAATATCGCCGCCGGCCTCTCGGGCCGCGGCTGATCGATCGATTCCTGACGGAGCCCTCGGCATGGCCGACGTGTTGAGCATCCTGTCGGCCAACTACAAGGCCGCCGGCCTGACGGTCCCGTCGAAGACGCCCTATGTGGCCGTCGATCCGAACCTCTATGAGGGCAGCTGGAGCGGCAAGTACGCCAACAACAAATCGTTCAACATCTCGGTGTCGAACGTCGATGGCTTCCGCGCCAAGGTCCACTACCAGAGCGACGGCACCAGCAAGTATCAGGACGTGCTGATCAAGGATGGCGGGTTCCGGATCGGCGATACCAAGTTCGCGCTGGTGCAGCAGGGGACGGCGTTGATCGCCAATGTCGTCACCGATCCGGCCACCGGAGCGACCTATCTCGACAAAGCCTACGCCACGCAGAAGACCTGAGCGGTCGTTGGTCCGCGCCTAGGCGCGGCGATCGGTGGCACGCACCCGCGTCGGCGCGTCCTTGCTGAGATCGAGCGCGTGGAAATAGGCGCGGCGGCGCAATACGGCTTCTTCCGGAAACTGCCTCACCACCAAATTCGTGCGATTGTCGACCACCTGATAGACCACGGCGCGCGCGTCGCGGTCGATGATCACCTGGTCGCTGACCGACGGAGCCTGATTTGAAATCGATGCGTTGACGGCGTTGGGATCGATGGTGACGCGCACGCTCGGCTCCGGAGCGGTGACGCTCTGGCTCGCCGGCAGTTCAGTCTTGACCGCCTTCTGCGCCGTATCGCTCGTGGGAGAGACCATCGGCGCCGCGACCGGTGCCCCCACCGGCTTGATGTTGAAATCTGTACTCATGGCAGCCTCGTAGTGCACAGGCACTAGTTTGCTTGAGTCAAATCCCAACCCCTCACGATCCGCAACTCTACGGGGAACCTCTCAATAGGCTGTTAGAAAACACGCTGAATGCCGCGCTGCCGGGGCGGCGTCGAATTGAGCTAAATTGTAAGCGTAGGCGTCAGAGCGTGCGGCTGACCGCGATCGGCGTCATGTTGCGCGGGCCGGGCGTAGCGCGCTGTCCGCTTGCGGTATAGGTGTTCGGAATGTTGCGGCGCTGCACCTCGGCATTGACGCCGCGCACGATGCCTTCGGAGACGGCATGCGCGGTCGCAAGCACGGTTAAATTGACCTGCAGCATGGCGCGGAACGTCTCGTGATGACGGCGCAGCGTCGCGAGCAGCTCGGGATCGGTCTGCGACAGCATCTTCTGCATCGATTTCAGATGCTCCACCGCGAGCATGTAGCGCCGCGACAGCTCGGACTTCTGCGGCTCGAGCCGCATGCCCTCGCGGATCTTGCCGGCGCGGACGAACTCGGTCTCCTGCTCGATCACGGAGAGCAGGCCGCTCATCACTTCGGTCAGCTCGTTGGCAAGACGCGCGACGTCCGGCGGCGTGGATGTCGCGGGCCGCGCGGCGGGGGCGGATGCTGGCCGCGGCTGCTGTGGACGCTGGTTCATCGCGCTGCTCCTTGAAACCCTAGCTCTTGTTCGCCTGCTGCAGGATCAGCGAGCGGAACACTTCGTTGGAAATGCCGACGCCGCCGGCCTTGGCGAAATTCTTCGAGTATTCGTCGGTCAGCATCGACCGCCATGCGCCGGTGCCGACGGTGTCGCCGTACGGGCCGTCGCCCTTCAGGCCGGTCGTCATCTGCGAGAACATCGAATTCAGGAACATCGATTCGAAATCGGTCGCGGTCGCCTTTGCCTTGGCGGCCTGCTGCGGCGTCACCTTCTTCAGCGCGTCCTGCAGCACGGGATCGGGGCGGCCGTTGAACATCGGCATCAACGCCTTGTTCGGCATGCTGCCGGTGGTGCTGTTGATCAGGCTCGCCATCACATCACCTCGATGTCGGCTTCGATTGCGCCGGCGGCCTTGATCGCCTGCAGGATGCTGATGAGGTCGCGCGGTCCGATGCCGAGGCCGTTGAGGCCGTCGACCAGCTGCTGCAGCGAGACGCCGTCCTTGACCACGGCGAACTTCTTGCCGTCCTCGCTGACGCCGACGCTGGTGCGCGGTGTCACGACCGTTCGGCCGCGCGACAGCGGATTGGGCTGGCTGACCTGCGGACTCTCGGAGATCGAGACGGTGAGATTGCCCTGTGCGACGGCGACGGTGGCGACGCGAACGTCGCGGCCCATCACGATGATGCCGGAGCGCTCGTCGATCACGATCTTGGCCACGAGATCGGGATCGACCTGCAGCTGCTCGATCTCGGTCAGGAAGGCGACGACGTTGCCTTTGAACTCCGTCGGGATCGCAAGCTGCACCGTGGATGGATCGATCGGCTCGGCGGTCTTGACGCCGAGATAGTCGTTGACCGCGGCGGCGATCCGCTTGGCGGTGGTGAAGTCGGCGTTGCGCAGCGCGAGGCGCACATTGGGCAGGCGGTTGAGCGCGAACTCGATTTCGCGCTCGATGATGGCGCCGTTGGCGATCCGGCCGACGGTCGGCACGCCGCGCACGACGCTGGCGGCGGCGCCTTCGGCCGCGAAGCCGGCGACCGCCACCGATCCCTGCGCCACCGCATAGACATTGCCGTCGGCGCCGAGCAGAGGGGTGACGAGCAGGGTGCCGCCCTGCAGGTTCTTGGCATCGCCGAGCGCGGAGACGGTGACGTCCATGCGCGTGCCCTGGGTGCCGAACGCCGGCAGATTGCCGGTCACCATCACGGCGGCGACGTTGCCGGTGCGGATGGTGGCGCCGCGGATGTTGACGCCCATGCGCTCGAGCATCGCCTGCAGCGATTGCTTGGTGAAGGGGATGTTGTTCAGCGTATCGCCGGTGCCGTTGAGGCCGACCACGAGGCCGTAGCCGATCAGCTGGTTCTGGCGCACGCCCTCGATATTGGCGAGATCCTTGATCCGCGAGGTCGCGGCCGCCGGCATGACGGAGGCCGCCAGCGCCAGCAGCGCGGCGCAGGCCACTCCGAACAGATTTGCGATGCGGATGCCGGGCATCCCGATGCTCCCCTCGAACTGAACTCGCGGATTGCGCGACACTCCCATGACGGCGATCCGCCATTAACCATGCGAGCTGCGTGCCACTTCGCTTCGCTTGGGCAATATGTTGATATATTTATCGAAATTGTCGGGCTGCCATTTTCCTCGGGTTCGCCAGGGAGCGCGAAACTTGCCGCGCGGCGGCAGAAATTGCCGGGTCGTTTACGCGCCGTTAACCATAAAACGGCGATGCTCGGCCCATTCAGGCCTGCGGGATTACGACGATGCGCATCTACGGACCGAACGGCACCACGCTTGGCACGTCCACCGGCGCCACGCGGCGCACCTCGTCGAGCGGCTTCTCGCTGCCGGATGCGGCGACCGCACAGGAAGAGGTGCGCTCCACCGCGGCGCCGAAGGCCGCTGCCAGCCTCGATGCGCTGCTCGCGCTGCAGGGCGTCGAGGACCCGACCGAACGCCGCAAGCGCTCGGTGGCCCGCGGCAAGGGCGCGCTCGACGTGCTCGATGCGCTCAAGCTCGGCCTGCTGTCCGGCAATTTCGATTCCTCCACCGTGAACCGGCTGCGTGACGCCGCGGCGAGCCTGAAGGAATCCTCCGGCGACCCCGGCCTCGATGCCGTGCTCGGCGAGATCGAGCTGCGCGTCGAGGTCGAGCTCGCCAAGGCCGGGCAATACTAGGCTCCTCTCGATCGACTCGCCTGTCTCACGCCGCAGCGCCTCAGGCCGCCAGTGCTTTGCGCTGCGCGTCGTAGCGGCGCTGCGCGGCCAGCACTTCCTTCAGATTCTGTTCGGCCCAGTCGCGCAGCGGATCGACCGCTTCGGCGAGCGTCGATCCGAGCGGCGTGATTGAATACTCCACCGTCACCGGCACCGTTGCGATCGCCCGGCGGCGCAGCAGCCCGTCGCGCTCAAGGCTCTTCAGCACCTGCGACAGCATCTTCTGCGAGATGCCTTCGATGGCGCGGCGGAGTTGGTTGAAGCGCATCGGCTCGCTGCGCAGCAGCAGCAGGATCAGCACCGCCCATTTGTCGCCGACCCGGTCGAGGATCTGGCGCGTCGGGCAATTGGCGGCATAGGCGTCCGGCTTGAGGCTCGTGGCTTTCATCGCGGTTACTCCGGCGTGATCAGGTGAGACGAGAGTGCCTTCTTCACACCTACATCCATTTCGCTATCTAGTCACCATTGGAAACCATCAATCGGAGACTTGAGATGAAGATCGCCATCGCCGGCGCGTCCGGCCAGGCCGGCTCGCGCATCACCGCGGAACTCGCCCGCCGCGGCCACGCCGTCACCGCCATCGCCCGCAACCCGGAGAAGATCGCCAGCCTGCCCAATGTCACTGCCCGCAAGGGTGACGCGAACGACCAGGCCGCCCTGGCCGCGTTGTGGGCCGGCCACGATGCCGCGATCAGTTCGATCCATTTCCTGGTCAGCGACCCCGCCAAGCTGATCGGGGCTGCCAAGGCATCCGGGGTCGGCCGCTATCTCGTGGTCGGCGGTGCCGGCAGCCTCGAGGTGGCGCCGGGCGTCCGCCTGGTGACCACCCCCAACTTTCCGCCCCAATACAAGGCAGAGGCCTCCAAGGGGGCTGAGTTCCTCGACCTGCTGCGCCAGGAGAAGGACCTGAACTGGACCATTTTGTCGCCCTCGGCGCTGTTCGTGGCCGGCGAGCGGACCGGCAAGTTCCGCCTCGGGACCGACCAGCTTCTGACCGCAGCCGACGGCAAAAGCTCGATCTCGTTCGAGGATTTCGCAGTTGCACTCGCCGACGAAATCGAGCGTCCGGCCCATATCCGCCGCCGTTTTACGGTCGGTTACTGAGGGGGCAGGGCCGTCCCCGGGCAGGGCGGATAAGTTTGCCTGTGCAAGGCCTTGGGGGCGGCCCGCCTTTCGCGGTGGCAGATATTGTCTGTCACATGACGTGGCTATATAAGGCGCCGCGCGGAGGGGTTGTGTTCCCTCCGCCTGACAGGGACATGGCTGCCTTTGGAAAAGCTGAAGAACTACCGGCCGACTGAAAAAGAGCCTTTCATGAATGAGCGGCAGCGCGATTATTTCCGCGCCAAGCTGCTGGCCTGGAAGGATGAGATCCTCCGCGAATCGAAGGTCACGTTGCAGACGTTGCAGGAAGAGAACGTCAATCATCCCGACCTCGCGGACCGAGCGTCCTCGGAAACCGACCGCGCGATCGAACTTCGTGCCCGCGACCGTCAGCGCAAGCTGATCTCCAAGATCGACGCGGCGCTCCAGCGCATCGAAGACAACACCTACGGCTATTGCGAAGAGACCGGTGAACCGATCTCGCTGAAGCGGCTCGAAGCCCGCCCGATCGCAACGCTGTCGGTGGAGGCGCAGGAACGCCACGAGAAGCGCGAGAAGGTCTATCGCGACGAATAGTGGCGACGGATCGCCACGGATTGCTACCGGCGCGTACCGGTTGTACGTTCGCGCCGCCATGATGACACGCACTCTCAACATCGCTTCGGTGTTTTTCCTGGGCTGATCCCGCTTCCTCCTGGAAGCGCTGAGCGGCCCCACGGGCTTTCGCTCCTGGGATTCCAGTGAAACCGAATGAGCCGGTCAGGTTCCGCGCATCGCGGAGCAGCGATGGCCGGCGACAGTTTGAGAGACAATCATGCCCCCTCGAAACGACCCGCGTGCGCTTGACGGCGCGCAGATCGAGCAATTCATCCAACAGGGCTTTGTCCGGATCGACAGCGCCTTTCCCCGGGAACTCGCCGACCGGGGACGCGCCATCATGTGGCGCGACTTGCCGTGCAGCGAGCACGACCCTTTGACCTGGACCCAACCGGTGATCCGGTTGCCGGGGTACGGCGGTACGCCGTTTCGCGAAGCGATCAACACCCCGCTGCTGCACCGGGCGTTCGACCAGATCGCCGGTCCCGGCCGCTGGCGCCCGCGCGACGACATTGGAACCTTTCCGGTGCGCTTCCCGCATCCGGACGATCCCGGCGACGCCGGCTGGCACATCGACGTCAGCTTCCCTGGCGAGGATTGCGACCCCAACGAGCGCGGCGACTTCTCCGCCTGGCGGGCCAATGTCGTCTCGCGCGGCCGGGCGCTGTTGCTGCTGTTCCTGTTCTCCGACGTCGGCGAGGATGACGCGCCGACCCGGATCAGGGTCGGCTCGCACCTTCCGATGGCCCGCTGCCTCGCGCCGGCGGGCGAGGCCGGACGCGCACGGATGGTGCTCGACGATGTCGGCGCCGACTGCGAGGTCGCGCTCGCGACCGGTGAGGCCGGCACGGTCTATCTGTGCCATCCGTTGCTGGTGCATGCCGCGCAGAAGCATCGGGGCACGACGCCGCGCTTCATGGCCCAGCCGTCGCTCGCTGCCGGCGAACCGTACCGGCTGGAACGTGCGGATGGTGCGTATTCGCCGGTCGAGATCGCGATCCGGCAGGCGCTTGGCATGGAGTGATGTCCGATGATGCGTGGTCCAGCCTTGCCACGCATTCGCTGCACCTCTCCCGCTTGCGGAAGAGGGGGCGCAGTGCCGATGCCGTCGCAGTTCAACACCACTCAGCCAATTCCGGCTCCGAGCGTCGTCGCGCTTGCCGCGGCGCTGCGGCGCGGGCCGAACGTCTTCGACCATGCCAGCAATTCGCGGAAGGCCGGCGTCAGGCTCCAGGCCGAATCCGTCAGCTCGTATTCGACCTGCAGCGGCTTCTCGGCGAGCACCTTGCGCGCCACCAGGCCGTCGCGCTCGAGCTCGCGCAGCTGCGCGGTCAGCATATGCTGGGTGATCGGCGCGAGCGCGCGGCGCAGCGCGCCGAACCGCACGCCGCCATTCATCAGCGTGAACAGGATCTCGAGCTTCCACTTTCCCCCGAGCGCGTGGATCGCGTGCTTGAATTCGATCAGCACATTGGGGTCGGTCGGACAGCTCTCGCATTCACCGCCGTCACACATATCGCTGGTATTGTTTTCCATACCGGTCTCGAATTTCATCCTACTTGTCCAGGGTCAGATAGGTGACCAGATGCGGCCTGTGCAGGGCGGGCAGCGCAATGTCGGGCCCATCCGCCGAACATGAAGAGGGCAGGGACATGAGCACGGTATTGGTCACGGGCGGATCGGGTTTCATCGGCGTGCATACCATCCTGCAGCTGCTCGCCGACGGGCATGCGGTGCGAACGACGGTGCGCAATCCGGGTCGCAGCAACGACGTGATCGCGATGCTGCGCGAGGGCGGTGCGCTTGCTCCCGACCAGATCGGCTTCGTCACCGCCGACCTGCTGCGCGACGACGGTTGGCGCGAGGCGGCCACCGGGTGCGACTACGTGCTGCATGTGGCATCGCCGCTCGGCGCCTATGTGCCAGAGGACGAGAATGAGCTGATCGTCCCGGCGCGGGAAGGCACGCTGCGGGTGTTGCGCGCTGCGCGTGACGCCCGCGTCAAGCGCGTCGTCGTGACGTCGTCGTTCGCGGCAATCGGTTACGGCCATCCGCCGCAAGCGGCGCCGTTCAACGAGACCGTGTGGTCCAATCTCGATGGCGAGGGCGTGCAGGCCTATCCGAAATCCAAGACGCTGGCCGAGCGCGCCGCCTGGGATTTCGTCGCGCGCGAAGGCAATGGCCTCGAACTTGCCGTGGTCAATCCCAGCGCGGTGTTCGGCCCGGCGCTCGGTGCCGATTTCTCCGAGTCGATCGGCATCATCAAGGCGCTGCTCGACGGCGCGATGCCGGCGGTGCCGCGGATCCATTTCGGCCTCGTCGACGTGCGCGATGTCGCCGACCTGCATCTGCGCGCCATGATGTCGCCCAAGGCGAGCGGTGAGCGCTTCCTGGCGGTCGCCGGCGAGACCATGTCGATCCTCGGGGTCGCCCGGGTGCTGCGCGCAAAGTTCGGCAGCAAGGCGCGGCGCGTGCCGCGGTTCCAGGCGCCGGACTGGATGATGCGGCTCGCCGCACGGCGCAACCCGATGGCCCGTGCCGCGCTGCCGCTGCTCGGCAAGGTGCGCCGCGCGACCAGCGCCAAGGCGCAAAACCTGCTCGGCTGGCGCCCGCGCGGCAATGAGGAGATGATCGTCGCAACCGCCGAGAGCCTGATCCGGCTCGGCCTCGTCAAGGCCTGACGGCAGCTCCCGTCGAGCGTGCTTGCCAGACGGGTCGGCGAGTGCTGAATTGCTGCGAGCAGACGGAGGCGCCACCGCGCCGCCGAGAACACCAGGGAGGCTGCGCAGATGGATCGGGTCCTCGCGGCCGCAAAGGCGATCGCCAGCGCGCGTCGCAGCCGGACGCCGCTCAAGGCGCTTCCGAAGGACGTCGCGCCGCGCGACGAGGCCGAAGGCTATCAGGTGCAGTATGCGCTGCACGATCTGATGCAGCCACACGTGGGCAGCCTCGTCGGCTACAAGATCGGCTGCACCAGCGCGGTGATGCAGGAATATATCAACATCCCGCACCCCTGCGGCGGTGGCGTGTTCGAGAAGGTCGTGCACGACAGCGGCGTGCGGCTGGCGGCGGCCGAGTTCGTCCATGTCGGCGTCGAGTGCGAGATCGCGGTGCGGCTCGCCCGCGATCTCGCTCCCAGCGAAGCGCCGTTCACCGCCGAATGGGTCGCGGAAGCGATCGATGCCTACTATCCCGCGATCGAGATCGTCGACGACCGCTACGTCAAATGGGAGACGCTCGGCGCGCCGACGCTGATTGCCGACGACTTCTTCGCGGCCGGCTGCGTGCTCGGGGAGGCGGTGCCTCGCATCACCGTGCCCGATCTGCGCGCGGTCGCGGGACGCGCGATCGTCAACGGCAAGGAAGAAGGCCGCGGCACCGGCGCCGACGTGCTCGGGCATCCCCACAACGCGCTCGCCTGGCTCGCCAATCATCTCGCCACTGAAGGTCGTGGCCTGCATGCCGGCCAGATCGTGCTGACCGGCAGCCTGGTCAAGACGGTGTGGCTGAACGCGGGCGACACGGTCGTGATGGAGCTCGACGGTCTCGGCAAGGTGGAAGCGGCGTTTACGTGAGGTGACGTTGTGCGAGCCTGTCTCCACATCAAAGATGTCGTCCCTGCCTAGTGCGCAATTGCGCACGGGAGCAGGGACCCATACCCCGCGGCGGCCGTCGTGAACCGCGCTCGTCGTTCCGGCGCCATGCAACAGTTAGCATTCGTGGTTATGGGTCCCTGCTTTCGCAGGGACGACACCGAGTGTGTAGCGCGACCTTGCGACCTTGACCTGACTTTACTGAATTCACCTGACTTTCAAGTCGTCGGGCGTTTGGCGTCCGTGACGAGCTCGACCTTGCCGTCGGTCAGCCGGTAGACCGCGCCGACCACCCTGAGCTTGCCCTGATCGACCGCGGCGCTCAGGATCGGCGTCGCCGATTTCAGCTTCGCGACGTTGTCGATGACGTTCTGCCTGATGGCGTTGGCGAGCCGGTCGCCTCCCTTGCCCTCGGTCGCCTTCACCGCCGGTGCGATCGCGTTGACCAGCGAGGGCAGATGGCCGGGCAGGGTGGTGTTGTCCTTCAGCGACTTGATGGCGGCGTCGACCGCCCCGCAGCTGTCGTGGCCGAGCACCATGAACAGCGGCACGTTGAGCACGGCCGATGCATATTCCAGGCTCGCGATCGTCTCGTCGCTGGCGAAATTGCCGGCGATGCGGCAGACGAACAGATCGCCGCGGCCGGTGTCGAACGCGTATTCCGGTGCGATGCGGGAGTCCGCGCAACTCAGGATGCCGGCGAACGGATTCTGTCCGCCGGCCAGCGCCTCGCGCTCGTGCTTGAAATCATGCCGCCGCGCGACGCCTTCGACATAGCGGAGATTGCCCTTCACCAGCCGGTCCAGCGCCGCGTCCGGCGCCAGCACATTCTGCGGCTTCGGCGGCGATTTGGTTTCCCTGGCGGAAGCCGGCGGTACAAGGGCGAGGCTGGCGGCGGTGCAGGCTGCAGCAGCGAGGAAACGGCGCCGGGAGGTCTGGGTGGGAGCTGTGATTTCGCAAAGCTGGCACATCAAAAATCTCCGTAAAATTATCCGAGAATAGCAATCGCGTCCGTGCAAAGGTTGTAGATCATGCGCAGTGCCACCGCAACGACACGGTTTTGCGCGCCCGGATGTTGGAGGCGGGACTCGTCGTTGCAATAGTGCATGACAATTCGCTTCTGTGGTGATGGGTCCCTGCTCCCGTGCGCAATTGCGCATAGGCAGGGACGACAATGAGGATGGTTCTCGATTCAAGATGACAAACATGCGGTGTCATCACCCGCGAAAGCGGGTGATCCAGTATTCCAGAGACGCCGGTGCTTGAGCCGAGAGGCCGCGGCGTACTGGATCGCCCGGTCGAGCCGGGCGATGACAGAGCGGATGCTACACACGCGATCGTCGTCCTGGCGAAAGCCAGGACCCATATGTGGACGGCCCCCGTGGCACAAGAGCTGTTTGGTGAGATCGGATCGCTTGCATCCATATGTCCGGCCTGTTGGGTGCGATCGAATGGATCGCTGGCCAAGATGGTTTGCGCGATGCGAGTTCCAAACAACCACGCGGCCTTTTGACGGCCGATGGGTCCTGCGGACTGTCTCGCATCGTTGCTCGATCGATCGCTCCATCTGCTCTTGCAGCTCCGGGTCGGCTGACGAGCGAGCCCGCCGGCCGGCCAATCGATTAGGCGGCGGCTGTCATGGGCTTGATCCGTGCCGCCTCGTAACTCTCGCCCGTCGCCATCAACTTCCAGGCGATACGGGCTACTTTGTTGGCAAGCGCCACGGCCGCAAGCTTCGGCGGCTTGCGCTGGATCAGGGCCAGCAGCCAGCGCGAGTGATGACCGCGTCCCCGCCTGGCCTGCTGGATCACCGCTGTGGCCCCGATGACCAGCAGACGGCGCAGGTCCTCATCGCCCGCCCGCGTGATCTTGCCAAGCCTGGTCCTGCCGGCGGTAGAGTGGTCCTTGGGTGTCAATCCCAGCCAGGCCGCAAAATGACGACCAGAACGGAACGCGTGCGGATCAGGTGTCTTCATCACCAGCGCGGTTGCAACGATCGGACCGACCGAGGGGATCTCAGCCAGGCTCCGGCCCGTGGCATCGCCGCGGTGCCAGGCCATCAGCTTGGCCTCAACCGCCTTCAACTCACCCTCGAGCCTGGCGCGCTCCCGGCCCAGCACCACAAACAGCTCGCGCGCCAGGGTGGGAAGCGTCTCGTCCTGCGCAATCCGCGCCAGCAGCGGCTCGATCGCGTCCAGTCCTTTGGGTGCGATCAGGCCATACTCCGCCGCATGGCCGCGGATCGTATTGGTCAGCTGGGTACGCCGGACGATCAATCCGTCGCGGACACCCATCAGCATCAGCGCAGCCTGCTGCTCGGCCGTCTTCACCGGCACGAAGCGCATGCTCCGCCGGCTCATCGCTTCACACAGACCTTCTGCATCCCGCCCGTCATTCTTGTTCCGCATCACGTAGGGTTTAACCAATTGCGGTGCCATCAGCTTCACTTCGTGACCGAGCTTGGAAAGCTCCCGCGCCCAATGTTGCGAAGCCCCGCAGGCCTCCATCCCGATCACGGTCGGCGGCAATTTGGCGAAGAACTCCAGCACCTGTTTGCGCGACAGCTTCTTGCGCAGCACCACCTGCTCCGCCGCATCAACCCCATGCAGCACAAAAATATACTTCGACGTATCAATCCCAATGCGGATAATCTGGTTCACGGACGGCTCCCATGTATGAGATCTAGACAACCTCATTCTGGCACACTGATGCCGTAGGGGGCCGTCCACACCATCAACCACCGCATTTGATGATGAACGGGATCGCGGCCCCAGCATCGCGCAGCAATTGAGATTTGGGGTAATGGGTCCTGGCTTTCGCCGGGACGACATGGAATGTGTTGCGCGCGTTGTGAGTCAAACTTCCGCATTCTCGCGACATGATTTGTCCGAGCTTTGATCTTCGTTTCGCCCTCTCTTGGACAGAGGGCGCAGGGAAAGCCGGGTGCTGATTGCACCCATGGGCCCCGTGCAAAAGGTAGAAAGCACGGAAGTAGGACCACAGGTGTAACCGGACAACCCGGCTTTCCCTGCGCGATGGGCTACGGCCCGAAGGGCCGATCGGCGCCACCGGATAACCTGCGGGTTATGAAAGGCTCGGCGGTCCTGTTGTGCGATTGAGCCGGAAAACCCCAGGTAGCGCGGCCACGGCCGAACCGCCGAAGTTTCTGGTTGACTCATCCATAGCTGGATGGTTATACATTAATCCATAACCGATGGGTTATTGATCGCAAATGCCAGACGCTCACGACATCCTGTTTCGAACCCTTGCAGACCCGACCCGCCGGGCCATCTTCGAGCGCCTGTGCCGCGAGGGCGAGCAGACCGTCGGCGCCCTGACGGCCCGCGCCAGGATTTCGCAACCGGCGGTGTCGAAGCATCTCGGTGTGCTGAAGCAGGCCGGACTGGTGCGCGACCGCCATGAAGGCAGGCAGACCCATTACAGCGCGCAACTCGGCGCGCTGGCGCCACTGATCGACTGGACCAGCCAGATGGCGGGCTTCTGGCAGAACCGGTTCGACCACCTCGAAGATCTCCTCAAAAGGATGGACCAATGAACAAGACCACCGCTGAAACGCGCTCCGCGATCGTCGAGCGTGAATTTCCTCATCCGCCGGAAAAGCTCTGGCGCGCGCTGACCCAACCGCATCTGATGGAGGAGTGGCTGATGAAAAACGATTTCAAGCCCGAGGTCGGGCACAGCTTCAACCTGCGCGGCGAGTGGGGCGGCGTGCTGGACTGCAAGGTGCTCACCGTGGAGCCGCACAAGACGCTGTCCTACACCTGGAATTTCGCGCATGCGGATGCCGCCTACAATCTTGAGAGCGTCGTGGTCTTCACGCTGACGCCGACGGCCACCGGCACCCATCTGCGCGTCGAGCAGTCCGGCTTCCAGCCGCATCAGAAGCAGGCCTATGGCGGCGCCCATGCCGGATGGAAGCAGTTCCTCGAGAATCTCGATCAGCTGATGGCGCGGCCGGAGTGAGGCGCGCTCGCGAACTCACAACATTCATTCAACAGGAGGTCACATTGAACTGGAACAACTGGATCCGGCAATCGCACCGCTGGCTCTCGATCGCCTTCACGGTCGCCGTCATCATCAACATCGTCGCCATGGTCCTGCAGCAGCAGCAGGTGGTCTGGATCGGCCTGCTGGCGCTGTTCCCGCTGATCTTCATGCTGCTCAGCGGCCTTTATCTGTTCGCGTTGCCCTATCTCTCGCCGCGGCGTCAGCATGGGGGATCGACGTCCGCGTCCCAAGTGTGATTGCATGACGTGACGACTTGGGATGGATGAGGCGCGAGGGACGGCAATGACGGCACCGGAACGTATCGATCGGATGATCGAGGATCTCACCGACTGGCGCGGCAAGACGCTCGCCAGCCTGCGCAAGAGCATCCTCGCCGCCGATCCTGAGATCATCGAGGAGTGGAAGTGGATGGGCAGTCCTGTGTGGTCGCGCGACGGCATCATCGCAGTCGGCAACGCCCACAAGGGCAAGGTCAAGCTGACCTTCATGTATGGCGCGCAACTGCCGGACCCCGACAAACTCTTTAACACCGGCTTCGAGGGCAATGCGCGGCGCGCGATCGATCTGTTCGAGGGCGACAAGGTCAACGCCCCGGCGCTGAAGACGCTCATTCGTGCCGCGATCGAGCTCAACCAGGCTAAATCCAAAAAATCCGCGAAGAAGCCGGCGAAGAAGGCCGCGGGTACCCGCGCGACCGCGAAGAAGAAGGCGTGAGCTGCGCCGCCATGGTGCTCGCGATCCATCCGAGATGATCAAGACCAGGCTCGCCACATCGCCGGATGCGGACGCCATCTCCGCGCTGCTGACGGCCAACGCCGGCGACCGCGGCGGCATGCTGCTCGGGCAATGGCCGCGCGAGGCGATCGAGACGCGCATTGCAAACGGGCAGCCGATCGTCGTCGCGACCGATGATGAGGGCAGATTGCTCGGCGCGCTCCTGACGTCGGAGAAGGGATATGGCGAGGCGCCGCCGGTGCAGGCCATGCTGAAGGCCTGGCCGGGCAGTCCCGATGCATATGTATACGGCCCGGTGTGCGTCTCGCGGGACGCGCGCGGCCTTGGCGTCCTGGAGGCGTTGTACGCGAAGCTTCAGGCGACGTTCCCCGGCCGCGAGGCAATCCTCTTCATCAGGGAAGACAACCCGCGCTCGCTCAAGGCGCATCTGCGGCTCGGCATGCGCGAGGTCGCGCGATACGACTTCGGCGGCAAGGCCTTCATTGTCCTGAGCGACGGGCCCGACGCGTGAATGCGGCCGTCGCGCTCGCGCAGCCAGGCTAGGCCGAGATGTCGACCGCCTGGCCGGCCTTGCCGGCGTTCTTCTGGAACGCCTGCTCGATCAGCTCCTTGATCTTCTGCTCGACCGCGGCGCGCTGATCCGGCGTCATGTTCTTGAGGTCTTCTTCGGACATGCCCATGCTTTTGAGGATGTTCGCGCGCATCCGGTCCATCGGGCTCATCTGCGCGTATTTGAGAAACTTCTGCTCGACGGTGTCGCCGAGCGAGCCGCAGCCGGTGGCATCGGCGGTCAGCGGTTTCTTCAATGTGCCAGTCGTCATGCCGGCGGTGACCGATCCAAGGGCCGAGATCGACGTCATCTGCGCGCGCAGTCCCCGTTGCAATGCTGCAATCGCGGAGCAAATGGCGTGCCATCCGTTGCAGCTGTGATTTCAAAGGGATCGTGGCGCCGCCATACGCGCACGACGCGCCGCGGGCAGCTTCTGCCGGGCGAAGTTTGCCGGTTGCGACCTTCAGGCTATGGTATGCACGATCACTGGACCCGCAACCGCGGTTGCGGCCTTCAGGCTATGGTGTGCACGATCACTGGACCCGCAACCGCGGTGGCCTGCCCAACCAGCAATGGACCGAGATTGTCGTCGATCCAGGCCAGCGCGCGGCGGTTGGCCTCTTCGGCGCCGGCATGGTTGTTGAAGACGCTGATCGCGGTGACCGTATCGTCGCCGGCATAGACCACGTAATAGGCCATGAAGCCTTCGACGTCGCTGATGATCGGGATTGCGCCTTCCTTGATCCGGCGCGCGAGTTCCTCGGCGCTACCAGTCTTCGCCTTGGCGTGACGGATGGCGGCATACATGCGGTCCTCCTTCCGGCTGCATCGATGGGCTGCGCTTCGCGCATGCGCGATCGTACGCCGGACCGGGTGGCGACGCCATCGGGATTGCGGACGGATTAGCTGAAACGCCTGCTCACGACCGTCGTGCGTCGGTCGGGGAGCTTCGGCAGCCTCGCCACACCCGCGCGCATTGTCGTGGTCCTTGGGCCGGGGGCGGGCTCCGGCTCCTGCTGCTGCAGAAACAGCGTGGCTTCGAACAGCACGCCGGGGGCCTGCTTGGCCGTGCCCGAGCACACCGCCCGGTTGCCGTTGAACGAGCCGGTCAGCTGCGCCTCGACCTCGTCGCATCCGAACACGGTGGTGAACGGGCCGTCGGCATAGCGGTGCGTCGTCAGCGTCGCCGTGAAGCGGTCCTGATCGAGCTGATAGGTGCCGCCATAGGTGAACATGGCGTCGCCGCCCGAGATCCTGCCATTTGCGAGCTGGACTATTCCGGTGCCTTCGCCCCGCGGCGTCCGGAACCACGCCGCATATTTTCCGTCTCTTTGCATGACCGTCATACAAACAGAAAACCCTGCGTTGTCGTCTAGCTACGTTGCAAGCGCCGGCACTTCTACTGTGCGCTGTTGCGAGGGTTAACGAACCAACAAGGCGATGGCACGACTTTCGTGAAGCGGTATCGGACTGGTGTGCGGCGATCGCGCCGGCGCACGCCACCGGTCACAAAAAGCCACGGCCCCCGCCAGGGGAGCTAGCGAGGGCCGTGTTGGTACACCGCGCCGCGCCTAGGTTCGCGACGAGATGTGGGAGCTCGCAAGAGTCCTACTCAGGCATGATCCGTTTCCGAAAACTGGTTTCCATTTTGCGGGATCACGCCGTTAGAAGGGCAGCAGCACGTCGAGAACCTGTTGGCCGTAGCGCGGCTGTTGCACGTCGGTGATCTGGCCGCGGCCGCCATAGGCGATGCGGGCTTGGGCGATCTTTGAGGAATCGATGGTGTTGTCGCTCTGGATGTCCTCCGGGCGCACGATGCCGGCCACGATCAGCTCGCGGATTTCGAAATTGACGCGGATCTCCTGCTTGCCCTCGACCACGAGATTGCCGTTCGGCAGCACCTGGGTGACGACCGCGGCGACGCTGGTCTGCAACGCTTCCTGGCGGTTCACCGAACCCTTGCCGTCGCTCGAGGCCGTTGAGTCGGCGGTCAGGATGCGGCCGGGCAGGATCTTGTTGGGCTGCGTGATGGTCTGCGAGCCCAGGAAATTGGTGACGCCCGAATCCTCGGAGTTGGTGCGGCTGCGCTGGGTCTCGTTGGCGATCGCGGCCTTGTCGGTGAAGTTCACCGTGACGGTCAGGATGTCGCCGACGCGCGCTGCGCGCTGGTCCTTAAAGAAGGCGCGGGAGCCGCTGCGCCACAGCGAGTTCGGGCTGTAGGAGGCGACCTCGGGCTTCGGCATCGGCATCTGCACCGGCTTGTAGCCGGGCTGCGTGGTCGGATTGTCGATCGACGACAGCTTCGGCTGCTCGCCGATCTGGGAGAGACGGTCGATCGACGAGCAACCGCTGGCGATCGTTCCGAGTGCGAGCAGCGCACCGGTCAGGACGAGGCGGTTGATGCGGTACTGGGACATGAACTTTACTCGGCGTTTGGTGCGACTGAACTCAGCTTGATGGAAGCGGAATTGGATTCGGTGGCGTCGGCGGTCGGCGCCGGGCGCGGGGTCGCGACCGAGATCGAGACCTCGCCGCGGCCGGTGACGACGCCGGAGACGGCACGCTTGGACTGCAGATTCATCACGCTGACGGTGTCGCCCTCGGCGCCGCCATCCATCGCCTTGCCGCGGATCGTCAGGTAGAGGCCTGCGGTGCGATAGATCAGCGTGACATTCTGGTCGCGGGTGACGAGATCGGGCTTCGCGAGGTCGGCGACGCGCAGCGCCTGGCCGGGCCGGAGCTGGCGGCGGACCTGCATGCCGACGGCGCTGTCGCGCACCGCCGCGTCGTTGCCGATCTCGGCTTTCGGACGGCGCTCGACGATCACGTCGGAGGCCTTCAGCACGTCGCCGCGCTCGACATTGCGCGTCAGCACGGCGGCCTCGATGGTTTCGATCGCGGTTCCGGTGAAGCGCAGCTTCGACGGCGCGGTGCCGGCGTCGTTGCCGATCTCGAAAGTCAGGTCGAAACGCGTCGAGCGCGGGTCGTAGCGCACGGCGATCGGCTGCATCACGCCGGTATTGGTGGCCTCGAGGCGGATGTCGCCGGGATCGCGGTCGAAGGTCAGCGCGATGTTGCCGGCCCTGCCGAGACCGTGGCGGCCCTCCAGCGCGCGCGACACCTGCTGCTCGATCTCCTTGCTGTCGATGGTGCGCGCCAGCCGGGTGACGGTGATCTCCTTCAGCTCGCGGGTATCGACGCCGATCACCTGGTGCGAGCGCAACACGTTCAGTACTTGCGCGACCGGCAGCGTGCCTGTCGTGCCGAGGTCCGGCGCGCGGTAGACCGCGACACTGCCGGCGCTGCCGGCATTGTCGATGAGGTCGCCGACCCGCACGATGTCGTCGGCGACCGTGATGCTGGCGCGCAGCGTCGGCACCGCGATGGTCTCGCGGCGGCTTTGCGCGGCCGCCGAAGTCATCGAGGCTGCAAGAAGCGCAGCTGCGATCAGGAGTGAGCGGGCGATCATCGACATCATCCTCAGCGGAACAGGTTGGAGGTCGACTGCATCATCTGGTCGGCGGCGGAGACCACCTTCGAGTTCATCTCATAGGCGCGCTGCGCGGCGATCAGGTCGGAGATTTCCGAGACCACCTCGACGTTGGCCTGCTCGAGGTTGCTCTGCTGCATGTCGCCATAGCCGTCGGTGTTGGCGGTGCCGTCCTGCGGCTGGCCGGAGGCCGGCGTTTCCTGGAACAGGTTGTCGCCGATCGGCATCAGGCCGGCCTTGTTGATGAAGCGGGTCAGGCCGATCTGGCCGATGTTGGTCGATGCGGTTTGGCCCGGCAGCGTCACCGAGACCTGGCCCTGCGCATTGATGGTGAGGCCGGATGCGTTCTGCGGGATCGTGATCGTCGGCTGCAGCAAATTGCCCTGCGCGTTGACGATGCGGCCCTGGTTGTCCATCTGGAACGAGCCGTCGCGGGTGTAGGTGAAGGTGCCGTCCGGCATCAGGATCTTGAAGAAGCCTTCGCCGCGGATCGCGATATCGAGATCGTTGCCGGTCGGCGACAGCGTGCCCTGGGTCATCATGCGCGGCGTGCCGACGGTCTTCACGCCGCCGCCGAGGTCGATGCCCATCGGCATGATGGTGTTCTGGTCGGAGGCCTGCGCGCCGACCCGGCGCACATGGTCGTAGATCAGGTCCTGGAACGCGGCGCGCTGCTTCTTATAGCCGGTGGTGCGCAGGTTCGCGATGTTGTTGGAGATCACCTGAACGCTGAGTTCCTGTGCCGCCATTCCCGTCGCAGCTGTATAAAGTGCGCGCATCGGTCAATCCCCCGGATCAGTTCGGCACGTCGGCGAGCTTCTCGATCGCCGATTTGTGCAGGTCGCTCTGCTGCTGCAGCAGCGAGGCGATTTGGGTGTAGGTCCGCGTGATCTCGATCATGCGGCTCATTTCGACGACGGAGTTGACGTTCGACTTCTCGATGAAGCCCTGGCGGATCTGCGCCTTGGTGTCCGGCAGCGCCTGCGTGCCTTCGCCCGGCGCGTAGAGGTTGGAGCCTTCCTTCAGCAGGCGCTGGGCCTGCGCGAACGAGACGAGGCGCAGCTTGCCGCGGATCGAGTCGAGGCGGGAGGTGCCCTCGAGCACGGTGATGTTGCCGTCGGCGGCGATCGAGACGTCGTGGTCGGTCTGCTGGAAGGTGATCGGGCCGGCGGTGCCGAGCACCTGGTAGCCGGAGGCGGTGACCAGCTGGCCGCGATTGTTGATCTGCAGGCTGCCTTCGCGGGTGTAGCGCTCGCCACCCGGCGTCTGCACCACCAGGAAGGCATTGCCGTCGATCGCGACGTCGAGCGGGTTCTTGGTCTCTTCGGTCGGGCCCTGCGAGAAATCGTGGAAGGTCGCGCGGTCCTGCACGAAGGAGACGCGGCGGTCGGAGGACGCGAAATTGTCCTCATGCGCGTTCGAGGACAGATATTCCTGGAACAGCGACCGGTCGGCCTTGTAGCCGTTGGTGTTCATGTTCGCGATGTTGTTGGAGACGACATCCATTTGCCGTTCCAGCACCATCTGCTTCGATAGGCCGACCAGAAGGGTATTCTGCATCGGTGGTTCTCCCCTGTGAGGCGATCCGAATGCAGGTTCTCCCAAACCTTCACGCCGGACCCGTCGGTAACCATTGGGTTCTCCCAAACCCTCCAGTCACGCCGTCCTCTCAGCGAAAGCCGTGCCAACTCGGAATAGTAAGTTATTTGAATGGTTTAGGTGCTTGGCCGTGGTGCGCAGGGGGCGGCAGAAAGGTCTTGTTGACCATGTTTGCCCGGCAGTTTTTTCCTAGTGGATGGTAAATCCTAAGCTTCCGTTAACCATTATGACCCTAGCGTTGCCATTATTGGGGCGCGTGTGCGCCGGCGGCCTTTGTATCGCGTCTTCAAGCCAAAGCTGGGGCAAATCGCGTTCGCATCCTTCAGAGTGAAGCGAGCGGACGATGGCGGACGAGGAAAAGACGGAGAGCGGCGAGGGCGCGGCCGCTCCGAAGAAAGGCAAGCTCAAGCTGATCATTGCCGTCGTCGGCTTCCTCGTCGTGCTCGGCGCGGGCGCCGGCGGCTGGTTCTTCTTCATGCGCGGCCACGGCGAGGAGCAGCACGCCGAAGCGCCGCCGCCGAAGCCGCCGAGCTTCGTCGACGTGCCCGACATGCTGGTCAATCTGGTCGGCGCGCCCGGCGAGCGCGTGCAATATCTCAAGCTGAAGCTCGTGCTCGAGGTCAAGGAAGAGAAACAGGTCGAGGCGATCAAGCCGGCGCTGCCGCGCGTCACCGACCTGTTCCAGACCTACATGCGCGAGCTGCGCCCGAGCGACCTCAACGGCTCGGCCGGCCTGTTCCGCCTCAAGGAAGAACTGACCAAGCGCGTCAATCTCGCGCTGGCACCCAACCAGGTCAACGCGGTGCTGTTCAAGGAAGTCGTGATCCAGTGACGGGGTGGGTGTAAAGCCATGGCCGGCAACGACCAGATGGACCAGGACGCCATTGCGGCCCAATGGGAAGCCTCGCTCGATTCCGAGGATCCCGAGGCGGCCGCGGCGGAAGCCGCCAAGAACGAGCTCACCGAGAACATGGCGCTGCAATGGGCCGCCATGGTCGAGGACGGCAGCCGCGACTTCGGCGGCAAGAACACCAATGGCGAGCGCGTGCTGTCGCAGGAGGAGATCGACAATCTCCTCGGCTTCACGGTCGGCGACGTCAGCCTCGACGACCATTCCGGCATTCGCGCCATCATCGATTCCGCGATGGTGTCCTACGAGCGTCTGCCGATGCTCGAAATCGTGTTCGACCGCCTGGTGCGGTTGATGACGACCAGCTTGCGCAATTTCACCTCCGACAACGTCGAAGTCTCGCTCGACCGCATCACCTCGGTGCGCTTCGGCGACTACATGAACTCGATCCCGCTGCCCGCGGTGCTCTCGGTGTTCAAGGCCGAGGAGTGGGAGAATTTCGGCCTCGCCATGGTCGACTCCAACCTGATCTATTCGATGATTGACGTGCTGCTCGGCGGCCGCCGCGGCCAGACCCAGCTCAAGATCGAGGGCCGGCCCTACACCACGATCGAGACCAACCTCGTCAAGCGGCTGGTCGAGGTGGTGCTGTCGGACGCCGAGCAGGCGTTCCGGCCGCTGTCGCCGGTGACCTTCACGATCGACCGGCTCGAGACCAACCCGCGCTTTGCAGCGATCAGCCGCCCGGCCAATGCCGCGATCCTGGTGCGCTTGCGCATCGACATGGAAGACCGCGGCGGCAATGTCGAATTGCTGCTGCCCTACGCCACCATCGAACCGATCCGCAACGTGCTGTTGCAGATGTTCATGGGCGAAAAATTCGGCCGCGACCCGATCTGGGAGGGCCATTTCGCCACCGAAGTGGCGCAGGCCGAGATTTCGGTCGATGCGGTGCTGTATGAAGCCGATATCCCGCTGAAGGAGCTGATGAAGCTCAAGGTCGGCGACACCCTGCCACTGGATATCCGCTCCGACGCGCTGGTTTCGGTGCGCTGCGGCAACGTCACCCTGACGGAAGGGCGCATGGGCCGGGTCGGCGATCGCGTCGCGATCCGCGTCACCAAGAATTTGCGTAAACCCCAAACCACCTTCGCGATGTTCGAGAAGGCGGACGAGCGGACCAAGATGATGGAGGCACCATGAGTCATGTGCTTGGACTAGCAATCGAGAGTCTGGTAGCCGTGCTGCTGATGCTGACGATCGGCTATTGCTGGCTGCTCAACAAACGCCTGCAGCGGCTGAAGGCCGACGAGCATTCGCTGAAGGCGACGATCGCCGAACTGATCACCGCGACCGAGATCGCGGAGCGGGCGATCGGCGGGTTGAAGCACGCGGTGCGTGACGTCAACGAGAACCTCGGCAACCAGCTCGATGCGGCGACGCAGATGTCGGGGCTGCTGAAGAACCAGCTGGCGGAGGGCGACCACGTGGTGCGCCGCCTGTCCAAGATCGCGCTGGCCGCGCGGCCGTCGGAGCCCGCGCATGCACCGGCACAGGCAGTTGCGCCCGCCGCGCCAGCGGCGCAGGCGCCCAGGGTCTCGGCCGCGCACGCGGTGGCCGCGGCAGCTGAAGCCTTCACCGAGCGCAGGAGGGCCAGCGGCCTCGCTGCATGAAGTTGCTTCGTGACATCAGAGTGATGCCCGTGGTGCTGGTCGCGATCTTCGGCCTGATGGTGCTGAAGGTCGCCGGCCTCGTGCTCGATGGCGGTTACGTGTTTGCCGACGATACGCCGCCGGCCGGCCAGTCCTGGGCGCAGCAGAACTTCAACTTCCCCGGCGCCGGCAAGGCGGTGGTTGACAGCAAGATCAAGGGCGATCCCGGCGACATCACGGGATCGGTCGAGCACAAGGACGCCAAGAAGGACGAGGCGCCGAAGCCGGCCGCACCGGCCGCGGAGCCGTCCAAGCCCGATGGCGTTGTCGTCAATCTGGATGCACCCGCGCCGGTGTCGGCGTCGGAGCGCGCAATCCTGGAACGATTGCAGTCGCGCCGCCAGGAGCTTGAGACGCGCGCGCGCGAGGTCGAGATCCGCGAAAGCCTGTTGAAGGCCGCCGAGAAACGCATCGAGGCCAAGGTCGAGGAGGCCAAGGCCAATGATGCCAAGGCGAATGCCGATGCCGCGGCAAAGGCGGAGGCCGATGCCGCGCGTTTCAAGGGCATCGTCATCATGTACGAGAACATGAAGCCGAAGGACGCCGCGAAGGTGTTCGATCGTCTGGAAATGAACGTGCTCTACCAGATCGCCTCGCAGATCCAGCCGCGCAAGATGTCCGACATCCTCGGCCTGATGCAGCCGGAAGCCGCCGAACGGCTCACGGTCGAACTCGCCCGCCGTGCCGGCGGCGACAAGTCGGCCTCGACCGACGATCTTCCCAAGATCGAAGGCAAGATGCTCACGCCGAAGACGAATTGACGGGTGCTATCGGAAAGTCCGTCAATTGGCGGTGGCCTCCTCAGCCGTAAGCCAGATCCGGCTTAACACCGGGTTGCCTGCATCTCATCCAGATCATCGCGATGAGGGTCGCGCACATGAACGGACCGACGGGCACGAGCGCGACCGGGTAGGTAAACCCCGCCAGGACAAGCACGCCGAACCCGATCCGGAGTTCGGAGCGATTCGAGAGCAGCGAGCCATGTTCGGCCATGGGCGCGTTCATGAGAAAGATGAGCGCGAGAGCCAGTAGCGCCGTATCGTAGATCGCGAAGTAGGGAGAGACGAGCAATGTTGCGACGAGCAAGCTCGCGGCCTTGACGGCGAAGCTGACGTTGCGGCGCCATATGATCAGCATCCACGTCGCGGCTGCGGCAGCGACCGCGACGTGCAATGCGATGGCCGATCCGTAGCCAAAGCCGGCAAACCGAAGCAAGCCGTAGACGCTCTGCAGCTTGTACCAAGCCAGCGTGCCGGTGAGATGGAACTGCGTCGTCGCGAAGACGGCTGCCTCACGGAACCCCTCAAAAGTGTCCCAGCCGAAGGTAAGCCCGGTGAGCAGCATGAGCACCGGTACCACCAAACTGGCTGTGATGAAGACGGTCCAGCGTCCAGTAGCTATCAGAACGAGGGGAAGCAGGACGCCATATTGCGGCTTGAAGATCAGCAGCGCGATCAGGAAGCCGCTGACGATCGGACGCTTGTCCAGCGTCAGCAGAATGGCGCCGAGCAGCGATGCCGCGAGCAGGGAGCTCTGGCCGACAATGAAATCGTAGAGGACGGCCGGCACGGCGAATGCCAGCAGCAGTACCGCAAAGCGCGGCCGGATGGCGGAAACAACGAGCGCCCAGCACAGCAGCTTTGTGGTGCTCCAGATCCAGAACGCGGTCGGAAACGGCAGCAGTGCCAGCAGGGCCGCCGCAAAGAAAAAAAACGGCGGGTAGAAAAACGGTATCGGCACCTCGTAAACGGGGAACGGAGCCTGGTTCAAGCTGGGGTGTATTTGAATGATCGCTTGCCGCAACCGCGGCCAATCGTAGGCGGTGGCGGCATGGCCATCGAGAGCCATCTGCCCCGCGCTCCAAAAGCATGAAAAGTCGAGCCCGGTCGCGCCGGTACCGTCAACGACTTTCGGTAGCACGCAGTACAGGGTAAAGCCCAACACGATGAGGCAGGCAATGGCCAACGCACGGTCGTATCCGCTGCGCTCCACACGGGCGCGCGCCATTCCAAATCCGTTCATGAAACTGCCAGAAACTAAGAATTGCTTGAAATATAATCGGTTGTATACCGCAACTGGCGGTGGCGCAAGCGAGTGGCCGATCTCCATGCGGCGTTGGGTTAATCGCCAGGAGTTCCGCGCATGCCCGGTGGATCGGGGGTAATCCTCTCGATGCAAAGGCGGAAGCCGACGCCATCCGCTTCAGGGGCATCGTCATCACGTACGACAAAGGTGCGGAGGCGCCGCGGCGCCGTGTGCCGGCTGGCAGACGGGGATGGTCGCTGTCTCCGATGATGCGGGCTCGACGGGGCCTCAGCGAAGCCAAATGCGTATCGACGCCGAGAGGTGTCTGATTGCGACCTTATCCCAATGCGAGATGCGGAGATCCTTTGCGCTCTGCCCCATGGGCACGATCGCCACCGGGCACCCGGGTTATGGTAGCCTTAACCGGTAGCGTTAAGTTGCAGCCGATTTGTCATTCTGGAATTGAAGTCGCTATGTCTCAAGGTGGTGTTTCAGGAATTGCCGATGCTGAAAGACATGCCATGGCTCACCGCGCCGCGCGCCCGATTGTACGTGAGTGGCGTCGCTATTGTGCTGGTGCTGACCCTTGCGAGGTCGCTTTTGCTGTTTTACCGCGATGGCGGCTATGGCGCGAATAACTTTCTGCTCGGCTCGGACTTCCTGACGTTCTGGGCAGCGTCGCTCCAGGTGTTAGCCGGGCATCCTGCCGAGGTTTATGTACCCGAATTGCATCTGCTCGCGGAAGCTCCATACCTGCGAGAGGGCTACGAGGCGTTCTTCTATCCGCCGACGATGCTGCTCTTGTGCGTGCCGCTCGCGCTCGCGCCGTATTTCGTCTCGCTGTTCGTATTCATTGGTACGACGGCGGCGTCGTTCGCCGCGGTGATCTGGCGTATCTTGCGAACGCCCTGGTGCCTGGTCGCGATCCTCGCCTATGCGCCGGTCTATCTTAATGCCGTGGCAGGGCAGAACGCCTTTCTGACGGCATCGATCCTTGGGTGCGGTCTCAACATCATGGACCGGAGGCCAAAGCTCGCGGGCGCGATCCTCGGGCTGATGGTGATCAAACCGCATTTGGCGCTGGCCGTGCCGATCGCCCTGATCGTCACAGGTCGCTGGCGCACGCTGATCTGGGCAGGCGTGTCGTCGATTTCGCTTGTCGTGCTGTCCGTGCTGCTGTTCGGCCTGGATACGTGGCTCAACTTCCTCGACGTCTCTCACTCGGCCCGACAGGCTCTGGAGAACGGCGACGTCGAGTTTTCATTGCTGCAGAGCGTGTACGCGACAGCGCGCCTGCTCGGGGCCGGCGTCAACACGGCCTTTATCATTCACGGCCTCGTGGCGCTGGGCATGACGTGTGTGCTGGTCTGGATGTTGCGTCAGAAGATCAGTGCTGCCACCGAACGCTCGATCATCGTGCTCGCCTGCCTTCTGATTACGCCGTTCTGCCTGTTCTACGACATGCTCATCATGGCGCTGCCGCTGGCCTGGATGCTCCGCGAATGGTTGAAGGTCGGCTTTCCGGCCTGGTCGAAAATGGTGCTTGGCGTGACGTTTCTCGCGCCGATGGTCTTTTACCTACCTGTCCTCTATCAACTGTCGGTCGTGAAGCCGCTGCCTTTTGGTTCTCCGGTCATCATTCTGTTCTGCTGGTTGCTGGTCCGGGAGAGCACGCAGACGCGGCAAGCGGCGCATGGCGAGCGAGAGGTCGCGGCGGTCTGAGTTAGCAGCGCCTCACTTTGCGCTAGGTCGCCAATCGCCGCGCCGGCGGCGACAAATCGGCCTCGACCGACGACCTTCCCAAGAACGAAGCCACGATGCTCACGCCGAAGACGAATTGACGGGGCTGCCGTCAGGTTTTCGGGAGAGGAGACCGGTGCAGATGGACAATCTTCCAATCCGAGCCTTGCTTCGCGATCACGAATGTGACGCGGCCGAGGCTGCTATAAGGCTGGCCATCCTTCATGACCCCGGAGATGGTGTCGAACCCGGCGAGCACCACCGTCCTCTCGTCGATCAGGAGAGTCTCTGCGCTTTGCAGCGCCACGGTGTTGGGGCGCGAATTGAGGATTGTCGTTTCGAAGTATTTGCGGATTTGCTCCGGCGTCGTCATGACGACCTTGCCGAACGTTCCGATCATGGTCGCTTCCGGGGCATAGAAACTGACGATACCCTCAAGGTCGGCGTCAGCGAAGGCTTTGCTCCAGCGCTCAACGAGCTGCGCTGCGTCCTCCTTCGGATCGGCTTGGGCAATCGAGACACTCATTAAAAGAGCAAGAATTGATAGTGGCTTTCGCATGGGTGATCCTCTCAAAAGAAATTATTGTAGAACAATCGGAAATCGAGTGAGGCAGCAGGGCTGCTTCCGCGTTGCGATAAATCATTATTGCCAATCAACAGGGCGGCTTGGCCGCTTCGATGTCTGCGGCCGAGTTCGCCAAGTCGCCCCGATCCGGTGCAATGGACCAGCGGGCACAAGGCTTCCGCAAATCGCCGGCCTGATGGTCAGGATCCTTCGCCGACATAGGCGGAGCAGGGCGGCTTGTGGCCCTTCTTGGGCCCCTCGGCGTACATCCGCGCCGAACGGCGCCAAGGCCATTGCAGCAGAGCCATCGCAGACATTGCCAAATTGCTTGATGCGAGTCTAGCATTGGCGTGAGGAAGGCGAGCGCGACTTCGCTGTTTTGGAGCCTTCCGTGATTGCGGTCGCATGGACCGCGGCCTGAGTTGATTGATTGAATTGCTCATTTGTGCCGGGCGCGAAGCTGCGCCCGATCAGAGATTGAATTTTTAGTCACCAAGAAATTTCGAGGAAACCAATATGCGTAGCCTGTTCATGATGCTTGTCGTCATCGCCACCACCAATCTGGCATGGGCCCAATCCGAACTGGTCAAACGGGGCGATTACCTTGTCAACGGCATTCTGGCTTGCGGCAATTGCCACACGCCCAAGGGACCGAACGGCGATGTTTTGGAGAAGGCGTTCTCGGGCGGAGGATACTGGGACGAGCCGCCGTTCACAGTGCATGCCGCCAACATCACGCAAGACAAGGAAACAGGCATCGGAAACTGGAGCGATGCCGATATCAAGAAACTGCTGCGGACCGGGCAAAACCCCAAAGGGCGTGCATACCGCGATGGTCATGCCGACCAGCTTCTATCACATCCTGACGGAAAATGATCTCGATGCGGTCGTCGCATATTTGCGTACGATCACGCCGGTCCACAACAAGGTGCCCGATCCGATCTACAAGGTGCCTCAGGTCGAGAACGTTCCGCCGGGCGGCGAGAACGCGTTCGCCGAACCGATGATGAGCGACAAGGTGCAGAAGGGATTCTATCTCGTCACGATCGCGCATTGCATGGCGTGCCATACGCCGATTGGACCGAGGGGACGAGAATACAAAAGCAGCCTTGGCGCCGGTGGCGTCAAATTTTCCGGGCCGTGGGGAATCTCGGTCTCACGCAACATCACGCAGAACAAGACGAATGGGATCGGCACATGGAGCGACGACGAGATCAAGCGTGCGATCACCGAAGGTGTCAGCCGCGACGGCAGCCGTCTCGGTCGACCGATGGGATACCACTACTACGCCCGGATCAGTCCCGATGACCTCGATGCCATCGTGGCGTATTTGCGCACGGTACCCGGCAGCGCGGAGTAAGCCTCGTTATAAATCCTGTCCGGTCAGAGCCGCACAGCGGGCCCTTGGCTGACTCCAGTTCTGCGAGGATAGCGCGCACCGCTATCTGCGCAGCTAGGCGGCGCTCGGAACAAGCTTCAGCTTCAAACCGAGCGCTTTTGTCGCCTTGTTCAGGGTTTCAATAGTCGGATTGCCGCCGGGCCGGAATGACTTGTAGATCACTTCGCGGCTTAAGCCAGTTTCGCGCGAAAACTGCGATACGCCGCGAGCTCTGGCGATGTCGCCGATAGCTGTCGCGATGAACGAGGGATCGTCCTCTTCCAGCGCCGCTTCGAGATAGGCGATCTGCTGCTCCAGCGTCTTCAGATGATCCTTGATGTCGAACTTGGTCGTCTTGAGCGGCATCTCAAATCTCCTTCACCATCTTCTGGGCCGCCTTGACGTCCTTGCTTTGGGTTCGCTTGTCGCCACCGCAAAGCAGGAGCACGATGGTTTTGCCTCGACGCGTGAAATACACCCGGTAGCCGGGGCCGTAATCGATCCGCATTTCGCTCACGCCTTCGCCCACCGATTTCACATCGCCTGGATTTCCGAGTTCGAGACGCCGGATGCGTGCGCCGATCCGGGCGACCGCTTTCATGTCGGCTAGCGAGTTGAGCCAGTGCGCAAAAGCGTCGGTCTGAACGACCTGGATCATACACGACGCGATCGATTTGTCAACTATAGTACACAGCCATTCCGTGGCAGCGGTCGGGTCCGAAACAATCCGTTGACGTTAACAGGTCCTTAACGCCGCCCGATCCAAGATCGGGAGGCGTGGGCGAGGGCGCTTCGCGCTTGGTATGGCTGGGGTCCCGAGAAGACGTTTCGAGATGGCGCGAACCGCTGCCGCTGGAACATGGTCGCTAGGCCGCGCCTCGGCGCGGACCGCGCGTCTGTGCCTGCTTGCCACCACCCTTGCGCTGACAACTCTTGCATATCCGACCGCGGTGCGCGCCGAAGACGCGGTGCCCGGTGAGGCGACATTCTCTGCCGCGAACGGCTATGCCCGGCTGGTGCTGAAGCTGAAGGAGGATGTCGAGTCGGAGGTCACGACCGCCGGCTCGATCATCGTGATCCGCTTCAAGCGTCCGGTCGATATCCCCGTCGAGAAACTGCAGGATGCGGTGCCGGATTATGTCGGCGCCGCGCGTCGCGATCCCGACGGCTCGGCGATCCGCCTGTCGCTGGCGCGTCGCGTCAGCATCAACACCATGACCGCCGGCGAGCGGATCTTCATCGACTTCCTGCCCGACAGCTGGACCGGCCCGCCGCCGTCGCTGCCGCAGGAGGTGATCCGCGAGCTTGCCGAGCGCGCCCGAGCCGCCGAGCGCCTGCTGCGCATGCAGCGCGCCGCCGACGCCGCCAGGAAGAAGCCGCCGGTGCGCGTTCGCGCGCTGGTGCAGCCCACCTTCGTCCGCTTCGTGTTCGAGGTGCCCGACGGGGTCAGCGTCTCCTCGGTCCTGAACGAGCAGAAGTTGACGCTGTCGTTCAATTCGGTCCTGACCTTCGACCTTGCCGATGCCAAGGTCGCCGCCCCGCCAAATGTCGCGTCGATCAGCGCGCGCGCCGACACGGACACGTCGGCAGTCGACGTGTCGCTGATTGGCGATGTCGACGTGCATTCGTTCCGCGACGAGAAGAACTACATCGTCGATGTCGCCTTCCAGCAGAACGAGCAGCAGGCGGCAAAGCCCTCGCTGAGCTCATTGTTGCCGACGCCGCGCGCCAAACCGAAAGGCGCCGCGGCGATCGCGCCGGTGACATCGGAAAGCATCGCCCAGCAGGCCAAGATCGAGATCAAGCCCGAACAGTCCAAATCCGAGCCGGCGAAACCCGAACCGGCGAAGTCAGAACCTGCCAAGTCCGAACCGCAGCGCTCCGAGCCGCTCAAACCCGAGCAAGCCACGGGCGAGCAACCGGCGGCCGCGCCCGCCAAAACGGAGCAGCCCCGATCGGAACTGACCGATCCGGAGCTGCCGAAAATCGCGGCCGCACCTGCGGCCGACGCCGAGAACGCTGCTGCGCCGACCCCGCCGCACGAGGGTGGTGCCGGCTCCCTGTCGGAGCAGAACACGGCGCCCGTGACCGACGCGCCGAAGCCGGTGCCCGCCGCCGCCGCCGCGCCGGCGATGGAAGCGCCGAAGGCGGCTGCGGCGCCATCGCCGCCTGCTGCCGAGGCCCGTGCCGGTGGCAAGCCTGCGGTTGAAGCCCAGCGCGACAGCGACGGATTGCGCGTGACGTTCTCATTCCCCGGCGCGACGCCGGCGGCGTTGTTCCGCCGCGCCGACACGGTTTGGATGGTGTTTGACACCGCTGAGGCAATCGACGTCGATCCGGTCCGCGCCAAGGCCGGCTCGCTGATATCGGATGTCAGCCGGATCGCGCTGGACAAGGGCCAGGCGGTGCGCTTCCGCCTCAACCGGCCGCAGATGCCGTCGCTCGAAAGCGACGACCGCTCGCGCGGCGTGAGCTGGACGCTGACCTTTGCCGACCGCGTGCAGAAGCCGCCATTGCCGCTCACCGTGGTGCGCAACATCTCGGAGCCCTCGCTCGCCAATGTCAGCGTGCCGCTCGCCAATCCGGGCCAGCTGCACAGACTGGTCGATCCCGACGCCGGCGATACGCTCTGGGTGGTGACCGCGCCGCCGCCGACCCGCGGCGTCATCAAGCGGCAGGATTTCGTCGAGCTGTCGCTGCTGGAATCGATCCACGGCGTCGTGGTTCATCCGAACGCGGACGACGTCAAGGCCGAGGTCGGCGCCGACAAGGTGATGTTGGGCCGACCCGGCGGCCTGACGCTGTCATCGGCCGACGTCGCCGCCGAGCGGGCGACCGCGGCGGTGAAGCCGTTGTTCGATCCGGACGAGTGGCGCAAGAACCAGTCGGAGACGTTCCTCAAGCAGCTCGACGGCCTGATTGCGGCGGCCGCGTCGGCCAATGCCGAGCAGCTGCCGCAGGCACGGCTCGATCTCGCCGACTTCTACATGGCGCGCGGCATGTACCAGGAAGCCCATGGTGTCGCCAATCTGATCCTGTCCGAGAGCAAGCGTGGCAGCGAGACGGCGTCGGTGGTGATGGTGCACGCAGTCGCCAGCATCCTCATCGGCCACCCGGCGCAGGGCCTGAAGGATCTCGCCAATCCGGTGATCGGCAACGGTTACGATTCCCAATTGTGGAAGGGGCTCGCTTTCGCCCGCGAGGGCAAATGGGCCGAGGCGCGCGAGAAGTTCAAGAACGCCGAATTCGCGGTGGCGACGCTGCCGCCCGATTTGCAGCGCATCGTCACCATGGACTCGATGAAGGCCTCGCTCGAGGTCAAGGACTATGCCGGCGCCGCGCGACGCAAGAGCGATCTCGACGTGGTCGGCGTTCCCGGCGAGCTGAAGCCCGCGGTCGCGGTGCTGCGCGGCCGGCTCGCCGAGGCGCTCGGCCAGGAGAAGGATGCGCTCGACGCCTATCGCTTCGCCGCCAATTCGGCCGATCGCCAGGCTGCCGCCGAAGGCAGGCTGCTGGAGACGCTGCTCAAGCAGAAGCGCGGCGAGATCGGCCGCGACGATGTGCTGAAGGAACTCGAACTGCTGTCGATGCTGTGGCGCGGCGACAATATCGAGCTGAAGACGCTGTACGTGCTGTCGAAGATCTACGCCGAGACGGCACGCTATGCCGACGCCTTCGCGGTCACGCGTGCCGCGACCCGGCTGCAGCCGAACGCGCCGGAATCGCGCCAGGCGCAGGATGCCGCCTCGGCCTTGTTCGTGCAGCTCTACCTCGGCCCCAGGGGCGACGAGATGTCGCCGATCGATGCGCTCGGCACCTTCTACGAATACCGCGAGCTGACGCCGATCGGCCGCCGCGGCGACGAGATGATCCGCCGTCTCGCCGACCGCCTGGTCGGTGTCGATCTGCTCGACCAGGCCGCCGACCTCTTGCAATACCAGGTCGACAAGCGGCTCGAAGGTGCGGCCCGCGCCCAGGTCGCGGCGCGCCTTGCGATGGTCTATCTGATGAACCGCAAGCCCGACCGCGCCATTGCCGCGCTGCGCTCGACGCGGATCGCGGATCTCTCCGGCGAACTGCGTCAGCAGCGTCTGCTGCTCGAGGCGCGCGCGCAGAGCGACGTCGGCCGGCACGATCTCGCGCTCGACATCATCTCGAATATCACCGGCCGCGAGGCAATCCGGCTGCGCTCCGACATCTATTGGGCGTCGCGGCACTGGCGCGAGGCGTCCGAGCAGATCGAGCTCTATTATGGCGACCGCTGGCGCGACTTCACCCCGCTCAATCCGGGCGAGAAGGCCGACATCATCCGCGCCGTGGTCGGCTACGCGCTTGCCGAGGACGCCATCGGGCTGTCCCGGTTCCGCGAGAAATACGCGCCGCTGATGTCCGGCGATGCCGACAAGCTCGCCTTCGACTCGGCCAGCAAGCCGGTCGCGACCTCCAGCGCCGAATTCGCCCAGATCGCGCGAATGGCCGCCAGCGTCGACACGCTCGACGGCTTCATCCGTGAGATGAAGACCCGCTTCCCCGACGCCACCGCCCGCGCGCCATTGCCCGATCCGGTCGCGACCGGATCGATGACTGACAAGCCAAAGGCCGCGCCGGTGAGCGCGCTGCCGGCGATCAAGGGCGAGCGCCGCGCCAGCGCGACGCCGTAGCAGCGCAGGGGCTCACGGCCCGGCAGACACCCACGCGGTCGAAATGGTCCCGGTGGCGTCGAGCGCGATCCGCCAATGCGAGGCGCCGTTGGCGTGTCGCACACTGTAGACATCCTCGCCCTGCGCGCCGACGCCGAGGAAGCGTGTGGACTCGATCGCGCCGAGGTCGGCGAGGAAAGGCTGCAGGTGTGGCAATTGCTCGCGGGTCGCCGCGGCGAGCGCGGGGATCATGTCCGCATAGTCGGGCTGTCCCGATGCGACCCCCTCGATCAGGCGGCGGAGTGCGGCCTCGGTTCCGGGAGCCGGCGACTGGTTCTTCACACGTTCCGCGGTGCGATCCGCAATCTGCTTCGCGCTTGCAGCGTCGATGCGCGGCATCGGCTTGTCGCCATTTTGATGCAGGATCAGTGACGTCGCCTGATCGTCAGCCGCGATGACAAAGCTGATCTGCGCGTTGACCTCCCTGGCGAAAAACTCGGTCTGGCTCTCCGCAAAGAACGCCACGGCACGCTGCCCGGTGAGCTGTACAGCCAGGTGGTGATCCTCGCGCATCACACTGAGGACGGCCTGCTCGCTGAGCTGGTAGAAGCCGGCATAGCCATCGAGCACCGCCGGAGCGACTGCGATCTCTTGCCGCACCGCGTCCGGCGGCGATTGCTGAGCGGAGGCCGGCACGTCGGCAGATCCGCCGGCGGCCTGTATCCGCGCCGCCAGCGTGTTCCAGTCGCGCTGGCCGAACAGTTTGGCGATCAGCTCCAGGCTGTCGCTGTGGGTGAGGGGGATCGATTTGGCGCCGAGCGCTTCGCGCAGCGTCTGCGCCATGGTCTTGGCATCACGAAAGTCGCGCATGGGATCAACCTTTGCATCGACGAACGGAAGGCGTCAGGGGCTTGCGTTGCTGACCCGTTCGTGCGGGCAAAGGAAGCCTGAAACATGGCTTGATACATTCACCGTCCCCGGGCGGGGTGCAAGCGGCGGGTGGTATCGACCCTGCCAAATGTTCGCCGGAGACGAGCATTTTGTCAATTGCAACTGGTTGTGATCGCACGCGTGCTCTCGACATCCTGCCGTCAAATCGGCAACCATGGCGCCCGTTGCACAGCGCCGGGAGGACGTCGTTACATGAGCAAGCCGATCAAGACCGAAGCCGAACTCATCGAGATGGCGCGGGCCGAGTTGAAGGCCCATGCCAACTGCCCCGACGGCATCGACATCTCCGTGCTGCGCGACGGCGACAGCTGGGAGTTTCGCGCCAGCGCCGATGACGCCACGGTGGCGAGGCCCGGCTATCCCGAATGCGTCGCGATGCTGGTGCAGATCGGCGACCACCTCAGCAAGCAGTATGACGTGACGGAGTAACGGCGGCCGCGAAGCGGGGGGATCGATGGACCGCATCGACGCCATGAAAGTCTTCGTCGCGGCGGTCGACGAGGGCAGCCTCGCCGGTGCCGGGCGGAAACTGCGGCGCTCGCCGGCGGCGGTCAGCCGGGCGATCGCTTTCCTTGAGCATCATGTCGGCGCCGAGCTGTTACATCGCACGACACGCTCGCTGAAGCTGAGCGATGCCGGCCAGCGCTATGCGGCGGCGTGCCGGCGCATTCTCACCGAGCTCGAGGAAGCCGACACCTCGGCCGGCGGCGAGCGGTCGGTGCCGCGCGGTACGCTGACCGTCACCGCGCCCGTCGTCGTCGGCGAGGATGTGCTGCGGCCGGTGCTCGATGCCTTCATGACGCAATATCCGGCGGTGTCGGTGCGGCTCGTGATGCTCGATCGTACCGTCAATCTGATCGACGAGGGGATCGACGTCGCGCTGCGCATCGCCCATCTCGCCGATTCCAATTTCATCGCGATCAAGCTCGGCGAGGTGCGCCGCGTGGTCGCGGCATCCCCCGGCTATCTCGCGCAGCATCCGCTGATCGGCGAGCCGGCGGACCTGGCGAAGCACCAGATCATCGCCATGACGCATTTCGGCCTCGACTCCTGGAGCTTCCCGCCGGCCGCGAAGTCGAAGATCGCGCGCGCAGTCCAGTTCGCACCGCGGCTGGTGGTCAACACGGTGCGCGCGGCAGTGGCCTCGGCCAGCGAAGGACACGGCGTCACCCGGCTGTTCTCGTATCACATCGCCGAGGAAATCCGCGACGGGCGGCTGCGGATATTGCTTGCCAAGGACGAGCATCCGCCATTGCCGGTGCATCTTTTGGCGCCGCAGGGCCGCTTCGACGTGCCCAAGGTGCGCGCCTTCGTCGATTTCACGACGCCGCGGCTGAAGCGCTATTTCGAGCGGCTGTCGCGCGAGGCCAGCAAGGCCGGCGCGAAAGCCCGATGACGCCAGTCGTTCGCGCCGCGGAAGAGTGTCTGCCGAATAGCGGGCATTCGCGCGGAAAGCGGATGTATCTAGCTTGCTCTCCATCGAAGCGGCGCTGGGTCGCTTCAGCAACAGATGGAGAGAGATCATGGGTGCAGAGCAGAAGGTTGCCATCGTCACCGGTGCGTCGCAGGGCCTCGGCGACGCCATCGTCAAGGGCTATCGCGACCGCAACTGGCGCGTCGTCGCCAATTCCCGCAGCATCAAGCCGTCGACCGACAGCGACGTTCTGACCGTCGCAGGCGACATCGGCGATCCCGAAGTTGCCGACCGCATCGTCAAGCAGGCGCTCGGACGCTTCGGCCGCATCGACACGCTGGTCAACAACGCCGGCATCTTCCTGGCCAAGCCGTTCACCGACTACACCGACCAGGACTACGCGCAGGTGCTGGCGACCAATCTCAACGGCTTCTTCTACATCACCCGCCGCGCCGCCAGGGAGATGGTGAAGCAGGGATCCGGGCACATCGTGCAGATCACGACCAGCCTGGTCGATCACGCCAACAGCAACGTTCCCTCGGTGCTGGCGACGCTGACCAAGGGCGGACTGAACGCCGCCACCAAGTCGCTCGCGATCGAATATGCCGACAAGGGCATCCGCGTGAACGCGGTCTCGCCCGGTGTGATCAAGACGCCGATGCACGCGCCCGCGACGCACGACTTCCTTGCCAAGCAGCATCCGGTCGGCCGGATGGGTGAAGCCAAGGACATCGTCGACGCCGTGCTGTTCCTTGAGAATTCGAGCTTCGTCACCGGCGAGATCCTGCATGTCGACGGCGGCCAGAGCGCCGGCCACTAACGAGCACGATCCGGAGCGTGTCATGCCTATCGTCACCATCCAGGTCACGCGTGAGGGGACGGCGCCGGGTGCGTCGTCCACCACGCTGGAGCAGAAAGCCGCACTGATCAAGGGCGCCAGCGAGCTGCTGCGCGACGTGCTCGGCAAGCCCATGGAATCGACCTTCGTCATCATTGAGGAAGTCGACACCGACAATTGGGGCTGGGGCGGGCTGCCCGCGGTCGACTATCGCAAGAAGCTCGCTGCTTCCGCGGCGGCATCGTCCCGCTGACGGCTTTCATCACATCGAACCGGGCACCTCTCCCGATCGGGAGCGGTGCGCCGCGATCGCCGTGAACGATTGCTGCGATCGCAACTAATCATTTTTCACGAACGGCCGGAGCGCCTATTGCGATGTCCATGTCAGCCAATGTCGATCATGACAGGCGCCATCATCACGCCGAGCCGCACCGGGATGCAGGCGGGCCGCTGTGGCTGTGCGCGGCCGCGGGGCTCTGCGCCTCGCTGGTCGGGCTCGGACTGGCGCGCTTCGCGTATACACCGCTGATCCCCGCTTTGATCGCCGCAAAGTGGTTCACGCCGGCGGAAGCGGTCTATCTCGGTGCCGCCAACCTTGCCGGCTATCTCGCCGGCGCGTTGATCGCCCGCGATCTCGGCGCGCGCATCGGCTCGGTATGGGCGCTGCGCGGCATGATGGTGCTGGCCGCCATCACCTGCTTTGCCTGCGCGGTGCCGATCTCCTTCATCTGGTTCTTCGGCTTCCGCTTTCTCGCCGGCGTCAGCGGCGGCGTGATCATGGTGCTGGCGGCGACGGCGATCCTGCCGCATACCGCGCCGAGCAAGCGCGGCCTGATCGGCGGCGTGATCTTTGCCGGTGTTGGCCTCGGCGTCGCCGCGTCAGGCACGCTGGTGCCGCTGTTGCTGCAGCAGGGCGTCAAGCAGGCCTGGTACGGCCTTGGCGTGCTGTCGGCGGTGCTGACACTGATCAGCTGGAAGGCGTGGCCCGCCGAAGCTCCCGCCGCGCGAGGCGTGGCGGAGCAGCCCGTTGCGTCGCACGGCGTGCGCTCGCCGCTGGTGATCGCGCTGTGCCTGGAATACGGCCTCAACGCGCTGGCGCTGGTGCCGCACATGGTGTTCCTGGTCGATTTCGTCGCGCGCGGGCTCGGGCAGGGGATCGCGGCGGGATCGCATTACTGGGTGCTGTACGGCATCGGCGCCGTGGTCGGACCGTTGCTCACGGGACACCTCGCCGATCGCGCCGGCTTCGCCGCGGCGCTGCGCGCGGCGTTCCTGATCGAGGCCGTTGCGGTTGCGCTGCCCGCCGTGACGAATTCGCCTGCTGCGCTGATCGGGTCGAGCCTGATCGTCGGCGGCTTCACGCCCGGCATCGTGCCGCTGGTGATCGGCCGCATCCACGAGCTGATCCCGCATTCGGCAGCGAGCCAGCGTTCAGCCTGGGCGCAGGCCACCACGACCTTCGCGCTGTTCCAGGCGGCGGGCGCCTACGGCCTGTCCTGGCTGTTCGCGCACAGCGGCGGCGACTATGCGCTGCTGTTCCTGATCGGCGCGGCCGGAGTGGCTGTCGCGCTGGCGATTGAATTATTCAGCGTCGTCGGACTGCGGCACAAGTCTACCTAGCCGCGCAGCGCTTTCGTGAGCACCGCGACGAGGCGATCGACATCGGCCTCGTCGTTGAAAACGTGCGGCGAGATCCGCATCCGGCCAAGCCGCAGCGCGACATGGATGTTCTCGGCGGCGAGCCGCGCGATCAACTCCTTCGAGATGCCACCTGGCATGCCGAGGCTCAGGATGTGCGGCGCGCGCATGCTGCGCGCCGGCACGTCGAGTCCGAGGTCACGCACGCCGTCGGCAATCCGCTCGTTGAGCATCGCGAGCCGCGCGCTGACGGCAGCGGCGCCCCATTCCGCCATCATCTCCATGCCGATCGAGGCCATCTCCAGCGTGATGAAATGATCGCGCTCGCCCATGTCGTAACGCGTGGCGTTGTCGACATAGGCGAGATCGCCGAAATAGACCGGGTTCTCGGAGTTGACGTTGCGGCGGCCACTGGAGGTCTGCTCCAGCGGCACGCCGTTCTGGTGGCGTTTTGCAATGTAGAGGAAGGCGCGGCCGTAGGGTCCGATCAGCCATTTGTAGGTCGGAAACATCACGGCGTCGGGGTCGAGTCTTGTCACGTCCATCGCCACGACACCCGCGCTCTGCGTCGCGTCGATCACGAACATCGCGCCCTGCCGCCGCAGCGCGGCCTGCACCTTGTCGACATCGATCAAGCCGCCGTCCGACCAGTGCACCGACGAGATCGAGGCGAGGCCGACCGGCGGCGCGCCTGGCCGCTCGATCGCCCCGAGCACGGCCGATGTCCAGTCGCCGTCGGCGGGCTGGCGCACGGTGTCGACGACGAAGCCCTGCGCCTCGGCGCGGGCGTGCCATTCCAGCACCGGCGAGGAATGGTCGTTCTCCAGCACGATGACGCGCGTGCCGCGCGGAATGTTCAGCGCTTTCGCCACCGTCGCGACGCCGTAGCTGATCGCGGGGATCAGCGCGACATCGTCAGGTGCGGCATTGATCAGGCGGGCGGCCGCGCTACGGGCGCGCTGATGCTGGCGGCTAGCGAAGCCGGGATCGATCGTCCAGGGCTGGCCCTTGCGTCCCACCGCCGCGCGGCCGGCGTCGAGCGTCTTCAGCGGCAGCGGGCTGTAGGACGCCGAATTCAGGTAGCAGACCTCGCGTGGAATCTCGAACAGATGGCGCTGGGAAGGAAGCATGTCGTCTCGTTGCTGGAATTTGCGGATGATGGCGTGACGTGGAAGAGCGCGCGCTCAGCCGTCATACTGGTCCGGCCCCATCGCCCATGGCGCCTGGTCGTAGCCGTTGGCGAAGGTGCGGTTGGTCTGCGCCGGATTGCGGTTGACCAGCGGCCGCAGATACATCGGATGGGTGGCGCTGCGCACCTCGTGCTCGACGGTGAACAGATGCCGGCCGTCGGCCGGATCGACGATGTCGCAGAAGCGGTACTGGTATTGATTGTCCTCGCGCGAGACCAGATTGCGCCCGCGCAGCCGCTGATAGGGGCCCGAGAAGTCCGTGATGTAGATCTGGATGTGATGGCCGTCGAATTCACCCTGCGCCGCGTCGCTCTCGCGGAATTGCAGATACTGATCCTTGCCGACTTTTGCGCGCGCGACGACACCGTCACTGTTCACGACGCTGGCGGGGATGCCCATGATCTCAGGATAGAACCGGCTGATCGCCTCAGCCGGGCCGCGCGGCACGTCGAACTCGACATAGGGCATGCCGAGCGCGATGCGCCCGAACCGTTCGGCGTCCGGTTCAAAGCAGCGCAGCCGGTTGCCCCAGGGGCAGGTGGCCTCGACGTGATCGTTGCGCTCGCGATAACTGAACGCGGTGCCCTCGAGCTTGGGTGCGACCGCGGCGAGCCGTTGCAGCAGGGCCTGCCGTCCGGCGATCACGATGCCGGTGTCGCCGCGCAGCACCTGCGGCCGGCCGCTCGGCAGATGAAACTGGCTGCGGCCGGCATTCACCCACATGTTGCTGTCGGAGACTATCAGATAGGGATCGCGGGTCAGCCCGATGCCGGCGACGTAGAACAGCGTGGCGAGGCGCTGGTCGGGCACCTGCACGTTGACATGTTCAAGATGGATGGCGTTGCCGAGGTCTTCTGCGGCGCGGTCGAATGGCTGCTGCACGGCGCGGCTCCCTGGATGCGGTGCCGCGCATGATAGTGCAACGGTGTGGCCGATCCAGCTGACGGGCCATGAATGTTTTGCGGGGCTACCCCCCGTAGCTTTGCACCAGGCTGCCGGCGACCAGGGCCCAGCCGTCGACCAGCACGAAGAAGATCAGCTTGAACGGCAGCGAGACCACCACCGGGGGCAGCATCATCATGCCCATCGACATCAGGACCGAGGCGACCACGAGGTCGATGATCAAAAACGGCAGGAACAGCAGGAAGCCGATCTCGAAGGCGCGTTTCAGCTCGGAGATCATGAAGGCCGGGACCAGGATGCGCAGCGACATCTCCTCCGGCGTCGCCGGCGGCGGCTCGCCGGAGAGGTCCATGAACAGCTTCAAATCCTTCTCGCGGACGTTCTTCTGCATGAAGCCGCGCAAGGGGACCGAGGCGCGCTGCAACGCGTCCTCAACGCCGATCTGGTTGGCGACCAGCGGCTTGATGCCGTCGTCATAGGATTTCTGCAGCACCGGGCCCATCACGAAGGCGGTGAGGAACATCGCAAGCGCGATCATCACCGAGTTCGGCGGCGCGGTGGCGGTGCCGAGCGCGGTGCGCAGCAGCGACAGCACGACCACGATGCGCGTGAACGACGTCATCATGATCAGGATCGACGGCGCGATCGACAGCACCGTCAGCAGCGCAATCAGCTGGATCGCGCGCTCGGTCACGCCGCCATTGCCGCCGCCAAGATTGATGCTGATATCCTGCGCCATCGCCGGATCAGCGAGGGATCCGGCGGCGATCAGGACAGCGATGAAAAAAACTCTACGCGGGACTGCCCCTGGTCTCACGAAGGATTCTTCGGTCGGCCGAGCAGCGAGGCCATCTCGTCCTCGAGATTTTCGAACCCGCTCTTCTGTCCGCCGGCGGGCGGGGCGGGCGGCTCGCTGCGCTGCGGGCGCACCGGCGGCGCATCGGGCGCAACCGGCGGCGCGACGGTCTCGCCGGCGCCGGTCGGGCGGCGCAGCGCCGCTTCGAGCCGTTGCGCCATCTCGGCGAGATTGGCGTCGGCGTTCGATGGAGGCGGCGCGGCCGAAGGCGCCTGCGTCGCAGCCGGCGGCGGTGCCTGGGGAGGCGGTGGCGGCGGCGTCACGGCGCGCTCGGTTGTGCGCAGCGGCGGCGGTGCCTTCGGCGGCTCGGCGGCGCGCGGCGGACGCGGGACGACCGGCTCGGAGCGCGGCGGCAGGCGTGGCGGCATCGGATCGGGCCGCGGCTCGCCGCGTTCGGGCGTGAAGCCCGCGAGCGGATCGCTGCGACGCTCGGCGAGCGGCGGCGGGGGCCGGCGCAGCTCGTCGGCGAAGGAGGGCCGCGCCTGACGCGGCGGCAGCTCCTGCTCGGGAAGCTCGAAATTGTCGGAGCGGGCGGCTTCGCTCTCGTTCCACGCTGCATCCGGAAGCGGCGCCACGCGCGGCGGCGCGGCATCGGCTGCAACCGCGGGGCGGGTCGACATTTGATCGCGCGCGGGCATCGCGCGGACGATATTCGGCTCGACGACGATATCGGTGGGGCCGCCGATCATCAGGAGATGCTCGATATTGTCGCGGCGGACCAGCACTAGGCGGCGGCGCCCGTCGACGGCGGCAGCGTCGATCACCGCCAGGCGCGGCATGCGTCCTCGGTTGGCGTTGGCCCCGAGGCGGTTTCCGGCGAAGCGGCGGACGAGCCATGCGGTCACGCCGATCAGCGCCAGCACGACAACGAATGCCAAGACGAATGTAATGACCTGCATATTGGAGTCCCCGGCCATCTTGGCCTTCCTCAGCTTTCGCCATCAACGGGCGCGGATTGATAGGTGCGGTTTGCGCAGCGAATCGCGCCCGAGATTCGCCTTATTTCTTAATTCCCAGCGGCTTGCAGCCCACTGTTCTATTAATAAACCAAGAATCGCTTGTCCCAAAACGACTTCTCAGTGCCCCACACTGTCTTGGTTTGTGCTGGTTAACGCAGCATTCGTGGCGAAAATGCGCTCGCAGGCTGCAGTTGCGGCGTTCTCCACGGATCCGTCCGGCATTTTAACCACCTGTTAACCATACACCGGGCAAATTCTGCCTACCTCGGAAGAGCCCAGAGGTTAACGGAGCCGCGGCGATGGCCATGAACGATCTCCCGATCCTGTCGGCGTTGCGCACCAAGATGCAGTGGCACCAGGAGCGCCAGCGGGTGCTCGCCGAGAACATTTCCAATTCCGACACGCCGAGCTTCCGGCCGCGCGACCTGGTCGAGCCGAAGTTCGACCGGGCCGGCGCCACGGTCGGCGGCGGCGTGGGGACGCTGCCGATGATGCAGACCAGCACCACCCACATGGCGGCGTCCGGGGCGCCCGACAGCTTCGACAACGATCGCGGCAAGAGCGGGTTTCAGACCCGCCCGGCCGGCAACGCGGTCAATCTCGAGGAGCAGATGCTGAAAGTGTCGGCCAACCAGATGGACTATGCGGCCGTCACCTCGCTCTACAGCCGCAGCCTGCATCTGCTGAAAACCGCGATCGGCAAGGGCTAGGGCATGACCCGGAAAAGTGTGAAGCGGCTTTCCGTCGCGACAAACGCGGAACGCGTTTGCGCGGAGATCGTGCCCCAACCAGCAAAGGCCTGACGGCGGCAGGAGGATCCCATGGCAGATGGAACAAGCGATTTCGCCCGCTCGATGAGCATCGCGACCTCAGGCCTGCGGGCGCAGGCGGGGCGCATGCGGGTGATCTCGGAAAATATCGCCAATGCCGATTCGACGGCGCAGACCGCGGGCGGCGACCCCTACCGCCGCAAGGTGCCGACCTTCTCCTCCACGCTCGATCGCACGCTCGACGCCCAGGTCGTGGCGCTGGGCCGGATCCGCCCCGACCAGTCTTCGTTCCGTGTCAAGCACGAGCCGGGCAATCCGGCGGCGGACGCCTCGGGCAACGTCAAATATCCGAACGTCAATGCGATGGTCGAAATGACCGACATGCGCGATGCCCAGCGCTCCTACGAGGCCAACCTCAACATTATCAGCGCGACGCGGCGGATGATCCAGCGCACGCTCGACATCCTCAAGTCCTGACGCAACAAGAACAGGGAACGTAAATCATGGCTACACCGACAGTCGCCGCCAACGCCTACGCCAACCTCGCCAAGATGATGGAGCGCGGCGGCGCCGAGAAGGCCGGGCAGGCCGTCGCCGGCCCATCCTTCAGCGCGCTGCTGAAGGACTCCGTCGGCAGCGTGCTGGAAGCGGGCAAGAAGTCCGACGCGCAGACCATGGCGATGGCCTCGGGCAAGGCGAACGTGATGGACGTGGTGACGGCGGTCGCCGACACCGACGTTGCGGTGTCGACGCTGGTCTCGGTGCGCGACCGCGTGATCCAGGCCTATGAAGACATCATGAAGATGCCGATTTGACGTCGCTTGCGACGCCATCCCGGGGCGATGCGCAGCATCGAGCCGGGATCTCGAGGCTCCGGTTCGATGCTTTGCATCGCCCCCGGAACGACGGTGCAAACAACTGACAGCGAGAACTCAACAATGACCGGCCCCGAAACCCTCGACGTGGCGCGCGATGCGATCTGGACCATCGTGGTGGTGTCGTCGCCCCTGATGGTGGTCGGCCTCGTGGTCGGCGTCGTGGTGTCGCTGTTCCAGGCGCTGACGCAAATCCAGGAACAGACCCTGATTTTCGTGCCGAAGATCCTCGCGATCTTCGTCACATTGCTGCTGGCGCTGCCGTTCATGGCGGACTCGCTCTCCAGCCACATGATGCGGATTTCATCGCGAATCATCGGCGGTTGATGCACTAATGCCGCGGTCATGCGCATCGATGTCTCCCTGCTGCCGGCGCTGGCCGCGATTTTCGTGCTGGTCTTCGCGCGCGTGGGCGCGATGGTGATGCTGCTGCCCGGTTTCGGCGAGAGCAACATCCCGGCGCGGGTCAAGCTGTCGATCGCGCTATTGCTGACGCTGATCATCCTTCCCCTGCATCGCAACGCCTATCATGTCGACCTGACGTCGATCTCCTCGCTCGGGGTCCTGATGGTGCATGAGCTCATCATCGGCATCGTGCTCGGCGCGACCGCGCGGGTGACGCTGTCGGCGCTCAACGTCGCGGGCTCCGTGATTGCGCAGCAGCTCGGCCTCGGCTTCGTCACCGCGGTCGATCCGACCCAGGGGCAACAGGGCCAGATCATCGGCAACTTCCTCACCATCCTCGGCCTCACGCTGCTGTTTGCGACCGACAGCCACTATCTCGTCATTGCGGCGCTGAGCGAGAGCTACCGGATCTTCTCGCCGGGCGAGATCATGCCGACCGGCGATGTCGCCGCGCTTGCGACCTCGGCCTTCTCAGCCGCCTTCAAGATCGGCCTGCAGCTGTCCGCGCCGTTCCTGGTGTTCGGCCTGGTCTTCAACATCGGGCTCGGCGTGCTGGCGCGGCTGATGCCGCAGATGCAGGTCTATTTCGTCGGCGTGCCGCTCTCGATCATGGTCGGGTTCCTGATCTTCGGCGTCGTGCTCGCGGCGATGATGAACACCTATCTCGACTATTTCCTCGGCGTCATGCGCCAGCTCGCTCCGATGAATTAGGGGGAGAAGAAGTGGCGGACGACACCGAAGACAAAACAGAAGACCCTACGCAAAAACGTCTCGATGAAGCCCTCGAGAAAGGTGACGTCGCCAAGAGCCAGGAGGTCAACACCTGGTTCGTGATCGCCGGCGGCACCTTGGTGCTGTCGACCTTCTCGGGCTCGATCGGCAGCGGCATCTTGATGCCGCTGCGCAACCTGATCGCCAATTCATGGATGATCCGCACCGACGGCGCCGGCCTGCTGGCGCTGACACAGTCGCTCGGCTACGCGGTGGTCGCCGCGATCGGCGTGCCGTTCCTGTTGCTGGCGCTGGCCGCGATCGCGGGCAACATGGTGCAGCATCAGCTGGTGTGGTCGGGCGAGCAGCTCAAGCCGAAATTCTCCAAGATCTCGCCGGCTGCCGGCTTCAAGCGGCTGTTCGGCAAGCAGGCGGTGGCGAATTTCCTGAAGGGCCTGTTCAAGCTGATCGCGCTCGGCGCCGTGATGGTCGCGGTGCTGTGGCCCGATCGGATGCGGATGGAATCCTTCCTGCGGGTCGATCCGGCCGAGCTGCTGCCCGCCATCACCGGCATGACGGTGCACCTGTTGGCGGCGGTGGTGGCCATCCTCGCTGCGGTCGCGATCGCCGATTACTTCTTCCAGTACCGGACCTGGTACGAGCGTCACAAAATGTCGCTGCAGGAGATGAAGGAGGAGTTCAAGCAGTCGGAAGGCGACCCGCACGTCAAGGGCAGGATCAAGCAATTGCGGGTCCAGCGCGCCAAGAAGCGCATGATGGCCCAGGTTCCGAAGGCCTCGGTGATCATCACCAACCCGACCCACTATTCGGTGGCGCTGGCCTACGACCGCAGCATGTCGGCGCCGATCTGCGTCGCCAAGGGCGTCGACATCATCGCCTTCAAGATCCGGGAGGTCGCCAAGGAGCACGACATTCCGATCGTGGAGAACGTGCCGCTGGCCCGGGCGCTCTATGCGACGGTCGAGATCGACCGGGAGATCCCGGTCGAGCACTATCACGCGGTTGCCGAAATCATCGGCTACGTGATGCGGCTGAGGCGCGGCCTGTCCGGCCTGCGTCAGTAAGGGGCGGAAAACCAGCTTGAAATGCGCGTAACTTGCGAAATTGCCGCCTGATGGACTTGCGTTTTCGGGTCCGATTCAGGCACTCAGGGGCGAGGTGGCCGGCCGGTCGCCTTCGTGATGCAGACGAGCCATGTCTCTCCAGATGACCGCCGATAGCAACGATCCTTCCGTGACTGAGCCGTTCGTGGCTCACGGGCCAGCGCGGCGGAACGGCAGCATCCTGCTGGTGGTCCTGATCGCCGCCGGCATCGTCGCGGTGGCGGTCTGGCTGATGACCATCGGCCGCACCGAGGCGCAGCCCTATATCCTCGGCGTGCTGGCGCTGCTCGCTACCGTCGGGCTGTTCAACCTGTTCGCCCTTGCCGCCGGCATCATCCGCTTCTCCGACCGCGCCACAGATGATCCGGTGATGGCGCGGATCGCCGACCAGGCCCAGGAAGGGCTCGTCGTCACCGACTCCCGCGGCCACGTGGTCTATTCCAACGCCGCCTATCTCACGCTGACCGGCGCGGCCGGGCCGCAGGACGTCCGTCCGGTCGAGCGCGTCTTCATCGGCAACCCCGACGTCTCCGAGGCCGTGTTCCGCCTTTTGAAGGCTGCCCGCGAGGGCAAGCGGCAGCAGGAGGAGGTCCGCGTCGCCGGCCACGAGGCCGGGCAAGGCCGCTGGCTGCGCCTGCGGGTACGCCCGCTCGGCGAGGGCAAGCGCGATGCGAAATACGCGGTTTGGTCGATCGCCGACGTCACCCGCGACCGCGAGCGCCAGGAAGACGTGTTCCAGGAGCTGCGACACGCGATCGAATATCTCGATCACGCGCCATGCGGCTTCTTCTCGGTCAATCCGGCCGGCGAGATCGCCTATGTCAACGCCACGCTGGCCAACTGGCTGGACTACGATCTGGCCGAGATCGGCTCGGGCGGCCTGAAACTGACCGACATCGTCTCGGGCGACGGCGCGGCGCTGTTGACCTCGATTGCGGCGGTGCCGGGCGAGGTCAAGACCGAGGTGTTCGATATCGACCTGCGGATGCGCGGCGGCAAGACCGTGCCGGTGCGGCTCTATCACAAGCTCGCCTTCGGCGCCGACGGCGCGGCAGGCGCCTCGCGCACGCTGGTGATCAGCCGCGCCCGCGACGAGCATTCCGATCCGGAGCGCGCCGCCGAGGTGCGCTTCATGCGCTTCTTCGACCATACGCCGATGGCGATCGCGACCGTCGATCGCGGCGGCAATGTGGTCGGCGCCAATGCGCGCTATGCCAAGCTGGCGCAGGGCCTGAACGGCGACGGCGGCGCCGCCAAGTCGATCTTCCGCGCCGTCAATCCGCGCGACCGCGGCCTCCTGATCGCCGCGATCAACCAGGCGGCCGAGGGCCAGGGCGACATCGCGCCGGTCGAGGTGATGCTCGACGGGCCCAAGGAGCGCTTTGCCCAGTTCTTCGTCACCACCGTCGAGAAAGACGAGCGCGACGCCGAGACCGCGATCGTCTACATGCTCGAGACCACCGAGCGGCGCGCGCTGGAAAACCAGATCAACCAGTCGCAGAAGATGGAGATGGTCGGCCAGCTCGCCGGCGGCATCGCGCACGACTTCAATAATGTGCTGTCGGCCATCATGATGGCCAACGACTTCCTGCTGAACGCGCACAAGCCGACCGACCCGTCGTTCCAGGACATCATGCAGATCAAGCAGAACGCCACCCGCGCCGCGACGCTGGTGCGGCAGCTGCTTGCATTCTCGCGCCGCCAGACGCTGCGGCCGCAGGTGCTCGATCTCGGCGATGCATTGAGCGACCTCACCATGCTGCTGCGCCGGCTGATCGGCGAGAAGGTCAAGCTCGACCTGGTGCATGGCCGCGACCTGTGGCCGGTGAAGGTCGACGTCTCGCAATTCGAGCAGGTGGTGGTCAATCTCGCGGTCAACGCGCGCGATGCGATGCCCGACGGCGGCAAGCTGATCATCCGCACCGCCAATGTGCCTACCGAGGAAGCCGCCCAGCTCGCCAACAAGGGCATGCCAGCGGCAGACTATGTGAAGATCGAGATCGCCGACACCGGCACCGGCATTCCGGCCGAGATCATCGACAAGATCTTCGAGCCGTTCTTCTCGACCAAGGAAGTCGGCAAGGGGACCGGTCTCGGCCTGTCCACGGTCTACGGTATCGTCAAGCAGACCGGCGGCTTCGTCTATGTCGATTCCGTGCCGGGCGGCGGCACCACGTTCCGCATCTATCTGCCGCGGCATCGCCAGGAGCAAGAGGTCGCACCGGAGGCCCAGGCCGGCAACGGTGCGGCCAAGGAACCCGCCGTGGAAGCCGCCAAGCCGAAGCCCGATCTCACCGGGCAGGGCACCATCCTGCTGGTGGAGGACGAGGACGGCCTGCGCTCGCTCAATGCGCGCGGGCTGCGTTCGCGCGGCTACAGCGTGATCGAGGCGGCGAACGGCGTCGAGGCGCTGGAGGCGTTCGAGGAGAAGAACGGCGCCGTCGATCTCGTCGTCTCCGACGTCGTGATGCCGGAGATGGACGGCCCGACGCTGCTGAAGGAAATGCGCAGCCGCAACGCGGAGCTGAAGATCATCTTCGTCTCAGGCTATGCCGAGGACGCGTTCGAGAAGAGCCTGCCGGAGAACCAGCAGTTCGCATTCCTGCCGAAGCCCTTCACGTTGACGCAGCTGGTCGCCGCGGTGAAGGAAACCATGACGGCGAACTAGCCGGTTGCCGCGGCAACCGGCTTCACTTCTCGCAAGTGCGAGGTGAAATTCCGCGGTAACTGCGGTTGAAACCGGGCCTCATCCCGCGGTAGGACGCGCCGTCGCATCCACAAGGACCATAGTGTCACATCTCCGCGACCGAGGGCCGCAGCCGCGGTTCCCGTTTCCCGCTTCACTTTTAACCGGCCCTGCCCATCTTAGGGGCGTTTCCCCATGCCGGGGAATCCTTTGAGGAAACCAACATGAATTTCTCGCAACGCACGCGTGGAATTGTTCGGGCGATCGCCGTCGCGATGGCGCTGGCGCTGCCCGTGATGATGACCGTTTCGGCGGCCGACGCCCGCGTTGGCGGTGGCGGCTCGCGCGGCTCGCGGACATTCTCCGCGCCGCCCTCGACCAGCACGGCGCCGGGCTCGGTTGCGCCGATGAACCGCACCTTCAGCCAGCCTGGTAGCCCGAACATGGGCGCGCCGGCGGCGGCGAATTCCGGCGGCCTGTTCGGTCGCGGCGGAATGGGCCGCGGCCTGCTCGGCGGCCTGGCCGCGGGCTTCCTTGGCGCCGGCCTGTTCGGCATGCTGTTCGGCGGCGGGCTGTTCTCGGGTCTCGGCGGCCTGTCGTCGATGCTCGGCCTCTTGCTGCAGATCGGCCTGATCGTGCTCGTGGTTCGCCTTGCGATGTCGTGGTGGCAGCGCCGCAATACGCCGGCGGCCGCCTATGCGGGTGGCCCTGACGTCGGCCCCGGTCCGCAGGCGAACGCCCGCTCGGGCTTCGGCTTCGGCCTCGGCGGTGGATCGAACGCCCCGGTCGAGATCGCGCCTGGCGACTACGAGACGTTCGAACGGCTGCTCGGCGACATCCAGACCGCGTGGTCGAACGAGGACATCGCGAAGCTGCACACGCTCGCGACGCCGGAGATGGTGTCGTACTTCTCGAAGGATCTCGAGGAGAACAAGGCGCGCAACGTCACCAACAAGGTGACCAATGTGAAGCTGCTGCAGGGCGATCTGGCGGAAGCCTGGCGCGAAGGCGACAGCGAGTATGCGACGGTCGCGATGCGCTACTCGCTGGTCGACACCGTGCTCGAGCGCGGCACCGGCCGTCAGGTCGGCGGCAGCACGCAGCCGGAGGAGGTCACGGAGGTCTGGACCTTCGTGCGCCAGCGCGGCGGCAATTGGGAGCTTTCGGCGATCCAGCAGACCAACTGATCGATTGCCGAAGATGACAGATACAAGGCGCCGCGGCCTGGTCCGCGGCGCTTTTGTTTGTGTGCCGAGTATGAACGACAGCTTGGAGGTGGAAGTCCTCTACCCAGCCTGATGGCGGCGAAGGGTTAGCGAAGCGCAAGGGCATCATCGCGAGGTGGGGTCTGAAGAAAGCGTGGAGCAAAGCCGCGGCCCGATGGACAAGAACCGGATAACGAGGCCTACCCGGCCGGACGAGCGAGCAAACGGTCGCGAAGTCCAAGGTCATCAAGGGTCGGGGTGGTAAATCCGGCGGGCGTGCGGCGAAGGCGGTCGGTCTTACCTCGGGAGGTCTGCGCTGTGTCCCGGCAACGGGACTGAGGTCGTCGCAAGGCGGCCTGACCGCAGCGCAGAAGTCAGCCGAGGGCATAGTAGGCGGCAGCGCGCCGCCGAAGGCCCGAACGGTGGAAGTGGTTAGTAGAGCGGTCGATCTCGCGCGAGCCATGCGGCAGAAGAATCAGGTTGAGCTGAACTCGGACACCGGAGCGAAGGGTGAAGCCCAAAGCGCCGCCGTCCGAGAGACCGAAGCAAGCGCGGCGACGGCCAATCTTGAACGCCCGGCGGTCGCAGGGCTGTCGATGGAAGCAGTGGTCGAGCGTGAGAATCTGAAGAAAGCGTTGGCGCAAGTGAAGCGCAACAAGGGCGCGGCAGGCGTCGATGGGATGACCGTCAACGAACTGCCGGCCCACCTGAAAGAGCACTGGCTCACGATCCGAGCTCAACTGCTTGACGGCACCTACAAGCCGCAGCCGGTGCGGCGGGTCGAGATACCGAAGGCGTCGGGCGGCCTGCGGCCGCTCGGCATCCCGACGGTGCTCGACCGCGTCATCCAGCAGGCGGTGATGCAGGTGCTGCAGGCGGATTGGGATGGGACGTTCTCCGAGACGAGCTTCGGCTTCCGGCCGACCCGCTCGGCGCATCAGGCGGTGGAACGGGCGCAGGCGTATATCGCGTCCGGGCACGCCGTCGTCGTGGACATCGACTTGGAAAAGTTCTTCGACCGGGTCAACCACGACGTCCTGATGGGGCTGGTCGCCAAACGGGTGACTGACAAGCGCCTTCTGAAGCTCATCCGCGGATTCCTGAATGCGGGGGTGATGGAGGGAGGGGTGGTCAGCCCGACGGAAGAGGGCACGCCGCAAGGCGGTCCGCTCTCGCCGCTGTTGTCGAATCTGATGCTGGATGTGCTGGACAAGGAACTGGAGAAGCGCGGCCACCGCTTTGTGCGTTATGCCGATGACTGCAACATCTATGTGCGCAGTCAGCGAGCGGGCGAACGGGTGCTGGCCGGCATCGAGAAGTTCCTCGAAAAGCGCCTCAAGCTCAAGGTCAACAAGGCCAAGAGTGCGGTCGCCAAACCGAGCGTTCGCAAGTTCCTGGGCTTCAGCTTCACCGGCGGGACAGCACCGCGGCGGCGCATTGCGCCGCAGGCGCTCGCCCGCTTCAAGGCGAAAGTTCGGGAGCTGACACGGCGCACGCGCGGCCGAAGCCTTGCGCAGATTGTCAAGGAGTTGTCCGTCTATCTGATCGGATGGCGCGGCTACTTCGGCTTCTGCCAAACCCCGTCGATATTGCGCGACCTTGATCAATGGCTCAGGCGGCGGTTGCGCGCCATCGCCTGGAAGCAGTGGAAGCGCGGAATCACTCGTTTTGCCGAGCTGCGACGCCGCGGCGTCGGCCGGGATCGGGCGGCGCAAACCGCCGGAAGCCCACATGGCCCCTGGCGGCTCGCGAACAGTCCCGCACTCACCATCGCCATGCCAATCGCGTTCTTCAGTTCACTCGGCTTGGCTTCCGTCGCGGCGCTGCAGACCGCATAATCCACTGAACCGCCGGATACGGACCCGTATGTCCGGTGGTGTGGGAGTTGCGCCTTGCAAGCGCGTTGAAATCTGCCGTCTGAGATGACGGCCACGGCAAAGCCTAGCGAGCGGCCGTGTACCAAGTCTTGCGTGGCGTCCGGTAACGGTCGCTACGAAGCGTAGACAGGGAGGTTGCAGGCCGGAATGAAGTGAACGGGAAGATAGCCCCGAAATCGAACGTGATCGGAGTAGCCGACCCTGTCTCTCAAAGGGGAAGGCGGAATCGCAACCCGCGTCATCGCGAGCGGGCTGAGGTGCTCCCGGGGTTCGTACCGCCAGCATGCAACCAAGGGGATTGACGTGAACAAGGGAGATCCGTCCGGTTCAAGCGCAAGCTTGTAGGACCTGCCAAGCCGATGAGGTGAGAAGGGTCTGATGACCGGGTGGAAGTCAGACTGACTGATAGTACTCGGAGGTCGGGAGAGCCGACTACATGGGGAAGCGGTCAGCGGTAGTTGAATTGTTCTTGGGCGACATGGGCTCCATTCAACGGGAGTCACGGCCTTCTATCCTAAGAGAAGATCAGCTGACCATGGAAACGAAACTTGAACAAATAGCAGTGAAAGCTCGGCGCGAGCCAAATCTTCGCTTCACCTCGTTGGCCCATCACATCACGCGCGACCGAGTGCAAAAGAATCTATTACAGATTCCGAAGCGCTCCGCCGCCGGGGTGGACGGACAGACGGTGGAGGCGGCGAGGGAGAGCTTCGACGGATGGATCGAGCCGATGCTCCAATCCATCCACCGACAGGGATATCGGGCGCCGAACATTCGGCGTGTCTATATCCCCAAGCCCGGTAAGACGGAGAAGCGCCCCCTCGGGGTTCCAACTGTCGCCGACCGGGCCCTCCAGCGCAGCACGGCTGAGGTGTTGTCCGCCATCTACGAGCAGGACTTCTTGCCCAGCTCGTTCGGCGGCAGGCCGAAGCTCAGCGCCCATCACGCCTTGGCGACCCTCAATGAGGTCATCGCCGGCGGCATGATCAGCTGGGTGTTGGAGGCGGACTTGAAGAACTTCTTCGGGAGTCTCGATCATGATTGGGTCCTCCGGTTTGTCGAACATCGAGTCGGTGATCCGCGCCTGATCAGCTTGATCCGGCGCTGGTTGAAAGCGGGTGTCTTGGAAGACGGAGCAGTGCATCCGAGCGAACAAGGAACGCCACAAGGCGGATCGATCAGTGTGCTTTTGAGCAACCTCTACCTTCATTACGTTCTCGACCTCTGGTTCGAACGCGTGGTGAAGGGTCGGTTGCGGGGCGAAGCCCGACTTTTGCGCTATATCGACGACTTTGTGATCTGCTTCCAATATCGATCGGACGCCATCCGCGTACAGGAGGCCCTGCGTCTTCGGTTGGGGAAGTTCGGCCTCACTCTAGAGCCGACCAAGACCAAGTTGGTCGAGTTTGGTCGGTTCGCGCAAAGACACGCGGGCAAACGCGGCAGAAACCGCCCGGAAACAATCTACTTTCTGGGGCTGACGCTCTATTGCACGCGAAACCAAAGAGGCAACTTCAAGGTTGGGATGCGTACCGAGAAATCTCGGCTAAAGCGCAGCCTCATGTCTCTGCAGGAGCTGATGCGGCGAATACGGCATTACAAGATCAGTGACCAGGCCGATGAAATCAACGTCGTCCTGCGCGGCCACTATGGCTATTACGGCGTCGCCGGAAATCTCCGGAGCCTCGTAAAAGTTTATCGGGCAGTGGAGCGTTACTGGCGCGGAATGCTGCGCAGCCGCAGCTGGGCAGGCCGACGCCTCACTTGGGACGCCTTCAACCAAATCAAAGAACGGACACCGTTGCTGAAGCCTAAGCTGCGCCTCCCTTATCGGGAGCTGCAGGCGCTTGCGGTGCTGTGAACCAACTGTCGAAGAGCGTCGGTGCGGGAAATCCGCACGCCACGTTCTGTGGGAACCGGGGGCGGGCGACCGCCTCCGGTGACCCGGTGGGCGGAGCCGCGAGGCCCCCCCTATCCCGATTGCGCGTTCATTCACGTGTCGCGGCGCCGGAATATCCGGAGGGCCTGCGGGTTGATGTCAGCAGTCGATAACAACCATCGGGAGGATTGAGATGAAGACCATTGCGCAGATCGCGGTTCCGGCCTGTCTTGCGTTCGTCGTCGTGGCCACGCCGCCGGCAGCGGCGCAGACCGCGGACACCAGCTTCTTCCTGACCAGCAACGGCATCGGCAACGGTGGCAATCTCGGCGGGCTCGCCGGCGCCGACAATCATTGCCAGACGCTGGCGCAGGCCGCCGGCTTCGGTGCGCCGAAGACCTGGCGCGCCTATCTCTCGACCCAGGCGGCCGACGGCAAGGCCGCGGAGAATGCACGCGATCGCATCGGCAAGGGACCTTGGAAGAATGTAAAGGGCGTCGTGGTCGCCAAGGACGTCGCCGACCTGCACAGCGCCGGCAACAATCTCACCAAGCAGACCGCCCTGTCCGAGAAGGGCGAGGTCGTCAACGGTGCCGGCGACACGCCGAACCGCCACGACGTGCTGACGGGATCGCAGGCAGACGGTACGGCATTTGCGGCCGGCGAGGACCGCACCTGCAAGAACTGGACAAGCAGCACGCAAGGCGCCGCCATGCTCGGGCATTTCGACCGCAAGGGCCTGCGCGACGACGAGCCGTCAAAATCCTGGAACACGTCGCATCCCTCGCGCGGTCCCGACGGCGGCTGCTCGCAGGCCGACCTGAAGAGCACCGGCGGCGACGGCCTGCTGTACTGCTTCGCGGCGAACTGAGGGGAGCGCATCTGCTTCGTCATTGCGAGCGCAGCGAAGCAATCCATCCTGCCGTACGCGCGGAGCGATGGATTGCTTCGTCGCTTCGCTCCTCGCAATGTCGGGATCGTCCGGCCGCGCTCAGCTCTTCTTGCGCTTGACGGTCTTCTTAACTGTCTTCTTGGCCGTCTTCTTTTTCTTCGCGGTTCTCTTCTTCGCCGCGAAATAGGCTTCGACCTTCTTCGAGGAATGCCCGACCGCGGCGACCGCGGTCTTGAGCCGGGCAGGGGTCACCTTGAACTTCTTCGACCAGTAGCGGACCTCGTAGGGCTCGCTGATTGCGATCCGCGCGCGGTCGGCGGCCTTGTGGCGTTGCTCCTTGAAATGGGCTTCCACCTTCTTGGAGGAATGTCCGACCTTCTTGACGGCGGCTTTCAGCTTCGCCGGCGTGACCTTGAACTTCTTGGACCAGTACGCAACTTCGTAGGACTCGCTCAACGCGATCAGAGCGCGATCTGCCGCGCCCCGCTTCTTCTTGCTATCCGCCATAAGATGATCCCTCATCGAAGATTCGACGTTGGAACCTTAGCAGCCTCCGCGCGGTTCGCACAGGCGACCGTGCGCGGTGGACGATCTGACCGCGGCGCGGCTACGATCGAGCTGAAGCGAACCGATGCGGCGAAGTTTTCGGAGGTAAGTGCATGCACTATCAGCTCTACTACTGGCCGATGATCCAGGGCCGCGGCGAATATGTCCGTCTCGCGCTCGAGGATGCAGGCGCCGGCTACACCGATGTCGCGCGGGCCAAGGGCGGCACGGGCGCCATGATGAAGATGATGGAGACACACAAGGGCACGCCGCCGTTTGCGCCGCCGTTCCTCAAGGTCGGCAGTCTCGTGATCGGGCAGACCGCCAACATCCTGCTCTATCTCGGCGCGCGCCACGGCCTCGCGCCGAAGGCGGAGGGTGGAAAGCTCCGGGTGCACCAGCTGCAGCTGACGATCGCGGACTTCGTGCTGGAGATCCACGATACGCATCATCCGCTCGGGCCGTCGCTGTATTACGAGGACCAGAAGGCGCCGGCGAAGAAGCGCACCGAGGAGTTCTGGGATTCGCGGGTGCCGAAATATCTCGGCTATTTCGAGGACCTCGTGCAGGCCAACCGCGGCGCGTTCGTCACCGGCCGCCGGCTGACCTACGCTGACCTGTCGCTGTTCCAGATCGCGGAAGGCCTGCGCTATGCGTTTCCGAAGCGGATGGCGGCGTTCGAGAAGAAGATCCCGCGGCTGATCGCGCTGCGCGATCGCGTCGCCGAGCGGCCGAACATCAAGGCGTATCTGGCCAGCGAGCGGCGGATTCCCTTCAACGAAGAGGGCATTTTCCGACGCTACAAGGCGCTGGATTTGTGATCGCCCTCATTCCGGGTTCGGTCCTGCGGACCGACCCGGAATGACTGCCGTCACCGGTTCCTTCCATCCACCGGTGTCATCGCGATCTTCGACAGATCGATGCCGTCGATGCAGCTGACATTCAGCGCCCACGATGTCGGTGCCATCGGGCTTCTTGCCGCGCGCGAACACGTCGACGCCGCAATCGACGCAAAGTTGATGGCGGATCGCATGGCGGTTGAAGAGATATTCCTTGAGGTTCTCGGCGCCGGCGCGAAGCTGGAAGCTCGACGGCGGCATGAACACGAAGTGCAGGCCCTTCTTGGTGCAGATCGAGCAGTTGCAGGCGGTCACCATGGCCATATCGGTGGTGCATTCGAAGCGGACCTGTCCGCAATGGCAACCGCCGGTGTAGGTCTTGCTCTCTGCCATGATGATCCCTCACCACAGCCCGGGCACGAGGCGGTAGCGCACCCGTGCCGCATAATCGGCGTAGCCTGACAATCCCGTCACCAGCGTGCGCTCCTCGATCCCTGTGCGGACCGCGAACATCACGAAGAACACCGGCACGAAGGCGAGGCCCCACCAGGAGCCGAGCGTCAGCGGCACGCCGATGAAGAACAGCATCACGCTCGTATACATCAAATGGCGGACCAGCGCGTAGGGACCGGTCGAGATGACGTGATGGTCGCGCTCGGTCTGCACCTTCACGACCGGCGCGGCGAACGAGTTGGTGCGGAACACCCAGAGGATCAGCACGGTCGACAACAGGTACAGCGCAAGGCCGAGCACGATCAGCGGCACGCCGTCATTGACGCCGTCAAAGCGTCGGTCGAGCCCCATCGCGACGAACCACAGCACGGCTACGACCAGGAACACCAGCATGAACCGCTTGTCCTCGGTGGGCTGGCCTTCACGCGCGGTGAGGCGCATGCGCTCGGCCAGCAGTTCGGGATCGACCTTGGCAAGCCACAGACCGCAGGCCGGGCCGATCACGGCAGAGGCGATCAGATAGGCCCATGCGCCGGGCCAGTGCAGCGTACCAGCGAAGGCAAACAACAGCACGGCCATGGCGATGACGAAGAAGGTATTCTGCAGAAGGAGCTTTGCGATCATGAGCGGCTCCGCGCGATTCCAGTCGATATTATCGCACCCTTTCCCGGCAAACATGCGACCGCAGCGATCAACTTTCGGAGCAGGCGAGGCGTTCCTGCGGCGCGACTGTATTGACAATTATATAAGCAATTGCTTATATATTATCATGCCCGCCGCCACGCAGCTGACCGATGTGCTCAAGACCCTCGCGGACCCGACGCGGCGGGCGGTGTTTGAGCGGATCGCGCGGGAGGGCGAGATCGCCGCGACCGGCCTGGTGCAGGGTTCAAAGGTGTCGCAGCCGGCGGTGTCGCAACATCTGCGCGCGCTGCGCGATGCCGGGCTGGTCGCCGAGCGGCGCGAGGGCCGGCATATCCATTATCGCATCGCGCCGAAGGGGCTCGGCCCGCTGATCGACTGGCTCGGCCATTACGAGACGTTCTGGGCCGAGCGCTTTGCAAACCTGGAACGGCTGCTGAAGGAGAGTGAGTGATGGGTGAGACGCACGCGATCACGGTCGAGAAGGTGCTGCCCTGCGCGGCCGAGAAGATCTGGCGGACGCTGACGACGAGCGATCGGATCGCGAAATGGCTGATGCCGAACGATTTCGCGCCGGCCGTTGGCCATCGCTTCAATTTCCACACCAAGCCGATGGGCGACTGGGACGGTGTCGTGCATTGCGAGGTGCTGGATTGCGATCCGCCGCGTCTGTTGCGCTACTCCTGGAAGGGCGGCGCTGATACCAATCCGGAATACGGCTCGAAGCTCGATACGATCGTCACCTGGACGCTGACGCCGGTCGAAGGCGGCACCCATCTGCGGATGGTGCATGACGGCTTCGTGCTGCCGGGCAACCGCTTCGCCTTCGACATGATGAGCCCGGGATGGGGCAGGGTGCTCGACGCCATCGCGCGCATCACCGGCGAGGGCTGATCACTCGTTGTTGCCGCGACGAACGGTGATCGAGGCGTCGGTCTTGTTGCGGGTGCATTCGAGGTTGAGACGGCGATAGCGCATCGTGATGGTGTTGCCGCGCAAGATGCCCATCCGCTTCAGGCAGCGCGAGGTGCCGGTGACGGCGTCGTCCTTCGGCACGGTGAAGATCAGCGCCGTGGCGGAGCCGACCAGGTTGAAGAACTCCGGCTTCATCTTGCGATCGGTCTTGGCGTAGAGCTCGATCGAATAATCCTTGCCGCGGCAGCCGAGCGACAATTCCTTCGCCGCCGGGTGCGTGAGATAGGTGATGTTGGCGGCGCTGAAATTGACCTTCAGCCCGTCGATCTGGCCGGCGAGCTGCTTGGCGATGTCCACGCAGGGATCGGCATGCGCGGGCGCTGCGACGAAAACCGTCGCCAGCGCGATCAGCGCGGCCGGCAGTGTGGAGCGGATGCTCAAAGGCAAGCGTCGGCGCAACGATGCTGTCACGAAATACCCCCGCGGTATGAAAATACGCAAAGCTACATGCAGGCTCCCGCGGAGCCCGTCAATATGGCCGCGTCAGGACGAGCACTTGCCGTCCTGTGCCTTGGAAACTCCGGCGGCCCGGCGCTCGCAATCATTGCCATAGGTCTTGCCGTCGCAGCCGCAGACGGGCTTGAAGATCTTGTTGCAGATCGTCGGGCGGAACGCGCAGGTGCCGGTCTGGTCGAAGCGGCCGCAGGTCCCGGGCTTGAACTGGCAGAACTGGCTGCGACTGCTGCATTGCAGGCCGGCAAGGCCGCCGCACGGCTTGCCGAGGCGGGCGGCATCTGCGCCGGTCGGGACCGCGATCAGCAAGGCCAGCGCCGCGAACCAGACGAAGAGCGCTGTCTTCATGAAGGTCTCCTGATGGTTTCCTGATGGTTTCCCTGGCCGTTTCGCGGCTTGCCGGCGTTGTGGCAACCTGGGATTACGATGGCATGAAACATAGCACGTGGATTGCCGGTCCCGCGCATGGCTGGAAGGCGGCCGGCTTCCCTTTCCTTTGTCGGAAAAAGGCTTAGAACGGCTCTACATTGCCGGCGGCCCCGCGGCCGGCATCGGCCTTTCGAAACCGACGAGCAGCTCATGAACGCCCCCTCAGCCTTCCCCGACCAGCAGAAGCCCGTTCCGCCCTACAAGCACACACCTCTGTTCCCGCTTGGTGCCGACACCACGCCCTACAAGAAGGTGACGAGCGAGGGCGTCCGGGTCGAGAAGGTGTTGGGCAAGGACATGCTCGTGGTGTCGCGGGAAGCGCTGCGCGCGCTCTCCGAGGCCGCCTTCGGCGACATCAACCACTATCTGCGGCCGGGCCACCTGAAGCAGCTGCGCTCGATCCTCGAGGACAAGGAAGCCAGCGACAACGACAAGTTCGTCGCCTTCGACTTCCTGAAGAACGCCAACATCGCGGCCGGCGGCGTGCTGCCGATGTGCCAGGACACCGGCACCGCGATCATCATGGGCAAGAAGGGATGCAACGTCATCACCGACGGTGACGACGAGGCCGCGCTGTCCGAAGGCGCGCGCGATGCCTATCTGCGCCGCAATCTGCGCTACTCGCAGGTAGCTCCGTTGTCGATGTATGAGGAGAAGAACACCGCCAACAACATGCCGGCGCAGTGCGAAATCTACGCCGAGGGCGACGACGCCTACAAGTTCATGTTCATGGCCAAGGGCGGCGGCTCGGCCAACAAGAGCTTTCTGTTCCAGGCGACGCCGTCGGTGCTGACCAAGGACCGGCTGCTCGCCTTCCTGAAGGAGAAGGTGCTGACGCTCGGCACCGCGGCATGTCCCCCGTATCACCTTGCGATCGTGATCGGCGGCACCTCGGCCGAGCTCTGCATGAAGACCGTGAAGCTTGCCTCGGCGCGCTATCTCGACGCGCTGCCGACCCACGGCTCGGCCGACGGCAATGCGTTCCGCGATCTCGAGATGGAGCAGGAAATCCTCAAGATGACGCAGTCGCTCGGCGTCGGCGCGCAGTTCGGCGGCAAATATTTCTGCCACGACGTGCGCGTGATCCGCATGCCGCGCCACGGCGCCTCGCTGCCGATCGGGCTCGGCGTCTCCTGTTCGGCGGACCGCCAGGTGCTCGGCAAGATCACCAGGGACGGCGTCTATCTCGAGGAGCTCGAGCACAACCCGGCGCAGTATCTGCCCGCGGTCGAGCAGTCGCTCGGCGGTGAGGTCGTCAAGATCGACCTCAACAAGCCGATGAAGGAGATCCTCGCAACGCTGTCGCAATATCCGATCAAGACCCGCGTCTCGATGACCGGCACCATGATCGTCGCCCGCGACTCCGCGCACGCCAAGCTGCGCGAGCGGCTGGAGAAGGGCGAGCCGCTGCCGGACTATTTCAAGAACCATCCGGTCTATTACGCGGGTCCCGCCAAGACGCCCGACGGCTACGCCTCGGGCGCGTTCGGCCCGACCACGGCGGGGCGCATGGATTCCTTCGTCGACCAGTTCCAGGCCGCGGGCGGCTCGATGGTGATGGTCGCCAAGGGCAACCGCGCGGTCGCGGTGCGCGAGGCCTGCAAGAAGCACGGCGGCTTCTACCTCGGCTCGATCGGCGGCGCCGCGGCGAACCTCGCCGAGCACTGCATCAAGAAGGTCGAGGTGGTCGAGTATCCCGAGCTCGGCATGGAAGCGATCTGGCGCATCGAGGTGGTCGACTTCCCGGCTTTCATCATCATCGACGACAAGGGCAACGACTTCTTCAAGGAATTGAACCTCGGTTGAGGATCCGGGTTGATTGCGGTCGGCCTCGACGGATTTTCCAAAGGCTGGGTCGCCGTCACCATCGACGGCGACCGGCGCACGATTTCCTTTCACAGCGACATTGCGGGCGCGCTTTCGCGCCCGTTCGATCGCGCCGGGATCGATATCCCGATCGGTTTGACCGATGACGGCGAGCGCGATTGCGACCTGCTTGCGCGCGTGAGATTGCGCCCGCACACCTCGCGCGTCTTCACCGGCGCGCGGCGCTGGCTGTGGCAGCAGTTTGACGATCCCGACCTCGCGAATGCGGAAGCGGTGCGCTGCGGCCAGAGCCGTGTCTCGCGCCAGCTCTGGCATCTCGGGCCGAAGATCATGGAGGTCGACGCGTTCGTCCGCGCGAACGCCGCGCGCGACATCCGCGAGGTGCATCCCGAACTGGTGTTCCTGCGGCTGAACGGCGGCACGCCGCTGCCGCGCAAGAAGTCGGAGGAGGGCGATGCGCTCCGCTGCAGGCTGCTGAAGCGATCAGGCTTCCGCGAGATCGATCGCTGGCTCACCCGGATGCGGATCGGCACCGGCGCGAAGCGCGACGATGTGCTGGATGCGTGTGCAGTGGCGCTGGCTGCGCGCGAACCTTGCGGAAGCGTTCCGGAAGGCGTGCCGCCGCCGGATGGGCACGGTCTGCCGATGCAGATCTGGTTTTAGTGGGGTGTGACGGCGTCACACGCGGCGCGGCCGTCCGCCTCAGCCTGTATCGTTTGCATTAACCACGCTGCAGCGGCTGCGACGTTCCGCCACGCGCGAGGTTGTGCCCATCGAAGAAAGCAACCGATTTCAGCCAAGTACCCTTAAGGTTTGTCGTCGACCCTCCGCGCTCATCCCGAGGTCGGCGTGGATGAGATGACTCCGCGCTGACGATTAATCGCAATGGATGGGAGATTGACGATGAAGCCTTTTTCCTTCGGTGTATTTCTTGTGGCCTGCGTGGTGGTCTATCTGTACTTCAACCTTTCACCCGGCGACGGCATGGTCTATCGCGTGCCGATCGCGCAGGCACGCCAGGAGCTCGCGAAGGCTGAGCTGCCGCCCTTGGTGTTCGGAAGCGCTGCGCTGGATGTCGGGGTCCGCAGCAACGGCGACTCGGAAGTCGTCTGGATCGTCCGCCGGAAGGGCGAGGAGTTGTTCCGCTACACCGCTCAGCTCTCGGCTGAGGACAAGGACTCCACGCGCGTCAAGCTGAAGCTGGAGGGCGCGCAGGGGCCTACCCAGAACTACGCCAAGAACCTCGAGGATAACCCCAAGACGCGGGACTTGTATCTCGCCGCGATGCAGGAACGCGTCTCTTCCACGCTGCAGCATCGGCAGTTCGAGATGTCGCGCCTTCATGCCGCGATGGCGTCTGCCGCGGTGGCGAACCTCGGCAACATCCGCGCTTCGGCGGATCAAGCTGCCGCGGCAGCTGCGGAGCTTGAACGCAGCTCCGTGCAAAGGACCTATCGCAACGAGCCGGCCGGCGTGCGTCGCTGAGCGCGCGACTGCGCCGGCCGGCGTGTTCGGCCGGCGTTACGCCCGCGTGCCGGTGAACGGGAAGCTGCCCATCGGGCCGATGCCCATTTCGCCGGAGATGCCGTCGCCGGAGACCTTGCCGGTGAATTCGAGCGTCAGCGGCATCGGATTGGTGATGGAAACCTTCCAGGCGACGTCGTCGCCGTTCACGGTGCCGTCGAAGATTTCGGTGGAGTTGCCCTCGGCGCCCTGCGTGCCGGTGAGCGTGCCGCCGGAGCTTGCCAGCGACAGCGTCGCCTTGCGCTCGCCCATCGGGGTCGTCATCGTGAGATTCCAGTTTCCGTCCACCGCCATTGATGTCTCCCCTCCGGGTAAGGCGCTTTCAAGCGAAATGGCTATCGGTTCGCGTGAAGAAAACGCGTGCGCGGGTATAGCCCATCTTGCCGCGCGCGCCTAGTTCGCGGCTGCGGCGATCAGGCGCGGGCGGCGGCGCGCAGCCGGCTTCCGACCAGGACGCGGAAGGCGACATACTGGATCGCGAAGGCGGCGATCTTGGCGCCGACCAGCACCACCGACACGTAGAATGCCCACAGCTTCATGTCGCCGGTCGCCGCGATTGCAATGGTGCCGGCGGCGAGGATGAACATCAGCCCGGCCCAGGCGTAGCCGGCGAGGGTGGCGTATTCCGGAATCGTCTCGGTCACGATCGGCGGCAGATAGCGCAGCATCCAGCCGCGCTTGAGCATGATCGCGCCGATCGCGACGTGGCCGATCGCGGGCTTCGCCAGCACGAAGCGTGGATCGTTGGTGAAAAGCGTCGCGCCGCCGAGCACGATCACCAGCCCAAGGCTCGCCCAGGTCATGTAGCCGAGCGCCTGTCCCTTGACGCGCGCATAGACCACTTGCGCAATTGCGCCCGCGATCGCGACGCCGGTGGCGATCAGGACATTGTCGGTGGCGAAATAGACCGCCAGGAAGACGATGGTGGAAAGGAAGTCGCTCGCAAGCCTGGCAAATACGCTCTTCATCGTCATGGTTTCCGTTTCCTCGGGATGATCGTGGTGATGTTGTTATGACAGCGTTTAGCGGGACGGCAGCGCGCCGGCCGGCGGCGCCGCGTCCTTGGCCGCGCGATGGTGCGGATACCAGTGGGTGAAGTACACCGCCGCGTTACGTGCGGCGAAGGCGATCAAGAGGCCCGTCCACAGCGGCAGCGCCGGCACGTAAAGCACCGCAATGTTGCCGATCAGCATGAGCAGCATCGCGACGGTCCAGGCGCCGGTGATCAGGTAGTTGGCGTGGATGAAGCCGGGCAGCTTCGCGGTCTCGGCATCGACCTGCTCCAGCGCATATTGCCGCGTGAAGGGATGGCCGATCATGATCGAGCCGAGCGACACCAGCAGCATGCCGGCATCGACCGCGATCTTCACCGCGATGCTGCTCGACGTCGCGTCGACGAAGATGAGGTAGAAGCCGGTCGCGGCGAACACGATCACCGAACCGACGCCGAGGATCTTGATGCTGCGGCCGCGTGCGACATCGAACGCGATCACGGCAAGGCAGATCAGGGCGGCACAGAGCAGGCTCACCGTGGCCGATGTCACCAGCATCAGCATGGCGAAGGCACCGTAGGGAGCGAGGATCAGGAAGATCGTCATGGTGAGCCTCATCGGCTAATCTTTACATCGTAAAGATACCCTAGAGGCGAGTAGTGAAAGCGTCAAGCGAAATCTTTACAGTGTCAAAATAGTGAGGTGATTGGAAAAAATCCAGCTCTGACAGTGCCATAAATGTGGCTCAGCACTTGGCGCCGCCATCCCGCATCGTTGTGGCCGGGCGTGGCCGTTGACGGGCGGCGTCGCTTCCGCTCGCTTATGTCCCGGCCACCCACGTCTTTCCCGCAAGTGGCGACCAAGACGTGGATGCCCGGCACGAGGCCGGGCATGACGAGCGAGGAATTGCTGCTCTGACGTCTGGGACGATCGACGATTACTCCGCCCCCACCCAATTGCCGTGGAATCCATCCGGCACGCGGTGACCGAGATGGACCAGCGCGGTCGGGCCGGCTTCGACATCTTGCGCGTTGAACACGGCGAGGTCGCTGCGGTTTTCGCGGGCGCGCCAGACCACCGCGAGCAGCCAGCCGTCGCCTTCCGCGGCGTCAGCGCTGCGCTCGACGAAGACGGGCTCGGAGATCGTATCGCCGGCGGGCAGCAGATAGTGGCCGAGCCGCTTGCCACGGCCGTCGACATGCACGATGCCCGACAGCGCACCGAACATCGGCAGATCGGGGTTGGCGCAGGCATACCAGCCGTGATTGCTGGCAAATCCGGCGCGGCGATCGTCGACGCGGGGGAATTCGCCGGTGAGGTCGTCGAGATAGGTTTGCGTGAAGCGGTCGGTGTTGCCGGAGAGGTCGAAGGTCCAGCGGCAATAGCGCGCGCGGTTCTTCCGCGGGTCGGTCGGCGAGCCGTCGGGATGGTTGAACAGCGGCGCTTCCTCGAATTGCATCACGTCGGCGATGATGCGGTTGCCGTCCTCCCACGCGTTCATCACGTGGAAAACGTAGCAGGTCTCGGCGCGAAACCAGACGATGTCCTTTGACGCGCCGCTGCGCTTCATGACGCCGACATAGGCGCCTTTCTCCGGCTCCCAGGCATAGGGCGCCTGCCCGCGCATCGCGCGCTGCATGCTGCCGGCGATCGGCAGGATCGGAAACAGCACATGGTTCTCGATGACGATGAAGTCGTGCACCATGCTGGCATAGGGCGCCTCGAAGCGTTCGAACCGCGTCACCACACCGGACGAGCTCACCGCGCCGAACGACAGCGCCGGCGTCAGCGGGCCCGCGGCGTTGTAGCCGAAGAACACCATCTCGCCGGTGACCGGATCGATCTTGGGATGCGCGGTGAAGGGGCCGGAGATCGCGCCCTTGTAGTCGCAATAGCCGAGGCGATTGAGCGTGCCGGGCTCGATCTCGGTCGGCAGGTGGCCTTCCTCGAGCGCGAGCAGGCGGCCGCCATGGAAGATGATGTTGGTGTTGGCGACGCCGCCGTCGGTCGTCGTGGTGGCCGGCGCATCCGGCATCTTGCGCCCGAAGCCGCCGAACAGCGCGCGGCCGGCGTCGTGCTCGGCCTGCCATTTCGGTGTGCGGACCCAGCGGTTGCGGTAGCTGGCGCGGCCGTTCTCGAGATGGAAGGCGTGCAGCATGCCGTCGCCGACGAACCAGTGCGCACCGGGCGCCTCGAATTGCGGGTTGGGACCGTTGCGATAGAGCGTGCCGTTCAGCTCGCGGGGCAATTCGCCCGAGATCTTCAGGAACGGCGCGTCGGCTTCGAATGGGATCGGCGCCAGATTGGTGCGCGCCGCATTGGATGTGACCTGGTCGAGCATTCCGCATCTCCCTGCATTATGATCTTTACATCGTAAAGATATCAGTAAGGATGACGCCGCCGATCGTCAAGCAAAATCTTTACAGTGTAAAAATTGCGACATATAAGGGCCCGATGGCAAGAATATCCAAACAAAACAAGGCGACTCGCCCGGCACGGGCTCCGACCCGCCGGGTTGCACGGACCGCGGCGGCTCGTCCTGCCCCACGGCGCCGCGCCAACGACACGCCGTATCATCACGGCGATCTGCATGAGGCACTGTTGAAGGCCGCCGAGCGCGTGCTCGAGCGTGATGGACTGGCGGGACTGACATTGCGTGCGGTGGCGCGCGAGGCCGGCGTGTCGCACGCCGCCCCGACGCATCATTTCGGCGATCTCACCGGTTTGCTCAGCGAACTCGCGGCGATCGGTTTCCGGCAATTTGGCCTCGCGATGGCGGCTGCGGACGCTTCGGCAGCCACGACGCCCGAGAAGGGCGTGGCGAGCGCCAAGGCTTATGTTGCCTATGCCCAGGCACATCCCGGCATGTACGGGCTGATGTTCCGCAGCGAGCGGCTCGATCATTCGCGGCCGTCGCTGCACGAGGCATCCGAGGCTTCGTTCGCAGGGCTGACCCGCGGCGTCGGCGCCAGCCGGCACGAGCAGATTTCCAAGGAGCAGCTTACGCTGGATCAGGCGGCCGCGATCGCGTCCGCCTGGTCGCTGGTGCATGGTTTCACCATGCTGCTGCTCGACGGACGCCTCAAGACGATTCTGGATCGGTCGCCCGAGGGCACATCCGCGGAAACGCTGTTGACTGCGATGCTGCGATTGTCCGCGGGCCGCTCGGCGCGGCAATAACCAGTGCTGCCCGTGGGCTAGCGCCTCACAAGCGACGTGGTCCGGCCGCTCTGTCCGACCGTCTTCACCGTATCCGTGCCGCATTTGAAATCGCGGGCGAAATCGTCGGCGGCGTGCCGCGCCAGCGCGTTGGCGTCGGGATTGGCCGCGACGTCGACATAGGCGACATGACAGACATCGCCCGGCGGCAGCCGGGTCACGGCGAGCATTGCCCGCGAGACGGGGCCGCCGCGCTTGTCCTGCTCGCTGTTGTCGGCGATCTGCCAGCGCTGGATGATCGCAAACGGCTTGCCGCCGGCTGCACGCCATTCGACCGTATCGCCGGTCGAGCTGAACGGGCCGAACCAGGCCTGCGCGGCCGGTTCCCTGGCTGCCGCCTCGCGGTTTCGGCCCACCGAGACCACTTCGCGCAGATCGCCCTCATTGATCAGCACCACGAGCGCGGATTTTCCCGGACAGACCCTCGTGGTGCTGCCGTCCTCCTCGCTGGGCTTGCCGATCATGCGGCAGGCCTTCGGCGCGGTCGATGTGTAGCTGCTGCTGATTGTCTCAGCGCCGGCCTGACCAGGATTTGCACCGGCAAGCGCCATAACGACTGTTGCAAAAGCAAGGTATTTCATCGGGGGAAACCTGGGATCCGGACGTTACTTTGTGTCTGACATATGCAATCTGGGGAAGGTTCAATAAGACACGCGGGAAACACCTGACAGGCGCGCGGAATCGTCCTAGAAGGGCGGCTTCGCAACTTCTGTCGCGTGCACTTGCGTGCCGTAACCTTGATCGTCATGACCACGATATCATCCAACAAGCCCTATCGCGTCGGCCGTTCCCGGACCGGTCTTGGCCTTTTCGCCACCAAGCCGATCAAGAAAGGCACCAAGATCATCCGCTATTTCGGGCCGTTGCTCGACTCGAAGAAGAAGGATGAGGACGCGATCGAGAACAAATATCTGTTCGAGCTCACCAACCGCTGGACCATCGACGGCTCGATCCGCGAGAACGTCGCGCGCTATATCAACCACGCCTGCAGGCCGAACGCGGAATCCGACGTTCGTCCACGCAAGCGCAAGGTGTTCATCCGCGCCATCAAGGACATCGAGCCGGGCGACGAAATCAATTACGACTACGGAACCGACTATTTCAAAGCCTATCTGAAGCCGATCGGCTGCAAGTGCGATGCCTGCGAGAAGAAGCGCAAGAAGAAGCGCGCGGAGGCGAGGGCGGAGCGGGTGCGGCTGAAGGAAAGGGCCGAGCGGAAGGCACAGCGCAAGGCCGAGAAGCTCGCCGAGGAGCGGGCCAGGCAGCGGAAGGCGAAGAAGGCTGCCAAAGCAAACGGCAAGCTCGTCAACGGCACGGCGCTGAACGGCAGTCACCTCAATGGTCACAGCCTGATCAACACGGCGGGCAAGAAGGCTGCCTCGTCGAAGCGGGGCACCGCTCGGGCGCTGAACGCCTGATACCCACGTCGCCCGAAAACGCTCTAGCCGCTCGGCCGGTGCGCCGCGCGTGGCAACGGGGAATTGCCGAAATCCAGCGTCGAGCGCTGGATGATCGTGCCGTGCTCGTCGATGACGAGACGGAAACGCTTGCTCCCCGAGAAGAATGTGAGGCGATGGCGCCCCTGATCGGCGTCGAGCCCGCGCTCCGAACGCGTCGTGATCGCGCCCGAGCGCATCCCGGCCTGCAGCAGCGGCACCGCGATGCCGAGGCCTTCGGCGACGATATTGGCGTCGACCTCGAACGCGCCGTCCGCGAATGCGATCGTCGTCATGATGCCCTCGCGGGATGGCGGACGGGACGCGGCAGGTAGGCGCATTCGGCGAGCGTCGTTCCGTCGAGCTCGCGCATGAATGCCTCGCGTGCCGCCGCAAGCTTCGTCTTCAGCCGGCAGCGCGGCAGCAGCAGGCAGTCTCCGCCGTCATCCCTGAAACATTCGACCAGCGCGCTGCCGCCTTCCAGCGCGCGCACCACCTGGCCGAGGGTGATGGTTTCCGCCGGCCGCGCCAGCGAGAAGCCGCCGCCAGCGCCGCGCTGGGTGGCAATGAAGCCGGCCTCGGCAAGATCGCGCACCACCTTGGCGAGGTGGTTGCGGGAAATGTCGAACTCGGCCGCGATCTCGCTGGTGGCAAACGATCGGTCCGGCTCGCCGGCCAGCCGCATCAGGGCGCGGAGCGCAAAATCCGTGAACGATGTCAGGCGCATGGAAGCCCTTCGAAATCAGCACTTGGCGGATCAGCTATAGCAGGCTAAATAGGCATTTGAAATACCTATTTAGGATGTGAGCCATGACAGGAGCAGAGCGCCGCGAGCAGATCACCGCCGGGATCGTCGCGCGGACCGGGATCACCGAGGCCATGATCGAGCAGCTGGTGCACGCCTTCTACGCCGAGGTCCGCAAGGACCCGATGATCGGGCCGGTGTTCGAGAGCAGGATCAGCAATTGGGCGCCGCATCTGGCCCAGATGTGCGCGTTCTGGTCCTCGGTTGCGCTGATGACCGGACGCTATCACGGCACGCCGATGGTCAAGCATATGCCGCTGCCGATCGACGCCGCGCATTTCGACCGCTGGCTCGAACTGTTCGAAGCGACCGCAGCCGAGCTGTGCCCGCCCGCGGCCGCGGCGCATTTCATCGATCGCGCGCGGCGCATCGCCTCGAGCCTCGAGATGGGCGTCGCCAGCGGGCAGGGCGTGATGCTGGCGGTCGGCGAGCGTTACAGGCGAAGCGAAGCAGGAGCAGTGCAATGAGGAACAGGGCGAAGGCAATTGCGCGCGCCATCGACGGCGCGTGGTTTCATCAGGATCAGGCCGATCCGTTCTCCGGCAGCAGTCTGGTGCCGATGCTGATCATCGGCCTGGCGCTGACCTTTGCCGGCATGATCGTCGCGGTGGTGCTGAGCTGACAGAAACAGCCGCCGCGTTTGCCGCGACGGCCGCTCGTCACGTCTGGCATTCGGTTTACGCCGCGACCGCTTCACCGCTGCGGCGCAGCCCGACATATTGCAGCTCGGCGAACACGCCGGTGGCGATCGCCTGGGCGAGGATCACGATGGTCCCGAAGAGGTTTGGCGACACCGCGCCCGACAGCAGCAGCGCGATGCTGGCGAGCGTCCAGGCCGCGTTGCCGGCGACCACTAGGATCACGGGTCCTTTCGGCAGCGAGGTTCGCGCGCCGAGCCAGCCGACCAGCGCGGTGTAGGCGATCAGGAACAACCCGGTCTCGCGCAGCAGCGCTTCCGGCAGGCCGAGCAGCGATGCCAGCGCGCCGGTGTCGAGCACCATCGCGATGGCGGATACGCCGCTGAACACGGCGTCGGCAAGCAAAGCGCGGCGCAGCAGCTGGGATGAATGGATCATGGCAGTGTCTCCTCGGGTTGGGATGGGTTGGTCAGCCGAACAGGGACCTCAGCTGGCGCCACAGCCGGAACGGACACAGCGCCTTGCCGACCCTCATCTCGACCGCATAAACCTGCGCGAACACGAACACGCCGGTCGCGTGCACGAGCGGCTGCGGCATGTTGAGCGAGCGCGCCAGCAGCCAGGTGGCCAGATGGACCAGCCACGGCAGCAGGACGGCGAGGGCGCGGACAAGGGACAGCATCAGCATGGTCATCTCCTGTGCCGTGGAAGATGAGCCGGCCGGCGCGCCAATTCGATTACCTCAGGCGTAATGGAACGGGCGAATTCCGCATGGTAGGTTTTGCACCATGAACGCACATGCATCCATGGCGCGGGCCGAGCCCGCAAAACCCGTCCCGATCGGCGAGCACCTGCGCGAGTGGCGGCAGCGCCGTCATCTCAGCCAGCTCGACCTTGCCGTCGATGCCGAGATCTCGGCACGGCATTTGAGCTTCGTCGAGACCGGCCGCTCGGCGCCGTCGCGCGACATGGTCCTCAAACTGGCGGAGCGCCTCGACGTGCCCTTACGCGAACGCAACGTGCTGCTGGTCGCCGCGGGTTTCGCGCCCGCATTCCCGCAACGCTCGCTGGATGATCCTGCGCTGAAATCGGCGCGCGAGGCCATCAACCTGGTGCTGAAGGCGCACGAGCCCAATCCGGCGCTGGCCTATGACCGGCACTGGAATCTGGTCTCTGCCAACCGCATGGTGGCGCCGCTGCTCGAGGGTGTGCCGCAGCGGCTGCTCGGCCAGCCTTTCAATATCCTGCGGCTTGCCTTCCACCCCGAGGGCCTCGCGCCGCGCACCGTCAACCTCGCGGAATGGGCCGCGCATCTTCTGGAGCGGCTGCATCGGCAATGCGAGGCAACGGCGGATCCAGAGCTGCTCAAGCTCTATCAGGACCTGAAGTCCTATCCGATCCCGGCGCGGTCGGCCCCGATCACCACCGACAACAACGTCGCGCTTCCCTTCAAGCTCCGCCTCAATGGCGAGATCCTGAGCTTCATCTCGACCACCATGGTGTTCGGCACGCCGGTCGACATCACGCTGCAGGAACTGGCGCTGGAGACCTTCTTCCCGGCCGATGAGCTGACCGCCGAGCGGATGCGGCAGATGGCAGCCAGTATGAAATAGCGGCTTGTCTCGGGACGCTTTCGGCCTACCTTTGGCGTTCCATTTCCGCCGGGAACCCCGCCATGAGCGATCTGAAGCCGCTTCGCCTCGACATCGTCTCCGATGTCGTTTGCCCCTGGTGCTATATCGGCAAGCATCGCATCGAGGATGCGCTCAAGCTGGTGCCCGATGTACCGGTCGAGGTGCATTGGCGGCCGTTCTTCCTCAACAACTTGGTGCCGCGCGAGGGCATCAGCCGCGACGAATATCTGACCGCCAAATTCGGTTCGGTCGACGCCTACAAGGGCATCGCCGGCCGCGTGGTCGCCGCCGCCAATGAGGAGGGGCTCACCTACCATCCCGAACTCGTCAAGCGGCAGCCCAACACGATCGACTGCCATCGTCTGATCCACTGGGCCGAGGCCAAAGGCAAGGCGGCCGAGATGAAGCAGCGGCTGATGGAGCTGTATTTCCGCGACGGCGGCGATCTCACCGACAGCAACGTGCTGGTACAGGCGGCAAGCGACGTCGGGCTCGATGCCGACGACGTGCGCAAGCGTCTTGCCACCGACGAAGATGTCGCGCTGGTCTCGGCGCAGGCCCAGGAAGCCGCCGAGAAGGGGATTTCGGGCGTGCCGACCTTCGTGTTTGCGCAGAAATACGCGGTGTCCGGTGCCCAGCCGGCCGAGCAGCTCGCCCGCGCCATCCGCCAGGTCTCGGCCGAGATCAACGCGCAGGCGGCGCAGTAATCCGCAATCCACATCGAAAGCCCGGCTCATGCCGGGCTTTTTCGTTTGCCCATATCATCCATCGGAAACAATCAGGGAGACCATCATGATCTATGAGCTGCGCACCTACACGGTACGTCCAGGCGCCGTCGGCGAGATGGTGAAGGCGGCGAGCACGATCTCGCGCGATATCCGCGCCGACAATTTCGGCAAGCTGGAAGGCTACTGGATCACCGAGATCGGTCCGCTCAATCAGGTCATGCATATGTGGAGCTACGCCGATCTCAACGAGCGGACCCGGCTGCGCGCCGAGCTCGCCAAGAATCCGCGCTGGACCGGCGAGTATATTCCGGTGATCCGTCCGCTGCTGGTGCGGCAGGAGGTGCGGCTGCTCAATGCCGTCATCCCGCCGGTGGCGCCGGCGACCAAGGGCAACATCTACGAATTCCGCAACTATCGCGCCAAGCCGGTCGGCGGCGCCAAGCAATGGCTCGATCTGATCACCGGCGTGATGCCGGAGCGCGAGAAATACTCCAAGATCGTCGGTCTCTGGACCACCGAAGCCGGGCAGCCCAACGAGGTCTGCCACATCTGGGCCTATCCCGATCTCAACGCCCGCGCCGCCGCACGCGGCAACGCGATGAAGGATCCGGCCTGGCTGGAATTTTTGAGCAAGGGCACGCAGGTGCTCGAGGAGATGCACTCGACCATCATGCTGCCGGCACCGCACTCGCCGTTGCAGTGAGAGAGGCGATCATTCGCGTCGCGACGAGCCGTGTTGTCCCAAGCGCAAGACATGGAGGCCGCCGGTTGAGGCGGCCTTTTGTTTGGCGTCGGGACGTCGAGAGCGCGGGCAAAAAGCCTCATCCGATGTTTCCATCAGATGAGGCTTTCGAAGCAAGGGCGCGCGCCGTCTGAGAACCAGCGCGCAGCAACGCTAGTCGGGCCAGCTGACACCAACCTGACGGCGGCTGCCCGTTGTTTCCCGATGTGTCTGCATGCCTACGAAAGGGTAAACCGCATTATCCGGGCTTGCCGCGCCGGCTACGGATGAAGCGCACGGCGTCGCGCGCGCCTTCGTAGGCGAATTTGTTCAGGGTCAGCGCGGCGTGAATGGCCGGCACCAGCGGATCGCGGCGCCGCAGCGGCAGCAAGACGTCGCCGATCGCGAAGCGGCCGCGCCAGATCGGGTCGATCATGGGGTGGCCGGGCGCCGCGGTGGAATCGGCCGAGTTGATCGCGGGATCGGCGCAGAGATGGCGCGTCAGCTCGAGCGTCAACTGCGTGCCGGGCGAATGTTTCGAAAAACGCTCGTCGACGCCGATCTTGAAGAAGAAGGCGCGGTCCTGGTGGCGCACCACGATGCCGCCCGCGACCGGCGTGTCGCCCGCATGCAGCGTGATGATCTCGCAGCGGCCGGCTTCGGCCATCGTCGACGTCGCGCGGCGGATGAAGGCCGCATCGCCGGCATGCTGGCTGAGCGCCGTGCCGCGCTGGCCCTTCCAGCCACCGGCTTCGAGGACAAGGAAAGTCTCGAGCGCTGTGGCAACCTCGTGCGGCGTGCGGGCGACATCGAAGCGCACCGCGCCATGGTCGGACAGGCGATGGTGCTGGCGGCGCAGCTCCTTCAGCTTCTTAGGCCCGAGCGCGTCGCGCAACAATTCGTCGGCATCGCGCGTCGCATCCAGCTCGGCGCGCTGATAGGCGCTGAGCATCCGCGGCTGCAACCCGTCTCGCGCCAGCACCGCGCGGATCGCCGCCATGGCCGGCCCCTCGAGCGACATGGTGCGCAGGATCAGTGCATGCGCGCCCGCATTGCGCGCCTGCCGCAGCATCTTGCCCACCGCTTCCTCGGCGGCGTCGCGGTCGAGCAGCGGCGTGCACAGCGTGCCATAAGGTTCGGCGCCGACCAGCGCGGGCAGGGGAATGCGGTAGATCCGCCGCATCGGAACGACCGGCAACAGCCCGATCAATTGCCCGGCATCGCCTGCGGCGCTGAGCAGCGCCGCGCCGGTGCGGCCGCGCGCGGAGGCATCGACCGCCAACTCCCAGTCGGGCTGATAGTAGCCATTGGCCTCGATCGCGCGCGCGGCAAGCGCACGCCATGCATTGAGCGGCGCGGCCGACAGCGGCGGCAACGTGCGATCGTCCGTGGCATCCCTGTGCGATGCACGGTGGATCATTGCCTGGTCAGCAATATCGGCCACGTCCCTGTTTCCCCACTCCGCGAGGCCGATTGGCCTTGCGTTCGTCAGGGCAACGCTAGCGGAAAGAAATGGAAAATGCCGTTGAGGCCATCAGGCAATTTGAGCGGTCGTGTTAACGGGCCGTTCAGCATACCGGTGGGCGGCGGCCCGGCCGGCTCGCCGGCTCAAGCGCCCAAACGCTAAGGCTGGCGCTTCAAGGCTTGGGCTTCAAGGTTTGGGGCTTCGCTGCGCTTCCAGCTGAACGGAGCTCTCGATCGGCTCGTAATTCTGCGTCACGCAATTGTCGTCGGCTTCCACCTGCCGGCGATCGAAGATCGCGCCTTCATTGATGAAGACGCGATAGGTCTGCGTCCCCAGCGGCTTGCCGATCACCGATGTCAGCTCGGCGCGGACGCAGGCCGTCCAGCCGGTGCCGCGCGGGTCGTGCAGCGGGGCGGAGACCCGCACATGGGTCGGCTGTGAACCGGCCGTGAACACCGAATCCAGCTTGCCCGCGACCAGCCGTTTGACGTCCGGAGGCGTCTCGAGCGGCGCCGGCTCTGTAGCCTTGACCTTCAAGGCCTCCGGCCACACCGCGTGGCTGTCCGCCAGCCCGCAGCCACTCAATATGAAGGCGGCGCCGGCCAGCAGCGCCGCCAGATGTACTTGTCCCTGTCCCATTGAGCGAATTTAATGTGCCGCCGCCAAGATTGCGCCCCCCTGGTGGTGCTGAATTCGCATCACGCGGCGGTTTGTCGATCAACAAATGTCGAGCGACAGGTTATCGTTGGGGTAGAGGTATTACCGGATGTTGCTGCGGCGGCGGGGGAGACAGACTGACATGAAACGCTTCACGGTTGCTGCCGTCATTCTGGCGCTGCTCGCGACACCCACGCTGGCCCAGGGCCGGCGAGGGGGCGGTGGGGGCGATACGAAGACGGAGCAGAAGCCCAAGGTCGACGAGAAGGCCTACAAGGCTGCGCTCGATCGGATCCCTGAGCCCAAGGAGAAATACGATCCCTGGGGTGTCACCAAGCCGGCAGCCGATCCGGCCAAGAAGCCGAAATAGCCGGGCTAGGTCTCTGCAGCCATTCGACATCCGAACCGGCGTCGGTCGGCAGCACATTGCCGCACGGCATGAACCTTGGCCTGACGGCCTCCGACCCATCTCCGATGTCATTGTCGGAGGCCGCCATGCTTCGCCGTTCGCTCCTCAGCCTGATCGTTCCGGCAGCGATCCTGCTCGGCGCCGTGCCGGCGGCGGCGGAAAACCGGCTGGCGCTGGTGATCGGGCAGTCGGCCTACAAGTCGGTGCCCGCGCTGCCGAATCCGGCCAACGACGCCAAGGCTGTCTCGCAGATGCTGACCGATGCCGGATTTGCGGTCACGGCCGCATCGGACCTGTCGCAGGACGAGATGCGCGCACGGCTGAGCGATTTCGCCGGCCAGGTGGCGGCAAAGGGCGCCGACACCGTGGCGCTGGTGTTCTATGCCGGGCATGGCCTGCAGATCGACGGCGAGAACTATCTGGTGCCGGTCGATGTCGATCCGAAGCGCGAGGCTGATATCCCGATCCAGGCAGTTCGGCTCAACGACGTCCTGAATACGCTGACCTCGGTGCCGAGCCGGATGCGCATCGTGCTGCTCGATGCCTGCCGCAACAATCCTTTCCCGGAGCTCAGCAAGACCGCGGGGCATGGGCTCGCCATCGTCGATGCCAAGGTCGGCTCGCCCGGCACGTTTGTCTCGTTCTCGACCTCGCCGGGCGCGGAAGCCGAGGACGGCAGCGGCGCCAACAGCCCCTACACGACCGCGTTGCTGGCCTCGGCCAAGGAGCCGGGCATCCCGATTGAGGACACCTTCAAGCGCGTTCGCCTGGCGGTGAACAAGGCAACCGACGGCCGCCAGACGCCGTGGGACTCGTCCTCGCTCACCGACGACTTCCGTTTCATGGCGGGGGCAGCGGCGTCGCCCGCAGCGCCGCCGCCGCCCGCGGCCAAACGCAGCGTCGACGAATGGAAGCGCGAATTGCAGGGCAAGCCGATCGAGGCCGCGAATGAGCTGATGGTGGTCGACGGTACCGACGAATCCTATGAAGCCTTCGCCGCGATCTTCGCCGGTACGCCACGCGGCCTGCAGGCACGCGACTGGCTCGACCGGCATCGCCGCATGGTGGCGTGGAATAGCGCTGTTCTCGCCAACACGGCGGCGGCCTATCGCGGCTTCCTCGCGCAATATCCTGACACCGACCTGACAGCGACCGCGCGCAAGATGATCGAACGGCTGCGCTACCGTCCCGATCCGGCACCCGCCGTCGCGCTCAGCGTACCCGCGACCAACGTCGCGCTGGCGGCGCCGACCTGTCCCTGCAACGCCGCGCCGCCGCAACAGCCGCTGCAGCAGAGGGCCAACGTGCCGGTGAAAAAGCGTGCCGATCCCGATCCGCCGCGGCGCGCGGGCAAGCGCCCGCCGCGCGTCGTCGTCGAGGACGACGTCGTGGTGGTGCGCCGTCCGCCTCCAACCGTGGTCTATGAGCCTGCCGGACCGCCGATCGGAATCGGGATCGGCATCGGTGGCGGCGGTGGTTATCGCGGCAACTACGGCGGCGGCTATCGCCGGGGTGGATACTGACGCGCCGATCGCGTAAAGGCTTTCCCCGCATGAGATGCGGCGCCTGGTGATCGCATCCTGGGGGAGGACGCGATGCGGTCGCTGTTTTGCCTGCTTGCCGCGCTGCTGCTGTGTAGTCAGCCGGCGCGCGCCTGGGAATATTGGGGCGGCGACCGCGGCGGACAGCGCTTCTCGCCGCTGACGCAGATCACATCAGACAATGTCGGCACGCTGGTGCGCGGCTGGGAATTCCGCACCGGCGATCTCGATACCCGCCCGCCCGAGGTGATGAAGCGTACCAAGTTCGAGGTGACACCGCTGTTCGTCGAGGACAGCCTGATCCTCTGCACGCCGTTCAACGAAGTGATCGCGCTCGATCCCGGCACCGGTGCGCAGAAATGGCGTTTCGATCCGAAGATCAGCATGGCGCAGCGGCCCGCCAATCGCTTTGTCTGTCGCGGCGTGGCGCACTGGACGGATGATCGTGCGGCGGAAGGCACGGCCTGCAAGTCACGCATCTTCACCGGCACCAATGACCGGCGCCTGATCGCGCTCGATGCCAGATCCGGCAAGCCCTGCGCCGATTTCGGCAGCGGTGGCGAGATCAAGATCGACGTTGGGATGAAGCTGGAATGGCCGGGCGAGTTTCAGATCACGTCGGCGCCGGTGACGGGACGCGGCGTGGTCGTGGTCGGGTCGGCGATCGGCGACAACCGGCGGGTCGACGCGCCGCTCGGCGCAGTGTGCGCCTTCGATGCGCGGACCGGCCAGCCGCGCTGGAGCTTCGATCCGCTCGTGCACAATGGCGTCGAGGCCGGCCACAGCAATGTCTGGGCGCCGATGTCGGTGGACGAGGAGCGCGGCCTGGTGTTCCTGCCGACGACTTCGCCCAGTCCGGACTTCTGGGGCGGCAAGCGCCCCGGCAACGACGAGCACGCCGATTCCGTCGTTGCGCTGCGGATCGAGACCGGCGAACTCTCATGGGCATTCCAGACCGTGCATCACGACGTCTGGGACTACGACCTGCCGGCGCAGCCAACGCTGGCGCGGATCGACACCGGCGATGGTCAGCGCGACGTCGTGATCCAGCCGACCAAGCAGGGCTTTGTGTTCGTGCTCGATCGCGACACCGGCAAGCCGGTGTGGCCGGTGGAAGAGCGCGCGGTGCCGCAGAACGGAGCCGAGGGCGAGAGGCTGTCGCCGACGCAGCCGTTCCCGACCCATGTGCCGCCGTTGCTGACGCAGCGGATGACAGCCGACGATGTCGCCGGCCTGCTGCCGGGCACCGGGAGCTCGGCCTGCGAGACGCTGCTCGCGCAATCCCGCAATGAGGGCCTTTACACGCCGCCGTCGACGCAAGGCACTGTGATCTATCCGATGACCGGCGGCGGTGTGAACTGGGGCGGCGCGGCGTTCGATCCGGTCAATCAGATCCTCTACGCCAATGTCAGCCATGCGGCGCACATCGTCACACTGATTCCGCGCGACCAGGCCAAGGGCTTCAATCCGCCGCCGGGTCACGAATTCGGCCAGCAGGAAGGGGCGCCGTTCGCGATGTCGCGGGCGCTGGCGAAGTCGGCGGTCGGGTCGCCCTGCAACAAGCCGCCATGGGGCGAGACGGTGGCGGTCGATCTCAAGGCCGGCAAGATCCTCTGGCATGCGTCGGTCGGCACCAGTGAGGATCTCGCGCCGCTCGGCATCGCGCTCAACACCGGCACGCCGCTGGTCAACGGCGTCGCGATCACCGCGGGCGGACTGGTGTTCACCGGCGCGATGGACGCCTATCTGCGCGCGTTCGATGCCAGGTCGGGCAAACAGCTTTGGCTCGGGCGGCTTCCGGTGCCGGGCGTCGCCAATCCGATGACCTACCTCTGGAAGGGCGAGCAGTACGTCGTGATCGGCGCGGGCGGCCATTCCGAGGCCGGCACATCGATCGGCGATAGCGTGGTGGCCTTCCGCCTGCCGCGTCAGGGCGAGGGGGCATCGTTGTGGACTCGCCTGATCGACTGGCCCGGCGGGCGGTTCACCGCCAAGGCTGTGGCCGCCGGACTCGTGCTCGTGGCCCTCATTGCGCTGTTGTGGCGCTGGCCGCACAGCCGTCGCTCGCGATCCGCTTAGGTGCTCCCTGCTGCAGGTGCGCGCCTCCAAAATATCGAAAACAACCCCATGCAAAGTAGCCGGCGGCTGCCGGCGTTCGAAAAGCAACTTGACACGTCGGGCAACTCAGGGGTATTTTTCTAATATTCAGAAATGATGCAGCGCTGCCTCGCTGTGCTAAGGCGCGATGAATTCAGGTTGAATCGACCGGCGACATTCGCCGCGTCTCCCCCGCGATCGGGGAGGGAGCGCAGGTTCTTCGCGGATGCAATTGAATCTGGGGCGTGAACCCACAAATCCGGATATCGATTCCGAGAGGAAATCCGGGCAGGCGGCGCAGAGCGCAGCGATGTCACCTTGCGGACCAGCTTCGCCGCCGGCGTTGGGTACAGTCCGGACGTCTCATCAACGATCCGCGACCGCCGCATTGGACCCGGAGCGGAATTTCAGAAGGCTGATCTTGAATACCAGCTCCCGTAAAAATTATGGGCATGTAGTTCATCGAGCTTTAGGGCATTGGTGGTCAGCTCGATCCGGTTTGATCAGGGGATCGGCGCATGGAAGATCGACAGGTCAGGATCACACGCAGAACAGGCACGAGGATGCGTGCGTTCAAGTCAATCGCAGGTTTGGCTCCGATTGCCGTTTTGTGGCTACTCCTGCTCACCGAGGTATTGTCTGCCATTTTCGCTGAGGAAGTCTTTTACGCCGGACGGTTCACAGCCCTTCACTGGGTTACTTATCGAGAAGAACCTACGCTGTTCGTCGTCGTTTTCGTGACTTCGTTTGCGGGGCTCTGTTTCCTAGGCTGGCTTCTTCTAGGCTTAATTCCGAGGAAGGACTAGGCAACTAGCGAAAAGCGCTATCGCTTCGCTTGCCTTGTCGTCCGGCCAATGCCACCGTCCTCGATCTCTCAACCATGACCTGCAAGCAGTTCGTCGACGGCGGCGACGACACCATCAAGATGGTGCTGATCTGGATGGACGGCTGGTACAAGGGCGATTCCGACGAGGCGATCATCGACACCGAGGTGTTCGTCGAGAACGCCAAGAAGTTCGGCACCTATTGCGGAAAGAATCCGACCATCAGCATCGTCAACGCCGCGGAGGCCGTGCTCGGCAAGTAAATCTTGCTACGCAAGCTATGGCGGGATCGGTCTAGTCGGCTTGCTCAGTGTCATCACCCGCGCATGCGGGTGATCCAGTATTCCAGAGACCGTGGTGATGGAATGAGAGGCCGCGGCGTACTGGATCGCCCGGTCAAGCCGGGCGATGACAGTTGCGTAGGATGGGTAGAGCGAAGAGAAACCCATCATCTCAATGCGCGGCAAGAAGCTCGGCAAGTAAATCTTGCGGCGTGATTGGCCTGAACCCTCATGGTGAGGAGCGCGGAACGCGCGTCTCGAACCATGAGGCCGGGCTGGTGGCCTCGTCCTTCGAGACGCTTGCTGCGCAAGCTCCTCCAGCGACATAGGCGAAGCCTTTGCGCGGGGATGAGGAGATACACCGTCTATGATGCGAGAGGCCTATCCAGGCAGCATCGCGAAGGCGCTCGACACCATCGCCACCGGCTTGTTGTCGGTGGCGGAGGATAGCGTGACGCGGCCGAAGCTCATGGTGCGGCCGAGCCGGACCACGCGGGCGTCGGCCAGCACGTCGGACGCCGTCACCGCGCGCATGAAATGCGTGGTCTGGTCGACCGTCGTCATCGGGCGATAGCCCTTGTTGGCCGCGAGGTTGGCGAGCACCATCGCGGTGTCGGCAAACGCCATCAGCGCCTGGCCGCAGACGATGCCGCCATTGCGGCACAATCGCTCGGAAAACGGCATGCGCAGGATGGCGCCGGGCTGCCAGTCGGCATCGCCGCCGATAGGCGGCGCGATGTCGAACTGCTCGACCGCCAGATTGAGGTCCTGCACCCACGGCGCAAAGACGTCGCCGAGCACGCGTTTCGCGTCGTCGATCCCGAATTCACCGGCCTGCTGCATGACGTTCCGTTTCCTCCGCTGATGGCTTTGCTCTTTATCGCCTAGTTGCGCGTGACGTGCACGGCCGGCGTGTTGCCCGCATTCCACTTGCCGTCGATCGCCCGTTCGATCTGGGCGGCGAGCTGCAGCAACAGCCCGTCACTCGCTTGCTTTCCGATCGCCTGGATGCCGAGCGGCAGGCCGTGCTCGTTGGTCGCGAGCGGCAGCGAGATCGCGGGGATGCCGCAGAGATTGGCGAGCGGCGTGAAGGCGAAGTTGCGCCAGAGATTGCCGAACCAGTCCAGCACCGACGGATTGTCCGAGATGGTGAGATATTCCGTGGTGCCGACCTTCGGCGTCGGCAGCGCCGTGATCGGCGTCAGGATGATGTCCCAGTCCTCGAAGAAGGCGCCGAAGCCGCGCGAGGTGGCGTTGAAGACGGCCTGCATGCGGGCGCGGTCGGCGAAGCTGAAGTCGCGGCCGTGCTCCCAGATGCGGATGTTGATCGGCTCGATCAGCTCCACTGGGGGCCGCTCGAGGCCGCGCGCGGCGAGCATGTTGCCGATCACGACGGCGAAATTGCTGATGTAGCAGGTGGTCTGCGCCGCGAAGGCTTCCCGATAGTCGATCGCCGGCAGTGCGTAATCGACCTGGTGGCCGAGGCCTTCGAGGAAACGGCCGATCCGCGCGAGCTCGGCTGTGATGTGCGGCGTCGCGCGATAGTCCCCCCACGTGTGCGACAGCGCGATTCTGAGCCGGCCGGGATCGCGCGCGATCATCGCGGCATATGGCTCGGGCGAGGTCCAGAACGGCATGAACTCGCCTGGCGCAGGTCCCCGGCAGGCATCGACGAAGCCAGCGGTGTCGCGCACCGTGCGCGACTGGCAGCCCTGGATCGAGACCAGCCCGGTGAGATCGGACAGATGCGGCGCGAGCGAGAACACGCCGCGCGAGACTTTCAAGCCGATATTGCCGTTGACCCCGGCGGGAATCCGGATCGAGCCGCCGCCGTCGGTCGCATGCGCGATCGGCACGGCGCCGGCGGCGACCATCGCCGCGCTGCCAGCCGACGAGCCGCAGGTGGTGTAGCCGGTGTTCCAGGGATTGCGCGTGACATAGACCGCGGGATTCTCCGCCGAGCTGCAGACCCCGAACTCCGGCGTCGTGGTGCGGCCGATCAAATTGAGGCCGGCCTTGCGCATCTTCGCGGTCAGGAAGGTATCCGCCGCGGCGCGATTGCCGCGCATCATCAGCGAGCCCATCTCCTGCAGCCGCCCTTTCAAGGTCGGGCCGAGGTCCTTCATCAGGAAGGGCAGGCCGGCGAACGGGCCGTCGAGGTCGGCGCCGTCGCGCGCCGGGTCGGCGATCACATCGTCGAACAGCTCGACGACGCCGAAGAGCGCGGGATCGACCTTGGCGACGGCGCTGGCTGCCTGCGACGCCAGCTCACGGGGCGTCAGCTCGCCGCTCCGGACACGCCCTGCGAGCGCCGTCCCGTCGTGCTGCGTCCACTCGTCCCAGCTCATCGCCAAAGTCATTTGATCGATTCCTTTTCTGCTTTGTTGCGCAGTGTAATTTGCGCGGCCGCCCGGTCAAACCGACGCGCGAGCGCTGCGTTCCGATGCGCGCTTGCGCTGCGTTCCGATGGGCGCTGCGCTGCGTTGCAAGCGCCGTGCCCGGCTTGAAAATGCCCCAGTTTCGGCGCCCAGTCGCCTCCTCGCGAGTGGTGGGGGCGTACATGTTCCGCAGATTGGTGTTGCTCGGCGGCGTGGTTGCGATCGGGCTTGCGCTCAGCGGTTGCACGCGCTGCGGTCCGGTCTGGGACGACTGGATGCAGTCGCCGAAATCCTGCAAGTCAGACCATCTCTAGGGCCGGGGCAGGCGCGCTTGGCGGCGGCTTTCTTGCGGTGATATACCGGCGACGAAAATGCAAGGAGCGTACTCATGAGAGTTTTGTGCGCAGTCGCGGTTGCGGTGCTGCTGTCGGCGCCGGCCTATGCGCAGATGCCGAACGTCAACCTGATGCCTGAGGTCAAGACCAGGACCCAGGAGGAGAAGGAGCAGGACGCGGTCAGGGACAAGGCCTACAAGGACTCGCTCAGCAAGATTCCCGATGCCAAGGGATCGTCCGACCCCTGGGGCGTCGTGCGCAGCGATCCGCCGAAGGCGGCCGCCCACCCCGCCAAGCCGAAGACCAAGACCGGAAGCTCGGCGCAGCCCGGAAGCGCCGCGCCGCGCAGCCAATAACGCCTGTTCGGGCGACTTCATCCGTCTCCTGCAGACTCGGATTCTCCTGCCGCCGCCCCTATATTGGGGTGTCGTCAGTTGGTCCGGAGTTGCGGCATGGTGTCTCGTCCGCGCGATCTCGCCAGCCGGATGGCCGATCGGCGAAAGCCGGACGACGGCTATCTGCGCGAGACCTTCAGCCTGCCACGCGATCAGGCCCGCGTGAGGGCGCGTGACTTTCTCAAGCGCTACCCGAAGGCGGCTTATATGAGCGCCGTCGAGAGCTGGCGCGAGCTCCCCGGCGGCGACATCGAGTTCACGATGCGGCGGCTGGCAAGCGCGGATTGAAGCGTTTTCGAGCGAAGCGCGAGGGCCAGCCGGTCAGGGCACCGGGGCGTGCACGATAGACCGTGCCTCAGTCCCCATTGCTGCCGCGGGTCCGTTCCCGCTCCAGATTGTTCAGCTCGCGATCGATCCGCAGTTGCACGCGGCGGATCGCCAGAAGATCGAGCTTTGCTTCGGTCTTGCCCGTGAAGACGCGATCGCCGATCTGGAAGCGCCATTTCCAGACGCCGGCCATCAGCTGGGTGACGCTGAACTCGATGCCCCTGTGGATCATCTGTAACGGTTCCGCGAATGAAGGGCGGTCGTCGATATTTAAACCATTAGTTGTAGCAATAGTTGGCACCCGTAAAAGGGTCGTGTGAAAAGCCGCGCCCGTTCGAGCCGTCGTTGTGGATTCCGGAAGGGGATTCGTCCGCCGGCAGCGTCGCCAGGGAACTGTCGCCAGCCGTGTTGCCTGTCCAGCGCCGCGCAATTCGCGTTGGTTGAGCAGGCCAATGTTACGAACACTGGCGGAACCCGAGTCTTCCGAACGCTACGGAGTTTTTCCAGGGCTCAGGAGGGGTACGAAGGTAGTATGCAGATTGTGCCAGCCGTTGTCTGACCGGTCGAGCCTGTCAGGTTAACTCGTTGATTATCAGGGGAACTTCAGGCGCAAGGTGCGTCGTGCGGCCCGGAACTTTGTTCTTGGCCGGAGAACTACGGAATTTTAAACGGCCCCAACAGGGGGCCGCCAACCCGTCCCGGAGGCGGGTTTTCCTCCAGCAGTCGGGGGGCTACCTGTCTGGCTGGGGGCCCCCAAATAAGGGCACTGCCGGGCCGATTGTTCCAGTAAACATTCCGCGAGAACAGATCGCGACCCGCAGGAAGTTATGGGGCCAGAACATCTGAGAGCCTCCTCAGTAGTCCTACCGAGAACATCGGCTAACCCTTGGTTGCGACGGGGTTAAACCCAAACCAGACCACTCTAAAAATCAAAGCAGGCCATTGTGGATGGAAACGGGCCGGCACGTATTTGCCTGAAAGAACATATTGCGAACATAGAACAAACGTGGTACGAGGTTCCTATCAACAACGCATTCCACCCGATCTCGTCGCCCGTTTTTCCCGCTAGCGAATCCCCGCCATAAGGAGCACATCCCAAATGTCCGCTACTGCACTGCGTATCGTCGAAGGATCCTCCATGGACAAGTCCAAGGCCCTCTCAGCCGCGCTCTCCCAGATCGAGCGCCAGTTCGGCAAGGGCTCGGTGATGAAACTCGGCAAGAACGACCGGTCGATGGATGTCGAGACGGTGTCGTCGGGGTCGCTCGGGCTCGATATCGCGCTCGGCGTCGGCGGTCTGCCGAAGGGACGTGTCGTCGAAATCTACGGGCCGGAATCCTCGGGCAAGACCACGCTGGCGCTGCACACCGTGGCGGAAGGCCAGAAGAAGGGCGGCATTTGCGCCTTCATCGACGCTGAACACGCGCTCGACCCGGTCTATGCGCGCAAGCTCGGCGTCAACATCGACGAGCTCTTGATCTCGCAGCCGGACACCGGCGAGCAGGCGCTGGAGATCTGCGACACGCTGGTGCGCTCCGGCGCGGTCGACGTGCTGGTGGTCGATTCGGTTGCGGCGCTGGTGCCGAAGGCCGAGCTCGAGGGCGAGATGGGCGATGCGCTGCCGGGCCTGCAGGCGCGCCTGATGAGCCAGGCGCTGCGCAAGCTCACCGCCTCGATCAACAAGTCCCACACCATGGTGATCTTCATCAACCAGATCCGCATGAAGATCGGCGTGATGTACGGCTCGCCGGAGACCACCACCGGCGGCAACGCGCTGAAGTTCTATGCCTCCGTTCGCCTCGACATCCGCCGCATCGGCGCGATCAAGGAGCGCGACGAGGTGGTCGGCAACACCACCCGCGTCAAGGTGGTGAAGAACAAGCTGGCGCCGCCCTTCAAGCAGGTCGAGTTCGACATCATGTACGGCGAGGGCGTCTCCAAGATGGGCGAGATCCTCGACCTCGGCGTCAAGGCCGGCATCGTCGAGAAGTCGGGCGCCTGGTTCTCCTATGACAGCCAGCGGCTCGGTCAGGGCCGCGAGAATTCCAAGGCATTCCTGAGGTCGAATCCCGACATCACCGCCAAGATCGAAGCCGCGATCCGGCAGAACTCCGGCCTGATCTCCGAGCAGATCCTCGCCGGCACGCCCGAGCGCGACGCCGAAGGCGAGGAGCCGACGGAAGAGTAAGCCTCCAGCATGATCCGGAAAAGTGCGAAGCGGTTTTCCCTCGCGACAAACGCGAAGCGTTTGCGCGGAGATCATGCTCAAACGGTCACATGACTTCGCTGCAAGCGGGCGCTGAGGACGTTGAGTTGCCGACGTCTTCGGCGCCCGTTTGGTTTTGTGTGTCGTCGAGAGAGTTGGGCCGATGAAACGCCTGATCCTGACCAGTCCGTCCGGCCTCAGCCTGACACGTTCGGGGTTTGCCGAGGTCGCTATTACATCTCGCTTTGTCGGTGGACCGCTGCCGTCGCCAGGAGAACTCGAGGCGTATTTCGGGTCGCGGTCGGACAAGAATCCAGTCGGACACTGGTCGCACTGGAGCGCGTGGGGCCAGGGATCTCAGGATGCCAGGGCGCGCAGGGATATTGCACTGATCGAATTTTGCGACCCTTACGAAGTGATCGAGCTTTGGTTCGATCCGGGCCCGGATGATCAACTGCGGCTGATCTGGATGCTCGATCATTTCCGGGCTTACCCGGCGATGGTCGACAAGTTGAAATTGCGGCTGGTCGCGTTCGATCTGCTGACGATGCACGAGACGTGGCTTAGCTGGGACCAGGTGCCGCTTGTCAATGTCCGATCTGCGGATCTCGAGATCGCGAGCGCGTGTTGGCAGGCGTATCGAGCGGCAACGCCGGAGGCGTGTTTCGATGTGGTGCATCGCGACCTGAGCGGGTTTCCCTTGCTGAGGCCGGCTCTGTTTGATCTGCTCCGTGAGTTGCCATGGAGCGGATCGGGACTTGGCGCGACCGAGATGCGGTTACTCGAATTGATCGCGGCCGGGCTCGTGGGCACGAACGCGCTGTTCTACCTCCGCGGTTTTCGCCAGCGTGGCGTCTTCAACGACATGGAAATCGGCAGGCTGCTCGAAGGCCTTGCGCATGGACCGCAGCCGGCGATCGCCGGGCTCGACGATGCCTTGCGCTCGATCGACCGTGAGAACGCGCGAGGTCGGCTGGAGGCCTTCCGGCGAAGCCGCCTGTCGGTGACGGAGTTTGGCAAGGCGGTGCTCGCCCACAAGGCGGACTTCACCGACTACAATCCGATCAATCGCTGGTGGGGCGGCACGCACCTCACCAACGACAATCTTTGGTGCTGGAATCCGGCGTTGATTGGCCATGGCACGCAGCGGGAGCAGCGCGCATCGTGACAAGTCTGATCCTGGCGACAAGCGATCTCGCGAGCTATCGCCTGAGGCAAGCGGGAAGGGCGGATATCGTCGTCGGGTTGAGGCCGCGCTTCGTGTCGGATCGCGAGCTCGACTTCAGCCAATACAATCCGATCCACCGCTGGTGGGGTGGCACCGAGCTGACCAATCAGCGGCTGTGGCGCCGGGACGCCGAGAGCCGCACCCTGGTCGCCCCCTGAGCCTGATCTGTGCGACGCCCGTCGTGCTTACCCCCGCGCCAGCGCCTTTTCGCGGCTCGCAATCAGCGCCCGCAAGTCCTCGGTCACGGCGACCGACTGATGCGTCTTCTGGTCGGTCGCGACCCAGATGATCTCGCCGGTGGCGCGCAGGTCATCGGAGTCCTTGGCGTAGATCGCGAGCGCAAGGTTGATCGAGGAGCGGCCGATCCGCGCGACGCGCACGCAGACCTCGATGTCCTCGTCGAACCGGATCGGCGCCTTGTATTCGACGACCGACTTCACGGTGTGAAAGTCGATCCCGGTCCGCGCCACTTCGCCGAGATAGTCATAGCCGAGCGCGCGAAAATATTCGGTGATCGCGGTGTCGAAATAGGTCAGGTAGTGGGCGTTGAACACCACGGCCTGTGCGTCGACCTCGGAATAGCGGACGCGGAACGGGAAATGAAACCAGAATTCCTCGCGCATGTTTCCTCCTGCCGCGGGCGGCCCTCGCTATCGTTCGTCCCGCAGTTAGCAGGGACGTTACGATCGCTGGACCGTAGGATGGGTAGAGCGCAGCGAAACCCATCGTTCACGGAGCGTGATCAGCAGTGATGGGTTTCGCTGCGCTCTACCCATCCTACAACAATGGCTACGAGAAGGGCGCTTACTCTGCCGCCTGCGCGTAGTCCTCGACCGGCGGGCATGAGCATACCAGGTTGCGGTCGCCATAGACGTTGTCGACGCGGCCGACCGGGCTCCAGTATTTGTCGGAACGCGACACGCCGGCCGGGAAGCAGCCCTCGGCGCGGGTATAGGCCCTGTTCCAGGCATCGTCGGCGATGTCGTGGACGGTGTGCGGCGCGTGGCGCAGCGGCGAGGCCTCGACCTTCCAGCGGCCCTTTTCGATCTCCGCGATTTCATCGCGGATCGCGATCATGGCGTCGCAGAAGCGGTCGATCTCGAACTTCGATTCCGATTCCGTCGGTTCGATCATCAGCGTGCCCGCCACCGGGAAGCTCATGGTCGGCGCGTGGAAGCCGTAATCGATCAAGCGTTTCGCGATGTCGTCGACGGTGACGCCGCTGGTCGTCTTCAGCGGCCGCGGATCGACGATGCACTCATGCGCGACGCGGCCGCGCTCGTTGCGGTACAGCACCGGGAAGTGCGGCTGCAGCCGTGCGGCGATGTAGTTGGCATTGAGGATCGCGATCTCGGTGGCGCGCGTGAGGCCTTCGCCGCCCATCATCAGGATGTAGATGTAGGAGATGGTCAGGATCGACGCCGAGCCGAACGGCGCGGCCGACACCGGGCCGATGGCGTGCGCCGTCGTGCCGTCGGTTGCGGGATGGCCGGGCAGATAAGGCGCAAGATGCGCCTTCACGCCGATCGGGCCCATCCCCGGGCCGCCGCCGCCATGCGGGATGCAGAAGGTCTTGTGCAGATTGAGATGGCTGACATCGGCGCCGTAATCGCCGGGCCGCGACAGCCCGACCTGCGCGTTCATGTTCGCGCCGTCGAGATAGACCTGGCCGCCATGCGCATGCACGATGTCGCAGATCTCGCGGATATGCTCCTCGAACACGCCGTGGGTCGACGGATAGGTGATCATCACAGCGGCGAGATTGGCCGAATGCTTCTCCGCCTTGGCGCGGAGATCGTTGACGTCGACGTCGCCGCGCGCATCGCACGCCACAACCACGACCTCCATGCCGACCATCGCGGCCGAGGCCGGATTGGTGCCGTGCGCGGAGGAGGGGATCAGGCACACCTTGCGGTGCGGCTCGCCGCGCGCGAGGTGATAGCCGCGGATCGCCAGCAGTCCGGCATATTCGCCCTGCGCGCCGGAATTCGGCTGCAATGACACCGCGTCATAGCCGGTGATGTCGCACAGCCACTGCTCGAGCCGCTTGAACAGCGCGTGATAGCCCTTGGCCTGATCCGCGGGCGCGAACGGATGCAGATTGCCGAACGCCGGCCAGGTCAGCGGGATCATTTCCGTGGTGGCGTTGAGCTTCATCGTGCAGGAGCCGAGCGGGATCATCGCGCGGTCGAGCGCGAGGTCACGATCACTGAGCTTGCGCATGTAGCGCAGCAGCTCGGTCTCTGAGCGGTGGGTGTTGAACACCGGATGGGTGAGGAACGCGCTGGTGCGCCGCAGCTCCTTCGGCAGCGCCTCGCGCGCGGCCGCTTCGATCTCGGCAAAGCTGAGCTTGCCGCCGAACACGCGCCACACCGCCTCGACCGTCTCCGGCGTCGTGGTCTCGTCGAGCGCGATGCCGAGCGTGGTCGCACCGATGCGCAGATTGATCCGCTCCGCCTGCGCGCGGGAGACAATCTCGTTCAGCTTCGCTCCGGCCTCGACCGTCACGGTGTCGAAGAACGCTTCGCTGGTCGGCGCAAAGCCGAGCTTGCGCAGGCCGGCGGCAAGCACGGTCGCGCGGCGATGCACGCTGCGTGCGATATGGGTCAAGCCCTCGGGGCCGTGATAGACCGCATACATCGAGGCGATCACGGCGAGCAGCACCTGCGCGGTGCAGATGTTCGAGGTCGCCTTCTCGCGGCGGATATGCTGCTCGCGGGTCTGCAGTGCGAGGCGATAGGCGGGCTGCCCACGCGAATCCACCGAGAGGCCGACGAGGCGGCCGGGCAGCGAGCGCTTCAACGTGTCGCGCACCGCCATGTAGGCGGCGTGCGGTCCGCCATAACCCATCGGCACGCCGAACCGCTGCGCCGAGCCGATCGCGATGTCGGCGCCGAGCTCGCCGGGCGAGGTGAGCAGCGTCAGCGACAGCAGGTCCGCCGCGACGATCGCAAGCGCGCCCCTGGCGCGCAGCGATGCGATGGCAGGCTTGAGGTCGCGCACCGCGCCCGATGTTCCCGGATACTGCAGCAGCGCGCCGAGCACATCGGCGTTGTCGAGCTCGGTCAGGGGATCGCCGACCACCAGCGCCCAGCCCAGCGGCGCGGCGCGCGTGCGCATCACCGCCAGCGTCTGCGGATGCACCTCCTTGTCGACGAAGAACACCTTTGCCTTGACCTGCGAGTGGCGCTCGGCGAGCGCCATCGCTTCCGCCGCGGCCGTCGCTTCGTCGAGCAGCGAGGCGTTGGCGACGTCGAGCCCGGTGAGGTCGCAGATCATGGTCTGGAAGTTGAACAGGGCTTCGAGCCGGCCCTGGCTGATCTCCGGCTGATACGGCGTATAGGCGGTGTACCAGGCCGGGTTCTCCAGGATGTTGCGCTGGATCACCGCGGGCAGGATGGTGCCGGAATAGCCCTGGCCGATCAGCGAGGTGAACACCTGGTTCTGCGCGGCGAGCTCGCTCATATGCGCGAGCGCCTCGGTCTCGCTCAGCGCCCGGCCAAGATCGAGCGGCGCCTTCTGAAGGATCGACGCCGGCAGCGTCTCATTCATCAGCGCCTGCAGACTCGCGGCGCCGACTGTCTCCAGCATCGCGTTGATGTCTCGCGGCGATGGTCCGATGTGGCGGCGGACGAAATCGGTGGCGGCTTCGTTGATCGGCTTGAAGGGCGCGTTCATGACGTGGTCCTCGTTGTCAGCCGTCATACCCCGCGAAAGCGGGGTATCCAGTACGCCGGGACATCAGTGATTAAGCCGAAGGGCCGCGGCGTACTGGGTCGCCCGGTCAAGCCGGGCGATGACAGTGGGGGTGTGGTCGCAATCTGCTTCATTCTCTCAGGCGGTGTGCGCAGCGTAGGCGGCCTCGTCCATCAGGCCGCCGAGCTCGCCCTTGTCGGCAATCTTCATCTTGAAGAACCAGGCCTTGCCGCCGGCGTCCGAATTGACCAGCGCGGGCTCGGCGGCGAGCGCCTCGTTGACCTCGACCACCTCGCCGGTGATCGGCGCGTAGACGTCGGAGGCGGCCTTGACGGATTCGACGACAGCGGCGGCCTCGGCCTTCTTCAGGCTGCGGCCGACCTTGGGCAGTTCGACGAACACGACGTCGCCGAGCTGCGACTGCGCATAGTCGGTGATGCCGATCGTGGCGACGTCGCCCTCGATGCGGAGCCATTCGTGGTCGGACGTGTACAGCGTCGTCATGGGGATCGATCCTTTGGCGTTTAGCGTTTGTAGGTATTGGGGACGAAGGGCGTGGCGGCGACTTTCAGCGGGAGCCGCTGGCCGCGCACTTCGGCGAAAACGGTGGTGCCGACGGCGGAAAGGGCGGTCGGCAGATAGCCCATCGCGACCGGCGCATTGAGGCTCGGGCCGAAGCCGCCCGAGGTCACCTTGCCGATCTGCTCGGTCGAGGCGGCATCGGCGAACAATGCGGCGCCTTCGCGCACCGGGGCGCGGCCGTCGGGCTTCAGGCCGACCCGCCGGCGCGCGGCGCCATTTGCGAACTGCGCGAGAATCTTGTCGGCGCCCGGGAAGCCGCCGGCGCGGGCGCCGCCGCTGCGGCGAACCTTCTGCACCGACCATTCCAGCGCGCCTTCGACCGGCGTCGTCGTGGTGTCGATGTCGTGACCATAGAGGCACAGCCCGGCCTCGAGCCGCAGGCTGTCGCGCGCGCCGAGCCCGATCGGCAACACGTCGGGATTGTCGAGCAGCGCGGTGACCAGGGCTTCCACCTTGTCTGCGGGCACGGAAATCTCAAAGCCGTCCTCGCCGGTATAGCCGGAGCGCGAGACGAAGCAGTCGACGTCGCCGACGCGGCGCGGACCGGCGTCCATGAATTTCATCGAACTGACATCTGCACAAAGTTTCGCCAGCGCTGATTCGGCCTTCGGCCCCTGCAGCGCGATCAGCGCGCGGTCGGCCAGCGATACGATCTCGCAAGCGTCGGCGAGGCTAGTGCGCAGATGCGCCTCGTCCTCGGCCTTGCAGGCGGCGTTGACCACCAGGAACAGGTGATCGCCGAAATTCGCGACCATCAGGTCGTCGAGCAGACCGCCGTCATTGTTGGTGAATTGCGCGTAGCGCTGCCGTCCCGGTGCGATACCGACGATGTCTTGCGGCACTAGTTTTTCAAGCGCGAGCGCCGCGTCGGCGACCTTGCCGGATTTGGCCTTCAGCGCGAGCTGGCCCATGTGCGACACGTCGAACAGGCCGGCTTCCTTGCGGGTGTGCAGATGCTCCTTCAGCACGCCGGCCGCATATTGCACCGGCATGTCGTAGCCGGCGAACGGCACCATCTTGGCGCCGCGCGCCAGGTGCAGCGCGTGCAGAGGGGTCTGTTTCAGCGGGGAAGTTTCGCGTACAAGCATCACAGGGCCCTCGCGGTTCCCATCGGGGACCTATTTCCCCTTGAGAAACCTGCAGAAAGCCCCATCTGTCGCTGTGCCTGAGAGTATTATCCCGTCGGCGGACGCATCGGGGCGAACCCCAGCGTCTCTTTCCAGATGTCAGACGTCACGCGGTCCTTTTGCCTGAGAGTTTCCGGGGCGGTTGCTCCTTCGGCGCCGGCGGTAAGGCCGGTCTCTCCCGACGTGACTAGGTATAGGTAGGTAGAAAACACGGCGCCACCAAGACTGTCAACGCAGCTGCAGCAACTATCCAATGGGCTTTGTGCTGCCGCGGCAAGCCCATGATCCGCCTGCACAGTTTCTGGACACCGCAGCTGGCAATGTCTAAAAGCGTTCGGCCGGAAAACGACGCCTTTCTGCGCTTGGCCGGCCCCTATTTCCGATTGGATGAACATGAGCAGCGTCAACGAGATCAGGTCGACCTTTCTGAACTACTTCAAGGCGAACGGCCACGAGGTCGTGGCGTCGTCGCCGCTGGTGCCGCGCAACGACCCGACCCTGATGTTCAACAATGCCGGCATGGTGCAGTTCAAGAACGTCTTCACCGGGATCGAGAAGCGTGCCTATCAGCGCGCCACCACGGCGCAGAAATGCGTGCGCGCCGGCGGCAAGCATAACGATCTCGACAATGTCGGCTACACCGCGCGCCATCTCACCTTCTTCGAGATGCTCGGCAACTTCTCGTTCGGCGATTACTTCAAGGAGCGCGCGATCGAGCTCGCCTGGAACCTGATCACGAAGGAGTTCGGGCTGAGCAAGGACAAGCTGCTCGTCACCGTCTACCACGACGACGACGAGGCGGCGGGCCACTGGAAGAAGATCGCCGGCTTCTCGGATGACCGCATCATCCGGATCGCGACCTCGGACAATTTCTGGGCGATGGGCGATACCGGCCCGTGCGGTCCGTGCTCCGAGATCTTCATCGACCGCGGCGAGCACATCTGGGGCGGTCCGCCGGGCACGCCCGAGGAGGACGGCGACCGCTTCCTGGAGTTCTGGAACCTGGTGTTCATGCAGTACGAGCAGGTGACCAAGGAGGAGCGCGTGGCGCTGCCGCGTCCCTCGATCGACACCGGCATGGGCCTCGAGCGCATGGCGTCGATCCTGCAGGGCGTCGAGAGCGTGTTCGAGAGCGACCTGTTCCGCAACCTGATCGATGCGGCGGCGTCGGCGCTCGGCCATGGGCCGAACGCGCAGAACGTGGCGTCGTACCGGGTGATCGCGGACCATCTGCGTTCGTCGGCTTTCCTGATCGCCGATGGCGTGCTGCCGTCGAACGAGGGCCGCGGCTACGTGCTGCGTCGGATCATGCGCCGCGCGATGCGCCATGCGCAGCTGCTCGGCGCGAGCGAGCCGCTGATGCATCGGCTGGTCTGGGCGCTGGTCCGCGAGATGGGCCAGGCCTATCCGGATCTGGTGCGCGCCGAGAAGCTGATCGAGGAGACGCTGCGGCTGGAGGAGACCCGCTTCCGCAAGACCCTGGTGCGCGGATTGTCGCTGCTCGACGAGAAGAGCGCCGGCCTCAAGAAGGGCGACATGTTCGACGGCGACACCGCGTTCACGCTGTACGACACCTATGGTTTCCCGCTCGATCTGACGCAGGACGCGCTGAAGTCGCGCGGCATCAGCGTCGACCAGGCGTCTTTCACCGACGCGATGGAGCGGCAGCGCGTGAAGGCGCGTGCCTCCTGGGCCGGTTCGGGCGAGGCGGCGAGCGAGGCGATTTGGTTCCCGCTGCGCGAGAAGCTCGGCGCGACGGAGTTTTTGGGCTACGAGACCGAGAGCGCGGAAGGCGCGGTGACGGCGCTGATCAAGGACGGCGCCGAGGTCGAGAGCCTGAAGGCCGGCGAGAGCGGCGCGATCGTGCTGAACCAGACCCCGTTCTACGGCGAGTCCGGCGGCCAGGTCGGCGACATCGGCGTGCTCACCGGCGAGGGCGTCAAGTTCCGCGTCACCGACACGCAGAAGAAGGCCGGCGATCTGTTCGTGCATCTCGGCACGGTGGAGCAGGGGACGCTCGGCGTCGGCACCGCGCTGCAGCTCGAGGTCGATCATGCCAGGCGTTCGTCGATCCGCGCCAACCATTCGGCGACGCATCTGTTGCACGAGGCGCTGCGCCAGGTGCTCGGCGATCACATCGCCCAGCGCGGCTCGCTGGTCACGCCGGACCGGCTGCGCTTCGACTTCGTGCATCCGAAGCAGATCACGCCGGAAGAGCTCGCGCGGATCGAGGACATCGCCAATGATGTCGTGCTGGAGAATGACGAGGTCACCACCCGGATCATGGGCGTCGACGATGCCCGTGAGGCCGGCGCCCGCGCGCTGTTCGGCGAGAAGTACGGCGACGAGGTCCGCGTCGTGTCGATGGGCAATAGCGCCCGCGATCACGGCCAGAACGCGCTCGGCTGGTCGGTCGAGCTCTGCGGCGGCACCCATGTCCGCCGCACCGGCGACATCGGCATGATCTCGGTGACCAGCGAAGGCGCGGTGGCGTCCGGCGTGCGCCGCATCGAGGCGCTGACCGGGCATCACGCGCGCAAGCACGCCAACGACACCATCGCGCTGGCCAAGACCGCGGCGCTGGAGCTGCGCACCACGATCGACGACGTGCCGGCGCGCATCGCCGCGCTGATGGAGGAGCGCAAGAAGCTCGAGCGCGATCTGTCCGACGCCCGCAAGAAGCTCGCGATGGGCGGCGGCGGTGCGTCGAACGGCGCCGCCTCAGCCGTTCGCGAGGTCGGCAACGTCAAGCTGCTCGCGCGCGCGGTCGAGGGCGTCGAGACCAAGGATCTCAAGAGTCTCGTCGACGACGGCAAGAAGCAGATCGGCTCGGGCGTGGTCGCGATCGTCGGCGTCACCGAGGACGGCAAGGCCGGCATTGTGGTCGGCGTCACCGCCGATCTGACCGCGCGGTTCAACGCGGTCGAGCTCGTGCGCAAGGGCTCCGAGGTGCTCGGCGGCAAGGGCGGGGGCGGCCGGCCCGACATGGCGCAGGCCGGCGGGCCCGACGGCGCCAAGGCGGACGCCGCGCTGTCGGCGATCGAACAGGCCATGACTCAACAGGCATCGGCCGGCGCCTGACGGAGAGGCTGATCGTGGCGACGGCTCCGCTCAAGCCCACGATCAGCGATCCCGGGCTGCGCGACCGTCTCTACGAGCTGCTCGAACGCGATGATCTGCCGCATTCGGGCGGCTTGCGGTTTGCCCGGGTCATCGTCGCCATCATCGCCGTCGATGTGCTGGCGGCGATTCTGGCCTCCGTGCCCGAGATCGATGCGCAATTCGGCTGGCTGCTGACGACCATCGAGATCGCGGCGGTCATCGCCTTCGCGCTGGAATATGCCGCGCGGCTCTGGAGCGTGGTCGGCCACTCGCTGCGCGATATGACGCCGGCGCGGGCACGGCTGGAATACGCCTTCTCGGCGCTCGGCGTGATCGACCTGCTCGCCTTCCTGCCGTCGGCCATCGCGCTCGCGATCGGCGACAAGACCGCGCTGGTGCTGTTCGGCATGCTGCCGTTCCTCAAGCTGGTGCGCTATTCGACCGCGATGCGCTCGCTGCTGGCGGCGCTGCATGCCGAGCGGCGCACGCTGTTCGGCTGCGTGGTGATCCTGACCGGCGCGGTGCTGCTGTTCGCCTCGCTGCTCTATGCCATCGAGCACAAAGTGCAGCCGGACAAGTTCGGCACCATGCCGCAGGCGATGTGGTGGGCGATCGTGACGCTCGGCACCGTCGGTTACGGCGACGTCGTCCCGATTACGCCGCTCGGCCGGACCGTCACGGTAGTCGCGATCGTGGTCGGCTTCGCGATGATCGCGCTGCCGGTCGCGATCATCTCGACCGCGTTCGCCGACGAGGTCCGGCGCCGCGACTTCGTCGTGACCTGGGGCATGCTGGCGCGGGTGCCGCTGTTCTCGCATCTTGGCGCCGCCGATATTTCCGACATCATGCGACTATTGCGGTCGCAGACCATCGAGGCCGGCGAAGTGCTGGTGCGGCGCGGCGATGCGGCCTCATCGATGTATTTCATCACCGCCGGCGAGGTCGAGATCGATCTGCCGAGCCAGCTTGTGCGGCTTGCCGACGGTGCGTTCTTCGGCGAGATCGCGCTGCTGCGGCGGACCAGCCGCTCCGGCACGGTGACGGCGACGCGCAAGACCAAGCTCCTGGTGCTCGATGCGCAGGACTTCCATGCCCTGATCGAGCGCATGCCGGCGCTCGCCGCGCATGTCCGGGAGACCGCCGAGGCGCGGCTCGCCGATCCGCTCGCGGCCGGCGGCGACCTGGCCGCCGCAGAGATCGCCCAGGCGCCGCGCGAGACCGACGGCGGCATCCGCGACTAGACTAGAGCATGATTTCTTCACGTTGAAGCGTATCCAGCGTTGGCAATGTAGTTAGCGCATTCCTGCGACGTGAAGCAGTCGAGTAAGGCGCCGATGCGCTTCCAGGTCGCTTCGACGGTTCGCTCGGCAGCCTTTCGGAGCAAGGTCTTGAGCTTGGCGAAGACCTGCTCGATCGGGTTGAGATCCGGACTGTAGGGCGGCAGGAAGAACAGCTTTGCCCCGGCGGCGCGGATGGCGCGACGGACGGTTTTGCCTTTGTGACTGCCGAGGTTGTCGATGATGACGATGTCGCCAGGCTTGAGTGTCGGAACCAGCAGCTGCTCGATCGACATAAGCCAGGAAGCTCTCGCCGTTGATCGGACCATCGATCACGCAGGGCGCATCGATGCGATCATGGCGCAGGGCGGCCAAGAAGGTCAGCGTCCGCCAGCGGCCGTGCGGGGCCTTGGCGACCAGCCGCTCGCCACGTCGCGCACGGCCGTGGGTGCGCGTCATGTTGGTTTTGGCCCAGGTTTCGTCGATGAAGACCAGCCGGGAAGGATCAAGCCGTCCTTGATACTTTCGCCATTGCGCCCGCCGCCGGGCGACGTCGGGACGATCCTGTTCGCTGGCGTGCAGGCTTTTTTTTGAAGCTGATGCCTTCGTGTTCGAAGAAGTGCCACACCGCGTAATAGCTGACCTTGACCCCGCGCTCTGCCAGTTCTGCCAGCAGCGCACGCAACGTCACGTCCGGCTGTTCGGCAAGCCGCTTCAGCAGCCAGTCGCGTTCGGAAGACAGCGCGTAGGGACGATTGCCGCCCATCTGCCGCGCCGCCGCGCTTCCGGTCGCACGGAACCGCTGCGACCACTTCACCACGCTGGCAACGCTGACCTTGAAGGTGGCCGCCACCGACCGGCAGCTTTCTCCCGCCGCTACCGCGGCAACAACGCGCTCGCGCAAGTCAAGAGAATAGGCCCGTCCCATCGGATGCTGGCCTCCACCCCAGCCAGCATCGTGAATCAGAACTCCGCTGATTTGGGAATCCCCAATCGATTCAGACCTAAGCGATCACGCTCTAGAACCTCATTCCGATTGAATCGGAACGAGGCTCTCGATTCTTCGTTTGACGCGTTTTCTTCACGCGGACCGGCTACCCACTTCGCCCGAAAACGCTCAGTCCCGTCGCAGGAACACGTAATCCGCCGAATACGCCGCGCCCTTCAGCGCGCCCGATTTGTCGCAGGCCCCGCTGAGCTCGCCGCCCGAGGTGTTGATCCGCTGCACGGTTGCGATGCTGGAGAGCACGCCGTTGCCGCGGTGGGCAATCACCTCGAGCTTCAGCCAGGCAATGTCGGAAGGCTTTGCGCCGGGTGCGCTGCCGGCGGTGCGGGCGGTCACGGCGCTGCCGTCGACATGCTCCCAGTTCGGACCCGCATAATGCCGGCCGACCGTGCGGCCATCGGCGATCAGGGTCGCGACCGGTTCGCGGAACGACCAGGCGAGCTTGCCGTCGGTGACCGGCTTGCACTCATAGACCTGGACGCCCTCGGCATGGACCGACAGAACCGGGGACTCGCCTGGCGCCGCGACGGCGTCGGGCAGGGGATCGGCAGCGAATGCCGCCGACCCGGTGAGCGCGAACGATGCGAGCACGACGGCTCTGACAAGGGCCATGGTCATGCTCGCACCTGTCTTCCCAGGATGACGGCCTCAGGCCGCGATCGCCTTCACGAGGTTGTCGGACACCTTGTCGAGGAATCCGGTGGTCGAGAGCCAGCGCTGGTCGGCGCCGACCAGGAGCGCGAGGTCCTTGGTCATGTAGCCCTCCTCAACGGTCGCGACGCAGACCTTCTCCAGGGTGGTGGCGAACTTCGCCAGCGCCTCGTTGTTGTCGAGCTTGGCGCGATGGACGAGGCCACGGGTCCAGGCGAAGATCGACGCGATCGAGTTGGTCGAGGTCTCCTTGCCCTTCTGGTGCTCGCGGTAGTGGCGGGTCACGGTGCCGTGGGCGGCCTCGGCTTCCACGGTCTTGCCGTCCGGGGTGAGCAGCACCGAGGTCATCAGGCCGAGCGAGCCGTAGCCCTGGGCCACGGTGTCGGACTGCACGTCGCCGTCATAGTTCTTGCAGGCCCAGACATAGCCGCCGGACCATTTCAGCGCCGAGGCCACCATGTCGTCGATCAGGCGGTGCTCGTAGGTCAGGCCCTTGGCGTCGAATTCCTTCTTGAACTCGCGGTCGAAGACGTCCTGGAAGATGTCCTTGAAGCGGCCGTCATAGACCTTCAGAATCGTGTTCTTGGTCGACAGATAGACCGGGTAGTTGCGCATCAGGCCGTAGTTGAACGAGGCGCGGGCGAAATCGGTGATGGAGTCGTCGAGATTGTACATCTCCATCGCGACGCCGGCGCCGGGCGCCTTGAACACTTCCTTCTCGATCACGGTGCCGTCCTCGCCGACGAACTTCAGCGACAGCGTGCCCTTGCCGGGGAACTTGATGTCGGTGGCGCGGTACTGGTCGCCGTAGGCATGGCGGCCGATGATGATCGGCTTGGTCCAGCCGGGAACCAGGCGCGGCACGTTCTTGCAGATGATCGGCTCGCGGAAGATGCAGCCGCCGAGGATGTTGCGGATGGTGCCGTTCGGCGACTTCCACATCTGCTTCAGGCCGAACTCCTTCACCCGGGCCTCGTCGGGGGTGATGGTGGCGCATTTGACGCCGACGCCGACCTTCTTGATGGCTTCGGCGGCGTCGATGGTCACCTGGTCGTTGGTCTCATCGCGGTATTCCATGCCCAGATCGAAATAGAGCAGCTCGACATCCAGGAACGGGTTGATGAGCTTGTCCTTGATGTACTGCCAGATGATCCGGGTCATCTCGTCGCCATCGAGCTCGACGACGGGGTTGGATACCTTGATTTTTGCCATGATGGGGAGGCCCTCTTGGGAACGGCGCGCTTTTGACGGCGGGGATGGAAAAGATGCCTGCGCTATAGCACCGCCCGGGGGCGGGCGGAAGCGGAGGGGTTATGCACTTTCAGCCCATCTTTTCACCTAAAATGGGACCTGAGTGGCCGTCCCCGCGACGATGTACCAGGTCACGAACAGGCCCGCGATCAGGGCGCCCGGTAGGCTCGATCCGGTCCGCCGCCAGGTGAAGGTCGCGATCACGGCGACGATCGCGAGCAGCGGCACGAACTGGTTCGCGACGATAGTCGAGAGCGGCACGAAGCCGGGGTCCGGGACCGGGTTGAACAGCTTCCCCGTCAGCCACAGCGTGCCGTATTGCAGCACCAGCAACACGATGAAACCGAACGTCAGCGCCAGGATGTTGGTCAGGTACAGCGCCCCGCGCGGCGCATCCATGGTCGAGAAATTCCGGTGCAGCACGTGCAGCGCCACGACGAAAAACGCCGTGAACGGAATCAGATAGATCAGGAAGATGAGGAATTGCTTCGCGCTCATCAACTTGAGTGCGACGATCCAGAAGCGGAAGTCGATCTTGAAGGCGAGGTCGGCGAGCCACAGCGCGGCGTAACCCACCGCGACCGAAGCCAGCGCGATCACGACGGATTGACCGACGAGGCCGGTCCGGCTGGCGCGCTTCGGGGCGAACCGCATCAGGGCGAGCGTGATCAGGCCGTTGATGACGGCCCAGACCAGAATCTGGTTGGTGATGCCCTGCGGCAGGTACGCACTCGGGGTGACGAAAGTGCCGCCCAGCGCAAAGGCGGGGTAATAGGTCAGCGCCGGGATGAAGGCGGACAGGATGAACGCCGTGGTCCAGCGCCGGCCGCTCGCGGCCTGATGCGGCGGCATCGTGCCGTCGGCAACCGCCGGCAGCCGCAGGCGGGAGAACATCCTGGCCTCCAGCAAGCCGTCGAACGTCCCGATGACCAGGGCAATGAAACCGATGAGGGCGAGGAGCGTGCCGATCTCCTTGCGGAACCAGATCTGGTCGTCGACCGGACGCGGCGTGCCGCCCTTCAATGTCTTGGCGAACCAGTCGAGGCTGTAGCCGATCGCCTCATGCGAGATGTGCTCGGCCGGATGGGTCATCGCCGGGGTGTACAGCACCCGCGCGGTGCCGCTAGCCGGATCGCCATAGACCTTGCCCGGCTCGACCGCGCCTTGCGTGCCGAACAGCGCCCAGAGCTTTGGGCTCTTGGTGACGTCGCGCGCGAGCTGGACGCCCCACATCAGGTCGGGGAATTCCTCGTACTGCGCGAACACCAGCGCGGTGTTGCGCGGCCAGTTCGCCGTACCCTCGGCGGCGAACGGCTTGCCGGTGGACGAGCCCTCCAGCACCATCGACTTGTAGTCGTTGGGCATCGCTGCCGCGGCGGCCAGAACCGTCCAGCCGCCCATCGAATGGCCCTCGAGACCGATATTCTCCTTGTCGACGAATTGGAGGCTGCGGAGATAGGCAAGGCCGTCAGGTCCGCCAAAACCGTTGGCGAAGGAGGGCGGGTCGCTATAGCCGTGGCCGGTCTGGTCGAGCGCCAGCACCACGTAGCCGCGGCGGGCGAACTCGATGGCGAAGCCGTCCTGGGTCTCTCGCGAATTGATATAGCCGTGGACGGCGAGGATGCCGGGCGCCGGAATCTGCGGCGTGGCATTTGGCGGGATGTAGAGCAGGGCGCTCATGGTATTGCCCTTGGCGCCCTTGAAGCGCACATCCTCGATCCGGATGCCGCCGGCGGTCTGCGTGAAGTGGGCGAGCAGGCCCCCCGCCACAATCAAGATCAGGCCCACAATCGCCAGCGTCCATCTGCCCCGCATCGTCGTCCCCCCAAGGTGCCTCGCCGTTCAACCGGCGTCTCAAGCGTGCCTTTACAGCTTCGCTTTGGTTGTGGTTGATAGCCTATCCGAAGGCCAAGTGCGCGCAAGCGGCAGCTTCGCTTCGTGCGATTGGGACTCCGATTGAGGATTCGCAAACGCCGCTAACCCTGTTATCTCCTTGGAGAAAATGGTCCCGCGCAAAACCGGTGCAAAGCTGGTCGATGCGGTCTTGGGCCCCTGCATGAGTTTTGAATCAGCCTCTTCGGAAGCTGATTCAAAATCTTCAGACGTTGAATCAGAAAGTGAAGTGAGATGTCCGGCACCGACAAGACCAAGGCAGGGCACGACCTTGCCGGTCCCGTCGTCATCCTGGTCGAGCCGCAGCTTGGCGAGAACATCGGCATGGCCGCGCGCGCGATGGGTAACTTCGCGCTGTCGAGGATGCGCATCGTCAACCCGCGCGACGGCTGGCCGAATATTGCCGCCCAGCGCGCGGCCGCCGGTGCCGACCACATCATCGGTTCCGTCGAGCTGTTCGACACGGTCGAGCAGGCGATCGCCGATCTCACGCTGGTGTTTGCGACCACCGCCCGGGCCCACGACCAGGCCAAGCCGGTGGTCGGGCCGGAAGGCGCGGCGGGTGAGATCGTCGATCATGTCGCATCCGGCGGCGGCGCCGGCATCCTGTTCGGGCGCGAGCGCGCCGGCCTGACCAATGAGGAGGTCGCGCTCGCCAATCGGATCATCACCTTCCCGGTGAATCCAGGCTTCGCTTCGCTCAATCTGGCGCAGGCGGTGCTGTTGATGGGCTACGAGTGGTTCAAGCTCTCGACCGCGGGGGCGCTACCGTTTGCGATGCCCGAGCGGTCCGAGCCGGCCTCCCAGCACCAGATGCAGGCGTTCTTCGACAACCTCGTCGCCGAGCTCGACAAGGTCGAGTTCCTGCGGCCGGCGGAGAAGCGCGACACCATGCTGGTGAACCTGCGCAACATCTTCACCCGGATGGATCCGACCAAGCAGGACATGCACACGCTGCATGGGGTGGTGATGGCGATCGCCGAGGGACGCAAGGGCCCCGCCAAGGGCGGGGTGCTCGACGGGGCCCAGGCGACGCGCTTGCGGGCGCTGCTCGCCGAGCAGGGGCACGGTGGCGCGACCGCCGACAGCAGCAGCACCGTGCGCGGGCTCGCCCGCCTGCTCCGCCGCAACCCGACCGACGCCGAACGGATCCTGTGGCAGGCGCTGACACGGGACCGCCGTTTCGCCGGCCAGTTCAAGCGCCAGACCCCGGTCGGCCGCCACATCCCCGACTTCGTCTCCTTCGTGCACCGGCTCGCGATCGAGCTGGTCAACCCGAACGAGAGCGAGGCCATCGGAGCCGACCGCGCCAAGCGCAGAGCCTGGCTCGAGGCGCGCGACTATCGGGTGGTCGACATGCACGTGGCCGAAGTCGAGCGCGATCTCGACGGCGAACTCGCGCGGCTGGAGGCGGGGCTGCAGCAGGGGCGGTGAAGATCGCCGCCGCTCTCTCCCCGTCGTACACGTGGATTTGAGCGCGTAGCTCCCTCCACGCGTCGTCCCTGCCTAGTGCGCAATTGCGCACGGGAGCAGGGACCCATACGCCGTGGCTTGTGTTGTTGAAGTGACTCGTCGTTCCATCGTCGCAAGACAATCAGCATCTGTGGTTATGGGTCCCTGCTTTCGCAGGGACGACACTGTGTTTGTTGCGCGATCATTGAGTCATGCATCCGCGTTCTCGCGATGCGCTTCGCCGGAGCTTTGCTCGTCGTTTCGCCGCTCTGATTACAGAGGGCGAAGGGAAAGCCGGGTGCCGACCGCAGGCGCGGTGCGGCGCGGATGGCGTGGTATCTGCCTTTACAATCCGGAAGGCGGCATCTCGCTAGGCTAGTGCCGACACGAGCCACAGACCCACATGCAGATCGCGCCCATCGGCTCCGATGCTTGCGGCGAGCGCGTTGCGTACCGCTTCTATGGCGCGATGACGTTGATCGTCCGTGGCATTCTCGAGCAGCGCGGGCAGCGGGCCGGCCTGCGTGATGAAGGCCATGCTTTGCGCGATGTCGCCGCCATGGATCGGCACGTCGGTGGCCTTGAGCGCAATCTCGTGAAACCCTGCCTCGGTCAGGATGCCGCGAACGCGCTCCTTGCGCGCGAACGAAAACATCCCAGGCGCCGATGGATCGAGCGGCGGTTGTGGCGGCACGTGAGGTCGTGCCGCCTCGATCGGCACGCGAAACCACGGCGACTCCGGCATGGTGCGAAAACAGACGAACACCAGCCGCCCGCCCGCTTTCATGCCACGGCGGATGTTGGCGAAGGCCTTGACCGGGTCATCGAAGAACATCAGGCCAAAACGCGAATACACCAGATCCGCCCAGCGCGGTTCGAAGCCATAGATCGTCGCGTCGGCCAGCGCACAAGTGACGTTGCCAAGTCCTGCCTCGGCGACACGATGCCCGGCCAGATCCAGCATCGGGACCGAAATATCGACACCCAACACAGCACCTGACGGACCAACAATCCTGGCAAACGCCAACAGTGTGTCACCGGTGCCGCATCCGATATCGATCACATGACCACCGGGCTTTGCCGCTGCAGCACCCAGGCTGACGCTGGTGACCGACGTGAAGACATCGCTGATCACGGCTTGCTGCGAAACCCATGAGTGCCCCATGGTGCTGTTCCAAAACTCTGCTCCTCGGGGGTTTGCGGTAGGCGTCTGCATTTGATCAATCTCCTGGTGCTCAAAATCCGACGGAGTGTCGTCTGAAACAAACTGCAAAAAAAACTCCAAATGGAATGCGAACTGCAGCCGACGCGCTTTGCATGTCGGCTTCAGGCTATCGGGACGTCTTCGCACGATCCGCATCTGATCGATGCTGGACGGCGCTCAGGTGGTGGAGTCATTGCCGCCGCTGCCTTTCGGCCTGGACATCGGAGGGATGCAGCTGCCGAAGCGTGGATCGAGCGGATCGTAGCGCGACCTCATTCTCGCGACGATGTAGAGTGCCGCCAGTGCGAAGGAGCCGAGCAACAGCAGGCCCCATGCAGGTGGCGGACCTGCAATCAAAAGCACTGCTGCTCCAACGAGTACTGACGCGAAAAGGCCCGAAGACAATTTTGAAGCCATGACCGGCTCCGCAGCTAGCCCAAGGACGGGATACTACCCCTGAAATCGATCTGTTTGTGAGAGGCCGACTGCGACACGCCAGCGCAGATATATCCAGCTACGCCCGAGCAACCGCCAGTTTGCTCCCGGCCGCGAAGGTCATATTGCGAGTTAGAGGTTGAGTTGGCCCCGGCTCACTTGCTCACTGCCGTGTGGATGGCGCGGCAATGTTGTACCAGAGCCTCGTGCGAGACCACGAAGTCCTTCAATGGCGTCTTGATGTCGTAGAAGTAGATGTTGGCCACGAAGCCATAGATGCCGGCGTCGACGGTCGTCGGCTTGTCACCATGCACATAGCCTTGACTCGGGATCAGGCTCGCCAGCGCGGCGAGATCGGCGAGCCCGCGGGCCGTCGCGGCGTCGGGCTCGAAGCGGCCGATGCCCTGGTAGTAATAGCGCCGGGCGTTGAACTCCTTGGCCTTCATCAAGCCGTCGTCGGTGAGGCCCGGATGTTCGCGCTTGAGCGCATCGCGGAACTGGGGCCAGTAGCGCTCATCCTGCCAGCGCGAATAGGACATCACCCAGTAGAGATCGTCGAGCGTCCGCGTGACGAGCAGGTTGGTCGTGCGCTGCGCCGGCGTCAGCGCGGCATCCAGCGTCACGCCATATTTTCCGGTGACATAGGCGAGGATGGTCTCGCTGTCGCCGACAGTGTCACGGCCGTCGACGATATAAGGAAGTTGTTGGCGCGGCGCCTTCGACGCATCGAAGATGTGCTCGTGCCGGAACGGCACGCCGGCGAGCTTCAGAAAAGCGAATACCTTCAGGCCATAGCCATTATTGTCGGCGACGCCGAACAGCGGCGGATAGGAATAGAGCGTGAGCATGGCGGCTCGTCACGTTCAAGGGCGCTGCAGGCTATCTCAGAATCCGTCAGTTGGAAACGTCGGGCAAGTAAGCCCGCGTGTTGCGTCGCAGCGCCTGAAACGATTGCCTACAATCCGTAGTTGATGTCTTATTGTCGTCCTGGTCCCGGGTCGGGCCATTTTTTTGATAATGAATATTTTCAGGGAGGAATTGCGATGCTGCGGACGTGCTTCTCATGCCTATTCCTGCTCGTCTTTTCGTTATCGGCAATGGCCGCGGACGGTGATCCAAAGCAAAAGGTCGAAGGGATTGCTTCCGAATATGCGGCGAGCTTCAACAAGCAGGACGGCGCGGGAATTGCCGCGCTGTTCGCGACCGGCGGCATCCACGTGAATCCCGCGGGGCCGCGCTCCGACATTGCAGAATTTTATCAAGGCGCCTTCAAGGCCGGGTTCGACCATGAGGAAATCACGGTGGACCAGGCATGGCCGGTCGGCTCGGACATGGCGCTCGCCATCGGCGGGTATCGCATCTCGGGCAAGAACCAAAGCGGCGCGCCTATCGAGACAGGGGGCATCTGGACGGCAACTTACGTGACCGAGGGAGGCAAGCTTAAAATTCGCTTGCTGTCGGCAATGCCCAAACCGCCGCCTCCGAAGTAGGAGGGGTTCCATGTTCGATACCGCCGCTGCGGCGCTGCGGCGCTTCGGCGTCCGGTTTCGACGAGATCTACGAGCGCATTTCGCGCCAAACAGTACGCTCTCAAGTCCCGTGCTGCTCCAAGCAGACAGGCGGAGAGTACCGCGCTCGACTATGAGGGCGCGAAGTCCGTTTTGGGCCATAAGCCACCGACGTGGACCAAGCCGGGTAACGTCCGCTTTGTCGTCAGAAGCCGACGTTGAAGCCACATCGCTGCACGTCGGTCTTGGGCCAAACTAAGAAGTCGTCGTGAAGACCGACGCATGTTCTCGTAGGAACTACTGCGCAACTCTCTTGTTGGCCCATATCCCAGACAGAAGGAACACGATCATGGATCGCGAACATGTGAAGGGCGCAGCCGACAAGGCAAAAGGCGCCATCAAAGAAGGTGCAGGCAAGCTCACGGGCGACAAGGACATGGAAACCGAAGGCAAGATCGATAAGGCCAAGGGCTCCGTCCACAACGCCGCGGGAGATGTGAAAGATGCAGCGCGGGACGCTGCTGACGCCCTTAAAAAATAGGCAGCAGGGATGGCAAAGAATTGGCCGCCTTCGGGCGGCCTTTTCTTTGCCGCTGGGCGCTACGGCTGATGCGCGTCGCTTCCCTCCGCGACCTGGCGGGGCGCGTGCGGCTTGCGAACAGTCGCATCGCGAATTCCCCCCACTGGCCGAATAGCATAGGCGAAGTCCGCCTGGCTGGCAGCTATGCAAGCGGCAAAGCGATTTCGCACGCCAGCCCTTGGTCGCGCCAATCAAAACGCACCTCACCCTTGAGTTGACTAATCATATTCTCCAAAATGCGTGTGCCGAACCCGCGGTGCGTGGGCGGCCCGACGGCCGGGCCACCCGACTCGATCCAACGCAAGCTGAGCCTTCCATCCGCCGGTAGCGACCATAAGATTTCGACGCGGCCACTCGCTGCCGATAGCGAGCCGTACTTTGCGGCGTTGGTCGCGAGCTCGTGCAAGGAAATTGCAACAGTCTGGGCGATACTCGGCTCCAGCATAACGGCTGGGCCATCAATTCGCACCCGCGCCTCCTTCTCCCCGCTGTAAGCCAAGAGTTCCTGCGCGGCCAAACGGTGAAGCTCCGCTCCCACCCATCGGGATTCCACGAACAGCGTATGGACCTTTGCGAGGGCTTCGATCCGCCCTTCAATCAGCTGTTTAAGATCATCAGACGTATCGGCTTCAGAAAGACGCACCGTCGCCAGCACAGTGGACAGGATGTTCTTTGTTCGATGCTCGGCCTCTCGCGCCAGATTGACGATTTGCACCTCGCTTCGTTTGCGCTCCGTTATGTCCTGGAAGCAGTTGACGGCGCCGACAACGTTGCCACCGCCATCCTTGATTGCCTCGATATCGACCAGTGCGATGCCGCGCGAGCCGTCAGGCCGCTCGATGTGTACTTCCTGTTGGCGCACGGAAACGCCAGTGTGCAGCACCTCTGCCATGGGACATTGATGGTGCGAGAGCAGACTGCCGTCGGGGCGAAACATTCGATACGATCCGCAATACCGTTCATTGGGATCGCCGAGTTTAGGCGACCGGCCCCATAGTTCGGCAGCGCGGCGGTTGTATCGAAGAACGAGACCGTCGCGGTCACAAACATAGACGGCAAATGGCAGTTGTTCGAACAACCGCCCCGGCAATGCCAAGCCCCGTTCCCCATCACGCAAATCAAGGACGACGCCGACAGCATTCCCAACCGTATCCACCTTGTTGGCGGTTCTCACGGGTTTGCGCTGGAAGAAGCGTCGCTGGTCGGATGGTACATTGCTCATTGTGCTGCAACCCGAGTTGAATTCTGGATTTGGATCCCCTCGGGGTTCCTATCCGCCCTGTTATTTCGATCTGGCAGTTTGTGGTGTAAGTGCGCGCTTCATGGACGCATACACCCTCAACTCTGCGGCATTGCGAAGCGCATTTTGTCGCGCCTCTCCTTCAGGCAATTGCTTCGCCTCACTGGCGCGCGCATCCGCCTGCTCATCCAGATGATCCGCCGTCAAAAATGTGACCTTCGTCCTGTTACGCTTTTTGACGTTCATTTCAGTAACCCCAAATTTCTCTCAAACCAGTCGAGTGGTCCGGATTGCGACGGGCCCGACACGACCTGCATCTGGTGGACGTGGCCGCAGCTTTTGCAGCGCAGCGTCCAATGCTCATGCCCAGCTCGCGAAGGCGTGATCCGCTGGACGACGGTCGCGCCCGCACATCGCTGGCATGGTGGGCTCGATAGGACCCGGGGTGGAGCGGCTATTTGATCGGCCATTTTAATCTCCCATGAGATTGCCGAAATCTAGTCCGGGGATTTAAGCTGGCCGCTAAGCCACCCTCGGCCGTCGCCGCTCAAGGGGTCGCTGACCCCCAAGGTTTGCTGGGCACGATCACACTTGGGGCACTCGAACGTGCGGAGTTGGTAACCCCCTGGGACTGGCGCAGTGCAGGCCAGCTGCGTGCGGGTCTGGCAGTGCGGACAGCGCGGGCGCTCTATGACGCTCAGCGGCGGACCGGTAGGATACGTGCAAAAGCCGAACATGCGGGCACCCTTTCTGGATCGGGCGGGCGCCCGCCACATTGCCGGGCACCGGCCACCGACCGGGTGATTTTCTCCCCTTGGAAACTGGTCCGCTGGTCAATATTGACCACAACCCACCAGTTTTCATATTTAGACATCGCTGGTCCGAAGGAGGGGCTTGTAAAGTCTGCAAAGCGACAGTTCGACCCCCAGGCTTTTCTCGCCAAAGTCGGGACCGGCAAGACGATATCGAAGTACCGTAAAGGCCGGATCATCTACGCCCAGGGCGAAGAGGCCGATAAGGTTTTTTACATCCAATCGGGCAAGGTCAAGGTGACCGTTGTTTCCGAGCAAGGCAAGGAAGCCGTCGTCGGCATATTGGACACTGCGCAGTTTTTTGGCGAGGGCTGCCTGAACGGCCAGGCGGTCCGCATTGGAACCGCAAGGGCGATGGAGGAGTGCGTTCTCACCTCAATCACGCGGAAGGCGATGCTGACGACGCTCCGCAAGGAGCCACGATTTTCAGAACTTTTCGTGACTTACCTGGTGACCAGGAGCAATCGCATCGAAGAGGATTTGATCGATCAGCTATTCAACTCGAGCGAGAAGCGGCTCGCGCGCCTGCTTCTTCTGCTGTCCAATTTCGGAAAAAATGAAAAACCAACGCCCATCGCCGCTTCGATCAATCAAGCAACCTTGGCTGAGATGATCGGAACGACCCGACCCCGGGTGAGCTTTTTCCTGAACAAATTTCGCAAGCTGGGATTGATCAGCTACAACGGAAAGATCGAAGTGCATCGTTCCTTGTTGAACGCAGTCTTGTATGAAAAGCCTCAGCTGGAAAGAGATGAAGAACCCACCGAATAAATCGGACGATTGCGCGATCCCACGTAGCCTCGCACCAAAGCCTGTTGACAGCGGCCTGATCGAATAACTGTCCGGTTTGGGTCATAAGCCGCCGATGACGACCAAGCGGGGTATCCGCTTGGTCGTCGGAAGCCGACATTGATGGTCCACGCCCAGACGGTCAGGCCTTCGAGATGCCGCCGTCGATCACCGGTCCCATCGGCTCGTAGCGCTCGCCGCTGAAGCGCACCAGTTGCAACTGCTCGAGCGGATAATAGTCCGATGGCGAGGTGTTGATCCGGATGCCGGGCAGCAGCATGTCGGATTCGAAATCCTTCAGGTTGGCCGCCTGCTTGATGATGCTTTCGGACGAGACGTCGTCGCCGCATTGCTTGAGCACCTGAACCAGGATCTGGCTGGTGAGATAGCCGGTGACCGCGTAGATGTCGTTCTTGGCCGCCGCCGGATCGTATTTGTCGAGGAAGGCGCGCCATTTCTGGATGGCGGGATCGTTGTCCCAGGCGGCGTCGACGGGATCCTTCAGATAAGCGCTCGAAATGATCCCCCTGGAGACGTCGAAGCCCGCGGCCTTCAGCGTCGAGCCGGCGGAGGAGGCGTTGTTGCCGATGTAGTGCGCCGGCTGCCAGCCGAGCTCGGCGATCTTCTTGATGCCTTGGGCGGCGAATTTCGGCGTGGTCATGCTCATGAACACGTTGGCGCCGGCGGATTTGCAGCGAACCACCTGGCTGTCGATGGTCGGGTCGGCGGTCTCATAGGACAGCTCCGCCACGATCGCGGACGTCCTGGCGCCAAGTCCGTCCTTGAAACCCTTCAACACGTCGCGGCCGAAATCATCGTTCTGGTAGACGATGCCGATCTTGGGATCGTTCTGTGTCGACAGCACATGCTGCGCGAAGGCGCGGCCCTCGATCTGGTAGCAGGGCTGGAAACCCATGGTGTAGGGGAAATTCTTGTAGTCGCCGAACTTGGTCGCGCCGGACGCAATGAAGAGGTGCGGGATCCTCTTCTGGTTCATGTATTTCATGATCGCCGCATTGGTCGGCGCGCCGAGCGGCGCAAACAGCACGTCGATCTCGTCGCCTTCGACCAGCTTGCGCGCCTGCTCGACGGTTTTGGCCGGGCTGTAGGCGTCGTCATAGGTGATGTACTTGATCATGCGGCCGTTGATGCCGCCTTGCTCGTTGATCATCTTGAAATAGCCGCCGGGCGTGCGGCCGATCGACGAATAGACGGCAGCCGGTCCCGAATAGGCGTCGATGTTGCCGATGACGATCTCGGTCTTGCCCTTGGCAATGGCGGGCGTGCCGAGCAGCAGCGTGGCCGACGTGGCAGCAGTGCCCTTGATGAGATCACGGCGTGTGAGCCGAGATGAACGGTTCCTTGGCATTGTCGTCCTCCGTTTCTTGTTGTTGGCCGTTTTGGCATTGTTGGCCGGTTGGCAGCCTCTGACGGGCATGTCGGCTTGAAGCATTCCATAGTGCTTCAGCCGGATCAAACCAGTCTATGAGTGAGGCGCGGCAGAACTTGTGTGCAGTCGCTATCGCCGGAAATATTCGCGCGGTGTCAGGGTCCGGAGCGGCGCGGCAGATCACATCATCCGCCGCGCCGACGCCGAGATCGATCAGGCCGCCAGAGCCCGGTTCGCCGCGCGATCGTGCGCATCGAGCTCGCGCACCGGAAACACGCCATCGTAGGCGAGGTTAAAGGCGAACGCGTAGACCAGATAGAACGCGACGATGGAGATATCCATCATCAGCGCCGCCCACAGCGAGACGCCGAGATACCAGGCGACGAACGGGATCAGCAGCACGATCAGGCCGGCCTCGAACAGCGTCGCGTGCGCGACGCGGATCGTCTTGGCGATACGGCCGGTGACGCGGACCAGCGCGTGGTCGAAGCCGAAATTGAACAGCAAGTTCCAGATCGTCGCTACCGTCGCCGAGACGATTCCGATGATGCCCATATGGGCGACCGGCTGATTGAACAGCCAGGCGGCCGCCGGCATGAAGATGGCGATACCGATCGGTTCGAACAGGACTGCGTGCCTGACCCGGTCGGAGAAGGAACGCATAGACATTTTGAAACCCTTTCTAGATTCTTGTTTTGACGCATTTTCTTCACGCGAACCGGTATCCACTTCGCTTGAAAACGCTGTCGTCGTTGCGACCGGATTTCTATCTGATATTGTGCCATAACCAAGTTAGGTACTATCTGTAAAAGAGATAGATGTTCGTTTCCATGGACCAGCTCGAATCCTTCGTGGCGGCGGCCGAGCAGGGCTCGTTCTCCGGCGCGGCGCGGCTGCTGAAGAAAGCGCAATCGGCCGTCAGCACCCACGTCGCCAATCTGGAGACCGATCTCGGCATCGCGTTGTTCGACCGGGCCGGTCGCAATCCGGTGCTGACCGAAGCGGGGGCGCGGCTGTTGCCCGAAGCAAGACTGGTCCTCGATCGCCGCGAGCACCTGATCGGTGTCGCCAGCAGTTTCGAGGCGCATGTCGAGAAGCGCCTGGTGGTGGCGATCGACGAGCTCTATCCGGAGAGCGCGGTAGGCGAGCTGTTCGCGGAATTCGCCGGGCGTTTTCCCCATGTCGAACTGGAACTGCTGTTTCCGATCATGGAGGACGTCAGCCGTCTCGTGCTCGACGGCAAGGCCGATGTCGGCGTGATGTGGCGGCAGGAGCACCTGCCGCCAGAGCTTGGCTTCAAGACCATCGGCTGGGTGCCGCTGCAGCTGGTTTGCGGCAAGAACCATCCGCTGGCGCATGGCCGGGTGGATTGGGAGGAGCTGAAGCGGCATCGCCAGATCATAGTCACGGTGCGCAACGAAGGCACCGAGCGGCACCGGCTGCGTGTCGCAGCCGAGGTGTGGTGGGTCGAGAGCCATTGGGTGATCCTGCAGATCCTCAAGCAGGGCGTCGGCTGGGCGCTGATTCCGGCGCACATCATGGCGAGCTCGCAGGTTGCCGATGAGCTCGCCATTCCCGAACTGGAATTCGACGAGGGCGCACATCCCGTCGCGCTCGAAGTGGTCTGGCACAAGCAGCGGCCGGCCGGGCCGGCGGCAAAATGGCTGCGCCGCCGTTTCGCCACGCGGCCGCCGATGCTGCGCATGTGATGGGATCAGACAAACGTGGAGTTGCTCATCGCATGATGAGCTGACATCGCGATCATGATGTGTTGCGATAGGTGCTACACGGACCTGACAGGGTGGAGACGATGGCGAAGCAATTGGAAGGCAAGGTCGCGGCCGTGACCGGAGCGGCGTCGGGCATCGGACTGGCCAGCAGCGAGGCGATGCTGGCGGCCGGCGCGCGCGTGGTGATGATCGACCGCGACGCCGCCGCGCTCGAGGCGCTCGCCGCCAGACATGGCGATGCCGTGATCCCGCTGGTCATCGACCTGCTCGACCCGAAGGCCTGCGCCACGCTGCTGCCGCGGGCGCTCGAGAAGACCGGCTGGCTCGACATCCTGCACGCCAATGCGGGGATCTATGTCGGCGGCGATCTCGTCGATGCGGATACGAGTGCGATCGACCGGATGCTGAACCTCAACGTCAACGTCGTGATGAAGAACGTGCACGACGTGCTGCCGCACATGATCGCGCGCGGCACCGGCGACATCATCGTGACGAGTTCGCTCGCCGCGCATTTCCCGACGCCATGGGAGCCGGTCTATGCGTCGTCGAAATGGGCGGTCAACTGCTTCGTGCAGACGGTGCGGCGCCAGGTGTTCAAGCACGGCATCCGTGTCGGCTCGATCTCGCCCGGGCCCGTGATCAGCGCGCTGCTCGCCGACTGGCCGGCGGAGAAGCTTGCGGAGGCCAAGGCGGCCGGAAGCCTGCTGGAGGCCAGCGAAGTCGCCGAGGTCGTGATGTTCATGCTGACCCGGCCGCGCGGCATGACCATCCGCGACGTCGTGATGCTGCCGACGAATTTCGATCTGTAGGCGTCTCAGCGGTAGCCCGCATGAGCGCAGCGACATGCGGGAACCAGGCGCCCCGGATGTCGCTCCGCTCATCCGGGCTACGCGATAGCGGATCGTCAGACCGCGACCAGCTGCGCCGCGGCGCGCTTCGGCTTCTTCGCCTTGGCCGGCGCGAACAGATTGCTGGCGGCGAGGCCCGCGGTGTCGGCGACCGTGGGATCGCACGACACCATCGCGGCGACGATGGCGCCGTCGATCAGCAGCGCGAGCTGGTGCGCAAGCACGGCCGGCTCGGCCGCACCCATTTCGCCGGCGAGCTTCTCGATATGCGCCAGCACCACCTTCTTGTGCTTCAGCGCGATGTTGCGGAACTGCTTGGCGTCCTTGTCGTGCTCGGCGACCGCGTTGATGAAGGGGCAGCCGTAGAAGCGCTCCTCGGCGAACCAGCTCTTCAGGGCAGGGAAGATCCGCGACAGCTTGGTCTGCGCATCGCCGCCGCCGGCCTCGATCGCGCCGATGAACCATTCGCGCCACTGCCGGCCTTCGCTCTCCAGCACCGCATGCACGAGGTTGGTCTTCGAGCCGAACAGCTTGTAGAGCGTCGTCTTCGCGGTTCCGGCCTCGTCGATGATCGCATCGATGCCGGTGGCGTTGATGCCGTTCTTGCAGAACAGATGCGTCGCGGCATTCAGCAGGCGCCCGCGCGCCGATTCGTCGTCGCCGGCGGCGAACGCCGCGGCAGTTTTTTTCTTCGCAAGCGGTTTGGCCATGCGCGGCAGTAAATCGGAGCGCGCCGAAATCATCAAGCCGCATCTTCACGGGGGCGGGCATGTGCGCCGTCCTGCGCTCAAAATAATCGCGGCGGCGCGGCAGATGCACCGCGTTTGAGCAGCGGTGCGCTGATCAATCCGCAGGCAGGCCCGCTTAAGCACCTGCGGGATTTCGCCTTTTGATTTGGGGTGGGACTGGCACGCTTCGTGCAGGAAACAGACCGTTCGGTATCCTGACCAATTCCATCGCTCCCAGGGAGAAAACTGATGACCGCCGTCGCCCAGAAAACCGCACTGACCGGCTGCCTCGCGCCGATCGACAGAGGCGGGCTCGAGCAGCTGATTGCCAACGGCAAGGCCAACCCGAAGGTGATCAAGACCTTGAAGTGCAAGACGGTGGCCGAGGGCAAGTTCCGCCACGCCAACTACATCCGCAACCTCGCGCCCTACATCGTCGACGAGCCGCCGGGCCTGCTCGGCGACGACACCGCGCCCAATCCCTCCGAGGCCTCGCTCGCCGCGCTCGGCTCCTGCCTCGCTGTCGGCCTGCACGCCAACGCCGTGCATCGCGGCTGGATCGTCAACAAGCTCGAGCTCGAGCTCGAGGGCGATCTCAACATCACCGCGGTGTGGGGCACCGGCGACGTCAGCGAGAAGCCGGTCGGCTTCACCGACGTCCGCGTCAAGGTCGACATGGAGTGCGAGGGGGTCTCGCAGGCCGAGATCGACGCGCTGGTGGCGCATGTGAAGAAGTGGTCGCCGGTCGCCAACACCTTCACCCGTCCCGTCAATCTCGAGGTCAGCGCGTAAACGCCCAGCCGGCAATTCAAGGTGCGGAGATCATCCATGGGTTCACTGGCTTTGTCGCGGGTCGCAGCTCAAGATCCCGCACCGACCATTGCGGACGAGGTTGCCCGCCTTGCCCGTCAGGAGCTGGCGCCGATCGCAGCCGCGGTCGATGCCGGCTCGGTCTATCCCGGCGAATTCTTGCACCGGCTCGGCAAGGTCGGCGCCTGGAGCAGCCATGTGCCGCAGGAAGGTCCTGCCGACCTGCGCTGGGCCATCCAGTCGATGGCCGCGCTCGGCGAGGTCTGCGGCGCCACCGCCTTCATGGCGTGGTGCCAGAACACGCTGGTCTGGTACGTCGCCAACTCCACCAACATGAAGCTCGCCGCGCGCTTCGGTGACTGCTTCTCGCGCGGGCGCGTGCTCGGCGGCACCGGGCTCTCCAACCCGATGAAGAGTTTCTTCGGTATCGAGCGGCTGAAGCTGAAGGGCCGCAAGGTCGAGGGCGGCTACATCGTCCGCGGTGCGCTGCCCTGGGTGTCGAACCTCGGGCCCGGCCATTACTTCGGCACGATCTTCGAGCGCGAGGACGAGGGCACCAAGGGCGAGGCGGGCGGCATCGCCAGCGGCGAGCCGGGCGGCATCGCAGGCGGCGAGCCGGGCAGCACCGTGATGTTCCTCGCCGACTGCTCCGATCCCGCGATCACGCTGACGCCCTGCAAGCCGTTCCTGGCGATGGACGGCACCGGTACCTATGGCGTCCAGTTTCGCGACGTGTTCGTGCCGGACGAACTGATCCTGGCCGAGCCGGCTGCGCCGTTCGTCAAGAAAATCCGCGCCGGCTTCATCCTGTTGCAGGCCGGCATGGGTCTTGGGCTGATGAAGGATTGCATCAACATCATGGACGAGGTCCATGCGCCGCTCGGACACGTCAACCGCTATCTGCCGCAACAGCCGCTGCAATTCCGCGAGCTCTATGCCGAGTTCGAGAAGGAGGCGATGGCGCTGGCAAGCGATCCCTACAATGCCGATGACAGCTACTGGCGCCGCGTCGTCGCACTGCGGCTGCGGATCGGCGATGCCAGCGTCGCATTCGCACATGCCGCGATGCTCCATTGCGGCGCGCGCGGCTATCTGATGAGCCACCGCGCCCAGCGCAGGCTGCGCGAGGCCTATTTCGTCGCCATCGTCACGCCCGCCACCAAGCAGCTGCGCAAGATGCTGGCGGACGGCTGAAGCATGATCCGGAAAAGTGGAAACCGGTTTTCCCTCGCGACAAACGCGGAACGCGTTTGCGCGGAGATCATGCTCAAACGAGTTCGGGACCACCACAACTGCAACCACAGACAGGAGAGGCTGCCATGACGGACGTTCTGATCACCGCCGGCGAACTTGCCGAGCTCGTCAAGAAAGACCCGTGTGTCATCATCGACACGCGGAATCCGGATGCCTATGCGGCCGGCCATTTGCCCGGTGCCGTCAATGTGCATGACATCTTCACGTTCCTTGCGACCTCGACGCCGGAAGGCATCCACGAGCTGAAGACCAAGTTCGCGGATGCGTTCGGTGCCGCCGGTCTCTCCGGCAAGGAGACCGCCGTGATCTACGAGCAGTCGATGAATTCCGGCTTCGGCCAATCCTGCCGCGGCTACTATCTTCTGACGATGCTGGGTTATCCCAAGGTGAAGGTGCTGCATGGCGGCTTCGATGCCTGGAAGGCGGCCGACCTGCCGGTGACCACCGACGTTGCGGCGCCGGCGAAGACCTCCTTTGCGATCGTGCCGGAGGCCGGCGACATCATGATCGACGCCAAGGCGATGCTGGCGGCGGTCGGCAAGCCCGGCGTTGCGATCCTCGACGTGCGCGACGTCGACGAGTGGATCGGCGAAAGCTCCTCGCCCTACGGCAAGGATTTCTGCCCGCGCAAGGGCCGCATCCCCGGTGCGGTGTGGCTGGAATGGTACCGCATGATGAAGCCGACCGCCGAGGGCCCGCGCTTCAAGTCGAAGGACGAGATCCTGGCGGAGTGCGCCACCGTCGGCATCTCGCAGACCACGCCGGTCTATCTCTACTGCTTCAAGGGTGCGCGCGCCTCGAACACCTTCCTGGCGCTGAAGAACGCCGGCGTGAAGGACGTGCGGATGTACTTCGGCTCCTGGAACGAGTGGTCGCGCGACCCGTCGCTGCCGATCGATGAGGGCTTGCCGACCGCGCCCGTCGTCACCGGCAAGGCGGCATAGAACCTGCATGTTTGTTGGTGTCCGGCGGCGCAAAACGCGGCCGGACGCCGATCAATGAACCGGATCGCGGAGCTCTCTGCGTTTCGGTGCGACAATGGGGCGCAGCATGTCTACGTCAGATGATCCCTTCGACGCCGACCGCGTGCTCGAGCGATCGGGTTGCGCCTGCGGCTGGCATCGCTCAGCCGCCGAGCATGAGCAGGCCGCGCGCATGCTGCGCTGCGAGCCGGTCGGCGATCTCAGCGAACAGAAGCGTTACGAAGGCATCGTCGCGTCGGCGGTGATGCGGGCGGTGTTTCCGCAGGATGTCGCGCGCCGCGCTTTCCTGAAATCGGTTGGCGCCGCGACGGCGCTCGCCGCGCTGTCACAGTTCTTCCCGCTGAAGACGGCGACAGAGGCGTTCGCCGACGCCGGGCCGCCGGAGAAGAAGGACCTCAAGGTCGGCTTCATTCCGATCACCTGCGCGACCCCGATCATCATGGCGGCGCCGCTCGGCTTCTATGCCAAGCAGGGCCTCAACGTCGAGGTGGTGAAGACCGCCGGCTGGGCGGTCATTCGCGACAAGACCATCAACAAGGAATACGACGCCGCCCACATGCTGGCGCCGATGCCGATCGCGATCTCGCTCGGCCTTGGCGCCAACGCCATACCGTTCACGGTCCCCGCGATCGAGAACATCAACGGGCAGGGCATCACGCTGGCGATGAAGCACAAGGACAGGCGCGATCCGAAGGACTGGAAGGGCATGAAGTTCGCCATTCCGTTCGACTACTCCATGCACAATTATCTGCTGCGCTATTACCTCGCCGAGCACGGGCTCGATCCGGATACCGACGTGCAGCTCCGCTCGGTGCCGCCGCCGGAGATGGTCGCCAATCTGCGCGCCGACAATATCGACGGCTTCCTCGCGCCCGACAATATCTGCCAGCGCGCGATCTATGACGGGGTCGGCTTCCTGCACATCCTCTCCAAGGAGATCTGGGACGGCCATCCCTGTTGCAGCTTTGCCGCCAGCCGCGAGTTCATCACGACGGCGCCGAATTCCTTCGCGGCGCTGACCCGCGCGATCGTGGATGCCACCGGCTACGCGGCGAAGGCCGAGAACCGCAAGCAGATCGCGGAAGCGATTGCGCCGGCCAACTACATCAACGCGCCGGTGACGGTGCTGGAGCAGGTGCTGACCGGCACCTATGCCGACGGGCTCGGTAGCGTGAAGACCGATCCGAAGCGCGTCGATTTCGATCCGTTCCCCTGGCAGTCCTTTGCGGTGTGGATGCTGACGCAGATGAAGCGCTGGGGCCAGATCAAGGGCGACGTCGACTACAAGGCGGTCGCTGAGCAGGTCTATCTCGCCACCGATACCAAGAAGGTGATGGCCGAGATGGGGCTCGCGCCACCCGCTACCTCGTACAAGTCGTTCTCGGTGATGGGCAAGAGCTTCGATCCGGCCAAACCCGACGATTATCTGGCGAGCTTCAAGATCAGGAAATCGTCGTGAGGCGAAAAATTCTAACCCCGCCGTCGTCCCTGCGAAAGCAGGGACCCATACGCCGTGCTCTCTCGGTTAGGCGCGCGGGGAGACACTCAGCGCAACAGCTGGGGCCGGTGGTTATGGGTCCCTGCTTTCGCAGGGACGACGCGGGGAGGGAGTGCGCGTGACCTTCTCCCTCCGTCTCCGCGCCGCCATCGTCTCGATCGCGCTGCTTGCCGCTTTCCTTGGCGCCTGGCACCTCGCCACCCGCAGCAGCGGCACGACGGCGGCGATGAGCCCCGAATACGCCAGGCTGATGGGGCTGACCGCGACGCAGGGCAAGTCGGCGATGCCCGGGCCGCTCGATGTCGGCGCCAAGCTGTGGGAGCATCTGAAGCGGCCGTTCTACGACAATGGCCCGAACGACAAGGGGCTCGGCATCCAGCTCGCCTATTCGATCGGGCGCGTCGGGCTCGGCTATCTGATCGCGGTCGTCGTCGCGATTCCGCTTGGCTTCATGATCGGCATGTCGCCCCTGATCAGCAGGGCGCTCGATCCCTTCATCCAGGTGCTGAAGCCGATCTCGCCGCTAGCCTGGATGCCGCTCGCGCTTTACACGATCAAGGATTCCTCGATCTCCGCGATCTTCGTCATTTTCATCTGCTCGGTGTGGCCGATGCTGCTCAACACCGCGTTCGGCGTCGCCGGCGTGCGCAAGGAGTGGATCAACGTCGCGCGGACGCTCGAGGTCGGCACGATCAGACGCGCCTTCACCGTGATCCTGCCGGCGGCGGCGCCGACGATCCTGACCGGCATGCGGATATCGATCGGGATCGCCTGGCTCGTGATCGTCGCCGCCGAGATGCTCGTCGGCGGCACCGGCATCGGCTACTTCGTCTGGAATGAGTGGAATAACCTGTCGATCACCAATGTGATCATCGCGATCCTCCTGATCGGCCTCGTCGGCATGCTGCTCGACCAGGTGCTGGCGCGGTTCACGCGCATGGTGACGTTTCCGGAGTAGCGATGACCGACAAGTTCATCTCGATTGAGGGCATCGCGCGGCGCTATCCCGGCGCCGGCGGCGGCACCACCGCGGTGTTCGAGAATTTCTGGCTGTCGATGGCGCGCGGCGAGTTCAGCTGCGTGATCGGCCATTCCGGCTGCGGCAAGACCACGGTGCTGAATATCCTCGCCGGGCTCGACGAGCCGAGCGAAGGGACTGTCATCGTCGACGGGCAGGGGATCGAGGGCACCAGCCTCGACCGCGCCGTGATCTTCCAAAGCCATGCGCTGCTGCCGTGGCGCACGGTGCTCGGCAACGTCGCCTATGCCGTCAGCTCGAAATGGCGCAAATGGGACCGTGCGCGGGTGAAGGTGCAGGCGCAGAAGTTCATCGATCTCGTCGGGCTCACCGGCTCCGAGCACAAGCATCCGTCCGAGCTCTCCGGCGGCATGAAACAGCGCGTCGGCATCGCGCGGGCGCTGTCGATCACCCCGAAGATCATGCTGATGGACGAGCCGTTCTCGGCGCTGGACGCGCTGACCCGCGGCACGCTGCAGGACGAGGTGCGGCGGATCTGCCTGGAGACCGGGCAGACCACCTTCATGATCACCCATGACGTCGATGAGGCGATCTTTCTCGCCGACAAGATCTTCCTGATGACCAACGGTCCCGGCGCTGTGCTGGCCGAAATCGTCGAGAACCCGCTGCCGAAGGAGCGCGGCCGCATCGACCTTCACCGCCATCCCTATTACTATGCGCTGCGCAACCATATCGTCGATTTCCTGGTCAGCCGCAGCAAGAGCTTTGCCGCCGAGGTGACCGGTCACGATCCGCGCCGCGTGCCGACGGTGCGGCCCGGCGTCGGCGAGCCCGTGATCGTCTCGCCGCCACGCGTCGTCGAACCCAATCCCGCGCAGAGCGCTGCGCGCTGAAGCCTGAGGAGGAAACCTGATGAAACGCGAAGACCTCACCGAGAAGCTGCTCGACATCAAGCGCGAGAAGGGCTGGAGCTGGAAATACATCTGCGAGAAGATCGGCGGCTATTCCGACGTGCTGATCACGGGCGCGATCCTCGGCCAGATGAAATTGACGAAACCGCAGGCCGCCAATGCCGGCGAATTGTTCGGGCTGTCGAAGGCCGAGATCGCGATGCTCAACGAGGTGCCGATGCGCGGCACCGGCACGCCGATGCCGCCGACCGATCCCTTGATCTACCGCTTCTACGAGATGGTGATGGTCAACGGCCCGGCGTGGAAAGCGCTGATCGAGGAGGAATTCGGCGACGGCATCATGTCGGCGATCGACTTCGACATGGCGATTGAGCGGGTCGCCAATCCGAAGGGCGACCGCGTCAAGATCACCATGAGCGGCAAGTTCCTGCCGTACAAATATTACGGCGCCAGCGGCAACGTGCCGGAATACGGCTTCAAGGAGGAGTGAGGCGAGGGGGCGAATGGCGAGTAGCGAATGGAATCGCTACTCACCCGATCGCGAAAAACATCACAGGATCGTTCCCGGCGTGTAGCGCGCCGCCTCAGGCTTGGCCTTGGCCAGGGCCTCGACTTGCTCGGCGAAGAAATCGACCTGGGCGCCGGCGTCACCGGAGTTGGCGCGGCCCTGGTCGAGCACAAGCTGCAACTCGGCTGCGCTCAAGCCAAGACGCTTGTCGGCGGCGAGACGCTGCAGCAGATCGTTCTGCATGATCTTGCCGGTGCGCAGGTCGCCGATGGCCGCGACGGCATGCTCCTTGATCGCCTCGTGGGCGCCTTCACGGCCCGCGCCCTTCTTGACCGCTTCCATCATCACCGTGGTGGTCAGCAGGAAGGGCAGATAGCGGTTGAGCTCGGTCTCGACGACGGCTTCGAACACCTCCATCTGGTCAAGCACCGTGAGCAGGGTTTCGAGCAGGCCATCCATGGCGAGGAAGGCGTCGGGCAGCATGACGCGGCGGACGACCGAGCAGGAGACGTCGCCTTCGTTCCACTGATCGCCGGCAAGCCCTGCGGCCATTGCGAGATAGCCCTTCAGGATCACATGCAGGCCGTTGATGCGCTCGCAGGAACGGCTGTTCATCTTGTGCGGCATCGCCGAGGAGCCGACCTGACCCTTGGCAAAACCTTCGCTGGCGAGTTCGTGGCCCGCCATCAGGCGGATGGTCTTGGCGAAATTGCCGGGCCCGCTGGCGAGCTCGGTGAGCACGCTGACCGCACGGAAGTCGAGGCTGCGCGGATAGACCTGGCCGACGGCATCGAGGGCCTTCGGCAGGCCGAGGTGAACGAGGACGCGCTGCTCGAGCGCGCGCGCCTTGCCGGCATCGCCGTTGAACAGGGTGATCTGGTCGAGACGGGTGCCCACCGCGCCCTTCAGGCCGCGGGCGGGATAGGTTTGCAGCACGTTGACCAGGCTCTGATGCGCCAGCAGCATCTCCTCGCCGGACATCGCGATGCGCTTGCCGAGTGTCGTCACCTGCGCGGCGACGTTGTGGGTGCGCGCGGTGAACGGGATGTCGCGCAATTGCTTCGCGCGCGTGGCAAAGCGGATGAGCGCGGCGATGCTCTTGGTTTCGATGAGCTGCAGCGCGCGGTAGACCTGCAATTGCTCGACGTTCTCGGTGAGGTCGCGGCTGGTCATGCCCTTGTGCAGGTGCTCGTGACCGGCAAGCTCGCAGAACTCCTCGATCCGCGCCTTGACGTCGTGGCGGGTGACGCGCTCCCGCCTCATGATGGAGGCCAGGTTGATCTGGTCCTTGACGCGTTCGTAGCTCTCGATCACGCCATCCGGCACCGCGATGCCGAGATCGCGCTGGGCCTTCAGCACGGCGATCCAGTAGTCGCGTTCGAGGCGGACCTTGCCTTCGCCACTCCAGATGGCGCGCATGGCGGGCGAGGCGTAACGTTCGGCGAGGACGTTGGAAATGTGATCTTGGGACATCCCGCTCTCTTGGCATTGCCTGAGGCTGGCTGCAAGCCGCGACCTGCGATGAATCGTCAGGTCTGGTAACGCCTCGGCCGGGCTTGCGGTGCCGGCGCCAGCATACCAGATTCTGGAAGGCGCCGCCTCGGGCAATCCGGTGCGGCGCTGGCATGCGCCGCGCTGGCCGGCGGCGCACCTCGCGATGAGGGGGCGATCAGTTGAATGCCGCGCGGACATCCTTCATCGGCGCCATGTCGCGGACGAAGCTGAACGCGCCGTTGTCCTTCATCTCGCGGGCACAGCGCAGGAACGCAGCCAGCGCGTGGCGCTGCATCGCGCCGCCGACGCTGATGCGCTTGACGCCGGCGGCCGACAGCTGCTCGACCGTCAAGGTCGGATCGGCATAGCCCATCACGAGGTTGAACGGCTTCTTGACCGACGACACCACGGCCTTGATGGTGGCGAGATCGTAGAGGCCCGGCGAATACAGCACGTCGGCGCCGGCGGCCTCGAACGCCTGCAGCCGCTTGATGGTGTCGTCGAGATCCTTGCGGCCGTGCAGGAAGTTCTCCGCCCGCGCCGTCAGCGTGAACGGGAAGGGCAGCGCCCGCGCGACCTCGACCGCGGCCTGCACTCGCTCGACGGCGAGCGTGAAATCGTAGATCGGGCGCTGCGGGTCGCCGGTCGAATCCTCGATCGAGCCGCCCACCGCGCCGGCTTCGGCGGCGAACCGGATCGCCTCGGCCGCAAGCTTCGGCATGTCGGCGCCGCAATTCTCCAGATCGGCGTTGACGGGCAGGTCGGTGGCCTCGGCGATCACCCGGCAATTCTCGATGATCTCGTCGAGGCTGACGGTCGAACGGCCAAGCGTGTTGGCGAGCCCGAGGCTGGTGGTCGCGAGCGCCTCGAAACCCATGGATGCGAGCAGCTTCGCCGTCCCGGCGTCCCACGGATTTGGAATGATGAAGGCGCCGGGCCGCTGATGCAGCTCGCGAAACCGTGCTGCCTTGTCCGCCTGGGTGCGCATGTGAACTCCTGCTGTTGTCAAAAGCGACTGGCAGCAGCGATAGGGCGGTTTCGTCCATCAGACAAATTTGTTATTTCTCTCAATATCATCAGTTTTTTGCATGAGGTTCGGCATGGACAGCGACGCGCTCAACACGTTCCTGGTGGTGCATCGGCGCGGCGGGATCTCGCATGCCGCCAAGGCGCTGCATCGCTCGCAGCCGGCGATTTCGCGGCGCATTGCGCTGCTCGAGCAGGAGCTCGGCGTGCCCCTGTTCGAGCGGATCGCGGGCAAGACGCGGCTGAGCGATGCCGGGCGGGTGATGGTGCCCTATGCCGAACGGGCGGTGGCGGCGGCGCAGGATGCGGAGAACGCCGTGCGCGCGCTGCTGCGCGACAATTCCGGCCCGGTGGCGCTGGCGGTGACCGGCACGCTCGCCGGCGAGCGGCTCTCGAACGTGTTGAAGCGCTTTGCCCGCCGGCATCCGGACGTTGCGCTGACGCTGCGCACCGCGACCAGCGCCGAGGTCAGCGACCTGATCCGGCGCGGCGAGGCGACGATCGGGTTGCGTTACGACCGCGACCGCTCGCGTGACCTCGATTGCGAGGTGCTGTTTGCCGAGCCGCTCTGGGTGGTCTGCGCGCCGGACCATCCGCTGGCGGGACGCCGGGTCGGCAAGCTTGCCGATCTCAGGGATGAGCGGTGGATCGCCTTCCCGGAAGTGCCGGGACGCCGCGAAATCACCGCCTCGCACGTCTTCGCCCTGTTCCTGACGCACGGGCTCGGCGAGGTCGCCTGGACGCCGGTCGACAGCCTCACGGCGCAGAAGCGCCTGGTCGAGGCCGGCCGGGCTCGGGATCGCGCTGCTGTCACAAAGCAATGCGGCAGAGGAATTGGGGAGCTCCAGGATCGCGACGATCCGCGTCGGCGATCTCGCCGCAAGTCACGAGGTCGTCGCCGTAACGCGGCACGGCGGCTTCCTCAGCGCCGCCTCACGCCGTCTGCTCGACATCCTCCGTGCCGATTTCACCAAGACGAGGGGCACAAACACGTCGCGCCGGAACGGTGTCCGGCGCGCGTAAAAGTCGCGTTGGCCAGTGTCCCGGGAGCTCAGCTTCCCGCCTTGACCTGCGCCGCGGCCACCGCCAGCAGCTCGTCCATCTTGGCGCGGATATCGCGCTCGGTGACGGCATGGCCCTTGGCGGTGAGGTCCTTCAGAACCTTGTGCAGCACGTCGTTATCGCCGGCTTCCTCGAAGTCGGCGGCGACCACTTCCGTGGCATAGGCGCTGGCGGCATCGCCCGTGATGCCGAGCTTCTCGGCGGCCCACAGGCCGAGCAGCTTGTTCCGGCGGGCTTCAGCCTTGAACTTCTGCTCCTCGTCGAGGGCGAACTTCTTCTCGAAACCTTCCTCGCGCTTGTTGAATTCGCTCATGGCTGAAGTTCCAATTCCCTTGCTGAATGAGGGCCGCCGCGCGTTGCGGCAGCCCCGATGCCTGCCTAGATAAGTGGGAGGAATCGGCAAGACAACGAGCCGTTAAGCCGCAGGCGAAACTGGTGGAATCGGCCCTTTATGATAGGGCGGTATAAGTGCCCTCAAGGGGGCACTATCGATTGTGCTGGATGGGCCGATCGGATAGGTTGCCAACAGGCATGGTTCTTGTTCTGTTTCCAGTTGGATTACCCAGGTTCCAGGCCTCCGCGGCAGCTCCGTCGTGGGTCGTAACCCCAAGTCATCCGGAGCACCCAAATCCATGGATTTCAACAAAACACGGTACATCCCAATGAGCCGTCGACGCCGTATTTATGAAGGCAAGGCCAAGGTGCTTTACGAAGGCCCCGAGCCGGGAACCCTGATCCAGCACTTCAAGGACGACGCGACCGCGTTCAACGCCAAGAAACACCAGGTGATCGAGGGCAAGGGCGTCCTCAACAACCGGATTTCGGAGTACCTGTTTCAGCACCTCAACGACATCGGGGTGCCGACCCACTTCATCCGCCGCCTCAACATGCGCGAGCAGTTGATTCGCGAGGTCGAGATCGTGCCGCTCGAGGTGGTGGTGCGGAACGTCGCCGCCGGCTCGCTGTCGCAGCGGCTCGGGATCGAGGAGGGCACCCAGCTGCCGCGCTCGATCATCGAGTTCTATTACAAGAATGACCAGCTCAACGACCCGATGGTGTCGGAAGAGCACATCACCGCCTTCGGCTGGGCGACGCCCCAGGAGATCGACGACATCATGGCGCTGGCCATCCGCGTCAACGACTTCCTGACCGGCCTCTTCCTCGGCATCGGCATCCGCCTCGTCGACTTCAAGATGGAGTGCGGGCGGCTGTTCGAGAACGAGATGATGCGGATCATCGTCGCCGACGAGATCTCGCCGGACTCCTGCCGGCTGTGGGACATCAAGTCGAACGAGAAGCTCGACAAGGACCGTTTCCGCCGGGATCTCGGCGGCCTGCTCGAGGCCTATACCGAGGTCGCCAAGCGGCTCGGCATCCTGATTGAAAACGAGCGGCCGGCCGGCAGCGGCCCGGTGCTGGTGAAGAGCTAAGCTGAAGGGGCGACCGTGAAGGCACGTGTGACTGTGACGTTGAAGTCGGGCATCCTCGATCCGCAGGGCAAGGCGATCGAGGGCGCGCTGAAATCGCTCGGTGTGGATGGCGTTGCCAGTGTTCGCCAGGGCAAGGTGTTCGACATCGAGCTCGCCGCGACCGACAAGGCCAAGGCGGAGGCGGCGCTGAAGGCCGCCGCCGACAAGCTCTTGGCGAATACCGTGATCGAGAACTATCGGGTCGAACTGCTCTAGGCCGCATCGCACATGAAATCAGCCGTCCTCGTCTTCCCCGGCATCAACCGCGAGCGCGACATGGCGCGCGCGCTCAAGCTCGCATCCGGCAATGAGACCGCGATGGTCTGGCACGCCGAGACCGCGCTGCCCAAGGGCACCGACCTCGTGGTCGTGCCGGGCGGCTTCTCCTATGGCGATTATCTGCGCTGCGGCGCGATCGCGGCGCGCGCGCCCGTGATGGACGCGGTGCGCGACTTCGCCGCCAAGGGCGGGCTCGTGCTCGGCGTCTGCAACGGTTTCCAGATCCTCTGCGAGTCCGGGCTGTTGCCGGGCGTGCTGATGCGCAATGCCGGCCTGAAGTTCATCTGCCGCGACGTGCATATGCGCGTCGAACGCTCCGACACCCCGTTCACCCGCGGCTACAATGCCGGCCAGGTGATCCGCGTGCCGGTAGCGCACGGCGAAGGCAATTACGAGGCGGACGAAGAGACGCTGAAGCAGCTCGAAGGCGACGGGCGGGTGCTGTACCGCTACTGCTCGCCGGAGGGCGTGGTCGACGAGGCCTCCAATCTGAACGGCGCCGCGCATTCGATCGCGGGCATCGTCAATGAGCGCGGCAACGTGCTCGGCATGATGCCGCATCCGGAAAACCACGTCGAAGAGATCATGGGCTGCACCGATGGCCGCGGCCTCTTCGCAGGGCTGGTCCAGCAGTCCGAAAAGGCGGCGTAACGATCATGCTGCGGCGGTGGTGCGTTGCCGCGGCTGCGGCGCTTGTGCTTGCGACGTCGGCCTACGCCCAGGACTTCCCGAAGCGTCCGATCACGATGATCGTGCCGTTCACGGCCGGCGGCACCTCCGACGTCATCGCCCGCGCGGTCGCCGACCAGATGAGCGCTGCGCTCGGCCAGAGCATCATCATCGAGAATGTCGGCGGCGCCGGCGGCTCGACCGCGCTCGCCCGCGCTGCGCGCGCCGAGCCGGACGGCTACACGATCGCGATCGGCAATGCCGGCACCAACGCCGCGACCTACACGATCTATCCGAAGCTGCCGTTCACGGCTGACTCCTTCGCGCCGATCGCCATGGTCGCGAAGACCTTCGGCATCGTCGCGCTGCGCAAGGATTTTCCGGCCAAGGACCTCAAGGAATTCATCGACTACGCCAGGAAGAATCCGGGCAAGGTCAATCTCGGCCATGCCGGCGTCGGCTCCTCGAATTACCTGATCTGCAAGAGCTTCGTGCATGCCGCCGGCATCGACGTGCAGCTGGTCGGCTATCGCGGCGCGGCGCTCGCGCTGACGGATGCGATCGGCAGCCAGATCGACGGGGTCTGCGATGCCGCGGCCTCGGCGTCGCAGGCGATCGACGACAGATTGGTGAAAGCGGTCGTGGTCGGCTCGACGGTACGGCTTGCGTCGCTGCCCGAACTGCCGACCTCGGCCGAGGCCGGACTGCCCGAGTTCGAGGCGCAAGGCTGGAACGGCCTGTTCGCCCCCAAGGGCACTTCGCCCGAGATCATCGCCAAGCTGAATGCCGCGGCGCGCGCCGCAGTCGCGAGCGAGGCGGTGAAGAAGCGCTTCGCCGACCTGTCGACCGTCGCCCCCGACGCCAATGAGCTCGCGCCCGAGGTGCTGCAGCAGCTGGTGACGCGCGACGTCGCGAAATACCGCGCCCTGCTGGCGGACGACAAGAAGTAGCGGCTTCGCGGCGCCGCCGGACGCGCGGAGCATGAACCTGATCCGCTCCGCCCGAGACCAATGCTGGGATAGTCGCTTCCGTTTCACAATCTCTTCACGCTAGTGCGGCCGGCATGGCAACCGGGGATTGTCGCGGCGTGCCGGGCACGTTATGACGGCGGCGATGTGGATGATCTGTCCGGCTCGCTGGGATCTCTAATGCCTGTAGCATTGGTCGTATTGCTGCTCGACATCACGCTGATCTACCACGCCGCGCGCACCGGACGCCTGCAGCCCTGGGCCTTCATCATTCTGATGGTGCCGCTGATCGGCGCGCTCGCCTACATCGTCGTCGAGCTGATCCCGGAATGGTGGGGCGGGCCGGGTGCCGCGCAGGCGCGCAAGCGCGTTGCCAACCGGCTCGATCCGGAGAAGCGGTATCGTGAACTGTCCGACCGGCTCGCAACCTCGGACACGATCGCAAACCGCGCGGCGCTGGCCGCGGAGTGCCAGAGCATCGGGCGCTTCGAGGAAGCGGAGAGCCACTACGACCACGTGCTACGGTTGCCGCAGGGTGACGATCCTGCCTACGCGCTGGCCAAGGCGCAGGTCCAATTCGCCCGCAAGCAACCGGCCGAGGCGCTTGCGACGCTCGATGCCTTGCGCGAGCGCTGGCCGGATTTCGAGTCCGCCGAGGGGCATCTGCTCTATGCCCGTTCGCTTGCCGAGATCGGCCGGCTCGACGAGGCGCTCGAAGAGTATCAAGCGGTCTCGCAATATTTTCCCGGCGCCGAGGCGCGGGTCCGCTATGGCCTGTTGCTGCAACTGGTCGGCCGCACCGCCGAGGCACGCATGGTGTTCAACGAGCTGTTGATCCAGATGCGGCGCGCGCCGAAATATCTGCGCGATGCGCAGGCCGAGTGGCTCTCGATCGCCGAGAAGCAGCTGTCGGCCTGAATAGTGACTTGTTGTTTTGACGCGTTTTCTTTCCGCGAACCGCTGTCCACTTCGCTCGAACGCTCTACAGCCGTCGCAACCAGCGCTTGATGGCTTCGGCGGGCACAGTCATCGCGGCGACGCCGGCCATGACGAGCAACAGGCCGAGCGCGAGATTCGACGGCACGGATTCCCCGAGCAGGATCACCGACAGCGCAACGCCGATCGGAATGCGCAAATAGCCCTGCGCATTGGTCGTGAGCGTGCCGAGCCGGGTCAGGCACATGTAGAACAGCATCAGGCCGAACGCGCTGGAGAAGATGCCCATCACGACGGTGGCGACCAGCGCTTGCGGCGTCGGGTGCAGGGTCCAGGGATGGTCGACGATCAGGGCGACCGGCAGCAGCACGGTGCCGCCGAACAACAGCGAGCCGGCCGCCACGACCATCGGATCATAGTCCGACAGCCGCAGCCCGAAGATCGTGGCGCAGGCGAACGAGACGGTGGCGAGCAGGATCGCGATCTCGGCGAAGATCTCCTTGCCGAAGCCTGAGAGCGCGTCGAGGCCGATGATCGCGACCGTGCCGGCGAGGCCGAGGATCGCGCCGACCAGCTTGAGCAGCGAGGCCGGCTCGTGCCGCGTGATCGCCCAGGTGATGAGGAAGGCGAAGATCGGCGTCGTCGAGGCCAGCACCACGGTGTTGGATGCCGGCACGTAAAGCTGCGCCCAGGTGATCACCAAAAAAGGGATCGTGGAATTGATGGTCTGCTGGAAGGCGAACAGTTTCCAGGCCTTGATGTCGGTCGGGATTCGGATGCCGCGAACGCGCAGCACGATGAGCAGGAAGGCGGCGGCCACCAGCGAGCGCGCGGAAATGAAGGTGACCGGCGGGATCGAGCCGAGCCCGATCTTGGTCAGCGGGTAGGTCGAGCTCCAGCAGCAGGCCAGCGCCAGCAGCAGCGCATAGTCGCGCCAGCCGCGCGCGCCCGGCGTTGACGTGGACGGGGTGGGTGTAATCGCGGGAGCCGTCACGCCGCCCGTTTTCGCTGTGCTCTTCGGCACCTTGATTTGGCTCCCTTCGCGCATTGGCGCGCGAAGCAGCAATCTAGCGTGGCGGTGCGGTGCAAGGCTAGGGTATTGAATTTACGCCGATATCCCGTTTGGAGGAATTGGCCGGCTGCGTCTGCGGGACTGAGGCTGGCGTCGTCCGGGTGCCAATCCAGCGCCTCCGGCGCATGTTACCGTTTTGTGACTTGGCCCACACGGGCGTCTGGCTCGTCCTGCTAGGCTCAGCACCATGACGAAGCATTTCAGATTACCGATCATTTTCACCTCGTCGTCGCAACGCAATGTTTCGCTGCGGACACCAGGGGCGCCGGCTCAACCTTCGTTTCGCCGGTGATGGCGAAATGGATCGATGCCTACAAGGCAAAAACCGGCAACACCGTCAGCTATCAATCGGTCGGCTCGAGCATCGGCGTCGGTCTGATCAAGAAGGCCGCCGTCGATTTCGGGACGAGCGATATGCCGCTCGATCCGAAAGAGCTGGACAGGCTCGGCATGGTGCAATTCCCGATCGTGATCGGAGGCGTCGTGCCGGTGGTCAACATCGCGGGCGTCAAGCCCGGCCAGATCCAGTTCACCGGACAACTGCTCGCCGACATCTATCTCGGCAAGGTCAGATCGTGGAGCGATCCGGCCATCCAGGCGGTCAATCCCGATCTGAAGCTGCCGCGCACGGCGATCACTGTCGTGCATCGCCTCGATGGGTCGGGGACGACGTTCAATTGGTCGAACTATCTTGCGAAGGTCAGCCCGCAGTGGAAGGCAAGCGTCGGAGAGGGCACGTCGGTCGAGTGGCCGGTCGGGCTCGGCGGCAAGGGAAACGATGGCGTCGCCTCGCTCGTCGGCCTGATTCCCGGGTCGATCGGCTATCTCGAATACGCCTACGCGCTGCAACGGCTCGACCGGATTTCCTTCGGCCTGGTGCAAAACAGTGCCGGCAATTTCGTCACCCCCGACGCCGCATCGTTCCAGGCTGCGGCCTCGAGCGCGGACTGGATGGCGACCCAGGATTTCAACCTGGTCCTCACCAACGCTCCCGGCGAGGACGCATACCCGATCACGGCCACGACCTTCGTCCTGATGCACAAGCAGCCGAAATCGCCCGACGGGTCGGCAACCGCGATCGACTTCCTGCGCTGGTCATTGCAGAGCGGCAAGCCGCAGGCTCAATTGCTCAACTACGTTCCTTTGCCAGCAACCCTGGTCGAGCAGATCGAGCAATATTGGCAGCACAATTTCGAGGCGCTCACGGCGTCGGCAGCGGCGTCCGGAAAGCGCTGACGCCGCATCTGTTGATCGCAGAACGATGGACGCCGCTCCGGCGTCCATCGCGTGAGCTTTGCCTGAAATGCCGGCCCATGCGCTAGCGCAGGACCTGGCCCAGCACCTCGCCGTCGACCTGCTGCGGTGCCGAGCCGAGGATCCGCATGATGGTCGGCGCCACGTCGATATTGCGCATGTGCCGCACCACGGTGTCCTTGCGGATCTGCGGCCCCGCGGCGATGAACGTCGCGCTCATCACCGAAAGCTCGGGGTCGTGACCGTGGGCGCCATAGAAATTCGGCATCGACAGCATGGTGGTTGCCGCGTTGAACGGCGCGTCGCCCTGGCGCGCGACGCCGGGGTTCTGGACGCCGTCGAAATTATAACCGGGCGCCATCAGCGCGAACACGTCGCCATAGTCTTGGCCGATGGTCTTGCTGATGCATTGTCCGGTTCCGGCGTCGCATTGCAGCGGCCGGGTCTCGACGACGGTGAAGATGCGCTGGTCCTTGAGCGAGTAGTTGAAGCGGGCATTGGGGTCGACCGCGTTCTTCACCGCGTCGGTGATCTGCGCCACCAGTGTGCGGTAGGTCGCCAGATCGACGGTGCCGCCGAGCTCGCGGTTCTGCAAGTTGATGTAGATGTCGGCGGCGGGGCCGGACGTGCGGATCCCGACCTTGCTGGTGTCGATACCGGCGTTGCGCAGGATGTTGGTGAGATTGACCGAGGTGTGGAACGGCGCGAAGCCGTGGTCCGACACCACGATCACGTTGCTGTCGCGGCCCGCCGCGTCGGCGATCTGCTTCACCGCTCTGTCGGCCGTCTGGTAGGCGAAACGGATGTAGGACGCGTATCGCTTGACCTTGGCGGCATCCTGGTTGGCGCCGATCGAATTCGGGTCGGTCGGGTCGGTGCCCTGGCGGGGATCGATCAGCAGGAACTGGTGTTCGGAGCCGTCGGGCTGCTCGATATAGACCATGACGAGGTCGGCGTCCGGATGGGTCTTGATCGCGCGCTCGCCGATACTGGCCTGGTAGCGCACGAAGGTCTTCACCATGTCCTCGAACATCGTCTCGATCTCGACGTCGGGGAAATTGGTGAAGCCCGGGCTCAGCCGCTCCGGAATGCGGAAGTCGGCCTGCGGACGCCAGAACCCGATGTTGTTGTTGATGTCGTCGACGTCGGCGAGAACAGGCGTGTTGCGCGGGATGTAGTTGGCGCCGTAGCGGGCGAAGCGCACCACGGAGAGATCGGGAGACAGCGCAGAGACGAAGTACGCGGCACCAACCTTCGCCCCGCTGCCTTCAAAGAAGAACGGTGCGTTCTCGCCGCCGAACCTGACATAGGCCGGTCCGGTCGACGGCGCGTGGAACGGGCCTGCGGTGATGCCGCGGTTGGCATCGAAGAACACCAGCGTGTCGTAGTTCACCTTGCGATCGTTGGTGGTGTCGATTGCGGCGACACGGATCGAATATTTCACGTCGAGCGTCGAGGCGTTGGTGCAGGTCGCGGTTGCCGCGGCGGAGCAGGAGAACGTCTCGATCGGTGCCGAGGTCACCAGCACCGGGCTGAACGAGAAATGGCCGGCAGCCTGCAGCGCCGCCACGATGCTCGGGGCGGCCGTGAAGTCGCCCCGCGACAGCGAAAAGCCCTGGGCCCCGATGCCGCCGAACGCCCCGAACGGGACCGTGAAGTCGGTGATGCGGGTCGGCTGGGCCGGCTGCACCACGGTCTTGTTGATGGAGATGTCGGCGCCGTCGCCGCCAGGCCAGGTCGCCGTGACGACCTTCTTGCCCTGCTGGCGCAGCTGCACCCACAACGGCACCGCGGTCGGGTGCGGCGATGGCCCGAGCGGGCTATCGCTGTAGCCGCCGATCGGCGCCGCAAAGCCGCTGATGCTGCCGGAGATCGGCCCGACGATCGGCTCGAACGTGTTCGAGGGGATGTCGTTGTGGACCGCCGTCGAACCGGTCGCGATCGCGATATGCGACACCGCGGTGAGCGACGGTGACGCCGTCACGTTCTGCAACGCCACTGCGCCGCGCCGGCTGAGCCGGGCGAGGCCGCCGTCGCGCGGCAGCACGCCTTCCTCGATGAACTTCTGGATGAAATCGGGCTTGGCACCGTCGAGCGAGATCATCACCACGCGCGGCTTGCGGCCGTGATGACCGCCGTCATGATCCTGGTCTTGATCCTGATCGTGACCGCGAGCATCGCCAACGCCGCGATCACCATTGTCGCCGTCCTGACCGGCGCGCGCCGGAGTTGCAGTCCACGCCAGCGACGCGACAAGCGACATCGCCGTCGTAACGGAAACGAAAGTCTTCAATTTCATGAGAATGCCCCAACATCGCTGCGCGAACGCACAAACGGAAACCGTTCAGCAATCTTCGAGGGCTTGCCTGACGCGCATGTGACGCGCGCGCGACGACGCAACGACAGTGCGTCGATGCGTCACAACCGCAGTTCGTATTGCCTCACGCGAAGAACGCGCGTGAACACAACGCGCTAGGGCTGCGCTTTCGATTCAAATTCGTGCCGATGTAACGGCTGGGTGACGGCGTGTGTCCACAGCCGCCACGAACTTTACGCCGTTGCCTCCGCCGGCGCCCTGCGCTTCACCCGCTTGATGGTGCCGGAGAAGGTGAACAGCGGCCGCTCCGCCGATGTCAGCATGCCCCGCACGAAGATCAGCGACATGCCGGCGCGGGTGACCTCGCCGGTGCACTCGATCAGATCGCCCTCGCGGGCGGCGTCGAGGAATTCCGAGGCGAACGAGACCGTAACGCCGGGGCCCTGCAGCACCGAGCCGGCGAGCGCGAACAGGCAGTAATCGGCGAAGGTCATGAAGCAGCCGCCATGGACGTTGCCGGAGCCGTTGAGGTGCTTCTTGCCGACCCGGAACGCGCAGGTGATGCGGCCGTTCTCGTCCATACGGTGGTAAAACGGGCCGGTATGGGTCTCGAAATTGTCCCGGGTCCAGGTTCGCCAGCCGGCGAATTCGCCCTCGGTTTCGACGTGCAGGTCGGGGCGGCGGTTGAATGCAGTTTTGGCGAGCTCGTTCACGAAATATGGCCTTCAATTATCGGGTTCGGGTCCTTAAATCCGATCCATCCCCGTTGTGCAAATCCGGATGCAAAAGTGCAAATCCCGGGCCGCGGCCAGCTGCCGCAAAGCTCTGGACAGGCCGGAAATGGGCCCTAAAAGGCCTTTTCGCCCCCGTTCGATCTACCTATTAAGGGTCCCATGAACGCGCCCAAGAACGACCCCAGGAACGAGCCCCAAATCACCCCCGAACTCGTCGCCGCCCACGGGCTGAAGCCGGACGAGTACGAGCGCATCCTGAAGCTGATCGGGCGGGTTCCGACCTTCACCGAGCTCGGCATCTTCTCGGCGATGTGGAACGAGCATTGCTCGTACAAGTCGTCGCGCATCCATCTGCGCGGGCTGCCGACCAAGGCCCCCTGGGTGATCCAGGGCCCCGGCGAGAATGCCGGCGTGATCGACATCGGCGACGGCCAGGCCGTCGTCTTCAAGATGGAGAGCCACAACCACCCGAGCTACATCGAGCCCTACCAGGGCGCGACCACCGGCGTCGGCGGCATCCTGCGCGACGTCTTCACCATGGGCGCGCGCCCGATCGCCTGCCTGAACGCGCTGAGCTTCGGTGCGCCCGAGCACCCCAAGACCCGGCACCTGGTGTCCGGCGTGGTCGCGGGCGTCGGCGGCTACGGCAATTCCTTCGGCGTGCCGACGGTCGGCGGCCAGGTTCGCTTCCACACCCGTTACGACGGCAACATCCTGGTCAATGCGATGGCGGTGGGCCTCGCCGACGCCGACAAGATCTTCTACGCGGCGGCCTCCGGCGTGAACATGCCGATCGTCTATCTCGGCTCCAAGACCGGCCGCGACGGCATTCACGGCGCCTCGATGGCCTCGGCCGAATTCGACGACGCCTCCGAGGAGAAGCGCCCGACCGTGCAGGTCGGCGATCCCTTCGCCGAGAAGCTGCTGCTGGAAGCCTGCCTCGAGATCATGGAAAAGGGTTGCGTGATCGCGATCCAGGACATGGGCGCGGCGGGCCTGACCTGCTCGGCGGTCGAGATGGGCGCCAAGGGCGATCTCGGCGTCGAGCTCGACCTCAGCGCGGTGCCGACCCGCGAGACCGGCATGAGCGCCTACGAGATGATGCTCTCGGAGAGCCAGGAGCGCATGCTCATGGTGCTAAAGCCCGAGAAGGAAAAAGAGGCCGAGGCGATCTTCCGCAAATGGGGGCTCGATTTCGCCATCGTCGGCTACACCACGCCGACCAAGCGCTTCGTCGTCAAGCATGCCGGCGACGTGATGGCCGACCTGCCGATCAAGGAGCTCGGTGACGAGGCGCCGGTCTATGACCGTCCGCACGTCGCGTCGAACGCGCTGCCGGTGATCCGCGGCCAGGACGTCAAGCCGCCGCTCGGCATCGCGGACGCGCTGGAAAAGCTGATCGGCACGCCCGAATTGTGCTCGAAGCGCTGGGTGTGGGAGCAGTACGACCACGTCATCCTGGGCAATACCATGCAGCGCCCCGGCGGCGATGCCGCGGTGGTTCGCGTCGAGGACGGACCGAAGGGCCTTGCGCTCACCGTCGACGTCACGCCGCGCTATTGCGAGGCCGATCCGTTCGAGGGCGGCAAGCAGGCGGTCGCCGAAGCCTGGCGCAACATCACGGCGGTCGGCGGCCGGCCGCTCGCGATCACCGACAATCTCAACTTTGGCAATCCTGAACGGCCCGAGATCATGGGCCAGTTCGTCGGCTGCCTGAAGGGCATTTCGGAGGCCTGCCGCACGCTGGATTTCCCGGTCGTGTCCGGCAACGTCTCGCTCTACAACGAGACCAACGGCCGCGGCATCCTGCCGACGCCTTCGATCGGCGGCGTCGGCCTGCTCGACGACTTCACCAAGTCCGCGACCCTGGCATTCAGGACGGCCGGTGAGGCGATCCTCTTGGTCGGCGACACCCAGGGCTGGCTCGGCCAGTCGGTCTATCTGCGCGACGTCTGTGGCCGCGAGGAGGGCGCTCCGCCGCCGGTCGATCTCGCTGCCGAGAAGCGCAATGGCGACGTGGTGCGCGGCATGATCCATGCCGGCACCGCGACCGCGGTGCACGACGTCTCCGACGGCGGGCTCCTGATCGCGCTCGCCGAAATGGCGATCGCAAGCGGCATCGGCGCGCAGCTCCTGGCCGCGCCGTCGTCGATCGTGCCGCATGCCTATTGGTACGGCGAGGATCAGGCCCGCTACATCGTCACCGTGCCGGCCGCTGACGCAGGCCTCGTGCTGGCCAAGATGAAGGGGGCCGGCGTGCCCTGCGCACGCATCGGCACCACCGGCGGAGATGCCATCGCCGTCGCCGGCGAGGCGCCCGTTGCGATCGAGAGCCTGTCGCGCGCCTTCGAGCACTGGCTGCCGAACTACATGCGCGGCACTGCGGCCTGATCCGGGCGGATCAGGCCCTGCGACGCCGGGCAAACATCTCAATAGCGCGATGAACCGTTCATCGCGCTATTTCTTTTCCGAACATGATCCCTTCGGATCAGGCCCTATGTCGCGCCGCGGACCGCGCGCCAGGCAAAGATGATGATGCAGGCGCCAATGAAGCCGGCGACGAGATAGCTGAGCCAGCCTCCGCCGAGCGATACGCCGAGCAGAGCCAACAGCCAGTTCGCCAGCGCGGCGCCGATAATGCCGAGGATGATATTCATGAAGATGCCGGTTCCGGACTTCATGAACATCTCGGCGAGCCAGCCCGCCAGTCCGCCGACGATGATGGCGGCGATCCATCCAACTTGAGGGTCGTTCATCTCGGGACTCCCTAGTGTCAAGCATTCCGGCCAGCATACCTGAGAATCACCTGGCGGCATGTGACCAAAGGCAGGTTGTGCGCAACTTGTCGGCCGCGAAAATGCCGTCAGCCCCGGCGCTTGGGCCGCGCCCGGCGTTCGGCCGCGGTGATCAGGATGCGCGGGCCCGGCCCCTGGGCGCCGAGCTTGTCGTCGCAATTGCGCAGCGGGCAATCGGTCACCGACAGGCAGCCGCAGCCGATGCAGTTGAACAGCTTGTCGCGGAGGTCGGTGAGATCGTTGATGCGCTGCTCCAGCGTCTCGGTCCAGGCGCGCATCGCCCGCTCCCATTCGCGCACGGTCGGAGCGCGATCGAGCGGTATCGCGGCGAAGGTCTGCCTGATCTCTTCCAGCGGGATCCCGGCGCGCTGCGCGATCCTGATCACCGCGATCCGCCGCAGCACGCCGCGCATGTAGCGGCGCTGGTTGCCGCCGGTGCGCCGGCTCGCGATCAGTCCCTTGCTCTCGTAGAAGTCAAGGGTGGAGACGGCAAGTCCGCTGCGCCGCGCCACTTCGCCGACCGAAAGCTCCTGCGCAAGCGTCATTGGCCAAGCAATCCCGGATCAGAGGTCCTGCATTGGAAGCCTTGCACTAGAAGTCTTGCAAGCTGCCAGCCTTGACCTCAACCATACTTGAGGTTCTATATCAGTTGCGGGCTTGCAGGGGCAAGCTTCCGGCCGACACGCCGGGGTTCGTTCTTGGAAGCGATATGCCGTCCGCATCATTGTCGTCGCGCCGCTGGCTCGGGCTTCGTGCCAAGCCGTTCGGCATCACCGTTTTGTTGCTCGTCTGTGCCGCGGCCGGCTTGTTTGCCTGGCGCGCAGGCGGATCCAGCGCCTCGGCCAAGGCCACCGCCGAAGCGCCGCCGACGCCGGTGGCGGCGATGGTGGTGCGGACCGAAACCTTGCCGCGGTCGATCGAGGCGATCGGCTCGCTGCAGGCGGTGCGGCAGGTGATTCTGGCGCCGGAGGTTGCCGGCCGCGTCACCGCGATCAATTTCGATGCCGGCACCGATGTCGCCGAGGGCGCGCCGCTGGTGCAGCTTTATGACGCGCCGCTGCGCGCCGCGCGTTCGGTCGCGGTCTCCAAGGGACGCTTTGCGCAGCTGCAGGAAAAACGTTCGCAGGGCCTCGCGCCGTCCGGCTTCGTGACCCAGGAGACGCTGCAGCAGCGGCAGGAAGATCTGAAGCAGGCCGACGCCTCGCTCGACCAGCTCGATGCGCAGATCGCGCAGATGACGATCCGCGCGCCGTTCGCGGGCCAGATCGGTCTGCGCAAGGTCAATCTCGGCCAATACGTCAATGCCGGCGATGCGCTCGCGACGCTGACCGCGCTCGACCAGCTCTATGCCAATTTCACCGTTCCGCAGCAGCGCCTGTCAAATCTGAAGGTGGGAGGCGCGGTGACGATCCGTACCGACGCTTTCCCCGATCGGGTGTTCGAGGCAAAGATCAACGCCATCGAGCCGCAGGTCGCCGAGGACACCCGCAATGTCCTCGTGCAAGCCCTGTTTTCCAATCCCGACCGGCTGCTGCGGCCGGGCCTCTTCGTGATGGTGAACGTCGTGCTGCCCCCGCAGCCGGACGCCATCGTGGTGCCGGTCACCGCGATCCAGACCAGCGCATCCGGCGAGAGCGTGCTTGTCGTGCGCGACAACAAGGCGATCGGCGTCGCCGTGAAGACCGGGCAACGGATCGGCGAGCGTGTCGTGGTGGAGCAGGGGCTTGCGCCCGGCGATCACATCGTCACCGCGGGCCAGCTCCGCGTCATGCCCGGCGCGGCCGTCCAGACGACCATGGCGGAGACGCCGGGGAAGGGACGCTAGCTTCGCGAGCAGCGCCCGAGGAATCATCATGCATTTCACCGACATCTTCATCCGCCGGCCGATTCTGGCGACGGTCGTCAGCCTGCTGATCCTGTTGATCGGCACCGCGGCGATGGTCTCGCTGCCGGTGCGGCAATATCCCAGCATGGAGAGCGCGACGATCCAGGTCGACGTGTCGTTTCCCGGCGCGACCCAGGACGTCATGCAGGGCTTCGTGACGTCTGTCATCGCGCAATCGATCGCGACTGCCAACGGCATCGAGTACATGACCTCGAACTCGACGCTCGGCCTCAGCCAGATCAAGGCCAAGCTGGTGCTCAACGCCAATGCCGACCGCGCCATGACCGAGGTGCTCGCCAAGGTGCAGCAGGTCAAGTACCGGATGCCGGCCGGCGTGTTCGACCCTGTCATCACCAAGATCACCGACGGCGCGTCGGCGGTGCAGTACATCGCCTTCACCAGCGACACGCTGACGCCGGCGCAGATCACCGCGACCCGCGTGGCGCAGCCGCTGCTCACCTCGGTGCCCGGCGTGGCGTCGGCCGACACCTCGGGCGGATCGTCGCTGGCGATGCGGGTGTGGATCGATCCGTTCAAGCTTGCGGCGCGCGGGCTGACCGCGGCCGATATGTCCGCCGCGCTGCGGTCCAACAACGTGCAGGCGGCGCCTGGGCGGCTGCGCGGCGAGATGACCGTCACCAACATCACCGCGGCGACCGATCTGCGCAATCTCGACGATTTCCGCAAGATGGTGATCAAGACCGGCGCCGGCGGCGGAGGCCTGGTGCGGCTCGGCGACGTCGCGACGCTCGAGATCGGCGGCGAGAACTACGATTCCAATGCGCGCGACAGCGGCAGGCCCACCGTCTACATCGCGGTGCAGCCGACGCCCGACGGCAACCCCTTGGAGATCGTCGCCGCCACCGCCAAGGTGATCGAGGACCTCAACCGCGTGGCACCGCCCGGTTTGAAGGTCGCCGACGTCTTCAACATCGTGCACTTCGTCAAGGCCTCGATATCGGAGGTGCAGCATTCGCTGGCCGAGGCGATCGCGATCGTGGTGGTGGTGATCCTGCTGTTCCTGGGCTCGTTTCGCTCGGTGCTGATCCCTGTGGTCACCGTGCCGCTGTCGCTGGTCGGCACCGCCGCGATGATGCTGGCGCTCGGCTTCTCGATCAATCTGCTGACCCTGCTCGCGATGGTGCTGGCGATCGGGCTCGTGGTCGACGACGCCATTGTGGTGGTGGAGAACATCCATCGCCACATCGAGGAAGGGCGGAGCACCGGCGACGCCGCCCTGATCGGCGCGCGCGAGATCATCGGTCCCGTGATCGCGATGACGATCACGCTCGCCGCGGTCTATGCCCCGATCGGCCTGATGGGTGGCTTGACCGGCAGCCTGTTCCGCGAATTCGCCTTCACGCTGGCGGGCTCGGTGGTGGTCTCGGGCGTCATCGCCCTGACCTTGTCGCCGATGATGAGCGCGCAGCTGCTCGGCGAAGCCACCTCGCACGGCCGGTTTGCCCGTTTCGTCGAGCAACAGTTCTCAAGGCTGTCGCGCGGCTACGGCCGGCTGCTGGCCGCGACGCTCAAGATGCGCGCCGCAGTGCTGCTGGTGGCATTCAGCGTGCTGGCGGCGATCGTGGTGCTGTTCCTCGGCAGCCAGCGCGAGCTCGCGCCCTCCGAGGACCAGGGCTATGTGTTCACCGTGCTCCGCGCGCCGCAATATGCCAGCGTCGACTACACCACGCGCTCCTCCGACCAGATCGAGCAGCTGTTTCGCTCGTTTCCCGAATACCACGCGAGTTGGTTCATCAACGGTACCGACGGGCAGAACCATGCCTTCGGCGGCATCACTCTGACCGATTGGGACAAGCGCAAGCGCTCGGCCAACGACATCCAGAACCAGCTCTACGGCATGTCCTACGGCGTGCTCGGCGCCAGCGTGACGCCGTTCCAGCCGGCGGCGCTGCCGGCGGCGACCGGCGGCCTGCCGTTCCAGATGGTGGTGCGCTCGGCCGGCGATTTCGCCACCATCTATCAGGAGGTCGAGACGCTGAAGCAGGCCGCATGGAAGAGCGGGCTGTTCGCCTTCGTCGACAGCGATCTCGCCTTCGACAGCCCGACCGCGCGGATCACCATCGATCACGCCAAGGCGGCCGAGGCCGGAGTCAGCATGCAGACGATCGCCGACACGCTCGCGGTGCTGGTCGGCGAGAATTATGTCAACCGCTTCAATTTCTTTGAACGCTCCTACGAGGTGATCCCGCAGGTGCGCCAGGCCGACCGGGTCACGCCCGAAGGACTCGGAAACTTCAACGTCCGCTCGAGCTCGGGGCAGATGTTCCCGCTGTCGACGGTGATCAAGGTCAACGTCAAGCCGGAGCCGAACCGGCTGCCGCAGTTCAATCAGATGAACGCCGCGACGATCTCGGCGGTGCTCAAGCCCGGCGTCACCATGGGGCAGGCGGTGTCGTTCATGCAGGCGCAAAAACTGTCGCCGGGCATGACCGTCGACTGGCTGTCGGACAGCCGGCAATATGTCCAGGAGGGCAACCGCCTGATCGTGACCTTCGGCATGGCGCTGATCGTGATCTTCCTGGTGCTGGCGGCGCAGTTCGAGAGTTTTCGCGATCCGCTGGTGATCATGGTCACGGTGCCGCTCGCGGTCTGCGGTGCGCTGCTGCTGCTGTATTTCGGCTTCACCACGCTCAACATCTACACCCAGATCGGCCTCGTCACCCTGATCGGGCTGATTTCCAAGCACGGCATCCTGATGGTGAGCTTCGCCAACGAGATCCAGCATCATGAAGGGCTCGACCGGGTGGCCGCGATCCAGAAGGCGGCCGCGGTGCGGATGCGGCCGGTGCTGATGACGACAGCCGCGATGGTCGCGGGTCTCGCGCCGCTGCTCTATGCCGACGGCGCCGGCGCGGCGAGCCGCTTCGCCATCGGCATCGTCGTGGTGATGGGCATGCTGATCGGCACGCTGTTCACGCTGTTCGTGCTGCCGACCTTCTACATCCTGATCGCCCGCGACCATCGCGCGGCGGCCACACCGCGGCTGGAAAGCGTGGCGGCGAGGGACGAGATCGCGGCGTGATTAGAGCACGTATCTCGAGCCGGGAATCTTGCGCAGCACGGCCGTGACCGCCCAGCTCAGCGCCACGGTGGCGAAGAACCCGATCGCGGCCTTGGCGAACGCCGGCAGCTCCATATCGAACAGCCAGTATTGCAGCCACAGCACGATCGGATAGTGCACCAGGAACATGCCGTAGGCGTCGCCCTGCATGCGGTCGAGCAGCGTCGGGCCCGACGATTTCGATTGCAGGAAGTAGGCCAGGATCGCGAACAGGATCGAGGCGCTGAACAGCACGTAGAAGCTGCCGTAGATCCCGAGATACCAGCCGGGCAGCGGATCGGGGTTACCGATGATCATACGCTTGATGTAGATCATCACCCACATCAAACAGTAGGGGATCAGCGTGATGCCGGTCCAGAACCAGCGCCGCTCGGTCAGCCGTCCGTGGGCGCTGAGCACGCCGCCCTCGAGGTTCGCCGCCCCGATTCCCGCGCCGATGAAGAAATAGGAGGCATACAGCAGCACGCGGCTCGCCTGCACCGAAAACGGTCCGAACTCGAACCAGTAGTTCTGGCCGTAATGGATCAGCATCGGCAGGTAGGCGGCGGCACTGACGATGACGAGGAACAGCCAGAACTTCGAGGGACGTTGAAATCCCTTGATCGACAGACGGTTGATCGGATCGAGCAGACGCGGCGACACCCGGTACAGAATGCTCGCCGTGAGGTCGAAGGCCATCAAGACATAGACGAACCAGATCGGACCGCTCGGCCATGGTCCGACCGTCATGGTTCTCCACCAGAATTCGGAGAAGCTCAGCCCCGGCGTCTGACGCAGCGCGATCGCGTAATAGGCGAGCGGAATCACGCTGACCGCGCAGACCACGAACGGCAGGCCGAGCCGCAGCAGCCGGTCGCGCAGGAAGATCAGCCACGGCTTGTTGCCGAGCCCCGGCCAGACGAACAGCCCCGACAGGAAAAAGAACATCGCCATGAAGAAGCTGTCGGTGGCGAGCACCACGCAGTCGAAGCCGATCCACGATGTCGGGTCGGTGTGCCCGAAATAGGTGTAGGGGATCACCGCGTGGTGCAGCAGCACGACCAGGGTCAGGAAGGTGCGCGCGCGGTCCAGCGCGACATTGCGCTTGTGGAGCTTCGGTGCTGCCTGGATGTCGACGGCCGGAGCCGCGTGAGCAATCGATTTCATGGTGCCACCAGCCGGGTCTGCAGCCTGATGTTGCAATCGGGAACCCGATTCAGCAAGGCCCAATCGGCCGGATCGGGGAGTATCGAGGTCGGTCATCTCGGCGAATCTGTTTCGTTTTTGGAACTGCGGTCGGATGCGGGCGTTCTCGTCCGAACTGGCGGACGCGCGCGGTTATCCGGAGTGAACAATGACAATTCTGAAATGGGCGCTGATCTTCCTTGTCGTGTCGATCATCGCGGGCTTGCTCGGTTTCACCGGCATTTCCGCCGCCTCCGCCGACATCGCCCGCTTTCTGTTCTATATGTTCGTCGTGATCTTCCTGGTGCTCCTGATCCTCGGGCTCACGATATTCAGGGTCTAGCTGGGATCGGGGGCCGAGCGCTGCCGACGTCATGCCCGGGCCTCGCCCGGGCATTGCCGTTTTGCAGGCTGGGTCAGCGCGCGACGAAAGGCCGGGCGGGGCCCGGCGCTTGCGGCAGGCGACGATTCCCCTAGGCGACCTCCTCGATCTTCACCTTGTCCGGATAGAAGGCGAGGTGGCCGGCGATCTCGGTCATAGCCGGGAAGGGCTCCTCATAGGTCCAGATCGCGTTGTCCAGCGTCTTGCCGTTGGCCTTGATGCTGAAGTAGCTCGCGTCCCCCTTGTACGGGCAATGCGTGGTCCGCTCGGTGCGGGTCAACAGCTCCATGTTGGCGTCCTGCCGAGGGACGTATTGCACGGCCGGATAGCTCGCTTCCTTCAAGGTCAGCGCATGGGTGGTCTCGGCGATCACGACGCCGTCGGCGGTGACGCGGACGCGCTTGGCATTGGGCGTGATCGTAATGGGATGATCGGGGCCGGGGAGCTTCATGATTCTGCGCCTCTTCTGGTCATTTCGGCGTGATGGCTTGTGACCGATTGATGCAGGTTTAAATCGCTGGGAATGGGAATATAGTGTGCCCGGGATGACCTAGAAGACCCCAAGCACTAGGTTTTATCCTAAGGTTTATCTGGCCGAGCCGGCCTGATTCGAACGACCTGACGGAGGTGGACTGGGATGCCGATGGACGCCCGTGATATCGAATCGATGATCAAGGCAGCGATCCCCGATGCCGAGGTGACGATCCGCGATCTGGCCGGCGACGGCGACCACTACGCGGCCACTGTTATTTCCGAGTCCTTCCGCGGCAAGTCCCGCGTCCAGCAGCACCAGATCGTCTACCAGTCGCTGAAGGGCCAGATGGGCGGCGTGCTGCACGCGCTGGCCCTGCAAACCGGCGTGCCGGAAGGCTAGGGCCCCGGCGGCCAGCGGGCGGGGGCCTCGAGCGATGGCAGACAATCCGCGCGGCGCGATGTTTCGTGTCATCGTGCCGAACCAGCACAGCCGCGTCACCAATGCCGAGCTGTTCTTCGACCTCGTCTTCGTCTTCGCCGTCACGCAGCTGTCGCATACGCTGCTGCACCACTTCACCCCGCTTGGCGCGGTGCAGGTCACGCTGCTGTTCCTCGCGGTATGGTGGGTGTGGGTCTACACCACCTGGGTCACCAACTGGCTCAATCCCGAGCTGACGCCGGTCCGCCTGCTGCTGTTCGTGCTGATGCTGGGCGGGCTGTTGCTGTCGACCTCCATACCGACCGCCTTCGAGGGCCGCGGGCTGTGGTTCGCCGGGACCTATGCGGCAATGCAGGTCGGCCGCACCGCGTTCTGGCTGCTGGCGACGCCGCGGCGCCGGACGGCGGTGCGCCACAACGCCATCCGCATCCTGACCTGGCTCTCCTGCTCGGCCGTGCTGTGGATTCTCGGCGGCTTCGCCGAGCACGAGACGCGGATGTGGCTCTGGATCGCGGCGCTGACCATCGAATATATCGCGCCGGCCGCGCGGTTCTGGACTCCTGGGCTCGGCTTTTCCTCGATCGAGGCCTGGTCGGTCGAGGGCGGCCACATGGCCGAACGCTGCGCCGGCTTCATCATCATTGCGCTCGGCGAGGCCATCGTGGTCGACGGCGCGACCTTTGCCGAGCTGACCTGGACGCCGGAGAACATGGCCGCGTTCATCTCGGCGCTGGTCGGCAGCATCGCGATGTGGTGGATCTATTTCCACAAGGGCGCCGAGGCCGGCTCGGACATGATCTCCAAGTCGGAGGAATCCGGCCGCGTGGCGCGGATCGCCTATACCTATCTGCACATGCCGATCGTCGGCGGCATCATCCTCACCGCGGTCGCCGACGAACTGGTGCTGAAGCACCCGTCCGGCCATTCCGACCTGAACACGATCGTCAGCTCGGTCGGCGGGCCCATGCTATTCCTGGTCGGGACCATCCTGTTCAAATATGTGATCCGCAACTTCCTGCAGCTGTCGCACGGCGTCGGCATCGTCGCGCTGGCGATCACGGCCTATTTCGCGCGCGAGATGTCGCCGCTGGTGCTCTCGATCGTCACCACCGCGATCATGATCGTGGTCGCGGCGTGGGAGTCGATCTCGCTGCGGTCGACGGGGGAAGAGGAATAGCGGCCGCCGCTACTTGCGGCCGGCCGTAGCCACGCGGTGCTGCCAATAGACGAACAGCGGTGCGCCGATCACTTCGAGCGCGGTGAAGCCCACGAAGGGCAGCGGCGGCAAGCCGACCATCACCGTCGACAGCAGCCTGCCGATGCCGCCGAGGAAGATGCCGCCCCAGACCACCCGAAACAGCACGCCCTCGCTCTCGATGCGCGGCACCAGCCAGAGCAGTGCGAGCCCGAGACCGAACCAGACCCCGCCGAAGAAGCGCAAATTGCTGTCGAGCACCGGCAGCGCCGGAACGCCCGAGGAGGCGTAGAGCGGATCGCTGACGCCGAGCATGGTGATGATGCCGGTCAGGATCGGGACCAGGGCGAGCAACGCCGTCGCGATCTGCAGCGGACGCCTGCCCATGATTTGCCCCGTCCCCCGGTTTGGGTGCTAGTCAGCGACCAGCGCGTGCACCGAGAACATCGTGTTGGCGTCGGTCCAGCTCTCGCGCACCGTCCAGCCCCCGCTGCGGGCGAGCGCGGTGAAACGCTCGAGCGAGTATTTGTAGCTGTTCTCGGTGTGAATGCTCTCGCCCGGACGGAACGCAAAGGTATTGCCGAGGATGCGCACGGTCTGCGCCTTGCGGCTGATCAGGTGCATCTCGATGCGATGGCGGTCGCGGTTGTAGATCGAGCGGTGCGTGAAGCCCGACAGGTCGAAATTGCCGCCGAGCTCGCGGTTGATGCGAACCAGCACATTGAGGTTGAACCGCGCGGTGACGCCGGCCGCGTCGTTATAGGCGTCGTACAGCACGCGCTCGTCCTTCTCGAGGTCGACGCCGATGATCATCTGCGCGCCGTGGCCGAGGATCTGGCGTGCGCTGCGCAGGAAGGCCAAGGCCTCGCTCGGTTCGAAATTGCCGAGCGTCGAGCCGGGGAAGAAGCCGACCTTCGGCATCGCGGCGACGGCCTCGGGCAGCGTGAACGGCGTGGTGAAATCGGCCGCGACCGGATAGATGCCAAGACCGGGGAAATCCTTCCGCAACCCGTCGGCCTGGGCTTTGAGGAAATCGCCCGAGATATCGACCGGCACATAGGCTGCGAATTCGCAATGCTCGAGCAGCAGGCGTACCTTGGTGGTCGCGCCGGCGCCGAACTCGACCAGCGCCGCGCCGTCAGGGATGATCGCGGCGATCTCGTCGCCGCGGTCGCGCAGGATGCCAAGCTCGGTGCGCGTCGGATAATATTCCGGCAGCACCGTGATCTGCTCGAACAGCTCGGAGCCGGTGGCGTCGTAGAAATATTTCGGCGACAGCCGCTTCGGGTGACGGGCGAGATTGCCGATCACGTCGCCGGCGAACGCCGAAGTCGCTTCGTCGAACGGATACGCTTTGGCCAAAGCGGCGGCATGCACATTCATGATACTCTCCCGAACGCGCTCTCACCGGCGCGCCATTGATGTCGACAGTGCTTGATCAGGCATAGTCGGCGAGGCGTAACCCCGTGAATTGCCAGCGATGGTGCGGATAGAAGAAGTTGCGGTAGGTGACACGGCTGTGACCTGCGGGCGTCGCCAGCGACGAGCCGCGCAGCACGAGCTGGTTGACCATGAACTTGCCGTTGTACTCACCGAGCGCGCCTTCGATCGCGCGGTAGCCCGGATAGGGCGAATAGGCGCTGCGGGTCCATTGCCAGACGATGCCGTAGGCGTCGTTGAGCAGGCCGGCGCGCGCAGCGACCTCCCATTCCATCTCGGTCGGCAGGTGCTTGCCGGCCCATCGGGCGAAGGCGTCGGCCTCGTAATAGCTGACATGGCAAACCGGCGCTGACGGATCGATCGGCTGCAGGCCGCCGAGCGTCATGATCCTCCATTCGCCGTCGATCTCGCGCCAATGGCCGGGCGCCTGCCAGGCCTCGTTGCTCACGGTGCCAAAGCCATCCATCAGCCACAGCGTGGCGGTGGAATAGCCGCCGTCCTTGATGAAGGCGAGCCAGTCGGCATTGGTGACGAGATTCTTCGCGAGCTTGACCGGGCCGACCAGCGCGCGATGCGCGGGCTTCTCATTGTCGAAATGGAAGCTGTCGTCGGCGTGGCCGACGGTGTGGATGCCTTCGTTGAGCGCCACCCATTCCTCAGGCCCGTGATGCGATGCCGGGAAGCGCCACGCCGGATCGTAGGCCGGCGGGATCGGGTTCTGCGCGAAGGCATGCAGGATGTCGGTGTACATGAGCTCCTGATGCTGCTGCTCGTGATTGAGGCCGACCTCGACCAGCGGCACCAGCGCCTCGAGCTCGTCGGCTCCGGCAGTCTGGAAGAATTTCACCACCTCGGCGTCGACATGGCGGCGGTAGGCGGTGACTTCGTCGGCGGTCGGGCGGGTCAAATGGCCGCGCTGGTGACGGGCGTGCCGCGGACCGGCGCTGACGTAATAGGAATTGAACAGATAAGCGTAGTCCGGATGGAATGGCGTGTAGCCCTTGACGTGCTCGCCGAGCAGAAACTGCTCGAAGAACCAGGTGGTATGGGCGCGGTGCCATTTGGCGGGGCTCGCATCCGGCATCGACTGGATCAGCTGGTCTTCGGGCGACAGCGGTGCGGCCCGGCGCTCGGTCTCGTCGCGGACGGCGCGATAGGCCTCCACGAGCCGCTGGGCGAGCGGCCCGGATTCGGAGGACAGTGACGGGGTGGCGGCGGGAAGGGCGGCCGCGGCAGAGGCTGGTTTCGTCACAGGGGTCTCCGATTCAAGGGAGAGAACGTTGCTTCGGCAAACTGGTTCCCGACGGACAGTTCGTCCTAGATAGGGGCTCCGTTACGGGAAAAAAGCCTCCCCCCGCGATGATATTGGGGCCGTCAGATAATCCCGGCCTATTTTGGGCGCCCGCAGTGCCCCGGCGCATGCCAGATTTCCGCCATTTTGCTTTGGATGCACAATGGTTTGAGCTACATATATAGTCAGTCACGGGTTAGAAGGGCGGGCCGGCCCGTCAAGGCCTGAGAGCGCCGCCCCCGAAGGAAGCGAAAATGAGCATCGAGCAATTCATCGACAACGAAGTGAAGTCGAACGACGTCGTGCTGTTCATGAAGGGCACGCCGCAATTCCCGCAGTGCGGGTTTTCCGGTCAGGTCGTGCAGATCCTCGACCACATCGGCGTCGGCTACAAAGGCCTCAACGTTCTCGAGTCCGCCGAACTGCGCAACGGCATCAAGGTCTATTCGAACTGGCCGACGATTCCGCAGCTCTATGTGAAGGGCGAGTTCGTCGGCGGTTGCGACATCATCCGCGAGATGTTCCAGGCCGGCGAATTGCAGCAGCTGTTTGCCGACAAGGGCATCCCGGTCGACGTGGCTGCCTGACCTTGACGGCGCGCCAGATCGGCAAGGCGCGGCTCGAAGTCATCGTTACCGACATCACGACCCTGCGCGTTGACGCCATCGTCAACGCGGCCAATTCATCGCTGCTCGGTGGCGGCGGCGTCGACGGCGCGATCCATCGTGCCGCGGGCCCCGAGTTGCTCGCCGAGTGCCGCACCCTGCACGGCTGCAAGACCGGCGACGCCAAGATCACCAAAGGCTATCGGCTCCCGGCCAAGCACGTGATCCACGCCGTCGGCCCGATCTGGCACGGCGGCACCCAAAACGAGGATGCGCTGCTCGCATCCTGCTATCGCCGCGGCATTGAGCTGGGCCACGTCAATCAGCTTGGCTCCATTGCATTTCCCGCCATCTCGACCGGCGTCTATCACTTCCCGCCGGACCGCGCCGCCGGCATCGCGGTCAAGGCCGTCGTCGATGCCCTGGCCGCCGCACCCGGCCTCATGCAGGTGATCTTCTGCTGCTTCTCGCCCCAAAGCGGTCAGCTTCATCAGGAGGTCCTGGAGGCCTTTGGCAGCCCTTGTGCCTGATGATACCGCCGCTACACTTCCCCGTGATTTCCGGGGAGGGATAGTTCAAATGCATTCATTTCGTTTGACGTGCGCCGCCGCAGCCGCAGCGGTGGTGCTGGCGGCGCCGGCGTTTTCGCACACCGAGGGCACCTACGAGATTCCGGCGGGAGCGCATTTCAATCCCGCCAAGCTCGCCAGGATCAGCGAGTTCCTCAAGAACGAGGTCGCGACCGGGAAGATTCCCGGCGCCATCGTGCTGATCCAGCAGCACGGCAAGCCGGTGTATCACGAGGCCTTCGGCGTGCAGGACGTGGTCAGCAAGGTGCCGATCACGGACAAGACCATTTTCCGCCTGGCCTCGATGTCCAAGTCGATCACCGCCGTGGTGTCGATGCAGTTGCTGCAGGAAGGGAAATACAAGCTCGACGATCCCGTCTCGAAATACATCCCGTCCTTTGCCAACGTGAAGGTCGGCGTCGAGAAGAAGGCCGAGGACGGCACCAAGACGCTGGAGCTGGTGCCGCCAAAGCGGCCGATCACGATCCTCGATCTGATGACGCATACGTCGGGTATCACTTACGGCTTCTATGGCGACAGCCTGGTCCGCAAGGCCTACAAGGAAGCCAATATCTACGGCGGAGATTTCGATCTCGCCGAATTCGCCGAGCGGATCGCCAAGCTGCCGCTGCACAACCAGCCCGGCGCGCTCTGGCAATACGGCCATTCCACCGACATTCTGGCGCGCGTGATGGAGCTGACCACCGGCGAGAAGCTCTCGACGATCGAGCGCGAAAGGCTGCTCGACCCGCTCGGCATGAAGGACACCGGCTTCTTCGTCACCGATCCCGAGAAGCAGAAGATGATGGCCGAGCCGATGCCGAACGATAGCGACTTCCGGGTCGGCCGGGTCAACGATCCGACTAAGGTCAAGAAGTGGGAGTCCGCCAGCGGCGGCATGGTCTCGACCATGGCGGATTATTCGCGCTTCGCGCAGATGCTGCTTAACGGCGGCACCCTCGACGGCAAGACCATTCTGAAGCCCGAAACGTTCAAGGAGTTGACGACCGACCGTGTCGGCCCGGGCTCCGGCGTCGAGCGCGACTTTTTCTACTTCCCTGGCGACGGCTTCGGCTTCGGGCTTGGCATCGCGGTGCGCACCGATCCCGGCACTGCGAAGCCGCCGCCGCCCGGCGATCTCGGCGAGCTGAAATGGGACGGCGCCAGCGGCTGCTATTATGTCATCGACCGCAAGCAGGACTTCTTCTTCGTCCTGCTGGAGCAGACGCCGACCGAGCGTCAGCGCATCCAGCGGACGCTGAAGCAGCTCGTTTATGAAGCCATGGAAAACTAGAGCGTTTTCGAGCGAAGTGGATACCGGTTCGCGTGAAGCAACGCGTTGAAAAGAAGGGAATGACGGCATGATCCGATTCAGGCGGATCGGCTCATGCGCTTGCATGCGTGGGGGCCGCGCGTTCGTCGCGTCACTCGCGTTCGCGTTGGTCGCAACGGTTGCGAAGGCCGGCTCCGCGGGGCCGGCCGCGCACAGCTTCTCGGCGGAAGGCCTCGCCAAGGTCTCCGACTATGTCCGGAACGAGGTCGCGACCGGAAAGATCCCGGGCGCGATCCTGCTGCTGCAGCAGCATGGCAAGCCGGTCTATTACGAGAAGTTCGGGGTTCGCGACGTCGCCACCGAGTACTCGATGAGCGCGGATACCATCTTCCGCCTCTATTCGATGTCGAAGCCGATCACCACGGTCATCGCGATGATGCTGATCGAGGAAGGCAAGCTCGCCCTCGGCGATCCGGTGTCGAAATATATCCCGGCCTTTGCCGACATGAAGGTCGGGGTGGAAAAGCGCGGCGATGAGGGCAAGATGGCGATGACGCTGGAGCCGCTGAGGCGCGCCATCACCATCGAAGACCTGATGCGCCACACCGCCGGCCTGCCTTATGGCTATTACGGCGGTGGTCTCGTGAACAAGACCTACGCCGATGCCGGCCTGTTCGACAACGATCCCGACAATGCCGAATTCGTGGCGCGGCTTGCGGCATTGCCGCTCGCCGAACAACCCGGTGCGCAATGGGACTACGGCCATTCCACCGACGTGCTCGGCCGCATCATCGAGGTGATAACAGGCAAGTCGCTGTTTCAGGTCGAGAAGGAGCGGCTGCTCGGCCCGCTCGGGATGAACGAGACCGCGTTCTATGTCGCTGACCGGGCGAAATGGCCGCTGATCGCCGAGCCGATGCCGAAGGATCGCACCATCAGTCCGGTCGCCGACGTCCGTAATCCGCGCAAGCCGCTGCGATGGGAATCCGGCGGCGGCGGCATGGTCGGCACCATCGGCGACTATGCGCGCTTCTCGCAGATGCTGCTGAATGGCGGCAGCTATGAAGGCAGGCGCTATCTGAAGCCGGAGACCATCGCGCTGATGGCGTCTGACCATATCGGTCCGGAGACCGGCGTCGTGCGCGACCAGAACTACTATCCTGGTCCGAACTCCGGCTTCGGCCTCGGTTTCGCGGTCCGCACCTCGGTGCCGCCGAGCACCGACTGGCCGTTGGGCGAGTATCGCTGGGACGGTGTCGGAGGCACCTTCTTCTTCATCGATCCCGCGGACGATCTGTTCGGCATCTTCATGGTGCAGACGCCGTCGCAGCGCGGCCGGATCCAGCAGGAGCTGAAGACGCTGATCTACCAGGCGATGGGACGCTAGACGTGGCGCGTGGAGGTGGTCATGCAGGCGATGACATTCACTCTCCGCAAGCTCATCCTGGTGGCCGTCACATCTGCCGCCATGACTGCGTGCGGGCCTGTTCTGGCCGAAGAACCTCGCCGCCTCGGTGATGCCGACGTCATGCAGCGGATCGACCACGTCCTGAACGGCTTGAGGACGGCGATCGTCGTCGACGGCGATGCGCCAATGACGCTTGCCGACCGCATGAACGAGCTGCACGTTCCCGGTGTCAGCGTCGCGGTGATTCACGGCGGCGCCATCGAATGGGCGCGCGGCTTTGGCTCAGCCGCCGTCGGCGGACCGCCCGTGGTGCCAGAAACGCTGTTTCAGGCGGCCTCGATCAGCAAGCCGGTGACCGCCATCGCCGCTCTGGCGCTGGCCCAGGCCGGCAAGCTCGATCTCGATGCGGACGTCAACGCTGCGCTGAAGAGCTGGAAGATTCCGGACTATCCGTATTCCCAGTCCCGGGCGACAGTTCGGCGGTTGCTGAGCCACACGGCCGGGACGAACGTGCCCTACTATCCGGGCTATCAGGCCGGCCAGCCGGTCCCCTCGCTTCGCCAGATTCTCGATGGCACGCCGCCTGCGAACAGCGCGCCTGTCCGGGTCGAGCGCGAACCCGGCAAGCAGGATCAATATTCCGGCAGCGGCTACACGATCGTTCAGCAACTGCTCGTCGACGTGACGGGGCGGCCGTTTCCTGCGCTGCTCGACGATGTCGTCCTCAAGCCTTTCGGGATGACGCATTCCAGCTTCGCGCAGCCATTGCCTGCGGATCGTTTGACGATGGCCGCCACACCGTACCGGTCAGACGGAGCGCCGGTGCCTGGTGGCCCGCATGTCTATCCCGAACTGGCCGCCGCGGGATTATGGACAACGCCGGCCGATCTCGCCCATCTCTTGCTCGGCGTGCTGGATTCGTTGGCCGGTCGGAGCAATCCCGTTCTGTCGCAATCGATGACGGCCGAGATGCTCTCGCCGGTTCTCGGCAGTGCCGACGGGCTACCTCCTGGGATCGGACGACGCGGGCTGGGCTGGCTGGTTCGCGGCTCGGCGCCGAACCGGCAATTCTGGCACAACGGGGTGAACGAGGGCTTCATCGATACCATGGTCATTTTCGAGAATGGCGATGGCGCCGTCGTGATGACCAACGGCTGGGGTGGTCGGATCCTCGTCGACGAGATCCTGCGCAGCATCGCGGCCGAGTACCGCTGGCCGGATCGCCAGGCCAAGGTCGGGAAGTTCATCGCAGTGAGCCCGCAGACGCTGGACCGTCTGGTCGGGACCTATCGGTTCTCGCCGGAATTTTCGATCCGCGTCACGAGGGACGGCAATCGCCTGTTCAGCGAGGCGACAGGGCAGGAGCGGCGCGAAATCTTCGCCACCAGCGATCACGAGTTCTTTTTCAAAGTCGTCGATGCCGTGCTGTCATTCGACACGGACGGCCAGAACGCGGCAATGCAAGTGACCCTTCACCAGGACGGAACTGACCACGTCGGAAAGCGGCTGCCGTAGTTTGGCAGCCCGGATTTCCTGGAGCTCCATCCGGGCTACGGGAGTTACGCCGCGCGCACGATGTCCCTGACGTGCCCGACCGCTTCCTCGATCATCGCTGCGGTGACGTCGAGATGCGTGCAGGCCCTGATCCGGCCGTCCATCATCGCCAGTGTCACGCCGCGCTTGCGCAGCTCGGCGACCATCTTGTCGCCTGATACCCCGGCGCCGTCGGGCTTGAAGAACACGAGGTTGGTCTCCGGCGCCTGCACCGCGATGCCGTTGATCTGCGACAGGCCGCGGGCCAGCGCCCGCGCATTGGCGTGGTCGTCGGCGAGGCGGTCGACATGGTGATCGAGCGCATGGATGCAGGCCGCGGCGCAGACGCCGGACTGCCGCATCGAGCCGCCGAGCCGCTGCTTCCAGCGCCAGACATCGTCGATGAACGCCCGGGTGCCGGCGATTACGCCGCCGATCGGTGCGCCGAGGCCCTTGGAGAAATCGATCCAGGCGGAATCCCAGCCCGCCGTCATGTCGCGCGGCGAGATGCCGGAGGCGACGGTCGCATTGAGCAGCCGCGCGCCGTCCATGTGGGTGACAAGGCCGTGGGCCTTGGCGATGCGCACGACCTCGTCGAGCGCCGCCTTCTTCCAGATCGTGCCGCCGCCGATATTGGCGGTCTGCTCGACGCTGACGAGCACCTGCGGCGGCTGGTAGCGGGTGCGCGGATGCAGCGCGGCCTGGAAGGTCTCCGGCGTGAACTGGCCGTCATCGCCCGGCAGCTGCGTGATCTGGAAACCGCCGAGCGCGGCATGGGCGCCGCCCTCGCGCGCAATGATATGCGCGGTCGCATGCGCCAAAATCTCGTCGCCGGGGCGGCAATAGGCCAGCGTCGCCGCAACGTTGCACATGGTGCCCGACGGCATGAACACGGCGGCTTCCTTGCCGAGCAGATCGGCGACGCGGGCGCAGAGCTCGTTAGTGGTCGGATCATCCCCGACCTGCTCGTCGCCGACCTCCGCCTTCGCCATCGCCTCGCGCATCGCCGGCGTCGGCCTGGTCTGCGTATCGGACAGAAGGTTGATGCGAACGGGCGGGGCCTTGGGATCGGGCCGGGCAGGGGTGTAGTGCATGGCTTTCCTCATCGCTCCGCACTGAGGGCGGATTCGCTGCTGAAACGCGATGAGATAAGATGGATCGTCATCGCGCCCTGGCTTCTTGTTTGAGCATGATCGTATCCGGAAAACCGCTTCGCGCTTTTCCGGATCATGCTTTAGCGTATAGGCCTCCGGGCGGCGTGACGAAACCGCATAATGATGATCTCGGTTGGCGTCACGCGATAGTCGATCAGATAGGGATACGGTCGCCGAAAGCCGGCGGACGCCTGGGCGGCTTGTCGGGCGCCCCGCACGCGGCTGCTCTTGCAGCAGCGTGACAAGTGCCAAGATGCGGTCGCGCACATGGACCGCGCCCTGGGGCGATCGCGTTTCGATATAGGAAAGTGCCCGATCAATCTGAACAACAGCGCGTCGCGTGTAACGGACGTTCACAGCCCGTGCATTGCCCACATCGCACGGACTTCCTCGGCCGTTGCCAGCTCGCCGCGTGCAATCTCGGCGTCGGCTTCAGTCAGATCGGCATCTTCTTCCGGCGTGAGCTGGAGCGGTGGTTGGTCGACCCCGGCAAGCTGCAGCATGATGCGCGCGAGCTCGTCCTGCTCTGTGTCAGGCAAGCTTGAAACTGTCTCGAAGGCCTGTTCGAGTAACCGGGTCATCGGCAAGAAACCTCAACAGGCAGCCATCTCCAAGTCCCGGATATAATAGTCGTCTTGTGGGCAAACAAAAAGGCCCCGGCAAAACCGGGGCCTTTCGGATCTCGCAATGCTGAAGTGATCAGCGCGAATAGAATTCGACGATCAGATGCGGCTCCATCTGCACCGGGAACGGCACGTCCGAGAGGCCGGGGGTGCGCGCGAACTTCGCGGTCATCTTGGAGTGATCGACCTCGATGAAGTCGGGCACGTCGCGCTCGGGGAGCTGGGCCGCTTCCAGCACCGGGGTCAGCTGCTTGGAGGATTCCTTGACCTCGATGAGGTCGCCGACCTTCAGCTTGTAGCTGCCGATGTTGACCTTGCGGCCGTTCACCTTGATGTGGCCGTGGTTGATGAACTGGCGCGCGGCGAACATCGTGGAGACGAACTTGGAGCGATAGACCACGGTGTCGAGACGGCGCTCCAGGAGGCCGATCAGGTTCTCGCCGGTGTCGCCCTTCAGGCGGCTGGCTTCGACATAGATGCCGTGGAACTGGCGCTCGGAAATGTTGGCGTAGTAGCCCTTGAGCTTCTGCTTGGCGCGGAGCTGTACGCCGAAGTCGGAGAGCTTGCCCTTGCGGCGCTGGCCGTGCTGGCCGGGGCCGTATTCGCGGCGGTTCACGGGGCTCTTCGGGCGGCCCCAGATATTCTGGCCCATGCGGCGATCGATCTTGTACTTCGCCTCACTGCGCTTTGTCATCGCGTCCTCTTTTGCATAGCCGTCGCTACCCAGCGGCCGGCGTTTGTCAGTTTCAGGTTTGAGGAGACGCGCCCTCCTGTGTACCGGCCAAAAGGCCTGTACCGACAGGTCCGCCTCGAAAGCTCGGGGAGGACCACGGGTCGCGAAACGCATCGCGGGCCGAAACCGGCCCGCGAGCAAGGGTGGTCTTAAGGAGAAAGTCCGGTTCTGTCAAACAAAACGCAGGGCATTTTGGGCCGAATCGGCGTCGAAATTGGCCAATTTCGCCCGTCAGAGGCGGCTTCCGGCCGCCCGGACCAGCCGGGCATCGGCTTGCGGGCGGCCCGCGCCCAGTTCTGCGGCGATTTCGCCGCCCAGCACCTGCTCGAGGCGGGTCAAGGTCTGCGCGATCAGGGCGGCGTCGCAGACCAGATGGTCCCAGCGCAGCACCACGTCGACAGTGTGGTCCGGCCTGATCACGCCATAGCTCAACAGGAATGGCCCCGGGCTCAGCGCGTGCAACTCGCCGGGGCCATGGGCCGCGACCGAGGTCACGCCAAAACTGCCGCAGAAATTGGCGCGCTGCCGGCCAAAATTCATCCCGATCGCCCACGCCAGGCGGCGCAGCGGAAGCGGCAGGCGCGTCACGCAGAGTATTTTGCGGAACGAGGGGATTTCGTGCAACGGCGCGGTCTTGGCGCGGCGGATCAGCGCGTCGACCTCGGTGAGCGGCATCTCGTCGGCGGCACAGACGCGCTCGAACAGCACGCAGTCCTCGCCCTTCTCAACGCGCGCAATTGCCACCATGCCGACGCTGCGCGGCAGCTCGTAGAGGCAAGGCCACGGCCACTTGACGTGCAGCGTGCGCAGGGTTGGCTCGGTCCTGGCGACCAGCGCGAATGCCTTGACGAAGATGGCGGCCCAGCCGGGTGCCTGCGCCGCACGTGCACGGGCCTCGACGATTGCACGGACGTTCAGGGTGCGCTTCAGGGAAACCAGCGGCACGCCGGCCGATGCATGCATCAGATCGGCGACGAGACGGCGCGGCAATGAAATCTGACGAAATTTACCGCGCATCCGTTCGGTTCAGTTCCCTAGCAAACAGGCAAAAATCAAAGGCCGGCGAGCTCAAATGGTTGCTCGCCGCACCTGAAGCTCGGATGAACCAACTGGCCGAAGACCAAGAGGTTTTGCTCACGGCGCTGGTTTTGCCAACGGCTCGCCGGCCTTGACCACGTAGACGCCGAGCACCTTGAGCGGCTTGTCGCCGGACGTCTTGGCGTCGTGCACCGCGCCTTCCGGGATCTGGTAGGAATCGCCCGCCTTCAGCTTCAACGGCGGCTTGCCGTCGATCAGAAGTTCGAGTTCGCCTTCGAGCACATAGCCGGTTTCAGCGCCGGGATGGGTGTGACGCCCCGACGCACCCCCAGCCGGAACCTCGGCGATCGCGGTGACCGTGTTGTAGCCCGGCGGAAAATCGACCTTCTGCAGCGGCGTCCGCTTGATGCCGCTCTGCTGCGCAAAGGCAGCGCCGGCACCGGCAAGGGCAATCACGGTGAGACCAAGCAGTAATTTCCTGAACATGCATTTTCCTCCCAACCCGCAAAACTCTAGCAGCGCGGAATCGCGGCGGAAAGCGGGCGATGTGTGATGTGCACTTGCGACGTTGGGATTAGTCCGTTCATCCAACAGCGCGGGTTTGCGCCGCATATTCATGAGCTACTCAGGCGAACGAGTTGTCCCGGCAATGGTGACACGCACCGTTCACTCCGTCGCAGGCGCGATGCCGGAAGTTGCGCCGCGGTTCCTTCTCGACGTGATGGGAACCTGCTCGCCGGCAGCTGTGAACGAGCGGAGCGCCGCGCGGCCGCGTTTGACGTCTACCGCTTGATCCCCGCGAACGCAGCCGCAATGCCGCGCTGGAACAGCGACCAGTCGAAGCCAAGCGCGAGCGCGAGGTAACCGCGCTCGATCATCGCATTGGCCTGCTCGGCGGTGCGTGCGACGCCGCCGATCGGCACGCCGCTCTTCATGATGCCTTGTTCGGCGCGCTGCATCAGCGCGACCACTTCGGGATCGTCGGGCAGACCGCGCTTGTTGATCGAGGTGGCGAGATCGCCGGGGCCAATCACCGCGAGGTCAATGCCCGGTGTCGCCATGATCTCGTCGATGCGGTTCACCGCATCGACATGCTCGATCGTGATCATGCAAATCATGTCGTCGTCGGCGGTCGCCATGTAGTCGTTCATCGAGACGCCCCAGCGGAACGGCGCATGGAACGGTCCCCAGAGCCGGTCGCCCTTCGGCGGATAGCGCACGCTGCGCACCGCCTTCACCGCATCGCTTGCGTCGCAGATCATCGGAAAATTGATGCCGAGCGCGCCGATGTCCATCGGTGCCTTGGCGAGATGCGGTTCGTTGGCGGCGATCCGCACCATCGGCACGCAGGGCGTACCAGAGGTCGCCACGATCATCGCATGGGCGGTGCCGAGATCGATCGGGCCGTGCTCGAGATCGACGATGATCCAGTCCAGCGACTGCGCCATGATCTGCACGGTCTGGATGCTCGGAATGGTCGCGATCGCGCCGAAGGTCGGGCGCTTGTCGCGCCACTGCTTGCGCAGGCGATTGAGCGGCGTCAGCGGGGCTGCGGTCAAATTCGGATCCTCCCTCGAAGGAGAGCAGAGGCTAGCAGCGCGTTGTGACGGCGAAAAGGATCAGGCCGGGACGCGGCCGCCGAAGAATGGCGTCAAGGCTTCCGTCAGCGCGTGCGGGCGCTTCGAGGTGAAGATCATCTCGGCGCCGGCCTGGTCGCTCTCGTGGCCGGCCGGGCCGAGCAGGTCGGCGACGCGGCGTGCGATCGCCGGCGCCGGATCGATCCAGTCGACCGGCCAGGGTGCGAGCCTCCTGAGGCGTTCCAGCAGCAGCGGATAATGCGTGCAGGCGAGCACGACGGTGTCGGTGCGGGCAGGGTCGTGGGCGCCATCGCCGACGAAGCAGGGCGCGAGCTCGGCCGCGATGTCCTCGTCGCGCACGCTCTCGCCGCTGAGGGCGGCCTCCGCCAGCGAGGCGAGCTCGCCGGAGCCGACCAGCGTCACCTCGCAGCCCTGCGCAAAGTCGGAGATCAGCTTGCGGGTATATTCGCGCTTCACGGTGCCCTTTGTGCCGAGCACCGACACGCGCTTCGTCTTCGACGAGGCGCAGGCCGGCTTGATCGCCGGCACGGTGCCGACGAAGGGCAAAGGATAGGCGTCGCGCAGATGCGACATGACCAGGGTGGATGCCGTGTTGCAGGCGATCACGACAAGGTCGGGCGCGTGGGCCGCGATCAGCTCACCGACCAGCGGCACCACACGGGCGATGATCTCGTCCTCGCCGTGGTGGCCATAGGGGAAAAAGGCGTCGTCGGCGACATAGATGTAATGCGCGTCGGGCCGGGCGCGGACGATCTCGCGCAGCACGGTGAGGCCGCCGAGGCCGGAATCGAACACAAGGATGGTCGGGGGAGTGGACACGCGAAAACTCTATCCGAAGCAGGGTTACCATTCAGTTGTTTTTGGCTATCCGGCCGCTTCGGCCGACAAAAGGCGGTGAAGCCGGGAATTTCACATGGCCTTGACCGATAGCTGCAAGTATCACGGCAAACTATTGCTGCGACGTGTGAAATCCAAAAATGCGGCCGCAAGGGGGCCACGCGACATGATCCGCAATACCGCCGCGAGCTGGGGCTCGCTCGCCCGCGCGTTCCACTGGGGGCTCGGCATCGCCATCATCGGCATGCTGGCCTATGGCTGGTGGATGAACCACGTCCCGGCGCGGGCGGACAAGTTCTTCTACCGCTCGATCCACGCCGATATCGGCTACCTGGTGCTGCTGCTCACCGTACTGCGGCTGGTCTGGCGCGGCCTTAACCCGACGCCTGCGCTGCCGGCCAACACGCCCGCCTGGCAGCGGATCGCCGCCCGCGTCAGCCACGGCGCGCTCTATGCCGTCACCATCCTGGTGGCGATGCTTGGGTGGGCGCATTCCGGCGCCCGCGCTCAGGATTATTCTGATTTCTTCGGCCTGTTTCACGTTCCCCAGATCACCTCGCCCGACAAGGCGGCGGCGGATGCCTTTGAGGATCGCCACATCTTCTTCGCCTATGTCTTGCTGGCGCTGATCGTGCTGCACCTCGCCGCGGTCGCCTTCCACCACTTCGTCAAGCGCGACCGTGTCGCCGCGCGGATGGTGGGGACAAGCGAGGTCGACCCCGCCCGCTAGGCGTGGGCGGCCGGCTCTGTGCGTTCCAAAATGGTCGCCCGCGCGGGGACACCTGCGTTACCCTGTGACGAACGGGGGCGGCCATCGCGGTTCGAATGCTCATGAACGATTCTGCACGACATCAAACGAACTGGCGCATGCCGGACGAGGGCGCCTCGCATGCCGCCACCTGGATGGCCTTTGGCGCCGACGTGGAGCTCTGGGGCATGAAGCTCCTTCCCGTCATCAGAAATAATCTCGCCAGCGTTGCCAAGGCAATCGCGGTCTATGAGCCGGTGAAGATGCTCGTGCGCGAGGAGGACTACGACATCGCCGCGCGGCTGTGCGGTCCCTCGGTCAGCCTCGTCGTTCAACCGCTCGATGATGTGTGGCTGCGCGACACGGGACCGGTCTTTGTGACCAATCCTGCCGGGCAGCTCGGCGCCATCGGTTTCAATTTCAACGGCTGGGGCAACAAGCCGCAACCGTATGCACGCAAGCAGCATCTATATGCACGCGATGCCAGGGTTGCAGAGCATCTGGCCGGAGCCGCGCAGGCAATCTTCGTGAAGGCCGATCTGGTGCTGGAAGGCGGCGGAATCGAGGTCGACGGTGAGGGGACGGCCATCATCACCGAGAGCTGCGTCCTCAACCCAAATCGCAATCCCGACGTCTCCAAGGCAAAATGCGAAGACGAATTGTCTCGCCTGCTCGGACTGGACAAGATCATCTGGCTGCCCGGCATCGCCGGCAAGGACATCACCGACGGACATACCGACTTCTACGCGCGATTTGTCAGTCCCGGCGTTGTCGTAGCCGGCCTGGAACCAGACCCGTCGTCCTTCGATCATGCGGTGACCAAACGACACCTCGATTTGTTGCGCGGCGCTGTTGATGCGAGGGGCCGGCGCCTGGATGTCGTGGTGTTGCAGGGCCCGTCGACGGTGCGTCCGACGCACAGCAGCAAGGACTTCGCCGCCGGCTACATCAATTTCTATGTCTGCAACGGTGCCGTGATCGCGCCGGAATTCGGTGACCCGGCGGCGGACCGCAACGCGCGCGACAAGCTGCGCGAACTGTACCCGGACCGGGAAATCATCCAGCTCAACATCGATGGCATCGCCGCCGGTGGCGGCGGCATCCACTGCGTGACGCAACAGCAGCCGCGCTTGTGATAGGCGGCGGCCCGGTCGCGAAGTGAGCGACCGGGCCGTGGCTGCATGAGCGGCGCTAGCCCGCCGGCATCTGCTTCTCGACCAGGCGCACCCAGTAGGAGGCGCCGTGCCCGAGGATGTTGTCGTTGAACTTGTAGGCGGGGTGGTGGCACATCGGACCGTCACCCATGCCGAGGAAGACGAACGCGCCGGGGCGCGCTTCCAGCATGAACGCGAAATCCTCGGCGCCCATCACCGGCACCAGATTGTCGTTGACGCGGTCGGCGCCGACCACGTCGCGGGCGACCTCGGCGGCGACGCCGGCCTCGCGCGCGTGGTTCAACGTCACCGGATACATGCGTCCATAATCCGTCTCGGCCGAGCCGCCATAGGCCTTGGCGATGCTGGAGGCGACCTCGCCGATCCGGCGCTCGACCAGGTCGCGGACTCCGGGATCCAGCGTGCGCACGGTGCCGCCCAGCGTCACGGTCTCCGGGATCACGTTGAACGCGGTGCCGGCCTCGAACATGGTGATCGAGATGACCGCCGATTTCAGCGGGTCGACATTGCGCGATACGATCGACTGCAGCGCATTGATGATCTGGGCACCGATCAGCACGCTGTCGACCGCCTCGTGCGGGGCGGCGCCGGCGTGGCCGCCCTTGCCGTGCACGACGATCTTCAACGTGTCCGACGAGGCCAGCATCGGCCCCGGCGTCGTTGCGAAGTAACCCTCGGGCAGCCCCGGCATGTTGTGCAGGCCGTAGACCTCTTGGATGCCCCAGCGGGTCATCAGCCCGTCGTCGACCATCGCCTTGCCGCCGGCGCCGCCTTCCTCGGCGGGCTGGAAGATCACGACCGCGGTGCCGTCGAAATTGCGCGTCTCGGTGAGATATTTGGCGGCGCCGAGCAGCATCGCGGTGTGGCCGTCATGGCCGCAGGCGTGCATCTTGCCGGGAATCTTCGAGGCATAGGCGACGCCCGAGGCCTCCGCGATCGGCAGCGCGTCCATGTCGGCGCGCAGGCCGATGGTCTTTCCCGAAGTGGACTTGCGCCCGCGGATCACGCCGACCACGCCGGTGCGCCCGATCCCCGTCACCACCTCGTCGCAGCCGAACTCGCGCAGCTTCTCGGCGACGATGCCGGCTGTGCGGTGGACTTCGTAGAGCAGTTCAGGATTCTCATGGAAGTCATGGCGCCAGGCGGCCATTTCATCCGAGAGGGCGGCAACGCGATTGACGATGGGCATGGGGAGCGTCCGTTTCTTGTGAGCTTTGGTGGGTGGCGCAGCGTAGCGTAACCCGCCGCGTTGTCGCGGGGCAATGGCACCAGCTCGTAGCCCGGATGGAGCAAAGCGCAATCCGGGGACCGAGTGGGCGGGACGATCCCGGATTTCGCTGCGCTGCATCCGGGCTACGGGACCGGCCTACAAATTCGCCAGCCCGCATTCGACGGCGAGGCGGACCAGCTGGGCGTCGGTCCGCATGCCGGTCTTGGCCTTGATCAGGTAGTGATAGTTCTGCACGGTCTTGGTGCTGAGGTTGAGGTTGGCGGCGATCTGCTCCTTGGTGCTGCCGGCCGCCAGCTGCCGGAGGATTTCGATCTCCCGCTCGCCGAGCTGGTCGAGCGCCGATCGGGTCGGCACCAGGCTCTCCAGCGCCAGCACGCGCGCGACGTCGTCGCTCATCGCATGCTCGCCGCGCGCCACCGAGCGGATCGCCGCGATCAGCTCGGCCGGTTCGCTGCCCTTGGTGACGAAGCCACTGGCACCGGCGCCGAATGCCGCCTTCACCTGGGCCGCCTCACTGTGCATGCTGAAGACGAGGATGCGCGCGTCGGCGTCGCGCGCGCGGATGTTGCGGATCGCCTCCAGTCCGCTGGCACCCGGCATCGAAATGTCCATCACCACCACATCGGGCTGGTGCGACTTGAACGCGCGATAGGCATTGGCGGCGTTGTCGGCCTCGGCGACCACGCGGAAATCGTCCTGATGCTCGAGCACGCGCCGGTAGCCCTGGCGGACGACCGGATGATCGTCCACCAGCAGGATCGAGATGCCGCGGGTAGTCACGGTTGTCATCTCAGGCGGCGAGCGGGATCGTGGCGGCGACCGACAGGCCGCGGCTGGCGCGCGCGATCGACAGCGAGCCGCCGAGGGCTGTGACGCGCTCGCTGATGCCGGTGAGGCCGAAGCCCGCGGATTGCGCCACCTTGGCCGCATCGCCGCCGCCATCATCCTCGACGCGCACCAGCAGGGCGTTCTCGCTTCCGGTCCGCCGTTCGATCCGCAGCACGATCTCGCGCGCCGAGCTGTGGCGCAGCGCATTGGTCAGGCATTCCTGCGCGACGCGATAGGCGGTGGCGGCGACCGTGCCGCTGATGTCGGCAAGGTCGCCCTGCAAATCGAGCTGGATCATCGGCTGCGCCGTGCGCGACCGCCAGCTGTCGACGAGATCGACCAGGCTTGCCTCCAGCCCGAGCTCTTCGGCCGGCGGATGGCGCAGCCGGTTCAGTGTATCGCGCAGGCACGCCATGATGCGGCGCGTCGCCTGCGAGATCATCCGTGCATCCTGCGCAATTTCGGTGCCGGCGGCGTACTTGTCGCCGGCGCCTGCCTCGATCGTGTTGGCGAAGGCGAGGATCGCGGTGAGATTCTGGCCGAACTCATCGTGCAGCTCGCGCGCCAGCGTGCGGCGTTCGTCGTTGCGGATTTCGAGCAGCCGCCGGGTCAGCACCGTGCGTTCCTCCTCGGCAAGCGCGAGGCGGTCGCCGAGATCGCTGACGGCGCGCCCGATCATCGCGAGCTCCATCGAGCGGACGCGCGGCAGCGGCGTGCGGTACTCGCCGTCGGCCATGCGCCGCAGCGCCGACACGATCGAGTGGGCGGGCGCCAGCGTGTGCGCGATGGCAAGCGAAGCGAGCAGCGCGATGGCGAGCGCCATCAACAGCGCGACATGGATGTTGTCGAGAATGTGCTGCCAGGCGAGCGCGATCGCGGCGTCCGGATCGGCGATGGCGCGGACGGTTCCCGCGGTCGCGGCGCGGGCGCTGATCGGCCGCTCCACGGTGGCGTGATCGCCGAGCACCATCTGCACGGTGGCCGCGAACCAGCGCGGCGGCGCCTTGCCGATCCCCTTGCTCTGGCCGCAGAGCGGCTTCTCGAAGGCGCCGGCCGGTTCGAATTGCACGCAGATCCCCGGCGCGATCAGGCCCATGGTTTCGATGGTGCGCCAGTCCGGTGCCGGCAGCAATTGCTCGCGCATCCGGTTGCTGCGCAACAGCAATTCGCGCCAGTACAGCGCTTCGAGCGATTGCGAAACCCGCTCGGCGGACGCCTGGGTGGCGCGATCGACGCTGCGATAGGCGTCGATCGTGGCCCAGACGGTGGCTGCGCCGAGGCACAGCGCGACGATCACGAGCAGGCGGGCGACCAGTTGAAGCACGAGGCGCATGCGATCACTCCACGGCCAGAGCATGATCCGGAACGAGAGAAGCGGCTGGTCATGCCCAAACGAGAGATGCGATGCTAACAGCACCGCTGTTCCCCGCCAATCGCAAGCATGCGAAGCTATGCAGGTCGGGAAATTTGCCCGACGGAATCTGGGCAGATGTCTTTGGACGGCGCAGGCCGGCTCTGCTCTAACGGAACGTGAGGCCCGCGCGGAGCCTCACGGAACACAGGGAGCTCACGCAGCATGGATGCCAAGGTCGACGTCGCGGCCGCATCGGCCGGCACGGACGCGGCGGAGCGCAGCGCCCTGCTGCTCTGGATGATCTTCACCGGCCTTTCGGTGTTCGCCGCCTTCCTGCTGTGGCGCTACGGGCTGATCCGCCTCATGATCAGTTCGGACCGCACCTACATTTCCAGCGTCATCGCCGTCCTCTACATCGTCACCTGCATCCATTGCTTCTGGCGGACGCGGGCGATCGCGCGGGAAGGCGAGGTCGCGCGCTCCTGCCGCACTATCCTCGCCGCGCCCGATGGCGCCAGGATCCTTGCATCAGGGGCGCTTGCATCAGATGCGCGCGGCCTGCCCGGCGGGCTCGTCACCGATCACATCAAAAGCCTGGTGCAGAAGGCCGAGGCGCAGGCCAAGGGGCGCATCGACCAGACCCTGCTGCTGCGCACGCTGGCGGACCGGCTGCGCGGGTCCAACGGCTTTGGCGCCTTCGTCTCCGATACGCTGATGAAGCTCGGCCTGCTCGGCACCATCATCGGCTTCATCATCATGCTGGCGCCGATCGCTTCGCTGGATGCCGCCGACAAGGTCGCGATGAAATCGTCGATGGGCCTGATGAGCGACGGCATGGCGGTCGCGATGTACACGACGCTGGCCGGGCTGATCGGATCGATCCTGGTCCGGATCCAGTATTACATGCTCGATTCCGCGACCCAGCGGGTGTTTCCGACGCCGTCGTGCTGACCGAGACGCACGTTACGCCGGCCCTGGAACGTCGCCTTGGTACGCCGTCATGATGGATGAGTTCGGGCTCTATCCGCGCGAGGAGCCGTTCGATCCGCTCGGCGTGATGCTATTCAAGGCGCTGCAGGTCATCGCCTTCCTGTTCTTCCTGGCGCTGCTTGCGGTGTCGCCGGATTCCAAGGAAGGCAAGATCGAATCCAAGGCGGAGTTCATCATCACGATGGACTGGCCGGACAACCATCCTGACGATCTCGACCTGTTCGTGCAGGATCCGGCCGGCAACATCGCCTGGTACCGGCATCGCGAAGCCGGCTTCCTGACGCTCGATCGCGACGACCGCGGCGGCGCCAACGACTTCATCATCGTCAACGGCAAGAAGATCGCCTCTCCGATCCGCGAGGAGATCGTCACGCTGCGTGGCATCGTCGCCGGCGAATACACCGTCAACGTCTCGCATTTCCAGGCGGCGACCGGCGAGCCGGTGCAGGCCAATGTGAAAGTGCAGAAGCTCAATCCGACGGCGCAGGTGATCTTCGACGACAAGCTGACCGTCGATCACACCGGCGACGAGAAGACCGCGGTCAGGTTTCGTCTCGACGCCGAGGGCAAGGTGATCAACGTGGACCGGCGGCCGAAATCGCTGCTCGAGACCTTCCGCAGCAGCTGGCGCAACGGCGCCGACATGGATCCGAAAACCGGCGTCAGGGTGCTCCGCCGTGATTAGTCTGCAGTCGGTCATTCTCACGCTTGCGGTCGCATACGCGGTGGTCGGTGCGCTTCTCCTGATCGTGCTGGTCTATGCGCGGCTGCACTGGTCGCTGAAGGCTGTCGTCATCGTTGTGACCAGCGCGTTCTACTTCGTCAGCTTCGGCGGCATGCGCGGTCTGCTCGGCTGGGCGTCCGCGGAAAAATTGCCGGCGAACTTCAAGCTGCTGTCGACGCGGATCGTGGAGCCGCATTCGCTGGAGGGCGACTCCGGCTCGATCTATCTCTGGGTCGAGGAGCTCGACGAGGACAACCGGCCGAGCGCGATCCCGCGCGCTTTCCGCATTCCCTATAGCGATGCGTTGGCGGAGCAGACCCACACCGCCGAGAACGAGATCAAGGCCGGGCATCCGCAAGGCGGGCGGGCGGCGGATTTCGGCGGCGGCGACGGCACCATCATGGACTTCGTCAGGGAGTACATCACGCCGAAGACGATCGTGGAGACGACGGGTGGTGATTCCACCACGGGGACGTTCGTGGCCCCGCCGGCCGGCGCGCAAGGGTCGGTGTTCACGCCGCTGCCGCCGCCCCGGATGCCGCCCAAGGACGAGCAGCAATAGCGGGATGCCTACCCGGGAGGGTGGCACAAAAATAGGGATCGGTAATAATCAGTCAGCGGGATGGACAGTAATCATCCGGAATTCCTCAATTCCCTGAAGTGTGTAGTCTTGGGGCTAACCGGGGCTAGATTTTATCCCCAAGCCATTTTTCCCGGCAAAGGGGCCGCTGCGTGAAGCGGCCCCTTTCGATTCCGGCGGCAGGCTCGGTGAGGGGCCGGCGCGGTCAGGCGGGATCACAGCACCGTCAGGAATGCGATCGCGAGAACCATCAGCCACCCGACAATGACGAGGGAGACCACCGCGCCGGCGGTGATCTTGGCGATCTCCTTCAAGGTCATTGGCCGGTCCATCCAAATCTCTCCTGGGTAGCCCTGAGCGAGACATAGGCGTGGACTGGCAGGATCGCCCTGGCTGCTCACGGAACGTTGTAGCGCCCGTAAGCCAGGGGTGGGCCGTTCCCAGGGGGCACAGCTGTCCTTTCGCAAAATATTGTCTGACAGATATTGAAATCTGTCAGCGGGATGGTGTATATACTCAGCAGCCCAAGGGAGGAGGGCGCCCAGTGGCTGTTTCGGCGTTTGGCCGGGGAGCCGGACTTAATTTGACTACCTCGAAGGACTACCTCCATGACCATAGAAATCTTTCAATTGACCGCCCAGATTCAACAGTGGCTCAATCTTCGCGTCGCCCGCCACTTGGCCGCCCAGGCCGCCAAGTTCACCCGCGGGCAGGACAGCGATAACCAGACGGTAAACGCATGAACGAGGCGGTGGTTTTGACACCCGAGCGGATCCTCGAGGCAACTGAGGATGTCTTGAGGCGCTTCGGGCTGACCAAGGCCACCGTTGTCGACGTTGCCCGTGCGCTGGATGTCAGCCACGGCAGCGTCTACCGTCACTTCCCCAGCAAAGCCTCGCTGCGCGATGCCGTCGCCAAGCGCTGGCTCGACCGCGCCAACGAGCCGTTGTGCAAGATCGCAGCCGGTTCAGGCCCGGCGCCGGAGCGGCTGGAGCAATGGCTGCGCACCGCCTTCACGATCAAGCAGAAGAAGGTCTGTGACGATCCCGAGATGTTCGCGACCTATCTGGCGCTGGCGCAGGACGCGCGCGAGGTGGTGGAAGCCTACAAGGACAAGCAGGTCGATCTGATCGCGAAAATCCTGTCCGACGGCGTCGCGCAGGGCGTGTTCGAGATCGACAATGTGAAGGCGACCGCGCGTGCGGTGTTCGACGCCACCGTCCGCTACCATCACCCGGCGCATGCCGAGGAATGGGCCAAGCCCGAATGTCCATCGCGGATCGACGCGCTGCTGGCCCTGCTGCTGAAGGGCCTGCGGGTCTGCAAGCCCTGACCGACCTTTCTGCCGACATCCCTCTGACCACCTGACGCCTTTGGCCCGATTGCGAGCCCGGGGCCGCGTGTGCTTGATATCGGATAGGGATCAGCAACGCGGACCACGATGCGGCTTGCACTGTTCGCCGATATTCACGCCAACCGGCAGGCCTTCGCCGCCTGCCTCGACGCTGCGCGTGCGCGCGGCGCCGAGCGGCTGATCTGCCTCGGCGATATCGTCGGCTACGGTGCCGATCCGGAATGGGCCGTCGATACGGTGATGGACCTCGTCGCCAAGGGCGCGATGGCCGTGCGCGGCAATCATGACAATGCGATCGGCGTGCCGAGCGACAGCATGAATGCCGAGGCGCAGGCCGCGATCGACTGGACCCGCGGCCGGCTCAGCGGCGAGCAGATGGAGTTCCTTGCCGGACTTCCGATGTCGCGGCAGGAGGACAACAGGCTCTACGTGCACTCCGAAGCTTCGGAGCCCACGAAATGGCGCTATGTTCGCGACACCGCCGACGCCGCGCGCAGCATGATGGCCACCGAATTGCAGATCACGTTCTGCGGCCACATCCATCGTCCCGGCCTCTATTCGATGTCCTCGACCGCCAAGATGACGAGCTTCGTTCCGACTTCGGGCATCGCCGTTCAATTGCTGCCGGGGCGGCGCTGGCTTGCGGTGCTCGGCTCGGTCGGCCAGCCGCGCGACGGCGATCCCGCGGCGTCGTTTGCGATGTTCGACACCGCGAGCCGCGAGATCACCTATCATCGCGTGCCCTACGACGTCGCGACCGCGGCGGCGCGGATCAAGGCGAGCGGCCTGCCGCACTGGCTCGCCGACCGTCTGCCGCTCGGCCGGTGACGCCGATGGCGGCGCTGGCGATGCAGGCGGGCGCCGAGATCGATGGCTTCACCATCGGCGAACGCGTGCACCGCGGCGGCATGGCAACGCTGTGGAGCGTCACCCATCCCGGCATCACCGTGCCGCTGCTGATGAAGGTGCCGCTCACCTCGGAGGGCGAGGATCCGGCCGCGATCGTCAGCTTCGAGATGGAGCAGATGATCCTGCCGCGGCTGTCGGGACCGCACGTGCCGGCCTGTTTCGGCACCGGCGACTTCGAACGCCAGGCCTATGTGGTGATGGAGCGCATCCCCGGGCAGACGCTCTACAAGCGGCTCGGCGAGCTGCCGCTGCCGTATGAGGAGGCGAGGGTGATCGGCGGTAAGGTCGCCACCGCGCTCGCCAGCCTGCACCGGCAGAACGTCATCCATCACGACATCAAGCCGAGCAGCATCATGTTCCGCGAGCGCGGCGAGGCGGTGCTGATCGATTTCGGTCTCTCGCATCACCGCCATCTGCCCGACCTGTTGCAGGAGGAGTTTCGCCTGCCTTACGGCACCGCGCCCTACATGGCGCCGGAGCGCCTGCTCGGCGTGCGCGACGATCCGCGCAGCGATCTGTTTTCGCTCGGCGTGCTGCTCTATTTCTTCACCACCAGCGTGCGCCCGTTCGGCGAGACCGAAAGCCTGCGCGGCATGCGCCGGCGGCTGTGGCGTGACCCCTATCCGCCGCGCGAGCTGAAGCCCGACTATCCGCCATGGCTGCAGGAGATCGTGCTGCGCTGCCTGGAGATCGACCCCGCGGCGCGCTATCCGACCGCGGCGCAGCTTGCCTTCGATCTCGGCCATCCCGATCAGGTGAAGCTGACGGCGCGGGCGCAGCGGCTGAGCCGCGATCCGCTCAGCACGGTCTGGCGCCGCCGCTTCAATCTCGGCGCGGTGCCGCCGCGGCCGAAGTCCGATGTCGCGGCCCAGCTCGCCTCGAGCCCGATCGTTGCCGTCGCGCTCGATATCGGCGAGGGGGCCGAGGCACTGAACGACACCATCCGCGTCACCGCCGAGCGGGTGCTGTCGACGTCACCGTCGGCGCGGCTCGCCTGCGTGAACGTGCTCAAGCTCAATCGCCTGGCGATCGACCGCACCCATGACGAGCAAGGCCAGAACAAGCATGTCGACCGCCTGGTGGCGCTGCAGCACTGGGCGCGGCCGTTCGGGCTCGAGGAAGGGCGGCTGACCGTGCATGTGCTGGAGGCGATCGATCCCGCCGCCGCGATCCTGGAATTCGCCGCGGTCAATCTGGTCGACCACATCATCATCGGCGCGCGGCAGAACTCGCCGCGGCGTGCGCTGCTCGGCAGCGTGTCCGCCAAGGTCGCGGGGGAAGCGCCGTGCACGGTGACCGTAGTGCGGCCGTCGCGGCTGGCATCGCCAGCGGAGGATGGCGGGGGCGACGGCGCGGCGGACCAGGCGGCCAATGCCGCGGCCACGCCGCCCGCAGTGTTCTAGTTTCTCCGGACAATCAGATCGCTTCGCCGCGAGCTTCGGCCGCCGCATGGCGGATCGCGGCGATGTTGGTCTTGTAGGCCTCGACGGTGCCGCCCTTGAACACGGCGGACCCAGCGACGAAGGCGTTCGCGCCGGCGGCGGCGAGCTGGCCCGCGACGTCGGGCGCAACGCCGCCGTCGACCTCGATGTCGATCGGGCGGCCCGCGACCATCGCCCTGACGTCGCTGATCTTGCCGATCGCCGAGCGGATGAAGGCCTGGCCGCCGAAGCCGGGATTGACCGACATGACCAGCACGAGGTCGATCAGGTCGAGCACATATTCGATCGCGCTCGCCGGCGTTGCCGGATTGAGCGAGACGCCGGCCTTCTTGCCGAGCGCGCGGATTGCCTGCAACGAGCGGTGCAAATGCGGGCCGGCCTCGGCATGCACCGTGATGTGGTCGCAGCCCGCCTTGGCGAACGCCTCCAGGTAGGGGTCGCAGGGCGAAATCATCAGGTGGGCGTCGAAGATCTTCTTGGTGTGCGGCCGCATCGCCTTGATGACGTCGGGGCCATAGGAAATGTTCGGCACAAAGTGTCCGTCCATCACGTCGAGATGGATCCAGTCGGCACCGGCCTGGTCGACGGCGCGGACCTCCTCGCCGAGCTTTGAGAAATCCGACGCCAGGATCGACGGAGCGATAACGAGGGGACGCGGGGTGAATGACTGAGTCATGTCAGCTGTTCCGGAAGACTTCAGGGGGCGACGGGTGAGTCCGCCTAACATGCGGACGCGTGGCGGGCAATGCGAGCGGACGGCGCTCCGGGACCGGAAAATTCTTCCGCCGGCGGCAGCTCTTGCCGGGTGCGCGGAACCCGTTTCGACGCGGGGACGCCTGGTTTTACTGGGTTTTTGCCATGGCACGCCCCTTGCTCAGCCACTGACCAGCGTTTGAGCCGCCAGGCGCGGCCCTGTTGGAGTATTGCCATGCTGTTCGCCCTTGGCGCTGCGTCGTCGGCCATTGACCTCTTGAGCTCGCTGATGTCGTCGAAGTCGACGACCCAGACCGGCAGCTCCGGTCAGGGGAGTCAGACCTCCGGCCTGTTCGCCCCTTCGACCGGTACCTCGACGTCGACCGGCAGCAGCACCGGCGCCGGCTCGGGCAGCGGCTCCGCGCAGATTTCACCGCTGACGATGGGCGCGCTGATTTCCGCGCAAAGCCAGTCCCAGACCGCGGTTTCAAACAGCCCGACGGCGGCCAGCCGGTCGGATGCGCTCAAGGACCTGTTCTCGCAGATCGATGCCGACGGCAACGGCAAGATCACCCAGTCCGAATTCGAGAACGCGCTCGGCGCCGGCGGCACCAACACGGCGCAGGCCGACGACGTGTTCTCCAAGCTCGACAGCAATGGCGACGGTAGTGTCAGCCTCGACGAGATGTCCCAGGCATCGCAGGGCCACAAGGGCGGCGGCCATCATCGCCATCACATGGCCAGTGGCTCGACCGATGGATCCGGCTCCGGCAGCGGCGCGGGCGGATCGGGCTCCGATCCATTGATGCAGGCGCTGGACGGCGCGACCTCGACATCGGTGACCAACAGCGACGGCTCGACCACCACAACGACGACCTATGCCGACGGCTCGAAGGTGGCGATGACGACGCCGGCCGCGTCCTCCGCGACCCTCAACGCGGCCTCGTCCTACAATATCGTCGAGCAGCTGATCCAGCGCCAAGCGAAGGCGATCTCCGCGCAGAACTTCGCTGCGATTTCGGTCAGCGCGTAGCTCGACACACTTGGCATCGAATAGAGCAGGCTGCCTCTGCTTCGCCTCGCCCCGCGTGCGGGGAGAGGCCGGAACGCATCGCTAGATGCGTTCCGGGTGAGGGGGATTCTCCGCGAGCGCGTCGCTTCAACTCGAACTAACCGAACCGGTCCAGCCAGCTCGGCAGCGCGCCGGCGAATGGCAGCGCGGTCGCCGAATGGACGCCGCGGGCGATGGCGCGCGCCACCGTGTTGGCGGCGAGCGCACCGAGCTTGGTGAGGCCGAACAACGGATCGATCGGCTTGGCGCCGGTCGCGGCGGCAAACACCACGTCGCCGTCGAGCGGGGCGTGCACCGGATAGATCGCGCGCGCCATGCCGGTCTGCGCGATCATCGCAAGCCGCCGCGCCTGTGGCTTCGTCAGCTGCGCATCGGTCACCACGACGACGAGGGTGGTGTTCTCGGCGGCGCTGGCGTCGGCGCCGCCCTTCAGCCGCGCCTTCAGCATGTCCGGCGTGAACGCGGGCGGCAGGCCGCGCCCGCCGAACTCGCCGTCGACCTCGAACGGCGCCGCCCAGAACCAGGGGCCGCTGCCGACCGTGACGCTGCCGACCGCGTTGACCACCGCGAGCGCCGCCACTTTCACGCCGTCGTCGGTTGCTGCCGACGCCGAACCGAGGCCGCCCTTCAGATTGGCCGTGGTTGCGCCCATGCCGGCGCCGACGCTGCCGAGCTCGAAGGCATCAGAGGCCGCATTGGCCGCCGCGTAGCCGAGATCGCGATAGGGCGGAAAGCGTCCCCACGCCTTGTTGCCGCCGTTGAGCAGGTCGAAGCAGATCGCGCCCGGCACGATCGGGATCACCGCGTCGCGGATGCGGAAGCCACGGCCGCGCTCGGCGAGCCAGGCCTGCACGCCGCCGGCGGCATCGAGCCCGTGCGCCGAGCCGCCGGACAGCGCGATGGCGTCGATTGCCTCGACGACGTTGTGCGGCGAAAGCAGCGCTTCCTCGCGGGTGCCGGGACCGCCGCCGCGGACATCGATCGAGGCGACCGCCGGCCGCTCGAACAGGATGGCGGTGACACCGGAGGCGACCGTGGGATCGTCGGCATGGCCGACGGCAACGCCGGCAATATCGGTGAGAAGGTTTTTCACGATGGGTCCATCCGCCTGCTGTCCGATCGATCCGGTATAGCAGCCGCGACGGATGCATCAACCGTCCGGCACGGGGCGGGCGGAGACGTGCGGTAAGACTTGCAGGCATCAGGTCAAAAAAACGCCCCGGCGGACCGGGGCGTTCTCTGTGATCAGATCGGATGCGAGAGGCTCAGGAGCCCTTCGGATTGATCTCGGTGTAGTTGCCCTTGGCGTCCCACTTGTAGACGACGTAATCGATCGCCTTGATGTCGCCCTTGGCGTCGAAGGCCATCTTGCCGAGCACGGTGTCCCACTCGCCGGCCTTGATGGTGTCCATCACCTTCTTGGCGTCGGTCGAGCCGGCCTTGGCGACGGCCTGCGTCCAGACCTGCATCGCGGCGTAGGTGTAGAGCGTGTAGCCCTCGGGATCGATGTTCTTGGCCTTGAACTTCTCGACGATCGCCTTCGCGGTCGGCTTGTTGCGCGGGTCCGGGCCGAAGGTGAACAGCGTGCCTTCGGCGGCGGGGCCGGTGATCGAGGCGAACTCCTTGTCGTTCATGGCATCGCCCGCCATCAGCACGGTCTGCAGGCCCTGGTCGCGCATCTGGCGCAGGATCAGGCCGGCTTCCTGATGGTAGCCGCCGACATAGACCAGATCGATGTTGTCGCGCTTCAGGCGGGAGACGATCGAGTTGAAGTCCTTGTCGCCCTTGTTGTAGGACTCGAACATCTTCTCCTGGAAGCCGGCTTTGTTCAGCGCCTTCTTGGTCTCGTCGGCGAGGCCTTTGCCGTAGGTGGTCTTGTCGTTCAGGATCGCGACGTTCTTGCCCTTGTAGTTCTTCATGATGTAGTCGGCGGCGACCAGGCCCTGCTGGTCGTCACGGCCGCAGACGCGCGCCACGTTCCAGAGCTTGCGCTCGGTGAACAGCGGGTTGGTCGAGGCCGGGGTGATCTGCAGCACGTTGGCGTCGGCATAGGCCTCGGAGGCCGGGATCGAGGACGACGAGCAGAAATGGCCGGCCACGAACGGGATCTTCGAAGAGCCGATCTTTTCCGCGATCGAGCGCGCCTGCTTCGGATCGCAGGCGTCGTCGTCGGCTTCCAGCGCGAGCTTCTTGCCGAGCACGCCGCCGGCGGCGTTGATGTCGGCGACCGCCTGCTCGGCGCCGTTCTTCATCTGCCGGCCGAAAGCGGATTCGGAGCCCGTCATCGGGCCCGCGACTGCGATGGTGATGTCTTGCGCGAACGCGCTCGCCGAGAATGCGAACGAAGCGCCCAATGCCAGGCCGATGAGATTCAGTGATTTCATGAGACGTCCCTCGTGGTCGTTGCCTCTTGCGGGAGGGGCCCGGCACGCCGGGCCCCAAAACCGCGGGCATTCTCAGCTGATTTCGCGGCGAAGTCACCGGCAATTTTCAGGCAAATCGACGCTGCATCCGCCGCGTCTTGCTTGCGGCGGCGGCACGGAACGTCAAGCTAGCCGCGGCGGCCGCCTTCCAGATAGGCGGCGCGGATTTCCGGGCGCTGCAGCAATTCGGCGCCGGTTCCGGCCAGCGTGATCAGGCCGTTGACCATGACATAGCCGCGATGGGCGAGCTTCAGCGCATGGTTGGCGTTCTGCTCCACGATCAGCACGGTGAGGCCGTCCTGCCGGTTCAGCGTGCGGATGGCGTCGAAGATCTGGCGCGCGATCAGCGGCGCGAGCCCGAGCGAGGGCTCGTCCAGCATCAACAGCCGCGGCCGGCTCATCAGGGCGCGGCCGATCGCCAGCATCTGCTGCTCGCCGCCCGACAGCGTGCCGCCGCGTTGTGCGACGCGTTCCTTCAGGCGCGGGAACAGCGCGAACACCCGCTCCAGCCCGGCTGCGCGCTCGGCCTCGCTGCATTCGGTGGCATCGGCGCCCATCTGCAGGTTTTCCGCGACGCTCATGCGCGGAAAGATCCGCCGGCCCTCCGGCGATTGCGCGATGCGCAGCCGCGCGATGTCGTGGGTCGGCACGCCGGTGATGTCACGGCCGTCGAATTCGATGGCGCCGGCGCGGGCGCGCGGTCTGCCGAAGATCGTCATCATCAGCGTCGACTTGCCGGCGCCGTTGGCGCCGATCAGAGCGACGATCTCCCCGCGATTGATCTCGATATCGACGCCCTTCAACGCCTCGATCTTGCCATACGCCGCGCGCACGCCGCGCACCGCGAGCAGGGGCTGAGTCATGGCTCGTTCCCCTTCTCGGCCAACACGGCGGTGTCGGTTCTCCCTCCCCCTGAAAGGGGGAGGGTTGGGGTGGGGGTTGTCGCCGCTTGCGCCAATCTCTCCATGTGCGTGACCAAGTCGCTCAGCACGCCCTCCAAATTCGACAGCACGTCGTTGTTCCAGTAGCGGACAACGGTCACGCCTTTCTCAGCGAGCCATTGCGTTCTGCGGTCGTCGGCCTGCTTGCGCTGCTCGGCGTGCTGTCCGCCATCTACCTCGACGGCGAGATGCAGGCGCGAGCAGTAGAAGTCGAGGGTGTACGGGCCGATCGGGTGCTGCTTGCGGAAAGAGAAGCCGTTGAGTTGATCGCGACGCAACGCACGCCAGAGGCAGGCTTCCGCATCGGTCATGTTTGCGCGGAGAGACCGCGCCCGTGCCGTCATATCTTTCGTGCGGGAAAAGCGTGACCCCCACCCGCCCGCTTCGCGGTCGACCTCCCCCTTGCAGGGGGAGGTGGGGGGCTTGCCGGCTGCGCTCATCACGTGCCGCTCTCCATCACGGCGATCGCCTCTTCCTCGTCGGCGCCGAGATAGGCGGCGATCACCTTGGGATCGTCGCGCACCGTCTGCGGCGGGCCTTCGGCGATCTTGACGCCGTAATCCATGACCACGACGTGATCGGAGATCTCCATCACGACCGACATGTCGTGCTCGATCAGGAGGATCGAGGTGCCCTGTTCGTTGCGGATCGACAGCAGCAGTTCGTTGAGCCCGCCGCTCTCGCGCGCGTTCAGTCCGGCCGCCGGCTCGTCGAGACAGAGCAGCGCAGGTTCAGTGCACATCGCGCGCGCGATCTCGAGCCTGCGCTGGTCGCCATAGGGCAGGTTGCCCGCGGCATCGTCGGCGCGGTCGAGCAGGCCGACGCGCGCGAGCCAGGTCCGCGCCAGATCGATGGCGCGCTGCTCGGCCTCGCGCCAGGACGGCAGGCCGAGCAGTCCGAGCAGGGTCAGGCCCGAGGCGCGCATCAGCGCGTTGTGCTGGGCGACCATCAGATTTTCCAGCGCCGTCATGCCGGGAAACAGCCGGATGTTCTGGAAGGTGCGCGCCACCTTGGCCTGCTTGGAGATGCGGAAATCGTTCAGCCGCTCGAGCTGGATGGTGCGGCCGTCGTCATGGGCGAGGCGGATCGCGCCCCCGCTCGGCCGGTAGAACCCGGTGATGCAGTTGAACACGGTGGTCTTGCCGGCGCCGTTCGGTCCGATCAGCGCGGTGATCTTGCGCCGCTCGGCCGCAAAGGACAGCTCGTTGACCGCGACGATGCCGCCGAAGCGCATCATCAGGCGGTCGACGGTGAGGATGTGGTCGCCGCTCATCCGTGGCCCTCCTTGACGAGGTCGGACGAGATCGCCTGGTTGCGTTCCAGGAACACGGTCGGCGAGCGATGGCCGATCAGCCCGCGCGGCCGCCAGATCATCAGCAGCACCATCGCCATGCCGAACACCAGCATGCGGTATTGATCGAGGCCGCGGAACAGCTCGAAGCCGCCGATCATGGTCAGCGCGGCGAGCGCCACGCCAAGCTGCGAGCCCATGCCGCCGAGCACGACGATCGCCAGCACCAGCGCCGATTCCTGGAAGGTGAAGGATTCCGGGCTGATGAAGCCCTGCCGCGTGGCGAAGAACGCGCCGGCGAGGCCCCCGAACATCGCACCGGTCGCGAACGCCGTCAGCTTGGTCGTCGTGGTGTTGATGCCGAGCGCGCGGCAGGCGACCTCGTCCTCGCGCAGCGCCTCCCAGGCGCGGCCGATCGGCAGCCGCCGCAACCGGATCGTCACCCAGTTGGTGATCAGCGCCATCGCCAGGATCAGATAGAACAGGAAGACGAGGCGGTGGGTCGGCGAGAATTCGATGCCGAGCTTGGCGGCGAGCCCGTCATCACCCGCCGTCAGCGGAATGCCGAACATGGTCGGCCGGGGAATTCCCGAGACGCCGTTGGGCCCGCCGGTCAGGCTCTGCCAGTTGATGATGACGAGGCGGATGATCTCGCCGAAGGCGAGCGTCACGATCGCAAGATAGTCGCCGCGCAGCCGCAGCACCGGGAAGCCGAGCAGCACGCCCCAGAACGCCGCCAGGATGCCGGCAAGCGGCAGGCAGACCCAGAACGACAATCCGAAATTGGTCGCAAGCAGCGCGTAGGAATAGGCACCGACCGCGTAGAAGGCGACATAGCCGAGGTCGAGCAGGCCGGCGAGGCCGACCACGACGTTCAATCCCCATCCCAGCATCACATAGGTCAGGACCAGGATCGACAGGTCGAGAATGTAGCGCTGGTTGTAGAAGATGACAGGGACGAGAAAGGTGAACACCAGGAGCGCCGGCGCCAGCCAGCGGCCGGCGAACGACATCGCCGATTGCACCGGCTTCGGCACGACGCGGTCCTTGTCGACCGGTCCCCACCATTGCCGCAGCAACTCGACGACGATGCTGCCGCCGAACACCGCGCCGACGAGGGCTGCGAGGTCGCCGAACCGCGTCCAGTAGATCAGGCCGCCCTGCGGCCCGGCCTCGGTGCGAATGCCGATCATCAGCGAGAACAGAACCAGCGCGACAAGGGCGCTGATCAGGGCTTTCTTGAGAATGAAGGCGCTGCCCGAGGGCTGCGCGGCGTGCGAGGGGCGGGCTGAGGTCGCGCTCACGAAGTGCCTGTCAGACTTTTTCGACTTCGGGACGGCCAAGCAGGCCGGTCGGCATGAAGATCAGCACCACGATCAGGATCGAGAACGCAGCGACGTCCTTGTACTCCACCGAGAAATAGGCCGACCAGAACGTCTCGATCAGGCCGATCGCGAGCCCGCCGAGCATCGCGCCCGGCAGCGAGCCGATGCCGCCGAGCACGGCGGCGGTGAACGCCTTGATGCCGGCGACGAAGCCCATGAAGAAATCGACCAGGCCGTAATACAAGAGATACATCATGCCTGCGACCGCGGCGAGCGCGGCGCCGATCACGAAGGTCATCGAGATGGTGCGGTCGACGTCGACGCCGAGCAGCGCGGCCATGGTCTGGTCCTGCTCGCAGGCGCGCATGTCGCGTCCGAGCCGGGTGCGCGAGACCAGCCAGGTGAACAGTGCCAGCACGACGATGGTGGCCAGCACGACCATGATCTGGATGTTGGAGAGCTGCACGGCGAAGCCCGCCGGGCCTTCGTGCAGCGTGTAGCCGCCGGTGATGATCGGCGGCACCGGCTTCACGCGCGCGCCCTGCGACACCTGCGAGAAATTGGTCAGCACGAATGACATGCCGATCGCCGACAGCATCGGCGCCAGGCGGAACGAATGCCTTAAGGGCCGGTAGGCGATGCGCTCGATGGTCCAGCCATAGAGCGCGGTGATCGCCATCGAGACCAGCAGCACGATCAGCAGGATCAGGGGGATCGCGGTGAGGCCGAGCGACACCAGCACCAGGAACGAGATCAGCGCGATGAAGCCGCCGATCATGAAGATGTCGCCATGCGCGAAGTTGATCATGCCGACGATGCCGTAGACCATCGTGTAGCCGATGGCGATCAGGCCGTAGATCGAACCGAGCACGAGGCCGTTGATCAATTGCTGGGCGAAATAATCCATACGCTGCCGTTAGAGCCTGTTCGGTTGAGAACCGACCAGGCTCTCGTGTTGATCTGGACGCGCTTTCTTCACGCGAACCGGTTCCCACTTCGCTCGAAAACGCTACGTCGAGGGTGACGCGGCGAGGGCCCCGGCAGCCTGATCCGTCGCGTCGTGTCGTTTTCTAACAGTGGAACCCCGGCCGCGGCAACAGCGTGGCAGCAGCAGAAAGGGCTTGTACATAACTAGTTTGGCGGATGCGGTTCCGATGTCACAGGGCCGACATGGCCTTGCCTTGCAATGATCACGCCGGAACCCGTGTTCCCCGAGCAACCGCGCTTCCGATGCGCGCGTTGTCCCCAGCTTCATGAAAGCAAAGGGAGTAGCTGAATGAGCAACCCAAATCAGAATCCGGGACAGCCGAACCAGAACCCCAATCAGAAGCCCGGCCAGCAGCAGCAGGGCGGCGGCCAGAAGCCCGGCCAGCAACAGCAGGATCCGGGCCGGCAGGGCCAGAAGCCCAATCCGGAGCGCTAATTCGGACAATTGACCCGAACTAGCAGGGAGGCCTCGCCGAAAGGCGAGGCCTTCCTTGTTCGGGCTTAAATCCTGTCTTGTTCAGGCCAACTGGTCGGCGAAGCGGCCGCGGAAGGCGTACGAACCGAAATGCGTAAGCTCGCTTCGAAGGTCGAGCCAGATTTCGCCGCCGAGATCGATCCAGCGCCGGCAGAACGCGTAATCTTCGGACAAATACTCGCCGGTCGTCTTGTCGATCATGCATTCGAACAGCGACACGCGGTCGAGGTCGGCGCGAACCAGGTCGCCGGTGTTCAAGTCGTTGCTCTTGTGTTTCGCACGATATTTGAGTTCGGGATGGGCGTCGCACAGCCTGACGAGGGCGGATCGCTTCATCATGAGAAAGCCGGTTCCGGCATATCGGACCTTGGCGAAGCCGTCGCCGCGCGCCGTGATCTGGTCGCCCTCCCATGTGACGACATAGTCCAGCGAGGATGACGCGAGGTTCTTGCGCTTGGCCTCCGCAGCCCGCTGCACCTTGGCCCAATCGATGTGCTTGAGCGGATAGGCCGCGGCCGAAACGTCAGGGCCGCAATCCAGCAGCCGGAACACGGACTCGGGTTCGAACCCGATATCGGAATCGATGAACAGGAGATGGCTGGCGCCGGATGCAAGGAATTGGTGGGCCAGTTCGTTCCGGGCGCGCACGATCAGCGATTCGTTTCCGATCAGATGGAACTGGATGTCGATGCCCCGCGCAGTGGCCGCAGCCTGAAGCTTCAGGGCGGACAACACATAGGCCATCTTCAGATCGCCGCCGTAGCAGGGCGTTGCGACGAAAACGCGCGTTCTTTCGGTCATTTTACCCCCTTATCCCGGCTGGCGCCGATCTCGCGCAGATCCCGGCCGGGCCGATCGCATCGATCCGGAACCATCGCATCGCGCTTAACCTTAACAAAGGGTTTAAATTGCTGCCGGCAATTGATCGGCGTTAGCTCGCGCCCTGAATCGTCGCCGATCGGATAAGGCGCGGGAAGCACGGGAAGCGGCAATGTCGAACAACTGGCGGATCAGCTCCTTCAACGGCGCGCTGCTTGCGGCCTATTTCATTCCGGTCTGGACCATCATCGCCTTCAGCATCATGGTGTCGCCGATCCACGGCCTCTATGAGCGGCCGAGCGTGTCGATCGCGTTCTATGCCAGCGACTATCTGCACCTCGGCAAGATGGCGACGGTGCGGCTCGCATGGCTGCTCGCGCTGGCGCGGATCACCGTGGTGGCGTTCTTCGCGGTCTTCCTCGCGATGGCCGCGTTCTCGCCGCTGCGCAAGAACAGCAGCGGCGCCGACGAGGCGCTCGCGGTGGCGCTCTGCCTCGGCAGCGTGCTGAGCTTCGCCAGCATGATGATCGCTTCCAAGGTCGGCGAGGTCGAAGCGCTGCGCATGCATGCGGCCGAGCTCCTGATGCTGCTCGGCACCGCGATCGTGATGTTGTTCGAGACCTCGCCGAAGCGGGCCGTCGAGGCGCCCGTCGTCGAGGCGGGCGCGCCTGCGAGCGAGCTATCCCTTCAGCAACCCTAGCTCGGCAATGATCGCGCCGGCTTCCCTGACGGCGTGATTGGCCGCAGGCACGCCGCAATAGATCGCCTGCTGCAGCAGGATCTCCTTGATGTCCTCGGGCGTGAAGCCGCCTTCGGCGAGCGCCGCGCGCACATGCAGGCGGAATTCGTCCCACTGGCCGAGCGCGACCATGGTGCCGATCACCAGTACGCGGCGGGTGCGGTGATCGAAATGCGGCCGGGTCCAGATGTCGCCCCACGCATAGCGCGTGATCAGGTCCTGGAAGTCGGTGTTGAACGCGTTGCGGTTCTTGATCGACTTGTCGACCCATTCATTGCCGAGCACCTTGCGGCGCTGCGTCATGCCGTCGTCGCGGCGCTGATTGTCGTCCATGGATGTCTCCTCATGAAAATCGTAGCCCGGATGGAGCGCAGCGCAATCCGGGGGTTTCATCGTCTGCCGAAGACTTGTCCCGGATTTCGCTTCGCTGCATCCGGGCTACGCAGTCCCTGCGTTGCAACAACGCTCTTCGTTGTTAGCGCTGCGTCAGGAAGCCGACCACGGCTTCGGTGAAGGCGTGCGACTGCTCGACATTGGAAATATGCGCGGCATCGAGCAGCGTCATGCTGGCGCCGGGAATGCCGCTGCGGATCATCTCACCCGCCGACACCGGTGTTGCCATGTCCTGCTTGCCCGCGATCACCAGGGTCGGGCTCTTGATCCTGGGCAGCAGCGCGCGCTGGTCGAGTGTCGACAGTGCCTCGCAGCAGGCGAGATAGCCTTCGACCGGCGAGGCAACCAGCATCGCCTTCATGCGCGCCGCGGTCTCCGGCTCGCGCTCGCGGAAATCGGCGGTCAGCCAGCCCGCGATCACGGTGTCGGCAACGGCGGCGATGCCGCCTTCCTTCACCGCCTTGATGCGATTCAGCCAGTTGGTCGGATCAGGATAGTAGCAGGCGGTGTTGGCGAGGATGATCTTGCCGAATCTTTCAGGCGCGTTGGCGCCGAGCCACTGTCCGACCATGCCGCCCATCGACAGCCCGCACCAATGCACCTTCTCGATGTTGAGATCGTCGAGGATCGCCAGCACGTCGCGGCCGAACCGCTCCATCGAGTAGGGGCGCGCCGACACGCCGGATTTGCCGTGACCGCGGCGGTCGTAGCGGATGACGCGGAACAGCTGCGTCAGTGCCTGCATCTGCGGCTCCCACATCTGCAAGGTGCAGCCGAGCGAGTTCGACAGCATCAAGGTCGGTCCGCCGTCGCGGCCGTCCACCTGGACGTAGAGCAGGCACCCGTCGGCGTTGATCATCGGCATCGTCTTGTCCCTCTCGTCATGCGCCTGCCGGGTCATCTGCGCGAAGACGCGCTTCGCGCTTTTGTCCGGCAATGACATCGTCGCTATTTGTCATCCAGTGAAGCCAGCAGGCGGTCGATCAGCGCTTGCGAGGCGCCCTGATAGGCCATCGGCTCGAACAATTCCGCGATTCGTTTCGCGTCGAGATGTGCGGTGACCTTGGCATCCGCCGACAGCACCTCGCGCAGATGTTTCTTCTCCGCGACCGCGCGCTTGCTGGCGGCTTCGATCAGATGATGGGCGTCGCTCTTGCCGATCTTGTCGGCCAGCGCAAAGGTGACGGCTTCCGCCATGATCAACCCATGGGTCGCATCGAGATTGCTGCGCATCCGCGCCGCATCGACCTCGAGCCCCTCGGCGAGATCGACGATGGCGGCAAGGGCGCCCGAGGTCACCAGCATCAGGCCGGGGAAGGTCGGCCATTCCGCATGCCACGGACCGGCGCTGCGCTCATGGTCCTGCACCTGCGCGGCGAAGATCGTGGCGGCGAGGTTCGGCGCCATGGTCGCAGCCCCCAGCGCGCTCGCGGCAGCGACCGGATTGCGCTTGTGCGGCATGGTGGAGGAGCCGCCACGACCGGCGCCCGCCGGCTCGAACGCCTCGCCGACATCGGTCTGCATCATCAGCGACACGTCGCGCGCGATCTTGCCGCAGCTGCCGGCGAGGATCGCGAACACCGACGCGGCCTCGGCGATGCGGTCGCGATGGGTATGCCAGGGCGCATCCGGCAGCGGCAGATCGAGCTCTCGCGCAAGGGCGGCGGCGACCGTGAGGCCCTTGTCGCCAAGCGCGGCGAGCGTCCCGGCAGCACCGCCGAATTGCAGCGCCAGCGTCTCGCGGCGCAGGCGCAGCAGCCGCTTGCGGGAGCGATGCAGCGCCGCGGCATATTCGGCGAGCTTGAGGCCGAACGGCATCGGCAGGGCGTGCTGCAGCCAGGTCCGCGCCACCACGGCGGTGTCGCGATGGGCGCGCGCAAGCTTGGCGAAGCCGGCAACGGCGCGGTCGAGGTCGGCCAGCAGCGCGTCGATCCCCGCGCGCAGCGACAGCATGGTCGCGGTGTCGATGACGTCCTGGCTGGTCGCGCCCCAATGCACGTAGCGCGCCGCCTCGGCATCCGCCTTGGCGACGTTGGCGGTCAGGGCCTTCACCAGCGGGATCGCCAGATTGCCGGACCGCGTCGCGGCGTCGGCCAGCGCGGCCAGGTCGAACGATTCGGCCTTGCAGGCCGCGCCGATCGGTCCCGCACCAGCTGCGGGAATCACCCCGCAGGCCACCTCGGCGCGGGCCAGCGCGGCCTCGAAATCCAGCATGTTCTGCAGCGTGGCGGCGTCGTCGCACACCGCGCGCATCGCGGCGCTCGACAGCATCGGCGCGAGCAGGGGAGAGAGGGCTGTGCTCATGGCCGGCGACCTAACCATTCCCGCGCGTCCCTGCCAATGCCCCGGGGCTGCCTGCATTTTCAACAACGCGGATTGCGCGATTTCGTGAACAATGGGCTTGGCTTGCTGCGGTTGCGAATATGCATCGCTCATCCTCCGAAGGTGCCCTTTCCTTTGCGCCCCGGCTGCTTTACTTGGGGGAAAAGGTTCTAGCGATCGAGGAGATCCCCCATGGCCATGACAATGACCGGCGAAGTCCAGCTTGCAGCGCCGCGCCAGGCTGTGTGGGACAAGCTCAACGATCCCGAAGTGTTGAAGGCCTGCATTCCCGGCTGCGAAGAGCTGGAGAAGACCGACGACCACGGCTTCCGCGCCACCGCCAAGATGAAGGTCGGCCCGGTCTCCGCCCGCTTCAAGGGCAAGGTCACATTGAGCGATCTCGACCCGCCGAACGGCTACAAGATCTCCGGCGAAGGCGAGGGCGGGGTGGCAGGCTTTGCCAAGGGCGGCGCCACCGTTGGCCTAGCCGACAAGGATGGCGGCACGCTTCTGAGCTACAATGTGGAGGCGCAGATCGGCGGCAAGCTCGCCCAGCTCGGCCAGCGCCTGATCAACGGCGCCGCGAAGAAGCTGGCCGATGAATTCTTTGCAAATTTCGCCAAGGCGGTGCAGGGTTAGCTCCGCCTTTCGGCTGGATTATTCAGGTCCGGCCATGTCTTGCCGTTATGTCCTGGATGGGTGGCTCGAAAGGTTGCCCATCGCGGGGCGCGCCCATATTATGCCGTCTGGAATGATTTAAAACCGCCTGCTTCGCCGATATGCGGTGGCGCAGATAAGAGAGTGCTGATGGCCAAGATTTCAATGATCGTGAACGGCAACCCCGTGAACGCGAATGTCGACCCCCGTACCCTTCTGGTCCAGTTTCTGCGCGAAAACCTGCGGCTGACCGGCACCCATGTCGGCTGCGACACCTCGCAGTGCGGCGCCTGCGTCGTGCATCTGGACGGCAAGGCGGTGAAGTCCTGCACGACGCTTGCGGTGATGGCCGACGGTCATGAGGTCAAGACCATTGAGGGGCTGGCGGCCGATGGCGCGCCGCTGCATCCGATGCAGGAGGCCTTCCGCGAGCATCACGGCCTGCAGTGTGGCTTCTGCACGCCGGGCATGATCATGACCGCGGTCGACCTGGTCCATCGCAGGGGCCACGAGCTCTCCGACGAGGTGATCCGCGAGGAGCTGGAAGGCAATCTGTGCCGCTGCACCGGCTACCAGAACATCGTCGCTTCGATCGCCGCCGGCGCCAAGGCGATGGCCAAATCGGACCTCGCTTAGGGCATGATCCGGAAAAGTGTGAAGCGGTTTTCCGAAAAGATCATGCCCCAGTAAATATCGCGATCTGCGATCAGGACATTCCAATGTACGAATTCAAATATCATCGTCCCGGCACCGTGCGGCAGGCCGCCAACCTCCTGGTAAAGAATGAGGACGCCAAGCTGATCGCCGGCGGCCACACGCTGGTGCCGGTCATGAAGCAGCGGCTTGCGAGCCCGCCGCATCTGGTCGACCTCTCACACATCGAAGGTCTCGACACGATCGAGATGAAGGGCCGCTCGCTGGTGATCGGCGCCACCGCCAAGCACGCCGAGGTCGCGAACTCCGCGACGGTCCGCGAGGCGATCCCGGCGCTGGCCGAGCTTGCCGGCATGATCGGCGATCCCGCCGTGCGCCACCGCGGCACCATCGGCGGCTCGCTCGCCAACAACGACCCGACCGCCGACTATCCGGCCGCGGTGCTGGCGCTGGGCGCGACCATCGTCACCAACAAGCGCCGCCTGAAGGCTGAAGAGTATTTCCAGGGCCTGTTCACGACCGCGCTGGAGGCCGATGAGATCATCACCAAGGTGATGTTCCCGCTGCCGAAGAAGGCGGCCTATGTGAAGTTCCGCAACCAGGCCTCGCGCTATGCGTTGGTTGGTGTGTTCGTGGCCAAGCGCCCGTCCGACGTGCGTGTCGCGGTCACCGGGGCGGGTTCAGACGGCGTGTTCCGCGTCACCGCTTTCGAGGACGCATTAAAGAAGCGCTTCTCGCACAAGGTGCTTGACGGCATCGCGGTTTCGGCCGACGGGCTGAACAGCGACCTGCACGGCAGTGCGGAATACCGCGCGCATCTGATCGGCGTTTTGACGCGCAGGGCGGTGGAAACCGCGAACGCCAAGGACTAAGTACCAAAGGCGTGACTTTGCTCACTCTCGTTCGAAGACTGGCTGTTCCATGAGTGCATCGGCGTTACCCACTTCCGTCGATGCGCTCGAGGATCTCTTGACCTCGCGCGGCTATCTCGCCGAACGGTCGCTCGCGACCGTGACCTATCTTGCGCTGCGGATGGGCCGGCCGCTGTTCCTCGAAGGCGAAGCCGGGGTCGGCAAGACCGAGATCGCAAAGGTGTTGTCGGCGGCGCTCGGGCGCAAGCTGATCCGCCTGCAATGCTATGAAGGCCTCGACGTCGCCTCCGCCGTCTACGAGTGGAGCAGCGCGGCGCAGATGATCGCGATCCGCTTGGCGGAGGCTTCCGGCGATACCGATCGCGACCAGCTCGCGAGCGACATTTTCGCCGAACGCTTCCTGATCAAGCGGCCGCTGCTGCAGGCGCTCGAGCCCGATGTCGCGGGGCCGCCGGTGCTCTTGATCGACGAACTCGACCGCGCCGACGAGGCGTTCGAGGCGTATCTGTTGGAAATCCTCAGCGACTTCCAGGTCACGATCCCCGAGCTCGGCACCGTGAAGGCACCGGCGCCGCCGATCGTGATCATCACCTCGAACCGCACCCGCGAGATTCACGACGCGCTGAAGCGGCGCTGTCTCTATCACTGGGTGGATTATCCCTCCGCCGAGCGCGAGCTCGCGATCGTCAAGTCGCGGGTGCCGAACATTTCCGCAAAGCTGTCGCAGCAGGTCGTCCGCTTCGTGCAGGCGCTGCGCAACCAGGATTTCTACAAGTCGCCGGGCGTTGCCGAGACCATCGACTGGGCCACCGCGCTGTCCGAGCTCGACGCCCGCTCGCTGACCCCGCAGGTCGTCGGCGACACCCTGGGCGCGCTCTTGAAGTATCAGGACGACATCGCGCGCATGCAGGGCGATGCGTTGCAGAAGACCTTGAAGGAAGCGACGAGCGAGACGTAAGTCGCGCGTCATAACAACGTCCGTCATTCCGGGGCGATGCGTCAGCATCGAACCCGGAATCTCGAGGTTCCAGGTTCGCTCGCTTCGCGCGCGCCCTGGAACGACGGGAAATGGATCACGATGGCGATCAACCACCTCGCGCCTCCGACCGGCCACATGGCCGACAACGTGATCGGCTTTGCCCGCGCGCTGCGGGCGGCCGGGCTCCCAGTCGGGCCGGGCTCGGTGATCGACGCGCTCGATGCGCTGCAGCTGATCGAGGTCGGACATCGCTCCGATTTCTACGCCACGCTGGAAGCGATCTTCGTCAAGCGCCATGAGCACGCGCTGATCTTCCGTCAGGCCTTTATGCTGTTCTTCCGCGCCGCCGAGGAGTGGAAGAGCATGCTGGATTCGGTGCCGCTGCCCGACCACGCCAGGAAGAAGCCGCCGCCGGCCTCGCGCCGCGTCCAGGAGGCGATGGCGCAGCCGGCGCGGAGCGAGGAGCGTCCGCAGGCCCAGGAGCAGGAGCTCAAGCTCTCGGTCTCCGACAAGGAGATCCTGCAGAAGAAGGATTTCGCGCAGATGACCGCGGCGGAGATCGCCGAGGTGACGCGCGAGATCGCCAAGATGCGGCTGCCGCAGGCCGAGCTCGTGACCCGCCGCTACCAGCCGGACGCGCGGGGCTTGCGGCTCGACATGCGCCGCACCGTGCGCAACTCGCTGCGCACCGGCGGCGAGATCATCGATATCCGAAAGCTCGGCCGGATCGAGAAGCCGGCGCCGATCGTGGCGCTGCTCGATATCTCGGGCTCGATGAGCGAGTACACCCGCCTGTTCCTGCATTTCCTGCATGCCATCACCGACTATCGCAAGCGGGTCTCGGTGTTCCTGTTCGGCACCCGCCTGACCAATGTGACGCGCGCGTTACGGGCGCGTGACCCCGACGAGGCGCTGGCGAGCTGCTCATCCTCGGTCGAGGACTGGGCCGGCGGGACCCGGATCGCGACCTCGCTGCACAGCTTCAACCAGCTCTGGGCCCGCCGGGTGCTCGGGCAGGGCGCCATCGTCCTCCTTATATCCGATGGACTAGAACGGGAGGCTGATGCCAAACTGGCCTTCGAGATGGACCGATTGCACCGTTCCTGCCGCCGCCTGATCTGGCTCAATCCGCTGCTGCGCTATTCCGGCTTCGAGGCCAAGGCGCAGGGCATCAAAATGATGTTGCCCCACGTTGACGAATTTCGCCCGGTGCATAACTTGACGTCCATCAAGGGCTTGATCGGGGCGCTGTCATCCCCGCCGCCGGCGCACCACCGCAGCCTGATCCGCTCTGTAGCCTAAGAAGCATCCGATTTCACAGGAGGCCGCCATGCTGAACCGCGACGAAGACATCCTGCAGGCCGCCGAGACCTGGCAGAAAGAGGGCCACGGCGTGGCGCTCGCCACCGTGGTCGAGACCTGGGGTTCGGCGCCGCGCCCGGCCGGCTCGAGCCTCGTCATCAACGACGACGGCACCTTCCTCGGCTCGGTCTCCGGCGGCTGCGTCGAGGGCGCCGTCGTGACGGAAGCGCTCGACGTGATCGCGAGCGGCCAGCCAAAGATGCTCGAATTCGGCGTCGCCGACGAGACGGCCTGGAATGTCGGCCTGTCCTGCGGCGGCACCATCCGCGTCTTCGTCGAGAAGGTCGGTTAGCCGTGAAACTCGAGATCCTGAAAGAACTGAACGCCGAGCGCGCCGCGCGCCGCCCGGTGATCATCGTCACCGACACTGCCAATGGCGATCAGCGCCTGGTCAAGGCCGCGGACATCGCCGCCGATCCGCTGCGCGCCGAGCTCTCAAAGCAGCTGCGGATGGGCAAGAGCGGCAATGTCGAGGTCGGCACCAAGAAGCTGTTCCTCAACGTCTACGCGCCGACCGCAAAGCTCGTGATCATCGGCGCGGTCCATATCAGCCAGGCCCTTGCGCCGCTGGCGCGCTCGCTCGACTATGACGTCACGGTGGTCGATCCGCGCACGGCGTTTGCGAGCCCGGAGCGCTTCCCCGACGTTCCGCTGGTCGCCGAATGGCCCGACGTCGCGTTGCCGCCGCTCAATGTCGATCACTACACCGCCTTCGTCGCGGTGACGCATGATCCGAAGATCGACGATCCGGCGCTGCTGCACGCCTTCGACCGCGACTGCTTCTATATCGGCGCACTCGGCTCGCGGAAGACCCACGCCAAGCGCGCCGAGCGGCTGCGCGCGCAGGGCGCCAGGGACAGCGACATCGCGCGCATCCACGCGCCGATCGGCCTCGACATCGGCGCGGTGTCGCCGTCGGAGATCGCGGTCGCGATCATGGCCGAGATCACCGCGCAGCTGCGCCTGCCTCCCAAAGAAAACTCTAAGCAAAAAGAAGAAGCGGCATGAAATTCGGTCCCGCCAGTCCGGCCGACGCGATTGGCGGCGTCACCGTTCATACCCTCCGCCGGGGCGCGCTGGTGCTCAAGAAGGGCACCACGATCGGCCCCGCCGAGGTCGAGGCGCTGACCAAGGCCGGCGTCGACGAGATCGTCGTGGTGCGGCTCGACGAGGGCGACGTTTCCGAGGACGCCGCGGCCGCCAGCATCGCGCAGGCGGTGGCGGGCGAGGGCGTCAATGTCGAGCGCGCCTTCACCGGCCGTGCCAATCTGTTCGCGGCTCGCCCCGGCGTGCTGGTGATCGATCGCGCCGCGGTCGACCGCATCAACGACGTCGACGAGGCCATCACCTTCGCAACCCTCGCCGCGTTCAAGCCGGTGGTCGAAGGCGAGATGATCGCGACCGTCAAGCTGATCCCGTTCGGCGTCGAGGGGCGCTTGTGCGATGCCGCCGTCGCGGTGGCCGGCAAGGATACGCTGCGGATCGCGCCCTATGTGATCCGGAAGGTCGGCGTGGTCTCGACGCTGCTGCCGGGCCTTGCGCCGAAGGTGATCGACAAGACGCTGCGCGTCACCGCCGAACGGCTCGCGCCGGCCGGCGCCACCATCATTGCCGAGCGCCGCGTGCCGCATGACGAGACGGTGCTCGCGGCCTCGATCAAGGAATTGCTCGAGCTGGGCGCCGAGCTCGTCATCGTGTTCGGCGCGTCCGCGATCGCCGACCGCCGCGATGTCATTCCCGCTGCGATCACCGAGATCGGCGGCGCCGTCGAGCATTTCGGCATGCCGGTCGATCCGGGCAATCTGCTGCTGATCGGCAGCGCCGGCGGCGTGCCGGTGCTGGGCGCGCCGGGCTGCGCGCGCTCGCCGGTCGAGAACGGCTTTGACTGGGTCTTGATGCGGCTGCTCGCCGGCATCAAGGTGAAGCGGTCGGATCTCACCGGCATGGGCGTCGGCGGCCTGCTGATGGAGATCGTGACGCGGCCGCAGCCGCGCACCGTGCCGGACACCGAAGGCAACCGCAACGTCGCCGCGATCGTGCTTGCCGCCGGCCGCTCGACCCGGATGGGCGGCCCGAACAAGTTGCTCGCCGAGCTCGACGGCAAGAAGCTCGCGCGCATCGTCGCCGAGCAGGCGCTGGCGTCGAAGGCTTCCGAGGTGATCGTCGTCACCGGGCATCAAGCCGAGCTGGTCGAGCAGGCGCTCGATGGCCTCAAGGTCAAGTTCGTCCGCAATCCGGATTTCGCCGGCGGCCTCGCCAGCTCGGTCAAGGCAGGCATCTCGGCGGTCTCGGACAGCGTCGATGGCGCGGTCGTTTGCCTCGGCGACATGCCGCTGATCGATGCGAAGCTGATCGATCGCCTGATCGAGACCTTCGCACCCGACCGCGGCCATCTGATCGCGGTCCCGGTCAGCGAGGGCCGCCGCGGCAATCCGGTGCTGTGGTCGCGGCGCTTCTTCAAGGAGCTGATGACGCTCGACGGCGACATCGGCGCGCGTCACTTGATCACCAAGCATGCCGAGGTGGTCGCCGAGGTCCCGGTCGAAGGCAACAGCGCCTTCCTCGACATCGACACGCCGCAGGCGCTGGAAGCGGCGCGGCGGGGCTAGCTTCATCCGCCGTCGTCCCGGCGAAGGCCGGGACCCATTACCACCGACGGTGATGATTGCGCGACGTTGGGGCCACAGCGTCCTTCAATAACTCAAGCCTGTGGTTATGGGTCCCGGCTTTCGCCGGGACGACGAGTGGATGGAGCAGCGTCGCCCTCAACCCGTCATTCACCATCTGGAAACGACCCCTGCGTAGAGTCCGCGCCGGACTTTGGGGGATTTCCGCTTGATCATTTCGACCGCCGCCGCGCAGCGTCGCGCGCTGACGATTCTTGTTCTAACGTTGCTGCTCGGCGCCACGCGTTTCTCCGTGGAAACCTTCGTGCCCAAGGCGCGCGCGGCCGGCGCGTTCGCGGTCGGCAAGTGCGGAGCCTACGGCCAGGCCTATGATTATCCGGCGGAAGGCGCAGCGCGTGCCGCGGCGCTGAAGCAGTGCAAGGGCGATTGCACCGCCGTCACCATGAAGCGCGCCTGCGCCGCCCTCTCGATCGACATGAAGAATCCCTGCGGCGCCCATGGCTATGCGGTGGCGCCGAAGATCTCGAACTCGCTCAATGCCGCGACCAAGAAGTGCTACGACTATGGCGGCAAGGAATGCGTGATCCGCGCCTGGGCCTGCGACGCCAAGGGGTAGGGCGGCCGCCGATCCGCAAGGTCCGCCTGGCTGGCAAGGCGCGCTGATAGCCCTCAGTCCGAGCCGCGCTCAGACGGCGCCGTAGAAGTGTCGGTATTGCCAGGCGGCGTCGCGCTCCAATTGGTCTTCAGACCACGATTGGTCTTTGAACCGCGTGACCGACATCGGCGATAGATCGACGGGCGGCTCGCCGTCCACGATCCAGGCCGCAAGCGCCTCGCCGACGGTCGGCGAGATCGACAGACCGGCGACGTTGCACCCGCTCGCAAAATAGAAGCCGGTCACGCCGGCGGCCGGGCCAAGAATATGATGGCCGTCGGCGGTCATCGTCGGAATGCCGCCGCGAAACTCCCGCACCTTGGCGGTTTGCAGGAACGGGAGCTGGTCCTTGACCTCATCGGCGGCTGCATGAAGCACGCCGATGTCGAGCGGCATGTCCTTGACGTCGAAGCCGGCCCCAAGCGATTGCATATCGAAGAAGCGCGGCGTTTCCTCGTAGACACCCCACAGGAAACCGCCCTGACACGGGCGGGCATACACCGCGGCATCCATGATGCGGATCATCGGCAAGTCGGCACGCGCGCCATCCAAAGGCTCGGTGACGATCAATTGCTGCCGGGTCGGCACCAGCGGCACGCGAATCCCGCTCGCCTCCGCGACCTGCCGGGTCCACGCACCGGCTGCATCAACCACAACCGGACTTTCAATGACGCCGTTCGCCGTGGTCACGCCGATCACGGTGCCGCCGACGATGTTGACGGCGCGCACGTCGGTCTTCGGCAGCAAGGTTGCACCGTTGGCCGCCGCGGCTTTGGCAAATCCGACGGCGACCTGCGCAGGGTCGAAATACCGGTCGTCGCCGATCCGCATCGCCGCGACGACACCCGCCGGCTGCAAGAACGGATTGAGACCGCTCGCCTCTTCCGGAGAGATCAGCTCGACATCGAGGCCGGTGCGGCGTCCGCGCTCGAAGTCGTCCTCGATCACCTCTGCGTCTTGCGGCCGGCGCGCAACCTTCAGGCTGCCCGAATGCACCCAGTCGAGCGGCTGGCCGGTTTCTTCCGTGAACGTCTCGATCTTGCGGCATGCGTCCTTGATGAGGCCAACCATCAAGTCGCTCTTGCGCGCGCAGCTCACCATGCCTGCCGCGCGGGGCGAGGTTTGCGATCCGATCTCATGCTTGTCGACGAGGGCGACGCCGAGACCTCCGCGCTTGCTCAAGTAGTAGGCTGTGGCCGCGCCCAATCCGCCCGAACCAATAACAACAACATCGGCGTTGCTGATCATGATGCAATGCCCTGAAATATGCTGATGGTAATCGAACGCCCGAAGCCTACTACGCGGCGCAGGACCTGACTATCGCTTTCCGTCCCGGCACGGGCCGGGCGTTTGCGACGTCGCACGGCTAGCGGTCGACGTGTGGGTTGAGCTTCTTCGCCGCAGCGATATCAGCTTCGCCAGCCGCGATGTCGCCCTTCAGGCGGGCGGGGGCCGCCCGCGGCGCGTCGTTAGAAACTAACGTCAGCGCCTGGCGGGCAGATGAGGGATGCTCCGTCAGAACTGGTGTTTATCGTCAACCTGCGGATAGATTTATCGCCATGCAGTTCGACACCAAGATCGCGGTCGTGATCCGCACCGACCTGGAAGTCTGGCAGAAGCTCAACGTGGCGTCGTTTCTTGCCGGCGGCATCGCCGCTTCCTTTCCCGAATGTATCGGAGAGAATTACGAGGACGGCTCGGGGACCAGATATCTCTCCCTGATCGGCCAGCCGATCCTGATCTATGGCGCCGACGGGCCCGCGCTGTCGCGGGCTCTGGAGCGCGCGCTGGCGCGCAACGTGCAGCCGGCGCTTTACACCGAGGACATGTTCAAGACCACGCATGACGCCGCCAACCGCGAGGTGGTGAAGGCGGTCGCGCGCAGCGAGCTCAATCTGGTCGGCCTCGCCATTCGCGCCGAGCGCAAGGTGGTCGACAAGATTCTCGACGGCCTGAAGTTTCACACGTAGCGGAGAGCCAGCGTAGTGCGGTCCGGCGCTTATCGGCTCGCCTCCTTGTCCGGCATGATTTGCAGCAACGGCGTCGGCGCAATCGATATCTGACCGGTGAATGGTCGATCATGCGCGGCAATCAGCAGAACCGATGTTGCCACGCCGGTCGCGAACAGGCCCATCGCGATGGCGGATCCCAACCGGTTGTCACAGTGAACAAGGGCAATGACCAATAGCTCGCAGATGGCCTGAAGGTAGAGGCACCACCATTTGATCGAGTCGACCTCCGTCTGGCTGACGATGATCCGTTGTCGTCGCGCATCGAGGGCCGAATTCAAATTGGTGATGATCTCGTGCTGCGTCGTCTGCTGGCCCGGGTTTTGCGCGGGCGTTGACACGACAAGCCGCAATGCCGCGGTCAGCGCGGGAGGCGCTGCCTTGAGCGATGCAGCCTGGCGCGCCATCATCGGCCATTCCACGGCGACCGTTTCCTCGACGTAGTCGCGAACGAGGCCGCGCAGGCGCGCCTCCTGCTCCGGCGGCAGGCCGCCGGCGAGCAGGATGACCGCGCGCAACGAACTGGCTTCGCGGCTCACCGCCGCGGTGGCGCGGTCGCTGTCACTCCAGACCTGTGCCGCGGTGAACGCGACAAACAGGCCGAAAAGGATGCCGAGCACCGGCAACATGCCGGGAGAGATCGATTTGAAGGCCGTTGCGCGCGCCTTGGTCGACAGGATCGCAACGCCTGCGAAAATGAGAATGGCAACAAGATAGGTGAAGCCGAAGACGATGAAGGCCATCCACGGCACAGAAAGGTTGTGTAACCAATCGCTCATAGGCGTTTCCCCCAGCCGATCGCTTGTATCAAAATCCTCCCGATCTTGCCGGGGAAAGCACGAAGTGAGCCGTAGCGCATCGCGCAGGGAAAGCCGGATTGCTTCGGTTACACCTGTGGTGCCACCCCTGCGTCTTCTTGTTGCACAGGGCCCGCGGGTGCGATCGGCAACCGACTTTCCCTGCGCCATCCGTTCTCCCGAGGGACGGAAATAAGCAGCAAACTCGGGCATTTGCGCCGCGAGATCGCGAACCCAGGCGTACCCTTAAGGAGCCGCGAAGGCCGACAGGAACGCTTCCGGCCGGCAGACGTTCTCCTTGAACGCATTGACAGTGACTGACTGGTCAGTCATATTATGGCCATGACAAAGCGCATCGAAAAACCGAACCGCTCCCAGCCTGCCAAGCGCCGGACCACCGCGATCCGGGCTGCTGCGGCGAGGATCCCGAAGGTGGCCTCGGCAAAGTTGCCTGAGCCGAAGCCCGCCGCGAACCGCGCCGAGAAATCGGCAGAGCGACGCGCTGCGATCGTCGAGGCGGCGATGGACGAGTTCATCGCGCGCGGCTTTGCCGCGACGCGGCTCGACGATGTCGCCAAGCGGGCGGGCGTCGCCAAGGGCACGCTCTATCTGTACTTCAAGGACAAGGAGTCGATGTTCGAGGAGTTGATCCGCACCGCAGTGGTGCCTCTGGTCAATCGCATGGCCGCGCCGCCCACCATCACCGGCCCGGTGCGCGATGCGGTGGAGAGGTTTGCCGAGACCTTCATCCGCGAGATCGTATCGACCCGGCGCGGCGACATCATCCGCCTGATCGTCTCCGAAGGGCCGCGCTTCCCGGCGATCGCCGACTTCTATTTCCGCGAGGTGGTGTCGAAGGGGATGGCCGCGATGCAGGCGCTGATCCAGCTCGCGATCACGCGCGGCGAGATCAGGCAGCGGCAGCTCGCGCAGTTCCCCCAGCTCGTCGTGGCGCCCGCGATCGTCGCGGTGATCTGGCAGAGCCTGTTTGCCCGGCACGCGCCGCTCGATGCCCTCGCGATGTTCAAGGTTCATCTCGATCTGATCTTCGGCGAACGGAGCAAGCCATGACCGGCTCGCGCATGATGAAGCTTGTGACGGCAGTCGTGCTGGCGGCGGCGCTGGCCGGTTGCCAGGAGAAGCGCGATCCCGGCTTCCAGGGCTGGGTCGAGGCCGACATGATCTTCGTCAGCCCCGATGAATCCGGCCGCGTCATCAAGCTCAATGTGCGCGAGGGCGACGAGGTCAAGCCCGGCGATCTGCTTTATTCGGTCGACGACGATTTGCAGCGCGCCGATCTCAACCAGAACAACGCGACCCTCGCCAACGCGCGGCAGAGCTATGATCGCGCGGCCTCGCTGCGCGGCACCGGCGCCGGCACCCAGGCCAATCTGGATTCCGCGGTCTCGGCGCTGCGCGTCGCGGAGGCGCGGGTCAACACTTCGCAGACCCGGCTCGACCGTCGCAAGGGATTTGCGCCGATCGCGGGTTCGATCCAGCAGATCTATTTCCGCGAGGGCGAGATGGTGCAGGCGCAGCGCCCGGTGCTGTCGATCATGCCGCCCGGCAACATGAAGCTGCGCTTCTTCGTGCCGGAGGCCGAGCTGCCGAAGCTCGCGCTCGGTGACGAGGTGAGGGTGACCTGCGACAATTGCGCCGCCGACCTCACGGCAAAGATCTACTTCATCGCCACCACGGCGGAGTACACGCCGCCGGTCATCTACAGTCTCGATGAGCGCAACAAGCTGGTCTATCTGATCCAGGCGCGGCCGAGCCGGCCCGATGTGCTGCGCGTCGGTCAGCCGATCAGCATCTATCTCAACCCCAAGACGCCGGTGGCGGAGCGCAGATGAACGGCGGCTCCACCAGCGCGCGGTCCAACGCATCCTCCATCGCCATCGATGTGAAGGGCCTGACCAAGTCGTTTGGCGGCCGCGAGGTGGTCCATGACCTGTCGATGCAGGTCAAGCGCGGCTCGATCTACGGCTTCCTCGGCCCCAACGGCAGCGGCAAGACCACCACCATCCGCATCCTGTGCGGCCTGCTGACGCCAGACAGCGGCGAGGGCACCTGCCTCGGCTACGACATCCGGCGCGATGCCGACAAGATCAAGCGCAAGGTCGGCTACATGACGCAGCGCTTCAGCCTCTACCAGGATCTGTCGGTGCGCGAGAATCTCGAATTCGTCGCGCGGCTCTACGGCATGCCGGACGCGCGCGGCGCCGCGGCCGACATGATCGAGCGGATCGGGCTGAAGGGCCGCGAGGAGCAGCTCGCCGCCAACCTTTCCGGCGGCTGGAAGCAACGGCTGGCGCTCGGCGCCTGCACGTTGCCCAATCCGCAACTGCTGTTGCTGGACGAGCCGACCGCCGGCGTCGATCCCAAGGCGCGGCGCGATTTCTGGAACGAGATCCACGCGCTCGCCGCCGAAGGCCTCACCGTGCTGGTCTCGACCCATTACATGGACGAGGCCGAGCGCTGTCACGAGATCGCCTACATCGCCTACGGCCATCTGCTGGCGCATGGCACGGTGGACGAGGTGATCGCCGCGTCCGCGCTGTCGACCTGGACGGTGACGGGCGAGGATTTCAACGGCCTGATGGCCGAGCTCACGGACAAGCCCGGCGTCGACATGGTGGCGCCGTTCGGCACCAGCCTGCACGTCTCCGGCCGCGACAAGGCGGCGCTCGAGGCCGCGATCGCGCCCTATCGGGACAATTCGAAGTGGCAATGGCAGGCCAGCGAGCCGTCGCTCGAAGACGTCTTCATCGACCTGATGGGGCGCTCCAAAGACAACTTTCAGGGATAGGGTCCGATGAGCGCAACGGATACGATCCAGAACAGCGAGGCGAGGGAGCCGGCATTCGGCTTCTGGCGGCGCAGCTACGCGATGCTGGTCAAGGAGTTCATCCAGCTTCGCCGCGACCGCGTCTCGTTCGCAATGATCATCATGCTGCCGGTGATGCAGCTGACATTGTTCGGCTACGCCATCAACACCACGCCGCGCAAGCTGCCGACCGCGGTGCTGACCCAGGAGGACAGCGATCTCGGCCGTTCGATCCTGAAGGCGATGGAGAACACCGCCTATTTCCATTTTGTCCGCGAGGTCCACACCGTCGAGGAGTTCGACGAGCTGCTGCAATCCGGCAAGGTGCTGTTCGGCGTCGAAATCCCGCGCGGCTTCGAGCGCGCGGTGCGGCGCGGCGACAGACCGGCGCTGCTGGTCGCGGCCGACGCCACCGACCCGGTCGCGTCGGGCTCGGCGCTCGGCGCACTCGGGCCGCTGGTGCAATCGGCGCTGGCGCATGATCTGCACGTCGGCGATCCCCCGGACATGCCGTTCGAAATCCGCGCCCACGCCCGCTACAACCCGGCGGCGGACTCGCGCCTCAATATCGTGCCCGGCCTGGTCGGGACCATCCTGACCATGACGATGCTGATCTTCACCGCGCTGTCGGTGACGCGCGAAATCGAGCGCGGCACCATGGAGAGCCTGCTGTCGATGCCGATCAAGCCGGTCGAGGTGATGTTCGGCAAGATCATCCCCTATGTGCTGGTCGGCTTCATTCAGGCCACCTTGATCATCGCCATCGGCATCGTGCTGTTCGGCGTGCCGGTCCTCGGCAGCCTCACGCTGTTGGCGCTGCTCACCACGCTGTTCATCACCACCAATCTGTCGATCGGCTACACCTTCTCGACCATCGTGCAGAACCAGCTGCAGGCGATGCAGCTCTCGATGATGTTCTTCCTGCCGAGCATCCTGCTGTCCGGCTTCATGTTTCCGTTCGCGGGCATGCCGGTCTGGGCGCAATATATCGGCGAGGGGTTGCCGCTGACCCACTTCGTGCGCATCGTCCGGGCCATCATGCTGAAGGGGGCGGCGATGCAGAATCTGCAATACGACACCGCCGCATTGGTCGCCCTGATGCTGTTCGCCATGACGATCGCGGTGACGCGCTTCCGCCGCACGCTCGATTGAGGCTAGTATGGCTGTCACTGAGCGTCATTCCGGGGCGTCTCGAGGAGGCGAACTATGGTACGCAATTGCGTACCAGAGAATCTCGAGCTTCCGGGTTCGCTTCGCGCGCCGGAATGACGGGGGGAGGGATTGACGGAATTTCCAGACAGGGACACCACGGCGGTCGCGACGGACTTCCACCACGCCCTGATGCGCGAGGTGATGACCACCGAGCTGCTCCGCATCAAGGTGCTGATCGGCACCGCCGCTACCCTCGCGGCGATCAGCCTGCTGGTGTATTTCTTTGCGCCCGACGTGGTCAGCCGCGTCTGGCACGGCAACCTCAGCCCCGTCTACGTCTTCTACGTCACCATTCCGCTGATCCTGTTCGAGTTCTGGGTGCACGGGGCGATCAGCTGGCACATGCGCAAGGGGCGCGACCTGCCGGTGGTCCGGCGTTACATCGGCGTGCTGGTCGAGACGTCGCTGCCGACCGTCGTGCTGGCGCTGCACATCAACAGCATGGGTCCGCAGGAGGCGCTCGGCTTCGTGGCGCCGCTGATCTATTTTGTCTTCATCATCCTGTCGACGCTGAGGCTCGACTTCTGGCTCTCGACCTTCACCGGCTTCGTCGCGGCAGCCGAGCTGTTCTACATGGCGGTATTCTTCCATCCCTCGGGCGGCGGCGCGGCCGAGACCAGCATCTACTATCATGCCGCGCGCAGCGCGATCATCCTGATCTGCGGCGTGCTGGCCGGCGCGGTCGGCATGCAGCTGCGCCGGCAGTTCGCGGCCAGCATCGCGGCCGCCACCGCGCGCGATCGCATCACCAATCTGTTCGGCCAGCACGTCTCGCCGCAGGTGGTCGAACGTCTGATGACGGAGGGTGCCGGCACCGGGAGCGACATCCGGCGCGTCGCCGTGATGTTCGTGGATTTCCGCAGCTTCACGGCCGGCGCGCGCACCCGCTCACCGCAGGAGGTGGTGGACAGGCTCGACGGCGCCTTTGCCGTGCTGGTCGATATCCTCGATCGCCATGGCGGCATCGTGAACAAGTTCTTGGGCGACGGCTTTCTCGCGCTGTTCGGTGCGCCGTTTGAGACCGGCGACGCCGCGCATCAGGCGGTCGCCGCCGCGCGTGAAATGCTCGCGGCGAACGAGCGCACCAATGCGGCGTCAAGCTGGCCGCTGCGCATCGGCATCGGCATCCACATCGGCGAGGTCGTCGCCGGCAATATCGGCTCGCCCCGGCGCAAGGAATACACCGTGATCGGCGACACCGTGAATTTTGCCGCGCGGCTGGAGGCGCTGAACAAGGAGCTCGGCTCGCAGTTTTTGATTTCCTCCGCGGTGCGCGAGGCGCTCGGCGACGACTGCAAGGACGCCGTCTCGCGCGGCGAGATTCCGGTGCGCGGCTACGAGCACCCGGTGCATGTCTGGCAGCTGGGGTAGGCGGCGGCACGCGCATGATCCGAGGCGGTGATCGATGTCTCCTCAAGCCGTGCGAAGCTGCCTGCATGTGACTTGCCCGCGATTGCACCGAGTGCTCTGAAGGGCATCGCTACGGCTGTGCTACGATAACGTGGTTGGAATGACCGGAGCACTAAGGGCAAGCAAGATGCAGCGGCGCTATATCACCGTCGACGTTTTCACCGACCGCGCCTTCGGCGGCAACCCGCTCGCCGTGGTGCTCGACGCCGAAGGGCTGTCGACCGAAGCGATGCAGACGATCGCGACCGAGTTCAACTATTCCGAGACGACCTTCGTGCTGCCGCCGCAGGACAAGGCCAACGACGCCCAGGTTCGCATCTTCACGGTGCGCTCGGAAATTCCGTTCGCCGGCCATCCCAATGTCGGCACCGCCTTCGTGCTGGCGAGCCGGGCCGCGAAGGCGCCGGCGCGCTTGAGGTTCGAGGAGCAGGCGGGCCTCGTGCCGGTCGAGATCCTGTCCGATGGCGGCAATGTGGTCGGGGCCGAGCTGACGGCGCCGCAGGCGTTGCAGCGGACCAACGAGGTTAGCGCGGCCGCGGCTGCCGCGTGCCTGTCGCTGACGGCGGCTGATGTGAAGACTGATCGGCACGCCCCGCAGGTCGTCTCGGTCGGGCTGCCGTTCCTGGTGGTTGAGATCGCCTCGCGCGAGGCGCTGAGGCGCGCCCGGCCGGATGCGGCGGCGTTCGCCAGGACGCTGGCCGAGATCGGCCGCGACGTCGTCTATTTCTACACAAGCGACGTGCCGGCGAGCGAGCAGCCGCTCGACCTGCAGGCGCGCATGTTCCATCCGGGCGCCAGCGGCCTGTCCGAGGATCCCGCGACCGGCAGCGCGACCGCGGCTTGCGCGGCGCTGCTCGCCGATATCGATCCCGCGCGCGACGGCGAATTGCGGCTGCGGATCGGGCAGGGTGTCGACATGGGCCGGCCGAGCCTGTTGCTGACGCGGGTGCGCAAGCAAGGCGGCGCGGTCACGTCGGTGCATGTCGGCGGCGGCTGCGTGAAGATGATGGAGGGGACGCTGAACGTGCCGGGCGAGGCAGGCTAGACCTGCGGCGCGACCAGGTTCTCGATCCTGACGCCGTCGCGCTCCTCGATGATCTCGGCGATCCAGCGACGGTGGCAGTGTTCGTGGTCGCGCTCGTAGCAGAGGATGCAGACCGGGCCGGACTGCTTGACCAGCGCCGACAGCTCGTCGAGCTCTTCCTTGGCCTGCGCCGTCTTCAGGTGCGCCGAATAGATCTTGTGCAGCAGCGCATATTGCCCGCTGCGCGCCGCCTCCCGTCCGCTCTTCGGGGTGCCGAGGCCGCGCAGATGGACGTAGCCGATGCCGCGCTCGTCGAGGCCCGCGGCGAGCTGGCTCTTGGAGAATCCGGGCCGGCGCGAGGAGGCGATCGCGCGGACGTCGACCAGCAGCTTGACGCCGGCGTGCTGGAGCTCGTCGAGCACCGCTTTCGACGGCGTCTGCTCGTAGCCGATGGTGAACAGCCTTTTCGCCTTCGCCATCGGCTCTCCCTCACTTCACCCGTTCGATCAATTCCATCGCGCCGGCCGGCGCGCGGATCTTGCCCTCGTGGATCACATAGGCGAACACGTCGCGCGGCGCCTTCTTGGGCGCGGTCTTCTCGACCTTCGGCAGGTCGTCGGGCTCGCTGCCGCCGGCCCAGTCCTGAAACCGCTTGGCCCAGGCGTCGAGCTGCTTCGGCGGATAGCAGGTCTTCAATTCGTCATTGCCCTTCTGCAGCCGGGCATAGACGAAGTCGCTCGCGACGTCGGCGATCGCCGGATATTTGCCGTGCTCGGCGAACACCACCGGCACCTCGTGTTCGCGAATGAGGGCGACGAATTCGGGCACGCAAAAACTGTCGTGGCGGACCTCGACGACGTGGCGCAGCGCGCGGCCGTCGAGCTTGCGCGGCAGCAGCTCGAGGAACTTGCCGAAATCGGCGCCGTCGAACTTCTTGGTCGGCGCAAACTGCCAGAGCACCGGCCCGAGCCGGTCCTTCAGCTCCAGCACGCCCGAATCATAGAACCGCTTCACCGAATCGCCGGCCTCGGCGAGCACGCGGCGGTTGGTGGCGAAGCGTGGCCCCTTCAGCGAGAAGATGAAGCCGTCGGGCACTTCGCCGGCCCATTTGCGAAAGCTCTCCGGCTTCTGCGAGCCGTAATAGGTGCCGTTGATCTCGATCGAGGTCAGCTTGGAGGCGGCGTAGGACAGCTCCTTCGCTTGCGCGAGCTTCTCCGGATAGAACACCCCGCGCCACGGCTCGAAGGTCCAGCCGCCGATGCCGATATAGATGTTGCCTGCGTCTGTCTTGGTCTTGGTCGCCTTGGTGGGAGCTTTGGCCACGACTGCACTCATCGTGAGGGAGGGAACAGGGAGCGAGAGTAGTCAAAATAATCGTGATTGGCCAGTTTGCCAGATCGGCGCGGCAGTGCTTACCGTCTCTGTCGCTCTTCGCTACGATGCGCCAAAATGGAGAACAACAATGCGCATGCTGGTTGCGGCCGCCCTCTTGATCATGTCCTCAGCCGCCATATCGTCCGCCGCGATGGCCGACGAGGTCGACGATGCGCACAAGCTCGCGATCACCGGCCGCGACGCCTACTGGAATTGTCTCGCCCGCGAATATCCCCGCGACAGCAACAAGGCGATGTCCGACCAGGAATTCACCTCGCTGATCGCCAATGTCTGTCCCTCGGAACGGCAGAACTTCCGGGTCTCGCTGATCGACTTCCTGTCGCTGCAATTTCCGAAACAGGATGCCGACGCGAATCTGACGACCGCCAACCGCGCGATCGAGCTCGCGCAGAAGGACATCGTGACCGCCTTCACCCGGCGCAAGGCCGCGGCGAAATAGGTTCCCAAATCCTGTTGCGGCCGGCCGATTTTTGATATCAATCCGCGCAGGCGAGGGGATCATCGGCATGAGCTCACAATCGACGGCAGGCTTTTTGGGCGCGCTGGTCGCAGCCGTCGCGCTGGCGGCGGCGTTCATCTACGGGCCGTCGCCGAGCCAGCTCCGTAACCCGACCCGGTCCGCTGCGCAGCCGCAGGCGGCTCCCGCCGCGGAAGCCGCGCCGGCGGCCCCGGCGCCGCGCGGCCCGGTGATCCGGGAAGTCCCCAACAACTAGCACGCCAAGACCCCTTGCAGACGCCCCCTTGCAGACGGCCTCCTTGCGGACCGGCTGGCGCGTTCCTATCTAGCCTCTGACGGCGACGTTGAGCTTCAGGGCTCCGGCGCTGGGACGACCACGACATTGATTGGCTGCGCCGGATGTACGCGCGCCCCTTGTTCGTGGTCGTTGGCATTTTCGAACGGTTTTTGCCCCGTTTTCCCGCTTTCCGAGCGCGCGTTTGGGTCGGCCTGCCTTGGCAGCGGGTGAGGCTGCGGCTATACGCTGGCGCTCATGAATGACGCCATCAAGCCGGGCCCCGAAACCTCATCGCAGGCGGCAAGTTTGCCGCAGCTTTCGGTGGTCGTCCCGACCTTCAACGAACGTGACAATGTCACGGTGCTGTATCGCCGGCTCGACGCGACCCTGAAGGACGTGTCCTGGGAAGTCATCTTCGTCGACGACAATTCGCCCGACGGAACCTGGGACGTGGTGCGCGCGCTGGCGCGGAAGGATTCCCGCGTGCGCTGCATCCGCCGGATCGGCCGGCGCGGCCTGTCCGGCGCCTGCATCGAGGGCATCCTGGCATCAAGCGCGCCCTATGCCGCGGTGATGGACGCCGACCTGCAGCACGACGAGAGCCAGCTGCCGAAGATGGTGGCGCTGCTGCAGAGCGGCGAGGCCGAGCTCGTGGTCGGCAGCCGCTACATCGAGGGCTACAAGGCCGACGGCTTCAACAAGCAGCGCGCCGGCGCCAGCGCGTTTGCCACCGAGATCGCGCGCCGCGCACTGAAGGTCGAGATCGCCGACCCCATGAGCGGCTTCTTCATGATCCGCCGCGACCGTTTCGAGCAGCTCGCGCCGCAGCTGTCGACGCAAGGCTTCAAGATTCTGCTCGACGTGGTGGCGACGGCGGAGGGCAAGCTGCGCGCGGTCGAAATTCCCTACACCTTCGGTGCGCGCCAGCATGGCGAGAGCAAGCTCGACTCCATGGTCGCGCTCGACTTCCTCGGCCTGGTGCTGGCGAAGCTGACCAATGATCTGATCTCGCTGCGCTTCATTCTGTTCGCAGCCGTCGGCGGGCTCGGCCTGGTGGTGCACCTCACCGTGCTGTTCATCGCGCTCGAACTGTTCAAGGCGCCATTCCCGGAGGCTCAGGCCACTGGTGCAATCGTCGCCATGACCAGCAATTTCATCCTCAACAATTTCCTGACCTACCGCGACCAGCGGCTGAAGGGTTTTGGCATCCTGCGCGGCCTGCTGCTGTTCTATCTGGTCTGCAGTGTCGGCCTGCTCGCCAATGTCGGCGTCGCGTTCTCGGTCTACGACCAGGAGCCGATCTGGTGGCTTGCGGGCGCCGCCGGCGCGCTGATGGGCGTGGTGTGGAACTACGCGATGTCCGGGCTGTTCGTCTGGCGCAAGCGATGACGGCGGCATGAACGCGAACGAGGCGCGGCTGACCCGAAACACCGCGCTTGCGGTGTGCGCGCTGGTCGTGTTGCGGCTGGCCGCCGCCGCATGGACGCCGCTGACCTTCGACGAAGCCTATTACTGGATGTGGTCGAAGTCGCTCGCCGGCGGCTATTACGACCATCCGCCGATGGTGGCGATCGTGATCCGGCTCGGCACCATGATCGCGGGCGATACGCCGTTCGGCGTGCGGCTGGTGTCGATCCTGCTCGCACTGCCGATGAGCTGGGCGATCTACCGGGCGGCCGAGATCCTGTTCGGCGGCCGGCGCATCGCCGCGAGCGCAACGATCCTGCTCAATGTGACGCTGATGGCCGCCGTTGGCACGCTGATCGTGACGCCGGATGCGCCGCTGCTGGTCGCTGCCAGCCTCCTGCTGTACGCGCTCGCAAAGGTACTGGAGAGCGGCCGCGGCGCCTGGTGGCTTGCGGTCGGCGCCGCCGCCGGCGCGGCGCTGCTGTCGAAATACTCGGCGCTGTTCTTTGGTCCGGCGATCCTGATCTGGCTTGCGGTGGTGCCGAAGCTGCGGCGCTGGTTGCTCTCGCCCTGGCTCTATCTCGGCGGTCTGGTCGCGCTCGGCCTGTTCAGTCCGGTGATCCGCTGGAATGCCGACCATCACTGGGTGTCGTTCATCAAGCAGATGGGCCGCGCGCGGATCGAGGATTTCCGGCCGACCTACATCGCCGAGCTGATCCCGACCCAGTTTGCGTTCGCAACGCCATTGGTCTTCATCCTCGGCGTGATGGGCCTCTACGCGCTCTACCGGCGCCGCGCCGGCGCGCTGGAGGCGCGCGTGCTGGTCAACACGATGTTCTGGACCATCGTCGTCTACTTCACCTGGCACGCGTTGCATGCGCGGGTCGAGGCCAACTGGTTCGCGCCGGTCTATCCCGCCTTTGCCGTGGCGGCCGCGGTCGCGGCAGTCCAGGCGCAGTGGGCGCCGCGCGAGCGGCGCACGATCGATTTCTGCCGCCGCTGGGCCGCGCCCACAGGCGTCGTGCTGTTCGCGCTGCTGATCGTGCAGGCCAACACCGGTTTGCTCTCGGGCTACCGCCGCGACGCCACCGTGCGCAGCGTCGGTGTCGGCTGGCAGGAGCTCGCGGGCGAGATCGAGGCGGCGCGCGTGCGGACCGGCGCGAGCTGCGTGCTGGCGGCGGATTACGGCACCACGGGCTGGCTCGCCTTCTATCTCCCAAAGGGCACCTGCGTTGCCCAGCAGGGCCAGCGCATTCGCTGGGTCAACTTGCCGGAGCCGAGCCCCGAGCAGCTGTCCGGCAAGCTGCTCTATGTGCACGAGGTCGAGCAGGCGATGCCGGCCTCGCTGCGCGACAATTTCGCCCATGTCGAAACGGTGGCCGAGGCCAAGCGCATGCGGGGACCGCTGACCATCGAGACCTACGCGCTCGACCTGCTGGAAGGTGCAAAGGGCGAGATCCTCGACCGTTCCCCGCCGCCGGAACTGCAGTAAAATCCTCGCCGTTAAGTGTCGGATCGTCCGGGTCCGGGTCGTCTTCCAGACAGCCCGTCAACCATGCGAGGTTCCAACATGACCAGTTCCGTTCTCAAGCCTGCTGCCGAACTCGCCAAGACCAATGTCAGGCGCTTTCCCAATGAGAGCGCCGAGTATCGTCGCGCCCGCCAGGCGCTGCTTGTCGAGGAGATCGAGCTGCGCCGGCATATCGAGCGCGTCGCCGCGCTGCGCCGCGCCTTGCCGCCCGGCGGCGAGGTGACCAAGCCGTATGAGTTCACCGGCGAGGCCGGTGCGGCCTCGCTCGCCGATCTGTTCGGCGACAAGCCGACGCTCATCATCTACAGCTACATGTACGGCCCGCAGCGCGAGAAGCCGTGTCCCATGTGCACATCGTTCATGGGCACGTGGGAGGAGAAGTTGCCCGATATCGAGCGGCGCGTGTCGTTCGTGTTCGTGGCGCGCTCGCCGATCGCACAGCTGATCGAGGCGAAAAAGGCGCGCGGCTGGACGCGTCACAGGATCTACTCGGACGCGTCGGGCGATTACACGCGCGACTATGTCAACAAGGATGACAGCGACCTGCCGGGCTACAATGTCTTCACGTGCCACAACGGCACCATCCGTCATTTCTGGGCCGGCGAAATGGGGGCGGGCACGATGGACCCCGGCCAGGACCCGCGCGGCGCGCCGGACATGGATCCGCTCTGGACGGTGCTCGACACCACGCCAGAGGGACGCGGCAAGGACTGGTATCCGAAGCTCGCCTATTGAGGAGATGTTTTTTGCTCGATCCCCGCGTGATTACGGGGCGATCGGCAAGGAAATTCTCCCTAGGTTTCACCCCGGCATGCCGCGTTGGAGCGGCGTGCCGGAATGTCCCATCATGGGACAGAAAAGCCGCTTTGGCGGTCCAATGCCATCTTAAAAAAGCCCTACGCCACAGGCACTTCCCGCGTTGCAGGGGATCGCATCCGGTTAAGTCGCATTTAACTAAAAGTCGCCTTAATGGCCGTCTGAGCCCCGCGCGACGTTGAGCCGAACTCCGTTCGACCCCGCGTCGAGTGAGGGACAAAGGTGGACCTGTTTTGAGCGCCGGGCGTATGGGTACGAGTGCGAGTGCGTATGTTCTTGGGGCGCCAAGCCGCAAGAAATCCTCCCGAAAAATTCTCCCACAGCATTTCCTCGGCAGCGCCGCGGTGGCGGGGCTGGTGCTTGGCTGCGCCTGGACCGTCTACGCCAACATTTTTGCGGCGAGCGTCTATCCGTCCGTGGGCAATGCGTCGTTCGACGCGCCGGTGGTGAAGCGGCCCGCGGCGGTCGCCGCACGGCCGACGCCTGCCTTCAACGAGGTGTTCGCGTCCCTGACGCCGGCGCCGGTGGCCCCGGCAAAGACCGAGGTCGCGAAGTCGGAAACGCCGGCATCGTCGCTTATGTTTAACGATCGGTTTGCGGCCGCCTCGCCCGAGGGCGTGGCGTCCAGCGTCGTGGCTGACGCCGCACCGCAGATCGACCCGATCAAGCAGGCCGCTGCGCCCAAGCTCGCCGAAGCGGCGAGGGCGGTCGCCTCTGCAGAGCTCGCCGAGACATCGAAGCCGTTGCCGGCGCCGAAGTCGGTCGAAGCCGCCAAGAAGCAGGCCGCCGCCAATCTGAAGGTGGCGCTCAACGATCCCGCTGCGGACGTTCAGCCCAAGGGTGCCGATAAGGCGTCCGAAGCGAAACCTGCCGAAGCCAAGCAGGCGACGAAATCCGGCGGCGTCCGCGACATGGCCGCGCGCGCCAAGGCCGCGGTGATGTCGATCGCATCGAACGAGCGGCAGACCATGGTCGAGAAGCTGTGGGGCAAGCGCGAGTCGGGCGGCGGGCTGCTGTCGTTCGCCTCGGCCGACGCCAATGTCACCGGCAGCATCCCCTCGACGTTGGACCAGAACCCGATGCTCGGCGGCTCGCCGCCCTATGACCGCCAGACCGCGGTGTACGACATCTCAGCCAAGACCGTGTACCTGCCCGACGGCACGCGCCTCGAGGCGCATTCGGGCCTCGGCTCCAGGCTCGACGACCCCAGGTCCTCGCATCTGAAGATGGTCGGCGTGACGCCGCCGCACATTTACGAGCTCAAGCCGCGCGAAGCGCTGTTCCACGGCGTGCCGGCACTGCGGCTCAATCCGATCGGCGGCGAGGGCAAGATCTTCAACCGCGACGGCCTGCTCGCGCACACCTTCATGCTCGGCCCGAACGGCGACTCCAACGGCTGCGTCTCGTTCAAGGATTATTACGCGTTCCTCGACGCCTACCGTAACAAGGGCATCCGCCGTCTCGCGGTGCTGGCGCGGATTCAGTAGACAGAATGGCCGGCGGGCAGCGGCCCACCGCTGCGGCGTGATCGACGTCTGGAACTCGATGCCATAGTCGCTATACTGCGCTGATCCAGAGCGAGTCCAAGCTCGACAACCGATCTGGCGCGAAGCGACATGTCTCCTGCATCTTCCGTCCAAACCCCGTCGCCGATCACGACCGAAGCATTCGTCGATGCCGGCGCCGCGGTTGCCCGCCTCGAAGAGATCTACGCGCGCAACACTGAATTCCTGCGCAATCGCTTCGAGGCCTATGTCAACGGCGTGCCGTTCACGACGCGGGTGCGGGCGCACTATCCGTTCGTCCGCATCACGACCTCGTCACATGCGCGGCTCGACTCGCGGCTTGCCTATGGTTTCGTCGCGGGGCCCGGCATCCACGAGACCAGCATCACGCGGCCCGATATCTTCCGAACCTATCTCACCGAGCAGATCGGGCTTCTGATCAAGAACCATGGCGTGGCGGTCGAGATCGGCGAGTCGCACGAGCCGATCCCGATCCATTTCGCCTACCGCCGCGACATCAATATCGAGGCGGCGCTGACCATCGCCGACAGTTCGGCGTTCACCCGGTCGCTGCGCGACATCTTCGATACGCCCGATCTCGCCGCGATGGACGATGCGATCGCCGACGGGACCTTTGAGCTGACACCGGGCGCGCCGGAGCCGCTGGCGCTGTTCCGCGCGGCGCGGGTCGATTACTCCTTGCGCCGGCTCTACCACTACACCGGCACCGACCCGGAGCACTTCCAGAATTTCGTGATCTTCACGAACTACCAGTTCTATGTCGATGCCTTCGTGCAGCTCTCCCAGCAGCGGCTTGCGTCGGGCGAAGCCGGTCTCGAGGCCTTCGTCGCGCCCGGCAATGTGATCACGCACAATGCGCGGCTCGGCGGCGGCACCACCGGGACCCCGTCCGAACGCGTTCCGCAGATGCCGGCCTTTCATCTGGTCCGGCCCGGCTATCGCGGCATCACCCTGATCAATATCGGCATCGGTCCGTCCAATGCGCGCAACATCACCGATCACGTCGCGGTGCTGCGGCCGCATGCCTGGCTGATGATCGGGCACTGCGCTGGCTTACGCAACACGCAGCGGCTCGGCGATTATGTGCTCGCCCACGGCTATGTGCGCGAGGACCACGTGCTCGATCACGAGCTGCCGCTCTGGGTGCCGATCCCGGCGCTTGCGGAAATGCAGGTCGCGCTCGAGGAAGCCGTCGGCGAGGTGACCGGGCTCACCGGGTTCGAGCTCAAGCGGCTGATGCGCACCGGCACGGTCGCCAGCGTCGACAACCGCAACTGGGAGATCAGCGGGCCGCAGGTGATCCGGCGCATGTCGCAGTCGCGCGCGGTCGCCCTCGACATGGAATCGGCGGCGATCGCCGCCAACGGCTATCGCTTCCGCGTACCCTACGGCACGCTGCTGTGCGTCTCCGACAAGCCGCTGCATGGCGAGATCAAGCTCGCAGGCATGGCCAGCGAATTCTACCGCCAGCGCGTCGGCCAGCACCTTGAGATTGGTCTCAGGGCGCTGGAGCGGCTCAAGCAGCAGGAATCCGAACGCCTGCATTCGCGCAAGCTGCGCAGCTTCGCCGAGGTCGCGTTTCAGTAGCGCACAGAGGGGAGCGGCCCTCAGGCGAGCGCGTTGCCGCGGGCGATGATCGCGAAGCGGTCGGACAGTTCGGCGAGCGCGACGTCGTGAATGAGCCTCGCGGCAATCGTGCCGCCGACGCCGTCGGGCAGGTCGCGGGTGGCGCAGCTGTCGGCGTCGATCGTGGTGCGGAAGCCGAGATCGAGCGCGGCGCGGGCGGTCGAGCTCACGCACATATGCGTCATGAAGCCGGCGAGCACCAGGTCCTTGCGGCCGGTCGCGGCAAGCTGGGTATTCAGATCGGTGCCGGCGAATGCGTTCGGCAATTGCTTCTCGATCACGATCTCGCCCGGCCGCGGTGCCAGCGGTGCGACGATCGCGCCACGCTCCGCGCTGCGATCGAACAGGCTGCCCGGCTGGCCCTTGTGCGCGATGTGGACGATCGCGGCGCCGCTTTCCCGCGCGCGGGACAGCAAGGCGGTGGCGCGCGCAACCGCCGGGTTGGCGTCGGGCAGCGCCAGCGGACCTGCAAGATATTCGTTCTGGATATCGATCAGCACCAGGCAGCTGTCGCCGAGGCGGGGCGGGGTGAGGTCGATACCGGCAAGCTGCATCAATGTCTTGGCTGACGTCATGGTCGTTCTCCAGCGGATGTGTCGCCGAAAACATAGCCCGGGATCGGCCTGCTGTTATGCAGGGATATTGCAGCCTGTGGCTGCGTTATTGCAGGCAGCCGCCGCGCGATGTAGCCTGCCGCCATGAACTGGGACGATCTTCGCATCATCGCGGCGGTCAGGGACGAGGGCACTTACGCCGGCGCCAGCGCGCGGCTGCGCATCGACGAGACGACGGTCGGGCGCAGGCTGGCGCGGATCGAGCGCGCGCTCGGCTTGCGCCTGTTCGAGGCCGTCGATGGCGTCCGCAAGCCGACCCGGCAGTGCGACATGGTGCTCGCGCATATCCAGGCGATGGCGGCGCATGCCGAGGAAATCGGCCGGATCGGCGAAAGCCTGCCTGGTCCGGTCGGGCGGCTGCGCATCGCCTCCACCAGTGCGATCGCCGAGGAGGTGCTGGCGCCGCGCGCAAGTGAATTCCTGCGCGCCCATCCGGGCCTGACGCTGCAGTTTCTGACGTCGAGCGACAATGTAAAATTCTCGCGCTGGGAGGCCGATCTCGCGATCCGCCTGCGCAAGCCCGACAAGGGCGACTTTGCGATCTCGAAGCTCGCCGAGGTCAGGTCGTATTTCTTCGAGCCGGCCGCGACAACGGCGGGAGAAGCGATGCTGTGCGCCTATCCCGACGAGCTCGGAGGGATTCCGGAAATGCAGTTCCTGCGCACGAAGCGACTTCGCGCACGCTGCGTGACCGACAATGTCCGTATCATCCACACGCTCATCCAGTCGCATCACGCGGTCGGCGTGTTGCCGGAGCACAGCTGTGCCGACCTGCTGACCGATCGCCGTCTGCGCGCCACGCTGCTGCCGAAGCGGCGCGACGTCTGGCTCCTGGTGCAAAACCATCTCAAGCGCGATGCGGCGACGCGCGTCACCATCGACTGGCTGCGCGCCTGCTTCCAGGATGCCGCGCAGAGGGGGTGACGCGCCCTCGCAATGACGGGACGTGCTGCGACGCCTGGGTCACAGCGCCGCCCCGTCATGAAAAAATCACACGCAGCCCCCTTGCAACCCGGACGTGCTTCGTCTATTAGCCCGCTCCTTCGCTTCGGCCACGGGTTCGGGCTCGTTGAGATCCCGACCGGCGCGAGCCGCTTTGCGGTGTCGTGTTCCGCCGAAATGAAGATCGCGAGATGAAGCTCATGGGCGAGCGTCGGGGATGAAATCCCGAAGGTATCGGTTCGAATCCGGTCTCTCACAAAGGATAGCTCAGTTGGTTAGAGCAGGTGAATGATACTCATCGTGTCGCGGGTTCAATTCCCGCTCCAAGCGCTCCGTTCAGCCTGAAAAGCTGACACCTCTGAAGGGGACCGGACGCGCGCTTCAGTCGCAGTCCGGCCGTCCTGCCGCAAGGCATTTCGTCCGAACATCGACACTGTGAGACCGGCTTTGCGCCGCGGTGGATACCGCTTGCGCTGATGCCGGGTGGCTCCGCACGGCCGCGCGACACTCGTCGCGCGAACGCGCGCGTGCGTCCGTCATCGCGCAAGCCTTAAGCCACGGCCCGCTTGGCTGACAGGAAGCCGCGTTCGCGTCCTCACGTCCTTTGCAAAATGAAACCCGCTCTTCGGCCCATGGGCCTGAGAGCAACGATGGAGGCGTGTCATGACCTGGCACTTCCTGACGACCAAGTTGACGGTGAAGGATGGCGAGCGCGCGTTGCTGATGCGCGACGGCCGGCTCGAGCAGGTGCTCGCGCCCGGACGTCACCGCCTGTTCGATCCCCTGCATCAGCTCAAGGCCGAGCTGTTCAGCGTCGTGCGGACCGAATTCCCCGCGGATCGCTTCGCGGTGATCAAGGCCGCGCGCCCTGATCTTGCCGACGAGCTGTTCGAGGCGATCGAAACCCGCGCGAACGAGATCGCGATCGTCAGCCTCGACGGCCGTCCCGTGCAACTGATGACGCCCTGGCAGACGCGCGTGTACTGGAAGGTCGCGACGTCGGTCGAGGTCGAGCGCATCGACGTCAGCAGCGATCCCAGGGTCACGGCACGCCACCTCGCGATGATCCAGCCCAACCGGGCCGGCGTCATCACCGAGGCGGTGGTCGAGAACCACGAGGCCGGTCTGCTCACGGTCGAGGGCAAGCTGGTCGAGCGGCTCGCGCCCGGCCGGCACGCGTTCTGGATCGCGGGTCGCAAAATCGAGGTCAAGCGCCTCGACCTGCGTCCCCAGGCGGTCGAGATCACGGCGCAGGAGATGCTGACCAAGGATCGCATCGCGCTGCGCGTGACGCTGACCGCGTTCCGCCGGATCGTCGATCCCGAGCGGGTCGTGGCCATGGTGCCCGACGTGGATGCGTGGCTGTACCGCCTGGTGCAGTTCGCGATCCGCGAGGCGGTGGCCGGCCGCACGCTGGACGAGGTGCTGTCTGCGAAGGCGGCGCTCGATACGGAGCTTCGCGACTATGTCCGCGATCGTGTCGCGGACAGCGGCGTCGAGGTCACCGAACTCGGCGTGAAGGACGTGATCCTGCCCGGCGAGATCCGCGAGCTGGTCAACAAGGTGGTGGAGGCGGAGCGGGTGGCGAAGGCCAACCTGATCCGCCGCCAGGAGGAGACCGCGGCGACGCGTTCGCTCCTGAACACCGCCAGGCTGATGGAGGAGAACCCTCTGCTGCTGCGGCTCAAGGAGCTGGAGTCGCTCGAGCGTCTGGTCGAGAAGGTCGGCCGCATCGACCTGCATGCGGGCGAGGGTCAGGGCCTCGATGCGCTCCTGACCAAGCTGGTCCGCCTCAAGGCGCCCGAGAGCGCGTAAGACAAGAAGGGCCGCCCACGGGCGGCCCTTCGATTTTTTCGCCCGGACGGACCGCCGGCACCCGTACGAATGTTAACGTGCAGACGGCTGTAACGGGGCACCGCCACGGCCACAATTCGCATGTCCTGCGCCACGCCGCAAAACAGAGGTGCCACCCCGGGCAGATTGCGATAACGTTTGCGCACCGTGGTCCATTCGGCCAGCCGTCAACCCGTCGGTGAAGCCAATGCAGCAGATTGCGGAATGGCTCGAGAAGCTGGGACTTGGGCAATACGCGCTGCGTTTTGCCGAGAACGGCATCGACCTTGGCGTTCTTCCCGAATTGACGGATGAAGACTTCGACAGGCTCGGCGTCCTGCTCGGCCATCGCCGCAAGATGCTGCGTGCGATCGCCGATCTCAATCGAGCCGAACTGATCGCCGCGCCGGTTTCACCGCACGATGCCGAGCGCCGCCATCTCACCGTGATGTTCTGCGACCTGGTCGGCTCGACGGCCTTGTCGGCGCGTCTCGATCCCGAGGACATGTGGGAGGTGATCCGCGCCTATCGCGCAGCCTGTGCGCAGGTGATCACGACATACGACGGCGCCGTTGCCAGATTTATCGGCGACGGGATCCTTGCTTATTTCGGCTATCCCCGTGCCCACGAGGACGATGCGGAGCGCGCGGTGCGCGCCGGCCTCGATGTCATCGCCGCAATCGGCAAGCTCGAGACCCGCGCGAAAGAGGGCGTTGCGGTTCGGATCGCGATCGCGAGCGGGCTCGTCGTGGTCGGCGACCTCGTCTCCGGCGGCGCGTCGGAGGAGCAGGCGCTGGTCGGCGATGCGCCGAACATCGCGGCGCGGCTGCAGAGCCTGGCGGAGCCGGGCGTGGTGGTCGTGGCGGCCTCGACCCGGCGGCTGCTTGGCAACCTGTTCACGCTTCGCAACCTCGGCCGCCGCGAGGTCAAGGGCATCTCGGAGCCGATCGCGGTGTGGGCCGTCGAAGGCGAGCCGGCATCGGAAAGCCGTTTCGAGGCGGTGCGCACCGCGCGCTCGATCGGCTTCGTCGGCCGCGAGGCGGAGATCGAATTTGCGTTGTCGCGCCAGCAGCTGGCGTGGCAGGGCCAGGGCCAGGCGGTGCTGATATCGGGCGAAGCGGGTATCGGCAAATCGCGCATCGTGGCGATGCTCTCCGACAGCCTGGCGCCCGGGACACACCGCCGTGTGCGGTATCAGTGCTCGCCCTATCACACCAACAGCGCGCTGCACCCCTTTGTCGCCCAGCTCGAGCGTGCCGCCGGCATCAGGTCGGAGGATGCGCCGGAGCAGAAGCTGGACAAGCTTGAGGCCATGCTGGCGCTCGGCACGCAGCACGTGCCCACCGTGACACCGCTGATCGCAGCGCTGCTCTCGATCCCGACCGGCGAGCGCTATCCGCCGCTCGGCCTCAGCCCGGCACAGCAGCGGCGGCAGACATTCGCAGCGCTGCTCGACCAGCTCGAGGGCCTTGCCCGGCAGCAGCCGGTGCTTGTCGTCTGCGAAGACGTGCATTGGGCCGATGCCACGTCGCTCGAACTGCTCGACCTCGCGGTCGACCGGATCAGGGGACTGCCGATCCTCATGCTCATGACGTTCAGGCCGGAGTTCGAGCCGCCATGGGCGGGGCTCGCCAATGTCAGCCTGCTGCGGCTCGATCGGCTCGACCGGCAGGACACGCGCGCGCTGATCGAGCAGGTGACCGTCGGCCGGTTGCTGCCCGGCGAGATGATGACGCAGATCGTCGAGCGGACGGACGGTGTCCCGCTGTTCGTCGAGGAGCTGACCAAGATGGTCATGGAGTCGGGGCTGCTGGTCGAGAACGCCGGGCGCTATCGCCTCGACAATCCGCTGCCGCCGCTGGCGATCCCGGCGACGCTGCAGGACTCGCTGATGGCCCGGCTCGACCGCCTGGCGCCGGTCAAGGAGGTGGCGCAGATCGGTGCAGCGATCGGCCGTGAGTTCTCATATGCGCTGCTGCGCAGCGTGGCCGGGCGCGATGATCTGACGCTTGCCGCGGCGCTTGCCCAGCTCGAAGAGGCCGAGTTGCTGCTGCGCCGGGGCGTGCCGCCGGATGCAAGCTACAGCTTCAAGCATGCGTTGGTTCAGGAAGCGGCTTACGAGAGCTTGCTCAAGAGCCGACGGCAATTGCTTCACAAGCATATCGGCGATGTGTTGCGCGACAAGTTTGCCGAGATGGCCGAGATCGAGCCGGAAGTCGTTGCCTACCATTTCACCGAGGCAGGGCTCGGCGAGACCGCGCTGGCGTGGTGGCGCAAGGCCGGTCAGCAGGCACTGAAGCGCTCCGCCTATTGCGAGGCGATCGCGCATCTCGGCAAGGCGGTCGCGATCGCCGATGAGCTGCCCGACGAGCCGGATCGGATGATCGGCCGGCTCCATCTGCAAATCGCCTACGGCCGCGCGCTGCGGGGCAGTCTTGGGCACAGCGCCCCCGAGACGGTCTCCGCCTGGACGCGCGCCCGGCAGTTCGCCTCTGACATCGATGATCCAATCGAGCTGGCGCCGATCCAGTCGGGCCTTTTCAACGCCTGCTTGACCCACGGCGAGCTCGCGCCGATGCGAGAATTGGCGGAGGCGATCATGGGCGCAGCGGAGCGGCATCCGGATTCGCCGGTGGCGACAATCGTCGCGCGCTGGGCCAGCGGGGTGACCTCCTGGTTCGCGGGCGAGTACGTGAACGCGGGCATCCATCTCGAGCAGGCCTTCGCGGCCTATGCGACCGAGCCGGATCCGGCAACCTTCAAGGCGTCGACGCTCGACTTGCCGTTCGTCATCATGAGATTTCTCGCCCTGGTGCTTTGGCCGCGTGGCGAGATCGATCGGGCCCGGCAGCTCGCGGGCGCAGCGGTGAACGTCGCCGGAAAACAGCGCGCGCTCGCGCGCGCCAATGCGCTGGTTCACAAGGCGGTCTTCGACGGGCTGTGCGGCAGCAGGTTGCGCCAGACCGAGACGATCCTTGCCTTGGGCCTGGCGCAGGATCACACGATGCCGCTCTATGTCGCCGCCGGCACCTATCTCAATGGTCTGGAGAAGTGGCGTGCCGGCGACCGGGCCGCAGGTCTCGCGGAGATGCAGCGTGGCTGGACGTTGCTTCACGAGAACGACTGCTACCTCTGTGAACCGTTCTGGGGATTGCAGATCGCTGTGGCGCATGCGGAGGCCGGGCATGTCGATGCCGGGCTCGACATCATCGATGAGTTGATCGACGCGACGGAGCAGTCCGGGCAGCACTGGCTGGATGCCGAGCTATACCGCGTGCAGGGCGAACTGCGGTCGCGCCGCCACAGCCCTGACATTTCCGGCGCGGAGGATGCCTTCCATCGCGCCCTCGAGATCGCGCGAAGGCAGCAGACCAGGACGTTCGAGCTGCGCGGCGCGCTGGGACTTGCACGTCTTTACAGCCGCAGCGGCCGGGCAGAGGAGATATCTCAATTGCTGGCGCCGGTGCTCGCCGGCTTCGATGCGGCGCTCGATCTTGCCGAAATCAAGGATGCGCAGGAACTGCTCATGCAGGCGTGGCCGGACCGCCACTCGCGCGCGTCCTGACGGTTGCCGCAGCGGCGCGGTCACACCGCGTCCGCCCCACGCCCGCGCAGATGGTGAAAGAGCAGGTTCGGACGTCGCGCGCGGCGCTAGCGATGCGAAACTGGAACTGTTGGGTTCCCGAAGTTCTACGGTGCGACGATGCGCATTTTGCTATTGCGCCCGGCGGCGCATTTGCATCTAACTTTAAGGACGCCGCTGCAGAGAATTCCGCCTTGCGGTCAAACGTTTGGAATTTGTTTTTGATCCTGTGTTCGAGTGAGTAAGCCGTGCGACCATTGATGACGTTGCCGCAGGTGAGCATTTCCGGCGGAACTCGTAATCGCCTTCTCGCGACATTGTCGCCGGCGGATCTGGACCTCCTGAAACCGGAACTTGAGACTGTCGCGCTCGAACAGGATGCGGTCCTGGCGCGCGCCGGTGACGAGATCGACTACGTCTTCTTTCCCCACAGCGGCGCGATCCTGTTGATGATCGACATGGCGGACGGGCAGACGGTCGCGACCGGTGTGGTCGGATGCGAAGGGGCCGTGGGCAGTCTGTCGGTTCTCGGAGCCTCGCCTTCGGGCATTACCGCCGTCGTTCGTGCGGCTGGTACCGCCTCGCGGGTCCCGGCGGCGCGCTTTCATGCCGCTTTCGGCCGCAGTCCCGGGATTCGGCAGGCGATCCAGAAGCACGTCAGGTCGATGCTGATCCAGTTTCAGCTCGGCTCCGCCTGCAATGCGCTCCACCCGGTCGAGGCGCGGATGGCGCGCTGGCTGCTTCAGCTTCGCGACCGCGTCGACAGTGACGTCCTCCCGCTGACCCAGCACGCGCTGTCGCAAATCCTCGGCGTACGACGAACGACGGTGACCTTGCTGATGGGCAACCTGCGCAAGCGCGGCGCGATCAGGTCGGATCAACGAGGCCGGATCGAGATCGACCAGGCGCGGCTCTTGGCGGCGACGTGCGAATGCCATCGCGTCATGCGTCTCGAGGCCGAGGAGATCTTCTCGGGCGACAAGGTTCGAACGCGCGGAATGGCGCCCGCCAACGATCCGCGCATCCCGGAAATCGAGGCGGACGACGCCGTGTGAGCGCGTTCTCTGGTGCGATCAGCTTCCTGGCCGCCGATCAAGCTCCCGTGCAGGCGAGGATACCCCTTCGAGCTTCGCGATCTCGCGCAGCACCTTTGCGGTCTCGCGCAACTCATTGCGCTTCGGGCCGGGCTTCAGCCGTCGTGCCTCATCGAGAAAGTCCTTGGCCTGCAGCAGCCAGGCAGACGTTTCCGTCGAGATCTGCACATGCGCCATGGTGTCCCTCCATCGCGGTCGTCAATAGTGGTGGCCATTGTCAGGCCGGCGAACCGCCGCCGCGGCGTCGCCGCACGCGGATGCTCGGCTCATCGACCCAGGCGTCCCGCGCAAACCAGGCGTGATCCGCGCGGCAAAACGGACAGGGCGTGCGCGCGAAGAACACGGTACTGCGTCGAAAGCTCTCGCGATCGGTCTTGATTCCGGTGGAAATCGCGTGTCCGGTTTGCGGACATCTGACCATCACCATGCCCATGAGCGCCTCCTTCCCATATTGCCTTTTGCTTTTTGCCTTTTGCCTTGCAGAAATAGTCCGGCCGGTTGGATTGGCCCCAGATCGGTGCGCGGGGTAGTTGGGGGGCATCGCGCACCTGCGGCGTTTGACGGAGCATCGGCAGTGGGGGCTGCACGCTCTCGTCACTGGGCTTCTTCCAACCGGCCAGGTCCCTCCTTGAACGAATCCTCGATGTGACTTCAACGCCGCTTCTTCAGGCGGCTTGGCAGAGAACCTCTTCGCTTTCGCTCACCGCATTGCCTCCCTCGCAAGTGAGAGCATTCTCCGCGACGCTTGCCCGCGTCACGGGAGCTGACGCTCCGTGCTCGATTCAGATTTTTGAGAGTGAAGTTCGATCTCGTCCCGAGCTTACTGTGCGGGACGAAGTCGACAGTGTCGGTTCGGTTTGCGACTCTCGCGCGAATTTTTTTTGAAATTGTCAACTCAGACCAACGTATATTTACGGAGAGTGTTGTGCATAACGTGCATGCTGAGAGCCGCGTGAGGCTCCTGCATCAGCGTGAGGTTGTGCAAATATCCGCACTGGCCGCGCTGCGGTAAGCGAGCTTGCCCCAAACAAAAACCCCGGCATCGCTGCCGGGGTTTTGCATTTCGTTTTCGCTGAGCGAGATCCCGGCTCTGCGGTGCACCGCTTTGCGCTGCACCGCGTCCGGGACGACTTCGTCGCTTAGAAGTCCATGCCGCCCATGCCGCCGCCCGGAGGCATCGCGGGGCCGCCGGCGTTCTTCTTCGGCAGCTCGGCAACCATCGCTTCCGTGGTGATCAGGAGCGCGGCAACCGAGGCAGCGTTCTGGATCGCGGTGCGGACGACCTTGGTCGGGTCGATGATGCCCTTCTTGACGAGGTCGGCATAGTCGCCGGTCTGGGAGTCGAAGCCGTAATTGTAGGCCTTGTTCTCCAGGATCTTGCCGACGATCACCGAACCGTCTTCACCGGCGTTGATCGCGATCTGGCGAGCGGGAGACGACAGCGCCTTGCGCACGATCTCGACGCCGGTCTTCTGGTCGTCGTTCTTGGTGCGCAGGCCCTTGAGCTGCTCGGAGGCACGGAGCAGGGCGACGCCGCCGCCCGGGACGATGCCTTCCTCGACAGCCGCGCGGGTCGCGTGCATCGCGTCATCAACGCGATCCTTGCGCTCCTTCACCTCGACCTCGGTCGCGCCGCCGACGCGGATCACCGCGACGCCGCCTGCGAGCTTGGCGAGACGCTCCTGCAGCTTCTCACGGTCGTAGTCCGAGGTGGTCTCCTCGATCTGCGCCTTGATCTGGGCAACGCGGGCGTCGATGTCGGCCTTCTTGCCGGCGCCGTTGACGATCGTGGTGTTCTCCTTGTCGATCATCACCTTCTTGGCGCGACCGAGCATCTGCAGCGTGACGTTCTCGAGCTTGATGCCGAGGTCTTCCGAGATGGCCTGGCCGCCGGTCAGGATCGCGATGTCCTGCAGCATGGCCTTGCGGCGATCGCCGAAGCCCGGAGCCTTGACGGCCGCGACCTTCAGGCCGCCACGCAGGCGGTTGACGACGAGGGTGGCGAGGGCTTCGCCTTCGACGTCTTCGGCGACGATGACCAGCGGCTTGCCGGTCTGCACCACGGCCTCGAGCAGCGGCAGCAGCTCGTTCAGCGAGGAGAGCTTCTTCTCGTTGATGAGGATGTAGGCGTCGTCCATTTCAACGCGCATCTTGTCGGCGTTGGTGACGAAGTAGGGCGAGATGTAGCCGCGGTCGAACTGCATGCCCTCGACGACGTCGAGTTCGGTCTCGAGCGACTTGGCTTCCTCGACCGTGATCACGCCCTCGTTGCCGACCTTCTTCATGGCGTCGGCGAGGAACTTGCCGATCTCGGCATCGCCGTTGGCCGAAATGGTGCCGACCTGGGCGATCTCCTCGTTCGAGGTGACCTTCTTCGAGTTCTTCTGGAGGTCCGCAACGACGGCTTCGACCGCGAGGTCGATGCCGCGCTTCAGGTCCATCGGGTTCATGCCGGCGGCAACCGACTTGGCGCCCTCACGCACGATCGCCTGGGCGAGCACGGTCGCCGTGGTGGTGCCGTCGCCGGCCGCGTCAGCGGACTTGGAGGCGACTTCGCGCACCATCTGGGCGCCCATGTTCTCGAACTTGTCCTCGAGCTCGATCTCCTTGGCGACGGTGACGCCGTCCTTGGTGATGCGGGGAGCGCCGAACGACTTCTCGAGCACGACGTTGCGGCCCTTCGGGCCGAGAGTGACCTTCACCGCATTGGCGAGGATGTCGACGCCGCGCAGCATCTTGTCGCGCGCATCGACGGAGAATTTGACTTCTTTAGCTGCCATCTGAATTTTTCCTTGGAATGTTTGATCCTGGAGGAATCTTGGGGAGGGGGGAGGCGCTTAGGCCGCCTTCTTCTTGGAAGCGGGGACGTCGAGCACGCCCATGATGTCGCTTTCCTTCATGATCAGCAGGTCTTCACCGTCGATCTTGACCTCGGTGCCCGACCACTTGCCGAACAGGACGCGGTCGCCGACCTTGAGGTCGATCGGGATCAGCTTGCCAGCTTCGTCGCGGCCGCCCGGGCCGACGGCGGTGACTTCGCCCTGCGAGGGCTTTTCCTTGGCACTGTCCGGAATGATGATGCCGCCAGCGGTCTTCTCTTCGGCGTCGATACGCTTGACCACGACGCGGTCGTGAAGCGGACGGAATTTCATGCAGTCCTCCTAAACGTTTGCATATGCTGTAGATTTTTGGAGAGTTAGCAGTCCAGTCCAGCGAGTGCCAGACTGACTGGGCAGGAGATAGGCCAAGCCTTGGCGGCGGGCAAGTGCCTCTAGCAGAAAAATTGGCACTCGTGAGTGCCGCCTGCCAAAAGATGCCGAGATCATTTCGGCATCCTTAATGCCGCCCGGGAGGGGTCGCCGGGGCTATTAGCAGATGCGGTAAGCTGCTGCCAACGCAAGAAATTTCAACAACCTATTAAACATTTAGGCTTGAGATGGGTTAGTCGCGTGCGTCACATTTCTCTCATGTGAGCGCATCCATTGCCGGTGGTCCGGCGGGGGAGGTCGGCCACCACGTGAATGCGCTCCGTCACAGGAGGTTGGCATGGTCTCGCGAGTTGGTGGGGTTGTTTCCGACGATTTCCGGAAGCAGTTGCTGGGGTACGGGCTGACGACGGCGCAAATCCTCTATCGGATGCCGGATCACCCCTCGTTGCTGCAGACCTATGTCTGGCAGAACTACGACCTGTTTCCGAAATTCCCGGCGCTGCAGGATTTCCTCGCGTTCTGGCAGGCGAAGCTCGAAGGCCCGCTGTTTTCGGTGACGGTGGCGCATTCCAAGCTGGTCAAGCCGGCCGAGCTGCGCGCCGTCGACGGCGTGTTCCGGCTGCATTGAGCGGGCAAGGGGGCAAAAGCGCGGTGTGCGCCTTTGCTCGCCTCGCGGCGCGCGACTTGTGTTAGCCTTCCTCCGTCACAAAAAGACGGGAGGCGAACAATGGCCAAGAAGACGGCATCAAGATCGGCCGCCAAGACCGCGGTGAGGAAGAAGTGGTCGGGGCTCGGCGCCGGCGCCAAGAAGACGTCCGCGAAATCGTCCGCGCGCAAGACCATCAAGTCGAAAGGCCGCGTCTCGGCGGCCAAGAAGAGTGCGCCGAAAGCTGCAACCAAGGCGCGGCCGAAACAGCGCGTCGCGATCAGCCATCACCGCGAAGAGGACTTCAAGGCCGACGGGCTGCGCGCCTACGCCAAATACCGCGACCTCGGCATCGCCGCCGCCTCGCATGGCCTGGCACAGGCACACGTCATCCGGCTGCAGGGACCGTGCAATCCCGATGAAGTGTCGAAGCTGCACTTCCACGATATCGACTTCCAGATGGTCTATGTGCTCAAGGGCTGGGTGAAGACCTACATGGAAGGCGAGGGCGAGACGCTGATGCAGCAAGGCAGCGCCTGGACCCAGCCGCCGCGCATCCGGCACATGATCCTGGACTACTCCGACGACGTCGAACTGCTGGAGGTGATCCTGCCGGCCGAGTTCAAGACGGTGGAGCTGAAGGCGTAGGCTCTAGCGCAGTCGTCATGGCCGGGCTTGACCCGGCCATCCATCCTGCTTCCAAAGATTCTCCTTGGTCGATGGATGCCCGGGTCAAGCCCGGGCATGACGATTTTCCAGGCCGTGTACCCATAAAACCGTCGGTGTGACTCTACGTCCGCTTTGCCCCGATAGCGACCAAGTTCGTGCGGCAACGCAAGATGTCGCGATGGGCCACAAACGGACTCATGCGCCGCAGCAAAAGACGCACGCGGGCTGCAATGCCTCACTCGATCACCTCGGCTGCGGCAGCGCAGAATCCCACGACATCGAAGGCGGCATACGTTCTCATGGCGGACCGCCGCAGGTGCATTGAAGGAACTACTGCGATCACCTACTTCGGCTTTGCCGGGACGAATGTCACAAAGCCATCCCGATTCGGCATACGTACCTTCGGCAGCGTCTGGGCATTCATCGTCTCGTTCTCTCCGATGATGCCGTTGAGCTGCAGGATATAGGCGGCCACTGCGTAGAGTTCGTCATTGGTCAGCGTTTTCGATTCGTTGTAAGGCATTGCCCGCCGAACGTAATCGAAAATTGTTGTGGCATAGGGCCAGAAGCTTCCGACCGTCTTCATGGCAGGTTTGTCTCCGACAAGCGACCCGATCCCGCCCACCACTGCATCGTTCGGTTTGCCCGCTCCCTTTTCGCCGTGACAGGCGAGGCACTTCGACGCGTACACGGCCTCACCCTGCTTTGGTGTCCCGCTGCCGGGCGGCAGACCGGCGCCGTCAGGACTTATGCTGATGTCCCACGGGGCGACTTCCTCGGGAGTTATGACCTTCCCGAGGTTCGGGCTGTCGGCCAGCGCCGCAGATGAAAATAAGCCAAGTGCGCAGGCGGCAGCCAGAGCAGAGTTATGCGTAGACATGCTTCACCTCTCCCTTCTCGGACACGCCCCACGTCGTGACCGCATTGGAGTGGTAGATCGTCCTGCTTCCACGATCAGCGATCATTTTCTCGCGCGTCGGCTGGACGTAGCCTATGTCGTCGGTCGCGCGGCTTTGCAGGACAGCGGGGCCGCCGTTCCAGCGCCACGCCATGCTGAAACGCGTCAACGCCTTCGACAGCACCGGCTCCTGCAGAGCTGCGGGAGCCCAACTCTTGCCGCCATCGGCCGAGATTTCGACCTTGGCGATCTTGCCGTAGCCCGACCAGGCGAGCCCTGTAATCTCGTAGACGCCCGGTTCCTTCATCGTGAGTCCCGGCGACGGACGCGTGATCACCGACTTGCCTTCCTGCGGAAAAACGAATTGGAGCGATTTGCCGTCAGGCATCGTGATCGTGTATTTCGACGTCTCGTCCTTGGTCATTGTTGGGCCTTCGGTGAGCTTGATGCGCCGAAGCCATTTCACGTTCATGTTGCCTTCGAATCCCGGGAGCAGCAGCCGCATGGGATAGCCATTCGCCGGCCGCACGCGCTCGCCGTTCTGGTACAACGCAATCAATGCATCCTGCATGATCTCTGCGAGCGGCAGACTGCGGCTCATGCCGGCGGCGTCGGCACCTTCCGCCAGAATCCACTTCGCTTTCGGGTCGACGCCAGCTTCCTGCAGCAGGGCCGCCAGCTTGACACCCGTCCACTCGGCGCAGGAGACTTGACCCTGCATCTGCTGAACTCCGACTTGCGCGGGCTCCTTCTGATAAAGCAGTTGGCCGTTGCCGCCGCATTCGATGAAGGCGATCCGTGACTCCATTGGATAACGCGTGAGCTCATCGAGCGTGAAGACGAGTGAGCGCTTGACCAGGCCGTGGATGACCAATCTGTGGGCATCGGGGTTGATGTCGGGAATTCCGCTGTGGTGGCGTTCGAAATGCAGGCCGTTCGGCGTGATCATCCCATTGAGCAGATGATGAGGTGTTCGCGACGTGCCGGTGCCGGTGGTGCCCGGGGCCGTCGTGAAGGTTCGCACGACCTTATTTTCGTATTCAGACGGTTGCCCCATAGGGGACGAATGGCGCGCCCGGCGTCTTCATCCAAGATTCAACCGGCAACGGACCGCCCGCTGCCGTGTCCGGGAACGTAATGCCTCCGGTTGCTGCCGCCATGGCGGCGCCGCCCAGGAAAACGCGTCGGTCAAGCAATCCGTTTCCGGCGACCACGTCGGCGTCAATCGTCACGCCCTTGGATTTGCGATGTCCCATGATGCTCTCCTCCGAGTGGAGCCAAACGTCCACGGACGAAGCGCGATGTTACCCACTCACTGCGGGCCGGTATTTTATATCAAATTGGCGAGCCGTCAGGGAGGGGGAAAAATCCACCGCAGCGGCCGATGGCCAAGTCAGGCCATTTCTGCAATGGGTCATTCACGTCGAATCGCATCGGGCGGAGCCGCCGGTCGATGTCCGCAATGCTCCGTTTGCGTCCACGCCGGCACTGCGCGGCAAACGACGCTAGGGGCCAATAGCTGCCCACAATGTTAAGACGGCGGCGCGCACTTCGAAACTAACACCGGCACGTCCGGTCGAATCTTCCGTGCCAACGCGACGCGCTCGTTCCAACCGCAAGTAAAAAGGCGAAAACCTTCTGAGAAACGTGCTACACTCGGCCTATGAAAACGTTTTCAGATAAGGTCCGCGACATCGTGCGCAAGATCCCAAAGGGGAAGGCCATGACGTACAAAGCTGTCGCTGCTAAAGCCGGCAATCCGAGAGCTGCACGCGCGGTTGGTGCCATAATGCGCACGAATTACGACCCATCGATCCCCTGTCATCGCGTTATTGCAAGCGACGGCTCAATGCGCGGCTACGTTCGTCCGCGCCGTCGGCCGGCCCAACAATGATCCGCTTGACAGGGAGCTTCACCGCGTCAGCACCGCCCCGAATTGCGCGGAGCCTGTCATCGGGCGCGCGTTCGCGCGACCCGTTGGCTCCATCCGGGCTACTGCGACTACGGCTGCGTCAGCATCCCCACGATCGCGCCCATCAGGAAGGTCGTCAGCGTGCCTGAGACGATCGACTTCAGTCCGAGGGCGTTGATCTCGTCGCGCCGCTCGGGCGCCATGATGCCGAGGCCGCCGATCATGATGCCGAGGCTGGCGAAGTTGGCGAAGCCGCACATCGCGTAGAGCATGATCAGCCGCGAGCGCGGATCGAGCGCGTCGGGGCCGAGCTTCGACAGGTCGACATAGGCGATCAACTCGTTCAGCACGGTCTTGGTGCCCATCAGGCTTCCCGCCGTGATCGCCTGCGGCCAGGGCAGGCCCATCAGCCAGCACACCGGCGCCATGACGTAGCCGAGCAGGCGCTGCAGCGATATCTTCGCGCCGCCGATCTCCGGCAGCAGGCCGATGATCGCGTTCGCCAGATACACCAGCGCGACCAGCACCAAGAGCATCGCGATGATGTTCATCAAGAGCTCGAGCCCGGCTGCCGTGCCCTTCACGATGGCGTCCATCGTCGACGATACCTGGATGTCGGGATTGTCGAGCGATCCGCCGGTGCGCTTGTCCGACGTTTCCGGCACCATGATCAGGCTGACCAGGATCGCGGCCGGCGCGCCGAGCACCGAGGCGATGACGAAATGCGCGGCCGCATCCGGGATCAGCGGCGCCAGCAGCGTGGCGTACAGCACCAGCACCGTGCCGGCGATCCCGGCCATGCCGCCGGTCATCACCAGAAACAATTCGCTGCGGGTCAGCTGCGCCAGATAGGGGCGGATGAAGAGCGGCGCTTCAACCATGCCGAGAAAGATATTGGCCGCGGTCGAGAGCCCGACCGCGCCGCCGACGCCGAGTGTGCGCTCGAGCAGCCAGGCCATGCCGCGCACGATAGGCGGCAGCACGCGCCAATAGAACAACAGCGTCGTCAGCACGCTCATGACCAGCACGATCGGCAGCGCCTGGAAGGCGAGGATGAAATCCGAGCCGGGCGCCTTGAGATCGAATGGCGCCGGGCCGCCGCCGACATAGCCGAACACGAAGGCGGTGCCGGCGCGCGTCGCGGCCGCGATCGTGCCGACGGCGTCATTGATCGCGCCGAAAGCCCGCGTCACCAGCGGCACCTTGATCAGCACCAGCGCCGTGACGATCGTGACGGCAAGCCCGATCGCCGCCTGCCGCAGCGACACCTTCAGGCGATTCTCGCTCAGCGCCCAGGCGATCAAGAGCAACGCCACCACGCCGAACGCCGATTGCAACTGCAGCATCACGCCCCCAAAACCTTCGCGGGATTATGGGCAGGGGCCTCGCGCAGTGCAATGCTGTTGCGCGTTCTCTCTCCTGCCATTGACAAGTTGCAGGCGCTCGGTCACGCAATCTTCCATGTCCTCCGTCACGCCGGCCGGCGCCCGCGATCTGCTCGGCCACAGACCGTTCCTGTTCTTCTTGTCGTCGCGCAGCCTGTCGCGCTTCTCCAGCCAGATCGGCGCGGTGGCGATCGGCTGGCAGATCTATGATCTGACCGGCAGCGCGTTCGACCTCGGCATGGTCGGACTGGTGCAGTTTCTGCCGACGGCGCTCCTGGTGTTCGTCGCCGGTCATGCCGCCGACCGCTTCGAGCGCAAGCGCGTCGTGCAGGTCTGCCAGGTGGCGGAAGCCTTGACCGCATTGTTTCTCGCCGGAAGCACCTTTGCCGGCACCATCTCCGAGATCCAGATCTTCGTCGCGACCTTCGTGCTCGGGATCGCCGGCGCGTTCGAGAGCCCGGCGACCGCCGCGCTGTTGCCGCTGATCGCGCCGCATGGCTCGCTGCAGCGGGCGACCGCGATCTCGAGCGGCGCGGCGCAGGTCGCGACCATCACCGGACCCGCGCTCGGCGGCTTCGCCTATGCGCTGATGCCGAGCGCGCCCTACGGCATCATGATGGTGTTCTGGCTGTTCGGCGCGCTCCTGACCGGCGGCATCGGCCGGCTGCAGCAGGCACCGGTGAAGAACGGCGGGTCGTCGGACGATCTGTTTGCCGGCGTCACCTTCGTTCGCAGCAATCCGGCGATCCTCGGCACCATCTCGCTCGATCTGTTCGCGGTGCTGTTCGGCGGCGTCACCGCGCTGCTGCCGATCTATGCGCGCGACATCCTGCAAGCCGGTCCGCTCGGCCTCGGAATCCTGCGCGCTGCGCCCGCGGTCGGCGCGCTGTTGATGACGATCGTGCTGGCGCGGCACACCATCAACCGCCGCGTCGGCATGCGCATGTTCCAGGCGGTGATCGTGTTCGGCGTTGCGACGGTGGTGTTCGCGCTGTCGCACTGGATGTGGCTGTCGGCGCTGGCGCTCGCGGTGCTCGGCGCCGCCGACACGATCAGCGTCGTGATCCGCTTCTCGCTGGTGCAGCTCGCTACCCCCGACGAGATGCGCGGCCGCGTCGGCGCGGTGAATTTCCTGTTCATCAACGCGTCTAACCAGCTCGGCCAGTTCGAGAGCGGCGTCACCGCGGCGCTGCTCGGCACCGTGCCCTCGGCCGTGCTCGGCGGCATCGCCACCGTCGCGGTCGCGCTGCTCTGGATGAAGCTGTTCCCGACGCTGCGGGACGTCGAGAAGCTGGAGTAGGGCACTTCCCTTACCTCGCCCCGCTTGCGGGGAGAGGTCGGATTGCGCAGCAATCCGGGTGAGGGGGACTCTCCGCGAGTTTGTCTCTCACCGTCCTTGTGGAGATTCCCCCTCATCCCGACCTTCTCCCCGCGCGCGGGGAGAAGGGGAAGATCAGCCCGGGGGCAAGCTCTCACGATTTCGGAATAATCGAAAAGTATCGCTGATTTGCCCGACGTGTCAAGTCGCCGTGTCGAACGCCGGCAGCTGCCGGCTGCTTTGCATGGGGTTGTTTTCGATATTTTGACAATGCGCGCCGGCGACGGGCCGGCCGGGACAAGCCCGGCCGGCCGTCGTGATGGTCCTGCCGCAAGCAGGGAGAAGGAGAAGATCAGCCCCGCCCGACGAACGGCATCTTGGTCGCCATCACAGTCATAAACAGCACGTTGGCGTCGAGCGGCAGGCCGGCCATGTAGGCGACGGCGTCGCCGACCGCTTTCGCATCCATGCGTGGCTCGTGCTTGGTGGTGCCGTCCGGCTGCAGCACGCCGGGGCCGTTGACCATGCGGTCGGTCATCGGGGTCGCGGCATTGCCGATATCGACCTGGCCCACCGCGATGTCATACATGCGGCCGTCGAGGTTGGAGGCTTTTGTCAGGCCGGTGATGGCGTGCTTGGTCGAGGTGTAGGCGGCCGAGAATGGCCGCGGCGCGTGCGCCGAGATCGAGCCGTTGTTGATGATGCGGCCGCCGCGCGGCTTCTGGTCCTTCATGATGCGGAAGGCGTGCTGGGTGCACAGGAACGGCGCGGTGAGGTTGGTGTTGACGACGGCCTGCCACTGCTCGAGCGGCAGGTCCTCGAAATTCACCGGCGGCGCGCCCATGCCGGCGTTATTGAACAGCACGTCGAGCCGGCCATAGGTCGCCTTCACCTTGTCGAACAGCGCGGCGATCGCGGCGGGGTTGGCCATGTCGGCCGACACGCACAGGCTCTTGCCGGCGGGGCCGAGCTTGGCGGTCTCTTCCAGCATCTCCATGCGGCGCCCGGCGAGCACCACGGTGTAGCCCTTGTCCATCAAAGCGAGCGATGCGGCGCGTCCGACGCCGGTGCCGGCGCCGGTCACGAGTGCGATCTTGCTGGTTGCCTCAGTCATCCGAGTTTCCTCTTACTTGGTTTTTGCTTCGGTTTCGTTCTTGTAGGGTGGGCGTGGAATGTTCTGGTGCGCCGCGCGCAGCGCCGCCGACCAGCGCGAGCGCAGGTCGTGGAAATAGGGCTCGCCGGCCTCGATGCGGTGGTTGAGATCGGCCTCGCAGGCGTCCGTGCGCACCACCAGCACGTCGATCGGCAGGCCGACGCCGAGATTGGAGCGCATCGTCGAATCCATCGAGATCAGCCCGGTCTTCAGCGCCTCGTAGAGCTCGACGTCGTAATGCATGGCGCGGTCGAGCACCGGCTTGCCGTATTTGTGCTCGCCGATCTGCAGGTATGGCGTGTCGGTGGTGCATTCGATGAAGTTGCCGGCGGTGTAGACCATGAACAGGCGCATCCGCGAGCCCTTGATCTGGCCGCCGAACAGGAACGAGACGTCGAAGGAGATGTCCTCGGCGCGCAGCGCATCGCCCTCGGTCGCGTGCACCGAGCGGATGGCGCGGCCGATCCGCTGCGCCGCCTGGAACATGGTCGGGGCATTCATCAGCGTCTCGAGCTCGCCGGTGTCCGGATTTTCCATGCCTTCGGTCAGGGTCGACAGCACCGACTGGCTGATCGCCAGATTCCCGGCGCTGGCGATCGCCATGATGCGCTCGCCGGGCTTTTCGAAGATGTGCAGCTTGCGGAAGGTCGAGACATTGTCGAGGCCGGCATTGGTGCGGGTATCGGCGATCATGACGAGCCCGTCGCGCACCAGAATTCCGCAGCAATAGGTCATTTCAAGTCCTCAGACGGTCCGAGTTTCTCGGCCGGAAACTAGTAGCCAATTTCGAGGATGCATCCAACCCCAATTCCCCGTGACGGGAGATGCAGTGGCCCGTCAAAGAGGGGCGGGACGACCGAGCGATGGCCGGGCGCCTGTTCCAGCCGTCCAGGTTGCGGGGCGCATCCCGGTCTCGCTCTGCGTTGCGCGCAACCGGCAATGATCTTGGCCCCGCGTCGTTGCGAGGGGCGGGGTGTTGTGCTCGACTGCCTGCAACCGGCGACAACAAGAAATTTCGGGAGGCGGGAATGTCGTTCAAATTGGCCGCGTGCATCGTGGCATTGGGTATCGCGGCGATCGCCGCGAGCCCTGCATCGGCGCAGAAGAAGGGCGGCACGCTCCGGCTCTATCACAACGACAATCCGCCCTCGACCTCGCTGCTCGAGGAATCCACCATCGCCTCGGTGATGCCGTTCGCGGCGGTCTTCAACAACCTCGTGGTGTTCGATCCCGCCAAGGTGCACGAAAGCATCGACACCGTGATCCCCGATCTCGCCGAGAGCTGGTCGTGGGACCCGACCAACACAAAGCTTACCTTCAGGCTGCGGCACGGCGTGAAGTGGCATGACGGCCAGCCGTTCACCGCCAAGGACGTGCAATGCACCTGGCGGATGCTGATCGGCAAGAGCGAGACCCAGGACTTCAAGCGCAACCCGCGCAAGGTCTGGTACTCGAAGCTCAAGGATGTCAGCATCAATGGCGACGATGAGGCGACCTTCGAGCTGACCGAGCCGCAGCCCGGCCTCTTGGCGCTGCTCGCCAGCGCCTTCTCGGTGGTCTATCCCTGCCACGTGCCGCAGCAGGTGATGCGCACCAAACCGGTCGGCACCGGGCCGTTCAAGTTCGTCGAGTTCCGGCGCGGTGACTCCATTCGTCTGATCCGCAACCCCGATTATTTCAAGAAGGACCGGCCATATCTCGACGAGATCACGGTGCGCTCGATCGACAGCCGCGCCACCCGCATGCTGGCGTTCGCGACCGGCGACTATGACATCACCTTTCCGTCCGACGTCAGCATTCCCCTGATGAAGGACGTCAAGGCGCGGGCGCCGAACGCGATCTGCGAGATGACGTCGACCAACCTGCAGATCAATCTTCTGGTCAACCGCGTCAATCCGCCGTTCGACAATCCGGATATCCGCAAGGCGATGTCGCTGGTGCTGGATCGCAAGGCCTTCAACAGCATCCTGTTCGAAGGCACCGGCCGGCTCGGCGGGGCGATGCAGGCGAAGCCCGAAGGCGAGTGGGGCATGCCGCCGGAGATCTTGTCGACGCTGATGGGTTACGGCCTCGATACCGAGAAGAACCTCGCCGAGGCGCAGGCGATCATGCAGAAGCTCGGCTACAGCGACGCCAAGCCGCTGTCGATCAAGATCCAGACCCGCAATCTGCCGACCTATCGCGATCCGGCGGTGATCCTCGCCGACCAGCTCAAGAAGATCTACATCACAGCCGAGCTCGACATTCTGGATACGCCGCGCTGGTACTCGCGATTGCAGCGCAAGGACTACACCATCGGCCTCAATGTCACCGGCGTCAGCGTCGACGATCCCGACGGCAATCTGGTGGAGAACTATTCCTGCAACTCCGAGCGCAACTATACCCAGTACTGCAATGCCGAGGTCGACAAGCTGCTGGCGGCGCAGTCGCGCGAGGTCGACAAGGACAAGCGCCGCAGGATCGTGTTCGACATCGAGCGCCTGCTGGTCGACGATGCTGCACGGCCGGTCATCCTGCACTCATCGGCCGGCAATTGCTGGCAGCCCTACGTGAAGAATTTCCATCCGCACGACAACAGCCAGTACAACAATCTGCGTTTCGAGGATGTCTGGCTGGATAAATAGGGCATGCTGCCCCGCCGGCAACGACGTCCGCCGTCGCCCTCGTGCGGCTCGTACTTTACTCGTTCACACGACGAGGAGCAGTCTCGGTTCCTGCGCACACACGCTCGCGCCGGTCGCCGGGTATCAAGGTCGACGGCGCCCGTCAGTCAGACCGGGCAGAGATCCATAAGGACATCCCGCTACGGAAGTTCGGATATCAGCTTGGTCCACTCGGCCTCGGGCCAGGCCCGTGATGTGCAGGTCCGTATGTTTCCCAGAGAACTGAGGGCCAGCGCGAGTTTTGTGATGTTGTCGCCGAGAGGCGCCTCGGCGAGAAGAAGGATGTCGTGCTCGCCGGAGGTGAGATAGACCTCCTTGATTTCGACACCCAGCGTCTTGGCGAGTTCTTTCGCCGCTCGGCTGCGTTTGGGAGCTTCCTTGACATTACGAATTCCCTGGTCGGTCCAGTCGATCCTCAAGATGAATGTCGCCATGTCGTCCTCCAAGGGTTAAGCACTGCCCTTGTCTGCCGCGCGCGCGGCGGGCCAACCTGCTTCATGTTGAAGTTGAGGGAGCGCCCCATAAGGCAGGCGCTGCTTTCAGACTGCGATGCCTGCCGACGGCCTGACCGCTGCCCGTTCCTTCAAACGGCGACGTCGGCCCGTCCCGTCTCAAAGGGCAGCTCGCTGCAGATTACGCCATGTCCCTTGCTCGAGAAAGAGGGCTCCCCGCGTTGTGATCGGGACCGCGGTGGCCTCGCGTAAGCGAGGGCGCCGCATCAAGATCACACCCTCTGCGCAAGGATGCGGCCGCAGACCTTCGCGCGCCGGACAGCTATCCGGTGCAAGTCAGGTGTGGGTGTAGTCACCGGGTTTCAACCCGAGCGCCTTGACAGCTGCTTCGGGAAGCGGCCCCCACGCTTCGATCGTTTCATTCGGGGCCATCATGTCCGCAATAATTGCCGTGGCCTTTGCCGCGTCTCCTTCAGCCACGAAGAAGACCGAGCGAACAGGCGGGCCGCCGTCCAACGGCGCAGTTGTTACGAGGACAACCTGACCATTTGCCATGCTCTCTTATACCGCAGTTGCGGCGCTGTGCCACGGATCCTGTCGGTCGATCCTCACGACCCGGCCGCTGACGCGTGGGCCCAGAGCGAAGCTGCCGCGGTATTGCATCGTCGCGGCTCGAACACCAAATAGCTAAATGTGGGAGGCAGAACCGCTCCAGGAATGAGCGCGTGGCCAGCAAAAGAGCAAACGAAGAGCTCCCCGTTATTGCGCGCTTTGAGGTGCGCCGCCGCAATTATCTCGCGCCCGACGGCTCGATAGGGCGGCCGCTTCCCGCTTTCGCCACAGATGCCAGGCTGCTCGTCGAACTTTACCGGTCGATGGTGCTCTTGCGCCTGTTTGACCGAAAGGCGGTTGCATTGCAGCGCACTGGTCGACTGGGAACCTATGCCGTTTCGCTCGGCCAGGAGGCGGTGTCGGTCGGCATCGCGAGTGCGATGCGGGAAGATGACGTTCTGCTGCCCTCCTATCGCGACAATGGTGCGTTGCTTTGGCGTGGCGTCAAGCTGGAGGAGATCCTGCTGTTCTGGGGCGGCGACGAGCGAGGCAATGACTTCTCCGGTCCGCGCCACGATTTCCCGTTCTGCGTTCCCGTCGGATCACAGGCGCCGCACGCCGCCGGTGTTGCCTATGCCCTGAAGCTGCGCAAGGAGCCGCGCGTGGCCGTCTGCTTGTTCGGCGACGGCGCCACCTCGAAAGGCGACGTCTACGAGGCCATGAATTTCGCCGGCGTTCACAAATTGCCGCTCGTGTTCGTCGCCACCAACAATCAATGGGCCATATCGGTGCCGCTGCGGCTGCAGACGGGGTCCGAGACGCTGGCGCAGAAGGCCATCGGCGCCGGGTTCAGCGGCGAGCAGGTGGACGGGAGTGACGTGGTGGCGATGCGCGCCGCGGCCGAGGAGGCCATTGCCGCTGCCCGCGACGGCAACGGCCCTCACTTCATCGAAGCGGTCACCTATCGGCTCGGCGATCACACAACGTCAGATGATGCATTGCGCTATCGTTCGGCCGAAGAAGTCCAGGCGCATTGGAAGGAAGAGCCGATCGCGCGGCTCAGGTCTTATCTCGTCGGCCGCAACATGTGGACCAAGGCGGACGAGGAACAGCTTGCCGCCGAGTGCCATGAGCGCATCGAAGCGGCGGTGGAGCGCTATCTGAAGACGCCGCCGCGCCAAGCCGAAACCATGTTCGACAACCTCTATGCCGAGCTGCCCGAGGCGTATGCCGAGCAGCGCCGCGAACTCGCGGGAGAGGACGATGCCTGAAGTCACGTTGGTCGAAGCCATCAATCTGGCTCTCGGCCGCGCCATGGCGGATGATCCTGATGTGGTCGTGCTCGGCGAGGATGTCGGCGTCAATGGCGGCGTCTTCCGCGCAACCGTCGGCTTACAGGAGCGCTTCGGTCCGGAGCGCGTTCTTGATACGCCGCTTGCCGAACTCCTGATCAGCGGGCTCTGTGTCGGCATGGCCGCGCAGGGATTGAAGCCCGTCGGCGAAATCCAGTTCATGGGATTTATTTATCCCTGTCTCGATCAGCTGGTGAACCACGCATCACGGCTGCGCAACCGTACCCAGGGACGGCTCACTTGTCCGATGGTCCTGCGGACGCCGCATGGTGCCGGCATTCGCGCACCCGAGCATCATTCCGAGAGCACTGAGGCGATGCTGGCCCACATTCCGGGCTTGCGTGTCGTGATGCCTTCGTCGCCGGAACGCGCCTATGGACTTCTCCTCGCCGCGATCCGCGATCCAGATCCGGTGGTGTTCCTGGAGCCGACGCGGTTGTACCGCGCCGTGAAAGGCGAGGTCGAGGACAACGGCGAAGCCTTGCCGATGGATCGCGCCTTTGTCGAGAGGGAAGGTCGCGACGTCACGCTGATCAGCTGGGGAGCGATGCTGAAGGAAACGATGGCCGCAGCGGACGCGCTCGCCGACGAGAGCATCGCTGCCGAGGTTATCGACCTCGCCACGCTCAAGCCCTACGATGAAAACACCGTGCTGAGGTCGGTCGCAAAGACCGGGCGCTGCGTCATCGTGCACGAGGCCGCGCACACCGGCGGATTTGGCGCGGAGATCGCAGCCATGATCGCCGAGCGCGGACTATCCTCGCTGCTCGCACCCGTGACCCGCGTCACCGGCTACGACACGATCATCCCGATGGCCCGCCTTGAGCAACGCTACATGCCGTCGGTCGGACGCATCGTGACCGCAGCCCGAGGGGCGCGCCAGTACAACTGAACACCAACGGACCTTGTGCCATGCGCCAGTTCACGTTGCCGGACCTTGGTGAAGGTCTTGAAGAAGCTGAGATCGTCACCTGGTACGTCAACGAGGGCGATCACGTCGTGACCGATCAGCCGCTCGTTTCGGTCGAGACCGACAAGGCGGTGGTCGAGATACCGGCGCCGTCGAGCGGACGCATCGCGCGCCTGTTCGGTGCCAAGGGCGATATCGTGAAGGTCGGCGCGCCGCTCGTCGAGTTTGCCGAGGACGCCGGGCAGGACACCGGCACGATTGTGGGCGAACTCGACACCGGCGAGCAACGGCCGGCGCCAGCAACTGCTTCGCCGCCCAGCGGGCAGGGAGCCCAAGTGTTTCCGGCAGTGCGCGCCCTTGCGCGCAAGCTTGACGTCGCGCTCGATCTCGTCGAGGCGACCGGGCCCGGCGGCACCATCACGCGGGCCGATGTCGAGAGGGCGGCGAAGCGGATGTCTCACAGCGGACCCGCCGAGCCGCTGCGCGGCTTGCGCCGCGCGATGGCCCAACGCATGACGGCAGCGCATGCGGAAATCGTCCCCGCGACGGTCACCGATGAAGCCGACATCGACGATTGGCGGCAGGGCGAGGACGTGACAATCCGCCTGGCGCGGGCGATCGCCGCTGCCTGCAAGGCAGAGCCCGCGCTCAATGCCTGGTATCATTCCGGTACGGGAGAACGGCGCCTGATCGAGCGCATCGACCTCGGCATCGCCGTCGACACCGGCGGCGGCCTGATCGTACCCGTGCTGCGCAATGTCGCGGAGCGGAGCGTATCGGACCTGCGGGCCGGACTCGACCGCCTGCGAGCCGACGCGATCGCGCGCGCGATACCCCCGGAGGAACTGCGCGGTGCGACGATCACGTTGTCGAACTTCGGCATGATCGGAGGCCGGTTTGCTAATCTCATCATCGTGCCGCCGCAGACGGCGATCGTCGGCGCCGGGCGGATTTCGGAGCGCGTGGTCGCGCTTCGGGGGCAGGTTGCGGTCCGGCGCACGCTGCCGCTCTCGCTGACCTTCGATCATCGGGTGGTGACGGGCGGCGAAGCTGCCCGTTTCCTGGTTGTCCTCAAATCCGACGTTGAGCGCATTTCGTGACATCACTCATTCGCGAGACAGGCAGGAGCGTCACGGCTCCTGCCTCTGTCCCGCCGGTGCGTCGACGAGGAAGGCCTCGTCGACGGGCACGCCGAGCGCCGTGACCAGCCGGTTGGTTTCGGCGGCCATGCCGACGATCGCGAGCATTTCCTGATATTCGGCGTCGGTCATGCCCTTGGCGCGGGCGCTCGCGGTGTGCGAGTGAATGCAATAGCTGCAGCCGTGTGCCACCGAGACGGCGACGTAGAGCATCTCCTTGACCTTCGGATCGAGCGCGCCCGGTGCCATCACCTCCTTGATGCTCTCCCAGGTCCGCCGCAGGGTCTTCGGATCATGCGCCAGCGCGCGCCAGAAATTGTTGATGAAGTCCGAGTTCCGCGTCTTGCGGATGTCGTCGAAGACGGCGCGTGCCTCCGCCGGGAGTTCGGCGTCGGAAAGCAGTTTTACGGTGGCCATGGTTTGTCCCGCTGGTGTGGTTTGAAGCCGCGATCATAGCACCCCTGCCGTCATTGCGAGGAGCGAAGCGACGAAGCAATCCATGCTTCCGCAAGCGGTCAGATGGATTGCTTCGCGGAGCCTGTCATCGGGCGCGCGTTCGCGCGACCCGTTGGCTCGCAATGACGGACGCCGAGAGGGATCAGCCCTACGACTGCGTCTGGCTCTGCCACTGTCCGGGGCGGCCGGCCTGGTCGACCTTGACCGCGACCGTCAGCGTCTCGTTGCCGCCGCCATAGCGGGTGCCGCGGACCGGGGCGGCGCCGAGATAGTCGAGGCCGATCGCGACGCGGGCATGGGCGTCGGTGGTGCAGATGCCGTTGGCGGCGTCGAAGCCGACCCAGCCGAGATCGGGCACGAAGGCCTCGGCCCAGGCGTGGCCGGCCTGTTGGTTGACCATGCCGTCGGAGCGCAGGAAGTGGCCGGAGACGAACCGCGCCGGAACGCCGCCGGCGCGCGCGCAGGCGATCAGGATGTGCGCGTAGTCCTGGCAGACGCCGCGCTTCAGCGCGAACGCCTCGGCGGCCGAGGTGGCGCTGTTGGTCGGGTCCTCGTCGAAGGTCATGTGCTCGTAGATCTGCGCCATCAGCGCGTGCAGGAAGCCGAGCACGTCGCCGCCGGCCTCGGTGCGCAGCTCGCGCACGATGGCCGTCATCGCCGGGTTGAGGTCGGTCAGCGATGTGGCGCGAAGGAACAGGCTCGGCGGAAACCGCTCGTCGGTGCCCTTCAGGACGCCGCCGGTGTCGTGGGTCTCGACCAGGCCTTCGCAATGGATCGTGAGGTCACTGATCGAACCATGCGTCAGTACATGGGTGACGTTGCCGAAGGCGTCCTCATGGGTGTCGAGCCGGGAATCGGTCGAGACGTCGATCTGCCAGTCCGCGACATATTGGCCGTCATGGCTGCCGGGCGTCATCCGCAGAATCTGGATCACGCCCGAGGCCGCCGGCTCGTAGCGATACGTGGTGGTATGGGCTATCCGCAGGCGCATGGCTCAACCGGTGTTCAATCGGTTTTTCGGGGCATGACGTCTTTCGTCCTAATCGGCCGCGAAAGCAAGATGTCGATGGCCGGGACACCCACGCGAAGACGCGCTTCGCGCTTTTGGCGCCGCCATGACGACAATTTGAGCGTTTTTCGGCCGTATCGGTCAGATCAGGTACTGTTTGGTGATGATCTCACCCAGCCGTGAGTTGTCCGCGATGAACTCCTGGATGAATTCGTGCACGCCGTGCTGGAAGATATCGTCCATGTTGCTGTGCTCGAGCCGGTTCCTGATGCCGCGGGCATGACGTTGCGAGGCGCCCTGGCGGCCATAGGCGACGCCGATCTGGTCGAGGTTGCGCACGAGGTTGCTGTAGCAGCTGGCAAGCGAGCGCGGCAGCGTATCGTTGAGGATCAACAGATCGGCGATCAGCCAAGGCTTCAGGGTTTCCCGGTAGACCCAGTGATAGGCGGTCGTTGCCGACACCGAGCGCAGGATCGAGGTCCACTGGTAGTAGTCCAGCGGGCCGCCGACATGCTCCTCCTCGGGCAGGAGCATGTGATACTTCACGTCGAGAATCCGCGCGGTGTTGTCGGCGCGCTCGAGATGGACCCCGAGCCGCGAGAACCAGTAGGCGTCGTTGCGCAGCATGGTGCGGTAGGCCGAGCCGTCGAAGCGCAGCGAGGTCTCCTGCACGAAGCGCAGGAATTTGGCCAGCTCCTCGCGGTTGGCGGGACCCTTGTTCCAAACCGCCTGCAGTTCGATCCAGGCCGAATTGATGGTGTCCCACATTTCGGATGTCAGCGCGGTGCGCACCGAGCGTGAATTGAGCCGCGCCGCCTCGATGCAGTTCTTGATCGAGGACGCATTTTCCGACGAGAAGGAGAGATATTCGATGACGTTCCGCTCGTTGGCTTCCTCATAGTGATCGTAGAAGCTCGCGCCGACGCCGGCGGTGAGCAGTGCGGAATCCCACTCATTGGTCTTGCCGACATAGGCCGCGGGCAGCGCGGTGACGCGCAACGTCGCATCGATGGTGCGCGCCAGATATTCGGCGCGTTCGACATAACGGGCCAGCCAGAACAGGTTTTCGGCGGTGCGCGACAGCATGCGATAGTCCCTACAAGACGAAACGTGTTTCACCTCCCCCTGAAAGGGGGAGGTCGACGCGCAGCGGCGGGTGGGGGTCTTCTCTCCATTCGGCGTATGCGGCCGACCCCCACCCCGACCCTCCCCCTTGCAGGGGGAGGGAGGGCTCGCGCAGCGCGTTTGGCTTCAAATCACTCACTCAGTATCCAGGTGTCCTTGGTGCCGCCGCCCTGGCTCGAATTGACCACGAGCGAGCCTTCCTTCAGCGCGACGCGGGTCAGCCCGCCGGGCACGATGGTGGTGTGGCTAGAGCCGGTCAGCACGAACGGGCGGAGGTCGACATGGCGCGGCGCCAGCCCCTTGTCGGTGCAGGTCGGGCAGGTCGACAGCGCCAGCGTCGGCTGGGCGATGAAGCCTTCCGGCTCGCGCTTGAGCTTGTCGCGGAACGCCTCGATCGTCGCCTTGGTGGCGGCGGGGCCGATCAGCATGCCGTAGCCACCCGAGCCGTGCACCTCCTTGACGACGAGGTCGGCGAGGTTGTCGAGCACGTAGGACAGATCCTGCGGTTCTCGGCAGCGCCAGGTCTGCACGTTCTTCAGGATCGGCTCCTCGCTGAGGTAGAACTTCACGATGTCAGGCATGTAGGAATAGATCGCCTTGTCGTCGGCGATGCCGGTGCCGACCGCATTGGCGAGCGTGATGTTGCCGGCGGCATAGGCCGACATCAGTCCGGGGACGCCGAGCGCGGAATCCGGCCGGAAGGTGAGGGGATCGAGAAAATCGTCGTCGACGCGGCGGTAGATCACATCGACCCGCTTCAGCCCCTCGGTGGTGCGCATGAACACCTCGTCGTTCTTGACGATGAGGTCGCGCCCCTCGACCAGCTCGATGCCGAGCTTGTCGGCGAGGAAGGAGTGCTCGTAATAGGCCGAGTTGTAGACGCCCGGCGTCATCAGCGCGACCGTCGGCTCGGCCGAGGCGCTGTGCGGCGCGACCGACCGCAGCGCCGACAGCAGCTCGTCCGGATAACGCTCCACGGGCGCTACGCGGTGCCGCGCGAACAGGTCCGGAAACAGCCGCATCATGATCTCGCGGTTTTCCAGCATGTAGGACACGCCGGATGGCGTGCGCGCATTGTCCTCCAGCACGATGAAATTGTCGGGATCGGTACGGATGATGTCGATGCCGGCAATGTGGACGTAGATGTCGTGCGGCACGTCCTGGCCGTTCATCTCCGGACGGAACACCGGGTTCTGGAAGATCAGGTCCTCGGGGATGACGTTGGCGCGCAGGATGTCGCGGCCGTGATAGATGTCCTTCAAGAACATGTTGAGCGCGAGCACGCGCTGCTTGAGGCCCTTCTCCAGCAGCGTCCACTCGGTCGCCGACATGATGCGGGGGATGACGTCGAACGGGATCAGCCGCTCCTGGGCCTCGGCATCGCCATAGACCGCGAAGGTGATGCCGATCCGGCGGAACAGCAGCTCCGCTTCCTGGCGTCGATATTCGAGCGCATCCGGCGGCGTCTCTTTGAGCCAGCGGGAGAGCTCCTGGTAGGCCGGGCGGAGATCCTCGCCGAGGCCATTCATCTCATCGAACGCGACTGCCATATAGCCCGACTGCCCTCCCAAGCCATGTGACACAGTGCATGACTTGATGGGATGGTAGCAAGGGGCGGGCCAGCGCGATATGCATTGGCTTGCGGCATTTGCTATGGGTGAAGCGGAAGGCCTGCCCGAAAAACCGGCTGAGGTCTGCTTAATTCGGCGGCAAAACCCCGTGACATCAAGGCATTGGATCGGCAATGTCAGGGGATCAAGTTAGGGAATGAGACCATGAGCGAGATCGTCACGGCGGGGATATTGGTGATCGGCGACGAGATCCTGTCCGGCCGGACCAAGGACAAGAACATCGGCTTCATCGCCGAATACCTGACCAACATCGGCATCGACCTGAAGGAGGTCCGCGTCGTCGCCGACGACGAGGCCGACATCGTCTCCGCCCTTGATGCGCTGCGGCATAGGTACACTTACGTGTTCACCACCGGCGGCATCGGGCCGACCCATGACGACATCACCGCCGACAGCGTGGCGAGGGCGTTCGGGGTCGATATCCACCATCACCCCGAGGTGGTGGCGCGGTTCAGGGAGCGTTGGAGCGAGCAGGACCTCAACGAGGCGCGGCTCAGGATGGCCCGGGTGCCCGACGGCGCCGAGCTGATCCAGAGCGCGACCATCCTGGCGCCGGGCTTCAAGCTCGGCAATGTCATCGTGATGGCCGGCATCCCCACCATCATGCAGGCGATGATGGATATCGTGGCGCCGACCCTGAAGTCCGGCGTGCGGATGCTGTCGGACTCGGTTCGCGCTGACGCAAGGGAAGGCGATATCGGCGGCCCGCTGCGGGCGATCGCGGAAGCCAATCCCGACACCATCATCGGCAGCTATCCGTTCCAGGACGAGGACCAGAAGCCGAACACCAATCTCGTGGTCCGCTCGCGCGATCCGGAAAAGCTCGCCGCGGCGATGATCGCGGTGAAGGAGATGCTGAAGCAAGTGCAGGCCGCGCAGAAGAAGCCGGCGGGTTGAGACGATATGGTTGAGCGAAATTCTGAACCGAGTGCACAGGATCGGGCCGGCAGGCCGTTTCCGGTCTCGTGGGATCAATTCCACCGGGACTGCCGGGCGCTGACCTGGCGGCTCAACGAGGTCGGCCCGTTCCACGCGGTGATCGCGATCACCCGCGGCGGGCTGGTGCCGGCGGCGATCGTGGCGCGCGAGCTCGGCCTGCGGGTGATCGATACCGTCTGCGTCGCCAGCTACGACCATGACAAGCAGGGCGACCTGAAGGTGCTCAAGGGCATTTCGGAGCAGACCGCCAAGCTCGGCGGCGGCACCGGCAAGGGACTGTTGATCGTCGACGACCTCGTCGATACCGGCAAGACCGGCAGGCTGGTGCGCGAGCTTCTGCCGGACGCGCATTTCGCGACCGTCTATGCCAAGCCGAAGGGCCGGCCGCTGGTCGACACCTACATCACCGAGGTGTCGCAGGACACCTGGATCTTCTTCCCCTGGGATACCGCGCTGTCGTTCCAGCCGCCGCTCCGCGACGGAGCGGCGTAGATCGTCACCTCGCCCCGCTTGCGGGAAGAGGTCGATCGCGGAGCGATCGGGTGAGGGGGACTCACCGCGAGCTCGTCTCTCACTATCTTTGCGGACAAAGCCCCTCACCCCCAGCCCTCTCCCCGCAAGAGCGGGGCGAGGGGGAAGCAAAAGCATGCCCCTGCAAAACCGCGTCACGCCCACCGGCGACATCGTCGCCTCAGACCATCGCGGCACTTTCACCGGGAATCGCGGCATCATCCACGATCCCGCGACGCGCACGCTTCTGAACAAGCGCTGGTCGAGCCCGGCGTGGCTCACCTGCGTCTGCGAGTTCAGGGGACGACGGCGCGAGGTGATGAGCCGGCAGAGCTGGACCGAGCTGTTCTTCCTCGATGAGGCCACCGCGTTCGCGGCCGGACACCGGCCCTGCTTCTACTGCCGCCGTGACGATGCCAAGCGGTTTCGTGGCTGCTGGGAGCAGGGCAACGACGTGAGCGATCTCAGCGCCAAGGCGATGGATGCGGTGCTGCACGCCGAGCGGCTCGACCGCGGCAGGAAGCAGCTGCATCCGCTGCCGATGCGATTGCGCGACTTGCCCGACGGGACCATGGTGCAGGCGAGCGGGGAGAGCTACCTCGTCGCCGACGGCGCAACGTTGCGTTGGTCGTTCGCCGGTTACAGCCGGGCCGACGTACCCGAGCCGGCCATGCTGCTGACGCCGCCATCGACGGTGCGCGCCTTCCAGGCCGGCTACCGGCCGGTGTTGCATCCGAGCGCGATGGCCCTTCTGGGTTGATCTGCCGGCGTCTTACGCCAGCCGCTGCCGCGCCAGCTTGGCACCGGCGCCCAGCGCGATCAGCTTGGCTTCGGCGATGTCCCGCCGCATCGGCGCCATGCCGCAATTGGTGGTCGCGATGATGTTGCCCTTCGGCACGTGCTTGGCGACCGCCTCGATCACCTTGACGACGTCCTCGGCGGTCTCGATCTCGTCGCTGGCGACGTCGATCACACCGGCCTGCACGATCTTGCCGGGGAGCGCCGCCAGCAGTTCGATCGGCACCTTCGAGTTCCGGCATTCGATCGCGACCTGCTGGATCGTACTCTTGTCGATGACGGGGAAGGTCTCCTCGTATTGCCGCCACTCGCCGCCAAGCGTCTGCTTCCAGTCGGTGTTGGCCTTGATGCCGTAGCCGTAGCAGATGTGCACGGCGGTGGCGCAGGTCAGGCCTTCGGCGGCGCGCTCCAGGGCCTTGATGCCCCAGTCGCGCACTTGGTCCATGTAGACGTTGAAGGCGGGCTCGTCGAACTGGATCATGTCGACGCCGTCGGCTTGCAACGCCTTCGCCTCCTGGTTCAAAAGCTCCGCGAAAGCGAAGGCCATCTTCACGCGGTCGCCGTAATACTTGTCGGCGATGGTATCGATGATCGTCATCGGGCCGGGCATGGTGAATTTCAGCCGGTTCCTGGTGTGCGCGCGCGCCGCACGGGCCTCGCTCTCGTGGACGCGTCCCTTGAGCTGCAGCGGTGCGACCACCTGCGGCACCATCGCCTTATAGCGGTCCTTGCGGATGCCCATCTCGACCTTGTGGGCGAAATCGATGCCCTCGATCCGCTCGAGGAAGCCGTGCACGAAATGTTGGCGCGCCTGCTCGCCCTCGGTGACGATGTCGACGCCGGCATCTTCCTGCAGCTTGACCGCAAGCACCGTGGCATCGCGCTTGGCGCGGGCGAGCTCGGCGCCCTCCGACTTCCAGGGTGCCCACAGCATGTTCGGCTCCGCCAGCCATTCCGGCTTCGGCAGCGAGCCTGCGATCGTGGTTGGAAACAGCATGGGTGCCTCCTGTTGGGTTCTGATTGAGCGCTTGTGTGCCATGTCCTAAGGTGGAGGTACAGAACAACAAAAGTCTTTGTGACGGGGAATAGAACGCCGATGATCGATCTGCACTACGCGCCGACGCCGAACGGCTGGAAGGTCTCGATCATGCTGGAGGAACTGGGGCTACCCTACAAGGTGATCCCGGTGAACATCCGCGCCGGCGAGCAGTTTCGACCCGAATTCCTGGCGATCAGCCCGAACAACCGGATCCCCGCCATCGTCGACCACGCGCCCGCCGACGGCGGCGGGCCGTTCTCGGTGTTCGAGACCGGCGCGATCCTGATCTATCTTGCCGACAAGGCCGGCCGTTTCCTGTCCAGGGAGCTGCGTGCGCGGTCGAACGTCATCCAATGGGTGATGTGGCAAATGGGCGGCCTCGGGCCGATGCTCGGCCAGCACGGCCATTTCGCGCTCTATGCGGCCGAGAAAATTCCCTACGCGATCGAGCGCTACCGCGACGAGACGGCGCGGCTCTATGGTGTGCTCGACCGCCAGCTCGGCGGGACCGGCGCCTATATCGCCGGCGACGACTATTCGATCGCCGACATCGCCTGCTTCCCCTGGACCATGACCCACAAGGCACAGGGCTTCACCCTCGACGATTTCCCGAACATCAAGCGCTGGTACGCGACGGTGCGCGCCCGGCCGCAGGTGCAGGCGGGCCTTGCGATCGGAAAATTCGTCAAGGAGCCGTTTGACGAGGAATCGCGCAAGAACATGTTCGGCCAGCGTGCGAAGGAGCTGGTCGAGAAGAAATGATGCCCGTTATTCCGTGGCGCGACACAGTCGCGAGCTCTGCGCCTTGTGGCGCCTCCCGGAATGACGAGAATGAATGTGGAAAAGACAAAGGGAAACGCCATGATCGAATTCTTCTTCGACTGCTCCAGCCCGTGGACCTATCTCGCCTGGCACAACATCCAGCCGATCGCGAAGGAGTTCGACGCTCCGATCACCTGGCGGCCGATCCTGGTCGGCGGCATCTTCAACACCGTCAATCCGTCAGTCTACGCGCAGCGCGAGAAGCCGGTGCCGCTGAAGGCGCGCTACATGAAGAAGGATCTCACCGACTGGGCGCGCTCGGCCGGCCTTGCGATCAAGATGCCGCCGACCGTATTCCCGGTGAACAGCGTCAAGGCGATGCGCGGCTGCATCCTTCTCGGCAACGAGAAGATGGTGCCGTTCGCACGCGCGGTGTTCGAGGCCTATTGGGGTGACGACAAGGACATCTCGCAGGATGCGGTGCTGACCGAGATCTGCGCCAAGCTCGGGATCGATCCGGCGCGGTTCCTTGCCGGCATCGGCGACCAGGCGATCAAGGACCAGCTCAAGGCCAACACCGAGGAGGTGATGGCGCGCGGCGGCTTCGGCTCGCCCACGATCTATCTCGACAAGACCGACATGTATTTCGGCAACGACCGCTTGCCGCTGATCCGCGAGGCGCTGGCGCGTCTCAAGGCGCGGGCTGCCTGATGCCGAAAGCCGTCGTTTGCCGCGAGCTCGGCCCGCCCGAGCGCCTGCAGCTCGAGAACTTTGCCTCGGTGCCTTTGCAGCCGGGCCAGGTGCGGGTTGCGATCCGCGCCGCCGGGATCAATTTCCCCGACATCCTGATGGCCGCCGGCGAGTACCAGCTCAAGCCGCCGCTGCCGTTCACGCCGGGCTCGGAAGCCGCCGGCGATGTCGTCGAGGTCAATGGAGCAGCCGGTGTTGCCGTCGGCGACAAAGTGATCGTCAAGATGCGCTTCGGCGCCTATTGCGACGAGACGGTTGCGACGCCGTCGCAGCTCGTACCGGTGCCGTCGACCTTCGACTACGCGGAAGGCGCGACCTTCCTGGCCGCGCACGGCACCGCCTATCATGCGCTGATCGACCGCGGGCAGATCAAGCCGGGTGAGGTGTTGCTGGTGCACGGCGCCGGCGGCGGTGTCGGGCTTGCCGCGGTCGAGATCGGCAAGCTGCTCGGCGCCACCGTGATCGCCGCGGCCTCGAGCGAGGAGAAGCTTGCGATCGCCAAGGCGCGCGGCGCGGACCATCTCTTGCTCTACGCGCGCGAGCCGTTCCGCGATGCGGTCAAGCGCCTCACCGACGGCCGCGGTGCCGATGTGGTGTTCGATCCTGTCGGCGGCGAGGTGTTCGAGAACTCGATGCGCTGCATCAACTGGGGCGCGCGGATCCTCGTCGTCGGATTCACCGGCGGCATCGGTCTTGCCCGCACCAATCTGTTGATGATCAAGGGCGCGAGCGTGCTCGGCGTTCGCGCCGGCGAGGCGGTGCGCAAGGATCCCGCGCTCGGCGAGGTCAGGTTCAAGGCGCTGAGCGAATGGGCCGAGGCCGGCCGGGTACGGCCGAATATCTCGCACCGGCTGCCGCTGGAAGACTATGCGAAAGCGATGCGGCTGTTGATCGAGCGCAAGGCGATCGGGCGTGTGGCGCTGCTGACGAGGCCGTGACACCACAGATCTGTCGGGCAGGCGGCTGCCAGAGTCCGCCATGCACCGATAGCAGACCAAATTCTGCAGTGCAGCCAAATGACGCGATGGGCCTGACGTTCAAGGAATCGAACCCGGGTCCGTCGCGTGATACCCTCTGCCAGCTGAGTGTCGTTGCAGGGGGAGGATGACATGCGTATCGCTGTGATGGCGGCCGGTGCCCTCGGCGGTTATTTCGGGGCACGTATGGCTGCGGCAGGGCACGACGTGTTCTTTATCGCACGCGGCTCCAACCTCGAGGCGATCAGAAAAAACGGTCTCAAGGTCGAGAGCGTGCTCGGCAATCTTCATTTGCGTGAACCCAACGTGACCGATGATCCTGCCACGGTCGGCCCGGTCGATATCGTTCTGTTCGCGGTCAAGCTCTGGGACAGCGAGACGGCAGCCAGGTCGTCTCTCCCCCTGGTCGGACCCCGTACCCGGGTGATCCCGTTGCAAAACGGGATCGATAGTGCGGAGAGGATCGCCCCGATTCTCGGCGCCGACAATGTGGTCGCCGGAAGTGCCTATATTGCTACGGTGCTGTCCGCGCCTGGCGTCGTCACCCACACGAGCCAGTTCGCGCGCATGGTCTGCGGCCGAACCGACGGCAAGCCCGATGAGGGCCTCAAAGCCTTTGCCGACGCCGCTCATGCGGCCGGGATCGACATCTCGGTGTCCGACGGGATCGACCGGGAGCGCTGGCAGAAATTCGTATTTCTCGTCGGACTATCAGGCGCGACCGCAACGACTCGCCAGCCGCTGGGGCCGATCCTGGCCGACCCGGATACGCGGGCGTTCTTCTACAGTCTGATGAGCGAGGTGGTAGCGGTCGGCCGTGCCAAGGGCGTTCCGATTCCGGAGAATTTCGCCGAGGACAGAATGAAATTCGCAGAAGCCTCGCCGCCCACCTTCAAGGCTTCCATGCTGCACGATCTCGAACGCGGCAACCGGCTCGAACTCGACTGGCTCGCCGGAAAGGTGGTGGAGTTCGCCCGCCCGCTTGGCATTCCTACGCCAGCCAACAATGCGGTCTATGCCATGCTCAAGCTGCACAGGATGGGTAACGCCCACGCCGACTGAGCGAAGCAGGGCACTCCGACATCCCCGCCTCGGGTCATTCGCGACCGGGTCTGGCTGCGTGCCAATGAGTCCGCGCCCTTAGTCCACCCGACGATTTGTGCTGAATTTCCCCTCTTGCAAGAACGCGATGGTCTGCGCGATCGCTTCGGCGTTGCGCACCAGCCAGGGATGCGAGGTGCGGATCACGATGTGATCGGCCATGCCGTCGAGCCTGGTGTTGGCGACCGACACCCTGCCGTCATGCGGCCGCGGCAGGCCGATGGAGGTGATCGGATAGACCGAGCGGTTGCCGGCGATGATGCCGGCGGGATAATCGATCGGCGGCAGCAACGCGCTGCTCGCGGCATCGCGGCGGGTGACGAGCTGCTGGCCGGCCGGACCGAAATAGGCGCGATAAGCTGCGAGGTTCTTCAGGCGGTCGGCGATCTCGCTGCCGCCGTTTGGTGTGCCCAGCATCACGACGCGGCCGAGCCGCGCCGGGCGATGCCTTGCCAGATAGACACGTGCCAGAAGCCCGCCCATGGAATGGCAGGCGAAATGCACGGAGCCATCGAGGCTGCGCGCGAATTGATCGAGCGAGGGGTGGATGTCCTCGGCCAGCGCATCGAGACCCTTGCGCCGGCTGTCATAGTCGAGATTGAGGGTGGCAAAGCCGGCAGCCCTCAGCGCCAGCTCCATCCTGCGAAACGAACGCGCCGTCCTGCTGATGCCGTGCAGCAGGACGACGCCGTCAAGCGTGGACGCCGCTTGACGCCGCTCGCTCACTTATAGTCGCGCTCTTGCCACCACGGGAAATAGTCGGGCATGTCGGACGACACCTTGTTCTTGAACTGCGCGGGGCGCTTTTCCAGGAACGACACCACGCCTTCCTTGACGTCGTCGGAGCGGCCGCGGGCATAGATGCCGCGGCTGTCGACCTTGTGCGCTTCCATCGGATCGTCGGCGCCCATCATGCGCCACATCATCTGGCGGATCAGCGCCACCGACACCGGCGCCGTCTTGGCCGCGAACTCCTTGGCGAGCGCACGCGCGGTGGGCAACAGATCGTCCGGCGCCACCACCTTGCTGACGAGCCGGCCGGCGAGCGCTTCCTGCGCCGGGAAGACGCGGCCGGAGTAGCACCATTCCAGCGCCTGCGAGATGCCGACGATGCGCGGCAGGAACCAGCTCGATGCGGCTTCCGGCACGATGCCGCGCTGGGAGAACACGAAGCCGAACCGCGCGGCGTCGGAGGCGATGCGGATATCCATCGCAAGCTGCATGGTGACGCCGATGCCGACTGCCGGGCCGTTCACAGCGGCGATCACCGGCTTCAGGCACTTGAAGATGCGCAGCGTCACTTGCCCGCCGCCGTCGCGCACCTGCGGATCACTGTAGTCGACGCTGCCGTCGGCATTGCGCTTGACCGGACCGCGCCGCGCATCGCGGTCGAAGGTGTTAGCGCCGGATGAAAGATCGGCGCCGGCGCAGAAACCGCGGCCCGCACCGGTCACGATGATGGCCCTGACGTCGTCGTCCTTGTCGGCTTTGTCGAACGCGTCGATCAGCTCCTGCTGCATCGTGGCGTTGAAGGCGTTGAGCTTGTCGGGCCGGTTCAGCGTGATGGTCAGGATCTGCTCGGCGACCTCGTACTTGATCGTCTCATACGCCATGGGGATGATTTCCTCTCGGTTTTCTTGAATGAACGGCGCTGGCGCGCGTCTCCATCCAGTTAACCCGGCAATCATCCCTTGTGAAGAAGAGGGATGCGCGGGCTTGGCTCCGCGCATCCCGACTTGCGTTGAGGCGCTGCTTTACTTCTTCGGCGGCGTGGGCCACGGCTTCTGCGGGCCGCGCAGGCCTTCGAACGCCTTGCCCATGCCGAGCACGCCGATGTCGTCGAAGCGGCGGCCGATGATCTGGACGCCGATCGGAAAGCCCTTCTTGTCGTAGCCGCCGTTGATCGACAGCGCGGGGTTCTCCGACATATTCCACGGCACGGTAAAGCAGATGTGCTCGAACGGCTTTGCGGGGTCGTTGAGCGGTGCGGCGAACTCCGCCGGGAAGTTCACCACCGGCGACACCGGTGAGATCACGTAGTCGACCTCGCAGAACAATTTCGCGGCGGCCGCGCGGATCGCCATCGTCTGGTTGAAGCCGCGCACCACCTCGACGCCGGAGAGCTTTGCGCCGGCCTCTGCCCAGTTGAGGATGTAGGGCAGGGTCTTGCCGCGCTCGGCCTGCGACAGTTTCGACAGCTCATCCCAGGTCCGGGCGCGCCAGAAATTGTCGAGCCCTTCGAGCATCTCGGGGGTCAGGATGCCGTCGATCTCGGTGATGACGGCGCCGGCGGATTCGAACGCCTTCGCCGCCTTCACGACGACCTCGCGAACCTCCTTCTCGACCTTCTGGCCGGAGCCGGCGTCGAGCATCAGCCCGATGCGCAGCTTGCGCGGCGACTTCTCCAGTGCCTTCCAGTTCACCTCGAGCGCCGGCAGGCTCATGCCGTCGCGGCGGTCGGGACGCGACAATACGCTCATCATCAGCGCGGCGTCGTCGACGGTGCGGGTCATCGGACCGGCGACGCGGCCGACATAGGGCGGGTCGATCGGCACGCGGCCGAGGCTCGGCTTCAATGCGACAAGGCCGCACCAGTTGGCCGGCAGCCGCACCGAGCCGCCGATATCGGTGCCGAGATGCAAGGGACCGTAGCCGGCTGCGCCTGCCGCGCCCGCGCCGGCGCTCGAGCCGCCGGGGTTCTTGCTGACATCCCAGGGATTGCGGGTCAGGGGATGGAACGACGACAGGCCCGACGACAGCATGCCGTAGTCCGGCATCGTGGTCTTGGAGAAGATCACGCAGCCGGCCTCGCGCAGCCGCGCCGCCGGCGGTGCATCCTTCTCCGCGGGCGCCAGCTTGACGCTCGCCGCGCCTAGCGGCACCGGCTGCCCCTTAGTCGCGACATTGTCCTTGATGGTGGCGGGAACGCCATCGAGCGTGCCGGCCGGCTCGGCTTGCTGCCAGCGCTCGGTTGAGGTCTTGGCGACCTTCCGCGCCCCTTCCGGGTCGTACAGATACAGCGCCTTGATGTGCGGCTCCCAGGTCGCGACCTGGGAGATGATTTCCTCCAGCACCTCGGACGGCGAGAACTGCTTGGCACGATAGCCGGCGAGCAGGTCGACGGCGGAGAGATCGTGCAGCGACGTGATGGCGTCCCCTTTGGGCTTATGCATGCGCACCTGCCGGCATGCGTTTCTCGATGATGCGGGCGAACATGCTGGCGCCGATCGGCAGGATCTTGTCGTCGAGAACGTAACCGGGATTGTGAACGGGCACGGAGCCGTCATGGCCGACCCAGAAATAGGCGCCGGGAATGGCCTGCATCATGTCGGCGAAATCCTCGCTGCCCATCTTGGGCGTCGAGCGCGTGATCACCTTGGCGGGGTCGACGACGGTGCGCGCGACTTCCTCGACGACGCGGGACTGTTCTTCCTGGTTCACCAGCACGCTGAAGCCATCGCGGATATCGACCGAGATTTCGGCGCCATATGCCGCCGCAAAGCCGGCGGAGATTTCGCGCATGCGCTTGCGGATCAGCTCACGGATCTCGTCGGAGAAGCAGCGCACCGTGCCGCACATCCAGGCTTCGCCGGGAATGACGTTGTACGCCGACCCGGAATGGATCTGCGTGATCGACAGCACCGCCGCCTGCAGCGGATCGACGTTGCGGCTGACGATCGACTGCAACGCCTGTCCGAGCGTCATTGCGATCACAACGGCGTCCTTGGAGCGCTCCGGCATCGCGCCATGCGCGCCGTAGCCCTGGATCCTGATGTCGAAGAAGTCGGCTGCGGCCATTGCCGGGCCCGGCAGGATCGCGATCTCGCCATGGTTCAGGTCGGGCGCGTTGTGTAGGCCATAGACCTCGTCGCAGGGGAACTGCTTGAACAGGCCGTCCTTGATCATGGCGCGGGCGCCGCCGAGGCCTTCCTCGGCCGGCTGGAAGATGAAATGCACGGTGCCGTCGAAATTGCGGGTCTCGGCGAGATAGCGTGCCGAGCCGAGCAGCATCGTGGTGTGGCCGTCATGGCCGCAGCCGTGGAAGCGGCCGGGAATCGTCGAACGCCACTTCAGATTGGTGTTCTCCTCCATCGGCAGCGCGTCCATGTCGGCGCGCAGGCCGATCTTCTTGGTGCCGTTGCCCTTGCCCTTGAGCACGCCGACCACGCCGGTGCCGCCGAGGCCGCGATGCACCTCGATGCCCCAGCTCGTCAGCTTGTCGGCGACGATGCCTGAGGTGCGGACCTCCTCGAAGCCGATCTCGGGATGCGCATGCAGATCCCGTCTGATGGCGGTGAGTTCGTCGGCAAAACTGTCGATGCGCTCAATGGTCGGCATGATCTCTCTATCCGTTTGTGCGTGATGGGGAGGTGGGGGTGAAAGCAGGGCCGTTCGGCTTGATACGGACGCCGGGACGCAGATGTCTCCACGGCAGCGTGGCGGTATCGGCGGGCATCGCGCCGGGAGCGGCGCAGATCAGCAGTTTCTCGGCGATCGGCTCGAAATCGGCGCGGAAGTGCACCGAGCTCTTGTTGACCAAAATCTTCTGTGCCGTCGGCTCGATGCCGACATAGCGGTACATCGCCTGATCGGCAAGCTGGGCCTTGTAGGAGCCGACCACGACGCGGACGTCGCCGACCCGCAGGCAGGCCGAGGGACCCATATCCATGTCGCGGCCGCCGAAATAGGGGCCTGGAGCCACGAATTTTCCATCCGACAGCTGTTCGACGACAAAAGTCTCCCGGTATGGCGCGTCGCCGGGAATGCCGGACTTGCCGCCGAGCTCGAGCGTGACTGACGCGCCGACGCCGGCCGTGTGCGCGGCCTTCGCGGATTGCGGGTCGTAGATCACGCCGGTTGCGGCACTGGCTCTGTTGCGCACCAGCGCGCGCAGCATGCCGGTGGTGTCGGAATCGCCTCCGGCGCCGGGATTGTCCTGGGTGTCGGCGATGATGATCGGCTTGCTGGCCGATTTCGCCAGTTCCATCGCCAGCCGCACGCCTTCGTCGGGCGAATAGATCCGGCCGTCGAAATCGTCCTCATGGCCTTCGACCAGCGCGACGACCTTGTCGGCGGCGGCATCCGCTTCGGCCTGGGTCCGGCCATAGGCGAACACGCTCGGCCCGCAATCCCTGAAATCGGCTGCGGGGAAGCCGGGCGCAAACGACAGCGTCGGCACGGCGTCGCTCTCGAGCGCGGCGAGCTTTTGATAGATGCCTTTTGTGGGCTGGTCGTTGGTGCACTGCCAGCTGATCGGGATCAGGAACGGCAATTGCCGGAATGCCTTAGCGAAGCGCTGCCTGGACTTGAGCATCAGCGCCAGATGCCGGGCGCAGGCGCGGCCGGTTTCGGCCATGTCGACATGCGGATAGGTGCGGTAGGCAATCAGCGCATCGGCATGTTCGATCATCTTCGGTGAGACGTTCGCATGCAGATCGAGGCTCGCCACCAGCGGCAGGTCGTTGCCGATCGCCTTGCGCACGCGGGCAAGCGTTTCGCCTTCGCCGTCGTCGTAATGCTCGGTGACCATGGCGCCGTGCAGATCGAGATAGACGGCGTCGATCGGTCCGGCCGCGGCGATGCCGTCGACCATTTCGGTCACGATCCGCTCGAACGCATCCTTGCTGACATGCGCCGACGGGCTCGCCGCGGCGAAGATCGTCGGCACCAGCTCCCAGCCATTGGCTTCTGCCGCCTCGACAAACCCGGCAAGGCCGACATTGATCTTGCGCATGACCTTGAGCACGTCGGCGCCATGCGTCATCGACGGCCAGCCGCCGCCGTGCACGAAATCGTCATAGGTTGCCTTCGTCGGTGCGAAGGTATTGGTCTCGTGCAGGAAGCCGCCAACGGCAATGCGGGTCATCAAGTTGGTCTCGATACGTTTCTTCGATTATGATGCGATCACAACGACGCGCGTCATGATCTCATCTCGTTGGTTGGAGCGTGATCTCCGGGGAAGACCGGTGTCCACCGTCAGGGCCACGCTCTAGCGCGCGACGTTAAGCGTGTCGTCGCGCCAAGCGCAAGCCGTGGAGCACCGGCGGATTTGCATGCCCTCAGCGCAGTCCGTCATTGCGACGGGGAGCGCCCATGTAGCCCGGATGGAGCGAAGCGCAATCCGGGGTGTTTCGGGCGGCTGAGATTTTCCCGGATTTCGCTTCGTTCCATCGGGGCTACGGAATACTAAAGACTTAGGCCGTTGCCACGAGGCCTTCCGAAACCGGGCGGAAATTCGCAAAATCCCAGCCGCGTCCGGGCGCCGCATCGAGCAGGGCGCGAGTATAGGCCTGCTGCGGATTGGTCAGCACCTCGGCGGCCGGTCCCTGTTCCACGACGCGGCCATGTTGCATCACGGCGACGTCGTCGCAGATTTGTGCGGCGACGCGCAAATCATGCGTGATGAACAGCAGCGCGATGCCAAGCCGGCGCTGGATTTCGTCGAGCAGATCCAGCACCTGCGCCTGCACCGAGACGTCGAGTGCGGACACCGCCTCATCCGCGACGAGCACGTCGGGATCGAGCGCCAGCGCGCGCGCGATCGCGATGCGCTGGCGCTGGCCGCCGGAGAACTGGTGCGGATAGCGCGAGATCGCGTCGGGCGGCAAATGGACGAGCTCGAGCAGCTCGCGCGCCCGCGCCAATGCGTCCTTGCGCGGCATGCCGTAATTGACCGGGCCTTCCGCGATGCTCTCGCCGACGGTGACGCGCGGATTGAGCGAGCGGTAAGGGTCCTGGAAGATGATCTGGATCTTCTGGCGATGCGGCTGCAACAGCCGGCGCGACAGGTCGGAGATCTCGCGGCCGGCGAGGCGCACCCCGCCCGAGGTCGGATCGATCAGGCGGACGATGCAGCGCGCCACCGTCGACTTGCCGGAACCGCTTTCGCCGACGATGCCGAGCGTGCGGCCCTTGCGCAAGGTGAGGGTAACGTCGCTGGCGGCGGCGACCTCGCGGGCTTTGCCGTACAGCGACCGCTCCCGGTAGACCTTGCTGAGCTCGTTGGCTTCCAGCACCACCGGCTCGGTCGTCTCCGGGCGCGGCGCGCGCGGCACCAGGCTCGGCACCGAGGACAAAAGATTGCGGGTGTACTCCATCTTCGGATTGCGCAGCACGTCCTGCAGCGGGCCGGTTTCGACAAGGCGGCCGTGTCGCATCACCGCGACGCGGTCGGCGATCTCGGCCACCACGCCCATGTCGTGGGTGATGAACAGAACAGCGGTGCCGTGGTCGCGTTGCAGGTCGCGGATCAAGGTGAGGATCTGCTTCTGCGTGGTGACGTCGAGCGCAGTGGTCGGCTCATCGGCGATCAGGAGCTTCGGCTCCAGAACCAATGCCATCGCGATCATGATGCGCTGGCGCTGTCCGCCCGACAGGCGGTGCGGGTAGGAGGAGAAGATGCGCTCGACGTCCGGCAGCCGCACATGCTCCATCATCGCCAGGATCTTCTGGCGCCGCGCGCGGGAGTCGAGATCAGTGTGGGCGCGCAGCACCTCGTCGATCTGGCGGCCGACCGGCACGACGGGATTGAGCGCGGTCATCGGCTCCTGGAAGATCATCGCCATCCGCGTGGCGCGGAGCTGGCGCAGCCGCCGGTCGCTGGCGGTGAGCAGTTCCTCGCCGACCAGTTTGACGCTGCCGCCAGACGGCACCAGCGTGCCCTTCTGCAGCAGGCCCATCACGGTGAGCGATGTCACCGACTTGCCCGAGCCGCTTTCGCCGACCAGGCACAGCGTCTCGCTTTCACGTACCTGTAGCGACAGGTCGTCGATGATGCGATGCGCATCCGCCTTGCGGCCGAGGCCGACGACGAGATTGTTGATGTCGAGGACGACGTTGGAAGAGTTGGTTGCGGTCACTTGCCCTCACGCTGCTTCATGCGGGGATCGAGCGCGTCGCGCGCGGCGTCGCCGATCAGGTTGACGCTGAGAATGGCGATCGAGAGCAGCAGCCCCGGCCAGAAGATCAGCGACGGCTTGACCTGGAAATAGGCGCGGCCTTCAGCCATGATGTTGCCCCAGGTCGGCGTTTCCGGCGAGATGCCGGCGCCGAGGAACGACAGGATCGCCTCGGTCAGGATCGCGGAGGCGCAGACATAGGTGCCTTGCACGATCAGCGGCGCGATGGTGTTCGGCATCAAATGCCGCCACATGATCTTCGGCAGGCTGGTGCCGAGCGAGATCGCGGCCTCGACATAAGGTTCCTCGCGTGCGGTCAGCACCACCGAGCGCACCAGCCGCGCCACGCGCGGGATCTCGGGGATGGTGATCGCGACCATCACGGTCCAGATGCTGGCACCCGACAGCGACACCACGGCGATCGCGAGCAGGATGGCGGGGATCGCCATCAAGCCGTCCATCACGCGCATCAGCACCGCATCGACCCAGCGGAAGAAGCCGGCGACGAGGCCGATCAGAAGGCCGATGGCGATCGAACAGACGGCGGCGCCGAGCCCGATCACCAGCGAGATCCGTGCGCCGTAGATGATGCGCGACAACAGGTCGCGGCCATAGGCGTCGGTGCCGAGCAGATATTGCGCGCTCGACGGCTTCAGCCGCTGCGACGGCGTCAACAGCAGGGGATCGTGCGGCGCAAGCAGCGGCGCGAAGATCGCCATCAGGATGATGAGGGCGAGGCAGATCGTCGCAATCGCGATGATCGGCGTCGACGTCAGGAAGCCGAACTTGACGCGGAACGGCCGGGTGACGGGAATAGAGGATTCGGGAAGGGTTTCGATCGCCATTGCTCAGTACCGGATACGAGGATCGAGCAGGGTGTAGGCGAGGTCGATCAACAGATTGACCGCGACGTAGATACCCGACGTCAACAGGATCATCGCCTGGATCACCGGATAGTCGCGCGCCAGCACCGCATCGACGGTGAGGCGGCCGATGCCGGGCAGGTTGAACACGCTTTCGGTGACGACGACGCCGGAGATCAACAGCGCGAAGCCGGAACCGATCACCGTGATGACCGGCACGGCCGCATTGCGCAGCGCATGGCGCAGCAGCACGCCGGTCTCGCCGATGCCCTTGGCCCGCGCCGTGCGCACGTAATCCTCGCCGAGCACGTCGAGCATCGAGGCCCGCGTCATGCGCGCGATCAGAGCGACATAGATGAAGGAGAGGGTGCAAGTCGGCAGGATGATGCGCTCGAAGAACGGGCCGAAGCCGGCCGAGATGCTCTTGAAGCCCTGCACTGGAACCCAGCGCAGATCAATCGCAAAGATCTGGATCAGCACATAGCCGATCACGAACACCGGCACCGAGAAGCCGAGCACCGACAGTCCCATCACGAAGCGGTCGATCCAGGTGCCGTGTTTCCACGCCGCGATCACGCCGAGCGGCACCGCCACCAGGATCGAGAGGATGATGGTGGCCAGCGCGACCGAGATCGACGGCTCGAGACGCGGGCCGATCATCTCGAGGATCGGCTTGTTCGAGATCAGGGAGACGCCAAGGTCGCCGTGCAGCAACTTGGCGACCCAGGTATAGAACTGGATGTAGATCGGCTCGTTCAGACCAAGCGAGGTCCGAATGCGTTCGAGCTGTTCGGGAGTCGCGTTGTCGCCGGCGAGGATGGCGGCCGGGTCGCCCGGCGTCAGCCGCAGCAACAGGAACACGAACAGAGCCACCACGCCCATCACGGGAATGGCGGCGAGGATGCGGCGAAGCAGATATCCGAGCAAATTTGATCCGTTGGGTTGTGGTCGATGGAGTCCCCAGCGGGACCGTTGCACACCAGACCGTAGCACAGATGGTAGCAGACTCACGGTAGAACTTGAGCAAGTCCCATGCCATCGGTGCTGCGGTTTTTGCGGTGCAGCTAATCAGTCCTGTTGGCCGCGATTATTCCTCCGGTGAAGTTCGAAGCAGTCCACTGGAAGGTGGATTGATTTCAGCTTTGCGCGCGTTGGCAGGCACGTCGAGCCCGCCACCGAATGACGGCGCCATCGGCGGCGCGTCGAGGTCGCGCCAATCGTCGATCGCCTGGGCCACCATCTGCGCCGTCGCCGCCGAGAGCGTCCAGCCGAGATGACCGTGGCCCGTATTGTAGAACACGCCCGGAATTCGTCCGGCGCGAACCACCGGCATCATGTTCGGCATCATCGGGCGCAAACCCGCCCATGGCACGACTTTCGACGTATCGATGTTTGGGAAATGATGCCGCACCCAGTCCACCAGCGGTTGAATGCGGTCGGCGCGAATGTCGCGGTTGAAGCCGTTGAACTCGGCGGTGCCGGCGACGCGGAAGCGGTCGGCGCCGAGCCGGCTGGTGACAATCTTCGCAGCTTCATCGAGCAGGCTGACGGTTGGGGCCGCATTCCGGCTTTGCGGCGCATCGAGTTGCACCGTGATCGAATAGCCCTTCACCGGATAGACATTGACGCGGTCGTTGAGCAGGCTGGCGAAGTGGCGGCTCGCCACGCCGGCGCAAATCACGATCCCGTCCGCTTGCAATTGATGCCGCGTCGCGACCACAGCATCATGTGAAGCAGCTTCGTTCCAGCCGATGCGGAAGCCGTCTTCGCCGCGTGCGATCGTGTCGACGTCGGCTTCGTGGACAAAGCTCGCGCCACGGCGGACGCAGGCGTCGGCAAGCCCGCGCGTGAATTTGTGGATATCGCCGGTCGCGTCCGACGGCGTGAAGAAGCCGCCATAGCAGGTTGTCCGCAGCGCGGGTTCGATGACGCGGATTTCGTCTGATGTCACCGGCCGGCGGTCGAGCCCGCCTTGCTGCAGCAGCGTGTTGACCTTGAGGCCCGCCTCGAACCCGGCCCTGTCGTGATAGACGTGCAGGATGCCGCGGCGCTCGAGATCGAAGGCGATGTTCTCGCGCTGTGCGATCGAGAACAGGTGCTTGCGCGCTTCGATTGCGAGCCGCGTGGTCTCGATGGTGTTGCTGCGATAGCGGCCGATGTGGCCGACGAACTCGCCGATCCAGGAATATTTGTGCCAGCTCGGCTTCGGGTTCATCAGCAGCGGCGCGTCGCTTCTGAGCATCCAGCGCAGACCCTTGAGGATGGTCGCAGCACTGTTCCAGACTTCGGCGTTGCTGGCGGAAAGCTGTCCGCCATTGGCGAACGAGGTTTCCATCGCGGCGTAGCGATGCCTGTCGAGGACAGTCACCTTGTAGCCGCGTTCAAGCAGGGCATAGGCCGTCGTTACGCCGGTGATGCCGGCGCCGATGATCGCGATATGTGGCATGATGGTTGTCAGGCTCCCGTGGGTTAGAGTCGCCGAACCACCGGTGAAACCGGCATTCGGCGCCCCATCTGTCACGGTACCTGAGAGCTTGATCCGCATCGGGCCGGAGCCAGAAGCGAACTATCCCCTTCGGTGGACGTCATAGCCCTTGATGTGCGGCCATGTTCGTCTCTCTCCAGATCGTCCTGACGATACAGTCCTTTTGCCTGAGAGTTTCCGGGGCGGTTGCTCCGTCGGCGCCGAAGGCAACAACACGAATGTTGTCGCTTCGATCTCTCCCGCATCATCGCGTTGGACGGCCGGACCGTAGGCGAAGCCTTAAAAATGGACAAGGCTAAATTTCGGTCCGGCAGTGCCAACGTGTTGTGCAGTGCAATCGATGTCAGTCCAGCGTCGCCAACAATGCCGCCATCAGGCGGCCGCGCTCGGCGAGGCTGTCGACCTCGATATGTTCGTTGAGCGTATGCGCATCGGCGCCGCGAACGCCGAGGCCGTCGAGCGTGGGGATGCCCATCGCGCCCGTGAAGTTGCCGTCCGAGCCGCCGCCGGCGCTGCCGTGCGGCAGATCGAGACCCATCGCCGCCGCAAGGCCCTTTGCCTTTTCATACAGCGCCATGGTGCCCGCGTCGGGCTCCCACACCGGGCGCGTGACGCCGCGCGTCACCTTGAAGGTCACGTCGTTGGCGGTGCCCGACAATGCCAGCATGCGCTCGACGCCACGGTCGAGATCGGCCTGGCGCTTGGCCATGCTGAGCGCTTCGCCGGTGCAGGTCGTCGCGACGCAATTGACCCACTGGCCGCCATGCACGATGCCGACCGAGAACGTGCAGTCCTCGGTGGTCATGCCGTCGATGGCGATGATCTGCCGCGCCATCTCGCGGATCGCGGAACGCCCGGAAGACAGCGTCGCGCCGGCATGGCTGGGCTTGCCTGTGGCTTCCAGATTGAAGCGCGCGATCGCATAGCGGCCGGTGACGACGCCGTTGTTCGGCCGACCGGGCTCCGGCACCAGCACGTATTTGTTGCGCGCGGCTTCCGCCTCGATGATGTCGCGCGTCGACGGCGTGCCGACCTCTTCATCGGGGGTGAACAGCACGGTGATCGGCAGCGGTGTCGTGAAGGAGGCGCGCGCCAACTGCCTGATCGCCTCGATCGACAGATAGTTGCCGCCCTTCATGTCGAAGATGCCCGGCCCGAAGCACTTGTTGCCTTCGCGCCGCCACTTCAGCTTTTCGATGGTGCCGACCGGGTGCACGGTGTCCAGATGGCCGGCGATCAGGATGCCGGGCTGGCCTTGTTTCGGATGGGGGAAACGGGCGCGGACGCAGCCCGCGAAGCCCTGGCGTCCGGCGATGCGCTCGATCGTCGCACCCATGATCGCCATCTCGCGGGCGGCGAGATCGAGCATGCGCTCGACCGCGGCCGCGTCCCAGGTCGGGCTTTCGCATTCCACCCAGCTGCGCAGGCCCTGCAGCATCGTTTCGGAATCAAAGGGGAGATTGGCTGGGTTCATCGTTTTTCTCTCTTGTTGTTCTGACGGCGCCGGCATCGCGCGCGCGTTACGAAAATCTCAGCCGACGATTTTGTAAAGCCAAAATCTGGCGTGCGGCCTCATTCGTTTGTGTACGTCCGATGCGACCTGAAACCGATTGACGCGCTTGGCGCTTGGTGCAAGTCTCGATTTCACAAGCCATACAGCATGTTAGTTCGCCTAAATAACGAACCGCATGCATAACGAATAAGCCGGCTTTGACCAGTTACATGTCAGGAGAGATTGCATGTTCCCTATCTCGCGTTGGAAGCGCCGCACGCTAGCGGCTGCGTTGTCGGCGCTCGCGCTGTCGTTCGCGCCGCAGGAATTGTCATTCGCACCGCAGGCGATGGCCGCGGGCAAGACCATCACCGCGGTGATGCATTCGGATCTGCGCGTCATCGATCCGATCATGACCACGGCCTACATCACCCGCGATCATGGTTACATGATCTATGACACGCTGCTGGCGACGGATTCCAATTTCAAGATCCAGCCGCAGATGGCGGACTGGAAGGTTTCCGACGACAAGCTGACCTATACGTTCACGCTGCGCGACGGCCTGAAATGGCACGACGGCGCGCCGGTCACCGCGGAAGACTGCGTCGCCTCGCTGCAGCGTTGGGGCAAGGTCGACGGCATGGGCCAGAAGCTGATGGACTTCGTCGCGAGCCTGGAGGCGACCGACGCCAAGACCATCACGCTGAAGCTGAAGGAACCCTACGGCCTCGTGCTGGAATCGATCGGCAAGCCGTCGTCGCGCGTGCCGTTCATGATGCCGAAGCGTCTTGCCGAGACGCCGCCGGACAAGCCGATCCCGGAACAGATCGGCTCCGGACCGTTCAAATTCGTGCAGGCGGAATTCCAGCCGGGCGTGAAGGCGGTCTATGAGAAGAACAAGGACTACGTGCCGCGCAAGGAGCCGGCGAGCTGGACCGCGGGCGGCAAGGTCGTCAAGGTCGACCGCGTCGAGTGGGTCACGATGGCCGATGCGCAGACCGCGGTGAACGCGTTGCAATCCGGCGACATCGATTTCATGGAGAACCTTCCGTTCGACATGCTGCCGGTGCTCGAAGCCAATCCGGATCTCAAGATCGACGTCCTGAACAAGTTCGGCTTCCAGACCCTCGGACGCATGAACTTCCTCTATCCGCCGTTCGACAATCCGAAGGTGCGCCGGGCTGCGTTCCTGGCGATGAACCAGAAGGACGTGCTCGACGCGCTGGTCGGCAACGCCAAGTACCAGAAGATCTGCGGCGCCTTCTTCGTCTGCGGCACGCCGCTCGAGACCGACGTCGGGGCCGAAACGCTGGTGAAGGGCAACGGCCTGGCGGAAGCCAAGAAGGCGCTCGCCGCGTCCGGCTATGACGGCACCCCCGTGGTGATCATGGCGCCGGGCGACGTCACGACGTTGAAGGCCCAGCCTGTCGTGGCCGCGCAGCAGTTGCGCGAGGCCGGCTTCAAGGTCGACCTGCAAGCCACCGACTGGCAGACCGTGGTGACCCGCCGCGCCAGCCAGAAGCCGCCGAAGGAAGGCGGCTGGAACATGTTCTTCACCAACTGGGTTGCGGCCGACGTCTCCGATCCGATCGTCAACGCGTCGATCACCGGGCGCGGCAAGAATGGCGGTTGGTTCGGCTGGGCCGAAGACCCGAAGATCGAGGAGCTGCGTGACAAGTTCGCACGCGCCGGCTCGGCTGAGGAAAAGAAGAAGATCGCCGCGGAAATCCAGACCGAGGCCTACGATCAGGTGATCTACATTCCGCTCGGCCAGTACACCATTCCGAGCGCCTGGCGGAAGTCGCTCACCGGTGTGCTCGACGGTCCGGCGACGCCGATCTTCTGGAATATCGACAAGTCCGAGTAAGCTTGCGGCTTGACGCAAACGAATGGCCGGGACTTGTCCCGGCCATTTTTCTTTCTTTCGCTGTCGCTTGTCAGGTGTGGCTGTCGCGAAGCTGCTCCAGTCCGTCGCTAAGCGGTGGCCCGCCTGGTGGCGCGCTGTGCGGCGGGGAGGGGCGCTCCTTGCGCTGATCGCATTTGTCGGTTGCGCGCTGTGCGGATGGATCGTCGTTCGGCATCGTCATGCTCCAATTGCGGCATGACAACGAAGATGCAGTGCACGGGTTCCGAACCGGCGGCCGCTAATCGCCGTGGTCTGGTCTCATACTGCTCGGGCTCGACAGGCTCGTGAGCTGCGTCGGTCCAATACCGGTTCCGTTCATCCAGACCACCGCTCCAGCGGCAAACGCGAGCAGTCCGCATACCATGATCGCGCTGCGGATCCATCGCCGGTAGATCGCGCGGTCGTCGGGCGTCGCGTCGCGGAAATTCCGTGCATTGAGCCCGTTGCTGCAATGAGCCGCATCGTCGCCATGCTGGAGCGTAGAGGCACAATGATCGCGCGCCTTGCCGCCAGCAATCCGATTGCAGTTTGCAATCTGATTGCTCTTCGCAATCTCCATCGCCGCCTCCGACCAAAATTGATTTCGACATGCGACGGCCGCGGAAATGCGCGGCCGGAATTTCCAATGCGGGAAGACTACGACAGTCAGCGATCGCGGCGTGTGAACTGCGCCACAGCCGGAAAACACGACGCTGACCCGCTCGGGTGCGCGTGGCACGCGAAGGCTGGTGCGGGCGGTGGGACTGCAATCGTTACATAGGTCATCCCGTTGAAGCACAAAAACAATAGCGATTTTAGAGACATGGTGCCCAGAGGAGTGCTACAAAGTTTTTCCCAAAACTCTGTGGAATCCGCCGCTCGCCATGGCTTCAAAGTCACCCGCCAAAACCAAGAATCTGCTCGATCGCAATGGCCGCTACTGGGCGCGCCTAGCCGTCCCTGCGGCACTGCGGCCGATCATCGGCAAGCGTGAGTTGCTGGAGGCGCTGGGTCCCGATCTCACCGTTGCCAAGCGGAAGCTCCCCGGCGCGATCGGCCGCATGCAGGACCAGCTTAATGCGGCCCGGGAGGAGCGCGCGGCCGTGAGCCAGCCACTGGCGCGCCCACCGCGCGAGGGACGCATCCTGAGCCCCGGGAACCTCGCCAAGGCCCACTTCAGTTCCGAGCTTGCGCTTGACGACGCGGAGCGGTCCGTTGATCCGGCAGTCATCGGCATCCGGCTCGATGAGCATGCGCGGCTCTTCCAGCCTGCCTATGAGGTGACCCTGCGCAACGTCGCCAGCGGGCGGTTCTCGAACGAGGAGGCTGCTGCGGCAGTAGGCTGGGCCATCGATGGGTTCCGGGAGCGCGGCAATACCGATGTGGTTGACGGTAGCCCGGCTTGGCGCGAGTTGGCCCGCACGCTCGCCGGTGTCCAGCTTGAGACCCTGAAGGCGCGGGCGGCCCGCGACAACGGGGATTTCACCTATGTGCCGGGCCACCCGGCGCTAGCGAAGAGCGCGCCTACCGCGAGCGATCCGCTGGCCGCGCGCATACTCGGACCGGACAGCGAACGGACGCTGGGTGATCTCGCCGAACAGTTCGCCACAGAGAAGGCGACCGGTGATCGCACCCGCCACGACAACCGCGTCACCATCCGCATGTTCGAAGAGCAAATAGGGGAGCTATTGCCGATCTACCGGCTTACCCGACAGCACGTGCATGGCTTCAAGAGGGCGCTGGCGGAAGCGCCTGCGAACTACACCAAGCGTTTCCCCGGGATGACATTCCCGGACGCGATCAAGGCGAACAAGGCGAGGGCGAAACCGTATCCACTCCTCGATGCCAGGACGGTCAATGACAAGTATCTGGCGCGCCTGCATGCCTTCCTGAACTGGGCAGTGCGCGGCGATATCATTCCGGACAACCCGGCGGCTGGAATCAAGGCTGATGCCGTGCAGGCTTCGGAGCCGCCCCGCGTCAACTTCACGCCGGACGATCTCGGGCGGTTGTTCGGCGAGCACTTCGCCCCAGACGGTAAGTGGGGCCAGCGCGAATGGGCGATGGTGATCTCGCTGTTCAGCGGCTTGCGCGCTTCGGAATTGGCACAGGTGAAGCTCAACAGCGTTCGCACGGAGCGCGGTGTGCTGGTGATCGCGGTGGAAGAGCAGACCAAAAACATCGGTTCGCAACGGCTGGTGCCGGTGCACAGCACGTTGCTGGCCCTCGGCTTCGAGAAGTATGTCGCCGGGCTCCGCAAGCGGAAAGAGACGCACCTATTCCCGGTCTGGTATCGTGAGGGGATGGACGCTAAGGCGAAGGCGCCGAAGGATACGGCGACGATCGACCACTACTTCCCCCGCTATCTGCCGCGCCGGTTCAACGTCACCTATTTGAAGAAGGTCGGCATCGTTGACGGTCGCAAGACGTGGCATTCATTCCGTCACACCTTCAAGTCGGGCTTGAAGATGGCCGGTGTGCCGAAGGACATGCGGGACCAGCTTGCTGGGCACTCTGATAAGTCCGCCGGTGCGGGCTATGAGCACGGTCAGCCTGTGGAAGCGATGAAAGATGCCATCGAACGGCTGATGTTCGACGGACTTGGATTGTAGGCCCATCGAGCCACGATGTTCGCCGGATCGCTAGGACATTGCTTGACTATCGCACGTCAATCACAATATCGTTGATGCGTGAGGGCGGGAAACAAATTTCAGCAGCGACTTGTGGAGCTTGTTCAGCAAAGCTGGACGGCGCGCCAACCGTATTTGCTTGCACCGCTTGGCATCGCGCTTAGGAAGGAATTTCCTAACGACTATTACACCGAACTCGGTAGCCGCAAGTTCAAGGCATACGTGCAAGCCGAGCTAGCTGGTGACGTTCATCTAATTCAGAACCCGAGCAAGCCGATAGAGTGGGGATTAGTGCCAGCCACCGTCGACCCCTCCACGGTTCGGTTCGGAGAGCGACGGGCGAGCAGCGAGGGTGCCAGTAGTGTAGCCCCCGCGCCCCACACTTTGGTGAGGTATGCCTCAGAGCTTTGGAATGCGTTTTCCTCTCCGATCGAGGTCGGCTTCGTTCGTATCATCAAACTCGGTGAAGTCATCCACGTGCAGGATATCGCCGAGAATGTGAATCCGCCGAATGGGCATCGAGTCATCTCTCGGGACGATGCTGCGAAGTCGAGCGATCCAAGCGATCGTTCATATCCCGTCGTTTCAGGAAAAATTGAAGACTGGGCTAGAAAGAACAACATCGATCTCGCGCCATACAAAACGACGCGCGTAAGGTTGCCAACTCAACGATCAGTGCTCGACGCTTTCCTCGATAGCATCCCTGTTGGTGACTTGAGCTCGATCTCATTGCCGATGCACATCGTCAAAGCTCTGAACGACAAGAAAATATGAAACGTGTCGTTATTGTCTGTAATGCGCCGCACGGATTGAAAGAGGGACTTGAGCGTCACCGCGGCATGTTCTTGGACAAGGCCGACCATCTGACGACGATCGCGGCAAGCGATACCCACTCGATAGCGACCAAGATCAACTTAGCCTACATCGCAAATGCGGAAGTCACAAAGGATTATGAGGCATTCGCCCTCGTTCTCGTCGTGAATGCCAGCGACGATCAGGTCGATCAGCTTCGGTTAAGGATGCCGGGTCCGCTCTTCATGCCCATCGCGTTCGCGGTGGATCGCCCACACAACAAAGACTTCCTTGATCTAGCTCGCCAACTTAGGATTGAGGTGTTCCGGGCCGGTAAGCTGGCGCGGGCTTTGAAGAAGGAGTTTCAAGAGCGAGACAGTCGAACTCCGCTACTGCTTCCGGTGCGCAATTTCAAATCGAAGGACCTGGAGCGCTTGTTGCTGGAGGTTCAACGGTTGACGACGGACGGGGACTATGACGCACCGTTGAAGAAGCTGCTGGCAAGCGGGAATATCCAAGCGAGCCGCGAAAGCCATAAGAAGACCTTCTTTGAGAACGGGAATGCGATCCGCTTCTATGGGCCGTCAAAGGCGGGTGCGCGACACGGCGGACCGTCCGGTAAGCCTCCTCACGATGAGCGCTGTTTGGTGAACGGGTATTTTCGACTTGGAGCGCGTTACGACACGACGTTCCACTACGACTGTCAGTATGAAACGGGACACATCAAAGGGGAGTTCCCGAATTGTCACGATGGCGACCAGTCGTTTCAGGCGCGCACGCACATCAATATCGCCCCGAGTGACGCACTGAGGTAATAAAAAAGCCCGCAAAAATGCGGGCTTTTTATGCTCCTTCAAATAACTCACTTAGATGAAGCCTTCGGCTTCAATGTGTGCTGCTTGACCTTTCGAGAACTCATTCTCACATGCCTTAGTGCATCGACGCCACAATCAAGGGGGCTCTAGAACCCGCAAGATCGTTTAGCCTCTGATGCCTCTGGCCCCTTGAACCCGCAGCAGGATCCAAGAGACCATCGCTAGACACTGGCTCTGAGAGCCATCGTGTGCACGCGGTCAGCGTTACTTGACGCATATTCACTGTGGCATCTGCCCAGTCCGAAATCAACCCCCGCGATCGGCCCGGGTTCCAAAAAAGCTCTATGTTACCAAATAGTTAATAAGCGGATCAGAGAAAACAAGGGGTAATCCGGCGGTTTTTTGGCCGATTCCGACGCGAAAATCAATCTCCACGGGTTGCGATGGCGCCGTCTGCGCCGGGTTCCCAAGCTAGTCGAAGCCAGCCGTCATCACGTGCGGCCAGATGCTTGTCGGCCAGATATCGCCGAACTCGCCTAGTGCGATCTTGATCTCATTCACCGTCACGACGCCGCTGAAGGGGCAGCCGTCTAGTTCAGCGAGCCGTTCCGCCAAACCGGGACGGTCAAGCAACAGCGGTCCGACCGCGCGGTGGATCAGATCAACGTCGCCTTGCCCCGCGACCGGGATCAGGCGATCGACGCAGGCTTGGTGGAGAGCGCGCGAAAGAAAGGTCTCAATCAATTTCGAACTCCCAAGGTGGTGATGCAACGCGCCATGCATCAGCGATTTGGAAACCGTAGACAAGGTCGACAATTTCGGGAATGGCGAATTGTCAGCCGTCACTGACTCGGGGTGCGAGTCAGAACAGCTAGTTGGCCGGTTCAACTTTATTTTGATCAGTGATCACTGACACGGCGTCGTCGGCCAGGCGCTTGTTCACCGTTTGCCATGGCCTCAACCGTCTCGACGACACGTCGTCGTGCAGCACGGTCCCGGATCGAGCGGAACGCCCGGAGGAGCCGGAATGCATCCGCTGCATCTTTGCTTAGCCGTTCCTTCGTCAAGCTCGCCCTCTCATGATCCGCCGAATCTCAATGTAGACAGACTTGGCTTCCTGCCCTAGCGGCTGCGTCACCGTAAAAGTCCGGGGGCCGATCAACTTCCCGACCTTCCGTTGGTTGCGTATGCAGTAAGTCGCCCAGTCGTCGCTATAGAGCGTCTTGAACCGGAGTTGCTTTCGCTTGCCGGGGCCTTTCCATTCGCCCCAAGCAGCCTTCATGGTGCCTCTGATCTTCCGGACGGTCCTGATCGTGGTCGCAGGCGGCAAGAACGCTCCATGGATGTGCAATCGGCCTTCCTCGTTCATGTCGATCGCGAACCAGTAGGGGAAGACCGTGCCGAACGCCCGCTTGAGGTGGGCATCAAAGGGCCGCTTCAGGGCATCGAGGAAGCCCGCTGGGTGGCCCTTGGCTCGCTCTATGGCGTCGTCGGTCAGGTTGAACGTGAATGCCACGGCGGGGGTGTCCGCGATCAGGAGGGCGCCGGTCGCGAACACCGCTTTGACCCTATCGCCCGTGTGAGCCCATACGGGGATGTGGTGGTTGGTTGAAGGGGTGAGGGGTGTATGTGGCGGGGTGGAGTGCGCCACTGAAGATGACACACCGTCACTAGGCACCGGAAAGGCTTCGATCCTCTGCAATATGCGGGTGTCCTTTGCGTTGGAACGTCGGACACGTGAAACTTTTTTGGACCGAGACGGCGAAACATTATTGGACCGCTTTTTCTCGCGGTTGTCCTGCAGAACGGCAGTCGGTTGGCTATAATCATCCTGTTCGGACTTATTCGTCAGCAACGTCAAGTTCGGCTCCTGCTAGAGGCCAACCGCTTTCTCCGGGCGGTTGGCCTTTCTTCAATGGATGAATATAGCGCCCGGTCGAAGGTTTGCGCTCAGTTCACGGCCGATTAGGCATCAAGCCCGAAATACTGCTCTAGGTTCGCGGTCAGCGAGAACGGCGTATCGAACGTCTCTTCCACGCCGACACACTTCCACTTGCGCGTGATGCCGTTCGCCGGGGTGTAATAGAACGGCGTCGTGATGTGGCCCTCTAGGAACGCGACGATCGCGGCTTGCTGTTCGGGTAGGAGCACGTCCCAAGTGAGGCTGATCTTGCGCCTGATTGGATTGGAGCCGTCCGGCCCTTCCTGCGTGTAGCCGTCGCCGAACTCCGCCTTGCGCGTTTTGATATCGCGGGAAAGCTTCGTTCCCGGGCTCGGCGGCGGGGCGGGGGTGAAGGTGTCGAGTGTCATGATTACCTCTTCAGAATGCCGCCGGGCCTGATTTGCCCTCGAATTTCTTTCGCAACGATCTGGCGAATGGCTGGCTCGATCTGCCGGGCGATCTTCTCGCCCATGGCCTGATGGTCAGCGTTGGACTGGCCGGGGCTACCTTGCACACTGACATTGATCGTCGGTGCGACCGTGAAGCTGCTGCTGTTGACCATGGCTCCGCCCGAACCGGCGCCGGTGGCGCTGGAGATGTCGCGAGCCATCGCTGCGCTGACATGGTTCGGGATCACCCTCGATCCGCGCGGAAGGTTGACCAGTTCGGGGCCGCGCTCGCCGACCAGCGCCAAACCACCGGGCGCATAGTCGGTGCCGTCGGCGAAGCCCGGAATGATCGAGCCGGTGCCACCGAGACCAAACGAGCGCATGAGCGGCGCGACAATGGCTTGCTTTACAATGATTTCCTCAATGCTCCGGATGACGGACTTCGCCATCGAGGCGAAGGCGTCACCGGCGCTCTTGGTGCCGTCGATCAGGTCAGTCAGCCCGGTCGTGAGCGAGTTGGACACGGTGTTGCTGATCTCCCGCAACGCTTCATTGGTCCGCATAGCTGCGGCCTCGGTCGAGTTGAGGGCCGTCGCCACGTCCGGATAGAGACCCTTTAACTGCTCGGCGATTTGCACATCCTGCGGGTCCAATAGCGCGGTTTGCCGCCCGCGCCTGATGTCGTTGTTCACTCTCGCCTTGGCCAGCGCTTCAGCGGCTTCACCGGCGCGCTGCTGCAGTGCCTTAAACTGCGCGGCCTGCTCGGCGGTCTCTTTGCCGCCATTGGCTTGCACGGCTGCCGTTTCTGCGGCCTCCGCGCGGAACCGGGCCAATGCAGCCTCACCCAGACCAACGGCCCGCGTGTCGGCCTCCTGCATCTGGGTATGCCTCCGCAGCGAGTTGATCGCGGAATCAACCTTGTCGTCTTGATCGGCGGCCGTCTTAATACCGGGAGCTTTAGAAGTATCGCCCCGCACCGCGTCTTGCACGGTCGTGGCTTCCTGCATCGCACGCCGCGTATTGGCGGGGTTCAGCATTGCCGCGCGGAGACGGTTTGTCGCGTCGAGACGCTGGATATTGACGCCGGTCTCAAGGCCTTCCGGGACTGAATTCAATCCCAGCCGTTCACTTAGGTCGGTGAGCTTCTTCCAGATGGATGCATTACCCATGGCCGCGAAGGCGTCGGGAATTTCCTTCACCAGCGCATAGAGCCGATCCGCGAGCCCGACTAGCTGGGCGAACGTGGTGACCACGGAGGCCCAGTTGTCCCGCGCATTGAGACCCAACTCGGCCATGTCGCGCTGAACGGGCTGCCACTTGTCAGCTAGAATCTGTTGGGCTTCATTCATCCGGTCGCGAAGCTGGATCACGCGGCCGATGTCGTCCTGGCTGATGATCTCGGCCTTCGACATAGCGTCGGCCTTCCGAAGCATCTGGTCGAGATAGTTGCTATCGGCCTGCAAAGCCGCCCGGACAGGCTCACCAAAGGCCTTACCCGCGATGTCCAGCGCCGCCATCTGTTGGCCCTTTTGCATGGCCTGATCGATCAAGCTGACAATCGCACGGAGGCGTTGCTCGGTGTTGGATGCACCAGCGAAGGCACCCACGCCGGTGTTGCCTGCGAAGTTGCCTGCCTTCACAAGTTCGTCGATCCGCTGCTGAAGCTCGCTGCCGCCCAAGCGATCGGTGGAAGCTTGGCTGAACCGCTGCAGCGCCTCCGTAACCTGATCAATCGACAGAACGGCATTTGGGGCTGACTTCGTGAATCGCTGCCAGAAGTCGGTCGAGACGCCCGACGAACTCGCTTTAGCGGCGATGTTGCTGAACGTTTCGATCTCTTGGCCTGCAAGCTCAATGCTCTTCTTAAGGAACTCGAACGTGTCCACGACTGCGGTAACGCCGAGCGTGATTGGGCGTAGGACGCTCAGCATCTTGCCGAAAGCGAGCGTAGCCGCACCGGCCGCGCCCTGCGAGGCGAGAAACCCGGCCGACATTTTGATAGTTTGAGCCGTGACGGCACGCGCGGCGTTAGATGCCGTCACGTTCATCTCGGTCATGTTCTTCTTAAAGCCGTCGAGACCGACAACCTTGATGGGGATGTTAAGCGCTGGCGTCGGCATTGGGCTTTCCTGCATAGAGGGCGAACAAAATAGCGGCGGCGGTCCCGGCGTTCTCGGCGATGGGTTTGGTGCGAACGTGATCGTTCAAAAGCTGATCGGCCTCACGTTCGGAGACACCAGCACCGATCAATCCTAGCTCTAAGATGCGTTCAACATCTTCGATGGTGTAGGAACCCGTCTCGAATCCAAGCAGTAGCGTGGCCGGTGGTTTCCCATTGACGCCAGCGAAACTCAACACGCGACGAACCCATGGATGATTCAGGTTCACGGTATAGGCCTGATCGCCCCACGTGATGGTTTGGGCACACAGATCAATTTCACTCACTTCAATACCTCACTAACAGCTTCTTCGATTGCTTGCTCTATGTCGTCTTTCATCGCGCGGTAAGTCGGCCAGAAAAACGGCCGCGCCAGTTGCCGCGAAGTCCCGTATTCGAAGGCCTCGCTGTAATCGTATGAGACACCGCTACCGTCGCGGACTTCCTTCGTCGTCATGTCGCCGCCAGCTTGCACGATGTATTCGAGATTATCGGCGCCGGGTGCCACGGTGCATGACGCTTCTAAAGCGCCAGTTTCCGGGAACTGTTCGAGCGACTGCAACGCGCGGCGCTGTGCATCCGAAAGACGAAAGGCTTGCTCGCGCAGCACGTCGGACAGGTGCTCGCGCAGCTTGTCCGGGAGCGCCTGCAACCATGCTTCGAGATCATCCTGTTCACTTGCCATGTGTCACCCTATGAGCATTTCGACGGTCACCGATGGATCATCCCAGACAGACAGGCCACCTTCGCCAGCGACAGCACGTGACACGGCCATCCAGCTAGCTACTGCCCCATCTATTCGCCCCGTTGATTTGTCTTTCCGGAAAGCTCTGTTGGAATTGCCCCAATGGTGAACCGCGATGTTCGCGAAGCACATGCGCAGCACTGGATGACCGGCGTGAACGAAATGACCCTCCAGAATCACCTTTTCGAGGGCGTTGAGCGCTGGCGTCTGAGTCTGCCAAGCTTGACTGATCTCGACGACCGGAAGCCCGTCATCCATCAGCGGACCCATGACCGGTTGGGCCAACGCTCTATCGAAGCCAATCTCACGAACGTCGAAACGCTCGCACAAGCCTCGGATGCAAGCCTCAACAGCGCGATAGTCGATCACGTTGCCGGGGGTGGCAATCAAGAGACCTTGTTCTGCCCAAGCGACATACGGCGCGCCGTCCCGGTCACCCCGACTGCGCAGATTATTAGCCGGTAAGAAGAAGTAAGGCAGGATCAAGTAGTCGTCACCATGCGGGACGCACGCGACGACTGAGGTTAGATCGGTCGTTGCGCTCATATCGACGCCAATCCAACACGGCATCTTGTCGATGCCTTCCGGGATGGGGCGGTCGCCCTTGTCGTAGATCGACATTTCAACGAACGGCGAGCTAGTCTTTGCCAACCACCGGTTCAGGTTCAACTGCAGGAAGCTGTCACGCTCCGAGGGGGAATCGATCGCCTTCTTCGCCCGGTCGCGGTAGCCGCCAAGATCGGGATAGCCGTGACGCATGCCCGGGTTGAGGGCTTTCCACACGGCCTCACTCTTCCAATCGTCGCCTTCTTCCATCATGAAGATGACGGGGAGGGTCGCCGGGTCGTCGATCTCGCCTTTCTGAACCTTGATTGCGTGTTGGACGATCTCGAATGCTAGGTTGTCTTCACCACGACCGGCGGTCGTCGCGATGATCAGCAAGGTCTCTGGAACCTTGACCAGTGCCGATTCTAGCGCTTCCCATTGAGATCGACCGGCGCGGCCTTCCCAAGCGTGCAATTCGTCGGCGATCACTACCTTGGGCGTTTTGCCGTGCTGCACCTTGCCGTCCGACGCAACCGCCTTGTAGCGGATGTTCTGTTTGCCGAACGTCATGGTGTGATTGTTGCCGCGCAGGATTTTCACGTGCTGCGACAACCGCCGATCATGCTCAATGATCAGCGCGGCCTCTTGGAACAGTTCCAGCGCTTGCTCATGCGCCGACGCCGCCGACACAATGAGGCTGCCCGGGTGTTTCTCCGGCCCAACCAGATGCAGAAGGTTCATCGCTGCGGCGAGGCTGGTCTTGCGGTTGCCGCGCGGTAGGACAAGGATCACGCGCCGGACGATCCGCGAGCCTTTGCGCGCGACCAGAATTCCATCGTCGTAAACATCGTCGAGGTGGCGCGGCCCGTATATCCGAAGGACGATCCGCTCTTGCCACGGATCAAGCTGGAACGGATGGCCGGGCGCTGGATTGCTCGGATGCTTCAATTTGCGAAGCCAATCCACCGCCTTTGCGCCATACCCGAACGGGTCCGGGATTTCTTCGCCGCTATCAATCCACGAGGGAATCAGCATCGCTCTCGTTTTCTCGGACTGACGGCCTTGCCCTTGAGACCGGGGTTAAGCCTAGTTCGGCCGCAAGCTGGCGTGCGGTCACCATTGCTTGGTTCTGGGCGCGCCATAGCTTCGGATCGAAACCCTTGCGCAACTCCACCTCAAGCTCGCGCACGCGGCCGATCGCGATGCAGTAGGATTCGAGCGACCCAAGGTCCGCCGTCGTTAGAATGCGGCGCACCGAAAGGTCGGGCATCACGCGCCGGAACTCCGCCTTCGCGAACTTCGATAGCCAGGTCGGCGGCTTCATATCGCCGATTGCGTCGGGATCAGCCTGCAGGTTTGGTTTGGTGCCCTTCATGGCCGGGCAAACTCCCCGAAGTGCTCGCGGGCGGCGTTTGCGTAGGCCTCTGCAGCGGCTTCGAGCGTTGTGAAGGTGCCAAGGTGTAGTCGGCGATGATTAACTGCGATCTGCGCCGCATAGTTGCCACAGGGCTTCAAGGTCACGCCTTTGACGCCGAGCTTGTTGCGGGTTTTGCGGCCCTGCGCTGTCTGTCTCGGCGAAGCCAGCCGGAGATTCTGCCAACTCACGTCCGATCGGTCACCGTTCCGGAAGCTGACGCAACGCGGGGGCCAGTCGCCCTTCATATAGAGCCACGCCAAGCGGTGCGCGAGGTAGTGCCGACCGTCGATCGTGATCTGCAAGCGGGCGTCACACTGTGGAGAACCGGCAACGTCGCCTATCTTCACGCTGCCGTTGGGTGCGATCCTCCACCGGAACGCGCCAGTGATGGGGTCATATTCAAGGACAGCGCGAAGGTGCTCAGCGGTAAGGGTCACGGTCCAACCCTCTCGCACAGGATGTCCCAGCCGACGCGGCGACCCAGCTCTTTCAAGTTCCGAATTTTGTAAGCGTCACCCTGATAGACAACCCGGTGCTCAAAATCGAGATCGTCCAGCCAGCGGGTGCGGAACACGATGGTCTTGTCCGACGTGTTGCCCCGGTTGGCGCTCTCAACATCGTTGAGGCTGATTTGCATCACCTTCGCCCGCATGGTGGCAAAGGTGGTCCACCTCTGGAGAGGGGCGCCGGACATGCTGATGCCGGTCGTCGGACGCTCAATGGTGATCACGCGGTCGAGGTCGCCAGCACGCACTAGGAACGTTCCTTCACGATGGCCGCGACGTTGATCAAGGCATGGGAGAACGAGCCGTGCGGGTCGCGCAGAAAGCGGGTGTCCGACACGCGCATGTCGAGGACGGTGAAGTGATCCAGCGTCAGGCTGCCGTCGCGCTGGGCATCCACGCGCAAGGCGTCAACGATCAGGCCCGCCGCTGTCTTCGCCTGATCAAGGCCGGGCTCTTGGAACCAAACGTGCAGGGTGGTGTGAACGGTCGCTGTGAATCGCTGATAGAGGGTCTGACCCTCGCCGATAATGACGCTGGGCAGGCGTTCCGGACGGCCTGTCAGGTCCATCACGTTGTCGGCCGAGATCATCGCCATGAGGTCCGGGCGCGCCAACAGGCGACCACGGATGACAACCTGAAGCTCAAAAGAGGGATCAAAACCGGGCATATCAGAACGCAAACGCCCGATACGGGGCCAACAAATCGAGCAAACCGAACGGGAGCGCCTGTGCCGTGACGCCCACAAGGCTGGCTTCCCGGTTTTCATACAAGTTGGCGGTCAACATCAGCACGGCTTCACGCACCGGCGCCGGTGCGGTGTCGGCATCCGCGTCCGACGCGGTATATGAGCCAACCCAAGCCTTCGCCGCGTCCAACTTCCCTTGGATCAGGGCGTCGTCGAGGTCGGTGGTGATGTTCAGATGGGCTTTGGCTTGGTCGAGGGTGATCACTGAAAAAACTCCAAATAGAATGCGGCTTACGATGAGGGGGAGCACTGGTCTGGGCGGCCGTTTGTGGTGCCTTCGACCCCACCCCCGGGTTTGCCGTTGAACCTTGCTGGCGTGAACAGTGCGTCCTCAACCGACCAACCATTCCGAATGCGCTTGTAGATGGTGTCCCTGCTAACTGGTGACTCATTGATCCAATCGATCATGCGCTTGGTTACGCCGTTGATCGTGTGCGTTCTGCCCAGCTTGGTGTGCTTGGGCTGCACAGGTCGTTCTCTACGCACGTGCTTCGAAGCGCCGACACGCTTGCGTGCTGCTGCCCTGACAAAGTCCGGCTCAAGCTCGGCGAGCGCACACACCTCGTTGAGGTGGCGATTGGGCTTGAACAGGTAATCGTAAGCCTGCTGACGTTCTAGGTCGGTGCAAGCCACGCCACAGGCGTCCGAGATCATTTGATTGATGAAGGCCAGCCACAGGGCTTTGCATGCGCTGGTTTCTTCTGAATCAGCGGTCATCGTGTTCCTGTGCCTGCTTGGTGCTGCTGTGGTGATGAGTGCATAAGGACTGCCAGTTCTGGGAATTCCAAAAGAGCGATTGGTCTCCCTTATGCGGCTTGATGTGATCGACCACGCTGGCAGGCTTGCCGCACATGACACAGTTCGGGTGCTTGGCGAGGTAGGCAGTGCGGGCTTTCTGCCACGCTGAGCCGTAACCACGCTGTGACGCTGTGGGGCGACGACGATCATGGGCGGCCTTGCGGGCGATCTGGCAAGCGCACATGATGCCGGAAGCGACCTTTCGGCCGCAGGAACAAATGCGAGGTGGTTTCGTCGGCATCAGAGCGGAACCTCTGCCATGTTGTGGACCGTCAGGTTGCCGAGTGCGCCGAGACGATCACGCGCCGAACTGATGTTGGTGCTGGTGGTGTCGCCCGACTCTTTGTCTTTGCCGCTGCCGAAGATGGCCGACAGCATTTCCATGCGGCCTTGGTAGGCCTCCATGATCTCGGCGGGTGTGGCGTTCCACGCCTGCTCTGGTGTCCAGCCCAACCAGCCGGTGGCGATCCGGAATAGCTTGGTGAAGCCTTCCTCGAAAGACATGGGCGTGCCGGTTGACTTGGTGTCCGACTGTTCGCCATCCACACCGGCAAGCAACTCGACGAACTTGAGCAGCGGTCCAACAAGGTCGCGGGCGACTTCGACCAGCGGCTTGCTGAGCACGAATTTGTAATAGCGGTCGAGCGCGGTATCCGGATCGACTGCACTCAGCCGGATCACCTCTTCAAAGGTGCTGAATTGGGCTGCATAGATCGCCTCCGACAGCTTCTGAAAGCCGCCATAGGCACGTTCAAGGCGGAATGCGGCCCGCAAGGTCGCGCGCAAATGGATCGTCTCATTGTCGAGGCTGATCGCGATTCCGTCGTTTGCGAGCCGCATAGCCGTTACGCCGTTGCCTTGACCAGAACGACGGCTTCAGACAGGACCGGCTTGCCGCCGACGCGGCGACGGGCGCGGAACTTCACGATGCCGTTGTCAGCACCGGTGAACTGGTCCTCCAGAATCGCCATGCCGACGCGATCGACGATCTGGTAGGCGCTCGCGTAATCGCCGAACGCGATCGGGAACGTGTCCGCCGCCGGGCTGCCTGCACCCTTCAGCGGGTCCATATCGATCGCCTCATAGACCGGACGGCTGAGCAGGGTCGGCGGGGTGCCGTTCGCAAGGCTGTCGGACCAGAGGGTGCGGTTGCCGGTGGATCCAGCTTGCGGATGACGCCCATCGTCTCGCGCTTCATCAGCCAGGAACCGACTGAAGCGTAGGCGTCGGGCAGCGCGTAGAACGTATCGATGAGCTTCGTGAGAAGATCGGTGCCGTCCTGCTTTGCCGTGATCTGGCTGTAGCTGCCGGGCGTATGCAGGAGGCCGGTCGGCTTGCCGTTGCCGTCGCCGACCATGAACGACGCTGCCTCGCTCTTGCCGAACTTCTTGATCAGATGCCGCGAAAGCAGGCCAGACAGGTCAACAATCGAGTCTTCCAGCAACTGGCGCGAGACGGGCACGACGCCTGCATATTCGTAGGTCTTGATGTCCACCTGATCGAAGGCCGATTCACCGGTCGGGCGCGGGCCGGTCTCGGTAACCCAGCCGCCGTCGGCCTGATCGGTCACAACCGGGATATAGACCTCGGTAGTGCCGATTGACATGACGCTGGCGAGGCCGCGCAGGGGCGAGAACTGCACCAGCTTCTCGATGACGCGCGTTGAATACTCCGGCGCCACAACGTAGCCGCCGCTCGCCTGCGAGCCGATATTCATCGTCTTGCGCTCGATGTCGTCGAGAGCCTGAACGCCGCCCCGCAGGAACTTGTTCAGGGCCTTGGTCTCGACCGCGAGTGCGTCATCGCCGGTGTTGCGATTGCCGATCGGCAAGCGCGATGCCTTGGCTTCCAGTTCATCGATACGGCGCTTGAGGGCGGCGTGGTCGTCGGCCGACTTCTTTTCGAGCCTGGCCTGCAGGTCTGCGAGCTCTTTCTTCATGAGCTCTTCCGACGACAGTTCCGGCGCGTCTTTGAATTCGAGGGTGGAGAGATGCTTCATTGGGGTAGTTCAACCTTCCTTGGTTCGATGGGATCAGAGGTTTGCCGTAAATTCGCGAATGGCCGCCGCAACGGCGAGTGCGGCGTCATATTCTTTTGCTGAACTGATGCGGGCGCGCGGGTGTGCCGGGTCTCTCACAACGCTGATCTCGGCGAGATCGAGCGCTGTAATCACGCGCTTGCGGCCCTGCTTCGTGGCTTGCTTGGTGCGGAAGCCGATCGACAATCCGTCCACCAGCTTATTCTTGAGCATGGCGAACACGGTGCGGGCGCGCAGGTGATCAAGGTGGAGCTGGCCCTTAACTTGGAGACCGTCCGGGCCTTCCTTAATCTCGGTCCACGTGCCGATGAGATCGGCGGGACTGTGCTGGAACAGGATCGGCAGATTCTCGGCGATTGCGCCGAAAGCACCCTTCACGATCGTGTCGCCGACGCTGTCGGGTTCTCCGTAGAACCAAGCCAACCCGGTGATCTCGCCGGTATCGGAGATCGCGAAGTTGGCTTTAACCTCGAGTTTTTCGAGCTTCATTTCGTTGCCTCATTAGGTGCGCCGAACCACACACGTTCAAGAATCTTCACGGCGAGTGGCAGGGTTTCGGCGATCGGTCGATCGGCGACATAGGCCGCGATCAGTTCGGCGGCGCGTTTGGGCGCGGTGCCGCCGCCGATCAATGCCAGCCGGATGGTCTCGCTGAGATCGGACTGGCTGAACTGTTTGTAGTTGACGCGGTGGAAGAGCGCGCCGATCGGACCACACTTCGCCTCAAGCTCGGTGATGAGCGCGGGCGTAAGCTGGAAAGTGTGCTCAGCGTCTCCAAAGAACGTGCTGTAGGGCGTCATCAGTAGGACCCCGCTGGAGCAACAGCGCCACCCATGGCGCCCATGTAGTCGGAAAGGTTCTGTGCGCTGTAGGCGCCGATGTCTTCGATGTCGGCGTCAAATGACACATTGACGGTCTGCACCATGGTCCGGCCGTAGATCAGCGCGATCGGGTCGCCCTGATTGCCAACGTTGCCCGGGCCGTTGAGGTTGTAGGATTGGGTTTGTTCGGTGCTACCGCTCGGCTTTGACAGCAACGTCGAGACGCCTGCGAGCGTCAGGCCGAGGCCAACCGCTGCGATGTTGCCCCAAGTCAAACCAAGGCCACCGGGGACGGCCGCGCTTAAGCCTGACAACGGCGCAGCAAGGGTGCCGCCCGACATGAAGATTGCGCCGCCGATCAGTGCGACACCGATGATGGTCTTGGCCGCGCCCTTGCCGTTGCTGGCGCCCTGTGCGACGGGGATCAGATGAAAGTCGGCGTTACCCAACTTGAACTTATTGACGAACTCCATCTCGGTCAGGCGCATGCCCGTGTGCCTGTCGCCGCAGATGAGCCGGAATGATCCGGTTTGCAGCGCTGCCACGAACTTGCCGGGGAAGTTGCAGTTGAGCGTGCGCAGTGCTTCGCCCGCAGTAGACACGTCCAAGCGATGGGTCTTTCCAAACTCTTTGCCGAGCCTGCCGTGCAGGTGAATGGTTCGGAGCACTAGGCGGCCTCCGGGTCGTTCTGGTTGTCATTTGACTGACCGCTGAGCTTGCCGCCCGCATGCGCGCTGGAGGTGTTGAAGTTTTCGTAGGTGTCGCCGCCCTCGTAGGGCGGGAGATTGAAGCCGATCGCGCGCGCTTCGTTGGGGCTGAAGATTCGAGCTTGCACGTTGGTGGACATTGCTTGCGACCGGGCGAGCAAGTCGGCGCGGGCGAAGCCGTCCAAGTTGAACTCGATCACGAACTGGTCGCGCTCTTCCGGCGTGAGCAGCTTGAGTGCCAGTTCCTGTTCCCAGCGCTTGATCCAAGGCAACAGGGTCTGTGACAGGAATTCCTGACCGAGAGATTCCACGTTCTTCATGGTCGCCCGATCAAGCTGGGCGAGAATGTGTGGGCTGACACGAAAGAAGCGCGCGATATCGCCGATCGCGAAGCTCCTCATTTCGAGGAACTGCGCGTCAACGCTGGTCATGGTGGTGTTCTGCCAAGTCATATCGGCAGGGATGAACACGGTCTCGCCTGTATTCTCAGCACCGCCGACAGTCGCTTTCCACGCCGCCCTCATTTTGGCGATGCCTTCCGGCGTCGTGACGTCTTTAAGGGTAACTACGCCGCCCGGCGTCGTGCGCTTGCCGAACAGTCGGGCCGCATTCCTCTCAAGGATGAGAGCGAGGGCGATCGCCTCACGTGCTTCACCGACGAGTCCGCGCGATGGGTTGTAGGCCGGGGTGTGAAGATGAACGATGTCCGAGGCGGGGATGTTGCGTGCCGGGCTCTTGCCGTCCGTCTTGAGCGCATACTGCGGCTCATAGTTGCTGTAATCGATCGTGATCGACGACAGCGCCGGATCGAGTCGAATGATCTCATGCACCCCGCCATTGGTGCGAACGATTTGGGCGAAGCCGCCGTAGGGCTGCAACAGCGCGTCGGCGGTGATTAGCGACCGGAAAAGTGCGGAAGGCGTCCAGCTATTCGGCGCGTCATGTAGCAGCCGGTAGAGCGGGTGATCCGTCGCCTTCTCTTTGCCGCCGTCCGGAAGTTTCTTGTAGACGTGAAGGGGAAGCTGGCCGATGGCCTCGCTGATCGCACGCACCGCAGCGGCGACAGGCGCGCACGTCATCGCGGTGTGGGGCGTCACCGTGACGCCAGAGAGCGTCGAGGGCGCACCGAACAGTTCGAACAGCCACGGCTCGGGCGAGGCGAGGCTTTTGGTTTCTACTGCCGGGGTGGCCTTACGGAATCGAGAGAGGATCGACAACAGCACAACAGAGATTGGCACTCGCTGGTTGGGCGAGGGCAGGTGAACGGTTTCTCTGTGTGCTTGGGCTCTTGATCTTAGAGGCTGACCGGAAATTAAAGTTGGGTGATTTCAGCAGGTTGTGATTCTTCGAGGTGTTCGAAGCCATCGGAGAAGCAGATGACCTGGACCGAAATCACCCGCTGTCAGCATGACAGACGAGCGCTGCGCTATGCAAGCGATTGTACGGATGCGGAATGGGCCTTGATCGAGCTGTTGATGCCAGGGCGGAGCAAGGTGGGTCGACCGCGCAAGACCTGCATGCGATCGGTATGGGATGCGATCCAGTACATTGCGACGACGGGATGCCAATGGGCGCTTTTGCCGAAGGATTTTCCTCCCTTTACGACGGTCCAGTACTATTTTTATGGCCTGCGCGACAGCGGGGTGTTGGACTTGATCAATGACGCCTTGGTTGAAATCGCGCGCAGGCTTGCTGGACGGGAGCCGCAACCAACGGCGGCGATCATCGACAGTCAATCGGTCAAGACGACCGAGAGCGGTGGGCCGCGCGGCTTTGATGCGGGCAAGAAGATCAAAGGTCGCAAGCGTCATATCGTCACCGACACACAAGGAAATTTGCTGAGCGCCATCGTGCACCCGGCCAATGTTCAGGATCGGGACGGTGCGCCGACCGTCGTCACTTTGGCGTGTGCGAGCTACCCGACTATTGCGCACTTGTTTGCTGACGGCGGCTACGCCGGCGAAAAGCTTGAGAACGCGCTCCGGAGAATCGACGGGCCCACTATTCAAATTGTCAAACGCCCGGATGAGGCAAAAGGCTTCGTTGTTGTTGCCCGACGCTGGGTCGTCGAACGAACGTTGGCATGGCTTAACCGCTGCCGACGTCTTGCCAAGGATTGGGAGGCCTCCGTCACCTCGGCTGAAGCATGGCTCCTTATTGCGTCAACTCGACAACTGGTCCGCCGCATCGCCAGATCGGCCAACGTCAAGTCATGAATTTTGAGTCAGACTCTTAGATCACGAGCGCGAAATATTATTACTCGAATTCAACTCGTATACAATCCCACTATGATACCAATTTACTCGACTATACAGATTAGCGTCGCACTTCTACTGATTAGATTCGAAACAGCGCGATCGAATACAGTATTGCTACAGAAGAGCGTCCACAAAGGTGCTACAAAATAGCCCCTCAACCCCATCATAAGTATTTGAAAATATTGGTAAAATCGAACTGGTGCGGGCGGTGGGACTCGAACCCACACGACGTTGCCATCGAGGGATTTTAAGTCCCTTGCGTCTACCAGTTCCGCCACGTCCGCGTTGCGCCAGGCGCGCCGATTTCTAGCGCGTTTGGGCGCGGAGTGGAATTGGCATTATCCGGTGCTAACAGGTGAGCTTTCAAAGGCTTAAGCGGCCGCCCGCAATTCCATTTGCCTCGGCGGCCGAGCATTGGGATAAGCAGCGCGCCGCCGCGATTGGGCCTCAATCCGGACACCGGTGGCTGCTTTAGGCAATCTCAACACTGTCCGGTTAAGAAAGCTGAATGTCTGTTCGTTTCCCACGCCGCTTGAAGCTGTCGCGCGCGGCGGCCGTCATCGCGCTGCTCGCCTCGGCCGCGGGCGTTTCCGGCTGCGCGCAGATCGGCGACACCGTGCCGTCCGCATTCGCCGATCCCGCCAAGTACGAGCTTTATGATTGCAAGCAGCTCGAGAACGAGCGCAGCAATCTCAAGACCCGCGCGGCGGATCAGGAAAAGTTGATGGCCAAGGCGGAGACCGGCGTCGGCGGTACTGTCGTCTCCGAGATGGTCTATCGCAACGAGCTGATCTCGATCCACTCCCAGCAGAAGCTGGCGGACGAGGCGTGGCGCAAGGGCAGGTGCCATGAAAGCCCGCCGGACACACCTCCGGCCGCGGCACCCGCTACCCCGACGCCGGCGGCGAAGGGCCCGCGCGCGCCACGAGGCCTCGTCCACTGAGCCTGCGCTTCCAGACGAGCCGGTCGTGATTGGCCGAGCTCAGGCGCGCCAATCGTAGATCCAGTCCTGCCGCGCCAGCATGCGCTCCGGACCGATCGCGCGGATCGCCAGATCGCGCGCGATCGCCGCCGGCCCGCCCAAATGATAGATGCGGCCCTGCTGTCGCGCCAGGCGCCGCACTTGCAGCACGCGCCCGCGCCGCATCCGTGCGTAGCGCTTCAGCGCGGCGGGAATGCCTGCGGTATTTTCCCCGGTGCTGTCGCTCAAGGCCTTGGCGAGCACGGCCGCATCCTCGATCGCCATGCCGGCGCCTTGTGCGGCAAACGGCAGCATCGCATGCGCGGCATCGCCGAGCAGCGTCACCGCGCCTTCGCTCCAGCGGCCGATGTCGGGCAGGGTGAACAGCGCCCATTTGCGCCAGCCGTCGACCGCGCCGATCAGCATCCGCGCCGTCGCGGGCCAGCGAGCGGTGGCGAATGCACCCTTGATCTCGTTGATGTCGCCGGGCTCGCTCCAGCCCGGCCGGTTCCAGGTGCCCGATACGATCGCGACCACGTTGATCTGGCGTCCGGCCGAGATGGGATAGGCGACGAGATGCGCGTCCGGTCCCATCCAAAGCTGCACGCGCGGTGCGGTGTATTCACCCGGCAGGGCGGTGGCGTCCAGCGTGCCGCGCCAGGCGATCAGGCCGGAGAATTGCGGCTGCACATCCGGAAACAAATGCCCGCGCACCGACGACCAGATGCCGTCGGCGCCGATCAGCGCAACGGCCAATTCCTCCTGCCGTGAATTGCCGCGGCGTTGGACGACGGTGAGGCCTCTCGCATGCTTGGTCACATCCTCGAACTGGCAGCCGAGCCGCAGATCGATATCGGGATGGTCGTTGACGGCCGCCTGCAGCGCGGCCTGCAGGTCGGCGCGGTGGATCACCCAATAGGGTGCGCCGGCGCGGAACTCGGCGGCCTGGCCAAGCGGCATCCGTGCGATCTCGCCACCGGCCCGCGCGCTCAGGATGTTGACGGATTCAGGCGTGACCGCGCGCCGCGCAAGCGGTTCCTTGAGCCCGAGCTCGACCAGGATGCGGCTGGCATTGGGAGAGAGCTGGATGCCGGCGCCGGCTTCCTCGAGCCGTTCGGCCTTCTCCAGCACGACGACGCGAAAGCCCTGTGCCGCCAGTGTCAGCGACGCCGTCAGTCCTCCGATCCCGGCGCCTGCAACGATGACGGTTCGCGTCAGCGCCACGGAGCGGTCAGGCGACCTTGTCTTTCAGCACGCATTCCGGCGGCCGCGCTTCGCCGGCCGCGAGGTCGGACGCGAAGCGATAGAGCGTCGAGCAGTACGGACAGATGATCTCGTTGTCGTTGCCGAGGTCGAGGAACACGTGCGGGTGGTCGAACGGCGGGTTGGCGCCGACGCACATGAACTCCTGCGATCCGATTTCGATCACCGAGACACCGGCATCGTTATGGAAGTGCGGGACGACGTGGTCGGACATATTCTCACCTTGATGGCAACGATGGGCAGACGCAATCAACAGCATGCGGCATCGCGAAATGCCGCGCACCATACTGGCGGGAACAGTTGATTCCTAGAGCCCCGATGGCTCATTTGCTCATGCAAATTCGACACAATCTTGTCGTCCCAGAGAAGCCCTCCTTTGGTCGGAGCCGTTGTGTCGCAAAAACGGCACACTATCTCCAAGGCGAATAAAACTAGAGGTTTTAGCGGGATGAATCGGGTGCGCGTCAGCTTGGCGGTGGTCGGCGTGGCAGCAAGTGCTGCCGTGGGCGCAGCTATTTGGCCGCACGCCCGTGACGCCGGCACCGTGCTGGCGGTGCGGGACGATCCCGCTGCGCTCGCCGACATCAGGCTCAATTCCGTGCTGCGCAACAACCCGGCGTTGATCTCGGTCAATATCGAGGCGGCGCTGGCCTCCGGCGACGCCGACCTTGCGATGAGCTTTGTCGAACTCGCCGGCGAGAAGAACATCGCACTTGGTGATGATCTCACCAAGCGCGTCGATGATGCGCGCGCCGAGCAATCATCCACCATGCATTTCGCCAAGGGCTTCGCCACGGGCCTGGTCACCGGCAATGCCGACGATGTCGCAAGCCTGTCCGGCACGGTCGCCGGCGACCTGTTCGTGTTCGGTGATGTCAGGGACGTCGTACGCGAGGGCAAGCACCTCGTGATGGGCGAAGACACCGACCAGCTGGTGCTCGGCCTCGCGGCCGCCGGGCTTGCGGTGACCGCGGCCACCTATGTGTCGGTCGGCGGCGCCGGGCCGCTGCGCGCCGGGCTGACGCTGGTCAAGGATACGCGCAAGGCCGGGCGGCTGAGCGAGGGGATGATCAAATGGGCCGGGCGCTCGACCCGCGAGGTCGTCGACCAGCCGGCGCTGCGCGAGGCGGTCGCATCCGGCTCGGTGCTGCGGCCGGTGCAAACCGCAACCGCGATCCGCGCGGCCTTCCGCGCCGAGAAGGCCGGCGCGCTGGTGCGCGTCGCCAAGGACGTCGGACGCATCGGCGAAGCGGCCGGGGTTCGCGCTGCGCGGGATACGCTGAAGGTCGCCGAGAACCCGAAGGAGATCGCGCGGGCGGCGCGGATCGCCGAGGCGAAGGGCGGCCAGACCCGCGCGATCCTGAAGCTGCTCGGCCGCGGCGCGCTGCTGCTGGCCGCCGGCGCATTCAATCTCACCATGTGGCTGTTCGGCGCGCTGCTGGCGCTGTTCGGCTTCCTGTCGTCGATCAAGGCCACCACCGAACGGGCCACCGCCTGGTGGCTCAGACGAAGCAAGGCGCTGCGCCTGAAGCGGCAGATGGCCGCGCAGGCTACCTTGGCGAGTATGCCCGCCCAGGGTTAGGCTTGCGGTCGCCTGTCGATCGCCAATCGCAAATCCCAAGAAGAAACGGAATGGATGATGCCGAGTTTCCATCACGGCGATGTTGAAATTGCCTATATCGACGAAGGCGCGGGCGAACCGATCGTGCTGGTGCACGGCTTTGCCTCGAGCAAGAACGTCAACTGGATCTACCCGACCTGGGTGTCGGATCTGGTCAAGGCCGGCCGTCGCGTGATCGCGCTCGACAATCGCGGCCACGGCGAATCCGCCAAGCTCTACGATGCCGCGCAGTACGAGATCGCGACCATGGCCAGCGACGTGATCGCGCTGATGGACCATCTCGGAATCACGCGCGCCGACATCATGGGCTATTCGCTGGGCTCGCGGATGACGGCGATCCTGGCGCGAGAGAATCCCGATCGGGTGCGCTCGGCGATCCTTGGCGGGATCGGCATCGGACTGATCGAGGGCGGCGGCCCTGGCGAGGCGGTCGCGCTGGCGCTGGAGGCGCCGTCGCTCGACGATGTCACCGACCCGGTCGGCCGTACCTTCCGCGCCTTTGCCGATCAGACCCGCTCCGACCGCCGCGCGCTCGCCGCCTGCCTGCGCGGTTCGCGCCGCCTGATGACGCGCGAGGAGGCGGCCGGCATCCGCGTGCCGGTCTTGATTGCAGTCGGCAGCAAGGACGAGATCGCGGGCTCGGCGTCAGCGCTCGGCCGGATCATTCCGGGGTCGGAGGTGCTCGACATTCCGAACCGCGATCACATGCGGGCGGTCGGCGACAAGGTCTACAAGACCGGGGTCATCGACTTCCTGTCGCGGCGAAAATAGATCGTCGGCTTCATCCCTGGCGACGGCGCGCGCGGCCGCGATCAGCACCACGAAGGTCGCGATCCACACCATGCGCGCGCCGTAGCGGTCGTGCGGTCCCGAGATCACGCCGCAGACAAAGGCATTGCCGAGTAAGGCGAGCGTGACCGTGCCCGCCAGCAGCGTCAGATCGTCGAGCCGCCGCTGCCACAGGCCGCGGCCGAACAGGATCACGACCATGAGCATCGAGCCCAGCGCGACCGGCACGTGGATGCGGTTGACCGCGGTGAAGTCGAGGTGCCAGCGTTGCTGCCGCGCCGCGCGCATCGGCGCGACCTGTTTGGGAATGTAGCGCTCGATGATGCCGTAGGTATGCGGGATCCAGCCATTGGTGCCTTCTCCGGTCGCGACATGCATGAGCTGGTCCGCGGTTGCCGTCAGCGCCGCCTTGGCCTGCCATTCCGGATATTCGGCGAGCGAGCGCAGCACGATGTAGCCCATCTCGTCATTCAGTCCCTTGAAGCGGCCGAGCGTGTTGAACATGCTGTGGCCCCACAGGAAGTCGTCGGCGGTCGGCGGCAACTCGTCGCGATAGGGGCAGAGCTTCAGCTTCTCCGTCGCGCAATGATCGTGCAGATATTGCGCGACGATGCCATCCTGCAGCATGCGGCCGAAGGCGACGCCATAGCCGCCGGGCGTCCAGGCCAGCTGTCCGGACAGCGCAAAGTTCGCCGCCAGCAGCATCGCCGCGCCGGCGACCGTGGTCAGGCTGCCTTGTACGAGGCCCGCGACCGGGATGCGCCGCCCGAGCCACGGACGCAGCACCCAGCCGACGCAGCACAGGCCGAGCAGCACCGCCAGCGTCGCGCTGTGCGTGGCGGCCGAAAACGCGATGAACCCGAACAGCACCGCCTTCTCCAGCGTCGAGATCCGTTCGCCGTGCAGGATGAGGATGAAGAGCGCGAGCACCGAAAGGCCGGCGAAGATGTCGGTCAGCAGCATGCTGTCCAGCCAGGGTAAGGCGGTGGTCGCGATCAGTGCGAGGCTGATCGCGATCAGCCGGACCGGCCGGGCGAGGCCGAGCACGCGCAGCGTCAGCTGCAGGATCCATAGCGTCGCCAGGGTCTGGATGCCGAGGTTGAGCCAGAAATCCGATGTCTCGCCGACACGGAGGTAGATACCGAATACCGTGGACCGGCTCGGCACCAGGTAGCCCTCATACCAGCGCGCCAGATAGCCGCCGGTATCCCATTGGAGCAGCGGATAGCCGTTCCAGAAGGCAGGGGCGAGCAGGAGGAGGGGGATGGCAATGGTAGCGATCCAGACCGACCGTGCATCGGTCAGGCGGGCACCTAAACTCTGGGTATTGATGATGTTTCCCCTTTTATTGGGGCCGACCATGCCCAAAACCACACTGGGGACGAAATCCGCCAATAGTTGCAGAAGCACGGCTTGATTTCGGCAAAATCCCGACCAATTCCCCTAGACGCCGGCCCGGGGGTGTTCGGCTGGGGTTTACCGTACTGAGCCATCCCGGGACGCGCTGGGTCCATCGTGCTATAACGCACATCAGAACAACCGAATTGCGAGAGCAGCTATGGCAGTTCATCAGGTCAATCCGCAGGGGAGCAAGCTGGCGGCGCTCGATCCGATCTGGGATCGAATCCGCGGCGAGGCGGAGGACATCCTGCGACGCGAGCCGGAGCTCGCATCCTTCATCTATGCGACCGTGCTGCATCACGAGCGGCTGGAAGATTCGGTGGTCCATCGCATTGCCGAGCGGCTCGATCACGCCGCGCTGTCGGGCGATTTGATCCGCCAGACCTATGGCGAGGCACTGCGCGACGAGCCCGATATCGGCAACGCGTTCCGCGCCGACCTCGTCGCCGTCTATGACCGCGATCCCGCGACCTCGCGCTTCATCGATCCCTTGCTCTACTTCAAGGGCTTTCACGCGCTGCAGACCCATCGTCTCGCGCACTGGCTGTATCAGAAGGGCCGCAAGGATTTTGCCTTCTATCTGCAGAGCCGCTCCTCGGCGGTGTTCCAGACCGACATCAACCCGGCTGCCAGGATCGGCCGCGGCATCTTCCTCGATCATGCCACCGGTTTCGTCTGCGGCGAGACCGCGGTCATCGAGGACGATGTCTCGATCCTGCATGGTGTCACGCTCGGCGGCACCGGCAAGGAGAACGAGGATCGCCATCCGAAGATCCGCCACGGCGTGCTGATCGGCGCTGGCGCCAAGATCCTCGGCAATATCGAGATCGGTCATTGCGCGCGCATCGCGGCCGGCTCGGTCGTGGTCAAGCCCGTGCCGCACAACGTCACGGTCGCGGGCGTGCCGGCGAAAATCGTCGGCGAGGCCGGCTGTGCCGAGCCGTCTCGCACCATGGACCAGATGCTCGGCGCGATCGGGCTTTGATTTCACTCGCTTTCTGATCGCGGCGAAAACGCGCCCAAACAAGAGTCGTGTGCGCAACATCACGTCGCCAAAGCCTGAAAAGGCTCTGGCGATCTTTGCCGTCTCGTCCTAAAACTCCCCCGAAAATCATCGACCCGATTGGAGACGGCCGTGGACGTTCAGGAAGTCAGGAAGCTCGACGCGTATCTCAAACGCGTGTTCAGCAATCCCAAGATCCGCGTGGTGCCGCGGCCCAAGAAGGACGACTCGGCCGAGGTCTATATCGGCGAGGAGTTCATCGGCGTGCTGTTCGTCGACGACGAGGACGATGATCGCTCGTTCCAGTTCCAGATGGCGATCCTGGAAGAGGATCTGGCCGAGTAAGGCGGAACAGCAGCGTTGCCGGCCGGCTCCGTCGCATGAGCGCCGGAGCCCGTTGGCGTGCGCGGCGCGGATCGACGGATCTGGCCGCACCGCTCGCCAGCTTCAAGAACGTGAGTGAGGTACCGCGTCAAGCCAATGCGGGCACGATCAGCGACAGGCCGGCGAGCAGCAATAGTATCAACACCACGGTGCGGAACATCTCGTCGTCGATCTTTCCGTACAGCGTGAAGCCACTCCAGAGGCCGGCGAGAAGGAATGGCAGACCCAGCCCGTACAGTTTGACGGTTTCCGTCGTGAAGGCGCCGGTAACGCCCATCGAAATCGAGATCACCACAAAGGCGGCGAACAGGACCGGCTGGAACACCGCGCGCTGCGTGTCCTTCGTCCAGCCGCGCCATTGGCACGAGATGGTCGAGACAACGCCACCCAGTCCGGTAAGTCCGCCGACCAATCCGTTGACGAGACCGATCGCGATGTCCGGTGCGACCCCGATCTTCACCGGCCTGAACGCCGGCCGTGTCAGGCTGTAGATCGCGTAAAGTGCCAGCAATGCGCCGACACCGAATTGCAGATGGACCGCGCTGAGATAGGTGAGCAGCACCACACCGGCGGGGATGCCGATCGTCGTGCCAACTGACAACGGCCAGATCGCGTGCCAGTTGAACGCCTGACGCAATTTCAGGATGCCGTAGCCCTGCGTCAGCAGGCCGTAACCCGCGATCAGCGCCGCGGTTTGCACCGGCGTGACGATGTGCAGCCACACACCCGACACGACGAGCCCCATCGCAAATCCCGAAAAGCCGCTGACGAACCCGCCGGCAAAAGCGGCAATAACAAAAAGAACAAGACTCGTTCCATCCACCGGTCGCTCCCCAAAAATGAGGTGATGCACACTTGGATGGATGGCCCCATCTGATGGGGAGGGTGCGAATCCCCGAGCTTGCTGATTGGGCGGTTACCCACTGAACGCCAGCTTACCTATTTGGCTTCTCCGTAGGTGATTTGATCAAATAGCGTCACACTGTCGGCCTTGGTCCAAAGCCCCACCTTGCCGGCACCGCCAAATGTGGAATCCTCCACCTCGAACAATTGTTTGCCGTTGAAAGTTACAATGAAGTGCGAGGCTTTGAAGTCGACACGCAGCGTGTGCCAGTCGTTGGACGGCACCTTGGTGTTAATTCCGTAGCCCCCCTTTCGGCCGACGATGTCGAGCGGGCTTCGGACGCCGTTCACTGTCTTGTACAAAACGACATTGTCCTCGAGTGCATTGGCGCGGGTCACGTAGTAGTTGTTTGCGTCCTTCGCTCGCCAAACAATGCCGGCGGCGCGGTCCTGCGAGCCCGCGACAGCCTTGAACTTGACCTCGACAAAGCCGTCCTTGATGTTGGTGTCGTCCTTCAATAGCAGCGGGTAGGTCGCTCGGCCGGATTGTTTGAGCACCTTCGACTTCGACGGCGCCGTCGCATCGGTTTCGACCGTCCATCTTGCATCGCCAGACCCTGTGACGGTGGCGGTCCAGCCCTCCGGCGCAACGCCGATCTGGGTATTCTCAAATCCAATTGCGTGACTCGGCATGTCAATCACTCCCAGGAGAAGCAGCGTAACCGCGGCGATGGCCATGCGTTGTTGGGCGTGAGGCATTTCTAGGCTCCCGTCGGATCGAAAATTCCACTGCGCGGATGTCGTGAAATGCGACCTTGCCCGGCGTCGATCATTCGAAAAGCCCGGCCGCTTGAACGGGAGGCTCGACCGGACGAGGAACTTGGTCGAATCCCGCGATCCTCCTTGCGCGTCGTGCGATGAGGACTCCATCCCGGATTTTCGTTCCGTTCCGGTAGCAGACGGCGATCAGAGATTGATCGGTGCGGTCGTCGCGGCCAAGCTGAGTTGACCCGAACCAATGTTGCGGTTGGCCGGCGACGAGTTCGTCTGACCATGCGGAGGTAGGGATCGACGTCTTCCGAAGCCCGCGCAAATGCAGACCGCAAGGCAAATTGGCTGGAAGGAACTGGAGGCTTGCTTTCGCCCATGTGCACATGCCCTCGACAAGTCGAGCGTTGCACAGTCTTGGACCGAAGCCTCAAGGGGAGACCGTATTTCCCCTATACAACTCTTAGTCCAGCGAGCCGACAAAGGCAATACGGATCGACCGGCGCCGCCATCGAATGCTCCGGGGCGCGCGGTGACGGGGAGGTGGTCATCCCCTCGCGCTGTGCATCTGCGCGGAGAGACGGTTCATCGCGGTGGCGATGTCGCGCCACTGCGCAAGCCAGCTGCGCGGAAAGCGGAAGATCAGGTCGGCGCCGTCGATGCGCCGCTCACTCAGGCACATGCCGGGCGTCGAGGTATCGCGCGTGCAGCGCGCGGTCAGCTGCGGCTCGCTCGCCGTGAACAGCTCCTCGCCGCCATAGGGCGTGCCGTCGCGGAACGCGCGCGCCGTCAGGCCGTCGTCGGTGTTTGCGCGCTCGTCGAGATAGCGCGGATAGATCGTGCGCAGGCGCATGTCCGGCGCGAGTGAATCGTGGTGCGCCGCGATCGACACGAAGATCCTGTCGATCGGCTGCACCTTGTCCTCGACCGTATCGGCGCTGTAGTGCTTCGGCGCGGCAGGCGCCTCCAGCGACGGATAGAGGAAGCTCAAATCGACGCGCTCCTGCGGCCCGGAGTGGCGCTGGATCTTCATGCGCACGGCCATGGTCGGCACGTTGAACAGCGTGCCGCCGACGCTCACCGGCAGCCGCGACGGATCGCTCGGCGGAATGGTCGTGTAGGTCGGCCACAGCAGATAGGCGACGAGCGCGACCGCGCCGGCCGCGATCACAGCCGAGGCGGTGATCGGAACGAGGTGCGCGCGCGGGTTGCGGCGGGTGTCGCGGGCGAGATGCTGGGCGGTCGAGAGAAGCGTCATGAGCAGGGCATAGATCAGGTCGGGAGGGGCCGAATCATCTGCCGAATATGCCACGTGGCGGGGAATTTCCGTACGATTCCAATGGAATCCGGGAACCGAATGGCCATGCGCAAACGCTGCGCCTGAGGTGTCCGGTTAACCTTTCCTTAAGGATGATGTGGCGGCCGGACGTCAATTCTGCGAAGCAGGGCAAGTGGCCTGTTGCGTAGCGGAAGTTCCGATGTCGCCCGATACCTTGAATTCCCTGTTCTCGCTCCTGATCGGTTTCGCGCTCGCGGGCGCACTGGCCAGCGGTTACCAGGCGATGGCGGAGCGCCCGGCCGGTTTCGGCCTGCTGCAGGAGGGCGTGGCGCCGAAGACCTTCGCCGCGGTCCCGTTCCTCGTCTTCGCCGCACCGTTCATCATCATGCGCAACACCCTGCGCGGGGCACGCATCGAGCGCCGTCGCTTCGAATTCGTGATGATGGCAACCGTCATCTCCGGCTTCTGGAGCCTGATGTCGGGCACCTTCTTCGTGATGACGCTGCGCGCTGCGGGCGTGCTGGCCTGATCCCATCATGATCCGCGGCCGATCACGGTCGCGCTTGCTTGAAACCATGTCGGCCGTCGTGCCAAGGTCTCCTTCGATCAGAGCTTCGGTTCTGATTGAATCAGAAACCGAAGCTCTGGATTTTTGTTTCGACGCGTTTTCTTCACGCGAACCGGTGTCCACTTCGCTCGAAAACGCTCCAGGGAGACCTCAATGGCGATCTACGAACTCGACGGGCAGGCGCCCGATCTTCCCGCCGACGGCAGCTACTTCATCGCCGACAATGCCGTTGTGATCGGCAAGGTCCGCCTCAAGTCCGCCGCGAGCGTCTGGTTCGGCGCCGTGCTGCGCGGCGACAATGAGTGGATCGAGATCGGCGAGGGCTCCAACGTTCAGGACAATTCCACCCTGCACGTCGATCCCGGCTTTCCCCTCAGCATCGGCAACAACGTCACCATCGGCCACAATGCGATCGTGCACGGCTGCACGCTGGAGGACGGCGTGCTGATAGGGATGGGATCGATCGTGATGAACGGCGCGCGGATCCGGCGCGGCAGCGTGGTCGGTGCCGGCTCCGTCATCACCGAGGGCAAGGAGTTTCCGGAAAATTCCCTGATCATCGGTGCGCCCGCGCGTGTGGTGCGTACACTTGACGCGGCGCAGGCCGAGGCGCTGTCGCGGCCGGCCAAGTCCTACGCCATCAGGGGCCCGCAATACAAAACGGGACTGAAGAAGATCGGCTGAAGCTTCAGCGCTTGCGGCCGCGCTTGCGCGCGGCGTTCGCTGCCGTGGGGCGAGGCTTCGCTGCGCCTTGCGGTCTCGTTGCCTGTTGAAGTCTTGTTGCTTCCTGAAGTCGTGCGCTCTTGCGCAGCGCATCCTTCAGGTCGATCGGAATGCCGTGCTTCTTGAGCAGGTCGGCGAAAGCTTCGTCGGCGAGCTCCTGCAAGGTCGCCATCCGGTCGCGCCCGAGCTGCTTCAGCTTGTCGAAAGTGTCGTCGTCAAACTCGATCAGCTTGCGCAAATTGCATTGCTCCCAAACTGTATTGCTCCAACGCCTGCGGGAACCGGCGTTTTGCGGACCCGTTGACGTCCGCAAGGGAGAATTGCCATGCGCAAATTATCTGTCACCACCGCGCTCGCGACAATCGCGATTGTGCTGGCGCCTGCGGTTACCGTCGCCCAAGGTACCGGGAGCGGCGCGGGGACCGGCAGCCCCTCCTCAGCCAGCCCGACATCGCCGCAAGCCACGTCATCGCCGGCAGGGACCAACAGCGCCGGGACCGCGCAATCCTCCGGCGGCCCCAACACCGGCAGAGGCGTTACCACCGGCTCGGCAACGACGACCGAGAGCGTCGACAAGGCCATCGCCGACGAGAACGAAAAAGTCGACCGCCGTACGCGAGGCATCTGCCGCGGCTGTTAACCTCTGACGGCCGCGCTTCGATGAACGCGGGTCGCGCAGATGTGAGCGCGACATAGGCGCGCGGTGGAAGCCGCGGTCCTAGATTGGGTTAGCATGCGCAGGACGCGGCGAAGGAGGCTTGAAGAGAAAGCCTTTGAAGGAAGGAGTAACGGGTGATGTTGCGTAAAACGATGATTGCCTTGCTGGCGACGGCCTCGGTCGGTCTGTTCACCGTCGATGCTGCGTTGGCACGCGGTGGCTTCGGTGGCGGCGGCTTTCATGGTGGTGGCGGCTTCCGCGGCGGCGGCGGTTTTGGCGGCTTCCACGGCGGCGGCGCTGCATTCCGGGCCATGGGCGGTGGCGGTGGCTTCCGGTCGGCTGCGATCGGCGGCGGTTGGGCCGGCCGCGGCTGGCAAGGCGGAGGCTGGCGTGGTGGCGGCTGGAACGGCGGCTACTATCGGCGAGGCTGGGGCGGCTGGGGCTATCCGCTCGCGGCGGCAGCGGTCGGCTTCGGGCTGGGCTACGGCGCCTACGATTACTATGACGGTTACTACGGCAATCCATACTACGCCGGCTACGGCTATGACGACGGCTACGGCTACGGTTACGGCGGCTGTTACGTCGTGCGCCGCGGCGTGATGACGCCGTATGGCTGGCGCGTTCGGCCGGTGCAGGTTTGCAATTGAGCCATTCGCTCACGCATGGCCGCTCCATTCGGTCGCCATGCTGATGGTCTTGCAATGATCGGCTCGGCCGGCGTTTCGACGCCCGGCCGCCGCGTTGGCTGTCGCGCACTGGTATGCAGCTGCACCGCCTTGCAGCAGTCCGTGCGTGACCGCGTCGCGAAAACAAATGGCCCGGCTGCGATTGAAGCCGGGCCCAGAGGACATCAGAGATGCTGACCATTCCTGACCTGACATTGCTGTTCATGGTGGTTGTTGCGAGCCTTGCCGTTGCACTGATCTACATGCTCCGCGAGCTTGAGCCGAAGCTTGCGCGGCTGCGACTGCGAGGTGGTCGCGCCTTGCGCGATCGCGCCAAATAGGCGGCAATGCCGTTCGCCGCGGCTTTGGCCGCGGTGATGCTGCGCATCCGGAGTCGTTAGCCGAGCACGCCGTGTTTCTTCAGCCGGTCTGCATGTTCGCGCGGCGAGGGCCGCCTTCGGGATCTCGAGCCGGAGCTTTCCTGGTGAGCGGTCCCGAGCGGGATTCAAGGGCCCAAAAAACAAGGCCGTCGACGTAGTATACCGTCAACGACCTTGCCAGCCCCGGATATTGAAATCGGCTCACGCCATCCGGTCATTCGAAGATGACTCGGATTCGAAGGCCGATATGTGAACCAGTTCACAAAGTCCGGATTAATTCACGGTAACGGGCACTCATGATCGGCCGCTGCCGGCGGTCCGCGAGCCCGAACGTTCCCCGTTAGATGATGATCTTGCTCGGGATTTGGCGCATTTTTGTGGCTGGCCACCTCGCCGGGCGTCGGCCTTTCGGAGGCGTCAACCGCGCGACCTGTGGCGCTTCCGGTTGGCGCTACGGGTAGCCTTTGAGCGCTTGCGCGGCGCGGGCTCGGCGGCCGGTTCGTTGGCCTGTGCGCTCGCCAGCGACTGGCGCAAGCCCTCGACCTGTTCAGTCAGCGCGGCGACCTGGTCGGAGAGCCTCTTCGCATCGGCCGCCTGCAAGGCGAACTGCTTGCGCATGGTCTGCAGCTGGTCCTGCACCTCCTGCAGCTGGTCGATGGATTCCTGCTGGGTCACCTCCATCCCCTTGGTCTTTTCCACCAGGGCCTCGGAGACCTGCGCGGTCCGCGCCTGCAACTGACGCGCGGCGACCATCCGGTCGGTCTCCGGCACGTTGCCGGTGAAGGCGCGCCACAGCGCGATCGAGCCGATCCCGAACAACACGAGCACCAGCACCACGGCGCCGATCGCGATCGGCTGCACGCCAATCAGGCTGCTGGCTTGTGAATTCCGGGGGGCAAGTTCGACCATGCGACCAACAACCGGACGTCAATTGAAAGGTTCGAAATAGCACAAACCTCGGCGCGGGCAAAACCGGGGGGTGTGTAGACCCCTGCGGCAGCAGCGAAATTTGTATCACATGTTAATCTTCGGCCGCGCTGCTCGGCCTGCTCGAGGCGCGCCGATCGGCCTCTGGTCGACGCGAATTCAAGCTCCCGAATTCAGCCTTTGGGCGCGATCAGGCCGACCCTCATGTTCTTTGCCAGATAGACGCAAGCGCCGTCGGCGAGCACCCGGCCGTCGGCGATGCCCAGCACCAGCCGGCCGCGCCTGGCCTAGCGTATGTCGACCTCATAGCGGACAAGCCTGACATCCGGCGTGATGTGCCCCCTGAACTTGACCTCGCCGACCCCGAGCGCGCGGCCCTTGCCGGGCGAGCCCGACCAGCCGAGCCAGAAGCCGATGATCTGCCACATGGCGTCGAGGCCAAGGCATCCGGGCATCACGGGGTCGGCGGCAAAGTGACAGGCGAAGAACCAGTGGTCCGGCGCAATCTCGAGTTCGCCGGCGACATGGCCCTTGCCGAATGCGCCGCCGTCCAGGCTGATCTGGGTGATGCGGTCCATCATCAGCATCGGCGGTGCCGGCAGCTGCGCATTGCCGGGGCCGAAATAGCCGCCTTCGCTCGAGCGCAGCAGATCCGGCTTGCTGTAGGTCGATTGCGGAGCGTGAAAATCGTGCGGATTGAACAAGATGACCATCGATGTTCGGGTTTTAGGTGAAGCTTAGCTGCGGCTGCGCCGCATGGTTCTTGGCCGCGCGGACAGGGGTTTGGCAGGCAAGCCCAGCGCGGCGGCCATGAAGGCCCAGATGTCGCCGGTCAGCCTTGCCGGATCAGGCCGTCTTTCGCTCATGAGCGCGCCGATCAGCGCCTGGCGGATGCCGCCGATCATCAGCGCGATGGTGAGGTGAGGGTCGATGCCGCCGGACACGATCCCGTCGCGCTGGGCCGCTTCGATCATGCGGGCACCGGCCGAAAGCTGCCGGCCGGTGAAGGCGGTCTCGACATCGAGCACCTCGGGCGCTCGGCTGAGCGGTCCGATCACGAGGGGCGCAAACGGGTGGTCATAGTGGAAGGCGACATAGGCGCCGATCCGCTCCTTCTCCCGGTCCGCCCAGTCCGTGGCGGACAGCTTGGCACCGCCGAATGCCGCCGCATCAAGTTGTTCATAGAAGCCTTCGACCACAGCGGCGATCAGGCCGGCCTTCGATCCGAAGTGGTGGTAGGCGAGCCCGACCGAGACCTGCGCCCGTCTTGCGACGGCCTGCATCTCGAGGTGCCCATGGCCCTCGATCAGCTCGGCCTGCGCTGCCGAAAGTAGCCGTTCCCGTGCCCCCACGCTCGTCGCGTCCATCGTCGGCTCATCCGCCGAATTGAATTCAATTCAATATCGCCGATGCTAGGATGTCAAGCCGTCGACGCGGATGGCAGAGCGAGCCGGCGAAGGAATGCGATGGCGTTTGCGATCAAGACCGAGATCCGAAATCCACGGGCGAAGGTGTTCACCTTCACCGCGCAGAAGACCATGTATGGCGGCAAGCACATCGCGGCCGACGACGTCGTGTTCGTGTTCGCGAGCGAGAACGAGGGCGGCAACGGCCTGATCGCCCGCGCGATCGTTGCGTCGGCCGAAGCGACACCGCGCAAGGTCGGCATCATCAGGCAAACGCCGCGCGTCAGCATCACGGTCAGACGCACCGCATCCGCGGCGCGGCCGCTCGGGCGCGACCAGCTCAAGCGCTTCAAGGATTGGGACGACGGCCGGCCCGAGACCGAACTGAATTTCAAATTCTATCGCCAGGCCACCAACAAGATCGTCGGCATCTCGGACGAGGCCGCGGCGTTTCTCGAGCGGTTCTTCTAGGCGTCGATCGACGCCGCTCAAAAAGGTGCGGCCACCCTTTGGGGGAAGGGTGGCCGCGCGCGAACCGGTCTGGGACGGGGAGGGGTGGGGATGTGACCGGGTCGCGAACTCGAAAATCCTCAGGTCTGCTCAGCGCGAGCTTGCCGTTGCAACTGCGGGGCGGTTGTCACCGAGTGAGACCCACACATTGGGATCGCCCTGCGACTGCCGCTTGACGAAGCGGTAGCCAGTGTCGGTCCAGGCGACGATGCTCTCGTTCTGGTTATCGAGCACGAACTCGCCCTTGTCGGTCTTCACCGTCAGCACCGCGTGGCCTTCGCCCTTCTTGTCGCGGACCACCGTGATCAGCAGCGCCTCGCGGGGCCAGCCGGCGTCCATCAGCATCTTGCGCTTCAGGAGCACGTAGTCCTCGCAGTCGCCGTAACCGTCTGATGGCAACGACCATTTCTCGATCACGCCCCAATGATCCATGTCGGTCATCGGCTTGATGGATTCGTTGACCCACTTGTTGACCCGTACGAGGTCCCGCCAAGCGGTCTGCGACAACACGATGTCGCGTGGTTGCGTCGCGCCGCCGCGGCATTCGCCCGGATTGTCGGCGCAGAATTCGACCCAGCCGATCGGCGAACGCGCAACGTCACCCAGGCTGGCGTAGACCACGTCGCCGGCCTTGGCCGACACGCACGTCGCAAACAGAATGGCGGCAACCGCCAAACCTTTCCCCTGTCCCCTGAACCCAAACATCGTGGCCCCCGTTCTTCTTGTTGGGACCACGTTTCGCACAAAGCTTTTGCGCCGCCGCTAAGTACGCAAAGTAGATTTGACGCGAATACTGGTAAAAGCTGCGGCGAATTCGAACTGTACTTGAATCGAATTCGCGTAAAATTTGAAACAACTGCAATTGATTCAAATTTTATGCATTAACGCGGCGAGCGCTGCGCCAGCGAGGTTTGTTGTGTCAAACGTTGCGGCCGTTAACCGCCGATTTTCACCGGGCCAAACGCGCCGAAGGCGGCCACCGGTGCACCGGTGGCCGCCTTCGCGGGCCAAAAACAGGGGTCTTGAGCGCTTTTTCGCTTTACCTCGCGGTAACGCTCTCTTCGAGGGTTTCCGCCGATTGCTCGTGAACGAACTCGAGCGCGAAGCCTTCCTCGAGATTTCGCACCACACGGGACTGCACCCGCCCGAGCATCACGAGCGATTTCAGCGGCGGGCGGTTCTCGGCGGCAATCGCAGCACCAGACAAGGAAAGATCGATGATGCGGCAGGTCATCCGCGTCCCGTCTTCCTGGGTCAGCAGGGCGATCGGGTTGCGCGGCACGATACGGTCGTGGCGGCGATCCTCGGGCAGATTGAGGATGTCGCGGTTGGCGAGCCAGGTCAGCTGCGCGGCGAGCTTGTCGCGCTTGCGCGCGGTGGCGCCGATCGTCATCGCAAAGCCGTTGTCGATGATGCGGGTGATGCGTCCTTCGACCCGGCCGATATGGTCGAGATAGGCGATCACGCGGTCGCCGACATTGCCGATGCCCGGCGCCAGCAAGGCGAGGCCGCCCGGCGACATGTTGATAATCTGGCAGGGAAACTCGCGCCGGTCGGGCAGCATGTAGCGGCCGAGCAGGTGCACCTTGACGCGCTGGAAGCGCCGCCGCTCCTCGGCTACGGGGACGACGGTAGTTTTCTTCTGTGCAAACGACATCACGACAAACCCGGCCACCGTCCATTCGGAGCCCCGACGACCCTACGGCTGATAGGGTTAACGGGGCGTTACGGTTGAGGCGGGGAACCCGCACACGGTGCAAGAGAAATGCGAGTGGAGCCCCGCGTGGCCCCCAAGGGGTCAGGGCTGCGCATCAGGTTCGCCGAACCACCGCGACATGACCTGAGCGGCTTCATCGAGGTGAGGGGCGGTGTCAGCGGCCCATGCGACGAAGCCGTCGGGGCGCACGAGTACGGCACTCAAGCCCAGCCGATCCCGCGCATCGCTTGCGACATAGCAGATCCGGCCACGCCAGCGATCGGCAAGCGCTTGCAGCGGAGAGCGCGGATCGAAGTCCAGCAGCACGCCGCGCCCGTTCCTGAGCAGTTCGCCGAGTTTCGTGCCACAGGCGAACTCGAAGTCGGGCGCGCTGCGGCCCACCAGGGGATGGTTGCCGCCAAGATCGTAGCGCAGCGAAACGCCCCACACGCGCTCGGCAAAGTAGGTCGCGCCGTCTGACGTCGCGATCAGGTCGTGGATGATGGCTTCGAGCGCGCGCGAACTTCGGCTTGGCCGCATCAGCGCAACCTGGGCGCGCGACCAGTCCAGCACCTGCGCGCCCACCGGATGCCGCTCACGCGAGTAGCTGTCGAGCAGATCCGCCGGTGCGTCGCCGCGGATCGTGGCCGCGAGCTTCCAGCCGAGGTTCATCGCGTCGCCAAGCCCGAGATTGAGCCCCTGGCCGCCGAGCGGAGAATGAATGTGCGCGGCATCGCCGGCGAGCAGCACGCGCCCCTTGCGGTAATCCGTCGCCTGACACGCGCGATCCGTCCATGTGGTGGCAAGCCGGAGCGCCGTCAACGTGATGTCCGTGCCGGAGACGCGGCGCAGCACCGCCTGCACATGCTCGCGCGTGATCGGCCGGGTTCGGTGGAAGGCGCCGCCGTCGAACTCCACCATCGCGATTGTGCCGGGCCGCGCGTAAGTATACATGCCCGTCGGCGTGTAGTGACGGCCCGTGCGGAGCTGGTCCGGATCTGATATCTCGACCTCGACCGAATAGCCGGTGAACTCGGGATCGGTGCCGACGAATTCAAAGCCGCCGGCCTTGCGCACCATGCTGCGGCCGCCGTCACAGCCGACCAGCCAGCGTCCGTGGAAAGTCGCGCCCCCGGCGCGAACGGTGACGTCGTCGTCCGACTGATCCAGCGCCTCGACGCCGAGGCCGCGCCTGATCTCGACCCCCATCGCGGTTGCGCGCGCGGCGAGGGCGGTTTCGAGCGCCTCCATGTCGACCGCCATGCTGGTGCCGGCCGGGCTCGGCAGGCGAAACGGCCAGTTCGACGTGTCGATATCGTCGTGAAAGAACTGGATGCCGGCAAAATGGCCGGCCGGGCGGCGCGGTTGCGTCCAATGCGCGCCATTCGATGCGCTGCTGCCCGAGCCATCTCTTGCGTGCTGCCGTGCCGCGATGTCATCCAGCATCCCGCGACGATAGAACGCCTCGATGCTGGGCGCCGAAAGGCCGCGCATGCCGAAGGGCAGCCGCTTCAATGGCGAGCATGGCTCCGCGGCCTGCTCCAGCACCAGGACCGAGAGGTTTGCGCGCCGCAGCTCGCAGGCAAGCAGCAGGCCGACCGGGCCGGCACCGGCAATCACGACATCATGGGGAAGGGGGCGGCTGGTGCGCATGAACTGCTCCTTTGTCGGTGTTCGACCGGAGCGGTTCGTCGGGTTGAGAACCACACGGACGAACATTGGGCGCCTGGATGGCGTCCGGTGTTCGTCGTGGGGATCTCATGCACGAGGCAGGAGACCAGAGCTTTCGTTTTCGAAAGGACTTGGGCTTACCAAACCAAGTCTGCCTTTTCCGACGCGGCGTATATAGCTGCGTGGCGTTCGATCCGCAACGGAAGATGCGCGGCTGCGGATTACTGGAACAATGCGCTGCCGCGATGTCGCGGCGCGACCGCGTCGGCGTTGCCCGGTTCGTCGACGCGACGCGAGCCCGGGCGCGGCGCAAGATTGTCCGGCGTCTTGATGTTGCGCGCGAGCCCTGCGGCTTCGAATGCCTTGATCAACCACCAGCCGAGGTCGATCTGACCCGGCAGCAGCCCGAGGCTCGCGGAGCCGGGATAGGCGTGGTGATTGTTGTGCCAGCTCTCGCCCATGCTGATCAGGCCCGCGATGCCGACATTGTAGCCCTGGGCCGCGACGCCTTCGATGATCCAGGTCTGCCCGCCCTTGCGATGCGAGTAATGACCGATCAGCCAGTGACCGGTGACGCAGACGGCGACGCGGACGCAGGTGCCCTAGACCAGCCAGCTCCACGAGCCGATCGGGAGGAACAGGATCGCCCAGGGCAATTGCTGCCACATCCAGGTTCGCTCGACGAAGGCATAGAAGCGGTCATCGGCGAGCCGCCGCTCGAGCCGGAATTCGGGCGGGTGTTTCAGCACCAGCGTGCAGTGCAGTTGCCACCACGCATCGCGCCAGAAGCCGGCGCGGTGGCAGGAGTAGTCGTGGCATGCCGTCTGGCGCTGCGCCCAGTCGCGGAAATCGTGCAGCCGCACCATGCCGTAGGGGCCGGCCATCCCGACCAGCGTGCCGAGATAGACGCAGAGCCGTTCGAGCCAAAGCGGGCAGTCGAAGCTCGCATGGATCAGGCGGCGGTGCATGCCGACCGAATGCCCGAAGCACAGCGTGATCGCGCTGGTGACGATGAATAATGCGAACGCGCTCCACGTGAACAGCAGCGGCCCAAGGACGATCGCGACCGCGGTCATGCTGCCAAGCCACAGCGACTTCGCCGGCGCCCATCGCACGCGCCCGTCCAGCGGATCGGTGCTGGCGTCCACGAAGATTCGCTCCGAGCCGGGCTGCGGCTTCATTCCGTCACCTGAGGTTGCATCGCAGGTTGCGGTGAAGCGATGGTCGCTGTCAATCGGCCGCCCACGTCCGTCATGTCGCAGCCCATATCGGCGTCTGCGGCGGCTTCAGCCAGGCGGCGGCGCCCGGCGGATCAAAGCGACGCGGTGAGGTTATTTGGCCTCGGCGTCCATTTCCGGTTCGACAGCCGCTTCCGGTTCGACTGCCGCCGCTGGTGGTTCAACAGTCACGGCTTTCAGCACCTTTCGCTTCGCCGCGCGAACCTCAATCTGCAGCGGCGGCTGATAGGAGCCGCTTGGCGGCACGAAGACGAAGGCATGGTGTCCATCGCCCTTGTTGAGTTTGAGAAGGTCGTTGCGGAACTCATCGGCGACGACTTCGCCAACGAGGTTGCCGTTGAAATAGATATCGATCGCAACCCTCTTGTCGGGGTGCTGATTGTACAGGGCCCAGCCGGCAATCCTTTTCTCATTGACCACGTCGACATGACCGGTGATCTCGCCATACAGACTCTCGATGCCGGCCTCGATCACCTCGAGGTCGCTCCTGTAGATCGATCTCGTCACATCGAAGCTGAAATTCGCGGTATCGACGCATTGGTCGAGCAAACCCTGTCGATGCTCCTTCATCCGTTGCAGCGTGTCCAGTTCGCCCAACTTGACGTACATGCCGACGATACCTTCGATACCAGGATTCATGGTGTCGTTCCCCGCAATGCTACCAGCCAATTCGCCCTCGGCTGCTTTCACAATCGATGCCTCCTTGCGGACAATACTCCGCCAGGACGAAAAGCGCCTCGTTCCGCCAAGGTCTGTCATGAAGACCTTCATGACAGGCCTTCATGACATCCCAATCGTCCTGACCTAAAGTCGGCTCGGCCGAACCCGGCCCAACGACAAGGACAGGGAGAGCGAACCGATGGAGCAGATCCGCGTCTGCACGCATGATGGACCTGGAGCCAAGCCGGTAATCCGGACAGTGCCATGGCCGGAAATCGGCAAAAAGGCGGCCTTGATCAAGGTGGGCGCCTGTGGCGTTTGCGGAACCGATCTGCACATCCTGAAGGGACATTGGCCGAAGCCGTTGCCGTGGCCGTTCACGCTCGGCCATGAGCTCGGCGGCGTGATCGTGGAATGCGGCGCGGAGTTCACCGAGGATTTCATGAACAGGCCGCTGCAGGTGGGATCGAAGGTGATGATCCCGCCCTTGATGCCCTGCGGCCGTTGCTACTACTGCATCCATTATCCCGAGAACGCCAACAAGTGCCTGACGCCGGTCTATTACGGCCGCTATCTCGGCTTCGACAAGGCGCCGCACATGTGGGGCGGCTGGGCTGAATATGTCTATGTCGATCTCGACATGCTGCCCGGCACCAAGATCTACAAATTGCCTGACGACATGTCGCTGCGGCTCGGCGCGCTCTCCGAGCCTCTGACCTCCTGCATCCGCGCCTTCAACCGCGCCACGCGCGCCGGCGGCTTCAGCTGGGGCGACAGGGTGGTGATCCAGGGCTCGGGGCCGATCGGCATCCTCGCGGTCGCCGCCGCGCAGGAAATGGGCGCAGGGCGCGTGATCTGCGTCGGCGCGCCGGAGACGCCGCGCCTTGCGCTGGCGCGCAAGTTCGGCGCCGAGGCGACCGTCGATATCGAGCAGCTCAAGACGCCGGAGCAGCGCATCAAGGCGGTGCGCGACATCGTCGGCGGTTTCGGCGCCGACCTCGTCATGGACTGCTCGGGCCATCCGACCGCCGGCCCCGAGGGCATCGAGATGCTGCGCGACGGCGGCACCTATGTCGAGATGGGGCAGTTCACCGATGCCGGCTCGATCGACACCTCGTGGCACCGCATCTGCACCAAGGATCTCAACGTGCTCGGCTCCTGGGGCTTTACCGGCAACGACCTGCCGCTCGGCGTCGACATGCTCTACCGCACGCGGAACAAATATCCCTGGCTCGACATGCAGACGATCTATCCGTTCACCGAGGACGGCGTCGCCCGCGCGGTCGCCGACGCAATGGCGATGAAGACGGTGAAGTCGACCATCGTGCCGTGGCCGGAACTGGTCGGGTGAAGCAGATCGCGGATGCTGCAAATCCTGCTGCAGTGCTCCCAATGATTTGTAGCCAGGGTGCGGCCGATTGGGCCCTGATATCGCTCGCCGGGACGACGGCCCGGCGCTAACATCGGATCATGCATTCGAACCGTGTGCCGCCGAGCGCGACGTTTGCGTGGGGAAACGTGTCCGAGGACTTCGCGCTGTTCAGAACCCTCAGCGCGGAGCAGCGGCTGATTGCCTTTGGCGCAATGACCCGGCGCGACCTCGTGCGCGGCGAGCTGCTGGTCGAGCAGGGCGGCGCCTCCGACGCGCTGTTTCTGGTGCTGCACGGCGCGCTCGCGGTGTACCGGACCAGTCATCCCGAACCGATCGCGGAGCTTCGCGCCGGCGAACTGGTCGGCGAGATCGGCTTCTTTGCCAATATCCCGCGCACGGCCAACGTGATTGCGATCCGCGACACCAGCGTGCTGGTGTTGACGCGCGCCGCCTATACGACGCTGGCGCGGGAAACGCCCGAGATCGTCGAGGCGCTGCTGGCTGCGCTCGCGCGGCGGTTTGCCACCGAGACCGCGCGCCTGTTGCCGGTCCGGGCGTCACCGAAGGCGCGCACCGTTGCGCTGATCTCGGGCGGACGCGAACCGGTGCCTGCCGCCTTTGAGCACAGGTTGCGCGAAGGCCTTGCCGCTGCGGGTGCCGAGATCGTCGACCTCGCGCGGGTCCAGGCGATGTTTCCCGGCCGCGCGCTCGACGCATCCGAGGTCGCCGACTGGCTCAACAGGATCGAGTACGACGCGCCGCTGGTGGCCTATTTCGGTGGTCCTGACGCATCGGAGTGGGCGCGGAAAACCATCCGCCAGGCCGATCTTGTCGTGTTCGCCTGCCGCGGCCATGCGCCGACGCCCGATCTGACGGAGATCGAACGCTTCGCCTGCGGAGTGCATCCGGCGTCGACGCGGCGCCTCGTCCGGGTTCATGACATCAGGCGCCACGAGGTCAGCGGCACCGCGGCGTGGCTGGCGCGGCTGCCCTGCTTCATGCACCATCATGTCGCGCTCGAGGACCAGCTCGACATCGACAGCCTGGTTCGCTTCCTGTGCGGTCGCGCCGTCGGATTTGTCGCCGGCGGCGGCGGCAGTCTCGGCACCGCGCATGTCGGCGTCTACAAGGCGTTTCGCGAGCGCGGGGCGACGTTCGACATCTTTGTCGGCACCAGCGTCGGCTCGGCGATGGCGGCGGGCTTTGCCAAGAACTACGATGCCGAGCATCTCGAGCGCGGCACGCATGAGATTTTCGTCTCCAGCCGCAGCTTCCGCCGCCCGACCTGGCCGCGCTATGCCTTGCTGGACCACAAGGCGTTCGATGCCGCGCTCGCCGATCAGTACGGCCACAATTGCCGGATCGAGGACTGCTGGCGGCCGTTCGCGGCGATCGCGACCAATCTGTCGACGCACAGCCTCGAACTGATCCGCACCGGTCTGCTTTGGCAGGCGGTGCGGGCGTCGAGCGCCATCCCTGGTCTGCTGCCGCCGTTCTACACAAGGGACGGCTCGATGCTGGTCGACGGATGCCTCGTCGACAACGTTCCGCTGGCGCAGATGCACCAGATGAAGAGTGGACCGAATCTGGTGGTCCATTTCGGCGACCCGGCAACCGAGATGTTCGACGTCGACTATGCCGCGCTGCCGGGGCGGTTTGAGCTGTTTGCATCGCTGCTGACGCCGTTCCGCAAGAAATTGCTTCCGGCCGCACCGAGCGCCGTCAACGTGCTGTGGCGAAGCCTCGTTGCGCATCAGCGCTACGATACGCTGCCGACCACGCCGCTCGACATGGTGATGCGTCCGCCGACGCCCGACGGCATCGACGTCACCGATTTCGACCGCCATCAGGAAATTTTCGAATCCTCGTACCGCTGGGCCCGCGAGACCATTGCTGCCTCGGAGGCGGCGCATCATCCGGCCATTGCGGCCATCGTCGCGTCGGCCAAAGGAGCGGACAAGGGAGCGGACAAGGCAGCGGACATGGTTGCCGACAAGGGCGCGGATCGCGCGACAGCGACCGCGCCGGTTTCCCAACAGGCCCGTGTCGGTTGAGCGGCTTGCAGGCGCCGGCGAAGTCGACCATCGTGCCGGACCGAATCCGGAGAACACGATGCCTTTCGATCTGATCCTGCGCGGCGGACGGGTGATCGACCCGTCGCAAAAACTCGATGCCGTGACCGATGTCGGCTTTGCCTCAGGCAAGGTTGCTGCGCTCGGCCGCGAGTTGAAAGCCGATCCCGCCACCGAGGTCCGCGACGTCTCGGGGCTGATCGTCTCACCGGGGATCATCGACCTGCACACGCATGTCTATTGGGGCGGCACCTCGCTCGGCATCGACGCCGAGGAATTTTGCCGCAACTCCGGCGTCACCACCTCGGTCGACACCGGCAGCGCCGGCCCGGGCAACTTTGCCGGCTTCCGCAAGCATGTGATCGAGCCGAGCCAGGTCCGCATCCTCGCCTATCTGCACGTTTCGCACGCCGGCATCTTCGGCTTCTCGGATCGCGTGATGGTCGGCGAGAGCGAGGAACTGCGGCTGATGAATCCGATCGACGCGGCGCGGGTCGCCGACGAGAACCGCGACCTGATCGTCGGCCTCGGGCACCTCGGGGCTGGTGCCGCTCGAGATCGCGCTCGAGGTTGCCGAGCAGGTCGGCATGCCCCTGATGGCGCATATCGACCATCCGCCGCCGAGCTACGAGGAGGTGCTTGCGCGCCTGCGTCCGGGCGACGTGCTGACCCATGCGTTCCGTCCGTTCCCCAACACGCCCGCGACCGCGCAGGGCACGGTGAAGAAGGTCGTGCTGGAGGCGCGCGAGCGCGGCGTGCTGTTCGATATCGGCCATGGCAAGGGCTCGTTCGCCTTCAAGACGGCGCGCGCGATGCTCGCCAACGGCTTCTACCCCGACACCATTTCCTCCGACATCCATCAGCTCTGCATCGACGGCCCGGCATTCGACCAGGTGACGACGATGTCGAAATTCCTCTGCATGGGGATGCCGCTGCCGGACGTGATCGCGGCGTCCACCGTCAATGCCGCGATGGCGTTGCGGCGGCCGGAGCTCGGCAGCCTCAAGCCGGGCAGCGTCGGCGATGCCACGCTGATCTCGGTCAGGGAAGGGGCGTTCGATTATGTCGATGTGGTCGGCGAGCATCTGACGGGCGATCGCAAGATCGCATCCGAAGGCGTCGTGATCGGCGGACGCTGGTGGCATCCGCGTTAGGATTGATGGACGCGCCGCCAAGGGCATCGAGGTGACTGAGATGGTCTTCTGGATCGCGAGCGTGGCTGGGTTGGCGATCGCCTATCTGCTCGGTTCGACGCCGACGGGATATCTGGCGGGAAAGCTGCTGAGGGGCATCGATATCCGCCAGCATGGCTCCAAATCCACCGGGGCAACGAACGTGTTGCGAACCCTGGGGAAGTGGCCCGCATTGGCGGTGCTCCTCGTCGACGTGCTGAAAGGCATGGCGGCCATCCTGTTCGCCCGCTGGTTTTATCCCTGGTTGTACACCTTGCCGTCCGTCACGCCGCCGGCAGCGCTTGATCTGCAAACGTGCGTGTCGTGGGCTGTCGGCCTGGCCGGACTTGCCGCGTTGTTGGGGCACGGCCGTTCGATCTGGCTGAATTTCACCGGCGGCAAATCCGCTGCGACCGGGCTCGGCGTGTTGCTGGCGATGTCCTGGCCGGTAGGCCTCGGCGCTGCGGCGGCCTTCGGCGCTGTGGTGGCTGTCTCTCGGATTGTCTCCCTCGGCTCGATGCTGGCGGCATTGACCGCGATCGTCCTCGTCTGCGGCCTGGAGCAACCGTTGCCCTATCGCTTGCTGGTGATCGCAGGCGGCATCTACGTGATCGTGCGCCATCGTGCCAACATCCGGCGGCTGCTGGCCGGCACGGAGGCGCGCCTCGGGCATTGATAGGGTGTTCGGATGTCCTCGGGGATCGCGGGTGGGGAAGGCCGGTCGATCAATCCGATGATCCGACCCTGAGCGCCGAAGTGGGTACCGGTTCGCGTGAAGAGAACGCGTTTGAACCGTTCCGATTCAATCGGGGCCGGGGCTCTAGTCGGCGACGACCGGCCCGAAGGGCTCCCATCGCTCACCGGTGAAGCGCATCATCCGGAACTGCTTCACCACGCGATAGTCCGCGCGGCTGGTGTTGATGGCGAGGCCGGGCAGCAGCAGATCCAATCTAACATCCTTCAGGCCGGTGGCCTGGCGCATGATGTTGTCGCGCGAGAGATCGTCGCCGCATTGTTGCAGCACGCGCACCAGCAGCTCGGCGGCGCTGTAGCCGTAGGTCGTGAAGAGGCTGTTCCGGTCGCCTTCCGGGTAATAGGAGGCCATGAAGGCGCTCCATCGTTTCATGCCGGCATCGTCGGCCCAGGTCGGGTCGCTGGCTTCCTTGAACGAACTCGCCGAAATCAGCCCGCGGGCGTGCTCGATTCCCGCCGGCACCAGCACCGCGTCGATCGAGGACGAGCCGACACCTAGCAAATGCAGCGGCTTCCAACCGAGCTCAGCGGCCTTGCGGATGGCCTGCGCGGCGAATTTCGGCGCGGCCATGTCGATCAGCACGTCGACCGCCGCGGCCTTGAGCCGGACCACCTGCGAGTCGATGGTCGGGTCCGTCATGTCATAGGGGGCTTCGGACGCGAGCATGGCCGGCGCCCGCGCGCCAAGCGCGTCCTTTAGCCCCGCGAGATATTCCTTTCCGCTCTCGTCATTCTGGTAGAGCAGGCCGATCCTGGCGTTCGGGTAATTGTCGAGAATGAAGCGCGCATAGACGCGGATCTCGGTCCGCAGGTTCGGCGCGAATCCCATGGTCCAAGGAAAGTTGACGGGATCCTCGAACCGCATCGACCGCCCGCCCGCGAAGAGCTGGGGAACGTGGCGGTCGTTGAGATATTTCTGGATCGCGATGTTGGGGGCGTTGCCCACCGACTGGAACATGAACAGGACTTCGTCACTTTCGACGAGCTTGCGGACCTGCTCGACCGTCTTCGCCGGCGTCGCGGCATCGTCGTAGGAGATCAGGTTGACCCGGCGGCCGTTGATGCCGCCCCGCTCGTTGATCATCCGGAAGTAGGCGGCCTGCACCTTGCCGATGACGGAGAACACCGACACCGGGCCGCTATAGGGCATCGTCTGTCCTATCCTGATCTCGGTATCGCTGGCACCGGGATCGTATTTGCGGCCTTCGGCAAACAGGTCGGCCGCAGCTAGCAGACCGAGGCTGATGATCGCAACTCCGATTGTCGGCCTGTACCAACTCTTGCGCATCGCGCGGCTCCGCGGTCGGCAGTCATGATGGCGAGTCATCCGCGCAACCGGGTTGTGGCAGGCGTGGTACGACCGTCGAGGAGGCGCCGGCGCTTGGCTGCCTGCCGCCGCGCATGCATTCCCTCGTAACAGACCCCTAGCATTCGCGCGTGCAGGCGGTCTCGCAATGTCATCGGGCGTTTTGCCCGAAGCGGCGTGGAAATACTCCCGACTATACACGAGCCATGTTCCTGTACGGCGTGAGTTCTTCGTCCGGGAACATTGAGCTCCTTGCGCTCCATCGCCGCGGCAAGACGGCGCGCGCGATGCTTCTACCCCGACACCATCTTCTCCGACATCCATCAGCTCTGCATCGACGTGACGACGATGTCGAAATTCCTCTGCATGGGGATGTCGTTGCCGGACGTGACCGCGGCGTCCATCGTCAATGCCGCGATGGCGCTGCGGCGGCCGGAGCTCGGCAGCCTCAAGCCGGGTAGCGTCGGCGACGCCACGCTGATCTCGGTCAGGCGGGGGACGTTCGACTATGTCGATGTGGTCGGCGAGCGTCTGACGGGCGATCGCAAGATCGCATCCGAAGGCGTCGTGATCGGCGGACGCTGGTGACATTCGAAATAGGGCACGCACTCACAAACCCGCGTCCGCTTCGTTCTCAAGCAGGCGATAGCGAAGCCGGTCTGAATGAATGTCGGCCAAGGGCCGACGGGCGACGTCGTCGCTTGCCAAATTTCAACTAGATCAGCGAATGCAAAGCCATGACCGCGGCCTCACGGCTCTCCACCGGAACAAAGAAGCTTACCGAATGCGATGACAAAACATACTTGTCGGCGATGATTCCGTGACGTTGCAGAATCTGAACCGCCTTGTATGGCAGGTCCGAGGAAATGCCGCCGAAGCAAGTGAGGCTCACCGAACTCAGCGTCTCGCGCTGTTTGCGCAGGTCTTTGCTCCGTTCCAGTGTGCGCAGCAACGCGTCGAGTGTCTCAGAATCGCAAGTCATCATGATGCGGGTTTTTTCGGCGGTGAAAGCCGAGGCGAGGAGTTGCGGCCAAGGCAAGCCATTTTGCTGGAGATGCTGCGCGAACTTCTCAAAGCCTTGATTGAGGTCCGCCGAATCGATCTCCACATGCTCAATGCGAGCCATCGAGTTGACGGCCAGGACTTTTCCGTTCTCCATGTCTGCGACCTCCTTCATCACTTGCGTGCTGTGTCGAGCGCCGCCCCACTGTCTCAGGACCAAAGGTACGTTTTGGCTGTGGGCCAGCTCCACGCTGCGAAAGTGCAGGACTTTGGCGCCCCAGAAGCACATTTCGGATAGGGATGCGAAATCCAGCTGACGCAAGGGTTTTGCGTCCGCGACGATGCGCGGGTCAGCCGAGCAAACTCCGTCGACCTCCTTGATAATCTCGCAGCACTCCGCCTTGAGCGCCGCAGCCATGGCGACCGCGGTGGTATCGCTGCCACCCCGGCCAAGCGTCGTGATTTCCTTGGTCAGCGGGTTCACGCCCTGAAAGCCCGCCAAAACCACGATGCGTCCACGATCGAGTTCTTCGCGCACGCGAATGGGCCGCACGTCCAGAATGCGTGCGGAGGAATGGGACCCGTCGGTCATGACACCGGCCTGACTGCCGGTAAAGCTGATCGCCGGCACGCCGAGATCGGACAGCGCCATGCTCATCAAGGACATGCTGATGCGCTCGCCGGTGGTCAATAGCATATCGAGTTCGCGGCGATTGGGATGCGGGCTGACCTGATAGGCCATCCTGACGAGTTCATCGGTGGTCTTGCCCATCGCTGAAACGATCGCCACGACGCGATGACCACGGCCATGCAAATCGGCGACACTGCTCGCGGCCGCGCGGATTTTTGCCGGTGTTTCGAGACAGACGCCGCCGTATTTTTGCACGATGGTGGGATTGCTAGGCATTGTTGCCCGCGTCGTGTTGGAAAGCGCAGCTGAACCCGATCAGATCGTTCTCCCCTTCGACGCTTTTGCGGTCTTTGATCGTTTTGCCACGACCCGCACAGCGCCCCGGTCGCGCTTCTTGCGATCCGCTTCCGCGTGCCGAGCTTTCGTCCCGCCGCGGTGAGCGGCGTATTCCTTGCCGTCTATCGGCGCGACATGCGGTGGATCTCGATCGAGATACGGTCGCCCGATTCCAAAATCCGGTCCACGCGCGTCGATCCATTTCCAAAGGGCCTCGGTGGTGACCCAACGCTCCGCCCGCGTCGCGCCTTTGACGCTCACGACATCGACGGCAAGCCCGTGGCCATAGCCGCCACGGAAGCTCCCTCCATGGTATGACTTGTCGGATGCCGCCTTCAGGCCGCTCGCGATCGATTGACGGTAGTCATCGCGGAACGCGCTGGTGATGCCGGGCGCCAACCCGGCCTGCTCGGCCGCGTAAAGCGCGTGAAACAGCTTGAGCTTGAAGCTCCGATCCACCCCTCCAATCACGTAGTCGATCATCGGCATGCCCATGCGCTCCGCCGCCTTCGGATCCTTCCACGTGAAATCGTTATCGACGCGCCTGGTGAACGTCCTGGTGACAGTCACCGTCTTGCGCTTCTTCTTGACGGTCACTTTCCGCTGCTCTTGTACGCTAATCGTGTCTTGCTTCGGCGTCCGTTGGTAGAGCGCCCACAGGTACCGGTCGATGCAGACATCGACGACGAGGCACTCCTCGAAAATATCCAGGGGTTTCGCGGCCTCCTCGGTGTCGCTCGACACTGGAGGCGGGTTCGCCGTTGCCGCCTGCACCGGCGACGTTTCGGCCGGCAGCGTCTGCGACGGATCGGGCAGCGCAGCCACGACGATTGACTTCGGCTCGCTCGGGGTCGCTGTCGCATCAGGGGGCGTCGCCGTCACCGATTCAACCGCCATCGCCGCATCGGCGTTGGCGACAGCGTTAACCATGACGCCTGCCTGCGGCGTGGCCATCGTGTCGGCCGGCCCCGTTACGGGTTCTGCAGCCATCGCTGCTTCAGCATTCACTTTGGTGACGTTGTCGACTGCCGTGGCCTGTCGCGTATCAGCCAGTTCGGCGTTGGCGGCGAGAGATGGTGCGAGGTCCTCGATGGACACTGCGCCGCTGTTCCCGATGCCGGCAGAGCCGGCAAGCCAGGCAAGGAGCCAACCTGCGAGAATGACCGTCCCGCACAACTCCGGAGTCGCAATTCGCCGCGGGTTCATCACCCCGTAGCCTCCAAAGGCTCGATCCGAGCCCTGTTGCACCGCCCAGCACGCGACGGCACTGATCATTCGGATCAAAATGAAAATGCGCAATGGGCGGAAGCAGTTGGCGCCACGCTTTTCCAGAAAGTGTTGCCCGACCGCAACGCGCGGCCGCGTGCAAACCGGCACGGCGCGTGCTGCTGCGTTCGGTGATTTTCACCAGCGATCGAGCTTTGATTTCCGCTCTCGGTCAAAAGCCGCCCATAGCGACCGGACCGGGTGACTTCCGGTTCACCTCGAAGAGCCGACGTTCGCGACCGTCATGCAGACCGTCAGCTATGGGCCAGTTGCGGACGAGCACGTACTCGTAGATCTTTCCGACGCTTAGGAACTGGGCGAAGAGGCGCCAAGGGTTGCTTGCGTTGAGCCCCTGGCTAGCTCCGAAATCAGTGTCTTCCGCCCAAGCGGCGGCAGCTTCCAAGTAGGTTTCGATCCGAGTATTTTCCCACCCCCCTGCATCGGGCCCCCAGGGTGTGCTCGGCTGCGCCTTTTCACGCTGCACCGCAGATTCCCGATCAGCAACAAGAGCGTGAACAAACGCTAGGAATGAATTGGCATCCGTGACCGCTTCCAACCTCGTCATCATTTCGTCGTCTGTGTCCGACATCGACAGGTCCCCTAGCTGCGCAAATTCGGGCACAGCCCCTTTGTGGTTGCGCTCAAAACGCGGTCAGCGTTCTGCTGTGCCCGATGTCCACCCATACCGTTGCGAGCGCTGCTGCCCGCTCGAAGTCCATCGCGTCCGTAGCTCGTATTCGTTGCAGATGATCATTCGCTGAGGGCAGGACTGCAAAACCACTATCGTCCGGTTCGGGGTCAAAAGCAGTCGACGACGATCCGGCACGGCAATTACTGCGTCGCTGTCAGAAGCGGACCTTTGTGAGTCCACGCCCTCGTTATCGGCAAGGCTGGGGCGCTGCGAATAATGCGCAATCGCAGCCAATGGTTCGGCCGGAGGGGGGGCTGATTTCGGAATATTGGAAATGTATTTCTGATTTGCCCGACGTGTCAAGTTGCCCGGTCGAACGCCGGCGGCCGTCGGCTCCTTTGCATGGGGTTGTTTTCGATATTTTGCAGCGCCCGCAAGCGGGAGCGGTGAAGCGCCTCGGCGGCTGAAGCGATGAACCTTCGGACGTGCCTCAGCTGGCCCAACGTTGACCGGCGGCGCGCGTCGCTGGCGCCGCAGGTCCTATTCGGTCTTGTCGACGTTCCAGAACACCGGCGGCGCCGGGCCTTCCAGCACGCCGGTGAGCGATTTGCGCCAGGCGCTCGGCAAGCGGAACTGGCCGAGCGGGATATAGATCACCTGCTCGTAGGCTTGCTTTTGAATCTCGACCGCGACCCTCTTCTGCTCCTCGGGCGAAGTGGCGCGCGCATAGGCGTCGCGCATCTGCTCGAGCTTGGCGTCCTCGGGCCAGCCGAACCACGCGCGCTTGCCGTTCGCGGCGATCTGGTTGTTGACGATCGGATTCATCACCTCGGTCGCGCCGGTGAAGGTGAAGAACAGGTTCCAGCCGCCTTCCTTGGGCGGCTTCTGGCTGGCGCGGCGGCTCACCACGGTCTGCCAGTCCGTCACCTGCGCGTCGACATTGAAGCCGGCCGCGCGCAACAGCTGCGCCGCGACGGTCGGCGGCCCTTTCAGCGTCTGCACGTCGCCGGGGATCATGATCACGACGGGCGTGCCGTCATAGCCCGAGGCGGCCAGCGCCTTCTTGGCTTCGGCCATGCCGTTGCCCTTGATCAGCGTCTCCGCGCCGGCGTCGCTGGCGAGCGGCGTGTCGCAGGCGAAATAGGAGCCGCAGATCTCGTAATATTTCGCGTTGCCGACGGTGGCGTCGAGCACGTCCTTCTGGTTCATCGCCAGGAAGGCCGCGCGGCGGATCCTGGCGTTGTCGAATGGCGGGTGCAGGAAATTCATCCGGCCCTCGATCTGGAAGCCGAACTTGTTCAATACGGCCACGGTGAGATCGGGGTTCGCCTCGAGCACCGGCAGCAGGTCGACCGACGGCTGTTCCAGGAAGTCGATCTCGCCGGATTGCAGCGCGTTGATCGCGGTCTGCGCGTCGGGCATCGTGACCCATTCGACGCGATCGACCTTCGCGACTTTCCCGCCCGACAGCCAATCCGGCTTGTCCTTGCGCGGCACGTAGTCGGCGTTGCGCTCATAGACGGCCTTCACGCCCGGCTGGAATTCCGCGGTCACGAATTTGAACGGCCCGCAACCGATCTGCTCGCCGATCTGCTTGCCCGGCGGCGTCTCGGCGAGCCGCTTCGGCATCATGAAGGCGACGTAGGAGGAGGGCTTTGCCAGCGACTCCAGCACGAGGCCGTACGGCTCCTTGAGCTTGAGCACGATCGTCTTCGGCCCGCTCGCCTCGAGGGAAGCGGTGAATTCGGCCAGCTTCTGCGCCATGCCGTCAACGGCGGTCCAGCGCTTCAGCGAGGCGATGCAATCCTCCGCGGTGACGGGCGCGCCGTCATGCCATTTCAGGCCGTCGCGAAGCGTGAAGGTGTAGGTGAGCTTGTCGTCCGAGATCGTCCAGTCCGCCATTTGCGGGCGGACCTTGAAGCTCGAATCGATGCCGAGCAGCGTGTCGTAGACCATGTAGCCATGGTCGCGGGTGATGTAGGCGGTGGTGAAACCGGGATCGATGATGCGCAGGTCCGAATGCATCACGGCGGTGATGGTCTTGCCCTTGCCCGCGGCAAAGGCGCGCGATGACAGGATGGCCGGCGCCGCGATGGCCGGCGGCACGCCGGCCGCAAGCTTGAGGAGCGTTCTGCGCGAAACTTCGACCATTCGCCGTCTCCCGATCTGTCATTGCGGCGGCATGCTTCACCAATCCGTTGTTGAAAGCAAGCAAGAGCCGCGCCATCGCGCTGGTCCCGTTGCGAGGTTGCGCAGCCGTGTCCGCTCACTGCTTGAGCACGTCGCCGAGCAGGCGTTGGTTCCGGGCTTCGCCGCTCGGCACGTCCTGACGAGGTTGAGGAGGACTTAACCGGCTGCTGACACTTGTATTGCCTGGGTTAGCCGGGGTTGGACATCTTTCCGGTAGCTTGTTTGACGAGTGTGCGGCGGTCGAACCGCCGCGTCCCTTTGAGAGGCAAGACGCCATGCGCCGCGGTCTGCTCGTTCTTCTCGTGTTCGTCGGCATGGCGGTGTCCGGCCAGGACGTGCGCGCCGCGGAGTTCGGCACGCGATACAGCTACCAGCAGCTGCAGGACCTGACCGAGAAGGGTCCCAAGGGCGAAGCCCTCGCGCTTGGCTATGTGAGCCTCACGCACTCCTTCATCCTGCCCTACAAGATGACGGGTTACTATGCCCTCATGGTCAAGGGCTCCGGCAAAGACCTCAACGGCCGCCCGCTCAACGTTTACCACGAGCTCTCGCAGGAGAAGATCGAGCAGATGCAGCGTGCGGGCACGCTGCCCAATCCGCTTCCCCCTTACCGGCGCACGATCTTCGAATACATGTTCGGCTATGTGTTGTGGTGGTGCATTCCGGCGGCGCTTCTCATCATCGGGATGTTCTCGATGCTTGGGATCGGCTCCGGCAAGCGCGGTCAGGCCTGACCGATCTGGTTGGCGGCCTCGTCGCGGCGGGTCGCAAGCGCGCCCAAAGCACAGGCCGCGCGCCGCCGCCGGCACTGCACAAGTCCGCATCCTGCATAGGAGCCTGCGCTTCCTGCCGCACCTCGCAGGCTGTTCGGACCCCGATCCGCCGTGTAGGCTCACGGTCTGCCGGCCAGCAATCAATAAGGCCACATCCCGCAAATCCTAAGGGAACAAGCAGTCGAGGGAGACCGAAAGAACCGTCATGACCGATATCCGATACGTAGCACCGCGCACGCTTGACGAAGCGATTGGCGCATTTGCTGCCGCCGGGAGTGCCGCCCGCATTATGGCAGGGGGCACCGACTTATTGGTGCAAATGCGCTCCGGCCTGGTGCGGCCGGGACTGATCGTCGACATCAAGAAGATCGGCGAGATGACCGAAATCAGCGAAACCGCCGATGGCGGTTTCCGCGTGGGTGCCGCCGTCTCCGGCATGGAGCTCGCCGAGCACGCGCGCTTCGGCAAGGTTTGGCCCGGCGTGCTCGAGGCCGTGAACCTGATCGGCTCCAAGCAGGTGCAGGGTCGCGCCTCCGCCGGTGGCAATCTCTGCAACGGCTCACCGGCCGGCGACAGCGTGCCGGCGATGATCGCGGCGGGTGCCGTCGTCACCGTGCAGGGTCCGAACGGCCGGCGCGACATGAAGATTGAGGATGTGCCGGCCGGACCTGGCCGCACCAACCTCAAGCCGGGCGAGATCCTGGTCAGCTTCACATTGCCGCCGCGGCCGAAAGGCTCCGGCGATGCGTATCTGCGGATGATCCCGCGCACCGAGATGGACATCGCGGTGGTCGGCATCGGCGTCAGCCTGACCTTGAAGGACGGCCTCTGCACCGCGGCCCGTGTCGGCCTCGGCGCGGTGGCGCCGACCGCGCTGCTGGTCGCGCCGGCGGCGAAGGCGCTGATCGGCTCGAAGCTCGACGATGCCGCGCTCGAAGCCGCCGCTGCCGCGTGCCGCGCCGCCTGCCGTCCGATCGACGACAAGCGCGGCACTATCGCTTACCGGACCAAAACCGCCGGCGTGCTGCTCAAGCGCACGGCCGCGATCGCCGCCCAGCGCGCGGGAGGACACTAGCACCATGGCGAAACTGCACGTCACCACCTCAGTCAACGGCGAGCCGGTCGAATTCCTGTGCGAGCCGTACGAGACCATGCTCGACGCGCTGCGCGGGCAATTGGGGCTCACCGGCTCCAAGGAAGGCTGCGCGTCCGGCGATTGCGGCGCCTGCTCGATCACGCTCGACGGCCGCCTGGTCTGCTCCTGCCTGATGCTCGCGGCCGAAGCCGAGGGCCACGAGATCAGGACCATCGAGGGCATGGCCAGGGGCGAGAAGCTGCATCCATTGCAGCAGAAGTTCCTCGAGCACGCCGCGCTTCAGTGCGGCATCTGCACCTCGGGCATGCTGGTCGCCTCCGAGGCGCTGCTCGCCAAGAATTCCAATCCGACCGAAGAGGAAGTCCGCTTCTGGCTCGCCGGCAATCTCTGCCGGTGCACCGGTTACGACAAGATCGTCCGCGCGGTGATGGAGACTGCGGCTGAAATGCGGGAGATGCGCCCATGAACGTCGTCAACAACAAATGGATCGGCCAGCGCACCATCCGGCCCGATGGCGTCGACAAGGTGACCGGCCGCGCGGCGTTTGCCGCCGACACCACCATGCCCGGCATGATCTGGGGCAAGGTGCTGCGCAGCCCGCATCCACACGCCCGCATCAAGTCGATCAACACCGCCAAGGCCGAGGCGCTGCCCGGCGTCAAGGCGGTGGTCACCTCGCGCGACATCGTCGACTTCACGATCGAGAAGGGCGCCGTGATGCTCGGCATCCAGGACATGCGCTGGATGTGCCGCAACGTGATGGCGCGCGACAAGGCGCTGTTCCCCGGCCATCCCGTCGCCGCCGTCGCCGCGACCACGGAGGCGATCGCGGCTGAGGCCTGCAAGCTGATCGAGGTCGACTACGAGGTGCTGCCCTGGGCGATCGAGATCGACGACGCGCTGAGGCCTGATGCGCCGATCCTGCACGAGTTCAACAGATTCGACGGCAAGCCCTCGAACATCATGGGCCGCATCGAATCCAAGAAGGGCGACATTGCGCAGGGCTTCAAGGATGCCGAAGTCGTCATCGAGCGCTCCTTCACCACGCGCCCGGTGCACCAGGGCTATATCGAGCCGCACGCCTGCCTGATCTCGGTCGCGGCCGACGGCAAGACCACGATCTGGTCGTCGAGCCAGGGCCAGTTCATGGTGCGCGCGATGACCTCGATGCTGACCGGTATCCCGCAGAGCGATATCCGCGCCATCCCCGCCGAGATCGGCGGCGGTTTTGGCGGCAAGACCATCGTCTATCTCGAGCCGCTCGCGACCCTGCTCGCCAAAAAATCCGGCCGCCCGGTCAAGATGGTGATGACGCGCGAGGAGGTGATGCGCGCCACCGGGCCGACCTCGGGCTCGAAGAGCACGGTGAAGATCGGCGCGAAGAAGGACGGCACCATCGTCGCCGCCCATGGCAGCTTCTATCTGCAGGCCGGCGCCTTCCCGGGCTCGCCGATCCGCGGCGCGGTCGGGTGCAGCTTCGCGCCCTACGACATTCCGCATGTGCTGTCGGAGGGGTTCGACGTCTGCTCCAACCGCTCCAAGGTCGCGGCCTATCGCGCGCCGGGCGCGCCGATCGGCGCCTATGCGGTGGAATGCGTGCTCGATGAGCTCGCCGAGGCGCTCAAGATGGATCCGCTGGCGCTGCGGCTGAAGAACGCGGCGAAAGAAGGCACCAAGGCCGCCCATGGCCCGGTGTTCCCGCGCATCGGCTATATCGAGACGCTGGAAGCCGCCAAGAACCATCCGCACTATGCCGCGCCGCTCGGCAAGCTGCAGGGCAGGGGCGTCGCTTCCGGCTTCTGGTTCAATGCCGGCGGTGAATCCTCCGCGCAGGTCAACATCACCGAGGACGGCAACGTCGTCGTCACGACCGGACATCCCGATATCGGCGGCTCGCGCGCCGGCATCGCCAATATCTGCGCCGAGCTGCTCGGCATCGACTACAAGCGCGTCTCCGTCATCATCGGCGACACCCAGACGGTCGGCTTCTCCAACCTCACCGGCGGCAGCCGCGTGCTGTTCGCCTCCTCGATGGTGGTGACGCAGGCCGCCGACAAGGTGATCGCGACCTTGCGCGAGCGCGCGGCGAAGATCTGGGAGATCGACCCGGAAGCCGTGAAGTGGGAGAACGGCGCCGCGCATCCGGTGAGCCCGAATGCCGGCCAGTTCGAACCGTTGACGCTCGCCGACCTCGCCGAGAAGGCGCCGTCGCAGGGTGGCCCGATCGGCGCCAGCGTGCAGCTCAACACCCAGGGCGCGGAGGGCGGCTTCGGCACCCATATCTGCGACGTCGAGGTCGATGTCGATCTCGGCATCGTCCGCGTGATCCGCTACACCGCGGTGCAGGATGTCGGCCGCGCCGTGCATCCGAGCTATGTCGAGGGCCAGCTGCAAGGCGGCGTCGCGCAGGGCATCGGCTGGGCACTGAACGAGGAGTACATCTACAACAAGGACGGCAAGGTCGATAATCCAGGCTTCCTCGATTATCGGATGCCGGTTTGCTCCGATCTGCCGATGCTCGATTGCGCGCTGGTCGAGGTGCCGAACCCGAAGCATCCGCAGGGCGTCAAGGGCGTCGGTGAGGTGCCGCTGGTGCCCGTGATGGCCGCGGTCGCCAACGCCGTTCACAACGCGCTCGGCAAACGCTTCTACAGCCTGCCGATGTCGCCGCCGAAAGTGTCGGAGGTGCTCGACGCACCGACGCAGCAGGCCGCGGAGTAGGGAGCGAGGGGCGGGTTGCGGTTCGCAAGCCGCCCCTACGGTTCTCCAGCGGTTGCCGTGTAGCCCGGATGAGCGAAGCGATATCCGGGGAGAGAGCTTCCCGCATGTCGCGGAGCCCGTCATCGGGCGCACGTTCGTGCGACCCGTTGGCTCATGCGGGCTACTCGCCGCATCAGGCTCACCGTGAACGGATGAGGATGACCCACCCCGACGAGCTGTCCGCCTACATGATCTTCGGCCGCAGCGATTGGGCGGCCTTGCGCGCCAGCACGTCACTGACGCTCTCGGACGCCGATCTCACGACGTTGCGCGGATTGAACGAGCCGATCAATTCTGCCGAGGTGTCGGACGTTTACCTGCCGCTGACGCGGCTCTTGAACCTGCATTTCGCGGCGGCGCGCAACCTCGTGCACGTCAAGGCGGAGTTTCTCGGCCGGCCGGCACGTCGTTCGCCCTACATCGTCGCATTGGCCGGCAGCGTCGGCGTCGGCAAGAGCACCTTTGCCCGCGTGCTGTGCGCGCTGCTGGCCCGCTGGGCCGATCATCCGCGGGTCGAGCTGCTGACGACCGACGGCTTCCTGCACGCCAACGGCGTTCTCGAAGAGCGCGGGCTGATGCGGCGCAAGGGTTTTCCCGAGAGCTACGATCTGCCGCGCATGTTGCGATTTCTGGCGGCGGCGAAGGCGGGCGAACGCGAGCTCGAGCTGCCGGTCTACTCCCATTTGATCGGCGATATCGTGCCGTCGGAACGCCAGGTCATCCAGCAGCCGGATATCCTGGTGTTCGAGGGCCTCAACGTGCTGCTGGCGCGCGGCACGGCGCCGGTGGTGGTGTCGGATTTCTTCGACTTCTCGATCTATCTCGATGCCGACGAGGCCGACATCCAATCCTGGTATGTCGAACGCTTCCTCAGATTGCAGCCGACGGCGTTCCGGAATCCCGCCTCCTATTTCCACCACTACAGGGACCTGCCGCCCGACGATGCGCGCGAGGTCGCGGAGCGGCTGTGGCGTGAGCATCATCGCGCCAATCTCAGGGAGAACATCTTGCCGACGCGGACGCGGGCCGATGTCGTGCTGCGCAAGCGCTCCGATCATTCGATCGGTGAAGTCTGGCTGCGGGAGACGTAGAGCAATGATGTAGCCCGGATGAGCGACGCGATATCCGGGAGCATAGTCCCGCATGTCGCGGAGGCTGTCATCGGGTGCGCATTCGTGCGACCCGTTGGCTCATGCGGGCAACAGAACAGTTCCGCTTACCGCAGCTCCTTCCCCAGCTGCGCAAGCACCGTCTCGCAGGTCATCAGATCCAGATGCCCGCCGCCGGCGTTCTTGAAGAAGGTGATGTCGCTATCCGACAGCCGGCCGGCGACCTTGCCGCTCGCGAGGTCGTAGTGATCGCCGAGCACATCGGTCTCCTTGATCGCGCCGCTGGCGATCGGCTGCAAAATGTCGCCGACGCCGTCGAAGGCGGATTCGCGGCGGTCGACGAAGATGCGCGAACGGCGCGCCGCCTCGTCGTCGGACTCGCGGGTCTCCGGGGTGAAACCGCCGACCAGATCGAGATGGGTGCCGGGCCTTAAATTGGCGCCCTTGACCAGCGGCTCGCGCGAGCGGGTGCAGGTGGTGATGATGTCGGCCTCGCGTGTCGCGGCGTCGAGATCGGTGACGGCTTCAGCGGCGATGCCATCGCCTTCCAGCAGCGCGGCGAGTTCCTGGGCGCGCTCGACCGTCCGGTTCCAGACCCGCACCCGCTTCAGCTGCGGCCGCACGGTGCGGTGGCCGCGCACCAGCCAGCGCGCCATCTCGCCGGCGCCGACCACAAGCAGCGTCTCGGCATCCGGCCGCGCCAGGTGTTTTGCGCCGAGCGCGGAATCCGCGGCGGTCTTCCAATGGGTGATTTCGGCGGCGTCCATCACCGCGAGGGGACGCCCGTCATTGCCGTCGAACAGGACGCAGACCGCCTGCACCGCCGGCAGCTTGCCGTGGGCAAGGTTGCCCGGAAAGCTGGTGTAGAGCTTGGTCATCATGAAGCGGCCGGCATCGACCGCGCTGCGCGTCACCAGCTGCTGGCCCTTGTCGTCGCCGAGATAGCCGTCGTGCACCGCGATCTTCGGCCTCCGGTGCGCCGCTTCGATCGCCTCGATCAAAACCGGAAAGCTCAGGACGCGGTTGACCTCGCTGTCGTCGACGATATGCACGTGGTATCTCCTCTGGAGCGCCCCTCGCGCTCTCGCCGGACGTTCCCGAAACCTGTCCGGACTGGATAGCGCGTGGGGACGGCTAGTCAACCGGACATGCACCATTGGGCGTCCCTTGCTATCCTGCGGACCTGATTCTCTCGCAGGTTTTCGCAAGCCGTGGTTGCATTCATCGTCGCCGTCCTGATCTTCATCCTGCTCGGCGGCGCCGCGCTTGCGACCATGGCGATCCATGCCCGGCTCGCCGATCATCACCGCAGCGACGAGACCAACACCTCGGTACGCCTGGTCGCGACGCTGTTCGTCACCATGCCGTCGCTGCTGCTGGGACTGATGATGAACAGTGCCGCCAACACCTATGTGGCGGTCGACCGCAATTTGCATGTCTTCGCCACCGACCTCATCCTGCTCGATCGCGGCCTGCGGCCGCTCGGTCCGAGCGCCGACGAGCCGCGCAAGCGGCTGCTCGCCTATGTCGAGCAGGTGCTCAAGGATGTTCCGATCTCACGAGCGAACGAGGTGTCCGAGCGCCTGCTCGACGAGGTCGGCACCAGCCTCCGCGAACTGCGGTTCGACGACGAGCAGAAGGTCGCGCTGTGGAACGACGCCCGCTCGGTCTATCGGCAGGCGGTGCAGCAGCGCTGGACCTTTGTCGAGCAGTCCGACGGCTCGTTTCCGTCGCCGCTGATCTGCATCCTGGTCGGGTGGCTGACGCTGATGTTCGCAACCCTGGGCTTTCGCGCGCCGCGCAACGCGGTGGTGATCTCGACCACCATCGCCGCCGCGGCGCTGATCTCGGCCGCGATCTATCTGATTCTCGAAATGAGCACGCCGTTCTCCGGCCCGATCCAGCTCTCCGATCGGCCGCTGGTGCGCGCGGTCGAGGAAATCAAACGGTAGCACATTCGGTGTTGTAGCCCGGATGAGCGAAGCGATATCCGGGGCGGCTCCCGCATGTCGCTCCGCTCATGCGGGCTACGCGATGGTATCGGCACGCGCCTGCGGCTTTATTCCCCTCGCATTGATCGCCGTCCCGAAAATTCTTCGCGCGCGATCAGCGGAATAGCGCGCGCCCTCCGGCGTCCTTACGCATGCAAGCCATTTGCATTCGAACAGGAGACACCATGAAGACATCGATCTCGCTCGCGCTCGCCACCGCCATGTCGCTTGCGCTCGCCTCGACCGCCTTTGCCGCGCCGCCGACCAAGACCGGAACCACCGCGAAGGGTTCCGTCCTCACCGACGCCAAGGGGATGACGCTCTACACCTTCGACAAGGATTCAGAAGGCAAGTCGGCCTGCAACGGCCCGTGCGCGACGAACTGGCCGGTCTTGAAGGCGGACGCCGGCGACAAGGCCGAAGGCGGCTACACCATCATCTCGCGCGACGACGGCTCCAAGCAGTGGGCCTACAAGGGTAAGCCGCTCTATACCTTCGCCAAGGACCAGAAGGCCGGCGACATCACCGGCGACGGCTTCCTCAACGGCGCCTGGCACCTCGCGCAGCCCTGAGCGCTTGCAGGCGGATTGAGGGTAGGGCGGGTTAGCGCCAGCGCAACCCGCCGTCTCTCCGCGCGCAAAACATGCGGCGGGTTACGCGGAGCCTGCCATCGGGCCGCCCAGCGGGCGGACCCGTTGGCTAACCCGCCATGCGATCCTGCCTGAAGCGACGATCGCGCCTCACGCCCTGCGCTTCAGCGCCATGCCCATGCTGATCCAGCTCACGCCGGCGCAGATCAGATCGACGCTGAGGAAGATGCCGAGCACGTAGAGGCTCGACACCGGCCAGCGCGCCAGGATCATGGCGCCGAGCACCAGCGTGATCAGGCCGGAGACCGCAACCATTCCCCACGGCGCTTCCGAGTTCATGCCGAAGGCGAGGAAGATGCGGACGATGCCGGAGACCACGAGCGCAACGCCGAGGAACAGCGTTAGCGTCGCCGCGGCGAGCAGCGGGTTCTCGAAGGTGATGAAGCCCGCCACGACATAGAGCGCGCCGAGCAGCAGCCAGAACAGGAATTTGCCCCAGGTCTTGAACTGGAACGCGTTGATGATCTCGGCGACGCCGGCGACGATCATCATGGCGCCGACGAACAGCACGCTGACGACGGTGGCGAAGAAGACGCTGCCGAAGGCGAGCACGCCGGCGATCAGGTAGATCACGCCGAGGGCGACGATCCAGCCCCACTTGGCGCGGAGGTTGGAAAGCCCGGATCCGAGGCTGTGAGGAGGTGTGGCGGGTGAGCTGGACGCAGTGGACATCGTATCGCTCCCGAATACTTGATGAAACCATGCTACCATAGGTCAAGGCCCGGACAAGGGTGGGTGCGCAGCTGGCACGAAATGCATGCTGACACCAAAGGCGCCGCGACACGTTGATTCAATTCGTCCGGCGTGTTGCCGCGCAGCATTCGTCGGTTTGACGACGGCCGGCCCGCATCGGACGATGGACTGTCCGGACCGCAGCGCAAGCGGTCCGGATCGCGCATCCAAAGAGGAGGTCGACATGCCCGCCACGCACGACAAGGATCACGTCTACAAAATCCTGGAACTGGTCGGATCATCGGACAAGAGCATCGAGGCGGCGATCGAGAACGCCGTCAGCCGCGCGTCAAAGACGATCCGGGAAATGAAGTGGTTCGAGGTGGTGCAGACGCGGGGCCATATCGAAGACGGCAAGATCCGGCACTACCAGGTGGCGCTGCGGGTCGGCTTTACGCTGGAGTAGCGCGTTCAGGTCGCTTGCGCCTTGCAGCCTGTAGGATTCGCGAAGCCATGGGTGCGATCGGCACCCGGCTTTCCCTTCGCCCTCTGTCATGAGAGCGGCGAAACGAAAGGCAGAACTCGCGCTGCAGAGGCCGCGAGAACGCGGGTGTATGACTCACCGGCTGCGCAACACATTCGCTATCGTCCCGGCGCAGGCCGGGATCCATTACCACCGACGGTGATTGTTGCGCAACGCTGGGGCCACAGCTTTCCTCACCAACCCCATTCTGTGGTTATGGGTCCCGGCCTTCGCCGGGACGACGAATGGAAAGTGTCGCCCCCATCACCGTCGCGACAGCGGCGCGGGTGGCGGCGGGGCGGTGGCGCCGGCGGCGAGCGAGCGCTGCACCATCACGGTGTCGGACCAGCGGCCGTAGCGATAGGCGACACCGGGCAAATGCCCGACTCGGGCGAAGCCGAAGCGGTCGTGCAGCGCGAGCGAGGCGGCGTTGTCGCTGTCGATGTAGCCGATCATCTGGCGGAAGCCGGCGGCGGCGCAGGTGTCGATCAACTCCTGCAGCAGCCGGCCGCCGACGCGCTGGCCGGTGAAGCAGTGATGCACGTAGATCGAATGCTTCACCGTGTAACGGTAGGCCGGACGCTTGCGGAACAGTACAACATAGGCATAGCCGACCACCTCGCCGTCACAGATCGCGACGAGGTGGGGCAGGCGGGTGTTGCGCAGATTCTTGCGGCGGTCGCGCAGATCGTCGGGCTCCGGCGTGCCGCTGTCGTCGACGCTTTCCTCGACGCCGCGGCGGATGTGGTGGCGGTAGATCGACAGCATGGCGTCGACGTCGCTGTCGCGGGAAGGACGGACGGTGATCTTGTGATCATTCTCCATTGTGTTGCGCCCGTTCGCCTATTCGGACACGACATAGGTGTAGAAGCGGACGCGGCCGGAGTCGTCGATCTCCTTGTAGATGCCTTGGACTTCGACCTCGAAGCCCGGGAACGCATTGAAGCTCGCCTCGAACATCTTCAGATAATCGATCATCGGCTTGCTGCGTTCCGACAGCCGCTCGCCGGGCACGATGGTGGCGATGCCGGGCGGGTAGACCACGAACGGCGTCGCGGCGACGCGGCCGAAGATCTGGTCGATCGGCAGATAGTCGACATCGTTGCGGATGAGATATTGTGCGGCGTGGCGCGGCGACATCGCGATCTCGGGCAGGTGCTCGGGCAGGAATTGCCTGGCCTGCAGCGTGCTGACGCCGCCGTCGCGGAAGAAGCGGTGCATGTCGCCGCAGAGGTCGCGCAGCCGCACCCCGCTATAGCGCTGCGGGCGGCGGCGAAAGAATTCGGGGATGACGTCCTCGATCAGCGCGTTGTCGTCGTGCAGCTTCTTGAAGGCGACGAGCCCCGACACCAGCGTGCCGGCCTTGCTTGCCTCGACGCCGGGCGTCAGCAGGAACAGCAGGGAGTTGAGGTCGTTCTTCTCGGCGACGATCTGGTTCTCGCGGAGATATTGCGCCACCACCGGCGCCGGGATGCCGTGATCGGCGTAGGCGCCGGTGGCATGATCGAAGCCCGGCGTCAGCAATGTGAGCTTGTTCGGGTCGGTCATGGCGAAGCCCGCGGTCAGTTCGGGGAAGCCGTGCCAGGTTTCGCCGGGACTGAGCTGCCAGTAAGACGGATTGGTCGCGAGCTGATCGGTCGAGATGGTCTCCCAGGCGACATTGTGCACGCCGTTCTCGCGCGCGACGTCGGGGATCTTCACACGGTCCGGCACGAACGGCTCGAAGAACCAGCGCCGCTCGGGGCGCGTCTCCTTCTCCTCGAACTCGCGCTTCACGGCGCGGATCTTCTTGCGCAGCTCGATGCCGAGCCGGATCGTGTCGTCCCACAAGACTTCGCCGGAACGGCCCTTCATCATCTGCGCGCCGACATCGAGCGAGGCGAAGATCGGATAGAACGGCGAGGTCGAGGCGTGCTGCATGAAGCTTTCGTTGAAGCGGCGGTGCTCGACCCGGCGCTTCTGGCCCTTGATGTGGCGGTCGCGGATATGGATCTGCGAGGCCTGCGAGAAGCTCGCGAGCTGCTTGTGGGTCGATTGGGTCGCAATGATGCCGGGGGCCTCGGGGCCGAGATCGGACAGTCCCATGGCGAAGCGGCCGGCGTAGATCGGGTGGAATTTCATGAAGCCGGCCCAGGCCTCGTCGAACAGGATGTAGTCGCAGAGATGGCCGATCCGTTTCAGGATCATCTCGGCCGAGTGGATGGTGCCGTCATAGGTGCACTGCTCGACCACGGCGACGCGGAACGGACGCTCCTTCTTCCAGGCGTTCTCGTCCCTGACCAGCGGGTGCTTGCGGATGTGGTCGCGCAGCGTGCCCTCGTCGAGCAGGTCCCAGCGCATCGGGCCGATCAGCCCCCAGGCGTTGCGCACCGTCGGCACATAGACCGGGATGCCGCCGCCGATCAGCAGTGCGCCGTGATGCGCGGCCTTGTGGTTGTTGCGGTCGAACAGCACGAGGTCGCCGTCGGTGACCAGCGAGCCGAGCGCGACCTTGTTGGAGGTCGAGGTGCCGTTGAGCACGAAATAGGTCTTCTCGGCGCCGAAGATCCGGGCCGCCTCCTTCTGCGCCCGCAGCGCCGGCCCCTCATGGGTGAGGAGGTCGCCGAGGTCGAGCACGGAATTGTCGAGATCGTCGCGGAACACCGCTTCGCCGAGATGTTCGACGAACACCCGCCCGATCGGGCTGCGGCTGTAGAACACGCCGCCATTATGGCCGGGGCAGGTCCAGAGCTGGTTGCCTTCCTCGGCGTAGTCGACCAGCGCGCCGAAGAACGGCGTCTTCAGGTTCTCGGCATATTGCTTCAGCCTGGAGATCAGGTTCTTGGCGATGAAGGGCGGGGTTTCCTCGGACAGGAACACGTAGCCGTCGATGAAATCGAGCACCTCGACCGGCAGGTCCTCGAACCGCTTGCGCCGGATCAGCAGGATGATCGGGAAGTCGAGGCCGCGCCGGCGCATCAGGTTGATCAGCGCCGCGGTCTTGCCTTCAAGGCCCTTCTTGCCCCAATCGACCACCATGCAGCCGATCGCGGCATCGGTCTGCACCGCGATCTCGGCATCCTCCAGCTTGCGGGCGCGAACCACCTCGAAGCCGGAGCGCTCGATCTCGGCGATGATCTGGTTGAAGCGGATGCCCTCGAGGTCGTCGGCCTCGAACACCGGCGCAGCGAACAGGAAGTTGAAGCGTTTGAAATAGTCCATGCGTGTCCCCGAACCGGTCCGGCGCTGACGTGTCGGCACAATTCATGACAGGGAGATGACAATGGGGTGGATGGAGGATCGAATACGTTGTTGGGGACGCAATCCCTCACTGCACGGCGTCAGCCCGTGGATATTCCAGCTGCATGGCGACGAAGTCCGCCGTACCACGGCCATAGCGTGTCTCGATCCCGGCAAGCGCCCGGTCGAGTGCCTGCGCAGGCGGCGCGCTGCCGACCGCGGGCAGCAGACCATCTGCGGACCAGGCCGACGCCACGACCTGCGGATAGACGCGCAGGCCGTTGCGGGTCGTCACGACGTCGCCGGTCGCGGCGAAGGTCACGGCGTGCGAGCGGTAGGTGCGCGACCAGCTGTCGGCGACCAGCGCGAGCGAAACTTCGTCGACGCCGGGAGCAAGCGCGAGGCCGAGCTGTTCCCGGTTCCAGAACGCCAGCGTGTTCTGGATCGCGGTCAGCGCGAAAGGACGGGTGAACTTGAAGGCGTTGCTGTCATGCCGCGCGTCCCAGCCGGGCAGGCCGATCTCGCGCGCGACGGCCTCGGCCCTGGTGCGGCCGGCGATCGCCTCGATCAGGGTCAGCGACATCGGCATCGACGCCGAAATCCCGGTCGTCGTCGCGACGCCGTGGTCGACCACGATGCGGCGGTCGGCGACATAGCGGATCTCGGGATGCTTGTTGCGCCAGTTCTTCAGGTAAAACCAGTGCGTGGTGGCGCGCCTGCCGTCAAGCAGGCCGGTCGAGGCGAGCACCTTGGCGCCGGCGCAGACAGCGACGATCACGGCGCCTTTCTCCGCCTGCTGCCGGATCCATTGCATGACCGCCGGATCGTCGTCGCGGCTCATCGCCGGCACGATGACGTAGTCGGCGCCGTCGGGATGTGCGGCATCGAATGCGGCGATGGTCGCATCAGGCTCGACCTTCAGCACCGGGAACAGTGTGACCGGACCGGGTCCCGTCGCCAGCGTGACGACATCGGCAACATCGGCGCGCTTGAGGATGCCGTAGGGCATCAGATAGTCGGTGGTCTCGGTCATGTCGTTGATGCCGAGGATCGCGATCAACGGTCGCGCCCGCTTCGGCGGCTTCAGCGCCGCGAGCGTTGCATCCTGCTCGGCCTTGGCGATCGGAGGCGGAAGGCGGAACGCCGATGCGGCGGGCAGGGTGAAGAGCCAGATGCCGCCAATGATTGGTACCAGCGCGGCAACGGCGATGCCGCTCCACGCGAGAAGCCGCCAGGTCATGATGATCGATCTCAACGTATCCGCGTGCGTCGCCCGGCACGCAAGCTACTCGCCGGTCACGCCGACCAAAACGGCGAAATTCCCGCAAAAACGGACACGCCAACAACGCGGCTCAAACGCGTAGCCCGGACGAGCGACAGCGACATCCGGGGCCGGTCCTTCCCCGCATGTCGCTCCGCTCACGCGGGCTACGCAACGCGCTCAGTAGACGAGGTTCGTACCCGGCGGCTTTTCCAGTGCCGCCGCCAGCGTCCGATACTCCTCGCAGTCGGTGCCGCAGATCTCGGCGATCCGCTGCAGATGATACTGCGCCTGGTCGCGGTTTCCCTGTTCGATCTGCCACAGGCCGTAGTAGTTCCACGTCAGGACGTGGTTCGGATCGGCCTTGAGCGCACGTTCATACCAGACTTGCGATTGCTTGTAGTCGCCGAGCTTGCGATAGGAATAGCCGATCAGGTTCGCGACGTTCGGCTGATCGTCGCGGCCGAGTGCGTGCAACTGATCGATCGCGGCGGCGTAGTCGTTGCGTTCGTAGATTGTCGCATAGGCCGCCCGATAGCCGTCGCGGAATGCCGGGTCTTCGAAGCCGGACTGCTTGACGGGCTTCTTGACCTTGTGCGTGGTCTTTCTGTCCTTCTGCTGGGGATAGGACGGCGCGGGAGTGCCGTAGCTCGACCCGTATGGGTCGCCACCACCGCCGCCGCCGCCACCTCCGCCAGCCGCGATGGCGGTCTGCGGCGGGAACAGAATGATCGGCGCTGTCAGAAATGCCGCAAGCATCATCGGTGACTTGATCATGGACACCTCCCGATTTGATAAGGACAGCCATCGGCCTGAAGCACTAACTCCCGATCGCGGGAGACATTCCGCGCGTTCTGAGAAATTGTTTGCCGAAGCGGCAATCGCACTGTCTTTTCGGGACGTCGCGCTTTCACGTGCACGCTGGCTGAGTGTTTTGTTGGCGCCGTCGGACATCGGAGTCGAAACTAACATGGGTGTTAGAATCGCACTCAAATGCTCAATGGCCATCTGGACCCGCGGCAAGGAGAACGATCGACGATGAACACAAACCTCGCCGAGATCTACCGGAACTACATTGCCTGCTTGAATCGCCAGGACTGGCCGCAACTCGGTCGGTTCGTTGACGAGGATGTGTGCCACAACGGCCGGCGGCTCGGATTATCCGGTTATCGCGAGATGCTGGAAGGGGACTTTCGCGACATCCCGGACCTTCGCTTCAACATCGAACTGCTGGTATCGGATACCAACCGCGTCGCGAGCCGGCTGGCGTTCGATTGTTCGCCGAAGGGACGATTTCTGGGTCTCGCTATCGACGGCAGACGCGTTTCCTTCGCCGAGAACGTATTCTACGAATTCCGCGACGGGAAGATCGTGCAGGTCTGGTCGGTGATCGACAAGGCTGCGATCGAGGCCCAGCTGTAGCGGCGGAGCCTGGATGAGCGTGACGCCGCTACTTCTGCTCCGGATGCCAGGCGCCGTCCCAATCCGCCGCCGGCGGGTTCTGCTGAAAGGCTGCGACGCGCGCCTTCATGGCGATCGACGGGCCGTCGCCGGGCGCCCCAGCCAGCGCGGCGGCGAAGGCCTGCTCGGCGTCATCCCAGCGGCGATCGCGATAGGCGGCGAGACCGTCCGCGTAACGCTGCCGCAACTCGGTCTGCGCCGGCGTCAGTTCGTCCTTCTTGCCGAGGATTTCGAACACCGCGACCGGCTGGGTCTGCCCCATCACGACGAGACGATCGATCTCGCGGAGCTCGATCGTCGCCGCGCAAGCGGCCGCGGTGGCTTCCGAGATCAGGCTGCGGCTGCCGTAAAACTTGTTGGCGCCTTCCAGCCGCGAGGCGAGGTTCACGGTGTCGCCGAGCACGGTGTAGCTCATCATGAACTCGGAGCCGATGCTGCCGACCAGGGCCTCGCCGGTGGCGATCCCGATCCGGATGTCGCAATCGGCCGGGATCACACGCACGCCGAGCAGTTCGGGCAGATCCTTGCGCAGCTGGTTGACCTGGCCGATCATGTCGATGGCGGCAAGCGCGGCCAGATGGGTCTGCTCGGCTTCCTCGACGAAGGGCGCGCCCCAATAGGCCATGATGGCGTCGCCGATATATTTGTCGATGATGCCGCGATGCGCATGGACCGGCGCCGACATCGTCGACAGATAGAGGTTCATGATCTTGACGAGGCCGCTCGGCGTCACGCCCTCGCTCAGGCTGGTAAAGCCCTTCATGTCGCAGAACATCACCGTCATGACGCGGCGCTGTCCTTCGGTCGCGGCGATCGCCGGCTGTTCGAGCAGGCCCTCGGCGATCCGCGGATTGATGTAGCGGCCAAACGTCTCGCGGATGCGCTGGTTGTGGCGCAGCGTCTCGATCATGCGGTTGAAGGCGGCCGACAGCTGGCCGATCTCGTCCTGGGTCGTGATGGTGATGGCGCCGTCGAGGCGGCCCGCCTCGACCTCGCGGGTGCTTTCGAGCAGGCGCATCACCGGACGTGTGATGCCGCTGCCGACCAGCATCGCGAACACGAAGCCGAGGATCGCGGCAATGGCGGTCACGACGCCGGAGATGATGATCGCCCGCTGCTGGGCACTCATCACCTTCGCGGCGGCCGAAGCGACCTGCGCCAGCATGTCGGAACGGATGCCCTCGATCCTGGTGTTGAAGTCGTCGCGCAGGGCGTCGGCGCGAAGTGTGGTCGCTTTCGCCGCCGCGAAGTCCTTGGCCTCGATTTGCTCGAGCAGCGTCTTGTTCTCTGCGTTCAGACGCATCAGGAGGTCGTTGACGGCATTGTCGATGCGGTCATCGAGACGTCCGAGCGCGGCGTTGTCGGATGGCGTCGAGGGATCGGCGATGATCGCATCGATCAGCGTGTGCGCGGCGTCGGCCTCGCGCTTGATCAGGGGCTCGATCTCCTCGAAGGCCTTGCGCGCGCTTTCGTAGCCGGAATCTTCGCCCGGCGCCTGCATCTTCGCCATCATCATCCGGCGCATGGCGAGTGACCGCTCCAGCGCGCGGATGTTGACGCGGGCGAGGTGGCCATAGGCGGGGATGTAGCGGTTGGTGAGCTCGTCGAGGAGGTGGCCGACCTGGCCCGCCATCACCATCGACAGCAGGGAGGTGATCACCGCGAGGATGATGAGTCCCGCGGCAATGCCGACGATCTTCTGCCTGATCGAGTTTCGAAACATGCCCAGCCCGGCCGCAGCTGCAATGGGCGGGTCCACCCCGCCGTGGCGGCCAGACAGCTAATAGAGTTCCGCGGGGCGCGGTGCAAGCGACCGGCGCTTGCCATCCCGTCCCAAGGCGGGCGCCGGCGGCTAGCGCAGGCCTTCGTAGACCATCAGGCCGCGCGCGATGGCGAGCTTGCGCAGGGTCCGCGGCACAAACCGCTCCTGGGGATGCAGATAACGCCACGAGGTAAGCACCAGGTCGTGCAGCCGGCTGACGTCGTCCTCGAACGGGGCGAGCAGGCCGGTGAGGCTCGCCGGCATATGGACGCGGGCGGTGAAGGGGAGCAGCAGCAATTCAAGATGCGCCTTGGCGCCGGCCTCGGTCGTGGCGGTGATGCCGGCGATGGCCGGCAGGGTCTCTTCGACGACGCAGGTGATGATATCTTCGATCTCGCCGCGGCTTTCGTCGGTGAACAGGGCGGAAAAGCTCCGGTTCTTGAGGTCGCAGCCGAGCAGGGCGGAGGTGCGGGTGCCGGCGACGCGGAACGGAAAGCGGGTCTCGCCGTCATAGGACAGCACGAAGATGTCGGACAGGAGGTCGCGGACCGCGGACGGCTCGAACTCACTCCTCTCAGGTGCACGTGCGTTGCCGCGCTTCGCATTCCAATACGCGAAGAACGCGCAGCTCGAGCTGTGTTTCATCTAAACCTTGCCCGGCGCCTGTCTCAGCGGGACACATCTGTCCCGGTTTTGCTCAGGGGCCTTCCCTTCTCTGTTGTGCAGGGAAGGCTGTGCAGCGTCCATGCCGTGGCCGCGCTTTGGGCGGCTTATCGGCAGCTTTGTGTTGTTAACGTAAATTTAACTATGTCCTTGGCCTCCGCGGAACCTGTGGGTAGGGTCCGCGCGTTCCCGTTCGCGCCGGCTGCGCCAAGCGCCGGCGTTGTTGGTACACAGGTGGCGTCAAACAGTTTGGTCATCGTGCGGGGAGGGGTGGGGACGTTCTCCCGATCCCTCCGGGGCACGAGAAGACCAGCCGATCAGGGAGGGCGTTCTCAGCGCCCTCCCTTTTCTTTTGTCCCGTCTTTAGTCCCGATTCCGCGCTGCGCGACATCCGGTGTCCGATTTTGGGATTGTGCACTTGCACAGGGGTGCGAAAGCCGCCTATCTCTGATCCACCGCCGCATCGAGGTCGCCGACCCCTTGGACTCCCATCCCGAATCCCCGCTCGCGCCGCCGCCGGAGGCGCCGCGCGAGCCGATCCTGACCCTGCCGCCGGCGCTCACCGCCTACATCCTCCTGATCGCGGCGATCCATCTGCGGGTGCTGTTGCCGCCGGAGCTGGAGAACTGGACCATCGACGTCTTCGGCTTCATCCCGAAGCGCTACGATTCGACGCTGCTCGACATCACATTTCCGGGCGGCGAGGGCGCCAAGGTCTGGACCTTCGTCACCTATTCGCTGCTGCACGCCAACCTCACCCATATCGGCTTCAACGTGCTGTGGCTGCTGCCGTTCGGCAGCGCGCTGGCGCGGCGCTTCGGCGCGCTGCGCTTCTTCGTCTTCATGGCGGTGACGGCCGCCGCCGGCGCGCTCGCGCATCTGTTGACCCATCAGCACGCGATTGCGCCGATGATCGGAGCGTCGGCTTCGGTGTCGGGGACGATGGCGGCGGCGATCCGCTTTGCCTTCGTGAAGGGCAGCTTCCTGTCGTTCAGCCGTGGCGATGCCGAGGCGGCGGCCAAGGTGCCTGCGCTGTCGCTGTGGCGGGCGCTGCGCAACGGACGGGTGCTTGCCTTCCTGGCGATCTGGTTCGGCGTCAACATCCTGTTCGGCGCCACCTCGCTCTCGCTCGGCGGCGAGGGCGCGAGCGTCGCCTGGCAGGCGCATATCGGCGGCTTCCTCGCCGGGCTGCTGCTGTTCTCGTTGTTCGATCCGGTGCCGCGCACGCGGGACGATGCTGCAGATGCGTCGTCGGTGGATCAGTCGGGGCGCGTCTGATCGCCGCTTGCGGCCTGGATCGAATTCCTCCATCATCTTTGCGAAGCAGAAACAAAGCGGGCCGACAAATCGAGCCCTGCTACTCACCGCGCCCCCGGAACCGAAATCGGCGCGGAACTGTTGATTGAAGACTCTGGCGAACAGGCTCGATCCCGCCCAAGGCGGGGCACGAGCGGATTCAGGGAGGCCGACAATGACGGTACGTTCCATTCTCGATGCAAAAGGCCATCAGGTCATGAGCGTCGCGCCCGGCGCGAAGCTCTCGGCCGCGGTCAAGCTGCTCGGCGAGCGCAAGATCGGCGCGGTGCTGGTGATGGAGCAGAGCCGCATGGAGGGCATCCTGTCGGAGCGCGACATCGTGCGCGTGCTCTCTGAGCGCGGCGCAGGCGCGCTGGACGAACCGGTCAGCGCTGTCATGACCAAGAAAGTCGTGAGCTGCCGCGAGTCCGATACGGTCAGCGGCATCATGGAGATGATGACCACGGGAAAATTCCGCCATCTTCCTGTCGTCGAGGACGGCAAGGTGGTCGGGCTGATCTCGATCGGCGACATCGTCAAGCGGCGCGTGGAGGAATATGAGCGCGAGCAGGAGGCGCTCCGCGACTACATCAAGACCGCCTGAGTGCTACTTCCCGGTGCTGCCCGCGCCGCTCGACGGCGGCACCAGGATGTCGATCGCTTCCTCGATCGCGCTGATGGAGCGTTCGGCGGCCCGGATCCCGTGCGCGATCAGGTCGTCGGCGCGGTGGAAGTCGAACCAGCCGATCTGACCGACCCGCGGCGAGATCAGCATGTCCGGCGGATCGCCGGCAAGGCGTGCGCGGGTGATGCGGTCCTGCATGATGTTGAAGGCGTCGACCATGACGCTCGAGATGCCGGGCCGGCTGGCGCTGCCGAAAAACTCCCGCTTCACGGTACGTTCGGCGGAGAAGAAGCGGCCAAACCGGCGCTTCGGCGGCTCCGGCTCGAGCTCGGCGTCGGCGGTCACCGCAACTGTCACCTCGGGCGCGGCTGACGGGCCGTGATTGTAGATCGTGGTCGAGTGCGCGAACACGTCGCTGGAGAGGTTCGCCGCAATGACAATCTCGGCGCCGAGCGCGCGCGCGGCCGAGACCGGCACCGGATTGACCAGTGCGCCGTCGACCAGCCAGCGGTCGCCGATCAGGACCGGCGCGAAGATGCCGGGCAGGGCGTAGGAGGCGCGCATGGCGTCGACCACGCGGCCCTGGGTCAGCCAGATCTCGTGCCCGGTGCGCACTTCGGTGGCGACGCTGGCGAACTTGACCGTGAGGTCCTCGATCATGACCTGGCCCAGCGCGGCCTCGATCTCGGCGGCCAGCTTGGCGCCGCGGATCAGGCCGGAGCCGTTGAGGCGGATGTCGAGGTAGCCGAGCACGCTGCGCGGCTGCAGGCCGCGCGCCCACTGCTCCAGGGTCTCGATATGGCCGGCCGCATAGGCGCCGCCGACCACGGAGCCGATCGAGGTGCCGACCACCACATTGGGGACGATGCCGTGGGCCAGCAGGGTCTTGATGATGCCGATATGGGCAAAACCGCGCGCGGCGCCGCCGCCGAGCGCAAGCCCGATGACCGGCCGGCGAACCGCACCCAGTCCTACCTTGTCGGGGCCGTCGGAGCTCTTGTGGCCTCGGCCCATCCAGCTATCCAACACGACAAATCTCCTGCCAGTGCGAGACTAGGCCGCGCAGCATGGCTGCGCCAGCGTCGTCCGCCTTCATGGTTATTCTCACAGGCATGATTCATGCCCGGCTGGTCCGCGGTAGGCAGGGAATGTGACTGGACCGCGACGATGGGGCTAACATCGGCTTGATCGCGCGGTTCCAAATGGCGGACGCCGCCCGCCCGGACTGTGACAAAGCCTTGGACGCCGCCTTGATCCCCTTGGACGAAGGCTTGAATTTGCCGCGTTTTCGTTGAAAAGCATGGTGATGACTTCGAGGGGCAACGGCATCGGCGGATGCGGGCGGGGCATGCGGCTCCTACCGCTGTTGACGCTTGCGGCATTTTTGCTGGCCCTCATCCCCGGTTCCGTATCTGCGCAGTTCTTCAGCGACCGGCCGCCGCCGATTCCGCCCGCCTCGGTCCCGGAGGTGCCGTCCGGTCCGGCGCTCAACCTGGCGCCGCCATCGGGCGGCGGTTCAGGGCCCGTTCTGCCCGGCCCGCTGAACCAGCCGACCATCGTCCAGCCCTCGATTGCGACCGTGCCGCCGGTCGTAGCGGCGCCGCCGGCCGGGTCGCCGGCCGCGGGGCAGGCGGTGCTGTCGCTGACGGCGCGGTACGGCAAAGACCTGCCGGTCATCAATGCCGGGCTGGTGTGGCGGGTGTTCGCCGACAAGCCTGACGACAACGGCACCTACAAGCTGGTCCGCGAAGAGCGCGGCGCGACGCCCAACGTGGTGCTGCCGCCCGGCAACTATGTCGTCCATGTCGCGCTCGGCCTCGTCAGCGCGGTGCGCGCCGTCAGCCTGAAGTCGGAAACCGACCGCGAGTCCTTCGTGCTGCCGGCCGGGGGCCTGCGGATCGAGGGCCGGGTCGGCAGCAGCAAGATCCCCGCCAACCAGATCTCGTTTGCGATCTACAAGGGCAGCCAGTTCGACGGTTCGGACCGTGGACCAATGGTGCCGAACGTAGCCGCCGGCGACGTCGCGCTGCTGCCCGAGGGCACCTACTATATCGTCTCCAACTATGGCGACGCCAACTCGGTGGTGCGCTCCGACATTCGCGTCGCGGCGGGCAAGCTGACCGACGTCACTGTCACCCATCGCGCCGCCGTCATCACGCTCAAGCTGGTCAGCGAGCGGGGCGGCGAGGCGCTTGCCAACACCGCCTGGTCGGTGATCACGCCGGGCGGCGACGTGATCAAGGAATCGATCGGCGCGTTCCCGCGCGTCGTGCTCTCCGAAGGCGAGTATCGCGCGATCGCCAAGAACGAGGGCAAGGTGTTCGAGCGTCCCTTCAACGTCGTCAACGGCGTCGATGGCGAAGTCGAGGTCGTGGCGCGGTGACGTCCGACCGGCCCTGCATTTCATGCAGCTGTCATAGTCCCTAAGGTGAACTAACCATCGCGCGAATTTGAGCTGTCATAATCGCTCGCGGCGATGCCGGGCCTGCCTATTTTTACATGGCGTTAAGTCGCGGCATGACTTGGATGCCGTGGGGACTAGTGTTTGCGTGGGGCGTGCCATGGTCATGGCCAACAAGAAATCAGCAAAGACATCGGCCAAGTTCAATTCCGAGATGTTCGCCGACGTACCGGTTCTGCAACGCAAGTGGCAGGCCGCGGTCCGTCCCGGCGAAAAACTGCCGCACTATGAAGACGTGATGCTCGGCAGTCTCGGCCGGCTCGCAGATCATATCGTGCTGCTGCGGAGCGTCGATGGCATGCTCAGCGTCTCGCACGCCGGCCGCTATGTCCAGACATGGCTGAACGACGAGCGCTGGGGCGTTCCGCTGAGCGCGCTGCCGCCGGACTGCGCCACCGCGTTGACCGAAGCTGCCGCAAACGCGCGCGAGAACTGCCGGCCCTATCTGGCGTCAGCGCATTGCGTCCGCGACGGGTTGGTGCGGACCTTCGACGTGCTGGCGCTGCCGACGCGGTCGCGCTGGGGCGGTATCCTGGTCGGCGTCTACGTTAACGAGCGCAATGCGCAGTACAATCTGCTCGATACGATTTTCTCGGCCGCCGACGAGGGCGTGCTGTCGCTCGCAGCGATCCGCGATGCGCGCGGCCAGCCGGCCGACTTCCAGATCGTGCATCTCAACCAGGGCGCCGCAAGGCTGCTGATGCAACCTGCGACCGAATTGCTATGGCGCCGGCTCAGTGCCGGCGGCAATCCGCTTGCGGCGCCAGCGGTGATGAACCGTCTGCGTGGATTTGTCGGCGGCGGCCCGGGCGGGCAGTTCGAGATCGACAGCGGCGATCGCTGCCTGCGGCTCGGCGTCACGGCGTTCGGCGACATGCTGTCGCTGACCGTCTCCGACGTCACCGCGCTGAAGCAGCGCGAGCTGTCGTTCCGCCTGCTGTTCGAGAACAACCCGATGCCGATGTGGGTGTTCGACGCCGGCACGATGGAATTCCTCAGCGTCAACGACGCCGCTGTTCAGCACTATGGATACAGCCGGGAAAAGTTTCTCGGCATGACGCTGCGCCAGATCTGGCCGGTGGACGAGTGGAGCGTGCACAGCGCCGCCTTGCGCGAGATCGGCGACGTCTATCAATCGAGCCGCGACTGGCGGCACATCAGGGCCGACGGCAGCGAGATCCATGTGCTGACCTTCGGGCGCAAGGTGGCGTTCGAGGGCCGCGACGGCTATCTGGTCGCGGTGGTCGATATCACCGAGCGCCGCGCCGCCGAAGCGCGGATCGCGCATATGGCGCACCATGACGGGCTCACCAATTTGCCGAACCGCGATTTCTACCAGGAGCGCCTGCGCGAGGCGCTGGAGCGCGGCCGGAGCGGCAACAAGCGCGTCGCGGTGATGTGCATCGACCTCGACCTGTTCAAGAACGTCAACGACTCCTTCGGGCATCCGATGGGCGACCGGCTGCTGAAGCTGGTGGCGGAGCGGCTGCGCGAGGTGGTCCGCGACGACAACGTGGCGGCTCGCCTCGGCGGCGACGAGTTCGCGATCGTGCTTGCGGCCGACGTTTCGCCGAACGAGGCGAGCGCTTTCGCCGAACGGCTGATCGATGCGCTGAGCGCGCCCTACAACATCGACGGGCTCGAGGTCGTGGTCGGCGCCAGCGTCGGCATCGCGCTGTCACCGGGCGACGGCACGACGTCGGAAGAGCTGATGCGCAATGCCGACATGGCGCTGTACCGCGCCAAGTCGGACGGCGGCGGCGTGCATCACTTCTTCGAACCGGAGATGGATCAGCAGGCGCAGAAGCGCCGCGACATGGAGCGCGATCTGCGCGCGGCGTTCAGCAACGGCGAGTTCGAGCTGTACTACCAGCCGCTGGTCGACATCGCGGCCGACCGCATCTCTGGTTTCGAGTCGCTGCTGCGCTGGCGGCACCCGCAAAAAGGCATGGTCTCGCCCGCGGAGTTCATCCCGGTTGCCGAAGACATCGGCCTGATCGTCGCGCTCGGCGAATGGGTGCTGCGCGAAGCCTGCTCCGAGGCGATCAAGTGGCCCGCCGACGTCAAGGTGGCCGTCAATCTGTCGCCGGTGCAATTCCGCAGCCGCAATCTGGTCCAGGCCGTGATCTCGGCGCTGGCGCATTCCGGCCTGCCGGCGCGGCGGCTCGAGCTCGAGATCACCGAATCGGTGTTTCTGGCGGAGACCGAGGCCAACCTCGCGATCCTGCATCAGCTGCGCGAACTGGGCGTCAGCATCTCGATGGACGATTTCGGCACCGGCTATTCCTCGCTGAGCTATCTGCGCAGCTTCCCGTTCGACAAGATCAAGATCGACCGCTCCTTCGTGAAGGATCTGGCGCGGCGCTCCGATTGCCTCGCGATCGTGCGCGCGATCTCGGGGCTCGGCCGCAGCCTCAGGATCACCACGACGGCGGAAGGGGTCGAGACGACAGACCAGCTCGACTGGCTGCGCGCCGAAGGCTGCAACGAGGTGCAGGGATTTCTGTTCAGCGCGGCGCGGCCGGCCGGCGAGATCGCGGCGCTGCTGAGCGGTTTTGCGGAGCGTGCGTCGAAGGCGGCGTAGTCGTCATGCCCGACAATGGCGAGGGCTTTTGTAGCCCGGGTGAGCGAAGCGACACCCGGGACGAGTGTCCCGCATATCGCTCCGCTCATGCGGGCTACAAGGCTATAACCCTAGAACCGCGTCACGATATCCGACAGCGCCGGGCGCGGGCGGTCCTCGCTCGGCTTGGTCGGGGTGCCGATGTGAATGAACCCGGCGAGCTTCTCGTCCGGCTTGAGGCCGAGGCCGTCGAGCACGTCGCGGTCGAAGGCGAACCAGCCGGTCAGCCAGCAGGCGCCGTAGCCGAGCGCGGTCGCCGCGGTGACGATGTTCATCGCGCTGGCGCCCGCCGACAATTCCTGCTCCCACGGCGGCACCTTCGGGTGCGGCTTGGTGAAGGAGACCACGCCGATCACCAGCGGCGCGTCGGTCAGGCGCTTCTTCTCGACCTCGATGTCGGCGGCCGGCGCCCCGGGATTCTTGCGGGCGAAGACCTTTGCGATCACGTCGCCGGCCCGCGCGCGGGCATCGCCCTCGAACACGATGAAGCGCCAGGGCGCGAGCTTGCCGTGGTCGGGCACGCGCGCGCCGATTGTCAAAATGGTCTCGAGCTCGGCCGCGGACGGGCCCGGGCCGGTCATCTCGCGCGGTTTCATCGAGCGGCGCGTCTTCAGGAGTTCAATGGCATCGGGCACGGAAATGTCCTTCAAGGAGAGTCGTGCCCCCAAGATGGGGGCACGACCAGGCCAATGAAAGCCAGTTTAGACCGATTGTGAAGATCAGGCGACGGATCGCGCCCGCTTCACGTCGGGCGGCGTCGCCTCATCCACCAGCGCGGCGATCGCCTCATCGGTCGACATCACGGTCTGGCGCTCGCTGCCGAGGCGGCGGACCGAGACCGAGTGGGTCTCGGCTTCCTTCTTGCCGACGACGAGCAGGGCCGGGATCTTGGCCAGCGAGTGCTCGCGGACCTTGTAGTTGATCTTCTCGTTGCGCAGGTCGATCTCGACCCGGAGCCCGGCGCGGCGCGCCGCGGCCGCCACCACCTTGGCGTACTCGTCGCCTTCGGAGGTGATGGTCGTGACCACGAGCTGGGTCGGCGCCAGCCACAGCGGGAAATTGCCGGCATAGTGCTCGATCAGGATGCCGATGAAGCGCTCCATCGAACCGCAGATCGCGCGGTGCACCATGACGGGTGCCTTCTTCGAGCCGTCGTGATCGATATAAAACGCGCCGAACCGCTCCGGCAGGTTGAAGTCGACCTGGGTCGTGCCGCACTGCCAGTCGCGGCCGATGGCGTCGCGCAGCACATACTCGAACTTCGGTCCGTAGAACGCGCCTTCGCCCGGATTGATCTCGGTCCGGATGCGGTTGCTGCCCTTGGCCTTGATCTCCGACAGCACCGTCGCCATCACGCGCTCGGCGTGATCCCACATCTCGTCGGTGCCGACCCGCTTCTCCGGCCGTGTCGAGAGCTTGACGGTGAGCTCGCCGTCGAAACCGAAATCGGCATAGGTCGACAGGATCAGGTCGTTGATCTTGAGGCATTCATCGGCGAGCTGCTGCTCGGTACAGAACACATGGGCGTCGTCCTGGGTGAAGCCGCGCACCCGCATCAGGCCGTGCATCGCGCCCGACGGCTCGTAGCGATGCACGACGCCGAACTCGGCGAGCCGCAGCGGCAGGTCGCGGTAGCTCTTCAGCCCGTGCTTGAAGATCTGCACATGGCCCGGGCAGTTCATCGGCTTCAGCGCGAACCAGCGCTTGTCCTCGGCCTCGTCGCCGGCGGACTGCGCCGCGAACATGTTCTCGCGGTACCAGTCCCAATGGCCCGAGGTCTCCCACAGCGCCTTGTCGAGGATCTGCGGGGCGTTGACCTCGTTGTAGTCGCCGAGCAGCCGGCGCCGCATATAGGCGATCAGCTGCTGGAAGATGGTCCAGCCCTTGGGGTGCCAGAACACCACGCCCGGGCCTTCCTCCTGGAAGTGGAACAGGTCGAGCTCGCGGCCGAGCTTGCGGTGGTCGCGCTTCTCGGCTTCCTCGATCTGCTTGAGATAGGCGTCGAGGTCTTCCTGCCTGGCGAATGCCGTGCCGTAGATGCGGGTCAGCATCGGATTGTTGGAATCGCCGCGCCAATACGCGCCCGCCACCTTCATCAGCTTGAAGGCGTTGCCGATCTTGCCGGTCGAGGTCATGTGCGGGCCGCGGCAGAGATCGAACCAGTTGCCCTGGAAGTAGATCTTGATCGGCTCGTTGCCGGGAATGGCGTCGACCAGCTCGACCTTGAAGGCCTCGCCCTTGTCGCGGAACACCTGCTTGGTCTTCTCGCGATCCCAGACTTCCTTGGTGAACGGCTTGTCGCGCGCGACGATCTCGCGCATCCGCTTCTCGATCGCGGCAAAATCTTCCGGGGTGAACGGCTCGTTGCGGAAGAAGTCGTAGTAGAAGCCGTTCTCGATCACCGGGCCGATCGTGACCTGGGTGCCCGGCCACAGCGACTGCACGGCCTCCGCCAGCACATGCGCGGCATCGTGCCGGATCAGTTCCAGCGCGCGCGGGTCTTCGCGGCCGATCAGCTCAATTTTGGCGTCGGCCTCGATCGGATCATTGAGGTCGGCAAGCGTGCCGTCGAGCGCCATCGCGACGGTGCGCTTGGCGAGCGAGGGCGAAATGCCTTTGGCGATGTCGAGACCGGTGGTCCCTTTCGGGAAATCGCGCCTCGCTCCGTCAGGGAAGGTGAGGACGATCTTGTTCACGGGTTCTGCGGGTTTGAGGTTAGAGAGGCTGTACTGGAATCCGGATTCGGATTTGGGCGGCGTATCGGCCATGGTGTCTCCTGTAGCTCACTCCTGCGAACGAGCGCAGGTAAGCGGAAAGCAGCGGTATAGCAGGGGATTTGACGCCTGCAATCCGGCAATATCAAGAAAATGGGCCTCCGGCCGCACCGAATCGAGGGAGGCTTGCCTGCACCTGACGCGTTGCGACGCCGCCGATCATCGTCTAACGTCCGACGTCCATTTTTCCGCCATCGCGCGATCCGCAAGGTTCATGTTTTCCCGTCTCCTGTTTTTCGTGGCGTTGCTTCTGATCCCGGGCGTGTTGCGGGCGGAAGAAACACCGGTCCAGAAGGCCGGATTTGCGAAAAAGCTGACCATCTATCTCGCCCATGGGCCAGCGAACGCCTGCGGCGCCGGCTGCGATCGCTGGATTGCGATCGAGGGCGAGATCGATCGGGAAGCCGCGCAGCGGATTCGCACATTCCTCTTTCCGATCAAGGACCGGCAGCTTCCGATCTACCTCTATTCGCCGGGCGGCAACGTCGAGCAGTCCTATGGGATCGCGCGGTTCCTGCGCGCGCACAAGGCAATCGCCCGGGTCGGCCGTACCATCGTGCCGGCCTGTTCCTCAGGCACGCAGGTCGACGCCGCCTGCCTGAAGATCAAGGCTGCGAAGGGGGAGGTCGAGGCCGAGCTCACCACGCGCAACGCGATGTGCGTGTCGGCCTGCGCCTATCTGTTCCTCGGCGCGGCCAGCCGCGAAGTGGCGCCCGATTCGGTGCTCGCGGTGCATAATTCCAAGCTGATGTTCGTCGTCCACGGGCATCCGCCGGCGCAGGTCGTCGCCGACTTCAGGCGGCGCGAGATGGTGAACGCCGACCGCGACCGCAATGTATTCCTCGCCGCGATGGGCATCAGCCACGAGCTCAGCGACCTCATCAAGTCGGTGAAGTTCGAGGACCTGCACGTGCTGACGCGGCCGGAGCTCTATCGATTTGGGATCGATACGCGGCCGCTGCCGGAAACCCTGTGGGCGGTCGAGAAGGAGACACGGCCCTATGTTCGCAAGATCGTGCAGCAGAAAAGAGCCGACGGCAGCGCATTCCGCATGATGGAGTGGCGGCTGTTCTGCGAGAGCAAGGATCGCGGGCGGCTGATGTTCGTGCGCGAGTTCGAGGAGGGGGCAGCCGGCAAGAGCACGGTGGCGATGATGGCCGGCGCGTCCAGAACCGTCGCATTCGGCCGGTCGGCGCGGTTCGGCAAATACGAGGTTTGGAGCGAGGCGGTGACCTCGGACACCGTCAAGGCGATGCTCGCGGCCTCGCATCTGCAGGTCGGCGAAAGCGCGCCGGCAACCGACGGCAAGTCTGATACCAAGCCCGACGGCAAGTCCGGCTTGGCGACATTCGATATCGACACCACCGGGCTGGAGCAGGGGTGGACGCAGCTTCTGGCATCATGCCCGGCGGCGGCCGCCGGCCCGAAGCCTGCGAGCTCGTTGCCGGCCGCCGTGTCGCCGAGTGTCAGCGCCGTGCCGGCGGCATCGCCGTCGCCATGAGCGCAAGAGGCGCGTTCGATCAGGTGTCATGCATTTAGATGCAGTTGCATTGATTTTGGAGTCTGCTAACAACGCGGCGTGAAACGCTTCGCTCCCACCGCATTGATGCTCGGCAATATCGTCACCGGCTGCTCGGTGCTGGCGCCGGCCGGCATGCTGGCGGAACTGTCCGACGGACTCGGCGTCACGATCCACACCGCGGGTCTCCTGATCACCTTCGGCGCGATCGTGCTGTGCGTGGGCTCGCCGGTGACGGCGTGGCTGACCAGCCGGATCGAGCGGCGGGCGCTGCTGACGGCGACGCTGCTGGTGCTGACGCTGACCAATGCGGCCTCCGCCTTCGCGCCGAACTACGACAGCCTCCTGATCATTCGGCTGGTGATGCTCGCGGTCGGCGTGCTCTACACGCCGCAGGCGGCGGGCACCGCGGCACTGATCGTGCCGGTGGAGAAGCGCGGCAGCACGATTGCCTACATCTTCCTCGGCTGGTCGCTTGCCGCCGCGATCGGGCTGCCGCTGATTACCTTCATCGCAAGCCGCTACGGCTTTCGCGTGACCTATGGCGCGATCGCGCTGACAGGGCTTGTGAGCTCCTTGCTGCTGTGGTGGCGGTTACCAGGCGGATTGCACGGCGCGCCAGTTGACCTCAGAACCTGGGTCGATCTCGGCCGCAATCCGATGGTCATTCTGCTGTTGTCGATCACGACGCTGCAGATGTCCGGCCAGTTCGTGGTGTTCACCTTCATGGGGCCGTTGCTCGCCAAACTCACCGGCGCCAATGCGGACGCCGTCGGGATCGTGTTCGCGCTCTACGGCATCTCCGGGTTCGTCGGCATCGTGATCGCAACACGCGTGGTGGACTCATGGGGCGCCTGGAAAACCTCGGTCCTGTTCACCGTGCTGCTGCTCGCAGGCATAGCCGGCTGGGCGCTGAGCGCCGGCGCCTACGCCTTGATGGCCGCCTCGGTCGCGGTGTGGGGCCTCGGCTTTGCATCGACCAATTCGATGCAGCAAGTACGCCTGGTCGGTGCGGCGCCGGCGCTCGCTTCGGCGTCGGTCTCGCTCAATACCTCGGTGCTGTATATCGGCCAGGCCATCGGCTCCGCGATCGGTGGCTTGCTGTTCGCCCGCGAATGGCTGCACAGCGCGGGCTACGTGGCCACGGCCTTCGTCGCGGCGGCGCTCGCGGTCGTGGTCATCACGCGGCCGCGACGGACGGCCGCCACCGCCGCGGCCGAGTGAGACTCCCGTTTCGACCCGTTCGATCCTCGACGCCACACATGCTTGCGAAGCCACGCGGGGAGGTCGCCGCGCATCGGCCGCTCGCGGCGGTTGGGGCGACGGCCGCGACGTTTCGATCATCATGACGGCGCTTTGCTACCTTTGATTGACGGGCGCCGGGCGGCTATGCAAAACTGCCGTCGATAGATTTCTGCTCGGTCTGAGGGTGCGATCGTGCATGTTGTTTTTAGTGTCATATTGATTGTCTTTTTCATCGCTTTGGACGGTTTGGCGGAAATCGCAAAGGCCGCTCAAACTCTGAAGGAGTGTTGGGTCTGTCCCACCATGGTCGTTCTGCCCCGTGGCAGTTTCCTGATGGGCACCAAGGAGTCGGACAGCAAGGCGCCACCGAGCGCCGATGCCGCCAATCGCAAGAGCCGGGACAACGAGTGGCTTGACGACGGCGGCGACGACGAGGCGCCGCAGCACAAGGTGGATTTCAAGAGACAATTTGCGATTGGACAATACGCGGTCACGCGCGAAGAGTTCGCAGCCTTTGTCAATGAGACCGGTTACCGTCCGTCGGAATGTACCAGTTTCAGCAGCGAAGACGTCGGCAACATCGAGGTCCCTGGCATCAACTGGCGTACCCCCGGATTTACCCAAACCGATCGCGATCCGGTCGTGTGCGTGTCTTATGGCGACGCCAAAAAATATGCCGCATGGCTGAGCACGAAGACGGGCAAGTCGTACCGCCTGCCTACCGAGGCCGAGTGGGAATATGCCGCCCGGGCCGGTACGAAAGCCCCGCGCTATTGGGCCGGCAAACCGGCCGACATGTGTCGCTACGCCAACGTACTCGACCGAACCGCGGCGGCAAAATTCAAGAAGGAAATTTATCGCGCGGACACGGCCATTCCATGCTCGGATGGCTACGTTTTTACGGCGCCGTCCGGTTCGTATCTGCCGAACGCATTTGGTCTCTATGACATGCTGGGGAATGTTTGGCAGTGGGTCGAAGATTGCTACACCGACAGTTATAAGGGCGCGCCCGCTGACGGTGCGGCCGTGAAGACCGATGGCCTCGAGCGACGCTGCCAACAGCACGTTTTGCGTGGCGGTTCGTGGGCATCCTCTGCAGACAAGGCCAGGTCCGCGTACCGTCATGGCGACGACAGGCAGAATATTTTCTACGGGTTCAGAGTGGCCCGCCCGCTTTGAAGATTTTCGGAGCGGGCCGAGGGTCCTTACGTCACGTCGAATAAACCAGTGCGGCTGATGCACGAGAGCAGTGAACACAATACGATGAAGCGGGCGGTCATTTCCAGGAACGGGGAATTGCTGCATTGTACCGGCCAGGGGAGGCTGGGATGCGCAAGCTGAAGATCTTCGTGAGCTACTCTCACGCCGATGCCAGGGCGCGCCCCGGCTTCAATGTCAGCCGCCTCGGCCGGATCATGGAGGAGCTGAAATACGACCTCGGTTGCCACTCCGACCGCTCGCGGTTCGAGGTCTTGCGCGATGTCGAGATGACCCATGTGTCGGACAATTTCCGGGTGGAAATCGACAGGGCCATCACCGCCTGTGACGTCGCGATCCTGTTCATCTCGGAGGAATTCAGCCGCTCCGAGGAGTGCGAGGCCGAATTCGCTCGACTGATCGATCTGGGCAAGCCGCTGTTTCTGGTGGAAATCGAGCCGATCCTGCTCAGCGACGAGGAGGATCGCATCAGGAACCATCGAAAGGCGGTCAAGGACACCATCTTCGTCAGGTTCTGGGGCCCCGACAACAATCAGAAATCGGTCAAATACGGCTATCCGTTCCCGGACAATATCGCCACCAGGGACAAGTACGACGAAGCGCTCGGGCAAGTCGTGGCAGGGCTCAAGGCGCGCGTCCTGACTCTGCCGCAGGCTGGCAATGGCCAGGAAGTTCGGCCCAACGACCAGCCGGATCAGAACCGCGTGGCAATCTTCGTCGCGTGTCCGGCAGCCGACGTCAAACCGGAGGCACAGCGGCTCGCGACCACGATGGAAGCGAAGAAATTCGTCGTCCGTGCATTTGATCCGGAGTTGGACGTTCGCAAAGACGATACGTTCTCCGGCGCGTTCTCGCGCGCGCTTGCCCAATGTGACGCTTACGTGCAGCTGCTCGGGGCCAGTCCGGGAAAACCCGTAGCCGGATGCGAGCTGCGGCTGGTCCGCGCCCAATACGACTTGGCGAGGCAGGCCGGCAAGCCCGCGTTCATCTGGCGGGCGGCCGGCTTCGATGTGGACGATCTGGAGGCCTCCTACGGCGCCTTTCTCAAGGGCATCACGGATTGCCAGATCGGCAACTTCGTCGAGTTCGAGGACTACCTGATGAAGAAGCTCGACGACCTTGCCGCGCTGCGGCGCTCCGACGAGCGACGGGCGGCAAAATCGCAGGGAAGGAACGCAGCACTGCCGTTTGTCGTCATCGACGCGGCGCGCCCCGACAGCGAGCTCGCGCAGAAGATCGCGAACGCCCTCGCAGACCACGTCAATGTCGATCATCTCGACTACGATCTGACCGGACAGATGCTGGCGGACGCGGTCGTCGACAACAATGCCCTGATCTTCGCTTACGGCAAGAGCGTCGAGGGACAGAAGCGGACGCAGGCGCATTTCAGACTCATCCGGCGCCCGACCGGAGAACTCAACGTCAGCCAGCTCGAACTTGCGGTAGGAAACGGAGCGCCCCCCACGGCGCTGCCGTTCCCGCGCGGTCCGAACGTCCATGTGATCACCGTCACCGACGAAGTCGACACGGTCGAGATTTCGAACTTCCTGGCGAAGCTCGGCGTCGTCGTTGAAAAGCGCGAGGCGCAATAACGTGGAGCCGGGCGACATCAGCAGTCTCGAGCCCTATCCGGGATTGCGGCCGTTCCGGAAGGACGAGAGCGACATCTTCTTCGGTCGCGACGATCACATCAGCGAGATGATCGTCAAGCTTTCGAAAAGCCATTTCCTTTGCGTCACCGGGTCGTCCGGTTGCGGCAAATCGTCGTTGGCGCGGACCGGGCTGATGAACCATCTGGAGGCCGGCTTCCTGCCCGGCGAGGGCTCCGACTGGATCTTCTGCGATCTGCATCCAGGTGACCATCCGCTGGACAATCTGTTTGGCGGCATCGCCGATGCGATCGTCAGCGAAGTGCAGAAGGATGCGGAGGGCAGGGCCGACGAACGGTCGGCGCAGATACGGGAGTTCCTCAAGGACCACGTCATCACCCAGCGTCGCACCAGCGATCTGAACACGGTGCTCGATCTGGTTGCCGGGATCGGCACGCGGCCGATCATGATCCTGGTCGATCAATTCGAGGAGCTGTTCCGCTATGCGCAGTCGGACTCCGAAGCGGCGGTCAACCTCGTCGAGATCCTGCTGAAGACCGCCGCGGCCAAGGGCAAGATCTACATCGTCATCACCATCCGCACGGACGAGCTGGAGAAGTGTTCGCGCTATCCCGGACTGGCGCACCTGATCAACGACAGCCAGTTTCTCACCCCCGTGCTCGACCGCTACCAGATCCAGCAGGCGATCGAAGGCCCCATCACGCTGTGGGGCGGTCAGATTCTGCCGGACCTTTCGACGTGGCTGCTGAATTGCCTGGAGGACGAGCTCGACAGGCTTCCGCTGATGCAGCACGCCCTGCGCAGGCTGTATGCCGCGAAGACGCTCGCGGAGAACCGCAAGGACGTCAGCATAGGGCTCGACGACTTTGTCCGCGTCTTCGAGCTTCCCGAGAAGCTCGATCTGATGTCGGCCGAGGGCCGGCTCGCGCTGCGTCACACGCTGTCGGACCGGCTGACGCAGCGCTACGATACCTTGCCGGAGCACCTGAAGCCGGCGGCGCGGCTGGCGTTTTGCGCCCTCACCACCGTCGACAGCCGGAATCGCGATATCCGGCAGCCGCAGAAGCTCGGAACGCTGGCGAAGATCATCGGCGCGTCAGACGACGACACCCGCTCCATCGTCCGCGCATTCGTCACCCGCGACGAGGCCTACCTCCGGTATGATCCTCTTCTTGCCAAGGAGGACACCGTCGACGTCACGCATGAGTGCATCCTGCGCCTCTGGCAGCCGTTGCAGGCGGAATGGATGGCCGACGAGAAGAGATCGGGCGAAAACATCGCCTCGCTTGCACGTCTGGCGCGGGACTGGAGCAGCACCCCGGACAGCCGATCGGCCTTCGAGAGGCTGTTCGCAGGGATCGGCTTGAAGTGGGTCGCGCGCGGCCAGTACCAGTCATGGTTCGACAAGACCCGCCCCAGTTCTGAATGGGCGGCCCGCTATCTCGGCAACGTCGATTGGTCGGGCTCGCCCGAGAGCGGCACACGGAGGGCGACGCCGGAGGCGATTTTCAAGGCGATCGTGGCGCTGCTGGACGCCTCGAAGCGACAACAATGGCTGTTCGTGGTGACCTCGATCGTCGTCGCGCTTGGGCTCCTTGCTGGCGTGTCGTTGGTGTCGTTCCAGATGGTGAGTGCGAATGCCCGCGAGAAGGAAAGGGTGGCGCAGGAGAAACAAAGGGTCGAAGACGAACAGGAGATCTGGAGTCTTCCGCTCGAGCACACGCGAATTTACCAGGTCAAATCGGCGCTGAAGGCGTTCAACCTTGGACTGGCGAATTTCGGTGCCGTATGGAGCAAGTTGCCGCAGGTCTACGAACTCTATCGCTTCGGTGCCGGGGATGAGGTTCATGCGGCCGACTTTGCTGCCGATGGAAATTCGGTGCTTGCGATCGACAAGTCGGGAATACTCCATCAATGGGCGGTTACTCCCGGGCGCGACGTCTTGCGCGAGGTCGATTTCGGCTTGCCCGACACCGAAGGAAACCGCGCGCAGGGCCGATCGCTCATCGTGTCGCCTCGGGGCGACGTCGCGGCGATCGGATTCAATCAGGGATCAGTGGTGCTGCTTGACCTGACCGGCACGGAGAACAGGTTCAAGGCCCTGCAAATCGATGGTCATAACCCGCACGGCATCGATAGTGTGTTCAAGGTGGTGTTTTCCTTCGACGGCACACTGCTCGTGACGTCCTCGCGCGCGGGAAACATCGCGATTTGGGAGCGATCTTCATCCTCGGCTGCGCAACCCGGCGCTTCGCAGGCGCAGGATCCGTTGTCATGGACCTTGAAGCAAGACGTTGATCTGAAGAAGCAGCTGTCGGCCGCGGATATCTGGGCGGTCGATATCGACCGCGCCAAACAGACGATCGCAGTCGGCCTTGGAGACGGACGCATCTGCTTCCTGCCGGTCGATGACCCGAGCCGGTCCATTTGCCCGGAGGAGTCCACCAAGCGCCGGGTCAAATCGGTCAAGTTTCTCCCGAACGGTTCGACGCTGGTCTCCGCCGGCAACGATGCCAAGGTCACGATCTGGGAGTTCGACGCATCGACGCGAACCGCAAGGCCTTTGCCTTTCGCGCTTGAGCACAACAACGCCATCTGGGACGTTGATGTCAGCCGCGACGGCAGCCTGCTCGCGACGGGAGATTTCTATGGCTCCGTTCGGGTCTATCAAACCGGAACCTGGCGTCTGCTCAACGTGATTGCGGCCGACGCGTTGGCATCGCGGCAAAGTCCGCGGCCGGTCGGCGCGGAGGATACCGCCGTCGATTTTTACCCGCTACGAACCGTCCGCTTCAATCCCGCATCGACGATGCTGGTCACGTCGTCGCTCGATCGCACCGCGCGGGTCTGGACGCCGCTCATCGACAGGGCGAGTATCCGCGAACTGAGCTATCGCTTGCCTCCAGCCGAAGACAAGCGGCCGCGGCGGGTCTTCTCGGTGGCGCTCAATCCCTCCGGCGAGGAGGTCGTCTTTACCGACAAGGCCGACGTCTACGTGAAAGCTGCCGGGAAAATGCCGCAGCCGCTTCCGACCGAGGGGAAGCCAAAATACGATCAGGTGCTGGTCCGGACCGCCAACGAGATCGTCGTAAGCGCCGTGGAGCCGCTACTCACCGTGTGGAGCAGGCAAGGCGATGGTGGATGGGTGGTGCGGACCGTCGCATTGCCCGGCGACCCGATCCTGGTCGGACGCGCTTTGGCGATCGGCGCGTCCGGCACGCTGCTGGCCGTCGAGGTGCGAAACGCGAAGACGGCGAGCGTCCTGCTGTGCCCGTTGCGAGGCGCGCGATGGAGCTGTTCGGCGTCGGAAAATCCTGATGTCGTGACGCTGCCGCTGAATGGAAAGATACCCTCCGAAGCGCCCGACGACGATTGCACGTCGAACGAATCGGAGGTGCACATTGCACTCTCGGGAAGCGGGCGACTGGTCGCTGCCGGTGCAGGAAAGTGCCCGATTCAACTATTCGATCTTCGCAATCGCAATCAGTTCCGCTCCTATGGCGGTCACAAGGGGGAAGTGAACTCGCTTGATTTCGCGCCGGATGAGACGGCCCTGGTTGCCTCGTCCCAAGCCGGAGAGGTGAAGATTTGGGACCTTGCGAGCAAAGATTCGAAAAACGTCAGCCATCATGCTTCGCCCTACGTCACGGCTGCGAAGTTCTCCCCGTCGGGCAAGTCGATCGTCAGCACGTCGGACGACAATTCGGTGATCGTGAGCGATGCGCGTTCGGGAGCCCAGATCGCCAAATTGACGTATCGCAACAGCTTGTTCGGCCTTGCCGTCGCCAAGACTATGCGCGGCACTCTGATGGCAACCGGTTCGGAAGCCGGCGACGTCAATGTCGGGACATTCTTCGAGGACGGCAACGCCGTCACCTCATATGCGAGGTCGGTCCTGCACGACGTTTCGCCGTAGCGGCGCGCCGGCGCCGCGCGCGGCGGTCGTCCATTCCGGTCTGGTTGTTCTTGCGGGCCGCGTGCAAGGATCAGCGCGCCTCGATTTGGCGCGCGAGCTCGTCGTATTGATCGGTGTCTCCGACGGTCTGGTCATAGCAGGACGAACTGATCACGGGCTCGCCCGCCTTGAGAAGCTCCGTCACGGTGACGAAATCGTAGCCCTGCTTGCGCAAGCTCGAAATGATGTCCGGAAGTGCATCGTCGGTGTACCAGCCGCGGCCGTTCGCATGAAACAGCACGATCGATCCCGGGTGCACGTTGTCGAGCACCCGTTTCGTCATGGCGTCCGGGCGCTCTTTCCAGTCGGGGTCATCTGACGACACATCCCACTGGATCGGCACAAGGCCCTGCTGGCTGACCGTCGCAAGCGATTTGGAATCGCAGGCCCCGTAGGGAAACCGGAACAGGCCCATCGATTTCGGCGCGATCGCATCGGTCATTCCCTCGCGGCCGGGCACGGCGCATTTGCGGCCCTCGAGCTCCTGGCGGAGCTCGTCGTGGGCCTGATCGGCCTTCCTGATTTCGTCCGCCGCGGCCGCACCCGACAGCAGGCGCAGGTTGCGGTGCTCCCACGTATGATTGCCGACCTCGAAGCGGGCATCCGAGATCAGTTGCTGGGCGCGAAGCCTGTGGGTCATCATCCATTTGCCGCTCATGAAGAACGTCGCCTTGACCCCGTGGCCACGCAGGATGTCCACGATCTTGCCCTGATAGCCGGCGACCTCATTGACGCCTTCGCACAAGTCGAAGGTCAGCGCGATCAGCCGCTTGCCGGGTGGCAAGCGGACGCTCCGAACGCTGCCCGGTGTGCTCGGCCCGGCCGACGTCGCGTCCACCGACGCGGGTTGGGGGAGCGGAGGCTCGAGCCTCTCCTTGACGATGTTGTCTTCGCCGTCCCGTGCAGCGAGGTCCGCGGCGGTCCAGCACGCCTGGGGAGCGCGTGCCGAGAGGGGAGCATCTTCGGCATGCAACGTCGGCGGGGTAACCGGCATGCACGACACCACCAGGAGAATCGCGATCAAATTCTTTCTGAACATGACTTGTCGCGCTCGAAAACGATGTCAGGAACGTGAAGCCTTGTGAATCGACAGAGCCGTGAATCGAAAAGCCGTGAATCGACAAGGTCGGGCCGCACGCAGAAACAGATGGATTCGTGATGGGGCAGGTTAAACTCTAGGGCAACCTGTGGTATAATCCAGCACTAAATTGCTCGTCGCCTGCCGGATCGACATGCGCGCGAGTCATCCCGCCTGCAGGCCCGTTGATCGACCTGGTCTTCCCCAAGTGGCCTGATCGTCCCATGACCGTCTGGAGTTGGAATGAGAATATCCTTGTCCGTCGTGGTGCTGGCGCTGGCTTTTGTGTTGATCGCGCCGGCGGTGCGTGCTGCTGACGTTACCGCGGACGACACTGCGCGTTTTCTTGCCGGCCTGCAGCCGTCGGCCAATTCGCCGCTGCTGCCGTTGACGGCGGATCCGGCGTGGCAGCGCCATGCAAAATTCTTCGATTCCGCGTTCGCCCAGCTCGCGCAACAGCAATTATCGAAGATTGGTGACTGGTCCGTCGCCAATCTCGCTGTACCCAGGCCGACCATGTTCTACATGTTCGCCGGCCCGGATTTCCTCTATGCCAATGCGTTCTATTCGAGGGCGACGACCTATGTGTTGAGCGGACTGGAGCCGACCGGCGGCGTGTCCGACCTGAGCGCGCTGCCGCCCGACGCCGTCGCGCTCGCGCTTGACAACATCGAGCGTTCGCTCTGGTCGCTGTTGAATTTCTCCTTCTTCAACACCAGGCAGATGAAGACGGACCTCGATGTCGGCGAGGTCAGTGGCACGCTGCCGATCCTCTATGTGTTCCTGGCGCGCTCCGGCATGACGATCCGCGACGTCAAGCCGGTGACGCTCGATGTCAACGGGGCGCTCCATGTCGGTGTAACTGTGCCGGCACGCGGCAACGCGCGCGGCACGCGCATCGTCTTTGCCGGCGCAGATGGCATCGAGAAGACGCTGTATTACTTCTCGACCGATCTCTCAAATTCCGGCGTGAAGGCGAGCGGCTTCCTGAAATTCTGCGCCACGCTCGCGCCCGGTGACAGCCTGATCAAGAGTGCATCCTACCTCATGCATCTCGCCGACTTCTCGGCGGTGCGCAGCTTCATTCTCGCCAACAGTGCGACGATCATCCAGGACGATTCCGGAATCCCGCTTGCGCATTACAGTCCACGGAAGTGGCGCTTCCTTCCATTCGGCCGCTATCTCGGTCCGGTCGACAAATTTCCCGGTCTCTATCAGCAGTCCTATGCCGAGTTGTTCGCCCAGGCGCGGCCGATCGAATTCGGCATAGGCTATCGCTGGCGGCCGAATGAATCGAACGTGCTGTTGTCGGTGAGGCTGTCCGGCGACGGGACCGCGACGGCGGAAGCGCTGCCGCCGTCCGAGCAGATGCCGCAGCTTGCATCGAAGCCGAAGCCGCGCAGGCCGCGTCCGCCGCCGGCAGCGGCGCCGCCAGGTGACATCTGGCTGTGGCGCTAAGGCACGATCCGGAAAAGAGCGAAGCGGTTGTCGCTCGCGGCAAGCGCGTGGCGCTTGCGCTGCGCGTCACCACCTCACGCTTTGGCTGGGCACGATGAACGCCGTCGTGCTCGGCTTGTTCGGATTGTGGGTGAAGTAGCCGTAGGCAGCGACGATCACGACGAGCAAGGCAAGCACGGCCAGCAAGTCGATCTGCCGGGGATCATGACCGTTGTGGCTGATTTTCCAGCGCATTGTTGTTTCCTCCCCAAAGGGGCAACGAAACAATGCGCCAACTATCGCCACAGTTCCGCCGGGCAGCAATGCGCGCCGCACTTGGACCTGCCGCAGCAACCGATCAATTCTCGTTGACGCCGCGTCAACCGTCGTTGACGCCGCGCCAGCGGCCATAGCGCCAGGGCAGGTACCAGCGTGCCCCGGGCGGCTTCGTCAGCGGGACATTATCGATTCCGGATGTGCCCCAAGGCTGGCATCGCAGCAGCCTTGCCAGCGTCATCCAGCCGCCGCCCCACAGGCCGAAGCGTTCGATCGCCTCGTCGCCATAGACCGAGCAGGTCGGCAGATGCCGGCAGTTGTAGCCGACCAGCGGCGACAGCGTGTGCCGGTAGATCCAGATCAGGGCGCGGCCGAGGTTGCGCGGCAAGCGGCGCATGGTGCTGGCACAGTCCATGCATTGTGGATGGTGTGTCGTTGAATGGTTTGTCGGCGACATACGCAAGTATGTACGTAGTCTTGCGGGGGTTCCAAGCCAAGGAACTGTTTTGTTGCAGATATTTACGCCACAGTTCGTTATTATTGCACAGCACCGATGGCGCTGCAGCAAGGGCTCTATGGACGGTCCGGGTCAGCAACGCTACCGTTCCCATAACGCGCCGCTGACAGAATCGTGGCGCATTGCCATGGGGCCATTGCCACCGCTCGCATCACCAAGGGCTTGGGGGAAGGAACCAAATTGAGGCTCGTCAAGTCGCTCTCGTTGCGCAGCTGGGCGCTTACCGGCGCCGTTGCTCTTTGCTTCGCGGTTTCCGGCACCGCCGCCATGGCGGGCGGTTCCGCGCAGGCCAATTCGACCCTCGAAGAGCGCAAGCTGCCGATGAAGTTCAGCTGGATCGCCTGCCAGCCGAATTGCCGCGGCTGGGTGGCCGCGGTCGGCATCATCACGGCCGATAGTCCGAGGGAGTTCGACGAGTTCGCGCGCGGCCGTCAGCTCAACGGCGCCACCATCGTGCTCGATTCCAGCGGCGGCTCGGTCAACGACGCGATCGCGCTCGGCCGCCGCTTCCGCGGTCTCGGCGTGCTCACCACGGTTGGCACCAGCGTCGTCAATCAGGTCGCGCAGGGCGGCCGCGCGAGCGTTCTGCCGGATGCCTATTGCGAGTCGATGTGCGTGTTCCTGCTGCTGTCGGGAAAGACGCGCTACGTTCCGCCGGCCGCCCATGTCCGCGTGCATCAGATCTGGATGGGCGATCGCGCCGACGACGCCAAGGCCGCGAGCTACACGGCGCAGGACCTGATGATCGTCGAGCGCGATATCGGCCGTCTTGCCAAATACACCTTCGACATGGGCGGCGCGGGTGACCTGCTGGCGCTCTCGCTCAGCGTGCCGCCGTGGGAAGACCTGCACGAATTGTCGGCGGCCGAATTGCGGCTGACCAATCTCATCACCACGGATGCGGTTGCCGACGTGCTGCCGCGGCAGGACAACAGCAAGGACAACGCAATTCCCGTCGCCGAGGCGAAGCCGAAGAACAACGATCGCTTCGTGAGCAACACGATGGAGGGTGAGGCGCCACAGGCGGCGAGGGCGACCAAGACCGCCGAGGCCGTGGTGCCGACCGGCGGCACCGCACCCCCGGCGCCGGTCCAGCCCGCGCAGTAAGGCTTGGGCCGGCGGAAGTAAGGCTTACGCCGGCTGCTTCGCCTTGGCCTCGATCTGGCCGATCGCATCGACCACGGCATCGAAGGTCAGCAGGGTCGAGGCATGGCGGGCCTTGTAGTCGCGCACCGGCTCGAGCAGCGCGATATCGGCCCATTTGCCGCCCTGCGGGGGCTGGCCGTTTTCCTTCAGCATCTTGCGGACCGTCTCGCGCAATTCGCGCAGCTCGTCCGCGGTCGAGCCCACCACCTGGCTCGCCATGATCGAGGAGGAGGCCTGGCCGAGCGCACAGGCCTTCACGTCATGGGCGAAGTCCGTCACCACGGGACCGTCCATCTTGAGGTCGACCTTGACGGTCGAGCCGCACAGTTTGGAGTGGGCGGTGGCGCTGGCGTCCGGGTCGGCCAGCCGTCCGAGGCGCGGAATATTGCCGGCCAACTCGATGATCCGCTTGTTGTAAATGTCGTTCAGCATGGGGACAGATGCCTGGTTCCGGCCGTGCCGGGCGCTCTTGGCGGCTGGGTTGCACCGTCCTATATATGGGCGGCAACGCCGGAAACATAGCCCGGCCATGCAGCCACCGCGGCCCACCTCCGCCGCGGCGGTGCTACAATAATGGGACTCAGGCGCCCGGCGGTCGAACCATCCGCCCCGTCTGCCCGGTGACACATCCGGACCAAGGTCAAATCCGAGGGCCGGTCGAACGGAGAAGACATGGACGCCTTGATCAAGTCGATTCGCCCCAGCAAGCCGGCCGACGCCAAGCCCGGCGAGCTCGACCCCTCAGAATTCATGACGGCGGCCGTTCGTGCCGATCAGCCGCGCCCGTCGCGGGCGGAGGCGGAGGACGCCGTCAAGACGCTGCTCGCCTATATCGGCGAGAACACCGGCCGCGAGGGTCTGCTCGACACGCCGCGCCGGGTCGTCGAGGCCTATGACGAACTTTATCAGGGCTACCACCAGTGCCCCGCCGAGGTGCTGAACCGCACCTTCGGCGAGACCGCCGGCTACGACGATTTCGTCCTCGTCCGCGACATCGAGTTCACCTCGCAGTGCGAGCATCACATGATGCCGTTCTACGGCAAGGCGCATATCGCCTATACGCCGGTTGAGCGCGTCGTCGGCCTTTCGAAGCTGGCGCGCCTGACCGACATCTTCGCCCGCCGTCTGCAGACCCAGGAGCATCTCACCGCGCAGGTCGCGGCTGCGATCGACGAGGTGCTGAAGCCGCGCGGCGTTGCAGTGCTGATCGAGGCGGAGCATACCTGCATGTCGGTGCGCGGCGTCGCCAAGCATGGTGCATCGACCTTCACCAGCCGCTTCACCGGCATGTTCCGCGACAATCCGGCGGAGCAGCAGCGTTTCCTGTCCCTGGTGCGAGGACCGAACAGGTAACCTCGCATTTCCTGAGCGAGGTTTTCCGTGTCCGCAGCGACCCACGATCACGACCGCGAGGAGGGGCTGGCCTTCCAGCCCAAATTCGACGCGGCAGGTCTTGTGACCTGCGTCGCGACCGATGCCGCGACCGGCGATGTGCTGATGGTCGCGCACATGAACGACGAGGCCCTGCGCAAGACGATCGCGACCGGCGAAGGCTGGTACTACAGCCGCTCGCGCAATGCGCTGTGGCGCAAGGGCGAGAGCTCAGGCCAGACCCAGCGCGTGGTCGAGATCCGGATGGATTGCGATCAGGACGCGGTGTGGATCAAGGTCGAGCAGATCGGCGCTGCCTGCCACACCGGACGGCGTTCCTGCTTCTATCGCGCGGTGAAGGACGAGGGCGGTGACATTCGTTTGTCATTCGTCGATGCCGATCGGATGTTCGATCCGGCGCAGGTCTATCGCAAATAGAGCGTTGATCTAAATCAAATGCGACGCGTCGAAGTGATGCACTTCGTTGCCTCCTGTTCGGCCGTGTGCAAGTAATTGCACATCGTCGTCGCGCTGGGGGTGAGTTGTGGCGCATCGTCTGATACCGCTTGTTGGGTTTCTTGCCTGGGTTGTGTTGCCGATCGGTGCAGCGCAATCGCAAACAACCGAGCGCGCACCCGACACGATGGCCGCGCGCGTCCTTGCCTGTGCGCCGTGTCACGGCGCCGAAGGCGAGGGCACCAGCGACGCCTATTTTCCGCGGCTGGCCGGCAAGCCGGCGGGCTATCTCTACAACCAGCTCATCGCGTTCAGGGATGGACGGCGGAAATATCCGCCGATGAACTACCTGCTGGAATTTCAGACCGACGATTACCTGAAGAAGATCGCCGAATATTTCGCCTCGCTCAGGCCAGCATTTCCGCCGCCGGTCCTGCCGGTCGACAGCAAGGAGATCCTGGCGCGCGGCGAGCAGATCGTGAAGAACGGCGATGCGCAGCATGGCATTCCACCCTGTTCGGCCTGTCATGGTCCGACATTGGGCGGCATGGAGCCCGGCATTCCCGGCCTGCTTGGCCTGCGCGCCGCCTATATCAGCGGCCAGCTCGGCGGCTGGCGCTACGGCACACGGACCGCGTTCGCTCCCGATTGCATGCAGATCGTCGCGAGCCTGCTGACGGAGGACGACGTGAAGGCGGTGGCCGCCTACCTGTCATCGCGTCCGGCGCCGGCGGATCCATCCTTCGCGCCGCGAGGCAGCCTTCCGATGCCGCTCGAATGCGGCAGCGAACCACACTGAAGGGATCGTGCCGATGTCGCGAACCTTAGCAGGACTGCTTGTCGGACTGATGCTGGCACTGTCGCCCATCGCGGCATCGGCGCAGCAGAAGGCGGCCGATCCGGCCGTCCTCGCCAAGGGCGAGTATCTCGCACGCGCCGGCGATTGCATCGCCTGCCACACCGCGCGCGAGGGCAAGACCTTCGCCGGCGGCCTCCCGATGAAGACGCCATTCGGCACGCTCTACACGTCGAACATCACGCCCGACCCGCAGACCGGGATCGGAACGTGGACGTCGGATCAGTTCTACCAGATGATGCACAATGGCCGCTTCCCCGATGGCGGCCTGGTCTATCCGGCGATGCCGTTCGCCTCCTATACCAAGGTGACGCGCGAGGACAGCGACGCGATCTACGCCTATTTGCGCACGGTGCCGCCGGTGAGGCAGCTCAACAAGCCGCATGACCTGACATTCCCGTTCAACAACCGCTCGCTGATCCTCGGCTGGCGCACGCTGTTCTTCAGGGAAGGCGAGTTCAAGCCTGATCCAACGAAGTCGGCAGAGTGGAACAGAGGTAACTATCTGGTCGAGGGACTGGGTCATTGTGGAATGTGTCACACCCCGATCAATGCGCTCGGCGGCAGCAAGCAGTCGCAGGCCTTCGAGGGCGGCCTGATCCCGATGCAGTATTGGTACGCGCCGTCGCTGACCTCCAACAAGGAGACGGGGCTCGGCGACTGGACGATCGAGGAGATCGTCGACTATCTGCGCAAGGGCGTGTCCGCCAAGGGCGCCGTGTACGGGCCGATGGCCGAGGTCGTCTACAACAGCCTGCAATATCTCAATGATGATGATGTGCGCGCGATGGCGGTCTACCTGAAGGGCCTTGCGCAGGGCGGTCCTCCGGAAAAGGCGTCGACGTCGCTGCCGTCGGCCGAGAGCAGTCTGCTGCTGTCCTTTGGCAAGTCGATCTATGACCGCGACTGCGCAAGCTGTCATGGCGCGGTCGGGCAGGGCATGCCGCCGGATTATCCGCCGCTTGCCGGTAATCAGTCGATCCAGATGGTCTCCGCGGTGAACCCGATCCGGATGGTGCTCAATGGCGGGTATCCGCCCGGCACATCAGGCAATCCGATGCCCCACGGCATGCCGCCGTTCGCGCAGAAGCTGTCGGATGACGAGGTCGCGGCTGTCGTGACCTACATCCGAACGGCCTGGGGCAATCGCGGCGAGCCGGTGTCGGCGCGGCAGGCCAACGAACTCCGGGCAGCAACGCTGAACTAAAGCATGATCCGGAAAGTGCGAAGCGGTTTTTCGAAACGATCATGCTCAAACAAAGGAGCTAAACCGCGATGACTAGTCAATCTCGTCTCGTCGCGCGTTAAGGGGAGCGCGATCATGATCAACTCGTCTTCGCCGCAACCGCCGGCATCGGGCTCGGAAGACGATGATGTCGAGACCATCGTCCGCGCCGGTCCGGGTGGCGCGGTCGCAGTCGCGGGCATTGCGACGGCCGTCGTGGTCGGATTGTGGTTTGCATTCTACCTGCTGGTCTTCCTGCCGCGGAGCGTTCCCTGATGGCGAGCGAGACTGACCACAGCCTCGGCGAGGCCGTTGCCGCACGGATCGAGCGGCGCTGGGCGACGCTGTCGATCGTCATTGTCGGCGTCCTGGTCGGCATGGCGACCTATATCGGCATCCATCAGGCGACGATGCCGCAGGGCCGGGTCGAAACCGCCGATCCCAAGACGCTGCATCTGTCGGGCGAATTCGTCGAGAGCAATCTCGGCAGCGAAATGCAGGCCGACGGATCGGTCACCGTGCGCGCGATTGGACAGCAATATTCCTTCACGCCGCAATGCATCGTGGTGCCCGCGGAGACGGCGATCACCTTCCGCGCCACCAGCGCCGATGTCGTCCACGGTTTCCTCATCGAGGGCACCAACATCAACACGATGCTGGTGCCGGGTTACGTCACGGACCTGCCGGTGCGCTTCAAGGCGCCGGGCGATCACGTGATGCCGTGCCAGGAATTCTGCGGCATCGGCCACCAGGGCATGTGGGGCAAGGTCAAGGTGGTCGACAAGGCTGCGTTCCGTGACATGGCGGCAGCGAAGCGGAGGCTGACCTGTGTTGATTAACAAGCGGCTGATCGCGGCGCATTTCTGGCTTGCCTTCATCGTGTTCGGTGTCGCGCTGGTGCTCGGCGCCTGGCAGATGTTCGTGCGCAGCCCGTTGAACGCCTGGCATTTCAATCCCGAGTTCTATTATCGCTCCGTCACTGCCCATGGCTCGGCGATGGGATACGTCTTCCCGACGCTGATCGCGATGGGATTCGGCTACGCGATCACCGAAGCCTCACTCGAGAAGGAGCTGGTTGGACGGCGCTGGGCCTGGGTGGGCTTCTTCCTGGTCGCCATCGGCGCCATTGTCGCGATGATCCCGGTGTCGCTCGGGCTCGCCTCGGTGCTCTATACCTTCTATCCGCCGATGGTCGGCAATCCCTTCTACTACATCGGCGTTGTCATGGTCGTGGTCGGCTCATGGATCTGGGTCGGGCTGATGGTGATCAATTTCACGATCTGGAAGCGCGAGAACCCGGGCAAGCCGGTGCCGCTTGCGATGTACGCCAATGTCGCGGGCTCATTGCTCTGGGGCTGGACCGCGGTCGGCGCGGCGCTTGAGATCCTGTTCCAGATCCTGCCCGTGGCGCTTGGGCTGAAGTCGACGATCGATGCGGGGCTGGCCCGCGTCTTCTTCTCCTGGACGCTGCACGCTATCGTTTATTTCTGGCTGATCCCGACCTACATCGCCTACTACACGATCTTCCCGCGCGCGATCGGCGGTCGGCTCTTCAGCGACGCGATGGCGCGGATTTCGTTCATCCTGTTCGTCGTGGTGGCGATGCCGATCGGTGTGCATCATCTGTTTGCCGATCCGCAAGTCGGCGCCGGATTCAAGTTCATGCACTCCGTGTTCACCGGCTTGGTCGCGCTGCCGACGCTTCTCACGGTGTTCACGATCTGCGCGTCGGCTGAGATCGCCAGCCGCCTGCGCGGCGGGCGCGGCGCCTTCGGCTGGGTCGGCGCGTTGCCGTGGTCCAATCCGATCATGCTGGCGACGGCGCTGTCGCTGGTCATGCTCGGCTTCGGAGGCGCCGGCGGTCTGATCAACATGAGCTATCAGCTCGACGCCACCGTGCACAACACGCAGTGGATCACCGGCCATTTCCACCTGATCTTCGGTGGCGCCATCGTCATCATGTATTTTGCCATCGCCTATGATCTGTGGCCGCATCTGACCGACCGGGCGCTGGACAGTTTTGGCCTGATGCGCACGCAGCTCTGGCTATGGTTCATCGGCATGATCGTGACCACCTTCCCGTGGCACTATGTTGGTATTCTCGGCATGCCGCGCCGCATGGCCTATTATGACTATGCCAACCCGGCGATCTCGCCGCAGGCCTTGTCGGTCACGATGTCGGCCATCGGCGGATTCATCCTGTTGCTGTCGGGCCTGCTGTTCCTGCTGGTGCTGATCCGCGGGCAGTTCGGCGCGCGAGGCGAGGCGGGTGCGTACCGCTTCGCGGTGCCGCTGCACATGCCGGCGCGGATTCCGGTCGCGCTCAACTCGTTCGGCCTGTGGCTCGCATTGATGGTCGGCCTCACCGTGGTGAACTATGGTTTCCCGATTGCGCAGCTGATGGCGCTGAACGAGACCAGCGTGCCCGCGGTCTATGTCGGAGCAGGCCGATGAGCGACCAGCCGCTGTTCTCGCTTCGCAATCCGTGGTTCGGCGCCAGCGTCGGCATCACGGTCGCCATCGCCGTGTTGTCGGCCATCGCAGGCCTGATCTGGTTGCCGCTGGCGCAACCCAATTTGAAGCTTGCCGGCGTCTGGGATGCGATCTGCAGCGCGGCCGGCGTTCCGCGTGCCGCCGTGCAGGAGCCCGGCATCAAGCCGGATTTCAAGACGTCGAACGTCATCATGACGTCGGAGATGCTGACCAAGGTGAATCAGGTCTCGATCGGGCGGGGCGCAACGCTGGCGCAGCGCTGCGCGATCTGCCACGGACCGCAGGGCGTCAGCGACGCCCATTCACCGAACCTCGCCGGGCAATTTGCCGCGGTGACGTACAAGGAGTTGAATGACTTCAAGACCGGCGCGCGGGTCAGCGTGGTGATGAGCCCGTTCGCGGCGGCGATGAGCGATCAGGACATGAAGGACGTTGCAGCCTATTACGCGTATCTGCCGCGGGTGCCTTCGAACAATCTGGATGCCGGGCGTCCTGCGCCGGCGATCGTGGTGACGGGCGCCCCGATGCGCAACATCGCGCCTTGCGGCTCCTGCCACGGCGATGTCGACAACAAGGCGGGAAGCCCCTGGCTCGGTGGCCAGTCGGCGGTCTACATCAAGGCGCAGCTCGAGGCCTTTGCATCCGGGGCCCGCCGCAACGACATCAGTCAGCAGATGCGCAACATCGCGCGCCAGATGACGGCCGAGGAGATCGACCAGGTCGCGCACTACTACGAGGCCCAGCCCTGAGCCATTAACGCGCCATTAACCATAATTATGGCAGGTTGACGGGACATGGGTGCCGATTGCCGGCACCCGGCAAGGCATCCGGACAGATGGCGGTCGACCTCTTCAATGCGACGGCTTCGGCAGGTGTCGATCCCTCGCGCCTGAAGATCGCGAGCTCGATCAAACAGGCGGCCGCGACCACCGGCACGAGCTTCGAATATCTGCTCACGACCGCGAAGATGGAATCCAATTTCAATCCGCGGGCCGGCGCCACGACCTCGTCGGCGCATGGACTTTATCAATTCATCGACCAGACCTGGCTCGGCACCGTCAAGGAGGCCGGAAGCCAGCTCGGCTATGGCCAGTATGCCGACGCCATCAGCAGGAATTCCGACGGCAGCTATTCGGTCAGCGATCCCTCCGCGCGCGCCGCGGTCATGAAGCTGCGCGACGATCCGGACGCGGCGTCCTCGATGGCGGCGGTGCTGACGCAGTCCAACAGCTTCAAGCTCACCGGCAAGCTCGGCCGCCGTCCGACCGATGCCGAGCTCTACATGGCCCACTTCATGGGCGTCGGCGGCGCCGGCAAGCTGATCTCGAGCGCCGAGGATAGCCCGAGCGCCAACGCGGTCGCGATGTTTCCGAAGGCGGCGGCCGCCAATCAGTCGATCTTCTACGACAAGTCGGGCAACGCGCGCAGCGTCAGCCAGGTCTATTCGGTGTTGACCACGCGCTACGCCGCGGCCGCGAACTCCAAGGATACGCGCACCGCCTTCGCCGCGGCGGGCGGCGACACCATGAGCCCTTACGCGATCGCAGGCGCGGCGCCCACACAAGCGCTGACCATGGACACCGCGTCCTATCTCTCGACCTTCCCCGACTCCCGGTCGGCGACGCCCGTCGCTGCGACCTCGGCCGTCGCATCGGCGCAGCCGGCGCCGACCTTCCGCTCGCTCTACCAGGCGGGCGACCGCTCGGAGCCGATCTCGCCGGCGGTGCAGGAGCTGTGGGGCAATTCCTCCTCGCTGACCGCGTCGGCGACTCCGAAGGTCCGCGCGCCCGGGCGGCTTGACCTGTTCAGCGATCCGAGCGGCACCTACAGCAACGGCTAGCGCTGCCCTGCTGCGCGCGCGAAGCTGCACGCCGTTGCCGTCTTAACGAAACGTCAATAATCCCAAATGTTTATGGTGAACCCTTTATTAAGCGTCATGGTTTATTTTTCCTTGTAGTGGCGTCGTATGCCGATGCCGTTTCGTTGCGTAAGCCGGAAGGACCATGATCGTTCGGCAGTTTATTAGTTGGATTAGGACCGCTCCAGCAGGTGAGCGAGCAGAGGCGACACGGGCGTTGGCCCGAGCCTGGCTCATCTCGGATCTCACCGAGGACGACCGCATCGCAGCCGAAGGCGCGCTGCTGATGCTGCTCGACGACCCGTCGCCGCTGGTGCGGCAGGCGATGGCCGAGGTGTTCGCGCGCAGTGCGGACGCGCCTGCCGCGATCGTGCAGGCGCTGTCGGCCGACCAGCCGGCGATCGCGCTGCCGGTGCTGGAACATTCACCGCTTCTGATCGATGCCGACCTCGTCGACATCGTTGCCACCGGTTCCGACGAGATGCAGTGCGCGATCGCGCGCCGCATCAATCTGCCGGCCTCCGTCGCCGCCGCGATTGCCGAGGTCGGCTCGGCCGCGGCCGCGCTCGAGCTGATCGAAAATCCTTACGCCGGCCTCGCGCCGTTCTCCTGGGATCGCATCGTCGAACGTCACGGCCATCTCGCCGCCATCAGGGAATCGATGCTGCAGCTGGAAGACCTGCCGTCGGCGACGCGGCTGGCGCTGGTCGCAAAGCTCTCCGACACGCTGGCGCAGTTCGTCGTCGCGCGAAATTGGCTCGGCAGCGATCGGGCCGACCGCATCGCCGGCGAGGCCAGGGAACGCTCCACGGTGAACATCGCCGCGCGCGCCTTCGGCGACGACATGCAGAACCTGATCACGCATCTGCGCGCCACCGGGCAATTGACCGCCGGGCTGATCCTGCGGGCGCTGCTGTCGGGCAATCTCGATCTGTTCGGGGCGGCGCTCGCCGAACTGTCCGGACTGCCCTATGGCCGCGTCTCCGCGCTGTTGAACGACCGCGGCAGCAACGGCCTGCAGGCGCTGCTGCGCCGCGCCGGCCTGCCGGAGACCACCTACGCCGCGTTCCGCGTCGCGCTCGAAGCCAGCCACGAGGTCGGCTATGTCGACAGCGGCGACGGCGCGGCGCGGCTGCATCGCCGCATGGTGGAGCGGGTGCTGACGCATTGCGAGACCGATCATTCGGCGGCCGAACCGCTCTTGATCCTGCTGCGCCGCTTTGCGACGGAATCGGCCCGCGAGGACGCACGGATGTTCTGCGAGGAGCTCGCCGCGGAAGACGCCATCGCGGTGCTGCCTTACGACGACGATCTCATCGCGGCCTGAGGGCCGCGTTTCCTGGCGATCGATGGATGCTTGAGTGGCTACCGCAACGCGAGCAGCCGGCCGCGGCACTATTCGCCGGGCACGATGCTCGGCGCGAGGATCGCCTCGAGGTGCTCGGGACGGTCGCGGTTGGCGTGGGTCAGGAATTCATCGGCGATGCCGCGGAGCTGCTTGCTCAGCACGCCGGCGACGACCGCGGTGTCGAGCTTGGTGCGGTTGCGCACGATCGCCTGCACCGCGTTGATGTGATGGGCGATCAGCTGCGGCGGCACGGCGCCGAGATCCGGCGCGTGCTCGATGATGCGGCACAGGCTCTCCGCGGCTGCGGCCGCCGACGGATAGCCGAATGTCGCGGCGTCGCCCTTGATGTCATGCGCGGCGCGGAACAGCTCCTCGCGCGTCTTTTGGTTGAAGCCCTCGCGCAGCACGGTGGCGTGCGCGGCGGAGAGGCGGTCGGCCTCGATCGTCATCCACTCCTTAAACTCGCCCGACAGCCCGGCGAGCGCCTTTTCGGCGCGGCCGACCGGATCGTCGAGATCGCTCTCGGGGACGCGCAGCAGCATCTTGCGCAGCGGATTGGGTTGCGTGATCACGTGGTGCGTGCCGAAACTCTTGACCTCGATCGTCCCGGGTTTGTCTTTCGCCATGGCGGTGTCCTAGATGGCCGAGCGCGCCTTTTCGAGCAGCGACGGCTGTTGCAGCACCTCGACCTCGCCGCTACCGCGGCGTTCGGGGCCGATATAGGTGTTGGTGGTGTTGCGGCGGCGGTCGGGGCCGAAATAGGTCTTGGTCTTGATGAACGGACGCGGGTTGGCGACCACGTTCATGATCCGCTGGTAGAGGCCCTTGGCCGAGATCGGCTTGGCCAAAAATTCGGTGACGCCGGCATCGCGCGCCACCGTGACGCGGCGCTTCTCGGAATGCCCGGTCAGCATGATGATCGGCGCGTAAGGGTTGCCCTTGGATTCCGGCTGCCGGATCATCTGCGCAAGCTCGAGCCCGTCGAAGATCGGCATCGACCAGTCGGTGATGACGATGTCGGGCACGTAGTGCGTATACATCTCGAGCGCGGTGGCGCCGTCCTCGGCCTCATAGACCTCGCGCGCGCCGAACGAATGCAGCAGCGTCCGCAGGATGCGGCGCATGTGCGGATTGTCGTCGCAAATCAAAAATCGCAGCTTGTTGAAATCGATGCGATACATGGTCCGGCCCTGATAGGGCATACCGGGCCAATGCGGTATTACCCGACGTTAACCATATCCCGCCCGGGGTTAATGATTGGTTGCCGGGCAGGGAACAAGGGCAGACGCCGTCAGTAGCCGAACTGCTCGCGCAGGATGCGCTCCTCCAGCGAGTGGCCGGGATCGAACAGCATCCGCATCGCGATCGTCTTGTCGGACAGCACCTCGACCCGGCGGACGTCGCGGACCTCGTCATGGTCGGCGACCGCGGCGACCGGGCGCTTCTCGCCCTCGATCACCTCGATCACCACGAAGGCGGAATTCGGCAGCAGCGCGCCGCGCCAGCGCCGCGGCCGGAACGCGCTGATCGGGGTCAGTGCCAACAGCGCCGCGTTGATCGGCAGGATCGGTCCCTGGGCGGAGAGGTTGTAGGCGGTCGATCCGGCCGGCGTCGCCACCAGGATGCCGTCGGCCATCAGCTCGGGCATCCGCTCGTGCTCGTCGATCAGGATGCGCAGCTTGGCCACCTGGTAGGTCTGCCGGAACAGCGCGACCTCGTTGATGGCATGATGCAGATGCACAGCGCCGTGGATGTCGGTGGCGCGCATCAGCAGCGGATTGATCAGCGACTCCCGCGCGGCGGCAAGCCGGGTGCGCAGATCATGCGTCGAATATTCGTTCATCAGGAAGCCGACGGTGCCGCGATGCATGCCATAGATCGGCTTGCCGCTGCGCATGTTGGCGTGCAGCGTCTGCAGCATCAAACCGTCGCCGCCGAGCGCGACCACGACGTCGGCATCGACGGGTGGATAGTTGCCGTACATTTCCGTCAGCTGCTCGAGCGCCGATTGCGCTTCCGCGCTGGCGCTGGCGACGAAGGCGATCTTGTCATACCGCTTGGAGCTGGCCATTCGCTCACGAACTCGTTTGGCACGGAACACGCCGCGCTCGTCTATACATCCGGGGCGGCCTTGTCGAGATGGTCCGGGAACGGACCGCATGCCACGCCGGCGCCGCCAAACTAGCGCAGTTTGCCGCTGGATTGCGTAAATCGGGGCGCAGGGAGTGAACGATATGGCTAACAGTCTTGCGACACGGCTCGCCGCGGCGTTGCTGGTGGCCTGTCTTGCGACCGCGGCGCGGGCCGACGACGAGACCCCGCAGCCATCGCCGTCGCCGACCGCGCAGGCTCCAAGTGGCCAGAACCCAGCTGGCCAGAACCCGAGCGGCCAGAAGGGGCGGGCAGGACGCGGCGGCGAGGCCGGCTCCGGCGCCAACGCCGCGGCCAGCGGCTCGACCGCCGAGCAGCACCGCCTGCCGCCGGACTCCACGACCAAGCAATCGGTCGCGCTGCCGAACCGCACCCTTAACTTCAGCGCGACCGCGGGTTCGATCCGGGTGTTCGACGACAAGGGCGAGCCGCTCGCCGACATCGCCTATACGTCCTACCAGCTCGACGGCGCCGAGAAGGCGAACCGGCCGGTGACCTTCCTGTTCAATGGTGGTCCGGGCTCCGCGTCGGCCTGGCTGCAATTCGGCAATGTCGGGCCGTGGCGGCTGCCGTTCGACGGCGCGGTGTCCTCGGCCGCGCCCGAGCTGCAGGCCAATGCCGACACCTGGCTCGATTTCACCGATCTCGTCTTCATCGACCCCGTCGGCACCGGATACAGCCGCTTCGTCACCACGTCGGAGGAGGCGCGCAAACGCTTCTTCACCGTCGACGGCGATGCCAATTCGGTCGCGCTGGTGATCCGCCGCTGGCTGGAGAAATACGACCGGCTGACCTCGCCGAAATATCTCGTCGGCGAAAGCTATGGCGGCATTCGCGGGCCCAAGGTGGTACGCAATCTGCAGATGCAGCAGGGCGTCGGCGTCCGCGGCCTGGTGCTGATCTCGCCGGTGCTCGATTTCCGCGAATATACCGGCTCCAGCCTCCTGCAATATGTCGCAAGCCTGCCGACCATGACCGCGGTCGCGCGACAGACGAAGGGCCCGGTGACGCGCGAGGATCTCGCCGACGTCGAGAGTTACGCGCGCGGCGATTTCCTGCTCGACCTCGTCAAGGGGCAGGCCGACACCGAGGCGACCGCGCGGCTCGCCGACAAGGTCGCAAGCCTGACCGGGATCGATCAGGCGGTGAGCCGCAGGCTTGCCGGCCGTTTCGACATCGGCGAATTCCGCCGCGAGTTCGATCGCAAGAACGGCAAGGTGACCGGCCGCTACGACGCGTCCATCGAGGGCTTCGATCCCTATCCGGATTCCAGCTACTTCCGCTTCAACGATCCGTCCGGCGATCCCCTGATGGCGCCTTTGACCAGCGCCGCCGTCGACCTCACCACGCGCAAGCTGAACTGGCGGCCGGACGGCTCCTATCATCTGCTCAGCGAAAGCGTGAACAAGGCCTGGGAGTTCGGTCACGGCATCAGTCCGGCGGAGTCGGTGACGCAGCTTCGCCAGGCGCTGGCGCTCGACCCCAATCTGAAACTCCTGATCGGCCACGGCCTGTTCGATCTCGCCACCCCGTACTTCGCCTCGAAGATCATCCTCGACCAGTTGCCGGCCTTCGCGGGTCCGAGCCGCACCAGGCTCGCGGTCTATCCCGGCGGCCACATGTTCTACTCCCGCGACGGCTCGCGCCAGGCCTTCCGCAAGGAGGTCGAGGCGCTGATGAGGTGAGGGGAATGTGGCGGTGTGGATTGCGCCGTCGCTGCAAATACTGTCGTCGTCCTGGCGAAAGCCGGGACCCATAACCACCGCATTTGATCGTGAAGGGGATCGTGGCCCCAGCGTCGCGCAACGACAACTATTTGGGGTAATGGGTCCTGGCTTTCGCCAGGACGACATCGATTGTGTGGCACGGCCGACATCCACGTTCGTCGTCCCTGCGAAAGCAGGGACCCATACTCCGCAGCGGAAGTTGCGAGCGGACCTCGTCGTTCCAACATCGCGCAATGGTTCGCGACATGTCGGGGTTGGTCGCCGGCCAGGCCGCGGCGCGGCGCGACAATAAATTACGTCCGCTTGCCGCGTGCGCGATCAAGCTCGCGCCGGTTCTTGTTTTGACGCGTTTTCTTCACGCGAACCGGTAGCCACTTCGCTCGAAAACGCTTAGCGCTCACGGCTCCACGGGAAGAGGGAGGCCGGGAAGTCCGCCGCGTAGCGGTGACCGATCGGCGGACGGGGCTCTTCTTGCGGAGGATTCCGGTCAGGCTCGACCACCTTCCTGTAAAGATGCCAGGTCGCATGACCAAGCACCGGCAGAACGACGCAGAGACCGACGAAGAATGGCAGTGAGCCCACGGCCAGCAATACCGCAACGATCAATCCCCACGCGGCCATCTCAATTGGATTCATCATCACGGCCCGTATCGAGGTGCGGATCGCATCGATCGCAGTCGCATGACGGTCGAGCATCAGTGGAAATGAGACGACGCTGACGCACAGGGCAACCAGGGCGAAAAGGAAGCCGACGCCGCATCCGACGATGATGAGCGACCAGCCTTCGGGCGTCGTCAACACGCGCTTTGCGAAATCAGGGATGCTCGCAGCCGGCGCATAGCCGAACGTCATGATGTAGATCGCGTCCGCGGTGGCGATCCAGACCCCGAACAGAACGAGCAGGAGAACGCCAAGCTCGAACATGGCGCCGAACGACGGCGCGCGCAGCACCTGCATTGCATCCCAGGCTCCTGGCTCCTCTCCGCGTTCGCGTCGTCGGCTCAGTTCGTAGAGGCCTAATCCGGCGAAAGGACCGATCAGGGCGAAGCCGGCGGCAAGCGGAAACAGCAGCGGCAGCACCGAATAGCCAAGCACAAGTCTGAACAGGACAAGTCCGAGCACGGGATACATCACGCACAGGACGATCGCGTGGGTCGGGATGGCCTTGAAGTCTTCCCAGCCGAGGCGCAGCGCGTCGCCCAGGTCGGAAAGGCTGATCTTGCGAACGACGAAGGCGGTAGAGACGCCAAACAATTGCAGCTTGGGTCGTGCGAACACCGTGGTCATGGTTCCGGTCTCCTTGCTTGTGGCCGCAGGGGAACGGAGCGCCATCAACACACGCACATCCGCCTCATGCGCGAAAATCGCGACTGAGTCCGGCAAATCAGATTCAACCAGAAGGAGCTTGCCGGACGACATCTGTCGCAACCGGTCCAGTAAAACTAGTCCGATGCGCGGCAGAAGCAAGGTGGCGAATGCGGTCGGGAGAATTGTGCAGGTGCACAAACGAGGTCTTGCGATGCACCATGCGTTAGGGGAGGGCCGATCAGTGTTCGCGGCATCCAATGCATTCCCGCCAACACGCGCCGGACAGCGGCGGGCATTACTCCTCTATTGACGTCTGGCTCGATGGGTACCATGTTGATGATTGACGCCCCCAGCTCCGATGAGGTTGCGGCCGTGACGTTGAGTTTTTGTCATGTCCCAGCATCGCGACCGGCAGAATGGGCGAGGCAAAAGCCACGGTGATGGTGAATGTGAGACCATCCCTCTGACGTGAGCTCCGCCCTTTCGTTCGTCTCCGCAGCCTTCGATGGCAAGGAGGAATGAGGGATGGCTGTAGCGATCTTACTGCTCCTTGTTGCCGTCGCCTCGGTGCTGTTTCACCTGTACAGCCCCTGGTGGTGGACCCCGATTGCCTCGAACTGGAGCTATATCGACCACACGATCAACCTGACATTCTGGATCACCGGAGCGGTGTTCTGCGCGGTGATCGTGTTCATGGCGTATTGCGTCCTGCGCTTTCACCACACCGAGGGACGGCGCGCCCACTACAATCCCGAGAACAAGAAGCTCGAATGGTGGCTCAGCATCGGCACCGCGGTCGGCGTCGTCGCCATGCTGGCGCCCGGCCTCGTCGTCTGGCACCAGTTCGTCACCGTTCCCGACGACGCGACCGACGTCGAGGTCGTTGGACAACAGTGGATGTGGAATTATCGGCTTCCGGGAAAGGACGGCCGGCTCGGCACGTCAGATGCGCGCCTGATCAGCTCCGACAATCCACTCGGGTTGAATCCCAATGATCCGAACGGGCAGGACGACATCGTCGTGCAAAACGAGGATCTGCATCTGCCGATCGGGAAGCCGGTGAAGGTGCTGCTCCGCTCGATCGACGTCCTGCATGATTTCTACGTGCCCGAGTTCCGGGCGAAGATGGATATGATCCCCGGGTCGGTGACCTACTACTGGCTCACGCCGACCCGGACCGGAACCTTCGACGTCCTCTGCGCGGAGCTTTGCGGTGCCGCGCACGCACAGATGCGCAGCAAGGTCGTCGTGGAAGAAGAGAAGGAATATCACGCGTGGCTGGACAAGCAGCACACGTTCGCCGCCTTGTCCGGCCAGCGCGACGTCGCGAAGGCCGCGTACAAGACCGGCAGCGAATGAACATGCCGACGAGGATCGGCCGGATGTTCGGCCGGATATGAAGTGAACTCGTCGCTGAGCGGAAGACCAAGGAGGGTATTCCGATGGTCGATATCCCGTTTGATCAGGTCGCAGGCATCCCGCCCGCCGAAGTCACTGAGGTTGAGCTCTATCATCCGCACAGCTGGTGGACGAGGTACGTTTTTTCGCAAGACGCCAAGGTGATCGCCGTCCAGTACTCGATCACGGCGATGTCGATCGGAATGGTTGCGCTGGTGCTGTCGTGGATGATGCGGCTGCAACTGGGATTTCCCGGCACATTCTCCTTTATCGATGCCAATCAGTACCTTCAGTTCATCACCATGCACGGCATGATCATGGTGATCTACCTGCTCACGGCGTTGTTCCTCGGCGGCTTCGGCAACTACCTCATCCCGCTGATGGTTGGCGCGCGGGACATGGTCTTCCCCTACGTGAACATGCTGAGCTACTGGGTCTATCTGCTCGCGGTGCTGGTGCTGGCCGCGACGTTCTTCGTGCCGGGCGGGCCGACCGGCGCCGGCTGGACGCTTTATCCACCCCAGGCGATTCTCTCCGGTACCCCCGGGCAGGACTGGGGCATCGTTCTCATGCTGGCCTCGCTGATCCTGTTCATCATCGGCTTCACGATGGGCGGGCTCAATTACGTGGTCACGGTATTGCAGGCCCGTACACGCGGCATGACCTTGATGCGCATGCCCTTGACGGTGTGGGGCATCTTCACCGCCACCGTGATGGCGCTGCTGGCGTTCCCGGCGCTGTTCGTGGCCTCGGTGATGCTGCTGCTGGACCGCCTCCTTGGAACCAGCTTCTTCATGCCGACACTGGTCGAGATGGGCCAGCTGACCAAGTATGGCGGCGGCAGCCCGATCCTGTTCCAGCATTTGTTCTGGTTCTTCGGCCACCCCGAAGTCTACATCGTCGCGCTGCCGGCGTTCGGCATCATCTCGGATCTGATCAGCACGCACGCGCGCAAGAACATCTTCGGCTATCGCATGATGGTCTGGGCGATCGTGGCGATCGGGGCGCTGAGCTTCGTCGTGTGGGCGCACCACATGTATGTCAGCGGCATGCACCCGTATTTCGGGTTCTTCTTCGCCACCACGACGCTCATCATCGCGGTCCCGACCGCGATCAAGGTCTACAACTGGGTGCTGACCCTTTGGCGCGGCGACATCCATCTCACGGTGCCGATGCTGTTTGCGCTCGGCTTCATCGTCACCTTCGTCAATGGCGGCCTGACCGGGCTGTTCCTCGGCAACGTTGTCGTCGACGTTCCGCTGTCCGATACGATGTTCGTCGTCGCGCACTTCCACATGGTGATGGGGATTGCGCCGATCATGGCCGTGTTCGGCGGGATCTATCATTGGTATCCGAAGGTCACCGGGCGGATGCTCAATGATGCGCTCGGACGCTTCCACTTCTGGGTGACGTTCGTCGGGGCCTATGCGGTGTTCTTCCCGATGCACTATCTCGGCCTGCTCGGGATGCCGCGCCGCTATCACGACATCGGCGAGACCTCCTTCGTCCCGGCATCCGCCCATGACCTCAACGCGTTCATGAGCGTCGCGGCGCTGATTGTCGGCTTCGCCCAGCTCGTCTTCCTGTTCAATCTGGTCTGGAGCCTGTTCAAGGGAAAAGAGGCGGGCGGCAATCCCTGGGGTGCCACCTCGCTGGAATGGCAGACGCCGGAGACCCCGCCGGGGCACGGCAACTGGGGCAAGGAGCTCCCCGTCGTCTATCGCTGGGCCTACGATTACAGCGTGCCCGGTGCCGCCAGGGACTTCATCCCGCAGAATGAACCGCCGGCCAAGGTGCTGGCCCAGGGGGCCCATCCGTGAGTGCCATCGTCCTGTTCATTGCTACGATTGCAGCGATCGCGGGATGGTGGCTCTCGCAGCAACGGCTGGCCGCCAAGCCGTGGCTGGAGCAGGGCATTGCCGTCGATCTTCGCGGCGATCGCGGCTCTTCGGTGCCGGCGGCGAAAATCGGCCTTGGTGTCTTTCTCGCGGTGGTCGGCTCGCTGTTCGCGCTCCTGATCAGCGCCTACTCGATGCGCACCACCATGGTGGACTGGCGCGAGCTGCCGCTGCCGAGGCTGGTGTGGTTCAACACCGGCGTCCTCGTCATCAGCAGCGTGGCGCTGCAATGGGCGCTGATGGCCGCGCGCCGTGGCGACCATGAGGGCCTGATCGCGGGCCTGTTGGTCGGCGGTGCATCGGCCGTGATGTTCCTGATCGGGCAGCTCGTGGTGTGGCAGCAGCTCAGCATCGCCGGCTATGTCATGGCGTCGAATCCGGCCAATTCCTTCTTCTATCTGATCACCGCGCTCCACGGGTTGCACGTGACCGGCGGCCTGGTGGCGCTCGGCAGGGCGACCGTAAAACTGTGGCGCCGCGCGCCGATGACGCAGATGCGCCTGAGCGTCGAGCTTTGTACCATCTACTGGCATTTCCTGTTGCTGGTCTGGCTGGTCCTGCTCGGTCTGCTGGCGGGCTGGACCGACAATTTCGTCGACATCTGTCGCCAGTTGCTCACCTAGCGAGGCAGGAAGCGATGACAGAAACCACACTCGCAACCCCCAAGGCACTGCCCGGGACGATACCCGGATTGCGCGGCATCGCCGCCGACTGGGCCTCGGACCAGCGCGCATTCAAGAACGTGTCCTGGGGGAAGGCCATGATGTGGATCTTCCTTCTGAGCGACACCTTCATCTTCAGCTGCTTCCTGCTGTCGTACATGACGGCGCGAATGTCGACGACTGTGCCGTGGCCCAACCCCAGCGAAGTCTTCGCGCTCAATATCGGCGGCCAGCACATCCCGCTCATCCTGATCGCGATCATGACCTTCGTCCTGATCAGCAGCAGCGGGACGATGGCGATGGCCGTCAACTTCGGTTACCGCCGGGATCGCGTCAAAACGGCAGCCTTGATGCTGGTCACCGCGGCATTTGGCGCGACGTTCGTCGGAATGCAGGCTTTCGAATGGACCAAGCTGATCATGGAGGGCGTGCGGCCCTGGGGCAACCCGTGGGGCGCGCCGCAATTTGGCGCTTCCTTCTTCATGATCACCGGCTTCCACGGCACCCACGTGACCATTGGTGTGATCTTCCTGATCGCCATCGCGCGAAAGGTTTGGCGGGGAGACTTCGACGTCGAGCGGCGTGGCTTTTTCACGAGCCGCAAGGGCTACTACGAGATCGTCGAAATCATGGGCCTGTACTGGCATTTCGTCGATCTGGTCTGGGTGTTCATCTTTGCCTTCTTTTATCTCTGGTGAGGTCGCGCATGACAGAAGCAGCGGTACATGTGGAAGGGCAGGCAGCACAGCATGCGCTACACACCTATGTGCATGGTACGGTGGCATCAGGCGCCGCGCATGCAGAGGGCCAGCAGCACCCGATCAAGCTCTATCTCGTGGTCTGGGGATGGCTGTTCGTGCTCAGCACCTGCTCGTATCTCGTCGACTATTTTGGTATCCATGGCCACCTGCGGTGGTCGCTGATCCTGCTGTTCATGGTGCTGAAGGCCGGCCTGATCGTCGCTGTGTTCATGCACATGGCCTGGGAGCGGTTGGCGTTGGCCTACGCCATCCTGTTGCCGCCGGTGCTGGTGCTGGTGTTTGTCGGGATCATGGTGTTCGAATCCGACTATACGCATCTGCTTCGGGTCATGTTCTTCGCGCCGGCAAGCTAGAAATGCGACGGGCATGACCGCATGGGTCATGCTGGACGAGGCAAGGCATCCTGAAGGCGGAGGCCTCGCCGCATCGTCCGGCACCCTGCGAAGAGGGCCTTCAACCGATGGCTTTTCGAACTGACGAGGAATTAATCTCGTGCAAATCAATCGTTCAATTCGTCGCCGGAGCTATGCCAACATCGGAGACTACGTCGCACTGACGAAACCGCGCGTGATGTCGCTGGTCGTCTTTACCGCATTGGTCGGTCTCATGGTCGCACCGGGCGGCATCGAGCCCTTCACCGGGCTCGCTGCTCTTCTTTGCATCGCTGCGGGCGCCGGCGCCGCAGCTGCGCTCAATATGTGGTACGACGCCGACATCGATGCGCTGATGGCGCGTACCGCCATCCGTCCAATTCCCAGCGGCCGCGTATCGCGCCCGGAAGCATTGGCCTTCGGATTGATGCTCGGCACGTGCGCGGTCCTCGCCCTCGGCGCCTTGCTGAACATGGCCGCTGCTGCGCTGCTGGCCTTCACGATCTTCTTCTACGTCGTCGTCTACACGATGTGGCTCAAACGCCGAACCCCGCAGAATATCGTCATTGGCGGTGCCGCCGGAGCGCTCCCTCCGGTGATCGGCTGGGTCGCGGTCACAGGATATGTCGGGCTCGAGCCGCTCATCCTGTTTCTGATCATCTTCCTTTGGACGCCACCCCACTTCTGGGCACTGTCGCTCAATCTTGCTGGCGAGTATGCCCGCGCCGGCGTGCCGATGTTGCCGGTCGTGGCCGGCAGGACCGAAACAAAGCGCCAGATTCTTCTCTCCAGCGTGCTTCTGGTTTCGACCTCGCTGCTGCCTTGTGCACTGGGGTTTGCGGGAGCCGTCTACGGCGCGGCTGCGGCGACGCTGGGAGCGATCATGATTTTTCTCGCATGGCAGGTACGCCGGAGCCACGACAAGGAAAGGCGGCCCGCTCGTCGCCTGTTCGTGTTTTCGATGCTCTATCTGGTCCTGCTTTTCGGGGTGCTGCTGATGAATGCTGCACCCTATGCTCAGTCCCGCTGACTGGGCGCATTCGAATCGACAGCCGCCTTGCGTCGTCGGGCAGCTCAGTGATTGAATTTCGCGGGGCACCCGCCGGGGACGGCCCTAGCGCTCGTCCCGCATATATGGACTTCGCTGGGAGACGACTCTCAGGTCTTGATCGGCAGACATCGTCTGGAGCCCGTGCATACGTGGCACGCTCGCCGGGTTGCCCAACAAGATCCAGGCGATAGCGCCCGTGGCCAGCATTCCGCCGTAGATCACCAAAAGGTCCCGCCTCATCGCGCTTCCTCCGTATGTGGCTGTTTCCAAGCATAAATCAGGCCAATCCATTCGGGTGTGGACAGATGCGGCGCACAGGATAGCGTTGGACAAGTAGGACAAGCTCGCCCTAAGCTTCGCCCATCGCAGCAGCCAGGCGCGGTTCAACGATGGACTGGTCCTACTATCTCGGGGGCACTGCTATTGTCCTGCTTCTTGTTGCCTATCGGCTGCATGGCGGGCTGTTTAGGAAGAATTCACTGCGGGACGAGAGACTAAATCGACTGATTGATGAACGCATTGGACGCATGGACCTGAAGCGACGCAACGATTGAATCGACCTGAACTGCACCTCGAAGGCCAACCAGCGCCACTTTCCGGAATCAATCCTTACGGCGACGGCAGAGCTGTCTCCGGAGCGGACCATCTCGGCCGATGATACTTTTATGATTTGAAAAGAGCTATTTGAGCAATCGAATGAAAGTCTGGGTCTATACCGACACAAGCAAGCCCGTTGGCGAGCCGGAGCATCTGAAGGTTTTCGCGACCAATGACGCCGCGCAGTCGTGGTTCAAGCGAAACGTCCCGGAGGGCGCCGCATTTGCTTACGAGATTATTCTGGGGCCACGTTACCTCGCCAAGACGCTCCTCGTGCTGTCCGTCCTGCTTCTTGGCATCGCCGATCTTTACACCACCAACACGATCCTGAATCTCGGCCTCGGCGAGTTGAACCCGTTCATGCATGTCGCTCAGACATGGCTCGGCCCCTGGTGGCTTATCCCGAAGCTCGGTTTGACCTATTTCATGATGTGGCTGCTGTGGCGCAGCAACAACCCTTACAATATCGCGATAGTGGTGGCGTTTTGCTCCACGCCCGTACTCAATAATCTTCTCATCATAGCAGGCACGAACTAACCTCAATTCACGTTTCGACCGTGAACCGAGGGATCGATCTGGCTCACCCATACGTCTCCACGATGAAGTCGATCAGCGCGCGGAGCTTCGGCGTCATCTTGCGGTGCTTCGGCCACAGGATCTGACGCGCGCGGGCCCGCGTCGTGTAGTTCGGCAGCAGCACTGTTAGCCGCCCAGCGGCGATATCGTTGGCCAGCAACTCGTCGCGCATCAGCACGACGCCCGCGCCGGCCAGCGCCGCATAGCGGATGCCGAACGCGCTGTTGATGAAGAGGCGGCTCGCGACATCGACATGCACTTCGCCCTCCGGCCCCGAGAAGGTCCATCGCTGCCCGTCCGACCAGCCGGGGTAGCGCAGGCATTCGTGGCGGGCGAGATCCGCCGGATGGGTCGGCGTGCCGTGTTCGGCGAGATAGCTCGGCGCGGCGCAAACCACGCCGGTATAGGGCGACAGCGAGCGCGACATCATGGTGGAATCGGTCAGCGTGCCGACCCGGATCGCCGCGTCCAGCCCTTCCTCGAGCAGGTCGACCATCCTGTCGCTGAGGATGAGGTCGACCGAGACGTCCGGATATCTCTTCATGAAGCGGACCAGCGCGGGCGCCAGGCTGTACGACCCGAAAGCGACCGAGGTCGCGACGCGGAGCTTGCCGCGCGGTGCGCTGAGCGCCTCCTCGACCAGCGCATCGCCGGCCTCGGCCTGTTCCAGCAATTGCCTGCAGTGATCGAGATAGCTGCGGCCGAGCTCGGTGAGGCCCTGCCGCCGGGTCGAGCGGTTGATCAATTGCGAGCCGAGCCGGTCCTCGAGAAAACGGATATGCTTGCCGATCATGGTCGGCGACATCCGCAGCTCCTTGGCCGCCGCGGTGAAGGAGCCGAGATCGGCGACGCGGGCGAACACAGACATGCTGGTCAGTCGATCCATGATTATAAACCAATAGTTATTTCACTGCAGATCAAAGCGCCGCTTATAGGGCGTTGGAATTTTATTTATTACCATAAGTGAGCAATCGGCGCGATGATCCGTGCGATTGCTTTGGAATGTGGCCGGTCGCGCCCGGAGGGGCGCGGACCGCGCGGGGCCTCGAACCAGGACAGGAGTGTCAGGATGCCTTTCCAGATCACGATCAATGGGACCAGTCATCAGGTCGATGCCGATGGCGACACGCCGCTACTCTGGGTGCTGCGCGACGTGCTCGGCATGACCGGCACCAAGTTCGGCTGCGGCATGGCGCTGTGCGGCGCCTGCACGGTGCATCTCGATGACAGCGCGGTGCGCTCCTGCATCACGACGATCGACAGCATCGGCGACTCCAGGATCACGACCATCGAGGCGGTCGGCAACACGCCGGCGGGCAGGAAGATCCAGGACGCCTGGCTCGCGCATGAGGTGCCGCAATGCGGCTACTGTCAGTCCGGGCAGATCATGTCGGCTTCCGCGCTGCTCGCGAGCAAGCCGAAGCCGACCGATGCCGATATCGACGACGCGATGTCGGGCAACATCTGCCGCTGCGGCACCTATGTCCGCATTCGCGAAGCCATCAAGCTAGCCGCGCAGTCGGGAGGTTGAGCCATGACGCTGATCGACAATCTGTCCGAGCGCGCCGCCGATCTGTCGCGGCGCAACTTCCTCCGCGCCGGCGCGATTGCAGGCGGCGGCCTGCTGCTCAGCGTGAGTCTGCCGTTCGCGAGCCGCGAGAGCGAGGCCGCCGCCTCCGACGGCTTCGTACCGAACGCCTTCATCCGGATCGGTAGCGACGGCAAGGTCGTGCTGACCATGCCCTATGTCGAGATGGGGCAGGGCACCTATACCTCGATCCCGATGCTGATCGCCGAGGAGCTCGAGATTGGCTTGACGCAGGTCCGGCTCGAACACGCGCCGCCGAGCGACAAGCTCTACGCCAACCCGCTGCTCGGCGTGCAGGCCACCGGCAATTCGAACGCGATGCGCGGCGCCTGGCAGCCGATGCGGAAAGCCGGCGCGACCGCGAAAGCGATGCTGGTCGCGGCCGCGGCGAAACGCTGGAATGTCGAGCCTGGGACATGCCGCGCCGACAACGGCGAGGTGCATCACGCGGCCTCCGGACGCAAGCTGGGTTACGGCGAACTGGCGACTGACGCGGCGCAGATGCCGGTGCCGGAGAATGTCACGCTGAAGAGCCCGTCCGAGTTCAAGCTGATCGGCACGCCGGCCAAGCGGCTCGATACGCCCTCCAAGATCAACGGCACGGCGGTCTACGGCATCGACGCCCGGCCGCCCGGGGTGAAGGTCGCGACGCTGGCGCAGTCGCCGGTGTTCGGCGGGCGGGTGAAGCGCGTCGATGATGCGGCGGCAAAAGCCGTCAAGGGCGTGCGACAGATCGTGACGCTCGACGACGCCGTCGCGGTGGTGGCCGACCACATGGGGGCGGCGAAAAAAGGTCTCGCCGCGCTCGCAATCGAGTGGGACGAGGGTCCTCACGCCAAGCTCGCCACATCGGATATCGCGCGCGAGCTCGAAGCCGCCACCACCAAGCCGGGCACGGTCGCGCAAAATATCGGCGACGCCGACAAGGCGATGGCGGGCGCGGCGACGAAAGTCGAGGCGACCTATCAGCTGCCGTTCCTCGCCCATGCGACGATGGAGCCGATGAACTGCACCGTGCATGTGCGCCCCGATGGCTGCGAGATCTGGGTCGGCAGCCAGGCGCTCTCGCGCGCGCAGGCGGTGGCCGCGAAGGTGCTGAACATGCCGCCGGAGAAGGTGGTGGTGCACAATCATTTGCTCGGCGGCGGCTTCGGCCGCAGGCTCGAGGTCGATGGCGTGATCCGCGCGGTGCAGATCGCCAAGCAGGTCGACGCGCCGGTCAAGCTGGTGTGGACCCGCGAGGAGGACATCCAGCACGACATGTACCGGCCGTACTGGTGCGACCGGATTGCGGTCGGCCTCGATGCATCCGGCAAGCCGGTCGCCTGGAACAACCGCTTCGCCGGCTCGTCGGTGCTGGCGCGATGGGCGCCGCCGGCGTTCCGCAACGGTCTCGACCCCGACACGACGGAAGGCGCGATCGATCTCGTCTACGACATTCCCAACTTCCACGTCGAATATGTCCGGGTCGAACCGCCGGGCATTCCGACCGCGTTCTGGCGCAGCGTCGGGCCCTCGCACAACGTGTTCGTCACCGAAAGCGTGATTGACGAACTGGCGGCGGCGGTGAAGCAGGATCCGGTCGATTATCGCCGCGCGCTGCTCGGCAAGTCGCCGCGCGCCAAGGCGGCGCTCGAGCTCGCGGCGGCCAAGGCCGGCTGGGGCGGAAAGCTGCCGGCCGGGCACGGACGCGGCGTATCGCTGCAATTCGTGTTCGGCAGCTACCTCGCCCAGGTCGCCGAGGTCGAGGTTGCCAGGGACGGTTCGGTCCGCGTCCACCGCGTCGTCTGCGCGATGGATTGCGGCACCGTGGTCAATCCCGACACGGTGCAGGCGCAGCTGCAGAGCGGCATCAATTTCGGCGTCACGGCGGCGCTCTACGGCGAAATCACGCTCAAGGACGGCCGCGTCGAGCAGAGCAATTTCGACAGCTACCAGATGCTGCGCATCGATCAGGCGCCGGCGATCGAGGTCCATATCGTCCCGAGCACCGAGCCGCCGGGCGGCATGGGCGAGACCGGAACCTCGGGCATCGTGCCGGCGATCAGCAACGCGATCTTCGCGGCGACCGGCAAGCGGCTGCGCAAGATGCCGGTCGATCCGGCGGTGTTGAAGCAGACGTGACCGGTTGAACGCCCGCACCGCTGGGGCGGTGCCTGCGGCTCGCACGGGCACCGCGTTCTCACGGCGCGGTGCGTCCGAGCCTCGCTCAATTCTGCCGCCCCTCAGCAGGGGCGGCTCCACGGCGACATCGAAAATATTTTGGCCTGACCGATCAGGGTGTAACCAAACTGACCGCGTAAGCGAACCAGTAGGTACAGGCGCTGCATGTCGACCACGGAGAACGAGCTCAAGCTACTGATGCTTGCCAGCCAGGACGGCGATGCGGCGGCCCACCGGGCGTTGCTGGAGCGCTTGAGTCGGCATCTGCGCGCCTATTACAAGAGCAAGCTTGCCAGGACCGGCCGCGGCGCGGCGGAGGCGGAGGACCTGGTGCAGGAGGCCGTGTTGGCAATTCACCTCCAGCGGCACACCTACGATCCGGCACAGCCATTGACACCCTGGGTGCACGCGGTCGCGCGCTACAAGCTGATCGATTTCCTGCGCCGAACACGGGCCTCGCGCGCCGACGTGCCGATCGACGAAGCCGACGACATCACGGCGCATGACGATCACGTCGGCGCCGAGAGCAGCTTTGACGTCAGGCGATTGCTCAAGCAGTTGCCGGCGAACATGCAGTGCGCCATCGCAGCCGTAAAGCTCGATGGATTGAGCGTCGCAGAAGCGGCGCAGCGGTGCGGCATGTCGGAATCCGGTGTGAAGGTCAGCATTCATCGCGGACTCAAAGCTCTGGTCGCGTTGATCGCTCGGAGAACGGAACCATGAAGACGGACGAACTCATCACCGCACTCAGTACGAATGTCGAGCCGGTCGATCGCCGGCTGGTCAGCCGCAGTGTCGCTATCGCGCTCGGGCTGGGGCTGGTTGCCGCGCTTGGGGTGGTGCTTGTCGGGCTTGGCGTCCGTGCCGACCTGACCACGCCGCATGCCGTGATCTTTCTATTTCTGAAGCTCGCGTTCGCGCTCGGCACCGTCGGCGCGGCGTCGGCCTATCTGACACGGCTGGCGCGTCCAGGCGGCGAGCGAACAATTTCCCTCGGACTTGCTGCGATACCATTCGCGGCGATCATGCTGCTCGCCGCGATCAGCCTTGGACAGGCGCCCAGCTCCCACTGGGACAGGATGGTCATGGGAGACCAATGGCTCGAATGCCTCATTTCCATTCCGATCATCGCGATCGTGCCGTTTGCCGTGATCATCTGGGCCGTCAGAAAGGCGGCGCCGACCAATCTGGTGCGGGCGGGGGCATTCGGCGGCCTTGTCGCAGGTGGCGTGAGCGCTGTCGCCTACGCACTCCATTGCACCGATGATTCGCTGCCCTTTGTCGCGCTATGGTACGGCGGCACGATCGTGCTGTGCACACTCGCGGGTGCGGTATTGGGACCGCGGCTGCTGCGTTGGTGAAAGGGGAGATCGGACCTTTCACGTCGGCGTGAGCCTGTAACCGAGGGAATATCGGCTCCGAACTCATGATCAGAATCGCAAATGAATGCACTTCAGAAAAATGATGGAGCCGGGTTATGTCGATCAACAAGATGATTCTTGCTTTCTCGTTCCTGGTGCCGGTTGTTGTGGCATCGGCGGCTGCGCAAGCGGGCGCGACGATCTCCGACAAGCGGTATTTGCCCAATGAGGCCAAGGAAACAACGCCGGCGGTCGCCACCCAACGCAACCCGATGTCTGCATTCGGTTATGATCAGGAAGCGGCGCGCTTGCAGCCAATGACCGTTCCGGGCACGGCTGGAACGCGGTGGCGCTACCACGGCGGGCCGAAGTCTCAATAGGCTGGGCGTCAGGCCGGGGTGAACGGTTAACCACCCAACCTCTCGCTGGTGCACTTGTGAACAGGGTGACCTTTCCAGCACCCGTCCTTTGTGAGACTGTCGCACTATGAATGTTCGCCAATTGTTCAGATTGCTGCTCGCCGTCCTCGTGACGGCTGGCCTGACAATTGCGCCGCTGGCTGCGCCTGCGGCGGCCGGATCTTTGTTGACCGGTATGAGCCAGATGGCGGACACGTCGGACATGGCGGCCGATATGCCGTGCTGCCCCGACAAGCAGAAGAGCAATGACTGCCGGGATTGTCCGCTGGTTGCGATTTGCATGTTGAAGGTCCTGCACGCGGGACCGTCGGCTCTCGGCCTCGCGATGAGGCCGGTGACGCAGCTGCAATTGCGTCCGCATGACGATCTGGTTGCCGACGGCTTGGTCCGTCCGCCTCCCGACCATCCTCCTCGACATTTGGTCTGACTGGCGCTGCAAAGCGCCGGTTGCTGCTGCGCGGCCTTTGGACGCGTGGACGTTTCATGCCGCGCAAGCGGCAGATCAAATCCAATCGAGGAACGAGATAATGAAGTTGTTCAACACGTCACGTGCCGTAGGGGCCGCGCTCATCGGTCTGGCGCCGACAGGCACCGCCAATGTCGCGCTCGCCGACATCAAGGACTACGAATTCCAGCTCGTGGACCAGACTGTTCAGGCCGGTCCGGACAAGGTTGTCACCGTCCGGCTAATGAACAAGAAGACCGGCAAGGCCGTGCCTGACGCCGTGATCTTCGCGACGCGACTCGACATGGCCCCGGACGGCATGCAGGAGATGGCCACCAAGGTCACGCCGATGCCGGGGACCGAACCCGGCACCTATCGGTTCAAGGCGACCTTCGGCATGGCCGGCCGCTGGCAATTGTCGCTCGGCGCCAAGGTGCAGGGCGAGACGGGCACGGTCGAAAGCAAGCTCGTAGTCACGGCTGGAAAATGAACCGGCTGGCTCTGGCCGGCGCTGCCGCTGCGCTCCTTGCAGCGGCAGGCGTCGCACATATCGGCCGCGGCCTGCCGTCTTGGGCGGGCGCAAATCTCGCTGCCTCTGCCGCGCAAGCGGCGGAAGCAGGCGCGCCGATCTATTACCGTGATCCGGACGGCAAGCCGTTCTACTCACTGACGCCGAAGAAGACGGCTGACGGCCGCGACTACCGGCCCGTCGCCGCCGGCGCCGACATCAGCTTTGACGAGGCGGAAGCGCCGACGGCAATGCCGGTGGCCGACGCCAAGCGCGAGCGCAAGGTGAAATATTATCGCAATCCGATGGGACTTCCCGACACCTCGCCGGTGCCGAAGAAGGACTCCATGGGAATGGATTACATCGCCGTCTATGACGGCGATGACAGCGACGACGGTTCGATCACGCTGTCGCCCGGCCGGATCCAGCGCAGCGGCGTCAAGTCCGAGGCCGCGCAGATGCGCCGCATCCGCACGCTGGTCCGTGCGCCCGGCACGATCCAGCTCGACGAGCGTCGCGTCTCCGTCATCGCGATGCGGGCCGAGAGCTATGTGCAGAAAGTCGCCGACGTCACGACCGGCAGCCGCGTAACGAAGGGCCAGCCGTTGATGGAGATCTACAGCCCGGCAATATCGTCCGCTGCGGCCGAATATGTCGCGACCATCACGTCGAAGGCGACTGCGGGTATCGAGCCCTACGGGCGCGGCTCCAAGCAGCGGCTGACCAATCTCGACGTTCCCGAGCCGGTCATCGCCGAGATGGAGAAGAGCCGGACGGTTCCGATCGCGATCCAGTGGCTGTCGCCGCGCGACGGCATCGTGCTGCAGCGCGCCGCCATCGAGGGCATGCGCGCCCAACCCGGCGACGTGCTGTTTCGGATTGCCGACGTCTCTGTCGTGTGGGCATTGGTCGACGTTGCCGAGCGCGATCTCGGCAATATCGTGGTCGGGCAAAAGGTCACGGTGCGGGCACGCAGCTATCCCGGCCGCAGTTTCGCGGGCCAGATCAGCGTGATCTATCCACAGGTCAACAAGGAGACGCGCACCGCGCGGGTGCGGATCGAATTGCAGAACGCCGACCTCGCACTGCTGCCGGACATGTATGTCGACGCCGAGATCGACACCGGCGGCGCGGCGCCGGTACTTACGGTCGCTGATAATTCCATCCTTGACACTGGCAGCCGCCAGAGCGTGCTGATCGACCGCGGCGACGGGCGGTTCGAGCCGCGCGAGGTCAAGCTCGGGCGGCGCGGCGAGGGCTATGTCGAAATCCGCGACGGCCTCGCCGAGGGCGACGCGGTCGTGACCTCCGCGACGTTTCTGATCGACGCCGAGAGCAACCTGAAAGCTGCGATCAAGGGCTTTGCCGAGGCCGGTGCTGCGCAGGCGGCAGATGGCGACAAGACGGGGGACCGCCAATGATTGCCCGTGTCATCGCCTGGTCGGCGCGCAACCTGCTGCTGGTGCTGTTCGGCACCGGCTTCGCGGCAGCCGCGGGCCTTTACGCGCTGCTGCATCTGCCGCTCGATGCGATCCCCGATCTCTCCGACACCCAGGTCATCGTCTACACCGAATATCCCGGCCAGGCGCCGCAGGTGATCGAGGACCAGGTCACCTATCCCCTGACCACGGCGATGCTGACGGTGCCGAAGTCGAAGGTCGTGCGCGGCTTCTCATTCTTCGGCGTGTCGTTCGTCTATGTCATCTTCGAGGACGGCACGGACATCTACTGGGCGCGCTCGCGGGTGCTCGAATTCCTCAACGGCGCGGCGTCGCGGTTGCCGGCCGGCGTGTCGCCGACCATCGGACCCGACGCCACCGGGGTCGGCTGGGTCTACCAGTATGCCGTGATGTCGAAAGAGCTGAACCTTGCGGACACCCGCACCATCCAGGACTGGAACCTGAAGTTCGCGCTGGCCAGGGCGGAAGGCGTGGCCGAGGTCGCCAGCGTCGGCGGCTTCGTCAAGCAGTACAATGTCATTCTCGATCCGCAGCGGATGCGTGATCGCAACATCACCATGCAGCGGATGCGCGATGCGATCCGCGCCAGCAATGCCGATGTCGGCGGCCGCACCGTCGAGCTGTCCGAGTTCGAATATGTCATTCGCGGCAAGGGCTATCTGAAGGACATCAACGATCTCGGCAATATCGTGCTGAAGACCGATGGCGGCACGCCGGTGCTGCTGCGCGACGTCGCCCGCGTCGAGCTCGGCCCCGACGAGCGGCGCGGCATCACTGAACTGAACGGCGAGGGCGAGGTGGCGAGCGGCATCGTGCTGCAACGCTTCGGCGTCAACGCGCTCGACGTGATCGAAAACGTCAAGAAGCGATTCAAGGAGATCGCGACCAGCCTGCCGAAATCGGTCGAGATCGTGCCGGTCTATGACCGCTCCAACCTGATCTATGCGGCGATCGCCACGCTCAAGCGCACGCTGCTCGAGGAGAGCATCGTAGTAGCGCTGGTGTGCTTCGTGTTCCTGCTGCATATTCGCAGCGCGCTGGTCGCGATCCTGATGCTGCCGGTTGGCGTCTTGATGGCGTTCGGTGCAATGAAGCTGCTGGGCATCGGCTCCAACATCATGAGTCTCGGCGGCATCGCGATCGCGATCGGCGCCATGATCGATGCGGCGATCGTGATGATCGAGAATGCGCACAAGCACCTGGAGCGCGCCGACCCCGGCCGGCCGCGGATCGCGATCCTGATCGAGGCCGCGGCGGAGGTAGGGCCGGCGCTGTTCTTCAGCCTGCTCATCATCACCGTGTCCTTCATGCCGATCTTCACGCTGGAGTCGCAGGAGGGGCGGCTGTTCTCGCCGCTCGCCTTCACCAAGACGTTTGCGATGGCGGCGGCGGCGCTGTTGTCGGTGACGCTGGTGCCGGCGCTGATGGTGATCTTCGTCCGCGGCAGAATCGTCCCCGAGCACAAAAATCCGATCAATCGCTTCCTGATCTGGATCTACCGTCCGGTCATCAACGGCGTGTTGCGGGCCAAGACGCTGGTGATCTTGCTGGCGCTCGGTGCCATCGCCGTCTCGATCTGGCCGGCCCGGCAACTCGGCACCGAGTTCATGCCTGACCTCAATGAGGGCACGCTGCTCTATATGCCGACCACGCTGCCGGGGATTTCGGTGACCAAGGCGGCCGAGCTGATGCAGATGCAGGACCGGATCATCCGAGGCTTCCCGGAAGTCGCCTCGGTCTACGGCAAGGCCGGCCGCGCCGCGACCGCAACCGACCCGGCGCCGTCCGAGATGTTCGAGACCGTCGTCAACCTCAAGCCGAAAGAAGAATGGCGCAAGGGCCTCACGCTCGACGGTCTGATCGCCGAGATGGACAAGGCGTTGCAATTTCCCGGCGTCTCCAACGCCTGGACCATGCCGATCAAGGCGCGGATCGACATGCTCTCGACCGGAATCCGGACGCCGGTCGGCGTCAAGGTGATCGGTCCCGATCTCGCCGTGATCGACAAGCTCGCACGCCAGGTCGAGCAGGTCGTGCGGGGCGTGCCCGGCACCTCGTCGGCCTATGCCGAACGCAGCCTCGGCGGCTACTATCTCGAGATCACGCCGAACCGCGAAGCGTTGTCGCGCTACGGCATCGCGGTGCAGGACGTGCAGGACACGATCGCGACCGCGCTCGGCGGCCAGAGCGTGACCACGACGGTCGAGGGGCGCCAGCGCTTCACCGTCAACATGCGCTATCCGCGCGACCTGCGCGACAATCCGGCGGCGATTGCGAGCGACATCCTGGTGCCGATGCCGGCGGGCGGGGCGGTGCCGCTCGGCGAGGTCGCCGACATCGCGCCGGCGCGCGGGCCGACAACGATCCGGACCGAGAACGGGCAACTCGCGACCTATATCTATGTCGACATCCGCGATCGCGATCTCGGCGGCTATGTCGCGGACGCGCAGCGCGCGGTGCAGGCCGGCGTGCAGTTTCCCTCTGGAACCTACGTGGTCTGGAGCGGGCAGTACGAATACCTCGAACGCGCCGCCGCGCGGCTCAGGATCGTGGTGCCGGTGACGCTTTTGATCATTTTCCTGCTGCTCTACCTCAATTTCCGCTCGGTGACGGAGACGATGATCGTGATGCTGTCGCTGCCGTTCGCGCTGGTCGGCGGCCTCTGGCTGATGTGGGCGCTCGGCTTCAACCTGTCGGTCGCGGTCGCGGTCGGCTTCATCGCGCTCGCCGGCGTCGCCGCCGAGACCGGGGTCGTGATGCTGATCTATCTCAACCAGGCGCTGGGCGAGATCACGGCGCGTCGCGCTGCCGAGGGGCGTACGATCGACCGTGACGATCTCAATCGCGCGATCATCGCGGGCGCGGTCGAGCGCGTCCGGCCGAAGATGATGACGGTGGTCGCCATCATGGCCGGGCTGTTGCCGATCATGTGGAGCACCGGCACCGGCTCGGAGATCATGCAGCGCATCGCGGTGCCCATGATCGGCGGCATGATCTCGTCGACGCTGCTGACGCTGATCGTGATTCCCGCGATCTTCGCCGTCGTGAAGGGCGTCGAGATCAAAGCGAAGGTGTCGGCACGCGAAGTTGCTTCCTGTGCCGCGCGCCAAGCGGCAAAGATGTGATGGAAACATGACGCCGGTTCGTGGATTCCAACCGGATTGAATGATACCCTGAGGGGGTATATAGCTGGTAGCGGTTCGCGGCTGGCTGATTTGCAGTCAGCTTGCGGGTAATCGGAGATGCGAGGCGGGTGTTGGTGCGACTGAACAGGCGAGGGCGGGTGCGGGCGGGATGTTCCATCATCCTGGCCTATCTGTTTTGCGTTCTCGCGCCGTCCTTCGCGCTCGCACTCGGGGCGCCGTTTCCGTGCCTCACCGATGAAGTCCAGCCGGCCGCCGCGGCGCATGTTCACGCGGCGTCGATGCCGATGGCGCACGCCGAAGGCATCGCGCACGATCATGCCGCCCACGATCATGGCGGCATGCACATGCATCACGCGGCCGGCGCCGCCGAACCGGGTGCCAAGCACAGCCACGACGGCAAGACCGCGCCGGGGCCGTGCTGCGCGTTGATGTGCGTATCGGCGCTGCCGGCCGATCTTCCCTTCGTCGCAACGCCCTTGCACCCGATCGCCACGCGCCTTAGCGAGGCTCGTCAGAGCCTGCGGAGCGAGGCGCCGGCGCGCCTCTATCGTCCCCCCATCGCCTGATCTTTCGCTGACATCGTGGCTGCGCCGCGCGCACGCGGGCGCATGCCGATTGCTCATCTGATGATCGGGACAGATCCATGTATTCGCATTTCGGGGCGAGGCTCGCCGCCGTGGCCACACGGTTTGGCAACCGGCTTGGCCGGCGCGCGCCATCCACATTCGTGTTGCGGATCGCCTCCGCCATCCTCGCGGCCGCACCGCTCGCCGGCTGCATGGCCGACGGCCGGCCGCTCGCCGTCGCAGGCGATCCGGCGAACCCGGCGGCGGGGACGGCCGGCGTCGGCTACCGCTCGACGATCGCGCCCTACAGCAGCTTGCGTCCGTCGACGCCGCTGCCCTGGCGCGAGCGCAATGACGGCGTGACGCCGCCGGCCAGTTCGAAGTCGGATCGGTAGGAGGGCGCCATGCGACATCCGGCCATCGCGCCGATCCTGCTGCTGACATCCGCGCTCGCGGGATGCGCGTCGTTCTCGCCCGACAGCGGCATGGGCGTCGTCTCCGAGGTGACCGAGCAGGCGATCGGCAAGGACGTCGCCTTCGTTCGCAGCGGAGACGCGGCCGCGAGCGTCGACGCCGCGGTGAAGCGGCTGCTCGCGCGCAACCTGTCGGTAGATGCCGCCGTGCAGGTCGCGCTGCTGAACAACAAGGGCTTGCAGGCCGCCTATAACGAGCTGGCGCTGGCGGAGACTGATTACGTCGCCGACAGCCTGCCGCCGAACCCGACCTTCTCGGTCTCCCGCATCACCGGAAGCGGCGCCAGCGAGGTCGAGCGGCAGGTGGTCGGCGACATCCTCGCGCTGGCGACCCTGCCGGCCCGCTCCGAGATCGCGCGCGAGCGCTTCCGCCAAGCGCAGCTCAAGGCCGCGCTCGCCACCTTGCGGCTCGCCGCTGAGGTGCGGCGCACCTATGTCGCAGCGGTGGCGGCGAACGAGACGGTCGCGCTGCTGACGGATGCGAAGGCGACCGCGGAGTCGACCGCGCAGCTCGCAAAAAAGCTCGGCGAGACCGGCGGCATGAACAAGCTCGACCAGGCCCGCGAGCAGGTGTTCTACGCCGAGATCACCGCGGACCTCGCCAGCGCGCGGCAGAATGCGGCGAGTTCGCGCGAGCGGCTGGCGCGCCTGCTCGGCTTGTGGGACGGCGATCTCGGCTTCCGAATTCCGGACCGGCTGCCGCCGCTGCCGAAGCGGCCGCTGCAGCAGCCCTCGATCGAGATCGCCGTGGTCGGTCACCGCGTCGATCTGCAGATTGCACGGATGGAAATCGTCGCGCTCGCCAAGGGCGCTCGATCTCACCGAGGCGACGCGCTTCGTCACGCTGCTCGACGTCGCCGGCATCGACAGGCGGACGCAGGATCCCGAAGCCCCGCCGTTCAGAGAGCGCGGCTTCGACGTCCAGTTCCAGATTCCGATCTTCGACGGCGGCGAGGTGCGCCTGCGCCAGGCGGCGGAGACCTACCGCCAGGCGATGAACCGCCTGACCGAGAAGGCGATCAACGTCCGCTCCGAGGCGCGCGACGCCTACCGCGTCTATCGCTCGGCCTACGACATCGCGAACCACTACCAGCGCGAGGTGCTGCCGCTGCGGCAGATCATCACCGAGGAGATGCAGCTGCGCTTCTCGAGCATGCAGGTCGATGTGTTCGCGCTGCTGACCGAAGCGCGGCAGCGGCTCGCCTCGCTGCGCGCGGCGATCGACGCCAAGCGCGACTTCCTGCTGGCGCAATCCGAGCTGCAGACCGCGATCAACGGCGGCGGCTCGGCCGGCGCAGCATCGACACCGTCTTCCATCGCCTCGGCCGCGCAGCCCGCGGCCGGCGGCGGTCATTGAAGGGAGCAGCATATGTTTTCACGACGAGGATTTCTGGGCAGCGCGGCGCTGGTCACGGCAAGCGCGGTCAGCGGCCGCGTCCAGGCCGCCGCCATTCCCGAAGCGCCGACCATGGACAAGGTGGTGATGCAGCCGCCGCTGCACCCCACCAGCGGGCCGGACTACCGGCCGGTTGTCACGCTCAACGGGTGGTCGCTGCCGTGGCGGATGAACGGCGACTGGAAGGAATTCCATCTCGTCGCCGAGCCCGTGGTGCGCGAATTCGCCGACGGCATGAAGGCCAATCTCTGGGGCTATAACGGCCAGGCGCCGGGGCCGACCATCGAGGCGGTCGAGGGCGACAAGGTCCGCATCTTCGTCACCAACAGACTGCCGGAGCACACCACGGTGCACTGGCACGGCATGATCGTGCCCAGCGGCATGGACGGCGTCGGCGGGCTCAACCAGCCGCACATCAAGCCGGGCAAGACCTTCGTCTACGAGTTCGAGATGAAGAACAGCGGGACCTTCATGTACCACCCGCATTCCGACGAGATGGTGCAGATGGCGATGGGCATGATGGGCATGTTCATCGTGCACCCGCGCGATCCGGCGTTCCGTCCCGTCGACCGCGACTTCGTCTTCATCATGAGCAGCTACCTCATCGACCCCGGCACCTATCTGCCGAAGGTCAACGAGATGACCGATTTCAACATGTGGACCTGGAACAGCCGCGTCTATCCCGGCATCGATCCGATGCCGATCCGGCTCGGCGACAGGATCCGCGTGCGGATCGGCAACCTGACCATGACCAACCATCCGATCCATGTGCACGGGCACAATTTCGCGGTGACCTGCACCGACGGCGGCTGGGTGCCGGTGTCAGCGCAATATCCGGAGACCACGACCGACGTGCCGGTCGGCGCGGTCAGGGCGTTCGACATGCTCGCCGACAATCCGGGCGACTGGGCGTTCCACTGCCACAAGTCGCACCACACCATGAACGCGATGGGCCACGACATGCGCAACTTCATCGGCGTGTCGCGCCATGATCTGGCGAAGGCGGTCGGCAAGCTCGCGCCCGACGCCATGGTGATGGGATCGACCGGCATGGCGATGGGCAACATGGAGATGCCCGCGCCCGATAACACGCTGCCGATGATGACCGGCACCGGACAGTTCGGGCCGATCGAGATGGGCGGCATGTTCACGGTGATGAAGATCCGCGAGGGGCTCGGCCGCGACGATTACGCCGACCCCGGACCGTACAAATATTCGCCGGGCACGGTTGCCTATGAGGTCGAGGCGCCTGCCGCCGAGCCCGCGCGCCAACCGCCGGCGGCGCCGGGGCGAAAAGCCAAGCCATCGATGAAGGGAATGAAGATGTAGCGGACCCAGCTCACTCACCAACGACAAGCATCAAACACAGAATGGAGAATCCAGTGAAGCAACTCACCAGCATCGGCGTCGCGCTGATCGCGCTGTCGGTCGCGGCAGCGCCGTCGCGCGGCCACGAGAAGCACGGCCACGAATCCTATTCGGCCGGCGAGCCCGGCGATCCGGGCAAGCCCTCGCGCACGGTCGAGGTCGAGATGAAGGAGATGGAGTTCACGCCGTTCCGCATCGAGGTCAAGCGCGGCGAGCAGATTCGCTTCGTGATCCGCAACGCCGGCACCGAGGATCATGAATTCCTGCTCGCGACCACCGAAGAGAATTTGAAGCATGCCGAAGTGATGAAGAAGCATCCGCATATGGAGCATGACGATCCGAACGGCGTTCGCCTTGCACCGAAGAAGAGTGCGGAGATCGTCTGGAAATTCACCAAGACCGGAACGTTCGAATATTCCTGCCTGATTCCGGATCACCGCGACTACGGGATGACCGGCCGCGTCATCGTGAAATGAAACCATCAACGAAAGAAAGCACAACAACCATGAACAGGATCATCCGGATTGCGCGCCCGGCCTCGTTTGCGCTGGCGTTGACATTGAGTGCGCCTTGGGGCGCTGTTTTCGCGCAGGGCGCTGATATCGATGGCGAGGTCAAGAAGATCGACGAGGGTGCCGGGAAGATCACGCTCAAGCACGGCCCGGCCAAGAGCCTTGGCATGGACGAGCCGATGACGATGGTCTACCGGGTCAGGGAGCCGGCGCTGCTGAAGCAAGTCAAGGTCGGCGACAAGGTCCGGTTCGAGGCCAAGGAGGGCGACGGCGGCTACACCGTCACCGCGATCCAGAAGGCGAAGTGAGGCCCGCATCAACAGGTTGGGCTGTCGGCCAAACCCAGCCGGCAGCCCTTGAAACCGCAACGCATGCTCCCCAGAGCTGTTCCAGACGGATCGGCTTGAATGGGTTGCGTGGCTGGCCTTATCCTGTCGTCCGGAAGGACGAGCGATGAACGACTGCTGCGAGCAGAAGACGACCGAATGCTGTGCGCCACCACCCCTGGTGCTGCCAATCAAGGCCGGCGTGCAGGCAGGGGACCGCGATCGCGCGGTCGATTCGTGCGGCTGCTCAGGCGGCGTTCCCGTCTTTGACGGTCTCGATCCGCGCTACAAGCGCGTGCTCTGGACGGTCATCGGCATCAATGGCGCGATGTTCCTGACCGAGATGATCGCGGGTCAGCTTGCCGGATCGCAGGCGCTCAAGGCCGATGCGCTCGACTTCCTTGCCGATACGGTCACCTATGGACTGAGCCTTGCGGTGATCGGCGCCAGCCTGCGTGTGCGCGCCTCCGCTGCGCTGTTGAAGGGCGCGTCGCTGAGCTTGATGGCGCTGTGGGTGTTGGGCTCGACCGTCTACCAGACGTTCGTGCTCGGCGTGCCGAAGGCCGAGGTGATGGGCGCCATCGGCACGTTGGCACTCGCGGCCAATCTAGGCTCGGTTCTGCTTCTGCTGCCGTACAAGGACGGCGACGCCAATGTCCGCTCGGTCTGGCTCTGCTCGCGCAACGACGCGATCGGAAACCTCATCGTGATGGTGGCCGCTCTCGGCGTGTGGGGATCGGTCTCGGCCTGGCCTGATCTTGCCGTCGCCGCCGTGATGGCGATGATATTCCTCACCTCGTCGGTGCAAATCCTGCGGCAGGCATGGGCCGAATATCGCGAGGCGGCGCTACGCAGCCCGTCAGCGGCGCATGGCTGATGAAGCCGCAAGCGCCCGGTGCTTCCTGCGAAAGGCCGCGCCAGGGCAGAAATTTGCCGCGCATTTACCTTAAATGATGGCTCCGGGGGAACGTCCGTGGCAGCGGCGCGTTGCTGTGCATCATTCGCGCACACAAGGCCCCCTCAATGACAATCAACGCGGCAATACTGATGGCGGCATTGGTGCTGTCGGGAACCGTGTTGGCGCAGAGCTCCGGCCCTTCGGCCGGCTCGGCGGGGGCCGGGCAGGCCGCCAATGTGACCACCACCGGTCAGGCGCTGAACAGCGCCAAGAAGACCGGCGACAGCGGGCCGCCGGTGGAGAAGGCCGCGCGTCCGGCAAAGCCGGATGTCGGCGCTGCGGGCAACACGGTGGGGGCGAGCCGCCCGCCAAAGCCCGATCGTCGCCTCGAGCATTATCCGTAAATCACCCTCGAATCCTGGGAACGTCACCGGGTCCGGGCCGGTTCGGGCGCCATCAGTCATGATATCGTCATGCCGCATCGGTTAGCCAAAGTGTTTGGCTGAAACGCGGTGGACAGGTTCATGGCGGGGAAGAACCGGGCCCAATTCCCGGGAATGGATCGGCAGACCGCCGGAGTGCTTCTCGTCCTTGCCGTGGCGCAAGTGTTCGGCTGGGGGACCCTCGGCCTGCCGGCCATTGCCGGTAACCGGATTGCGGCTGATCTCCACATCTCGCTCCCCATGGTGTTTGCCGGCACGTCGACCCTGTACGCGACGATGGGCCTGTGCGGGCCGCTGCTGGCGGAACCGTTCCGGCGCGTTGGCGCGCGGCGCGTCATGATGATCGGCAGCGTGATTGCCGCGCTCGGTTTCATCGTGCTGGCCTGCGCGCATCAGGCAGCGCTCTATTTCGTCGCCTGGGCAGTCCTCGGTATTGCCGGAAGCGCGGCACTCAGCACGGCCGCCTACATCATGCTGAACGAGGTGGCCGGGCGGAACGCGAAGGGGGCGATCGGCGCGCTGATGCTGGTCACCGGACTTTCCAGCAGCATCTTCTGGCCGACAACCGCGTTCCTCACCGGCGCCATCGGCTGGCGCAGCACCTGCTTGCTCTATGCCGCGGCGATGGTCCTTGTTTGCCTGCCGCTCTACAGCTTCGGGCTGCCGCGCCGTCTGGCCAACGCGGCCGAACCAGCATTGCCACCGGACCGGTCGGCCGCGCCGCCGCCGGCCCGCAGCACGTTCTTTCTGGTGGTCGCAGCAATCGCGCTCAACGCCTTCGTCAGCTTCGGGTTCAGTGCGGTATTGGTCGAACTGTTGAAGGCGCAGGGGCTGTCGGCACCTGAGGCGGTCGCGTTCGGTTCCACGCTCGGAATCGTGCAGGTGTCGGCACGCGCGATCGACTTTTTGGGGGGCGGCCGCTGGGACGGCATCACCACCGGCCTCGTCGCCGGCACGCTGCTGCCGGTCGCGATGCTGATCCTGATCGTCGGCCACGGCAGCCATCTGGCGATTGCGGCTTTCATCCTGATCTATGGCCTCGGCAGCGGCGCGCTTGCGGTCGCGCGCGCGACGATTCCGCTGGTGTTCTACGACAAGAGCGCGTTCGCCAAGGCGACGTCGCATATCGCCTTGCCGCTCAACCTGATCTCGGCGGTGGCGCCGCCGGTCCTGGCCGGTCTGCTGACGCGGTTCGGCAGCAACGCCGTGCTCGAGCTGGCGCTCACCTGCTCGATCGGTGCGCTGGTGATGCTCGCCATTCTCGGTCGCCGAAGGCGTGTCGTCGGGATCGGCGCGACGTCGTGAAACGCAGCGCCTTGTCGGCCATGGCGCATGTGCCCGGCACACTTCTTGCCTTTGAATCTCTTGCCACCGAGCGCGATACAGCGATCGCAAGCGCGCGCTCACGCATGACGCGAGAGGTTGCCATGACCCAACGGCGTATCGGCTTTGTCGGCTTCGGCGAGGCCGCGCAATGCTTCGCGGTGCATCTCGCAGGCAGGCACGAATCCGCGCCGCTGGTGTTTTGCGAGGGCAAGACCAATCGTCCGCCGTATTCGGAAGCGTTCCGGAGCATCGCGTCCGCCCGCGGCGTTGAGCTGGTGGACAGCCTGCCCGCGTTGATGGCGCGCGCCGACATCGTGTTCTCCGCGGTCGTGGTCGCAACGGCCGTGCCGGTCGGGCAGGCTATCGCCGGCCTGGTTCGGCCCGGGATGCTGGTGGTCGACGTCAACGCCTCCACGCCGAGGGCCAAGCGGCTGGTGGGCGATGCGGTGACGGCAAACGGTGGTGGCTTCGTCGATGCCAACCTGATGGGCGCGGTCAGCATCTACGGTGCGGCGGTGCCGCTGTACTGCTCCGGCGACGGCGCCGCGCGTTTCGCCGAGTTGTTTGGGCCGTTGGGCTTCACGATCGAGCTCGCCGGCCTAGAGGCCGGCACGGCGGCGGCGGTGAAGATGCTGCGCAGCGTGGTGACCAAGGGCATGGAGGCGCTGATCGTGGAAGCGCTGACCGCCGCCTCGCTCGCAGGGGTGCGCAGCGAAGCGCTGCGTGGCATTTGCGAACCGATGGACGCGACGCGCTACAGCAAATTCGTCGACATGTGCGTGCGCACCGATGTGCTGCACGCCGAGCGCCGCGCCGTCGAGATGGATGGCGTCGCCGAGGGGCTGCGCGAGATCGGCCTGCAACCGATCATGACGGAAGCGACCGCCGCGCGGCTCAGGACATCCGCACGGCTCGGCCTGCGCGATGATTTCGCGGCGCGCCAGGCCTACAGCGCCGACGATGTGCTCGATGCGTATGCTGCGAGAATGGCCGATCTCGCTCGCGATTTGTAAATTCGTAGGATGGGTAGAGCGAAGCGAAACCCATCGACTTCGTGCCACGATGACAGACGATGGGTTTCGCGGAGTTTATCGTCGGGCCGCGCTTTGCGCGGACCGTTGGCTCTACCCATCCTATAGCACAGCAAAAAGCCGGCGCAGTCGTCGCGACCACGCCGGCTCGAAAGCGATTGCCTTAACTCAGTAAACCAGGCCGGTGCCCGGGGGCTTCTCCAGCGCTGCGGCGAGCGAGCGATATTCGTCGCTGTTGGTGCCGGCGAGCTGGGCGATGCGGTTCAGGTGGTATTGCGCCTGATCGCGGTTGCCCTGTTCGACCTGCCAGAGGCCGTAATACTGCCAGGTGCGCACATGGGCTGGGTCGGCTTTCAGCGCGCGCTCGTACCAGATCTGCGAGACCTTGTAGTCGCCGAGCTTGCGATAGGAGTAGCCGATCAGGTTGGCGACGTCGGCACGATCATCCTGGCCGAGCGCCTTCAGCTGCTCGATCGCGGCGGTGTAGTCGTGCTTGTCGTAGATCGTGGTGTAGGCGGCGCGATAGCCGGCCAGGAACTTCTGATCGTCGATCGCGGAGCTCTTGTCCTTCTTTGCCTTCTTGCCCTTGCTGCTGCCGCTGTCGGAAGCCGGCGGCGAGGGATTGTCGCTGCCCGCGGCATAGGCCGAGATGACCGGCCCGGAGGCGAGCGTCATCGAGAGCACTGCGAGGCCCAAAAACTTCGTCTTCCTGCTCATTCCTGGTTGCTCCTGATCGTTCCTGATCGTGCTCGGTAATCCTACACCGAAGCCTGATGACTTGAACACCCAGGGGTGCAGAACATTCCCGGCCGATCCCACGATTGCGTGATCCGGCAGTGGCGGAGAACATGACAGAGATGTCATTCACATGAATGAAGTCCGTCAGGGTCCTTCAGAACCGGTTCAGTGCGCGGTCCCTAAGGTCACGTGCATTGATCGGTGAGGCCGACCATCCGGCCGGAAACCTCTCGATCCCGACGAGGAGGACCATCATGCTGAAGACGATTTCCGCCGCGCTGCTCGCCATGTCCGTGATCGCAGCGCCCGCGCTCGCCGCCGAGACCGGCAAGGCCGCAACGCCCGCGCCGGCGACCACGACCGCCCCAGCGACCAAGGCTGCCCCCGTCATCAAGAGCGAGCAGCTGCCGTCGAAGGTGCGCAACGCCAACGCCAAGATGCACCACAAGCACTATCGCCATCACCGCCACCACAAGCACATGGGCATGCTGAAGGTGAAGTCGCCGAAGCATGCGACCACGCACGTCCGTGCGAAGGTCGCGACCAAGCACGTCGCGCCGGCCAAACGCGGCTGACCCAAGCGCAGTTGAATCTGATCCGAGGGGCGTAGTTTCGATCCACATTGCCCCGCTGCGCACTTCGGATGCAGAACCGGCCCGTCCGTCCATTGCTTCCCCAATGGCGACGGGCCGGAGTGCGTCCGGCTCCGGTTGTGAACCCGGGCGAGGAATAACCGACTTGCGAATTCCCTTCGGCCGCCCGGCAGTTTATGAGACGCCTCCGGGGACTCAGGGAACAGCGTCGTTGCGGATTTCATCACAACTGGCAGCCATCCTGCTGCTCTCGCTCCCGCTCGCCGGCTGCCTCACCAGCGACGACGGCGGCGGGCCGACCACCTTCACCGATGATCGGGGCGTCGCCAACCAGCCGTTCCCGGACCGCTACCGCGACCAGATCCTCGCCTTCATGCGGACCTACCTGAACAATCCGGTCGGGGTCCGCGAGGCTGTTATCGCCGAGCCGGCGCAGCGCACGGTCGGCGGCCGGCTGCGCTATGTCGTGTGCCTGCGCTACAGCGCGAAGGATACCGACGGCAATTACCGCCCGGCCCGGGAGCGCGGTGTCCTGTTTGTCGACGGCCGGCTCGACCGCATCCTCGACAACCCCGCCGAGCCCTGCGCCGGCGCGTCCTACGCGGCATTCCCGGAACTGGAAAAGATGTCGCGCTAGGGCATGATCCGGAAAAGTGTGAAGCGGTTTTTCCGAAAAGATCATGCCCGAACAAGAGGCAGAAGCGTGATCTGATCGCGCTTCTGCGCGGCGGCTTGTCGCAAGCCTGATCGAAACGTTAGCGAACTCCGATCACTTTTCGGGGAGCGTTGAACTTCAACTTAGCCGTCTGCGACTTACATAGAGCCGAGATGCGGTTGCTTAACCGGTGAAAAATCTCGCTGTGCCAAGGAACAAAGGGGCGTTGTTGCGACCCTGTCACAGCTCGGAAACATCACGGGTCCGGCATTGCCCCAAAGCAACCTAATTGAGGTCACGTTGTTTGGCTTAACAGCGCAGCGTTAGTAACGGGGACCAGAAATGAAGAAGTTTTTGTTCGGCACGGTCGCGCTGGCCGCTCTCGCGAGCCCGGCGTTTGCGGCTGATATGCCGGCCCGCACCTATACCAAGGCACCGCCGCCCTATACCGCCCCCGCAGTCGTCTACAACTGGACCGGTTTCTATATCGGCGGCCATGTCGGCGGCGCGTTCACCGACGGCAACAACCTGATGGGCAGCGACGCGCGCTTCATGGGTGGCGTGCAGGGCGGCTTCGACTATCAGTTCGCCCCCAACTGGGTGATGGGCGCCGAGGCGCAGTATTCCTGGCTGCCCAGCTCCTCGAACAATGGCGTGCTGCTCCCGGGCGGAACACTGGTGACCGGCAACACCGACCAGATCGGTTCGGTGACCGGCCGCCTCGGCTACACCTGGGGTCCGGCGCTGCTCTACGCCAAGGGCGGTTATGCCTGGCGCGACAACAACAACATCACCGCGTCGGTCGGCGGCGTGCCGGCGTCCTTCACCACCGATGGCGGCCACAAGGACGGCTATACGGTGGGCGCGGGCCTCGAATACATGTTCGCCCCGAACTGGTCGGCGAAGGCCGAATACCAGTACTACAATTTCGGCAAGACCAACTTCACCAGCGGCCCGGCCGACCTCGTCGGCACGAGCTTCCGGAACGACGAGCATACCGTCAAGCTCGGGGTCAACTACCGCTTCGGTTGGGGCGGCCCGGTCGGCTCCCGCTACTGATCGCATTGTCGTCAATCGAGATCGAAAGGCCGGCCTTCGGGTCGGCCTTTTTTGTTGGCCAGCCGCTCGCCCCGGAATGACGACGCATGCGGTGAACCCGTAGCCCGGATGGAGCGCAGCGTAATCCGGGACAGTCGATCCGACGAACGAAGTCCCCGGATTTCGCTCCGCTCCATCCGGGCTACGACCCCACATTCACCCGATGTTCAGTCTTGATCGTGCAATGCAAAAAATAATTCCTGCATTGCACGGAACTTTCATCGTGCTGCGCTATTATGCGATCGCCGGGCTGGTGGACAAACGAACATGCGTGGTTTTGCGTTAGGGCTGATCATCTCTGCGGTCTCCGTGCCGTGCCTTGCCCAGACTATCCTCAAATCCGAACCCTTGGCGCTCGCGCCTTATGAGGTCGTATTCGTGCAGGACGCGTCCTGCTCGGCTGGCAAGGTGCTCAAGGTGACCGGCGCGATCCGGGGTCTGCATCGGCGGAAGATTTGCGTTTCGCTCGCCGCCGAACAGGCCTCGCTGGCGACGGCAACCCCCTAGGGGCGGGGCGACCGCACCCGTTGCATCCCCGGTCCGCCGCTGCGCGCCGGCCAACCCAACGTCTGGTTAGTTCAACCGCGGCTCCAGTCGCGCTTCGCGATCGGCATCGGCCTTGTTCTTGGCCGGATCCTCGTTCGGGTCGAGCTGACACGGCCGGATCTCGTAGTCGTTATCCAGCACCGGGCGAGGTGCGGACTTCTCCTCCTCGGAGACGGCATCCACCACCAGGCCTGATTTCCTGGCCAGCGTCCAGACATCCGCCTCGGTCGGGTAGGCCTTGCTCAGCTTGGCGTCCTGATAAAACAGCGCGTACGGCATTCGTCGTTCCCCAAACAACCGACAACGCCAGCACCCGTTTTGGGTTTCAGGGAATGTCGCCGTTCCGGTCACGGAACCGTGAGCGAGCATCCGCGGCAAGCATCTGAAAATATGAGTCATTTCGGCCCTTTCGCGGAGGGGCCCTGAGTCCTTAACGGGTGGTAAACCCCCGAAAAAAGAATCCCCGGGACTCTCCGGCTAGAATCGCCGGATGCTCCGGTTCATGAGAGCGATCCACCAGCCTCCTTACGAACGCGTGCAGCTCGCCCTTGCGGTTGCGCTGCTCGCGGCCTGCGCCGCGAACGTGGCGCTGGTCTGGTCCTGGCTCTAGATATCCCGGCTTTTTCCTGGCCCTGGATCTCCCGGCTCTCGCCAAAAATTCGTATGTGGCGGCCGCGCGAAAACGCCGGGGCCGCGCGGCGCCGCTGGCGATTGACGGCACCTGCATTCCTCCCATCATTGCCGGCAGAACAAGCGCCCGCTGCGCCCTGCGCGGACGGGCCGCGATCGGGGGAGCTGATATGATCGATACGCTGAAGGAACGGGTCAACGGCGACGCTGGCCTGGTGCGGCGCGGCCGCTACCTCACCACGACATTCCTGCTTGAGATCGGCGCGGCCGCCTGGCTGATCGCGATCCATGAGGGCCGGATCGTCGCGGTGACGAAGGGCCCGTTCGTGATGCCCTCGTCGTCGTTCGCGCTGCGCACCTCGCAGGCGGAGTGGGAGCGGTTCTGCGAAAAGCGGCCGCCGCCGGGCTCGAACGACCTGATGGCGCTGATCAAGCGCCGCGTGCTGAAGGCCGAAGGCGAGCTGCAGATCTTCATGGCGAACCTGCGCTACTTCAAGGAGGCGCTCGGCAAGCTGCGCCGCGAGGGAGTGGCCGCATGAGCGCAAAATTCGAACCGATCGTCGGCCGCTACATGCATCTGGAGCTGTTCGGCCGGGCCCACCGCGTCTATGTCGAGGAGGCGGGCGAGGGCACACCGCTGCTCTGCCTGCACACCGCGGGCGCGGACGGGCGGCAATATCGCGGCCTGATGAACGATGCGCGCGTCACGCGCAACCACCGCGTCATCGCCTTCGACATGCCCTGGCACGGCAAGTCGTCGCCGCCGCAGGGCTGGCACGACGAAGAGTATCAGCTCACCTCCGCGCAATACACGACCATGATCCTGGCGGTGATGGACGCGCTGGAGCTCGACAGGCCGATCGTGATCGGCTGCTCGATCGGCGGCCGGATCGCGCTGCATCTCGCGCTCGAGTATCCCGAACGTTTCCGCGCCATCATCGGCCTGCAGGCCGGCGCGCATGTCGATCCCTATTACGACCTGAATTTCCTGCACCGGCCGGACGTGCATGGCGGCGAGGTCGCCGCCGCCATCGTCTCGGGCCTCGTCGGCCCCGACGCACCCGACAAGGAGCGGTGGGAGACGCTGTGGCACTACATGCAAGGCGGCCCCGGCGTGTTCAAGGGCGACCTCTATTTCTACAAGGTCGACGGCGACATTCGCACCCGCGTCGCCGAGATCGACACGAGACGTTGCCCGCTGTTCCTGCTGTCGGGCGAGTACGATTATTCCTGCACCCCGGAAGAGACGCTGGCGGTCGCGAACAGCATTGCCGGAGCCGAGGCCACCATCATGCAAGGCCTCGGCCATTTCCCGATGAGCGAAAATGCGGGCGAGTTTCTCAAGCACCTGCTGCCGGTGCTGGAGAAGATCGGCGGCCGCTAGCGCACGCCTACGGTTGCTTTGGTCCTCGACCTCAGGCGGCGCGGTATGACAGACTGCGCATCCGCACGATTGGGCGTGAACCAGTTGCGCAGGAGGTCCCCATGCTTCCGAAGGCTGAAGCGGCCTATTTCGCGATTGCCGACATCTCCGGCTATACCAACTTCCTCGCGGCGGTCGAGCTCGACCATGCGCAGGACATCATCGCCGATTTCATGGATACGGTGGTGAAAGCGCTGCGCCCGCCATTCCGCCTCGCCAAGTTCGAAGGCGACGCCGCGTTCGTCTACACCACCGCCGAAGCAATCGACGGCTCGCTGCTGCAGGACGCGATCGAGGGCGCCTATTTCAAATTCCGCCGGCGCCTGCGCAACGTGCGCCAGGCCTCGACTTGCGAGTGTCAGGCCTGCGTCGCGATGGGCGATCTCGATTTCAAGTTCGTTATTCATCATGGCGAGATGGTCAAGCAGAAGATGGGCGGGAGAGAGGAGCTCGCCGGGCGCGACGTCATTCTGGTCCACCGGCTGCTCAAGAACACGGTTGGTGAGAAGATCGGCGGGCGCGCATATGCGCTCTACAGCGACGCGGCCATCCGCGCGATGGGCGTCGATCCGGTCGCGCAGGGTCTCATCGCGCATCACGAAACCATCGACGTCATCGGCGACGTGACGCTATGGGCGCGCGATCTCGAGGCGGCGTGGCGGCAGGAAGACGCGCGAACCCGGATGCAGGTGACGCGTGGCGATGCCTACGCCATGCTGGAATTCGACATCGCCGCGCCGCGGCAGACGGTGTGGGAGTTTTTCACCGTGCCCGGGCAATGGCAGAAATGGTGGGACGCCGACGCCATCGTCGAGGATTCCGGCAAGGGACGGCGCGGTCTCGGCACCAAGAACCACTGTATGCACGGCGACCATACCGTCGTTGAGGAGATGCTCGACTGGCGGCCGACCGATTATTTTACGGTGGGCATCACGCTTCCAATTCCGGGCGCGCCGCGGATCGTGATGACTCGCGCCGTTCTGGACGGTCCAAACGGAATGACGCATCTGGAGCTGCGGGTCGCCAAGCCTAAGCCAAAGGATCGAGAGTTCGTCGACGGCGCCGCAGCCAAATACACCGAACGCATGACCAAGGCGATCGCCGGCTTGCGATCCATGCTGGAGGGGGAGCAGCCTGCCCTCGACGCGGTGGAAGAGCCGACGCTGACACGGTCCGGCGGACGCTTTCTGACCGAACCTGTGAAATCGGGCGAGCGCGGCTGAAGCCCAACGGACCCGCACCGATCCGGCGAAAAGGGGGGCTGCGCTTACTTGCCCGAGCGCGGCAGCTCGTTGATCGCGGCGCGGACCTTGGCCATGGTCGTGGTGCAGTATTCCTCGCGCTCCTTCAGGAAGCGCTGCTGCTGGGCGCGGAAATTGGCAACCCGCTCCCGCACCTCGGATCCGAAGTCGCCGCTGATTTCGAGCCTGGCAAATTGCGGCGGCTGCGCCGGTTGAGGCGGGACTTCGACGACCGTCACCGCCAAGGGCGACGGAGCGGGGGGCAGGCCCTCGAGCACGGTCGGCACCGGAAGCGGAGGCGGCACGACCGCAGCCCGCACCTCGGCCGCAGGCTTGACGCTGAACGTGGCGATCGCCTCGGCCAAGGCCTGTTCAGCGGCGGTTGGCAACGCGGCGGCGGGTGCAGGCGTAGCAGCGGGTGGCGCGGCGGTCGGCTTTGCGGCAGGCGGCACCGCCGTCTGCGGGGCAGGCGCCGGCGGCTCGGCGTCGGGCAGCTTGCCCTTCACCGACTGTACGAAGGCCATTGTCTGCGCGATCAGGAGATCGCGTTCCTTCATCCACTTCATGGCGCACCTTGAGCGCGCGGATTCCAGCAAAGCAACCGCGCGGAATCAAGCGCTCGTCATCATGATGGTTGACGAAGACGCCTGTTTGGTAGGCGCGGTGACATAATTGTGACAGGCCGCGCGTGGTGGACGGGTCAGCGCTGACGGGGATTGGTGTTCGGCACGAACGGGGTACCGACGATCCGGACCGGAGGCTGGGCCAGTCCCTGATTCGCCGCCGACGCTTGATTCGCGGCCGGCCAGGCGCGGGGTTCGCCGGCGCGGGTGCCGGATCGAGCAGGGCGACGAGGCCGGCCGCAGCCACGCTGAGCAGCGTTAACGTGCCCAGAAGCAGCAAATTGCGGTCGGATTCGCGGACCCTCATGCGAGGAAAATCGCGTGAGCGGGCATAACGTTCCGAACAAATCCTCAGGGCGTTGTCGAGCTGATTTGGCATCACCTTAAGGACGAGCATCAGGAGAGAACGAACCGGTGTGCCGGCAGGAACGGGGCGGGATTCGGCCTAATGGGCCGCCACCGCGGCGGGTACCTGCTCGATGCTGCGGGCCTCGATCAGGTCGGCGTAGCGGTCATATTCCTCGGCCATTTCGAGCAGCTTCTCGCGCACCGCGGCGTCGGTCACCTGCCGAGCCAGCCGTCGCGCCTGATCGGATTGGAAGCGGTAATGTGCTGTGTCGGACATGGTGGCGGCTCCTCACATATCTGTAAGGGCCACCCGGCAAAGGTTCATCAAGGCGTCATTGCAGCGTCGGTGGGCGATCCGCCGGCGAAGCCGACGCGGCGGGCCCCGTCTTGTCCTCGCGGACCTCGACCTCGAACCAGCCCATCTCCTTCAGCTCGCGTGCCTTCTTCTCGGCCGCGTCTTCGCTGTCGCGCTTCAGCACGATTTGGCTGGTGCCATCTCGGGCAAGGATCAAATAGGTCATTGGCTGAGTCCCACCCCGCATTCTGCATACCCCGTTTAGGGCCGCAAGAACAGAAGCAAGGCGAGGGATGGGTGATCCTACGGGAAGGATCCCACGATTCCTGCCAGGGAGGTGTCGCGGCGGCTTTCCGGACCGGCCCTGCGGTGCAGCGCCGGTTCGGAAAGGGCGAACTGCCTCACCGCTTCACCACCACATCGGTGTGGCGGTTTCTGTCGTCCCGCCGATGTGCCTTAGCGTTGGGTGCAGACGAAGCGGGTGCCGTTCTTCGTCGTGCCGGTGGCCCGGCTGCCCTTCTTCGCGACGGGATAGTTGTTGCCGTTCGGGAAGCCGGTGAGATGGATGTAGGCGCTATCGCCGCCATCATACGACCCCGAGATCAGACCCGGGGCGGAGCAGGTCCAGACTGCGGCGCTTGCCGGGATGCAGCCGATGGCAAAGAAAGCGAGGGCGACTGCGATTTTCATGTAACCCTCAAGGCTCATCGATAGCCCGCGCTGAAGTTATGGTCGCGAATGCCGATCGCCTTGGCCTGTGCTGCGGACACCCGATCCCGACACTGGATGTACCTCAGGACCTGCGCGTCGGTGCCCGCGGAGTGAGCGCGCCACATATCGAGAGTAAAGCCGTTCTTGGCCATGCAGGCCTGGGAGTGAGGGCTGTCATTGCGCTCCCTGGCGCTCGCCGGAGCGACGGCCAACGTGGACAAGACAATCGCGGCGCAGAAAACAATCTTCATTTTGAAATTCCCAAAGATGAAAGTGCGGGAACAATAGCCAGCGGGAACAAAATCACAAGTAGTCGTCGCGTGGGTACTCAACGTTCTCGCTAGGGCTTCATGCAAAACATTGCGAAGCGCGGAGGTCGTTGCATTGGCTAGCGGTGAGCGCGATCGACGATGCGGCACTTCCGACAACCGGAATAATACGGCTCGCTCTGTACATTGTGGGCAATCAAGCGAAGCGCTTTGATTGAATCGCGACGACGTGTTCGAATCGCAGCCGGGAATGACGCGCGGCGCAAGCCGCGCTTATCTGGATGGAGGACGCGATGCCCAGGCACTTCGGTTTGAAGGCAGCATCGGCCGCAGGACGGTCGGCGTTCACGGGATCATCGAGGGATTTGCAGCAGCGGACTGCTTCGGCGGCGGCATCGAAGAAGCATGCTCCGGAGAGCTCCGCGGCGTCGAAGCACGCTTCCCCATGCGCGGAACTGCCGTATTCGCCTGCGAGCTGGCGGGGCTGCCGTGGCCGGCGGTCGATCTCGGCAGACTGAAGCTGTGTCGCAGCGGCCAGGATGGCGGAAATCCAAGCCAATTGGTGCCGGCTGAGGGGATTGAACCCCCGACCTTCAGTTTACAAAACTGCTGCTCTACCGCTGAGCTAAGCCGGCGAATTGGGAATGATTTGCGCGCTCGCATAGCAGACTTGGCGCGCCAGAGCCAGAACCAAGGCCAGAACCGCCGAGGCCCCAGGGCCAGAGCCCGAAGGCCGGAACGTGTGCGGCCCGGATTCCATCACTCGGCGCGCATCGGCTTGGCAGCAAAAAGGCGGCCCGCAGGCCGCCCTTTGCGCCGACGGCCTGTCAGCTGAGCTACTGGCAGGGATGCTGGCGGCCGTCGCTGCCGCGGAACCAGGTGCCGGGGGTGCAGACAAAGCCGTTCTGCCGGGCATATTCGGCCCCGCCGATCGGGGCGCGGGCATAGTCCGGGCCGCCAAACGGGGCGGTGGCGACCGCAGCCGCCGTGCCGACCGCGCCGCCGACGACGCCACCGGCCACGCGGGCCGCGGCGTCGACAGGCGCGAACGGGCCGGGGTCATAGCGGTTGTAGCTGCTCTGCCAGTCGCGGTCCCGCCGATCGATGCGCTGGTGATAGGCGGTGCGGGTGGTGCCCGGTGCCACCGCCTGGCATCGGGCGTCCGGCCAGTCATTCGAGCAGCGCGCGGCGGTGCCGATCGTCTGTTGCGCCATTGCCGGGCTCGCCAGTGCCGAGGCGAGCAGGGCTGCTGCGCCGAGGATTCTGAATTGTGTCATGCAAGGCCTCCTCTCGTCGTGGTGGACGGCTAATTTCGCTGTGCAGCGCTCGTTCCGCCGCGGCCTTGCCCTGCGTTCAAACCAGTGTGAAGTTCCGCAGGCCCGTGCGCATGATGCGTTCCGCAGCATGCTGCCTTGGACGAGAATTGCGTGTACAGCGGTGGGCGAACTGGTGTCGGTGCCGACGCGGGGGATTGATGTTCGGAATCTTGAGTCTTGGCTTTCTGCTCGGCATGCAGCACGCGCTGGAGCCGGATCATATCGCGGCGGTATCGAGCATCGCGGCCCGCCGGACCCATGTCGGTGACATCGTCAAGCACGGGCTGACCTGGGGGCTTGGCCACACGCTCACTTTGTTCATCTTTGCCGGCGCCGCGATCCTGCTCGGGCGCGCGATCCCGGAAACGGTCGCACAGCCGATCGAGACCGCGGTCGGCATCATGCTGGTCGGCCTCGGCGCGCATGTGTGGTGGCGGCTGTGGCGCGACCGCGTGCACTTCCACACCCATTCGCATGGCGACGGCACCACGCACTTCCACGCCCACAGCCATGCCGGTGAAGCCGTGGCGGTTACGTCCACCGTGGCGCCTGCGTCCACCGTGGCGCGTGCGTCCACCGTGCCGCACGTCCGCGCCGCGCACAGCCATGCGCACGGCTTCCGCTGGCGCACGCTCCTGGTCGGCCTGATGCACGGCATGGCCGGCTCGGCGGCGCTGTTGGTGCTGACGGTGTCGCAGGCCCCAAGTCCAGTGATCGGGCTCGGCTATGTCGCGCTGTTCGGCATCGGCTCGATGATCGGCATGGGCGTGCTGTCCAGCGTGATCGCGGTGCCGCTCGCAGCCTCGGCGCGCTGGCTGACCTGGGCCAATCGCGGCCTGCAAATGGCGGTCGGCGCGGTCACGATCGCGATCGGCGTCCACTCGATCGTCGAGAACGCCTTCACCTGACGGGTAGGCGCCTCCTTGTTTGAGCATGAAAACCGCTTCGCACTCCGGATCATGCTCCCGGGGCGCCCGTTAACGATTTCTGATTCCGCTCGGCCGCATTGACCGGATGCCGATGCTTACGCGTTAGGCTTACCGGCAGTTTGGCCGGCGTCCTTAACCCTTCCGCCAAGCCGTTGGATTAGGTTGCGGGTGAAACAATTCGGGACGCTGGGTGAACATGCGCGCAAGTCTTGCGCTGGCGATATTGGCTGCGATGACCTCGACGGCGCTGGCCGGCGGCGGCTTCGACATTGTCGTGCCGGTGCGGCCCGGCGTGCCGATCATCATTAACGGCGTCGACGCGTCCTACGCCGTGGTCGAAAGCGCGATGGGGCTCGCCCGCAACGAGTCGATGGTGCCGACCGTCTATGGCGGCCGCCCGATCGATCCCCAGCCGAATGTCGGCCACTATTATCCGAGCCTCGGCCGCATGCCGGGTTACGGCCGCCTCGAGATCGAGCCGCCGGCCAACCGCCGCCTGCCCAAGCCGGCCGAGAGCTATCATCAATCGTGGGGTGCGGAATCGGCTCCGCTGCCGGCACAGTCCAACGTGCCGGTCGATCCGCCGCCGGTGATCTATGCGCCGGAGTTCAACGGGCCGCGGCCGCTGCCGCGCCCGTTCCCGCGGCCACCGCGACCCCGAGGATTCTGAAATCGACTGCCCGAAATCAAGAGCCCCGCGAAACGGGGGTCCTGAATAGCCATCAAGAGCTACGCGACGAACAGAGAGACCTACAGGAGAGAGTAATGCGTCAAATGATCAAAGGACTGATTGCGGCGGTGGCCGTCATGCTGACCGCGCCCGCAATGGCGTGCGGTTTCAACCCTTGCGGCTATTCCGCGCCCATCGTGAATTACGGCTGCGGTGGTTGCGGTGGCTACGGTTATGGTTACGGCTACGGCGCCGTCGAACGTCTGCCCGACCCGGATGCCGCTTATCCCAGCGCGGCGCAGCAGTATTATTACGTCAACCAGGGACCGACCTACACCGGTCCGGGAAATTGGGCACCGCGTCCGTACTACCGCGAAGGCTACGGCCGCCCGTATTACGGCTATCGCCGCTATGGCTACCGTCACTACGGCTACCGCCATCACTACGGCTATCGTTCGCACTACGGCTATCGCTACGGCCGCTACGGCCATCCGGTGCTGCGCCGCTACTACTGATCCGGCGATCGATCGAAGACATCAGCGCCCGTTCGCGTCACGCGAGCGGGCGTTTGTCGTTCACATCAGCCCGAGCCGGCTGGCGCCGATATAGAGCGCGAGCACACAGGCGTTCGACACGTTGAGGCTCTTGATCTCGCCGGGCATGTCGAGGCGGGCGACGAGGCGGCAGGTCTCGCGCGTCAATTGCCGCAAGCCCTTGCCTTCGGCGCCGAGCACCAGCGCGAGCGGCGCTTGCAGCGCGGCCTTGCCGAGATCCTCGGTGCCCTCGCTGTCGAGGCCGACGGTCTGGAAGCCGCGCTCGTTCAACTCGTTCAGCGCGCGCGCCAGGTTCTGCACGGTGACAACAGGCACGAGCTCAAGCGCGCCGGAGGCGGATTTCGCCAGTACGCCGGTCGCCTCCGGGCTGTGACGGGAGGTGGTGACGATCGCCTTCACCGCGAACGCCGCGGCCGAGCGCAGGATGGCGCCGACATTGTGCGGATCGGTGATCTGGTCGAGCACCAGCACGATGCCCTCCAGCGCCAGCGTGTCGATGTCGGGCGAGGGCAGGGGATCGGCCTCCGCCAGGAGGCCCTGATGCACCGCATCGGGGGTGAGGCGCCGGTCGATCTCGCTGGGCCGGACGATCTCGGGGGCGACGCGGGTCGCGATGTTTTCGTCGGCGAGGCGCTTCGCCGCGTTCTCGGTGAGGTAAAGCTTGCGGATATGGCGGTCGGGGTTGGCAAGCGCGGCTGACACCGTGTGCCAGCCATACAGAATCACCGGCCCGTCGGAACCGGATTCGCGGTCCCGCCAGGCCGGCGGGCGGCCGAATTTCTGGCCTTTTTGGAAGGGTTTACCGCCCTTGCCTCGGAAATTGGGTTTGCGGTCGCGATCGCTCATGTGAGGCTTGTGTCACGGCTCCCGAATATTGGCAATTTTGCACAGCGTTTTCGAGCGAAGCGGGGTCCGGTTCGCGTGAAGAAAACGCGACAAAACAAGAATCTAGCCGCAAGACTCACGACTTTGGAACAGAGATCGCCCGAGCCTGCAAAAGTATCCCAAATGGACCGCTGGCTTGGTTGACTTTGGGGACCGCCTTCCCCCATAAACGCGCCCGACCGCGCACCCGCTTCGGGTCGGCCGGTTATCAGCGTCATTTCGATGACCCGGTCCGCCGCCACTCGCGCGGCCGGTCTGATGCTGTTGGACGGGGGAGTGTCCCGAGTGGCAAAGGGAGCTGACTGTAAATCAGCCGCCTCATGGCTTCGCAGGTTCGAGTCCTGCCTCCCCCACCAGCCTTCGCTCGCTTCGCGAGCTACGGCTCGGCAGGCCGGGAAAACTCCATCGTAGCGAAGCGAGAAGGCTGCCACGCCCAACGGGCGACGGCGGGCTGCATCAGCGAGGTATGAGTCGCTTCGCGACCCACGGCCCGGCAAGCCCAGGAAACTCCATCGCAGCGAATTGAGCGAAGGTGGGCCACCACCTGCTCGCCCATTCGACGCCTGCGTCTTCACCCTATCCGCGCAAACAGCTCCAGCCGCCGCCGGCGTTCCATTGCTCGGCCCGAGAGTGCAATGGTAGATTGTGCCATTTCATGATTGAGCCGTTTCAGACGACATGAAGAAAATTTTGCACTGGGACGTTTCTGCAGGAGATGACCCGGCGCTGATGGTTGCCTGCGTCATCTTGCTTGGCGTCTCGATTCTGGTTTCGATACCGGCATTTTTCGGTGGTGGCGGCCAGGCCGGAATCGATTTTTCATGTTTCTGGGGCGCGGGCGCGATGGCGCTCGAAGGCCATGCGGCGGCGGCCTACGATTGGGAGCAGCTGCATCGGCAACTTGTTCTCCGGGTGCAATCCCTCAATCACGCTCCGTATCCTTACGATCAGGTGCCGGTTCCGTTCTTTTATCCGCCGGTGTTTTTCCTGGTTCTGGCGCCGCTGGCGCTGCTGCCGTTTCCGGTTGCGTTCTGGGTCTGGAGCGCGGCAAAGCTGTCTTGCTGGCTGCTTGTCGCTTATACCATCCGGCCACGCTTCGGCGCGCTGCTGCTGGCACTCGTTGCTCCGCCTGTATTCTACGACTTCATTTCCGGCCAAAGCGCACTGCTCGCCGCATCGCTGCTCGGCGGCATCCTGCTGACATTGGACAGGCGTCCGCTTCTCAGCGGAATCCTGATCGCGCTGCTGATCTTCAAACCTCAATATGGCGTTCTGCTGCCCTTCGTGTTGATCGCTACCGGGCGTTGGCGTGTCGTCATCACCGCCGCCCTGGTGATTCCGGTCCTCCTGCTGTTCGCCGGGCTGATCTTCGGTTGGGATACCTTCGATGGATTCCGCACCGCCGCCACCTTCGCCACGACGCAATTCCACCTCAGTGGCGCGCTGCCATGGTACAAACTTCAGAGTATCTATGGGCTCTTGAGAGACGCCGGCCTTGGCTACGGTTTGGCGATGGCGTTCCACGTCGCCATCGCATCGGTGGTTGCGATCGGGGTGCTGATCCTATGGCGCGGCCATGTCAGCTTCGCCGTAAAGGCCGCAAGCCTCCTGGCGGCAACGCCGCTGATTTCTCCTTACTTCGCGATCTACGACATGCCGATCCTGGTGGTCGCGCTGCTCTTTCTCATGAACGACACCGCGGGCCGCCTCGCGTCGCGTTCGGGTCGAAGCGCCTTCCGGATCGCGGTCAGCGTCATCTTCGTATTGGGATACGCTTTCCCGTTCGTGCGCACGCCTCTCGGCCCCATGATGTGCGCAGCCGTGATCGCGCTGATCTGGACGAGATACCGGCAAGAGGCCGGCGAGACAGTTCCAGGCGAGGAGTTGCGAAAATCTGCGACCGTCGGAGGCTAAAGCATGATCCGGAAAAGTGCGAAGCGGTTTTCCCTTGCGACAAACGCGGGACGCGTTTGCGCGGAGATCATGCTCAAGCAAAGAGCTAAGGCGCGATGAGGATTCAACCCGATCTCATCGCGCTTGAGTGTCCTGATCGCGAACAGTCTGCGAAGATCGTCAGGATCAGCCGTCCTGGTGCGCCGGCGGTGTTGCCGTGCCGGGCACAGCCTCCGCGCCAACCGGGCGTCTGGTGCCCGACGGATCGTCGCGCTTGAGCATCGAGGCCCAGGCGACGAACGGATAGGCCAAAAGCGTCAGGTAGCTCGTGGGCATCGGATGATCGACGCCGAATGCCGTCGGCTTCTGCCCTTCCGGAAGATAGAGGCTGCCGAACAGTACATCGTAGAACGAGAACAGCCCGGCGTAGTTCTTGTCCCTGGCTTCCCGCTCGCTGCTGTGGTGCCAGTGATGAAACTCCGGCGACACCAGGACATGGCGCAGCGGGCCGTAGCCCAGGCGCACGTTGGCGTGCGCGAGCCAGGACTGCCAGTAGTAGATCGCAAGATAGGTCCCGATCGCCTCAGCGGAGAAGCCGAGCGCGAACAGCGGAAACAGCGAACCAACCTTCATGAAGGTCACGTCAAGCGGGTGCTGGTGGATCGCGGCGAGCCAGTCCAGATCTTCGACGGCGTGATGAACGGCATGGATGCGCCACATGGCAGGCACGACATGCAGGATGCGGTGGGTCCAGTAGATGCCGAGGTCCCCGATCACGATCGCGATCGGCGCCTGAGCCCAATACGGGAGATCGCTGACCGCCTGCTTGACTGGCGAGGGGAGGATCGTTTGATTGACGAGCGTCGCCACCGCGATGATCGCGGTCACGCCGACGAACACCAGCCAGCCGTTGAGAAACAGGAAGGCCATATCGGTCGACAGACCACGCCTGAAGATCTTCTGCTGCCTCGCCGCAAAGAGTTGCTCGAACGGCACGAAGATCAGGGGCGCCAGCAAAAGCTGGTATTGTTCCAATAACTCGCGCATTCAAATGGCCACGTGAAATGGCGACAGCCTACCACCTCGGTCCCCGATGGCGTCAATCGGAAACGAAACCCGAGTTGTGGGAGCGTTAATCAGCATCCCCGTGCCGCTACGGGGATCACGGCTGTCCGGGAGCCGGGTTAGTCCGCATGCGCCGATCCCACCCCCTCACTCCATCCTTGCGAACAGCTCCACCAGCGTCTCGCGCAGCCAGCGTTGCGCGGGAACGGTGTCGTTGCGCTGGTGCCAGAACAGGCTGACGATGCGCGGCGGCGCCGGCAGCGGCACCGGCATGGCGTGCAGATGCGGCGCGTGGCGGGACTGGGCGCTGAGATCGCGCGGCAGCACGGCGATCAGGTCGGACTGGCGCACGATCTCGTAGGCGGCGTTGTAGTGGTTGACGGTCGCGACCAGATTGCGCGACAGCCCGCGCGAGGCGAGAAACTGGTCGTAGGTCGGCAGCGTCTTGCCGGCGAGGCTGACATCGACATGCTTGGCGGCAAGGAAGCTCCGGGTGTTGAGCCGCTTCTGCCTGGCCAGCGGATGGTCGCGCCGCATCATGCAGGCATATTCGACGGTCCACAGCGAGCGTGAGCGGATCACGGCCGGCGGCTGCTGCGCCTCGTTGACATAGACGCTCAGCACGCAATCGACCCGGTTGTCCTCGAGCCGGTCGCCGATCTCCAGGATGGTGTTGGGCACGGTGTGGATGCGCGCGGACGGCGCCACTTCACTGAAGCGGTTGAGCAGCCGCGGCATCACCAGCGAAGACGAGTAATCCGACATTGACAGGATGAATTCGGCCTGGGTCTGTCGCGGATCGAAGGCGTCCTCGTCGAGCGCGTGGCGGACGTGTTCCAGGGCATCGCCGATCGGCTGCCACAGCGCCACGGCGCGCTGCGTCGGGCGGATCCCGCTCGCGGTGCGCACGAACAGGGGATCGCCGAGCGCGTCGCGCAGCCGCGCGAGCGCGTTGCTGACCGCGGGCTGCGTCATGGTCAGCGCGCTGGCGGCGCGCGTGACGCTGCCCTCGGTCATCAGCGCCTCGAAGACTTTCAGCAGGTTGAGGTCGAGCGTGCGGAAGGACACGAGCTATATTCACGATGGTGATGTGCCAGATAACAATTATAAATTATTCGGATAATATTGGTTTGTCTATCATTCCCCGGCTGACCCCGTGGCGCGTGCCGACCGCGGGGCGAGGGGGACTTTCATGTCGATGATCTCGGCGCGCATCGAGCGCCTGCCGTTCGCGCGGTTCCATGTGCACCTGCTGCTGATGGGGGGCCTCGGCTATCTGTTCGACGCGATGGATGCCGCGGTGCTGGCGTTCATCCTGCCGGTGCTGCGCACCGCCTGGGGGCTGACCAATGTCGAGACCGGCGTGCTCGGCAGCAGCACCTTCGTCGGCTATCTGTTCGGCGCGCTGCTCGCGGGGATGCTGGGCGACCTGATCGGCCGACGCGCGGTGATGATGTCGGCGCTCGCGCTCTACAGCGCGGCCTCGCTGGTCAGCGCGGCGGTGGATAGCTGGCCGGCATTCTTTGCCGCGCGCGTCGTCGCCGGCATGGGCACCGGCGCGGAGAGCGCGATCATCGCGCCGTACCTCGCGGAGTTCGTGGCGCGGCGTTACCGCGGCGCCTTCACCGGCGCGCTGGCGGACTTCTTCTCGTTCGGCTTCGTCGCCGCCGCCTTGCTCGGCTATTTCATCGTGCCTGCCTACGAGAACGGCTGGCGCATCGTGCTCGTCATCACCGCCATCCCGGTCGTGATGCTGCTGTGGTGGCGGAGATCGCTGCCGGAATCGCCGCGTTGGCTCGAGAGCCGGGGCAGGGCGAAGGAAGCCGAAGAGGTGCTCGACAGGATCGAGGCCGGCTTCGCGCGCGAGGGCCGCGCGCTGCCGCCTGCGGTCGCCGAGCCGGCCGCGCCGGTCGCCTCGTCGGGAACCCTGTTGAGCAATTTTGCCGCGCTGCTCGCCGGCCGGCAGGCGCGCATCACCACCATGACCTGGATCATGTGGCTGTCGATCACCTTCAGCTACTATTCCTTCTTCGTCTGGATTCCCGGCCTTTTGGTGCAGAACGGCATGAGCATCACCAAGAGTTTCGGCTATTCGCTCGCGATGTATTGCGCGCAGGTGCCGGGCTATTTCACCGCCGCCTTCTTCAATGAGCGGATCGGACGGCAGGCGACGATTGCGACCTATATGCTGCTCGGCGGCGTCAGCGCGCTCGGGCTGGCCTTTGCCAAGAGCGATGCGGAGATCATGACGGCCGGCCTGCTGCTGTCGTTCTTCATGAACGGCACCTATGCCGGCGTCTATGCCTACACGGCCGAAGTGTTTCCGACATCGATCCGGACCACGGGGGCCGGGCTCGCATCCGCGATCGGCCGCATCGGCGCGATCGTGGCGCCGATCCTGGTCGGCTACCTCTATCCGAATTTCGGCTTTGCCGGCGTGTTCGGCGTTACCACGTCGGTGCTGGTGATCGGCGCGCTGACCGTCGTGCTGATGGGCGTGCCGACGCGCGGCCGGTCGCTGGAAGACATTGCAAGCAAGGCTGCGTGATCACGCAGTCCAGGAGACGATCATGTCCACTATCCTCTTCAAGAATGCCGCGCTGCTCGATCCGCTGCGGCCCGATCTGCTCGAAGGCCACCACGCGCTGGTCGAGGATCGCCTGATCAAGGAGGTGTCGGACAGGCCGATCGAGGCTTCCGCCGATCGCGTCATCGACCTCAAGGGCAAGACCCTGATGCCCGGCCTGATCGACCTGCATGTGCATGCGGTTGCCGTCGAGCTCGACCTGTCGCAGCAGGCGCGGATGGCCAACGTGCTGGTGACGCTGCGCTCGACCATGCTGCTGCGTGGCATGCTGAAGCGCGGCTTCACCACCGTCCGCGATGCCGGCGGCGCCGGCTACGCGCTGAAGCAGGCGATCGACACCGGTCTCACCGACGGTCCGCGGCTGTTCGTCTCCGGCCGCGCGCTCAGCCAGACCGGCGGTCACGGCGACGGGCGGGCCCGCTCCGACTATCTGGCCGACCCGACCTGCTCCTGCTGCGTGCGGGTCGGCGCGATCGCACGCGTCGTCGACGGCGTCGATGCGGTGCGCAAGGCGGTGCGCGAGGAGCTGCAGATGGGCGCCGACCAGATCAAGATCATGGCGTCCGGTGGCGTCGCGTCGCCGACCGATCCGATCGGCGCCTACGGCTATTCCGAGGACGAGATCCGCGCCATTGTCGCCGAGGCGAGGGCGCGTCACACCTATGTGCTGGCGCACGCCTACACGGCGGAGGCGATCGAGCGGGCAATACGCTGCGGCGTGCGCACCATCGAGCACGGCAATCTGATCGACCTTCCGACCGCGCGCCTGATGGCCGAGCAGGGCGCCTATGTGGTGCCGACGCTGGTCACCTACGAGGCGCTGGCCAATGAGGGCGCGAAATACGGCCTGCCTGCGGCGAGCGTTGCCAAGATCGCCGACGTGCGCGATGCCGGGCTGCGCTCGCTCGCGATCTACCGCGAGGCCGGCGTCAAGATGGGGTTCGGCACCGACCTGCTCGGGCCGTCGCAGCGCTTGCAGAGCGACGAATTCCGGATCCGCGCCGAGCTGCTCGGCCCGCAGGCGGTGATCGCCAGCGCGACCATCATCGGCGCCGAGGTGCTCGGCATGGAAGGCAAGCTCGGCCGCATCGCGCCGGAGGCCTTCGCCGATCTCTTGGTGGTCGAGGGCAACCCGCTGCGCGACGTGGGTTGCCTGCTCGGCCAGGGCGAGCAAATCCCGTTGGTGATGAAGGCCGGCAAGGCCGAGGTCGATCGGCTGGGCGGGTAGGACGGGAAGAGGGCAGGCTGAATCGATACGATTTCTGAATAATGGAAGCGTACCGCTGATTTGCCCGACGAGTCAAGTTGCCGTGTCCGCCGGCTACTTTGCATGGGGTTGTTTTCGATATTTTGGCAGTGCGTCCGTCCTCACCATACCACGCGGAGGCCGGCGGTGCCCTTGTAGCTGTGGTTGTCGCCGGCATCCTGCAGGCTGGCGCGATAGGTCGCTTCGCCGAACAATGTGTAGCGGCCGCCCGCCCAGCTGTAGCTGCCGCCGCCGCCGATCGAGCCCCAGAGCCGGTCGTTGGCGCTGGCGAAGCCGGTGCCCGCGACGTCGACATTGGTGCCGTCGAGGAATTCGTAGTGCAGATTGCCGATCGCGTAGAGGTCGGAGCGGGCGCCACCGCTCCAGCTCTTCCGGTGATTGAGCGACAACCCGACGCGGCCGAGCAGGCTGTCGGCATTGCCGAGCGAGACCAGCGCGCCGAAGCGGTCGGTGAAGCCGTCGAAGTTGACCTTCGAATAGGCGAGCTGCGCCTGCGGCGTCAGCGAAAAACCGTTGCCGACGGTGAAGCGCTTGCCGCCTTCGACGCTGAACGCATAGCCGAGGCCTTCATTGCCATGGGTCATGCTGCCGACGAGATCAGAGGTGAGATCGCCGCGGAAGAACATGGTCTGCATCTGGCCGTCGATGTAGACGCCGTTGTCGCCGTACCAGGTGGCAGTGGCGCCGACGCCGGTGCCCTCGGCGCGGATGCGGCCGTTGCCGAAGAACGAATTCACATAAGCCGTGGTCAGCCCGTACTGCAACGTGAGGCCGACGATCAGGCGGCCGTAATTGTTCTCGAGCGCGAGGCCGTCGAGCCCGGCCTGCGCCTTGAAGTCATCGCTGTTCAGGGTCGAGCCGGTGGTGTTGGACGGCCGCAGGCTGGTCTGACCGCCCTCCGTGCGTCAGCGGATGTGAAGACCGCGGGACGGCGAGGCGCGTCGGCGGCATGGAAGGGCGCGGGCAGGCCGGCGTGGCACGCCCTGGCCGCACCGCGCGCCCGATCACGTTACCGCTGGCGGCGTTGACGTTGCCGGGCGGAAGCACGACATATCGCGTGCCGATCCCACCCGCCGCTCCGGAGCAAGCCATGAACGCCCCCAACATCGAGTCCGTCACGCCGCAATCGGGCGGCGACGTGGTGGCCTGGCTGACCAACGAGACCCGCGACGAGCGCTTCATCGACAATATCTTCGCCGAGCTGTGCGTCCGGTTGCAGCAGACGGGTATTCCCCTCAAGCGGGCGACGATGAATCTCCTGATCCAGCATCCGCAATGGCTCGGCGCCCGGATCATCTGGGGCGACGGCAAGCGCGAGGCCGAGATCACGCGGGTCGACTACGAGGTCAGGGAGCGCTCGGAATATATCGGCAGCCCGGTCTACGAAATCCACCAGGGCGCCGGCGAAGTGCGCGAGCGGCTCGGACGGGCGCCTGGCCGCACGCACGCGCTCTTTGATGAGATGCGCGCGCAAGGCCTGACCGACTATGTGGCGTGGCCGCTGCTGCATACGCTCGGCAAGCGGCATGTCGTGACGTTCGCGACCGACCGGTCCGGCGGTTTCGATGACGCCCATATTACCGAGCTGCGCAAGGTGCTGCCGGTGCTGGCGCTGGTCAGCGAAATCCGGATGAAGAATCGCCTAGCGCGGACCTTGCTCGAAACCTATGTCGGCACGCATGCCGGCGAGATGATCCTGGCGGGTGCGACGCGGCGGGGCAGCGGGACCACGGTCCGCGCCGCGATCATGATCTGCGATTTACGCGATTTCACCCGGATCTCCGACTCCTGGCCGCGCGACGACGTGATCGATCTTCTCAACGACTATTTCGACGCGATGTCGGAGCCGATTGCGCGACACGGCGGTGAGATCCTGAAATTCATCGGCGATGGCCTGCTTGCGATTTTCCCGCTCAGCGATCCCAGGGCCTGCGCCAACCTGCTGCACGCGGTGTCCGAGGCGCGGCAGGCGATGGCGGCGCTGAGCGAAAAGAACAGCATGATGGGCCGGGCGCCGATGAATTACGGCATCGGCGTCCATGTCGGCGACGTCATGTACGGCAATATCGGATCGCGTAGCCGGCTCGACTTCACGGTGATCGGCCCCGCGGTGAACATGGCCTCGCGGCTCGAGGCTCTGACCAAGCAATTGGGACGAAACGTGCTGCTGTCGCGCGCCTTCGCCGATCTGGTCGAGCACGATTTCGCGCTCGAGCATGTTGGCGAGCATTCGGTGCGCGGTTTCAGCGAGCCGATCGAGCTGTTTGCGTATCGCGGCTGAGGCTCGATGGCCGAAAGCAGCGTGACGTGGGGCGCACGCACCGGCTGAGACAGCCCAATGTCCAAAAGGCTCCTGCCGCTAAGGAGATTGGCCGGACAGCTTCATCGCCGGCGCGCGCAACAATTGCTGCTCGGCATGGTTTGCCAGACGATCGTACTCTTCGGCGATCTTCAGAAGGTTCGCGCGTGAGTATTGGTATCTGAACGAATGCGCCTTGGCGCGTGTCTTGGCGGCTCGATCCCGCCAATAGGCGGGGTTGTTCATGACGTTCTCGGCCATAGCGCTTCCCCCTTTTTCCCGGGGACTGCCCGTAGACCAACGCCGCCGCGATGAGTCCGCTCCCGAGGAACCCGGAACTCCGTTCACGCATGAAGAGTCACTGAAACATTCCGTTTGTTTCAGGCGAAGTTTATTTAATGCGAGACGCCGGAGCCGTTTTTCCTTGGTGCCGGGAATTCAGATCGAGGTGATCTTCTGCGCCGGCGCAGCCTGCTCGACGAAGCCCTTGGCGAGGGCGTGATAGACGCCTTCCTTGCAGATCAGGCGCGAGCTCGCGTGCGCAATCAGGGCCGCGGCCATCAAGGGCACGACCATCGCGTGATTGTCGGTCATCTCGGTGACGATCACGAAGGCGGTGATCGGTGCCTGAACCACGCCGGCGAAATAGGAGACCATGCCGAGCAGCATGATGGCCGGCAGCGGCGCGCCGTGAAACAGCGGCGCGATGTTGGAGCCGAGCCCGGCACCGACCGCGAGCGAGGGCGCGAAGATGCCGCCCGGCATGCCGCTGATCGAGGCGAACGTGGTCGCCAGGAATTTCCAGACGCTGAAGCTCGCCGGCAATTGTGCTCCGGCTTCGAACGCGGATTTGACCTGCTGATATCCCGTGCCATAGATCGCGCCGTCGGACGCAATCCCGCAAATCGCAGCCGCAAATCCGCAGATTGCGGCAAAGCCGATCGGATAACGCTTGATCGCGCGCCCGACCGGATTGGCAAATCCGCGTGCCATTGCGATCAGGATGCGACTGAACAGGCCGCCCGCAAGACCTCCGGCAACGCCGCAGAGCGGGACCGCGAGCCAGTCGGTGCCGTTGCGCAGGGCCGTCGCGCTGGTGCCGAAATACGTGTAGTTGCCCATCAGCGCGAGCGAGGTCAGGCCGGCAGCGATTACCGCGCCGATGATCAGGCTGCTGGTTCTCGTCTCGAAGGCGCGGCTCATTTCCTCGATGCCGAACACGATCCCGGCCAGCGGGGTGTTGAAGGCGGCCGCGACACCCGCGGCCGCGCCGGCAAGGATCAGGCCGGGTTGGCGCCGCGGCGAGAAGCGGCCGAGCGCAAACATGATCGAGGCGCCGATCTGCACGGTCGGTCCCTCGCGCCCGACCGACGCGCCACACAACAGGCCGAACAGGGTCAGCAGAATCTTGCCGGCCGCAACGCGCAGCGAAACCAGGCTTTCGCGCGCGGTCTGGTCGGTCAGATGGCGTGCAGCGATCGCCTGCGGGATCCCGCTGCCTTGCGCGTTCTGAAAGAAGCGCTTGGTCAGAAACACCGACAGCGCGAACCCGGCCGGAGTCAGCACCAGCGAGGCATAATGGAAACGGGATACCACTGCGCCAAACGCGATCTGCGCCAGATCCGCGAGTTGCGCGAGCGCGACGGCCGCCGCACCGACCGCAATGCCGCCCAGCAAGAACAGGGCCCGGCGCTGCCAGCGCGCGGAGACCAGTCTGAACAGCCGCCTCTGGCGGTTGGAGGGGAAGGTCATCCTGACGAATTCTCAGCTCATGTCGTGGTCCGATACGAAGCGGATCGCGTCATTCCTAGCACGCGTCGGTGCTATACGAAGCTCAAGAAATCAGCACGGTGTGCCGGCGCAGTCGCCAGGCTCCAAGGCGCGAAACGCGCGATACCGGCCGTGGGCCAACTCTTCGGTGATGTTCAGGAGGTTCGCGCGTCAGTTTTGGTGTCGGAACGACTCCGCCCTGGCGCGTCCTTTCCCGCGGTGACGCATGATTGAGGGACGCGGAAAAACTGGCACAAACTGCACTTTGCGCGGCTTTCGCCGCGGCGTATTTTGACCGCCCCATTGAAGGGCGCGTGTCATGTCCGAAGTGATTGTTCGAGCGGGCATCGTCGTATTGGGACTTTGCCCAATCGCAATGGTTGCCGTTGCTCTGTTCATTTGATGGATGCTCACCTGGCCCGACCGCGCTACCCCGGGCCGGTAGATGGCCCCAGCGCCTGCCCTCCCAGGCCCCCATAGGTTGCTGGGGCCGCTCAACAAGGAGGCCGCCGGTTGGCGGCCTCATTCTGCCTGATACTGAGTTGGGGAGGGCAAATTCACCGGGATTGAAGCCGCCCGCTTGATACGGGCACTGAATCGAAAAGGGCCGTCGCATCGGCGGCCCTTTTCTGCCGGTTACAATAGGTCTGTAAAAACTCAGTCGTGAAAAAATGCTCTGCAAAGAACGGTAACGCCGGCAGGGTTGGTATTACGACCGTCCTATCTTTCCAGAAATCCGGATCAGTACGGTGTTCCTGCGGTGGAACCGGTGGCCTGCGCGCGAGCCGAAAGAAAGCCCTGCGTGCACCGCGATGCGAGGCTCGGTCGATCGTGCGTCTATCTCCGGCGCCGCTGCTTTCTCGGAAACAGCCGGTCGCGGATGTAGCGGGAGGTCGGCGTCAGGCGAAGGCCCCGCGGCTTCTGCCAGGCGGCGCGGTCGATCTCCTTCTTGTCGCCGATCGCCAGTCGACCCTTGGCGTTCTTGGCGATGAAGATCGCGTCGCTCATCCTGCGGCCGGAACGCTTGTTCCTGGCCGTCACTTCCTTCCACAGGCTGAGCCTGCCGAGCTTGAGCTTCGGCAGTTCCTCCTTGATTTCGCGCTTGATGCAATCCTTCCCGGTCTCGCGCGCGCGCCTGCGCCCGCCGGGGAACATCCACAGCCCGTCAGATCGGCGTCTAACCAGAAGAACCTTGCCGCGCTTCGCGGCTACCAGCTTGGAGGACTTGGGCATTGGAGTACTTGGGCATTTGCTGCGCAATGATCGAAATAGAATCGACCCATTTTAACTTGTCTATTTGTGTAGACAAGTTCGATGCCGCATTGTTCCACAGTGTGTCGGCTGTTTGTCTCTGACGGCTGCGATCCTCGCTGCGTGCGGTCGCCCGTGGCTTCCTTGATCTCGCTGATGTCCGGTACCTCACGTTGAATTCGTGAAACTGTTACGGCCGGTGACCGGAACTCACCCGGTTACGTCTTGATAACGATACCCATGACGGACGACTTCACCGCTTGACTCAATGTTCTTGTTTTGTTCTAATTGCCCTCCACCGGGAATTGGAGGACGCCATGGACAACCGCATCAGCGAAATTCGCAGGCAGATCAGGGCGCTGCGCGTCAGCATGCTCGAGGCCGAAGCCATCATGCGCCAGCAGATCAACCGCGATGAGGATTGCGCCTTCGTCGCCGGGGACCTCTTGAAGATGCGGCTGGTCATGAGCCGCCTGGTCGAGGAGCGGGAGGTCCTGGGCGACCGCGATCCGATCATCGTGCATGCGAGCGTTGCACCGCGCCGTCGCGCCGCGACGCCGGCCTTCATTCGCCCGGCGAAGCGAGAGCTGGCCGCCGGCGAAGCGCGTGCATGACGTCGCGCTCGGAATGCGGCGGCTGCGCGCCGAACTGCAAGACGTGATGTGCCGGAGGAAAGATGAGAGAGCCGCTTCGGTATTTCCACGACAGCGATGATCACGCGCCCTGGATCAAGGCGCTGGCCGAGGTCCGGCACATGGCGACGCGGGAAGGCTGGTGCTTTCACCACGTGCAGGCGATCATCGTGGCGATCGACCAGTATGCCGAGGCCGCGCTCGGCAATCGCGAGTTTTTCCTCAACCGGCCGCAGACCGTCGGTCCGGTGAGGCGAGGCGACGTGCCTTAACACGCTGATCGGCAGGCATGCGCGTTCGACGTCGCGGCAGCTCAACGCGCTGTCCGCGGCGGCGAAAGGCCTCGCCGGCTATTTGGTGTAGCCTTGACTGCTGCAGTACCACCAGGATTCGGCCGGCGATGCGCCATGCTCGATCACGTATTTCCGGCAGGCTTCGTAGCTGACCGGGTACCGCTTCCCGCACGGTACGGCAGAGATGCCGAAATTGCTCGAGGAGCATGTGGATGCGGCGTGGCCCGTCGACATCGACAGGAGGCGGATCACGGGCAGGACCGCTAGAAGTGACAGGGACGTCATCATAGCCATCGCCTCCCAAGTTGGAGGACAGCGGGGCCGCCGTCCCCGCGGAGAACCTACTATATCGCACGCCTTTCACCACCGGATTTCGCTGATCTCACGCGCGATCTGCATCGTCACGCACGCCGTGTTCGTCGTCATGCCCGGCGCATGACGCCTTTCGGGCGCAGGGGCCAAATGTCCCGGCCTGCCCGAGGCGGCCGGGATGGCCAATCCGCTGCCGGCGACATATCGTGACGGTCCGCGGCCGAATCTGAGGTGGATCGTTCATCGCCGGGTCATGTCAATCCGGCCATCGTCAGCGCCGCGCCCGCGAGGGGCGGCGGCACATTTGCGAAGGAGTTTCGGATGATCAGGGGCTGGCAGGTTGCGACGTCGGCGCTCGCCATCGTCGTGATGGTTGCAACGCTGGGGGCTGAGGCGAACGCGGCGCAGTGCGGCAACGGGCCCGGCGGGTTCGAAGCCTGGAAGCAGCAGTTCTCGGGCGAGGCGAGCGCCAAGGGCATCGGCGCCACCGCGATCGCCGCGCTGATGCAGACCCATTATGCCAGTGCGACGATTGCCGCGGATCGCGGCCAGCGCAGCTTCGGCCTGTCGCTCGAGCAATTCATGGCCAAGCGCGGATCGGCGACCATCGTGGCGCGCGGCCGATCGCTGAAGCAGTCGCAGGCGGCGCTGTTCGCCTCGATCCAGCAGCGCTATGGCGTGCCGCCGGGACCGTTGATCGCGATCTGGGGCATGGAGAGCGGCTTTGGCAGCCAGCGCGGCAACCAGAACATGCTGTCCTCGATCGCAACGCTTGCCTATGACTGCCGCCGTCCGGAGTTCTTCACCGACCAGCTCTATGCGGCGCTGAAGCTCGTCGACCGCGGCACTTTGTCCGGGAGCACGCGCGGCTCGATGCATGGCGAGATCGGCCAGACCCAGTTCATGCCGAAGAACGTCCTCGCCTACGGCACCGGCAATCTCGACGTCGCGGCCAACGCGCTGAGCTCGACGGCGAACTTCCTGCGCGCCCATGGCTGGCGCGCCGGCGCCGGCTATCAGCCCGGGGAACCCAACTTCGCCGCGATCGAGGCGTGGAACGCGGCAGGCGTCTACCAGAAGGCGATCGCCATCATGGGGCGGCAGATCGACGGCCAATGAGCGCTGGCGCGAGTTCCTTCATCGCCTGTTAACGCAACGATGCCCAGATCGTGCGCTGTGAAACGGGAGCAGATGGAAACCGGCTCCATGCTCAAGAACGGCACCTACGCGGCGTGGTTTCGAACGTCGCTTGCGGACGGCACCGGCATCGTGCACGTCGCCGATGGACAGGCTGTGGGGCAGCGACGCGGTCATGCTCTACAGCGGCACCTATGAGGTCGACGGCGAGCGCTTCTCCGCCGTGCTCACCACGCAGCGGCACTCCAGGGATGGCACGACCGTGTTCGGCACCGACGATCTGGTGGTGCGGCTCGAGGGCATCTGGACCGGCGCGATCGCGACCTGCACGGGCAGGGCGGACGTCGTGCCCGATCTTGCCTTCGAGGTGACGCTGATTCCGAGCCAGGAGGTGGCGCCCGAGCCGCCGCCGGATCTGCCGCTGCCGAAGTTCGACCCGAGCAAGCTTCCGAAGCTGCCGAAACGCTCCAGCCGCTAAGGCATGATCCGGAAAAGTGCGAAGCGGCTTTGCCGCGCGACAAACGCCAAAGGCGTTTGCGCGGGGATCATGCGCTACGCGTCGCGCGGGCCCGCGGTCTCCGGAAACGGCGCGCCGGGGATGTAGAGCTTCAGCGCGCGGATCTCGTAGACCGCCGACGGGTTGACGCTGCGCAGGTCGCGCGCCGCGGCGATCGCCTCCGCTTCATCGGCGCAATCGATCACGTAGAAGCCGAGCAATTGCTCCTTGGTCTCGGAGAACGGCCCGTCGATCACCATGCCGTGGCCGGGCCCACGCAGCGTGCTGGCGTTGCGGGTATCGCCGAGCCGCGCAGCCGGGCCGAGCTTGCCCTTCAGCCGTTGATGGACCTCGCGCAGACCCGTCATCACGGCAGCGTCCTCCTCGGCGTTCCACGACTCGACCTCGGCTTCGACGTGATAGGCCAGGATGGCATAAAGCATCTGATGTGCTCCTTTTTCTGATGCGACAGGCCCAAGGACGTCTCGCGGCGATCCGAGCCGACATTTCATCTGTAGCGGATCGGACGGTTTCTGTGCTGCGACAAGGTATCCCGGCGGCCGGCATGGCGGCGGCGAATCGCGCAGGCCAAAACAGCAAAAAGGCGCGGCGGATGAGCGCCGCGCCCCCGATTTTGATGTCTCGCTGGTCCAGGGCTGAGAGCGCCCCGATGCCAGGCTGATTGCTCAGGTCCTAGCGGGCGATCCCAGCGAGGTGACAGCGCTTGAGACAAGACACTTGATCACCTCCTTTCTTTGTTGATGGGACTTCCAATATAGGTGCCGAATCCGCCGCTGTTAAGGCCGCCTCCGGCCCGTCCGCGCCGGGAAACCGACCGGATTGCGGCGAAATGGTTTCTTTTACGGAGAATCAGAACGCACGCCGGGGCAGTTGAGGCCGCCGCCCGGCCGTGTTAGGTGAACGCGAGATGCGGGTGTAGCTCAATGGTAGAGCAGCAGCCTTCCAAGCTGAATACGAGGGTTCGATTCCCTTCACCCGCTCCAATGATTCTCCCTGATGCTGCAAGGCCCTTTGAAAGTGTCTGGGCGGCCGTAGCTTCATCCGGATGCATCGGTTGCGGGTCGAACTCTGCCGCGAAGCGTTTGATGTCTGCTGCGGATATGAACCGCACCCCGCGCGCAAACTTTCAGCGATGTCTTGATCCCCCCGGTCAGCGCTGCATCTGCAAATTCATCATCGCGTCGTGCGCCATTCTCGTTCAAGTTGGCGTTGCGCTTGGTCGTCAAACAACTCCCGCGGTCGCCCTTGCAAGACGCCATTCGAATGAACTGGATCGCCTCAGGCCCAGCGAACAAGCGTTGTTTCCGAACGTCAGGTCAATTCAGCATGTAATCCCGTTTCGAACCCGGCAGCGTGTACCGGAGAGTTGAGTGATGGCGAAATCTCTTGAGCTGCTTCCGGACAGTACTCAACGGGCGCTTTCGAAGTCGGAGCAGATGGTGCCGGCGGAACTCTGATCAAGTATCTCGATCCACACGTGTTGCTGTAAGACATTGCCGGCGGGGTTGCTTTGCGCCCACAATCGTTTTGTTGAACGTTCAGTAAAGTGACGCACTAAACATACCGGCTGTGGCTAACCTTCCGGCTTTCCTGTTGTCGGGACGGGCCGAATTGCGTCGGCCGGACCAGATCGGCAATCGTGGTCTGCCACATCCACTGCAAATCACGGATATTTTGCTGCATTGCAAACGTCGGCGCTTGCCCGTGCGAGCGTCGCGAATATTTTCGCCAGGGTCACGAGAACCGGCTTGACGGCTCAAAAATTTTAGTACTACGTTTAGTAATACAAAAAACTAAACATCGCGCATCGAGCGCCGATGTGCAGGAGGAGCCCAAGCCAATGCCGGAGCCGTCTCCGGCAACGGTCCGTCTCGTCCTTCACTCGTCGCTCCTCAAACTCGGTTTCAGGGTCTTGGCGTCGCTCCGGCAGAGCGCGCCGAGCGGGTTGGATGCTTCAACGAGAGAGGAAACGGATATGCGAACATTCAATTGGCTGAGAAGCTCGGCGGCCACCACGGTTCTCGGGGCGGCGCTGCTGGGGATATTTGGCGGAGGCGAAGCTGCCGCCCAGGGTAAGCAGCTCACGCTGTGCTGGGCGGCATGGGATCCGGCCAACGCGCTGGTCGAACTCGGCAAGGATTTCACCAAGCAATCCGGCATCGAGATGAAGTACGAGTTCGTCCCCTGGACGAGCTACGCGGATCGCTTCCTCAACGAGCTCAACTCCCACGGCAAGCTCTGCGACCTGATCATCGGCGACAGCCAGTGGATCGGCGGCGCCGCCGAGAACAAGTGGTACGTCAAGCTCAACGACTTCTTCGCCAAGGAGAAGATCTCGATGGACGACTTCGTCCCGGCGACCGTTGTCGGCTATTCGCAGTGGCCGAAGAACTCGGCGAACTACTGGGCGCTGCCGGCGATGGCCGACGCCGTGGGCTGGACCTACCGCAAGGACTGGTTCTCGCGGCCCGACATTCAGTCGGCTTTCAAGGCCAAGTACGGTCGTGATCTGGCACCGCCGAAGACCTATGACGAGTTGAAGCAGATCGCGGAGTTCTTCCAGGGCCGCGAGATCGACGGCAAGAAGGTCTATGGCGCCTACATCTTCACCGAGCGCGGCTCCGAAGGCATCACGATGGGCGTGACCAACGTGCTCTACAATTACGGCTTCAGCTACGACAATCCGAAGAAGCCGTACCAGATGCAGGGCATCGTCAATTCCGCCGAGGCGGCCAAGGGGCTCGAGTTCTACAAGGAGCTTTACAAGTGCTGCACCGCGCCGGGCATGACCAACGCCTACATGCAGGAAGGCCTCGATGCCTTCAAGTCGGGCCAGGTGGCGATGCAGATGAACTGGTTCGCCTTCTTCCCCGGCCTCTACAAGGATCCGAATGTCGGCGGCGACAAGATCGGCTTCTTCGTCAATCCGGCCGGCCCGAAGGGGCACTTCACCCAACTCGGCGGACAGGGCATCTCGGTGGTTGCGACCTCCGACCGCAAGGACGACGCGCTCGCCTATATCAAGTGGTTCGCGCAGCCCGCCGTGCAGCAGAAATGGTGGCAGATCGGCGGCTACTCGGCGCTCAAGGCGGTGGTCGACGCGCCGGACTTCCCGAAGAGCGCGGCGTTCGCGCCGCAATTCCTGGAGTCGATGGGCATCGTCAAGGACTTCTGGGCCGAGCCGTCCTACGCCCAGCTGCTGCTTGATATGCAGAAGCGGGTGCATGACTACGTCGTCGCCGACAAGGGCACGGCGCAGCAGGCGCTCGATCTCCTGGTCAAGGACTGGACCAAGGTGTTCAAGGAACAGGGCAAGGAAGTCGCCTCCTCACAATAGCCCGAACTCCACGTCCTAACTGAACTGGCTTCCCCGAGGTCAGCCTCGGGGAAGCCGAACCAGCCCAGCCGATGGACAAGATGACGACGATCCTGCAACCCGAGCATGCTACGATCCCGGGCGTGAGCGAGCCCGCCAAATCCCGCGCCGCGCGCCGCGGCCATGGTCTGTCCGACCGGACCATCGCGTGGCTGTTCGTCGCGCCGACGATTGCGCTGCTGCTCGCGATCAACATCTTCCCGCTGGTCTGGATGATCCGGCTGTCCTTCACCAGCCTCAACCTCAGCATGTCCTATCTGCCGCTGCGGTTTGTCGGGCTCGACAATTTCAGCGACATACTGAACGACGAGGACGTCTGGTTCCGGCTCCAGACCACGGCGCAATTCGTGATCTGCTCGGTCGCCTTGCAGGTCGTGGTTGGCTTTGGGCTGGCGCTTCTGATCAACCGTCAATTCCGCGGCCACAGTTTCTGGACCACGATCATCCTGCTGCCGATGATGCTGTCGCCGGCGGTTGTCGGCAATTTCTGGACGCTGCTGCTGCAGCCGCAGATCGGCCCGTTCAACTATCTGATCAGTTTGTTCACCGGTGTGCCGCCGAGCTCTTTCAGCATGACAGGGCAGGTCGCGCTCGCGCCATGGACCATCGTGCTCGTCGACACCTGGATGTGGGCGCCGTACGTGATGCTGATCTGCCTCGCCGGGCTGCGCTCGATCCCGGATTATATCTACGAGGCGGCTGAAGTCGATCGTGCCTCGGCCTGGCGACAGTTCTGGTCGATCACGCTGCCGATGACGGTGCCGTTCCTGATGCTGGCGGTACTGTTTCGCGCGATCGAGAACTTCAAGATGTTCGACATGGTCAACCTGCTGACCTCGGGAGGGCCGGGGTCGACCACCGAGCTCGTATCGATCACGCTCAAGCGCGCGGCATTCGAGAAGTGGCGCACCGGCTATTCCTCCGCGCTCGCCATCATCCTGTTCGTGACCGTGTTCGGTGCCGCCAACATCTACGTCAAAGCGCTCAACAAGGTGAAGCAACGATGACCGCTGCCGTAGCCAAGTCCGTCCTGGCCAGATCCAGCGCGCACTCGATCGTCGAGGCCTCGCCGCGCACCAAGGCATTCGCTGGTGCTCTCGTCATCCTCTATGCGTTGATCACGATCCTGCCGCTAGTCTGGATCGTTGCCACTGCCTTCAAGTCGCAAAGCGATGCCATCGCCTATCCGCCCAAGGTGATCTTCGAGCCGACGCTCGAAGGTTATGTCAACCTGTTCACGGTGCGCACCCGCCAGACACCTGATTTCATCGCCAAGTTGCCGCCGCCGGAAACCTGGTATGACAAGCTCGTCCGCAAGCATGACATGGTCATTGCCGGACCGTCCAAAGTCGTCCCGCGCTTCGTCAACTCGCTGATCATCGGGTTCGGTTCGACCTTCCTCGCCGTCTTCCTCGGTACGCTCGCGGCCTACGCCTTCTCGCGCTTCCGCATTCCGCTGGCCGACGATCTCCTGTTCTTCATTCTCTCGACGCGGATGATGCCGCCGGTCGCGGTCGCGATCCCGATCTATCTGATGTACCGGCAGCTCAATCTGACCGACACCAGGCTCGGAATGATCCTGCTCTATACCGCCGTGAACGTCTCGCTCGCGGTCTGGCTGCTCAAGGGGTTTATCGACGAGATCCCGCGCGAGTACGAGGAGGCGGCCCTCGTCGACGGCTACACGCGACTGCAGGCGCTGCGCAAGGTGGTGCTGCCGCAGGCCGTCACCGGAATTGCGGCGACCGCGATCTTCTGCCTGATCTTCTCCTGGAACGAATACGCCTTCGCGGTTCTGCTGACCAGCGGCGAGGCGCAGACCATGCCGCCCTTCATCCCTTTCATCATCGGTGAGGGCGGACAGGACTGGCCGGCGGTTGCCGCCGCGACCACGCTGTTCGTCGTCCCGATCGTCATGTTCACTGTGTTGCTCCGCAAGCATCTGCTGCGCGGCATCACCTTCGGAGCGGTGCGCAAATGAGCGGTTCTGTTGTTGCCAAGGGGACCAAGGGGACATTGCATCGCTTGTTCAGCCGCGGGCGCTGGGAGGCCGTTGCGATGATCCTGATCGGAGGCGGCATCTTCATGCTGGTGCAGCCTTTCTCGATCGATCTGTACAGCTATTCATTCGTGACGATTCTCGCCGGCACGGTCGGCTTCGTCGTCGTCAGCCACTTTCCGGAATAGGGCCATGGCTCAGATCCGCATCGAAGATCTTCGCAAGTCGTTCGATCAGTTCACCGCGGTGGAAGGATCGAGCTTCACCATCGACGACGGCACCTTCTTCGCGTTGCTCGGCCCCTCCGGCTGCGGCAAGACCACCACCTTGCGCATGATTGCCGGCCTCGAGCTGCCGACCGAGGGCAAGATCCTGCTCGACGGGGAGGACGTCACGTTCCACCGCGCCGCCGCCCGCGATATCGCGTTCGTGTTCCAGCTGTTCGCGCTTTATCCGCACATGAATGTCGGGCAGAACATCGGCTTCCCGCTGAAGTGCCAGGGCATGGCGCGGCACGAGATTCGTGAGCGGGTGCAGGAGACCGCGCGGATGCTGCGGATCGAGCATTTGCTGTCGAGCAAGACATCAAAGCTCTCCGGCGGCGATCGCCAGCGCGTCGCGCTCGGGCGCGCCATGGTGCGGCGCCCGAAGGCCTTCCTGATGGACGAGCCGCTGGGCGCGCTCGACGCCGAGTTTCGTCATCTGATGTGCGGCGAGCTGCGCGATTTGCACGATCGCATCAAGGCGACCACGGTCTATGTCACCCACGATCAGCTCGAGGCGATGTCGATGGCCGACCGGATCGCGATCATGAACAAGGGGCGCGTGGAACAGATCGGTACACCGCAGGAGGTTTACGACCGGCCCGCCAGCATGTTCGTCGCGGACTTCATCGGCTCGCCGCCGATGAACTTCCTGCGCTTCGAGAGCGGCCTGCGATCTGGTGACCGGGCGATCAATTTCCACGACGCCAGGCTCGCGGTGCCCGAGATCCGCGAGGACCGGGCCAGCGCTGCGCTGACGCTCGGGGTTCGCCCGGAGCATATTCGATTCACCGACGCCGGATCCGTTCGTGGCGAGGTGTTCGGCGCGGAATATCTCGGCACGACGCAGATCGTCACCATCGACACGGCGTATGGGCGGCTCGCGGCGCGGCTGCCGTCGAGCGCCTCGGTGCGGATCGGAGAGACGGTCGGCCTCGAATTCAACTCCGTTCGGCTCTCACTGTTCGATGCTGGCAGCGGCCTTGCAATCAGGACTGCCGGCGAGGAGGGCGTGCGCCATGGTTGACGTCAGCTTGCGCAATATCAGCAAGCGCTTCGGCGCAGTGGAGGCGGTACGCGACCTTTCGCTGACGGTGAGCGACGGCGAATTCCTCGTCCTGCTCGGGCCGAGCGGTGCCGGCAAGACCACGACGCTGCGACTGATTACCGGACTCGAGAGCCCCGACGCCGGTTCGGTCATGATCGGGGGGCGCGACGTGACGCATGAGCCGCCGGGTGCACGGGACATCGCATTCGTGTTCCAGCAATATTCGCTGTATCCGCATTTGTCGGTCTATGACAACCTCGCGTTCCCGCTGCGCTCTCCGGCGCGGCGCGTGCCGGAGCCGCTGATCCGCAAGCGTGTCGAGCAGACCGCGGAGCTCCTGCATATCGCCAGCAAGCTGAATAATCGCGCCACCCGCCTGTCGGGAGGTGAGATGCAGCGGGTCGCGATCGGCCGCGCGCTGGTGCGCGATCCCTCGATCTATCTGATGGACGAGCCGCTATCGTCGCTGGATGCAAAGCTTCGCGCCGAGCTTCGCCTCGAGCTGAAGCGGATCCAGCTCGAGCTCGGCGCGACCATCTTGTATGTGACCCACGATCAGGTTGAAGCCATGACGATGGCATCGAGGATCGGCGTGATCAAGGACGGCCGGCTGCTTCAGCTCGGCACGCCGAGGGAGATCTACGAAAATCCATCCAGCAGCTATGTCGCGTCGCGGCTCGGGACGCCCCAGATCAATTTCCTGCCCGCACGGCTGCTGTCCGATGTGGCGATACCGCCGGAAACCGAGACGGTCGGCATCCGCACCGAGCACCTCCAGATCGCCGCGCGCAACGGCGGGCAGATGGTCGGCCGGGTGCATCGCGTCGAGCACCTCGGCGAGCAGAATCACATTCACCTCGACTATAAGGGCGAAACACTGGTGACGCTGGCGGATCCGCATCAGCCGCTGCGGGCCGGCCAGGAGGTTGAATTGAAGCTGGTGCGGCCGCTGTGTTTCGACCGTGCGGGGCAACGTATCGGCGCGATGGTTCAATAGAGGAGCGAGAGGTTCAGATAGATGTCTGTGCAACCCGAGACATTCAAGTCGCTGCTCAAGGCGGCCGCCGAGCAGGTCATCGCCAGCGCGCCGGAGCTCACGAGTCTGGACCAGGCGATCGGCGACGGCGACCACGGGACCAACATGAAACGCGGCTTCGAAGCCGTGCTCGGCAAGCTCGATGCCATCTCGGCGCAGCCGCTCAACGAGGCATTCAAGACGATCGGCAAGACCCTGGTCATGACGGTTGGCGGCGCCTCCGGCCCGCTTTATGGCAGCTTCTTTCTCGCCGCGGGCGAGGCGCTGTCGCAAGACAAGCATCTGCCTGATGATCTCGCCGACGTGTTCGGCAGCGGAGTTGCCGCGGTGAGCGCGCGCGGCCGCTCGCAGGCCGGCGAGAAGACGATGCTCGATGTGCTCGTCCCAGTGCTGGAGACACTGAAAGCGGGCGCCGGCCAACCCGATCTGATCGCGCGGGTGCGCACCACCGCGGCTGAAGCGGTCGAGCGCACGGTGCCGATGCAAGCCACCAAGGGCCGGGCGTCGTTCCTCGGCGCGCGCAGCGTCGGTCATGTCGATCCCGGGGCGCGATCGAGCTGCGTTTTGCTGCACGCTGTATGCACTGGCCTGGAGGCGCGGCAATGACCGATACCGTAGGGATCGTGATCGTCTCGCATTCCCGGGACATCGCCAAGGGAACCGCGGACATGGTGCGGCAGATGGTTGGCAGCGAGGTCAAGGTCGCTTTCTGCGGCGGCAATCCCGATGGTGGTCTCGGCACCAGCGTGCCGGTGATCATCGACGCCATCAACGACGCCTGGTCGTCGAAAGGCGTTGCTGTGCTTGTCGACCTCGGCGGCGCCGAGACGAACAGCGAAATGGCGGTCGAGATGCTGGAGCCGGCGCGGCGCGATCTCGTTGTCGTCTGCAACGCGCCGATCGTCGAGGGCGCCGTCATGGCGGCGACCGAAGCTGCGGGCGGCAGCTCGCTGGCCCAGGTCAGGGCCGTGGCCGAGGAACTCTCTGCCGACTGAGGCGGCAGGGAAGCGATGATGGATGATGCGCATGCTTGATAAAGCGGACGAACAGATCTTCACCGGTAGTGTGCGGTTGGTGCACGCGGTTGGCATGCACGCGCGCCCCGCGGTCAAGCTGACCAAGCTCGCCAAGAAATTCCAGGCTCAGATCTCGGTGCGGGTCGCGGGCGCGCCTGAATGGATCAATGCCAAGAGCGTGGCCAAGATCATGGCAATGCGCGCGGCACACGGCAGCACGATCGAGATCAAGGCCTCCGGCAGCGACGCCGAGGCCGCGGTCGCGGCGTTGGTCGATCTGATCGCAAGCGATTTCCCGGATGGAGCACCATAGCATGCAGGGCGGCGCTGCAGGGCTGGCCTACCGCGGCAGGACCGCCTCGATCGGCTTTGCCCATGGCCCGTTCGTCCGTGTCGACGCGGGCGCCGCCGGCGAGCGTGTGGCCGGCACACTGGTCGAGGAGGCGCTGGCGTTGCGCAATGCGATCGACGTCGCGAGTGGCCAGATCGCGGATCTTGCCGCCAGCGCCGGCGGCGAAGCTGCGCAGATTCTCGAATTCCAGGTTGCGCTGCTGGAGGATGAGGATTTGATCGAGGCGATCTTCGCGTCGATCGGCGAGGGACGTCCAGCCGATATCGCATGGCGTTCGACGCTCGACGCGCACATCGTCGACTACAATTCCGCACCGGACGACTATCTGAAAGCGCGTTCCTCCGATCTTGCGGATTTACGCGACCGCGTGGTCCACATTCTGCGTGGCGACCAAGGGCAGCCGCTGAAGGTCCCGAGCGGGGGCGTGGTCTGCGCCGACGATCTGCCGCCATCGCGTTTCCTCGAGATTGACTGGTCCGGCGGCGGTGGCCTGGCGCTGTTGCGCGGCAGCCCGACCAGCCATGTCGCGATGCTGGCGCGCGCGCGCGGCATCCCGATGGTGGTGCAGCTCGGTTCCATTCCGGACATCGGCACCACGGCGCTGCTCGACGGCGAAGGCGCGACGCTGGAGCTCGATCCCAATGCCGAGCAGGTCCGCACTTTCGAGAAGCGGCGCGACAGCCATCTCAAGAGCAGGGCATCCGCGCGCGCGATCCTGCGGCGGCCGACAGCCTCCTGGCGCGGCGAGCGGATCAAGCTCTTCATCAACATCCAGCGCGTCGAGGATCTCGAGCATGCCGACGCGCAATATGCCGACGGCATCGGCCTGATGCGGACTGAATTCCTGCTCGCCGGCCGGAGCGTGCCGGACGAGGAGACCCAATTCCAGGCCTATGACGCGGTGTTGCGCTGGGCCGGCCAGCGGCCCGTCACCATCCGCACGTTCGATGCGGGCGGCGACAAGCCGGTGCCTGGGTTCACGCTGGATGGCGAGGCCAATCCGTTTCTCGGGGTGCGCGGTCTGCGCCTGTGCCTCGCCCGGCCCGAGATTTTTGCCGTTCAGCTCCGTGCGCTGGCACGCGCGGCGGTGCGCGGCAATCTCAAGGTCATGTTCCCGATGGTCACCTCGGCGGATGAGCTCGAGGCGGGACGGAAGCTGTTCGCCGAAATCGTGCAGCGCTTGCAGGCGGACGGCATTGCCGCAATGCTTCCCGAGCTGGGAATCATGGTCGAAGTCCCGGCGGCGGCCCTCGCGGTATCCAGCTTCAAGGCCGCCTTCTTCTCGATCGGCTCGAACGATCTCGCGCAATATGTCCTGGCCTGCGATCGTTCCAACGGAGCTCTCGCCCCATTGATGGACCCTCTGCATCCCGCAGTGCTCGAACTGATCGCGCGGACCGCGGAGCACGGCCGCCGCGCCGGCATCAATGTCAGCCTGTGCGGCGACATGGCCGGTGATCCGCGCTGCCTGCCCGCATTGCTGAATTGCGGACTGCGCGAATTGTCCGTGAACCCCTCGGCGCTGGCGCAGATCAAGCACACCATCGACCGGCTGAGCAGCGGAGGCAGCGTTGGCTGACACGGCGGCCGATGACGCGCCCGAGGCTGGCGCGGTTGCGGTCTACAAGCGCATCTTCAAGGAAGTGCTTGAGAGCCGCCCGTCCGGCATGCGGCTGCGGCTGGCCCATGCCATGGGAAAGAACCGCAGCTTCGTCAGCCAGATCAGCAACCCGGCCTATCCGGTGCCGATTCCAGTGCAGCATCTCAACACGATCTTCGATGTCTGCCACTTCCCGCCGCAGGCGAAGAGCGCCTTCCTTCGCGCCTATGCCCGCGCGCATCCGCGCCGCGTCGGCCGGTTGAGCGAAGGCTCGCACGAGCGGACGCTGACGCTGCATCTGCCGGACCTCGGCAGCGCCAAGCGCAACGCCGAGCTCGACACGCTGCTCCAGGAGTTCACACGGCGGCTGATTGGCATCATGCGGGAAAAATAGGCGAGGAACGTCGAACGGACGAGGCGGGAGGACACCATGAAGAAGTTCATCAATGCGGTCGACAACGTGCTCGGCGAAAGCCTCGACGGTTTCGCGGCCGCGCACGCCGATCTGGTCGTGCTGGGCGCCGAGCGTAAATTCGTTCGCCGCAGCGAGCTGAACGGCAAGAAGGTCGCGCTGGTGTCGGGCGGCGGCAGCGGGCACGAGCCGCTGCATGCGGGCTTCGTCGGCTACGGCATGCTGGATGCCGCCTGTCCCGGCCAGGTGTTCACTTCGCCGACGCCGGATCAGATCGTCGAGGCCGCACAGGCGGTCGCGGGCGATGCCGGCGTCCTGTTCATCGTCAAGAATTATGCCGGCGACCGTATGAATTTCGAGATGGCGGCCGAGATCGCCGAAGGCCGCACCGCCACCATCGTGACCGATGACGATGTCGCGGTCGAGAAGTCGACCTACAGCATCGGACGGCGCGGCGTCGCCGGTACGTTGATTGTCGAGAAGATCGTCGGCGCCGCCGCTGAGAGAGGCGCCGATCTCACCTCCTGCGTGGCGCTCGGCGAGCGCATCAACGCACAGACGCGCTCGATGGGCGTTGCGCTGACCAGCTGCACCGTCCCGGCTGCGGGCACGCCGACCTTTGCACTTGGTGAAGACGAGATGGAGATGGGGGTCGGCATTCACGGCGAGCCGGGCCGCCGTCGTGTCAAGCTCGCGCAGGCCGACGCGATCGCCGCCGAGATGATCACCGCGATCGCCGATGATCTTGGCGCGCGCGCCGGCACCGAGGCGCTGCTGCTCGTCAACGGCTTCGGCGGCACGCCGACGATCGAGCTCTATCTGATGTACAACGCGGCGCGCCGGATGCTCGAGGAGCGGGGCCTGCGCATCGCCCGTTCGCTGGTCGGCAGCTACGTCACATCGCTGGACATGGCGGGCTGCTCGCTCACCGTGAGCCTGCTCGACAACGAGTCCACAGCGCTCTGGGATCATCCCGTGCGCACGGCCGCATTGAAATGGTGACCACCGCGGCGAGCGGCCGCTGATTTTCAGATTGCGCCCTGACCGACGATGGGGCCGGGGTCTCAGGCATGCACCGGAAGTCGGCCGGTTCATCCTCCCTGAAACTTGCCGTGTCCTTCGGGCACGGCATCTTTTTGTGTGGAGTAGACGAGATCTCCGACGATCGATGATCGTGAGTGCCAAGTAATTCCTCAACGCGGTGGTGAGAGCGCTCGTTCTCCACTCACGCCTTGGCAGCAACGTACCCGTAATAATTCATAAGGAAGTCCCCAATTGAGAGAGGCTTCTGAGCGCCACCCTTGCCTGGATGCGGGATCGCGTAGTCTCCCTTGCCCCATGTGAAGATCGTTGTCGTCACGTTTCCGTTCGACACCTGTATCCTGTCACGCAAGACGACCCAGTGCCGCGTCAACACGGAGCCTTCGTCCGACTGGTCGTCGTATTCGATCATGTTGGCGCTTATGAACAGGCATACGCGATATCCACCGGCAAGCAGGGCGTTGGCTTCGTTGACGCTGTCGAGGCCTTTGCTGAATTTCAGATTGGTCTCCTCGCGCACGTCCTGGTATCCGGCCTTGCGGAACCATTGCTCCATTTCGCTCGGCAAGGTGATCCCCGCGGCATCGCTTATTCTGCCGGTGTCGTCAAAATCGAGGAACCAATTTTCGGAATCGCGAATGGAGGCGCAAGTCAGCCAATCGACGTGGTCCAGCGAGTAGGGCGGTGTGTAGTTCTTCACGTCCTTTCCCGGTTTGATCAGCAGGCGGCCGAGGTTCGCCTGCCCCTTCTGATACAGGTCGATGGCGAACCGCGCATGTTGTCCCGGCTTGTCGGATGCGTAGCTGAACATCAGCGCGGAAGGGCCGCACATGCTCGCTTGATCCTGATCTATGAGGCTCGGCTTCGCAATTCGCCTGAGAATGCCTATCCCGACGCGGTGCGGATCGAGCTTCGGAAAGAACGTGGTCCTCGTGTTCTTGAGGAAATCGCAGACCATCTCCGCGGCGAGCTTCTTTTGATCCGAGTTGAGGTCGTACGGTCCAACCCCGAGCCACTTCTTCTTTTCGTCGCCGACGAAGAGCGTGATGAGCTTTTTCGAAGTCGGAGAAAGCGTTCTGGAGGTATTTGCAATGGTGGTCAGGTCGTCCAGCTCGAATGCGGTGACCATGCCGTCCGCGACGGTCGCCCTGATGATATCGACCACTTCCGCGTAATCCAGCCTGGAATCGTCGAGCAGACCCTTGCGAAGTGCGGCATCGACGGATGGCGTCGTGATCCCATCCCATTGACCCTTGGGAGGAGGAGGCTTGGCGGCTGCCTTGGTCGCGAGGTCAACGAGCCGAGTGAATGTTGGTCCGCCGGGCCGGATATAGCCGTCCGGCGTGCCCGGGAAGTTCTTTTGCTGGAAATACAGAATCGAGTTGTAGAGGCTGTCGCTGGCGTGACCCGTCACGACCATTTGCGGTTTGAGCGGGGTCTCGGCACCTCCGTCGGAAATGGCGATCTTGTTGAGCAGCGAGATGACCAGCTCCTGGTCTTGCTTCCAGTTCTGGCAGCTGCGACCCGTCGCGGCAAACCGACCGACTTTGTCTTTCAATTGCGGCATAACCAATCACCAGCAATATGGTCGTTTTCAGTGGCGTATTGCGGGTTCAACTATCGCGTTGGTGGTCGGCTGAAGCGTCCAGGCGAGCTTGTCGATGAATTCGTACTCAAACAGCGCCTGCGGGTCGGTTCCGAAATAATATCCATACTGATGCAGTATCTTGGAGCCCTTGGCGACCATCTCGCGCTTCCATTTCAGGTCTTTGGCAGAGCTGAACTGAAATCCAATCACCACCGCATAGTTTTCGTACGCTTCGGCAACTTGCAGAATGGTTGCGCGCGTCAGGATGCCGGCAGGATCTTCCAGGCCTTGAACTCTGAACGCGGTGATGCGGTTCATCAAATTTGATGCAACCTCCTCCTCGGACCAACCCATGACGCCCGCTGCAACGCCCTTTGCGAACCCCTCCTTGATGAACTTGACTTGAATGTTCTTGAGTGCCTCCCGAGCCGCGACCTTGTCAGCCACCATGAGGACCAGATCGGGGATCATCGCAGCGATATTCTCGGCCTTAAGAGCCTCCTTTAACCCGGCCTTGAAGCCGGCCTTGGCCGCGCTCCACAATCCTTCGCCCGCAACGGAGCCGGCCGGCGGCGGCGGGACCTCTGGCGGAGTCGGTGTGTTCCGCGGGACCTTCAGTCTTATCTCCGGTGCCCGAAAGTCGAGCGCCTGAACGCCTCTCCTGCGCATCGCAATGAGCGTTCCTCCGCTGTCCCTGGTCAGAAACACCGGATTTTTGATGCCGCGAGCCACTCCGCCCGCCCTTACCTGGGCAACCACATCGGAATCGAATGCGGAAAGTCCGTGATTCAAACCCTCATTGCCCCACTTCCAAACTTGCGCGCGGGGCACCTGGGTCATCATTTTGTCTTCGACGATCCGCAAGTCGGTGAGCAATTTTTCGCCTGACTGAGCGCGCGCTCCCTTTAGAAATTCAAACTTGACCCGTGGCGAGATCAGAACCTCGTGACCGTCCTTGGCCAGGTTGAGAATTTCATTCTCAAAACGTCGGCTGAGCGCTTTCTCGGCGGCGCTCGCCGCAGCTCGTTGCCCGTTTTGTATGTCTATGAGGATGTTGGTATCGAGCCAGACCGGGGGCTTTAAAGGCGCCATTGCAACACCATTGGCTTAACTGGCACAGGACGCATTTTGCGTCAGCGAGCCTATCCCTCAGTCGCGTTTGTCGAAGCGGCGGTTCAAGCGGCTCCGGATCTCGCCATACAAGCTCCACCTTGCTCTGGCGCTGGCGCGAACCCACGACGTGGAGATGCATCGACGGTGTCGGCGATGCGCTTCGCCCCGCTTGCAAGGCAAATGGGCCAGAACGGCCGGCCGCTCCCGATCGGCCTCACCACAGTGAGATCCATCGAAGGGCATGAGGTTGCCGTTACCGGGATCCCAGAAATGCGATCGTCAGCGCGCGCCTTTCGGCTTGGAGCCAAGCAGATCGTGCGTCCCACTGACGCTTAACGTTCCCGAGCACTCGAATCCCCCGAAAATGCCGCAGGAGCCGGTGACGGTCACGCGCAGGTCCTTGCGTTGATACAGGTCGACCGAAACGCCAAATCGCGAAAAATCATTGGCGCTGTTCGGCAGGATCAGGTCGATGTGATCGATCGCCCAGCGCGGCAGGTGAGGATTGCTCTTCCAGAACAGTTCATTGACGGCGTGGTGCCCGAAATTCGGTCCGACCGTGAGGGCGCCGTCTGCGCCCTCGAACACGAAGCCCGTCTCGTCGATGTGAACATTGACCCGGTCGGGCGCTACCGCGAAATGCAGCGACGTGATGTCCTGCGGCTGCGGGTCCTTGCCGAACTGCGCGCTATAGTCGTCGCTCCATTGCCCTCGGCCGCGTCCCAGCCCGAAGCCATGCCGGCCTGGAAGGTCTCGCGTAGACAGCGGCCGGTCGGATAGCTTCGGGCGCCAGATCTCCCGAAAGCCCTTGCCGATTGTGGCTGCCATCGACAGGTCGAGGGCCCAATGCGACGGCTTCTCCGGGCTTTTGCCTTCGGCGAACGCGTCGAATCCGTCCGACGTCTTGGCAATGCGCAGCGTCTTGATCAGGTCTTCCCAGTCCTTGGGCAGGAACGTGACGCCGTCGAGCGTGCTCGTCGCGGCCGCGACGCCATACTTCTCCAATTGGCGTCGGATATAGGCCTTCTCGTCATAGAGGCGGACATTGGGATTCGGCCCCGCGAAATATTTCGACAGATCGATCTGCGGCCGGAGCATGGTTAGCCGCGCCGCGATCTTGCGGTAAGTGTCGGTCGTGGTCGGATTGGTGGTCGTCACGGGTCCGCCCTCCGGGTCAAAGCCAGTCTCCGATTTGTCTGGTCCGGGCGGGGCCGGGTTCAACTGAACCTCCCAACCGGAAACGCCGACCACCATTCGTGGAGCAGTGTCAACAGCAAGGACGGTCCGATGTCACTTCGGAGCAGGGTGCTAGACGTACTCAACGGCCCGGCGGTCGCGCGTATTCGCTTCCGGTTTCCGATCCGTGGCAGCCATGTGACGATTGCACCGCAAACATTCCATCACGTCGCTCGCGCGATCCGGTTGGGGCAGGTCAGCGTCAGAGTTCCGACCGACCTCGCGGCAAATGTTGCAGCACAATATAACGACGTCGCGCGAACCCGAGCGGACGGTACGGTCGTCGCGGCGAATACGCTGGAGGTCGTGTCGGCGACGGGGCGAATGGACGAAGCCTATATCGTCCACGAGGCCTTGCATGAGGCTTACGATCTGCTGCGGACCGGCCTTGACGGCAATGCGGAGGAGGCGTCCGCCTATGTCTGCACGGCGCTCTACTGCCGCATGACAGGCCTGCCGCGCCCCCGTTGGGCGAACGGCCCGATCTACGCCAATGCCGCGGAGGTCGCCCGAACGCTGCTGGCGCAATACCAAAAGGGTGATCCCGGCATTCCCTGGGTCGGCGAGCATGAATGGCGGATGCTGCGCGCCGGTGTCGGCCTTAGTGCGGTCTATGCCAGCGGACCTGGTGGCATTCTCACCGGGTGGCTGCTCGGCCAACAATACACCCACGACGGCTGATCGAACGCGGGGCGTCCGCTCCCACAAACTGGCTGCTGGCCTGGCTCCCTGCCGCCTCGTCCTTACCGAGGCCGACGCCGTCGAAAGCCTCAGGCCACCAGCAAACCCAGTTTGCCGACCGTCGCCAGCGACCGGTCAACGCTTTGTCGGGTTGACAGCAGCAACGGCTCGGCGGCCTGCCCGGCATCATCCATTCGCTTGACCTGGACGGTTGGTCCGAAGGTTTCAGTCATTTCGGCCGTGATTTGCTCGATCGTCCGGGAGCCGTCGAGCAACTGCAGGAAATGGCGCGTCCTGTCGTCCTCCAACTGCACGGTCTGGTGAAGCAGATTGGTGACCAGCGGGCCGCTCTGCGCTTGTCTGCGGGCGAGCAGGCTGGCCTGCGGACAGTCCGTGATTTCCTTTACGAGAAACGGCCGTGATTTCAGAAAGGAGACCTCGCCGCTGCAAGCCAGGATATAGAGCGCTTCCGTCAATATCCGCTGGTCATCGCCGGTTTGCCGGCCTTCCAGCAGCGTCCGGGCGCCATCGAGCAGTTCGGTGAATGAGAGTGCGCGCGGCCAGGCCCGGCCGAGACAAAGATGTGCGGCCTTCAGGAGCGGATTGGTCACCGTGATCCGGCTGCCGTCCTGATTTTCAAACTCCATCTCGGAATCGTCAGTCAGGCAGGCGTCGGGGCGACGTGGGCTGGTGGTGCTCAGCAGATAGAAGGCGGTGATGAAGTCGAGATCGACCTGGCGGTCAAGGGAGATACCCTCGTGGCAGAGCAACGTGCGCCGAAACCCGTTGCCGTCGATGAAGTCCTGGTATTGATCGCGCGCCATGAACTCGCCTTCGGGAAAGCGCTGCAGCGTGGCGCGGACCTCTTCGGTGTAGCCGGCAAGATAGCGTCGTGAGAAATCGGCGTCGCTCAGATATTGCAGGCCATGTCGGCCGGCATCCTCGACGACTTCGTGCAAAAGGAAGGCCGTCGCGCCCTGATCGAGGTCGTCGTGAAAAAGCAGTTCGTCCGGAGCGTTGAGCACGCGGGTGCACTGATCGCGCATGACTGTACCGTGCACCGAGTTAGACTTCGATCCTTCGCTGAGAAATTTCACGATGGCGCGAGCTTGTCCGACTTTCTCCTTCATCCCGGTGAAGCGCCGGGTGTGGTAGCGCATCATGTCGCGGACCATGTCGCGAAGATGCGAGAACGGGTGTGCGTTATAGCTGACGTAGCAGAGCCCCTGTGGTGCCAAATTCCGCTTGAAGATAGACATCATCTTCTCGCGCACGACCGGTGGTACCCATGAATACACGCCATGGGCGATGATGTAGTCGAACTGTCCGAAGGCAGCGTCGACGTCCATGATGTCGCAATGCAGAAGCCTGATGTTGCTCAAGCCCAATGCGGCGATGTTTCGCTGTCCGCGTTCGATCGTCACGCCGCTCAGGTCGATACCGATGAACTCGCTGTCTGGATATTGAAAAGCCATCGGCAACAGATTGCCGCCAACGCCGCAGCCGAGCTCCAGGACCCGGCAGCGCTCGACCGGAGCCGGCTGCATGCCGTAGACCGCAGCGATCGTCGCCAGATGGTTCGGGTGAGTGAGTCCGTAGACATGCCCGGGATAATACACCTCGTCGTATGCCGTGGTACCGGTGGTCGGCTGGCGGTGCTCGGTCTGAATATTCATCGCAGTCAGTTCCACGAATATGCAAACTTGTCGTTCACGATCGAGACGCGCGTCTGCTTGACCTCCTCCTTGGCGAGTGACTTGCTCAAGAATTCGCGCGACAGTTCGGGCAGCAGCGTGTTGGTGATGATGTTATCGATCATCCGCCCGCCGGAGTCCGGATCGTTGCAACGGGATACGATGTGCTCGACGACTGCATCGTCGTAGCCGAAGGCAGCCTTGTGATTATCGCGGAGGCGCTGTCCGATCCGGTCGAGCTGCAATCTGACGATGCCGGCAAGCATCTCGTCCGAAAGCGGAAAGTAGGGGATCGAGACAATGCGCCCAAGCAATGCGGCGGGGAACACCTTCAGCAACTCCGGCCGTAGCAGCCTGGCCAGTTCTTCCGGCTCGTTGCGATACTTGGGATCGCGCGCCAGGCTCATGATGAGATCGGTGCCGACGTTTGTGGTCAGAATGATCAGTGTGTTCTTGAAATCGATTCGCCGACCGTTGCCGTCTTCCATGACTCCCTTGTCGAACACCTGAAAGAAGATCTCATGGACGTCGGGATGGGCCTTCTCCACCTCGTCGAGCAGGATAACGCTGTAGGGCTTGCGCCGGACCGCTTCGGTGAGCCGGCCGCCTTCACCATAGCCGACGTAACCCGGAGGTGCGCCCTTCAAGGTCGAGACCGTGTGCGCCTCCTGGAACTCCGACATGTTGATCGTGATCATGTTCTGCTCGCCGCCATAAAGGGTTTCGGCAAGCGCGAGGGCGGTTTCTGTCTTGCCCACGCCGGACGGTCCGGCCAGCATGAAAACGCCGATCGGCTTGGACGGGTTGTCCAACTTGGCGCGGCTGGTCTCGATTCTCTTGGCAATCATCGTCAGCCCGTGGGACTGGCCGACCACGCGGCGATTGAGAATCTCGGGCAGCTTCAGGACGGTCTCGATTTCGTCACGCATCATCCTGCCGGTCGGAATGCCGGTCCAGTCGGACACGACAGAGGCGACCGACTGCTGGTCGACATGGGCATAGATCATCCGCTTTTCCGGATTGATGCCCTCCAGTGTCTCGAACTTGCCGCGCAACTCGACGCGTTTCGTGGCTCGATCTTCGTCTGCGTTCTCGGAGATGATTTCGCGAATGCTGCGGATGTCCTTGACGAGTTCCTGTTCCTTGGCCCAGTCGGCCTCCAGGCCGGTCAGCTTGTCCTTCAGCGCCGCAATGTCGCCGTCGATCGCGGTGATGCGCTCGCTGTTCTCGTCCCCGAGATCGCCGTCGCTGACCAGTGCCGATCGCTCGGCCTCGCGTGCCGCGATGGCGACGCGAGCGTCCTCGATCAGGGCCGGCGTCGCGCTTTGACTGATGGCGACCCGCGCCGAAGCCGTGTCCAGCAGGCTGACCGCCTTGTCCGGCAGCTGTCGAGACGGAATGTAGCGATGCGACAGGTTGACCGCGGTCACGATCGCGGCGTCCGAAATGCGAACGCCGTGGTGCTTCTCCATCGGGCCGAGGAGGCCGCGCAGCATGATGCAGCAGGTCTCGACATCCGGCTCATCGACCTGGATCGGCTGAAAGCGCCGTGTGAGTGCGGGATCCTTTTCGATGTACTGGCGATATTCTGCCCAGGTGGTGGCGGCGATGGTACGCAGCGTGCCGCGGGCGAGGGGAGGCTTGAGGAGATTGGCTGCGTCGCCAGTGCCGGCCGTGCCACCGGCCCCGATCAGCGTGTGAGCCTCGTCGATGAACAGGATAATCGGGGTAGGCGAGTTCTGTACCTCGTCGATCACCGAGCGCAGGCGCTGCTCGAATTCGCCTTTCATCGAGGCGCCGGCCTGCATCAGGCCGATATCGAGGGCGCAGAGCCTGACGTTGCGCAGTGGTGGCGGTACCTCGCCGGCGGCAATACGCTGGGCAAATCCCTCGACCACGGCAGTCTTGCCGACGCCGGCTTCGCCGGTGAGGATCGGATTGTTTTGCCGCCGGCGCATCAGCACGTCGATCAGTTGGCGGATTTCGTCGTCCCGACCGAGGATCGGGTCCATCTGACCCGACCGGGCCTTTGCCGTGAGATCCTGGGAAAATCGGTCGAGCGGTGTTGTCCCTTTCGGATTTGCCTGGTCCGCACCATCGGTGCCGGCACCGGCCAATCCGGAGCCGTCCATCGGACGCATGGTCTCCTCCTCGGAGCCCCCCCAGATGGCGCGGTGCTCCGCGGCCAATGCGTCGACATTTATCTTGGCGAATTCCTGCGAGATGTTGTTGAGCGCACGACGGATGTCGTTCGATTTCAATCCGGCGACCAGGAGATGGCCGGTGCGGATCTGGGTCTCGCCGAAGAACAGCGTGGCATAGTGCCAGCCACGGTCTAGAATATCGATGACCGAATTGGCAACGCCCGGCATGTCGGTTTCGTTCTTGCGGAAGCCGTTGATGACGCCTGCGAGGTCCGACAACAGCCGTGCGCGGTCGAGCTTGTAGTGATCCACCGACAGGCTGAGATCGGTCCGCTCCTGTTGCAGGATGTGAAACAGCCAGTGCGCAAGCTCCACGTTACGATTGCTGGCGCTCTTGGCGTGGCGCAGGGCCTGTATGAAGGCGTCGTAGCCGGCCCGGTTCAGTTTGCCGGTCACGGCCTCAAGGCTGATGTCGGTCACGATGGCGCCTCCTGCTCAATCCCTGGACGATGCCGGGGTCGTCGCGGAAATCGGCTCGAATTCCCATGATGTTAGGACAATCCGAGCGATGCTTAGGTTCAAACCGCCGGCGTACCTGTCGCAGCGCTGCGCCGGGCTCTCAGACGCTCGGCAAGGTGAAAACGCGCGTCGCGCCGGTACTCTTCGGTCGAGGCCCAGTTCGGCGAAACCCAGCTGGTCCATCCAAGGCGTCCGCTCTGCCCCAGCTTCATCGGGACGACCGCTCCCGCCGGAATGGCGAGTTCCACCTCCCACTCGAGTTCGTCGCCGATATAGAAGTAGACGGCGTCAGCCAGGGGCTCGGACAGGTTCGGCGCTTCGGTGGGCAGGAACTGCTCGTATTGAGCAAAATCCTTCACGAACACGCGAACCCTGATCTTGTCTTCCACACTGAACACGCGGGAGCCCAGAAGCGCGTCGTGGCCGAGCTTGGCGTGCGTCCCGCCGAGCCGGCTGCAATGGCTTGGGTCGAACGGGAGCCAGGTGCCAACGAACTCGTCGATCTCGGCCCTGACTTCGAACAGCCCTTGCAGGAGCCGCGCCAGTCGGGATGCGGATTTCGCTCTGGGTGAAACCAGTCCGGCGAAGCTCAGCTTCGCCATGTCGGGCACGGTATCGCGATTGGCAAAAATATCGGAGCCGAGGCCGGCGAAGGATCCGACATAGGCAATGAAGCGGTCGTCGGATGGGCGATCGTGCTGGGCGATCGGCCGTGCGTCTGCCCAGGCTCGAAAGAACAATTGCAGGAAGCGCCCGTTCAGCAGGTCGAGAAAGCGAGGGAAGGCGTCATCCCGCATCAGCTGCCAGCCGACGCTCTCATCGGTGGTGGCCAGCGGCAGCGCGCCCTGCGGTCCGAGCAGGCCGAGGAATTTGACCAGAATTCTGAGCCTGCCATCACGATCGTCGACCGAGCTCAGATTGGAGGCGGGAAATTCCAGATAGGGGGTTTGACCGAGGTCGATAAACTCCTCGCGACGCGCTGCACTGTCGCCGATCCGCGGCCGATCCGGATTGCATCGCTCGAGCTGGCGGAGCGTCTGAAAGAAATCGAACCGCCAGGGCTCGGCCTTCATCTGGTCGATCAGCGTCACAGCGGCCTCCGGGTGCCCATGCGGGCCGGCCAACGCATGATCTCGCCGCGCTCTGGCGTCGAGATGACGGTCTGGGTGAAAGTGTTGAAGCCCGAATAGTCGGCGAAGAAGCGTTCCAGCACAGCCCCGAGCAGGAAGACGCCGCTGCCCTCGAATGCCTTCTCGTCAAGCGTGACCGTGATCTCCAGGCCGCGCGCGGCGCCACTGCCGGTACGCTCACGCACCCGCCGCACCACGGGCCTGCTCTCGACGCTGCGCACGCCACGAATCTTTCGTTCCGTCGCATCGTCGAACTGGTCGGCGAACAAGGACAGCATCTCGCGCAACGCCCCGGCGTTCTTGCCGCCGCTACGCTCCACGAGGCCGAGATAGTTCAAACTCAGCATGTTGATCAGGCGCCAACTGACGACGCCGCTATTGGCGATTTCGGTGCGACTGCGCAACTGCGCCACCACCGGCTCGCGTGGCCGAGTGGGGCCGGCGATGCACATCAACTCGAGCGAGGTGTCGTCCAGCAGGCGAAAGTCGGCTCCGCCCTGGCCGACTGGCAGATGTTCCGTGAGATGCCGGTTCGAGCACAGCGCCCGAACGCTCAGTTCGGCGGCAGATCCGCCGCCGCTCGGGTCGCCGGGCTCGAGCAGCGAAAGAAACATGTCCGTCCCGGTGTAGTCCGAGGCTGCGCCATAGGTCTTCTCTTCGACGGTGCGGCGCCGCGGCAGCCGACGAACCGTATAATAAAGTCCCTCGACCGATCCGGCTGTCCGGTCGACGGCGGCGGAGTACAACGGACGCACGCGGCGCTTGTCCTTTTCCGCCGGAAAGTGCGCATAAACCTCCAGCACCTGGTGCGGCTCGTATTCGAGATAGCGACTTCGGTCGGGCACCACGTGGTATTCGTAGGTATTCGACTTGATCGGGATGCGATCGCTGGTCTTTTCGAACAGGTTGATCGCCGGGGCGGTATAGAGGCTGAAAGTATCCGCCCGGACCGAGGCGGCGAGCCGCGAGTTGTGCTCATCGAACGCGAAGACGATATCGATGGACTTGCTGCGTAACCGCGGCATCACAGCGCGAAGTTGCGTCAGATTGACGCCAAGGAACTTGCGCGGAAACACGAAATATTCCCGCAACAATTCCGAGCCGCGAAAGACCCGGTTGTCGTTCGGAAACAGGGATTCGTCCTCGCTGAAGCCGACTTGCTGAACACACTCGTTCGGAGCCCGGATGACGACCGGATCGCCGAAATCGTCGAGATAGCGAAAATAGAGCCCGACGCAGTTCGAGGTCAGTTGTTCGTAAAGTGCGATGGCATCCGACTCGGCGCCGGTCAGGTAGATGGGCAGTTCGCTGGTGCGGCAGCCGGCGAACCAGGTGTCCGGTTTGGTGCGAGTCTCCGCGTCCGCCGGCTCCTCGTCGAGCCGCGCTGCGGTACGGTGCGTCAAGGAGAGCCTGAGCCCGGCGATGACTTCTCCGCCGACTGGAATCCCGAGCGCCTGCAAGGCGCCCGCGGTCGCAAAATATTCGGCGCCGGCGACGTCAAACGGCCAAAGTACGATATCGCGGCAAAGCCGGAACCGGCAGGCGAGGCTTCGTTCCCTTTCGCGATAGCTCGCGTCGAAATAGGCGCCCCGCGCAATCTTCTTGCCGTCGCGCAATGCCGGATCGGCGTAGGTTGGTTGAACCTTGACCAGCATGGCGGACGGAGTTGGCGCGAGATAGTTCGGAACCAACTGCTCAAGCAGGTTCGCCGTGAATTCCGGAAACTCGTGCTTGAGCTTGAGCTGAACGCGAGCGGCGAGAAATGCAGCGCCTTCCAGCAGGCCTGAGATCATCGGATCTGAGCGGTCGCGGACCAGGCCGCCGAGGCGCTCGGCGATACCCGGATACTCCTCGGCAAAACCCTCCGCATGCTCGTACAGCAGCGACAGTTCACGATTGTAAAAGTCGAGGAACTCGCGGTTCATGTTACAGTCGGTTGATCTGTATATCGCCGCTGTCGAGGTCGACGTCTGCGACGAATTCCACGGGTACGTTGAGCGGTTCGCATTTCAGGTCGGAATGCACGACGAAGCGCAGCTTGAGCTGCTCGGCGCCCACGGAGGTGTCGCGCCGCACCCGGATGGACTTGCGATCGAGTCTCGGCTCGTAGGTCGTGAGCGACATGCGCAGGGCATCGCTGAGTTCCTCGTCGGTGACTTCGTCGATCGAACGGTTTGCGATATCGGGGAAGCCATAGTTCAGAATCGAGGTGCGGACGCAGCCGCGACCCGTCAGGTCAAGCGTCGATTCGAGGGCAATGGTATTGAGGAGTGTTTCGACGTCCTGCGAAACCTCGCGCCTCAGCAGCGTCTCCGAGATCGGGAACCGACCCGCGCTACGCCGTCCCGCTATCACTCGCTCACCGAACTGATCGCGCAGTTCGAGCGGTTTGCGCGCATCGCGCGCGTCATGAGCCGCACGAAAGGCCAGCATCAATGGCGGAGAGAGCCGGTCTTTCCTAGGCGTAACGGTCATTGACGGTCCCCGTACAGCTGGCGCCGATTGCCGCTATGGGCAACCGGCGCCGGGCAGGAAGCCTGCGATCAGGCCCATTCCTTGTTGGCCGCAACGTCCCATCCGAACACCGGAGACGCGCCGGCGCCGCCTTTTTCCGTCTGGGTCTTGTAGGTCATTTTGACCTTCTGGAAGTTCAGGCTGACGTTTTCGGTGAGGCGATCCTCGCCGTGCGATCCGCCCGTCGATACGCTGGAGACCAGAACGTGCTTCATCTCGATCTTGAGATATTCGAGCGGATGTTCACCGGCCTTGCGGACCGTGAGAATGGCGCTGTCGATGTGCTTTCCATTGGCGCAGACCTTGAAAAGCTCGGGTGTCGCCTTGTCCACGAAGTGCGTGAAGTGGAGGTCTTGAACGGCGACCTTGCCGGCGCCGCCGCCCGACCCGCTGTGGAACGTGCCGCTTTGGCTCTCGCCAAACGACCAGCTTAAAATGTCGATCTCTTCCTTGTGCTTGTCGTCGAGCGACTCGCCCTTGATCGGATCGAGTTTCAAAAAGATGTCGACAGCCATAGCGTAGCCCTTTCAAAATGCTCTGATGATAGACGGTTGCGATAGCGTGGCGTCAGGAGCTCGGGCCTGGCAGGCGCGAAACAAGACTGAGACCGACGTCCATCGCTTCCAGTTGAAAGTGTGGACGGAGAAAGAAGCGCGCGTTGTAATATCCCGGGTTCTCCTCGTTTGCTATGACCTCAACCTTCGCAGCGGCCAGCGGTTTGCGCGCTTTCTGAGCTTCTGACGACAAGGCCGGATTGGCATCAACGTATTCGTTGATCCAGGTCTGCAGCCAGACCGTCAGCTCATCCTTTTCCTTCATGGATCCGATCTTGTCGCGAACCATGCACTTCAGATAATGCGCAAAGCGGGATACTGCGAACATGTAGGGCAGACGTGACGACAGGTTGTCGGACGCGGTTGCATCCACGCCCTTGTCGCCGAAATACTTCTTCGGCTTATAGAGCGACTGGGCGCCGATGAAGGCGGCCTTGTCGGTGTTCTTGCGATGGATCAGCGGGATGAGTCCCGCCTTTGCAAGCTCGTGCTCGCGACGATCGCTGATGGCGATCTCGGTGGGGCATTTCAGGTCGACGCCACCGTCGTCGGTCGGGAACGTATGCGTCGGCAGGTTGATGACTTCGCCGCCGGACTGGACGCCGCGGATGCGCGTGCACCAGCCGAACTCCTTGAAGGCGCGGTTGATGTTGACTGCCATCGCATAGGCGGCGTTGATCCAGCCGTATTTGTCACCGGTGTGCCCATCCGTCTCCTCTTCGAAGGCGAACTCTTCGACCGGCTCCGATTTGGCGCCGTAGGGGAGGCGGCCCAGCGCGCGCGGCATGCACAGGCCGAGATAGCGCGAGTCGTCCTGATCGCGCAGTCCCTTCCATGCGGCGTATTCCGGCGTGTCGAACACCTTGCCGATGTCGCGAGGGTTGGACAGTTCGGTCCACGAGTCCATTCCCATCAGCGTAGGCTCGGCGCCGCTGAAGAAGGGGGCGTGCGCGGCGCCGGCGATCTTGCTGAGATCGCGGAGCAACTGCACGTCGGTGGGGAGGTGGCTGAAATAATAGTCACCGATCAGGCAGCCGAACGGCTCGCCGCCGAGCTGGCCGAATTCGTACTCGTAGATCTGCTTGAAGAGCGGGCTCTGGTCCCAGCGCGCATCGGGATAAAGCCGCAGGTTCCGATACAGCTCGTTCTTGGAGACGTTCATCACCCGGATCTTGAGGTTGGCGTCGGTCTCGGAGTTGAAGACGAGGTAGTGGAGGCCGCGCCAGGCACTCTCGATCGCCTGGAATTCGGGCGCGTGCAGGATCTCGTTCATCTGCGCGGTCAGCTTCTGATCGATCCGCGCGATCATCTCCTCGATGGTGTCGAGCACGTCCGACTTGATGACGCTCGTGTCCTTGAGCGCCTCCTGAACGAGCGTGGACACCGCGTTCTCGACTTCGGTCGCCGCACGTTCGGTGCGCGGCTTGAAGCTTTGCTTCAGCAGGGCGGCAAACTCGTCGGCCTCGACGGTCCCGACCTTGGTGGTGGTCTCTTTGTGGATTGCTTCTTTTGCCATGGTCCCCATTCCTTCCCTTAGCTGTTGGTGTCGGCGTCGGTGGACTGGCTGGTCGCGCGCTCGCGCAGTGCGGCCATCAGTTGAGGATCGGCGAGGAGCTTCTTCAGCTGGTCCTCGGCGCCCACCTTGCCATCCATGTAGCGCAGCAGGTTGGCGAGCTGTTCGCGCGCTTCGAGCAACTTGGCCGTCGCCGGCACTTGGCGGGCGACCGCCACCGGCGTGAAGTCGGAGATCTTGTTGAAGCGCAGGTTGACGGAGATCTTTTCGTCAGACCCGTCGCTGAGGCGATTGGCAACGCGCGCCGTCATGCCGGGCTGGATCGCCGCCATGCGGTTGTCGAAATTGTCCATGTCGAACTCGAGGAACTTGCGCTCCTCGACCTTCGCCTTCTCGACGCCGGGGTTGTTGCCGGAAAGATCGGATAGGACGCCCATGACGAACGGCAGTTCGATCAGCCGCTCGGCGTCGTAGGGATCTTCGTAAGTGATGTGCACGCGCGGTGCGCGGTTTCGGCGAATGAATTTTTGACCGCTGTCGGTTGCCATTGGGTTGCCCTCTTCACAAAAAAATCTCTGCGGAAGCCGACTTGCGCGACGCAGGCAGGGAAGTGCCTCGGTCTTTCGTCGGCGGAGCTTCCTTCCGTTCAGTTAGTCCCCTCGAACGGAAGGCGGGTTCAATTCGATTTATCGATCGCCTTCAGAGCGCCCTCGGGCAGCACTTCGTTCAGCAGGCTGAGGAAGTCTCGCTGTGCGAGTTCGCGTGCGCGATCGACCAGGAACGGGATCGGGCTGGACGGCTCCGCGGCCCGGAAGAAAGACGCGACCTTGCTCAGCAAGTCCAACGCCTGCGCTCTGTTTTCTGCCGTAAAAACAGCATCTTGAGCCTCGTTTTCGGCCGCGGATGGGAGCGAGGTGGCGAATTCCGCCATGCGTTCGATCGGCAGGTCGAAGACCTTGTCGCGACCGATATTGATGGCCGCGGTCTCCACGTGGGCCGGCATCAGCATCCGCATCACTTCGATAAACGATTTGCCAACCATGTCCTGCGCCTGCCGCACCAGCAACAGCGCCGGGCTCGACGGTTCCTTCCGAGCGAAGTAGTCGGCAGCCGCCGCCAGCGCCGCGGATGCCTGTCCGGGTGAGGTCACTGCGCCGGCGATTTCAATCGGAAGCTGCGGGCCGTCTTGAGTAGTTGCGTCCGGGGATGGGACAGTTGCAGCCGGATCGCGTGCGGCGACCAGAGTCGCGAGCCAGCTGGCCATGCCATTCGCGACACCCGCCAGCCTGTCGAGACTGATGGGTTGCCCCGAGTTCAACTTTTCGTGCCAAACCGATTTGATGCCGGCGATCTCGGCAGCGACCGCCGAACAGCGGGCGCTCACCGCCTTGAGGGTGTCGAGATCGGTCTCGCCGATGATGCGCTCGATGGTTCCGAGATCCGGCATGTCGACATCGGCATCGGCGGCGGGAATTTCGCCCTTGGCAATCTGATAGGCACGGTAGTTGAGGCTGCCGTGCCTTCGATTTTCGATCAGGGGGAGGAATTGGAGCGGGTTGATCACCGTCGGAAACACGTCGATCGCCTCGATGGTGACGGCCCGAAAAGCATAGTCGCCGTCTTCGCCCCTTGGGTGCACCGTTTCCCATTGTTCGCGGAGCAGCAGGGTGGTTGCCCTCAGGCAGCTGAGGAAGCCATCGAGATCGCGGTTCAGGATGGAAAACTTGGCGAGCAGCATGGTCAGGCGCAGATCGCGGGTGCGGGCCAAGAGGGGCTGCGCAGCGGCGAACTGGCCGGCAATATCGATGGCCTTCGGATCGAAGCGTCCGCGCTCTCCGTTCGCGTTGACGACCTCGAAATACGACATCGGCAGCAGCGATTCCGCAGCTGCGAAGAAATTCAGGTACTGGACGTCGCCGGCCGCATCGAGGTCAGGCCCGCAGGGATTGTCCGGGTCGATGGGCTGGGTCAGGGTTACGACGTCGAGCATGCAAAGAGGATCCGTCTGCGGGGCCCTGGTCCCTCCACCAGGTCCGTGACATCTGGCGGATCACGCGGGGGATCATGATCCGATTGACTGTTAGGTCAGATCAACGCCGGCCTCGGTTCATTCCCGGCATGATGGCGGTTTCCCGTGAACCCGCAAGCGCTTGGAACCGACTACATGAGTGCCGCAGCGGTTTCCTCGGGCGGGTGCTTTGCCGCGTCAGGTGAGGGCGACGCCGGGCGGACTTGTCGGCCATCCCACCGATGGCCGGCTCGGATTTCGGTTGTTCGTGCTTGACCGCCCGATGCGCCGGTTGCGCAGCTCGTGCGGTCAACGAGGGAGTTTAACGCCCACATGGGCCAGCTTACCCAGGATACCCGCCTCTGCGAGCTCAAGACCCCCCTTGGCAAGGACGTTCTGGTTTTTGCCCGGTTCGAGGCCGCCGAAGGTCTGAGCGAACTGTTCGAATATCGCATCGAGTGTCTCAGCGAGGAGGCCGATCTCGACTTTGACCGGGCCATCGGCAAGCAGTGCACCCTCACCATCAAATTGCACGAGAAGGAACGCGAGTTCAGCGGCATTCTCACGGAAGCCCAATGGCTGGGGGTGAAGAACGACTATTTCAGTTACCGGATCGTGCTGAGACCCTGGTTGTGGCTGCTGTCGCGGACCACCGATTGCCGGATTTTTCAGGACAAGAAGGCGCCCGATATCATCAAGGAAGTCTTCAACGAGCGCGGCTTCACGGACTATGAGTCCAAGCTTACCGAAGAGGGCTCATGTCCGAAGCTCGAATACTGCGTTCAATATCGCGAGACCGATCTGGATTTCGTGTGCCGGTTGATGGAGCAGCACGGGATTTACTACTTCTTCAAGCATGAAGGCGGCAAGCATACGCTGGTGCTGGCTGACTCCAAGTCCTCGCATAGCCCCATCAACGGTCTCGCGAAGATCCCCTACATCCCGCTCACCGGCTCCGACCGTCGCGGCGAGCAGCATATTTATGAATGGGCCTCCGAGCGCCGGTTTCGCACCGGGAAGATCGAGCTCAACGATTACAATTACCAGAAGCCCAACGCGCAGATGATCAGCGACGCCAAGGGCTCCGAGCACTACACACGGTCCGAGATGGAGTTCTACGACTACCCGGGCAAGTTCAAGGAGAAGTCCGACGGCGAGCGATACGCGAAGATCCAGCTTCAGGCCGAGCAGGCGATGGATCGGCGCCGCCGGGGCAACGGCGACGCCGTTAATCTGTTTCCCGGCGGACTAACCAAGCTCGAGAAGCACTCGAAAGACTCGCAGAACGTCGAATATCTCGTGGTACGGGCCGCTCATTCGTTTTCCATCGAATCCTATCGCACTGGCGGCCCCGGCGACGCCGGACAGCACGTCTACTTCGGCAGCTACGAATTTCTGCCCAGCGATCGGCCGTTTCGATCTCCCATGACGACGCCGAAGCCGAGGATCAACGGCATTCAGACAGCCAAGGTGGTGACCAAGGACGACAGTTCGAGCGAGGAAATCGACGTCGAGTCGCTGGGCGAAATCTATGTTCGCTTTTTCTGGGATCGGAAGAAGAAGCGCTCGTGCCGGTTGCGCGTGGCGCAAGTCTGGTCCGGCAAGCGCTGGGGCGGTCAGATCATCCCGCGCGTCGGGCAGGAGGTGGTCGTGGAATTCCTGGAAGGGGATCCCGACCGGCCCCTGGTGATAGGGACCGTCTACAATGATGAATACAAGCTGCCCTACGACCTGCCGTCCAAGAAGACGATTGCGGGATTGAAGTCCGACTCGACCAAGGGAGGAGGCGGCTACAACGAATGGAACTTCGAGGACAAGAAGGGGTCCGAGAAGATCACCGTGCACGCCGAGAAGGACTACGACGTCACGGTCCGCGACACCGAGACCAGGACCATTGGCGAGGCCGCGTTCGGCGGCGATACCCGCAAGACCACGCTCAAGAACGGCAACGACAAGCTCGATATCCAATTGGGCGGTCAGCACATCAAGCTGGCGATGGATCAGTCCGTCGATGCGGGCCTGAGCATCACCCTCACGGCCAACGTCAATATCACCCTGCAGGTTGGTCCAAGCCAGATCATCCTGTCTCCGGCCGGCATCGTCATCAACGCGCCAACCATCACCATGACCGCGCAGGCCGCCATGGCGCTCGCGGCCGGCGGCCCGTTGGTTGCCCACGGCACGCCAACCATTGTCGGCTGACAGCCATGAATCAGGTTCGGTTCAGCACAGTCCACGATCTGTTTGAAGCCTATCCGCTGGCGCGCTACGACGTCGGCAAAGCCGCTCCGGACAAGTTGTCGTTGGATTTCCTGCAGGAGGCGGCCGATGCGGGCAACTGGCACCAGGCTGTATCCTTCTGCGCGTATCTGCTCCCCAGGCGCGTGGCCGTCGCCTGGGGCTGTCGCTCGTTGCGGCAGATGTTCGACCATTTCGACGGCAATGAAGGCAGGTCGCTCAATTTTGCCGAGACCTGGGTCCGGCAGCCGGACGAGCAATCGCGCAACAAGGCTTTGGCGGTCGGCAATGCCAACGATCCCGAGCAGCCGGCGACCTGGCTGGCGCTGGCGGCGGGTTGGTCCGGCGGAAGCGTGGTTCCCGCGGAATTTGCACCGGTCGAAGCCAAGCCGGATCAGACGGCGCGAGCGGTTCGCGCAGCCCTTTTGATCGGCCTCTGCCGGCTTACCGGCGAGTCCAGGGACCGGATAATGACGGCCTGCCTGGAGGATGGTATTCAATTGGCACGCGGCGAACCGCGCCCTCCACGCTGACGAGACGATGTGATGGTGCTTCGCTTTAACATCGAGAACGAGCCGAACCTTCCAGACGGCGGCCCTGTGTCATTTACCGTCACCGGAAGGCGTTCGGTCGACATTGGCCGGGACCGCCATCTCGACTGGACATTGCCCGATCCGGCACGGATGATTTCGGGGAAGCATTGCGAGATCCATTATCGCGACGGCGGCTACTGGTTGCACGACGTCTCGACCAACGGCACCTTTCTCAATGGTGCCGACCAGCGCATACGGGGAGCGCATCGGCTGCGCAACGGCGATCGGCTCGTCATCGGCCACTATGTCATTGGCGTTTCGCTGGACCTGGATGAGCCTGCCGAGGGCACTCCGAGCCATGGCGCGCAGCAGCAAGCTTCGCTCGCTCAACAGCACGCCGATTACCAGGAACTGTGGGCTCCCGGTCGCGACGTGCCGCCGCCAATCGACCCGCAGCAGTTGCGAAAACCGCGCGAGGCCGCGCGGCCCGTCAATCCGGAATTCCTGGACTGGGCGGCGAGCGTTCCGCCGGCGGGTGTGGATCCTGTCCGGCATTCGCCGCAGATGCCTCAGCGCGAGCCGCCGCTGCACGACGACATGAGCTGGGCAGCCGGTCCGGTCGCCACGCCAAAACCGCCGGTCGATGTGCTGCACGCGATGCCGACGCCGCGCCGACCGTCGGTATGGGCCGACGACGAAGCGGCTGTCCCGCCACCGCCGGCTCCCTCACCGGCAGGGCATGTGGGAGCGCCGCGGCAGCAACTGGCCGAGCCGGCACCGGCCACGGCTGCGTCGATCGGCAATCCCGAGTTTGCGCGCCTGGTCGCACGTGCTGCCGGACTGCCGGACGGTTTCTTTGCCGACAAGACCGAAGCCGAACTCGCAGAACAGCTTGGCGTCATCCTGCGCATGACCGTGGAAAACCTGATGGCCCTGCTGCAGGCGCGGACCCAGGCCAAGCAGCTGACGCGCAGCACCAGCCAAACCACCATCCAGGCCATCGAGAACAATCCGCTGAAATTCTCGCCGACCGCGGAAGACGCGATGCGTATCCTGTTCGGGCCGCCGACGCGCAGTTACCTCGATGCGCCGCATGCCTTCGCCCAAGGCTTCAAGGACCTCAAATCCCATCAATTGAAGACCTATGCTGCAATGCAGCATGCCGTCCGGGGACTGATCGCCAGTATCGATCCGACGCTGATGGCGCGCGAGCTCGAGCTTCAGCGCGGCGCACGGTCCTTGTTTGGCTCGAACAAGAGCAAGCTCTGGGACGAATTTTTGACGCGCTGGAACGCGCATCTCGGTCGCGACGAAAGCGCGCCGATCGATACCTTCATGCTGCATTTCTCCGAATATTACGACCGCGCAGACAAGCCGGGGTCAAAGTGAACTGTCGGTGACGATGCAGTCGCCGATCATTGCCGAGTGGATGTAGGAATGTCCTGGTACAGCAAAGTTTTCTGGTCGGAAGGTCTGTTCCTGCGGCCGCATCATCTGCAGCAGAACGATCGCTATCTCGAGCATCTGCTGGAAAAGCGTGTTCGCTACACGACACCGTACCCCTGGGGCTTTGCCCAGCTCGAGATCGACAACGATCTTACTCAACAGAGCAAATTCGCCGTGCGCAGTGCGACCGGCGTCATGCCGGACGGAACGCCGTTCGATATTCCTGCCGACAGTCCGATCCCGGAAGCCATCGAAGTGCCGGATTCGGCCGCAGGTCAGATCGTCTGGCTGATGATGCCGGTCGCGGCACCCAATACGCGGGAGGTGGATGAGGATCGCACCGACAGCGCAAGTCGCTACGTTCGGACTGCCGAAACGTTTATCGATTCAACCTCGGCGCTGCGCATCGAAGAAGAGATCGACATTGTCTATCCGCGGCTCTCGTTCGAGCTGCGCAAGACGAGCAAGCCGGGATACATGGGTCTCGGCATCGCTCGCATCCTCGAAGTGCGCGACAAGAATATCCTGTTCGACGACAAGTTTGTGCCGCCGATGCTGGTCTGCGCCGCACATCCGGTTGTCGATGGCTGGCTCAATCGAATCATTGGCTGGGTTGAGACCAAGCTCGACGAGCTTGCGCGTTACGCAGTCGATCCTTCGTCCGGCGGCGGTTTGCAGAGCGTCGATTATCTGGTGCTGCAGGTGCTGAACCGGACCATTCCGGTGCTGACTCATTTCAAGCGGTCCGGCAGCGTACATCCCGAGCGGCTGTACGAGGAACTGCTGAGGTTTGCCGGCGAGCTTGCGACCTTCGCGACGACCGAACGACGCGCACGGGACTACCCGGCATATGATCACGACAACCTCGAATACGTCTTCACGCCCCTGGTGCGCGACATCCAGGATTTCCTGAGCGCGCGACTGGGCAGGCGGGCAATCCGTCTGGAGATCATCGAACGCGCCCAGAACGCATTTGTATCGCCGATCCGCGATCGCGCGCTGTTCCGGAATGCGACGCTGGTGCTGGAGGTCGCCGCGCGGCGGCCCCTCGTGGAGATTCAGAATGAATTCCCGCACCTGTTCAAGGTCGGGCCCAACACAAAAATGACCGAGATCGTGCACGCAAACCTGCCGGGTTTGACCCTGGTGCATCTGCCGACGCCGCCACCGCACATCCGAGCCATCACTGACCACGTCTATTTCTATCTCGATCGCAAGTCGCCGCTGTGGCCCGAGTTCAGCACAGCAGCCTCGATCGGGATGCATTTTTCCGGCGACTGGCCGGAGCTTGAGTTGTACCTTTGGGCCATCCTGGAAGAGCGGCCATGACCGACAGGGACAAGCCGGTTAATCCTTTCGGTCGGGGTGAACGGACCATCATTCGTCCGAACCCCGGCGGGAAGATGCCGCCGGCCCCGGCTCCTCAACCTCCGGCGGGCGAGGGACCTGCCAGCCGTCCGGCGTACTCGCCATCGCCCGTGGCTACGCCGGGTGGCCCTTCGCCACCGCCTTCATTCTCTCCCGTCCCGCAGAGCGCAAGCTACGCCGCCCCGCCGACCAGCCAGCCGTCAGAGGAATGGATTTCGACACCGGCGCAGGCTCAGGCGACGCAACCGGTCCTGCCGCCGGGTCCGCCCTTGCGTGTCGACGATCTGGTTGCGCCAAACGCCAATCCGGTGATGCGCGCCGGCGGCCCTTTGCTGCAGTTGCTTGGCCGGCTGCGCGTCGCGCTGATGCGGGCGTCATTCGCGAGCCTGATGGAGCAGGTCGCCGACGCCATCAAGTTCTTCGAGAAGGATATCCGCTCGGCGGGCATTTCCGAGCACCAGGCCAATACGGCGAAGTATATCCTGTGCGCGACCGCCGACGATATTGTGCAACACATACCGACCGACGATCGACACGTCTGGGCCCAATACTCGATGCTCAGCCGGTTCTTCGGCGAGCGCGTGGGCGGCGTACGCTTCTTCGAGATTCTCGACCATTTGAAGACCGATCCGCTGGTCAACTATCCGGTGCTCGAGCTTCAGCACGCCTGCCTTGCGCTCGGATTCCAGGGAATCCACCGGACGTCGCCGGGCGGACTTGCGAACCTCCAGGTGATTCAGCGCAACCTCTATGAAACGCTGCGCCGGGTTCGGCCCAAGCCGACCAATGATTTGTCGCCGCACTGGCGCGGACAGGCCTTGGCCGGTCGGCGGAAGCACTTGCGTATCCCGGTTTGGCTGGTGGCGGCCGTGGTCGCCGCGCTGCTGACGGGATCCTATTTCGTTCTGCGAACGTTGCTGGCTGGCCGTGCAGAGAATGCCGCGCAAGTCGCGCTGGCATTGCATCCCGGCGATCCAATCGAGCTCAAGCGCCGCGTCGTTGCGCCGCCGCCACCACCGCCTCCGCCGCCACCGCCGGACCGCATCACCCAGCTGCAGCGCATTCGCAACGCGCTTGCACAGGAGAAGACGGCGTGCGCCATGACGGCGGATCAGACGGCGAGCTTCATCGTGATCAGGGTGTGCGATCTCGCATTGTTTGCCTCGGGCCAGGCAACCATCCTGGATGGTTTCAAGCCGATCGCGGCCCGCGTCGCGGCGACGCTCGACAAGGAGCCCGGCAGAATCCGGGTGGTTGGCCATACCGACAGCTCGCCGATCCGCACCGTGCGTTTCCCCTCGAATTTCGAATTGTCGGTCGAGCGCGCCAAGGCGGTTGCCGCCGCGCTGAAGTCCGGCCTGGCCGATGGTTCGCGCATCGATGTCGACGGCAAGGGATCGGATTCACCGATTGCCAGCAATTCGACGCCCGAGGGACGAGCCAAAAACCGTCGGGTCGAAATCTTCATCGAACGTAGCGAATAGGCGGACGCCAGAAGCTCACGCGATAAGCGACAGGTACCGGTAAATATGCTCGCCAAGGACATACTACGCATCGTTCTCTATGGAGTCGGGCTCAGCTCGCTTGGGGCCGTGATCTACCTTGCCGGTCCCTTCGTCGCTTTCGGCGACTGGCATCCGCTGGAAAATCACATCGTTCGCCAGATCGCGATCCTGCTGCTCGGCGCCGCGGCAGCAGGCGTCACCGGTCTTCATTTCTTCAGGCGACGCAAGAATGCCAAAGAGATCGCCGACGGCGTCAGCGGTGCGGACCAGGCTGTCAGCGACGAGCCGATGCTCAAGGAGCGCATGAAGGATGCGCTCGCAACACTCAAGACTGCGAGCGGCAACAAGTCCGGTTATCTCTACGATCTACCCTGGTACGTCATCATCGGCCCGCCAGGTGCGGGAAAGACCACCGCGCTGGTCAATTCGGGGCTCAAGTTTCCGCTCGCGCGCGGGGCAACGCCGGCGGCGATCGCCGGGGTCGGCGGGACTCGCTACTGCGATTGGTGGTTTACCGAGGAGGCGGTGCTGATCGATACCGCCGGTCGCTACACAACCCAGGATTCAAACAGCAAGGCCGACAAGGAAAGCTGGCTGTCCTTCCTGGACATCCTGAAAAAAAATCGGTCGCGCCAGCCGATCAACGGCGTTCTCGTCGCAATCAGTCTGGAAGACGTGCTGACGCTGCCGAAGCAGGAGCTCGCGCTTCATGCCGATGCCATCAGAATGCGGCTCCTCGAGCTGCATCAAAGGCTGAAAGTGAGCTTCCCGGTCTACGCGCTGTTCACCAAGGCCGATCTCGTTGCCGGTTTCACCGAATATTTCGCCTATCTCGGCGAGGCCGGCCGGCGCCAGGTCTGGGGGGCCACTTTCCAGACCGCCGACAAGACCCAGAATCTGGTGGGGCAGGTCCCGGTCGAGTTCGATCGCCTGCTGGAACGCCTGAGCGAAGAAACGCTTGATCGCCTGCAGGACGAGCCGACGCCGCAGCACCGGGTGCAGTTGTTCGGCTTCCCGGCGCAGATGGCGCGGCTCAAGCCGCAAATCCACGATTTCCTCAACCAGATTTTTGAGCCGACGCGGTATCACGTGAACGCCAATCTGCGTGGGTTCTATTTCACCTCGGGCACCCAGCAGGGTACGCCGATCGATCAATTGATCGGATCGTTGGCGCGTACGTTCGGCGCCGAGGAGGTCGGTGCCGGATCGTACTCCGGAACCGGCAAGAGCTATTTCCTCGCCGATTTGATTTCGAAGGTCATCATCGGCGAGGCCGGCTGGGTCTCGACCGACCGTGCTGCGGTGCGCCGCGCCCTGATCCTCAAGACCGCGGCGCTGTCCGTGATAGGTTTGGTGGCGATCGGGCTGATCGGCGCGTGGCTGACCAGCTACAAGCGCAACTCCGAGCTGATCGAGCAGAGCTTGCAGGCGGACAACGAGTATGCAGTCGCCGGTGCGCCGCTCATCAAGCAAACGCTGATCGCCGATCATGATCTCGACAAGGTGCTGCCGCTGCTCTATCGGCTGCGGAACGCTCCGGCCGGCTATGCCTCACGGAATGAGCCGGTACCACTTTCGGCGCGCTACGGGCTCAGTCAGCACGCGCGCCTGTTGTCGCCCGCGAAGGCGGCCTATCACACCGCGCTTGAGCGCATGTTCAGGCCTCGCTTGCTGTACCGTTTGGAAGAGCAGCTCAATGCGCGCATCAACGAGCCTGCCTTCGTCTATGAGGCGCTGAAGGTCTACCTGATGCTCGGCGGCCTGCAATCCCCGGACCGCGAGCTCATCCGTTCCTGGATGCAGCGCGACTGGGCGGACAACCTCTATCCTGGCGCGACCAACGCGGAGGGACGGCGTCTGCTCGATGAAAATCTCGTCGCCATGTTCGACCTCGAAACCGAGCAGCCGCCGCTGGTCGAGCTTGACGGACGGCTGATCAAGCAGGCCCAGAACTCATTGGCGCGCCTCAGCGTGTCGCAACGCGCCTACGAGTTCCTGAAGTCGGAGGCTCGTGGATCGACCGCCGGCGACTGGATCGCCAGCCGCCGAGGCGGTCCGGACGTGGCAGTTGTCTTCGAAACCACGACCGGGCAGCCCTTGGACAATGTGCGGGTGCCGGAGTTCTTCACCTACAACGGCTTCAATCAGAAGTTCATCGCTCGACTGCCCGGATTGTCGGAACGGATGAAGCGGGAGCGCTGGGTGTTGGGCGACGCCGGCCAGCAATCGGCAATCGACCAGCAGTATGACAATCTGGCCGGCGATCTGCTCAGCATCTACTCCAATGAATTTGTGACGACGTGGCGGACTGCGCTCGGCAGTCTGCGCCTGAAGAAACTGCTCGCGGACAAACCGAAATACGAGGTGCTGAGGGCGCTTTCGGCGCCGACCTCGCCGATGCGGCAAATCCTGGAGTCGGTGCGCGACGAGACGATGCTGACCAAGGAACGCCCCAAGCCGGCGAGCGGCGGCACGCCGGCCGCGCCGCCTGCGGTGACCACGCCAGCGCTGTTCAACAATGCGCAGGACGGCACGCCTGGCGCGGCGATCGAGTCGCAGTTCAAACCCTACCATGCAGTCCTTGAAGGGGAGAGCACCCGCCGCCCGATCGACTCGACGATCGCAAACCTGAACGATATCGCGCAGAATCTGACGCTGATGGTCGAGAATCCGCAACTGACGGCGCAAGCAACGGCGGGGCTTCAGACCCAGGTTGCAGCGCTGCGCAACAATGCCTCGCGTATGCCGCCGCCATTTTCCGATATGCTGCGGGCGGCGGCCGCGGAGTTCGAAGGCAGCATCGCTGCCTCCACGGCCGGTCAGATCCTGCAGTCGTTGCGCGATCAGGTCACGCCGGTCTGTCAGCAGACGGTGACCAACCGCTACCCGTTCGTGCGGGGCAGTGGTCAGGAAGTCCCGCTCGCTGACTTCGCCAAGCTGTTCAGCCCGAACGGTGTGATGGACAAGTTCTTCAGTCAGTTCCTGGCGCCTTATGCGGATACGTCGCGATCCGAATGGGTCTGGCGGAAGGAGAGCCCCGTCGGCCGGTCGTTCTCTCCTGATACGCTAAAGCAGTTCCAGAATGCCGCCTATATCCGCGACGCCTTTTTCCAGACTGGCGGCGGTGTGCCGGCGGTGTCCTTTGCGATCCGGCCGCCGGCTGCGGCCGGACCGGGCATCACAGTCAAGACCGAGATCGGCGGCACGACGATCACGAGCCCAACCACACCGGGACCAGCCGCAGCTCCCTCCATGTTTGGCGCGCCGCAACCCGCTCCTCCGCCGCCGCCGCAGAGCAATTCACCGACTACGGTGCTCTGGCCCGGCCCATCGCCGCGGACGGCAATTTCGGTCAGCAACGAGACCGGCTCGCCATCTGTACTCGAGCGCATCGGTCCCTGGTCATTGTTCCGAATGCTGGAGGCCGGCTCGCTGGTCGCCAAGGCGGAATCCGCCAGCGCAACTTTCATTGTTGCCGGACGTGAGCTCAATTATCAGATTTCGACCGGATCGTTGCGCAATCCGCTAAACCTGTCAGTGCTCCGCGAGTTTCGTTGCCCGACCGGAATATGACCATGCGATGCGGCTTATTCGGCAAGATCGGCGCGAAGCGTGATTTCATCGCGATCGCGACGCCGCGCAGCTTCCTGGAAGTCTGGGAGCCGTGGGTGCAAGCTGCTATTTCCGCGAGCCGCCATCAACTCGGCGCCGCCTGGCAGGAAGCATTCCTGACCGCGCCGATTTGGCGATTCTGGCTTGGCGGAGCAATCTGCGGCACCACCATCGCAGGAGCGATCATGCCCTCGCTAGACGGTGTGGGGCGATACTATCCGTTGACGCTGCATGCGGTGCCGGATGGCGACGCCGCGCTGCCGCCGCCGCACATCGATCCGCAGGACGGGTGGTATGGGCAAGTGGAGACGTTCCTGCTCTCGACCCTGGACCGGGCTGCGACGTTCGAGCAGATCTCCGATGCACTGGATCGTCTCGCGCTCCCACGTCTGCGGACGCGGGAGGCTGATGGACCGCCGGTCGTGTCGCTGAGCGACGCGACGCTGGGAATGGTTTCGACGGCCGATGGGTTTGCCGAGTCGTTCGGCACGCTCTGCGGCGCGAGCCCTCAAGTCTATGCCGCGGCCAGTTTCTGGTGGACCGCCGGAGGCGAAGGGTTCTCGCCGATCGCACTCTGTTGCCGCGGATTGCCGGATCCGTTTCACTATTCCACGTTGCTGACCGGCGACGTTGGCCGCGAAGTATTCGGGACGGGATGACGCGCGATGGTACACGTCCCCTCCTTGTTCGATGTCGGTAGCGTCACTCACGCCGGACGGGTGCGGGCGCGGAACGAGGATTCATACCTGGTAAGAACCGACGTCGGCCTGTGGGCCGTCGCCGACGGTATGGGCGGTCACGAGGCAGGCGATCTTGCTAGCCGCATCGTGGTGGAGTCGCTTGATTCCATCGGCGCGCCGGACTCCGCGGCGGACCTGTTGGCGCAATGCGAGGCGCGCCTGTTCAGCGCCAACCAGCAGATCCTGGCCCTCAGCCATGAAAGGCAGGGTGCCATTGTCGGAACCACAACGGCAGTCCTGCTCGTACGCGACGGCCACTATGCCTGCATCTGGGCGGGTGACAGTCGGGTGTACCTGATCAACCGCCACGGCATCACACAGGTGTCGCACGATCATAGCGAGTTGGAGGAACTGATCGCTGATGGCGCGCTATCGCGCGAAGAGGTCCAGGACTGGCCGAGCAATGCCATCACCCGGGCCGTTGGTGTCGTCGCCGACCCCGAGCTCGAGGTGGTGACCGGTCCGGCCGAACCGGAAGACATCTTCGTGATTTGCAGTGACGGCTTGACCCGGCACGTGCGGGACGACGAGATCGAGCAGCACGTGGCCACTCGCCTTGCCCAGACAGCCTGCGACGACATGCTCGCGCTCGCGCTTGATCGCGGCGGGCTCGACAACGTCACGATCGTGATCGTGCGATTGCTCGCGCCACGATCCTCGGAGCCCACGAGGACGCCGCTCGATCAGGAGCTGCGACCATGACCGCGAACGATCCGTTTCGGTCATCCTACCGCGGTGTGCCGGCCGGCACCCGGCTCAACGGCATTTACGAGATCGAGGCGATGATCGGGGCTGGCGGCATGGGGGAGGTCTACCGATGCCGCGAAATCCAGACCGGATCGCCCGTCGCGGTCAAGATGCTGCTGCCCGACATGGTCGACAACGAGGCGGCGCTTGCGCTGTTCCGGCGGGAGGCAGCCGCGCTTCACAATCTTCCGCACGAAGCAATCGTTCGCTACTTCCTGTTCACGGTCGAACCCGCACTGCAGCGCCCGTATCTGGCGATGGAGTTTGTGAACGGACGCTCGCTGTCGAACATGCTCGACGACGGGCCGCTGACCTTCGAAGCGCTGATCAAATTGATGCGGCGGGTCGCATCGGGCCTTCAGGCGGCTCACGAGCACGGCATTGTCCATCGCGATGTCTCTCCCGACAACATCATCGTGCCGCTCGATGATGTAAGGCGGGCGAAGATCATCGACTTTGGGATCGCCCGGTCAACGCAGATGGGTGACAAGACCATCATCGGCTCCGGCTTCGCCGGCAAGGACAATTACGCGTCGCCGGAACAGGTCGGCTTGTACGGCAACGATGTCACCGCAAAATCCGACGTCTACAGCTTTGGTCTGGTGCTGTTCCATGCCCTGACCGGACAGAAGCTCGATATGGGCGGGAGCCAGTTTCAACTGGTCGAGAAGCGTCGGCGTGTGCCCGATCTCGGCGCAGTCGACATGCGCATCAGGCCGCTTCTCGAGAGGATGCTGCAGCCGGACCCGGCCTTGCGCCCGACCATGGCGGAGGTAGCCAGTTGGACGCCGGCGGGTTCGGCGCAGCCGTCCGCAGCACCGCTCTACGGCTTCGATCCATTGGCGAAGTCGCAGGCTGGTATGTCTGCGCCGCAGGAGCGGGCGCCATCAACCACGCGGAACTCCCGCCGCATCTGGCTCGGCGCCTGCGTCGCGGGACTGCTGCTTCTGCTGGGCGGCGGTGGGTACACCTTCTATAAATTTGTCTGGAGGACATCGGGCTTGGCGGCTTTGCCGCCACCTCCGAAACTCGCCGGGACATCCGCGCCGTCGAGCGAGCCTGCTCCGCCACCGCCGACACGCCAGGAGCCGGTGAAGCTGCCGTCTCAGCCGACGCTGACGCCGTCTCCGTCCCCCGACGGGCCGGGTCGAGCCGAGCGAATCCGCAAATATGTCGCCCAATATGCGGGCGGCGACTGCTTCTTCATCCTGCCTGTTGCGGTGAGCTCAAGCGCAGCCGTCATTGAAGGCTTCGGCGCTTCGACCGCCCCGTTCGATACCTTCGACAAAGCGTTTCGAAAGGAGCAGGGATTTGAGGCTTCGGTCGGCGTCAGGCAGGTGAATCAGGCCCAATGTCCGGCCGTCAAATTCCTCAGTCAGGTCGGAAGCGATCAAGCGCGTGCGCCGCGCATCAACCTGTCGGCGACGGAGCTGAAGGCCGGCGAGACCCTCAACGGGACCGTCGAGAATTTTGCCAACCGGGTGGTGGAACTGCTCATGGTCTCGGATCGCGGCGAGGTGCGCAGCCTGTCCTACCTCCTGAAGCCGGGCGTCGACTCGTTTTCCTTTGCCCTGCCGATGGAGCGCACGACCGGTCCGCAACTCCTGTTGGCCGTCGCAGCCCCGCGGGTTCTGGATTCATTGCGCCAGCCGCGACCGATGGCTGCCGACACATTCTTCCTGCAGGCGACGAGCGAAGCTCAACGCGGCAACGTCACCATCACCGCGGCTGGACGCTATGTGATGCTCACCAATTGAGCCGCTGTTCAGAATTTGCCGATCATCAAGATCTTCAGGTCGGCATCCGGCTTGAAGTCGCTCGCCGTGAATTGACGTGCATTGTCGGCAGATGACGGCTTGAGCCGGCCAGGACAAAAACTGACCAGGCGGTCGTCGCCGCCCGGATCGATCGTCAACGTGAAGGACCGGATTGGACCCGCCCAGTTCGCACCCGTCTTGAGCACGTAGGAAATGCGCCGCTCCTGCAGCTTTGCGGTATTGGCCTGGCTGTCACCTGTGCGCTTGTCCAATTCGGCAAGGAACGCATCCGTAACGCAATAGTCTCTCCTGTACCGCTCGACTTCCGGTCCCAGTGCCGCGCTGCGACGTAGACCTGAGCGCAGGACCGTGTCAGGGCTGGAGCCGACGCTCGGGCGATATTGATGTTCGACCGTGACGGTACGCGCCGCGGGAAACACCTGCTCGCGAACGGCCGACGTCTTGGTTATCCAGCCGGGCGTATATTGCTGGCGACCGTTGTCGCTCATGCCCGCAGGCATCAGAAGGCCGTCGTCGATCAGCTTGGTTCGGGTTGTCGCCGGCAGGTCGGTGACCCGGATCTCCCGATCACCGAGCGGCAGCAAAGGCAGCTTGAATTGACGGAGGAGGGCGGTGACATCCTTGTTGCCGATCATGGCGCGCTGATCGATGGCCAGCGGCACCGCGTTGCCGTCGATCCTGGTCTCGAACGCGACGAAGTTGACCGGATCGCTCGATGGAAGGGCAATGTTCTCGGCTTCGGACAAATCGATGTCGGGCAGCGGAAAGGCGACAGTGAGCGCAACCGGCTTGCTCGTCTGGTTGACGAATTGGTAGCGAACGCTGACCCGGTCCAGCCCGATATGAAGCTCCTCGCTCGCCATGGCCACGTCCTTGGTGCGGACGAATTGCAGCCCGCCGATGGACAATTCGGCCGCGGAATCGTTCGCCCGCGCAGGCCAGCCGGTTGCGGCCAACAGGACGATCATCAAGGCTCGCGACCTCAACGACAGCCCGCTTAACGCTCCATTTGCCATCCCGGTCTCCATGCGGCGCCGCAGCGTCTGTCCGTGTGGGTCAATCGATCGCCTGGTAAAGGTCGCCCCATTCCGGCTTCCAGACGCCATCGGGGTCGCAAACCACGATCGCGAGCTTCATGTCATTGGCGAGACGGATTGCGCCGCGAAAGGCATCCTGGGCCGGCATCTGGGCGCTGACCTGGTCGCTGTTCAGGCGTCCCCCGCTTGCGGCGGCCGGCAACACGATTGACCCGGAGGCGCCGGTATTGTCGCGCTTCAAAACCAGAGTAATCGCGTCTGGCTGGATTTCGCTGACTTGCTCAAATCTGTTTCTGGCCATGATTTTGCACTGCAAGCTGAAGGAGTTCGGACTATCACCGTCCAGTGAAAGAGTTGAACGGGATCGGGGTTGCTCGCCACTAATTGACGCTGCACTCGCGCAGTCTTGGATTAGGCAGTCTTGGATTAGTCGGACTGACGCCGCATTCGGTTCGGTTACATTGAGGCGGATATGCTTCGTCGATCTAGCTGGATCTGGCTCTCTATCGTCGGCGCGGTCATGGCTGCCACTGGGGCCAGGGCCGACGATGCGGTCGTGCGAAGCTTTGCCGGCGGTTCGGCTGCATCCATGGTCGGGATCGTCGCGGCCAGCCAGGACGTCGAACTCGCGGGCCCGCAAGCGCTCAGTGCTGACGGACAGGGAAACCTGTTTGTGCTCGATCAAATCAACGGCCGCATTCTGCAGTTCGACCCCAAACAACCGAACACTGCTCCCGACATCCTGAAGATGCCTGGCGATGTGCAGCCCACCGACCTCGTCGTCCATAACGACGACATCATGGTTTGGGACGGCGGCGTGCGGATGCTGAAGGCGGCACCAGGACAGTCCACACGCGGGCTGGGCGGCGACGAGATCCAGCTGGAGGAAGTCTCATCCCGCGGAACCGACGACCAGGTCGCCATTTCGGCCTTCGCCCAGATGGGCTCGCAGGCGCTGAGCAGCCCGACCGACTTGCTCGATCAGAATACGCGCGCGGCCATCGCGAGGACGACGCGACAGCCCGACCGGCAATATATCGCCTCGCGCAGCAAGGGATCGGTGATCGCCGATATCATTCCCGACAAGGGCAATGCCGGCGTTCGGGTCGAAATCCAGACCATGGTCTCCAACGAGACCATCGGTCAGCTCGGCCTGCGCGTCCGCAACCAGCTCGGCACCGTGGAGTTTCTCGAGATCGACAACAGCGACCGCTTCTACGTGCTGGCCGAGGACATTCCTCCGTCGGGCAAGAATGCCTCCACCTTCGTCGCACGCTATGCCGCGAACGGACGCCTGGAGGGTATCTACGAGCTGCCGCTGGAGAACACGCCCGTGACCCGGCGGTTCGTCACCGTTTCGGGCGATGGCGACGTCTATTTTCTGCGCACCAAGCCGGATGGTGTCGAGGTGGTCGGTGTCGGCTTCCGCCCCCTGGGGAAGGTATCCGTCATTGACGTCAGGCCGTCGCGCACGGCGGCCGCGCCGGCGGCGGCGCGGCCGGATATCAAGTTCAATGCGACCGCCGCCGTGCGGCCGTCCAATCGCCAGCAGGCGATCGAGACCGCCTTCGCCTTTGAGGGCATCCAGTGGAAGCTGACACCGGCGAACTACGGTAGCGATCCCGACAGCCAATGCTCCGGTTTCAGCCGTATTCGCCGGCCGTGGTATCTGCAGGGCAAGGTAAACCAGGAAGTGCGCGGCGTGCCCTATTGCTGGGGATGCCACGGTTCGCTCGCGAACTTCCGGCAGCGGATCGACAGCGGGACGCTGGCGGGCAATGTCTGCACCCGCAACGAGCCACGGCCGGATGTGGCCGGTGTCGACTGTTCGGCATTCGTCAGTGCCACGTGGGGGCTTTCCGTCCATTACACGACCGCCGCCATCCCCGCGATCGCCGCACCCGTGACCAACCCCTGGGACCTCAAGCCTGGCGACGCCCTGAACAAGCCGGGTTCCCACGTGATGTTGTTCCTGCGGTTCACGCCCGATCGCAAGGCTGAGGTCATGGAATCCTCGACGGGTGGCTGCAACGGTCGGGTCTGCCGCAACGTCTATCCGCTCGCAAGCCTGCTCGCGCGCGGTTACGTTCCGGTCCGCTTTCGCGCATTCGCAGATGATCAGACGACCGTTTCCGCGAACGCCTATCAGGAGACCGAGGCGCCGACAGGCCGCAAGACGGCGAATAAACGGCGCTGAACCTGAGGTCTTGCCAAGGCTACAGATGAACATGGATCGCCGCCTGCGCGCTGGTTTCTGGAGGTCCGGACGGCATTCCTGCCGCTCTGCCTTGCCGGTGTGGTTCCAGGGCGGACCTGCTTGATATCGAGGTGGATCGCGATGCGAACGCTCAGGGGCTTTGATCGAAGGACCGGTTGGCTGTGTGCCGCCATCCTGCTCGCTGCGTTGATCGGCCTGCCACTCCAGCGCGCGCATGCGGCCGGTGAGCTGTCGATAAGCAATCCCGACGGTGCGGCGCTCCGGGCGCTCGTCATCGGGATCGACGACTACCAGCATGTGCGCAAATTGAAGGGCGCGGTCGCCGACGCCAATGACATCATGTCCAGCTTGAGGACCATGGGCGTCAGCGATGTGGTCGAGCTGACCAATGCACAGGCCGACAGGGAGAGCGTGCTGCGTGAGATCAGCTTACTGGTGGAGCGGACCAAGAGCAACGATCTCGTCTTCCTGTCGATCGCGGGTCACGGCACGCAGGAGCCGGAGCGGATCAAGGGCTCGGAACCGGACGGAATGGAGAACGTGTTCCTGCTGCCCGAATTCGCGACCACCCCGGCCGGATCGGTCGAGCGCATTCTGGGAAGCGAATTCAACCATTTCATCCGGCAGTTCGAATTGCGCGGCGCAAGGGTGATCTTCGTCGCGGATACCTGCCATGGCGGCGGAATGGTGCGCGATATCGATCCGCGTGCGGCTGAGATGAGTTTTCGACAGGTGCCACGTTACACGCTGCTGGTCGATGAATTGAAGCCGGTGTCGAGCAGCGACGACCCGAAGTCCGAACTCGATCTCGACCACACCGCGTTCATCGCTGCGGTCGATCGGCACACCAAAGCTCCGGAAGTACGGATTCCCGGGATCGATGGCCTGCGCGGCGCTCTGAGTTATGCCGTTGCGCGGGCCGTGGAGGGCAACGCGGACATCAATCATGATGGCAAGGTGACCCTGAAGGAGCTTTTCAGCAATGTTCGGCAGGTGGTCTATCAACTGTCCGACCAGCGCCAGAACATCGTGACGGTCTCGTCGCCGGCCCAGATGCCGGAAACCGAGGTCGCCTTCGAATTGACGCGCGGCGTGGTGCTGATCCAGGGGACGGCCGCGAGAGCTGCCTCCGGCCAGGTTGCTAACGTCGCGTCCGCCGAGAAACAATCTCCTGCGTCGCCGGCCGTTACGGCCAAGTCGCAAACTGCTCCAACCAGTGCCGCTGCGACCGCCCCGGCCGCGCCCAGTGCCGCGCTGCCGCCGTTCCGCCTCACCACGCCGATCCGTTTGGCAGCGCTTGACGGCAAGATGAACTATTTCACCAGCCTCAAGCCGCAGGACGCCAGCGTGCAGGCAGTTCAACCGACTGATAATCCCGACCTGATCTGGGACCCCGTGTCTCATGACGTGATCGCCTGGGGCGATGTGGTGGCCTATGGCGTTGACGTTGGCGGTTTGACGACAGTGGTCAACCGAACTGCGGCAATTCGGGAGCTTAAGCGCATGGCGACGCAGTCGCCGCAGCTGATGCGTATTTGGCCGGATGATCGACAGCAGCGCAGCGGCCAGACCGTCGAGGTCGAATTGTCCGACGTCGGTTCGCGGGCGGTGCTGCTATTCAACGTGTCCGGCGATGGAACCATCCAAATGCTGTATCCGGTGGGTTCCGATGCCGCGATGGCTCGATCAGCAAATCTGCGGCTGCCTCTCCGGGTGGGCGAGCCGTTCGGCGCCGAGCAGATCGTAGCGGTGACCTCGCAGCAGCGGATGGTTGATCTGGAGACGGTCCTGATGCAGCTCAACCGGCGCCGTGCCTCGGGGCAGGTGATCAAGAGTCTGGAGCGCTACCTGCCGGCGGACGCGCGGATCGCGTCAATCGGCTTTTTCAGCGTTCCCTGACAAAGCTGTGACAGCGGGTCATGTCGCCAGCGAAACTGGTTTCCCGGAAGCAATCAGGGTTCGCGATCGTGCTGTTGCTGGCGGGAAGCGGCGTCGCGTTCGCGGCGCCGCCGCCATCGGCCTCTCCGTCGGCAGGTGCGACGAATGCTCCGTTGCTCTGGCGCGTACAGGCCCCGCGCGGCCCGGCAAATGCTGCCGGCGTGTCGCTTGAGATCCTGCCGGGTCCAACTGTCAACATTGGCGGCAAGGTGTCATTCGGCGTAACCGCCAGGAAGCCCGGCTATCTGATGTTGGTGGATGTGGATGCGGAAGGGCGGATGTCCCAGATCTTCCCGACTGCCGAGCTATTGGCGCAGTCGGTCGGACCCGACATGAATCTTGTGAAGCCTGGTGTCCAATTCATTGTTCCGACGCCGGCGGCACAGGAGCGTGGATTTGAGTATGTCGTCGCGCCGCCGGCCGGGTCCGCTGTGATCGTTGCGATCCTGAGCGAGCGACGTGTGCAATTGCTCGATTTGCCGGACGTTCAGCGCAAGCTTCAGGGGCCGGCCGACACGTTGAGCTATCTGTCGGATTGGACCAGTCAGCTGCGGATACCGGACAGCGGCGGCGGAAGACTGTTGCCGAACAATTGGTCGTTCGACATCAAATCATACTCCATCAAGTAGGTCAGCGATCGCGTTGCTACGGCCACCCGGGCGGTTGAGGAGACCGTCCGGCGCGATCATGTGGTGAATATTCTTGTGGCCGAGGCTGCTGTCCGGCGTCTTGCGTGCAGGGCCCTGCGGTTTGGCTCCCTTGCCCCCGGCATTGCCGATTGCGGGGAGGAGACGGCGGCCCGTACACGATCTCGAGCGCGCCGCCGTGCATGCCGTCCTAGTTGCAGACCTCGACATTGCCGGTACCGCCGCCGGGACCTCCGCCGCCACGGTAATCGAGATGACACCCGCGGCGGACCGGGCGGCATAGATAAGCATCACACACGATCTGGCCGCTGCCACCCGAGGGTCTGGCCGTCGCCTGTCGTCGGGGAACGTCGGCTTGCGGCTCGGGCCTCTCGCGGACCGGACGATCGGCGCGCGACGGCCGCTCATCCGTGTTGCGCTTCGCCACCGGCTTTTTCCCGCGCCGCTTCTCGCATTCGTTGTCCTCGTTCAGGAACGAGCCTTCGGCGCAGGTGATCTTGCGGCACTGGTCGCCGTCGGCTTTGTAGCCGTGTTCGCAGATCAGCGGGCAAACCCGGGCCGGCTTCAGCTTGATCGCATCGAGCGCATCGAGGCTTGCAAGCTTGACGTCAAATTTGGTTCCGGCGTGCCGGTTGAACAGGGTCAGGGAGCGACGCGAGGCCGCGTTCCACTCACCGTCGATGGAGCCCGTGAAACAGCCAACCCGGCTCAACTCGCTCTGCACCGATTTGGCAAGATCCTCCTGCGGCGGCGCCGTGTTCAGGGCGGCAACCTTCGCGCCCTCGCTGTTCTGCGATGGGGTAGCGGTTGCAATATTATTCGGCCTGGCGCTGTCGGGCGCGGGTCCGTTCGCGGAAAGCATGGCGACCGTTGAGGTTTGGGATGCGGTCCGCTTCCGTTCAGCCTCAGCAGCTTGGTCCTGCGCTGCCTGCTTTGTTCTTTCTGCCGCGATGCGGGCATCCTCCGCAGCCTTGAAATCTGCGGCCGCCTTTTCCTGCTCCGCTCGCTGGGCACCTTCGGACGCAAGCCGAGCCTTCTGCTGCTCCGCTTCCTGCGCTTTCCTGGTCGCGGTGACGCGCGCGTCCTCCGCGTCGATCTGATTGAGCTGAAGCTTGGCCAGATTTGCGTAATAGCCGTCGGGATGCTGGGCGAGGAACGCGCTCATGGCGGCCTTGTTACCCAGTTGCAGGGCCAATTCGTAGTCGCGACGAATCTCCGACGAGGCGTTAGCCGGCGGCGGCGCCGGTTCCTCTGCCTTTGGTACGAGCGCAACGTCCTCACCGCCCAGCGATCCGTAAACGTAGGGCTCCTGTCGATTACCCGTGGCTTGCAAGACATCATCGCGGACGAAGCCGAAAGCCCTGCGCAGGTCCAGTCCAGGCTTCGCGATATATTTCACCAGCGCCGTCGCGTAGGGACTGTTCGTGCTGTTGCCGTCAAGCGCGGTCAGTCCGGCTTTGGCCGCAAATGCGATCAGCGTATTGGATACGGCGGGTTCTACCCGGGCGAGCCCGCGGCTGATCGCGCGCGAAGCGACGGTTCGTTTCATCGTGTCGGCGAATGGATTGTTGCGACAGGCGTCGACGATCACGACGCGGAGCTGTTTCGCGGGCTCGATGGCCAGCAGGACACGATCGAGCGAGAAGGCCTCGTCATAGATATCAGTGTCGCGTTCAAGCCTGGCATCCGTCGGGATCAGGTAATTCGTCCCGTCGATCTCGATTCCGTGACCTGCATAGTAGACGATGGCGATGTCTGCATCGCGAGCTTGATCGGCGAAATCCCTCAGTGCCCGCCGCATGTCGCTCGAGGTCAGGTTCAGCCGGGACTCCACCAAATCGAACCCGGCGCCCTTCAAGGTCGCGCCGATAGCGGTGGCATCATTGGCAGGATTTGGAAGCAATGGCGCATTTTGATAGTTCGAGTTTCCGACCACCAAAGCCACCCGCTTCGTTGCCCAGGCTGGCTGAGACGCCAGGAGAACTGAAGCAGCAAGAACAACAAGAACTCGGAGGAGCGTGTAGCGCATGGCGAACGTCCAAAATCGGCTCGAAACAACGGCAGCTTTATCGAAGGTGGCCGCGCGCAAACTCCACTGCGTCAAGCGTTACGAGCGCCGGCATACCTCCGTACAGTAACAATCCTGAGTCCAATCCATTCCTGATGTTGTCGCTTGGGGAAGCGAGAATGTTCAAGGATACACCGAAGCGTGTAGGGCCGGTGGCGGACGGCCGAACAAATGTCAGCTGACCTGTAAGGTATTGAAATGGCTTCTTTTTATCTTTGGCGCCGCAATAGCTGGCAGTGCCGCCATCCGGGTGGCTTCGCCAAGCGAAGTTCCATCTCTCGATAGTGATCTCGGAATTGACCCGCATGCTCAAGCGATGCTCGCGCGGATCGTCAGGGTGTGGCGGCCGCGTCGTCAGTCTCGGTGGCGTCGACAAGGTTCAGCCGGCTCGTTTCGACTGTTTGCCGCGCCGCGGGCCTCTTCCATAGGAGTGCGAACTGCGTCTATCTGGAAGCAACGCCGATCCGCTCGAGCTGAGACGTGCGAGTCCCGAAAGAATCGAAATCTGCGTCCTCGGGATCCGGACGTCGACGCGTGGACGCCCACCGCAGGTGTCGTGGAAATCTCTAGCGTTGGAGACGCACATGTCTATTCCGCTGAAAATCTACATTACGCCATTTGCCGAGAAGGGTGTCGCCGAGCCTCAAAAATGGAGTGGCGAGGCCGCCAAGAAGGCGCTGGATGTGGTCAATAAGATCTGGGCGAAGGCCAAGATCGCGTTCGTGATCAATGATTACGTGGAAGATAAACCGCTCGATATGGCGAAGAGCGCGCGGAACAATGACCAGCGCGTGCTGGATGTTCTCAGTCTCCGGCATGCTCCCGACAACGCCGTCCACATTTATCTCGTCAACCCGATTGTCAATCTCTCGGCCGGTGGCAGCTCATACCTTCATAGCGATCCCGAGCCGGCAAGCTTTGTCCAATGGTATGGCAATGATTTTGCCAACGGACGCGCGTGGGCCCATGAACTTGGGCATTTGATGAGTCTCGACCACGTCGACGTAGATTACGCCGATGAGAAGCAGGCCGCCCTGCGCAGCAACTTGATGACGAAGGGATTGAGCGTGGGAAGCGATTTGACCGGTCAGCAGATCAGCACGGCCAGAAGTTCAAAACTGGTGAAGCGATTTGGCGGCTGATCTCGGAACCTCTTGCTGCCGCCTTCCATGAAACGGATTACCGCCGGCCCGATCGCTTGTTCGCCCGCCAACCGCCGGAGAGACGCCATGCCCAAGATCGACCTTGCAAACGTGCCGGAACGCAAGGGGGCCGGTTATCCGGCGGAGTTCGCCGCGCCGTGCGCCGAGCGGGTGCGGCAGCGTCTCGGCGATGCCGGCGGGCTCGCCGACTTCGGCGTCAACCTGATGCGGCTGCCGCCCGGCAACTGGTCGAGCCAGCGCCACTGGCATTCGGATGAGGACGAGTTCGTCTATGTGCTCGCGGGCGAAGTGGTGCTGGTGGAAGACGGCGGCGAGACGGTGCTGCGGGCTGGCGATTGCGCGGCGTTTCCGAAAAACTCCGGCAACGGGCATCATCTGATCAACAGGTCGCAGATGACGGCGACCTATCTCGAGGTCGGCTCGCGCTCGCGCGCCGACGTCATCACCTGCTCGGACATCGACATGATGAGCCCGAGCTCCGACGGCCGCTTCCTGCACAAGGACGGCACGCCGTACGAATAGCCCACCTGCCGCGCCGCGCCCGAAATCGGGCGTTGCGGATTGGCCGGCGAAGGACCAATGTTCCGGCGAGGAGCTTTGGTCGCGTCGATGGCGGAATGGTATTTCATCTGGGTCGACGGTCCGCGCGGACCGGAGCCGCAGAAATGGTCGTCGGACGCGCTGTGGGGTCAGCTGGCGCGTCAGGACGTCATTGTGCGTTTTCCCCTGAGCGATCGCGAGGCCGAATTGTCGCTCGACCAGCTCGCAAGGCTGCATCCGGTGCCGCAGTGATGCTGCGCCGCAGTTGTTTCCGTCGACGTTCAATCCGCCGGGGTGAACGTCAGACCGAAAGATCGAAGCCGGGCGTCGCGACCTCGGTCAGGAACGCGGCGACGAACATCTTGCCCAGCACGTGCTTGGCCGCCGGCGTGCCGGCCTTGAGCCGGCCGGCGCGTGTAGCCTCTGCGAGCTCGGCAAGCGTCGGTGCCGCGAGGCTCGTGTCGGGTGTGGCGCGCGGCGCCGTCGCCGATGCGCTGAGCAGCACGCCGGCGTAGTAGAGCCGGGTGAGCGCGCGGACATGTGCGAGCCGTGCGCGCAGCGCCTCGTCGAGCGGGCGGCCGAGCCAGGCACGATGCAGGATGTTTTCCAGCTCCGGCGTGCGCGCCAGGCTGTCGCCGACAATCGCAAGGTCGACCAGCGGATCGGTGCGATAGGCGGATTCCCAGTCGATCATCCAGAGCCTGTTGCCGTCGAGCAGGATGTTGGCGGGGAGCGAGTCGTTGTGGCTCGACACCGAGTTGGCCTCGTCCCAGGCATAGGCCGCGCGGATGCGCGCGAGATGCTCGTTGCAGCGCTCGAGCACGCCGGGCGCGAACAGGCCGGTGCGGCCGACATGGGCCCAGAGCCGGGCCACGATGTCGGGGTAGCGCACGAAAGCGGGAAAGGTCGGCGTCGCCTGCAGGCGCGCCAGCAATTCGCCGAGCGCCTTCGCCAGCGCCGCCAGGCCGCCGGGATAGCGGCCGAGCGGCTGCCGCTGCACGAAATCCATCACCGCGACGCGCGAGGCCTCGTCGACATAATGGAGTCGCGGCGCGATGCCCGCCTCGGCGGCGATCCTGAGCGACACATACTGAAACGGATTGCGCAGCGGGCTCGGCATTCCTTCGATTCGGAGCAAATAATTCTCGCCGCCTGCATCGATCCGGAACAATTGCGCCGACGTTGCGCCGCCCGAGACGGACGTGACGGCGTCGATCGCCGCGGTGCCGATCACCTGACGCAGTGCGGCATGTGCTGCGTCGCGCTCTATCGGCGGAAGTTTATCGAGAGCACTCATGCGCAAGAAGTTAGCATGGCCGCCATGCGTGCCGAAATCGCATTGATGGAGCGTTCGCGATCTATTGCTGGCAGCGCACGACGAAGCGTGAAACAATGCTGCAAAAATCATGTTGGGAGAGAACTTGATGTCGTTCGAGCGGGGGTTGCATTGCGCCGTTGCGTGCCGATCATGGATCGCGTTGCCATTATTCTGCCTGATCAGCACGTTCGGAGTGGTGCATAACGCCGCCGCGAACGAGTCCCTGCAAATTGTGGACGCGCGCGTGCCGGCGGTCGACAAAGCGGGCGGGGACCTTCCGTTGACGATGACGATCAAGAACGAGGCCGACAGCGCCGATGCGCTGCTTCGTGTCCGCTGCCCGGTTGCGAATTTTTCCGAGCGTCATACTGTGGATCGCGGCGAGGGCGCACCAGCGATGCGCTCGATATCCAATATACCAGTGCCGGCAAAGGCAATGCTCGAGCTGAAGCGTGACGGTTATCACGTCATGCTGCTGCAGATGCGTCAGGCGCTCACGCCGGGCGAGACCTTCAAATGCGCGATCGTTTTTCAGAAAGCAGGCACCATCGAGACGGAGGTACAGGTCCAGAAGTGACCTCACATAAGTGACTCAAGAAGGCGGCGGGTGGCGCACAGCCACGCGCCGGGACTCAAGGCTTCTCGCGTGACCGCCCGTGCATGACGGGCGGTTCGATCAATGAAGAATGCTAGATCCGGAGGAAATGAACTCATGACAAGGCTGAATTGGGTGAAGTCGCATATGCTCGCCGCGGCAGTAGCATCCGCAGCGACCTTCGCGGGCTCTTTCGCGCTCGCCGACGATGTCAATCAGGACCGTCTGCTCAATGCTGACAAGGAAGCAGGCAACTGGCTGCACCACCACAAGAACTATTCGGCGACGCGCTTCTCGTCGCTGGCCGATATCAACAAGGACAACGTCAAGAACCTGAAGGTCGCTTGGACCATGCATCTCGGCGGCGTCGAGGGCGGCGGAATCTGGTCGCATGGCGGCCTGGAGGGAACGCCGATCGTCGAGAACGGATTCATGTACGTCACCGACGGCTGGGGTTCGGTCTACAAGATCGATGCGCATGGCGGCAAAGGCGTGCTGCTCTGGAAGATGGACCCGAAGACCGACCATGACTGGGCCGGCGCGGTCGCCTGCTGCGGCGTCGACAACCGCGGCGTCGCATTGTGGGGCAACCTCGTCGTCTCGCACACGCTCGACGGCCGCCTGATCGCGACCAACAAGGAGACCGGGCAGGTCGCCTGGCAGCGCCAGGTCGCCGATCCCGACAAGGGCGAGGTGATCACCGGCGCACCGCTGATCGTCAAGGACATGGCGATCACGGGCGTGGCCGGCGCCGAATACGGCATTCGCGGCTGGATCGCCGCGACCGACCTGAAGAGCCAGAAGGAAGTGTGGCGCACCCACACCATCCCGGGCAAGGACGAGGCGGGTCACGAGACCTGGAAGGACGACAAGGACGCCAAGGCGAGCGGCGGCGGATCGACCTGGGTCACCGGCAGCTTCGACCCCTCGACCAATACCATCGTCTGGGGCGTCGGCAATCCCGGACCGGACTGGGACAACGAATATCGGCCCGGCGACAACCTCTACACCGACTCCTCGCTTGGTCTCGATGCCGACACCGGCAAGATCAAGTGGCACTACCAGCACACGCCGAACGATCCCTACGACTATGACAGCGTGGCGGAGAACGTGCTGGTCGACGTCCCCGGTCCGAACAACACGACGCAGAAGCTCGCGCTCGAGGCCGACCGCAACGGCTTTGCCTATGCGATCGACCGCAACAGCGGCAAGTTCATCTGGGGTCTGCCGTTCGTCAAGAAGGTGACCTGGACCAAGGGTCTCGATCCCGAATCCGGCAAGCCGGTGGAGTATGATCCGAAGCAGGGCGTGCAGCGCTACAACGCGGCGGTGACGCCAAGCCGCACCAACAAGGTGACGGACATCTGCCCCGGCAACATGGGCGGCAAGAACTGGCCGCCGACCGCGTATAATCCGAACCTGAAGCTCTGGTACATCCCGGTGATCGAGAGCTGCAACCGGATCACGGTCGAGGAGACGACGCCGGACAAGTTGAAGAAGCGCGAGTTCTTCACGGGCGGCGGACCGAGCCAGCCGGTCAAGATCACCGGCAGCGTCACCGCGATCGACGTCACCACCGGCAAGGTGGCAGGGAAGGCAGAGACCGAATTCCCGAACCTCGGCGGCATTCTGGCAACGCCCGACCTCGTGTTCTCCGGACAGCCGTCCGGCGAGGTGATCGCCTATGACGCGAAATCGCTGCAGCAGCTCTGGCAGTTCAACACCGGCGGCGGCGTCAACGCGCCCCCGATGACGTTCTCGGTGGACGGCAAGCAGTACGTGGCGATCCTGGTCGGCCTCGGCGGTGCCTGGGACAAGTGGTTCATCGATGCGACGCCCGAGCTGAAGCGGATGCAGCCGGGCTCGATGCTCTACGTGTTCGCCCTTTGACGTCGCAAGCGCGGGAGGCCTCTCACCGAGGCCTCCCGCGTCGATTTGGCCGAGAAAGACAAGAAAAAAGACAAGAAACAAGACAAATGAAAAAAATATCGCTGATTGGCGCGTGGCTCGGCTGCGCGCTGGTGATGGGATTTATCGGTACCGCGCAGGCGCAGTCGGCGAGCGACCCGACCGATGCGGGCAAGGCGGTGTTCAAGCGCGGCAATTGCGTCGGCTGCCACAAATGGCATGGCAATGGCGGCGGCGGCTATGGCGGCGACGCGCTGTCGCTGCGCAAGACTGAGCTGACCCGCGAGCAGATCATCGAGACCGTGACGTGCGGCCGGCCGGGCACCGGCATGCCGTTCTTCGTGCGCGGCTCCTACGACACCACGAAATGCTACGAGATGACCCGGCAGGACGTCGCGGACCGCATGCCGCCCGAGGCGAATGTGTTCCTGCGGCCGAACGAGATCGAGGCCGTCGCCGATTACGTACTCGCCCGCGTCAAGGGCAAGGGCGAGCCGACCTACGATGAATGCATCGTGTTCTTCGGCGATGGCTCGCGGGTCTGCAACATCTACAAGGAGGCCGGCCACGCCGCCGCGCCGTCCGACCAGAGCGAGAAGGAAAAGCCATGAGCAAGCAAGGATCGGCAATCCGTGGCTTGGTCTTCGCTGTCACCGTCACGGCAGCGGTGCCGGCGATGGCGACCGCGGGAGACCTGCGCGACATCAGCGTCGGAATGGCGATCAGCAGCGTGCCGGACGCGGGCTACATCAACCTGACCTGCGTTGGGGAGAAGACCCACAGATTGGCTGATTGGGCGCAGTGGCAGGCGTGCCAGGCCGGACCGGACCAGCTGCGCGGTATCCGCTTCGAGTATGATCGCGAGAGCGGGCGGGAAGGCACCATGGTCGGCGGCCATCCCGCGATCCTCACCGTCATGATCGACAAGGACGCCAAGATCGCGGCGCTGATGATCGAGACCGATCCGAAGGCGCGGCTCTATCTGCGCAAGAAGGCCTTCCTGCTCGGCCTGCAGGCGAGGTCGCGCTATGGCGAGGACGGTTGGACCTGTTCGAAGGCACAGCCGGGCGCCGACAAGCAGGAGGTCGGCGGCGTATTTGTCGACGAGAAATGCACCAAGACCATCGACGGCCGTACAGTCGAGATCGAGCGTCATCTCTATCGCGAGCCGAACAAGGAGCTCAAGGACATGACCGACGAGACCCGGATCACGATCCGCCGTGCCGGGTCTTAGGCTGCGAATTCCGCTTCACCTCGCCCCCGCGTGCGGGGAGAGGCATAGGCCGCCTTCGGCGGCCGTTCTCAAGAACGCCGAAGCCAGAGCTTTGGCTATGACGCATCGTTAGATGCGTTCCGGGTGAGGGGGAGCCTCCGCAAACACAGCTATCACCGAATGCGCGGAGACAGCCCCTCACCCCAACCCTCTAAGAGCAAGCTTCGCTTGTCTCGACCCCGTAAGAACGGGGAGAGGGAGTACAGGCGGTCTTCAACTTGATCTCATCAATGCTTAATGCCGCGCCAGCAGCACGACGACGATCAGGGCCAGGATCGCGCACAGCACCTTCCAGAAGGTCACTGGATCGCGGTCGTGCAGCGATTTGCGTGTGGTGACGGCGGGGCCGGCCCAGGTCGCACCGTTTTCCAGTTCGTGCGCGAACTCGATGGCATCGCCGAAGCGTTGCGCCGGGTCGACGCTGAGCGCCTTGCCGATCACCGCGTCGAGCCAGGCCGGCAGGTCCGGCCGGTAGCGCGACAGCGGCGCCGGCTTGCCGAAGCGCGGCCGCGAGAACGGCTCGATCTCGCCGAACGGATAGTTCGCGGTGAACATGCGGTAGACTGTGACGCCGAGCGCGAACAGGTCGGAGGCCTCGTCGCCGGCCTTGCCGCCGAACAGCTCCGGCGCCATGTAGCTCGCGGTGCCCGGAATGTCCTCGGCGGGAAAATCCTCGAGCAGCGGCACCCGCGCGACGCCGAGATCGACAAGGCGCAACCCGCCGTCCTTCAATAGGATCACGTTGTCGGGCTTGATGTCGCGATGGATGATGCCGGCGCGGTGCAGCGCGGTGACCGCGCGCACCAGCTTGGTTGCAATCGCGATACCCTCGGTGAGCGACAGCCGCGGCGCGCGGTTGAGTCGCTGCTCCAGCGTTTCGCCCTCGTAGAGCGGCATCGCCGAATAGAGCCTGGTCTGCCGCTCCGCCGGCACCTCGATGATCTCGCCGATCCAGAGGCTGCGCACACGCGCGGCGACCCAGGCCTCGCGCACGAAGGCGAGGCGGTAGGAGCCTTCGCTCGCGACCCGCGGATGTGGAAACTTCAGCACCACCTCGCGGCCGGCGCGCTTGTCGGTCGCCTTGAACAGGCGGCTGTAGCGTCCGTCGGACAAGACGTCGCCGAGGCTGAAATCGTCGATCGTGTCGCCGGTCACCGGCAGGTCGAGAATCGGCAGCGTCGCGATCGCGTGGGTAAGATCGTCGCGATCCGCCGGCGGCAGGTCGACGACGTCGAGCACCAGCGCCGTCGTGTTGTCGCTGCTGCCGGCCGCGAGGGCGGCATCGACGATGGTGCGCGCGGACTCGTCGGGTGGCGTGCGTTCCTCCAGCAATTGCTGGAGGCGCAAATCGCCGAGCGCGCCGTGAACCCCGTCGCTGCAGATCAGGAGACGGTCGTGCTGCCGGAGCCCGAGGGACGTGTAGTCGAAGCGGGCGAATTCCTCGAAACCGATGGCCCGGTTCAGCATGTGGGCGAGGTCGCCGCGGCCGGCGATGTGGTCCAGCGTCAGGCGTTCCAGCCGGCCGTCGCTCAAGCGATAGGCACGGGTGTCGCCGATATGGATCACATGACATTGCCGCCGTGACAGAATGATCGAGGAGAACGCGCAGGCCATGCCGCTGCGCGCGGCGTCGACGCGGCCCTGGCCGTAGATCCAGCTGTTGGCCGCTTCCAGCGCCCGCGCGGCGCGGCGGCGGACGCCGAGCGTCTCGGGCAGCGAATAATAGGCGTCGATGAAGCTGCGGACCGCGACCTCCGCGGCCTCGCGTCCGCCCTTGTGGCCGCCGACGCCGTCGGCGACCGCGGCGACGACGTCGCGGTGAACCGCGCCCGGCTGGCCGAGGCAGGCCGCGACATAGTCCTCATTGGCGGCGCGCTTGCCGGTCTCGCTGGCGAAGCCGACGCGCACCCCCAAGTCCCGTTGCGAACCGTTCGCCACGTCCGAGCCCCGTCACGTTGCGGAGCGGAGTCCTCAGACGCGCGCTCCCGACACCGCGCCCCAGGTGGTGCGCCAGCGGACCTTGACCATGGCAAGTCCGATGAAGCCAAGCAACGCCAGCCCGCCGAAGAACAGGAAGCCCGCCCCGAATCCGCCGGTCATGCCCTTGGCGAAGCCGAGCGTCTGGGCAAGGAAGAAGCCGCCGATGCCGCCGGCGCAGCCGACCAGCCCGGTCATCAGGCCGATCTCGTGACGGAAGCGCAGCGGGATCAGCTGGAACACCGCGCCGTTGCCCATGCCGAGCGCCAGCACGCCGATCGAGAACAGCAGCACCGAGATCCAGGCAATGCGCGGCAGTTCGGTCAACGCCCAGCCGGCCTGCGTCGGCGCGGTCGGGCCCTCCGGCATGAAGGCGATGACGAGATAGGCGGCGACCACGACGCCGAACAGGATCGACAGCGAGCGAATGCCGCCGATGCGGTCGGCGATCATGCCGCCGACGGGACGGAATCCCGAGCCGAACGCGACGATCAGCGCGACCAGCATGCCCGCCGCGACGCCGGAGACATGATACTGCACGGTGAAATAGAGCGGCAGCGCATTGGCGAGGCCGACGAAGCCGCCGAAGGTGATGAAGTAGAAGAACATGAACCAGCGGCTGTCGGAATCCTTCAGTAGTGCGCCGTAGGCCTTGAGCGAGACCCTCTTGCGTTCGCCCGGCGCGTCCTTGGCTGCGAACGCGTAATAGGCGAGCACCATCAGCATCGGAATCAGGAGGCAGCCGAACACGGCCTGCCAGCCCCAATGCTCGGCAATGGTCGGCGCAAGCAGGGTGTCGAGCACGACGCCCATATTGCCGGCGCCGGCAATCCCCATCACCACGCCCTGATATTGCGGCGGATACCAGCGGCTCGCCTGGGGCAGGGCGACCGCGAACGAGGCGCCGCCGACGCCGAGCGCCAGCCCGAACAGTTCGATCGCGAGCTTGCTGGTCAGCCCGAAATGCCACACCGCCGCGGTCGCGGCGATCACGACGAGCTGGGCGATGATGCCGGTGCGCTTGGCGCCGATGATGTCGGCGAGAATGCCCATCGGCACGCGCAGCAGCGCGCCGGCGAGCACGGGAATAGCAACGAGGGTGAACTTTTCGTTCACCGCCAGATTCATGTCGCGCGCGATGTAGACGATCAGCGGTCCAAGCGCGACCCACGCCATGAAACTGATGTCGAAGTACAGGAACGCGGCAAGCAGTGTCGGCCAGTGACCTGCCTTCTTGAACTCGGCTAGCTTCATCGCAAGCATCTCGCGTTGATGCGGCGGAGGCAGCCGCACAGAGCGCGGCCGTCTCAAGCGCAGACAAATGGAATGTGGGTGAATGCTGAGTGCGCTCGTCGTTGAGACGCACTCCGTCAACAGCTGTGGTCAGCAATTACCGTGCCATCGATCAGGTCGCGTCGCTTTGCCGTGCAGTCGCAAGACGTTGCCGCGCAATCGCGAACAGCGTTCCGCGGCCGCACGTGGCGTAGCTTGCGGCAAGCGCCGCCGCGCAAACGCGCACGCTGGTGCTTTTTTGTGCGATGCGCCAAGCCCGCGCGATCGCGCATCAAATGCGACTTCGCGATCGCCATCACGGCCGGCGATGCTGTGATGCACAAGAGATCATCGGCGTGGCTAAAATTTCGGCCGGCTGTCGGCGCGGCTGGCGACCCAGCGGATTTTGGTCGGCCCGAAACCTGTTGATTTTGCAGCCGGATTCGCCCGCCACGAGTTGGCACGCGTTTTGAATGCCAATCAATAACGGAACATCGGTCGTCATCGAAGACGGTCTGCGCCCGCGGCTGGGCTTCCTACAACTCCAAACCTTTATCGGTGCCCATCAACGACGCACGCCGCGTCGCTGCGCAGCGCCGTCGGAATTGAAAGGCAGACCATGCTCGACAAAGTGACCAAGCAGAAGCTCGTGGTGATCGGCAACGGGATGGCCGGCATCCGGACGGTCGAGGCGCTGCTGGAGCGCGCGCCCGATCTCTACGACATCACGGTGTTCGGCTCCGAGCCCTACGGCAATTACAACCGCATCCTGCTGTCGCCGGTGCTCGCCGGCGAGAAGACCGTCGACGACATCATGCTCAACACCGTCGACTGGTACGAGGACAACAACATCACGCTGCGCAAGGGCGAGACGGTCACCATGATCGACCGTCGCACCTGCGAGGTTGTCACCGAAGCCGGCGAGCGCGTGCCCTATGACCGCCTCTTGATCGCGACGGGCTCAAATCCGATCATGCTGCCGCTGCCGGGCAAGGACCTGCCGGGCGTGATCGGCTTCCGCGACATCTATGACGTCGATCGCATGATCAAGGCCTCGACCGACTACCGCAATGCGGTCGTGATCGGCGGCGGCCTGTTGGGCCTCGAGGCCGCCAACGGGCTGATGAAGCGCGGCATGAACGTCACGGTCGTGCATCTGCTCGACACCTTGATGGAGCGCCAGCTCGATCCGGTGGCCGGCGGACTGCTGCGCAAGTCGCTGGAAGAGCGCGGCATGGTGTTCAAGATGCCGGCACAGACCCAGGCGATCCTGGGCGAGGACCGCGTCACCGGCGTACGCTTCGGCGACGGCACCGAGCTGCCGGCCGATCTCGTGGTGATGGCGGTCGGCATCCGCCCGAATTTCGAGCTCGCCAAGAAGGCCGGGCTCTATTGCGAGCGCGGCATCGTCGTCTCCGACACCATGCAGACCTATGACGGCCGCATCTACGCGGTCGGCGAGTGCGTGCAGCACCGCCGCCAGACCTACGGTCTCGTCGCGCCGCTGTTCGACCAGGCCAAGGTCTGCGCCAACCACCTCGCCATGAAGGGTTTTGCCACCTATGACGGCTCGGTCACCTCGACCAAGCTGAAGGTCACCGGCATCGACCTGTTCTCCGCCGGCGACTTCGCGCCGGGGCCGGACAAGGAGGAGATCGTGCTGCAGGACGCCAACCGCGGCGTCTACAAGCGCATCATCCTGAAGGACAAGAAGATCGTCGGCGCCGTGCTTTATGGCGACACCATCGACGGCCCCTGGTACTTCCAGCACCTGCGTGACGGCACCGACGTCTCGCATATGCGCGAGCGCCTGGTGTTCGGCGCCGCCAATCTCGGCGATGGCGGCGTCAGCGGCCAGAGCTCGGTTGCCGCGATGAGCGACGAGACCGAGATCTGCGGCTGCAACGGCGTCTGCAAGGGTGCCATCGTCAAGGCGATCAGCGAGAAGAAGCTGTTCACGCTCGACGATGTCCGCGCCCATACCAAGGCGTCGTCGTCCTGCGGGTCCTGCACCGGCCTCGTCGAGCAGGTGCTGGCGTTCACGCTCGGCGGCGACTATTCGGCGGCGCCGAAGGTCAAGCCGCTGTGCAAATGCACCGATCACAGCCACGACGACGTTCGCCGCGTGATCGTCGAGCAGCAGCTCAAGACCATTCCCGCGGTCATGCGCTTCATGGAGTGGAAGACGCTGAACGGCTGCCACTCCTGCCGTCCGGCGCTGAATTACTATCTGCTTGCGACCTGGCCCGGCGAATACCGCGACGACCAGCAGTCGCGCTTCATCAACGAGCGCGTCCACGCCAACATCCAGAAGGACGGCACCTATTCGGTGGTGCCGCGGATGTGGGGCGGCGTCACGACGCCGAGCGAGCTGCGCGCGATCGCCGACGTCGCCGAGAAGTTCAACATCCCGACGGTGAAGGTCACCGGCGGCCAGCGCATCGACCTGCTCGGCGTCAAGAAGGAGGATCTGCCGGCGGTGTGGGCCGACCTCAACGACGCCGGCATGGTGTCGGGCCACGCCTACGCCAAGGGCCTGCGCACGGTGAAGACCTGCGTCGGCTCGGAGTGGTGCCGCTTCGGCACCCAGGATTCCACCGGCCTCGGCGTCAAGCTCGAGAAGTTCATGTGGGGCTCGTGGACGCCGGCCAAGGTCAAGCTCGGCGTCTCCGGCTGCCCGCGCAACTGCGCGGAGGCGACCTGCAAGGACGTCGGCGTGGTCTGCGTCGATTCCGGTTACGAGATCCATTTCGCCGGCGCCGCCGGACTGCACATCAAGGGCACCGAGTTCCTGACCAAGGTCGAGACCGAGGACGAATGCCTCGAGGTGATCGTGGCGCTGACCCAGCTCTACCGCGAGGAGGGCTGGTATCTCGAGCGCATGTACAAATGGTGCGACCGCGTCGGTCTCGAGCAGATCAGGAAGCGGGTGGTCGATGACGTTGCGAACCGCAAGGCGCTGTTCGCCCGCTTTGCCTATTCGCAGCAGTTCGCGCAGACCGATCCGTGGGCTGAGCGTGCCAGCCGCGGCGTCGACCGCAACGAGTTCGCGCCTCTCGCCGAATTGGAGCTCGCATGACCCAGTGGATCGAAATCGGCGCATTGATCGACATTCCGCGGCTCGGCTCGCGCGTGGTGCGCACGCCGGGCGGCAACATCGCGGTGTTCCGGACCGAGAGCGACGAGGTGTTCGCGCTCGACGACCGCTGCCCGCACAGGGGCGGGCCGCTGTCGCAGGGCATTGTGCACAACAAGCGCGTGACTTGTCCGCTGCATAACTTCGTCATCGAGCTGGCGAGCGGGCAGGCGGTCGCGCCCGACGAAGGCTGCACCCATACCCATCCGGCCAAGGTCGAGAACGGCGTTGTCTGGCTGTCGGTGCGGCAGGCGGCTGCGGTGAGCTGAGCGGTCAGGCAATGTCCGTCAAGACCACGTGTCCCTATTGCGGTGTCGGCTGTGGCGTCATCGCGTCGAAGGACGCGGCGGGTGCCGTCACCGTCGCCGGAGACAAGCAGCACCCGGCCAATTTCGGCCGGCTCTGCAGCAAGGGCTCGGCGCTTGCCGAGACCATCGATCTCGACGGGCGTCTGCTCGAGCCGATGGTGGACGGCGCGCCGGCAGGGTGGGACGACGCGCTCGATCGCGTCGCCGATGGCTTTAATCGCATTATTCGTGAGCACGGCCCGGACGCGGTCGCGTTCTATGTCTCCGGCCAGCTGCTGACCGAGGACTATTACGTCATCAACAAGCTCGCCAAGGGCTTCGTCGGCACCGCCAATATCGACACCAATTCGCGGCTGTGCATGGCCTCCAGCGTCGCCGGGCACAAGCGCGCCTTCGGCAGCGACACCGTGCCGGGCTGCTATGAGGATCTCGAGCAGGCGGACCTTCTCGTGCTGGTCGGCTCCAACGCCGCCTGGTGCCATCCGATCCTGCACCAGCGCATGCTGGCGGCGAAGGAGAAGAACCCGGCCTGCAAGATCGTGGTGATCGATCCGCGCCGCACCGCGACCTGCGAGGGCGCCGATCTGCATCTGCCGCTGCGCTCGGGCAGCGACTCCGTGCTGTTCAACGGGCTGTTCGCCTTTCTTGCCGGCAGTAACGCGGTCGACCGCGGCTTTGTCGGCAATTGCACGACGGGTGTCGTTGACGCGCTCAAGCAGGTCGGCGGCCAGACCGTGGCGCAGACCGCGGCGACCTGCGGCCTGACCGAAGGCGCGGTCGGGCTGTTCTTCGACTGGTTCACGCGGACCGAGCGCGTCGTCACGCTGTATTCGCAAGGCATCAACCAGTCGTCGAGCGGCGTCGACAAGGTCAACGCCATCATCAATTGCCATCTGTTGACCGGGCGCATCGGCCGGCCCGGCATGGGGCCGTTCTCGCTGACCGGGCAGCCCAACGCGATGGGTGGCCGCGAGGTCGGCGGGCTCGCCAACCAGCTCGCCGCGCATATGGAGATCGAGAATCCCGCGCACCGCGCGCTGGTGCAGCGGTTCTGGCGCGCGCCCGTCATCGCAGAGAAGGCCGGGCTGAAGGCGGTCGACATGTTCGACGCGATCGCCGACGGCCGCATCAAGGCGGTGTGGATCATCTCGACCAATCCGGTGGTGAGCCTGCCCGATGCTGATCGCGCCCGCGCCGCGCTCGAGGCCTGCGAGCTCGTCGTGGTGACGGATTGCATGCGCGACACCGACACCACGCGCCATGCCGACGTGCTGCTGCCGGCGCTGGCGTGGGGCGAGAAGGACGGCACCGTCACCAATTCCGAGCGCCGGATCTCGCGGCAGCGGCCGTTTCTCGCAGCTCCGGGCGAGGCGCGCGCCGACTGGCGCATCATCTGCGACGTCGCCGCCCGGATGGGATATTCCGGCTTCGATTATGCGTCGGTGGCCGAAGTGTTCCGCGAGCACGCCGAACTGTCGGGCTTCGAGAATGACGGCAAGCGCGATTTCGACATCTCGGCGCTGGCGACGCTGGATGATGACGCCTACGACGCGCTGGTGCCGGTGCAGTGGCCGGTGACGGCGGACCATCCGGCCGGCACGCCGCGGATGTTCGAGAGCCAGCAATTCTTCACGCCGGACCGCAAGGCGCGCTTCGTGCCGGTGGCGCCGCGCGCGGCGCGCAACGCGACCAGCCGCGACTTTCCGCTGGTGCTCAACACCGGCCGCGTGCGCGATCAGTGGCACACCATGACCCGGACCGGAAAAACCGGACGATTGATGGCGCATGTCTTCGAGCCCTATGCCGAGTTCCACCCCGAGGACGCGCGGCAGGCCGGACTGCAAAACGAAGGGCTGGTGCGGCTGACCAGCAGCTGGGGCGAGATGATCGCGCGCGTCGTGGTCAGCGCCGACCAGCGCCGCGGCTGCGTGTTCGTGCCGATGCACTGGAACGCGGAGTTCGCCGGCGAGGGCCGCGTCAACGCACTGGTCAATCCGGCGACGGATCCGCTGTCCGGTCAGCCGGAGTCCAAGCACACGCCGGTCAAGGCCGATCCTTACGCGCCGAAATGGCACGCCTTCATCCTGAGCCGCGACGCGATCAGACGTCCGGCAAGCGGCTATTGGGTTTACGGCAAGGCCGGCGATTGCACGCGGCTCGAACTTGCGCTCGACACTCGCCCGGAGAGCTGGCGCGACTGGGCGCGGGCGCAGCTCGGCCTCGAAGGTGTCGAGATCGAATGGATCGCCTATCGCGATCCGGCGGCGGGCCGCTTCCGCTACGCGGCGGTGCGCGACGGCCGGCTTGAGGGCTGCGTGTTCATCGCGCCCGATCACACGCTGCCATCGCGGGCCTGGTTGACCGGGCTGTTCGCCGAACAGCAATTGTCGGCCAATGCGCGGATGTCGCTGCTGGCCGGACGGCCGTTCGGCGCGGGCGAGGATGTCGGCCCGATTGTCTGCTCCTGCTTCAGCGTCGGACGGCACCAGATCACCGCCGAGATCAAAAAGGGCGCCGACAGCGTCGATGCGATCGGCCGCTGCCTGAAGGCCGGCACCAATTGCGGCGGTTGCAAGCCCGAGATCGGCAAGCTGATCGGCGCCACCGCGCAGCCGCGGCAGGCGATCGCGTCCTGAGCTATCCGCTCGATGTCCGCGTCCTAGCAGCCGCGGCAGATGCTCTTCAGCTTGCTGTTGAGCAGGCGGTCCTCCTCATCCGAAGCTGCCTTGGTAAAGGTATCGTTGCCGTGGCGCTTGTCGTCGGCAAAACCGCCGGCGCCAGTGGCGCCGCCCACGTGCATGCCATGCATCGCGTGCCCGCCGCCATGGCCGTGGCCGCCGCGCGCGTCCACCGGCGGCATCGCGGCCGCAAGCAGCGTCAGCAGCAACCCGACCGTCGTGATCGTCCGCATGTTTTCCTCCTCGTCGCGGCAAAATACCGCTGACGCTGCGGCAAATCGGTGTCGGCCATCTTCACAATTTCGCGTGGCGGCAATCGGGGCAGGGGCCGGCGGGTTCCGGCCAAATACCGCCGGTGCGCCGCACATAGGCCGCCCGGGGATGGCTTCATGCCGACAATGCAGTGCTCGTCACACCAAAATGGTGTATCGGCAGGCTTGAGCGCGCGCGGGCAGCGGCCCAGCGCGACACAATCAAGATATCGCAAGATTTTGGAGGAACGTTCATGTCGGCTCTGCCACTCTCGGGCATCAAGATTCTCGACCTGACGCGGGTGCTCGCGGGCCCGCTGTCGGCCCAGATGCTGGCGGATCTCGGCGCCGAGGTGATCAAGATCGAGCGGCCCGGCGGCGGCGACGACGCCCGCGCCTTCGGCCCGCCCTATCTCGCCGACCCCGAAGGCAAGCAGAACAACAACAACTCGTTCTATCTCTGCGCCAACCGCAACAAGAAGTCGGTCACCGTCAACATCGCCAAGCCGGAAGGGCAGGCGATCATCCGCGAGCTCGCCAAGACGGCCGACGTGATGATGGAGAACTACAAGGTCGGCGACCTCAAGCGCTACGGCCTCGACTACGAGACCATCAAGCAGCTCAACCCCGGCATCATCTATTGCTCGGTGACGGGTTTCGGCCAGACCGGACCTTACGCGCCGCGCGCCGGCTATGACGCGATCCTGCAGGCGATGGGCGGGCTGATGAGCGTCACCGGCCATATCGACGGCGAGCCCGGCGAGGGCCCGATGAAGGTCGGCCCCTCGATCGTCGACTACATGACCGGCATGAACACCTCGATCGGCATCCTCTCGGCGCTCTACCATCGCGACGCCAACAACGGGGAAGGGCAGCATATCGACGTCTGCCTGTTCGACACCGTGATCGCGTCGCTGTCGCACTGGCTGCAGATATACCTCGTCAATGGCAAGACCCCGCCGCGCCGCGGCACCTGGGGCAATGGCGGCATGCCGGCCGGCGTGTTTCGCTGCACCGACGGCGAGCTGATGCTGGTGGTCGGCAATGACGGCCAGTTCCAGCGCACCTGCGCCGTGCTCGGCGAGCCCGAGCTCGCGAACGACAAGCGCTTCGTCAAGAACAACGATCGCGTCGTGCACGGCAAGGAGATCATGGCGATCTTCGCCGGGCTGTTCCTGAAGCATCCGGTGGCCTACTGGCTGGAGAAGCTCGAGGAGGCCGGCGTGCCGTCGGGCCCGATCAACAATTTCGAGCAGGTGTTCAGCGATCCGCACGTGCAGTCGCGCGGCATGCGGGTCAAGGTCGATCATCCGTTCGAGCCGAACCTGTCGCTGATCCGGAACGCGCTGACCTTCTCGGGCACGCCGATCACCGAATACCGCGCCCCGCCGCTGTTAGGGGCCGACACCAAGGACGTGCTGGCGACCATCGGCTACGACGATGCCAAGGTCGAGGGGCTGAAGGCGCAGGGGATATTGTAGGCGCTGACTTCGAGGCCGCGGGCCACCGTTCCGTCATCCTGAGGAGCGGCCACTTGGCCGCGTCTCGAAGGATGAACGGCCCGGCTGGTGGCCGTCGATCCTTCGAGACGGCCGCTGCGCGGCCTCCTCACGATGACGGTTAGACAGTGAAGCCCCGTGCGACAACACTTCGACCGGTATCGAAGCATCATTGACATCCACCTGCTAGGTTGGCGCCATCGATCCCTCATCGAAGGTGCCAGTCATGAAACGGGAAGTGGTCCGCGTCGAGCCGATCTCGAGCTGGCTGGAGCGCTGGAAAGCGCCGGCATCGCCGGTGACCCGGGCCGGCAACATGGTGTTCGTCTCCGGCCTGCCGCCGTTCGATCCCGCGACCGGCGAGTTCGCCGCCGGCGCGTCGATGGAGCGGCAAAGCGAGCTGGTCATGGAGCAGCTCAAGCAATGCCTCGAGGCGGCCGGCGCTACGCTCGACAATGTGATGAAGTGCAACGTGTTCTGCACCTCGGCAAAGCACTTCACAACCTTCAATGCGGTCTACGCAAGGTACTTCCCGCACCAGCCGCCGGCGCGGATCTTCGTTTGCATCCCGGAATGGACCGGCCCGTTCGACGTCGAGATCGACTGTATCGCGATGGTGTAAGCGCAAGGCGCCGCAGCAGCGCCCTCGCTTCATAGATCCTGGCGCGTCAGCCGACCGTGCATCGCGACCGGCCGCGCGGCCGGCCTGCTCGGCACGTCGCCCATCGTCAGCGCCATCACCGAGACCGTGACCACGCGATCGATGATGGCGCGGGCGTCGTCGAGGTCGCATTTGCCTTCCGACAGCCGCAGCAGGCGTTCCTTCTCGCGGATGGTGTGATGCGCCATCGCGAGCGCGAAGTGCAGGCCCCAATAGAGCTCGGTGTCGCTGCTGGCCGGCATCGCGCGGCGCATCGCGGCGGCGAACTTGCGCAGGTGATCGACCTCGCGATTCTTGATGCGGCGGATCGGCGGCACGGATTCGATCGAGGCGCGGATCATGAAGCGCGCCGCGGTCGAGCCCTCGCGATCCGGCCCGAGGCAGCCGCGCAGGGTGGGGCCGACGAGGGCGCGCATGATGTCCTCGATCGCGGCGCGGCCGCCGCCTTTTTCCTCCGCCGCGCGCAGTTCGTTGAGGCGCTCGCGGTTGGTCTGGATGCTGCGGGTGACGAACAGCTCCGCGATCAATTCGTCCTTGGAGCCGAAATGATAGTTCACCGCCGCGAGGTTGACGTTCGCCTCCGCGACGATGTCGCGCAGCGTGACGTCGCCGAAGCCGCGGTCGGCATAGAGCCGTTCGGCGGCGGCGAGAATGGCGGATCGGGTCTGGTCGCTGGCCATGGCTGGGAGCCTTTCCGTTATTCCGCGGTACGCCGGGGAATGACGAAGACGACAGGGAGTTGCATTTCAAACATTTGTATGAAACTATCGTTTGAAGAGCCGGAAATGTCAATCCGCGCATTGCGGGCGGTCTTCTGGCACACCGCCGCCGCCCTTCCGCGAACGCCCTTGCGAGCCGCGGAGGCGGGGACAACAATGTCGACAAATGGCTACGGCCCAGGTCATCCGCCCAGGTCAGCGGCCCAAGTCTAGGAAACGAGGAGCGTCCCATGGATTTCACGATGTCGCCCAAGCAGAAGGAATGGCTCGAGCGCGTTCAGGCTTTCATGAAAACGCATGTTCGCCCCGCCGTGCCGATCTACGACAAGCAGGACGCCGAAGGGCCGCGCTGGAAGGTGATCCCGATCCTCGAGGATCTGAAGAAGAAGGCGAAGGCCGAAGGCCTCTGGAACATGTTCATGCCGCCGTCCTCGCATGAGGACGATGAATTCCATGGCGCGGGATTGACCAATCTCGAATACGCGCTGCTGTCGGAAGAGATGGGTCGCATCTCCTGGGCGTCCGAAGTGTTCAACTGCTCCGCCCCCGATACCGGCAACATGGAAGTGTTCATCCGCTACGGCACCAAGGAGCAGAAGCGCAAATGGCTGCGCCCGCTGATGGACGGCGAGATCCGCTCCGCCTTCCTGATGACCGAGCCGGCGGTCGCTTCCTCCGACGCCACCAACATCGAGACCCGCATCGAGAAGGACGGCGATCACTACGTCATCAACGGCCGCAAATGGTGGTCGTCGGGCGTCGGCGATCCCCGCTGCAAGATCGCGATCCTGATGGGCAAGACCGACTTCAACGCCGCCAAGCATCAGCAGCAGTCGCAGATCCTGGTGCCGCTCGACACTCCCGGCATCAAGGTCGAGAAGATGCTGCCGGTGTTCGGCTTCGACGATGCGCCGCACGGCCACGCCCAGGTGCTGCTCGAGAACGTGCGCGTGCCGAAGGAAAACATCCTGCTCGGCGAAGGCCGCGGCTTCGAGATCGCGCAGGGCCGTCTCGGTCCGGGCCGCATCCATCACTGCATGCGCACCATCGGCCAGGCCGAGGAGGCGCTGGAGAAGATGGTGAAGCGGCTCGCCTCGCGCACCGCGTTCGGCAAGAAGATCATCGAGCATTCGGTCTGGGAGCAGCGCATCGGCGACGCCCGCACCGACATCGAGATGAACCGTCTGCTGTGCCTCAAGGCCGCCGACATGATGGACAAGGTCGGCAACAAGACCGCGCAGGCCGAGATCGCGATGATCAAGGTCGCGGCTCCCAACATGGCGCTGAAGATCATCGACCAGGCGATCCAGGCCTATGGCGGCGGCGGCGTCTCCGACGACGCAGGCCTCGCCCGCGCCTATGCCCACATCCGCACGCTCCGTCTCGCCGACGGTCCGGACGAGGTGCACAATCGCGCCATTGCCAGACTTGAACTTCGGAAGTATGCAAACACGTCGCACTGAGCATGATGCGGAACGCATGGCGTTCGCGCGCACAACGTGCTCAGAATGAAAAAGAGAGATCAGGCTGGCGTGCCAGCCTGATTGAGGGAGCGCCCCGACGTGCTCCTTGAAAAATCGAGTTGAGGGAGCGTCATCGTGGCGGACGGCGTCAGGAAAGACGAAGAATTTTCCGGCACAAGGGAAGTCGAGGAGCGCCATCGTATCAACGAGGCCAATCTCGACGCCTGGATGAGGGAACACGTCGAGGGTTATCAGGGCCCTCTTACGGTCCTGCAGTTCAAGGGTGGCCAGTCCAACCCGACCTACAAGCTTGAGACCCCCGGCCGCAACTACGTGATGCGGCGCAAGCCGTTCGGTAAATTGTTGCCGTCGGCGCATGCGGTCGATCGCGAGTTCCGCGTGATCGCGGCGCTCGGCAAGCAGAATTTCCCGGTCGCGAAAGCCTACGCGCTGTGCACCGACGACGCGGTGATCGGCTCGGCCTTCTACATCATGTCGATGGAAGAGGGGCGGGTGTTCTGGGATCCGACGCTGCCGACCCAGGAGCCCGACGCGCGCCGGAAGATCTTCGCCAGCAAGATCGAGACGCTGGCCAAGCTTCATCTGTTCAATCCCGAGGCGATCGGCCTCGGCGATTTCGGCAAGCCCGGCAATTATTTTGCGCGACAGGTCGATCGCTGGACCAAGCAGTACCGCGCCTCCGAAACGCAGCACATTCCCGAATTCGAGAAGCTCGCCGAGTGGCTGCCGAAAACCGTTCCGGAGCAGAAGCGCGTCTCGATCGTGCATGGCGACTATCGCCTTGACAACATGATCTTCCACGCCACCGAGCCGCGGGTGCAGGCGGTGCTCGACTGGGAATTGTCGACGCTCGGCGATCCCATGGCCGACTTCACCTATCTGCTGATGCAGTGGACCATGCCGGGCCTCGTCAATGCCGACCTCAAGGCATTGAACATTCCGAGCCAGGATGAGGCGGCGCAGATTTACTGCGAAGTGACCGGCATCCCGGTGCCGGATCTGAACTGGTATTTCTCCTACAATCTGTTCCGCCTAGCGGGAATCACGCAGGGGATCGCGGGGCGGGTCCGCGACGGCACCGCGTCGAATGCCAAGGCCCTCGAGTCGGCCAAGCGCACCGTGCCGCTGTCGCAGGCGTCATGGGAATACGCGCAGAAGGCCGGCGCAACCTGATCCAGGAACGCGGCGCGATCCCATAGGGTTCGCGCCGCTTTGCGTTCACCTCGCCCCGCCTGCGGGGAGAGGTCGGAACGCATGCAGCGAAGCGAAATGCGATCCGGGTGAGGGGGACTCTCCGCGAGTTCATCTGTCACCGGGGTTGCCGAGATGGCCCCTCACCCCAACCCTCTAAGAGCGAGCTGCGCTCGTCTCGACCCCGCAAGAGCGGGGCGAGGGAGCACAAGGCCGGAGCGATCTTTCGGAGTTCGCGCCGCCGCTGCAGGTGCGGCATGTTTCCGCATTGTAGCCATCTGTGACTTGAGTTCGCGCTGCCGCTTTGGCAAGTCAGTCCGGTCAACGCCCGCCCTGGTCCTGATCGGACATCTTCATTTTGACCCTTTCCTCTAACCTTCGCGGCAGCCTGTTCATGGCTGCGGCCATGGCCAGCTTCACGGTCAACGACACCATCACCAAGGCGGTGTCGGTGGAGCTCAACATCGGGGAGATCCTGCTCAACCGCGGCCTGGTCGCGATGGTGCTGGTGGCGGCGCTCGCCTGGTACCGCGACGCGTTGCGCAGTTTTGGCGCGTTGCTGATCTGGCCGGTCGGGTTGCGCGTCCTTGGCGAGATCGGCGGCACGCTGACCTATCTCTCGGCGATCTCGCAGATCCCGCTCGCCAACGCCTCGGCGATCTTCCAGGCGCTGCCGCTGGTCATCACGCTCGGCGCGGCGCTGGTGTTCGGCGAGCCGGTCGGCTGGCGGCGATGGCTGGCGATCGCCGCCGGCTTCATCGGCGTGCTGGTCATCGTTCGGCCCGGTGCGGAAGGCTTTAGCCAGGCTGCGCTGCTGGCGCTGGCGTCGGTCGGCTTCTGCGCGGTACGCGATCTCGCCACCCGCCGCATCCCGAAGCACTTGCCGACCGTGTTCATCACGCTGCTCACCACCGTGACCGTGACGACGGCGGGTGCTGTCGTCCTTGTCCCGCTCGGCGGCTGGCGGCCGCCGTCCGGCAATGCGCTCGGCCTGCTCACATTCGCCGCGGTGCTGATCCTGATCGGTTACCAGTGCATCATCGTGTCGCTGCGCACAGGCGATATCTCGGCGGTGGCGCCGTTCCGCTACACCGCGCTGCCATGGGCGATGCTGACAGGCTATCTCGCCTTCGGCCACAAGCCCGACGGTCCAATGCTCGCAGGCGCTGCGATTATCGTCGCCTCCGGCCTCTATGCCTTCTATCGCGAGCGCAAGCGCGACAAGCTCCGCCCCGCCGCGACCGGACCGGGATTGCCGCCGGACGGTTTGTGAGGCATCCGTGATCCGTAGGATGGGTGGAGCGCAGCGATACCCATCATGGCGCCGCGGATACGAGGTGATGGGTTTCGCTTCGCTCTACCCATCCTACGCAGTCATTTGCAAATCACTTCGCGCAATGTGCGATCAGCCGCGCGACGAATGCGCCGCAGGCCTCGAGCTGCGACATCTCGACGAACTCATCCGGCGTATGCGCCTGTGCGATCGAGCCGGGGCCAACCACGACGGAGGGCACATCCGCCATGCTGACGAACAGGCTGGCCTCGGTGCCGAAGGCGACCTTGGCGTGGTCGTTGCGGCCGGCAAATTGCTTGGCGAGCGTGACGATCGCAGCGTCGGCGGCGGTGTCGAGCGCGGGGTAGTCGAGGATTTCCTCGAAGTCGATGCCGCAGTCGGGGTGCCGCTTGCGCATCGCCGGCTCGATCTCGGCCTTCGCCCAGGCGATGATCGCATCGGTCACTTCTCTCGACTCGGTGATGCCGATGCCGCGGCATTCGAATTCCACCACGCAACTGTCGGGCACGATATTCAGCGCGACGCCGCCATGCACGATGCTGGTGAGCAGGGTCGAGTGCGGGACATCGTAGAGGCTGCCTTGTTCGGCATCCGCGGCCAGCAACGCGGCGCGGCGGCGGATTTCGGTGATGAGGTCGGCGGCATATTCGATGGCGTTGACGCCGTCGGGCGCGATCGAGGAGTGGCGGGCGAGCCCGCGGAACGTGGCGCGCACGCCGTGCTTGCCCTTGTGCCCGATGATCACCTGCATCTGGGTCGGCTCGCCGACGAAACAGCCGAGCGGCTTGATCGGCCTGCGCGCGACCTCGCGCAGCATCGGCCGCACGCCGACGCAACCGATCTCCTCGTCATAGGAGATGGCAAGATTGATCGGCGTCTTCAGATCGGCCGCGAGCATCTCGGGAACCATCGCGAGGCAGACGGCGACAAAGCCTTTCATGTCGGTGGTGCCGCGGCCGTAGAGCCGGCCATTGCGCTCGACGAGCTCGAACGGGTTGTGGCTCCAATCCTGTCCCACAACCGGCACGACGTCGGTATGCCCCGACAGCACCAGCCCGGCCTTGTCCTCGGGGCCGACCGTGACCCACAACGAGGACTTCTGTCCGATCTCATCGACGATGCGTTGCCCCGTGAGGCCAAGCGAGGCGAGGTAACGCTCGATGTAGTCGATCAGAGGCAGATTGCTGCGGTCGCTGACGGTGTCGAAGCCGACGAGGTCGGCCAATAGCTTGCGGATGCGGTCGGGACGTTGATTTTGCATTGCCTGTTCGTTTGCGAGGGATTGTGCGAGGAATGACGAGCGTGCGGGCGATCCTGCCAGCGAAGTATAACAGCTGGTTGGCCTGCCGAGGCCAAGCAATATTCGGACCGTTGCCGGCGGTTATTGCGCGGCACTGGCCATGAGTCAGCGCAAGGTTGGGTAGAGCGCAGCGAACCCGATCGACTTTGATCGGCGCGGAAGCATGGTGGGTTTCGCTGCGCTCTCCCATCCACATATTCGGTGTCGTCCCTGCGAAGGCAGGGACCCATAACCACAAATGCTGATTGTTGAACGATGCTGCGACGACGAGTCCCGTACTCAACACGCGCCGCGGCGTATGGGTCCCTGCTTTCGCAGGGACGACAGTTGTATATGTGGCGCCGTTGTCGCGTCACACGGACTGGCAGGCCCAGCGAACGGAGAGCGCCCTCGCTAGATCGGCTTGCCCGTATACGGCATCGACGCGGTGAGGCCGCCGTCGACCGGGATGGCCTGGCCGTTGACGTAGGACGCTTCATCGCTCGCCAGGAACAATCCCATCGCGGCGAGTTCGTGCGGCTGGCCGGCGCGCTTGAGCGGATTGAGCTGGCCGATCTTGTCCTGGGTGCCGCGCTCCTTGGCGCGATCGAACACCGGCTTGGTCATGCCGGTTTCGATCAGGCCCGGACACACCGCATTGATGCGCACGCCGGTGCCGGAGAGCGAGTAGGCAGTGGTCTGCACCAGGCTAATGACGCCGGCCTTGCTGGCACCATAGGGATGTCCGCTGGCACCCGACTTCAGGCCCGCGACGGACGCGGTGCAGACGATCGAACCGGAACCTTGCTTCGTCATATGCGGGATCGAATGCTTGATCGCGAGGAACGGGCCGATCAGATTGACGCGCAGCACTTCCTGCCAATGTTCGACGGTCTGGTCGGCGAGCGGGACGAGACCGCCGCTGACGCCGGCATTGGCCCAGATCGCATCGAGCTTGCCGTACTTCGAAACCGCCTTCTCGATGAAGGCCTTCACGTCGCTCTCCGAGCCGGCATCGGCGGTGACGGCTTCAACGGTGCCGCCGGCGTCGCACACCAGCTTGGCGGTCTCGTTCACGCCCTCGGTGCGATCGACCGCGATCAGCTTGGCGCCTTCCCTGGTGAACAGCAGCGAGGCGGCGCGGCCGATGCCGCTGCCAGCGCCGGTGATGATGACGGATTTGCCTTCGAGGCGGCCCATGATTTTCTCCCTGTTCACATGATCCCCGACGCGTCTGCCGCGCGACGGAATTCAAACAAAATTTCAAACGTCCGAAGCACTTGAGGCGATGTGCGGCGTGACGTACAGCGAGACGGGACACTATTGAAGGGCTCATCCGATGTCCAATCCAGACAAGCCTGACGTGACGGTGACGCGGTGGTGGTGGGTTCGCCACGCGCCGGTGCGCAGCGACGGCGGCAACATCTACGGACAAGAGGATATCGACTGCGACACCGGCGACACCGAAGTGTTCGAGGCGGTCGCCAAGATGCTGCCGCGCGATGCGGTCTGGTATTCGAGCAATTTGAAACGCACGCACAAGACCGCCGACGCGATCTGGGCTGCCGGGTTTCCAAAGCCGGAAAACATGACGCAGGAACGCGACTTCGCCGAGCAGCATCTCGGCCAATGGCAGGGCATGAACCGCGCCGCGTTTCTCGCCAGCCGTCCGCCGGGCACGGCCTGGTTCGCCGACGTCAACGAGCCTGCGCCCGGCGGCGAGAGCTACATGGATCTCTATACCCGCGTCTGCCGCACCATTGTGCGGATCACCGCCGCGGAAGCGGGCAGGAATATCATCGCCGTCGGCCATGGCGGCGTGATCAAGGCCGCGGTCGGGCTGGCGCTCGGCGGCCAGCCGGACAGGGGGCTGTCGTTCGATATCGATAATGTCTCGGTGACGCGGCTCGATCATATCGCAAGCGCCGGCCTGCCGACCTGGCGGCTGCCGATGGTGAACCAGCAGCCGTGGATTGCCGATCCGCGCCACGCCGCGATGCATCAGCCGTCCGGGCCTGAAGTCAGGCCCGCGAGCAAGCTTGCGTGATTGCTGCTATCGCAACGCCACGACGCTGCTTAAGCTCAACGCAGAATTCGAACACCGCAACATCAGGGAGAGAAACATGACCTTGTTCGACATGAAGGGAAAAGTCGCCGTCATCACCGGCTCGACGCGCGGCATCGGACGCGCGATCGCCGAGCGCATGGCCGAGCACGGCGCCAAGGTCGTGATCTCCTCGCGCAAGGCCGACGTCTGCGAGCAGGTGGCGAAGGAGATCAACGACAGCTACGGCAAGAGCACCGCGGTTGCGATCGCGGCCAACATCTCGTCGAAGGAAAACCTGCAGAACCTCGTCGACGAGAGCAACCGCGCCTTCGGCAAGATCGACGTGCTGGTCTGCAACGCGGCGTCCAATCCTTATTACGGTCCGCTCGCCGGCATCTCCGACGATCAGTTCCGCAAGATCCTCGACAACAACATCGTCGCCAACAACTGGCTGATCTCGATGGTGGTGCCGCAGATGATCGAGCGCAAGGACGGCTCGATCATCATCGTGTCCTCGATCGGCGGCCTGAAGGGCTCGACCATCCTCGGCGCCTACGCGATCTCCAAGGCTGCCGACATGCAGCTCGCGCGCAACCTCGCCTGCGAATACGGCAAGCACAATATCCGTGTGAACTGCATCGCGCCGGGCCTGATCAAGACCGACTTCGCGAAGGCGCTGTGGGACAATCCGGACAATCTGAAGGCCTCGACCGCGCGCTCGCCGCTGCTGCGGATCGGCGTGCCGGACGAGATCGCGGGCGCCGCCGTGATGATGGGCTCGCGCGCCGGCGACTTCATGACCGGCCAGACCATCGTGATCGACGGCGGCGCGACGATCAGCTGACGCGCGTTACTGGCGCGCAAAGCGCGCCACACACTTAACTCGTCATCACCCGCGAAAGCGGGTGATCCAGTATTCCAGAGACGGCAGTGCTTGAGCCGAGAGGCCGCGGCGTACTGGATCGCCCGGACAAGCCGGGCGATGACAGCCTTGGATGCGGAGCGAGGAGTGTCCCAATCACTCCACCGCGGCGTACACCCCATTGCGCACCAGCGAGCGGGTATATTCGCGCTGGCCCGGGCCCTGCATCATGAAGACCGCGATCAGGTCTTCGCTCGGATCGATCCAGAAGAACGTGCCGGCCATGCCGCTCCAGAAATACTGGCCGACCGAGCCGGAGAACGGCGCGATGCCCTGCTGCATGCGCACGGCGAAGCCGAGGCCGAAACTGTGGCCGGGCGACACCAGCGTGCCCTGGATCGTGACGCCGGCGCCGAGGTGATCGGAGGCCATGAATTCGAGCGTCTTGCGGCCGATGATCCTGGTGCCGTCGAGCGAGCCGCCACCCAGCAGCATCTGCGCGAAGCGGGCATAGTCCATCGTGGTCGAGACCAGTCCGCCGCCGCCGGATTCCATCGCCGGCTTCTCCAGCATGTTGAACAGCTGCACCTTCTCGTTGGTCCAGGGATCGTTGGCAAACGCCTCGGCGAGGCGGCCGGCATTGGCTTCCCCGGTGTGGAAGGCGGTCTCGGTCATCTGCAGCGGCGAGAGGATGCGCTCAGTGAGGTACGCGCCGAGCGTCTTGCCGCTGACGACCTCGATGATGCGGCCGAGGATGTCGGTGGAGCGGCTGTAGTTCCATTCGGCGCCGGGCTGGCAGACCAGCGGCATGCCGGCGAGCATGGTGGCGTGCTCGGCATTGGTAATCTTGCGGCTGCGCAGCCGCGACTGCTGGTAGAGCTGCTGCACCGGGCCGTTGCCGGTGTGGTCGTAGGTCAGACCGGAGGTGTGGCGGAGCAGGTCCTGGATCGTCATCTGCCGCTTCGCCGCGACCAACTCGAGCTTGCCGTTGTTCTCGACGCCGACCTTGGTCTCGGCGAATTCGGGGATGAATTTCGCAACGGGGTCGTTGAGCAGGAAGTGGCCGTCCTCCAGCAGCTGCATGATGCCGACCGAGACGATCGGCTTGGTCATCGAGAAGATGCGGAAGATCGTGTCATGGGTCATTGGCGCCGAGGCAGTCGGGCTTTGCCGGCCGATCGCGTCGAACCAGCCGATCTGGCCGCGCCGCGCCACCAGCACCGTCACGCCGGGCACGGTTCCCTTGTCGACCTCGCGGCGGAAGGTGTCGGACATCGCCTGCAGCCGCGCGCTCGACAGCCCGATCGATTCGGGCTTGGCGAGGGGGAGGGACGGGGTGGTCGAGCTGGCGGCGTGCTTGGTGGCGGTTTGAGCGTTCATGGTCTCTCCCTGGTTCTTGATTCTTGCGGCGAGGTGCCGACGTGGGGTGATCGCCGAAGTCTGGCGCAGAAGTTTTGCAATGAACAGAAGCTTCACCGCTTCGCCCTTGCAAACCGGCCATGCCCTGTGCTTGAAACGGCGCGAACCGGCGGCGACGCTGGTTCCCTGCAGGAGTGTAGCTCAATTGGTAGAGCACCGGTCTCCAAAACCGGGGGTCGCAGGTTCGAGCCCTGCCACTCCTGCCAGCTTTTACCCAATCATTTGAAGATGTTGGCCGAGGTCCCGGACCCCGGCCATGATCATGTTTGGCTACTTGATGAGCGGGCAGCCGCCGTCCTTGAGCGGCCGGAACGCCTGGTCGCCGGGGACTTCGGCGAGCACCTTGTAGTAATCCCACGGCGCCTTCGATTCCTCGGGCTTCTTGACCTCGAACAGGAACATCGAGTGCACCATGCGGCCGTCCTCGCGGACCACGCCGTCGTCGGTGAAGGCGTCGCGGACCGGGGTCGCGCGCATCTTGGCCAAAACCTGCTTGGTCTCCTTGGTGCCGGCGGCCTTTACCGCGTTGAGGTAGTGCAGGGTGGCGCTGTAGGTCGCGGCCTGGTTCATCGTCGGCATCCGCTTCATGCGCTCGAAGAAGCGCTTGCCGAAGGCGCGGGTGCGGTCGTTGAGATCCCAGTAGTAGGCCTCGGTGATGATCAGGCCCTGCGCGAGCTTCAGCCCGAGGCTGTGGATGTCAGAGATGAACATCACGATGCCGGCGAGGTTCTGCCCGCCCGCGACGATGCCGAATTCGGAGGCCTGCTTGATGGTGTTGATGGTGTCGGCGCCGCCATTGGCCATGCCGATGATCTTGGCCTTCGAGGCCTGGGCCTGCAGCAGGAAGGACGAGAAGTCCGGCGTGTTGAGCGGATGTCGCGCGCTGCCGAGCACCTTGCCGCCGGCGGCGCGGACCACGTCGCCGGTGTCGCGCTCGATCGAATGGCCGAACAGATAGTCGGCGGTGATGAAGAACCAGGTATCGCCGCCGTTCTTCACGATCGCGCTGCCGACGGTGTGGGCGTTGGCGTAGGTGTCGTAGGTCCAGTGCAGCGTGTAGGGCGAGCAGGACTTGCCGGTGATGTCGGAGCTCGCCGCATCCGTCACGATCATGATCTTCTCGAACTGCTTCGACATCTCCATGCCGGCGAGCGCGGTCGCCGAGGTCGGCATGTCGATGATCATGTCGACATTCTCGGCCTCGTACCATTTGCGGGTGATGGTGGCGGCGACGTCGGCCTTGTTGAGGGCGTCGGCGGTGACGAGCTCGATCGGCTTGCCGAACATCGACCCGCCGAACTCCTCGATCGCCATCTTGGTGGCCTCGACATTGCCGGCGCCGCCGATGTCCGAATAGACCGACTGGAAATCCGTGAGCACGCCGATCTTGAGCGACGCCTGCTGCGCGAGCGCCGGCCCTGCCAGCACAGCCGCGATCAGGCCGGCGGCGGACAGACTCGTGACGATGGATTTCATGATGGTGTGCCTCCCCGAGGTGTTCTTATCAGTTTGTCCGACAAAGCTAAATTTGCTCGGTTCCGGTGTCAATTCCAGCTCCCTGGGTGCGACAATCAGGCCAGATACTGCTCATTTGACGCCTCAAGGGCCTTCGCCTATCCTTTGTCCGACAAACGACAATCGAGATCCGGGGGAGCTGAAGATGCCCACCACGCCGCTGTTCCGGCGTATCGATGTCGCGCCGGCCTATCAGAAGGTCGCCGACGCGATCGAACGCGAGATCATCAACGGCCGGATCAAGCCGGGCGAGCCGATCGGCACCGAGCAGCAGCTGGTGGCGCAGTTCGGCGTCAACCGCTCGACGGTACGCGAAGGCATTCGCGTGCTCGAGGAGGGCGGGCTGATTCGCCGCGATTCCAGCCGCCGGTTACAGGCCTGCCTGCCGCGCTACAACAAGCTCGCGACGCGACTGTCCCGTGCGCTGATCCTGCACGAGGTGACGTTCCGCGAACTGTTCGAGACCTCGATGACGCTGGAGGTCGCAAGCGTCGAGGGCGCGGTAGAGCGCGCCACCGAGGAGAACATCGCCGAGCTTGCCGGTAATCTCGAGCGCAGCGCGGCTGTCGTCGGCAATCCCGCTGCGCTTGCCGAGCTCGATGCGGAATTCCATGTGCTAATGGCCAAGGCCTCGCAGAACCGCGTGCTGCAGCTGGCGCGCGAGCCCGCCGCGCAACTGTTCTTTCCGACCACCGAAATGATCGTGGGCGGCGTGCCGGAGGGCGGCGCGCGGCTGGTCGAGGCGCACCATCATCTGCTCGACGCGATCAAGCGGCGCGACAAGGAGGCCGGCGTGCTGTGGACGCGGCGGCATTTGCAGGACTGGCGGCGCGGCTTTGAGAAGATAGCCTCGCTCGATCGCTCGGTCGAGCACACCTACATGGAACACGCTTACGCCGCGCGGCAATAGGGACGGCGCGGCCAAGACAAGACGAAAACAACGACAACAAGCACATTCGGGAGGGACTTAATGAGCGGAGACATCGCAGCAACCATCCAGCGCGCCCGCGAGCACAGCATCGGCGATCTGTTGCGCCGGTCGGCGAAGCGCTACCCCGGCAAGACCGCGCTGATCTGCGGCAAGGTGAGCTGGAGCTTTGCGGAGATGGACGCGATCTGTAACCGGCTCGGCCGCGGCTTGCTCGCGCTTGGCGTTGCGAAGGGCGATCGCGTCGCGGTGCTGTCGCGCAACTCGCACGGCTTCGCCGCGCTGCGCTTTGCGGTGGCGCGGATCGGCGCCATCCTGGTGCCGATCAACTTCATGCTCAATCCGGACGAGATCAATTTCATCCTCGCCAATTCCGGCGCCAAGCTGCTCGCGGTCGGCCCCGATTTCGTGGAGACGGCGCACGCTGCGGCCGCCAAGGGCTCGGCGGTCGAGACCTTGATCTGGCTGCCCGGCGAGGATCCGGCCACCGCGCCCGACGGCATCACGACATTCGACAGCCTGTTGCACAGCGACGCGTCGGCGCCGGAGGTCTCGGTCGACAGCCGCGATCCCGCGCAGATCATCTACACCAGCGGCACGGAGTCGCTGCCTAAGGGCGCAATCCTCACCCATGAAGCCGTCATGTGGCAGTATGTCAGCTGCATCATCGACGGCGGCATGGCGACCGACGACACGGTGCTGCACGCGCTGCCGCTCTATCACTGCGCGCAGCTCGACGTCTTCCTGGGGCCCGCGATCTATCTCGGCGCCACCAGCCTCATCACCGGCAAGCCGGTGCCCGACAATGTCCTGGCGCTGATCGCGGCCCACAAGATCAATTCGTTCTTCGCGCCACCGACGATCTGGATCGCGATGCTGCGCTCGGGCGCGTTCGACCGCACCGACCTGTCGACCCTGCGCAAGGGCTATTACGGCGCCTCGATCATGCCGGTCGAGGTGCTGCTCGAGTTGCAGCGCCGGCTGCCCGAGGTGAAGTTCTGGAATTTCTACGGCCAGACCGAGATCGCGCCGCTCGCGACCGTGCTTTCGCCGGAGGACCAGCTGCCGAAGGCCGGCTCGGCCGGCAAGCCCGCGATCAATGTCGAGACGCGGGTGGTCAGGCCGGACATGACCGACGTCAAGGTCGGGGAGGTCGGCGAGATCGTGCACCGCTCGCCGCATCTGTTGTCCGGCTACTACAATGATCCGGTCAAGACCGCGGCGGCGTTCGCCGGCGGCTGGTTTCATTCCGGCGACCTCGCGACCGTCGATGCCGACGGTTACATCAGCGTCGTCGATCGCGTGAAGGACATGATCAAGAGCGGCGGCGAGAATGTCGCGAGCCGCGAGGTCGAGGAGATGATCTACCGGCTGCCGGCGGTGTCGGAGGTCGCGGTGGTCGGGCTGCCCGATCCGCGCTGGATCGAGGCGGTGACCGCGATCGTCGTGGTCAAGGTCGGTGAGAGCCTCGATGCCGACGCCGTCATCAAGCATTGCGCGGCGTCGATGGCCCATTTCAAGGTGCCGAAGCAGGTCATCTTCGTGGATGCCTTGCCGAAGAATCCGAGCGGCAAGCTGCTCAAGCGCGAGCTGCGCCAGCGCTATGTCGGCGGCGCCACGCTCGACCAGGCGGTGCAGAAGAGCTTCGCCGGCTAGGCTGTCTATTGGCCAGCTGTCGCCGGCGCCTTGTCCGACCATTCCGGCGGCAAGCCGAGCTTGCCGGCGGCCATTCCGACCAGGCCGGGACTGCGGCCGAACGCCTCGCAGGCCGCGTATTTCGGCTTGCCGCCGAGCGTTGCGCCAATCTTGTCGAACGATGGCAGCTCCGGCGCCTTTCCGAATGGCGTCGCGCCGGTGACGACGAGCTTGCTGAAATCGTCGCTGAAGGAAGGGGCGAGATCGTAGGCGTCACCGGCGCTCGAGACCATCGGCGAGTTGGTGAACGAATTCGCCCCGCGGGCCCAGATCATCGCCGCCTGCTGGCGGCTGGCCTGATCGCGCACCTCGGCTTCGACGGTCAGGCTGCCGAGCCCGACCGGCAACCGCGGCACCGGCACCGGCACGCCCGCGCCGAGCGCGCTCGGCAGGAAGCTGACCACCTTGGAAGTGCCTGCTGCGGCCTCGTCGGTGGGGGCCGCCTGGGTGACAAGCGCGTGCACGGACAGATCCGCAGGCTGATCGGGACCGACGACCTGAAGCCGCTCGCTCAGGCCGACGCACAGCGAACGATCGATCGCGTTGGCCACCAGGTGTCTTTGCTCCTGGGACAGCGTCGGCGACGCCGCCTGCGCGAAGGTCGTCGGTACGATCCGCACTGTCTTCGCAGCGAGGACCTCGTCCTTGTTGACGCGAACCAGCGATTTCGCAAGCACGCCGTCGGACGGCGTGAGATTGTCGTAGGATGCCAGTGATCCGCCCCGCGTCATCGGTGCGCTGGCACAGCCCGACAACAACACCATCGCAACCGCAGCGCCGGCAAGCAGGGATGAGCGATTGGGCTGACCGTTGCGCCACGCCCGGCCCGTGCTCCGCGCATCAGCCGCAGCGTCCGGCAGAAATTCGACTCTCATGGACCCCTCGAACGACCGCTCACCCCACGAACGATCGAACGTCACGATAGAGCAGGGCCGCCCGGGTCGGGATTAAGAGATATTAAGTCAGATGTAGCTCGCGAAACCGCGCGACCTATTTGAGCCACATTTGGCCGTGCAGGCTTAACAAAACGCTATATTTGCGCGCTGCGCATTTGGGGCCGAGGCCTCTAAAATGCCGTGATGCAAATCCTGGAATATGACCTCGTGGCTTTCCCCGTCACCAACGCACGCATCCTCTGCGTCGAGGACGATGCCGATATCGCGCGCATGCTGGCCGAGGTGCTTGAGGACAACGGCTTCAGACCGGTGCTGGTCGGCTCGGCCGTGGAGATGGATGCGCTGCTCAAGCGCGAGAGTTTTGATCTCGTCGTACTCGACGTGATGCTGCCGGGCGAGGATGGGCTGAGCATCTGCCGGCGCCTGCGCATGTCGTCTTCGATTCCGATCATCATGGTCACCGCGCGCGGTGAGGACATCGACCGAATCCTCGGCCTCGAGCTCGGTGCCGACGACTACGTCACCAAGCCGTTCAATTCGCGCGAACTGGTCGCCCGTATTCGGGCACTGCTGCGCAGGGTCGAGAGCGGCGCCTCGTCGCGCTCCCGGCCGCGCCCCTTGACCTTCGCCGGATGGCGCATCAACCCCACCACCCGCGAGCTGCATGACCCCGCCGGCGTCCGGATCACGCTGACCGGTGCCGAGTTCGATCTGCTGCTGGCGTTCTGCCGCAATCCGGGGCAGGTGCTGTCGCGCGAGCAGCTGATCGAGCAGGCCTTCGGCGGCCTGATCGCATCGGTCGAGCGCAGCGTCGATGTGCATATCAGCCGCATCAGGCAGAAGATCGAGCCGGATCCGAGGGACCGCTCGATGATCAAGACGGTGCGGCTCGGCGGCTACGTGTTCACGCCTGCGGTCGAGCAGATCTGATGCGATGGGCGCAGCGGCTGATGCCGCGCAGCGTCGCCGCGCAACTCATGAGCCTCGTCGCGCTCTCGGAATTGATCGGCATCACGCTCGCAGCGGCGACCGTGATCTTTCTGTTTGATTCTCCCTCAGTCAACGACACGCAGAAGTTTCTGGCCGGGCGGGTCGCGGAGCTCACGCAGCTTCTGCGTTCCACGAAGACGCCAGCCGACGCCGATGAACTGCTGGCGGCAGCCAGGCGCGGCGGTCTCGACGTCAGGCGCGTCGCGTTGAGCGAACTCGTGCCTCGGACCGTCGGCGAGACGCGGCCGTTTTCCATAAGAGCGTTTCGGCAGCTGGCGGCCGAGTCTGGCATTGAGTTGCTGGAAGAACTGCGCCATCCGGCAGGCTCGTCGTCACAGGTGGTCGTGAAGCTCGACGACGGCCACGCGTTGATGGCCGACGTCGCGGTCAAGGGCGGCTTCTGGTCCTTTTTGCTCCGCCCGGTGGCCGGAGGCGGGATCATCGTGCTGATCTCCATGCTGCTGCTGTCGGTCTATGCGGTGCGTTGGGTGATCGCACCGCTGGCCGACGTCGCGCGTGCCGCGACCTCGTTCGGCCGCTCGCCGCGGGCTCCCGAGGTGTTGCGGCGGCGCGGTCCGCTCGAAATCGCCCAGGTCGCCGACGCGCTGAACGACATGCGCACGCGTATCGCAGCGCTGCTCGACGACCGCACCCGCATGCTCGCCGCCATCAGTCATGACCTGCGGACGCCGCTGACGCGGCTCAGGCTGCGTACCGAGCGCGTCGGCGACGACACCCTGCGCCGGGCGATGCTGGGCGATATCGCCAAGATGACGCGTATGATCAATGAGACCCTGGAGTATCTGCGCGAGGATGCCCGCTCGGAGGCGGCGTCGTTCATCGACCTGCCGAGCTTCCTGCAGACCATCTGTTCGGACTTCGCCGACATGGGCCACGCGGTATCCTATGCTGGGCCGGTGCGTCTGCCTTATTCCTGTCGGCCCCGCGCGCTGTCGCGCGCCGTCACCAATATCGTGGAGAATGCGGTCAAGCACGGCAGTAGGGTCGCGGTGACGCTTCGCCTCAGGGAGGCCGGCCACATCGAGATCGAGGTGGCCGACGACGGTCCGGGCATCCCGCCGGCGCTGCACGACAAGGTGTTCGAGCCCTTCTTCAAGGCCGACAGCGCGCGGCAGGAGGGGGGCTTCGGGCTGGGGCTGTCGATCGCGCAGGATATTGCCAAGCGTCATGGCGGCAGCATCGCGTTGAGGCTGCGGGAGCCGAGCGGACTGCTTGTATCGATGCTGCTGCCGCCGAGACCCGGCTTGGCCTAGACCTTGGCCTAGACGAGGCGAGACGAACGATCCTGATCTCGCCAGGAAGCCAGGGGGTCGCAAGGCGCCTGCTAAGCCCTTGATTTGGAGAGACCAATACCCGATCTGCCCGAACCGGGCGGGCGCCGGGCGCGACCCCGCCGACCTTGACGTTTGGCCGGTCTCGCAGTAGATACGCGGCACTCGCAGCCGGCCCGCTTTGATGGCGGATATCCGGCGCGGCCTAATTCCCCGAACATTCGAGCTCGTTTATCGGCTCAACCTTCCAAACGAGGGCTGGGTCCGCAAGGTCGGCTGTTCGGATTCCTTGAAACGTTGCAATCGTCCGGTAACGGACGCGGATCTCACGATGGCTTTCAGCCCGTTCAAATTCCTGCAGGAAGTGCGCTCGGAGACCGCCAAGGTCACTTGGCCGACGCGCCGCGAGACGACCATCACTACCATCATGGTGTTCGTGATGGTGGCGCTGGCCTCGATCTTCTTCTTCGCCGCGGATCAGATCATCCGCTATCTCATCACCCTGATACTGGGCATCCACTGATGAGCATGGGAACTCAATTGATGGACAAGCGCTGGTACATCGTTCACGCCTATTCGAATTTCGAGAAGAAGGTCGCGGAATCGATCCGCGAGCAGGCCAAGCAGCGCGGGCTGGAAGAGCTGTTCGAGCAGGTGCTGGTGCCGACCGAGAAGGTCACCGAGGTGCGCCGCGGCCGCAAGATCGACGCCGAGCGCAAGTTCTTCCCGGGCTATGTGCTGGTGAAGATGAAGCTGACCGACGAGGCGTTCCATCTGATCAAGAACACCCCGAAGGTGACCGGCTTCCTCGGCGCGGAAAACAAGCCGATGCCGATCTCGGAAGCGGAAGCGATGCGGATCCTGCACCAGGTGCAGGAGGGCGTGGAGCGTCCGAAGGCGTCGGTGTCGTTCGAAATCGGCGAGAACGTGCGCGTGGCCGACGGCCCGTTCGCCTCGTTCTCCGGCGTGGTGGAAGAAATCGACGAGGCGCGCTCGCGCGTGAAGGTCGCGGTGTCGATCTTCGGCCGCGCGACCCCCGTGGAACTGGAATTCGGTCAGGTCGAAAAGGTGGTCTGATCGGACGGCGCGGGGTATATGCCTCGCGTCAAGTCGAGAGGCCGTGGGAGGGAGGAGGTGGTTGCCAGCCCCTTCGACCGAACCACGGAACCTGAAACCGCCGGCCCTGTCCGGTACAACAGGAGTGATAAATGGCAAAGAAAGTGACCGGATACCTGAAGCTTCAGGTCCCGGCCGGTGCGGCGAATCCTTCGCCCCCGATCGGCCCCGCGCTTGGTCAGCGCGGTCTCAACATCATGGAGTTCTGCAAAGCGTTCAACGCGCAGACCCAGAAGGAAGAGAAGAACACCCCGATCCCGGTGATCATCACCATCTATGCGGACCGGTCCTTCACCTTCGAGATGAAGACCCCTCCGATGTCCTACTTTCTCAAGCAAGCCGCCAAGATCCAGTCCGGATCGAAGGCGCCGGGCCGTGACAAGGCCGGCAAGGTGACCAAGGCGCAGGTGCGCGAGATCGCCGAGAAGAAGATGAAGGACTTGAATTGCGACACCATCGAATCGGCCATGAAGATGGTCGAGGGCTCTGCCCGTTCGATGGGTCTGGAAGTTGCGGGGTAACGGGCCATGTCAATCGGAAAGCGTTTGAAGAAGGCCCGCGAGGGCGTCGATCGCGAGAAGCTCTACCCGCTCGCGGACGCCATCAAGATGGTCAAGGAGCGCGCCAAGTCGAAGTTCGACGAGACGATCGAGATCGCGATCAATCTCGGCGTCGACCCGCGCCACGCCGACCAGATGGTCCGCGGCGTCGTCAACCTGCCGAACGGAACCGGCCGTACGCTGCGCGTCGGCGTGTTCGCGCGTGGCGCCAAGGCTGAGGAAGCCAAGGCCGCCGGTGCCGACGTCGTCGGTGCCGAAGACCTGGTCGAGAAGGTGCAGGGCGGCGCGATCGATTTCGATCGTTGTATCGCCACTCCCGACATGATGCCGCTGGTCGGCCGCCTCGGTAAGGTGCTCGGTCCGCGCGGCATGATGCCGAACCCGAAGATCGGCACCGTGACCATGGACGTCGCCAACGCCGTGAAGGGCGCCAAGGGCGGCTCGGTCGAGTTCCGCGTCGAGAAGGCCGGCATCGTGCAGGCCGGCATCGGCAAGGCCTCGTTCTCCGAGGACAAGCTGGTCGAGAACGTCAAGGCGCTGGCCGACGCGGTCTCCAAGGCGAAGCCGGCGGGCTCCAAGGGTACCTACATCCAGCGCGTGGCGGTTTCCTCCACCATGGGCCCGGGCGTGAAGGTCGAGCCGGGCACGATCCTCGGCTGAGGTCTTTGGCCGTGACGAGATAGAGAGGGGCGGGATCGGGCAACCGGTTCCGCCCTTTGTTTTGCTGGAGCGTTTTCGAGCGAAGTGGGTATCGGTTCGCGTGAAGAAAACGCGTCAGAACAACCAGCTGAAGCCTCTCGCAAGAAAGAACAACAATGCTCGATAAGGTCCTGGTTTATTCACGCTTTCCCAAGGCTCAGCTGATCCGCTTCGGCGAGCGCTATGAGCTTCTCAACGCGGCTGGCAAGCGGGTGGACGAGGCGTTCCCGGCGGCCGAACTCGCAGAGATCCGCGCCATGATCACCGCGGGCGGCACCGCGCTCGGCGCCGAGGCCATGGACATGCTGCCGAAGCTCGGCGCGATCGTCTGCTACGGCACCGGCTATGACGGCGTCGATCTCGCCGCCGCCGCGAAGCGCGGCATCGCGGTCGGTCACAGCCCCGGTGCCAATGCGGCGTCGGTCGCGGACACCGCGGTCACCTTGATGCTGGCGTCGGTGCGGCGGCTGCTGGTGGCTGACAATTATGTGCGGAGCGGTGACTGGGCCGGTGCAAAGCCGTCGCCGATGATGCGGCCGCAGGCCGGCATGCGCGGCCGCAAGGTCGGCGTCTACGGCATGGGCGAGATCGGCCGCAAGATCGCCGCCCGCGTCGCCGCCTTCGAGACCGAGGTCGGCTATTTCAGCCGCTCGAAGCACGACGTGCCCTATCAATATTTTCCGACGCTGGAGGCACTCGCCGATTGGTGCAGCGTGCTGATGGTGGCTGTCCGCGCCGGCGCCGAGACCGAGCATGCGGTCAATGCCGACATCCTGCGCCGGCTCGGCAGCGACGGCTTCGTCGTCAACATCTCGCGCGGCTCGGTCATCGACGAGACGGCGCTGGTCGCAGCGCTGACCGACGGCGTCATCGCCGGTGCCGGCCTTGACGTGTTCGCCAGGGAGCCGCATGCGCCCGACGCGCTGAGCGCGCTGCCGAACGTGGTGCTGTCGCCGCATCTCGGCGGCCACACGCTGGAATCGCACGTGGCGATGCAGGATTGCGTGCTGGCCAATCTCGACGCGTTCTTTGCCGGCAAGCCGCTCACCTATCCGGTGGCGACGGCGTCCTGACCGGAGCTTCAGTTCCGGCGCGGCGCGTGGCGCAGCTTGTCCGGGTTGCGGACGATGTAGATCGCCGCGATCCGGCCCGTCTCGCCGTCGATCGCCATGCTCAGCGTGTGGTCGACCTCGCCATCGAGGAAGATCAGCGCGCCCGCGCTGCCATTGACCATCATCGGTTCGACGCGAACCTCGCTGCCGGCGTTCTTGCCGGCGATGCCGATCACGAAGCGGACGATCTTCTCGGCGCCCTTGATCGGCTTCAGTGCCGCCAGCTTGCGGCCGCCGCCGTCGGTGATCGCAATGGCATCCTCTCGCAGCAGGTTGGCGAGGGCGGAGACGTCGCCGCTGGCCGCGGCCTTGCAGAATGCCGTCAGCAGCCGTGCGTGGCCTTCGGGCGGCTCGGCGGGAACAGGGCGGTTGTCGCGGACCGATCGGCGGGCGCGCGCGGCGAGCTGCCGGCAGGCCGCCTCGCTGCGCTCGAGCGTGCGGGCGACTTCCGCAAACGGCCGGTCGAACACGTCGTGCAGCAGGAACGCGGCACGCTCGAGCGGCGTCAGGGCGTCGAGCGCCAGCATCAGCGCGAAGGAGAGATCGTCGGCGAGTTCGGTTGCCGCCTCGGCCGACAGCGCCTCGTCGAACACCGGCTCGGGCAACCAGGCGCCGACATAGACCTCGCGCTGGGCGCGGGCGCTCTTCAGCCGGTCGAGACAGAGCCGGGTCACCACCGTGACCAGGAACGCCTCGGGATTGCGAACGTCGTCAGCCGCGGCGAACCGCAGCCAGGCGTCCTGCACCACGTCGTCGGCATCGCCGCGGCTGCCGAGCATGCGGTAGGCGAGCCCGGTCAGCCGCGCCCGATACGGACCCAGCGGGTCGCGCTCAGGCCGCCTGCTTGATGACATCGATCTGATGGCCGGCCACGGTCACGCGGCGACACTCCCTGGCATATCCCAGCGCCAGCTTCATCATGGGGAAGATGCGGCCGATTTGTAGGGCCAAAGCGAGGTCGATCACGCCTTTTTCGCCCCAGCGCGCGCGAACCGCGTCGCGGCAGGCATCGTCGTCGGCCGAGCGTTGCACGATCGCCTCCGCGAAGCGGAAACCGAGCGCGGTGTCCGCGGTCATGGCGGCAACGTCATGGCGGAGCACGGCGGTGACCTGCTGCTCCGCCATTCCGGCTCCGATCGCCATGTCGACGACCAGTTGCGCACAGGGACCGCAATCTTCCGCCAGGGCGCCGGTCAGCTTGGCGGCATAGAAGGCCTCAACCGGCGCGACGGCGCGGTAGGTGGCGGCCTTCATCGCGGCGGCGAATTTGAAGAACGCGGCGGGCGATTCCTTGAGCATGATCTCGAGATAGGTGCTGTCGTAGCCGTAGCGCCTGGAATAGGCGCGCAGCATGCGGCGCGCGATGAAGCTACGCATGTCAGTCTCCTTGATTTGGCAGGGCGGAATAGAGGGCGAGCGCCGCGGGCAGGACGACCGCCACCAGATCGGATGCGGCATGGCGGTCGTGGCCGCCGGCGATCATCACGAGATGCAGCGCGCCGTGGCCGGCCAGGAACGCCGCGCCCGCGACCGCTGCCGGCCACCAGGCCGGCCAGAAGGCTCGCGCCGCCAGGCCGAGCCCGGCCGCGATGAAGGCGATGCCGACGTCCTGGACCAAATGAGGGTTGAACGGGCCGGTATCGGCGGCGCCGGGCACCAGCGACCACCAGATGGAACCGGCTGACAGCATCGCCAGTCCATTGGCGAGGTTGAATAGGGCGAGAATTCCTGCAATCCATCGCTTCATGCGAGCCTCCAGCGCCCAGACGAGCGAGGGCATTGGGGCGTGACGTCGTCCGGGAAGAAATTTTTTGCTGGGCCGGGCAGATCGCCGAACTGGTCTGAAATTTGCTCTTGGCAAGCAGGGCAGGACCGGCTACATAGCGCCTTCCGGGCGTGCTGGCACTTGCTGGCATGTCCGTGCTCGCATTCCGAAAACCTGAGATGATAGGAGATCATTCCTTTCCGCATGCCCGCAAGGATGCTCGAAAGGAAGGAGACCCGTCGCCTCCAGAGGAATGAGAGCAGGGGCCTTCAGCATGCTGAAGTGCCTCGATCCTGTCCAAGACTGCAGGCGCCCGCGAGAACTTTGTGTTTTCAACGGCTTAATCGCACAGCCTGCATAGACGGGTGAAGACCGGATTTTGCGCTCCACGTCGCGGCCTGTTCGCGGCTTGGAGGCTGGTTTGGTTCGAACCTCGACAGCCCATGGCCGCAAGGCTCTGGGAGGGCAGGCTTCTAGATGTCGTCTTGCCCGGCATGTCCGAAGGGTCTTGCACCCTGCGGATCAGGTTTAGGGCGGGACGATGGGTGCAACCCGGCGGTCCTGCCTTCGCGGAAGGCCGCCAACCGGAAAGAGCTTGCTGTGGAACGAGCGGCAAAAAAAGAGTCGGTCGAACAACTTAACGAGGTCTTCAAGACCACGTCGGTTGCGATCGTTGCTCACTATTCCGGCCTCACCGTGGCCCAGATGCAGAAGCTGCGCATGCAGATGAAGCAGGCGGGCGCGTCGGTGAAGGTCTCGAAGAACCGTCTCGCCAAAATTGCTCTTGATGGCACTGACGTCGCTGCCATCGGCTCCCTGCTGAAGGGGCCGACCGTGATCGCTACTTCGAACGATCCGGTTGCGGCGCCAAAGGTTGCCGTCGAATTCGCCAAGGCGAACGAGAAGTTCGTCATCCTCGGCGGTTCGATGGGTAAAACCGTCCTGAATGTCGACAGCGTGAAGGCACTTGCCTCACTGCCGTCGCTCGACGAACTGCGCGGCAAGATCGTGGGCCTCCTCGTGGCACCCGCGACCAAGCTCGCTCAGCTCTCCAACGCGCCCGCGGCCAAGCTCGCGCGCGTCATTCAGGCTCATGCCTCAAAGAGCGAAGCGGCCTGACCCCTTCGCTAATCTCAAACCTGGTTCGAACCAAACGTTTAAGGAACTGAACAATGGCTGATCTGCAGAAAATCGTCGACGACCTCTCGAGCCTCACCGTGCTCGAAGCGGCCGAACTCGCCAAGCTCCTCGAAGAAAAGTGGGGCGTGTCCGCCGCTGCCGCCGTTGCGGTTGCTGGCCCGGCTGCTGGTGGCGCTGCCGCTGCTCCGGCTGAAGAGAAGACCGACTTCACCGTCGTGCTGGCCTCAGCCGGCGACAAGAAGATCGAAGTCATCAAGGAAGTCCGCGCCATCACCGGCCTGGGCCTGAAGGAAGCCAAGGACCTTGTCGAAGGCGCTCCGAAGCCCGTCAAGGAAGGCGTGAACAAGGAAGAAGCCGACAAGATCAAGGCCCAGCTCGAGAAGGCTGGCGCCAAGGTCGACCTCAAGTAATGCGCGATCCGGGAGCGCCTCTGGGCGCTCCCGGGCCATGCAAACGGCGTGCGACAGGTTGTCGCGTGGCGCGCCGGACACAAAAAAGTGTGGGGATCCGTGGACTTAACCCTCGAATCTCCTTTATTGCCATCCCATATCGGGTTGGCAGCGGAAAAACACGGTAGGTGGCGGGGACGGCAGGGTCCTCGGCGGAAGCCGTTGGGAGACAGTCAGATTTCGGGCTTTTTCAGTCCGTAAAGCGGAGCGTTTGGACGAGCGGGTGCAGTGATGCGCCTCGCGCGTTGTTTTGCGTTTTGGAGGTGGTCGGGGCCGGGGCGGGGATTTAATTCCTGACTTTGCGCTTCGTTCCTTCGAGACGATTCGAAATTCAACCCGGGGCCGATGGCAGTCGCTCCCGGAAGGTTCGCCCCACAAAGGCGACGAAAATGAGAGGCCACGATGGCGCAGCAGACATTCACCGGTCGCAAACGCGTACGCAAGTTTTTCGGTCACATCAAGGAAGTCGCCGAGATGCCGAACCTCATCGAGGTTCAGAAGGCGTCCTACGACCAGTTCCTGATGGTCGACGAGCCGACCGGCGGTCGGCTCGACGAGGGCCTGCAGGCGGTGTTCCGTTCAGTGTTCCCGATCTCGGATTTCTCCGGCACCTCGATGCTCGAATTCGTCCGCTACGAGTTCGAGCAGCCGAAATATGACGTCGACGAGTGCCGCCAGCGCGGCATGACCTTCGCTGCGCCGCTCAAGGTGACGCTGCGCCTCATCGTGTTCGATATCGACGAGGAAACCGGCGCCAAGTCGGTGAAGGACATCAAGGAGCAGGACGTCTACATGGGCGACATCCCGCTCATGACGATGAACGGCACCTTCGTCGTCAACGGCACCGAGCGCGTCATCGTCTCGCAGATGCACCGTTCGCCGGGCGTGTTCTTCGACCACGACAAGGGCAAGACCCATTCGTCCGGCAAGCTGCTGTTTGCCGCGCGCGTGATTCCGTATCGCGGTTCCTGGCTCGACATCGAGTTCGACGCCAAGGACATCGTGTTCGCGCGCATCGACCGCCGCCGCAAGCTGCCGGTGACCTCGCTGATGTACGCGCTCGGTCTCGACGGCGAGCAGATCCTGTCGACCTTCTACAAGAAGATCACGTACAAGCGGACCAAGGACGGATGGCGCGTGCCGTTCGATGCCAACCGCTTCCGCGGCTATTCGACCGTCAACGACCTGATCGACGCCGACACCGGCAAGGTGGTGCTCGAGGCCGGCAAGAAGCTGACCGTGCGCCAGGCGCGCCAGCTTCAGGAGAAGGGCCTGAAGGCGCTGCGCATGTCGGACGAGGAGCTCGTCGGCAACTATCTCGCCGAGGATCTCGTCAACCCGAAGACCGGTGAGATCTACGCCGAAGCCGGCGAGGAGATCACCGAGAAGTCGCTCAAGGTGCTGAACGAGCAGGGCTACAAGGACCTGCCGTTGCTCGACATCGACCACGTCAATGTCGGCGCCTACATCCGCAACACGCTGTCGGCCGACAAGAACATGACGCGTGAGGACGCGCTGTTCGACATCTACCGCGTGATGCGTCCGGGCGAGCCGCCGACGCTGGATTCGGCGCAGGCGATGTTCCAGTCGCTGTTCTTCGACGCCGAGCGCTACGACCTCTCCGCGGTCGGCCGCGTCAAGATGAACATGCGCCTCGAGCTCGATGCGCCCGATACCCATCGCACGCTGCGCAAGGAAGACATCCTGGCGGTCATCAAGACGCTGGTCGACCTGCGCGACGGCAAGGGCGAGATCGACGACATCGACCACCTCGGCAACCGCCGGGTGCGCTCGGTCGGCGAGCTCATGGAGAACCAGTACCGGATCGGCCTGCTCCGCATGGAGCGCGCGATCAAGGAGCGCATGTCGAGCGTCGATATCGACACCGTGATGCCGCAGGACCTGATCAACGCCAAGCCCGCGGCTGCCGCGGTGCGCGAGTTCTTCGGTTCCTCGCAGCTGTCGCAGTTCATGGACCAGACCAACCCGCTGTCGGAAATCACCCACAAGCGGCGCCTGTCGGCGCTTGGCCCGGGCGGTCTGACCCGCGAGCGCGCCGGCTTCGAAGTCCGCGACGTGCATCCGACGCACTACGGCCGTATCTGCCCGATCGAAACGCCGGAAGGTCCGAACATCGGCCTGATCAACTCGCTGGCGACGTTCGCGCGCGTCAACAAGTACGGCTTCGTCGAGACGCCCTATCGCAAGATCAAGGACGGCCGGGTCACCGACGAGGTGATCTATCTGTCGGCGATGGAAGAGGGCCGCTACCGCGTCGCGCAAGCCAACGTGCCGCTCGATGCCAAGGGCCGCTTCACCGACGACCTCGTGGTCTGCCGTCACGCCGGCGAAGTGCTGCCGGTGACGCCGGACAAGGTCGACTACATGGACGTGTCGCCGAAGCAGCTGGTTTCGGTCGCCGCGGCGCTGATCCCGTTCCTCGAGAACGACGACGCCAACCGCGCGCTGATGGGCTCGAACATGCAGCGCCAGGCGGTGCCGCTGGTTCGCGCCGAAGCGCCGTTCGTCGGCACCGGCATGGAAGGCGTGGTCGCCCGTGACTCGGGCGCGGCGATCGCCGCGCGCCGCTCGGGCGTGATCGACCAGATCGACGCCACCCGCGTCGTGATCCGCGCCACCGAGGATCTCGATCCGACCAAGTCGGGCGTCGATATCTACCGGCTGATGAAGTACCAGCGCTCGAACCAGTCGACCTGCATCAACCAGCGTCCGCTGGTGAAGGTCGGCGACATCGTCAAGAAGGGCGACATCATCGCCGACGGTCCGTCGACCGATCTCGGCGAGCTCGCGCTCGGCCGCAACGTGCTGGTCGCGTTCATGCCGTGGAACGGCTACAACTTCGAAGACTCGATCCTGCTCTCCGAGCGGATCGTGAAGGACGACGTCTTCACCTCGATTCACATCGAGGAGTTCGAGGTGATGGCCCGCGATACCAAGCTCGGTCCGGAGGAAATCACCCGCGACATTCCGAACGTCTCGGAAGAAGCGCTGAAGAACCTCGACGAAGCCGGTATCGTCTACATCGGTGCGGAAGTCCGCGCCGGCGACATCCTGGTCGGCAAGATCACGCCGAAGGGCGAGAGCCCGATGACGCCGGAAGAGAAGCTGCTGCGCGCCATCTTCGGCGAGAAGGCCTCCGACGTCCGCGACACCTCGCTGCGCGTGCCTCCGGGCGTGCAGGGCACCATCGTGGAAGTCCGCGTGTTCAACCGCCACGGCGTCGACAAGGACGAGCGTGCGCTGGCGATCGAGCGCGAGGAGATCGAGCGTCTGGCCAAGGACCGCGACGACGAGCAGGCGATCCTGGACCGCAACGTCTACAGCCGCCTCGCCGAGCTGCTGGAGAACCGCCAGGGCATCGCCGGCCCCAAGGGCTTCAAGAAGGATACCAAGATCACCCGCGCGGTGCTCGACGAGTATCCGAAGTCGCAGTGGTGGCTGTTCGCCTCGCCGAACGACAAGCTGATGGCCGAGATCGAGGCCATGCGGAAGCAGTACGACGAGTCGAAGAAGGGCCTCGAGCAGCGCTTCCTCGACAAGGTCGAGAAGCTGCAGCGTGGCGACGAGCTGCCGCCCGGCGTGATGAAGATGGTCAAGGTCTTCGTCGCGGTGAAGCGCAAGATCCAGCCCGGCGACAAGATGGCCGGCCGTCACGGCAACAAGGGTGTGGTGTCGAAGATCGTGCCGATCGAGGACATGCCGTTCCTCGAGGACGGAACGCATGCCGACATCGTGCTCAATCCGCTCGGCGTGCCTTCGCGCATGAACGTCGGTCAGATCCTTGAGACGCATCTCGGTTGGGCCTGCGCCGGCCTCGGCAAGCGCATCGGCCAGACCATCGACGCCTATTATCACAAGCAGGATCTCAAGCCGTTGCGCGAGACCCTGAAGAAGATCTACGGCGAAGACGAGACCATCAAGTCGCTGAACGACAACGAGTTGGTCGAGCTCGGCCGCAATCTGAGCCACGGCGTGCCGATCGCAACGCCGGTGTTCGACGGCGCCAAGGAAGCCGACATCGAGGAGATGCTGAAGCTCGCGGGCTTCGACGCCTCCGGCCAGTCGACCGTCTATGACGGCCGTACCGGCGACCAGTTCGATCGCAAGGTGACGATGGGCTACATCTACATGCTCAAGCTGCATCATCTCGTGGACGACAAGATCCACGCGCGTTCGATCGGTCCATACTCGCTCGTCACCCAGCAGCCGCTGGGCGGCAAGGCGCAGTTCGGCGGCCAGCGCTTCGGCGAAATGGAGGTCTGGGCGCTGGAAGCCTACGGCGCCGCTTACACGCTGCAGGAGATGCTGACCGTGAAGTCGGACGACGTCGCCGGCCGTACCAAGGTGTACGAGGCGATCGTGCGCGGCGACGACACCTTCGAGGCCGGTATTCCGGAATCGTTCAACGTGCTGGTCAAGGAAATGCGCTCGCTCGGCCTCAACGTCGACCTGCACAATTCCAAGGTGGGACCGGCGTCGACGTCGGAAGCGGCCGAGTAACGCTGTGATCATGCCCGGCGCGAGACGCGCCGGGCCTCCGCACTCCGCTCGGACGTTGGGCGGGGCGCGCGCTGAATAGAAGTTTCGAATTTGCTGCCGGTGACGATCGGCACGCGAGGAGAAGACCATGAATCAAGAGATTATGAATCTTTTCAATCCGACGACGCCGGCGCAGGTCTTCGACCAGATCCGGATTTCGATCGCGTCTCCGGAGAAGATTCTGTCCTGGTCGTACGGCGAGATCAAGAAGCCGGAGACCATCAACTACCGCACCTTCAAGCCGGAGCGTGACGGCCTGTTCTGCGCGCGCATCTTCGGGCCGATCAAGGACTACGAGTGCCTGTGCGGCAAGTACAAGCGGATGAAGTACAAGGGCATCATCTGCGAGAAGTGCTCGGTCGAGGTGACGCTGTCGCGCGTCCGGCGCGAGCGCATGGGCCATATCGAGCTGGCGGCGCCTGTCGCCCACATCTGGTTCCTGAAGTCGCTGCCCTCGCGCATCGGCCTGTTGCTCGACATGACGCTGAAGGATCTCGAGCGGATCCTCTACTTCGAATACTACGTCGTGCTCGAGCCGGGTCTCACCGCGCTGAAAGACCGTCAGCTGCTGTCGGAAGACGAGTATCTGAAGGCGCAGGACGAGTACGGCCAGGATTCCTTCACCGCCATGATCGGCGCCGAGGCGATCCGCGAGCTGCTCAAGGGGCTCGAGCTCGAGAAGCTCGAGGCGACGCTGCGCGCCGACATGGCGGAGACCGACTCCGACATCAAGCACAAGAAGCTCGCCAAGCGTCTGAAGATCGTCGAGGCCTTCCGTGTCTCCGGCAACAAGCCGGAATGGATGATCATGACGGTGGTGCCGGTGATTCCGCCGGACCTGCGTCCGCTTGTGCCGCTCGACGGCGGCCGGTTCGCGACCTCGGACCTCAACGACCTGTATCGCCGCGTCATCAACCGCAACAACCGCTTGAAGCGGCTGATGGAACTGCGTGCGCCGGACATCATCATCCGCAATGAAAAGCGCATGCTGCAGGAGGCCGTCGACGCGCTGTTCGACAACGGCCGCCGCGGCCGCGTCATCACCGGCGCCAACAAGCGTCCGCTGAAGTCGCTCGCCGACATGCTGAAGGGCAAGCAGGGCCGGTTCCGTCAGAACCTGCTCGGCAAGCGCGTCGACTATTCCGGCCGCTCGGTGATCGTGGTCGGTCCCGAGCTGCGCCTGCACCAGTGCGGCCTGCCGAAGAAGATGGCGCTCGAGCTGTTCAAGCCGTTCATCTACTCGCGGCTCGACGCCAAGGGTCTGTCCACCACGGTGAAGCAGGCCAAGAAGCTGGTCGAGAAGGAGCGTCCGGAGGTCTGGGATATCCTCGATGAGGTGATCCGCGAGCATCCGGTGCTGCTCAACCGCGCGCCGACGCTGCATCGCCTCGGCATCCAGGCGTTCGAGCCGGTGCTGATCGAGGGCAAGGCGATCCAGCTGCACCCGCTGGTCTGCGCCGCCTTCAACGCCGACTTCGACGGCGACCAGATGGCCGTGCACGTTCCGCTGTCGCTCGAAGCGCAGCTGGAAGCGCGCGTCCTGATGATGTCGACCAACAACATCCTGCATCCGGCGAACGGCCAGCCGATCATCGTGCCGTCGCAGGACATCGTGCTGGGCCTCTACTACGTCTCGATCATGCGCGAAGGCCTGCCCGGCGAGGGCAAGATCTTCGGCGACATGGCCGAGCTCGAGCACGCCCTGCATTCGAAGGTCATCCACCTCCACACCAAGATCAAGTACCGGTGGGAAGGCCTCGACGAGGAAGGCAAGCAGTCCAAGCGCTGGATCGAAACCACCGCCGGCCGCGTCATGCTCGGCAACCTGCTGCCGAAGAACCCGAAGATCTCGTACGACATCATCAACAAGCTGATGACCAAGCGCGAGATCTCCGGCGTGATCGATCAGGTCTACCGTCACTGCGGTCAGAAGGAGACGGTGATCTTCTGCGACCGCATCATGGCGCTCGGCTTCTACAACGCCTTCAAGGCGGGCATTTCGTTCGGCAAGGACGACATGGTCGTGCCGGCGTCGAAGTGGAAGATCGTCGATCAGACCCGTACGCTGGCGAAGGATTTCGAGCAGCAGTACAATGACGGCCTGATCACCCATGGCGAGAAGTACAACAAGGTCGTCGACGCCTGGTCGAAGGCCGGTGAAGAAGTCGCCAAGGCGATGATGAAGGAGATCTCGTCCACCAAGAAGACGGCGGCGGGCGCCGATGCCGACATCAACTCGATCTACATGATGGCGCACTCCGGTGCGCGTGGTTCGCCGGCGCAGATGCGCCAGCTCGCCGGCATGCGCGGCCTGATGGCCAAGCCGTCGGGTGAGATCATCGAGACGCCGATCATTTCCAACTTCAAGGAAGGTCTGTCGGTGCTCGAGTACTTCAACTCGACCCACGGCGCCCGCAAGGGCCTCGCGGACACCGCGTTGAAGACCGCGAACTCGGGCTACCTGACCCGCCGTCTGGTCGACGTCGCGCAGGACTGCATCATCACGCAGACCGATTGCGGCACCACGCTCGGCATCAAGATGCGCGCCATCGTCGACGCCGGCACGGTCGTTGCCTCGCTCGGCTCGCGCATCCTGGGCCGCGTGGCCTGCGATGACGTGCGCGATCCCGCCACCAACGAGGTCATCATCAAGCGTGACACCTTGATGGAGGAGAGCCACGTCGACGCGATCCAGCAGGCCGGCATCCAGGAAGTGAAGATCCGCTCGGCGCTGACCTGCGAGCTGATCAACGGCATCTGCGCCAAGTGCTACGGCCGCGATCTCGCTCGCGGCACGCCGGTCAACCACGGTGAGGCCGTCGGCGTCATCGCGGCGCAGTCGATCGGTGAGCCCGGCACGCAGCTGACGATGCGCACGTTCCACATCGGCGGCGCCGCGCAGCTCAACGAGCAGTCGTTCGTCGAATCGAACTTCGACGGCAAGATCGTGATCAGGAACAAGGCGATCGCCCGCAACAGCGAAGGCAGCCTGGTCGCGATGGTGCGCAACATGGTCGTTGCGATCGTCGATGCCGACGGCACCGAGCGTGCAACCCACCGTATCCAGTACGGTTCGAAGATGCACGTTGACGAAGGCGACATGGTCAAGCGCGGCCAGCGCATCGCCGAGTGGGATCCCTATACCCGCCCGGTGCTGAGCGAAGTCGAGGGCACGATCGGTTTCGAGGATCTGGTCGAAGGCCAGTCGATCTCGGAAACGCTCGACGAATCGACCGGTATCGCCAAGCGCGTGGTCATCGACTGGCGCACGACGCGCGGCGGTTCGGATCTGCGCCCGGCCATCGTGGTCAAGGGCAAGGACGGCAAGGTGATGAAGCTCGCACGTGGCGGCGATGCCCGCTACATGCTGTCGGTCGACGCCATTCTGTCGGTCGACGTCGGCGGCAAGGTGATGCCCGGCGACATCCTGGCGCGTATCTCCACCGAGAGCGCCAAGACGCGTGACATCACCGGCGGTCTGCCGCGGGTGGCGGAACTGTTCGAGGCTCGCAAGCCGAAGGATGCGGCGATCATCGCGGAGACCGCGGGAACGATCCGCTTCGGCCGCGACTACAAGAACAAGCGCCGCATCTCGATCGAGCCGATGGACAAGACCGAGGAGCCGCGCGAGTACCTGATCCCGAAGGGCAAGCACATCCACCTTCAGGACGGCGACATCGTCGAAAAGGGCGATTTCATCGTCGAAGGCAATCCGGCGCCGCACGACATCCTGGCGATCAAGGGCATCGAGGAACTCGCTGCCTATCTGGTCAACGAAATCCAGGAGGTCTACCGGTTGCAGGGCGTGCTCATCAACGACAAGCACATCGAGGTGATTGTCCGTCAGATGCTGCAGAAGGTCGAGGTCACCGATCAGGGCGACACCGACATGATCTCGGGCGAGCAGGTCGACAAGATCGAGTTCGACGCGCTCAACACCAAGGCCAAGGAGGAGGGCAAGAAGCCCGCCACGGGTACGCCGGTTCTGCTCGGCATCACCAAGGCGAGCCTGCAGACCCGCTCCTTCTTCTCGGCGGCCTCGTTCCAGGAGACCACGCGCGTGCTCACCGAAGCTGCCGTCAACGGCAAGGTGGACCCGCTCGAGGGCCTCAAGGAGAACGTCATTGTCGGCCGCCTGATCCCGGCCGGCACCGGCGCCTCGATGGCGCGGATCCGCGAAGTCGCGGTCAAGCGCGACAAGCTGATTCTCGACGAGCGCGAGAAGCAGCAGGCGGCGATCGTGCCGACGGCTCCGGAAGCGGAGCCGCTGGCGCTGCCGCCCGCGGAATAGGCATCCGCAAGACTACGGTAATGGCGAGAAGGCCGGCGTTTAGCCGGCCTTTTTGCTGCTTTCTTTGCTTGCTGCGGTGCAGGGACGCAGTTTGTTCATCTTTCCTTCAGGCAAAAAAGTGCCTTTGCTAGGGTGACTTAGACCGGCTGTTTGGCTCGCGCCGGAGACGACGGAATCCATATGCTCGACTTGGCTATCGTAGGCGGCGGCCCCGGGGGGCTAATGAGCGCCTGGTATTTGAAGCGCAAACTCGGCGACCTCTGCCGCGTTACCATCTTCGAGGCGTCGAACCGCCTCGGCGGCAAGATCGTCACGCGCAAATTCGACACTGCGCCTGCGCTGTATGAGGCCGGCGTCGCCGAGATCTATGATTACTCGATGACGGGGCCGGACCCGCTGCGCGAGCTGATCCAGCATTTCGGCCTGCAGACGATCCCGATGGATGCCGAGCAGGTGCAACTCGACGGCGAGCTGCTCGCCGACGTTCCCGGCATGCGCCGCAAATACGGGGCGAAGACCGCGTCGGCGATCGAGGCGTTCCGCAAGCGCTGCAGCGACCTGGTGTCGCCGATCGAATATTACGAGGGCGTCGGCGCCCACGACAACGAACACCCGTGGGCCTACAAGACCGCCGAGCAGATCCTCGACGAGGAGGTCGAGGACGCGACCGCCAAGCGCTTCTTCAAGGTGATGGCACGTTCCGACATCGCGACCGAGAGCCACAACACCAACGGCCTCAACGCGCTGAAGAACTACGTGATGGACGTCGACGGCTATATCGGCCTGTATTCGATCCAGAACGGCAACGAGCAGCTGATCGATTGTCTGCGCTCGGAAGTCAGCGCCGACATCCAGCTCAACCATCGTGTGCTCAAGGTCGGCAAGACCGCTGATGGCCGCTACCAGCTCAACATGATGAACGGCAAGGGGCCGGAGACGCGCGACTTCGATCTCGTGCTGGTCTGCCTGCCGCACTCCTGGCTCGCGACCATGCGCTGGGACGGCGAGCAGCTGCGCAAGTCGATGGTCAAGCACGTCGCCTATTTCGACCGGCCCGCGCATTATCTGCGGGTCTCGATCCTGTTCGACGAACCGTTCTGGGGCGAGAAGATCCCGGGCGCCTGGTTCATGTCGGAAGCGTTCGGCGGCTGCTGCGTCTACAACGAGGGCGCGCGCCACGATGTCGGCAAGCACGGCGTGCTGAACTGGCTGATCGCAGGCTCGGATGCGCTTGCCTTCGCCAATCTCAGCGACCAGGAGCTGATCGACGCGGCGTTGAAGTCGCTGCCGGCCTCGTTCGGCGATGCGCGCGAGCATTTCCTGGAAGGCAAGATCCATCGCTGGCTGTCGTCGGTCAACGCGCTGCCGGGCGGCCTGCCGGTGCGCGACGTCATGACCAACCACCGGCCCGAGCCGAAGGAGCACCCCGGCATAGTGGTGGTCGGCGACTATCTGTTCGATTCGACGCTGAACGGACTGCTCGATTCCTCCGATGCCGCGACCGACATCATCCTCACCGAGATGATGCGGCTGCGCCGTACCCGCGCGCAGGACGAGAGCGCGCTGTCCGACAAGATCGACCGCAGCTATTTCGACAATTATCGCCGCGTCGGCCCCTACGGCGAGGTCTGGCGCAACTTCACCGACCCGGCCTATCTGACGGACCTGATCAGGACGGTGTGGGGCAGGGCGAAGGGCTACAAGCTGCTGATCGCCGGCTCCGCCAGCGGCGAACTGGTCGGCGCCCTGCGCGAACGTGGCATCGATGCCTGGGGCATCGAGAACAACCGCTACATCCACGGCAAGACGCCGAAGGCGCTCAAGAAGTACAACAAGCTCGGCTCGATCGCCGACATGCCGTTCAAGGCCAACGAGTTCGATTTCGTGTTCGAGACCTCGCTGTGCCATCTCGGCGAGAAGCAGGTCGTGCGCGGGGTGCGCGAGCTCAACCGCGTGGTCAAGACCGGCGTCGTGTTCGCGTCGGTGACCTCCGACATGGCGCCGGCGGTGATCGATCGCTACGACCTGCTGCGCGGGGTGAAGAAGCTCGGCACCTGGTGGGAGTGGTCGGAATTGTTCTTCGGCAACGGCTTCGACCTGTCGATGCACCGCCGCGACTGCACCGATGCGCTATGGACGCTGACGCTGGCCGCCAACAAGGGGCCGGGGCAGTGGTACGCCGACTCCGACAGCCTGCGCTATTCCTTCTTCGACAAGGTCGAAGCCGACCTCGACGACTAGCGACACCGACCGGAAGCTTTTGCCGCAAGGCGACCGGCCTTGTGTCAACGAGCTGTCAAACGGCGGCAATGCTGTGCTTCGCGAATCCGCGCGAACGTGCGGCGGCGCGTCGGCCGTTCCAAACGCTTTGCCGAATTCGTCGTGATCGCATAGAATTGCAGCCGCAGTGTTATCAGCTGCGGTTTCGATTTGCGGTCATGCCGGCCGTGGAGCATCGGTTGGTTTATGGCGCCAAGACCTCCTGCATCAGACGATCCGACGAGAGCGGCGACCGACGATCCCGAGCTGAAGAAGAAGCCCGCGTCCGGTCCGCCCGCGGCGGCGGCCTCCACAAAGCCAGCCGCGGCGCCGGCTGACGACGAAGAGGATGGGGACGCGGACGACGAGTTCGAGCTCGATGACGACGATGATGACGAGGACCTCGTCGTCTTCACCGCCAAGGAAGCCGCCGGCGCGCTCTCCACGATCTTTGGCTTCGTCAGGCCGATCCTGGCGAACTACAAGAAGCCGCTCGCCTGCGTCGCCTTCGGCGTGCTGGTCGAGACGTTGTTCAACGTCATCATGCCGCTCAGCCTGAAATTCCTGATCGACGACGCGCTCGGCGAAGAGGATTTCGGGGCCCTCTACAAGATCCTCGGCGTGCTCGCGGTGGCCGGCATCGTCACCTCGATCATCGCGGTCTGGTACGAGCGCTGGGATGCGCGGCTCGCCGCCGGCATCATCGCCGACGTGCGGACGCGGCTGTTCGACCATGTCCAGAACCTGCCGTCGGCCTATTTCGCGCGCACCAAGCGCGGCGAGATCCTGTCGCGCTTCTCGATCGATCTGTCGGCGTTCGAGGGTTCGGTCAAGACCTTTGCCAACAGCGCGGCGCTGCCGGGCCTCGAGCTGGTCGCGGGCATCATCCTGATGCTGTTCCTGAACTGGCAGCTTGCCGTGGTCGCCTTGCTGGTGTTTCCGATCACCCTGATCGGGCCGCGCATCCTGACGCCGAAGGCGGTGCAGGCCAATTACGAGCAGAAGCAGAACGAGGCCGCGCTGCTCGGAACCGTGCAGGAGAACGTTGCCGCCCAGGCGGTGGTGAAGGCGTTCAATCTGCAGCGCAGGGCGCTCGGCTGGTTCACGATGCGCAACCGCGACGTCCGGGCCAAGGCCGCGTCAGCCATGTTCCTGTCGACCATGGTGGAGCGCACCGTCACCATCGCGGTGCTGCTGCTCCACCTCGTGGTGTTGGCGATCGGCGCCTATCTCGCCACCAAGGGGCAGATCACCGTCGGCACCTTCGTGACCTTCGAGAGTGCGTTCTGGGAGGTGTCGTACAACATCGCCCATCTGATGCATTTCATCCCGGTGTCGATCCAGTCGGCGGCGGCGGTGCGGCACATCCAGGAACTGCTCGACGAACCGACCCGTGGCGCCGACCGTCCCGGCGCGCCGGATCTGCCGCGCATCACCAACGACATCTCCTTCGATCGCGTCACCTTCCAGTATGAGGGGGCGCAGACGCCGGTGCTCGACAATCTCAGCCTCAAGCTCAATGCCGGCAAGAGCATTGCGATCGTCGGCCCCAGCGGCTCTGGCAAGAGCACGCTGATCAACCTGATCCTGCGGCTCTACGTGCCGGACGAGGGCCGCGTCGCCATCGACGGCGTCGATATCCGCCGGGTGACGCGCGAGTCGCTGCGGGCGAGTATGGCGGTCGTGTTCCAGGAGAACATGCTGTTCAACATGTCGATCCGCGAGAACATCCGGCTCGGCAAGGAAGGCGCGACCGACGCGGAAGTCGAGGACGCCGCCCGGAAAGCCGAGATCCATCGCTACATCATGAGCCTGCCGCAGCGCTACGACACGCCGGTCGGCGAGCGCGGCGATACCCTGTCGGGCGGCCAGCGCCAGCGCATCGCGATCGCGCGCGCGATCATCCGCAACCCGTCCGTTCTGCTGCTCGACGAGGCCACTTCGGCGCTCGACCAGACCACGGAGGCTGCGATCAACCGCACGCTGCTCAAGGTCGCCGAGGGCCGCACCATGATCTGGTCGACGCACCGCCTGACTTCGGTGGTCGAGATGGACGAGATCATCGTGATCTCCGGCGGCAGGGCGATCGAACGCGGCTCACACGAGGAACTGCTGACCCGCAATGGTGTCTATCGCAAGCTGTGGGACGACCAGGGACATCTGAATCACGACGAGGACGCCGACGACGCGGATGATGACGATGATGAAGATGAGGACGAAGACGAGGATGAGGAGGCGTGAGGCCCGCGCCGCGTCGCGGGCGATGGCCGAACGCTAGATTCTACTTTACGCCCGGTCCGCGGCTTGCGGACGTTGCCGGAAGTGGTTGGCCGGCCGCGTCGTTGACGCCGCCGCCGCGGGGTTGTGCAGCCGGCGCAGCCAGCCCCGGCCGAGATAGCCGAAAAAGCGCGCCCAGCGCTGGGCCTGCCAGCTGGGCCCGCTGCCGACCGACACCTCGCGGAAGCTGAATGCCTTGGCGTTCGACCAGGCGTCGCAGGCGGTCTTGACCGGATCGTCGTAGAACGCGGCGATCTTGTCCTCGCCCATGCCGTCGGTCGATAGCCAGGCCGGGATGTGGACGTTGCAGAGCTGGGCGACGTCCGTGAACACCTTGTCGGTGCCGGTGCCGGTGACGGGGCAGGTGCTGGCGAAGGCATCACCGACCAGCACGACGCCGGCCTGCCGATAGCCGGTGCTGACATAGATATCGGCGGGCCTGATCTTGATATCGCCCGCGATATCGAACTCGCCGGCGAGCCGGCGCAGCCGCGGCAGCGCGGCGTTCAGCGTCTCGACCGGATTGCGCCGCATCGCCCGCAGCCAGGGATCGTCGGCCTTGCGATAGGTGAAGAGGTTGGCGCGCATCCGGTCTCCGACCGGAAACAGCGTGATGTAGGGGATGCGGTCGCTCGGCCGCTCCGAGAAATAGGTCATGGCCGCGAACGGGAAGGCGGGGCGGCCGACGGGGACGAAATCGAACCCGAGCGAGATCGAGTGGCAGAAGCTCGTGACCAGCCGCTCGATGCCGAGCATCCGGCGCAACCCGACATTCAGGCCGTTGGCGAGCACCACGAGGCGCGCCGAGATCTCCTCGCCATTGGCAAGTAGGAGCCGCTGCCGCTCGGAGCTGGTCGCGACATTGATCACCTTGTCGCAGATGAATTCCGCCGGCCCCGCGATTTCGTTCCGAATCGCGGCGATCAGCGCGTCGTACATGATGCCGTATTGCCGGCTCGGCTGCCGGTCGAGCAACCGGCCGAATCGCGCGATCCAGTTCTCGCCGTCCAGCGTCGCCGAGCGGAGCACCGACTCGGCAAGGCCGGTCCTGGCGAATCGCTCGAGCTGGAGGTCGCCGCCGATCTTTTCGACACGGAAATCGAACGGATAGACCTGGTGGGGGTCGACCAGGACCGTCGGTATCCCGGCACGGCCGAGCATGGCGGCTGCGGTCGAGCCCGCAAGACCGCCGCCGATGATCGCGATGTCGGTATACCGCATAAGAGTTTCCGTGGCCGTGACCCCGATTTTTGCGCTGCGAATGGCAAATAAAGGCTTAGTTTGGAAGTTTGCCTTCAAGACCAACTTGGGGAGAGTTCTTTCTATCTATATTTTACCCGGGTATAATATGATTCCGCGTGCGCCCCAAGATTCGGATGAAGGTGCGGGGAGGTCGGTCGGCCGTCACATTTCGCCTTGCGCCGAACCTCGGCGAAATGCGAAATCTGCAAGTGCCAGAGGCGTTTCTTTGCTTGTCGTTTTGCTTGACTTCACTATCTCTCGATTATACAAGGCGCCCACTTAACGACAGGCGGTGAGCTACGCCAGCGTCGGAACGGAACACCCGAAGGTCCCTTTTGAGGAGCCGGACGGGCACCAACCTCGACGAATGCCGCTCAAACGCTGTCGATGATAGCTAGGCAATGCCAGGACGATATTAGTTCTCTTGAGCACGTCCTCTTGAGAGTGAATTCGGATGCATGACCTCGGTGGCGGACCGAACGGCGAACGCTGATCGGTTCGGGATCGCGGTCCTCTGTGGCGTCGATGCGCTTTCCGCTCAGCGATGAGTGGTTGGCGCGATTTCGCTTTGCGCGGTTGTTTGTTCCGTGCACGAGCGGGCCGTGTGGGACGGCTAGTCCTGAGAAGAAATTTGCGGAGCCATTCAAGGTTTTCGCGCGAACTAAAGGGTGAAGGCTGCATGCCGACGATCAACCAGCTGATCGCAAATCCGCGTGAAGTGCAGAAGTCGCGTAAGAAGGTGCCGGCGCTGCAGCAGTCGCCGCAGAAGCGCGGCGTGTGCACGCGCGTCTACACCACGACCCCGAAGAAGCCGAACTCGGCGCTTCGTAAGGTCGCCAAGGTGCGCCTGACCAACGGCTTCGAGGTGATCGGCTACATCCCGGGTGAAGGCCATAACCTGCAGGAGCACTCGGTGGTCATGATCCGCGGCGGCCGCGTCAAGGACTTGCCCGGTGTGCGCTACCACATCCTCCGCGGCGTGCTGGATACCCAGGGCGTCAAGAACCGTAAGCAGCGTCGTTCGAAGTACGGCGCGAAGCGTCCGAAGTAAGCGGGAACCGATCAGATGTCGCGTCGCCATTCTGCCGAGAAGCGTGAAGTTCTTCCGGATCCGAAGTTCGGGAACATCATCATTACGAAGTTCATGAACTCGGTGATGTACGCCGGGAAGAAGTCGGTTGCCGAAAACATCGTCTACGGTGCGCTCGGCATGATCGAGGCCAAGACCAAGCAGAACCCGCTCGGCGTGTTCGAGCAGGCGCTCGAGAACGTGATGCCGACCATCGAGGTTCGTTCCCGCCGCGTCGGCGGCGCGACCTACCAGGTTCCGGTCGAAGTCCGTTCGGTGCGCCGTCAGGCGCTCGGCATCCGCTGGCTGATCTCGGCCGCCCGCGAGCGCAACGAGAAGACCATGACGGAGCGTCTCTCGGCTGAGCTGCTCGACGCCTCGAACAACCGCGGCAACGCCGTCAAGAAGCGGGAAGACGTGCACCGGATGGCGGAAGCCAACCGCGCGTTCTCGCACTATCGCTGGTAAGGCGAACAACGGAATTTAAGGAACAGTCTCATGCCCCGCCAACATGCCATCGAGGACTACCGCAACTTCGGTATCATGGCGCATATCGACGCCGGCAAGACCACGACCACCGAGCGCATCCTGTATTACACCGGCAAGAGCCACAAGATCGGCGAAGTGCACGAGGGTGCTGCGACGATGGACTGGATGGAGCAGGAGCAGGAGCGTGGCATCACGATCACCTCGGCTGCGACCACCGCGTTCTGGAACGGCAAGCGCCTGAACATCATCGACACCCCCGGCCACGTCGACTTCACCATTGAGGTCGAGCGTTCGCTGCGCGTGCTCGACGGCGCCGTTTGCGTCCTCGACTCCAACCAGGGCGTCGAGCCGCAGACCGAGACCGTCTGGCGCCAGGGCGACAAGTACAAGGTTCCGCGCATCGTCTTCGCCAACAAGATGGACAAGACCGGCGCCGACTTCTTCAAGTGCCTGTCCGACATCGTCGACCGCCTCGGCGCCAAGCCGATCGCGATCCAGCTGCCGATCGGTGCCGAGAACAACTTCAAGGGTCTGGTCGACCTCGTGAAGATGAAGGGCGTCATCTGGAACGATGAATCGCTCGGCGCCAAGTTCGACTATGTCGACATTCCGGAAGATCTGGTCGAGCAGGCCAAGGAATATCGCGAGAAGATGGTGGAAGCCGCCGTCGAGCTCGACGACGACGCTTTGGCTGCGTTCCTCGACGGCAAGGAGCCGGACGAGGCGACCCTGAAGCGCCTGATCCGTAAGGCCGTGTTGACCGGCGCGTTCTATCCGGTGCTGTGCGGCTCCGCGTTCAAGAACAAGGGCGTGCAGCCGCTGCTCGACGCCGTCGTCGACTATCTGCCGTCGCCGATCGACGTGCCCGCAATCAAGGGCACCGACGAGGACGGCAACGAGGTCGTGCGCAAGGCGGACGACAAGGAGCCGCTGGCGCTGCTCGCGTTCAAGATCATGGACGACCCCTTCGTCGGCACCATCACCTTCTGCCGCATCTACTCGGGCATCCTGCAGTCGGGCACCGGCGTGGTGAACTCGACCCGCGAGAAGAAGGAACGTATCGGCCGCATGCTGCTGATGCATGCGAACAACCGCGAAGACATCAAGGAAGCCTATGCCGGCGACATCGTCGCGCTGGCTGGCCTGAAGGAAGCGCGCACCGGTGACACGCTGTGCGATCCCGACAAGCCGGTGATCCTCGAGAAGATGGAGTTCCCGGAGCCGGTGATCGAGATCGCGATCGAGCCGAAGTCGAAGGCCGACCAGGAAAAGCTCGGCGTCGCGCTTGCCAAGCTCGCCGCGGAAGATCCGTCCTTCCGCGTGTCGACCGATCAGGAGTCCGGCCAGACCATTCTCAAGGGCATGGGCGAACTGCATCTCGACATCAAGGTCGACATTCTCAAGCGCACCTACAAGGTCGATGCCAACATCGGCGCGCCGCAGGTGGCGTTCCGCGAGCGCGTGACCAAGAAGGCCGAGGTCAAGTACACGCACAAGAAGCAGACCGGCGGTACCGGTCAGTTCGCCGAAGTGTCGATTGTCGTCGAGCCGAACGAGCCCGGCAAGGGCTATGAGTTCGAATCGAAGATCGTCGGCGGTGCGGTGCCGAAGGAATACATCCCCGGCGTCGAAAAGGGCCTCAACAGCGTGATGGGCTCCGGTGTCGTTGCCGGCTTCCCGGTCGTGGACGTCAAGGTGCAGTTGGTCGACGGCAAGTATCACGACGTCGACTCGTCGGCACTGGCGTTCGAAATCGCATCGCGGGCCGCGTTCCGCGAAGCGTTGACGAAGGGCAAGTCCGTTCTGCTCGAGCCGATCATGAAGGTCGAGGTGGTGACCCCGGAAGACTACACCGGCTCGGTCATCGGCGATCTGAATTCCCGGCGCGGCCAGATCCAGGGCCAAGACATGCGCGGCAACGCCAACGTCATCAACGCGATGGTGCCGCTCATGAACATGTTCGGTTACGTGAACAACCTGCGCTCGATGAGCCAGGGTCGCGCGACCTTCACCATGCAGTTCGATCACTACGCCGAAGCTCCGGCGAACGTGTCGGCTGAAGTCCAGAAGAAGTTTGCCTGATTGTCGTTGATGGCAGTCAACGATTGAACGGAGAGTCAAATGGCCAAAGCTAAATTCGAACGTAACAAGCCCCACTGCAACATCGGCACCATCGGTCACGTCGACCATGGCAAGACCTCGCTGACCGCAGCGATCACCAAGGTGCTCGCAGAAACCGGCGGCGCGACGTTCACCGCCTACGACCAGATCGACAAGGCGCCGGAAGAGAAGGCGCGCGGCATCACGATCTCGACCGCTCACGTCGAGTACGAGACGACCAACCGCCACTATGCTCACGTCGACTGCCCCGGCCACGCCGACTACGTGAAGAACATGATCACCGGTGCTGCCCAGATGGACGGCGCGATCCTGGTCGTGTCGGCTGCTGACGGCCCGATGCCGCAGACCCGCGAGCACATCCTGCTGGCCCGCCAGGTCGGCGTGCCCGCGCTCGTCGTGTTCCTCAACAAGTGCGACATGGTCGACGATCCGGAGCTGCTCGAGCTCGTCGAGCTCGAAGTCCGCGAGCTGCTCTCGAAGTACGAATTCCCGGGCGACAAGATCCCGATCATCAAGGGCTCGGCGCTCGCCGCCCTCGAGGACAAGGACAAGAAGCTCGGCCACGACGCCATCCTCGAGCTGATGCGCAATGTCGACGAGTACATCCCGCAGCCGGAGCGTCCGATCGACCAGCCGTTCCTGATGCCGGTTGAAGACGTGTTCTCGATCTCGGGCCGCGGCACCGTCGTCACCGGCCGTGTCGAGCGCGGCGTGATCAAGGTCGGCGAGGAAATCGAGATCGTCGGTATCCGCGACACCCAGAAGACCATCGTCACCGGCGTCGAAATGTTCCGCAAGCTGCTCGATCAGGGCCAGGCCGGCGACAACATCGGTGCGCTGCTCCGCGGCACCAAGCGCGAGGAAGTCGAGCGTGGCCAGGTGCTGTGCAAGCCCGGTTCGGTCAAGCCGCACACCAAGTTCAAGGCTGAGGCTTACATCCTCACCAAGGAAGAGGGCGGTCGCCACACCCCGTTCTTCACCAACTACCGTCCGCAGTTCTACTTCCGCACCACCGACGTGACCGGTGTCGTGCACCTGCCGGAAGGCACCGAGATGGTGATGCCGGGCGACAACATCGCGATGGAAGTGCACCTGATCGTGCCGATCGCGATGGAAGAGAAGCTGCGCTTCGCGATCCGCGAAGGCGGCCGCACCGTCGGCGCCGGCGTCGTCGCCGCGATCATCGAGTAACTACGCGAATAGGGAATGGCGAGTAGCGAGTGGGTCACTCCATTCGCTATTCGCTACTCGCCACTCACTAAAGAAAGAATACGGCAATGAACGGCCAAAATATTCGCATCCGTCTCAAGGCGTTCGACCATCGAATCCTCGATACGTCGACCCGTGAGATCGTGAACACGGCGAAGCGCACCGGTGCGCAGGTTCGCGGACCGATTCCGCTGCCGACCCGCATCGAGAAGTTCACCGTCAACCGTTCGCCGCACGTTGACAAGAAGAGCCGCGAGCAATTCGAGATGCGCACCCACAAGCGCCTCCTCGACATTGTCGACCCGACCCCGCAGACCGTCGATGCGCTGATGAAGCTCGACCTGGCCGCCGGTGTCGACGTCGAGATCAAGCTCTAAGGTTTTGGATTTTTACGTCCGCCGCTTGCGGACAGAAAGACAGGAAGCACGCCGATGCGCTCCGGAGTGATCGCACAAAAGGTCGGGATGACGCGGGTCTTTACGGAGACCGGCGAGCATATCCCTGTGACCGTGCTGAAGTTGGGCAACTGCCAGGTGCTTGGCCACCGCACGACCGAGAAGAACGGCTATGTCGCTCTTCAGCTCGGCTCGGGCGCCCGCAAGACCGTGTACATGCCCAAGGCCGAACGCGGTCAGTTCGCGGTCGCCAAGGTCGAACCGAAGCGCAAGGTCGCCGAGTTCCGCGTGTCCGAGGACGCGCTGATCCCGGTCGGCGCGGAAATCCAGGCGGACCATTTCGTGGTCGGCCAGTTTGTCGACGTGACCGGCACCTCGATCGGTAAGGGCTTTGCCGGCGGCATGAAGCGCTGGAATTTCGGCGGTCTGCGTGCCACCCACGGTGTGTCGGTCTCGCACCGCTCGATCGGTTCGACCGGTGGCCGTCAGGATCCCGGCAAGACCTTCAAGAACAAGAAGATGCCTGGCCACATGGGCGTCGACCGTATCACCACGCTCAATCTGCGCGTGGTCTCGACCGACGTCGAGCGCGGCCTGATCCTCGTCGAAGGCGCCGTTCCCGGCTCCAAGGGCGGCTGGATCTCGGTGCGCGACGCCGTCAAGAAGCCGCTGCCGAAGGAAGCCCCGAAGCCCGGCAAGTTCAAGGTTGCCGGCGGCGAAGCTGCCGAGGCTGTGGCCGAGAAGGAGGGTGTGTGAGATGGAACTGAAAGTCACCACCCTTGAAGGCAAGGAAGCTGGTTCGGTCCAGCTGTCGGACGAGATCTTCGGTCTCGAGCCGCGCAAGGATATCATCCAGCGTTGCGTGCAGTGGCAGCTCAACAAGCGCCAGGCTGGCACCCACAAGGCGAAAGGTCGCGCCGAGATCTGGCGCACCGGCAAGAAGATGTACAAGCAGAAGGGCACCGGCGGCGCCCGTCACGGCTCGGCCCGCGTGCCGCAGTTCCGCGGCGGTGGCCGTGCGTTCGGTCCGGTGGTTCGCTCGCACGCGACCGACCTGCCGAAGAAGGTGCGCGCGCTCGCGCTGAAGCATGCGCTGTCGGCCAAGGCCAAGGACGGCGGGCTGATCGTGATCGACAATGCGCAGCTTGAGGCCGCCAAGACCAAGGCGCTGCTCGGTCACTTCTCCGGCCTCGGGCTCACCAACGCGCTGATCATCGACGGCGCCGAGCTGAACGCCGGTTTCGCGACCGCGGCCCGCAACATTCCGAACATCGACGTGCTGCCGATCCAGGGCATCAACGTCTACGACATTCTCCGCCGCCAGAAGCTGGTGCTGACCAAGGCTGCGGTTGATGCGCTGGAGGCGCGCTTCAAATGAAGAACATCGATCCGCGCCACTACGACGTCATCATCTCTCCCGTCGTGACGGAAAAGGCGACGCTCGCCTCCGAGCACAACAAGGTGATGTTCAAGGTCGCCGGCAAGGCGACCAAGCCGCAGATCAAGGAAGCGGTCGAGAAGCTGTTCGACGTCAAGGTGAAGAGCGTCAACACCCTCGTCCGCAAGGGCAAGACCAAGGTGTTCCGCGGCAATCTCGGCTCGCAGTCGGACACCAAGCGCGCGATCGTGACCCTTGAAGAGGGCCACCGGATCGACGTGACTACCGGACTATAAGGCGCAACGACGATGGCATTGAAAACCTACAATCCCACGACGCCGGGCCAGCGCCAGCTGGTCATGGTCGATCGTTCGGCGCTCTACAAGGGCAAGCCGGTGAAGACCCTGACCGAGGGCAAGCTCAGCAACGGCGGTCGCAACAACACCGGTCGCATCACCGTGCGTTTCCGCGGCGGCGGCCACAAGAAGGCCTACCGCACCGTCGACTTCCGCCGCGACAAGGTGGACGTGCCGGCGGTCGTGGAACGGCTCGAGTATGATCCGAACCGCACCGCCTTCATCGCGCTGATCAAGTATCAGGACGGTGAACTGGCCTACATCCTGGCGCCGCAGCGTCTGGCGGCGGGCGACACCGTCGTCGCCGGCAACTATGTCGACGTCAAGCCGGGCAACGTCATGCCGCTCGGCAACATGCCGGTCGGCACGATCGTGCACAACATCGAGCTGAAGATCGGCAAGGGCGGCCAGCTGGCGCGCTCCGCCGGCACCTACGCCCAGATTGTCGGCCGCGACCAGGACTACGTGATCATCCGCCTGAACTCGGGCGAGCAGCGTCTGGTGCACGGCCGTTGCCGCGGCACGATCGGCGCGGTCTCGAACCCGGATCACATGAACATCTCGATCGGCAAGGCCGGTCGTACCCGCTGGCTCGGCTGGCGTCCGCACAACCGCGGCGTCGTCATGAACCCGATCGATCACCCGCACGGCGGTGGTGAAGGTCGTACCTCGGGCGGTCGTCACCCGGTCACTCCGTGGGGCAAGCCGACCAAGGGCAAGAAGACCCGCACCAACAAGTCGACCAACAAATTCATTCTCCTCAGCCGCCACAAGCGGAAGAAGTAAGGAACGCCGGACATGGTTCGTTCAGTCTGGAAAGGCCCGTTCGTCGAGGGTTCTCTGCTCAAGAAGGCAGATGCCGCGCGCTCGTCCGGCCGTCACGACGTCATCAAGATCTGGAGCCGCCGCTCGACCATCCTGCCGCAGTTCGTCGGCCTGACGTTCGGTGTCTATAACGGCCACAAGCACGTGCCGGTGGCAATCAACGAGGAAATGGTGGGTCACAAGTTCGGCGAGTTCTCGCCGACCCGGACCTTCCACGGCCATTCGGGCGACAAGAAAGCCAAGAAGGCTTGAGGATTAACCGATGAGCAAACCAAAGCGCGAACGTAGCCTCGCGGACAATGAGGCCAAGGCCGTCGCCCGCATGCTGCGCGTCAGCCCGCAGAAGCTCAACCTGGTGGCGCAGCTGATCCGCGGCCGCAAGGCGTCCGCTGCGCTCGCCGACCTGCAGTTCTCGCGCAAGCGGATCGCGGTCGACGTCAAGAAGTGCCTGGAATCGGCGATCGCGAACGCCGAGAACAACCATGACCTCGAGGTTGACGATCTGGTCGTCGCCGAGGCGCATGTCGGCAACGGCATCGTGATGAAGCGTTTTGCTCCGCGCGGCCGTGGCCGTTCGGGCCGTGTGTTCAAACCGTTCTCGCACCTGACCATCGTGGTTCGTCAGGTCGAGGCCGAGGCAAGCGCCTAAGAAGGGCGCAGGAGAAGACGATGGGTCAAAAGATCAATCCAATCGGGCTGCGTCTCGGCATCAACCGGACCTGGGACTCCCGTTGGTTCGCCGGCAAGCAGGAATACGGCAAGCTGCTGCACGAGGACGTCAAGATCCGCGAGATCCTGCACAAGGAGCTCAAGCAGGCGGCCGTGGCCCGCATCGTGATCGAGCGTCCGCACAAGAAGTGCCGCGTGACGATCCACTCGGCCCGTCCGGGCGTCGTGATCGGCAAGAAGGGCGCCGACATCGACAAGCTGCGCAAGAAGGTTGCCGACATCACCTCGTCGGACGTCGTGATCAACATCGTCGAAATCCGCAAGCCGGAGCTCGACGCGACCCTGGTCGCTGAATCGATCGCCCAGCAGCTCGAGCGCCGCGTCGCGTTCCGCCGCGCCATGAAGCGCGCCGTGCAGTCGGCGATGCGTCTCGGTGCCGGTGGCATCCGCATCAACTGCTCGGGCCGTCTCGGCGGCGCCGAAATCGCGCGCATGGAGTGGTACCGCGAAGGTCGCGTGCCGTTGCACACGCTGCGCGCCGACGTCGACTACGGCGTTGCCACCGCGTTCACGACCTTCGGCACCTGCGGCGTCAAGGTCTGGATCTTCAAGGGCGAGATCCTCGAGCACGATCCGATGGCCCAGGACAAGAAGATGGCCGAAGGCGACAGCACGCCGCGTTCGCGCCGCGACGCCGCTTGAGGCAAAGCAGGAATTTGAGGGCTTAAAGCCATGATGCAACCTAAGAAAACGAAGTTCCGGAAGGCGCATAAGGGCCGTATCCACGGCGTTGCGACCTCTGGCGCGACGTTGGCGTTCGGCCAGTTCGGCCTGAAGGCGATGGAGCCTGAGCGCGTCACCGCCCGTCAGATCGAAGCCGCCCGCCGCGCGCTGACCCGTCACATGAAGCGCGCCGGCCGCGTCTGGATCCGCGTGTTCCCGGACGTGCCGGTGTCGAAGAAGCCCGCCGAAGTCCGGATGGGCTCCGGCAAGGGTGCCCCGGAATTGTGGGTGGTCCGGATCAAGCCGGGCCGCGTGATGTTCGAGATCGACGGCGTGCCGGTGCAGACCGCGAAGGAAGCGCTGTCGCTCGCCGCCGCCAAGCTGCCGATCAAGACGCGCTTCGTTGCGCGCATTGCGGAGTAATCGCCATGGCCGAGATGAAAGTTGAAGACATTCGCGCGATGAGCGACGACCAGCGGGAAGACGCGATCCTGAATCTGAAGAAGGAACGCTTCAACCTGCGTTTCCAGCGCGCCACCGGGCAGCTGGAGAACACCTCGCGGATGCGGGAAGCCCGCCGCGATATCGCTCGTATTAAGACCATCGCTGCCCAGCAGCGCGCGAAGAAGAAGTAAGGGGCCAGCTATGCCGAAACGTACTCTGCAGGGCGTGGTCGTCAGCGACAAGCAAGCCAAGACCATCGTGGTGCGCGTCGATCGCCGCTTCACCCACCCGATCTACAAGAAGACGATCCGCCGTTCCAAGAACTACCACGCGCACGACGAGAACAACCAGTTCAAGCCGGGCGACATGGTCTGGATCGAGGAATCGAAGCCGATCTCGAAGCTGAAGCGCTGGACCGTGGTCCGGGGCGAACACAAGAAAACGGCCTGATTACTTCGGCCTGGCCGAGGGAATTCAGGGAAAATTTTGAGCGCGCTAAAGCGCAGAAAGAGGACGAGGTGCATCAATGATTCAGATGCAGACCAACCTCGACGTGGCCGATAATTCAGGCGCACGCCGTGTCATGTGCATCAAGGTTCTTGGAGGTTCCAAGCGCCGCTATGCCACCGTGGGCGACGTTATCGTTGTGTCGATCAAGGAAGCCATTCCGCGTGGCAAGGTGAAGAAGGGCGACGTGATGAAGGCCGTCGTGGTCCGGGTCCGCAAGGACATCCGCCGCGCCGACGGTTCGGTCATCCGCTTCGACCGCAACGCCGCCGTGCTGATCAACAATCAGTCCGAGCCGGTCGGCACCCGTATCTTCGGGCCGGTGCCGCGCGAGCTGCGCGCCAAGAACCACATGAAGATCATTTCGCTCGCGCCGGAGGTGCTGTGATGGCTGCCAAGATCCGCAAGGGCGACAAGGTGATGGTGCTCACCGGGCGCGACAAGGGTCGCACCGGGGAGGTGTTCGAGGTGCGTCCGGACGAGAACAAGGCTCTCGTTCGCGGCATCAATATGGTGAAGCGTCACCAGAAGCAGACCCAGACCCAGGAAGGCGGCATCATCTCCAAGGAGATGCCGATCGACCTTTCCAACATTGCCTATGTCGGCAAGGACGGAAAGCCGACCCGCATCGGGTTCAAGATTCAGGCCGATGGCAAGAAGGTTCGTGTTGCCAAGAGCTCGGGAGCAGAGATCGATGGCTGATACAGCTTACACGCCGCGTCTGCGCGCGGAGTATGACAAGAAGATCCGCGGCATGATGACCGAGAAGTTCGGTTATGCCAACGTGATGCAGGTGCCGCGCCTCGACAAGGTCGTGCTCAACATGGGCGTGGGCGACTCCGTCAACGACCGCAAGAAGGCCGAGACCGCCGCCGCCGAGCTGACCCAGATCGCCGGCCAGAAGGCGATCGTGACCTATTCGCGTATCGCGATCGCGACGTTCAAGCTGCGTGAGAACCAGCCGATCGGCTGCAAGGTCACGCTGCGCAAGACCCATATGTACGAGTTCATCGACCGCCTGGTGAACGTGGCGCTGCCCCGCGTCCGCGACTTCCGCGGCCTGAACCCGAAGAGCTTCGACGGCCGCGGCAACTATTCGCTCGGCATCAAGGAGCACATCATTTTCCCCGAGATCGACTTCGACAAGGTCTCGGAAGCGCGTGGCATGGACATCACGGTCTGCACCACCGCCAAGACCGACGACGAGGCGCGTGCCTTGTTGACCGCTTTCAATTTCCCGTTCCGGCAGTGAGTAGCTGAGCCAAAGCACTCAAACGCGGATACCCAGGAGCCAAGCATGGCAAAGAAGAGTTCAGTCGAGAAGAACAACCGGCGCAAGCGGATGGCGAAGAACGCCGGCCCGCGCCGCGAGAAGCTGAAGGCGATCATCGCCGACAAGACCAAGCCGATGGAAGAGCGCTTCGCGGCGACGCTGAAGCTCGCCGAGATGCCGCGCAACTCGTCGCCGACGCGCATCCGCAACCGTTGCGAGCTGACCGGGCGTCCGCGCTCGAACTATCGCAAGAACAAGCTCTCGCGCATCGCGCTGCGTGAACTCGGCTCCAAGGGCCTGGTTCCCGGCCTCGTGAAGTCGAGCTGGTAAGGGAGGGTCGGAACAATGTCTACGCACGATCCGATCAGCGATCTCATCACCCGCATCCGCAACGCGCAGATGCGCTCCAAGTCCAAGGTCTCGAGCCCCGGCTCGAAGATGCGCGCAAACGTGCTCGAGGTGCTGAAGTCCGAGGGGTACATCCGCGGCTACGCCAGCGTCGAGCATGCCTCGGGCCGCAGCGAGCTCGAAATCGAGCTGAAGTATTTCGACGGCGAGCCCGTCATCCGCGAGATCGAGCGGGTGTCGAAGCCGGGCCGCCGCGTTTACGCCTCGGTGAAGAACCTGCCGCGCGTGAACAACGGTCTCGGCATTTCGGTGTTGTCGACGCCGAAGGGAATCATGGCTGACCACCAGGCGCGCGACGCCAACGTGGGCGGCGAAGTTCTCTTCACGGTGTTCTGAGGAAGGATTTTACGATGTCACGTATCGGCAAAAGGCCGGTGGCGATCCCGTCGGGTGTGACGGCGACCGTCGAGGGCCAGACCGTCAAGGTGAAGGGGCCGAAGGGCCAGCTTCAGTTCGTCGTGCATGACGACGTCGAGGTGAAGTTCGAGAACGGCCAGGTCAAGGTCGCTCCGCGGGTCAAGACCAACCGCGCGCAGGCGATGTACGGCACCGCGCGCGCGCAGGTCGCCAACCTCGTCGAGGGCGTCACCAAGGGCTTCGAGAGGAAGCTCGAGATCACCGGCGTCGGCTACCGCGCCGCGATGCAGGGCAAGAACCTGCAGCTCGCGCTCGGCTACAGCCACGACGTGGTGTACGCGATCCCGGAAGGCATCACCATCGCGGTGCCGAAGCCGACCGAGATCACGATCACCGGCAACGATCCGCAGCGCGTCGGCCAGGTCGCCGCCGAGATCCGCGCCTACCGTCCGCCGGAGCCCTACAAGGGCAAGGGCGTGAAGTACGCCAACGAATTCATCTTCCGCAAGGAAGGCAAGAAGAAGTAACGGAGCCGGTCATGTCACTCAAGGTTACGAATGCCCGGCGCAAGCAGCGCGTGCGCCTTGCGCTTCGCCGCTCGGCAGGCGGCCGTCCGCGGCTGTCGGTGTTCCGCTCGTCCAAGCACATCTACGCCCAGGTCATCGACGACCAGAAGGGCGAGACGCTCGCTTCCGCCTCGTCGCTGGAGAAGACCATGCGCGACGCCGGCAAGACCGGCGCCGACATCGATGCGGCGAAGGCGGTCGGCAAGCTGCTCGCCGAGCGCGCGGCGCAGAAGGGTGTCAAGGAAGTCGTGTTCGATCGCGGCGCCTACATCTATCACGGGCGCGTCAAGGCGCTCGCGGATGCGGCGCGCGAAGGCGGATTGAGCTTCTAAACTTTACGAACGATGACGAGGAAAGAGGCGCAAGGCCTCCTAGAGATTGGAAAACACCATGGCAGGTGAACGCGAACGCGGCGGACGCGAACGGAGCAGGGAGCGCGAGGAGCGCGACAGCGAGTTCGTCGACAAGCTCGTCCACATCAATCGCGTGGCGAAGGTCGTCAAGGGCGGCAAGCGCTTCGGCTTTGCGGCGCTGGTCGTGATCGGCGACCAGAAGGGCCGGGTCGGGTTCGGCCACGGCAAGGCGCGCGAAGTGCCGGAAGCGATCCGCAAGGCGACCGAATCGGCGAAGCGCAACCTGACGCGCGTCGCGCTTCGCGAGGGTCGCACGCTGCATCACGACATCGCCGGCCGTCACGGCGCCGGCCGCGTCTACCTGCGTGCCGCTCCGGCCGGTACCGGCATCATCGCCGGCGGCCCGATGCGCGCGGTGTTCGAGACGCTCGGCATCCAGGACGTGGTGGCGAAGTCGATCGGCTCGTCGAATCCCTACAACATGGTTCGCGCGACGTTCGACGCGCTGAAGCATCAGGATTCGCCGCGCTCGGTGGCGGCACGCCGCAACATCAAGGTCTCCACCCTGCAGTCGCGCCGCGTCGGCGGCGACGCCGAAGTGGTGGCGGAATAACAACGCGCGCTTCTCGAAGCGCTATTCGGAGTTACTGTCATGGCCAAGGCCAGCAAGACCATCAAGGTCGAGCAGATCGGCAGCGCAATCCGCCGCCATCACTCGCAGCGTTCGACGCTGATCGGCCTCAAGCTCAACAAGATCGGCCGGGTTGCCGAGCTGCAGGATACCCCTGAAGTTCGCGGCATGATCAGCAAGGTTCAGCATCTCGTCCGCGTCGTCGGCGAGTAAGCAGAGATAAGGAGAAGGGCGATGAAGCTCAGCGATATCGCCGACAACGCCGGCTCGCGCAAGAAGCGCATGCGTGTCGGCCGTGGCATCGGTTCCGGCAAGGGCAAGACCTCGGGCCGCGGCGGCAAGGGCCAGACCGCGCGTTCGGGCGTCCGCATCAAGGGTTTCGAAGGCGGCCAGATGCCGATGCATCGCCGTCTGCCGAAGCGCGGCTTCAACAACATCTTCCGGCTCGACTTCGCCGAGATCAATCTCGACCGTCTGCAGGAAGCGATCGACAACAAGCTGGTCGATGCGAGCGCGACGGTGAACGTCGAATCGCTGGTGAAGGCGGGCGTGCTGCGCCGCGCCAAGGACGGCCTGCGGCTGCTCGGCCGCGGCGAGATCAAGACCAAGCTGACCATCGAGGTGCACGGCGCTTCCAAGTCGGCCATTGCCGCGGTCGAGAAGGCCGGCGGCTCGGTCAAGATCCTGGCCCCCGCCAAGGAAGAAGGCGAGGCGGCGTAACATCTGCGTCATCGCCCGCGACGCGCGGGCAATCCGCAGATCGAATGATGGACTTATCGAGGCCGAGCACCAGATAATGTCCGGTGTCTGCCGGCGCCCAGGGAATTGATCCCCTTGGGGGCGCCGGCGAAGTGGGCTCCGGGAGAAAGCCGAACCATGGTCTCAGCAGCCGAACAACTTGCCGCCAACCTCAATTTCGGACAGCTGGCGAAAGCCGACGAGCTGAAGAAGCGCATCTGGTTCACCCTGGGTGCGCTGCTTGTTTATCGGCTCGGCACCTACATCCCGCTGCCCGGCATCGATCCCAACATCTGGGAGCAGGTGTTCCGCAGCCAGTCCGGCGGCATCCTCGGCATGTTCAACATGTTCGCCGGCGGCGGCATCCACCGCATGGCGATCTTCGCGCTGAACATCATGCCGTACATCTCGGCATCGATCATCGTGCAGCTTCTGACGACCGTGTCGCCGCAGCTCGAGGCGCTCAAGAAGGAAGGCGAGGCGGGCCGCAAGACGCTGAACCAGTACACGCGCTATCTGACGGTGATCCTGGCGCTGTTCCAGTCCTATGGCATCGCGATCGGCCTCGAAGGCGCCGGCAATGTCGTCAGCGACCCCGGCATGTTCTTCCGGATCTCGACCGCGATCACGCTGACCGGCGGCACCATGTTCCTGATGTGGCTCGGCGAGCAGATCACCTCGCGCGGCATCGGCAACGGCATTTCGTTGATCATCCTGGCCGGCATCGTCGCCGAATTGCCGTCGGCGCTCGCCAACATGCTGGAGCTCGGCCGCCAGGGCGCGATGTCGACCGGCCTGATCCTGATCGTCATCGTCATGGCGGTCGCCGTGATCGCCTTCATCGTGTTCATGGAGCGCGCGCAGCGCCGGCTTTTGATCCAGTATCCGAAGCGTCAGGTCGGCAACAAGATGTTCGAGGGCCAGTCCTCGCATCTGCCGCTCAAGCTCAACACCTCGGGCGTGATTCCGCCGATCTTTGCCTCGTCGCTGCTGTTGCTGCCGACCACGGTCGCGAACTTCAACGCCGGCAAGGGGCCGGAATGGTTCCAGTGGATCACGACCCAGCTCAGCCATGGCCGGCCGCTGTTCCTGTTCATGTATCTCGCACTGATCGTGTTCTTCGCATTCTTCTACACCGCGATCGTGTTCAACCCGACCGAGACCGCGGACAATCTGAAGAAGCACGGCGGCTTCATCCCCGGCATCCGGCCCGGCGAGCGCACCGCCGAGTACATCGACTATGTGCTGTCGCGCATCACGGTGCTCGGCGCGGTCTATCTCGCGATCGTCTGCCTGATTCCTGAAATTCTGATTTCCTACGCATCGGTCCCGTTCTACTTTGGCGGCACCTCGCTGTTGATCGTCGTCAGCGTGACGATGGATACGGTGTCGCAGGTGCAGGGCTATCTGCTCGCTCATCAGTATGAAGGGCTGATCAGGAAGTCGAAGCTCAGGGGAGGCCGCCGCCGCTGATCGCGGCTCGGCTTCGAATTCAAAACACAGGTGTGCGGACGTCGCCCACCTAGCCGGGGGGCGAAACAGAAATGAGATTGATCCTTTTGGGGCCGCCGGGCTCGGGCAAGGGAACCCAGGCGCAGCGGCTGGTGCACAAGCACGGCATCGTCCAGCTCTCGACCGGTGAGATGTTGCGTGCTGCGGTTGCCGCGGGCACGCCGATCGGCTTGCAGGCCAAGGAGATCATGGCCAATGGCGGCCTGGTTCCCGACGAGGTCGTGGTGGGAATCATCGCCGACCGAATCGAGGAGCCCGATGCCAAGAAGGGCTTCATTCTCGACGGCTTCCCGCGCACCGTGCCGCAGGCCGCGGCGCTCGACGATCTGCTCCGGAAAAAGCACCTCAAGCTCGATGCGGTGGTTGAGCTCCGCGTCAACGAGAGCGCGCTGCTCGCCCGCGTTGAGAAGCGTGCCGAGGAAACCCGCGCGCGCGGTGAGGAAGTCCGCCTCGACGACACGCCGGAGGTGCTGACCAAGCGCTTGGCGCAGTACCGTTCCCTGACGGAGCCGCTGATTCACTATTATTCGGAGCGGCGGAAGCTCCTGACGGTCGATGGCATGATGACCATCGAGCACGTCACCCGCGAGATCAACCGGATCCTGACTGCGCTCGGCGCGCTGGAACCGAAGGATCACGAGGATCACGCCCCGAAGGCGGCTAAAAAGGCCGCCAAGGCCGCCATGAAGGCCAGCAAGAAGCCGGCCAGGAAGGCAGCTAAACCAGCCAAAAAGGCCGCCAAATCGGCCCGGAAGGATGCCAAGGCGCCCTCCAAGGCCAAAGCGGCCAAGAAAACCGTGAAGAAAGCCGCGAAGAAGGCGGTAAAGACGGCCGCCCACGCCGCGACAGCCCGCAAGGGAGCAAAGACCGCCAAAAAGGCGGCAAAAAAGCTCACGAAAAAGCGAGCTAAACGCTAGGAGCGGTTGACGAAACCGACATGAATCCTTTAATAAGCCCCGCATCCAAGTTGGATAGTTTTATGACGATGCCGGGCCCCGAAGGACATGAGGGGAGGGCGTCGTGTTCGCGTTTGTGGACACAAGCCCGAGAGAGCAAGAACTCGAGAAGCCCGTATCCGTGATGGATCGGCGACAGGAGAGAAGTCCGTGGCCCGTATTGCCGGCGTCAACATTCCTACCAACAAGCGTGTCCTGATCGCGCTTCAGTACATCCATGGCATCGGCCAGAAGCACGCGGCCGACATCGTGGAGAAGGTCAAGATCCCGCTGGACCGTCGCGTCAACCAGTTGACCGACCAGGAGGTCCTGCAGATCCGCGAAGTCATCGACCGCGACTATCTGGTCGAGGGCGACCTCCGTCGTGAGGTCGGCATCAACATCAAGCGGCTGATGGACCTCGGCTGCTACCGCGGTCTGCGTCATCGCCGCGGTCTGCCGGTGCGCGGCCAGCGCACTCACACCAATGCGCGCACGCGCAAGGGGCCGGCCAAGGCGATCGCCGGCAAGAAGAAGTAAGTTTTGCGAATTGCAGGTGGGGAGTAGCGAATTGAAATTCGCTACTCGCCATTTGCGTTTTGAGGTGTAGCCGCTGGCACTACGGCGGCGTCGAGATCACAGGAAAGGTTTGAAATGGGCAAGGAAGCCACCCGCGTACGCCGCCGCGAACGCAAGAACATCGCCTCCGGCATCGCGCACGTGAATTCGTCGTTCAACAACACGACCATCACCATCACCGACGCGCAGGGCAACACCATCGCCTGGTCGTCGGCCGGCACCATGGGCTTCAAGGGCTCGCGCAAGTCGACCCCCTACGCCGCGCAGGTCGCGGCCGAAGACGTCTCCAAGAAGGCGCAGGAACACGGCATGCGCACGCTCGAGGTTGAAGTGGCCGGCCCGGGTTCGGGCCGTGAGTCGGCGCTCCGCGCGCTGCAGGCTGCGGGCTTCACCGTCACCTCGATCCGCGACGTGACCACCATCCCGCACAATGGCTGCCGTCCGCGCAAGCGTCGGCGTGTTTGATCTGTAAGTCGCGGGCGGCCTCTGGCCGCCTTGCGATGGTTTTTGGAATTGACCGCGCGGACTGATCCGCGATCTCCAACGCCGGGTTCGGCCATTCGATTTGGCCCTGTGACCGGCAAATGGGTGAAACAGTGACGATCCAGAAAAATTGGCAAGAACTCATTCGACCGAACAAGCTGCAGGTGACGCCGGGCTCGGACGCGAGCCGGTTCGCCACCGTGGTCGCCGAGCCGCTCGAGCGTGGCTTCGGCCAGACGCTCGGTAACGCGCTGCGCCGCATCCTGTTGTCCTCGCTGCAGGGCGCGGCGGTGCAGTCGGTGCATATCGACGGCGTGCTGCACGAGTTCTCCTCGATCGCCGGTGTCCGTGAAGACGTCACCGACATCGTCCTCAACATCAAGGACATCTCGATCAAGATGCAGGGCGAAGGCCCGAAGCGCATGGTCGTGAAGAAGCAGGGCCCGGGCGCCGTCACCGCCGGCGACATCCAGACCGTCGGCGATGTCACCGTGCTCAACCCCGACCTGCAGCTCTGCACGCTGGACGACGGCGCCGAGATCCGCATGGAGTTCACGGTCACGACCGGCAAGGGCTATGTCGCCGCCGAGCGCAACCGTCCCGAGGATGCTCCGATCGGCCTGATCCCGGTCGACAGCCTGTTCTCGCCGGTCCGCAAGGTCTCCTACAAGGTCGAGAACACCCGTGAGGGCCAGATCCTCGACTACGACAAGCTGACCATGACGATCGAGACCAACGGCGCGATCACGCCGGAGGACGCGGTGGCCTATGCCGCGCGCATCCTGCAGGATCAGCTCAACGTGTTCGTCAACTTCGAAGAGCCGCGCAAGGAAGTCACGCAGGAGATCATCCCCGATCTCGCGTTCAACCCGGCGTTCCTCAAGAAGGTCGACGAGCTCGAGCTGTCGGTGCGTTCGGCAAACTGCCTGAAGAACGACAACATCGTCTACATCGGCGACCTCGTGCAGAAGTCGGAAGCGGAAATGCTCCGCACCCCGAACTTCGGCCGCAAGTCGCTGAACGAGATCAAGGAAGTGCTGGCCCAGATGGGTCTGCACCTCGGCATGGAAGTGCCGGGCTGGCCGCCGGAGAACATCGACGAGCTCGCCAAGCGCTTCGAGGATCACTACTGATCCGTTTTCACCGTCGTGGCCGGAAAACTTCCGGCCACGATTTTTTGAGGCGCGATCCCGGAAAAGTGCGCAGCGGTTTTCCGGCGAGGATCATGCCCAAACCAAGTAGCAAAAGCGCGACGTTGCGCTTTTGCGGGCGAACGCAGGATGCCCACCTGCAAAACTTGTCGCTGAACCACCGCGGCAGAATTGAAGAAGGAAGAAGTCAATGCGTCACGGCAAGGTTCATCGGAAGCTCAACCGCACCGCCGAGCACCGGCGTGCGATGTTCGCCAACATGGCGGCCGCGCTGATCAAGCACGAGCAGATCGTCACCACGCTGCCGAAGGCCAAGGAGCTGCGGCCGATCGCCGAGAAGCTCGTCACCCTCGGCAAGAAGGGCGGCCTCGCCCTGCGCCGCCAGGCGATTTCGGAGCTGCGCGACGTCGACCAGGTCAAGAAGCTGTTCGACACGCTGGCGACCCGCTACAAGGACCGCCAGGGCGGCTACACCCGCATCATCAAGGCCGGCTTCCGCTACGGCGACAACGCGGCGATGGCCGTGATCGAGTTCGTCGACCGCGACGTCGACGCCAAGGGCCAGGACTCCGGTCCGACGCAGGACAAGGAAGCCGAGGCGGCGTAAGCCTCGCTTACCGAGCCAGATTTTTGAGGACGGCGCCTTCGGGCGCCGTTTTTATTTGACGGCCGCGCTCCATCCCCGTCGTCCTGGCGAAAGCCAGGACCCATTACCCCAACTCTAAATTGTTGCGCGACGCTGGGGCTCAAATCCTTCTCATAATCACCTGCGGTGGTAATGGGTCCTGGCTTTCGCCAGGACGACGAGGTGTGTTCTATTTCGTCACGCATCGGTGAGACACAATTGCGGTGCATCGTGCCGCGCCCGATATCTCATCGACATCAATGGAGATGACAGATGAAAATCGACCTTTCCGGAAAGACTGCGCTGGTAACCGGCTCCACGGCGGGCATCGGCAACGCCATCGCCAAGGGCCTGGCCGAAACCGGCGCCGAGGTCGTGGTCAATGGCCGCGGCCAGGGCAAGGTCGATGCCGCGGTTGCCGCGATCGGGAAGGCCGTACCCGGCGCAAAGGTCCGCGGCATTGCCGCAGATGTCTCGACCGCGGCGGGCTGCAAGGCGCTGCTCGCGGCGCTGCCCGAGGTCGACATCCTCGTCAACAACGCCGGCATCTTCGAGCCGAAGCCGTTCTTCGACATTCCCGACGAGGACTGGAGCCGCTTCTTCGAGGTCAACGTGATGTCGGGCGTCCGGTTGTCGCGCGGCTACATGCAGGGCATGCTGAAGCGCAACTGGGGTCGCATCGTCTTCATCTCCTCGGAATCCGGCCTCAACATCCCCACGGAGATGATCCATTACGGCATGACCAAGACCGCGCAGCTTGCGATCGCGCGCGGGCTCGCCGAGCTGACCAAGGGCACCGCCGTCACCGTCAACTCGGTGCTGCCCGGACCGACGATGTCCGAAGGCGTCGAGACCTTCGTCAAGGATCTCGCCAAGCAGAACGGCCAGTCGGTCGAGGAGGCGGCATCCAACTTCGTCAAGCAGCACCGCCCGACCTCGCTGCTGCAGCGCTTTGCCAGCACCGAGGAGATCGCCAATCTCGTGGTCTATGTCTGCTCCAAGCAGGCATCCGCGACCAACGGCGCCGCGCTGCGCGCCGAGGGCGGCATCGTCAACACCATCGCATGAGGCCGTATGCCGGCCTATGTGATTTCCGAGGTCGAGATGCGCGACGCCGCGGCATTCGAGGCCTATCGGACGCTTGCGGCGAACACCATCGCACAATATGGCGGGCGCTACGTCGTGCGCGGCGGCGCGGCTGAAGTGGTGGAGGGCGGTCCACCACCGAACGCGATCGTCATCGTCGAATTTCCGACCATGGCGCGCCTGCGTGAATGGTACGCGTCACCGGAATACGCCGAAGCGTTGAAGCTTCGCGCAACCGCGCTGGAGCGACGCCTTCTGTTCGTCGAGGGCGTGCCGCCGATCTAGAGCTTTTCCCGTTCCGATGGAATCGGAACGGGGCTCTAGATTCTTGTTTTGACGCGTTTTCTTCACGCGAACCGGTATCCACTTCGCTCGAAAACGCTCTAGCTATCCCTTCGCGCCGTCCAGGAATTCGCTGAAGCCTGCGGGACGGTAGGGGCCGAAGCAAATCTGCTCCAGCACGCCAATTCCGGTCTGGCCGCCCTGGCGGGCGCGGACCACCTGCTGCACGTGCACATTTTCGCGGGCCAGCGGGTCGAGCGTGGCAGGATCGAACGATTCGCCGCCGATCTCGAACTCGCCCCTCCACATGCCCTGGCCCCATTGCGGATGGCCGTAGCCGAGGCCCTTCATCTGGAATTTGAGGATCGGGTCGAGCGCGATGGTCGTGGTGTGGCCGTCGATATCGACGAGGTCGATTTCGGCCGACTGCGCGAGCCGGGTGTTCGGCACGTATTTGACGCGATGCCGCGCGGTCGCCATGCGGCGATCGAGACCGTCGACCACGCCGGGGATCTCGGCCTCGCTTCGGTAGAGCGGCGCGGTGATGCCCTCGCGGACCAGCGCCTCGCCCTGCGTCCCGTCGAAGAAGATCGCGTGCGAGATGTGGTCGTCCCAGACCAGCGGCGCCCAGAGGAAGAACACGCTCGGCGGCGGCATCGGCGCGCCTCCGACGTCGCGTTCGCCGACATTGCGCACGCCCCAGGAGCGATCCTTGGTGCCGTAGCAGGTGCGATCGTCGACCTTGATCCCGCCGTCGGGGTGGCTGATGACGCCGCTCCAGCGGCCGAACTGGTCGAACCGGGTCGAATCCATCGCGCGGCGGCCGCCCGACCAAAGCGTCTGGCGCGCTTCCTGGATCGCGGCGGTGCGCGCGGAGAAGGTCAAGTCGCAGGCGAGGCCCGTCGCATTGTCGTCGAGCACGACGCGGGTCCGCAGCATCGGCTCGATGACCTCGAGCCTGAATGGACCGACCTGCATCTCGGTGCGCTCGAGCGGGGCCCGCCGCGAACCGTAAAAGCAGTGCTGCCGCCCGCCGCGTTCCACGACGCTGAAGGCACAATCGAGGATCTTGCGGTGCGGGTAGATCGCGATGCCGATGCCGAAATAATACGCGCCGTCGGCGGCGTAGCCATTGAACCAGGTCCGGTCATAGACATTGCGGTCGCTGGTCGAAGGAACCGCGATCGGCTCCGGCGTCTGGTGGATGGGGAAGTCGTCCAGTTTGTTGAGCACGCCGATCCCTTTCGCTGTCCTGACGCGCTTTCCGCACGCGAACCGCTATACGGTTCGCTCGAAAACGCCCTAGTCCTGCCAGTATGAAAAACTGTCGTGGTCCAGCGCTTGCGCGCAGGCGCCGCGGGTCATTTTCAGGAACAGCGCGTCGCCGCGCTCGGAGCGCTGCACGCTGAGGGCGGAGACCACGCCCATCATGATGCCATGCAGCGTGTAGCGCCGGTAATCCCGCCAGCAACGATCCCAGTCATAGTCCCGCACGCCGCGCCGGATCAGTTCCGAATGATAGAACCGCACAAGGTCGGCTTCATGAAGCCGCCGTTCGATCGGGTCGATGCCGGCCGAGAGGAAATAAGCGACGTCGACGATTCCTGGGCCCACTGTCAGCGTCTGCCAGTCCAGCGTCGCCATCGGATGGGTATTGCCGCGGACGTCGAACAGCATGTTGTCGAGCCGGAAATCCGCGTGCTGCAGGGTTCGCGGCGCCGATCGATCGGACTGGTAGCACAATAGCGCGTCCGGAAGCCGGTCGATCAGATCAAGGAATTCCGGCTCGATCACGCCGCGATATCGCTCCTTGTAGTGACCGATGATGCCGGGCAGCACCGCGCGAAGGTCTCTGCGCCGGCTTGCGGCCACCGCGAAGCATTGCACCGCATCGAGGCTCGGGTCGTTCCAGCGTGGTGCATGCAGCGCGGCGGCCTCACGCATCGCCGTCAGGCAGTCCGCGATCACGCATCCGGCGAGCTGATCACCCGCGCGCGCCGGCGCCAGGTCCTCCAGGATCAGGGTGAAGTCGTCGGTCGCCGGATCGATTTCGGCGAGAATCGGCCGCGGGGTGTGAATGGCGACGGTCGCCGCCAGCTCGCGATAGAACGCGACCTCGCGGACGTAAAGCGTGTGCGCGGAACCGGAGTGGCGGCTGTCGGGATCCGCTGCCGGGAATTTGCCGACCACGCTCGCGGGCGTGTTTGGCTCATCGCCGTCATAGGTCAGGTGAAATCGATAACTGTCGCCGACGAGGCCATTGCCGACCGGCTTGCACGCGAGATCGACGACCCTGACCTGGTCGATCACACCGGCTTCGCGCAGCGCCCGCGTCATCCACTCCGGATCGATCCGCGACGGATCGGCCGTGAGCAAATTCATCGGTTTCCTCCCATCCCCGTGGGCGTCACCACCGCTCCAGCCGTCTTGCGCGGTTAGATTGAGGACGGGGTGATCGTTGCGGAAATCATACAGGCGATGCCGTGGCTTTGGCAAAAGCCGCGGCGGGCCTGTGGGGATATCATGCCCGGGATATTGCCCCCCGGGCATGAGGAAGCAGACGTTAGGAGACTTACCAGCCTTCCAGCACGATCTTGCCGCGCGACTTGCCGCTTTCCAGCAAAGCGTGGGCGCGCTTGAGGTTCGCGGCGTTGATGGTACCAAAGGTCTGGTCGAGCGTGGTGCGCAGCACGCCCTTGTCGATCAGGTCGGCGACATCGTTGAGCAGATGATGCTGCGCGATCATGTCAGGCGTCTGGAACGAGGAACGCGTGAACATCGATTCCCAGTGCACCGACACCGCCTTGCCCTTGAACGCGGCGACGTTGAACTCCGGCGGATCGTCGATCAGGCCGAACTTGCCCTGCGGCGCGATGAAGTCGGCGATCGACTTGTAGTGCTGGTCGGTGAAGGTGAGGCTGGCGACGAGGCCGACCGGCGGCAGCTTGAGCTTCTCGATCTGCTCCTTCATCGGCTGCGAATGGTCGATCACCGCATGGGCGCCGAGATCGCGGCACCACTTTTGCGACTCCGGCCGCGTTGCGGTCGCGACCACGGTCAGCCCGGTGAGTCGGCGCGCAAGCTGGATCAGGATCGAGCCGACACCGCCGGCGCCGCCGGTGATCAGCAGCGTGCGCGGATCGAGGCTCTTGCCCGGCACCGCACCGAGCCGGTCGAACAGCAGTTCCCACGCGGTGATTGAGGTCAGGGGCAGGGCGGCGGCCTGCGCGAAGGACAGCGACGCCGGCTTGTTGCCGACGATGCGCTCGTCGACCAGGTGAAATTCCGAATTGGTGCCCTGGCGCAGGATCGAGCCCGCGTAGAACACATCGTCGCCGGGCTTGAAGAGCGAGACGTCGGGCCCGACCGCGTCGACCACGCCGGCCGCGTCGAAGCCGAGGATCTTGTAGCCGCCGTCGGTCGGCGCCGCGCGCTTGCGCACCTTGTAGTCGACCGGATTGGCCGAGATGGCCTTCACCGCGACGCGGACGTCGCGCCCCTTCGGCTCGGGCTTGGCGATCTCGAAATCGACGAGCGAATCCGCCGCCTCGATCGGCAGCGATTTTTGGTATCCGACGGCCTTCATGCCTGGTCTCCGTGGTGGGCGATTGCCTGCCGTCTTACCTGTCGCGCTGGCGTCCTTTTGGCAAGTACTGTAAAAACAGGGAACTAGTCCCTGTTTGTATACTGTTGGGAAATATCCGATGAAACGGCAGAATTTTGCGCGCCGGCCGGGCTGCGCGGTCGAGGCGGCGCTGGACCTGATCGACGGCAAATGGAAGGGCGTGATCCTGTACCACTTGCAGGCCGGCACCCAGCGGTTCGGCGAGCTGCGGAAGCGGATGCCCGGTATCACCCAGCGCATGCTGACCAAGCAGCTGCGCGCGCTCGAGGACGATGGCCTCGTGATCCGCAAGGTCTATGCCGAAGTGCCGCCGCGGGTCGAATACACGCTTTCCGAACTCGGCGAGAGCCTGCGCCCGGTGATCGATATTTTGAAGGCCTGGGGCGAGGGCCATCAGGAGCGGCTGTCCTGCGCGCCGGCGCCGGAGGTCGTTGTGAAGAAGGCGAAGCGCGCGGCCTAGGGCTGAGGTGCAGTTGAACTGGTCGTGCGGCAAACTCCGCTGCACCTCTCCCGCTTGCGGGGTCGAGACAAGCGGAGCTTGCTCTTAGGTCGCATCGCATCTTATGCGATGCGGGTGGGGGCTCTTTCCACAATGTGACTCGTGGAGAGAGCCGCCACTCCAACCTTTCCCCCGCAAGCGCAGGGCTATCGCATATGCCCCTTGGCGACCGCGCAGTGCTTGGCCTCGTTGTTCGAGACGCGCCGCAAGCGGCGCTCCTCACCATGAGGGTCTACTATTGTGCCGCAAAACAAGACCTCATCCTGAGGAGCCCGCCGAAGGCGGGCGTCTCGAAGGATGGCCACGAGGACACCGCCACGAAATGCGATAGCCCTCCCCCGCAAGCAGGAGAGGGAACGCAGTTTCGATGCCGCTACGGCTCGATCATTTCACGCATTCCAGAGCAACAAAAACGGCCGGAGCAATGCCCCGGCCGTTTGCTTGTCGACGCCAGATCAGATCGGCTCAGAACGCAACCTGCGTACGCAGCGCGACCGCGTCGAACTTCGAACCGACGTCCGCAGTCGAAGTCGCCGAGGCCTGCTTGGCGATATCGCCGTGCAGGTAGTTCAGCATGAAGCGGACGTTGTTGTTGACGTACCAGTTCAGCGCGGCGGTGTAGACGGTCTGCCGTCCGCCCGCGATGCCGACCGCCTGCGCGATCTGATCGTTGAGGTCCATTGTGCTGACGCGGCCGGCGATTTCCCAGGCGCCCCAGCCGCCGCCGGCGAGCGAGAACGGATCATGCGGCTTGATACCGCCGTAGGAGGCCGTCGCCGGATTGTAGGCGTGGTTCTCGCCGGTCAGCACGTAGCCGACCTGCGCGTAACCGCCGTCGAACTTCAGGCTCGGCGCGCCGAACGGCGGCAGTCCGGTGTTCGCGGAGCGATCGACATTGAACCAGTAATATTCGCCCTGCGCGATGAACGGGCCATAGGTCGCTGCCGCCTCGACGCCGTAGACCTGCGCGCCGGAGACGTTGGCGATCGCACCGGTCGAGATCAGCGTCGTCGGATCGATGCGCAGCTCGGGCCGGTCGCTGAGCGTGAGCGTCTGCGCCTGCGTGAGCTGGTTGCGCGGCGGCTGCACCAGCCATTCCGCATCGGCGCCGATATGCACCGAATAGTTCTTGCCGCTGATCGGATTGCCGGCGACGCGAATGACCCCGCCATACTGCTCGGATGTGCCGGCCGGCGAGGCCGAGGACGCGGAGTGGATGGCGCCCGACGTCGGTCCGGTGACATAGCCGCCGATCCAGAACTGGTCGTTCCACCAGCGGGTGCCGGCGGCCGAACGGAAGTCACCGGCGGCGATGTTCTGTGCGATGATGCCGACCGAGGCGCGCTCCATGAACAGGATGTCGTTGGAGCTGGTCGCTTCGTCGAGTGTCCACGGCACGTCCATGATGCCGCCTTCGATCGCCATCTTGCCGCCGAACGGCTTGAAGCCGGTGTAGCTCAGATACGCGTTCTCGATGCCCGAGGTTCCGCCGCCGGGCAGCGATCCCGGCGCCGCGCCGCCGAAGCCGTCGGACGAGCCGCCGAAATCGTAGATCAGCGAGTAATTCCAGTCGCCGAAGAATTTGCCGACGATGCCGATGCGCGCGCGGCGGACGTTCTCACCGCTGTCGAGCTTCTGCGGCGAGGTGCCTGCGGTGTTCGGACGATAGTCGTAGCCGCCGACATCCCAGTGCACGCGGCTCGTGATCGCAACGCAGTTCTGTTCGTCCGCGGTGCAGATCGTCGGCCGGTTGTTCGGCATCGTCACCACGACGCCGGACGGCGCGACCGGGCCCTTCACCGGGATCGCGGCGTTGGCGCTCGCCACCCGCGCGGCCCTGGCGTCCGCCGCCTTCGCATTGGCGTTTGCGCTGGCCGCGGTTGCGGTATTGGCGTTGGTCTGCTTCTGCAGTCTGTCGAGCTTCTGCTCGAGCATCTTCAGCTGCTGCTTCAGCAGCGCGATCTCCGCATCGCTGCCGCCTCCGGCCGATTGTGAATAGGCCGGCGAGGCGGCGAGCGCCCCTGCCAGGCCGATGGCGATTGCACCAACTTTTGTCGCACCCATTGTGCACCCCTGTTGTGTTTGAAGTCCCCACTCACTGAACGGTCCTAGGAGCGTATCGTGACTGACGCACGACACTGCTTCCGGGCATCGCAGTTCCGCTTGTGATCCGCAGGCAACAAGCGGAGCGGCGCAGTGAGATGACAGCCATCATAGAAGCTTGGCGGCGCGCTTCAACGCGGTGGCCACGGGTTGTGCACCGGTCCGGCGGGGGGCCAGTTATCCGGCCCGGCGCCCTTCAATTGCCCGGCGAACACGCCTATATTCCGGCGTTTCCACGAGAGGTGAGAATGCTCCGACCCGTCCGTTTTGCTGCCGTATCCGCTCTCTGCACGTTGGCCTTCATGGGGAATCTTTCCGCTGCCGCGGCCCAGGAGCGCCGCGTGCCGTCCTCGCAGGCCGAGCTGCAATTGTCCTATGCGCCGATCGTGCAGCGGGTGCAGCCGGCGGTGGTCAATGTCTACGCCGCCAAGACCGTGCAGAACCGCAATCCATTCCTGGACGATCCGATTTTTCGCCGGTTCTTCGGCGTGCCGGGACAGCAGCCCGAGCAGATGCAGCGCTCGCTCGGCTCCGGCGTGATGGTCGACGGCTCCGGGCTTGTGGTCACAAACAATCACGTGATCGAGGGCGCCGACCAGGTGAAGGTCTCGCTCGCCGACAAGCGCGAATACGAGGCGGAGATCGTGCTGAAGGACAGCCGCACCGACCTTGCGGTGCTGCGGCTGAAGAACACCAACAAGGAAAAATTCGCAACGCTCGACTTTGCCAATTCCGACCAGCTGCTGGTCGGTGACGTCGTGCTGGCGATCGGCAATCCGTTCGGCGTCGGCCAGACCGTGACGCACGGCATCATCTCGGCTCTGGCACGCACTCAAGTCGGGATCACGGATTATCAATTCTTCATTCAAACCGACGCGGCGATCAATCCCGGCAATTCGGGCGGCGCGCTGGTCGACATGACCGGCCGGCTCGCCGGCATCAACACCGCGATCTTCTCCCGCTCCGGCGGCTCGCAGGGCATCGGCTTTGCGATTCCCGCCAACATGGTGCGGGTGGTAGTGGCCTCCGCCAAGAGCGGCGGCAAGGCGGTGAAGCGGCCATGGCTCGGCGCGCGGCTGCAGGCGGTCACGCCTGAGATCGCGGAGACGCTGGGACTGAAGCTGCCGTCTGGCGCGCTGGTCGCCAATGTCGCGCCAAACAGCCCGGCGGCGAAGGCCGGGCTCAAGCTCTCCGACCTGATCGTGGGGATCGACGGCACGCCGATCGACGATCCCAACGCGTTCGACTACCGCTTCGCGACCCGTCCGCTCGGCGGCAACGCGGAGATCGAGGTGCAGCGCGCCGGCAAGCCGGTGAAGCTCACCGTGCCGCTGGAGACCGCGCCCGATACCAACCGCGACGAGATCGTGCTGACCGCGCGCTCGCCGTTCCAGGGCGCCAGGGTCGCCAATATCTCGCCGGCGCTGGCCGATGAGCTGCATCTCGACGCCGGCGCCGAAGGCGTCGTGGTCACCGAGCTCGCCGATGACGGCACCGCTGCCAATGTCGGCTTCCAGAAGGGCGACATCATCCTCGCGGTCAACAACGAGAAGATTGCGCGGACCAGCGACCTCGAGAAGGCCTCGAAGACCGGGTCGCGGGTCTGGCGCATCACGCTGGTGCGCGGCGGCCAGCAGATCAACGTGACGCTCGGCGGATGAGGCCCCAGGGATGAGCTCCAAGGATGAGCGCTAAGCAACCGCGGGGGGCCAGCAACCTGTTCGCTGCGGCGGGGATGGAGCAGGACGCGCCGCACCCGCTGCCGGATCGGCTGCGGCCGCGCACGCTGGCCGATGTCGTCGGCCAGGATCACATCCTCGGCCCCGACGGCGCGCTGACGCGGATGCTGGAGACGCGCACGCTGGGCTCGCTGGTGTTCTGGGGACCGCCCGGCACCGGCAAGACCACCGTGGCGCGGCTTCTGGCCGATGCCACCGAGCTGCATTTCGAGCAGATCTCCGCGGTGTTCTCCGGCGTCGCCGATCTCAAGAAGGTGTTCGATGCCGCACGTGCCCGCCGCGAGACCGGCAAGGGCACGCTGCTGTTCGTCGACGAGGTGCATCGCTTCAACCGTGCGCAGCAGGATTCCTTCCTGCCCGTGATGGAGGACGGCACGGTGGTTCTGGTCGGCGCCACCACGGAGAATCCGTCCTTCGAGCTCAATGCGGCGCTTTTGTCGCGCGCCCGCGTGCTGGTGTTTCACTCGCTCGATACGGCGGCGATCGAGAAGCTGTTTGCCAATGCCGAGAAGATCGAGGGCAAGCAGCTGCCGCTCGATGCGGAAGCCCGCGCCGTGCTGGTGCGGATGGCCGATGGTGACGGCCGCGCCTCGCTGACATTGGCCGAAGAGGTCTGGCGCGCCGCCCGCAAGGGCGAGGTGTTCAACGCCGAGCAGTTGCAGGCCATCCTGCAACGCCGTGCCCCGATCTACGACAAGTCGGCCGACGGTCACTACAATCTGATCTCGGCGCTGCACAAGTCGGTGCGCGGCTCCGATCCGGATGCGGCACTGTATTATCTCGCACGTATGCTCGATGCCGGCGAGGACCCGCTGTTCCTGGCGCGGCGCGTGGTGCGCATGGCGGTCGAGGACATCGGCCTTGCCGATCCGCAGGCGCTGGCGGTCTGCAACGCCGCCAAGGATGCCTACGACTTCCTCGGCTCGCCGGAGGGTGAGCTCGCGATCGCGCAGGCCGTGGTCTATCTCGCCACCGCACCGAAATCGAACGCGGTCTACACCGCGTTTGGCGCCGCGATGCAGACCGCAAAGCAGGGCGGCTCGCTGCTGCCGCCAAAACACATCCTGAATTCTCCGACCAAGCTGATGAAGTCGGAGGGCTACGGCTCCGGCTATCAGTACGATCACGACACGCCGGACGCATTCTCCGGCCAGGACTATTTCCCGGAAGCGCTGGGCCGCCAGACCTTCTACGATCCGCCCGATCGCGGCTTCGAGCGCGAGATCCGCAAGCGCCTGGACTATTGGGCGCGGCTGCGCAAGGAGCGCGGCGGGAGCTAGCACTACTTTGGCAGAATCTGTTTGCGCCGGTGTTTTTCAAGGATTTGTTTTCGGCAGTATGGACACCGTTGAGACGGTGGCCGAAGGATGAGATCGACGATGGCGTGACGCACGGCGGGCATGGTTGGCTGAGGCGGAGGCCCGTTGATTCTTTTTTTTCCGCCCCGCGTATGCGAGGCGGCGATGTTGCAGGAAGGCGTAGGCAATCATTGTCATCAGGGCGTGGCGATGAAGACCCTGCCATGATCGCCCTTCGAAGTGATCAAGTCCAAGCTCCTCCTTCAACTGCTGATGCGCCTGCTCACAAACCCATCTTGCCTTGATAGTGGCGGCCAGTGTGCGCAGATCCGTCGCCGCAGGGAGATTGGCGAGATAGTATTTCTTCTCCCCCGAGGCTCGTTGCTCGCCAATGAGCCAGGCCTCGTCGCCTGGGAGATGCTGCTGACCCTTGTCCCAAATCCGCTGCGGAGGGCCGTCGGCGGTGCGGACACGGAGAGCAGCAAATCGGGCTTTCAGCCGACCTTTCGTCCCGCTGCGCCAACTCACGGTTTTCCATTTGGCGCTGGCCAGCATGTGTTCTGCCGCAATCGATAAGATATCTGGTACGTGGTGCTTTCGTGGTTTCCCGCGGACTTTGGTAATCGGCCAAATGAGCTTCACATTGACCGGATACACCTTGAGATGCCGAGGGATGCCGACGGCCCAGGCCAGCCCGCGTGCCGTTAGCCCTTGTCGAAACGGCGCGCTGAGCCCGTATCCTGCATCCGCCAGCACACATCCAAAGCGCACGTTGGCTGCCATCGCGCGGTCAATCTCGGCCAAAGCAATTTCCGGCTTGGACCGTGCCGTTCGGTGTTCGACCGGCACGCGAGCGCGCTTTAGACGAGACAGGTCGCTCGTCCAACTGTCGGGTAGAAAAAGACGCAACGCGACCATCACCGGCACTTCACCTCGCGCAAGCGTCAAAGACACCAGCGTTTGGCAATTTGCCGTTTTGCCGAGAGCCGATGCATATTGAGCTGCAACACCAACCGAACGTTCACCCTTCTTCGGGATCGCGGTGTCATCAATAACCAGCACCGCATCGTTGCCGCCGACAAGCCGGTCGGCCTGGTTGAGCAACTCAGATTCCAGCGCTGACGCGTCCCAGACACCATCGGCAATGAAATGGTGCAGCTGATCGTAGTTGCCGGTTGCGAGGCGTTCTGCCATCGGCTGAATGCTCTTGCGATCGCCAGGACCGATCAATCCCGCAACGTACAGGGGACACATCCGCTGCCGCGTCTTATGACCCAACCGGTCCAAGAACGGCATCAGCCAGCGTTCGAGTTCGTCTTCCCATTCCGCCATGGTCAGCCCTCCAAGAGCCGACCACCCATGAATCATTGAAAAATTGATTCGGGAATCCTAATAAAAAGCCGAAATCCAACAATCTGCCAAAGTAGTGCTAGGCCGCGTACCTATAAACTAACCGCGTGAATCGATCTCCGCTTGTCCCCCAAGAAAGGCGCGAAAGCGGACGTTGTCGGACCTCCGAGAAGGGCCAGAAGCTGCCCTTGCTCTAGAACTTTCCTTTGCGACGGCCGATCATATCGGCGAGGACCAGTTGCACCTAGACGCCTTCATGGTCTGTCAAAGACGGATAAAATGTTCGAACGTAGGCGGTAATCTCTTCTCCGACCTCGTGGGTGCGGCGACTATCGTCCCCAAATGCGACATCCTCAAATCGCTTTAATAGATCGGTGTTGGTTGCAACCTCCGCAGCAAGCGGAGCGAGTTCTTCCAAGCTCCTCGTAACTACGCCACGCAGCTGCAAGCGGTTGCCGTGGCTCACTGCTTCCTGATCGGGAACTCCGGCCATCTCCCGCCGAAACCGTAGTCCTTCGTCGGTCCAACGGTCAAACCGAGCATTCACAGTCTCCATTAATCCGAAGTCAGCGAGGACTTCGAGAGCACGCTCGCCCGCACTTTCGGACATGCTGTCAACCTGGTCGCCATACCTGGTAAGATGCCGACTTACCATCTTGACGAGTGCGATCAGGAGCTTCTGCTCGCTGTCAGTCATGACCTTCCTCATCGTAGCTTCGCGGGGAACCGTCGGCATACACAGGTCGCAGTTGCGTAGCTAGAAAAGTCGCGGCTCTCGGAACGCGGTCCTCAACCCATGTGCAGTCACACGGATAGTCGCTACGGTTCATCAGCCACAAGTGCTCTGGCCATACCCGATCAATCAACATGATTGGGCAACCGCTCTTATGTGTCACGAGGTTTCCGGGTTTAAGGCGCATGATGTGAGCTTATTGGCGTCGTACCAACCCAATGTTTCTTTTGGGCTGGAAACTGTCGGACGCAGTTAGGTGATTGGCAACCATAAGGGCCCGCTTCGGGTCAAAACTGACTTCAATCGGCGCCGGCCTTAGGTCTGCTTAGGGCCAAAAAGCGGAAGGCAAATAGGGTTCATCAGTAGCGATCTATTAACAAAGCGAGCGCTACTTGAGCGTGCACGAACTCTGATGCGCTCGTCATCGTCGTTGGAAAGCCGCGCGTTGGCAATTGCAACGGAGATGCCAGCATGGACTATGTACCGCCCCCGCCTCCCGAGCGGTCATTTGGAGCCGGATGTGGCTTCCTCCTTCTGGTTATAGTGATCGTGGTGATTTGGCTTGCGGCGGAGATCGGTCCGCTTCTGACCAAGCGAGGCTGGAGTTGACGAAAAGTTCGCTTCGGGTCATGAACGACAAAACTCAAGGTAAGCATAATAGGTCCGCTTTCGGTGAATTGCGACCAGTTGAGCCTGACAGCCAAGCCATTGACAGGCTCGCCGCCAACTACCTTGCATTTGCTCAACTCGCGTCAATCCGGTTGTGGCAGCGTTTAATGAGTCCGCGTCCTCGACGAGAGGCTGCGGCCGCGAATAACGCGCGTTCCCGTTTCCCGCCCGCTAGCGTGGGAGCGTCAGCTGCAGAAGCCCGCAAATGTGCACGGCCTTGGGCGAGGGACGCTTGTGCAACTTCGGAATATTAGAAATGTATCTCTGAGTTGCCCGACGTGTCAAGTTGCTTGATCGAACGCCGGCCGGCGCCGGCTACTTTGCATGGGGTTGTTTTCGATATTTTGGCAGCGCCCGCTGCGACGGCCCATAACTTCATAGTGCTCTAGCGCGTCACTTGACGCTTTTCACGAACTCCAGGACCTCGTTGGTCAGCCGCGTGTCCGGCGTGTCGATCGCATAGACCTCCGACATATGGCTGTGCTGCGGCAGCATGAAGCTGCGGGCGCAGCCGCTCGGCCGCTTGCAGCTGGCCTGCTTCATGAGCTCGAACTGCTCGACGAAGCGCGGCGGATCGAGCTCGGCCGCGGTGATCAGGAACGGGATCGGGCTCGCGAGCAGGCCTTGCAGCGAGGAGCGTTCGGCATAGCGCGAGGGGTCGGAGCCGTAATAGGCGAGCTCGGCGTCGCCGGCCGGCGAAGCCGTCAGATCATAGATGCCCGACACCATGATCGCGCCGGCAAGCCCGCCGCCCTTCACCTTGTGGAATTCGCCATGGGAGACATAGCTCGCGACGTGGATCGCGCCGGCCGATTGGCCCATCAGGAAGATGCGCCTGGGCTCGCCGCCGCGGGAGGCGATGTTTTCCGAAACCCACTGCACGATCGCGCCCATGCCTGCCGGCCACGGAAAGGCCGGCGCCAGGCGGTAGGTGGCGTTGACGCCGACGAAGCCGTTCTTCACCGCCCACAGCATGATGTTGTCGTAGAACGGGCTGCCGGGGGCGCGCTTGTTGCCGGCAATGAGGCCGCCGCCATGTATGTAGATCAGCACTGGCCGTGCCGGCGCCGCCGTCTCCGGCGTGAACACGTCGAGCAGATGCCGGTCGGCGGGGCCGTATTTGACGTCGCGCTCGACCTTGACGCCCTGATAGGGCTCCTTCTGTTGCAGCGACGCGTAGAGCGCGGCGGTCTTGGGCGGGTCGATGACGCGGCCAAGTTCCAGGAGCTTCCAGGCCAGATCTTCCGGCATCGCGGCTTCGGGCATCGGGCTTTGCTGGGCGAGCGCAGGGTCCGTGAGCATCAGGGTCGCCGCCAAAGCCGATATCGCCAGTCTCATTCCAGGGCCCCCGTCGATTGCGTATACGGCCGAACATGGCCGATGCTGCACCGGATTCACACCGATTTCGCCGTGACGATTCGCGGCATTTGCGCTAGGCACAATGCAGGTCTGGAGCCGAAAAATCACCATGAGCCGTCGCATCAAGAGAACCACATCGCCCGGCGACCGCGCCAAAGGGCGCGACAAGGGCCGCGACCGGGACCGCGCCGGCGATCGTGGCAAGGATCGTGGCAAGAGCGGATCGGCACAGCGCAGCCGCAAGCCGGACGATCGCAAATCCGGTGAGCGCAAATCCGGTGAGCGCAAGTCCGGCGACCGTCCGTTCGCGCACGCGGCCGGAAAGCCGCCGCGCTTTGCCGAGCCGCGCCGCGACCGGCAGGAGCGGGCCGAGCCCGCCATGTCGAAGACCGCCGCGGCCGAGCAGCCATTGCCGACCAAGGTTCAGACCGTTGTCGTCACCGCCGACGAGAACGGCATGCGCGTCGACCGTTTCCTCGAGGCGCGGTTTCCGGGCCTCTCGTTCTCCCATATCCAGCGCATCGTCCGGAAGGGCGAGCTCAGGGTCAACGGCAAGCGCGCCGATTCCAAGGACCGGCTCGAGGAGGGGCAGAGCGTGCGGATTCCGCCGCTGCGGCTCGACACGCCGAAGACGGCCGGCGCGCTCTCCGAGGCCGAGGCGAAGACGCTGCAGGCGCTGAAGGACATGACGCTCTACGAAGACGACGACGTGCTGGTGCTGAACAAGCCGGCCGGTCTCGCCGTGCAGGGCGGCTCCGGCATGACGCGCCATGTCGACCAGATGCTCGAGGCGATGCGCGACGCCAAGGGGCAGAAGCCGCGGCTGGTGCATCGGCTCGACCGCGAGACCTCGGGCTGCCTCTTGGTTGCCAAGACGCGTTTCGCCGCCACCCATCTCACCGGCGCATTCCGCCATCGCTCCGCGCGCAAGATCTACTGGGCGCTGGTCGCCGGCGTGCCGAAGCCGAAGCAGGGCCGCATCTCGACCTATCTCGCCAAGGAGGAGAGCGAGGAGGATAGCATCATGCGGATCGCCGAGCATGGTGACGAGGGCGCGAGCCACGCGGTGACCTATTATGCCGTGGTCGAGACCTCGGCGACCAAGCTCGCCTGGGTGTCGCTCAAGCCAGTGACCGGCCGCACCCATCAATTGCGCGCCCACATGGCGCACATCGATCACGCGATCGTCGGTGACCCGAAATACTTCAACAAGGAGAACTGGCAGCTGCCCGGCGGCCTGCAGAACCGGCTGCATCTGCTCGCCCGCCGTATCGTGATTCCGCACCCGAGGGGCGGCGTGATCGATGCCACCGCGCCGCTGCCGCCGCACATGCTGCAATCCTGGAATCTGCTCGGGCTCGAGGCCGACCGGTTCGACCCGATCGAGAACGCGCCCGAGGAGTGACGGTCGGGCGCCGTTATCCGGCGCGGACAGCAAGAACGATCAAACGGCTCCGCGCTTTGCGGCTATCTTCGCGCGCCGGCCTCTGCCGGCCTGCAACGGAGACTCTCCATGATCGGCACCTGGCTGCGCGTCACGCTTTTCCTGATTGGCTCGGCTGTCGCCTCGGTGACGGCACAGGCCGAGACCGTCGTGCTCCGCGGCGGCACGCTCTACGCATCGGCCGATGCGGAAGCGCTGCCGGATGCGGTGATCGTGATGACCGACGGTGTCATCAGCGCGGTCGGCAAGTCCGGCGACATCCAGGCGCCGCCGGATGCCCGCGTGATCGATTGCAGCGGCAAGACCATCGTCGCCGGCTTCTGGAACAGCCATGTCCATTTCACGCAGAATGTCTGGCGCAACTCAGGCGCAGCGCCGGCCGCGGCGCTGACGCAGCACATGCAGGAGATGCTGACGCGCTGGGGTTTTACGACGGTCTGGGATCTCGGCTCCGATCCCAGGGACACACTGCCGCTGCGCAAGCGCATCGTTGCAGGCGAAGTCGCCGGCCCCAACATCCTGTTTGCCGGCAACATCTTCCCGAAGGGTGGGCACCCCGTCTACATCCCGCGTGAGGTGCAGCTTCCGGAAGTCGCAACGCCCGAGGAGGCCACAAAATGGGCGCGCGACTGGCTGGCGATGGGTGAGGACGGCATCAAGCTGTTCACCGGCGCCTTCATGGGCGACAAGCCCGTCGTCAACATGGACCCGGCGATTGCGAAAGCAGCCGTCGATGTGGCGCACGCGCAGGGCAGGCCGGTGTTCGCGCATCCGCAGAACAAGGTCGGCGTCGAAACGGTGATCGAGTCCGGCGTCGACGTGCTCGCGCACACCACACCCGGCGAACCCAGCTACACTGGGGATCAGCTGGCGCGGTTCAAGGCGCAGGGGACTGCGCTCGTTCCCACACTGTCGCTGTTCACCACCGTGGTGCTCGATCCGAACGTCACCAACCGTCTGGTGGCTTCGACCGTCAACCAGCTCAAGCAGTTTTCGGAGAATGGCGGCACGGTGCTGTTCGGCACCGATGTCGGCTTCACCACGCTGTACGACACCACGCAGGAGTTTCAGCTGATGCACCGCGTGTTGTCGGAGCGGCAGGTGCTGGCCTCGCTGACGACCAATCCGGCGCGGTTCTTCAAGGCCGCGAGGAAGGGACGGGTGGAGCAGGGCTTCGACGCCGATCTCGTGGTGCTCGACGGCGATCCGCTCGGCGACGTCGGCAATCTCGCGAAAGTGAGCACCACCATCCGCGCCGGTCACGTGATCTACCAGAAGCCGTGACGAGGGCGGGGAACTCGCACATCAAGCGAAGCGTTGACGTGCGCCGCAATCACTTGAACCTGTGCCGTTGCGTCACGAGATATGGCTGATGACGCGATCCTTGATTGTTGCCTGCACCTTGCTCTGGGCCATCGGCGCGGCGAGCGCCGTTGCGCAAATCCCTCCGCCAGGCCGCTCGATGTGGGCCCCGCCGGTGCCCCAGCCTCCGCCGCCGCCGCGGATCGAGGTGCCGGCCATCCCGAGGATGGATGCACCGACGCAGCCGAGCCTGCGTTCGCGGCCGCGCAGCTCGTTCGGCGACCGCGTCAGCCGGTGCCTCGACGAGGCCGCCGCCGCCGGCCTGAACCAGGCCGAGCGTGCCGCCTATTCGCGATCCTGCGCCAACCACCGGGATTAGGGCAGGGCGTGGTCTGCTAGACAGGCCTTGCACGGAATTGTGGTCACGCCGGTGCGAGCTCGAACGGACAAGCGGCATCGGCCGGCGGAGGCGCGGCGATCTGGTTCAAGGCCGTCCAACGCGCGAATCCGTTTGGCTATCCAAACGGCCCACTTTGATTGCGTCTCATGATCTTGAGCGTGAGCAGGGCCGCTCCGAGCATAAGAAGCAGGACACCGACGACAATTGTGCTTGTCGATTCGAATGTCACGCCGACTGCTGTCAGCAAGCAGCCAACAACGATAGCGATGAGCCCACCCAGCTTCTTTACCAGCAGAAGCTGTCCGTCGCTTGCGCGCGCCACCATGATCAACCTCACTCTGCAAGTGATGCGGTCATTCCACCATCGCCGCGGGCCGGTGTTGCTTGGACAAGCGGCGGGCTCACATCCGCACAGGATGATCGTACTCTCGCGGGCCCACGATGGAAATCGCTCGTTGCTGATGACTTCTTTTTTGATTCAATTGCGTCGCGGGCGATTGGACAATCTTGCTTACCTAGCCGCGGCATGGATCAATCGAGTGTCGCATCGCGCAGCGGAGCTGCAATTCCGCGACATGCAATGCGATCAGCGCATTTGTCGTAAAGTGGTCTGGACCAACGCAAGCATTGCAAAGGCTGTGGGGGCGGATCGTTGACTCCGTAGTTTTTTGGGAGCCTACTTCTGGTTGCCGACTAGAAGACCTGAAGCAATAAGGTCGAAATCCGGAAGGAGTGCCAATGTGGCCGCCTTCGATCGCGGAACAAGCGGAGCGGCCCTACATCTCGACTGGGCACTTGCCCAAGCCCGAGATGGTGCAGGAGCTCGTGTCTCAAGCGCATCTGCGCTTCAAGTCGAACAGCGAAGGGACCAATTCGCAGGTTTATCCGGCCCTGGCCAGGGTGCCGAGTGAACTGTTCGGCGTCTGCGTGGCCGGTACCAGCGGGCGCGTCTACGGCGCCGGCGATATCGAATACGAATTCTCGATCATGAGTGTATCGAAGCCATTCGTATTCGCATTGGTGTGCGAGGCCATCGGCCCTGAAGAGGCTCGCGCAAGACTGGGCGCGAATGCGACCGGGCTGCCGTTCAATTCGCTGGCGGCGATCGAGCATGGCGCCGGGCGCACCAACCCGATGGTGAACGCAGGCGCGATCGCGACCACAAGCCTCGTGCCGGGTTCGAGCGCGGAAGAGCAGTGGCGGTTCATCCATGACGGCCTCTCGCGCTTCGCGGGCCGCAAGCTTTCGCTCAACGAGGAAGTCTACGCATCGGCATCCAAGACCAATTTTCGCAACCGAAGCATCGCGCGGCTGCTGGAGAGCTATGACCGGATCTACTGCGACGCCAGGCAGGCGACCGATCTCTACACCCGGCAGTGTTCGCTGAATGTGAGCGCCAGGGATCTGGCCGTGATGGGTGCGACGCTGGCCGATGGTGGCGTGAATCCGGTGACCCAGCAGCGGGTGGTCGATGCGGCCGTGTGCCACTATGCATTGGCCGTCATGGTCACGGCCGGACTGTATGAGACGTCGGGCGACTGGCTGTACGACATCGGTCTGCCCGGCAAAAGCGGCATCGGTGGCGGCATCGTCGCGGTGTCTCCGGGAAAAGGTGGATTTGGCACTTTCGGGCCGCCACTGGATGCGGCCGGCAACAGCGTGCGGGGGCAGCTCGCCGCGAAGTTCCTGTCGCAAAGACTGGGCATGGATCTGTTCGTGTCCCAACCGGACGAGTGAAACCAGATGCTGTGAGGATCGGTGGAGCTGTCGCTCGATCGATCGCAACACCGGGCAGGTTGGAGGACGCGATGGCAACGCAAGCGATCTCGATCGGCGACATTCAACAGGAAGAGCGCGCATCATGGGTGCCCATGATCGCGATTGCGGTCGGCCAGATGATCATGTCGTTCAACGTCGCGTCGTTGCCGGTCGCGATGGGGGGAATGGTGGCCAGCTTCGGCGTGCCGCCGACCACGGTCGCGACCGGAATCGTGGCCTACTCGATGCTTGTCGCCGGGTTCGTGATGCTTGGCGCCAAGCTCGCCCAGAGGTTCGGGGCGGTGCAGGTATTTCGCGGTGCCGTCGTGCTTTTCCTGATAGCGCAGATCGCGATGACGTTCAGCCCCACGGCCTCCGTCATGATTTCCGCTCAGGCGCTTTGCGGCGCTGCGGGCGCGGTGATCGTGCCCTCGCTCGTCGCGCTGATTGCCGAGAATTATGCTGGACGCCAGCAGGCGACCGCCCTTGGTGCGCTGGGCTCGGCAAGGGCCGCCGCCGGCGTGCTGGCATTTGTCGTCGGTGGGTTGCTCGGCACCTATATCGGCTGGCGCCCGGCATTTGCAATTCTCATCGTCGCCTCGGCGATCGCGTTCGCTCTGAGTTTCCGCCTGCGGCCGGACCGCGGTCGCGCGGATGTCCAGATCGATCTGATCGGAGTCGCTCTCGCAGCGAGCGCAATCATTTTCATCAGCTTCGGATTCAATAATCTGAACGGTTGGGGAGTGATCCTGGCGACCCCCAACGCGCCGTTTGACTTGCTCGGCGTCTCGCCGGCGCCGATCCTGATCGTGCTCGGCATCGTGCTCGGGCAGGGATTCCTGATGTGGACGCATCGGCAGCAGGCCGCGGGGAAGACGCCCCTGCTGGCGTTGGAGGTGCTCGACTCGCCGGAGGAGCGGTGTGCGGTCTACGCGCTATTCGCGGTCGTGGCGCTCGAGGCCGCGCTGAACTTCACGGTGCCGCTCTACATCCAGATCGTGCAGGGACGTTCACCAATCGCGACGGCGATCGCGATGATGCCGTTCAATCTGACCGTCTTTCTCTCGGCGATGCTGATCGTCAATCTCTACGACAAACTGACGCCCCGCCAGATCGGACGCTTTGGCTTCGGCCTCTGCACCGTTGCGTTGCTGTGGCTCGCCTTCGTCGTGCGCAATGACTGGAGCGAGATTCCCGTTCTCCTTGGCCTTGTGCTGTTCGGCATTGGCCAGGGCTCGCTGGTGACACTGCTGTTCAACGTTCTGGTCACGGCTTCGCCCAAGGCGTTGGCGGGGGATGTCGGGTCTTTGCGCGGAACCACGCAGAATCTGGCGGCTGCCGTTGGCACCGCGGTGGCCGGAGCTCTGCTGGTCGGTCTTTTGAGCACGATCGCGCTCGGCAGGATCGCGGCCAGTCCGGTGCTGACCAAGGAGCTTCAGAGCCAGGTTGACCTCGGCAACATCACCTTCGTCAGCAATGACCGGCTGCGCAGTGTGCTCGAAGGCACGAGCGGTACGCCGCAGCAGGTCGAGGAAGCCGTCCGGGTCAACACCGAAGCGCGTCTGCGCGCTTTGAAGATCGGATTGTTGATCATGGCCGGCCTCGCACTTCTTGCGGTCATTCCGGCGGGGCGGTTGCCGAATTACCGGCCGGGCGAAATACCGGACGACGGAGGAGCGACCGGCGAGCGATCGGCCTGATCGGGATGTTGGCCGCCGCTGGAGAAGGTCTCTGCAACAGCAACGAGGTGCCAGATATGGATGAGCTCGATCGTCGCATCGTGCTCCGGAGAATGCTCGGCGGCGTCGCAGCCGCTGGTCTCGGAACCGGATTGCTGACGCAGGCGGCCAGGGCGCTGCCACTGGCTCCTGAAGATGCCCTCGTCGCGAAGACGGGTGATCCGGGTCGGCCGCTTCATATGGTCGTCGCCCGGCCACCACCGCGCCCGCGTCCTCCGCCACCGCGCCGCCGCTGGCATCGCCGGCGCCGCTGGACCTGTTGGTGGCACAGAGGTCGCCGCCGCTGCGGATGGCGCTGGTGACGGCAGGCACAAGCTTCGGCTGCTCGAGTGGCCCGGTTGCGCGCGATCGGGCCATGGCCGCCTGGGATCAAGGAGGACGACATGGCTACCTATGAGAACAGTTCCACGATGCTCCGCGGGCTGCCTGGCCCGCCTTTATGGGTCTGCGTTCTGTTAGGCCTCGTCCTGATCGCCGCGGGCCTTCTGGTCCTGGGAGATGTCGTGCTTTTCACCGTGATCAGCGCCATCTTTATCGGCTGGACCGCCATCGTTGCCGGCGGGTTCGAAATCCTGCACGCCTTCTGGACCAAGGGCTGGGGTGGATTCGTATGGCAGCTTCTGCTCGGGGTGCTCTACCTTGCCTGCGGAATCGTCCTGCTCAGCCAGCCGGTGGCGAGTGCGCTGCTCCTGACCTATGCCCTCGGTCTCATGCTTTTGGTCTCCGGGATTGTGCGCATGCTGGTCGGCATCGGCCATTGGCAGCAGTCCGGCTGGATCATGCTGGCGTCCGGCCTGTTTGGCGTCCTGGCCGGCCTCATCATTCTGACCGGATTTCCGGCCACCGGGCTGTGGGTGCTCGGGCTGCTGCTGGGCATCGATCTGTTGTCCCATGGCATCGGATGGCTGAGCTACGCTTTGCAGCCAGCCGCCAGGGCGGCTCAATAGGTCGTCGATCCTCCAGGGAGCAGCGGAACTCTCACCAATTGCTGAAATCAAGTCGGTCCCTCGCGCACGGCGAGATCAATGAAGGTCTCGCGCGATGCGCCATCGGCGGAGAGTGGACATGTCGGGTTTGAGGAAGAGCGTCAGGGTTTCGGCGCTGGTTGCGTCGATTGCGATGAGCCTCGTCGCCTCGCGGCCGGCGCCGGCTCAGCAGGATGGCGGCGTGCTGTTCCAGAACGTACGCATTTTCGATGGCAAGAATGGTGCGCTGTCCGGGCCGTCCAATGTGCTGATCCGGAACAACAAGATCGAGAAGATTTCGAATGCGGCGATCACCGCCGACGCTCAGGTGATCGCCGGCGACGGACGGGTGCTGATGCCGGGCATGATCGACGCGCATTGGCATGCAATACTGGTACGCCCGACGCCGGCGGCCGTGATCGCCAGCGACGTCGGTTACACCAATCTTCTTGCGGCCGCCGAGGCAACGGCCACGCTCATGCGAGGCTTCACCACCATTCGCGACATGGGCGGGCCTGCCTTTTCCCTCAAGCGTGCGATCGACGAGGGTCTCGTCGCCGGTCCTCGCATCTACCCATCCGGTGCCATGATTACCATCACCGGCGGCCATGGCGACTTCCGGCAGCTGTCCGATCTGCCCAGAACGATCGGCGGCATGCTCAGCCGCATGGAGAGGATAGGCGGCGCCATCGTCGCGGACAGCCCGGATGAAGTGCGCGTGCGCGCGCGCGAGCAGCTCATGCAAGGGGCTACGCAGGTCAAGCTCACGGCGGGCGGCGGGGTGGCGTCGCCGTTCAGTCCGCTCGATGTGTCCACGTTTACTGAACTGGAGTTGCGTGCCGCGGTAGAGGCTGCCGAGAACTGGGGTACCTATGTCGCCGTACACGCCTACACGCCGGTCGCGATCCAGCGATCGATCGCAGCGGGGGTCAAGTGCATCGAGCACGGTCATTTGATGGACGACGCGTCGGCCCGCCTGATGGCCGAGAAGGGAATTTGGCTGAGCACCCAGCCCTTCCTCGATCTGTCGGGCGCGAGTGCTCTTGGACCTGCGGAGCAGGACAAGATGCGGCAGGTCGTTGCCGGCACCGACAGGGTCTACGGCTTTGCCAAGAAGTACAAGTTGAAGACGGCCTTCGGTACCGACGTCTTGTTCTCGAAGGCGCTCGCTGACCGGCAAGGCGCCATGCTGACAGCCCTCACGCGATGGTACACGCCGGCTGAAGCGCTCATCATGGCGACATCCACGAACGCCGAATTGCTCGCTCTGTCCGGGCTTCGAAATCCATATTCGGGCAAGCTGGGCGTGGTGGAGGAAGGTGCGCTCGCCGACCTTCTGCTGGTCGAAGGCAATCCGATCGACAACATCAAGCTGATCGAAGATCCGGCAAAGAACTTCCTGTTGATCATGAAAGATGGAAAGATCTACAAGAATCTTCTTGGTGGTGACCGGAACAAGTAGACGGACATGATGAGAAAGCGGGCCTGGCGGCCACCTCAGAGTGTCAGCTTGTAGCCGATATGGCTGCCGACGAATCCCAACCGTTCATAGAAGCGATGCGCGTCGGGGCGCGCCTTGTCGGTCGTGAGCTGCACGAGATTGCAGCCTCTGGCCCTGCATTGCTCGATCGCCCATTCGAACATCTGCTGCCCGACGCCTGAGCCCCGCTGCGTCTCGGCAATTCTGACCGCCTCGATCTGCCCGCGCCAGGCGCCCATGCGTGCCAATCCGGGAATGAAGGTCAGTTGAAGCGTGCCGATCACCGCGTCGTTCAAGGTCGCGACGACTTGCAACTGGTTGGGATCGGCAAGGATAGCCCGGAAGGCTTCGACATATTTCGGGTTCGGCGGGGAGCTCGCGTCCTCGCTGCTGGCCCAGGATGTCGTTGGCCAGTAGAGCAACGATCGCTGGAAGGTCGGCAAGTTCGGCGCGGCGGAAGGCGACGTCCGTCATTGAGCAATCTCCACAGAGGCGAGGTCGTGGCGCGATATGCGTTCTTGATCCCCGGAGCGCACAAGTGCAAGGACGGTCTTCTAGCGCTTGAATTGCGTTAGAAACATCCGCAGGGAATCGTGCGGGCTCTCGACGTCGGAAATCACCCAGCCGTCGGGCCTGTTGACGACGATAAAATTGAGCGTGACCGCGCGGCCCTCATTATCGAACGAGACGGTCAGATCGGTCCGGTCGAACTGCCGGCGCAGGACGGCGATCGAGATCGGGCCGAGCCGCCAGGTCGGGCTCTGCACCAGGAAATCGTACGGCGCATCGTGCGGGGCGGACCAGGCCGCGCGCAGGGACGAATCGAAGAATTGCCGGGCAGCGTCCTCGTCGTGCGGCAGTCCATTGGAAAACGCAGGGCTGCCTTTGCCATAATAGGCGTAGACGTTGCGGATCAGCGATTCCGGTGTGCGGAACCCGGCGTCGGCGGTGGGGGCGCCCAGGGCGGCCGCAACGAGCGAGAAACCCGCGAGGATCTTGACGCGTCCCATCAGCTTTATTTGCCGTTGCCCCTGACATATCTTGCAGGGAAATCCTTCCGAACGAAAGCCGGCCGGCGCGATGCGCGAACTTTTCGACGATGTCCCAGTACAATCTCCGTTCGATCCGCGGGAGGCGGTGCGGCGCCACATCCGCACGCCCCAGCGCAAGCGGTTCTACACCAGCGCCGGCGTCGCGGAGGCCGACGGCGGATTTTCGATCACGCTCGACGGCAAGCCGATCCGCTCGCCGTCCGGCAAGCCGATCGCGGTGCCGACGCGGGCCCTTGCGGACGCGGTGGCGGCGGAATGGAATGCGCAGGGCGAGACCATCGATCCCATGAGCATGCCGCTGACGCGCCTTGCCAACAGCGTGATCGAGGGGGTGATCGATCGCGTCGGCGAGGTAGCCGAGGATGCGGCCAAGTTCCTCGGCAGCGACCTCTTGTTCTATCGCGCCGGGTATCCCGAAACGCTGGTGGCGCGCGAGGCACGGCATTGGGATCCGATCCTGTTCTGGGCCGCTGACGCGCTCGGCGCTCATTTCGTGATGGCCGAGGGGGTCATGCATGTCGGCCAGCCCGAGCCTGCGATCAAGGCGGCGCGGGCGGCGTTCCCGACCGACCCATGGTCGGTCGCGGCGCTCCATGTGGTGACGACGCTGACCGGCTCGGCGCTGCTGGCGCTGGCGCTGGCGCACGGTGTCCGCGACGAGGATCAGGTCTGGGCCGCCGCCCATGTCGACGAGGACTGGAACATCGAGAAATGGGGCGTCGACGAGGAGGTCGCCGCCCGCCGCGCCGCCCGCCAGCTCGATTTCAAGGCCGCCGCGGGCGTGCTCAGGGAGCTCAAGCCGGCCGCCGGTTAACGAGGGGTTTACGGCGCCGGGCTAGCCTGCGGCACGTTCCTCGCGCCTGGCCGAGACCCCCGACATGGCACTTGCCATCAATCCCGTGCTGCCGGTGCTCGCCTCGAAGGAGGCGGACAGCGTTGCGCCGGATCTCACGCTCGAGGCCGGCAGCGTCGTCAATGCGGAGGTGCTGAAAGTGCTGTCCGCCGATCTGGTGCGGATCGCGATCGCGAGCCTCTCGATCGACGTCCAGACCGAGGTGCCGCTGCAGCAGGGCCAGAACCTGCAGCTCGCGGTGTCGCAGACCAAGGACGGCATCCGCCTGCAGCTGGTCGGGCAGGGCCCGGACACCGGCGATGCCGTACGGCTGTCGCCGGCGGCCAGCGCCACCGATGCCGCCCAGCCCGTCGCCACGGCACCGAAGGCTGTGCTGACGCCGCTGGAGCGCGTCACCATCACCGCGACCGCACAGCATGCGGCGGCGGTGCAGGGCAGCCAGGCGCCGCTGTTTGCCAATCTCGCCGCGGTCGCCTCGGCCAATCTGCCGCCGAAGCTGCAGGCTGCGATCGCGCAGGTGCTGGCGCAGCAGACCGGGCTCGACGCGAATTTGAGCGGCGATGCGGTCAAGGCCGGCTTGCAGAAATCCGGCCTGCTGTTCGAGGCGACGCTGGCCGCGGGCGTTGCGCCCGCGAGCGGCAGCGCGCCCGATCTGAAGGCCGCGCTGATCGTGCTGCGCCAGGCGCTGACCTCGCTCGAGAGCGCTGATGCCGGCAGGCCGGCGTCCACCACACCGCTCCAGCAACCGGCGCTGGCCAGCGCCGCCACGGCGCCGAGCCCCGTGCAATCCGGCACGCCAGACCTCGACGTTCAGGAGATCCTGCTGCCGCAGGCCCGCCTGCCGGTCGCCGAGGATCTCAGCCGCGGCACCGCAGGGCTCGCCGGAGCACTCGCGGATGCGCTCGATGCCGGCCCGTCCTCCGGCGGCGCGCTCAATCTCATTCAGGAAGCGCTGCACGAACTCGGCAACGCGGCACGGCAAGGCGCCGCGCCGAGGGAGATGCTGCCGGGCGAGGTGCCCGCACGCGGCAATACGCCGCCGCCGCCATTTCACGGCGCGCTGCCGTCGGCCCAGGCCGTCGCGGAGCCGTCGATCGCACCGGGCGCGCCGCTCGCGACCACCGCGCATCGCCTGCTGGAAAACACCGATGCGGCGCTGGCGCGGCAGACGCTGCTGCAGGTCGCCTCGCTGCCGGACCGCGGCGACGCTGCGCGCCCGCAGCTCGACGCCATGCTGCCGCGCTGGAATTTCGAGATCCCGTTCCTGACCCAGCAGGGCACGGCGATGGCGCAGTTCGAGATTTCCCGCGATGGCGGCGGCCATGAGGTCGAGGCGGCCAAGCGGGTGTGGCGCGCGCGCTTTACGCTCGATGTCGAGCCGGCCGGCCCGGTGCACGCGCTGGTCTCGCTGAACGGCGAGCGCACCTCGGTGCGGATGTGGGCCGAGCGGCCCTCGACCGCCGCGCAATTGCGCGCCGGCGCGTCCGAGCTGAGCCAGGCGCTGACCAGGGCCGAGCTTACGCCCGGCGACATCGAGATCCGCGACGGCAGCCCGCCGCAACCCGCACCCGCCCGCGCCGGCCATTTCCTGGACCGCGCATCATGAGCGAGGCCACCAACCAGCTCGCGGTCGCGCTGCATTACGACCACGCCGGCGCGCCGCGCGTGGTGGCAAAGGGCAAGGGCGCGATCGGCGCCAAGATCATCGAGGTCGCCAAGGCCAACGACATCCCGATCGAGGAGAACGAGGTGTTGGCCGGCGCGCTCTCCAATGTCGAGCTCGGCGACGAGATTCCGGCCGAGCTCTACAAGGCCGTCGCCGAGGTGCTGGTGTTCGTGCTGCGGATGTCGGGCCGGGCGCGGTAGCGGGCGCGTTTCCGAGCGAAGTGGACACCGGTTCGCGTGAAGAAAACGCGTCAAGAACGGAGTCTTATTGCCATCCTTTCACCACGATGGCATCAGCATCGTCGTCAATCCGAACCTGCCCAGGACTTGTCGTGATCCATCGCCGCCATGCGCTCGGTCTGCTTGCTGCCGCTACGATCCTGCCGTCGCGCAGCTTCGCCAACGTGTCCTACCAGCGCAGCGAGTTTCGCGAGGAGCTGCAAAAGCGGTTCTTCGATCTCGGCACCGAGGGCACCTTCGTCGGCTACAAGGTCGACGATTATCTAATCATCGCCAGCGACAAGGTCCGCTCGGGCGAGGGCAAATTGCCGGCCTCGACCTTCAAGATCCCGAACGCATTGATCGCGCTCGAGACGGGGGTGGTGCAGGACCCCGACAAGGACGTCTTCAAGTGGGACGGCACAACCCGCAGCATCGAGGCCTGGAACAAGGATCACACGCTGCGCTCCGCGCTCGCCGTGTCGGCGTTTCCGGTGTTCCAGGAGATCGCCCGCCGCATCGGCGAGGAGCGGATGAAGAAATATCTCGAGATCATCGACTACGGCAACCGCGACATCGGCGGCGGCATCGACCAGTTCTGGGTGACCGGCAATTTGCGGATCGATCCGGTGCAGCAGATCGATTTCCTCGACCGGCTGCGCCGCGGCGTGCTGCCGGTCGGCAAGCACAGCCAGCAGCTGGTGTGCGACATCCTCCCCGTCACGAAGGTCGGCGAGACCGTCATCCGCGCCAAGACCGGCCTGACCGACAAGGAGCACGGCTCGCTCGGCTGGCTGGTCGGCTGGGCCGAGAAGGGCACCGACATCACGGTGTTCGCGATGAACATGGACTGCAAGACGCAGGCGCAGATCGATGCGCGGATGAGCGTCACGCAGCAATGCCTCACCGATATCGTCGCGCTGTGATGAGCTGATCTGCGTGTTCATCGCTGGCTGGCGCTACGTAGCTCGACTAGCATCCTCCGATAAAATCAAGCGGAGGAATCATGCATTCAGCAACAGTCTGGCTCTCGTCGCTCACGCTGGCCGCGGCCGGCGGCTGGCTCGCGGCGACGGTGTTCTCGGCGCCGGCCACCAGCAAGGAGCCGCGCTTCCCGCAGCTCACGATGGAGCAGCTCAGCGACCTGCAAAAACCGCTCGGCGAGCAGATCATGAAGGTGTCGAGCGTCGGCATCGGCGGACCCTACAATCCGATGATCAGGAGCCCGGTGCTCGGCCAGCGCCTCTACGATCTGTTCTATTATCTGCGCTGGCAGACCTCGGTGCCGACCAGGCTGAACGAGTTCGCGATCCTGATCATCGGCCGGCAGTGGCGCTCGCAGGTCGAGTGGTTCGCGCATGCGCCGCTCGCAGCCAAGGCCGCCTGCCGCCCGACGTCATCGCCGAGCTGAAGGCCGGCAACCGCCCGTCGAAGATGGCCGACGACGAGGCGGTCGTGTACGACTTCGTCACCGAGCTGACCACGACCAAGAAGGTCTCCGACGAGACCTATGCGCGCGCCAGGAAGATCTTCAACGATCAGCAGATCGTCGACCTCACCGCGGTCGCCGGCAATTACGTGATGGTGGCGATGATCCTGGCGATGGCGGAGGAGACCGTGCCGCCGGGCAAGGAGGAGCCGTTCAAGGTGGGTGAGAAGTAGGGCGCCGCTGCGTCGGGTGACTGCCAGCACAGTCACGAAGGCGGTGTGCTCCCTCTCCCGCTTGCGGGGGAGGGTTGGGTTGGGGTGGGGGCTCTCTCCAGGAGTCACATCGTGGAGAGAGCCCCCACCCGAATTGCATCTTCGATGCAATACGACCTAAGAGCGAGCTTCGCTCGTCTCGACCCCCGCAGGCGGGAGAGGTGGAACCACTCTGCCTCGAGACCTTCATCCCAACTCATCCTTAGTCTAGCGCCCGATCGCCCGCTGCAAGGTCGGCATCAGTTTCGGGTCGCGGCATTGCGCGACGTTGAAGCGCATGAAGGCGGCGGCCGTCTGCGAGGCGCTGAACACGTTGCCTGGTGCCAGCACGATGTTGTCGGCAAGCGCGGCGCGCGCCACGTCGGCGGAATCGCACCCGTCGGGCAGATGGCACCACAGATAGAAGCCGCCGCGCGGCATCAGCCAGGGTGTGACGCCGATGCGCTGCAATTTGTCGCCGACGTCGCGGCGGGCGCGGGCAAGGCGCCGGCGCAGCTCCTCGACATGCTTGCGATAGAAGCCGCTCGACAGCACGCTGGCGATGATCTCGGTCGCGACCGCGCTCGGGCCGCCGAAACCGGTCGCGACCTGGAGATCGACGAGATCCTCGATCCAGCCCGCGCGCGCGGCGATGAAGCCGCAGCGCACCGATGCCGACAGCGTCTTGGAGAAGCTGCCGATCCGGATCACGCGGCTCAGGCCATCGAGCGCAGCGAGCCGCGCCGAAGGCTCCGGCTCGAAGTCCGCAAAGATGTCGTCCTCGACGATTGTGAGATCGTAGGCCGCCGCCGCATTCAGCACGCGGTGCGCGGTCTGCGGCGACAGCGTCGCTCCGGTCGGATTATGCAGCGCCGAGTTCGTGACATAGAGCCGTGGCCGCTCGGCGGCCAGTGTCGCCTCGAAGCTCGCGACATCGGGTCCCGACGCCGTGTAGGGCACGCTGACGATGCGCACCTGATGTGCGCGCAGCAGCGCCCGGAAATTGAAGTAGCAGGGATCGTCGACCAGCACGGTGTCGCCGGGCCGCAGCAGGAAGCGGCAGACGAGGTCGATCGCCTGCGTGCCGGATGCGGTCAGCAAGAGCTGCTCGGGCGGCACCTCGATTCCCTCATCGGCAAACCGTGCCATCAGGATCCGCCGCAGCGCGAGCGAGCCGCGTGTCGCACCATAGTCGGAGAGCACGGCGTCGTCGGCCCGCGCCAGGCCGCGCAATGCGCGCCGCAGCGCCTCCGTCGGCATCCACTCGGCCGGCAGCCAACCGCAGCCGGGCTTGAGCGCGCCGGTCTCGGCATCGAGCGATTGCCGCGACACCCAGAACGGATCGACCGCGCGGTCGCGCTGTGGCTGGTCCTTGGCGAGCGCGAGCGGCGGCAGCGCCGCGGACGAGACGTAGAAGCCGGAGCCGGGCCGGGCCCGGATCAGGCCCTCGGCGACGAGGCGGTCATAGGCTTCGACGACAGTGGAGGGCGACACGCCCATGGTCGCGGCCAGGCCGCGGATCGAGGGCAGGCGGTCGTCGGCGACCAGCGCGCGGCTCGCCACCTTGGCGCGGATCGCGTTCATCACGTCGGTGGTCCGCGTCGCCTTTGGTGCATCGGATTGCTGTTGCAAGTGTATGCCTACCTTTGCCCATACAGTTTTGCGATATTGTACTGATCTGTAGCTGCCTTGGCGAGCCTCCGCTGGCTATGGTCGGTGCGAAGGCCGCGTGAGATTCGGTTGAATCGGTCCGGCCGCAATCTCGCTGCACCTCTCCCGCTTGCGAGGGAGGTCGCATCGCATCGAAGATGCGATGCGGGTGGGGGCTCTTGTCACGTAGAGATAGTCTCTTCGTGGAGAAACCCCCACCCCAACCCTCCCCCGCAAGCAAGCGGGAGAGGGAGCAGTTCGCGGCTCGACCTCAACTCGCGACGCGTCCCGAAGGTGAGGTACAATGGACAAGGCTTCGATCGACGGCTGGGGCAGCGGCTTGCTCGGCGTGATTATCTTCAGCGGCTCGCTGCCGGCGACCCGCGTGGCCGTCGCCGGGTTCTCGCCGCTGTTTTTGACTTCGGCGCGGGCGGCGATCGCGGCGTTGCTCGGCGCCGCGCTGCTGGCGGTGCTGCGGCAGCCCTGGCCGCAGCGCAAGGACCTGGTGTCGCTGACGATCGTCGCGCTTGGCGTCGTGATCGGCTTTCCGCTGCTGACTGCGCTCGCGCTCCAGCACATCACCTCGGCGCACTCGATCGTGTTCATCGGGCTGCTGCCGCTGTCGACCGCCGTGTTCGGCGTGCTGCGCGGCGGCGAGCGGCCGCAGCCGCTGTTCTGGCTGTTCTCCTGCATCGGCAGCGCGACGGTCGGCGCGTTCGCCCTGTCGAGCGACGGATCGGCGTCGCTGACCGGCGACCTCCTGATGGTCGCCGCCATCATCGTCTGCGGCCTCGGCTATGCCGAGGGGGCTGCGCTGTCGCGGCGGCTCGGCGGCTGGCAGGTGATCTCCTGGGCGCTGGTGCTCTCGGCGCCGGTGGTGCTCTTGATGACGATCATGACGCTGCCGCCGAGCTGGCAGGGCATCGGCGCGCCGGCCTGGCTCGGGCTCGCTTATGTCTCGATCTTCAGCATGCTGGTCGGCTTCGTGTTCTGGTATCGCGGCCTTGCGATCGGCGGCATCGCCAGCGTCGGCCAATTGCAGCTGCTGCAACCGTTCTTCGGCCTCGCGCTGGCCGGCTTGCTGCTGCACGAGCAGGTGGCATGGTCGATGATCGCGGCGACCCTGCTGGTCGTGGTCTGCGTGGTGTTCGCGCGCCGCTTCGCCTGACGTCTGTCTCTCCTCATGGTGAGGAGCGCGGAACGCGCGTCTCGAACCATGAGGCCACAGGCGGGCCTGCATCCTTCGAGACGCCGCTTCGCGGCTCCTCAGGATGAGGACATAGAGTTCGGGCCTCGTCAGCTCAGCTTGAACAGCGCCTGCAGGAAATCGCTGACCGCCTTGCGGACCTCGAGCGCGGTGGTCGGGTTGCCGCCGACATGCGGGCCGAGCTCGACGCAGGCGTCCTTGTAGCTGAACGGCGCCTGGGTCGATGCATTCATCAGCACGCCGCCTTCGCCTTCCCTGATGGTGCAGTGGCGCACGGTCTGCGATCCCGTCGCTTCCACCACCGTGTTGTTGCCGATCAGGCCGGCGTCGAAGCCGTGCGCGGAATCGGGATACTCCGTCAGCACCACGTCGCGCTTGGCCTCTTGCAGCCGCGCGACATAGGCCTTGCAGCTCGCCACCGGATTATAGTCGTCGGGCGTGCCGTGGAAGATCCGGATCGGCCGCGCCGCGACCTCGGTATCGGTCAGATAGCCGGTCGAGCAATCCGGATAGAACGGGATGTAGGCCGCGAACTGCACGCCGGATTTGTTCCAGAGCTTGTTGAAGCGGTCGAGGCTGGCATAGAGCGTGGCCTGGCCGCCGCGCGAAAATCCCATCAGCACGATGCGCTCGGGATCGACCCGCGGATGTTTGGCGAGGATCTCCAGCGAATGATAGATGTCGACAATGAAATTGAGGCGGCCGAGCAGCGCCTGGTTCGGTCCGGTTGCGGTGAGGCCGCGGCCGGAGAAGCCGTCGATCACGAAGGTCGAGATGCCCATGCCGTTGAAATGGCGCACCCAGCCGTCCATCCCGGCGCCGACGCCGCTCGAGCCATGCATCAAGACCACGACCGGCAGCCGGCCGCTGCCTTGCGCGATGCGGAATTCGCCGCCGACGGTGACCGCCTTGCCGTTGCCGTCGCCGTTCAGGAATTGCTGGTCGGAGATCGTCAGCGAGGGGATGCCGTAGATCTCGGTGCGCGCCGCGATCTCCTTCGGAATCTGCTGCGCGCTGGTCTCGATGCAGGTGAACAGCACGGCGCAGCAAAACAGGATCGCGGTCGCGGCCAGGCGCCAGTCTGTCAGCATCGATTCCCCCGGAGGTTGTCTTGATTGGCCGCGACTACAGCAATCGACGCGCACGCTGTCAATTTGACCGGCCGTGCGTGACGTCAGAAAGCCGGCGCTAGGCGGGCTCCTGCGCCTTCCCGATCCGCCCGAGATGGGTGAAGCCAAAACCAACAGAATATTTCAGCCCGTAGCCGAGCGCGCGGTCGATCCCGATATGGGCGAGCCAGATCATCGCGATCGAGAGCACCAGCGGTCCTTCGCCGGCAAAACCCAGCGTCATCAGCGCCACCGGCGCCAGATAGGTGTGGGCGGCGTTGTAGGCGATGGCGCCGGCCCGCGGGCTGATCAAGTAAGCGGCGAAGCTGATGTCCGGTACCAGGAACAGCAGGACGTAGACCAGCCAGGAACCCTCCCACTTGTAGTAGAGCACGGTCATGCCGAGGAACAGCACCAGCCCCTCCAGCCGGAGCAGGGTGCGCACCCCGCCGGTCGCGGCACCGGTCTCGGCCGTGGTCGTATCTGTCATCGCTGTCTCCCCAGATGTCGGAAAATCCTACCGTTTTTGCGCCCGAACCCGCTCACAAGCGGCTTTCCGGTTCCGAAACGGCCGTGCTAAAGCCATTTCCGAACGAAGCGGACCTCGGCTCGCGCCGGGACGCGGACTGTAGCTAACACGGGCGGAAACAAATGAAAGATATCCTCGATACCCTCGAAGAGCGGCGCGCCGGCGCCAAGCTGGGCGGCGGCGAAAAGCGCATCGAGGCGCAGCACGCCCGCGGCAAGCTGACCGCCCGCGAGCGGATCGAGCTCCTGCTGGACAAGGGCTCGTTCGAGGAGTTCGACATGTTCGTCGAGCACCGCTCGATCGAGTTCGGCATGGAGAAGACCAGGATCCCGGGCGACGGCGTCGTCACGGGCTGGGGCACCGTCAACGGCCGCAAGACGTTTGTCTTTGCCAAGGATTTTACGGTGTTCGGCGGCTCGCTCTCCGAAACCCACGCGCTGAAGATTACGAAACTTCAGGACATGGCGATGAAGGCGAGGGCGCCGATCATCGGCCTCTATGACGCCGGCGGCGCGCGCATCCAGGAGGGCGTCGCGGCGCTCGCGGGCTATTCCTACGTGTTCCGCCGCAACGTGCAGGCTTCGGGCGTGATCCCGCAGATTTCCGTCATCATGGGCCCCTGTGCCGGCGGCGACGTCTATTCGCCCGCCATGACCGACTTCATCTTCATGGTGAAGAACACCAGCTACATGTTCGTCACCGGCCCCGACGTGGTGAAGACCGTCACCAACGAGGTGGTGACCGCCGAGGAACTCGGCGGCGCCTCGGTGCACGCCACGCGCTCCTCGATCGCCGACGGCGCGTTCGAGAACGACGTCGACGCGCTGCTGCAGATGCGCCGCCTGATCGACTTCCTGCCCTCGAACAACACCGACGGCGTGCCGGAGTGGCCGAGCTTCGACGATATCGGCCGGGTCGATATGTCGCTCGACACGCTGATCCCCGACAATCCGAACAAGCCGTACGACATGAAGGAATTGATCCTGAAGGTCGTCGACGAGGGCGACTTCTTCGAGATCTCGGAGACCTTCGCCAGGAACATCGTCACCGGCTTCGGCCGCATCGCCGGCCGCACCGTCGGCTTCGTCGCCAACCAGCCGATGGTGCTGGCCGGCGTGCTCGACTCGGACGCCTCGCGCAAGGCCGCGCGCTTCGTGCGGTTCTGCGACGCCTTCAACATCCCGATCGTCACCTTCGTCGACGTGCCGGGCTTCCTGCCGGGCACCGCGCAGGAATATGGCGGCCTGATCAAGCATGGCGCGAAACTGCTGTTCGCCTATTCGCAGTGCACGGTGCCGCTCGTCACCATCATCACCCGCAAGGCCTATGGCGGCGCCTTCGACGTCATGGCGTCCAAGGAGATCGGCGCCGACATGAACTACGCCTGGCCGACCGCACAGATCGCCGTGATGGGCGCCAAGGGCGCGGTGGAGATCATCTTCCGCAGTGACATCGGCGACCCCGACAAGATCGCCGCCCGCACCAAGGAATACGAAGACCGCTTCCTGTCCCCCTTCATCGCCGCCGAACGCGGCTACATCGACGACGTCATCATGCCGCATTCGACAAGGCGCCGGATCGCACGGGCGCTTGCGATGCTGAAGGACAAGAAGGTGGAAATCCCGGCGAAGAAGCACGACAATTTGCCGTTGTGAGGAGAGCGTGGGGTGGGTTGGCGCAAGCGCAACCCACCATCTTCGTTCATGATCCGCGGCGGTTACGGCTTCCGCCTTCGCTCGTTGAGCTACGGCGGACGCCGTCGCCTAACCCGCCCTACAACCCATCCGACTTTTGGACCAAGACCATGAGCTTCGTCCTGCAAGTTGCCAGCGCTTCCGATCGTGATGAGTTGGTGACTGAAGTCTGGTAGAATGAGCAGTTGGTTGCGGAAGTGCGCCGGGTGCTGACGGCAAGCGATTCATCGATCTGCATGCGAGCCCTTCGCGGATGCGGTGGTCATTTGAATTCTCAGACTGGCTCGCCGTGATGAATAAAGTGAACGGTAGCGTGTAGGACGACACTGGAGTGTGATCGTGGCCCGGCTTTCGTTATCCGACAAGCTGACGATTGCTGAGTTAGAGACGGGGCGCGAACATTTACTGCTGGAGCCCGCGTCACAAAGGCTCTTGATGAGTTTGCGGCGCAGACTGCAATCCATCACTCAAAACATCTACATAGTTCGGCATATCCCCGAACAGGCTGAGGGCCTGTTTGACGTCCTCGTCGATGGCAAGCTGGTCGTCCATATCGAGCTGCCACGCGATGCGCGTACCGAAGAGGTTGTGTTCGAGATATTTGGTATTGAGGAGGACCTGAACACTCGGGAGCACCTTATGAAAATAGGACGCCGTCGACTCAAACTGGCGCTTGAGCTTGCAGAACAACGCGCAAGGCGGACGGGCAAAACGTAAACCATCTTGTGGCGACGAGCGCGGCGGGTTACGGCTTCGCTAACCCGCCCGACAGGTTCGAGCCTGATGACCGAAGACGATCCGACCGACGAGATTTCCGAGATCGAGGCGCAGATCGAGGAGCTTGCCGAGAGCGCCGAGCGCTCCCGGCGGATCATTCTCGGGTCGAAGGTCGCGATCGCAGGCGGGTTTGCGTTGCTGGCCGTCGCGCTGCTTGGGCTGTTAGGCGCTGGTCAGACTGCGGCACTCGGATCGATCGCACTGGTGCTCGGCGGCATCGTGTCGCTCGGATCGAATGTCAGCACGCTGCGGCAGACCGAGGCTGCGATCAGCACCGCCGAGGCGCGCCGCGCGCGTCTGATCGGCGATATCGACCTGCGGCTGGTTCACGATGCGCCGCTGAAGCTGATGTGAGGGGGCAGCGGGCGCGCAAAGCGGCGCCACAAACTCAGTGTCGTCCCGGCGAAAGCCAGGACCCATTACCCCAAATCTCAATTGTTGCGCGATGCTGGGGCCGCGATCCCGTTCATCATCAAATGCGGTGGTTGATGGTGTGGACGGCCCCCTACGGCATCAGTGTGCCAGAATGAGGTTGTCTAGATCTCATACATGGGAGCCGTCCGTGAACCAGATTATCCGCATTGGGATTGATACGTCGAAGTATATTTTTGTGCTGCATGGGGTTGATGCGGCGGAGCAGGTGGTGCTGCGCAAGAAGCTGTCGCGCAAACAGGTGCTGGAGTTCTTCGCCAAATTGCCGCCGACCGTGATCGGGATGGAGGCCTGCGGGGCTTCGCAACATTGGGCGCGGGAGCTTTCCAAGCTCGGTCACGAAGTGAAGCTGATGGCACCGCAATTGGTTAAACCCTACGTGATGCGGAACAAGAATGACGGGCGGGATGCAGAGGGTCTGTGTGAAGCGATGAGCCGGCGGAGCATGCGCTTCGTGCCGGTGAAGACGGCCGAGCAGCAGGCTGCGCTGATGCTGATGGGTGTCCGCGACGGATTGATCGTCCGGCGCACCCAGCTGACCAATACGATCCGCGGCCATGCGGCGGAGTATGGCCTGATCGCACCCAAAGGACTGGACGCGATCGAGCCACTGCTGGCGCGGATTGCGCAGGACGAGACGCTTCCCACCCTGGCGCGCGAGCTGTTTGTGGTGCTGGGCCGGGAGCGCGCCAGGCTCGAGGGTGAGTTGAAGGCGGTTGAGGCCAAGCTGATGGCTTGGCACCGCGGCGATGCCACGGGCCGGCGCCTGGCTGAGATCCCCTCGGTCGGTCCGATCGTTGCAACCGCGCTGGTGATGAAGACACCTGATCCGCACGCGTTCCGTTCTGGTCGTCATTTTGCGGCCTGGCTGGGATTGACACCCAAGGACCACTCTACCGCCGGCAGGACCAGGCTTGGCAAGATCACGCGGGCGGGCGATGAGGACCTGCGCCGTCTGCTGGTCATCGGGGCCACAGCGGTGATCCAGCAGGCCAGGCGGGGACGCGGTCATCACTCGCGCTGGCTGCTGGCCCTGATCCAGCGCAAGCCGCCGAAGCTTGCGGCCGTGGCGCTTGCCAACAAAGTAGCCCGTATCGCCTGGAAGTTGATGGCGACGGGCGAGAGTTACGAGGCGGCACGGATCAAGCCCATGACAGCCGCCGCCTAATCGATTGGCCGGCCGGCGGGCTCGCTCGTCAGCCGACCCGGAGCTGCAAGAGCAGATGGAGCGACGATCGAGCAACGATGCGAGACAGTCCGCAGGACCCATCGGCAAAAGGCCGCGTGGTTGTTTGGAACTCGCATCGCGCAAACCATCTTGGCCAGCGATCCATTCGATCGCACCCAACAGGCCGGACATATGGATGCAAGCGATCCGATCTCACCAAACAGCTCTTGTGCCACGGGGGCCGTCCACATATGGGTCCTGGCTTTCGCCAGGAAGACAGCGGCTTCTCGACTCAAACGCCGGCGTCTCTGGGAAACTGGATTCCGCATGCACGGGTGCTGACACCGTACAGGCTGTTTGAGATGTGAATCGGAATCTCACCCACGTCGTCCCGGGCAAGCGGAGCGCGACCCGGGACCCATAACCACAGCTCGATCTTGTTGCACGACGTTGGGGCCACAGCTTGCTTCAACAACGTAACGCGGTGGTTATGGGTCCCTGCTTCCGCAGGGACGACGGCGCAGCAAGCGACGCGTGTCCTCAGCCCGACGCCAGCGGCACGTAGTCGTATTCGCCGACGCCTTGCAGGATCAAAAAGGTCAGCGACGTCGTGCCGGCATTGGTGACGAGGTGAGGACGGGTCGGCTTCACGGCATAGACTTCGCCGACCTTCAGGTTCACTTCCTCCTTCGGCTCCTGCAGGAACAGCCGCATCTGGCCCTCCAGCACATAGAAGGTGTCGGAGATGTTGCTGTGGGTGTGCCACGGCACCTTCTGGGTCGGCGAGAGTTGCAGCTCCATGATGCGGAAGCCGGGGCGGGCGGCGTGCTGGGCGCGGCGCTCGACTTCGTAGAGATGGCTGGCGTCCTTGACCGGTTGTCCTGGCTTCATGGCGGCCTCCCTGTGGTGTTGTCCCGTCGGGCGGGAAGGCGATGATGCTAGTCCTGTTCTGCCGCGCGCGGAACGGCCGGAATGGTCATGGCGGGCGCGCACGGTGCGTAGGGCGGGGCGGCCGTAACGCGCCCGGCAAGACCTCACTTCATCCCCATGCAGTTCGCATAGAATGTGGTCGTCGCCGGCCAGTCGGAAAACATCGCGCGGACGCCGACCTGTTTTGCCAGCACGTCGAGCACGGCCAACGTGTCGCCGTCGCGGTCGATCGCCGCCTTCACCGACTTGTGGTAGAACGCACCGCCCTTGTTCAGCGGGCCGTCGCGCTCCAGCGACCAGCCGATCAGATCGAGGCCAGCCGCCTTCGCCGCCCTGGCGTAAGCCGACGGGACGATCTCGCCCTTGTCGTTCAGCGCCAGCATCGCGAAGATCGGCGGCCCCAGGATCGCGATGCCGGAGGCCTTCAATTCCTGCATCGACGGCTTCCAGGTCTCCGGCCGGTTCGGATCGAGGCCTGCTTTCTCGTAGCGGTCCTCGAGATAGAGCGCCTGGCTCGCGAAATCGGGTTCGGTCTTCACCCAATAGAGGATGTCCTTGAGGCTGAAGCTCTGCGGGAACACGTCGCTCGGCGGAATGCCGGCGGCCTTGTAGGCGGCGAGCATCTGGGTCGCATATGTCTCCTGGGTGTAGTCGCCGTCGAACGGCATCGCCACCTCCGGCGCCTTCAGCTCGGGCGTGAATTTTGCGCCGAGACTTCTGATCAAGGCGATGCTCTCGTCGTGGCTCATCAGCGTGCCGGAATTGCCATAGAGGTCGGTGCGCCAGCGCGGCGTGCCGTTCTGGTAGTCCTCCGGCGTCTTCGCATCCGGATTGAAGCCGTCCATTTTCGCGGTGAGCCGCTTGAATTCGGCGAGCGTGATGTCGCTGGTGCAGCACTTAGCCGAGGCCTTCCTGCCGGTGGCGGGATCGGCCGGGCTGAAGGGTTGCGTGCATTTTGCGGCGAGATCCGGCACCGTCAGGATGTTGGTCGTGGTGTGCAGGTCGCATTGCGAGTGCCGGCACACCAGCTGGCGATCTCGCGTGAAGGTGACGTCGCATTCGATCACGCCGGCGCCCATCCGCGCGGCGGCGAGATAGGATTCGCGGCTATGCTCGGGGAATTGCAGCGCGGCGCCGCGGTGGCCGATCGAAAAGTCGGTCTTGTGGAACGGCCCGGTGCACTGGCTGAGCTGCTGCCTCAGGGGCCCGTCCTTCATCTTGTCGACCAGATAGAACGGGCGCGGCCCGAGCTGCGCCTCGCGCGGCAGCGCGATCTCCCCGGCGGCAGCCGGCAGCGCGGAGCCGAGGGCGAACAGGAACGCGAGCAGGGCGGCGCGGTGACGGGCAAGCATGGGTGATCCCCCTGATCAGGCATTGTCAGCAGACCGACATATCACGGAGCATGGACCGGCCGCGTGTACGAAATTGAAACCATGGAGGAAACAATGCCGGCAGCCTATTTCGTCGTCCGCGCCACCGTCACGGATGCCGCCAGGCGTCCCGCCTTCGATGCCTGGTATTCGCGCGAGCATCTACCCGACGCGATGAAATCGTTCGGCGCCGAGCGCGCCTGGCGATGCTGGAGCCTGAGTGATCCGTCGCTGCACCAGGCGACCTATCAGTTCGCCGACGAGAAGGCGCTTGAGCGCGCGGTGAACAGCGATGACATGAAGCGGCTGGTCGCCGACTTCAACCGCGACTGGCCGGAGGTGACGCGTACGCGCGATCTCCTGGTGCTGGCGGAGGAGGCAACGGCGGCATGATGGTTGCGTGACGTCACGACGTCGACGACCCTCGAGTTCCATGAAACGTGAACGCGCGGTTCCGCGAGCGTTCAGGTCGCGAGGCAAAAACTCGCTGCCGCAGTTGGTCCAGCTCAGCAACAAAGGGAAACGCTCATGGAACGCCGGGATTTTCTGAAGATGGCCTTCGGTGTCGCCGCCGGAGCCGTCACCTTCGCCGCGACGGCGCAGGCGGCGCCGCTCGCGCCGCTTCCCCTCGACCAGGATGCACGCGCACCAGCGGCTGGCGAAGCGCATCCGGCCGTCACCACGGGCGACGAGGTCGGCCGCATGAAGCCCGAGCAAGTACGCTGGCATCATCGCCACTGGGGTTGGCGTCACTGGCACTGGCACCGCAGGCATTGGGGCTGGCGCCGCCACCATTGGCGCCGTCATCACTGGCGCCGCTGGTGATACCGACTCCATGACGAAAAGAAAAACCCCGCACCAGGCGGGGTTTTGTTAGTTCGAAATGTGCCGCGATCAGATCGGGCGGCAACGGCCGTAGCGCCAGGCAAAGCCGTAAGGGCAGGCGCGGACACGCGGCGCCACCACGACGGGGCGCTCGACCACGACCGGCGGACGCACGACGACGGCGCCCGGCGCGACGACGACGCCGCGATTCCTGACGCAGCCACCATAGGGGCCACGGTGCCAGCCGGGGCCGCAGCCACCGGCCGCATCAGCGGCGCTGATGCCGGCGAATGCGGTCGTCAGCAAAACTGCTGCAGCAAAAAGATACTTCATGTCTTCTCCTTTTTATTTGGGCCGCGCTGCGGCACCGCAACAAACTTTCGTCTACCGATTCGCCCGGCCGGATCATTGCAGAAGCCGTGCCCGATGTCGCCGACCATAATGTTGCGGCCTGAATGCGACATGAATGTTGCAGCTCACACCTGCGTCAGCGCGCCGCAAGTCGGCTCAGCATCACTTCGAAATATTTCGCAGACGCGACAGCCGCGCGCTAATGGCGAGCATGTGAATGAAAATGCATCGGAAGACGAGGCAAGCGAGACCGGCGGTTCATCGACGCTTGCCGGAAGGCGCGCCGCTATTGGCCCGGGCCGAACAGCGCGGCGAATCGCTTCTCGCCGTTGCGCGAAAAATTGACCACGCGGCTGCCCGGCGCAGCATCGCGCGCGGCCCATTTCAGTTCGGTGAAGCGGTCCATCATGGCAGCGCCCAGCGTGCCGGCGAGATGATGCCGCCGCTCGCTCCAGTCGAGGCAGGCCTTGCACACCGGACGGCGCGGATGCGTCAGCGCATCGGCGTCGATCTGCAGCTCCTCGGCCATGAAGCGCTTGCCTTCGCCGGTGAGCTCGATCGCCTGCTTGCTCTGGCGGACCAGCTTCTGCCGCTTCATGCTGTCGAGCATCTGCACGCCGAGATCGCCGGCGAGATGGTCGTAGCAGATGCGGGCGCGGCGCAGCGCCGGATCCTTCGGCCCGGTCCGCACCCGCATATGGCCGGCGCGGGCGGCGATGCCCTGCAGGCCTTCGAGCACGTCGGCGACGTCGGGGTCAGAGAGGCGGTAGTAGCGGTGGCGGCCCTGCTTCTCGGGCTCGATCAGCCCGCCGGCCTCGAGCTTGGCAAGATGTGAGCTCGCCGTCTGCGGCGTGATGCCGGCCTCCTGCGCCAGCTCGCTCGCGGTCAACGCCCGGCCGGTCATCAGCGCGGTCAGCATGTTGCAGCGTGCGGGATCGCCGACCAGAGCGGCGATCCGGGAGATGTCGGGTCCTGCTTTCATAGTTCGATGATAGCCGAAGCATCGAGGTCGGACAAGCCGCTATTGTTCACCGTGCCGTCATTGCGAGGATTGCGTCGCTGACGCTCGCAATGGCGGAAACATGACCGGAGGCTATCAATGACCGTCACCGTCTTCATCCGCTACCAGCTCGATCCGTTCAAGCGCGCGATGTTCGAGGAGTATTCGCGGAACTGGCTCTCGATCATCCCGCGCTGCGGCGGCGATCTCATCGGCTACTGGATGCCGCATGAGGGAACCAACAACATCGCCTTCGCGCTGATCTCGTTCGAAAGCCTTGCCGCCTATGAGGCCTATCGCGCGCGGCTGCGCCAGGACAAGGAGGGCGTCGCGAACTTCAACTTCGCGGAAGAAAACCGTTTCATCCTCGCCGAGGAACGGACATTTCTCCGCAAGGTCGAGTTATAGTGGGGCCACAACAGCAATGTGCGGGAGGCGCCCATGATCGGCGTGATCTTCGAAGTCTGGCCGAAGCCCGAGCACCGGGATCTCTATTTCGACCTTGCCGCCGAGCTGAAGCCGATCCTGGAGGAGATCGACGGCTTCATCTCGGTCGAGCGGTTCGAGAGCATCACCGAGAAGGGCAAGTTCGTATCGCTGTCATTCTTCCGCGACGAGGCCGCGGTGGAAGCCTGGCGCAACACGATCGAGCATCGCCGTACCCAGGCCAAGGGCCGCGCGCGGATCTTCGAGAACTACCGGCTGCGGGTGGCGAGCGTGATCCGTGACTACGGCCTGAACGAACGCGATCAGGCGCCGAAGGACAGCCGCGCGGTGCATGAGCCGCACTAGCGGGCGGATGCGTGGGTGCCTATCTGTGCGCGGCCAACGAATCCAGGGAGCGACCAATGCCACTGCCAACTGCTGACAAACGCGCCGCCTTCAAGAAGCTGCATGAGAGCGGGTGCTTCATCATTCCGAATCCGTTCGATGTCGGCAGCGCCCGCGCCTTGCAACATCTCGGCTTCAAGGCACTGGCGTCGACCAGTGCGGGCTTTGCCTGGACCATCGCCAAGGCCGACAACCGCGTCACCGTCGATGACGTCTGCGACCACCTGACCGCGCTGTGTGCGGCGGTCGATATTCCCGTCAATGCGGATTTCGAGGGCGGCTTCGCGGTCGAGCCCGACAAGGTCGCGGTCAATGTCGCGCGCGGCGTCAAGACCGGCGTCGCCGGGCTCTCGATCGAGGATTCCACCGGAGACGCCGCCAACCCGCTGTTCGAGCACAAGCTTGCGGTCGAGCGCATCAAGGCGGCGCGCAAAGCCATCGATGCCGACAACAGCGGCGTGTTGCTCACCGGCCGCTGTGAGGCATTCCTGTGGGGGAAGAAGGACCTCAATCTGGTGATCGAACGGCTGCAGGCCTATTCGGAAGCAGGAGCGGACGTCCTTTATTCGCCGGGCATCGCGACCAAGGAGGAGATTTCCGCGGTCGTGAAGGCGGTCGCGCCAAAGCCGGTCAATCTTCTGATCGGCGGGGCGTCCGAGCTGACGCTGCAATCCGTCGCCGATCTCGGCGTGCGGCGGATCAGCGTCGGCGGGGCACTGGCGCGGATGGCCTGGGCCGGCGTGATGAAGGCGGCCAAGGAGATGGCCGAGAAGGGCACCTTCTCCGAGTTCGCCAACGGCTATCCCGGCGGCGAGCTCAACAAGATGTTCAAGTAGACGTCACAAAAAGCAGCGGGCCGCCGGGCCCGCTGCTTCACCACTCCGGGGACGGACGCGGATTACTTGTTCTTGTCGCCGGTCGAGTCGGACGGGTTCGCCGAACGGTCGATCTCCTGCCCGGTCGGCTTGTTGGCCGACGGAGAGGCCGGCTGTGCCGGCGCTGCGCCCGTCGTCATGCCGGGCTGGCTGTTCGGCTTCGGCGTCACGTCGCGCATGCCCGGCGGCGCGGCCGGATTGGCCGGCTGCTGCTGCGCGGTCTGCGCTGACGGCGTAGTGCCCGCCTCATGCACCGACGTATTGTTCAAGCCGTAGAACAACGCACCGAGCACCACGGCCACCGCGACTGCGAACATCGCGATCTTGGTGGTGCTGGCCGGTCCCTCCTGGAGTTCCGGATCCGGCTGCAGCTCGTTGTCCAGGCTGTTGAAGCGCGCCTGACGGCGCATTTCGTCCTCGGTCAGGTTGGCGCGATACGGATCGTCAGGTTGATGGGCCATTGCAAAGTTCCTCCGTTAGCACCTCAAAGCTAAACGCATGGGACAATGGCTGGCGCGCAAGGATGTTCCGCGCCAATGTTGCAACCTGTTCATGCAGGAACCGTCGATTCCTTGGGTTCCAATCTGTTTCATGAGGCCTTTTCAATGTGGACCATGCCGCCCACCGATTCGGTGCTGCAAGTGCTCTCGTTCATTGCGGTTGCGGCGCAGTCAATGACGGCGGCGCTGGCGGCCGGCAGGCGCAGCATGGATTGGGCCGGCGTCTGCATGCTCGGCGCGATCACCGCCCTCGGCGGCGGCACCATCCGCGACGTGCTGCTCGGGCATTATCCGCTGCTCTGGGTCGCGCACCCGATCTACCTTGCGGTCGCAGCCGCGGGCGCCTTCGCCACCATCCTGCTGGCGCGGCTGGTGCACCGGCTCAACCTCGCATTCCTGGTGCTCGATGCGATCGGACTTGTGGTGTTCACCATGGCCGGCTGCGACGTGGCCTCGCAAGTCGACGTCCCGCTGCCGATCGTGATCGTCGCCGGCATAATCTCCGGCTGCGCCGGCGGCGTGCTGCGTGACATCCTCTGCAACGAGGTGCCGCTGTTGTTTCGCAGCGAGCTCTATGCCAGCGTCTCCGTGGTGACCGGACTGTTCTATGTGACCGGCTCCGGGCTACAGGTGAACGCCCAGCTCTGGACCGCGCTGACCTTCGCGCTCGGGCTGACGTTCCGCATGTTTGCGATCCGCTACCGATGGGAGATGCCGAAATTCGTGTTCAGCGACGAGGGGCGCTAAACGGCTATTTCGCCGTCCGCGCCTTCGCGACCTCGTGCGCGGTGACGGCCGGCGCCGCGTTGCCCCAGGCATTGCGGATGTAGGTCGCAACGTCCGCGACCTCCTGGTCGGTGAGCTTCGGATAGGCCGGCATCGAGCCGCCGTTCGGCGCGCGCGGCGTCGTCACGGTCTGCGCGCCGTCGAGGATGATGCGCAGCGTGCTCGCCGGATTGGCCGATTGCAGATTGGCGTTGCCGGGCAGCGGCGGATAGATCCGCGGCGCGCCGGAGCCGTCGAGCTCATGACAGGCGATGCAGGCGCCGCGATAGATGCGTTCGCCATTACTCATCTGCGCCGGCGAGGGCGGGGTGACCTCCGGCTCCGGCGCGCCGGCGGGCAGGCCCTTCAGATAGACCGCGATGGCGCGCACATCGGCGTCGCTCATCTTCGAGGTCGAATTGAGCACCACCTCGGACATCAGGGGGCCGGCATGGCTGTGCCCGTTGCGGCCGCTCTGCAGATATTCGGCGATGTCAGCTACGCTCCATGATTTCAGCCCGCTGCGCGCGGCGCCATCGAGCCTGGGCGCGAACATGCCTTGCACCACGCTGCCACTGAGCGCCTGGTCGCGCCTGTCGGCGCCGAAGGCGTTCTTGGGCGTGTGGCAGGCGCCGCAATGGGCGAGGGCCTCGACCAGGTAGCGGCCGCGATTCCATTCCGAAGCCTTGCCCTGATCCGGCTGGATGATGCCCGGCGTGAAGAACAGCGCGTTCCAGACCCGCATCAACACGCGGTAGTTCAAAGGCCAGCGCAACTCCGGCGGCGGCGCCTTGTTGCTGACCGGCGCCAGCGTCGCGAGATAGGCGCGGATCGCCAGGATGTCGTCGCGGATCAGCTTCGTGAAATACGGGTAGGGGAAGGCGGGATAATAATGCGCGCCGCTCGGCGAGACGCCCATCCGCAGCGCGCGCAGGAAATCGTCGTCGCTCCAGCCGCCGATGCCGGTATCTCGGTCGGGGGTGAGGTTCGGCGAGAACACCGCACCGAACGGCGTGTCGATCCGCTTGCCCCCGGCAAAGGGCTTTGCCGGATCAGCCGTGTGGCAGCTGGCGCAGTCGCCGGCGATCGTGAGCGCCTTGCCGCGGGCGATGACGTCGTCGGCCGGCGCGGCGGCACATTCGCTTGGCGTGAGCGCACCGCACAACAGCGCGGCGACCAGAATCGCACCCGTCGCTCGAAATCGTCGCCGCATCCAATCACCTTCCGGTCCACAAGACGCGTTACGCCATTTCGCCGCGGGCCTGTCCTGCGACAGAAACCGAAACGGCCCTGCAATATTCCCGGCACGAAATTGCGATTTTTGAGCGATGGGCCTGGTCGCCCAGAATTGTGCTGCGCGGGCCGGAAAATCCGACATAGACTGGTTCTAACAAGCTCGGATGACTAGCTAAAAAGCAGTCGTCGCGACCAGCGAAAAGAGGGCTAAATGGGAATCAACCAAGGGCCTATCAGCCTCGACCAGAAATACACCCAAGGCACCGGCCACGTCTTCATGACCGGCATCCAGGCGCTGGTCCGCCTGCCCATGGCGCAGATCAGGCGCGACCGCGCCGCGGGTCTTAACACGGCAGGCTTTATCTCCGGCTATCGCGGTTCCCCACTCGGCGGCTACGACCAGCAGCTGTTCGCCGCCCGCAAGCATCTCGAGCAGTACAACATCAAATTCCAGCCCGGCGTGAACGAGGACCTCGCGGCCACCGCGATCTGGGGCTCGCAGCAACTCGCCCTGTCGCCGGGCGCCAAGTATGATGGCGCAGTCGGCATCTGGTACGGCAAGGGCCCTGGCGTCGACCGCTGCGGCGACGTGTTCCGCCACGGCAATGCGGCGGGCTCCGCCAAGCATGGCGGTGTGCTCTGCCTTGCGGGCGACGACCATGGCGCGAAATCCTCCACCGTCCCGCATCAGTCCGACCACGCCTTCATCTCCGCGCTGATGCCCTACCTCTACCCCTCCAGCATCCATGAAATGATCGAGATGGGCCTCCTGGGTATCGCGATGTCGCGCTACTCCGGCTGCTGGGTCGGCATGAAGGTGATCACCGAGACGGTCGAGACGACCGCCGAGATCGACCTCACCGACGAAATGACGCCGTTCATCATCCCGACCGATTTCGAGCTGCCGCCTGGTGGCCTCAACATCCGCTGGCCGGACGACCGCTTCGAGCAGGACCGCCGGCTGCAGGACTACAAGGGCTTTGCCGCGATCGCCTTCGCCCGCGCCAACAAAGTCAACCGGATCACGATGGATTCGCCGAACGCGCGCTACGGCATCATGGCCTCGGGCAAGAGCTACGAGGACATCCGTCAGGCGCTGCGCGAGCTCGGCGTCACGCCAGAGATCGCCGCCAAGATCGGCATCCGCCTCTACAAGATCGGCATGCCATGGCCGCTGGAGCCGGAAGGCGTGCGCAACTTCGCCGTCGGCCTCGAGGAGATCTTCATCGTCGAGGAACGCCGCGAGATCGTCGAGAACCAGGTCAAGCAGGAGCTGTTCAACTGGCGCGACGACGTGCGCCCGCGCATCGTCGGCAAGATGGACGATCACGACAAGCGCTTCCTGACCTTCGCCGCCGAGCTCAGCGTGGCCTCGCTTGCGAGCTCGCTCACCGAAAGGCTGCTTCGACTTAATCTCAATCCTGAAATCGCCGAGATGCTGCGCGCCAAGGCCGACTGGTTCAACGGCCGCCAGTCGACGCAGATGCAGGCGACCGCGCCCGTCAGCCGCACGCCGTATTTCTGCTCGGGCTGCCCGCACAACACCTCGACCAAGGTGCCGGAAGGCAGCCGCGCGCTGGCCGGCATCGGCTGCCACTTCATGGCACTGTGGATGAACCGCTCGACCGAGACCTTCACCCATATGGGCGGCGAGGGTGTGCCGTGGGTCGGCATCGCGCCGTTCACCAACGAGAACCACGTCTTCGCCAATCTCGGCGACGGCACCTATTTCCACTCCGGCATTCTCGCGATCCGCCAGTCGATCGCTTCCAAGGCCAACATCACCTACAAGATCCTGTACAACGACGCGGTCGCCATGACCGGCGGCCAGCGCCACGACGGCGATCTCTCGCCGCAGCAGATCACCTTCCAGCTCCATGCCGAAGGCATCCGCGAGATCTATCTGGTCTCGGAGAATCCGGACGCCTATCCGGCCGATACGATCGCGCCCGGCGTCAAGCTGTTCCATCGCGACGAGCTCGAGAACGTCCAGAAGATGTGCCGTGACACCAAGGGCACGTCGGCGATCGTGTTCGTGCAGACCTGCGCCGCCGAAAAACGCCGTCGCCGCAAGCGCGGCCTGATGGAGGATCCGCAGCGTCGCGTGCTGATCAATCCTGCCGTCTGCGAAGGATGCGGCGACTGCTCGGTGCAGTCGAACTGCATCTCGGTCGAGCCGCTGGAGACGGAGCTCGGGCGCAAGCGCACCATCAACCAGTCGACCTGCAACAAGGATTATTCCTGCGTGAAGGGCTTTTGCCCGTCCTTCGTCACGGTCGATGGCGGCAAGCTCAGGCGTCGCGCGCCGCCCGAGCTCGGCAGCATCGATAATCTGCCGGAGCCAGCCTCCAAGCCCGCGCTCGACCGGCCCTACAACATCGCGGTCGGCGGCGTCGGCGGCACCGGCGTGCTGACGATCGGCGCGCTGCTCGGCATGGCCGCCCATATCGAGGGCAAGGCCTCGATGATCCTCGACATGTCAGGTCTCGCGCAAAAGGGCGGCGCTGTGCTGAGCCACGTCCGGCTCTCCGAGCACACCGCCGACGTGACCTGCTCGCGCATCGTGACCGGAACGGCCGATCTGGTACTTGCGGCCGACGAGGTCGTGGCGGCGTCGAAGGACACCATCACGCTGTGCGATGCGAGCCGCACCGTCGGCATCATTAACAGCCACGTGATCCCGACCGCGGACTTCATCCTGAACCGCGACTTCAACTTCCAGAGCCGCAAGGTCAACAGCGTGCTGGAGACCGAGCTGCGCAAGGACTCCGCGTTCTTCGACTTCACCAAGCCGGCCGAGGCGCTGCTCGGTGACTCCATCGCCACCAACATCATGATGATGGGCTTTGCCTATCAGCGCGGGTTGCTGCCGCTGTCGGCGGAATCGATCAAGCAGGCGATCGAGGTCAACGGCGTCTCGATCAAGATGAACACGCAGGCGTTCCAGCTCGGGCGTCTGGCCGCGGCCGATCCGGCGCGGCTCGCCGAGATGATGAAGGGGCAGGATGACGACGCAGCCCCGGTCAAGGCGCTGGATGCGATGTCGCTCGACGAGATCATCACCCACCGCATCGCGCTTCTGACGGACTATCAGAGCGCGCGTCTGGCAAAACGCTACCGCAAGCTGGTCGACCAGGTCCGCGAGGCCGCCGCCAAGGGCGGCTATGGCGAGGCGCTGCCGCGTGCGGTCGCGATCAACTATGCCAAGCTGCTCGCCTACAAGGACGAGTACGAGGTGGCGCGGCTGTTCACCGACGGCCGCTTCGAGAAGCAGCTGCGCGACCAGTTCGAGGGTGAGTTCAAGTTCAACTTCAATCTGGCGCCGCCGATCCTCGGCGGCGGGCTCGACGCGCAGGGCCGGCCGAAAAAGCGCGCCTTCGGGTCGTGGATGATGTCGGCCTTCAGGGTGCTGGCAAGATTCCGCTTCCTGCGCGGCACGCCGCTCGACATCTTCGGCTACAACGCCGACCGCAAGCTCGAGCGCGATCTGATCGCGGGCTACGAGAAGGATGTCGCGACCGTGCTGAACCTGCTGTCGCCACTCAACCACGATATTGCGGTCGAATTGCTGGCGCTGCCCGATCGCATCCGCGGCTACGGGCCGGTGAAGGACAAGGCGATCAAGGAGGCGAAGGTTCGCTACGCGCAACTCGCCGCCGACCTCGCCAACCCGCCGCCCGCGCCGCGGCAGATGGCGGCGGAGTAGTGTAGCCACAAGTTCGGTGTCGTCCCGGGCAAGCGAAGCGCGACCCGGGACCCATAACCACCGTTGTTCGTTGTTGCGCGAGGCCGTGGCCGCAGCTTGGCCTCGCAACACAATCCTGTGGTTATGGGTCCCGGCCTTCGCCGGGACGACATCTGTGTTTTGGGCGCGCGCACTGTGCACATGCTGCAGTCTCGCCTGACGGAATATTTCCGCGCTTGCCAAGGTCGCGCGTCCGGTTCAGAAAAACGCTCGAGCGAAGAAACGCCAGCGGAGAGCGATTTGACCATCAAGGGCAAGGCCTACATTGCCGGGATCTACGAACATCCCACCCGGCACGCACCCGATAAATCAACAGCACAGCTTCACGCTGAGGTCGCCAAGGGCGCGATCGAGGACGCCGGGCTCACCAAGGACGATATCGACGGCTATTTCTGCGCCGGCGATGCGCCGGGCGGGCTGTGGCCGATGGTCGATTATCTCGGCCTCAACACCAGGAAGCTGCGTCACGTCGACTCAACCGAGACCGGAGGCTGTTCCTATCTGATCCATCTCGGCCACGCCGCCGAGGCGATCGCCGCGGGCAAATGCTCGGTCGCGCTGGTCACGCTGGCGGGCAAACCGCGCACCGGCCCGATGCCGCTGCGCGCCTCGGGCGCCGAGGCCGATTTCGAATCCGCCTACGGGGCTACCACGCACAATGCCTATGGCATGTGTGCCATGCGCCATATGCACGACTACGGCACCACCTCCGAGCAGCTCGCCTGGATCAAGGTCGCGGCCTCGCATCATGCGCAATACAATCCGCATGCGATGCTGAAAGAGGTCGTCACCGTCGAGGACGTGCTGAACTCGCCGATGATCTCCGATCCGCTGCACCGGATGGATTGCTGCGTCGTCACCGACGGCGGCGGCGCGATGATCGTCACGACGCCCGAGATCGCCAAGAGCCTGAAGAAGCCGCTGGTGCGCCTGATCGGCCATGGCGAGGCGATGAAGGGCCCGCGCGGCGGCAAGGATCTCGATCTGACTTACTCCGCCGGCGTGTGGTCCGGTCCGCGTGCCTTCGAGGAGGCGGGCGTGACGCCGAAGGACATCAAATACGCCTCGATCTATGACAGCTTCACCATCACGGTGCTGATGCAGCTCGAGGATCTCGGCTTCTGCAAGAAGGGCGAGGGCGGCAAGTTCGTCGCCGACGGCAATCTGATCTCGGGCGTCGGCAAGCTGCCGTTCAACACCGATGGCGGCGGCCTGTGCAGCAACCATCCCGTCAATCGCGGCGGCATGACGAAAATCCTCGAGGCTGTGCGCCAGTTGCGCGGCGAGGCGCATCCGAAGGTGCAGGTGAAGAACTGCGACCTCGCGATCGCCCACGGCACCGGCGGTCTGCTCGGCGTTCGCCACGCCGCCTCAACCTGCATTCTGGAGCGTGCGTGATGTCTGAAGCGAAGAAGTACAATGCCCCGGTGACCAACCCGGAGACCGCGCCGTTCTGGGAAGCGGCGAAGGCGGGCAAGTTCATGATCAAGCGCTGCAACACCTGCAGCGAGGCACATTACTTCCCGCGCGCGATCTGCCCGTTCTGCTTCTCCGACAAGACGGTGTGGGAAGAGTCGAGCGGCGAGGCCACGGTCTACACTTACAGCCTGATGCGGAAGTCGCCGACCGGTCCGTATGCGATCGCCTATGTGACGCTGAAGGAAGGTCCGTCGCTGCAGACCAACATCGTCGATTGCGATCTTGAGAAGGTGAAGATCGGCCAGAAGGTCAAGGTGGTGTGGAAGCCGACCGACGGCGCCCCGCTGCCGTTCTTCACGCCGGCCTAGCCTCAAAAGTACCTTCCCTCCTTGCGGGGGAAGGTGGCAGCGCAGCTGCCGGAAGAGGGGTGTCTCTCCACGGATCGAGTCTCTCTGCGGAAGCAACCCCTCTCCCAAGTGAGTTTGTTGCGCAACCGATGTGGCCCTCTCCCGCAAGGGGAGAGGGCGCAATAACGGGCAGCGCTGAAGAGACAACAGTTCGGGGAGAAAACAACAATGCCGATCGTGTACGAACAGCTGATGGCCCTGAAGAATCTTGGCCAGAAATACAGCTATACCGACCGCGACGTGATGCTCTACGCCTATGGCATCGGCCTAGGGGCCGATCCGATGGACGAGAACGAGCTCGCCTTCGTCAATGAGGGCGTGCTGACGCCGCGCCCGCTCAAGGTGGTGCCGACGTTTGCGTCGGTCGCGGCGTGGGGCGCCGGTCCCGGCGAGATGAACCTCAACCGCGTCATGGTGGTCGACGGCGAGCGCGACATCACCTTCCACAAGCCGTTCGCGACCGCGGCACACATCACGGCCGACTCGACCGTGCTCGACGTGTTCGACAAGGGCAAGGACAAGGGCGCGGTGATCCGCCACCAGACCGTGCTGAAAGACGAGAAGGGCGAGAAGCTCGCCACGCTGGTCGCCTCGCGCTTCGCCCGCGGCGATGGCGGCTTCGGCGGCCCGTCCGACGGCCAACCCGAGCCGCACAAGGTGCCGGAGCGCGCGCCGGACAAGATCGTCGATATCACGACGCGGCCCGACCAGGCGCTGATCTATCGGCTGTGCGGCGACCGCAACCCGCTGCACTCCGATCCGGAGTTCGCCAAGAAGGCCGGCTTCCCGCGGCCGATCCTGCACGGCATGTGCACCTACGGCATCACCTGCCGCGGCGTGCTGCAGACCTATGCCGACTACGATCCGTCGGCCTTCAAGCAGCACGTGGCGCGGTTCTCCTCGCCGGTGTTCCCCGGTGAGACCGTGACCATGGAGCTGTGGAAGGACGGCAATGTGGTGTCGTTCGAGGCCAAGGTGAAGTCGCGCGGCGTCACCGTGATCAAGAGCGGCAAGACGGTGCTGGCGTAGCAACGCTCGACGGCCGTCGGCTCCCTCGCCCCGCTCTTGCGGGGTCGAGACGACCGAAGCTCGCGCTTAGAGGGTGGGGGTGAGGGGCCTTCTCCGCAACGGTGGTCTTGCGGACAGACCTGTACCCCCTCACCCGGATCGCAAGGGCGATCCGACCTCTCCCCGCAGGCGGGGAGAGGTGAAGAAGAAAGAACAAAACGGAGAAAACAACCATGGGATTACTCGACGGCAAGGTGGCGCTGATCACGGGCGCCGGCGGCGGACTTGGCGAAGCCTATGCGAAGCTGTTCGCGCGCGAGGGCGCGGCCGTGGTGGTCAACGATCTCGGCGGCCCGCGCGACGGCTCGGGTTCGGACAAGTCGATGGCCGACAAGGTGGTCGACGCGATCAAGGCCGAAGGCGGCCGTGCAGTCGCCAACGGCGCCGACATCTCGACCTTGGCCGGCGGCCAGTCGGTGTTCGACGATGCCATCAAGCATTTCGGCCGCGCCGACATCCTGGTCAACAATGCCGGCATCCTGCTCGACGAGACCTTCCACAAGGCCAAGGAAGCGAACTGGGACAGGGTGATGAAGGTGCACCTCAAGGGCACCTTCTGCTGCACCCAGCCGGTGTTCAAATGGATGCGCGACAATGGCGGCGGCGTCATCGTCAACACGTCCTCGACCTCGGGCCTGATCGGCAATTTCGGCCAGACCAATTACGGCGCGGCCAAGGGCGGCATCTGGGGCCTGTCCAACGTGCTGGCGATCGAGGGCCGCAAGTACAACATCCGCATCTGGACCCTGGCGCCGGGCGCGCTGACCCGCATGACCGCGGACCTGCCCCGCTACAAGGAGAACCCGGGGGCGGCGCTCGGCCCGGACGGCATCGCGCCGGCCGTGCTCTACATGGTCAGCGATTTGTCGGGCGACCAGACCGGCAAGGTCCTCGGCGTCTCGGGCCCGCGCGGCGTCCGGGAGATGAGGATGATGGAAATGGAGGGCTGGAAGCCGCCATTTGCCGGCTGGAAGGCCGAGGACATCGTCACCCACGCCAAGGACATCTTCTTCTCCGAGGAGCAGATCAAGATGGGCGCGCGCCGGTTCTGATGTATACCGTCATTCCGGGGCACGCGAAGCGTGAACCCCAATGCGCAATTGCGCATTGTGGAATCTCGAGGTTCCGGGTCTGGTGCTGGCGCACCATCCCGGAACGACGGACCAGAGGATAGATGCCAAATGACCAAACTCACAGCCCAGGCCGCAGGAACCTTTGCGATCGCGCCGACCCCGTTCCACGATGACGGCCGCATCGATGAGGCGTCGATCGACCGGCTGACCGATTTCTACACCGATGTCGGCTGCGACGGCGTCACGGTGCTGGGTATCCTGGGCGAGGCGCCGAAGCTCGATGCCGCCGAGGCGGAGCAGGTCGCGCTGCGCTTCGTCAAGCGTGCCAAGAAGCTGCAGGTCATTGTCGGCGTCTCGGCGCCGGGCTTTGCCACGATGCGCTCGCTGGCGAAGAAGTCGATGGATGCGGGCGCCGCCGGCGTCATGATCGCGCCGCCGCCGCACTTGCGCACCGACGACCAGATCATCGGCTACTTCAAGCAGGCGCAGGAAGCGATCGGCGACGATATTCCCTGGGTGCTGCAGGACTATCCGCTGACGCTGACCGTCGTGTTCACGCCGGCGGTGATCCGCAAGATCGTGATGGATTCGCCGTCCTGCGTGATGCTCAAGCACGAGGACTGGCCGGGCCTGGAGAAGATCTCGACCTTGCGCAACTTCCAGAAGGACGGCTCGCTGCGGCCGCTGTCGATCCTGGTCGGCAATGGCGGCCTGTTCCTCGATTTCGAGATGGAGCGCGGCGCCGACGGTGCCATGACCGGCTATGCCTTCCCCGAGCTCCTGATCGACGTCGTCAACCTGTCCAAGGCAGGAAAACGCGATGCGGCGCATGATCTGTTCGACGCGCATCTGCCGCTGATCCGCTACGAGCAGCAGCCCGGCGTCGGTCTCACCGTGCGCAAATACGTGCTGCAGAAGCGCGGCATCATCTCCTCCAGCGCGCAGCGCAAGCCCGGAGCTGTCATCACGCCGCAGGCAAGGGCGGAGGTCGACTATCTCTTGTCCCGTGTGGCGCGCGTCGACCGCCGCGCCAATCTGCAACCGCAATCCAGTGCAGCAGGCTAATCATGACCGAGATCGTTGCCCCGCGTCTTGCTTCGACCGTGCTGCTGCTGCGTGACGGCACGGCGTCACGTGAAATCGAAGTCTTCATGATGGTCCGCCATCACCAGATCGAGTTCAACTCGGGTGCGCTGGTGTTTCCGGGCGGCAGCGTCGACAAGAACGACAAGGAGATCGCGGCCGATCCCGCGCTCTATTCCGGCGGGGAAGGGCTCGACGGCGACGCGCTCGGCTTCCGTATCGCGGCGATCCGCGAGACCTTCGAGGAGAGCGGCATCCTGCTGGCGCGGCCGGTAGGCTCGAAGGACCTGGTCGATGCAAAGCGTGCGAACGAGATCGCGACCGCGCATCGCGCGGCGTTGAACGAAGGCAAGATCAGCTTCCTCAAGGTGCTGACCGACAACGGCATGGTGCTCGCGCTCGACGAGCTCGTGCCCTATGCGCACTGGATCACGCCGGAGGGCATGCCGAAGCGCTTCGACACCTGGTTCTTCCTCGCCGCCGCGCCACCCGAGCAGCTCGGCGCTCATGACGGCAAGGAATCGACCGACTCGATCTGGGTGTCGACCCGCGAGGCGCTGGAGGGCGGCGAGACCGGCCGCTTTAAGCTGCCGTTCCCGACCACGCGCAACCTTATCCGGCTCGGCAAGCAGCCGAACGTCGGCGCCGCGCTTACCGACAGCAAGGGCAAGCCGATCGTCGCCGTGATGCCCGTGATGACCAAGACCGCCACCGGCCGCCAGCTGCGCATCCCCAAGGAAGCGGGCTACGACGGCGAGGTGTTCGACGTCGGGGCGCTGGGGTAGCGTGTTATCCTGAGAGACGGCGAGTGCATGATTTGCAGGCGGCGCAACATACTCGATGTCGTCCCGGCGAAAGCCGGGACCCATAACCACCGATCTTCATCGTTGCGCGACGCTGTGGCCGCACCTTCCTCCAACAACACAACCCTGTGGTAATGGGTCCCGGCTTTCGCCGGGACGACGATGGGAAGGAGGATCGCTTTCTCACCACACTTCGGTCTGCACCGAAGGATCATCACGTTGCGGCGATGTAGAGTCCGTCTCAACCATCGAGACGGAATCCCGCCAATGACTACCACCCCACACCAGCCCAACATGGGCTTCGAGCTCGCCTTGCTGCTCGCGCTCGCCACCCTGTGGGGCGGCTCCTATAGCTTCATCAAGCTTGGTGTCGCGACCATCCCGCCGATGACGCTGATCGCGGCGCGCACCGCGATCGCGGGGCTCTTGCTGCTCGTCATCATGCGGATGCGCGGTGTGACGATGCCGACCGATCGCGCGACCTGGCGCCGCTTCATCCTCCAGGCCTGCCTCAACAGCGTGATCCCGTGGACGATGATCGCCTGGGGCGAACGCTTCGTCGACGCCGGGCTCGCCACCATCCTCAATTCGGCCTCGCCGATCTTCACCTTCCTGTTCACCGCCGCGATCACCCGCCACGAGGCCGCGAGCCCGCGCAAGCTGTTCGGGGTGATATCAGGCATGGCCGGAATCTGCCTGATCGTCGGCGTCGATGCGTTCCGCGATCTCGGGCAGGGGATCGTGGCCGAGGTCGCGATCGTCGCCGCCACCATCTGCTACGCCTGTGCCGCGATCTTCAGCCGCGGCTTCAAAGGGCTCGATCCGATGGCGCCGGCGGCGGGTTCGCTGATCGCGGGCGCCGCGATCCTCGTTCCGCTCAGCCTTGTCGTCGAGCGGCCCTGGACGCTGTCGCCGTCGACGACGTCGCTCGCCCCATTGCTGGCGCTGGCGGTGTTCTCGACCGCGATCGCCTTCGTGATCTACTTCCGCCTGATCCAGACCCTCGGCTCGGTCGGCACCACCGCGCAAGCCTACTTGCGGGTGCCGATCGGGGTTGCGCTCAGCGTCATGTTGCTGGGCGAACGGCTGAGCCCGACGGCGTGGATCGGGCTCGCCTGCGTCGTGATCGGCGTCGCCGCGATGACGATTCCTGCACGAAGGATCGCCACAGCCTGACGTCATCGCCGCGATGACGATTCCTGCGCGTAAGATCGTCGCCACCGCCTGAAGTTTCGCCCGCTGAAACCGGCGCCTTGCTGCCGTCAGGCAATCCCTGCATGCTGCCCGCAAAGAAATCACAGGGCGGGAAACGGGACGATGTTGCGGCGGATCAGCCTCATTGCCGGTGTGTGCATGGTGTTGCTGGCGATGGCTGGCACAGTGCGCGCGCAGGACTTCCCGAGCCGGCCGATCCGCATCGTCATTCCCTACGCGCCGGGCAGCGTCGCCGACGTGTTCGCGCGCATCATGGCGCAGGACATGCAGGAGCAGTGGAAGGGGACGATCGTCGTCGAGGCCAAGTCCGGCGCCAACGGCTCGATCGCGGCCGAGGAGGTCGCACGCGCCGCGCCCGATGGCTACACATGGCTATTGGTGACGACCTTCTTCACCGCAAGCCCGGCACTGAACACGCAGCTGCGCTGGGATCCGGTCAGGGACTTCGTGCCGGTCGGGCAGATCTGTCTCGCTCCGAACTTCTTCATCGTGCCGACCTCGCTGCCGGTGAAGACCGTCGCCGACTATGTCGCGCTGGCCAAGGCCAAGCCGGGCACGCTGAACTACAGCCATCCCGGCAAGGGCTCGACCGGCCATCTCGGCTTCGAGCTGTTCAAGCGGCTCGCCGGGATCGACGTCACCGCGATCGGCTATCGCGGCTATCCGCAGATGGTGCCCGATATCGCGAGCGGCCTGATCACCTCGAGCTTCCTGTCGGCCAACCAGGCGCTGGCCCAGGTGCAGTCCGGGAGCATCAGGATCATCGGCGCGATCAGCGACGGCCGCTCGAAATACTTTCCCGACGTGCCGACCGTGGCCGAGCAGGGCTTTGCCGAGGCGCAGGTGACGCCGTGGTTCGGCTTCGTGGTGCCGGCGGGCACGCCGCAGCCGGTCGTCGAACGCATCAGCGCGGCGCTGGAAACCGCGCTGGCCTCCGCCGAGGTGCGCAAGAAGCTGGATGTCGCCGGTTGCGACGCCCGGAGCGCGCCGCTGAAGCAGTTCGCCGACACCATCACGGCGGACGTTGCGCTGTGGGCCAGGGTGGTCAAGGAGGCCGGCATCCCGCCGGACTGAGCCCCGCCGCCCTGTGCCGGATTAGGCCAGCGACCGCCCCGGGGTGACACCGGTCACACCGGCCTGCAGCATGTTTCCCCAAAGCCCGTAATTTCCCGTATATTGGGGCCCATTGGACCCCGGCCTTGATGACATGACCGCTGAATTGCCGCCGAATTCGCAAGCGCCGCGTGCGTTCTCCCTCTCCATTGGCCAGCTCACGTTCGGCAGCTTCCTGCTGGTCCTGGCTGTGATCATCATCACATCGACCGCCAGCGTGATCGCGATCCGTCACATCGATACGACCTTCGCCGAGCTGCAGCGGCTGCAGAGCGTCGGCGACATCGCCGAGGATATCGACCGCCGCATGAACGAGCTGCGGCTCGCGGCGCGCGATTTCGTCACCGAGCCGGGCAGCCAGTCGGTCCAGGTCGCGGAGGCGGCCCAGTCGCTGAGCGAGATCCTGAAAAAGACCCGTATCAAGCTGGCGCCCGAGCAGCAGGACATGATCGACGGCGTCACCCAGCGTCTGGCGACCTATCGCAACGGCATCGAGCGCATCTCGGCGCTGCTCAGTCGCCGAGCCGAGCTGGTCGCCGGGCTGCCGCCGCTGCGCGACGTCTTCGACAAGGCGATCGCCGCGAGCAACGACGCGGCGCTGGCCAATGCGCTGTCGCAATCCCAGAGCCGGATTGCCACCGCGCTGCTGGCACACAACACGTCCGCCGCCGAGCAGGCCGCGCAGAGCATGCGGGCGATGACCATCTCCGATCCCGCGCTGCGCGGCGCCGTCGACAATTATGCCGAGGCGATCATCGCGGTCTCGGTGCGCGAGGGCCAGATCGCCGACATCGACAAGGAGGTGCTCGGCGCCGAAGGCCGGCTGATCCAGAAGGTCACCGAGCTGCTCCGCGAGCTCAGCTCTCGCCGCGGCCACGTGCTGTCGCGCGATTTTGCCCGGACGCTGGCTGAAGCAAAATGGCAGAGCATCGTGCTCGGCACGGCGGGCGTGCTGATCGGCCTGTTCGCGTCGGTGCTGGTGGTTCGCCGCACCGTCCGTCCGCTCGCCAGGATCGCGGGCTCGATCCGCAAGGTCGCCGGCGGCGAGAAGAGCGCGTTCATTCCCGGCGCCGACCTCGACAACGAGATCGGCGACATCGCACGCGCTGCCGAAGTGTTCCGCCAGACCCTGGTCGACGCCGACAGCGCGCGCGAGGCTGCGCTGCGCGCGCTCGCCGAGCAGCGGCTTGCCGAGGAGAGCTACCACAAGCTGTTCGAGGCATCGGTCGAGGGCATCTACGTCACGACGCCGGGCGGCACGCTGCTCAACGCCAATCCGGCGCTGGCGCGGATGATGGGCTATGGCACGCCGCAAGACCTGATCAAGGGCATCGACGACATCGCCACCACCGTCTATGTCGATCCGGCGGCGCGCGAGCAGTACCAGCAGCTGATGCAGCGCGATGGCATGGTGCGTGACTACGAGTATCAGGTGCGCGCGAGCGACGGCACGGTGCTGTGGCTGTCCGATTCGGCGACCGTCGTCCGCAACGACGAGGGCGAGGTGGTCCGCTACGAAGGCACGGTGCGCGACATCACCGACCAGAAGCGCGCCGAAGACGCGATCGCCGAAGGCCGGCGGCTGCTGCAGATGGTCATCGACACGGTGCCCGCCGTCATCAACGTCAAGGACCGCGACCTGCGCTACGTGCTGATGAACCGCTACATGGCGGGGATCTTCGGCATCGAGCCGCAGGACGCGATCGGCCAGACCACCGGCGATTTGATGTCGCGCTACGGCGCGGCCAAGACTGATGAGAACGACAAGCGCGTCCTGTCGGCCCGCCGCGAGCTCGGCTTCTATGAAGAGGAGTACAAGGACGTCGCCGGCAACATGCGGCAGTGGCTGGTTAACAAGCTGCCGATCCTCGACGCGCAGGGCGACATCGAGAACATCGTCACGGTCGCGCTCGACATCGGCGAGCGCAAGCGCTCCGAGCAGGAGATGCGCAAGGCGCGGGATTCCGCGGAGGCCGCGCTGCGCAATCTGCGGGAAACCCAGAATTCGCTGATCGAGGCCGAGAAGCTCGCCGCGCTCGGCCGCCTGGTGGCCGGCGTCGCCCATGAGGTCAACAATCCCGTCGGGATCAGCCTGACGGTGGCGTCCGCGCTGGAGCGCAAGACCGCGAATTTCGCCACCCAGGTCGAGCGCGGCGACCTGCGCCGCTCCAGCCTCAACGATTTCCTGAACACGGCGCGCGATGCCTCCTCGCAACTCGTCGCCAATCTCAACCGCGCCGCGGAGCTGATCCAGTCGTTCAAGCAGGTCGCCGCCGACCGCAACTATTCCGACCAGCGCACCTTCGATCTCGGCGATCTCACCGAGCAGGTGGTGATGAGCTTGCGGCCTGGCCTGCGCAAGCACAACCTGACGCTCAACATCGATTGCGAGCCGAACCTGATCATGAACTCCTATCCGGGACCGTATGGCCAGGTGCTGACCAATCTGTTCCTCAACGCGGTCGCGCATGCGTTCCCGGACGGCAAGGCCGGCGAGGTCGAGATCCAGGTCCACGCCGCCGGCGGCGACAATGTCGAGGTGATCTTCGCCGACAATGGCTGCGGCATGAGCCTCGACGTGCGCCGCCGCGCCTTCGATCCGTTCTTCACGACGCGGCGCGATCAGGGCGGCACCGGGCTCGGCCTGCACATCGTCTACAGCATCGTCACCACGCGGCTCGGCGGCCGGCTCTCGCTGGATTCCGCACCGGGCAACGGCACCCGCATCCAGATGATCCTGCCGCGCGTCGCACCGCTGGAGCAGGCCGCGGAGTAGGCACGAAGCGTAGTGCCAAGCGCGCGTTTGCTCTCGATCCGTCATCCCCGCGCCTTGCGCGGGGGTGACGGATCTAGCAGCTAGCTTCACACCGCTAATTGATATCCGCGAGCTTGTGCAGCGTGGCGCCGAAGATCAGGCTCGCCTTGCCGACCAGTGCGGTCCCACTCATGGTGCCGCGGGTGTCGGTGAAGGTGCCGGAGACGCCGATGCCGACGGGCGCAGGCCCGCCGAACAGCGGGTTGTCGGTGTCGCGCGGCGTCGTGTGGCGTTGCACAAGGACCTCGCCCTTGAAGGCATCGCCCTTCACCGTGTAGCTGCCGGTGTAGTAGAGATAGGCGTCGCCGCCCAGAATCTGGCCGTCGCGGAAGAGAATGACGCCGCTGCCCTTACCGACGCGACCGTCCAGCAGGGTGACGTGAATTGAGTAAAGTCCGTTCTTCATGACGTCCCGATTGCTGGCCGCCGCGCCCACGGCAAGCCAGTTGGTTTTTTATGCCAAAGCGAGCAACCTCGTGCAATGCGGCAGGTTGATTCCCGGGTGTCCCGCGTTCGGGTGACACCCTCGGTTCCTGCCAGGCAGTGTGACGGCGCGATGACAGCGGACCGTACGCGCGAATCAAAGTGGCCCGCGAAATGCATAGCTCTGGTTGCACTGGCCGGTGAGTGCTGGAGCAAACACATGTCTGACTGGATTGAATCCGGTGGCCATTGGGCACGCCCTCGCAGGCTCAATGGAACTTCGGCCCGTCATGCGGGCCACGTCATCGTATTCCTCGGGTTGATAACGCTGGTGTTGGTCGCGGCCGCGCGAATCGCGCAGGCGCGCGATCCCGACGGCCGCTACGCCAATTCGCCGCTGAAGGAATGGTTCGACGGCCTGCGCAGCGGCAAAGGGCCGTGCTGTTCGGATGCGGACGGCACAGCGGTCAGCGATGTCGACTGGGAATCCAAGGACGGGCACTATCGTGTCCGCCTCGACGGGGCGTGGATCGATGTCCCCGACGAGGCCGTGGTCACCGAGCCCAACCGGGTCGGTCGCGCCATGGTCTGGCCGATTCCGAGCTACATGGGCGTGACGATCCGCTGCTTCATGCCAGGCAGCATGACTTAGCGCCGCACGCGTGGCTCACACGTATTTCTGGTCGCGCTCGAGCAATTCGATCGAGATGCCCTGCGGGCCGCGGATGAAGCAGATCCGCACGCCGGGACGGATCGTGGTCGGCTCCTTGGTGAATTCGACGCCCTTGGCCTTGATCTCGGCCGCGACCGCGTCGATGTCCTTCACCGTGAGCCCGAAATGATCGAGCCCCTGATAGGGCGTCACCGGCGCGGCGTTGACGCCGTCGCCCTGGGCCACCTCCGCAATGAACACCTTGGCGCCGCCGAGCTGGACGTCGATGCGGCCGGGGCCGCGGATGATCTCGCCGCCGAGAATGTCGCGCAGCCAGGTCGCGGTGGCCTCGGGATCGGGACTGCGCAGGTGGACGTGGTCCCAGGTGACGACAGGCATTGCGATCTCCTTGTTGTTCTCGCGCCGCTTCGGCGCGCGGCACTCGCTCTCAGGCGACGCGAACTTAGCGAGCGCCCGGCCGTGAGGCCATCCCTCCGTGCTGCGGGCCGCAAGATTGTCGTCCCGGAATGAAACCATTGCGGCCGTCGGCGATTGTCCTCGCGTGGCCGCTCGACCTGCGGCCGCCCCGGAAGCCGCGCGGTGCGGCTTCCTTCTCTGTGTGGGGGCGGCCCGATCAGGTCGCCAGGGTGAGGGCACGACGATGCGGATCGGCTTGGCGTCGTTTCGGAGGTTGGCCGCCGGACGTCTCGGTGAGGGCGGCTTCTACGCCAGCCTGCTGCTGCCGCTGATTGCGCTCGCCGGGATCGCCGCCTGGTTCATGCTCCCCGAGCCGAGCGACGCCGGAGACCAGGATGTCTGGCCGGTGTCGTCCAGCATCGTCCGCACCGCGCAGAACGCCTCGATCGGCGCGCAACCCGCCCAAATCACAAATCAGGCCGCGAGGGATGCGCTGGCCGCACCGGCGGACGAGCCGACCACCGTCGGCGTGGCCACTGCCCCACAGGCGGCAGAGGAGGCCAGGCCGTCCGGGCCTGGCGCTGAAAGGTCGCCGCTGGACAAGCTGCGGATCGCCTCGCAATCGTGGCGGCGCGGCGGCTTGGGTTCAAAGGCGCTTGTCACCCTGACGCTGCGCAATGCCAATGATTTTGCCGTCAAGGATATCGAGATCGCCTGCGCCTTCATCCGCCGGGACGGTCGGCCGCTGACCGAGCGCAAGCGGCTGATCTCCGACACCATCGCCATGAAAAGCCGCAAGACCTACTCGCAGATGTTGGTCGGGTTCGTCAATGTGAACGCAAACAAGGCGAAATGCTCGGTCGTGACGGCGAGCCGCCTTTAATTCCCGGCATCTCGAAAAAGTGACCGCGAATTGACTTGTCGGGTGAACCGTAACGGCCGGACAGGAACTAACTAATAAACCAGCCGTTAGTGAACGACCCGGGAGCGCGGACCGCGTCCGGGTGATCATGCGCAGACGATGAAATCGCCCGCGCGATGACTGATGTCGTCTCGCCGAGATGAACCGCGCCCGCTGCGCGGGGGGAGCTACCAAAATGCCTGTGGCGCGTTATTTCCTGTTCGTTGGTGGAGTGCTGCTCGCGCTGCTCTTCGTCGTCAATGCCATCGTGCCGCAGGAGGCCGTGGTCGCCGGCCAGAACCAGGGCCTGTCGTCGCCGGGTGTCGACAAGACCATGGTGCGCATCAAGTCGATCCAGAAATTGCCCGAGCGGGTGGTCTACGACACCAATTTGCCGACCATTGTTCCGGCGCAGGTCAACGCGGTTGCCGCGGCCGTCCCGTCGGCTACGGGTGACGCGTCGGCGCAAGCCCGTGTCCGCAATACGTTCGCCCAGTTCATTCCGCCGGAGAAGGCTGATGCGCAGAAGGTCGCGGCCGAGGCAAAGCCGGCCGAGCAGCCGGCGCAGGCCCAGCCTCAGGCGCCGAAGAAGCGCAAGGTCGCGCGCTACCATGCCCATCCCCAGCAGCCGATGCGGCTGGCACAGCCCGGCATGTATCAGCCCTACCGCGTCGCGCAGCAGCAGCCGCGCATGGGCTTCTTCGGCGGCTTCGGCACCTGGTAACAAGGGGCCGCCGCAGCCGGCAATCGGTCCGCCGCCGCAAACACTTGCGGCGGCATTTTCATGTACGCGATCAGGCGGGTGGCCGGATCCGGGACGGCGTCCGAGCGCTGCTCGCTACCTTTAGCGCGGCAGGCGCGGAATCTTGTCCGCGAAGCCGTTGTAGCAGGTCAGCCGCTCGTCCTCTTCCTTCACGAAGCGGCAATCGTTGACGCCCTTGGCCGGGGTGGCCTTCGGCTTCGGCTGCGGCTTGAAGATCTCGTCGTAGCAGATCAGCCGTTCCTTGGTGGCGTCGTCGATGTCCTGACAGGCTTGAAGCTTCTGGGCGACCGATTGCGGCTTGCCGGGCGCGGCAGGCTTCTCGCCCTTCTTGGCGGCCGACTTCTTGCCGACCTGGACCAGCGGCTTGTCGCCGACCATCGGCTGCGAGGTCGCCGCCGCCGGCTTGTCTGCGTCGGCGGGGGCCGGCGTGGTTCCTTGGGCAAGCGCGGCAGCCGGGCAGAAGAGCGCCAGCGCGAGGATGATATGTCTCATGTCGAAAATGTCCGAAATGGCGTGATGACCGGAAGGATGGCGCCGGGGATCGGAAAAGCCCGGCAAGCGCCGAGACTTAACGCAAGTCTTGCCCGAATCCTACCCCCAGAGGTGACCCGCCCGGCACCGATCCACCGGCAAAAGTGAGGGCAATTCGTCGCCGTTCGACCCGCGGGTGAGCGTGAATTGCCTTTGCCCGGCGGGGCGGCTATGACGAGGCTATCTGCGCGACTGGCGCTTGGATGGACCACCATCGGGGAGCGCAGAGACTGAACGCCGCGCGCCTGGGCACCGCTTCGAAACGGAGGTGCCATGACGGCGAACATTCTCGATGGGCATGCACATGCCCAAATTGTCATCGACAAGATTGCTGGCGAACTCGACCGGCTGCCCCGCGCACCGGGGCTTGCGGTCGTGCTGGTCGGCTGTGATCCGGCGAGCCAGATCTATGTGCAGAGCAAGGTCAGGATGGCCGAACGGCTCGGCCTGCGCGGCGAGGTCGCACGCCTGCCGGATGATGCCAGCGAGGCCGATCTGCTTGCCAGAGTAGAGGCGCTCAATGCGCGCGACGATATCGACGGCATCCTCGTGCAGCTGCCGTTGCCGGCGCATATCGACGCCTTGCGCGTGATGGCGGCGGTCGATCCCGCCAAGGACGTTGACGGCCTGCACGCCCTGAACGCCGGCCGGCTGTTTCACGGCGACGATGCGCTGGTGCCGTGCACGCCGCTCGGCTGTCTCCGGCTGATCAAATCGACCCTGCCAGGCCTCACCGGCGCCCATGCCGTGGTGATCGGCAGTTCCAACATCGTCGGCAAGCCGATGGCCGCGCTGCTGCTGCAGGAGCACGCGACCGTGACGCAGACCCATATCCACACCCGCGGCATCAGCACGATCTGCCGCGAGGCCGACATCCTGGTGAGCGCGGTGGGCAAGGCCGGCCTCGTGCGCGGCAACTGGATCAAGCCGCAGGCCATCGTCATCGACATCGGCACCACGCGCGTCGAGAAGCCGGACGGCGGCTATGCGGTGTGCGGCGACGTCTCGTTCGAGGAGGCGGTGCAGGTCGCCGGCGCGATTACGCCGGTGCCGCGGGGCGGCGGCCCGATGACGATCGCCTGCCTGATGGAAAACACGGTGAAGGCCGCAAAGGCGAGGGCGGCCCGGCTGCAATAGCGCGGGATGCCTGCGGCGATACGCGCGCGGCGGGTGTCGCTCGCGTATCGCGCGCGAAGTTCATGACGTCCGGGGTAATGGAAAGCCCGCATCGTTGGTCTATCGTCGCGCGACAGATGGAGGCGCGCGATGCTGTATGCGGAAGATCTCACCGAGGGCCAGACGTTCAAGCTTGGCAGCTACACCATCGGGGAGGCCGAGATCCTGGAGTTCGCCGGGAAATATGATCCGGTGCCGATCCATACCGATCCCGTCGCGGCTGCGGCAGGCCCGTTCGGCGGCCTGATCGCAAGCGGCTTCAACACCATTGCGATCTATCAGCGGCTCGTCGTGGAGGCGATCTGGACCAAGGTGGCGGGGATCGTCGGGCGGAGCTTCGAGATTCGCCTGCCGAGCCCGGTTCGGCCCGGCGCCACGCTCACCGGTCAATCCCGGATCCAGAAGATCACCATCAGGCCAGAGCGGCGCGACGCCGTCGTGATCCTCAAGACGGAGCTGGTCAACGACGAGCAGCGCCCCGTTCTTGTCCTCCTGCTCGACGCGCTGATCCACATGCGGCCGGCGGAGCAGGGGCGGGCGCAACTCGGCTGAGGGCATCCCGAAGTCATCCGCCTCGGACGGCGGCCAACGCCACTATGTGTTTTCCGCACGCGATCTTGTCGTGGCGCAATGTTACGGCAAATATGACAGGCTGGCGGCAGAACAGCAGCGTATCAATGACGTCATCATCGACGAGTCGTGCTGCCCGGTGTTGACTTCGTCGATGCGCCGAAGGCATTCGACCCAGACGGATGTGCCGACGTGAAACGCAGCAAGCAGACGCACGGAGAGATCGAAGCCAGGCGGCGCAAGGCGGAGGAATGGCGCCGCCTGCAGACGCAACGCGCCGCTGAACGGCAACGGCTTCGCGACTACAAGATTGCCCTGGCGCGCGACGAGGTTGCCGTGGATACGACGCGGCTCGCGCCATCGAACAGCTATTCGACTCCCGATTTCGTGCTGCGCGGAACCTATCGACCGGAGCCCTTCGTCTGCAAGGACTGCGGCGTTGCCGAGGTCTGGACGCCGTTGCAGCAGAAATGGTGGTACGAGACCGCCAAGGGCGATGTATTTACCGCGGCGGTGCGCTGCCGGGCCTGCCGCACCAGAGAGCGCGCGCGCAAATCCGCCGCACGCCGCGTGCATCTGGAAGGGCTCGCAAGGAAGAAGCCTCCCGTCTCGTAGCGACGGGCGTGACTTCAGAGCCGCACTTCACATCTGATCCGCGGGGAACCAGTGCGCAGGCGGTCAATGCGTCGCGCGTGCGGAACGTTTCGTTGCCTGATTGGTTCGAGACCTTGAAGCCCCCGATGCGGGGTGCGGGCGGGGAGGAACCAGCCAAGGAAACTTGTCAAGGAAACCTGTCAAGGAAGCCATCGCGGCCGGAACCAACGAGAAGGAGCAGCGGATGAAACTCAATTCCACGCAAGTCAAGCAGACCATGACGCAACTGAATGCCCAGGTGCTTCCGGACGATCACCCGGCCGTGGCGCAACTGAACAGCGTGTTCGGTGAGCACACATTCTTCGTCGACACCAGCGGGCTCAAGGTGCTCGAACCGGCCCAGACCTCCGACATGCCGGGGCAGACCGGCGAGGTCGTCAGTCTCGCCGAGTGGAGCGATCCGGAGCTGACGTCGCTTCGGCCGCACGAGCCCGAGCCGACCGGCGTGCTCATCGCGCTTGAACCCAGCAAGCACTGAAGCGTTCCAGCGCGAAGTGGATACCGGTTCGCGCAAGCAAAACGCCACCAAGCAAGGGGATTGAGAGCATGATCCGATTCAATCGGATCATGCTCTTTGTGCTGCTCGCGCGGCACCCGCGATCGGCCGTCCTGATGGCGACAGCCCCGACGTCGCATCAAGAGGTGCCGAAAGTCACATGGCAAATCAGCGCCGCCTGCGTATGCATCGGTTTGAGATGGGTATCCAGGCGGTGAGGGGCAGATGGGGATCGTGCGGCGCTGGAGCCCTGACGAGGACGAGAAGCTCAGGGAACTCGCCAGGGCCGGCAAGAACGCTCTCGAGATCAGCAACGAATTGACCCGCAGCGCTTCGGCCGTGCGCCGGCGCGCCGAGGTCCTGTCGGTCCTGATCATGGCAAAGGCGTTTCGCGCGCGCCCCTCGCATGTCGCCACCCATCTCGAGCGGGTCGCGATCGACGCGATCCGCAACCGCCGTCCGTTTCCCGCGGGCGTCGGCCCGAGCACCATTGCCGGAATGATCGAGAAGGGCTGGATTGTCCCGGAGATGGGACGCCGATACAACGTGACCGATGCCGGCGTGGAGGCGGTGCGGCGGAAGATTCCGAGCGGCTGAGAGCGGAGCAGGCTGCGCATTCGAAGCACTGTGCCGAAGCGGCTCGGCCGGCGCCGTGCGAACGGGCGGCTATTCGACACCGAACGCAAGATCTTGCGCCCGAGACGGCTGCCTGGTCCGTTCAATGATTGGAGGCGCGACGACCAGCGGTCTCCCGCCCGCCCTTCGATCTGATTGCCCCGATGCTCAACGCCCAGCAAGCCCAAGCCGACCGATCCCAGCGTTTCGCCGACCTTGCGCCTTTCGTCCGCGAGGCGATCGGTACCATCGGGGCATTGACCTCGGCCCAGCGTACCGACGTGGATTTCCTCGAACGCGAATTCATCCCTGCGCTGGGGCTCAATGACGAATTGCTTCATGAGCAGCCGCCGGAGCTGGCGCCGAACTTCGGCAAGGGCCTCCACCTCTGGCAATACCCGAACCAGCTCGCGCCGTACCTCGCCTGGCTCGCGCGAAATGCGTCCGGCGTCTCCTCGTACATGGAGATCGGCTGCCGCTGGGGCGGCATGTTCATCCTGGTGACGGAGTGGCTCAGGAACAGCGGCGCCAACCTGAAGACCGTGATTGCACTCGATCCGATCGCGCCGACGCCCTTTATCTCGGCCTATTTCGATCTGCTGCAGCAGCAGGCCGCGATCGAGCCGATCTACATGCAGGATTTTTCAACCTCGCCGCTGGTCGGTGCGCATGTCGACCGGCTGAAGCCGGACTTCGTCTTTATCGACGGCGATCACAGCCTGCGCGGTGCGCTACAGGATCATCTGCTGCTGCGTTCGCACGCCCGCGTCATCGTGCATCATGACATCCATTCCCAGGCCTGTCCCGATACCACGCTGATCTGGAAGGCGCTGAAGCAGTTCGAGGCGCCGAGCTTCGATACGTTCGAATTCACCAGCCAGTATCCGTCGGTCAATGGCTCATTCCTCGGCTTGGGCGCCATGAAACGGCGCTGACGCCGACAGGCGGCATGACACTTTGCAAGCGCATGTTCAAGCAACGAGCCGGGGCGCGACGACGATCCAGGCCAATCTCATCACGTTCTAGCGCGTCGCGCGCTCGCTGCCGACGAGGCGCGCGGCAATTGCCGCCGTGCAAAGCGTGACGCCGCCGCTGACGATGAATACCGTGCTCAAGCCGTCCCGATCGGCGATCCAGCCCAGCAGCGGACTTCCGATCGCCATGGCGACATCGAGAAACGCCGTGTAGAGGCCCATTGCCAGCCCCCGATGTTCGGGTGAGGTGCCCCGAACGGCCTCGACACCCAGCCCCGGAAAGACGAGAGAATAGCCCAGGCCGGCAAGCGCGGCGCCGACGGATGCGTTCGCGCCGTCTCGCGCGAGCCCCATGACGATCAGCCCGGCTGATTGCACCAGCACGAACCAGAGGGCGATCCTGGCACCGCCGAATTTGTCCGGCAGATGACCGCACACAACGCGCACGCTGATCAGCGCGACGCCGAAGGCCGTAAAGCCCAGCCAGATGGGTTGCCAGTGCCTGACGGCGTAGAGGAGGGAGCTGAAGGCGAGGATCGCTCCATACCCGATGCTGCTGAGCGCCGCGGCAACGCCCGGCAGCCACACCGCGCCGATGACGTATCCGAAGTCGGATTTCGCCGGCCGCGGCTGCGGCAGGGGCCCCTTCGCCCGCACCAACACCAGGAGGACGAGCAGCGGCAACACGGTGCTGAAAGCGCCGATCGTCACAAAACCATGCGACGCGAACAGCAGCGCACCGAGCGGTCCGCCACAGGCCAGCGCCGCGAACATCGCCGTCCCGACCCAGGCAATGACCTTGCCGGCGTGCGCGGGATCGACGAGGGCAAGGCCCCAGCTCACGCCACCGGTGATGATGAAGCTCTCGGCGCCGCCGAGCGCCGCGCGTCCGACGAGAAGAATCGTTATCGAAAGGGTCGGCGTATCCTCGAAGACCGACGACAGAAGATACAGCAGGCCGGCCACCATCGCGGTGACGAGACCTGTCACGACGGCGCGTTTTCCTCCCTTCGTATCGGAATAGGAGCCGGACCACACCCGGGAGAGCAAAGACGCCGCGAATTGCGCGCCGGCCACCATCCCAACAACGACGCTTCCGAAGCCGAGATCCCGGCTCACATGCAGGGGAAGCACCGGCAATGCGGCGCCGACGACGAGAAAGCCTGCCAGTACCGCCGCCATGACCGGCAGCAAGGTGATGGCGGCGGAGCGTGCCGCACTGGATGGCGAGGGCGAACGCGACATTTTGTGACCGGCCGCCTTCACAGGTGCACGCGGCGCATTTGGACGTGATCAGTTGGCGAAGCGCTTCTCGAACACGGTGCGGGCGACCGGAGCGGCCGAAAATGCGTTCGGCCATCCGGCATAGTAGGCGAGATGGCTGATCACTTCCGACACTTCCGCGCGTGTCAGCCCGTTATCCATCGCCCTGTTGAGATGGTAGGGAATCTGCTCCACCTTGCCGGCGGCGATCAATGCACTGACCGTCACCAGGCTGCGGTCGCGCGGCGCAAGGTCGGGCCGAAGCCAGAGGTCGCGGAACAAGACCTCCGCGATGTCGCGTACCAGGCTCGGCGAAGCTGGTCCTGTGCCTTGAGCCACCCGGGCCGCCCGATCGGCTTCGGACGTCTCGTCGAGCGGCAGCAAAGCGACCGAAGCGTCGGGAAGCTGATCCGGGCCAATTCCGCGCGCGCGAAACACTTCCTTGGCGATCGCGGTCGCTGCCATCGCATTGCCCCAGCCGGCATAGAAGGCCAGATGTGTGATGATCTCGGAAATCTCGCCGGGCCTCACGCCGTTGTCGAGCGCGAGGTTCAACTGCTCGGACAGAAGGATGCCCTGGTTGCGGGTGATGACCGCGGCGACCGTGACAATGCTGCGGTCGCGCGCCGTCAGATCGGGCCGCTTCCAGAGATCGTTGGCGAGCTTGTCCGTGGCGTAGCGTTCGAGCGCCGGGGACACCGCTCGCACGTCGTCGCGAGACAGGCTTCCGGTCTGCGATCCTGCTTTCGTCTCTGCATCGGCGGCTCCCATGGATAGTGCGAGTGCAAAAATTGTCGAAGTCTTCATGGCGAACCCTTTCAAGGCTTGCTCCCGCTTACCGGTACTGCTCGTCGGAAACCGGCTCGAGCCAGTCCACATTCTTTCCGTCCTGCATGTAGCTGACGGCGATATGCGCCATCGGACTGGTGGCGGTCGCGCCGTGCCAATGCTTGATGCCGGCAGGAATCCAGACGACATCGCCCGGATTGATCGTGCGCTTGTCCTTGCCGTCTTCCTGCACCCAGCCTTGGCCGGTAGTGACGATGAGCAACTGGCCGGCCGGATGCGTATGCCAGACGGTGCGCGCTCCGGGCGCGAAGTTGACGAGGCCGGTGCTCGCGCGCGTGAATTCCGTCGCCGGATAAAGCGGGCTGATGACTGCCCGCCCGCTGAAATTATCCGCGGCGCCGAACATCGCGGGGGTGTTGCCGTTGACACGAATTTCGATGCCGTCCGCTTGCGCGGGCAGGATGCCGGTCGCGCCGATGGCCGCTGCCGTGAGAACTTTTTTCATCTGCGTTTTCCTCCGGTTCTTTCGTGAGGGTTGCGCCTTGCAAGCGCGTTGAAATCTGCCGTCTGAGATGACGGCCACGGCAAAGCCTAGCGAGCGGCCGTGTACCAAGTCTTGCGTGGCGTCCGGTAACGGTCGCTACGAAGCGTAGACAGGGAGGTTGCAGGCCGGAATGAAGTGAACGGGAAGATAGCCCCGAAATCGAACGTGATCGGAGTAGCCGACCCTGTCTCTCAAAGGGGAAGGCGGAATCGCAACCCGCGTCATCGCGAGCGGGCTGAGGTGCTCCCGGGGTTCGTACCGCCAGCATGCAACCAAGGGGATTGACGTGAACAAGGGAGATCCGTCCGGTTCAAGCGCAAGCTTGTAGGACCTGCCAAGCCGATGAGGTGAGAAGGGTCTGATGACCGGGTGGAAGTCAGACTGACTGATAGTACTCGGAGGTCGGGAGAGCCGACTACATGGGGAAGCGGTCAGCGGTAGTTGAATTGTTCTTGGGCGACATGGGCTCCATTCAACGGGAGTCACGGCCTTCTATCCTAAGAGAAGATCAGCTGACCATGGAAACGAAACTTGAACAAATAGCAGTGAAAGCTCGGCGCGAGCCAAATCTTCGCTTCACCTCGTTGGCCCATCACATCACGCGCGACCGAGTGCAAAAGAATCTATTACAGATTCCGAAGCGCTCCGCCGCCGGGGTGGACGGACAGACGGTGGAGGCGGCGAGGGAGAGCTTCGACGGATGGATCGAGCCGATGCTCCAATCCATCCACCGACAGGGATATCGGGCGCCGAACATTCGGCGTGTCTATATCCCCAAGCCCGGTAAGACGGAGAAGCGCCCCCTCGGGGTTCCAACTGTCGCCGACCGGGCCCTCCAGCGCAGCACGGCTGAGGTGTTGTCCGCCATCTACGAGCAGGACTTCTTGCCCAGCTCGTTCGGCGGCAGGCCGAAGCTCAGCGCCCATCACGCCTTGGCGACCCTCAATGAGGTCATCGCCGGCGGCATGATCAGCTGGGTGTTGGAGGCGGACTTGAAGAACTTCTTCGGGAGTCTCGATCATGATTGGGTCCTCCGGTTTGTCGAACATCGAGTCGGTGATCCGCGCCTGATCAGCTTGATCCGGCGCTGGTTGAAAGCGGGTGTCTTGGAAGACGGAGCAGTGCATCCGAGCGAACAAGGAACGCCACAAGGCGGATCGATCAGTGTGCTTTTGAGCAACCTCTACCTTCATTACGTTCTCGACCTCTGGTTCGAACGCGTGGTGAAGGGTCGGTTGCGGGGCGAAGCCCGACTTTTGCGCTATATCGACGACTTTGTGATCTGCTTCCAATATCGATCGGACGCCATCCGCGTACAGGAGGCCCTGCGTCTTCGGTTGGGGAAGTTCGGCCTCACTCTAGAGCCGACCAAGACCAAGTTGGTCGAGTTTGGTCGGTTCGCGCAAAGACACGCGGGCAAACGCGGCAGAAACCGCCCGGAAACAATCTACTTTCTGGGGCTGACGCTCTATTGCACGCGAAACCAAAGAGGCAACTTCAAGGTTGGGATGCGTACCGAGAAATCTCGGCTAAAGCGCAGCCTCATGTCTCTGCAGGAGCTGATGCGGCGAATACGGCATTACAAGATCAGTGACCAGGCCGATGAAATCAACGTCGTCCTGCGCGGCCACTATGGCTATTACGGCGTCGCCGGAAATCTCCGGAGCCTCGTAAAAGTTTATCGGGCAGTGGAGCGTTACTGGCGCGGAATGCTGCGCAGCCGCAGCTGGGCAGGCCGACGCCTCACTTGGGACGCCTTCAACCAAATCAAAGAACGGACACCGTTGCTGAAGCCTAAGCTGCGCCTCCCTTATCGGGAGCTGCAGGCGCTTGCGGTGCTGTGAACCAACTGTCGAAGAGCGTCGGTGCGGGAAATCCGCACGCCACGTTCTGTGGGAACCGGGGGCGGGCGACCGCCTCCGGTGACCCGGTGATCAGGACAAGGATTCGATGCGGAGAGGAAACTTGCCGCGCATCAGCAGCGCATCGAAGTTGCCGTCGATGCGGCCGAGCCGGATCAACCCCGGCGACCAGCGATAGCCCGCGTAGAAGAATGCGAGGTTGCCCCAGGGCGCGTAGTAGCAGACGTCACCGGGCCGTTCGTTGTCGAAGGGGCCGCTGCCGTCCTCGGTAAGCTTGCGCGGCAAATAGCTGATCTTCTCGTTCGCGTAGTTGTCGAGCGTGAGGCCACCGAGCGGGAGCATCGAGGCGAGATCGCGTGCGGACGGATTGTCCTCCAGCGTCGCCGTCATGTTCCGTTCGTTGAATGAGATTTGAATCTTCATCGACGGGAATCCCCGAGCGCATCCCTGGGTCGGGTCGATGAGGCCGCCGAGCGGCGCAGCTGCCGTGACGAGGAGACCCTGGAGCACGACACGGCGAGCGATGACCCGCTTCATTGCGTGGCCCTTCCGGGCTCGATGGCGGCGGCGGTTGCGGCGAGCGCCGAACCGAGCAGCAGAGCCGCGCCGAGCGCGAACGGACTCCACCATCCGAGCGCGTCGAACAGAACGCCGCCGGTCGCCGCGCCGAGCGTGATGGCGAACTGGATGACGGCGACCTGCAAGCCACCGCCGGCTTCGGCGTCATCGGGCAGTGTGCGGCTGAGCCATGTGCCCCAGCCGACCGGGGCAGCCGTGCCGAAGAAGCCCCAGCCGACCAGCAGGGTTGTTACCGCTGCCGGCACCGAGCCCAGCGCGATCAGCGCCGAGGCGAGCAACGCCATGACAAGCGGAATGCCAATGACGATGCTGTATAGCCTTTCTTTCAGCAACTGACCGATCGTCCAGGTGCCGGCGACGCCGGCGAGCCCCATCAGCAGCAGGATCGCCGAGAGAGTGGAGACGCCGACACCGGTGACGGTTTCGAGGAAGGGGCGCAGATAGGTGAACAGCGCGAACTGGCCCATGAAGAGCAGGAAGATCGCGGCCATGCCGAGCGCCACCTGACGGCGCAGGAGCAGCTTGAACACATTGCTCGACCCCTCGCGCCGTCGTGGCGGCAGCGCGGGCAGGCAAATCCACTGCCAGACGAGCGCGAGCAGTGCCAAGGGTACCACGAGGAAGAATGCACCGCGCCAGCCTACTTGATCGCCGAGCAGGCTTCCGAGCGGTGCGGAAACAGTCGCTGCGATGGCGCTGCCGGCGTTGATCATCGCGAGACCCTTCGGCACGGCGTTTTGCGGTACCAGGCGCATGACGGTGGCGGTGGACATCGACCAGAAGCCGCCGATGGCGACCCCAAGCAGTGCGCGGCCGATCATCAGCACCGCGTAATCGGGAGCGAAGGTGACGACGAGGCCGGAGACGACAAGCAGCAGCGAGAACGAGGTCAGCGCCAGCTTGCGGTCGATACGCTTGGTGAGATCGGCGATGAACAGGCTGGTGACGACTGCGAAGATTCCGGAGACCGAGATCGCCTGACCGGCCCGGCCCTCGCTGATGCCAAGACCGTCGGCGATCGGCGTCAGCAGGCTGACCGGCATGAATTCGGAGGCGATCAGGACGGCGACGCACAGCGCCATCGAAAATACCGCGCCCCAGGCCGCCTGTGGCCTTACCAATTTGTCGTTGTAGATCGCATCCATCCGCAGTCACCGCGCAGGCGCCGTCCGGCCGTGGCCTGGCGGCTCGTCTGCACGGGAGATAGCACCCGGCGATTGTCCTGATTAGACGTGGAAATGTGTTTGAACTTATCGACTGGGGCCATAAATACTCCGATAGCAACGCTGCTACGGAGACCGATCATGCGCGAAAACTTCAACGATCTGTTGTGGTTCCTGGTCGTATCCGAGGAGCGCAGCTTCACGAGGGCGGCCGCGAAGATCGGCGTCACGCAGTCGACGCTCAGCCACACCATCAAGCGGCTCGAGGCGCGGCTCGGGATCCGGCTTCTTGCCCGGACGACACGAAGCGTCTCGACCACGGAGGCCGGCGAGCGGCTGCGGCAATCGCTCGCGCCACGTATTGCCGAAATCGAAACCGATATTGCGGCGCTGACCGCATACCGCGACAAGCCGTCCGGCACCGTGCGCATCACCGTATCGGATCACGCGCTCGACAACCTGATCTGGCCGAAGCTCGAACCGGTGCTGGCCGATTATCCCGACATCAAGCTCGAGCTCAGTCGCGACAACGGCCTGCGCAACATCGTCGAGGATGGTTTCGACGCCGGCGTCAGGCTCGGGGAGAGCGTCGAGAAGGACATGATCGCGGTGCGGATCGGGCCCGACTGGCGTCTGGTCGCCGCCGGCTCGCCTGATTACTTCGCCAGGCACGGCGTGCCGAAGACGCCGCAGGATCTGGTCGGCCACATCTGCATCAATCTGCGTTTAACAACGCGCGGCGGTTTCTACGCCTGGGAATTCGGGAAGGCCGGTCGGAATATGCGGGTTCGCGTTGACGGTCAGCTTGCTTTCAACTCGACCCAGCCGATGGTCAAGGCCGCAATCGCGGGCTACGGCATCGCCTACGTGCCGGAGGAGACAGTGACTGACGCCATTGCATCGGGCCTTCTTCAACTGGTGCTCGACGATTGGTCGCCGAAGTTCTCCGGGTACTACCTCTACTATCCGAGTGGCCGTCAAAACTCACCGGCGTTCAAGGTCATCGTCGACGCGCTGCGGCATCACAGCAAGTGACGACGACCAACGATCGCATGGCGACCGCGATCACGAGCTTGCGGGTCGATCTCCCAGATTCAGCTTGCTCTTGTCGCCGCCGGCCCAGGCCAGGGTCTTCGGATCCATCACGCGGAACCAGAGCGGCGGGATCGCCGCCAGCCCGAACATGCCGGTGTAACCGTTCGGCAGCCGCGGGATGTCGTCGAAATCGCGCAGCGACTGATACGGGCGCATCGGGTTGGCGTGGTGGTCGGAGTGACGTTGCAGGTGGAACGTCATCAGGTTCGAGACGATGTGGTTGGTATTCCATGAATGGCGCGGCTCGACGGCCTGGTAGCGGCCGTTCGGCAGCTTCTCGCGCAGCAGCCCGTAGTGCTCGACATAGTTGGCCTGGGTCAGCGCGTACCAGCCGAGGAAATGGTGCGCGACGATGAACGGCGCGACCTTCCAGCCGAACAGCGCGATCAGGATCGCCGCGACGACGAGCGTCAGCGCGAAGCCCTGCAGGATCTCGTTGTTGATCGACCAGACCGGCTCGCCGCGGCGGGTCAGCCGTTCGGCCTCGTTGCGCCAGCCGCGCTTGAACGCACCCGGCAGTTCGCGCGTTGCGAACGCATAGATCGATTCACCGAAGCGCGCGCTGGCGGGGTCCTCGGGGGTTGCGACCCAGGTGTGATGGCCGCGATTGTGCTCGACGCGGAAATGCGCGTAGCCGACCGCGCAGTTGGCGAGCATGCCGAACAGGATGTTGAGCCTGTCAGCCTTGTGGCCGAGCTCGTGCCCGATCAGGAGCGCGCCGCCATTGATGGTGCCGACGCCGAGCAGCAAGGCGACATAGGACCACCACGGCAGATCCTGGGTGCCGAAGAAGGCGATCAGCGCGACGTAATTGATCCAGGGAAACACCACGGTGATGCGCGCGAGCCGCAGGTAATAGGGATCGGCCTCCATCGCGGCGACCACTTCCGCCGGCGGATTGTGGGTGTCTTCGCCGATCACGGCATCGAGCAGCGGGATCAGGATGAAGATGAAGATGAAGGGGATCAGCGTCACCAGCGGGTTGTGCGTCCGCAGGAACAGCCAGTAGGACAACAGCGGGATCAGCGGCGGAATGAACGAGAGCATCCAGAGATAGCGCTTGCCGTCCCGGTAGGTGATGGTTTCGCCAGCAGCATTGGTGCCCATGAAGATCATCGCATTCCCTCCAGCGTCTCTTGCGAGGCGGCGTTCGCCGTTGTTGGGCGAAGCATGCCGCGAGGCGGGCCTGCGCCGCCAGTTCACAACAGGCCAATTTTGTGGCATTTTGCGCCAAATCTGCTCGGCCGGACGTTCGCGAGGGGGAGGTCGGCGACGCCATGCACGGATCGGAATCCGATGCCCTTCGCACGCCGGTGTCCGCGGCTTATGCGCGGGCGCTGGTGCGGGCCTTTGGCCAGACGCGAAGCGAGCGCGACGAACTGCTGAAGGGCACCGGAATTCGGCTCGAGGCGCTCGACCAGCCCGGCGCTCACATGCCGGTATCCTCGCTGGTGGTGCTGGCGGCCAACATCACCCGCCGGCATGGCGAGCTGTGGCCGTTGTCGGCCGCGGCGGTGTGGTCGACATCGCTGCAAGGCGCGCTCGACGTCGCGACCAGGACGGCGCCGACCATCGCGGACGCGTTGGCGACCGGCGCGCGCTTCGGGTCGACCCGCGCGCCCTTCGTCCGCAACCGGCTGCGCAAGACCGCGCGCGCGATCCAGATTGAAATCTCTCCCGCCGTCGCGATGGATGAAGCGCTGTGGCACGCCGTGGCGCTGGCGGTCAGCCTCAATGTGCACGCCGTGTACGTCCAGCTGCTCGAGGATTCGATCGGGCAGGCGACGCTGCAATTTCCCTGGCCGCCGCCTGCGGGTGCGGAGCGATTGTTGCAGCATTATTCGTGCGCGGTGAAGTTCAACGCTGCCGCCTTCATCTTCGAGGTGCCGAAAGCGCTTGGCGCGCGGCCGTCGCCGTTTGCCGATCCGCAATTGCACGCCAAGGCCATCGAAGCGCTCGAGGCGATCGAGAATCCGCAGCCCGACACCGTGGCGCTGGCGGGGATCGTCGAGCGCCTGATCGCGGCGCGCCTGCCGCAGCGCCTGGCTGAGGAGGAGGCCGCGCGCCTCGTCGGCACCTCGCGGCGGACCCTGGTGCGGCGGCTCGCCGAGACCGGCAGCGCCTTCCGCCCGCTGCTCGACGGCGTGCTGCGCGAGCGGGCACGGATCATGCTCGCGGCAGGCACCCAATCGCGCGACGAGATGGCGGCCGCGCTCGGCTACACCGACGCGACGAGCTTCAGCCGGGCGTGCCGGCGGTGGTTCGGAGAGAAGGCGGGCGGACGAGATTAGGGCGCGGTTGACCGCTCGCGCGAGCCCACAGATCCTGGTGGACGGTACGCAGACTGAACGATGCCGATCCCGTCAATGCGTATGCAGGGCGTCGTAGGCGTGGGCAAAAAACACAGCGGCGCTGAGGAGCAGCAGCACGACAATGGTCGCTTCCATCATGACACTTCCCCATTATTGTTTGGGAGAAGTGGTAGCGGTCAATTGTTTCCGCCCGGTTTCGTCCGCTGATGAAAATGGTTTCGTGGCTGCCGTCGCACGCTGGCGCGGGGGCGTCCAAATGATGGCGCGCTCGGAGAGATTCGAACTCCCGACCCTCGGAATCGAAATCCGATTTACTATCAGTTAGGTCAATGGCTTAGCTGCACCGTGTTGCGCTGGCGTTGCAGGTAGCTATGGGATTGTGATCCAGAACCTTCTGCTATCACCGCGCCCGGGAGGATCGCGGTGTGCGGTGCCACCGACTCGCCTGGCCAGATCTTCCGTGTTGGTCTTGTAACTCCAAGCGTCTTGCTCAGTTGCGCGATTTAACTCGGCCCGCGTGGCGCCGCCCGGACGAATGGTTACGTCGTATACTGTGCGAAGCTTCGTACCAAGCGGTGGCAGCTGTTTGGTTCTCACAAGCCTATCCTCCAGCAACCGTACCTCGACGACCTGCAGGTCCCCCATTTAGGAGCCCAACAGCCTTGCCTGAATGTCCTCGGCAGCCCGCTGATCGGCATCAGTGTCCTTGAACAGGTGTCCGTAGGTGTCGAACGTCATCTGGATGGTGGCGTGCCCCATGAGCGCCTGGATCCGCTTCGGATGCGGCAAGCGCGGCTCGAACATTCGGTCGGTTGACGAGCCGCCAAGGATGGGAACAAGGCGCTAGTTTTCGATCGAACGCATGGCGTTGTCGGTCGTCTCCTGGTGGTCAGCGCTAATTAAATTTTGGCGTTGCGGAGCTGCGCTTAAGGTGAATGGCTGGTTCGTCAGAGGCGCCGGCGGGGAATGTGATCCTCACTTGTTCACCTGTTGACATCAGACCATCGCAGGTTCGCAGTGGCTCGCCGGCTAAGTTCTTTTCCATTGCGCAGCTCAATTTCGGTAGCTTGTAATTGTTGATTAGAGCCTCAGCAAATTGCTGCGGAGGCAGCGAATCTGCATCGAAGAAGCATCGATAGAAGTCTGCGCTCTTGGCAGTGTTGGTTTGATCGAACTTCACGTTTCCGCAATGCTTGCCTGCCTTCGAATAGACCGCCAGCACTGGGATCGTCTCTTCTTCTTTGGTGATAGCGAATAGGTTCTTTTCCCACTTCAGATCGAAGTTATCGGATAGGCGGCTCGCCTCTGCCTTCGGCATGTTTATATAAACGCCGCAAAACTTGGTGCCCGCATTCTGAGCAAGTGCGGACGCCGAAGCGAGCCCGTAGCAAGGACAACGAATGGAAAAGCCTTCATGATTCCTCTTATTTATTCTTAGCCTTCAACCCGATCTCGACCAACCGGCGGATGGCCTCGGGGCGGCCGGGAAGGTCGGATTGGCCACGGCGCCAATTATCGAGATTCTGCAGCGCATCATGGGTCATGCGCACGGTAACAGCCTCACTCTCGACCGGTGGGCGCCCACGCTTCGATTTTTTAATGTCATTTATTCTTGACGGCATGAATTTATAATGTCATAAAAAGACAAGCCGAGCAAGTGCTGGAACACCCGCTCGACTCTAACCCAAGCCAAGGAGTGACCCCATGGCCCGAGCTATCAAACAGTCTACCACAAAGCCGCTTTCTTCGCTCTTCCGCGACCCCGTCCTGCGCGCCGCCTTCCGCCGCGCCGAGGACGATGGTCTGACCGGTGAGCTGGTCGAGATCGACCGGCCGCGTCGCCTGGACGGTGGCGTCTCAGAAACGATCCCGGCGACGGGCCGGCGCGTGCAGGTGGAGGCGTGAGCCATGAAACACGTTCCACCATCACATCTGCGGATTGTTTCTTCCAACCCTTCTGCCACCCAGGAGCAGCCGGACGCCATGACGTTCGATCCAATCGACGTCAAGTTCAACTGGAGCAACGACAAGTGGGCGCTAGCCCATCTGCCGCATGTACGCCTTTGCTACCATTCTGCTGAGCCAAGATCACATCGGTCTTCAAGAGAGATTCGGGGCGATGGTGGCCGAGGGCTACGGACCTGAGATGTTGGAAGGTCTGACCACTACGGGGGATCATCTTCTCGCGCTGGCCGAAATCTGCGACGTGGCCCTAACCCGGTGCTTCCTTGTGGTCGAGCGCATGGGCTACAGCCCGGACAACCCGCCGCCGGACCGCACGCAACACTGATCGCTCGGAGCCCGCCGGTTTAGACCGGCGGGTTTTCCCTTGGCGCAATTTCCATTTTTTCGGGTGGCCGGCCGCGGCGCGCGCTATGTTCGGCCATGGCTTTCACCGCCTCATCTTCGTCGGCGCAAAAAGCGATGCTTCGCCGATCGGCAAACACGAGCCACTGGCGAAGGCCAACTTCCCTGATGACGTACTCGGTCATTTTCGAGCGTCCTACAGCGAGTAGACTGCATCTTAGGCAAGCGACCTTGCTGTTCCATTAATCAGAATCCGCCGCCCTCACAAATACACGCCCGGCGGCGTTTTCTTCCTGAACTGGGACGCTGAAATCCCCAGTGTCACTTAGACTGCATGGGTCATGCCGGTTGGCGTCGCCGTCACTCTCTGCTTCTCAGAATTCCGCTGCTGGCGGGCAAGCCTACGATCGTGGATATACTGTCGTATCCAGTGGGACAGATCGGCGGATCGGCGCAGATGGGCATGCCGCAAAACCTGGTCGATGTCCTGGAATTGAATGCCTGTCTCTTCCTGCATTGCTTTACCCCGGAAACTTTCACGCACGGGATGGTGGGCGCGCTTTGTTTCACGCTCGCTTCTAGGCGTCGCGAATGATGTTTCGTTCACGCCGAGGTGTTGAGGCCGTTACGACCTTGCCATCCGGCGTGGTTCTGAGCCTGTGCCCATTAGGGCAGGTTAGATCGGATATCGCACGAGACGCGAAGGGAGCCGTCGCTGCAGAAAGGATCCGCGAGACTCACCGCAAATCGGGCACAGATACTTTTTGTCTGTAGGCGGTGTTGGCGACGCCATTAGGCAACCCCCCGAAAATGCGCCCGCCGGGTCCGTGATGGTTTGTCCCGGCGGCCACGATCTCGGGAATAAGGGAGAGAGGGCAGGCGGGCAGGGCCGCATTGGCGAGCCGTCCGGGTTTAGCTAAATGCGATGACGAGCAGGCCCGAGCACAGCAGCACAAGGCAGGTTGCGATTAGTGCGAGGAGCCCGCCGGACACGAAGTCATGATTACGCATGATACACCTCCCTGTCGCGGAGGGAGGCTGGTCCGAATTTATTAAAGATTTCGGAATCGTTTTTTGCGTTTCGGTCCTAGCCAGAACGAGGTCGGTTCAGTTGCGCCCGGCGCCTAGGCAAAACGCGAACGGAGGATGAACCGCCGTGTTGCGCGGAATGATTTGCAGTGGTTGGTAACGCGTTGATTTTGTTCAGAGCTAGTTGAGCTGGCTCGCAACACGAAAACGATTCAGAACGAAATGAGCGCGGCTTAAATTATTGATCTATCGGTAAAATCGTTGGCGCGCTCGGAGAGATTCGAACTCCCGACCCTCGGAATCGAAATCCGATGCTCTATCCAGCTGAGCTACGAGCGCGTTGCGGGTCGATTATCAGACTTGGGCGGGGAGGGCCAGTAGCCACGGAGCGCGGCACCGGGCGGTGCCCGCGCGTCCCGCCGGCCGCTTCCCCGAAGCCGTCAGAAGCAGGGATGCCGGCGGTGATCCTGGCCGATATAGGCGGCCGCGCTCTGATAGCACTTGTTGTGCGCGGGGCCATCGTAATAGGCGAAGCTGCCGGCAGTCGGGCCGGGGCCGTAATTGTGCAGATAGCTGATGTGGTAGGGCAGGCCCCAATGCGCGTGGTGGTGATGCCGATGGTGGCGCGGATGGGCCGTGAGGTCGGCCGCGGCCGCCGGGGTCAGGGCCATCACGGCCAGAGCGAGGGCGGCGAAAAGCTTGGTCTTGGTCATGGACGGCCTCCGGGCATTTACGGGAATCGGCATTCTCGGCCGCCCCAAGGCCCATTTAACCCGGAATCGGGGCCAAAAGCTGCGGGAAATCAGTCACAGCGCGCCAAATTTTGCCTTTTTGCGGATGCTTAACGGATTGCCAACACAGTCCGGCCAGAGTCTTGCGGTCAGGTCCGCCCGGGCCCGGCCTTTCCCGCGGTTTCGAACGATCCATGCGCATCACGCCCCTTGTCGCCTTGCTGCTCTCGGTTCTGGCCGCGACGCCCGCGCGGGCGGTGCTGCACATCACGCGCGACCATGGCGGCTATGTCGAGGAGTACAAGGCCAAGTACAAGCAGATCCGCGAGCGCCGCGAGCGCGTCGTGATCGACGGCATCTGCAACTCGGCCTGCACGCTGGTATTCGGCATCGTGCCCCTGAACAAGATCTGCGTCACGCCGCGGGCCAGCATCGGCTTCCACCAGGCCTATTACGACAAGGCCTTCACCTTCGGCATCAAGGTCACCAGCCTCGAGGGTACCTCCGACCTGATGTCCTACTACCCCGATACGGTGAAGGACTGGATCCGCCGCAATGGCGGGCTCACCACCGAGATGAAGAAGATCAAGAACGGGGTCGATCTCTGGAAGATCGTCGATCCCTGTCCGGAGGAGTGGTAGGCGCCGACGCTCTCGCGCCCCGAACCTCCTTGCTCAGGTCTTTCTTTCAAGTCTCGGGGCTTCAGGCCTTGGGGTTTCAAGTCTTGGGGGTTCAAGTCTTCGGCCTGACCTCTCCGTCCGACACCAGCAGCACGGACGCCTTCGACTTGCCGAGCACGGCCGCGGCGATGCTGCCGAAATTCAGGCTGTCGCCCTGGATGCGGTCGACGCCGATTACGACGAGGTCGGCCCGGCTTGACGCGATCTCCTGCAGGATCGCGACCTCGGGTGCGGTATTGGCGCGTAGCCGCGTCGTCACGTTGATGTCGTAGCGCGCCGCGGTCGCCGCGATGTCCTTCAGGATCGCTTCCTCATGCGCCAGCGACATGCTGGGGCTGGTGCGGCGGGCGCCCTTGTCGCGCGTGGTCGAGACGTAGACCACCTGCAGCGGCTCGCTCGAGAGGCGCGCCAGCGCGATCGCGACCTCGGCGCCGCGCCGCGAGACGTTGCTGCCCGAGACCGGCACCAGGATCTTCCGCGCATTCGCCGTCGGCTCCTTCTCGTGCACGCCCTTGGCGGCCGCGATCGCCAGCGGGCCGTCGAAGCCGGAGGCGAGGTCGTCGAGCCGCCTGTCGAAGCCGCCATCGGGGCCGGCGACCGCGTCCATGCCGACCACCAGCAGGTCGAAGCCCTTTCTGGCTTCCTCGGCGATCGCCTCCGCCGCCGTCTCCTCGCGGGCGCGGCTGATGACGTCGACATTGCCGCCGCCGCCGTCGGCATCGGCTTCGGCGCTCGCCTTGGCCGCGTTGATGACCGCCGCCTCGGGGCTCTCTGCATCGGCGCGGTTCTGCTCCTGCAGCTTGGCGTTGGCGCCGACATGCAGCACCGTGATCGGCAGACCGCGCCCGCCGGCGAGCTGGCCGGCGAGATGCGCGGCGAATGTCGCATTGCTGCTCTCGTCGACCGCGAGCAGCAGCCGCTCGAGATTGGCGACGAAGCCGCGCTGCTCATATTCCTCGCGCTCCAGCCGCTCCTTTTCGTCCTTGCCGAGCGGCAGCCGCGCCAGCGCGCTGCGCAGCATCGGCGGCATCGCCATCGTGGTCAGGATCGCCATGGTCACGATCATCGAGAACATGGTCTGGCTCAACATCCCCATCGACAGGCCGATGGTGGCGATGATCACCTCGGTCGAGCCGCGTGCATTCATGCCGCTCGCCAGCGCATAGGATTCCGGCCGCGTCAGTCCGCCCAGCGCGCCGCCGACAAAGGCGCCGCCGAACTTGCCGATGCTCGCGATCAGGACCAGCGCCGCGGTCAGCTCCAGCACCGACGGATCCTTCAGCACCGTGAGGTCGGCGCTGAGGCCGGCGAGCCCGAAGAACACCGGCATGAACAGGCTCGAGATCAGCCCGCGCAGCCGCTCGTCGATCTGCCGGGTCAGGATCGGGGATTCCCCGACCAGCACGCCGGCGATGAAGGCGCCGAGCACGGTGTGCACGCCGATCAGATGCGTGATCATCGCCATCCCGCACATCAACATCAGGATCACGGTGATCACCGCCGCCGAAGAGACCAGATGGTCGTTGGCCCAGCGGATCAGCCGGAACACCAGCCGCCGGCCGATCGTGAAGCTGACCGCGAGGAAGGCGAGGGTGCCGAACAGCGCCTGCGCGACCGAGAGGATGTCGAGGCTGCCGCGCGAGGCGAGGCTGAAGATGACGGCGATGATGATCCAGCCGAGGGTGTCGTCGATGATCGCGCTGGCGACGATGATCTGGCCGACATTGCGGCGCATGAAGTTCATTTCGCGCACCACGACGGCCACGATCTTCACCGAGGAGATCGACAGCGCCGTGCCGAGAAACAGCGATGCGATCAGCCTCGCTTCGGGATGCGGCAGCAGGCCGTCGGGGAGGAATTCGCCGAGCACGAAGCCGCAGACAAACGGCACCGCGATGCCCGCCACCGAGATCGTGGTCGCGGCGCGGCCGACCTTGCGCACCAGCTTGAGGTCGGTGTCCATGCCCGTCAGCAGCAACAGGAGCAGGATGCCGAACTGCGCTATGCCGTCGATCAGCGCCTTCTGCTCGCCGGACGGCGGAAAGATCACGCTATGCGCCGACGGCCACAGCCAGCCGAACAGCGATGGTCCGAGCAGCAGGCCGCCGAGCAGTTCGCCGATCACGGAGGGCTGGCCGATCCGCTGCATCAATTCGCCGAGGCCGCGCCCGACCGCGATCAGGAGCGCGATCTGGGCGAGCAGAATGAACTCGGATGGCTTGCTCGCCTTGTCGCCCTCAGCGTCGGCTGCCGTGATACTCACGAGCAGGATGACGGTCGCCCAAATCGCCGGTTGAAGCCGCCCCCAGCGGATCACCATGGCATCTCCGATTTCCAATTCCAGCGCGGCTCGGCCCGCTTGTCGCATGCGGTCAACGCCCGGGTTCCGAAAGTGATCCACCGGGTCAGATTTTGGAACGGAGGCACCGGCGGTTCGTTTCGCTCATGATGCGTTCATCCTGGTGATGCGAATGTCTCCATGAGCGAGCCTGGCCGCCGGAGCGGCTGCGGCTCAGCTCGCGCGAACGGGAGGCTGCGATGGCAACCAGATCCAATCTTTCGAAGGCCGAACTTGCGCGTGGCGTTGCCGGCGCCACATCGGCATTGGTGCTTAGCGCGCTCGTCCTGTTCGTCGCCGCGCATCACCTGAGCGGCGGATAGGGCAGGCGGCGCGTGCCGCGCCGATCCATCAAAGCAGGAAGGTCCCGATCAGGAGGCCGGCCGCAAATGCCCAAAGCCCGAGGGTGCAGGCCGATATGACGCGGACGAGATTGCGCAGATCCACGTCCTGCCAGCTGCTATGGGACCGATACGTCAATTGCAGGCACCCCCTGCGGTGGCCGCCTTGCTTCCTGGCCCGACAGCCTGTTCCCGATAGATGCCCAAATGAAGGCAACCAATGGTGGCGCCCGATCACGCATTTGCGAGGCGCCGCCTCAAAGCGCCCGGTATTGTCTTCCTGCCGGCGAAATGATGCCCGTGCGGATCAGGCTGCCCGGCGCTTGCGGGTCCGCGCGGCCTTCTTGGCCGAGCGCGACCGCTCCGCCGCGGGGCGGCTTGCGGCCGCCTTGCCGCCGAGCTTGCCGCCCTTGCGCGACGGTGAATGATCCTCGCGCGTACCGCGGCCGGAACCGCTCTTCTTGCCGCCGTGGGTCTCCTTGTTGACAGTCGCCCATGCGCGCCGCTCGGCCTCGCGGCTCGAAATGCCGCGCTGCTCGTAGCCTTCCTCGATGTGCTCGGCCTGCCGCTTCTGCTTGTCGGTGTAGCTCGACTTGTCGCCTCTGGGCATCGCGCTCTCCTGTCTATTTTGATCGAGACGTCCGCGGGACTTCGCCTGGGTCGTCGTCCGGCTCGACGACCTCGAATCTGGACCGGCTGAAGCGGCCCAATCCGCTGAGCTCGTAATAGCCGTCACGTTCGATATCCCTTGTCACCTCGTAGACGCGCCCCAGCGAGAGCGTGTCCCGCTGCAACGTGTTGTCGACGCAGCGAACGTGAAAAATCTTGCCGGTTTCGGCCATGCGCTCATCCTGAATTGTTGGTCTGGTTCGGCGTTACTTATCGCGCAACGTCGCGATCGCAATCGGTGTGCCGATCACGAAATCTCGTTCGGCAATTTCCATTCGAGCGCCGGCTCGCAGACTTCGCTGTCGCCGGGAATTTGCTTCATGTGATAGCCGGCCGGCAGCACCTGACCCGGAGCCTCATCCGCGACCGGAACATCGAAGACCAGCCCGGAGACCAGTGCATGTTCCCACGCCTGCTTCTCCGTCGGAAAAGCCTTGTCGATTTGTTTGTCGTGATCGAACAGTGCGTAGGGCATCTGGCATCCTCGAGCATTGGCCTGGCGTAGGCGGGTCGCCTGTCACTCGCCCGATATGTCGAAAACGTCCGTTGCTGACCGGTGTTCCTAAATTCGCCCGCCAGCCGCGAAGGCCGAGCCGCTACCTTGCATGATATCGCTGAGATATTTCGCCGGTGGCTTGCCGAGCGCCTTCTTGAACATGGTGATGAAGGCTGTGACCGACTCATAGCCGAGTGCGGACGAGACCTGCTGTACGCTCGCGCCGGCGGAGAGCTCGCGCAATGCGACGATCAAATGCAGTTGCTGGCGCCAGCGCCCGAATGTCAGGCCGGTTTCTCTCAGGATGAGACGCGCCAGACTGCTCTCGCTCAGCGCCATGCGTTCGGCCCATTCGGCCATCGTGCGCCGATCGGCCGGATCGTCGGCGAGCGCTGCCGCGATCCGTCGCAAGCGTGGCTCGGGCGAGATCGGCAGATGCAGCTGCTGCAGCGGCATGCGCGGCAATTCGCTCAGCAGCAATTGCGTAACGAGCGTCTCGCTGCCGCCGTCGTGCTGCATGCGGTCGGATGATCAGCTCGCGCAGCAACGGCGAGATCGACAATGTGCAGCAGCGGTCGGGCAGGTCGGCGGCACCGGGCTCGATGAAGACGAAAAAGATCCGCGCATTGGCGGTTGCGATATTGGTGTGGTGGGTGCCGCCGGGAAGCCAGACGCCGCAGTGCGGGGGCACCATCCACAACCCGTTCGGAACGCGGCACATCACGCCGCCGCCGAGCGCAACGACGAGCTGTCCCTTCCGGTGCGCGTGCTCGGCCGCCTCGACCTTGTTTTCGGTGACGTCGAGGCGCACGGCGATGGCCGCCGCCGCGACGTCATCCGGATCTAGGTCCGGCCAAGGATAGCGAAGTTGAAAGCCCATAACGGAGCCGGAAACCCGTCGAGTGACCGAATTTAGCGATCGATAGAACAGATATGTAAATTCTTCCGGCAGCCAAGTCGATAGCCTGGCGATGCAGATGGGCAGGAGCATGCGATGACGATGATTGCGCCGATGCGCACGCTAGGCGGGCAGTGGTTGTCGTTGACGGGGATCCTGCTGATCGCCTCGACGCTTCGCGCGCCCATTACCGGCGTTGCGCCGATGCTCGGCATGATCGGTGAGAGCAGCGGGATCAGCGCGGCGGAGGCCGGGATCCTGACGACGCTGCCTTTGCTGGCATTCGCGGCGATCTCACCGGTTGCAGCTGTGCTCGGGCGCAAGTGGGGCATCGAGCGGTCGCTGTTCGGTGCCCTGCTTGTCATCGCGGCCGGGATCGCGCTGCGCTCGTCCGGTCCGGTCTGGGCGCTGTTCGCCGGCACCGCCACCATTGGTGCCGGAATCGCCGTTGGAAATGTGCTGCTGCCGAGCCTGCTCAAGCGGGACTTTCCGACCCGCATCGCCAGCCTGACCGGCGCTTACGCGATCACGTCCGCATTGGCCCAAGCGCTCGCATCTGTCGTGGCCATCCCGCTCGCCCAATTGCCGGGATCGAACTGGCATCTCTCGCTTGCGAGCATGCTGATCTTTCCGTTGGTGGCGCTGATGGCCTGGGCACCCCAGCTGGCGACGCAAGCGGCCCCGATGGTCGAGCCGGCCTCGTCGCCGCATCGCGGGCGCATCTGGCACTCGATGCTCGCCTGGCAGGTGACCGGCTTCCTCGGCCTGACCTCGCTGGTGTTCTACATCGTCGGATGGTTGCCCGCCATCCTCGTGCAGGCAGGTTACCCGGCGGCGACGGCGGGTACGCTGCACGGTGTGCTGCAACTGGCGACCGCGGTCCCCGGCCTGATCCTCGGGCCGATGGTCCGGCGCATGAAGGACCAGCGCGGCATTGCGATTGCCATGTCGCTTGCGACCTGCGTCTCGCTGCTGGGATTGTGGCAGCTTCCGGCGTTCGCAATGCTGTGGGTCGCGCTGTTCGGCTTCGGGGCGGGCGCAGCCTTCATCCTCGGATTGACATTCGTCAGCTTGCGAACCTCGCATAGCCACCAGGCGGCCGCACTGTCGGGCATGGCGCAGTGCCTCGGCTACTCGCTCGCCGCCGCGGGCCCGCCGCTTGCCGGACTGGCCCATGATGCGACCGGAGGCTGGGAGGTCGCGCTCGCATGCTGCGCCGTCGCGACGGTGCTGATGGCAGTCCTGGGCGGATCAGCCGGCCGCGCGGCGACAATCTGATTGTCGTTCGATGCGGAAATCTCGCGAGCCAGATCCGGCTCGCGACAAGGCGTGGCGGCGGCCGGTCGGTTGTCTGCGCTGCAGGCCCGCGCTACAGAAGGCGGGAAGCCTCGCAAGCAAGAGCGAAGGGAAAAGTGTCGTTGAGGACATCTGCCAGCACGCGCATCGTGATCGGATCGACGCTCTTTGCCTTGGCGTCGAGTGCATTCCTTTTTCTGGTTCCTCCGAGTCCGATCGACAGGAACCTGTTGCGTGGTGCCTTCCGTCTTTACAAGGGATATGCGTATCTCATCCCCGTCAAATACGTGGACGGTACGCTCGAGACCGCCCGATTGTATGAAGACGACCGGCTGCTCGGCCCCGCGAACAGCGCCCAGCAAGAGATCATCGACAAGGGCGCCGGCCGATTCGCATTTTACCGGGACACCTGGAATTACTTCGGCCCGGCCTTGATGTTCTCGACCAGCGACAATACCGACCCGAATACCAACGGCAGAAAGTATCACCTCAGATGACGAACTGAGCTGGGCTGTGTCCGGCTGTCGTCACGTCGTGCGTATCACGCCCAGTTCCTTCGACCGTTGGAGAAGAGCCGGCCGGTAAGGTGGGGAGGGATCGTCGTCGTCAGGGATGGCGCAATGGCCGAACTCCTGCTGGATGCGCTGGATCTCCATGACCCGATCGTTCAACCGCTGCAGATGCTCAAGCGATGTTGCCTTCCAGTAGCGGAAGGTATCGAACGTAATCGGCACGAAGGCGGTGCCGAACAGCGTTGGATCGGGCACGATGGTCCGCCCGAGCAGCAGGTAGCGATCCTGACCGACGATGACGAGGGTGGCATATGGCCGCCCTTCACTTACCCTGAGGCCCTTCAACGAAAGTTCGCACAGCTTGCTGAAATAGGGTTCCTCGCGCCAGCGGTCGGGATCATCGAGGTCAACCTGCACATTCAGCGCGTCGAGCCCGAAATGCGGCACCATGCCCGCGGTCTCGGGAAACCAGTCGTCATCGAGGTGGCCTTGCAGCCAGGCACAGCTGAATGACCGGCATTGCCGGGGACGCTCGTGGTAGATCTCGCACCCGCCGCCCGCCAGGATGTGGTTGCAGACCGTATTCATCGGCTTGCGGAGATCGGTCACCTCAAGCACCTTGCAGCAGAGGGGGCATGATCCACACTGCCTGACCGTCGGAGCCACGGGAAAGCCGAGCGCCCACGAGCCTTGTCGTTCGCGGAGGAGCAGCTTCTGCTTCTCCAACGTGCTCAGTGCACGCTCGACCTTGAGGCGCGACAATCTGGTCACGCCGATAATATCTTTCGTCGTCGTCGCGCCGCTCTCGACCGCCCGAACGACGACCAACGCCACTTGATCCATTGTTTTTCTTCTTGTCCGGCTCGTGGCCGGCTCTTCTTGTGCAGTGTTTTTGGCCGCCGGTATTCGGCGACGGTAGATTCCAGTGCAATCCGGAACGTGCCGCGACCGACGGCTGCGAGATTCTACCAAGGGTATCGGTGAGGGCGGCATGTCGCATCCAATAAACGCGCATGGCATCCCTGAGGACACATCGTCGTGATTGGCAGCGCGTGCGGCCGGCGCTTTGCGTCGCATCGCATGAGAGGACTGACCGCGCAACACACTCGGTGTCGTCCCTGCGAAAGCAGGGATCCATAACCACAAATGCTGATTACTGCGCGATGCTGATACGACGATTCCCGTTCACAACAACCGCCGCGGAGTATGGGTCCCTGCTTTCGCAGGGACGACAGCGGGGTTGAAGCGATTCCCACCAAAATTCGCGATTGCTGGCTGCCTCATCTTCAGGCAATGACGGCCTGCAATGAACAAGAGCTTCGAGGAAACTGCCGCTCGTCTGGCGCCGGCGATCTTTGTCGTGCTGTGGAGCACCGGATTCATCGGCACCAAATACGTCATCAACAATGCGGAGCCGCTGACCTATCTGGCGATCCGGATGGCGTTCGTGGTGGTGGTGATGGCGGTCATCGCCGCGATCGCGCGGCCGAACTGGCCGGACCGGACAGGCATCTTCCACAGCGCGGTCGCCGGCATCCTGGTGCACGGCTTCTATCTCGGCGGCACCGCGATTGCGATCGCGCATTCGGTTCCGGCCGGGCTGTCGGCCTTGATCCCGGGCCTGCAGCCGATCCTGACCTCGACCATTGCCAACCGCTGGCTGGGCGAGCGCGTCACGCCGCTGCAATGGGGCGGGCTGGTGCTCGGCCTCGCCGGCGTCGTCTTGATCCTGCACAACCGGCCAATGACGGGCGAGGCGGGGTGGGGCTGGCTCGCCTCCGGCGTCTCGCTGATCAGTATTACGCTGGGCACGCTCTATCAACGGCGCTATTGCAACCGGATCGACTGGCGCGCCGGCAATCTGGTGCAGTACATCGCGGTGACGATCTTCTTCGGCATCGGCGCCTTTGTGTTCGAGACCAATGTCGTGCATTGGACCGGCGAGTTCGTGCTGGCGCTGGCCTGGCTGGTGTTCGCGCTGTCGATCGGTTCGATCGGGCTGTTGTACTGGCTGATCCGTCACCATGCCGCGACCTCGGTCGCGAGCCTGTTCTATCTGGTGCCGGCGGTGACCGCGCTGATGGCCTACATCCTGTTCGACGAGCGGCTGGATCATGTCGCCATTGCCGGCATGGCCGCCTGCGCCGCGGCGGTGCTGCTGGTCAATCGCCGCGCTTAGTCTTTGCGACGGATCTTCGCGTAAGCTGCAAGCGCGCGTTCGCGCCCCTTTTTGTGATCGACGATCGGCGGCGGGTAGGTCTTGCCGAGCTCGACGCCGGCGCTCGCCAGCTCGATCGGTGTTGCTGTCCAGGGCTGGTGGATCAGGTCGTTGGAGAGCTGCGCGAGCTCCGGCACCCAGCGCCTGACATAGCCGCCGTCGGGATCGAATTTCTTGCCCTGCAGGACCGGATTGAAGACGCGGAAATAAGGCGCGGCTTCGGCGCCGCAGCCCGCGACCCATTGCCAGTTCGCCGGGTTGGAGCCGGCATCGGCATCGACCAGCGTATCCCAGAACCATTGTTCGCCTGTGCGCCAGTCGATCAAGAGGTGCTTGACCAGGAACGAGGCCGCCACCATCCGCACCCGGTTGTGCATCACGCCGCTGTGCCAGAGCTCGCGCATGCCGGCATCGACGATCGGATAGCCGGTGAGTCCGCGCTGCCACGCCTCCAAGGCAAGAGCGTTGCGCCTTCACCGAAAGGCATCGAACTGCTCCTGCAAGTTCCGATCCGCCATGTCGGGGACGTCGAACAGCAGGTGGCGGCAGAATTCGCGCCAGCCGAGCTCGCTGAGGAACTTGTCGATGTCGCCGGCAAGGCGCGAGTCTTCCGCGGCGGCGAAGCGGGCCGCATGCCAGACCTGGCGCGGGCTGATCTCGCCGAAGCGATGCGGCGACAGGCGCGAGGTGCCGTCGCGGTCGGGCCGGTCGCGGTCGCCGGCGTAACCGCTGATCCCCTCGTCGAGGAATCGCTTCAGCCGCGCCTGCGCCGCGGCTTCACCCGGTGTCCAGGTCTCGCGCAGGCCGCCGGCCCAATCCGGCCTGTCAGGCTCGAGCTTCCAATCGCCGAGGGCGTCGCTCGCGATGCCGCGGATGGATGTAAGCTTCTTCGGCGCCGGCAACGGCTTTGGCGGATCGCCGAGGTCTTGTACGCGCCGCCAGAACGGCGTGAACACGCGCAAGGCGCGGTTGTCCTTGTTGCGGATCGCCTTGGGATCGACGAGCAGGTCGCCGCGGAAAATTTGCGAGTCGATGCTGTCACTTGCGAGCGCGGCTTCGACTTCTCTGGCAACGGTCTGATGCGGCGCATGCGCGATGTCGTTCCAGAATACGGCGCGTGCGCCGATTTCGCGCGCCACCGTGGCGATCACCGACGCGGCCGGTCCGGTGCGCAGCACCAGCGATCCGCCTGCCATGGTGAGGCTCTTGCCAAGTGCGCGCAACGACTGCGCCAGCCACCAGCGCGTCGCACCCCCGAGCCGACGTACGGCCGGCGGCATCAATGCACGGCTCTCTTCGTCACGCACATAGAGGCCGACGACCGGCGCGCCGCTTGCCGCTGCCTCATGCAACGCCGGGTGATCCGACAGCCGCAGATCGTCGCGAAACCAGACGATAACAGGCTGTGCGCGGGTCACCCGGACGCAGTGAGCCTGCCGTTACTTCGGCTGCGGCACGATGCGGATGTAGGGCTTCGGTTCTTTCCAGCCCTGCGGATAGATCGTCTTGGCCTCGTCGTTGCTGACCGAGCCTGCGATGATCACGTCCTCGCCCTGCTTCCAGTCGGCAGGGGTGGCGACGCGGTGCTTGGCGGTGAGTTGCAGCGAGTCGATGACGCGCAGGATCTCCTGGAAGTTCCGACCCGTGGTCATCGGATAGACCAGCACCAGCTTAATCTTCTTGTCGGGGCCGATGATGAAGACGTTGCGGACCGTTTGGTTGTCCGCCGGCGTGCGGGTGAGGGGGTCGCCGGACGTCGAGGCAGGCAGCATCTCATAGAGCTTGGAGACGTTGAAGTCGGTGTCGGCGATCAGCGGATAGTTCGGGGCCGCCCCCTGCGTCTCCAAGATATCCTCGGCCCATTTGGCGTGGCGATCCGCAGGATCGACCGAAAGGCCGATCAGCTTGATGCCGCGCTTGTCGAATTCCGGTTTCAGCTTGGCGAGCGCGCCGAGCTCGGTCGTGCAGACCGGGGTGAAGTCCTTCGGATGGGAGAACAGCAGGGTCCAGCTGTTGCCGATCCAGTCATGGAACTTGATCTTGCCCTCAGTGGTCTGGGCTTCGAAGTCCGGTGCGGTCGCGCCAATCGGAAGTGTCATGATTTTACCTCATCTCTTTGAAGTCACAGTTGAATTTGTATTTGAGGCTGTCTGTTCCAGTATAGGACGGGATAAGGCTTAAGTGAACGGGTTCTGAAAAAAGGTGAAACATTTCTCCTTGAGGGTGGAATTCCAAGCAACTTGTTTTGATCCGGATCCCTGCGGCGAAATATCAGCTGCGGCACAAAGGCTTGGAAATGCCCAGATAATGCCGCTTATCGCCGTCATCACGCCGGCCCCGGCTGCCATAGGACTGAACCGTGACGGCGTTTAAAGCGACCAAATAGCAACCATCTAAAAATCTCGGAACGCAAGTTCCGAATCATTAACCACTCGTTTACGCCCGCATGGAAAAGCTGGCCAGAGATAGGAATTGAAAGCTCCCGCAATGTCTACCCCAAGTACCAAGACCGCTGAGCCCCTCAGCGGTGCGTTGCATCCGTCCTGCCGCAAGACCGCCGCCCATGCGCTCACCATCGTGCGCGACGGCGTGATCACCGGCGAAGGCCCGACCACCAAGGGCCGCATCCATTTCTCCCGGTCACTCGATGCCGATGACGCTGCGTGGTGCGCGCGCATCCTGACGGCGGCCGCGGTCGAGCATCAGCCGGTCAGCCGGGCCGAGATCGAGGCGCTGTTCTCGATCAACGAGGCCGCTGCCGAGCGCAGCGATGGCGGCCGGTTCGACGATCTGCTCGCCAAGGCGATCGCCCATCATGCCGCCTCCGAGTCCGGCCTGCCGGTGCCGCCGCGCACGGTGGCGCTGTCGCCCGACACCGAGATCGATCGTTGGGCGCCGAGGCAGGGCGCCAAGATGGACACCAAGGTCCTGGAGTGGATCGCGGGCCAGATGCGCGGTCAGCGCCGCACCGGCCGCGCGCTGGCGGCGATGGTGGCGACGCTGGTCGGCGCGACTGCGCTGCCGCTTGCGGCGCAGCTCCCCAACGTGTTCGACATCGGAATGATGTAAACCATCATCCCGCGTGATTGGAATTCGAGCAGAGCGGCGGGGATTACTTCCCCGCCGTTTTCTGTTTGCCGCCGGTGTCCTCGAGCCCGAGCGTCCGCCCCGGAAACCCGGCCACGTCGAAATAGCGGGTCGAGAGCACGCGCTGGAATTTCAGCACGGTGCGCAGGCCGTTGGCCGACGCCTTCTTCGACATGATGGTGCCCTCGGCCATCTTCGGCACGATGCCGTTCGGCAGCGCCTCCGACATCACCCGGCCGATCAGGCCGCCATTGTTCGGCGCGCGCAGGCCGAGCAGCTGGGCCGCGGTCATGCCGACATCGGCGTTGCTGACCGGCAGCGGATCGACATAGCCCGCCTTGAAGTCGGGGCCGATCGCCGCGGTGAAGTTGAAGGTGTCGCCGCGGCTGAAGCTGCCATGCATGCCCTGGCCCTGGCGCAGCACGGTGTCGGCGACCTGCACCGAGCAGTTGGTCGGGATCTCGCAGCCGCTCGACCAGGAGCGGAAATTGACCACGATCGACGGGTTCGGCGTCACCGCCTTGCCCTTCAGATTGAGGTTCGACATCGGCAGCGTGCCCGGGAAGGTGCCGAGCTTGTCGTCGACAAACAGGCCGCTGACATAGTCCTGCTCGAGCAGCGCCTTGATGACGCGGTCGGCGAGTTTCTTGTCGCGGTTCGGCAGATAAATCAGATCCGAGCCGCCATTGGTCGCGATCACGACGTCAGGCTTGGCCGGATCCTGGCCGAGCACGCCGTTGCCGGCCTTCGGGTGGGCGTTGTCGGCGACCTTCGCGTTCTTGTCGTTGGGGTCGAACAGCGGCAAGTCCAGCGCCTTGGCGAGGTCGATCGCCACAAAGCCCATCGGCAGGAAATCCTTCGGCGTGTCGCTATAGGCGATCTTGGCCGAGGGGCTGGTCTTGCTCTCCTTCGAGATCGTCGAGAAGCCGTGGTCGGAGGAGATCATGATGTTGGTGTCGGCGGAGAGCCCGAGCTCGTCGAGCGCCTTGCGCAGCTGGGCGAGGTTGTTGTCGGCGTTCCTGATGCCGGCCATCGAGGTCGGGCCGTTGATGCCGGGGGTGATGGTGTTGAGGCTGTCGCCGGTATTGTGCTGGCTGCCGTCCGGATCGCGCGACCAGAACACCAGCACGAACGGCTTGTTGCGCGCCTTGAACATCGGCAGCACGACCTTGGTCGCGACATCGGCCATGTAGGCCTGCTGCGCGACGTTGGCGACGGTGGTGCCGGGTGTCTTGGCGTCGCCCGCCTTGGCGTTGTCGCCGCGGCTCGGGGTGGCGAGCGGCAGGCCGGCCTTGGTCAGCGCCTCCTTCACCTCGTCGGAGAGCGGCACGCCGGTCTTGCCGCCGGTGGAATCGTCGACCACGATCGTGTTCTTGCCGCGATCGGTGTGGTCGAACAGCAGGGTCGGGCCGACCTTGCCGATGGCGGCGGTGCTGAAACCCTGGCCGCGGGCCATCTTCAGCAGCGTCTCCTCGTTGAGGTAGTCGCCGTTGAAGTGATCGTCGACGTCGGCGAGCACCGCGTCGTTCTCGATGAAGGGGACCACGGTGTCGCCGGCGGGCACCGAGGTGTAGCCGGTATAGATCGTGTTGGAGAAGGTGCCGGTGTCGCCGAGATAATGGCCGGTCGACAGCGCCGAGCTGTTCGCCATGGTGAAGGTCGGGAACAGCGAGTGCGAATTCTTGAAGTTGACGCCCTTGTCGCGGATCTCGGCCATGGCCGGTGCCGTCTCCGGCGTCACGATGCCGCCGCGCAGGCCGTCGGGGACGAACAGGATGAGGTTACGGGGCTTGGCGTTCTGCGCCGAGGCGGCGCCCGCCGAAAGCGCGATCATGCTCGCGGCCAGTAAGGTAATGGCACGACGCATAGTGTTATTCCCCCTGATGAAGCCCCGCGGCAGCCCGCCGCAGCCCTCGTTTAGTTTTGCCATATGACAGAAATGTTACAGCGCTTGTTCGGCGCTGTAACGGCCGGATTTTTCGCGCGGACTGCCGGTCAACACGCCGTCATTCCGCAGGCTGAATCGCGGTTCTCTCATTGCGCGCAGCGCTGCCGGCATGCCCGTACCGGGCATAGAGCGCCGGCAGCACGGCAAGCGTCAGCAGGGTCCCGCTGATCAGGCCGCCGATCACGACGGTGGCGAGCGGCTTCTGCACCTCGGCACCGGTGCCGGTGGCGAACGCCATCGGCACGAAGCCGAGCGAGGCCACCAATGCGGTCATCACCACGGGGCGGAAGCGGGTGAGGGCGCCTTGCTCGATGGCTTCCCGCATCGGCACGCCGCGCTCGCGCAACTGCCGGACGAAGCTCAGCATCACGAGCCCGTTCAGCACCGCAACGCCCGACAGTGCGATGAAGCCGACCGCCGCCGAGATCGAGAACGGCATGCCCCGCAGCCATAGCGCGGCGATGCCGCCGGTGAGCGCCAGCGGCACCGCGCTGAACACCAGCAGCGCATCGCGGGCCGAGCCCATCGCCGCCAGCAGCAACAGGAAGATCATCGCAAAACAGGCCGGCACCACGACGGCCAGGCGCTGTCGCGCCGCCGCGAGATTTTCCGACTGGCCGCCCCAGGTCATCCAATAGCCCGGCGGCAGCTGCACTGATTGCGCGACTTTTGCCTGGGCTTCCTCGACCGCCGAGCCGAGATCGCGGCCGCGAACGTTGGCTGTCACCACGATGCGGCGCTTGCCGTTCTCGCGGCTGATCTGGTTCGGCCCTTCGGTGAAGGAGAACTGGGCGACGCGGTTGAGCGGCAGGCTCTGCACCGGCGAACTCGGCGTCGCCTTCGGCAACGCGACCGGCAAATTGCTCAGCGCCTCGAGATCGGAGCGCACGGTCTCCGGCAATCGCACCACGATGTCGAAGCTGCGATCGCCCTCGTAGACGACGCCGGCATCCTGACCGCCGACGGCGGCGCCGATCACGTCCTGCACGGCCGAGACGCTGAGGCCGCGCCGGGCAATCGCCGCCTTGTCGACCTTGATCTCGAGCACGGGCAGGCCGCCGGCCTGTTCGACCTTGACGTCGGTCGCGCCGCGCACGCTGCGCAGCGCGGCGGCAATCTGGTTGGCGGCTTTCTGCATCGGCCCGAACTCGTCACCGAATACCTTGACCGCGATGTCGCCGCGAACGCCGGCGAGCAGTTCGTTGAAGCGCATCTGGATCGGCTGGGTGAATTCATAGACGTTGCCGGGCAGCCGGCCGACCGCCTTCGAGATGTCCTCGATCAGTTGCTCCTTGGTCAGCGATGGGTCCGGCCACTGCTCGCGCGGTTTCAGGATGATGAAGGTGTCGGACGCGTTCGGCGGCATCGGATCGCTCGCCACCTCCGCGGTGCCGGTCTTGGAGAAGACGAACGACACCTGCGGAAAGCGGCTGACGGCCTTCTCGACCGACAGCTGCATCGCCTGCGACTGTGACAGCGCCGTGCTCGGAATCCTGAGCGCGTGCATGGCGATGTTCTTCTCGTCGAGCGAGGGGATGAACTCCTGGCCGAGGCGGAAGAACCCGAACAGGGCGGCCGCGAACAGCACGACCGCTACCGCGATGACCGGGATAGGCGTTGCAACCGCGCGCCGGAGCAGCGGGCTGTAGCAGCGCTTCAGCGCCGCGACGAGCCGGTTTTCCTGCTCCTGCACGCGGCCAGTGATGCCGATCGCGATCAGCGCCGGAACCAGCGTCAGCGACAGCACGAAGGCGGCCGCGAGCGCAAGGATCACGGTCAGCGCCATCGGCTCGAACATCTTGCCTTCGATACCGGTGAAGGTCAGCAGCGGCACATAGACCAGGAGGATGATGGCCTGGCCATAGAGGCTCGGCTGGACCATTTCCACGGCGGACGCCCGCACCGTCGCCAGCCGTTCGTCGCGCGTCAGCACGCGGCCAAGCGCATGCTGCTTCTCGGCGAGGTGACGCAGACTGTTCTCGGTGATGATCACGGCGCCGTCGACGATCAGGCCGAAATCCAGCGCGCCAAGGCTCATCAGATTGGCGCTGATACGGCCCTGCCACATGCCGATCGCCGTCATCAGCATCGCGACCGGGATCACCAGCGCCGTGATCAATGCCGCGCGGAAATTGCCAAGCAGCACGAACAGCACGGCGATGACGAGCAGTGCGCCTTCACTGAGGTTGCGCGCCACGGTGCCGATCGTCGCATCGACCAGTTGGGTGCGATCCAGCACCGTCTTGACCTCGATGCCGGCCGGCAAGGACGGCATGATTGTCCGCAGTTTGGCGTCGACCGCGGCCGACACGGTTCGGCTATTGGCGCCGATCAGCATCAGCGCCGTGCCGACCACGACCTCGCGGCCGTTCTCGCTGGCGCTGCCGGTGCGCGTCTCGCCGCCGATCGAAAGCGTCGCGAGGTCGCGGATCCGGACCGGGACCCCGCCGCGGGTGGTGACGACGACGGCGCCGAGCTCGTCGATGTTCTCGAGCCGGCCGCCGGAGCGCACGACGAAGCCTTCGCCGTTGCGCTCGATGTAGCGCGCACCGCGGCTGACATTGTTGGTCTCGATCGCCTTGGCAACGTCGGCAAAGGTGAGGCCGAGCGCGATCAGCTTCGCCGCATCGGGATGGACCTGATACTGCTTGAGGTATCCGCCGATCGTGTCGACGCCGGCGACGCCAGGCACCATCTTGATCTGCGGCTTGATGATCCAGTCCTGTACGGTGCGCAGATAGGCGTCCTTCTCGACCTCGCTCTGCAGCATCTGGCCGTCCGCCGTCAGGAAGCGGCCGTCGCTTTGCAGGCCCGGCGCGCCGTCGGCCTGCACCTTCTGCCCGGAATAATGGACGGTCCACATGTAGATTTCGCCAAGGCCGGTCGAGGTCGGGCCGATCCGCGGCTCGATGCCTTGCGGCAGGCGCGCGCGGACTTCGGTCAGGCGCTCGCCGACCTGCTGGCGGGCGAAATAGATGTCGGTGGCCTCGCTGAACACCGCCGTGATCTGCGAGAAGCCGTTGCGCGAGAGCGAGCGTGTGCTCTCGAGTCCCGGCGCGCCGGCCAGGGCCGTCTCGATCGGGAAGGTGATCTGCTTCTCGATTTCCGCCGGCGACAGCGCCGGAGCCACGGTGTTGATCTGGACCTGCTTGTTGGTGATGTCGGGCACTGCGTCGATCGGCAGCCTGGACAGCGCAAGGCCCCCGAGGAACATCAGGATCGCCGCCAATGTGACGACCACCCAGCGCCGCTGGATCGCAAGACCAATGATGCGCTCAATCATGGTCGTGCTCCGCCTCGTCCTTCTCGAACTCCGCCTTCAGCGTGAAGGTGTTCTGCACCGCGATGGTCTCGCCGGCTGACAGGCCGGCAACGATCTCGATATCGTCGTCGTCCTCGCGGCCGGTGCGCACCGATCTCGCCTCGAAGCCGTCGGCATCGCGCACGAACACGGTCGGCGTTCCTTTGATGGTTTGAAGCGCCTTCTTCGAGACGATCACGGTCGACGGCGCACCTGACAGCGGGACCTCCGCGGTGACGAAGGTGCCCGGCTTCCAGCGGTGGTCCTTGTTGGGCATGGTCGCGATCACGCGCGCGTTGCGGGTCTCGCGGTCGAGCAGGGGGCTGACGAAGATCACGCCGGCATTGGCTTCATCCTCGGTGCCGATGGCGCGGATTTTCACCGAAACGCCTTCGCGAACCGCGCCGATGTCTTCGGGGGAGACCGCGAGGTCGACCCAGATGTCATCGAGATTTACGATGACAAAGAGCTCGCTCTCCTGGCCCTCGCGCCCGATCAATCCGCCGAGGTCGACACGCCGTTCGGACACCCGGCCGCTGATCGGCGCGCGCAAAAACTGCGTCCGCAGGCTCTCCGGGGGCTGGTTCGGCAGATCGGCAATCTCGCTCTCCGAGAGGCCCAGCGCAAACAGCTTCTGCCGGGCGCCGTCGAGCTTGATCTGGGCATCATTCGCGGTCAGCCGCGTCCGCAGGAACTCGTTCTCCGACACGATGCGGGTCTCGACCAGCGTCTTCTGCCGCGCGTAGAGGGTCTGCTGCAGATCGTTGGTGAGACGCGCGGCGAGGTACTCGCTCTTGGCGTCGGCCACCTCGCGGCTTTCGATCGCGGCGACGATCTCGCCCTTCTCGACGACATCGCCGAGGCGCTTGCGCAGCTCCGTGACCGTCGCAAGCACGCGCACCGAGACCCGGCCGATGTGATCCGCATCGGGGATCAGCGATCCCGGCGCGAGGAAATGCCGCTTCAGCATGCCGCCGCTGGCTTGCGCGAACGTGATGCCGGCTTCGCGAACCTGGTCTTCGCTCAGCTCGATATGTCCGGGGGCCTCGTGCCGGGCCTCGGTCTTTGTGTCTGTCGTCGCAGTCTCCTGCGTCGCGGCCGGGAACCTGACCGGCCAGCCGATCCATCCGGCCGCCACAACGACCAGTGCAATGCCGGCGGCCACGCCGGCGAAAAATAGAACAACCCGTTTCATATGCGCCTCTCCGCAGCGCAGGCCTATGGCCCTGCGCTGTCGCGACATCGATCTGTGCGGAAGCGTGCGCTGGCTAATGGCAGCAGCGCACGGCCGGTCATGCCGACCGGATCAGGCGCGGGGTGGCTTGAAGGGAGAGAGGCGGTCGGCCGAAGCGGGCAGCTCAGTGTTGCTGTGGCCATAGCTATGCGGCGCATAGGCGATCGGGAACGCGGTCTCCTGAGGAGCCACGGACGCGACGTGCGTCAGGCAATGGTCGCCGTGAGGCGAGGCCGGATGCGCTGGAGCCTTGCCGCCGGCGCCGGCGTCGTTGATCGACTGTGCGATCGAGAAGCCGGGAGCCGCGTCGGCATCGCCGTCGGAGGTCCAGCCGTGGAAGAACGACAGCACCAGCGCGAGCGAAATCAGTCCCGCAAGCAGGCTGCGCCAGCGGCGCGATCCCGTTGCGTGAGGAGAAGACTGAATCATGGTGCGCGAAGCGTCCATGGGGCCTACTTAGCGCCGTGCCCGCGCGCATTCAAGTTCGGGTCCGCGACAGATTGGCCGTGGATACTATAACGTTACGCGCGGTCTGCGGTTCGGCGCGTCAACCATCGGCGCGCCGCGACGACCGCCCAGATCGCTTCGACGAGGCCGAACGGCCAGGCGCCCTGCAGGAAACCGTAGGCTGAGCCGAGCGCGCAGGAGACAGCGAAGGCCAGGATGAACCAGGGGCTGCGATCTTCGGCCGCATAGCAGACGAGCATCATGGTCACGGCGAATAACCCGAACAGCGTCAGCGCATCCATTCCGCAGCAGAACTCCTGTTGTAACGCTGTTGATATCTGAGCATGCTTGGGATGGAATATCCATCCAGCGTCGCCGCCCTAAAGGGACTGCACCATGAAGCGCACGCATGTTCACGTCGCCGTCAAGGACATCCCGCAATCGGTCGGCTTCTACTCGGCGCTGTTTGGGGCCGACCCGACGGTCGTGAAATCCGATTATGCCAAATGGATGCTCGACGATCCCCGCGTCAACTTCGCGATCTCGACCCGCGGCCGCGAACCGGGCCTGGACCATCTCGGCATTCAGGTCGAGAGCGCTGAAGAGCTCGGCGAATTGTATGGACGGCTGCGCAGGGCCGGCGGCGAGGTCATCGAGCAGGGCCAGACGGTGTGCTGCTATGCCAAGTCCGAGAAGTCGTGGATCGACGATCCCGCGGGGATTGCCTGGGAGACGTTCCATACGACCGGTGAGAGCATCGTCTATGGCGACGGCACCGGCGAGCGGACCGCGCGTGTCGCGCACGAGAAGCAGGAAGACAGACAGAGCGCGTGTTGTGCTCCACACCCCAGGCCGCGCCGCCCGGGGCCTCGGCTTGCTGCAACTCGTGAGCATGGAGCGGCCGAGGGGCCGGTTGCGCGCGAGTCCACGCTGGCCTTAACCGTCCGATAACTGATTTTCCTAACCACCCCTTGGGTTGTGTTCCCGTACAAGGGCATCCACAGGGGCAGGAAAATGTCGGTTGTCTCAACGAGCAGCGTGCCGGAATACCGGCGGCTGTCGATCAAAGGTGTGTTGCGCGCCAGCAGGATGGGCGCCATCCAGTGGCTCGTCCTGAGTGCCGCGCTGCTGGTGCTCGCCATCACGCTTGGCACCGGCTATCTCGCGCTGCAGTTTCGCGAGCGCGCACTGGAGATGTCCGAGCGCGAGCTCAACAACACCGCGCTGCTGCTGTCGCGGCATTTCGACCAGCAGCTTACCGACCTCCAGCATGTCCACGACGACATCGTGAATTATCTGCGGGCCGAGCAGGTCGAGACCGCCGATCAGTTCGAAAAGAACATGTCGCTCTTGAGCGCGCACGAGATGCTGCGCACGCGGCTGGCGGCGCTGCCGCATGTCGGCGGGCTCAATCTGTTCAACGCCAAGGGATGGCTGATCAACTCATCCGAGATGTGGCCGGTGCCCGACATCAGCGTCGCGGACCGGCGCTATTTCCAGGAGTTCACCTCGGGACGCCCGACCTCGCCCGTGATCGTCGAGCCCGCAATGAGCAAGGTGAGCGGCAACTGGACCACGATCCTTGCGCGCAAGATCACCGGGCGCAACGGCGAGATCATCGGCTTCGCCAGCCGCGGCGTCGAGCCGAGCCATTTCGAGGATTTCGTGGCCTCGCTGGCACTGAGCGGCGACACCGTGATTTCGATGATCCACCGCGACGGCACCATCATCGCACGCTATCCGCAGGATGCCGGCGTGATCGGCCGCAACATCATCAACCTGCCGGTGTTCCAAAAGGTCATCAGCTTTGGCGGCAACACGTCGGGACGGTTCGTTGGCGCTTCAGGCGAGGAGAACGTCGGTGCGGTCAGATCGCTGTCGCATTTTCCAATCCTGATCCTCGCCACCACGAAAACATCGAGCGCGCTGGAGGACTGGCGCGCCCAGACCAAACTCCAATTCTGCGCAGCCGTGCTGGCGGTCCTGATCATCAGCTTCGCGGTCTTCCTGATCGTCCGCCAGCTGCAGCGGCAGCACGATGCGGCAAGCCGCCGCCTGTCCGAGAAGAGCCAGCACCTCGACACCGCGATCAACACCATGACGCAGGGGCTGCTGTTGTTCGATGCCTCGGCGCGGCTCGTGATCTGCAACCAGCAATATATCGACATGTTCGGCCTTTCGCCTGATGTCGCAAGGCCAGGCTGCCATCTGCGCGACCTGATCCTGCATCGCCAGGCGATCGGCTCGTTCGTCGGCGACGTCGATGAGTACTGCGCCCGCTTCACAAACCCGAGGGACGATGAGGTCCGGGACTCCGTGATCATGACGCCGGACGGTCGCAGCATCCGCCTGATCTACAAGCGTGCGCCCGACGGCGGCTGGGCCACCACGCTCGAGGACGTCACCGACGGGCGGCGTGCGCAGGCGCGGATCGAGTATCTCGCGCATTACGATGCGCTGACCAATCTGCCGAACCGGACGCTGTTCCAGCGCCACGCGGAAGGGCTGCTGCTCGAGGCCGCCACGCGCGAGTTCGCCATCCATTACATCGATATCGACGAGTTCAAGCGGATCAACGACACGCTGGGCCATCTGATCGGCGATGAGTTCCTGCGGCGCGTCGCCGAGAAGCTGCGTCAGTCGGTCGGGTCGAACGACTTCATCGCGCGGCTCGGCGGCGACGAGTTCGCGATCGTCCAGCACGACATCACCTCGGACGAGGACGTCAGCGACCTGGTCGCGCGCATCTATCAGTCGCTGCGCACACCGTTCGACTGCCTCGGCCATCATTTGTCGAGCGACGCCAGCATCGGCATTGCGATCGCCCCGCGCCACGGCTCCGACCTGTTCCGCCTGCTCAAATGTGCCGACCTTGCGATGTACGCCGCCAAGGCGGCGGGCCGCAGGACCCATCGCTTCTTCGATCCGGCGATGGAGGCGCAAGCCAATCTGCGCCGCGCGCTGGAGGCCGATTTACGCACCGCGCTGGCCGAGGGCGGCTTCGAGCTGCACTACCAGCCGCTGGTCGATCTGCGCAGCGACGAGGTGACCGGCTGCGAGGCGTTGCTGCGCTGGCGGCACCCCATGCGCGGCATGATCTCGCCGGCGGAATTCATACCGGTTGCCGAGGAGACCGGGCTGATCGAGGAGATCGGGCAGTGGGTGCTGCGCACCGCCTGCATCGAGGCGGCAGCCTGGCCGGCGCATGTGCGCGTCGCGGTCAACGTCTCGCCGATCCAATTCAAGTCGGAGACGCTGGCGCTGAAGGTTGCGCATGCGCTTGCCGAGAGCGGGCTCGATCCGCGCCGGCTCGAGCTCGAGATCACCGAGGCGGTGCTGATCGCCGACGACGATGCGGCGCTGGTCACGCTCGGCCAGCTCCGCGCGCTCGGTGTCCACATCGCGCTCGACGATTTCGGCACCGGATACTCGTCGCTGCAATACCTGCAGCGCTTCCCGTTCGACAAGATCAAGATCGACCGCAGCTTCGTCAAGGAAGTGACCCGCAACAGCGGCTCGGCCTCGATCATCCGCGCCGTGGTTTCGATCGCAGCCGACCGCAACATGATCACCACCGCCGAGGGCGTCGAGACCGACCAGCAGCGCGACACCGTGCAGATGCTCGGCTGCACGCAGATGCAGGGCTACCTGTTCAGCAGGCCGGTTCCTGCGCGGGACCTGCGGACGCTGCTCGCGGCCGACAGCGTCGCCGCCTGAGCGGCTGCCGATCCGGTCCGTCAGGAACAATCGTCGCCGTCTCCGATTGAGGGTGAAAGCTCTTGAGAGAAGAGGCGGTCCATGAAAAGCAAGCTCGTGTCCGATGCGCCCAGCGCGCAGGTTTACGTCGTCGTGCTCGATAGCGGCGAGGAAGCGTTCGGCGCGCTGACGAAATTCGTCAATGATGCGAAGGTGACGGCGGCATCGCTCACCGCGATCGGCGCGTTCGAGCGGGCAACCGTCGGCTGGTTCGATTTCGCATCCAAGAGCTATCGGAAGATCGAGATCAACGAACAGTGCGAGGTGCTGTGCGCGCTCGGCGACATCGCGACCGGCGACGACGGCAAGGCCAGCCTGCACATGCACATCGTGCTCGGACTGTCGGACGGATCGACCCGCGGCGGCCATCTGCTTGCCGGCATCGTCCGCCCGACGCTGGAGGTTGTGGTCACGGAAGCCCCCGCCAGGCTTCGCCGGCGGAAGCGGCCCGAGCTCGGCATCGCCCTGATCGATCCCGCCGCGACCGCCTGACGCTTTCCGTCGAAAAGTTCCTAGAAATCGACCTGCCGACGCTGGGGTGCGGAACCGAAGCCGTGGAACCGAGTTCCCTTGCGGGGCTCGACCGGCAGGCGATCAATGAAAACCGCAGCAACGTCCGCGGCCATGCTGCTGTTTGCCTCGTGCATGGCAAACGCAGAGAGTGGCCTAGCGTCCTATTATCGTGGCATCGGCAAGAGTGGCGAGATGACCTGCGCGCATCGCAAGCGACCATTCGGCAGCATGATCACCGTCTCCTATCTGGGAAAATCGATCCGGTGCCGCGTCAATGACCGCGGTCCGTTCGTTCGTGGGCGGATCATCGATGTGTCTACCACGGCGGCCCGCGCGCTCGGCATCCTTCAGCTCGGCGTCGCGCATGTTGTGATCCAGTAGGGCGCGGCCCGCGGCGGGATCAGGGCTTGGAAGCGGTCGCCCGCTGTTCGACGATCGCCTTGCGGAGCGTCCGTGACAGTGCCTCGACCGAATAGGGCTTCTGGATCAGCTCGAAGCCGCTGTGCGCATTCTCGGCGAGCACGTTGCTGTAGCCGCTGGTCAGCACCACCGGCAGACCGGGAAAGCGATCGCGGATGATTCCGGCGAGCTCGACGCCGTTCATGCCCGGCATGATCACGTCGGAGAACACAAGGTCGGCGGCGAACTCGTTCTCCGAGAGGATCGAGAGCGCGGCATTGGCATTGGCCGCGCGCTTGACTGAATAGCCGAGATCCTCGAGCAGCTCGGTGGAGAACTGGCCGACATCATCGTTATCCTCCACCACGAGGACGCGATAGCCGCGGCCGATCGAAGCCTGCTCGGTGCCCGCGCGGGCTGCGACCTTGGCGTCCGCCGGGCGCATCGCGTGCGGCAGATAGATGGTGAAGGTCGCACCGTGCCCGGGCGTCGAGGTGACCTCGATGTCGCCGTCGGATTGCTTGACGAAGCCGAAGGCCTGGCTCAATCCGAGACCCGTTCCCTTGCCGACCTCCTTGGTCGTGAAGAACGGCTCGAAGATCGCGTCGAGATTTTCCGGCGAGATGCCGGTGCCGGTGTCCTGGATCGAGACCGTGACGAAATCGCCGCTGCGCGAGGCCTGGGCGCGCAGGGCAGGGATATTCTTGACCTTCCGGACGCCGATCGTCAGCTGGCCTTCGCCGCTCATGGCATCGCGGGCGTTGACCGCGAGATTGAGTAGCGCGGTCTCGAACTGGCCGATGTCGGCGATCGCAAAGCAGTCGGGATCCTCGATCCTGACCTCGATGTGAATCCGCGCGCCGACCAGCGGGCGGATCAGCTGCGTCACGCTGTCGACCTGCGTCCCGACATTGAACACTTCCGGATTGAGCGGTTGCCTGCGCGCAAATGCCAATAGCTGCGCGGTGAGCTTGGAGGCCCGCTCCACGGTCTCGGAGATCGCGTCGATATAGCGGCGGCGCCGGTCATCCGGCAGCTCGCGACGGCGCAGGAAGTCGGTCGCGGAGCGAATGATGGTGAGCAGGTTGTTGAAATCATGCGCGACGCCGCCGGTGAGCTGGCCGACCGCTTCCATCTTCTGCGATTGCCGCAGGGCCTCCTCGCCGCGGCGCCGTTCGGTGATGTCGACGGCCTCCGGCACGGCGCCGACGATTGTGCCGTGCTGGTCCTGCAGCGGCCGCATCGCGAAATCGAAATAGCGTTCGCCGATCGGCAGGCGCAGCTGCATCTCGATCTTGACTTCCTCGCCGCGCATCACAGTCGCAAAGGCATTCTGGATCACGCGCGGCATGCCCTCGGTCGCGGCGAACCACGGCGTGTCCCAGAACGGCTTGCCGACGACGTCGGCGGCATCGGTACAGATGCCGGCCAGCGCCGTCTGGTTGGTGTAGAGCAGGCCGCCATCGCGGTTGAGCAGCATCTGGTATTGGTGGCTGGTTTCCAGGATCGCGCGCGTCTGCGCTTCGCGGGATTCGAGCTGCGCGGTGCGTTCCAGGATGCGCCGCTCCAGCGACTCGTTGAGCTTGCGAAGCTCGATCTCGGCTTCCTTGGCCGCCGTGATGTCGTGAGCGACGCCGATAAAGCCGATGTGCTTGCCGTTCGGGTCCCAGCGCGGCTGCGATTCCGAGCGCAGCCAGCGCCAATCGCCTGCGGCGTTCCGATAGCGGGCCTCGAGCACGAATGGCTTCAGCGAGAGCTCGCCGGTGATCTGCTCCTGCAGGATTTGCGGCAGGTCATCCGGATGCAGCGCCTTGCGCCAGTCGAACACGATCGCTTCCTCGAACGGCAGTCCAAGGAAGTCGAGATAGGCCTGGTTGGCAAAGGAGCGGGTGCGGTCGAGCTTGGTCACCCAGATCGGCACCGGCGCGCTGTCGGCGATCAGGCGGAAGCGCTCTTCGCTCTCGCGCAGGGTCTCCTGCGCCAGCATCTGATCGGTGACGTCGAGATCGGCGCCGACCAGCCGCAGCGCACGGCCGCTGCGGTCGCGCTCGATCTTGGCGACGACGCGGATCCAGCGGCTCTCGCCGTCGTTCGGGCGGATGATGCGGTATTCGGCCGTGTAGTCTTCGCCGCCAGCCTTGAGCACGCCGAACAGGTGCCGGATCGTGCGCTCGCGGTCCTCGGGGTGGATGCGCGCGACCCAGTTCTCATAGGTCTCGTTGACCTCTTCGGGCGGCAGCCCATGCACCAGGAGATATTCGGGAGAGCGGCGGTTGCGCACGCCGTCGCGGAAATCGATCTCGAGTCCGCCGACCCGCGCGATGCGCTGGATCCGCGCCAGCTCCGCCTCGCGCTCCTGGAGCTCGCGATGGGCGCGATCGCGTTCGCGCGCGATCTCCTCAAGATGCTGCCGCAGCCGTTCGGCTGCCGCAGCTTCGGGAAGCACATCAGCGGGATCGGATGGGGTCATACGCGCCGGCAACCTCTCGGTGCAGTCTCACACAGGACGAGGCGGCTTTGCCAGCTTGATTTATCGCGATCACTTGCCCTTCACTGGTTCTTCACTTGCCACTCACTTGGCTTTGGGCGGCCGGCAATTATAGGCCCGGCGGAACCCGGCGGCCTGTGCATCCTCCTCGGTGCAGAACCAGCGATCCGGATTGCCGAGGCCCGGGTAACTGCGGCACGCCTGCAGGTGGTAGATGCCGACATTGCCGGTGACGCGGGCCCGCACGGCGTACTTGCCCTTGATGTTGCAGCTGGCCGGCATCGGCAGGTCGTCGGGGAAGAGCGCGTTGCGGATCTGCGTGTCACGGTCGGCGGGGCAGGCGTTGCCGAGCAGGGCGCTGTCCTTCCTGGCCGTACGAAAATCGCGCGGCGCCACGAAGCAGCCCTTCCAGAGCCCGGCGCGATTGTCCTTGGCGGTGGCTTCATCCGGCTTGAATCGGCCAGTGGCCGAGTTTTCGACATTGAGAGCATAGCCTTTCTGGACCAGCACCTGGCTGAGGCTGGTCGGGTCGCCCTCGATCTTGCAGACGCCGAGGCGGCGCTTCTTGAAAGTCGGATCGACGCCGATATCGTCGCAGTGAACCTGCTTGCCGCCGATCAGTCTGGTCAGCTGGTCGCGCGCCTCGATCCCGCAGGTCCAGACGTCGGCGTGCTCGTCGATGCAGAGCTGATCGACCGCCGGCGCGTCGATGCCGTCGAGCCGATAGGTTGTGTTGCCGAGCTGAACGGTGCCGGCGTCCTTGATGATCGCTGACGCCGCGGGGCCAGCGGTGGCGGGCAGGCCAGGGATTGCAGACAGGCAGGTCAGGAGAAGCGTCGTGGCGACGGGATTTCGAAACCGCATTTTTTCACTTCAGATCTTTGGCGGGCAGCCAAACTTCTAGCACAAGCCGGTACGATCCAACCAAGGACTGTTCGTGAACAGGGGCGTGCGCACCGTCACGTCCCGATCGGCATTCCGCGACGTAGAACGGCCGGACATTGCCATCGAAGGGATGCGCATGGCCGAGTTCATCATCAACGTCCTTGCCGAAATCGTCACCGACATCTGGAGCCTGCAATGTCTCGCGCGCTGGCGGCGGAAGAGACAGGCGGCTCGGGAGACCCGATCAAAGATCCGATTGACTTGATGAGAACAAAATAGGAACATGATGCGCCACCTGAATCCCGGATACCCCATGATGTCTGCACGGCCCGAATCTGACGACGATGACGGGCTGGAGGCCGCTGTCGATCAGGCCATTTCCGCCTGCGGCGGCAATCTGCGCGCCACCATCCGGGCGCTGATCGTGGCCAATGAATTCCTGGAGAACGAGGTCAGCGAACTGATGAAAGCCGTCGCGAAGGCGCATTCGCGTGGCCGCTTCAAGACCTATTCGGGCTGAAGTACCCCTCAGGCTACCGCCGAGGATTTGGCCGAGGATTTGGCCGAGGATTTGGCCAAGCATCGGGCAGGACGTGCATTAGACCGTTGCCTCCGGGGCAATTTGCTGTACCACGGAGTGGTTACGCCCAATCGCCCGTGCCAGATTGCGCGGGGAGGAATCCTGCCAAAGCCCAAGTCCTAAGAAGCCCAAGCAAGAAGAGCATGTTCAAGAAAATTCTGATCGCCAACCGCGGCGAGATCGCCTGCCGGGTCATCAAGACTGCGCGCCGTATGGGGATTGAGACGGTTGCCGTCTATTCCGAGGCCGACCGCGATGCGCTGCATGTCGAGATGGCCGATGAGGCCGTGTTGATCGGCCCGCCCGCCGCAGCCGAGAGCTATCTTCTGATCGACAAGATCGTCGAGGCCTGCCGCAAGACCGGCGCGCAGGCGGTGCATCCCGGCTACGGCTTCCTGTCCGAGCGCGAGGCGTTTCCGCGCGCGCTGGAAGCCGCCGGCATCGTCTTCATCGGCCCGAACCCCGGCGCCATCGCCGCGATGGGCGACAAGATCGAATCCAAGAAGGCCGCTGCCAAGGCCAAGGTCTCGACCGTGCCGGGTCATCTCGGCGTCATCGAGGACGACAAGCACGCCGTCCAGATCGCCGACGAGATCGGCTACCCCGTGATGATCAAGGCCTCCGCCGGCGGCGGCGGCAAAGGCATGCGCATCGCACATTCGAAGGCGGAGGTCGCCGAAGGCTTCAACCTCGCCAAGGCCGAGGCGAAGTCGTCGTTCGGCGACGACCGCGTCTTCATTGAGAAGTTCATCGTCGATCCCCGGCACATCGAGATCCAGGTGCTCGGCGACAAGCATGGCAACGTGATCTATCTCGGCGAGCGCGAGTGCTCGATCCAGCGCCGCAACCAGAAGGTCATCGAGGAGGCGCCGTCGCCGCTGCTCGACGAGACCACCCGCCGCAAGATGGGCGAGCAGGCGGTCGCGCTGGCGAAGGCGGTGAACTACGATTCGGCCGGCACCGTGGAATTCGTCGCCGGCCAGGACAAGAGCTTCTACTTCCTGGAGATGAACACCCGCCTGCAGGTCGAGCATCCTGTCACCGAATTGATCACCGGCATCGACCTCGTCGAGCAGATGATCCGCGTCGCCGCCGGCGAGAAGCTCGCGATCGCGCAGAAGGACGTGACGCTGACCGGCTGGGCGGTGGAATCCCGCGTCTATGCCGAGGATCCGTTCCGCAACTTCCTGCCGTCGATCGGGCGCCTGGTGAAATACCGTCCGCCGGCCGAGGCCAGCCATGACAGCATCACGATCCGCAACGATACCGGCGTGCAGGAGGGCGGCGAGATCTCGATCCATTACGATCCGATGATCGCCAAGCTTGTCACCCACGCCCCGTCGCGCGCCGCAGCGATCGAGGCGCAGGCGACCGCGCTCGACGCGTTCTATGTCGACGGCATCCGGCACAACATTCCGTTCCTGTCGGCCTTGATGAACCACCCGCGCTGGCGCGAGGGCCGGCTCTCGACCGGCTTCATCGCGGAAGAGTTCCCCAAGGGATTTTCGGCGCGCGCGCCCGAGGGCGAGATCGCGCGGCGGCTGGCCGCGGTCGGCGCCGCCATCGACCACGTGCTGGGCGAACGCAAGCGGCAGATCTCCGGCCAGATGGGCGGCCGCGTGGTGCTGCGCGAGCGCCGCCGCGCGGTGTGGCTCGACCGCGCCGAGATCGCGCTCGACGTCGCGCGCGAGGGTGACGCCATCGCGGTGCGCTTCATCGGCGCTGACGGGCTGCCCGGCAATCCGCACAATCTGGTGTCGGGCTGGGTGCCGGGCGAGCCGGTCTGGCAGGGCACCGTCGACGGCAACTTTGTCGCCGTGCAGGTGCGGGCGATCAACAACGGCTTCCGCCTCGCGCATCAGGGTTTTGAGGTCCCGGTCTATGTCTTCACCGAGACCGAGGCGACCTCGGCGCGGCTGATGCCGGTGGTCTCGGCCGCCGACACCGGCAAGAAGTTGCTGTGCCCGATGCCCGGTCTCGTGGTGTCGATCGCGGTGACCGAGGGGCAGGAGGTCAAGGCCGGCGAGACCCTGGCGGTGGTCGAAGCCATGAAGATGCAGAACGTGCTGCGCGCCGAGCGTGACGGCACGGTCAAGAAGATCCACGCCGCCCCCGGCGCTACGCTTGCGGTCGACGCGCTGATCCTGGAGTTCGCCTAAGAAGCTCCACCTTCGAAGGCTTCGGCGATCAAAGTGTCGCCGGGCCTTTGCAAGGACGAACAAGGAGTCACCAAGATGGCCTTCCGCAAACGCCGCGAAGCACTGCGATCGATTCTGAGCGGATCAGCCTGCATTCGCCCGGGCTCGGTCTATGACGCGACCTCGATCCGGATTGCGGACGATCTCGGCTTCGAGCTCGGCATGTTCGGCGGCTCGGTGGCCTCGCTCGCCGTGCTCGGCGATCCCGATATTGCGCTGATCACGCTGACCGAATTCGCCGAGCAGATACGCCGCATGTCGCGTGCGTCGATGCTGCCGGTGCTCGTCGATGCCGATCACGGTTACGGCAACGCGCTCAATGTCCGTCGCACCGTGCAGGAGGTGGAGGCCGCTGGCGCCGCCGGCCTCACCATCGAGGACACGCTGCTGCCGCAAGCGTTCGGCCAGGCCAAGACCCAGCTGATCTCGCTGGAAGAAGGTGTCGGTAAGATGAAGGCCGCGCTTGACGGCCGCAGCGATCCGACGCTCGTCATCCTGGGCCGGACCGGTGCCGCCTCGATCACTGATCTCGACGATGCGATCGCTCGCGCCAGGGCCTATGAGGCGGTCGGCGTCGATGGCTTGTTCTTCACCGGCATCAAATCGCGCGGCGATTTGGAGGCGCTCTCGGCCGCGACGACGCTGCCGATCGTGCTCGGCGGCGCGCCGGAGGAGATGACCGCGCTCGACTATCTGGCGAGCCGGCGCGTCAGGATCGCGCTGCAGGGCCACGCGCCATTCGCGGCCGCAACCCAGGCGGTCTATGAGACGCTGAAGGCGCTGCGCGAAGGCACCTCGCCGAAGAACCTCAGGGGCATTGCCTCGTCCGAACTGACCGGCCGCGTCATGCGCGAGGCGGAGACCAAGGCGCGCAGCGGCGAGTTCCTCGGTCTGAAAAAATGAGCGGCGTGATCCGCCACGTCACCATCAGCGGTCGCGTCCAGGGCGTCGGCTATCGCGCCTGGGTCGACGAGCAGGCAAACTCACGCGGCCTCGAAGGCTGGGTCCGCAATCGCCGCGACGGCAGCGTCGAGGCGGTGTTTGCCGGCCCCGACGACGTCGTCACTGACGTGATTGCGGCATGCAACCGCGGTCCGTTCTCGGCGCGCGTCGCTGCCGTGCACGCCGCATCAGGCAACTCCGATCTTTTGAACCAGCGCCGGGCAGGGGAGCGTTTCTCGGTCCTGCCGACGATCTGAAGCGCGTCGTTACGCGACCGCTGAGATCACCAGCGCCTGAATCCGGCCTTCGATCGCGCCGCTGCCGAACCGGCGCGCGAGCGCCGATGCGGCGTGCTCGGTCGCAGCATCAAGGCCGATACCGCCGCGCGCCTCGATCTCGCCGCGGAGCGGTGATCCCTGGCAAAAGCCGATCGCAGGATCATGCGGCGCATTCGCCCGGCTTTGCAGCCGGACGTCGTCGATCTCGATCTTGCTGAAGCCCGCGGCTGCAAGGTCGGCCCGGATCGGGTCGGCTGCGTAGTGGCCATAAGGCGTGCGCGCCAGGAAGCGCGGCGGATCGGCCGGAAAGACCTCCGCCAATGCCTGGGTCACCACGTCGGCAAACTCGTTGTCTTCGATGCGACCCCACATGCTGAACAGGAAACGGCCGCCCGGCTTCAGCACACGGCGAGCCTCCGAATAACCCTTCGGTTTGTCGGGGAAGAACATCGCGCCGAATTGGCAGGCGACGACGTCGAAGCTCGCATTGTCGAACGGCAGGTTCAGTGCATCGGCCTGCCGCCAGGTGATTGCGGTTCCGCCCGGCATCTGTGACTTTGCTCGTTCGAGCATCGGTTCATTCAGGTCGGTCGCCACGATCCTGGTGTTGCAGCCGAGCGCGGACGCCAGCGCGCGGGTGACGGCACCGGTGCCGGTTGCCGTCTCAAGCAGGTCGCGCGGGCCAAGAACCTTGGCGCGTTGCGCCAGATCGCGTGCGTAGGGTTCGAAAATCATCGGCACGAGAAGCCGGTCGTAAAGCTCTGGAATGGACCCAACGAACTCCTTGTCGGACGCTGGCATGCGCAATCTCCATTGCGGCCGTGACGCGGGCAATCCGGTGCACGGCCCAAAATCATCCACCCGGATCAGCTTGGACGAAGAGCTCGGGGGCGACAAAGGAAAACTCCTCACCTGTGACGAACGGCATTCGCCGGGCATCGGGTAGGTCAGGAGACCTGCCATGTCTCCTGCGTCTTTGTGGACCGCATGGCCAGCCTTGACTTCTGCTCCGAACGGTCTGATAGTTCTGTCATGACAGAAATAACCGCCAAGAAAAAACTCCCTGCCGTCGTCGAGCGCTTCATCCTGCATTGGGGCGACATGGGCGACGAATGGGGCGTCAACCGTTCGGTCAGCCAGATCCACGGGTTGCTCTACCTCGCCGAAGCGCCGATGACGGCGGAGGACATCGCCGACACCCTCGGCATGGCGCGCTCGAACGTCTCCAACTCGATCAAGGAGCTGTTGTCCTGGGGATTGATCCGGCGGGTGCCGATCCTTGGCGACCGCCGCGACCACTTCGAGGCCGAGACCGACATCTGGGAGGTCGCGGCCAAGATCGCGGCGGGACGCAAGGAGCGCGAGATCGATCCCGCGCTCGCAGCGCTGCGCGCCTGCGTCTCCGACGCGGCCGACGATCCGGCTATCAGCCCGCTCGCGAGCAAGCGGCTGAAGGAGATGCTGACATTCACCGAGCTGGTCGACCGCTGGTACACGCAGATGCTGAACGTGCCGCGGCCGCGCCTGGTCGCGCTGATCAAGCTCGGCGAGAAGATCGTGAGTTTCCTGCCCACGGGCAGGGCCAAATAAAGGCGGCGGCGTAACGGGAGCGTGCGATGGCGTCAGCAAGGATATCCACCTTAAAGACAGCACCGGCTTCCGATACAAAGCTGCTCGACGACCATCGCTTCCGCGCATTGCTGTCGGACGAGGATTGGGGTCGCCTGCCGGTTGCGATCTGGCGGCGCTTCTCGAAACGGTTCGAGGACGGCAACACCGTCGTCTATGTCGGCGAGGTCGAGGAGGCGGCGAGCAGCCGCATCGGCTGGTGGCTGGCGCAGGCCGCGCGGCTGATCGGCGGGCCGTTCCCGACCGGCACCGAAACGCGCGTGCCGATGATCGTCACCGTCACCGAGGACGCGGCAAGCGGCGGCCAGGTCTGGACCCGCATCTGCGCGCGCCGCGACGGCTTCCCGCAGGTGATTCATTCCGCCAAGCGCTTTGCCGGGTCCACCGGGCTCGAGGAATATGTCGGCTCCGGCGTCAGCATGGCGCTGCGGATCGCGGTCGAGCACGAGGCGCTGGTGTTTCGCAGCGTCGGCTATTCGCTGCAGCTCGGCCCGTTTCGGATGCCGCTGCCCGAATGGCTCACGCCGGGCGGTCTCACCGTGACCCATTCCGATCTCGGCTGCGGCGACTTCCGCTTCACGCTGGAGATCATCCACCCGCGTTTCGGCCGGCTGATCCGTCAGTCCGCTGTGTTCAGGGAGGCCACGCCATGACGCCGCTGCTTTGGACGCTTGTCGCCATCCAGATTGCAATGGGCGCATTCGATACGTTCTATCACCACGAATTCACCGAGCGGCTGGCCTGGCGTCCCTCGCAGCGCCACGAGCTCCAGCTGCACAGCGTTCGCAACATGCTCTATGCGCTGCTGTTCCTCGTGCTCGGCTGGCTGGAGGTGCACGGCATTCTTGCGATCGCCATCATGGCCGTTCTCGTCGTCGAGGTCGTCATCACCTTGATGGATTTCGTCGAGGAGGATCTGAGCCGAAAGCTGCCGCCGAGCGAGCGGATCAATCACACGCTGCTGGCGATCAATTACGGCGCCATCCTGGTGCTGCTGGTGCCGGTCCTGACCGGCTGGGCGATGCTGCCGACCGCCGTCGCGCCGGCCTATGCGGGTCCGTTAAGTCTGTTCGCGACGGCTGCGGCCTTCGGCGCCGCGCTGTTCGGCGCGCGCGACTTTGCCGCCGCCAGACGCCTCGGACGGATGGTCAGCGTGCCGGCCGCGACGCTGGTCGAGAAATTGCCGGCGCGGCGGACCGTGCTCGTCACCGGCGCGACCGGCTTCATCGGCAGCCGCCTGGTCGCGAGCCTCACCGCATCCGGCCATCAGGTGATTGCGTTGATCCGCAATCCGGCAAAGGCGGACATGCTGACGCCACCGGTGACGCTGATCACGAGCCTCGACCAATTGCCCGCCGACACCGGGATCGACGCCATCGTCAATCTCGCGGGCGAGCCGATCGGCAACGGCCTATGGACCGAGGCCAAGCGCCGCAAGATCATCGCCTCACGGATCGACATGACGTCTGACGTGATCAAGCTGATCGCGCGCCTCGAACGCAAGCCGTCGGTACTCGTGAGCGGCTCCGCGACCGGCTGGTACGGACTCTGGCAGGACCAGGTGCTGACGGAGTCGGCGAAATCCCACGCCTGCTTCAGTCACGAATTGTGCGAGGCCTGGGAGAATGCGGCGATGCCGGCCGCGGATCACGGCGTGCGCGTGGCATATTTGCGGATCGGCCTCGTGGTCGGCACCGACGGCGGCTTCATCACGCGGATGCTGACGCCGTTCGAGTTCGGGCTCGGCGGCCCGCTCGGCTCGGGCAAGCAGTGGATGTCGTGGATCGAGCGCGACGACCTCGTGCGCCTGATCGCGCATGTGATTGCGAGACCTGAACTGTCCGGTCCTGTCAACGCGACCGCGCCGATCCCGGTGACCAACACGAAATTCACCCAGGAGCTCGGACGCCGTCTGCACCGGCCGGCGATCGTCCGCGTTCCGGCGGCGCTGCTCCGCGCCGTCGGCGGCGACTTCGCCGACGAGCTCTTGCTCGGCGGCCAGCGCGTGCTGCCGAACAAGGCGCTGAGCAACGGCTTTGTGTTCCGGCACGAAACCTTGCGCAGCGCGTTCGATGCCATCTTGTAAGGAGGTCTGGATGTGCAGCACCTGTTCCCGTGCATTCGGAGGTTGGCTTGCGGGCTGTGGCGCCGCGACCGCGGTGATTTCCGCCGTCGGTCAGACCATTCTGATGATGACGTCGCACGGCGATGTCGCGCGGCTGCTCTACGGCATCGTCGTGATGCTGCTTCCGTCGGCTGCGATCTTCGTGATCACTTGTCTGCTCACAGCAATTCCCACGGCGATCGTCGTCTGGTTCACCGAGGAGTTCCAGATCCGGGCCGCGGGATTTTTCGCCTGCGCAGGCGCGGCGATCGGCGCGTTGTGCATCAGTGTCCTTCTACGATCCCCGGCTGTCTGGACATCTGGGCTGGTTTGCCTGTTCGTCGTGGCCGGCTTTGTCGCCGGCCTGACCTACTGGTTCGTCGTGTGCGAACTGGCGACAGGCGAAGACTCGATGTGAACCGCTACGATGTTCAACCTATGCCGCAGACGCCACGCTCCGAAACGTCGCAGCCAGCGTCCTGAGTGCCGCGAGCTTGGCGGGATCGCCGACCTTTGAATGCAGCATCACCTTCGACGTGCCGAGCCGCGGTAGCTTGTGGGCAGGGCCGATATCGACCAGGCCCGGCGGTGCGATGCGGCGGACCAGGGGCGCAACGGCAAGCCCTGCAAGCGCGGCCGCCACCACCGCGGTGACGCCGCCGCCGACGAAGCTTTCGGTCCAGGCGATAGCGGCCTTGTCGAGCGCGCGCGCTGCGAGGGCGCGCACGCCGCAGGGCGGCGCCAGCGTTGCCAGCGGCAGCGCATCGCCGCGCGGCCAGACGAAGCGTTTGGCGGCGAACCAGCCGAATTCGTCCTCGGTCAGCTTCTCGCCGCCGCGCCGGCTGCCTTCCTGGCGCACGATCACGGCGTCAAGCTCGCCGCCATCGTAAGCATCGAGCATTTCGCGCGAGAAGCCGATGGTCACGGAGAGGGCAAGCTGGGAGGCCATCGCGTGCAGCCGCTCCAGCAGCGGCACCAGCTCCGGGCCCGCGGCGTGATCACTGATCCCGAGCGTGAGCTGCTGGCGCGCCGGTTTCTCGCCGGCCAGCGCGCGATCATGCACCTCGATCAGCGCGCGGGCGTGCTGCAGGAAGGCCGCGCCGTCGGCGGTCAGCCGCACCGTGCGCGGCGAACGCTCGACCAGCCGCTTGCCGAGCACCGTTTCGAGCCGCTGCAACTTCATGCTGATCGCCGCTTGCGTGGTGCCGAGCGCCTCGGCGGCGCGGGTGAAGCCTTGAAGCTCGGCGACCAGAAGGAAGGCCTGCACGGTGTCGATATCGAGCGTGGTTGTCATGATCAATGATCGTTATCATTACTATCTGCATAAATAAGATACCAAGATGATGCGCGAAGGTCTAGCTAGAGGAGGCGCGATTGACCCGCGCCAACCGAATTCAAGGAGACCGATCATGCCGCTCATCACCGTCACCTACGCGACCTCGCGCGAGAGGCCGTCGCTGAAGTCCGACATCGCCGCCGCCGTGTCGGATCTGAACGCACGGATTCTGCACAAGGATCCGAACGTCACCGCTGTTATCGTGAAGTCGGCTGATGCCGACGACTGGTTCGCAGGCGGCAAGTCGCTCGCCGAGCAGGGGCTTGCGAGCTACTGGCTCGACATCCACGTCACCGAGGGCACCAACACCAAGGACGAGAAGGCGGCCTATCTCGCGGCGCTGTTCAAGCGGATGGGCGAATTGCTCGGGCCGATCCACACCGAGAGCTACGCCCATGTCGACGAGGTGAAGGGCGACGCCTACGGCTTCGGCGGCCTCACCCAGGAGCGTCGCTACATCGCCGGCAAGCTCGAGGTCGCGCCGCAGAAGGCGGCGTGAAGCCTATGACGTCGCCTCCGGCAGGCGCGCTGCAGTGTCGCCGAACACCTCGGAAAAGGCCTGCCGGAGCGCGATGTCGACATCGGCCATCGTGATCGGCAGTCCGAGATCGACCAGTGAGGTGACGCCGTAGCGCGGATCGACCACGCCGCAGGGCACGATGGCCTGGAAGTGCGCAAGATCAGGCTCGACATTGATCGCGATGCCGTGGAAGGAGACCCAGCGGCGCAGCCGCACGCCGATCGCGGCGATCTTGTCCTCATGGCCCGGTCCCTTGTCCGGGCGCCGCACCCAGACCCCGACGCGGTCCTCGCGGCGCTCGCCGCGGACGTTGAATGCGGCCAGCGTGCGGATGATCCATTCCTCCAGCGAAGCGACATAGGCGCGCACATCGGGCCGGCGCCGCTTGAGGTCGAGCATCACATAGGCGACGCGCTGGCCCGGGCCGTGATAGGTGACCTGGCCGCCGCGGCCGCTCTGGAAGGTCGGAAAGCGCGGCGCGAGCAAATCGTCGGCCTTGCCGCTGGTGCCGGAGGTATAGAGCGGCGGGTGCTCCAGCAGCCATACCAGTTCGGGGGCCGAGCCGGCCGCGATCTTCGCCACCCGGTCGTCCATTGCGGCGAGCGAATCGGGGTAGGGCACCGCGCGGTCCGAAATCCGCCATTCGACCGCGCCTTCGCCCGAAGGGCGCGCAAAAGTCGTCGAATCGAGGCTCTGGCGTTCGTTAACCATTAGCTAACCCTAACGTGGTCAGGTGAACCCACAATCTAGTTCCAGTTCGGCGGTTCAGAAGTGCCCACCCTCGATAAAGTCAGCGTTGATCTCATGGTGGTCCTTGGCACCACCACGATGCCGATTCACCAGGTCATGCGGCTATCCCGCGGCGCCATCATCGAACTGGATGCCACCGAGGCCGACGAGGTCAAGATCCTCGCCAACAACCTGCCGGTGGCCAGCGGCGTGGTCCTGGTCGACCGCAACCGGATTGCGGTCGAGGTCAAGCAAATGCTGCCGAAATCTCCCGGCGTTCGCAGTTAATTCGCGCATTAATCGCCTTGTCCCTGCATGCATGATTTGTTACATGGCCCCGTCGATGCGGCGGCGCCTTAGGGTTCCATCCGGCATCCTAGCGCTCGTGGCGGAATTGGTAGACGCGCTGCCTTGAGGTGGCAGTGGGTAACACCGTGGGGGTTCGAGTCCCTCCGAGCGCACCATACCTCAGCCGATCCTTGAAATCGCTGGACTTTTCGGAACATGGCCGCTCGCCGGCTATGTCGGCCCGTGCCCTCCGGGGGCAGGTCCGACGAGTGCAGGCGGGTGACGTGGAGGTGCCGGTCGATGCGGTCATGTAACACCGGTCAGGTAGATTCGCGGATGCATGGCCTTACCGGTTTGGTGTTGCCGACCGAAGCCGGCCGCTTTCCCCCGATCGCGCGGCTGCAAGCCTGCCCCACCCGGGGCGCCTGATGATCTTTGCCAGCTACGCCTACCGCGTCGTCTCCAACTTCGTGTTCCTGGGGCTGGTCTATTTCATGCTGAACCTTCTGGAGAAGTACGAGCAGCGTGCGACGGTCGCGGTCCTGATCCTGGTCTATGCGGCGATGCACGCCTTTTCCGGCCTGCGCTCGTTCTATTTCTTCCAGCGCATCGAGCGCCTGGAGGGCGAGACGCGGCGGCTCGCCGCGGCGGCCGGCGAGGGGCCCAATGCTGTCGCCTCGCGCAGGCAGATCGTCGCCGATGTCACTGTGCTCAGGCATGCCGGCGAGATCAAATCCTATATCGACATCTTCTTCCTGGCGCTGGTGATCCTGCTCTGCGTCGCCAAGATCGTGGCCAGCTAGATCCCGTCAATCAGGCACGCGCCTGCCAGCCGACGCCTCGGCGCGCGGCGCGCGCTTCTTCAAATTATTGGCGACGTGGACTGAAGCATTCTCCACGGCCGGCGGCGCGACATGCAAGGGTGTGCCGTGGGCTCTGCCGTGCGCCGCGCCGGGCGCCTGATGCGCAGCCTGGTTCGGATGCCTGGCCTGGCGCGCGGAGAACGCCTGCGCGCGCGATACGCCAACGCCAACGGTCGCGCGCCGCGCGAGGCGGCGATCGGCCGCCGATCGGGCTGCGAGCAGGGTCAGGTCGAGCGCTTCGGGAACGCGGAACACGTCGGACGCCGGGACCGGCAATGTCGAGACCGATGCGAACCGCGCAAGCTGCGGCTGCGGCCACAGCGTGCGGACGGGCATCGCGACCCGGGCGCGCTGGGCGTGGTCGAGGATGTCGGCATCGCGCCAATCCATGTCGGCAAGCACCGGGGCAGGCAGCGTCCGCGTCGCGGTGAAGACGAAGTTCGGAATCCTGGGCCAGCGCGTGGTCGCCACCGTCTCGGTCGGCGGATGCAGGTACCATTGCTGCGGCTGGGTCGGCGTCGCCGGGCGATCGGGCGCTGCGGGCACGACATGAACGATCCGGTAGCCACGCTCCTTCAACGTGTTGAGGATGCGCGGCAGCGCCGCAACGGTGCGCGGCTGGATGTCGTGCAGCAGCAGGATGCCCTTGCGCTTGGCTTCGATCCGCTGGATCGCGAGGTCATAGACCCGCTGCGGCGAGATGTGGCGCCAGTCGTCCGCCGGGAAGTCGGCGCTCCAGACCTGGATGCCCTGTGACGCCAGATAGGCCTCCGGGATCTCGGCGCGCATCAGGCCGGGAATCCGGAAGAACGGCGCCAGCTTGCTCTTGTCGCCATTGAGTGCGGCGAGCGTCGAGGCGATGCCGTCGTCGACCTCCTGCCGCACCTTCTCGAGCGGCATCTTGTTCATCGTCAGCGGATGGTTCTGGCTGTGCGTGCCGACGGTATGTCCGGCCGCGATCAGCTTGCGCACGCCCTCTGGATTGAACCGGGCCTGGGAGCCGATGGTGAAGAAGGTCGCCTTGACGCACTGGCTGGCAAGAATGGCCAGCACCTGGTTGCTGTATTTCGGCAGCGGCCCGTCGTCGAAGGTCAGTACCACTTCGTGATCGGCGAGCGGCAAGGTCTCCGGATACTGCATGGTGCCGATCCGGGGATGCTCCTTGGGATCGACGACGAGGGTCCGCGAGGTGCCGAGTGCGTTGGGGTAAGGGCAGTCTGCGGCGAGGGCGGCGTACGGCGTCATCAAGCCGCAGCCCAGCAGCGCCGCGCGGACCACGGTCCGCGACCACTTCCGGATCATCACCAGGACGTTTGCAATCATCGAATCTCGGCCGCATTCCAAACGCACTGACGAATCCTTAGGTGCGGCGCCATGAATGCCGCCTTAACGGTCTGTAATCCACCTTGGGCCCCGGGTTCAATGTGTCCGGTCGGACACGGTTTTCATCGCCGGCGGGACGATGTGGACGACGTGGTAATTATGCTCCTGCAGGTACCTCAAGAAGGCGGGCAGCATCTCGGCTGTCCGCATTTGCGGGTCATGCAGCAGGATAATTCCCTTTCGGTGGCCTTCGAGCCGCCCGGTGAGCAGCTTGAGTTCCTCCTCGGGGGGCATCTTGTTCCAATCGCTGGCCCAGAAATCGGCTCCGAACACCGCGATACCGCGCTTTTCCAGGCGATCGAGCAGCGCGGGCGTCGACTCGAAATAGGGGAACCGGAAGAACGGCGTGCTCGGGACCGTGCTTGCGGTGCCGCGCAGCGCCGTCTGGACCGCTTCTATTCCCCGGTTGATGTTCGCCTCGGCCTGATCCGTCGGCATCTTGTTGAGATGCGGATGGTCCCAGCTGTGATAGCCGATGGAGTGGCCGAGGCGCGCGATCTTGCGGACCATATCGGGATGATCGGCCGCGTTGCGGCCGACCATGAAGAAGGTTGCCTGCACGCATTCGGCGGCCAGCGCCGTCAGCACCTTGTCGGTGACCCCCGGCGTCGGTCCGTCGTCGAAGGTCAGCACGACCTCGCCATCCCTGAGCGGCAGGGTTTGCGGAAAGCTCTTCAGCCCGACGCGCGGATAGGTCGCAGGGTCGACCTCGAGCACACGTGAGGTGCCGAGCGCGTCCTTGCGCTGGCATTCGGCGGCGTGCGCCGAGCCGCACAGTGCAACAGGCGCGAGCGCCACCAGCGCCGCGAAAGCCCTCCGGAGCGGTCGCGGTGCGCTCGACATCTTTCTCATTGCACTGGGCCCCACCGATTAGGTAATCCGTTCCGCACTCATCCAACCAGTTTTTCCCCTCCTGTCAAACCGGCGAAACACGGCATGGCCGAGAATTTCGACGCTGCCGAACCCGCCGAGGCCGACCCGCTGGCCCGGATGCCGATGCGGGACGAGGAGGGCGACCTCCGCGGCGAATTCGTCGCGGCGATCACCCGGGCCATCCACGCCGCCGACCGGCCGCTGCTGTGCGAGGTGGTGGCGGAACTGCACGAGGCCGATCTCGGCGACCTGATCGCGGCGCTGGAGCCGGACGACCGCGTCACCCTGGTCGAGCTCACCGGCACCGATTTCGACTTCTCGGCGCTCAACGAGGTCGACGAGACGGTCCGCGAGGAGATCCTCGAGGAACTCAAGCCGGAGACGGTTGCCGAGGGCGTCCGGGAGCTCGAATCCGACGACGCCGTCGAGCTGCTGGAGAGCCTCGACGAGGAGGACCAGGAAGAGATCCTGGAGAAGCTGCCGGCGGCCGAGCGCGAGGACATCGAGCGCAGCCTGCTGTACCCGGAGAATTCCGCCGGTCGGCGGATGCAGACCGAGTTCATCGCGGTGCCGCCGGATTGGAATGTCGGGCAGGCGATCGACTACATGCGCGACACGCCGGACCTGCCGGATCGCTTCTACGAAATCTATGTGGTCGATGCCGACAAGCACCTGCTGGGCGCGGTGCCGCTCGACGTGCTGCTGCGTACGCGCCGCCCGATCGCGATCAAGGACCTGATCGACGAGGACCGTCGCCGGGTTTCCGCGCTGGAGGACCAGGAAGAGGTCGCGCGGATGTTCGGCAAGTACAATCTGGTCGCAGCTCCCGTGGTCGACACCATCGACCGGCTGGTCGGCGTGATCACCATCGACGACGTCGTCGACGTGATCGAGGAGGAGGCCGACGAGGACTTGAAGGCGCTCGGCGGCGTCACCAGCGACGAAGAGCTGTCCGACACGGTGTGGACCATCGCCCGCGGCCGCTTCAACTGGCTGCTGGTCAATCTCGCCACCGCGTTCCTGGCCTCGTCGGTGCTCGGCCTGTTCGAGGGCCAGCTCGAGAAGATGGTGGCGCTTGCGGTGCTGGCGCCGATCGTGGCGAGCCAGGGCGGCAACGCCGCGACCCAGACCATGACGGTCGCGGTGCGCGCGCTCGCCACCCGCGAGCTCGGCTCCTACAACGCGATGCGCGTGGTGCTGCGCGAGACCATGGTCGGGCTCGTCAACGGCATCGCCTTTGCCGTCATCACCGGCGTCGCCGCAGTGGCCTGGTTCAAGATCCCCGGCCTCGGCATCGTGATCGGGCTTGCGATCATCTGCAATCTGGTGGCCGGCGCGCTCGGCGGCATCCTGATCCCGATGGTGCTGGAACGGGTGCGGGCCGACCCCGCGGTCGCCTCCGGCACCTTCGTCACGACCGTCACCGACGTGGTCGGCTTCTTCTCGTTCCTCGGCATCGCCACGCTGTGGTTCGGGCTCAAGTAACGCGCTCGCGGGTAGGGCGGCGCATGGTTCGGGCGCGAGCCGCGCCGGGCTGCTTATCGTTAATCCGAACTTAACGCGCTTCATCGATGATGCCGCTATCTCCAAGGGGCCATCACGGGGGCCATCATGCAGCGGTTGCGGCTCAAGGCGGACGGACGGATCGTCGAATTGCGCGACGGGCAGGAAATCCCGCTCGTGCCCGCACATCCCGACCAGGCTGCGATGCAGCCTGCCGCGGCGCAGCCGGCCGTGCGCGATCTGCGCCGCCGGGCCCGGCTCACCCAACTCGAATTCGCCGCCAAGCTCGGCGTGCCCGTGGAAACCATCCGCAACTGGGAGCAGGGCAAGCGCGCGCCGCGCGGACCTGCCCGCGCGCTGCTTGCGGTGATCGCCCATTCGCCGGAGACGGTGTTCGCCGCGTTGTCGAGCGAGCCGACGGCGGCTTGAGCGGGTGGGGCGTCGTTCGCCATCATTGCTGCAATCTCGGTGTCGTCCCTGCGAAAGTGTTTGGTCCCGTGTGATTGGCGAGGACCCTGCATTGGGGCCAGGTAGCCGAGGCATTTGAGGCGAGTTCGGTTGTAGTCGTGGACGAACTTGGCGATGAAGGCGTCCCGATCGGCATGGTCGATGAAGGTGCGCCTTGCGCTGCCGCGCTTTTGTTCGCGGCCAATGGCTTCGGCGATACGACGGTTGAAGCGTTCAACGAGACCGTTGGTCTGCGGGTGGTAGGGCTTGGTCAGGCGATGCTGGATGCCGCGCTGCCTGCAGAGCTGATCAAAGGGATGGTCGCCGGACGGTTTCCCGACCGGCTTGTTCTTCTTGTCGACCGCGAAGCGGTCGGTGAACTCGGCGCCGTTGTCGGTCAGGATGGTGTGAACCTGGTGCGGGAAGTCGGCCAGGAAGCGTTTGAGGAAGCCGGTCGCGGTGGCTCCGTCCCGCCTGGAATGGATCTCGACAAAGACGTAGCGGGTGGCGCGGTCGATGGCGAGGAAAGCATAGCTGGTGCGGCGTTGCAGAGCCGGCAGATACTTCACGTCGATATGGATAAAGCCGATGCTGGCGGTCTCGAAGATGCCGGGCTTGGGCTTGTCAGGCTTGGCAAGCCGGCTGATGCCATTGCGCTGCAGGCAGCGGTGAATGGCGCTGCGGGACAGCTTGGCATTGATGCATCGCTGCATCACCTCGACGATGTCGTCCAGCGGCAACTGCAGCGACGTCCGCAACTCGCAAACCGCTCGCTCTTCGACGGCCGACAGGCTGGTAGTGAGGTTGTTCGGCCGGTGCGAACGGTCTCCAACCGTGGTGCGGCCGCGCCAGCGGTAGATCGTGGTCTCGCTGACCCCCAGTTCAGCCGCCAACTGGGCAACCGACTTCTTGCTGCGCTGGATGTAGGCGCGCGTCTTTGGTGTCGTGGTGGCGTTTGCATGCAGGCTCAGTTCCATGACCCGAGGTGCTCCCTGACAAAGGCCACGCCTCGTTCTACACCGATTCCACCCAACCAATCAGCAGGGACCAAACACGAAAGCAGGGACCCATAACCACCGACGCTGATTGTTGCGCGATGTTGGAACAACGAGTCGCTTCAACAACAACCGCCGCGGAATATGGGTCCCTGCTTTCGCAGGGACGACGGTGAGTTTGTTGCGCTGGCTGTGAGTCAAACTTCCGCATTCTCGCGACATGAATTGTGCGAGCTTTGCTATTCGTTCCGCCCTCTCTTGAGCAGAGGGCGCAGGGAAAGCCGGGTGCCGATCGCACCCATGGGCCCCGTGCAAAAGGTAGAAAGCACGGGGGTAGGACCACAGGTGTAACCGGAAACAACCCGGCTTTCCCTGCGCGATGGGTTACGGCTTATACGTGCTCTCCCCGGTGAGACTGGGCTTTTTTGTCACCGTCTTCGCAACGACGCATTCACGTCCTGCGAAGAGACACCTGCCGCTAGGGCGTCAGGCCTGCACGATTTCACCGTCCGCGTCATGCGCACTAGTCAGTTGCGCACTCGGCGTCCACCGCATCTCACCGCAACACCCGTGACGATGCGCAGCGCCCCTCGATCGGGTGAGATGGGTGCATCTATACACCAAGCTACGTTTCGGATAAAGCGAAACATTTTTGCTCCGGAGGCTTGACCTGTCGGGCAACTCAATGATCGGCTATTTCCGGGCAGCCCGCGGCCGCGAGCGCCAATCCTCGTGACACGCCTGGCCAGGTCAGGGATTTCGCCGGGAAGTGCTCAAGCATCCATCAGCCGCAGCAAGGCTGTTTGGCTTTCGGCGTGCAGCAGGACACCTGTTCCTGGAGCCATCGGTCGCGCGGTTTGCAGCTCGACGGGCGCGCCGAGAGATAGACGCGGATCGCAGCGTCGCCGGTCTCCATGCGTTCCGCGCGATAGATCTGCATCGGCCGAACACCGTCGCTCACCTCAAATGTCAGCCTGGCTTGCGGGTCGAAGCCGACGGCCTCGTCGACCTTGCGGATGATCGCAAGAAACCTTCCGGCCGGCATGTGACCGCCGTTTTCCTCCTCGATGTCCCAGAGCTGAATGAAGGTCTCGCTCCAGCTCTCCGGGTTCGCGCCGCAATCGAGCGCCCTGAATGAACCGGTTTTGACTTCGGTCACGTGGTAGCTGGGGCGGACGTCCCGGCCGTCGTAGCTGAAGATCAGCGGTTTGTCCTTGTGCGCCTCAAGGCTGGAAAGGAGAGCTGCCGATGACAGCTCTTCCACCGGAAGCAGGGCGCCGACGATCGAACGGGTATTGGCAAGCGTGTCCATGGCTGCTATCCTCATTTCAATGATTATTGAATTGTAGGATTATCGAAAGATGGAGGAGCGTCAAGCCCGAACCGCGTTTGCCGCGCTGTCGCAGGAAACGCGGCTGCGGATCGTGCGATTGCTGGTCAAGGCCGGTCCTGAGGGGATGGCCGCGGGGGCGATTGCGGAGGCGGTCGAGGTGTCGCCATCCAACGTGTCGTTCCATCTGAAGGACCTAGAACACGCCGGCATGATCCTGCCGCGCCGCGAGGCGCGCTCGATCATCTACTCGGCGGATTTCACCGGTTTGCGTGACCTCATTGCCTTCCTGATGAAGGATTGCTGCGCGGGCCACCCGGAGATCTGCGCGCCGGCGCTCGCCGCCGCCCAGTGCAAGCCTTCCACGAGCAAAAAGAAGGCGCGTGCCTGATGCGCGATTTCGATCTGCCACGGCGCCTTGTGGCCGAAGGTCTCGGCACGTTGCTTCTGGTCGCGACCGTCGTTGGCTCCGGCATCATGGCAGAAACCCTGACCAAGGACGTGGCGCTGGCGCTGCTCGGCAACACACTGCCGACCGGCGCCATCCTGGTGGTGCTGATCACGATCCTTGGACCGATATCCGGCGCGCATTTCAATCCGGCGGTCACGCTGGTGTTCACACTCAAGGGCGAACTCCGCCCGCCGCACGCCGCGCAGTACGTCGCGGCGCAGGTGCTCGGGGGAATCCTGGGTGCGATGGTCGCGCATGCCATGTTCGGCCTGCCGCTCCTGGAGCTCTCCGCCAAGGCGAGGACCGGGTTCCCGCAGTGGTTTGCCGAATTCGTTGCCGCGTTCGGCCTGGTCGCAACGATCATCGGTGGCCTGCGGTTTCGCGAGGCCGCCATTCCATGGCTGGTCGGGCTCTACATCACGGCCGCCTACTGGTTCACCGCGTCCACGTCTTTCGCCAATCCAGCCGTTGCCATCGCGCGATCATTCACCGATACGTTTTCCGGTATCCGCCCGCAGGACCTGCCGGGATTTATCGTCGCCGAGATGCTGGGGGCGATGGTCGCGCTGGCGCTGATGACGTGGCTCCTGCGGCAGACCGAAACGAAGATGGAAGCAATCCGATGACGATCACGATCTACCACAATCCCGATTGCGGGACGTCGCGCAACACCCTGGCCATGATCCGCCAAAGCGGGGAGGAGCCCGAGATCGTCGAATATCTCAAGACGCCGCCCGCGCGCGACACGCTGATCGCGCTGATCAAGGCGATGGGCATGACGCCCCGCGCGCTGCTCCGCGAGAAAGGCACGCCTTATGCGACGCTCGACCTTGCCAATCCGAAATGGAGCGACGACGAACTGATCGATTTCATGATCGCGCATCCGATCCTGATCAATCGGCCGATCGTGGTCTCGCCGAAGGGCGTGAAACTGTGCCGGCCGTCCGAGGCCGTGCTCGATCTCCTCGCCGTGGCCGACATCGGCCAGTTCGTCAAGGAGGACGGAGAAGCGGTTCCGCCCAGGACGCCGGGTGTGCGCGCCGGATGAGCCGCCGTGCAGACAACGTCCTGATTGTTGCGCTAGGGACTACGCAAACGCTTGCCTGGGCGTCGAGCTATTATCTGCCCGCCATCCTCGCGGACCCGATCGCGCGGGACCTCGGCATCTCGACCAACTGGCTGTTCGCCGCGTTCTCGATGGCGCTGGTGATCTCCGGGCTGCTCGGTCCGCGCGTCGGCCGCCAGATCGACCGGATGGGCGGACGCGAAGTGCTCTGCGCGTCGAACCTCATTCTGGCGTCGGGGCTGATCCTGCTCGGGCTGTCGCAGGGCGCCGTGCTGATGGCGGTGAGCTGGCTGTTGCTCGGCGTCGGCATGGGCCTTGGCCTGTATGATGCAGCCTTCGCGGCGCTCGGGCGCATTTACGGCAACGCCGCCCGCCGCTCCATCACCGGCATTACATTGATCGCGGGCTTTGCCAGCACGATCGGCTGGCCGCTGAGTGCGTGGGGGCTCGCAACCATCGGCTGGCGCTGGACCTGTTTCGGCTGGGCGGCGGCGCACATCCTGATCTGCTTGCCGCTCAACGGCCTCCTGATCCCCAAGCTGAAGCGGGAGCATCGGATCGCGGCCGACACGCCGAAGCCGCACATTGCCATCGACCGCGCGATGGTGTTGCTTGCCTTTGCCTTCGCCGCCGCTTGGAGCGTGACGTCGGCGATGGCGGTTCATCTGCCGCGAATTCTGGAGTCGCTCGGTGCGACGCAGGCGCAGGCGATCGCGGCAGGCGCACTGATCGGCCCGGCGCAGGTGGCGGCACGCATTATCGAAGCGAGCCTGCTGAAGCGCTTCCACCCGCTCTGGTCGGCGCGCCTGGCCTGCATCACACATCCCTTGGGCGCCTGCGTCATCGGCCTGTTCGGCGGTGGCTTCGCGGGGGTGTTCGCGCTGTTGCACGGTGCGGGGAACGGAATCCTGACGATCGCGCGCGGCACGCTGCCGCTGGCGATATTCGGTCCGAAGGATTACGGCTACCGCCTGGGACTGCTCGGCGCGCCGTCGCGACTGTCTCAAGCCCTCGCGCCCCTCATATTCGGATTCCTGATTTCACCGCTCGGCGGCTACACGCTTGCGGTCACATCGGCTCTGAGCTTGGCTGCGCTTCTGGCGCTGTTCGCACTCAAGCCCGGGCCGAAGACCCCCTCGCGGTAGCATCACGACCCTTCATCCGCCGGACCGTGTCGATGAACGCCTTGATGATCGGCGAATGACCGCGTCCGCTGTGATGCGCGATGCTGTACTGGGTCTTGATGGTGCGGTCGCTAATCTCGAGCGCGCGCAGGTTGGGGTGCGGCACGAATTCGAAGTCGGCGACGACGCTGATGCCGAGGCCGCGCTCGACCGCCTTCCACACGCCCTCGCGGCTCTCGATCTCGAACACCGGTTCGATCCTGATGTCCTCGGCCTGCATCGTCGCCTCGAACGCGCGCCGCGTGGTCGAGCCGCGCTCGCGCAGCACGATAGGCTGGTCGGCCAGCTCGCGCAGCCTGACCGACTTGCGCTTGAACCAGGGATGATCGCGGTTGACGAACACGATCACGCGGTGCGTGCGGTAGGGGATCATGGTGACGCGCGGATCCTCCGGCACCTCCGCCAGGATCGCGACGTCGGCCTCGAAGTTGACGATGTGGCGGAAGGTGCGTTCGGAATTGCCGAGCAGGGTCGAGATCTGCACCTCCGGATGATCGCGCTTGAACGCCGCGATGATTTCGGTGGCATGGAACGGCCCGACGGTCGCGACCCGCAGGTGTCCCTTGGTGGCCTTGCCGTGCGCGGCCAACAGGTCGTGCGCCTCGTCGCAGAACGTCATGATGCCGCGAGTGATTTCGAACAGCGCGGCGCCGGCCTCGGTGAGCTCGGTATGTCGCGGCTTCCGGATCAAGAGCTCGACGCCGTAGCTCTCCTCCAGCTCCTTAACCTGAATGGTCAGCGTCGGCTGACCGACATTGAGCACGCGCGAGGCCGCGGTGAAGCCGCCATGGGTGGCGACCGCATGGAAGGCGCGCAGCTGGCTGAACACTATTGACATAATCAATAGAACGCATCCGTAGAATGAATTTGTCAATAGCAGCCGGCGCCGTACCTTCGCGCCAAACGGAGGACGCGCGGATGGACTGGACTTATTCCAACCCGGTGAGGATCGAATTCGGAGCCGACAGCTTCGACAAGCTGCCGGGACTGATCGGCAAGCGCGCCTACGCGCTCGTGACCTATGGCGAGCCGGTCTTCGACGAGCTCGAGCGGCGGCTGCGCGCCGCGGCGGGACCGTCGGTCCTGACCATCCGCGACGTCGCGCCCAATCCGGACTACCGCCTGCTCACCGAGCAGACCGCGCGCTTTGCCGGGCTCGCGAGGCAGCCCGAGGTGATCGTCGCGCTCGGCGGCGGCTCGGTGATCGACTCCGCAAAGGTGTTCGCGGCCGCCGGCGGCGACTTCGCGACGGTCAAGACCTATCTGGAGACACAGCAGGGCGCCGCGCGCCTCGCGGCGATCCCGATCATCGCGGTGCCGACCACCGCGGGCACCGGCAGCGAAGTGACCTGCTGGGGTACGGTGTGGGACGAGGCCAACGGCAAGAAATATTCGCTGGCGCGTCCGTCGCTTTATCCGACCCATGCGGTGATCGATCCGCGCCTGATGCTCGGCAAGCCGCAGCTTCTCACCATCAGCACCGGGCTCGACGCGCTGTCGCATGCGCTGGAGAGCATCTGGAACGTCAACAACAACCCGGTGTCGGCCAACCACGCGGTGGCCGCGGCGCGCAGCATCCTCGACGTGCTGCCGAAGCTCGCCAACGACCTCGGCAATCTCGAGCTGCGCAGCGGCATGGCGCAGGCGGCGCTGTTCGCAGGCCTGGCGTTCTCCAACACCAAGACCGCGATCGCGCATTCGCTGTCCTATCCGATCACGCTGCGGCACGGCGTGCAACACGGCATAGCGTGCTCGTTCTCGCTGCCGATGGTGCTGCGGAGCGTCAAAGGGGCGGGCGGGCTCTGCGAGGACAGCTTGAAGCAGATCTTCGGCGCCGACCTGGCGCGGGCGGCCGACGATCTCGAGGACTTCATGGCGCGGCTCGGCATCTCCTGCAATCCGGCCGCCTACAGGATCGAGCGCGCCGAATGGCACGCGCTGATCGCGGACTCGCTCGAAGGCGAGCGCGGCCGCAACTTCTTAGGGTCGAAGGAACGGCTGATCGAAGCAGCGCAGACGCTGCGGATGCCGAGCGCGGTGAACGCGTGACGACGGCGCAGTGACAGGGAGAGGCATCATGCAAGACAATCGCAAGACAATCACCGTCAACGGGCGCCGTTACGACGCGCCGACGCGGCCAACCGTCGTGATCTGCCTCGACGGTTCGGAGCCCGGCTATATCGAGCAGGCGATCGAGGCCGGCGTCGCGCCGACTTTCGCGCGCTTCATGAAGGAGGGCGCGCATGTTCATGCCGCCAGCGTGATCCCGAGCTTCACCAATCCGAACAACCTCTCGATCATCACCGGGCGCCCGCCCGCGGTGCACGGCATCGCCGGCAACTACTTCTATGACACGGCGAACAACGCCGAGGTCATGATGAACGATCCGAAATTCCTGCGCGCACCGACCATCCTGGCCGGTGTCCATGACGCCGGCTACAAGGTCGCCGCCGTCACCGCCAAGGACAAGCTGCGCACCTTGCTTGCGTACGGTCTGGACTATTCCAGCGGCCGCGCCATCGCGTTCTCGTCGGAGAAGGCCGATCAGGCCACCAAGACGGCCAACGGCATTGATGATGTGCTCGACTTCGTCGGCCTGCCGCTGCCCGAGGTCTACTCGGCCGACCTGTCGCGCTTCGTGTTCGCGGCCGGCGTCAAGCTGGTCGAGCACTGCCGTCCCGATCTGATGTACCTGTCGACCACCGACTACATCCAGCACAAGGTCGGGCTCGGCACCAAGGTCGCCAACGACTTCTACGCGATGATCGACGGCTATCTTGCCAAGCTCGATGCGCTCGGCTGCAACATCGTGGCGACCGCCGACCACGGCATGAACGACAAGTTCTTGCCCGACGGCAGGCCGGACGTGATCTACCTCCAGGACGTTATGGACGACTGGACCGGTGCGGGCGCCGCACGCGTGATCCTGCCGATCACCGATCCCTATGTCGCCCATCACGGCTCGCTCGGCTCGTTCGCGACCATCTACACGCCGGAGGGCGCCAACGTCGATACGCTGCTGTCGCGGCTGCGTGCGACCGGGGGCATCGAGGTCGCGCTGACGCGCAAGGAAGCCTGCGCCAGGTTCGAGCTGCCGCCGGACCGGATCGGCGACATCGTCGTGATCTCGACCAGGCACAAGGTGCTCGGCACCAGCGAGTCGCGTCACGATCTATCGGGCCTGACCGAGCCGCTGCGCTCGCATGGCGGGCTGACTGAGGAGCGGGTGCCGCTGATCGCCAACCGCAGGATCGCGCTGCCGGCCGGCCACGCCCTGCGCAATTTCGACGCCTTCGACGTCGCGCTCAACCGCATCCAGTGACGCTATCGGACCCCAAGGACAGTGCCATGAACATCCAGAGCCCGACCGTTCGCCACGAGCAGATGCGGATCGCAGGCAGCCTCGTCGACACCGACGAGCATGTCGAGGTCTTCAATCCCTACACCAACAAGGTGGTGGGCACGGTGCCGGCGGCGCGGCCGGAGCATGTGCGCAGCGCCTTCGCCAGGGCGGCCGCGTTCAAGCCGAAGCTGACGCGCTACGAGCGCCAGCGCATCCTGCTGCGCACCGCCGAGATCCTGGCCGGGCGCAAGGAGGAATTCGCGCGGCTGATCACCGCCGAGTCCGGCCTGTGCTGGAAGGATTCGCTCTACGAGGCCGGCCGCGCCTACGACGTCTATTCCTTTGCCGGCCAGCTCGCGATCAAGGACGACGGCGAGACGTTCTCCTGCGACATCAGCCCGCAAGGAAAGGCGCGCAAGATCTTCACGACGCGCACGCCGTTGCTCGGCGCGATCTCGGCGATCACGCCGTTCAACCATCCGCTCAACATGGTGAGCCACAAGATCGCCCCCGCGATCGCGACCAACAACCGTGTGGTGCTGAAGCCGACCGAGCTGACGCCGCTGACCGCGCTCGCGCTCGCCGACGTGCTCTACGAGGCCGGGCTGCCGCCGGAGATGCTGTCGGTGGTGACCGGCAATCCGCATTCGATGGGCGATGCGATGATCACCGATCCTGACGCCGATCTCGTGACCTTCACCGGCTCGGTCAGGGTCGGCAAGCACATCGCCAGCAAGGCGGGCTACAAGCGCCTGGTGCTCGAGCTCGGCGGCAACGATCCCCTGATCGTGATGGAGGACGCCGACCTCGAGAAGGCGGCCGAACTCGCGGTCACCGGCGCCACCAAGAATTCCGGCCAGCGCTGCACGGCCGTGAAGCGCATCCTCTGCGTCGAGGCGGTCGCCGACGATTTCGCTGCGCTGGTGCTGAAGAAGGCGCGCAAGCTGAAGTGCGGCGACCCGATGGACCCGACGGTCGACGTCGGCACCGTGATCCATGAGGGCGCGGCGAGGGAATTCGAGCGCCGCGTCAATGCCGCCGTCGCCGACGGCGCCGAGCTGCTGCACGGCAACGACCGCGACGGCGCCCTCTATCCGCCGACCGTGGTCGACCGGATTCCCTACACCAGCGAGCTGGTGATGCAGGAGACCTTCGGCCCGGTGATCCCGATCATCCGCGTGCCCGACGACATCGAGAGCGTGATCCGGATCTCGAACGCGACCGCGTTCGGCCTGTCGTCCGGCGTCTGCACCAACCGGCTCGACTACATCACGCGGTTCGTCAACGAGCTCGATGTCGGCACCGTCAACGTCTGGGAAGTGCCGGGCTATCGGATCGAGATGTCGCCGTTCGGCGGGATCAAGGACTCTGGCCTTGGCTACAAGGAAGGCGTGCAGGAGGCGATCAAGAGCTTCACCAACGTCAAGACCTATTCGCTGCCCTGGCCGGCATAGGGACGTCCGAACGAAGGCCGCACGCGTACGACAAGAACAACGCGGCGGCCGACTGCAATCACCAATCAATCAGGGGAGGTCTCAATGTCGATCACGTTCAGTCCGTCGGGCGTCGGCTCGGTCGGAGTCCAGAATCCGGAGCTTGCGACATCGTTCCGCCGTGCGCAGTGGCGGATGCTGTTCGCGGCGATGTTCTGTTATCTGTTCTTCTACACCGGGCGGCAAACCTTCGGCTTCGCCATTCCTGGCATCCAGGCCGAGTTCGGCGTCACCAAGGAGGCCCTGGGCTGGGCCAGCGCGGCGCTGCTCTGGTGCTACGCGGTCGGGCAGGCCATCAACGGCAATCTCGGCGACAAGTTCGGCGGTCGCCGCGTGATGAGCGCCGGCGCGATCCTCTCCTTCATCATGAACTGGGCCACCAGCCTCTCGACCGGAATCGTCAGCCTCACCGCGTTCTGGGGCATCAACGGCTATTTCCAGTCGATGGGATGGGCGCCGGGCAGCCGGCTGCTGTCGAACTGGTGGGGCCGCCACGAGCGCGGCACGGTCTACGGGCTCTATACGTTCGCGGCCGGTCTCGCCTCGGTGCTGTCGTTCGTCACCTCGCTGGTCGTGGTCGGCTACTTCCAGCTCGACTGGCGCTGGATCTTCCGCATCCCGGTCGTGCTGCTGCTGCTCGGCGGCATCGCGTTCTATCTGATCGCGCGCGAGAAGCCCGAGGACATGGGCTTTGCCTCGCCGCATGACGAGGCCGACGAGGTCGCTGCAAGCGAAGCCGCGGTCGACGCCAATGAGGGTTCGCTCGCACGCTACAAGGCAGTGCTGTCGAACTGGCGCCTCCTGGTCGCCGGCGTCGCGATCGGCTTCCAGAACGCGGCGCGTTACGGCCTGCTGGTGTGGGTGCCCGTGCACTTCCTCGGCAGCAACTGGGCCAAGGCCGGCGCCGCCTCGGTGATCGATCCGCGCTGGATCAGCATCGCGCTGCCGGTCGGCATGGCGGTGGGCGCGTTCAGCAATGGCTGGGTCTCGGACAAGGTGTTCGGCTCGCGCCGCTACCTCGCCATCGTGCTCTACATGGCGCTCGCCGCGGTCACCTCGCTGTGCATGTACGCGATCCCGACCTCGGATGTCGTTCTCGGGATGACGGTGCTGTTCCTGTGCGGCTTCTTCACCTATGGGCCGCAATCCTCGTTCTGGGCGCTATGCCCGGATCTGGTCGGCCACAAGCGGGCAGGGACCGCAACCGGGGTGATGAACTTCTTCGCCTATCTGTTCGCAGGTCTCGGCGAGCCGATGATCGGCCACTTCATGGACAAGCATAACCAGACCTCGCTGGTGTTCCTGGTGGTCGCCGTCTGCGCGACCTCCAGCGCGGTGGTTGCGGCCTTCATCCGCCGCTGACGAACGATCCGCATTCAGCGGCTCACCACAGTCCGCGCTTCCGACGGGAAGCGCGGACCACTGTTTTTGCAACGAGCAGAACGCCGTTGTGCGTGCGATTGGTGGAGCCGCAACGCGGGGACCAATTCCCTGAAATTGCCTGGCTCGAGCGAGTGATCTGGCGCCCAATCCCTGATCACCGGTGCTCAATTGTAGCGCAAATATGATAATATATTCAGGGATATCAAAATGATACAATAAATTGCATGCAGAATACAAAATGTGCTTGTCGGTTTGACCGCCTTGAAGCAGACTTCGCGCAGGGCAGGAGACGCCAGCAACCTTCAAGGACGAGGGGCGGGCCAGGGCAAAACAATCTGTCGGGAGGAGCGAGCAATGAGCGATCAGGTGTCCACCATCGCAATGGCAGATACGGCAAAGCCGAGCGGCGTACGCTGGAAGATTTTCCTGCTGATGCTGTTCCTGATCTCGATCAACTATATCGATCGTGCCTCGCTCTCGGTCGCGATGCCGGTCATCGCCAAGGAGTTCGATATCGATCCGGCGATGCAGGGCCTGATCCTGAGCTCGTTCTTCTGGACCTACGCGCTGATGCAGGTGCCGGGCGGCATGCTCGCCGATCGCTTCAAGCCGCGCATCGTGATCGCGCTCGCGACGCTGTTCTGGGGCTTCTTCCAGGCGCTGGCGGCGTTGTCCACCAGCTGGATGCTGCTGCTGTTGACCCGGCTCGGGCTCGGCGCGTCGGAAGCGCCGATCTATCCGGCCGGCGGCAAGCTCAACGCGATCTGGATGACCCAGACCGAGCGCGGCCGCGGCGCCACCTTGCTGGACGGCGGCGCGCCGCTCGGTGCGGCGCTCGGCTCGATCGTGATCGCCTGGCTGATGGCGGCGTTCAGCTCCTGGCGCGTCGCCTTCGTCATCGCCGGCGTCGGCACCATGCTGTGCGGGCTGTGGGCCTGGTACTACATCCGCAACGTGCCGCGCGAGCATCCGTCGGTCAATGAAGCCGAGGCTCGCTATCTCGAGGAGGCGCATGCGATCGAGGATGCGGCGACGCCGCCGTCCTCGGGCGCAAGCTGGATGGCGTATTTCCGGTTTCGCTCGGTGTGGTGCATGTGCCTCGGCTGGATGTTCTTCAACACCACGTTCTACGGGCTGTTGACCTGGATGCCGACCTATCTGTTCAAGGTGCACGGCTTCGACATCAAGGCGCTCGGCGGCGCGTCGTTCATCATCTTCTTCGCAGGCTTCGTCGGCGAGCTGGTCGGCGGCTGGATCGGCGATAACTGGCGGGAGCGGGGTGGGTCGCCCAACACCGTGTTCCGCACGCTGTTCGGCATCGCGGCGATCATGGCGACGGTCTCGATCTTCCTCGTCGCCTACGTCACCAACGCGGTCGCGGTCGTGGTGCTGCTGTCGACGACGCTGTTCTTCCTGCGCTGGTGCGGCATGTACTGGGCGATTCCGTCGGCGCTGGCGGGGCGCGGCAAGTCCGGCTTCCTCGGCGGTTGCATGAATCTCGGCGGCAATATCGCCGGCATCACGACGCCCCTGATCGTCGGCTTCATCGTGCAGGCCACCGGCTCCTACTTCCTGGCCCTGATGTATTTCGCCGCCGCGGGCATTGCGCTGTTGATCTGCTCGACCCTGATCGATTACAGCCGCAAGCTCCCGGTCTAAAACGGATGCGGCCGAATCCGCCAAGGGTTCGGCCGCTTGACGAGGCTCACCAATGACACGTCTTATCAGGCTCGGCATGCTGACGCCGTCGTCGAATACCGCGCTCGAGCCGATCACCTGCGCGATGCTATCGGGGATCGACGACGTCTCGGCACATTTCTCGCGCTTCAAGGTGACCGAGATCGCGCTGTCGGAGGCGGCGCTGCGCCAGTTCGACGCCAGCGAGATTCTTCGCGCGGCCGAGTTGCTCGCCCATGCCAAGGTCGACGTCATCGCCTGGAACGGCACCTCGGCTAGCTGGCTCGGCTTCGACCGCGACGAGAGCCTGTGCGAAGAGATCACGGCGGCAACGGGTATCAAGGCCTGCACCACGGTGCTGGCCTATCGCGACCTGTTGCGGCGGATCGGCGCCAGCCGCATCGGGCTGGTGACGCCGTATCGCAAGGACGTGCAGGAGCGGATCGTCGCCAACTGGAATTCACAAGGGCTGCATTGTCTTGCCGAGCGGCATCTGTCGCTGCAGGACAATTTCTCCTTTGCCGAGGTCAGCGAGGCCGAGGTCGCGCGGCTGATCGAGGAGGTGGTGCGCGAGGGCTGCGATGCCGCCGTCGTGCTCTGCACCAACATGCGCGGTGCCGGGCCGGCCGAGCGGCTGGAGCGCGGATTTGGCGTCCCGGTGCTGGATTCGATTGCGGTGACGCTGTGGGCGTGCCTCACAGCTGCCGGCTGCGATCCGTCGCGTGTGCAGGGCTGGGGCAGCCTGTTCGCGAACCCCGATCTGCGCGCGGCCACCGCGATCCACGTGGGAGGGCGCGATCTCCAATCATGACAATGCAGGCAAGCGGTGACTGAAGCCAAAGCGACCAGACGTACCAAGGAACCCAAGCGCGCGATGACCGCGCTGCAACGCCGGCGCTTACGTGTGCCGCGGGTCGGACTGCACGAGCAGGCGGCGGCGCGGCTGCGCACCATGATCGTGCGCGGCGAGCTGGCGCCGGGGCAGTCGCTGGGGGAGGCGGACCTGTCCGATGCGCTCGGCATCTCGCGCACGCCGCTGCGCGAGGCGCTCAAGCAATTGGCGAGCGAGGGCCTGGTCGAGCTGCGGCTCAACCACAGCGCCGTGGTGGCGCCGTTCCGCCGCGCCGAGCTCGCCGAACTGTTCGAGGCCGTCAGCGGCATCGAGCGCTGTGCCGCCGAGCTCGCCGCGCTGCGCATGGAGCCGGAAGACTTCGAACGGCTCGCGGCGCTGCAGGACAAGATCGAGTGGCATCACGGCCGTGGCGAGCTGCGCGACTATTTTCAAGTTAATCAGCAGATCCATTCGGCGATCGTCGGCTTCGCCCGCAATACGGTGCTGAAGGCGACGCACGAGGCGCTGCTGGCGCGGGCCGAGCGCGCGCGCTTCTTCGCGCTGTACGTGCTCGGCCGCTGGGATGAATCGGTGCGGGAGCATCAGGAGATTTTGTCCGCGCTGAAGGCGCGCGATGCGGCCCGGGCCGGGCAGATACTGGCCCACCACGTGCGCCGCACCGGCGAGATCGTCGCCGAGACGCTGGATGCCAAGACGCTGGATGCCGAGGCGGCCGACGCTGGGGCACCGGAGCCTCCGGCAAGGCCGCGCGGCCGCAAGACGAGGAACGTTGCGCCATGAAGATCCTGCTGCTCAATCCCAACACGACGGCTGATGTGACGGATCTGCTTCATGCCGCCGGCAGCAAGGCGGCGTCGGCCGGCACCGAGCTCGTGCCGGTCACTGCCGCGCGCGGCGTGCCTTATATCGCGACCCGCGCCGAGGCCCAGATCGGCGGCGCGATCGCGCTGGAGATGCTGGCCGAAGCCGGCCCCGGCGTCGATGCCGCTGTCATCGCGGCGTTCGGCGATCCCGGCCTGTTCGGCGCGCGTGAGCTGTTCGCCTTTCCCGTCGTGGGATTGGCCGAAGCTGCGATGCTCACGGCCTGCATGCTCGGCCGCCGGTTTGCGATCGTCACCTTCGCCGGCGCGCTGGCGCCCTGGTACGAGGAATGCGTCGCGATGCACGGGCTGAGTTCGCGCTGCGCCGGCATCCGCACGCTTGACGGTCATTTCCAGTCGATCTCGCAGGTGCAGGCCGAGAAGGAGGAACTGCTGGTCGCGCTCGCCAACCGCGCGGTCGAGCAGGACAACGCCGATGTTGTCATTCTGTCGGGCGCGCCGCTCGCCGGACTCGCGGCAAAGGTCCGCGACCGCATTCCGGTGCCGGTGGTCGATCCGGTCGCGGCGGCGGTGCGGCAGGCGGAAACGCTCGCCGTGCTCAAGCCGCGCAAGGCGGTGGCCGGCACCTTCCGCCGTCCCGATCCGAAGCCGACGCGCGGGCTGGCCGAGCCACTCGCCGCAATCATCGAACACCGCTCACCGAGGGAGGGAACAAACTGATGTCCTTCGACACCATCATCCGCGGCGGCACCGTGGTGACCGCTGCCGACACCTTCCCCTGCGACGTCGGTATCCGCGACGGCAAGATCGCGGCGCTCGGCCATGATCTCGGCGATGCGGCCACGATCATCGACGCCACCGGCCGCCTCGTGCTGCCGGGCGGCATAGATAGCCACGTCCACTTCGCCCAGCCGTCCGGCGACGGCATCGTGATGGCCGACGGTTTTGCCAGCGGCACGCGCTCGGCGGCGTTCGGCGGCAACACCACCGTGCTGCCGTTCTGCCTGCAGGAGAAGGGCCAGACGCTGCGCGAGGCGTTGAAGCATTACCATTCGCTGGCCGAAGGCGAGTGCCATGTCGACGTCGCCTTCCATCTCATCCTCACCGATCCGACCGAGCATGTGCTGGGCCAGGAACTGCCGGCGCTGGTCGAGGACGGCTACACCTCGCTCAAGGTCTTCATGACCTACGAGGGCCTCGCGCTCTCGGACCGCGAGCTGCTCGAAACCATGTCGGTTGCGCGCGAGACCGGCGCCATGCTGATGGTGCATGCGGAGAATTTCGACGCCATCCGCTTCCTAACCGACCGGCTGGAGCGCGCCGGCAACACCGCGCCGCGCTTCCATGCGACCTCGCGGCCGATCCCGGTCGAGCGCGAGGCCACCCATCGCGCGATCTCGCTGTCCGAGCTCGTCGACGTGCCGATCATGATCGTGCATGTCTCGAACCGCGAGGCGATGGACGAAATCCGGCGCGCGCAGCAGCGGGGCTTGCGGGTGATGGGCGAGACCTGTCCGCAATATCTCATGCTGACCGAACAGGATCTCGATCAGCTCAACATGGAAGGCGCAAAATACGTCTGCTCGCCGCCGCCGCGCGACGTCGCCAGCCAGCAGGCCTGCTGGGAAGGGCTGCAGCAGAAGGTGTTCTCGGTGTTCTCGTCGGACCATTGTCCGTTCCGTTACGACGACCCGCAAGGCAAGCTTGCGCCGAAGGGGCGCACCAGCTTCCGCTGGGTGCCGAACGGAATCCCGGGTGTGGCGACGCGGCTGCCGATCCTGTTTTCCGAAGGCGTGGTGAAGGGGCGGATCGACCTCAACAGTTTTGTCGCCTTCAGCGCCACCAACCACGCCAAAATCTACGGCCTCTATCCGCGCAAGGGCACCATCGCGGTCGGCTCGGATGCCGACATCGCGCTGTGGGACCCGAAGCGCAAGGTGACGATCCGCCACGAGCTGATCCACGACGGCGCGGACTACACGCCCTATGAAGGGCTCGAGGTCACGGGCTGGCCGGTGCTGACCATGGTGCGCGGCAAGGTCGTCGTCGATAACGGTACGCTCGTCGGCGGCAAGGACCACGGCACCTATCTGCCGCGCGCCAAGCCGCCGAAGGCCGCGACCATTCCGTAACGCGACCATCCCGTAACAAGCAAAGAGAGAAGGCAGGAGATCAACATGCCCTATGCTGTGACAGACGACGGAGTGCGGCTTTATTTCGAGGAGACCGGATCGGGGCATCCGGTGATCCTGGTTCACGAGTTCGCCGGCGACCTGCGCAGCTACGAGCCGCAGATGCGGCACTTCGGCAAGCGCTTCCGAACCATCGCCTACAATGCGCGCGGCTTTCCACCGTCCGATGTGCCGGAGCAGGTCTTGTCCTATTCGCAAGCGCGCGCCGCCGACGATATCCTGGCGGTGCTCGATCACATCGGCGCGCCGAAGGCGCATATCGTTGGTCTGTCGATGGGCGGCTTTGCGACGCTGCATTTCGGATTGCGTCACCCTGATCGGGCGCTGTCGCTATGCATCGGCGGCTGCGGCTACGGCGCCGAGCTCGACAAGCGCGAGACGTTTCGCGCCGAGGCCGACGTGATCGCGGGCATGATCCGCAAGGAGGGCATGCCGGCCTTCGCCGAGCGCTACGCCTACGGGCCGACGCGCGTGCAGTACGAGAACAAGGACCCGCGCGGCCACGCCGAGTTCAAGACCATGCTGGCCGAGCATTCGGCGGTGGGATCGGCCAACACCCAGCAGGGCGTGCAGAAGGAGCGTCCCTCGCTCTACACGCTGGTCGACGAGATGAAGCGCATCAATGTGCCGACGCTGATCATCACCGGCGATGAGGATTGGCCATGCCTGCTGCCGGGCATCCTGATGAAGCAGAGCATCCCGTCGGCCGCGCTCGCGGTGATGCCGAACTGCGGCCACGCCATCAACATCGAGGAGCCCGACGAATACAACCGGATCGTCGGCGATTTTCTGGCGCAGGTCGAGAGCGGCCGTTGGCCGCAGCGCGATCCGCGGGCGGTCAGTGCTTCGATTACGGGGATGAAGGATTAGCCTCGTTCACCGTCGCGCCGAGCTGACTCGCGGCCTTCATCTGCCACCAGACCAAAAGATCCGCGCTTTTGGGGACACATCCCCGGAGGGCGCGGATTTATTTTGGGCGTGAGCAGCCGCGATTGCCGGCGGCGCATGATTTGTTCACATGATTGCTGACTGCCGCCGTCATCTTCAACGCGATCCCTTCAATTCCATGTCTTCTGACCGAAGCCGCGTCTACGGATAGCCGCTCGCGTCAGAGGCGTGACGTCCGCTATGCGCGCAAAGATTGGGCCCCCGATATCTGCTGCAACCGATGCGGACATGAGCGCGCATCATCGTTCGTCGCATTCATTCGACCGACACAGCGCTGTCATCGGTGGTGGATAACTTGTCGCAGGTCGACGTCATAAATCCTTAAAAATAAGAGGGGCACTACGGTGAAAGCCAAATTTCTTTCGACGGTCGGAGTCTGTCTGGTTGCTGCCGCTGCGGTGATGTGCAGCGCCGCCGCTCAGGACGACAACAAAGGCAATAACGGCCACGATCATCATCCGCACGACACCCACACCCAAACGCCGATCAAGCATCTCGTCGTCATTTTCAACGAGAACCGCTCGTTCGATCACTACTTCGCAACTTACCCGGTTGCGACCAACCCGACCGGCTCGATCCCGTTCACGGCGAAGCCGCATACGCCGAAGGTCAACAACCTCGCCAGCGCCAATCTGTTGACCAACAACCCGAACACCAACCCGGCGAACGGCACTGGCGCGACCAATCCGTTCCGCCTCGACCGCACCCAGGCCAACACCAAGTCGCAGAACCACGCCTATACGCCCGAGCAGCAGGCGGTCGACAACGGCAAGGAAGACCTGTTTCCGAAATTCACCGGTCGCGGCACCGCCGGCGGTGTCGGCGCCTTCGGCACCAACGGGCAGGTGATGGGCTATTTCGACGGCAACACCGTCACCGCGTTCTGGAATTACGCCCAGAACTTCGCGATGAGCGACAACAACTGGACCGACACCTTTGGTCCGTCGACGCCCGGCGCGCTCGAAGTGGTTGCCGGCCAGACCAACGGTGCGCAGAACATCGTCGGCTCGTCATCGTCGATCGCCGACGGCAAGGGTGGTCTGACGCTGATCGGTGATACCGACCCTGCCTACGATGCCTGCTCGAGCACGACCAGCCAGGTCCTGATGACCAGCAAGAACATCGGCGACCTGCTCAATGCCGAGCAGATCAGCTGGGGCAGCTTCATGGGCGGCTTCGACCTGACGCTCAAGAACAGCAACGGCACCACCTACTGCGGCCGCAGCACGTTCTCGAGCAACGTCAACGGCACCGTCGTGGACTACATCCCGCACCACGCCTGGTTCCAATACTACAAGTCGACGGCCAATCCGACCCATGCGCGGCCGAGCTCGGTGAATGCGGTCGGACACACCTATGTGCCCGGCAGCAAGACGCTCGATCCGGCCAATCACGCCTACGATCTCGAGGACTTCTACGCTTCGGTGAAGGCCGGCAACTTCCCGGCCGTCTCCTACATCAAGATGCCGGCCTATCAGGACGGCCATCCCGGCAACTCCGATCCGCTCGACGAGCAGGCCGGCAATGTCGAGCTGATCAACTTCCTGCAGAAGCAGAAGGAATGGGGCGAGACCGCCGTCATCATCACCTATGACGACTCCGACGGCTGGTACGACCACCAGTACCTTGCGCCGATCAGCGCCTCGTATGATCCGACCGCCGACCAGGTCAACGGCCCCGGCCGGTGCGGCCGCGGTATCGGCAAGCAGACGCAGCCGAACGGCCTCAACGGCCAGCCGGTGAACGGCCGCTGCGGTCCCGGCACGCGCGTCCCGTTCCTGGTGATCTCGCCCTTCGCCAAGCGCAACTACGTCAGCCACACCCGCATCTCGCAGGCGTCCGTGGTGCGCTTCATCGAGGACAACTGGCTGCACGGCCAGCGTCTTGGCGGCGGCGCGTTCGACGACAGCGTCGAATCGATCGCTGACATGTTCGACTTCGAGCGCGGCCACGGCCAGGACCACGAGTACCGGCAGGACACGCTGTTCCTCGATCCGACCGCCGGCACGGTCATCGTCAGCCCGCCGGATGATCACCATCACCACTAACGCCCTTCGGTTCTGATCCAATCAGAACCGAAGCTCCGCCCTGACGCGTTCTGCTCGCGCGAACTGGTCTCCAGTTCGCGCGAAAACGCTTAACGACACTGGATATGACATGAACGGCCGCACCTTGTGGCTTCTCGGCGCCGGCCTGCTGTGCATGGCCGGCACTGTTGCGGCCGCCGAGACGCAGGGACTTCCGGGGACCAATCCGAACCCGGTGCAGCTCAGGCGTCCGCCGGTCGCCCCGCTGTCCGCGATGGCGCTGCTCGGTCAGAAGATCTTCTTCGACGCGTCGCTGTCCTCTTCGGGCGGATTGTCATGCGCGTCCTGTCACAGTCCGGACCATGCCTACGGGCCACCCAATGATGGGCCGGTGATGCTCGGCGGGCCCGCGCAATCCCGGCAAGGGACGCGCGCCGTGCCGGGCCTGACCTATCTCGACCGGCAGCCGAATTTCAGCATCGGGCCGGAAAAGGACGAAGACGACAATGTCGTCGACTTCGCGCAACTGGCCGCGCTCGGCCAGCAGGCCGCGCGCGCCAGGAAAGTGGCGACCGGGACTGCCGCCTCAGCAGTCAATATCGTGCCGCAGGGCGGACTGTTCTGGGACGGCCGCGCCGATACGCTGCAGGACCAGGCGATCTTCCCGCTGCTCGATCCCAACGAGATGGACGGCGGCAGTATCGAAATCGTAGCGCAGAAGCTGCGCCAGGCGAGTTACGCGCCGCGCTTCGCCGAGCTGTTCGGCGCCGGTGTCTTCGACAACACGCGGCTGCTGGTCGCGGAGGCGATGTTTGCCGTCGCGCGTTATCAGGTGGAGGAGCCGAGCTTCCATCCCTACACGAGCAAGTTCGACTACTGGCTGGAGGGCAAGGCGCGATTGGACGAGAGCGAGTTGCGCGGCCTGCAATTGTTCAACGATCCGGACAAGGCCAATTGCGGCGGCTGCCATACGTCGCAGCCGACCCGGGACGGTCTGCCGCCGCTGTTCACCGATCATCAATATGAGGCGCTCGGCGCGCCGCGCAACGCCGCGCTCGTCAGCAACCGCGATCTCGACCATTTCGATCTCGGGGTTTGCGGTCCGTACCGCACCGACATTGCCGAGCAGACGCAATATTGCGGGATGTTTCTGACGCCGACCTTGCGCAACACGGCGAAGCGTCGCGTGTTCTTCCACAACGGCGTCTTCACGAGCCTCGAGCAGGTGCTCGACTTCTATAACTTCCGCGATACCAATCCGGAGAAGGTCTTTCCGCGCGGCGCCGACGGCACGGTGCGCAAGTACGATGACCTGCCGGAAAAGTATCACGGCAATGTCGACGTCAGCGATCCGCCGTTCGAGCGCCATCTCGGCGACACGCCCGCGATGACGGCGCAGGATGAGGCCGACATCATCGCCTTCCTGAAGACGTTGACCGACGGTTACCAGCCGGAGCGGTGAGACGTCGCGACACCGCGGAACCGCACTGTGAGTTGGCAGCGCTTCGTCATGCGCGCATAATGGCTGCATGAATGTCGTCGAAGGCAACGGTGCCAGGATCCCGGCAATCGGGCTCGGCACATGGGAGCTGCGCGGGCGGACCTGCGCGCGCATCGTCGAGCAGGCGTTGCGGCTCGGCTATCGCCACATCGACACCGCGGAGATCTACGACAATGAGCGCGAGGTCGGCGAGGGGCTGCGTGCCTCCGGCGTCAAGCGCGACGACGTGTTCGTGACCACCAAGATCTGGACCACGCATTTCATGGCGAAGGATCTCGAACGCGCCGCCAAGGAGAGCCTGGCGCGGCTGCGCCTGACCGAGGTCGATCTGTTGCTGCTGCACTGGCCCAATCCGCAGGTGCCGCTTGCCGAGACGCTCGGCGCGCTGGCGCGGGTCAGGCAGGCGGGCCTGGCGCGGCATATCGGCGTCTCCAACTTCAACGCGGCGCTGATCGAGGAGGCGGTGGCGACATGCCCCGAGCCGCTCGCCTGCGACCAGGTCGAATACCATCCTTATCTCGACCAGGCCGATGTGATCGAGGCCTGTCGACGCCGCGGCATGGCGTTCGTTGCCTACAGCCCGATCGCGAAGGGGCGGGTCAAGGGCGACCGCGCGCTGGCGCGGATCGGCGACCGCTATCGCAAGAGCGCTGCCCAGGTCTGCCTGCGCTGGCTGGTGCAACAGAATGTCTCCGCGATCCCGCGCACCTCGAAGCTCGAACGTCTTCAGGAAAATATCGGCATCTTCGATTTCGAGTTGTCGGATGAGGACATGCGCGAGATTTCGGCATTGGGCAGCGCTGACGCGCGATGATGAGCCCCGTGGCGCATGGGGCACGGCCTGAACATCAAGTTTCGGAAAAATGGCTGGGCCGTGATCCCAATCATGCTAATGCCCCGCTGGCCGATTGCAGCTTTGGACCGAATGGGGATTGAGGCAGGCGGGTTCCGGCCGGTATTATAGCCGGCGGGGAGAGACATCACTGACGTGATCGAGTGGGATGAAGTTTCGGCCAAACGCGGATCTGATGGCGTCGGTGTTCGTGCACCTGATGCTGCTCGCGCTGATTTTCCTTTATTCGGAGGTCCATCAGTTCGATCCCGTCGCCGCTGATACGGTGCCGGTCGAGATCGTGACGCCGCAGGAGGTCGCCAGGTCCGAGGTCGAGACCAAGCCCGAACCGGCACCGAGCCCGTCGCCGACGCCCGAACTGCAGTTGCCGTCGCTCGACAAGCCGGTGGATTCAGCCAAGCCCGAACCATCGGCGCAGGCGCCCGCGCCACAGCAGAACGCGCCACAGCAGCCGCCGCAGAAGCAGCCGACGCCGCCGGCGCCCAAGCCCAGCCCGGCGCCGCAACGTGCCGCGGCCGAGCCGCCGCCCGCGCCGCCAACGCCACCGATGCCCCAGCCAACGGCGCAGCAACAGGCGGCAGCGTCGTCGCCTGCCTATGCGCAACCCGAGCCTGATCTTTCGGTCAAATACAATGTCATGCTCGGCCTGCCGCCCGACATCTCCGTGAAGCCGCCCGCCAGCGCGCCGTCCGGCCCCGGACCCGGCAGGGACAATTTCGACGCAGCCGCCACCGAGCAGGCTGACGTCGGCTCGAGCGTGGTCGCCGAATTCCGCCGTCACCTGAAGACCTGCCTGAAACTCCCGCCGACGCTGAGCACGGGCGACGACGTCAAGATCAAGCTCAGGGTGTTCATGAAGCCCGACGGCAAGCTCGCCGCGCAGCCGGTGCTGATCGAGGCCACCGCCTCGGAAAAGGGGCCGCTGCTGCTCAAGAGCGCGACCGAGGCGCTGCAGGCCTGCCAGCCCTATGCGATGCTGCCGCGGGATCGCTACGGCGAATGGAAGGTGCTCGACCTCGATTTCAGCCCGCGCGATTTCGCGTCGTGAGCCGAGGCAAGCTTCAGCTTCCCATCGCCTGCCAGGCATTCGAGGCGAACTGCCGGCGCCAGATCACGATCACCACCGCGGCTGTGGTGACGAACAGCACCCAGGGGCTGACGAACCAGCCGAGATAGCCGAGCGCGAAGAAGAACGCGCGCTGGCCGCGGTTGAAGTGCCGGCCCGCCGTCTCGAACAGCCGCGTGGTGCGGATCACATGGGCCTCCGCCTCCGGCGTATCGCGCTGGTCGGCCGGCGGCATCGCGCCGAACAGGATCGCCACATAGTTGAACAGGCGATAGGCCCAGGCGAATTTGAAGAAGGTGTAGATGAAGATCAGGATCAGCCCGATGCACTTGACCTCCCACAAAGCGGGCGAGGGCGTGAGGTTGACCGGCAGCGCGCCGAGCACGGCGAGCGCGTCATTGGTGGCGCGCAACAGCGCCAGCCCGCCGCCGATCGCGATCAGGCTGGTGGAGGCAAAGAACGCGGTGCCGTTCTGCAAGCTGGCCATGATCTGCATGTCGACCATCCGTGCGTCGCGGTTGAGCAGATTCCGCACCCAGATCTCGCGATAGACATGCATCCGCGCCGACAGGCTGTCGCGCCCATACGCGGTGTGCTCCAGCGTGATGGTATAGACCAGCCATTCCAGCGCAAAGAAGCCGACGGCCAGGATGTCGGTCCAATAGCCAGTCATGTTGCCTTCCTTCGTGAGCGCGCGGCTGACTGGCCGCGCCGGGCCGCATCCGCGTCATGTACAGGTTGAACGCGTGCAATGCACTATGGCAAACTACCGTGGCAACAGGATTCCCGGACATGCTCAAGCTCGTCATCGGCAACAAGAACTATTCGTCATGGTCGATGCGGCCCTGGCTGGCGTTGCGCGCCAACAACATCCCGTTCGAAGAGGTCTTCATTCCGCTCTACACGGACCAGACCGACAAGGACCGCATTCTCTCGTTCAGCAAGGCCGGCAAGGTGCCGACACTGATCGATGGCGACGTCACGGTGTGGGATTCGCTGGCGATCATCGAATATCTCGCCGAGAGATTTCCCGAGGCGAAGCTCTGGCCTGCGGATCGCGCCGCGCGCGCGCATGCCCGCGCGATCTCGGCGGAGATGCATTCCGGCTTCATGCCGCTGCGCAACGAATGCGGCATGAACCTGCACCGGCCAATCCGCGCCGTCGCGCTCTCCGATGATGCGCGCGCCAACGTGGCGCGGATCCAGGAGATCTGGGCTGATTGCCATGCGCGCTACGGCAAGCAGGGTCCGTTCCTGTTCGGCGCATTCTCTGCGGCGGACGCGATGTATGCGCCCGTGGTGCATCGTTTCCGCACCTACGCGATCCCGGTGGAGGCCGAGGCGCAGCACTATGTCGATGCCATGATGGCGCTGCCGGCGTTTGCCGAATGGACCCGCGACGGCACTGCCGAGACGCTGCGGATCGCCCGATTCGAGGATGCCTGACGGTCCTGAAGCTTCGGTCCTGATTGAATCAGAACCGAAGCTTCAGATTTTTGTTTCGACGCGTTTTCTTCACGCGAACCGGTATCCACTTCGCTCGAAAACGCTCCATGCGCTTCCGAATTGTGACAGCGGTCGCAAAGATCGCGGCTTGACGCCGCGGGGTTGGAGGCGTCGAATCCGGAAAGGCTGGTTTTGCAAGTCGTGAAAGGACTTAGACCATGGGCATTCTCGATTCCCTGGAGAATTCGCCGGAGCTGAAAGGCATGCTTGGCCAGCTTGGCGCGGCGGTGATCCCGGTCGTGCTCGGCGAGGTCTTGGGCAATGGCGGGCAGGGCGGCTTGTCCGCGATCGTCGCCAAGCTCGAGCAGGCCGGACTCGGCGAGCAGGTCAAATCCTGGATCGGTACCGGTCAGAACCTGCCGATCACGGCCGAGCAGCTCCAGCAGGTGCTCGGCAGCGACACGGTCAAGCAGCTCGCCGCCAAATTCAACATTCCGGTGGACCAGCTGTCCAAGGTGCTCGCCCAGCAACTTCCGGCTGCGGTCGACGGCGCGAGCCCGGGCGGCAAGCTGCCGCACACCGCCTGAGCGGCTGGAATCAGGGTTCCAGCGGGGCTGGGCGCGCAATTTCCGGCTGGCACGCAAATTGCTGTCTATCACCCTGAAAAACCTGCAAAAATTGCACCTTCGCTATGCCCCAATCTTGCTGGATTTGGGGAGGTGCGATGTGCTAGCTTGCCGCAGGGTTCTCAAAATGCCGGCCTGAGCTAGCGGGACTGTCAGCTCAGCCAGCAATCTCTAAGAAAATGGAGAGGGCGTTGAAGCATAAGTACTCGATTGGCGAGACCGTCTATTTCACGGCCAGCAACGTGGCGCGCCCCGCCGCGAGCGGCACCTATCAAGTGATCCGGCTGCTGCCGACCGACGGTGACGACTGCCAGTATCGCATCAAGAGCTCGACCGAAGCTTTCGAACGGGTGGCCAAGGAGAGTCAGCTCGCGCTGTCCTGAAGGAGTTGTGCGCAAGCCGGCGGCTGGAGCGGGTTCCGCACCGCCGCCGTCAAAAGGCCCTGTTCGCAGACCCATTGTGCTGAAGGTTGGACGTCGGGGTGGCGGCGTTCGCCGTCGCCGATTGTGCTTACGCTGCGTTGAGGGACATCGCGCATGAACTGGGCTTCCTCGCTGGATCAGATCTGGCGCTCACCGACCTTCCCGATGTGGTTGACGCTGGCCGCCGCGGGGTTCTTTGGGATCGTCGTTCTGGTCACGCTGCTGCGTGCGGAAAAATCCGTCGCCAACGGCGCGCTGACCGTGATCACGCTGCTGTCGATCGCGGTTGCGGTCGCCGCGACGATCCGTGGCTTCGGCCCGGGCGGGCAGGCGGCGCCGGCCGAGACGCGGACGGCGCAACTGGCCAGCCAGACGGTGCCGGCGTTGGCCTGCGTCGACGACCTCGCCGGAGACGCCGTTCTCAACGCCTGCGAGAAGGTGCTGTTCGGTTCATCGGATACGGCGGCAGCGGCGGTGAGCTATGCGGCGGCGCAGGTCTCGCGCCTGACTGCGCTGGGCGACCTCGCGACCGCCGAGCGCAATTCGACCACCGAGTTGCAGGCGCTGCGCCGCGCCATCGAGCATGACCGCTATGGCCTGGTCGCCTATGCGCTGATGGCGCGCGACCACTGCACGCCGACCGCGTGCCCCGCGTTCCGCTCGCTCGGCGACAACCATCAGATCATCGCCAACATGAACGAGCGGACCTACGAGAACCTGATCACGCGCTACGCAGGGTCGTGGAACGCGCCGGCCGGCGCCCAGGCATCGGCTGCCTCCGGCCTGGTCGCGGCGCTGCCGCAGTCATTGCCCACCGGCAAGCCGACCAATGCGGAGTTTCCGAGCTCGGCGAACACGCCGCCGGTCAGCATCATGACGCCCGAGCCGGCAAAGCCGGCCGCCGCCGCACCAGCGCCGGCCGCGCGCGCCGCCGCGCCGCCCGCCGCAGCCCCGAAGCGTCCGCCGGCGGCGAAGCGCCCGGTCCAGATCGCGCCGGCCCCGGCCGCGCCAGCGCCGCCTCCTGCCGCCGCCAGCGCACCGGCGGCTGCGAACGAACAATGAGCGTGATGACGGCGGCTTGAGCCGCCGTCACTGCACTGTTCCGGCTTCGCTTCGCTCGAAAAACGCTCAAGTCCCGATATCCACCGCCGCGGAGAGCGCTCCCTTTTCAAAGCGCGCGCCGGCCGCTACATCCGGCACATGCCGCTTCATCTCATCAAGCTCGCCGTCGGTTGCGACTCCGTCAAGGAACTCAAGGGCTGGGTTGCCGAACGGATGGCGACCGCGAAGAAAAAGGGCCTGCCGCTCCGTCACGTCCACGTCACGCGGATGACGCCGAAGCGCGAGGAGGAGATCCTTGCCGGCGGCTCGCTCTATTGGGTGATCCGCGGCGAGATCGCCGCGCGCGAGAAGATCATTGCCATCGAGCCGTTCCGCGACAAGGACGGCATCGGACGCTGCCGGCTGGTGATGCAGCCCAAGGTGATCGCGGTCTCGCCGCGGCCGATGCGGCCGTTCCAGGGCTGGCGCTACCTGACTGCGGACTCCGCGCCGGCCGATCTCACCAAGTCGAGCGCGGCCAGCGTGGCATCGATGCCCGAGCCGATGCGCCGCGAGTTGCGCGACCTCGGCTTGCTCTGAGCGCGATGGCTGCCGCGAACTACTGCGGCTGTGTCACGAGATGCAGCCGAGCCCATTCTGAGGCCGGGACCTCGACATAGCGGCCGCCGCCCGCATTGCTGACGGCGACGTCGAGCAGTTCGTGATCGATCCCCATCTCGCCAAGATAGCGTCGGAACTGGTCGGTGAAGATTGAGGTCAGGCTCTCGCGGTGCTCGGCCGAGACGTTGGGCGCGAGCCGGTTGTGGATCGCCATGCCGCTCAGCACCACGCGGCTGCCCTCCGGCAGGCTGCGATGCACGCCGCCCGACAGCACCAGCAGGCAGGCGAAATCGCAGGCGACGCCGGACAGCTTCTCCTTCGCATCGAGCGGGCCGCCGGGCCGCTTGAGCGCGAAACATTCCTCCTCGGATTTTCCGGTGCAGGCCTCGACCTCGGTCGCTGCGACCGCGGCATCGATGCCGCGATCGCGCAGGATGCGGCCGAGGCTGGAGGCGACGTTGAGGTTGGAATTCCCCCTGACGTTGATCACCACCGGCAGCTTGCGGCCGTTCTGCCGGTCGAGGATCGTCAGCAGGCGCTTGTAGGTATCCCACTGCACGGCGCCCTCGGCGGCGATCCAGTCCGCGCAGCCCGGGCCGCAGGCATCGGGCGCACCATGCGCAACATAGAAGATCATCGCGCCGGGCGCCGAATTGACCCCCCGACCGGCGGCCGGGTCTGCGCCTGCGCCAGGCCTGCGGCGACGAGCGCGATGCCGAAAGCAATGTCTTGCCTGAAATAACCGCTCATTCCGATCGCCTCTGAAAGGCGCGATCATCCACGCGTCGGGCCGCGCAGATGAGGCCGAGCCCTCATTACAGGCTCGCACCTCGTTTGCGCATGAACCGCATCACACTTTCCGGATCCTGCTTCAGACCGGGATGTTGTCGATCAGACGCGTGCTGCCGAGCTTTGCCGCCACCAGCATCCGCATCGGGCCGTCCTTCAGCGAGCCGATCGGCGCCAGCGAGGCGGCGTGGCGCACTTCGAGATAATCGAGCACGAAGCCGGCCCTGGTGATCGCCGCCGCCCCGTCGGCCATTGCGGTCGCGATATCCTCGCCGGCGCGCAGGCGGCCGGCCGTCTCCTTCATCACCCGATGAAGCTCGGGGGCGGCGCGCCGCTCCTCCGGCGAGAGGTAGATGTTGCGTGACGACATCGCGAGACCGTCGCGCTCGCGCACCGTTTTGGATCCGATCACCTTGACGCCGAGGTCGAGGTCCGCGGCCATCTGGGTGACGACCCGGAGCTGCTGAAAGTCCTTCTCGCCGAAGATCGCGACGTCGGGCCGGACCTGGGTGAAGAGCTTGCCGACCACGGTGGCGACGCCGCCGAAGAAATGCGGCCGGAAGCGATCCTCGAGCCCGGCGGTGGCCGGCCCCTCCGGCACGATCCTGGTGGCGAAGCCGTCCGGGTACATCGCCTTCAGCTCGGGATGCCAGATCAGGTCGACGCCCTCGGCGGCGAGCTTGGCGACGTCGGCTTTCCAGGTGCGCGGATAGGAGCCGAAATCTTCGGTCGGCGCAAACTGGGTCGGGTTGACGAAGATCGAGACGACGACCCGCTTGGCGCGGCGCTTGGCGAGGCGCACCAGCGACACATGGCCGTCATGGAGCGCTCCCATGGTTGGGACCAGCGCGACGGTGGCCTTCTTGGCGCGCAGGGTGTCGACGGCGCGACGAAGGGCGGGGACGGTACGGACGACGGTGGGATTTCTCGGCATCTGGTCTCGGCTCGTGGGGCAATCCGGGTGGGAACGAATCTGGGCGGGACGGGTTGGCGTTCGGCAGGTCACGCAGCTTACCAAGTCCGAACCACGATCGGCAAACCGGCCGATAAGCCTTACACGACCTCGAACGTGCGCGGATCAAAGCCGCCGATCGACGCAGCAGTCTTGCTTGATCGATTCATCAGCCCGGCCGCAATCGATTTCCTGTCGCAGCGATGCATTTCACTTGACCGCAGCGGCGCTCGCTTTGAAGATCATTGCGGGGATTTGAATCATGTTGGTGCAGGCTCGTCAGGGTCAATCCGGCTCCGCACATGTCATCGTGCTGGGCAACGAGAAGGGTGGATCGGGAAAGTCGACCACCGCCCTGCATATCGCCGTCGCGCTGCTGAAGGCCGGGCAACGCGTCGCCAGCATCGATCTCGACTGCCGCCAGCAGAGCTTCACCCGCTACATCAGCAATCGCCAGGCCTGGGCGCGACGCACCGGGCTCGACCTCGAGCTCCCGGCACACCACTGCATCAAGTACGGCGAGACGATGCAGATCGAGGAGAACGAGAACGCGGAATTCCAGCAGTTCATGGCCGCGGTGAGCGCGGTGGAACGCGCCTATGATTTCATCGTCATCGATACCCCGGGCGCGGACAGCTACCTGATGCGGCTCGCGCATTCGATGGCCGACACTTTGGTGACCCCGATCAACGACAGCTTCCTCGATTTCGACGTGCTCGGCACCGTCGATCCCGCGACCTATGCGGTGACCGGCGAGAGCCATTATGCGGAGATGGTGCGCGACACCAGACGCAAGCGCCGCCAGCTCGATGGCGCCTCGACCGACTGGATCGTGGTGCGCAACCGGCTGTCGATGCTCGGCTCGCGCAACAAGCAGCTGGTGGCCGACGGCTTGAAACAGCTGTCGCTGCGGCTCGGGTTCCGTGCGGTCGACGGCTTTGCCGAGCGGGTGGTCTATCGCGAATTCTTCCCGCGCGGGCTGACGGCGCTCGACGACATCGACGAGGCGACGCTCGGCACCCGCCCGAGCCTCGGTCACGTCACCGCCCGCGAGGAGGTGATGAGCCTGCTGCGCCAGCTCAAGCTGCCGCTCGACGAGCGCGGCCGCCGCCGGGCCGCCAACCGGGCCGAATGGTTCAGCCAGGTCGACAAGCCGCTGGAAGTCGACGACATCATCGGCAGCTAGTCCGCCGGGCACTCCCTGGGGCAGGTTCCAGGCGGCAGGCGCGCAGCAGGTGACGATAGTCACTTCCTGGACCGTGCAGAAGCACGGTAGTCTTGCGGGGTTTTCGGCCACTCCGTCGCCAATATGCCGGAACAAAGCTGGCCAGATCCGGTTTTCCCAAGCTAGCCGCGTTCCCGCTCCCCGTCGGCTGGTCTTGAGGTATTATCGTGCCGCAGAGTCATGGCGCCAGAAGCGAATGCACAAAGGTTGTGTGCACCGCACAATGAACGTGCTGCGAAGTCCCAACTTTTAGACTTCCTGTCACAGCGCTGTGACTTATATTCTCAAAAGGAGGCCGAAGAGTCTCCGGCCAAGAATAGCCCTGAAAAGGCGGGCACCTCGAGGACGTCATGAAGCGTGGAATTCTCGTTCTGCTTTCTCTCTCCGTGGTGATCACGGCGGCCTATTTCACCGCGAGCAAGTGGGCGATCCGTCACGAAACTCTCATGTTCAAGGATCCGACGCGCGATGAGCGGCCGGTCGCGGTCGACGTTGCCGTGCGCTTCGACAAGGAGATGCAGGCCGACGCTGGCATGATCACGCTGCCGGTTGCGATCCTCAATCATGGCAATACCGTCAAATTCACCGAATATTCCTTCCTCGCGAACGTGTTCGCGGCGCGCGGCTATCTGACCATCAGCATTCAGAACGACCTGCCGTCGGACGGACCGATGGTGACCAAGGTCGGCGAGCTCTATGTCGGCCGCCTGCCGCAGTACCAGCGCGGTATCACCAACATCAAGTTCGCGATCGAGGAGATGAAGAAGCGCCAGCCGAACGCGGACTACAGCAAGCTGACGATGGTCGGCCATTCCAATGGCGGCGACATCGCGCTGTATTTCGCCAAGCAGTATCCGGACGAGATCAAGAAGGTGGTGACGCTGGACAATCTGCGCGTGCCGTTCATGACCGACGGCAAGTTCAAGATTCTTTCATTCCGGTCTCACGATTCGCAGTTCAAGCCGGATCCGGGTGTCGTTCCCGATGCCGACGAGTGCGAGAAGGCCGGCATCACCGTGGTGAACACCAACTTCCAACACAATGACATGCGTGACACTGGGCCCGAGAAGGCCAAGGACTCGATCCAGGCCATGCTCGATAAATTCCTGGCCGACACCGACAGCGCTGTCGCGCCGGTCGACACCAGGAATGCGCCGCCGAAGATTCTGGAGCCCGGTCCCGTCTCGCTCTACGTGCCGGTCGAGAAACCTCAGACCTTGACCGACAAGCTCAAGAAGTCGCTCTCGCTGACCAAGACCGAGACGAAGAAGGATCCGTCGGTCACGAATTGACCGGGCGGCACGGCACCCAGGCTGGCCCGTCACGTTGACCAATCCGCTGCCGCGGCCCACATAGTGTTTGCTGTACGAGGCAAGCGCTGATGGCCGGCAAGACGATCAAACCGACATCCGGAAGCGATGTACGCCCGGCCCATGCGCCTGGCGTGCCGACATCCAGCGCGAACGACATCGCGGCATTCGTCGCCAAAGCGCGGGCGATGTCGCCGCATCGCGCCGGCGCGCGCGGCAGGCTGGTGTTCGCGCTCGACGCCACGATGAGCCGGCAGCCGACATGGGACATGGCGTGCACGCTGCAGGCGGACATGTTCCGCGAGGCCGGCGCGCTCGGCAGTCTCGATATCCGCCTCGTCTATTATCGCGGCTTCAATGAATGCCGTGCGTCGGGCTGGATCTCCGACAGCGCGCAGCTCGCGCGGCTGATGAGCAAGATCGATTGCCAGGGCGGCAACACCCAGATCGGCAAGGTGCTGTCCGAGACGCGTCGCGAAGCAGTCGAGGCCGGGGTGCGCGCGCTGGTGTTCGTCGGCGACGCGATGGAGGAGAGTGCCGACGATCTCTGCGCCAAAGCCGGCGAGCTCGGCCTGCTCAAGGTGCCGGTCTTCATGTTCCAGGAGGGCAGGGATGCGACCGCCGAGCAGACGTTTCGCGAGATCGCGCGGCTGACCGGCGGGGCATGGTGCAGGTTCGATCCCGGCGCGGCCGCGCAGCTCCGCGAATTGCTGCGTGCCGCCGCAGCCTATGCCGCCGGCGGCCGCGAGGCGCTGCTGCAGCTGGCCAAGACCGCGAGCGGTGCGGCGAAGCTGATCGGCCAGATGAAATAGCGCCGCGTCGCGTCAGGCTCCGCCTGACGCCGGTGAGACGAAGCTTCGCATGCTTTTTGCCGCCGGGCCGCCTATATTCCGGATATGCCAACCCTGATCGCTGGTGTCGTCGCCGTTGTCGTCCTTTATTCCGCGCTGCAGATGTTTCGTGCGGCCAATCCCGCCGTGCTTGCGCGCGCGATCAAGATCGGCGGCGGGGTGCTCGCGCTGGCGGTCGCGGCCTTTACCGGCGTGCGGGGCGAACTGGCGGTGGCAATTCCGCTCGGCATTTTCGGCGCCGGACTGCTCGGCTGGTCGCCGTTCGGAAGCACCGGATTTCCCAATCTCGGCGGCATGTTCGGCGGCTCGCGCAGCCAGGGACAGAGCTCGCGAGTGCGCTCGCAATATCTCGATATGACCCTCGATCACGGCAGCGGCGTGCTCAGGGGCCAGATCGTGGCCGGACCGCAGGCCGGCCACATGCTCGATGAGTTCGACCTGTCGCAGCTATTGGCGATGGTCCCGAGCTTCGACGCCGAGAGCGTCGCGCTACTTGAAAGCTATCTGGACCGCCGCTTTCCCGCCTGGCGTCAGGACGCACAGGGCGACCGGGCACGGAGGCAGGGCCGTGCGGCGTCGGGCGGCAAAATGACGAACGAGGAGGCCTATCAGATCCTTGGCCTGCAGCCGGGAGCGTCGCGCGACGACATCAGCCGGGCTCACCGAACCCTGATGAAGAAACTCCATCCCGACCAGGGGGGCTCGACGTACCTCGCGGCCCGTGTGAACGAGGCCAAGGACACTCTGCTTCGCACGCATCTCTAACTCCGGCTACGCTACCAACGCCACAGCCGAGAGCTGCCTTCCGTTTCTGATTGATGCCCCGTCTGGCCCGCCGCTGTCCGGCGTGGCCGATCGCTCTTTCGGGAAAACTTAACCGTAAAAGCTTGACGAGAAGTTTCATGGTTGCGCCGCGCTCTGACGGCCGGCCGTTTCCGCGGCGGCAAAAACAAAACGGCCGGCGCTTGCGGCGCCGGCCGTTCGAAATCAGAAGATGCTGACGATCAGTTTCGAACGGTGATGCAGGAGATCTCGGCGCGCTTCAGCGTCTTGCAGGCCGCCTCGGCCTGATCGCGCTCGAGGCCGGCAAAGCGGGCGCGATAGAGCTTGCGATTGTCCTTGGCGACCACCTCGGTGAACGGATCCGCCTTGCTGAGCAGGCCGCGGGCCGAGCTGCGCGCCAGGTCGATACGCTTGTTGGCCTCGCCCTCGGACTCCAGCGCGCCAACCTGGATGATCCAGCCGGTATGCGCGGCGCCCGGCCTTGCTGAGCTGGTCGGCGGAGCGGCCTGCACGCTGCGGGTTGCGGGTTCGATCGACGCCACGGCCTGTGGCGCCGGGGCAGCGGGTGCATGCACGGCTGAGGCCGGCAGCACGCCGAGGATGCCGTTGCCGGTGCCGAAATTGGCCGGCTGCGGCGGCATTTCCGGCCTCGAGGTCTCGGCGGCCCGCGCCATCATCGCATTGGAGGTCTCGGGGACTTCGCCGCGCGAGGGGATCGTGTTGGTGATCGGAGGCGCGGACTGCGCCGAGCCGGCCGCGGCGAGCTTGATCTGGCCGGCCTTGACCTGCACCGTCTTCACCTTGACCGGCTTCATCGGTTCAGCCGAGCCGGGGATCGCGGCGATCGGCTGGGTCTGGATCACGCCTGAGGTCAGCGGCGCCGGCTCGGGCTTGGCCTGCGGCTCCGGCTTGGCCGGAAGCGGCGGCAGCGCGGCGGCGGCGGCCGCCATCAGCGAGGGTTTGCTGGCCGGGCGCGGCGCCTGGATCGCGGCAGCTGCAGCGGCGGGCTCCGATGCCGCGATGGGCGAGGCGTCCGGCGCGCGCGCATTATCCGCGTCGGCGACCTCGACATTGGCGTCGGCCGGATTGCGTTCGGTGATCGCGGCGGCGGTGCGGGTGGTCGCGGCCTTACCGACGTTCTCGGCGAGCAGGTTGCGCATGATGGCGTCACGCGAGCCGCCGCTGCGGCCGCCTAGCACCACGCCGACCAGGAAGCGATTGCCGCGGCGCATCGAGGTCACGAGGTTGAAGCCGGAGGCGCGGGTGTAGCCGGTCTTGATACCGTCAACGCCCTCGACGTTGCCGAGCAGATGGTTGTGGTTGCGGATCGATTGGCCGCGGAAGTTAAACACCGAGGTCGAGAAGTAGCGGTAATAGCGCGGGAAGCGGTCCTGGATCGCGCGGCCGAGGGTCGATTGATCGCGCGCCGTCGTCACCTGCTCATCGTTGGGCAGGCCGGAGGCGTTGCGATAAACGGTTCGGCTCATGCCGAGCGCACGGGCCTTGCGGGTCATCATCCGGGCGAAATCGTCTTCGCTGCCGCCGATCGCCTCGGCGATCACGACCGCGGCGTCATTGGCGGAGCGGGTGACCAGGCCCTTGATGGCGTCTTCGACCTTGATGGTCGAGCCGGGCCGCAGGCCGAGCTTGGTCGGGTCCTGTTCGGAGGCGTGCTCGGACACCGGCATTTCGGTGTCGAGCTTCATCTTTCCGGAATCGAGGCGCTCGAACAGCAGATAGAGCGTCATGATCTTGGTCAGCGAGGCGGGGTGGCGCAGACCGTCGGGACTGGTGGCGGTGAGCACCGAACCGGTGTTGCCGTCGACGATGATCGACGCGAATTGCGGGCTGTAGCTTTCGCGCGCGGCCTCGCTGTGGTGGTGACGGGCGTAGTGGCGCCGGTGACGGCGCGCCTCGGCGCTATCACTCGTGATCAGGATCGCCGTCGTGACGGTAACGAGCCCAAGAACGCCAACTCGCAGCGCCCGCGAGGAGGCCAAGGTTGTTCGAAGCATCTACTTCCCCGTCCCAATTTCTATCTAGATCACTGGCTCGTGAGGCGAAATTGTGCCCGGCGGCCATCGATCCTTGCCTGCGCAACAAACCACTTCGGACAGAACCATCGGCCCACGTGGCGGCTCAGGTCGCTCTTCTAGCTAAGGTGTTGTTCACAAACAGCTTTCGGGACTGTCTGTCGGAAGGCGAACAAAGTCCGGGAATCAGGTTAGGCGGACCGAGTTTCCAAAAGATTAAGCAACCGTTGCGTAGTCCCCCGGGGTTTATCGCAAATGCCGGAGATTCGGGGCTGTGTGATTGTGCGATGCACAATATTCATTGACTCTATTGTGCCATGCGATATGGCTATCGGCGTCAGGGGGCCGGGAGCTTCCCGGCAATGGGAATTTGCGCCTTCAAGTCTGGGAAAAGGAATTCCATCCATGGTCAAGATCGAAGACATTCAGAACTACGGCAAAGAGCATTTCGAGTCGGTCACCGCGTCGGCGAACAACCTGCAGAGCGGCGTTCAGGCCATCGCCACCGCCTATGGCGACTATGCCAAGAAGTCCTTTGAGGACACCAAGTCGTTCGTCGAGAAGCTGTCGGGCGTGAAGTCGCTGGACAAGGCGCTCGAGGCGCAGACCGAGTACCTGCGCTCGTCCTACGAGACCTTCGTTGCGGAATCGCAGAAGATCGCCGGCCTGTACAGCGACTGCGCCAAGCAGACCTTCAAGCCCTATGAGGGCCTGGTCTCCAAGTTCGCGCCCGCCGCTCAGTAAGCGTTGCCGACCAAGACAAACGAAAAGCCCGGCCGTTTGGCCGGGCTTTTTTGTTGTGCCTGAAGGGGGCGACTATTTGGCCAGCCGCAGCTTGCTGAGGGCGGTTCCGATCGTGTTGAACGTCGTCAGGATCTGGGTCGAGCTGGTCAGCATGAAGAATTTGTCGGGCGTGCTGGCGCAGTTCTTCAAGACGGTCGAGGTCGGATCGGCGGGCGAACTCGTGTTCACCTGGATCGTGTAGATCGTGTACAACGGCGCTCCGTTGGAATCCTTCGCGTTCTGCAGGTTTTGGCACATCAATGCCTGCCTTGCGTCGATCGGATTGCCTGAGGCTTGCGAGCTGCCGTCGCCGTACTCGGGCCAGCGGTCCTCGGTATTCAGACCGTCGGACAAGAGGATGATGACCCGGTTGTAGGTCGTGTTGGTGTCCTCCGACGGCGCGTTCAGCGGACCGCCCACCAGCAGCGACTGCCACGCCCAGGCGAGGCCGACGGCCTGGTTGGTACCGCCGGTCGGCTGCATCGCGTTGACCGCCGTCTTGAGCGCGCTCCAGTTGTAGCTCAGCGGAATGATGGGCTCGAGCGGCGTCGAGGCGCTGCTGCTGCAATAGAATGTGCTGTTCTCATAGTACTCGTTGGCCGGGAACAGCGTAGTGACGTCGGACGACGCCGGCAGCACGCCGGTCGCATCGTTCGGTTGGGTGCGGTCCGTGATGCAGCCCGTCCAGTTGCCGATCGGATTAGTGGAGGCCTGCCGCCAGTCGTTCTTTACCGTCGGGGTCTGACTTGTCGAGGTCCACTGGTTGTTGGTCCACCCGACAACGGCGCTGACCCGGGGCTGGCTCGTATTGTCCACCGTGTCGTTGGGGCCCGGCTGCGTCCAGTCGTGGGTATACAGCTTGCCGGTGCACTGATAGACGCCGCTGGTCGTCTTGCAACTGCAGCCGGACACCGCGTTGCCCGTGGAGTCCGTCGGACATGCACAGGAGTTCGAGCCGCTGCAGAACACCCCGGTGCCGGCCGCGGTGCTCACCCAGCAGCCATTGTAGCGCGTGTGCGAGTTCGCATCGACGCTGGGGCAAATGTAGCCGGAATAAGTCCCGCTCGAGGGGATGTAGTTCGCGTTGGACGTGCTGGTCGGGTTCTTCGTGCAGGTGAAGCCGCCATTGTTGTTGGTCCAGGGGCATCGCGCACCGGGTCCGACGGCGTGCCAGTTCATCGGCAGGCTTGCTTGCATGGTGCCGTTGGCGGGCTGCGTGGTCGGAGGGTTGAGCCAGTCGGTCCAGTCGATCCAGCTCTGGCCGACATTGCTGGTGCCGACATTGACGACCTTGGCGAACGGAATGACGGAGATGTAGACGTCACCATTGTTCTTGCTCAGCGCGCTGAGCTGGTCGATCAGTCCGCCGGTTCCGGCCACCGCGTTGCGCAGCGCGGTGATCTTGCCGTCCTGCGCCATCGATCCCGTGTTGTCGAGGGCGAGGGCGACGCGCATCTTGACGTTGCCCCAGGTGGTGGTCGTCGTGCTCTTGAAATCCAGCGTCGGAAAGCCGGCCAGCTGCATGAAATCGGATTTGATGTGGCCGGATCCGCCCAGCAGGATGGTGGCCGCCGCGCTCGAGGTCGGGGTGGTGTAGTTGGCCGTGACGGAAATGCCCTGGCCGTCCTTGTTGGTGTAGAGCGCGGTGAAATAGGTCTGCGCCTTGCTCGGGATCTCCGCAGCCGTGATGTTGCCCATGGTCAGATCCTTGGACAGCATCAGTGCGGTCGAATCGAGCGCCGCCTGCATCGCGGAGCGGGCGTTGTTGGCGCGGGTATAGTCGATCGCGGCTCCCACGAAAGCAAGGAGCGGCAGCATTGCGAAGGTGAAGATCACCGCGACATTGCCGTTATTTGCCCTGGAAAACCGGCGAGCAACCGCGCAGACGCGATCGGAAATGGCTGAACCAAGCATGGCACTCTCGTCGAAATGAATTGCGGTGGCATCTCGACCGGCGCCGCTAAACAGATGGTGAATCGGGCGCCGGAAACCCGGCAGGGCGGCGTGGGGCAGGCTCAAAAGCCGGGCAAAAGCGCTCGCTATCCTCAATGACGTCTAAATTGGCGGCCCGACTCCTTTGTCAAATCGGGCAGAAATGATTAACCTTCCGAGGGTTGCCGCGCCCGGAATCGGACCGGTGGGCCGCGCCGGGTCTGCGCTTGCGGCAGGACCTCGCGAGGCCCATATTCGGGAAGTCGATCCGGCCGCCGGATCGGACCGGGAGCGGCAATCTGGAAAGCATTGCTGGGGGTTCCGCGATCAGTCTTGCGGCAATCGCGACCACCATCCAATTGCCATCCGGTTTCCCGCCATCCGGTTTCCCTTGGGGAATTCGAACGCCTGAGCCATGTTGCGATCCACGTTGACAGTCCCGATTTCCGAGCCGGTTTCGTCGATGCCGGCGGTGGCCGCCGCGCCGGCGCCGAAAATGAACAATGATGACAACCGCAATGGGACGGGCAACGGCCCGTCGACCTCGGTCATCACCAAGGTCAAGCCGAAGACCAAGCGCCCGAACCTGTACCGCGTCCTGATCCTGAACGACGACTACACGCCGATGGAGTTCGTGGTTCACGTGCTGGAACGATTCTTCAACAAGGACGCCGAGGCGGCGACCAAGATCATGCTGCACGTTCATCACCACGGGATCGGCGAGTGCGGCGTTTTTACCTACGAGATCGCCGAGACCAAGGTGACGCAAGTCATGGACTTCGCGCGCAAGCACCAGCATCCACTGCAGTGCGTGATGGAAAAGAAATAGGTCGCTGGAACGACTGACCCGCCGCGAGGCGCGGAACGGGTCTTGCATCGCGGTTTTTGATGGTGGTGAACGGCGTTCCCGTACGATCACGGGCGTCGCCGCGCGACGCCCCGATGCCCCGAATTTAGAAGAAAACCATCATCGCGGGACCGGTCTTTCGCCACGATCCGTCGTAACTATATCAAAGGCGATCACGAAGGTTGTTATTGCCTGACCCGGTAATGGCGATCATGATGGCAGGGGGCCATAGAGGACGCGAATGCCAACTTTTTCCCAAAGCCTTGAACAGTCGCTGCACCGTGCATTGGCGATCGCAAACGAGCGTCACCATCAATACGCGACGCTCGAACATCTGCTGCTGTCGCTGATCGATGACTCGGATGCGGCGGCTGTGATGCGGGCCTGCAGCGTCGATCTCGACAAGCTGAGGACCAGCCTCGTTAATTATCTCGAGACCGAATTCGAAAACCTGGTGACTGACGGCGCCGATGACGCGAAGCCGACCGCCGGGTTCCAGCGCGTGATCCAGCGCGCGGTGATTCACGTCCAGTCGTCCGGTCGCGAGGAAGTGACCGGCGCCAACGTCCTGATCGCAATCTTCGCCGAGCGCGAGAGTCATGCCGCGTACTTCCTGCAGGAGCAGGACATGACGCGCTACGACGCCGTCAACTACATCAGCCACGGCATCGCCAAGCGGCCCGGCGTGTCCGAGGCGCGGCCGGTGCGCGGCGTCGACGAGGAAACCGAGACCAAGGGCAACGAGGACGCCAAGAAGAAGGGCGAGGCGCTCGAGACCTATTGCGTCAACCTCAACAAGAAGGCGCGCGACGGCAAGATCGATCCGGTGATCGGCCGCAATGCCGAGATCAACCGTGCGATCCAGGTGCTGTGCCGCCGCCAGAAGAACAACCCGCTGTTCGTCGGCGAAGCCGGCGTCGGCAAGACCGCGATCGCCGAAGGCCTCGCCAAGCGCATCGTCGACAGCGATGTGCCGGAAGTGCTGGCGGCCGCGACCGTGTTCTCGCTCGACATGGGCACGCTGCTTGCGGGCACCCGCTATCGCGGTGATTTCGAGGAGCGGCTCAAGCAGGTCCTGAAGGAGCTGGAGGCGCATCCGAACGCCATCCTGTTCATCGACGAGATCCACACCGTGATCGGCGCCGGCGCCACCTCCGGCGGCGCGATGGATGCGTCCAACCTGCTGAAGCCCGCGCTGGCTTCGGGCACGATCCGCTGCATGGGCTCGACCACCTACAAGGAATACCGTCAGCACTTCGAGAAGGACCGCGCGCTGGTGCGGCGCTTCCAGAAGATCGACGTCAACGAGCCAACGGTGGAAGACGCGATCGCGATCCTCAAGGGCCTGAAGCCCTATTTCGAGGATTACCATCGGCTGAAATACACCAATGAGGCGATCGAGGCGGCGGTGCAGCTGTCGTCGCGCTACATCCACGACCGCAAGCTGCCCGACAAGGCGATCGACGTGATCGACGAGTCCGGCGCGGCGCAGATGCTGGTCGCCGAGAGCAAGCGCAAGAAGACGATCGGCATCAAGGAGATCGAGACCACGATCGCGACCATGGCGCGGATCCCGCCGAAGAGCGTGTCGAAGGACGATGCCGAGGTGCTGAAGCATCTCGAGCAGACCCTGAAGCGCACGGTGTTCGGCCAGGACAAGGCGATCGAGTCGCTGGCGGCGTCGATCAAGCTGGCGCGAGCCGGCCTGCGCGAGCCGGAGAAGCCGATCGGCAGCTATTTGTTCTCGGGTCCGACCGGCGTCGGCAAGACCGAGGTGGCGAAGCAACTGGCGGCGTCGCTCGGTGTCGAGCTGCTGCGCTTCGACATGTCCGAATACATGGAGCGGCACACCGTGTCGCGCCTGATCGGCGCGCCTCCCGGCTATGTCGGCTTCGACCAGGGCGGCCTGCTCACCGATGGCGTGGACCAGCATCCGCATTGCGTCGTGCTGCTCGACGAGATCGAGAAGGCGCACCCGGATCTCTACAACGTGCTGCTGCAGATCATGGATCATGGCCGGCTCACCGACCACAACGGCAAGCAGGTCAACTTCCGCAACGTGATCCTGATCATGACCACGAATGCGGGCGCGGCCGACCTTGCGCGGCAGGCCTTCGGCTTCACCCGCTCGAAGCGGGAAGGCGACGATCACGAGGCGATCAATCGCCAGTTCGCGCCGGAGTTCCGCAACCGGCTGGATGCGATCGTCTCCTTCGCGCACCTCAATGCCGAGGTGATCGGCATGGTGGTCGAGAAGTTCGTGCTGCAGCTCGAGGCGCAACTCGCCGACCGCGACGTCACGATCGAGCTGTCCGAGCCTGCAAAGGCCTGGCTGATCGAGCACGGCTATGACGAGCAGATGGGTGCACGTCCGATGGCGCGCATCATCCAGGAGCACATCAAGAAGCCGCTCGCGGATGAGGTGCTGTTCGGCCAGCTCAAGGGCGGCGGACACGTCCGCGTCATCCTGGTCAAGGACGAGGCGACCGCCAAAGACAAGATCGGCTTCGAATATGTCGAGGGCCCGGTCACGCCGAAGCCCGAGAATCTGCCGCCGCGCAAGCGCAAGCCGCCGAAGGGCGGTCCCAACGGTGGCGGAGGCGGCACCAAGGGGCCGGCCTCAAAGGGACCGATGGTCAAGGTCTGAGGCGCGAACAAGCAATCAAATGAAAAAGGCCGGCCTGAACAGCCGGCCTTTTTGTTTCTGGCGGTGGGAGGCGCGTCTCTGCGCCGTCACTCGCCCTTCAGCCGCTGGCCCTCCTGGACCCGCACCCGGTCGGCACCGCGGCTGCCGGCGGAGGACAGCCGGAGCGTGCTGAACACGGCGCCCACGACGGCAAAGCCGACGCCGACCATCAGTGAGATCCGGGTGCCGTCGGCCGGATAGCGCGCCAGCAGCAGCGCCACCAGGGCGGCGCCGATGGTCTGTCCGAGCAGGCGCGCGGTCCCTAGCATGCCGCTGGCGCCGCCCGAGCGCTCGCGCGGGGCGGCGGCGATCATGGTGCGGTTGTTCGGGGTCTGGAACAGGCCGAAGCCTACGCCGGCGAGCGCCATGCGCCAGATCACGTCGATCGGCGTCGCGTTGGCCGGCATCAAGGCCAGCGTGCCCAATCCCGTCGCGAACAGCAGCAGGCCGATGCCGCCAAGCAGGCCGGCCGGATAGCGTTCCACCAGCCAGCCCGCGAGCGGGGCGGCGAACGCGACCGCGATCGGCCACGGCGTGATCAACAGGCCGATCTGAACCGCCGAATATCCGAAATGGTTTTCCAGATAGAACGGCATCGCGACAAAGGCCAGCATCTGGCCGCAGAACGAGGCGATCGAGGTGCCGATCGAGAGTGCGAAGATCGGAATCCGCAGCAGGTCGACTGGCAGCAGCGGCGAGGGCAGATGCTGCTGCCGCCGGTACAGCAAATGCGAGGCGACCGCGGCGACAGCGAACTCCAATGCGCAGAGATACAGCGACCCGCCATGGCCGGCGCTGTCGATCGCGCTGATGCCGAATCCGAACGCAATCGCGCTCAGCGCGGCGCTCTGCCAGTCGAAGGCGTGAACCGCCGGCCTCGTGTGCGGCAGGAAGCGCCAACCCAGCGCCAGCGTGACAATGCCGAGCGGGACATTGATGGCGAACAGATACGGCCACGTTCCGACCGCCAGGATGAACGAGGCGATGGTGGGACCGACCGCGGCCGAGATCGCGACCACCAGCGCGTTGACGCCGATGCCGCGGCCGAGCAGCGAATGCGGATAGATGAAGCGGACCAGCGCGGTGTTGACGCTGAGGATTCCGGCAGCGCCAAACCCCTGCAGGATGCGGGCGACCGTCAGCAGCGGCAGCGTGTGCGACAGCGCGCAGAACAGCGAGGCCAGCGTGAACAGCAACAGCCCCGCCAGATAGACGCGGCGATAGCCGATGATTTCGCCGAGCGAGGCCAGCGGCAGCAGCGAGATCGTGATCGCCAATTGATAGCCGTTGACGATCCAGATCGAGAACGCCGGGCTGGCGTTCAGATCCCGGGCAATAGTCGGCAACGCAACGTTGGCGATCGAGCCGTCGACGACGGCCATCACAAGGCCGAGCGCGATCGTGAGAATGGCCCAATTGCGCTGCGGCTGCGGCAGCCCGTCGGGATGCTCAATGATCGCGGACGACATGTCGTGGAGTGGCTCTCGGTTCCGGCGTTGCGGGGATTACCGCATGCTGGATTAGCCCGGCCTTTGCAACCCCGAATGCCGGATGCCGGCCGCGACCGAAACGAAGGCTCCGAGCCGAGGCGGCTCAGCCCTGGCCGAGCAATTCGTTGATGCGGCGCTGCAGCTGCCGCTTCTTGATCTCGCTGCGGCGGACCCGCTCGTCGAGATCGCTGACCGGCGTGTCGGAAGTCATGATCCGGAAGGCGAGGCCGACTTTGTTGGCCTGGCGCCAGATCAGACGGGCCAGGAACGAGCGGCCCTTGCGTGCGACGCTGAGATTCATCTCTTCGGGCAAGTGCGCGGCAACGCTAAATTCAACGCAGGCACCGCCTTCGCTGATGTTGCGGACGACGCAATCCATCGTCGAGCCGCGTTCATTGATCTCCGCAACCGCACCATAGAACACCTTGTCGCGTACGCTCTGGCGCCGGTCCTGCACGGGAAATCCTCCAAATGAACGGCACGACTGTACCGGTCCGCCCCAGCGAAAAGAAGGGCGCCGGGGGAGCCCGTTGCAGTTAGTGTAAATATTTGCATCCGTGAGAGCGTGGATTCCCGGCTATTTTGCGCCGCAAGAGACCTATGGCTTCCCTTTAGTTCGGCAGCCGGCTTTGCCGCCAATCGCGCGGCGACAGGCCGTAATGGTCGCGGAACACGCGGCCGAAATGCGAGAGATCGTTAAAGCCCCAGGCGAATGCGATCTCGCCGATGTGGCGATGCGCGTGCGCCGGCGAGGCGAGGTCGCGCTTGCAGCGCTCCAGCCGCTGCGCCAGCACGAAGCGCTGGAACGAGGTGTCTTCGTCGGCCAAAAGGCTGTTGACGTAGCGCGGCGAGATGCCGAGCGCTGCGGCGGTCTCGGTGAGGTTGAGCTCGGGGTTCGGCAGATGCGCAAGCACATGCGCCTTCAGCCGGTAGAGCAGCGCGGAGCGGTGGGTCGAGGCGGGCAGCGCGGCGCCGCCGAGTTGCTCGCTCATCGCCATCGCCAGCAGGTCGGCGGCCTGGTCGGCAAGGCGGATCGCGTTGTCAGGATCGAGCTTGTCGGCGATCTCGGAGAGCCCCGCGATGAACTGCCAGGCGAGCCGCTGCACGGGACGATCCGATGTGAACGTGGTCGCAGTTAAGCCCTGGGTGCCGGCAAAGCGCCGGTGCAGCATGGCGCGCGGCACCTGGAAGATGGTCTGCGTGAAGTCGGCGTTGAAGCGCAGCTCATAGGGCCGGGTGGTGTCGTAGAATGCGAACTCGCCGGGCTGGATCACGGTCTCGCGGCCGTCCTGCAGCACGGCGCCCGCGCCACTCCGGCCGAGGGCGAACAGAACAAAATCCTCGCTGGCGCGAGCGATCCGCGACGGCGTACGCAGCACCCGTTGCTGGCTCGACGAGACAACGGAGCATTTCACCGCGCCCAGCTGCGCGCTGGTGATGGCGCCGTGGAAGGCGGTGCCGAGATCGGACTTGCAGTCGAGCTGCACGAACACGTCGCAGACGATGTCCTGCCAGAGCGCAAGGCGCCGATGGGTGGGCGCGTCTTCCGTGGTGAACAGGGCCGGCATGATTTCCTCCCTTCACGAGTGCAAACGCTGGCCACGAAAACAAAGCAAGCTTCATACCGGGACGGCTGGGGAATCTCCTCCGCAGTCGAATTTTCCTTCCGTCCTGGTCGAACGGCGTGCCCGGTCCCGGGGCAGCATGATGTCAGAGGCCGCCATGGCCGATCAAGCACGAACCGGCCGCAAGCGTCGGCCGCGAGGAGGACATCATGGGCATCGAACATCCGAAATACCGCGTTGCGGTGGTGCAGGCGGCACCTGCCTGGCTCGACCTCGACGCCTCCATCGCCAAGTCCATCGCGCTGATCGAGGAGGCCGCCGCCAAAGGAGCGAAGCTGATCGCGTTTCCCGAGGCCTTCATCCCCGGCTATCCCTGGTACATCTGGCTGGACTCGCCGGCCTGGGCGATCGGGCGCGGCTTCGTGCAGCGCTATTTCGACAACTCGCTGAGCTACGACAGCCCGCAGGCCGAGAAGCTGCGGCTCGCGGTGAAGAAGGCCGGCATGACCGCGGTGCTCGGCCTGTCCGAGCGCGACGGCGGCAGCCTCTATCTCGCGCAATGGCTGATCGGGCCCGACGGCGAGACCATTGCGAAGCGGCGCAAGCTGCGGCCGACCCATGCCGAGCGCACCGTCTATGGCGAGGGCGACGGCAGCGACCTTGCCGTGCATGACCGTCCCGGCATCGGCCGGCTCGGCGCGCTGTGCTGCTGGGAGCATCTGCAGCCGCTGTCGAAATACGCGATGTACGCCCAGAACGAGCAGGTCCATGTCGCGGCCTGGCCGAGCTTCTCGCTGTACGATCCGTTCGCGCCGGCGCTCGGCTGGGAGGTCAACAACGCGGCCTCGCGGGTCTATGCGGTCGAGGGCTCATGCTTCGTGCTGGCGCCCTGCGCCACGGTCTCGCAGGCGATGGTCGACGAGATGTGCGACCGCGACGACAAGCACGCGCTGCTGCATGTCGGCGGCGGACACGCCGCGATCTACGGGCCGGACGGCAGCGCGATCGCCGAGAAGCTGCCGCCCGAGCAGGAGGGCCTGCTGCTCGCAGATATCGATCTCGGCGCGATCGGGATCGCCAAGAACGCCGCCGATCCGGCCGGGCACTATTCGCGCCCCGATGTCACGCGTCTGCTGCTGAACAAGAAGCCTTCGAAGCGCGTCGAGCATTTCGCGCTGCCGCTCGACAGCCTTGAGGAGATCGACGCGGCCGCGAGCTGAACAGACTACGGGCATGATCTTTTCGGAAAACCGCTTCGCACTTTTCCGGATCATGCCTTGGGCGACATCCAACCGGAGGCGACTGCCATGGAATCCGCCATTCCTTCTCATCTGCAGACAGCAGCCCGGTCGCGTCATCGGCGTGTGCCCGACGATTACGCGCCGCCTTATCCGTCCTTCGTTGCGCGCTACAAGCCCGCGATCACGCGCGTGATCATGGCCTATTTCGGCGTGCAATATCGAGGTGAGCGGAGCGCGGCGGCGAACGAGGCGCTGGCATCGATCGCAAAACGCTTTGCCGGCGAGAACGGCCCGACGCATTGGGACCGCGCGCAATATGTCGACCAGGCCGGCTTCACCAACGTCGTCTCGGTCGCCTATTGGGACGATGCCGGGCGTTTCGACGCCTGGTTCGACGGCGCGCGCGAGGCCTGGACCGGCAGCGGCGCCAGCGATGGCGTCGGTCGCTTCATCGAGGTGCTGCGGCCGCATGTTGCGCGCTACGAGACGCTGTTCTCGTCGCTCGGCCGTCCGGAGGGCGTCGCGGTGCTTGCCGACGGCATGAGCGGAGAGGTGCAGGAGCACGCCTATTGGGGCGGCATGCGCGACCGTATCGCGCTGTCGCAGACCGACGCGATGACGCCGGGCGGCGAGCCGCGCGTGATCCGCGACGGCGCACGCATCCGTGTGGTCGCGCATGACAATCTCTGCCTGATCCGTTCCGGACAGGACTGGAGCGATACCGAGGCAGCGGAACGCAAGATGTATCTCGACGATGTCGAGCCGGTGCTGCGCGAGGGCATGGATTTCCTGCGCGACGACGGCGTGCCGATCGGCTGCTATGCGAACCGCTACATGCGCGTTGTCGATGCGGAGGGCAGGCCAACCGAAAAGTCCTACGGCCAGAGCTGGTGGAAGAGCCTTGCGGCACTTGAGCGCTGGGCGGAATCGCACCCGACCCATGTCAGGATTTTTGGCGCGGCGATGAAGTATCTCTCGACCTTGGGGCCGAACGCCAAGCTCAGGCTGTATCACGAGGTCACGGTGGCTGCCGCCGACGAGCAGTTCTTCGAATATCTCGGCTGCCATGAACGGACCGGCATGCTCACCGCCATACAGGTCGCGGCGGCGCCATCCGCCTGAGAGCTCGCCTCAACATTGCTCCGTCATGGCCGGGCTTGTTTGCGCCATGCCAGCACGCCGCGGCTTCTCCGTGACTGACTGGTGTCTCTGGAATACCGGATCGCCCGGTCGAGCCGAGCGACGACGCTTTGAGTTGGCTAAGTGCTCGTGTCTAGCGCCGAGCCTTACGCCACGCGCTCGCGCAGGCCCTTGGCGACTTCCTTCTGCGCGTCGAACTCGCGGCGCAGGCGGGCCAGCTCCTCGGCGCTGAGCGCATCGGCGTTGCTGTAGTCGCGCTTCCAGGAAGCATCCTCGCTCCAGCGCAGCGGTGACTGCACGGTGGTCTGCGGACCGGGCGCCTGCTCAAGCACGCGCAGCGCCAGCTCCAGCGTGAACGCCTGCGAGGCGACGTCCTGCGGCTTGCCGGCGGAATTGCCGAGCGGGAAATCGGAGAACAGGAAACGCGGCACCGCGGCATGCTCGACGATATCCTTGGCGCAGCCCATCACGACCGTGGAAATCCCGTTGGCCTCGAGATGCCGCGCCACCAGGCTGACGGTCTGGTGGCAGACCGGGCAGTTCGGCACCAGCACCGCGGCGTCGACCTTGTCGTCACGGCAACGCTTGAGGATTTCGGGCGCGTCGGTCTCGATGGTGACGCGGTGGCTGCGGTTGGTCGGGGCGCCGAAGAAGCGCGGCGCGACGTCGCCGATCGTGCCGGCCGCGGCGAGGCGCTTCAGCTGTGCCAGCGGGAACCAGGTGCCGTTGTCGGTCGCCGTGGTGTGGGTGCGGTCATAGGCGATGTGCGAAATCCGCAGATCGTGCTGCTTTGACGTGTCGCCGTCATAGACCGCATAGAACTTGGCCCCGCCGTTGTATTTCGCGCCGGGACCCTGGTCGCCCCGTGCCGGATCGAACGGCGCCGCGGTCGTGATGATGGCGACCCGGGACTGGTTCAGCGGCTTCTTCAGGGGCTGGAACGGGGCGGAGGTGTAATGCGCCCAGCGGTAGGGGGTGGTGTAGCCGATCGCCGCGTAATAATCGCGGGTTCGCTTCATATAGCCGATCGGGGCGTCGTCATCGGGGGCAAAGCCGAGTTGATCGTCGGATGCTGCGGCCATTTTGCGCTCCCTTTTGCGCGCCATCATTTCAGTCCATAGCTAGACCACGAGCTTGCGGTGTCAAGCCGCGCCCGCACGGGAACAGAATTGCCATGCGAACCGGTCGTTGCGCCGCATTGGTCATGCTTGTGCTGCTGGTGCCGCCGGCCGGGGTCGGCGCGGAGGACGTTCCAGCCGCGGCTCCGGCGCCGCCGCCAGGCGCCGAGCAGCCGGCAGCGCCGCCCCCGGACAAGCCCGCTGAGAAGCCTGCGGCCGCGCCGGGGGAGCCGCCTGCGCCACCGCCGGGAGAGCAGGCCGCGCCATCGGCCGAGAAACCTGCCGCGCCCCCGGCGGATACGCCCGCGGCGGCAACTGACAAGCCCGCGGATGACGCGCGCGAGAGCGATACCCGCGAGGCGATGTGCCTGATGATCGAGTCGGCGGCGCGGGCCAACGATCTGCCGCTCGAATTCTTCGCGCGCGTGATCTGGCAGGAGAGCCGCTTCCAGGCCGATGCGGTTGGTCCGATGACCCGCAACGGCCAGCGCGCGCAGGGCATCGCGCAATTCATGCCGGGCACCGCGAACGAGCGCGGGCTGCTCGATCCATTCAATCCGGTGCAGGCGCTGCCGAAGTCGGCCGAATTCCTCAGTGAGCTGCGCAACCAGTTCGGCAATCTCGGCCTCGCGGCGGCGGCCTACAATGCTGGCCCGCGCCGGATCCAGGACTGGCTCGCCGGCTCCGGATACGTGCCGCAGGAGACGCGCAATTACGTCTCCGCGATCACCGGCTCTAGCGTCGATGACTGGGCCGCCGCCGGGCGCAACGGCAAGATGCCACAGCGCGCGCCGACCAAGAGCTGCCGCGAGCTGACGGCGTTGCTGAAGCGCGCGCCCAACCCGTTCGTCGCAGGGCTCGAGCAGCACATCACGCTGTCGGCGGCCAAGGTGTGGGGCGTCCAGCTCGCCGCCGGCTTCAGCCGCGACAAGGCGCTCGCGATGTATGACCGCGCCATCAAGCGGCTGTCGAACGTGATCGGCGATCAGGATCCGAGCCTGCTTTCTTCGCGGCTGCGCACCCGCGGCAGCGCGACCTTTTACCAGGTGCGCATCGGCGCCGACACGCGCCCCGAGGCCGACGGCCTATGCAACCGCATTCGCAAGGCGGGCGGGGCGTGTTTCGTGCTGAAGAACAGGGCGTGATTGCTTTGATCCCGTAGCCCGGATGAAGCGAAGCGCAATCCGGGACAGCTCTCGCCGGTTGCAAAAGCGGCCCCGGATTTCGCTGGCGCTTCATCCGGGCTACCGAGGCGCATACCGGACCTGTGCCGTCTCTTGCTTGACCCTGCGTTGTCAGCGCCCTAAGCCGCCGCGATTGCAAAACCATCCGGTTCCCCGTGGCGCTTCCTCCGCTCGATTCTCCGCAATGGCACACCTCGTTCCGCGCCTTCCTATGGGGCGCGCGGTCGATCGGCGCGACCGTGCTGACCCTGGTGCTGTTTGCGACCTATCTCGGCATCGGCGCGCTGGCGCATGATTCCGGCTTCTCGCTGGGCTGGACGCTGGCGAGCACGGCGTTCGTCTGGGCTGGCCCTGCGCAGATCATCGTGATCACGACACTCGGCTCCGGCGCCACCGTGCTGCAATCGGCGATCGCGGTCACCGTCAGCGCGATCCGCCTGTTCCCGATGGTGGTCTCGGTGTTGCCGATGATGCGCACCGAACAGACCAAGCGGCGGCATCTGATCCTGGTGGCGCATCTCACCGCCGTGACGCTGTGGGTCGAATGCTTCCGCTTCCTGCCGCAGGTGCCGCGCAACCGGCGGATCGCCTTTATCCACGGGCTCGGCTGCGGGCTGGTCACCGTCTGCCTGATCGCCAACACGATCGGCTACATGCTCGCGGCCAACCTCACGCCGCTGTTCGCCGCCGGCATGCTGATGCTGACGCCGCTCGCCTTCCTGTTCTCGACCGCACGCAATTGCCGCGAGCTCGCCGATGTCATCGCGCTGGTGCTTGGCCTATTGCTGTTCCCGCTGGCGGCGATGCTGAACAGCGGCGTCGACATCCTGGTCAGCGGGGTCGTCGCGGGCACCATTGCCTATGCCGTGCACCGGGCGAGGGCAGGCATCGTCGGGGCGCGCGCATGAGCGGTTTCATCGGCGACTGGCACGCGCTCGCGATCCTGTTCGTCGCGGGCGTCATCCCCAACCAGATCTGGCGCATGCTCGGCCTGTGGTTCGGCGGCGGCATCGACGAGAACTCCGAGCTCTTGGTCTGGGTGAGGGCGGTCGCCACCGCGATCCTCGCCGGTATCATCGCGCAGATCGTGGTGCAGCCGCCGGGCGCGCTCGCCAGCGTGCCGGACTGGCTGCGCTACGGCGCCGTCGCCGCGGGCTTTGTCGTGTTCATGCTGGCGAGGAAATCGATCTTCGCCGGCGTGATCGCGGGCGAGATCGTCATGATCGCAGGCAAATACTGGCTCGGCTGATTGCGGCGTCCGCATTATCCGCTACTCTCGCTCCCCAAGAACAAGACAACAGGGAAACGGCATGCAGCGGCGCGCATCATCGCTATTCATTGTTGCTCTGACGGCATTGCTGGCGGCGACGCTGCCGGCGCGCACCGGGGATTATCCGACGCGGCCGATCAAGCTCGTGGTGCCCTATGCCGCGGGCGGGCCGACCGACGTGCTCGGCCGCATCGTCGGCGAATATCTCGGGCGCGATCTCAAACAGGTGGTCGTGGTCGAGAACAAGGCCGGCGCGCAGGGCGCGATCGGCGCCGAGGCGGTGGCGCGCTCCGATCCCGACGGCTACACGCTGTTCGTGACGGCGGCCTCGATCTTCGTGCTCAATCCGATGCTCTACAAGAAGCTGCCCTACGATCCGGCCAGGGATTTTCGCCTGCTGTCCGTCATCACGGACGCGCCGATGATCATGGAGGTGCACCCGTCGGTGCCGGCGAGGACGATTGCCGAGTTCGTCGCTTACGCGAAGAAGAATCCCGGAAAACTCAATTTCGGATCGGCGGGCACCGGCGGCACGGTTCATCTCGCCGGCGAGATGTTCAAGCAGATGGCCGGCGTCGAGATGACCCACGTGCCGTACAAGGGCGCAGGACCCGCGCTGACCGATCTGCTGTCCGGCAACATCCAGCTGATGTTCGACACGCTCGGCACCGCGCTGCCGCCGGTCAAATCGGGCATGCTGCGGCCGCTCGGCGTCAGCTCGACCGAGCGCATCCCCGATTTGCCCGATCTGCCGACGATCGCCGAGAGCGGCTATCCCGATTATGCGGTCAGCGTCTGGTATGGTATCGCAGCGCCGTCGAAAGTGCCTGACGACGTCGCCGACAAGATCAAGGCTAGCCTCGACCGGGCCTTGAACGACGAAGCGTTCCGCGCTTCGCTGCTCAAGATCGGCTTCCCGCCGCTGCGCGCGAAGAGCCAGGCCGAGATCGACAAGTTCGTGAATACCGATCGCGCGCGGTGGGCGGGCGTGGTCAAGGCGCTGAACATATCGCTGGATTGACACATGGTACGTGAAATGGAACTGCGCCAGGGCGAGGTCGCCGTCGACATGCCGACGGCGCGCGATGCCGGGCTCGTCTTCATCGGCCGCATCCGCACGCCCTGGACCTCGCGGCTGGCGACGCCGCGGCAGGGGCGGCACGACGGCCCGGTGTGCCGGCTCGAGATTTTCGAGCCCTGGGTCGCCGCGATCAAGGGCGTCGATTTCTATTCAAATCTCGAGGTGCTGTACTGGCTGCACCAGTCGCGCCGCGACATCGTGCTGCAAAGCCCGAAGAACAACGGCAGCACCCGCGGCACCTTTTCGCTGCGCTCGCCGGTGCGCCCCAATCCGATCGGCACCGCGATCGTCAAGCTGGTCGGCGTCGAGGGCAACGTCATCCTGGTGCGCGGCCTCGACTGCCTCGACGAGACGCCGCTGATCGACGTCAAGCCCGACCGTTGCGAGTTCACCCCGCTCGCCCCGCCGCAGGCCGGGGACTTCGAGACGGAGTAGAATCTCTCAACCGGTCATTCCGGGGCGATGCGAAGCATCGAACCCGGAATCTCGAGATTCCGGGTTCGCGCTCCGCGCGCCCCGGAATGACAGCGGTGGGATTACTTCAACGCTGCGCTCAGCTTTGCCGCGCTTGCCTCTAGCACCTTGGCATCTTCCTTGTGGCTCGCAGGCGGCAGCAGCGCGACGCCGTCCTTGCGCGGCATGACGTGCATGTGCAGGTGGAACACGACCTGGCCACCGGCTGGCTCGTTGAATTGCTGCACGGTGATGCCGTCGGCCTCGAATGCCTTCATCGCGGCGGCGGCGATCTTGTGCGAGGCGCGCGCGACGTGCGCATAGTCGTCGGGCTTGATGTCGAGGATGTTGCGGGCAGGGGCCTTCGGAATGACGAGCGTATGCCCCGGCGAGCGCGGCATGATGTCGAGGAAGGCGAAGACGTGCTCGTCTTCATAGACCTTGTAGCAGGGCAGCTCGCCGCGCAGGATCTTTGCGAAAATGTTATTGCTGTCGTAGGCGGCGGGCATGGTGGCGGCTCCTCGATGATGCTGCTTTATTGCCTAGGTGGCGGCGGAGACGTCAAGCGTCGTCGTCGACCGTCTTGCGGAACGGGCCGGCCTCGGCGAGCTCACGGCCGACCTCGGCGACATAATCGCGCTCGCGCCTGAGGTAATCGGCGATCGCCCGGCGCAGTCCGGGATCGGCGATGAAATGCGCCGAATAGGTGGTCTGCGGCAGGTAGCCGCGCGCCAGCTTGTGCTCGCCCTGCGCGCCGGCCTCGACCACCTTGAGCCCGCGCTGAACCGCGAAATCGATCGCTTGGTAGTAGCAGACCTCGAAATGCAGGAACGGGTGGTGCTCGATCGCGCCCCAGTTGCGGCCGAACAGCGTGTCCGAGCCGATAAAGTTGATCGCACCCGCGATCCAGCGGCCGTTGCGCTTGGCCATCACCAGCAGCACGTCCCGGCTCATGGTCTCGCCGATCAGCGAGAAGAATTCTCGGGTCAGATACGGCCGGCCCCATTTGCGCGAGCCGGTCTCCATGTAGAACTCGAAGAACGCATCCCAGGCGTCCTCGGTGATGTCGGCGCCGGTCAGCCAGTGGATGGTGATCCCGGCGGAAACCGCCTCGCGGCGCTCGCGCTTGATGCCCTTGCGGTGGCGCGAGTTCAGCGAGCCGAGAAAGTCGTCGAAGGTCTTGTAGCCCTCATTGTGCCAGTGAAACTGCTGGTCGGTCCGCTGCAGGAAACCGTGTGCGCCGAGGAACCTGGCCTCGTCCTCGCGGGCGAACGTCACATGCACGGAGGAGGCCTCGGTGGCGTTGCAGAGTGCCCGCAGGCCGCGCGCCAGCGCCGAGCCGATCACCTCGCGGTCGACGCCGTCGCGGATCAACAGCCGCGGCCCGGTCGCGGGCGTGAAGGGGACGGACACCTGAAGCTTCGGGTAATAGCTGCCGCCGGCGCGGTGATAGGCCTCGGCCCAGCCGCGATCGAACACGTATTCGCCCTGCGAGTGCGATTTCAGATAGCAGGGCACAACGCCGACGATCCGGCCGTCGAGTTTGGCGATCAGATGCCGCGGGCCCCAGCCGGTCCGCGGGCAGGCCGAATTGGAGGCTTCCGCGGCGGCGAAAAAGGCGTGGGAAACGAACGGGTTATAGCTCGAACTTGCGGCGGTCTGGCAATCGTTTGCGGAACCGGGCGAGGCCAGCGTGTCGAGGTGATGGATGCTGTCCGCGTCCGCCTTGGGATTGGCGCAGGCGTCCCATTCGGCGGCCGGAATGCCGCCGATGTCAGCTACAGCCTCTAGGGTGATTTCAGAAGACGCCATCGAGAATGAAGACCGGTGCCTCGTTTGAGCATGATCTTTCCGGAACAGCTGGCCCCACTTCCGGATCATGCCCCGCATTCCGCCATCGCCGATGACGACCAACCTTCGCCAACATCGTGCGTCGCAGCGACGAGTTCAAGACTGCAGGGGCATGTCGCGGACATGTCAGGTTCCCGGTACAAACCCCTCGAAAATCATCTGGTCGGCGTAGCGCGCCGCGCGTTCGCGCTGTTCCGCGGTCCGCACGGTCCAGGCCAGCAGCGGACAGCCGAACACATTGCGGGCGATCCACGGCTCCGGTGCCGGCAACTGGTTGACCCAATAGGCGACGAAATGCGGCTCGGTCGTAAAGCCGTGCCGCAGGTAAAGCATGCTGTCGCGCTGCGCCGGCGTCAGCTTGTCCCAATGGCCGTCGTCATAGGTGCGCTGGGCGGTGATGCCGCGCGGCAGGTTCGGCATGATCTCGCGCAGCGCCAGCACCTGGTCGGGATCGAAGGACATGCCGACCACCGGGCCGGAATAGGACGCCAGTACCTCGGCCATCCGCCGCACCAGTCTGCGGTCGCCGTCGAAATGGCTCTTCACCTCGACCACCAGCGGCACGCGGCCGGCGACCAGCGCGCAGAGATCGCCGAGCGTCATCATCTGCTCGGCGGTGTCCTTGAACTTGACGGTCTTCAGCTCGGCCGCCGTCCTGGTCGCCAGCAGGCCCGCCCCCTCGGTGAGGCGGCCGAGCGCATCGTCGTGATGCACCATGGCCTCGCCGTCGGCGGTGAGCTGGATATCGCACTCGATGGCAAAGTTGCCGGCGACCGCGGCGGTGGCCGCGGCCGGCATGTTCTCGATGATACCGCGCGCGGCATCATGCAGGCCGCGATGGGCGACCGGCCGTTTCGTCAGCCAATCAGGAGCGCGCATCGATCAGGCGACTTCGAACACGCCTTCGACTTCGACCGCGGCGTCCGCGGGCAGCGAGGCGACGCCGACGGTGGTGCGGGCGTGGCGGCCCTTGTCGCCGAATGCTTCGACCATCAGGTCGGAAGCGCCGTTCAGTACCTTCGGCCCGTCGAAGAAGTCGGGCGCCGAATTGATGAAGCCGCCGAGCCGCACCACGCGCACGACCTTATCGAGGTCGCCGAGCGCGGCCTTGATCTGGGCCAGCAGGTTGATTGCGCAGCCGCGCGCGGCAGCGGCGCCCTGTTCGAGCGTGACGCCGGCGCCGAGCTTGCCCTTGGCGATCAGCTTGCCCTCGGCGTTGAAGCAGACCTGGCCCGACACGAACAGCAGGTTTCCGCTGCGGACGAAGGGGACATAGTTTGCGACCGGGGAGGTCGGCTCCGGAAGTGTGATGCCCTGTGACGCCAGTTTTTGTTCGACGGTACCCGCCATTTTTTGGTCCCCCAATTGGATTGCACGAAGCCTGAAACGCGGTCAGGGCCAAGTTTGCTTCGATTGTTTCGCGCATCGTGCCGCCGGTTGCAAGCGACGGTAAGGTGAGGACAACGCGGCCATGAGGTGCCGAATCGCACGGAAAGCTGCTGAAAATGACGGCATTTTCGCTGCGTACATTGCCATTTTGTCAGACTTGCCCCAGTTGCGGCGCAATACCACCGTCACTATTGTGGCGAATCCCTGCCCTCCTCGAGGAAACCACATGACCCTGCCGTTCCGGACTCCGTCGCGTGCCCTGGTGTTTGCGATCGCCGTTGCCGCAGGATCCGGCCTGGTTCAGGGGGCCGCCGCGGCGGCGGCCAGCGGGCCGTTTCTCGCGCATCAGGCGCTCTATGACCTCAGCCTGGTGAAGTCGCGCGGCTCCAACTCGGTCAGCGATGCGCGCGGGCGCATCCTCTACAATTTCTCCGGCAACTCCTGCGAAGGCTATACCTCCGAATTCCGCCAGGTGTCCGAGCTCGACAGCGGCGAGGGCAAGGTGACGCTGTCCGATCTTCGCTCCACGTCCTGGGAGGACGCGTCGGGCAAAAGCTACCGCTTCAAGATCGACACGCGGATGAACGACAGCGAATCGTCGCCGGTCGACGGCATCGCCGAGCGGGTCGGCGATCATATCACCGTGAAGCTGACCCAGCCGGTGAAAAAGACGTTCAATATCGACGGCAAGATCGTGTTCCCGACCGAGCAGATCCAGCACATCATCGCTGCCGCCCGCGACGGCAAGTCGGTGCTCGAGCAGACCGTCTATGACGGCTCCGACAACGGCGAGAAGATCTACAACACGCTGACCGTGATCGGGCGGCCGATCGCGGGCGATCGCGCGCCGTCATCGCCCGATCCGTCGACGGCGAGCAATGCGATGAAGGCCATGACGCGCTGGCCGGTGACGGTGAGCTATTACGACAGCGACGCGCGGGCGAAGGACGGCGAGCAGACGCCGGTCTACGCAATGTCGTTCGAGCTTTACGAGAACGGCGTCTCCCGTGCGCTGGTACTCGACTACAACGATTTCGTGATCTCGGGCGCGCTGGACAAGTTCGACGTCAGGGATTCCAAGCCCTGCAAGTGAGGGCTGGCTATCGCCACCCACTCAGCGTCGTCCCGGGCAAGCGAAGCGCGACCCGGGACCCATAACCACAGGGTTGAATTGTTAAAGGGGCTGTGGCCCCAACGTCGCGCAACAATCACCTTCGGTGGTTATGGGTCCCGGCTTTCGCCGGGACGACGGCGGAGCAAGCCCGAGCACTCCACGACACCGCACTGGCCTGAACCGTCCGACACGAGTACGCTTCCCTAAACACGCGTGTCAGGGAGGCACCTCATGAGCGAGCTCGACCATCTTCGCCCCAGCGGCCTGCATCACAATCCGGCTTACTCCCACGTCGTCGTCGCCTCCGGCGCGCGCACGATCTACATTTCGGGACAGGTCTCCGTCGACGAGGAGGGCCGCGTGGTCGGCGCCGGCGATCTTGCGGCGCAGACGACGCAGGTGATGCAGAACCTCGGCATGGCGCTGAAGGCCGCCGGGGCCAGCTATTCCAATATCGTGAAGATCACGACCTTCGTCGTCGGCTACAAGCCGGAGCTCCGTCCCATCATCGGCAAGGCACGCTCGGCATTCTTTGAGGGCATGGAGCCGCCGGCCTCTACGCTGGTCGGCGTCACCGCGCTCGCGGCGCCGGAATGGCTGATTGAGATCGAGGCGGTTGCGGTCGCGGATTGAAGGGCTGCGCAGTCGTCATGCGCGGGCTCGACCCGCGCATCCATCGCTTTTCAAAGAGTCCTCGTTGATGGATGGCCGGGTCAAGCCCGGCCATGACGACCGGTTACTCCTCCGCGCTCTTCTGCTGCCCCTCATAGGCAATGCCCCTGATCACGGCGGCATTGCCGAATTTCCTGCGCAGATTGTCCATCGCGCGTTCGGCGTGCGCCGAGCGGCGGTCGAGCATGTCGGAATCGTTGGCCTGCGCGCCCGGGCGCAGCGCGCTGACGCCGGTGCCCATCAGGCGGAAGGCGGTGCCGTCAATTTCCTTCGCGAGCATCTCGCGCGACACCGCAAAGATCTTGGCGGCAAGCTGGGTCGGGGTCTGGATCGATTGCGAACGGGTACGCTGGCGGAAGTCCGCGGTCTTCAGCTTCAGCGTGATGGTGCAGCCTGAGAGTTCGCTGGTCTTCAGCCGCGCCGAGACCTTCTCGGACAGTTTCCAGAGCAGTTTCTCCAGCGTTGCGAAGTCGCGGATGTCGGTCTCGAAGGTCGTCTCGCTCGAGATCGTCTTGGCGCCGCGATCGGCCACCACGCTCCGGTCGTCGATGCCGCGCGCCAGCCGCCACAGCCTACGGCCTTCGCTCGCGAACTGCTTCATCAATTCGTTCTCGTCGGCGCGCTGCAGGTCGGCGATGACGCGGAAACCGCGCTGCACCAGCTTCTCCTGGGTCGCAGGGCCAACGCCGTAGATAAACCCGACCGGCTTGCTCGCCAGCATCTCGCGCGCCTCGTCCTGGTCGAGCGCGGCAAAGCCCCTCGGCTTGTCGAGGTCGGAAGCGATCTTGGCGAGGAACTTGTTGCAGGACAGCCCGACCGACACCGTGATGCCGATGTCGCGCTCGACATCGCGGGCGAATTTGGCGAGCACCTTGGCCGGGATCATGCCGTGGACGCGCTGCGTGCCGGCGAGATCGAGGAAGGCTTCGTCGATCGACAGCGGCTCGACCAGCGGCGTCAGCGCCTGCATCGCCTGCCGCACCTCGCGCCCGACCCGGACATACTTCGCCATGTCCGGCGGGATCACGGTCGCATCCGGGCAGAGTTCCAGCGCCTTGAACATCGGCATCGCCGAGCGGACGCCATAGGTGCGGGCGATGTAACAGGCGGCCGACACGACGCCGCGCTTGCCGCCGCCGATGATGACCGGGCGGTCGGCGATCTCGGGATTGTCGCGCTTCTCGACGGTGGCATAGAACGCGTCGCAGTCGATGTGCGCCAGCGCCAGCGCGGGCAGGGCGCGATGACGCACCAGCCGCGGCGAGCCGCAATGGCTGCATCGCTTCACCTTGATATCGAGGTCGCCGAGGCAGTCTCGGCAGAAACTGAGGGGGCCGTCGGAAGCTGCCGCTGCCGTCGTCACGGCACGTCGCGCTCCCATTTCGGGTCGCCCAGCGCCTGATGGGCGGCGGCGATATTGGTCGGGTGCAGTTCCGAGGCCTTGGCAAACGCCTTCACGGTGGCGTCGTCGCGCATCACGAAATCGAGCACGCTCGCAAGAAATTGAGGATCGGACGCGGCGTTCCGCAGCGTCTCTGGACCGATTCCGGTTTCGGCCAGGAACAAGCCCAGCCGCTCGGGATCGCCGGCAATGAAGCCGAGCGCCTGAATCGCAACGATTTCAGCAACTTCCCGGGGGTTGTGAACAGGCTTTTTCAACGCGCCGGTTTGCCTTTCCGTTAACTTATGGTCTCTATTGAGAGGCCCATCATGCCCGAGTCTTCCGCATGTGTTCAAGCAACGGAAACCACGCTGCGGAAGTTGGACTTCGGGTTAACGGGTTAGAGCGATTCTGGCGCTAGTTTGAATTCACATTTTCGACGCGCCCCGAGCGCGGTGCGTGAGGTACCGCAGCCGGGCCCGTCTCCTGGGTTTGGGAGGGACGGGATGGCCAAAACCGTCCTGATCGTGGAGGACAACGAGCTCAACATGAAGCTCTTTCGCGATCTGTTGGAAGCGCACGGCTATCAGACTTCGGGCACCAGCAATGGCTTCGAAGCGCTCGACCTCGTCCGCAAGCTGCGCCCCGACCTCATCCTGATGGACATCCAGCTACCCCAGGTTTCCGGCCTGGAGGTCACGCGCTGGATCAAGGACGATCCCGATCTGCGCGCGATTCCGGTGGTCGCGGTCACCGCCTTCGCCATGAAGGGCGACGAAGAACGCATCCGCGAGGGCGGCTGCGAAGCCTATTTGTCCAAGCCGATCTCGGTCGGCAAATTTATTGAGACTGTCCGACGCTTTATCGGATAGGGGAGTTGTGGTGCAATGTCCGCGCGTATCCTCGTGGTCGATGACGTTCCGGCGAACGTCAAGTTGTTGGAAGCCCGTCTGTCAGCCGAATATTTCGATGTGCTGACTGCCTCCAACGGGACTGAGGCACTGGAAATTTGCGCACGCGCCGAATGCGACATCATCCTGCTCGACGTCATGATGCCCGACATGGACGGCTTCGAGGTCTGCCGCCGGCTGAAGTCGAATCCGGCGACCCATTTCATTCCGGTCGTCATCGTCACCGCGCTCGACAGCCCGGCCGATCGCGTGCGCGGCCTTGAAGCCGGCGCCGATGACTTCCTGACCAAGCCGGTGTCCGACGTCGTGCTGATCGCGCGCGTGCGCTCGCTGACGCGGCTGAAAATGATGACCGACGAATTGCGCATGCGCGCCATCACCTCGCTCGAGATCGGCATGCAGGCGCCCGAGCGCAGCGCGATCGCCGACAAGGGAACCGGCGGCCGCATTCTCCTCGTCGACGACCGGCCGTCGTCCTACGAGAAGCTGGCGCCGATCCTCTCCGCCGAACACAACGTCGACGTCGAGATCAATCCGTCGGAAGCCTTGTTCCACGCCGCCGAGGGCAATTACGACTTGCTGATCGTGTCGCTCAGCCTCGACAATTACGACGGTCTGCGGCTGTGCAGCCAGGCCCGCTCGCTGGAGCGCACGCGCCAGGTCCCGATCCTCGCCATCTCGGATGCCGACAACAACACGCGGCTGATGCGCGGGCTCGAGATCGGCGTCAACGACTACCTGCTGCGTCCGGTCGACAAGAACGAACTGTTGGCGCGGGCGCGCACGCAGATCCGCCGCCGCCGCTACACCGATCATCTGCGCGACAATGTGCAGAACTCGATCGAGATGGCGATCACGGATGCGCTGACCGGTCTCAACAACCGGCGCTACATGGAAAGCCACCTCGCGACGCTGGCGGAGCAGGCCTCGATCCGCGGCAAGCCGCTGGCGCTGATGATCCTCGACATCGACTACTTCAAGGCGATCAACGACACCTACGGCCACGATGCCGGCGACGACGTGCTGCGCGAATTCGCCGTCCGCATCCGCAAGTCGATCCGCGGCATTGATCTCGCCTGCCGCTACGGTGGCGAGGAGTTCGTCATCGTGATGCCCGAGACCGACCTGCACGTCGCCGGCATGGTCGCCGAGCGGCTGCGCCGCTCGATCGCGGGCGAGCCCTTCACCGTCGACAAGGGCGGCAAGCGGATCACAGTCACGATCTCGATCGGTCTCACCACGCTGGAGCGCAAGGGCGAGCAGGTCACCGATGTGCTCAAGCGCGCCGACACCGCGCTCTATCGCGCCAAGCACGACGGCCGCAACCGCGTGGTGTCTGCGGCAGCGTAGCGCGATCTCGTAGCCCGGATGCAGCGAAGCGCAATCCGGGGTATCGCGCCGCTTGCACCAGCTTCCCGGATTTCGCTGCGCTCCATCCGGGCTACGAAGTGCCCTTAGCGGCCGCGTCTCACCGCGTCATAGGCCATCCGCTTGAACTCGAACGAGAACGGATGGACGAACGCCATCTGGCGCTGCGCCATCATCACGCCGGCGATGCCCGTTTTGGGCGAAATCCACCACTGCGTGCCTGCGACGCCGCCCCAATAGAGTTCGCCGGCGGCGTCGGGATGATCGATCGGGGAGGGGTTGAGGATCAGTCCGCCGGTAAGACCATAGGTCTTGCCGGGTTGCTCGCCCATCATCGCGAAGCGGATCCATTGGCCCGGTGTGAGCTGGTTGGTCATCGCCTGCGCGATCGTCTCCGGCTTCAGCAGCGTCGGTCCGCCGGGCAGCAGGCTGCGGATCAGCGCGACCATGTCGTGCAGCGTCGAGACGAGGCCGCCGCCGCCATTGAAGCGCGGCACCGGGCGCAGATAGGCGCCAGGATAGGGCGCGTTGTCGGTGCGCGTCAGCCCGGGCTTCATCGGGTCCATCAGATCGGCGCCGGCGTAATAGGCGACGAGCCGGTTGTGATCCTTCTCCGGAACATGGAAGCCGGTGTCGACCATGCCGAGCGGATCGAGGATGCGCGCCTTGATGAACTTGTCGAACGGCTGGCCGCTCACCACCTCGACCAGCCGTGCGACCACGTCGATGGCAACGGAATATTCCCATGACGAGCCGGGATGGAACACCAGCGGCAGATCGGACAGACCGTCGACCATGTCGGCGAGCGTCGTCATCGGATTGAGGATCTTGCGCTCGTTGTAGGCCTTGAAAATCGGTGTGCCCGGATCGAACAGGCCGTAGCTGAGGCCGGCCGAGTGACTCAGCAGATGGCGAATGGTGATCGACCGCTGCGCCGGCTCGGTGTCGTCGATCGACGTCGCGCCCGGCCGCAGCACCTTCCGGTTTCTGAGTTGCGGGATGAAGGTCTCGATCGGATCGTCGAGCCGGAAGCGGCCTTCCTCGACCAGCAGCAGCGCCGCGCAGGAGGTGATCAGCTTGGTGTTGGAGAAGACGCGGAAGATGTGATCGGTGCGCAGCGGAATCTGCGCTTCCTTGTCGGCCCATCCGACGCATCCCGTGTCAGCGATGTCGCGCCCGACCAGAACCGTCCAGGAGATGCCGGACAGGAGATCGTTGTCGATATAGCGCTGCATGGCCGCGCGCGCCGGCGCGAAATCATAGCCGGTGGCCGTCACCTTCAGATCTTCCATGGTCGTTCCCCTGTTGTGCCGCAAGTCTTCTAAGTAGCAGGTCTTCGCGCGGTCGCTGCCAATCTCGCCGGACGGAATATCCAGCCGGGAATGCCGTGGCCTGTGGTCGGTGTTAACAACCAAACCTGACTTCCGCACGCAACCGGATTTATCCGGCGCGTTTCTTGCCGGCGGGGGCGGGGCTGCCGACCTTGACGCCTGCATTTGCCAGCAACACGCGCGCGGCTTCCTTGGCCGCGCGCGCCATCGCCGGATCGTCGCGCACCAGATCCTGCGCGATCGAGCCATCGACCAGCAGCGTGAGCTGGGTCGCAAGTCCCTCGGCATCGGCGACGCCGAGCTGTCGCAGCAGATCGCGAAACCAGAGCCGGCGGCTTTCCTTGAAGGCGATTGCGATGTTCCTGAAGGTGCGATCCTCGTCCTCCGGCCCGAGCTCGGCCACCGCGTTCACGAACGGGCAGCCGCGAAAATCCTTCGCCGAGAAGCGCCGCTCCAGCGAATCGAAGGTTGCGAGAATCTGCTCGGCCGGCGGCTTGTCGGAGGGACGCGGCTGCACGAAGCGGCGTTGCAGATAGGCTTCTATCAGCGCGTCCTTCGACGGGAAGTGGTTGTAGAGCGTGCGCTTGCTGATGCCGATCTCGGCCGCGATGGTGTCGACGCCGATGGCGCGAATGCCTTGCAGGTAGAAGAGCTTGTCGGCGGTCTCGAGGATCCGCTCCTTCATGGTCTGTTTGGGAGGCGGGGAAGCCATGCGCCAGCCGTGATCCTCTTCGCTTGACAGTCAGCCCCCTGTATAGCCTAAGTACACAGGTCTGTGTAACCAAAACATGCGTGAATCGCAGGCCATGGCACGCGTGCCGTGCTGTTATGGGAGAACAAGAACAATGCCCCTGTTGCAGGTCCTGCGTCCCACGCTTCCCATCCTGATCGGCGCCTCCATCATGCTCACGCTGAGCATGGGACTGCGGCAGAGCCTCGGCATCTTCATGCAGCCGCTGACGCACGACATCGGCATCTCGATATCCCATTTCACGCTGGCGCTTGCGGTGCAGAACCTCGCGTGGGGCTTTCTGCAGCCGGTCGCCGGCGCGATGACGGTGCGTTACGGCTTCCGCCCGATCATGGTGGTCGGCGCGCTGGCCTACATCGCGGGCCTCGTGCTGATGACGACGGCGCATGGGCTCGTTGCCATCATGATCGGCGCCGGTGTCCTGATCGGCCTTTCGCTCGCCTGCACCGCGAATGCGATCGCAATGTCGGTCTCGGCGCGCGCGGTGCCGGAGACGGTACGCTCGACCGTGCTCGGCATGGTCTCCGCCGCGGGCTCGCTCGGCGCGCTGCTGTCGGCGCCGATCGGCCAGATGCTCAATGAGGGTTTCGGTTGGCGCGTCGGACTTGCCGGCTTCGTGATCCTCTCGGTCTTCATGATTCCGGCTGCGTTGTACGCCGGCCGCGTCGACAGGATTCCGCTGCCGAAGCCCGCTGGCGACGACATCGGCAACGCCACCGCGGCGACAGCGGCGAAGACCGCGTTCAGCAACGCAGCCTTCGTGGTGATGACCTGTGCCTACATGGTCTGCGGCATGCAGCTCGTCTTCCTCACCACGCATCTGCCGTCGTATCTCGCGATCTGCGGGCTCGATCCGATGCTGAGCGCGCAGACGCTCGGCATGATCGGCGGCTTCAATGTGCTGGGCTCGCTGTTCTTCGGCTGGGCCGGCCAGCGCTGGAACAAGCTGGCGCTGCTCGGCGCGATCTACATCCTGCGCTCGCTGGCGCTCGCCTGGTACTTCATGCTGCCGGCGACGCCCGGCTCGACGCTGCTGTTCGGCGCGATCATGGGCTTCCTCTGGATGGGCGTCGGTCCGCTGGTCGCGGGCGCGGTGGCCGAGATGTTCGGCTTGCGCTGGCAGGCGATGATCCAGGGCCTCGCCTTCATGAGCCACCAGGTCGGCAGCTTCCTCGGCGCTTACGGAGGAGGGCTGATCTACGACTCGCTCGGCTCCTACACCATGGCCTGGCGCATCGGCGTCGCGCTGGGCCTTGCCGGCGGCATCATCCAACTCGCTTTCGCGCTGATCCGGCCGGCGCAGCCGCCGCTGCTGAAGGCCGCTTAGCAGAAATCCCTGCAAAGCTGGCGGCTGCTCCTTGCGAGGGCAGTGGCCAGATGCTGCCTAGTTTTTGACCGGCCACTTGCCGCAAGAGCGTGCAATGGAGCGCGATGCGGCTCCGGCCGTGGATCGAAGCGATAGCGTTTTCAAAGTGTTACACGGCGCGCAGGGTGGCACGAATCTTGTTTCAATTTGGCTGGAAATCGTGCCGGAAGCCCTCGCTGAGGTTCCGGCCTGGGGACCTTTGGGAAGGGCTGGCCGCGATGGGGCTAGTCGCCGTCATTCTCCAGCCATCCGCGCACCACGGCCTTTGCCGCGCCGCCGAGCAGGAGGCCCTTGTGCCCTGCGTCGGGCCTGATGCCGCTGCGACTTCGCTGCATCCCGCCACCCGCACCGCGGCACTTCGAGACATCCCGATAGCCGGACGCGCGCTGTCCTTCGGCGCTCACGCTGCGAACGCGCCGCGCCCATTCGGAACGCCAGCATTTCCTTTGTGATGGGAGGTCGATGATGGAGTCTGCGACACACACGCGCCAGAAGCTCGTGAGAATCGTGGTTGCCTTGTTGGGCGTGGCGTTCCTTTGCCTGCTGTTCAGCGATCTTGCGCTGGCCGAGGATGCGGCGGCGCCGCCTGCCTGTGGCGGCAAGATTCTCGAGAAGTGCACGCCGAATTCTGGCGACACCGCCTGGATGCTCACGTCAGTCGCGCTCGTCCTGATGATGACGATCCCGGGGCTCGGACTGTTCTATGGCGGCATGGTGCGCAAGAAGAATGTCGGCGACACCGTGATGACCAGTTTCGCGGTCACCTGCCTGGTCACGATCCTGTTTGCCGTCCTCACCTACAGCCTGGCGTTTCGTGCCGGCACGCCGTTCATCGGCGGACTCGATCGCCTGTTCCTCAAGGACATCCTGAGCGACATCGGCAAGGGTGGCATCGGCAATCCCAATCCGCTCGCTGCGACGATCCCCGAGTCCGTTTACATCTGCTTCCAGATGACGTTCGCCATCATCACGCCGGCGCTGATCGCCGGCGCTTTTGCCGAGCGGATGAAGTTCTCCGCGATGCTCTGGTTCATCGGGCTGTGGGCGATCTTCGTCTATGCGCCGATCGCGCACTGGGTCTGGGGCCCTGACGGCATATTCTCGGCCGGCAACGACGCTGCGTATGTCAAGGTTCTCGATTTCGCCGGCGGCACCGTTGTGCACATCAATGCCGGCGTGGCCGGCCTGATGTGCGCCATCATGCTCGGCAAGCGCGTCGAGACGGGGCCGGCGCACAATATGGTGCTGACCTTCATTGGCGCCTCGCTGTTGTGGGTCGGCTGGTTCGGCTTCAATGCCGGCTCCGCCGTCACGGCCGGAATGCAGGCGGGCATGGCCATGCTGGTGACCCAGATCGCAACGGCTGTGGCAGGCTTCACCTGGATGCTGGTCGAATGGGCGTTGAAGGGCAAGCCGACCGTGGTCGGCATCTGCTCGGGTGCCGTGGCGGGCCTCGTCGCGATCACGCCGGCCTCCGGCTTCGTCGGGCCGGTCGGCGCTTTCGCGATCGGCATCGCCGCCGGCGTCTGCTGCTACTGGGGATGCACCGGCTTGAAGCGCATGTTCAGCTACGATGATGCGCTGGACTGCTTCGGTGTCCATGCCCTTGGCGGCATCGTCGGGGCGCTGCTGACCGGGGTGTTCGCGGTCGAGCAGTATGGTGGAACGGCAGGTGTTCTGGAAGGAAATCCCGGGCAGTTCCTCAATCAATGCATCGGCGTTGCGACGGTTTTCGTGTATGATGCCGTGGTGAGCCTGATCATCCTGTTCGTGATCAATCTCTTCGTCGGGCTTCGCGTGACGCGGGACATCGAGCGCGAAGGGTTGGATCTTGCACTGCACGGCGAGGTCGTGCAGTAGACTTTGGCGGCATTCCGCGCAGCTGGCGATCTTCGCCCGCTGGCGCGGATCTAAGCTGTTCGAGGTGATCCGATGAACTGGTTCTATTGGAACACAGCGTGGTCGCTGTTCTTCAGCCTCATTTGGTTCATGACGATCACACACAATCCGGATGCAGAGATCGCAGACGCGCATCTGCGTGACGAGGCGTTCAAGGGTTAGCTCCGGTAGTAACGCCACATCCTGAGGAACGTCCGGTGGATCTCGTCGGGCGTCCGGTCGAATGGCTCCAGATTGACGCGGACCACGCCACGATGGTCCATGCGCCACGGCAGGCGCATCAACAGCCGGTAGGCCGGCCGCTTGCGCCAATCGGCCACCAGCGAGCTGCCGAGCGGTCCGTTAAGCGCGATCTGCAACTCGTGAACCGTCATCGCGCGCTCAGCGATCTCGACGAGGTCGATGCGCGTGATGGCGCGCCAGCGGATCAGCCCGAAGGCCTGGATGAAGATGCCGTACTGGTTGGCCCCGATCGTCGGACGACCAGCCTCCAGCAGGGGGATGTTGTAATAGGTGAAGCCGCCCGCTGCCGCTGCCAGCGCCAGCCAATAGATCGCGCCCGTGATCCAGGTCGCGGTCAGGAAGATCGCGGCGAGGGCTGCCGTGACATAGACCGGAAAGTAGATGTCCTCGCGGCCGTAAGCGACCGAGTAGCCGCCGACGTTTCCCTCGTCCAAGGTTGCGATCATCTGAGCCCTGCGCCCGGGACTGCTCCGGGAATCATGAGGGATGACGCAAGCCTAGAAAGCAAAAACGGGGCCGCGAGGGCCCCGTTTGAAACGTCGGAAGCAGCCGATCTTACTTGATCTTGGCTTCCTTGAACTCGACGTGCTTGCGCGCGACCGGGTCGTACTTCTTCTTGACCAGCTTGTCGGTCATGGTGCGCGAATTCTTCTTGGCAACGTAATAGAAGCCGGTGTCGGCCGTCGACACGAGCTTGACCTTGATGGTGACCGCCTTGGCCATGTGCAAAACCTCGAAAATCGGGGGAATTCGGGAGCCGGCCAAATCGGCCCGCGTTTGGCCGGGAAACTAGCCAGAAACAGCCCAAAGTCAAGGATTTCTCAGTCAAGATCATCCCGATTCCGGGCCTATTACCCCTCGAAGAACTGATTTTTCGGCCGCGGCAGGCCCAAATTCTCGCGCAAGGTCCGCCCCTCATACTCTGTGCGGAAAATCCCGCGCTTTTGCAGTTCCGGCACCACCTTATCGACGAACTCGAACAGGCCCTGCGGCAGATAGGGGAACATGATGTTGAAGCCGTCGCTGCCCCGGCCGGTCAACCATTCCTCCATCTGGTCGGCGATGGTCTGCGGCGTGCCGACGAAGGCGAGCCCGCCATAGCCGCCGACGCGCTGCGCGAGCTGACGCACGGTGAGCTTGTCGCGCGCCGCGACATCGACAAGGCGCTGCCGGCCGCTCTTGCTGGCATTGGTTTCGGGGATCGGCGGCAACTGTCCGTCAGGATCAAAGCCGGACGCATCGGTGCCGAGGATCACCGACAGTGAGGCGATCGCGCTGTCGTAATGCACGCGGCTGTCGAGCAGTGCGCGCTTCTCCTTGGCTTCCTCAACGCTGTCGCCGACGACGACGAAGGCGCCGGGCAGGATCTTCAGATGCTCGGGATCGCGGCCGATCTTCTCCATGCGGCCCTTGATGTCGGCATAGAGCTTCTGTCCGTCGGCCAGGCTGCCGCCGCCGGTGAACACGGCTTCCGCGGTCTCGGCCGCAAGCTGCCTGCCGTCATCGGAAGCGCCGGCCTGCACGATGACAGGCCAGCCCTGCACGGGGCGGGCGATGTTCAGCGGCCCACGGACCGAGAGATATTTGCCCTTGTGATTGAGCACATGCATCTTGTCGGGATCGACGAACAGCCCGGACTCGACATCGCGCACGAACGCATCGTCGGCGAAGGAATCCCACAGGCCGGTGACGACGTCGTAGAACTCGCGGGCGCGCCTGTAGCGCTCGGCGTGCTCCATGTGATCGTCGAGGCCGAAATTCAGCGCCGCGTCCGGATTGGATGTGGTGACGATATTCCAGCCGGCGCGGCCGCCCGAGATGTGGTCGAGCGAGGCGAAGCGCCGCGCGACGTGATAGGGCTCGTCGAAGGTGGTCGAACCGGTCGCGATCAGGCCGATATTCTCCGTCACGGCGGCGAGTGCCGACAGCAGGGTGAACGGCTCGAACGAGGTCACGGTGTGGCTGCGTTTGAGCGCGTTGATCGGCATGTTCAGCACGGCAAGATGGTCGGCCATGAAGAAGGCGTCGAACTTGCCAGCCTCGAGCTTGCGGATCAGCGTCTTGATGTGGTCGAAGTTGAAATTGGCGTCGGGCCAGGCCCCGGGGTAGCGCCAGGCACCGGTGTGAATGCTGATCGGCCGCATGAACGCGCCGAGCTTGAGTTGACGCTTCGCCATTGCCCCGTTCCGTCCTTGATGTCGTTAGCGGAACAGATAGGGAGGCGTTTCGCGGCGCGCCATCGGGAAGATTATTTTGTTTTTGGCCGCTCTCTCGACAGTGTCATTCCGGGGCATCGCGCAGCGATGAACCCGGAATCTCGCGCCGCAATCTCGGGATCCGGGTTCGATGCTGCGCATCGCCTCGGAATGACGAGGATCATACTACGCCCCCAGCACGTCCTTCTGCATCTTGCCGCCGTAGAAATGGAAGAACGGCACCGGCGCGTCGTGGCGGAGCGGGCCCGTGGCGAGACGGCGGTCGAGCTCGGCGAGCACGTTCTTGGTCATGGCATGCGCGTCGGCGAGCGGCTCGGAGCCGATCTCGACCCAGACCAGCTCGACCAACTCGGCATCGGCATGCACCACGCCCTCGACACGATGCGCGATGGTCGAGGCGTCGGCGGTGAAGAAGCGCGTGTCGAAGCGGCGGACGCGGCCGGGCGGGGTGATCGCACGCGCGATCAGGAACAGACCGGACGGATCGGGCAACAGACCCGCATCGGTGAACGGAGCCCAGGGCCCGTCGAGCTTGTGCGATTTCTCGACCTTGCGGCCGAGGCAGAGTCCGGTCTCCTCGCAGGCCTCGCGGATCGCGGCGTTGGCAAGCGCACGCGCGCGGCCGGGCGTGATCTTCGGGCTGCCCTTCAACAGATTGGCTTCGAGCTCCGGCGTGATCGGCGCTGCGACCGGCACGCGATTGTCGGCCTTGTCGACGCGGCCGCCGGGGAAAACGAACTTGCCGGGCATGAACACGACCTTGTCGTGGCGTTTGCCGACCAGCACCTTCGGCTTGGCGCCGGAGCGATCGATCAGGATCAGCGTCGCGGCATCCTTCGGCCGGAAATACGCATGATGGTCGGCTTCTTTTTCGCCCTGATGGACGACAGCGGCGGGCGCGGCAGCTTCAGTCATTTCATCCCTTTCATTTCTTCTTGCGGCCCGGTTTAGCTAGACCGGCGGGATGTCGCTAGGGGGATTCTCGTCAAAGCCATGCATGCGCAGGGCCCATTGCAAGCCGATCACGGCTCCCTTCACCGGCTGCAGCAAAGCCAGCGATGCGAACAGCGTGAACGGCAGATAGATCGCAAGTTGCAGCCACACCGGCGGCGAATAATTAGTCTCGATCCACAGCGCCATCGGTACCACGATATGGCCGACGATAACGATGACGAGGTAGGCAGGCAGATCGTCGGCGCGATGCGGCGTGAAGTCGAGGTCGCAGACCGGGCAATGGCCGTCGCATTTGAGAAACTTGCGGAACAGTCTGCCTTTTCCGCAGCGCGGACAGCGGCAGCGGAACCCGCGCTTCATCGCGCTCCACACGTCGCGCTTCTCGGGCTCGGCCGCTTCGCGAGTCCAGACCACCGTCGGCGGCGTCACTTCCATGACTTGCCTCGCTTCGATTTGCCGGACTTCTGCTGCGCCGGCTTGCGGTCCTTCTTGCTGCGCGATTTCCACTCCTTGTGCGCCTTCTTGCCAGATCCTTTCGGTCCCTTGCCAAATCCGGCGGCACGGCGCTCGGCCCTTACGCCGTCGCGTTTTCTGCCGCGCGGAATTGCCTGACCATCGGATAATAACTCAAACCGCAGCGCGCCGGCTATCGGCGCGGCTTCCACCAGACGCACATCGACGACGTCGCCGAGCCGATACATGGTGCCGCTGCGCACGCCGATCAGCGCGTGGCGGGTTTCGTCGTAGTTGAAATATTCGCTGCCGATGGTGCGGATCGGGATCAGACCGTCGGCGCCGGTGTCGTCGAGCTTCACGAACAGGCCGGATCGCGTCACGCCGGAAATGCGGCCCTGGAACGAGGCGCCGACCTTATCGGCAAGGAAATGTGCGATCAGCCGGTCGGTGGTCTCGCGCTCCGCCTTCATTGCGCGGCGCTCGGTGACGGAAATCTGCGCGGCGATCTCGGCGAGCGTCTCCACGGTCTCATCGGTCGGCAAGGCGCCTTCGCCAAGCCCGAGCGCGCGGATCAGCGCGCGATGCACGATCAGATCGGCATAGCGGCGGATCGGCGAGGTGAAGTGCGCGTAGCGGCGCAGGTTCAAGCCGAAATGGCCGTAGTTCTCGGCGGAGTATTCGGCCTGCGCCTGCGAACGCAGCACCACCTCGTTGACCAGCGGTTCGTAGTCCTCGCCGGCAACCTGCGCCAGCACGCGGTTGAATTGCGTGGGACGCAGCGCGCCCTGCTTGGTGAAGGGCAGGTCGAGCGTCTTCAGGAATTCCTGCAGGTTGTGCACCTTTTCCTGGCTCGGCTCGTCGTGCACGCGATAGATCAGCGGCAGCGCCTTCTTCTCCAGCATCTCGGCCGCGGCGACATTGGCGAGGATCATGAACTCCTCGATCAGCCGGTGCGCGTCGAGCCGCTGCGGCACGATCACGCGATCGACGGTGCCGTCGGCTTTCAGCAGGATCTTGCGCTCGGGCAGATCGAGATCGAGCGGGTCGCGCTCGTTGCGTGCAAGCTTGACCAGCTCGTAGACCGACCACAGCGGCTTCAGGATCGGATCGAGGATGGGGCCGGTGGTGTCATCGGGCCTGCCGTCGATCGCAGCCTGCGCCTGTGCGTAATGGAGCTTCGCGGCTGAGCGCATCAGCACGCGGTGGAAGGTGTGCGAGCGCTTGCGGCCGTCGGCGCCGATCACCATGCGCACCGCGAGCGCGCCGCGCGGCTCGCCCGGCACCAGCGAGCAGAGATCGTTGGAGATGCGCTCGGGCAGCATCGGCACGACGCGATCAGGGAAATAGACCGAGTTGCCGCGCTGCAACGCGTCGCGGTCAAGCGCCGAGCCGGGCCGCACATAGTAGGCGACGTCGGCGATCGCGACATGGACGATGAAGCCGCCCTTGTTGTTCGGATCATGATCGACTTCCGCATGCACCGCGTCGTCGTGATCCTTGGCATCCGGCGGATCGATGGTGACGAGCGGCACGTCACGCCAGTCCTCACGGCCCTGCAAGGTCGCGGGTTTTGCCTCTTCCGCTTCGCGCAGCGCAGAGGACGAGAACACCTGCGGGATGTCGTGGGTGTTGATCGCGATCAAGCTGATCGCCTTTTCACTGGCAATCGAGCCGAGCCGCTCCTTGACGCGGGCGGAAGCCAGCCCATAGCCGCGGGTGCGGATCAGGTCGACGCTGATGAGATCGCCGTCCTCGGCGCCGCCGCTGTCGGCCTTGGCGATGTTGAGCTCGCGGCCGGCCTGCTTCTTGTCGACCGGGATCAGGCGCCCGCCGCCATCGGGATTGCGGCGGAAGATGCCGAGGATCCGGGTGCGCCCGTGATCGATCACCTTGATGACGCGGCCGCGATAGGGCGTGCCGTCTTGCTCGTCCGTGACTTCGACGCGCAGCAGTGCGCGGTCGCCGACGCCGGCGGTGGTGCCGGGCTTCGGCCGCCGCGGCGTCTCGATGCGGATTTTCGGGGCGGTACCGTTCTCGTCCGAGTCCCACTCGGCGGGCGTGGCGATCAGCTCGCCGTCGCTGTCGCGGCCGGTGATGTCGGCCAGCAGGGTCGGCGGCAGCGCCGCCGGCTCGTGGATCTTGCGGCCGCGCTTGGCAATCGTGCCGTCGTCGGCAAGCTCGCGGAGGATCCGCTTCAGCTCGACGCGGTCGGCGTTCTTCAGGCCGAACTCGCGCGCGATCTCGCGGGTGCCGACCTTGCCTGGATTGGCGCGGATGAAGGCGACGATGGCATCCCGGCCCGGAAAGCCATGGTCGGGTTTTCGTTTCACTTATCCTCGTGCCTTGCCGGCGCTCTTCTTCGCGGGCGCTTTCGCTGATGCCGATGATTTTGCAGGCGACGTCTTGGCACCGGAGGCGACCGGCGCGCGTGCCTTGCTGGTCGCATCCGTCTTCGGCTTCGCCGCGGCCTTCTTCGACGCAGCCTTCTTGGCGGGCTTGGCTTCGGCGTCGCCGTCAGTCTCGGTCGCCTCGGACTTGGCTTTCTTCGCCTTGGCGGGCTTTTCCGCCTTCGCTTTCTTGGCCTTCTTGCCGCCGCCCTTGGCCGCGCGCTCGTCGATCAGCGCGATCGCTTCCGCGAGCGTGATCTGGTCGGGCGTGCGGTCGCTCGGGATCGTCGCGTTGACGCCGCCGGCCGCGACATAGGCACCGTAGCGGCCGTTCTTCAGCGCGACCGCGCCGAGCGTCGGGTGATCGCCGAGCGGCTTGCCGGGGTCGGCGCCGAAGCGTCGACCGCTCGGGCCCTTGGCAATCTTCTCCGCGATCAGCGTGACGGCGCGGTTCAACCCGATGTCGAACACCTCGTCGCCGGCCTCGAGGCTGGCATAGGTCTTCTCGTGCTTCACGAACGGCCCGAACCGGCCGAGGCCGGCGGTGATCGGCTGCCCGGTTTCCGGATGCTTGCCGATCTCGCGCGGCAGCGACAACAGCTTCAGCGCCAATTCGAGATCGACATCGGCCGGCGAGGTGCCTTTTGGAATGCCCGCGCGCTTCGGCTTCTCGCCTTCGGCGTAATCCTTCTGCTCGCCGAGCTGGATGTAGGGGCCGAAGCGGCCGGCCTTCACCGTGACATCGAAGCCGGTGTCGGGATCGGTGCCGAGCACGCGGTCGGCGCTCTCGGCGCTGTCGGCCGCGAGCGGTCTTGTGTAGCGGCATTCCGGATAATTCGAGCAGCCGACAAAGGCGCCGAACTTGCCGGCCTTGAGGTTGAGCCGGCCGGTGCCGCAGGTCGGGCATTGCCTGACGTCGCCGCCATCCGCGCGCGGCGGATAGATGTGCGGGCCGAGCATCTCGTCGAGCGCGTCGAGCACCTCGGCGACCCGGAGGTCCTTGATGTCGTTGACCGCGCCGATGAAGCCGCGCCAGAAGTCCTGCAGCACCTGCTGCCAGGCGATCTCGTTGTTGGAGATGCGATCGAGCTGCTCCTCGAGATCCGCGGTGAAGTCGTACTCGACATAGCGCGAGAAGAAGTTCTCCAGGAACGCGACCACGACACGGCCCTTGTCCTCGCCGTGCAGCCGCTTCTTCTCGAGCTTGACATAGCCGCGGTCCTTCAGGACCTGCAGGATCGAGGCGTAGGTCGAGGGGCGGCCGATGCCGAGCTCTTCCATCCGCTTCACCAGCGAGGCTTCCGAGAAGCGCGGCGGCGGCTCGGTGAAATGCTGGGTGACGGCGAGGCTCTGTCGCTTCACGGCCTCGCCCTCGCTCATCGCGGGCAGGCGGCGCGAATCCTCGTCCTCCTCGTCGTCGCGGCTTTCCTGATAGAGCGCGAGGAAGCCGTCGAACTTGATGACCTGGCCGGAAGCGCGCAGGTCCAGCACGCGTGAGCCGGCCTTGGCCTCGATGTCGACGGTGGTGCGCTCGAGCTCGGCCGACTCCATCTGGCTCGCAATGGTGCGCTTCCAGATCAATTCATAGAGCCGCGCCTGATCGGCATCGAGCCTTCGGCCGATGGTGGCCGGGCGACGCGACAGATCGGTCGGGCGGATCGCTTCGTGCGCTTCCTGCGCGTTCTTGGCCTTGGCCTGGTACTGGCGCGGGGCGTCCGGCACGTAGGCATTGCCATAGTCCTCGCCGATCACCTTGCGCGCCTGTGTGATCGCTTCGGGCGCGATCTGCACGCCGTCGGTTCGCATATAGGTGATGAGGCCGGTGGTCTCGCCGCCGATGTCGATGCCCTCATAGAGCCGCTGCGCGATGCGCATGGTGTGCGCCGGCGCGAAGCCGAGCTTGCGGCTCGCTTCCTGCTGCAGCGTCGAGGTGGTGAACGGCGCCTGCGGATTGCGCCGCGCCGGCTTGGCCTCGACGGTCGCGACCTTGAACAGCGCGGCCTCGATCGCCTTCTTGAAATCCTCGGCTTCCGCGCCGGAGCCAATGTCGAGCCGTGCGATCTTCTTGCCGTCGGCACCGACCAGCCGCGCCTCGAAGGCGTCGCCGCGCGGCGTCAGCAGCGTCGCGACCAGCGACCAGTACTCCTTCGGCACGAACTTCTCGATCTCGAGCTCGCGGTCGCAGACCAGCCGCAGTGCGACCGACTGCACGCGGCCGGCGGAGCGGGCGCCCGGCAGCTTGCGCCACAGCACGGGGGAGAGGGTGAAGCCGACCAGATAGTCCAGCGCACGGCGCGCCATATAGGCGTCGACCAGCGCGCCATCGATCTGGCGCGGCGCCTTCATCGCCTCGGAGACGGCCTGCTTTGTGATCGCGTTGAACACCACGCGCTCGACCTTCTGGTCCTTCAGCGCGCGCTTCTCCTTCATCACCTCCAGCACATGCCAGGAGATCGCCTCGCCCTCGCGATCGGGGTCGGTTGCGAGGATCAGACGGTCGGCACCCTTGAGCGCCTTGGCGATGTCGTTGAGCCGGCTTGCGGCCTTGGCATCGACCTCCCAGATCATCTGGAAATTGGCGTCGGGATCGACGGAACCATTCTTGGCCGGGAGGTCGCGAACATGGCCGAACGACGCCAGGACCTCGTAGGAGGACCCCAGATATTTGTTGATCGTCTTGGCCTTGGCCGGCGACTCCACAATGACGATATTCATGTCATTCCAATAGCTTACGGGAAAACTTGAAGACGGATTCCGCTAGACTCGCGCCCGCAGTGTCGGGGCGAACATGGGTGCTGGGGCGGTCCCTGTCAAATCGCCAGATATTGAAGGGCGGGGCCAAGCTGTGGAGTCTCTATCCCAAGGGTTGCAAAATGCGCCCTAGAGTTGCGGCCGGAAAGGGCGTATCTCTTTATATATAGGGTGGGAATCGGATTAGGCCTTTTGAGCAGCACAGGGGGCGGCCGGAAGCGCAAGGCGTCCGGCCGGCGGCGACCAGCGGGCGACGAGACAACTGGGGAGGGCGGCCCGGACGACGCTCTGGTCCTGATCGGAGCCGCCGCGACCGAACTCGCCAAACTCGCCCGGCAACACGAATTCGAAGTCCTCGACCGCCTGTTCGCGATGGCCCGCCTGGAGGCCGACGAGCAGCTGCGCTCGCGCAGCCGGAGGAAGCTGTCGTGAGGGGCGCACCCAAACTCTCGCCGCGTCGTCCTGGCGAAAGCCAGGACCTATAACCACCGCATTCGGTGATGAACGGGATCGCGGCCCCAGCGTGCGCAACAACTCTCATTTGGGGTAATGGGTCCCGGCCTTCGCCGGGACGACGATGAGGATGGCGCTACGCCGATACGCGCTTTGCCGCTTTCCGCGCGGGCCGCGGCTTCAGCGTCGTATCCGCGGCACCCAGCACGCGTCCGTCCTGCGAGTACAGCGCGAGCTTCTTCACCGGCTTGCCCTTGTCGCGGTCGATCAGGATGGTCGCGATCTCGTCCGGATGCTCGTCGAATTCCTCGGTCCATTGCCGCAGCGCGACCAGGATCGGAAAGATGCCGTGGCCCTTCGGCGTCAGGACATATTCCTGATAGGCGCTGCCGTCGGAGGCGGGGACCGTCTTCAGGATGCCGCGCTCGACCAGCGTGCGCAGCCGTGTGGCAAGGATGTTCTTGGCAAGCCCGAGGCTCGCCTGGAATTCGCCGAAGCGGCGCCGGCCGAGGCTGGCGTCGCGGATGATCAGGAGCGACCACCAGTCGCCGAACACGTCGAGCGCGCGCGCGACGGGACAGCTGTCGCCTGCAAGGCTGGTTCGTTTCACCGGCTGTCTCCAGGAATTTGGGCCATCACGACCTTGTGTGGTTGCAATATTAAACCGTATGCCCTAGCTAGGCAATGAAGTTTAATAATGCAACCAACTGGAGGCGGACATGAGACTGGCGAACAAGACGGCGTTGATCACCGGCGGCAACAGCGGCATCGGGCTCGCGACAGCAAAGCTGTTCGTGGCCGAGGGCGCCAAGGTCGTCATCACCGGGCGCAACAAGGAGACGCTTGCGGCGGCAGCCAAGGAGCTCGGGCCGAACGCGTTCGCGGTGGCCGCCGATGCCACCGACGTCGCGGCGCTGGAAGCCGCGGTCAAGCAGGGCGCCGAGAAGTTCGGCAAGTATGACGTGCTGTTCGCCAATGCCGGCATTCCCGGCCAGACGCCGGTGGGCGGCACCACGCTGGCCGCCTTCGAGAATGTCATCCGCACCAATCTCACCGGTGTGTTCTTCACGGTGCAGGCGGTCGCGCCGTATCTCAACGACGGCGCGTCGATCATTCTCAACGGCTCGGTAATTTCCGTGCTCGGCAATCCCGGCTATTCGGCCTATGCCGCGAGCAAGGCCGGCGTGCGCGCGATGGCGCGGGTGATGGCGTCTGAATTCTCGCCGCGCAACATCCGCGTCAATGTGGTGGCGCCGGGCGCGGTGCGCACCCCGATCTGGGGCGCGGCGATCGCGACGCCCGAGGCCGAGAAGGCATTCGAGCAGCGGATCGGCAAGACCACGCCGCTCGGCCGTATCGGCGAACCCGATCACATCTCGAAGACCGTGCTGTTCCTGGCGTCCGACGACGCAGCGCATGTGCAGGGGCAGGAGCTGTTCATCGATGGCGGTGCAACGGCGTCGCCCGCAGGCGCACCGATCTATCGCGGATAGAGCTTTTCCGTTCCGATTAAATCGGAACGGGGCTCTGGTTTTGTTCTGACGCGTTTTCTTCACGCGAACCGGTATTCACTTCGTTCGAAAACGCTCTGGTTTGTTTCTCATTGTAACGAACGGCCGGTGTGAAGCGCTTCACACCGGCCGATTTCGTGCGCGACTATCATCGTGTGTATTGAACCTTTGACGTACTCCCCGGACTCCTGATTGGGCGGGGAATTTTTCACCACGGAATCATTTGGAGTGCCGCCATGCCGAAAGCAGTCCGCATTTCGACGTCGATCCCGGTTTCGTCCGCATCGGAAAGTTCGGACACGTCACAGTTCGTGATGGTCGCACTGTTTTCCGGCATCGGCCTGTTGATTTCGCTGGTGGCCGTCATCCTCGGCATTCAGGGCGTCTGGTTCTGAGTTTCTCCACCTGAACGGCCTGCCGCCGCCGGGCGACGGCAGGCGCTTTGATTCACATCAGGCGGCGTTCAGGCTGCCGGCGGCCTGCAGCGCGCCCGCAACCGCCTTTTCGCGATGCTCGGGGCCGACCTGGATGCCGTCGGCGGGGATGAACTCGACATTCCTGACACCGATGAAGCCGAACACGCCGCGCAGATAGGTCTCGAGGTGCTCGAGCGCGGCCATCGGCGTATCGGCACCGTAATATCCGCCGCGCGAGATCGCGATGATGACGCGCTTGTTGCCGGCCAATCCCTCGACGCCGCCGGCGCCGTATTTGAAGGTCTTGCCCGCAACCAGGATGCGGTCGATCCAGGCCTTGAGCTGGCTCGGAATCGTGAAATTGTACATGGGCGCGCCGATCACGACGATGTCGGCCGCGAGGAATTCGTCCAGCACGGCCTGGCCGGTCGCGATGTCGTCGCGCACCGACGGGTCCGGCGCCGCGCCCTGGCTGGCGGCGAGGTGCAGGCCGGAGAGGTGGGCGAGCGGGGTCTGGCTGAGGTCGCGATAGCTGACGACGAGGCCCGAATTGGCCTGGCGCAGCCGCTCGACGGCGGCGGCGGAGACCTGGCGGCTGACGGAGTGGAGGCCGAGCACTGAGGAATCGATGTGCAGAAGTTTCATGGCTGAGGTCACCTTTGGTATAGGTTTGTAACTGGCGCTATATGAGTGACCGCCCTAAATCTCCGCAAGAACGCACATTTTTGAAACCCGAGCACACCAATGGAACCCGAGCACATCGATGTAACCGCCGAAACCGGCCTGCCGCGTGGTCCCGGGACGCATCAGGACTGCCGCGGCGTGGCTTCGGTGCTGTCGCGGGTCGGCGACAAATGGAGCGTGCTGGTCATCATGCTGCTGCGCGACGGACCGCGCCGCTTCAACGAGCTGAAGCGGATGATCAACGGCATCTCGCAGCGCATGCTGACCTTGACGCTGCGCGGGCTGGAGCGCGATGGCCTGGTGACGCGCACGGTGTTTCCGACCATTCCGCCGCGGGTCGACTACGAGCTGACCGACCTCGGGCGCGGGCTGGCCGTGCCTGTGATGGCGCTCGGCGAATGGGCGTTCGCGCATCTGCCGGAGATCGAGGGCGCGCGAAACGACTTCGATGCGCGGAATGGCGAAGGCTGAGTTCGGAGCCTTCGCGTTCGGACAAGTAGACCCGTCACCCTGAGGAGCCTGCGTAGCAGGCGTCTCGAAGGATGCACGGCCACCAGTCGGGCCGTCGATCCTTCGAGACGCGCTGCGCGCTCCTCAGGATGACGGACAGGCGTTTGCGCGAGCGAGATATTCAGCTCGTCAAATCATCGACACCAGCCCGCCACCGTGGCGCTCGAGCCTGCCGGCGAGCTCGAGCTCGAGCAGCACCGCGCGGACCATAGCGGGTGACACGTCGGCCATCCGGATCAGATCGTCGAGGCTGATCGGGCTCGGCCCGAGCAGATCGATGATGCGGGCGCGATCGCCGCTATCAGTGGCAAAGTCCAGCGGTTCGTCGTCCTCGCGCGCGCCAAGCATCACCGGCCGTTCCATGATCGGCGTCACCGCGCTGATGACGTCGGCGGCTTCGGTGACCAAGGTGGCGCCTTGCTTGATCAGGTCGTTGGCGCCGGCGGCGCGCGGATCGATCGGCGAGCCCGGCACCGCGAACACTTCGCGGCCCTGTTCGGCCGCCATCCGCGCCGTAATCAGCGAGCCCGAGCGATGCGCGGCCTCGACGATCACGACGCCGAGCGAGGCGCCGGAGATCAGGCGGTTGCGGCGGGGGAAGTCGCGCGCCCGCGGCACGTGGCCGAGCGGCATCTCCGAGATCGCCGCGCCGTGCTCGAGCAGGGCGGCCAGCAGATCCTCGTGCTCCGGCGGGTAGATCCTGTCGTGGCCGCCGGCCAGCACGGCGACCGTGCCGCTGGCAACGGTGGCGCGGTGCGCCGCCTGATCGATGCCGCGGGCGAGGCCGGAGATCACGACAAAGCCGGCATCGCCGAGATCGCGCGCAAGCTGGCCTGCAAATTTCAGCCCGGCGCCGGAGGCGTTGCGGGAGCCGACGATCGCGATCATCGGCCGCATCAGGGCCTCGCGCGCGCCGCGCACACCAAGCAGCGGCGGCGCGTCGTCGATGGTGGCAAGCCGCGCCGGATAATGGGCTTCCTCCGGTGCGACGAGATCGATGCCGAATTTGCGGCAGGCCGCGAGCTCGGCTGCGGCGTCGGCCTCGCTGCAGATCCGCCCGGGGCCCGAGGCGCCGCCGCGGCGCGCCAGATCGGGCAGGCGTTCCAGCGCGTGCGCCGCGTCGCCAAAATGGCGGAGCAGCGATGCAAAGGTGCGCGGGCCGACATTGTCGGAGCGGATCAGCCGCAGGCGGTTGAGCCGTTCGGTGTCGGTGAGTTTTGTAGGGCTGGGCGAGCGGTCATGCATGCGGGGCGCAGCTTCGCCCAACCTGAGATTGTGATCAACTGCGACATTGGCGCAGCCGCGCGCGACGCGCTAAAAGCGCTTGGCAAGAAGCCGCCAAAAACCGTCAAGAACCATCAAGAAACAGGACGTCCGCCGATGATTTCGCTTGCCGATCTCCAACGCCGCATCGCCTCCGGCGAATTGTCCACCGATGCCGCCATCACGCAGACGCGGGACGCCATCGCGGCGCAGGACAACACCATCGGCGCGTTCGTCCGCCTCGACGAGACGGCGCGTGCGCAACAAGCCGGGCAGTTGCGCGGGATCGCGGTCGGCATCAAGGACATCATCGATACCGCCGACCTCCCGACCGAGATGGGCGCCGCGATCTACCGCGGGCATCAGCCGCGCGCCGACGCGCCGGTCGTGATGGCGCTGAAGCAGGCCGGCGCCACCATCATCGGCAAGACCACGACGACGGCATTCGCGGCGAACGATCCGACCGCAACGCTCAATCCGCACAATCACGCGCACACGCCGGGCGGCTCGTCGTCGGGCTCGGCCGCAGCGGTCGCGGCCGGGATGATCCCGCTCGCGCTCGGCACGCAGACCGGCGGTTCGGTGATCCGGCCGGCCTCGTTCTGCGGCGTCGCCGCGATCAAGCCGAGCTACCGGCTGCTGCCGACCGTCGGCGTGAAATGCTTCTCCTGGACGCTCGACACCGTCGGGCTGTTCGGCGCCGGCGTGCGTGATGTCGCGCTGGGGCTCGCTGCGATGACCAGGCGGCCTGAGCTGGTGGTGCCGTCGAAGGTTTCCGCGCCGCGCATCGGCGTGGTGACGCAGGCCTTCGCCGGTTCGCCGGAACCTTCCGGCGCAGAGGCGTTGCAGAAGGCGGCGCGCGCGGCGGAGCAGGCGGGTGCGACCGTGCGCGAACTCGCGCTGCCCGAGATCATCGCGGAAGCCTGGCGTATCCATCCAGTGGTGCAGGAGTTCGAGGCGCATCAGTCGTTCGCCTGGGAATACGGCCAGAACTACGATGCGATGCCGCCGCTGCTGCGCGGCCGGCTCGACGAGAGCAAGGGCGGGACGCCCGCCGAATACGACGCGGCAATGGACGTCACGCTGCGCGCGCGGCAGGCGCTGGCTGCTGTTCTCACCGAGGTCGACGTGCTCGTGACGCTGTCGGCGCCGGGCGCGGCGCCCAAGGGTTTGGCGTCGACCGGCGATCCCCGTTACAACCGGCTCTGGACCTTGATGGGCGTGCCCTGCGTCAACGTGCCGACGCTGACCGCCGAGGGCGGATTGCCGGTTGGCGTGACCGTGATCGCGGGTTTTGGCGATGATGCGAAGGCGCTGGCGGCCGCGAGCTTTGTCGAGGACGCGCTGAAGCGGTAGCGGCTGCGCTACTTCCGCTCGCCGATCTTGCCTTCGGTGCCGGCCTGCAGGCGCTGGATGTTCTCGCGGTGCATGTAGAACAGCAGCAGCGTCAGCACGGCGAACAGCGAGGCGAGCGCGTTGTGGCCGAACCACCATAGGAACAGCGGCGTCACGAACGCCGCGATCAGCGCCGACAGCGACGAGTAGCGCGTGGTGTAGGCGGTGCCGAGCCAGATCACGGCAAAGATCAGCGCCGCCGGCCAGAACAGGCCGAGCAGCACGCCGAGATAGGTCGCGACACCCTTGCCGCCGCGAAACTTGAGCCAGACCGGGAAGAGGTGGCCAAGGAAAGCCCCCAGCGCCGCCAGCATCGCCGCGTTCGGGCCGTCGATGGTGCCGGCGATGATGACGGCAACGGTGCCCTTCAGCATGTCGCCGAGCAGCGTCGCCGCGGCGAGGCCCTTGCGGCCGGTGCGCAACACGTTGGTGGCCCCGATATTGCCCGAGCCGACCGTGCGCAGATCCTGCGTGCCGGCCATCCTGGTCAGCACCATGCCGAACGGGATCGAGCCCAGCAGGTAGCCGATCAGAAAGGCGACCGGCAGCAAGCCATCAGCAGACATCGCGGTGGTTCCTTCGGTCGGTCCCGCCCGAATGGGGCCGTGCCGTCAATGAAATATTAACCATAAATGCGCACCATGGCCTTGGTAATGAGGGAGCTTATCATGGCTTCTGTTCGCAGGCGGCTGGAGCAGTTTTTCTTTGTCGTTTACGTCGCGGCCATCGTCGTTGGCACAACGATGGAAGCGATGTCGCAACTCGCGTCGCGCTGAGTTCCACCCCAGTTTCAGACGTGCTCGTACACGGTCCGTCCGCCGACGATCGTCCGCGTTACGCGGCCCGAGAAGCGGGCGTCGTCGAACGGCGTGTTCTTGCACAGTGATTTGAGATCGTCGCGGTCGAGCACCCAGGGCGTGTCGGCGTCGATCACGATGACGTCGGCCGGTGCGCCCGCGCGCAGCGTGCCGCCGGGCAGGCCGAGCAATTCCGCCGGCCGCGTCGACATCGCCCGGATCAGCGTCTTGAATTCCATCTCGCCATTGTGGATCAGCCGTAGCGCCGCCGGCAGCATGGTCTGCAGGCCGACCGCGCCGCTCGCCGCCTCCGCGAACGGCAGCCGCTTGACCTCGACGTCCTGCGGGTTGTGGTCGCTCATCACGACGTCGATCAGGCCGGAGGCGAGCGCTGCGACCAGCGCCTTGCGATCCTCCTCGGTGCGCAGCGGCGGCGCCAGCTTGAGGAAGGTGCGGTAGGGGCCGATGTCGTTCTCGTTCAGCGTCACGTGGTTGATCGAGACCGAGGCCGAGACATTGTAGCCGGCGTCGCGGGCGCGCTTGAGGATTTCCAGCGATTCGGTCGAGGTCAGCGAGGCCGCGTGATAGCGGCCGCCGGTGAGCCCCGCGAGCCGCATGTCGCGCTCGAGCATGATCGACTCGGCCGCGGTCGGAATGCCGGCGAGGCCGAGCCTTGTGGCGAATTCGCCCTCGTTCATCACGCCTTCGCCCACCAGATGCGGATCCTCGGTGTGATGCACGATCAGCGCGTCGAAATCGCGGGCGTAGGTCAGCGCGCGCCGCATTACCTGGGCGTTGGTGACGCTGCGGTCGCCGTCGGTGAAGGCGACGGCGCCGGCGGCCTTGAGCAAGCCGATCTCGGTCATCTCCTGGCCCTGCATGCCCTTGGTCAGCGCCGCCATCGGATGGATGTTGACGATCGCGGTGTCGCGAGCGCGGCGCAGCACGAAATCCACGGTCGCCGAATTGTCGATCACCGGCGAGGTGTCGGGCTGGCAGATGATGGTGGTGATGCCGCCGGCCGCGGCGGCCTGGCTGGCGGAGGCGAAAGTTTCGCGATGGCTGGCGCCGGGCTCGCCGACAAAGGCGCGCATGTCGATCAGGCCGGGGGCCACGATCTTGCCGGCGCAATTGACGATGTCGGTGCCTTCGGGGACGCCGGCGGCGCCGATGCCGCGCTTGGCGTCACGGATCACGCCGTCGGCGATCAGGACGTCGCCCGGACCGTCGAAGTCGCGGGACGGGTCGATGACGCGGGCGTTGGCGAGCAGGATAGGGCGGCGGTCGGTCAGCATGGCATCACGCGTTCGGCAGGTTACGGGCGAGCGCTTCGAGCACCGCCATGCGCACTGCCACACCCATTTCGACTTGTTCACGGATCAGCGACTGCGCGCCGTCGGCGACGAATGTGTCGATCTCGACACCGCGGTTCATCGGGCCGGGATGCATCACCAGCGCGTCCGGCTTGGCGTAGCCGAGCTTCTTCTGGTCGAGGCCGAAATAGTGGAAATATTCGCCCGACGACGGCACGAAGGAGCCGTTCATGCGCTCGCGCTGCAGCCGCAGCATCATCACGATGTCGGCGCCGTTCAGCCCCTCGCGCATGTCGCGCGCGACCTCGACGCCCATCCGCTCGATGCCGGGCGGCAGCAGGGTGGAAGGGGCCACCACGCGGACGCGCGCGCCCATCGTGTTGAGCAGGAAGATGTTGGAGCGCGCCACGCGCGAATGCAGCACGTCGCCGCAGATCGCGATCGTCAGCCCCTCGAGCCGGCCCTTGTTGCGGCGGATGGTCAGCGCGTCGAGCAGCGCCTGGGTCGGGTGCTCGTGGCTGCCGTCGCCGGCGTTGATCACGGAACCGTCAACCTTGCGCGCCAGGAGCTCGACCGCGCCGGAGGCGTGGTGGCGTACCACCAGGATGTCCGGATGCATCGCGTTCAGCGTCACCGCGGTGTCCATCAGGGTCTCGCCCTTGCGGGTCGACATCGATGACACCGACATGTTCATGACGTCGGCGCCCAGGCGTTTTCCGGCGATCTCGAACGAGGACTGGGTCCGCGTCGAGGCCTCGAAGAACAGATTGACTTGGGTGCGGCCGCGCAGACTGGCGCGTTTCTTGTCGACCTGGCGGTTGAGCTCGACATACTCCTCGGAGAGGTCGAGCAGGCCCGTGATGTCGTCAGCGGAAAGGCCCTCGATGCCCAGCAGATGCCGGTGACCGAGGACAAAAGTCGATTTCAATGATGGGGTCATTAAAGCGAGAGCTATAGGCGCGGATGGCCGGTGGGGCAAGCGCGAAGAGGGCTCGCGGGAGTTTTCCCCGAGTAAGATGTCGCCGCCTTCTCGGCAGTCCTGCCGGGGCTCGCCGCGGGACATCCGCGCCTTACTTTTGCGGGGTTTTCCGGAACAAGACGTGGATGGCCGGGCATAGGCGGAGCGGCAGCGACGCCGTCCTCCTGACGGGCTATACCCGGCCGTGACGCCGGAGCGAGACCTCGTGAAAATTGTCGTGATCGCATGGATGGCCATCGCGTTGATCCCAAGGGCGGTCTCGCCTGCCTTCGCTCAGAACTTGCCCGGCGACTTCGCGTTCCTCCGCGACATCGACCCGACCATCATCCAGGACATCCGCTACGCCGGCGCGAACAATTTCATGGGCCGGCCGCTCGCGGGCTATGGCGCGGCGGAATGCGTGGTGAAGCGGGACGTGGGGCTCAGGCTCAAGGCGGTGCAGCAGGAACTGGCCCGGCAAAGACTGTCGCTGAAGATGTTCGATTGCTACCGGCCGGCCCGTGCCGTCGCCGACACGGTGGCGTGGGCGAAAAATGGCACCGAGACCGTCGCCGAGCGGCGCTACAATCCGGCCTTCTCGAAAGCCGATCTGTTCCGCCTCGGCTACATCGCCACCCATTCGGGGCATTCGACAGGGGCCGCGGTCGATCTCACGCTGGTCGATCTTGGCGCCGACAATTCGCGCAAGTTCGATCCGGCCAGGGACTATGCCGACTGCACAGCGGCGGCCGCCGCGCGCGCCCCGGAGGGGAGCGTCGACATGGGCACCGGCTACGACTGTTCCGACGTGAAGGCCCACACCGCGGCCAGATCGATCACGCCGGCGCAAGGACGCTGGCGCGCCATGCTGGTCGCGGCGATGGCCCGGCAGGGGTTCGCGAACTATGCCAAGGAATGGTGGCACTTTTCGCTGCCGGGGCGGGTGGGCCGGCCTACGACTTCCCGGTCGTCCGGGCGCGGTAGAGCGTTTTCGAGCGAAGTGGACGCCGGTTCGCGTGAAGAAAACGCGTCAGAACAAGAGACTGGAGCTTCGATTCCGATTCAATCAAAACCGAAGCTCTAGCGCAGGATTTTCCTCAAATCCGAAGCATTTTCGCAAGACGACGCTTGCCATCGCAAAAGTAGCTAAGCGCGCTTTCAACACTCCTTAATTGTGGCCGTATGAAGTGCGGGCAACACGGGAGCATGCAGCATGCGGTTCGCAGCCATTGCAATTGTTGTCGTCGGCGTCGCCGGCGTCTTGATTTACGATCGACACGACAAGAGCGCGAATTATCAGCGCGTCGATGCCCGCATCAGCGGCGTCAGCGAGCAATGCTATCTGGAAAAGGTCGAGCGCGGCGTCATCACCAAGACGACGTCGACCTCCGACCTGACCCGCTGCGAGATTGCCGAGCTGCTGCGCAAGGAGCATCCGAAGTGGCAGGGCTATGACGTGAAGCACAAGATCGAGGTGAAGGTCGTCTATGTCTCGCCGGTCGACGGGGCCACCCACCAGTCGAGCCTGCAGATGTCCTACTTCCCCAATGGCAAGCCGCTGCGCGCCGGGGACGTGTTTCCCGTCCTTGCCTCCAAGAACAAGGCGGACAAGACGCGTTCGATCTGACCGACGCGGTTCGACAGGACGGAAGCACAACCATGCGCCTTGGCCTCTACGGTATGATCGCTGTCGCCGTCGCGAGCTTCTATGTCTATGGCGAGCTCGACAAGCGGCTGAACTTCCGGCCGATCGACGCGCGCGTCAGCAGCGTCAGGGAGCAATGCTACATGGAGAAGACCGAGGGGTCGCGAAGCTCGACCTCCGATCTGTTGCCTTGCGAGCTTACCGAGCTGCTGGCACGCCATCATCCGAAATGGCAGGGCGCCGACATCAAGCACAAGATCGAGATCCGGTTTGCCTACATCTCGCCGGTGGACGGCGCCGCGCACGAGTCCAACCTGCAGTTGGCGGCCTATCCCGATAACCGGCACCTGAGCAGCGGTGACATCTTTCCTGTCCAGGCTTCCAGGAAGGAGGCGAACCGGACCCGCGTCAATGACTGGGTCGACCGCTGGCTCGGCCGCCATGCGCCCAAGCGCGCAAGCATCTAAAGCATGGAAGCATCTAGCGGACGTGTACTTTTCGCTGCCCCGCGCCGGCTCGCAGGCTTATGATCCTCCGATTCCATTGCGCCGCGGCTGGCCCGTGATCCGGCCGGAGGAGGCCGGTTGTCCGGGCCGCATGCGTATAGACCAGTTCCCGAGGAGACCATGACGCAGGCTCCGTTTGCCACCCACGACGTCTTCAACCAGTCGCCGCCGTTCGAAAATGTCGACCTGTTCACGGTGGATGCGCCGCTCGCCGCTGCGGTTGCCGCCAATGGCGGAGCGGCGGCAACGGCTGAGCTGTCCGATTTCGGCAAGCATTGGGGATCCGCTGCCATGGCGGAGCGCGGCCGCGTTGCCAACGAGAACACGCCGAAACTGCGTTTGTTCGATGCCAGGGGCAATCGCCGCGACGAGGTCGAGTTTCATCCGGCCTATCACGAGCTGATGGCGCACTCCGCGCATGCCGGCGTGCACAACTCGACCTGGAGCGCCGACGGCAGGCCGGCCGGCGGGGCGGCCGAGGTGGTGCGTGCGGCAAGGTTCTACATCGCTTCCCAGGTCGAGACCGGCCATCTCTGCCCGATCACGATGACGCGCGCCTCGGTCGCGGCGCTGGCCTCGCAGCAGGATATTCTGGCGAAGACGATGCCGGTCATCGGAACGCGCGCCTACGACCCCACCTTTGCGCCGTGGTGGACCAAGCGCGGCATGACCCTCGGCATGGGCATGACGGAAAAGCAGGGCGGCACGGATGTGCGCGCCAACATGACGCGCGCCGAGCGCGACGGCGAGGCCTGGCGTGTCACCGGGCACAAATGGTTCATGTCGGCGCCGATGTGCGACGCCTTCCTGGTGCTGGCGCAGACGATGAATGGGCTGAGCTGTTTCTTCATGCCGCGCTTTGCGCCCGACGGCACGGTCAACGCGATCCACTTCCAGCGCCTGAAGGACAAGCTCGGCAACCGCTCCAACGCCTCGTCGGAGGTCGAATTCCACGGCGCTTATGCCGAGCTGATCGGCGAGGAGGGCAAGGGCATCCGCACCATCATCCAGATGGTGCAGCTGACGCGGCAGGATTGCGCGATCGCCTCCGCCGGGCTGATGCGCTCGGGACTGGCGCATGCTCTCAATCACGCGCGGCACCGCAGCGTGTTCCAGAAGCATCTCGCCGACCAGCCGCTGATGCAGGCGGTGCTGTCGGACATGGCTCTGCATGTCGAGGCGTCGATCGCGCTGGTGATGCGGCTCTGCCGTGCTTTCGATCGTGCGCCGGCCGATGCGGGCGAGGCCGCCTATATGCGGCTGCTGACGCCGGCGATCAAATACTGGATCTGCAAGAGCGCGCCCGGCTTCCTCTATGAGGCGATGGAGTGCCTCGGCGGCAATGGCTATGTCGAGGAAGGCATTTTGGCGCGCCATTACCGGGAGTCGCCGGTCAACGCGATCTGGGAGGGTTCCGGCAACGTGATGTGCCTCGATGTGCTGCGCGCACTCGGCCGCGAGGCTGACGCCGCACTCGCGGTGCTGCGCGCGCTCGCCGACGAGACCAGGGGGCTGCCCCGCGCCGCCGAGGCTGTTGCCTCGATCGGGCAGTCGTTCCGGCGGCCGGACAGCGAGCGCGTCGCGCGGCTTGCGGTCGAGCAGCTGGCGCTCCTGGCGGCAACCGCGGCGCTCAACCAGGTCTCGCCGAAAAACGCCGAACTGTTCGCGGCGACACGGCTTGCCGAGCGCCACGCCGGCATGTACGGCGCGGTGGACTTATCCGATGCCGATCAGCGCGCGCTGCTGGCGCGGGCGCTGCCATGAAGGTTTGCTGATGGACGCACTCAATCCCGATACTCCGCCGTCGGCTGTCGAACCGCCGCCGCTCCCCCCGCGGGTCTGGAAATTCTGGGGCACCGCGCTGTGGGGCCTGTTGATCTTCGCCGCGATGTTCGTCGGCCAGGTCACGGTCATCGTCTGGCGCATCGTCGCGCAGGGCGGGGAGGTGTCGACGGCCGGCATCACCCATGTGGTCGCCGACGGCCTGACGATCTCGCTCTCGGTCCTCGCCGGCCTGCCGATGGTGTTGCTGGTGCTGTGGTTCGCGATCCGCCGGACCCGGATCCCGTTCGCCGATTACCTCGGGCTGCGCGGGACGTCGTGGAAGAACGTGATCATCGGCGTCGTCGCGCTCGTCGTGCTGGTGGGGGCCTGGGACATGGTGTCCCGGGCGGCCGGCCGCGAGGTGGCGCCGGGCTTCATGGGCGACGTGCTGAAATCGGCGCAGGAGCACAGCGCGCTGTGGCTCCTGGTGATCGCGTTCGCCGTGGCCGCGCCGCTCTGGGAGGAGCTGTTCGCACGCGGCTGGCTCTACCGCGGCTGGTCGGAATCCAGGCTCGGCCCTTACGGCGCGATCCTGCTGTCGTCGATCGTCTGGACCGTGATGCACCTGCAGTACGACTGGTTCTTCCTCTGTCAGGTGCTGACAATCGGTCTCCTGTTCGGCTATCTGCGCTTCCGCACCGGCTCGACCTGGCTGACCATCCTGCTGCACGGGCTGAACAATTTCGCGGCGACGATCCAGACCTGGTGGCTGGCGGGCTGAGAGTTCCCTATGCTAGGTTGAAGCTAGGCCCACCTTCGCTGCAACGTTGTTGCAGAAGAATCCCATATGTCGAACTTCGAGAATGCCAACGCGCCGGTCCCGGCTTCGGCGAAATCGCCGCGGGTATGGGATTTCCTGGAGACGACGCTTGTTGGCCTTCTCGCCTACGGCGCGTTTCTTCTGACGGGAGGGCTTGGTGTTCTTGTCCTTATGCACGCGCAGTATGGGACAATCCCGATTGCTCAGGTCGGGCTCGAGGGACGCTGGCAGGGTGCAGGTCTGGTGCTCGGAAGTCCAGCCGCTGTTGCGGTGCTTTGGGTCGCCGTCCGCAAGCTCGATCGGGACTTTTCCGAATACCTTGCGCTCAATTGGCCCAGTTCAAGAGAGCTTCTTCTCGCATTCGCCATCGCGGCAGTTCTGCTGATTGTGGAGAGCTGTTTTCTAGCTTTCGTAGGAGCAGACACGAGTTGGGCCGTTCCCAATCTGAACGTGCAGGGGCGGGTTGGCTTGCTCAGCTTCCTGATCGGCTGCTGCTTGGCCGCGCCGATCATGGAGGAGTTTGTTTTCCGCGGCTTTTTGTTTCAGGATGGTCGCAGTCCTTCCTCGGACCAGTCGGTGCCATCGTCTTGACATCACTGGTTTGGGCTCTCAACCACACGCAGTACGATTGGTCCTATCGTTTTTGTCTATTCGTTTTCGGCCTCGCTCTGGGCTACTTTCGTTGGCGCAGTAATTCGACCTGGCTGACTGTGATCGTTCACTCGGCCTTGAACATAGTCAGCTGCTTCACGATAGGCCCTTACGCTTAACGCCCCATCGCGACGATCACGATCGGCATCGTGATGGCCGCCGGAGCCGTCTGCAGCGCGATGATCCGGAACAAGCAGTGGCGCATCGCCGCCCATCGGAAGGTTGACGAAGGGGATGCCAGCATCCCGTCCGAGTGCTATGATCTGGATCAATGAATGAGCGCGGGCCGGACTGAAACCAGGCAGCGGCGGCTGCCGTCGTGCGAGCTCTTCTCATGGCTATCTTGATCCGAGCAATCCTGGCCGGCGTCGTCGCGCTGGCGTCTCTCGGCGCCATCACGCAGCAGGTGCGCGACCAGGGCGTTACCGACACCGAAATCCGCATCGGCAATGTCATGCCGTATAGTGGCGCGCTGGAGATTTTCGGGCAGATCGGCAAGGCGGAAGCCGCCTATTTCGAGATGATCAACGAACGCGGCGGCATCAATGGCCGCAAGATCCGCTTCATGTCTTACGACGATCTGTCGGATCCCTCCAACGCCATGGATCTCACGCGCATTCTGGTCGAGACCGACAATGTGCTGTTGATGTTCGGTTCGTTCGGCACGCCGGGGAATCTGGCGGTGCGGAAATATCTCAACGAACGGAAGATCCCCCAGCTTTTCGTTGCTTCCGGCGATCATGATCTCAGCGAGCCGTCGCTCTATCCGTGGACCATGGGCTGGCAGCCTTCGTATCGCGAGGAAGGGCGCATCTACGCCAACTACATCCAGGCTTTCTATCCCGGAAAGAAAATCGTGGCGCTTTGGGAGAATGACCAGTTCGGGCGCGAATTGTTCAAGGGATTGGTGCAAGGGCTGGGTGACGTCGCCCACAACATCAGGGTCGACATCGCCTATGATGTCGACGATCAGCATCTGGACGGCCACGTCTCGATCCTGAAGCAATCGGGCGCCGAGGTCTTCGTGTTTGCCGGAGTGCCGGAAAATGCCGCCAAGGTGATCCGGGCCGCGGCCGACCACGGCTGGCGGCCGGTGTTTGTCGTGAACCAGATGGCGTCATCGATCGAGACGGTGCTCAAGCCGGCCGGCACGGAGAATGCGACCGGCGTCATCACCGCGGCGTTCCTGAAGGATGCGAGCGATCCGGCCTGGAGAACGGAGCAGGGCGGCTGGCACAGCTTCCTGGACAAGTATACCAAAGCCGGCGGCAAGGATGACGCGGCGGCGGTCTACGGCTATGCCGCTGCCGAAACGATGGTCGAGGTGCTCAGGCAATGCGGCAACGACCTGTCGCGTGAGAACGTCATGAAGCAGGCTGCGGCGCTCAGGGATTATCAGGCGTCCGCTCTGCTCCCCGGCATCAAGATCAACACCGCTCAGTTCCGACCGGTCGAGCAATTGCGGTTGCTTCAGTTCGATGGCCGTAGCTGGCAGCCGATCGGTGATGTGCTCGATACGGCGTTCGTCGGCTCGTCTGGAAAATAGCGACGATCAGGAGAAGGCCTACGAGCCGCGCCAATTGTTGCGGGCTTCGCTGCTTGCTGAAGCGCAGGGACGCGTTGTGGCGCTACGTCGCCGCGACCGGCGGGCCGGTTGATCGGGGGGAGCGCGCGCCGCTCGGCGCGACGCGGCTTCGAAAGAAATAATTTGTTGCGCGGATGGTACAGGAGCCCCCGGCCAAATCAGGTACATTGATACTGTATTGAAAGACTTTTCATCACCGGAGCATTGCGTTGGCGTCAGACACAGTCAGTCTGGCTGATACTACAAGTGTAGCGGACGCGGCGGCTGCTACAGCGCCATTTTGCGTGAAGATCGTAACGCGCGGCGAAATCGCCGGTTGTCCCGCCTGGGCTGCCAGTTTCGCCGACCTGCGCAAGGATCACCGTTACTACGAGATCCTGGAGGATACGCTCCGCGAGCGTGTCGAATATCGGTACTTCGCGATCATCGACCGGGCGGGCTGTCTCCACGCCGTCCAGCCGTTTTTTCTTCTCGACCAGGACGTTCTCGAAGGACTTGGAGCGGAATGGCAGCCGCTGCTGGCGCGCATCCGACGCTTCGTTCCCGGGTTTCTCAGAATGCGCACCCTGATGGTCGGATGCTTCGCCGGGGAAGGGCATCTTGCGGGATCAAGCACGGTGCCGTCCGGCAAGATCGCGGAGATTCTTTGCAGCGAAATCGTCACTCTCGCAAGATCGTGCCGGGCGCAACTCATCGTCCTGAAGGAATTCCCCGCGCGCTATAGGCCGGTGCTGGATTGCTTCGTCCGGCGCGGCTTCGCCCGTGCGCCGAGCATGCCGATGACGGCGCTCAATATCGAGCACGACGACTTCGATGCCTACATGCAAAATGCGTTGCCGCGGTCGGCGCGCTGGCAGCTCCGCAAGAAATTCAAGGCAACCGACGGTGAAACCATAGCTCTTACCGTCACCGACGACGCAAGGGATGCCGTCGACGAGATCTATCCGCTCTACCTGCAGGTCTTCGACCGTTCGAAATTCCGGTTCGAGAAACTGACAGCCGACTATCTCCGCCGGCTCGGCAGCGACATGAAAGACAAGGTCCGCTTCTTCATCTGGCGCCGTGGCGGGAAGGTGATCGCCTTCAGCCTTTGCATGGTCGAAGGCGACAGTCTGTTCTGGGAGTATGTCGGCCTCGACTATGGCGTCGCACTCGACCTTCATCTTTATTACTACACCATTCGCGACATGATGAATTGGGCGATCGCCAACGGCTACAGGTGGCTTCGAAGCACGGGTCTCAGCTACGAACCGAAATTCCGGATGCGGCACGACCTCGATCCGCTCGACCTCTATGTGCGGCTTCGCTCTCCGCTTCCGAACGCGATCTTCAGGCTTCTGTTGCCCTGGATCGTACCGGCCCGCTACGACAAGACCCTGCGCAAGTTCGCGAACTATCGCGAAGTCTGGTAGCAGCCGATAGGCGCGGCGCTATTCCAGGCCGCTCGGATACGTCCTCTAGGGCCCGACCGCGGCGATCACGATCGGCATCGTGATCGCAGCCAAAATCGTCTGCAGCGTGATGATCTGGGCGAGCAGTGGCGCGTCGCCACCCATCTGGCGCGCCAGCACATAGGCTGACGGCGAGGTCGGCACCGCGGCGCAGGCTGCGACGATGGCGAGATTGGACCCGGTGACGCCGAACCACACCGCGAGCGCGACGGTCAGGACGGGCATCAGCACGAGTTTCAGCACCAGCGCGATACTGGCGGCCAGGCTGGGCCGGAAGATGCCTTCCAGATGCAGCCCGGCCCCGGTGACGAGCAGGCCGATCGCCAGCGACGAACCGCCGAGCGCGTCGGCGACGTCATGCCAGATCTGCGGCAGCGGGATGTGCGCGACATTGATGACGAGCCCGATGACGCAGGCCCAGATCAGCGGGTTCTTCACGACCGTCATCACGATGACGCCGGTCGACCGCTTCTCCGACGAGGCATATTTCGCCAGCACGGCGACGCTGAACACATTGACCAGCGGGATGATCGCGACCATCGCGACCGAAGCCAGCGCAAGGCCTGTGCTGCCATAGAGATTGCGCGACACCGACAGCGCGACATAGGTCTGCCAGCGCGTCGCGCCCTGGAAGATCGAGGTGAAGGCGGGACCGTCGACCCCGGCGCGGGCCAGCGGGCCGCGCAGCGCGAGACAGAACAGCGACATCACCAGCGCCGCGAGCAGCAGCGCGCCGCCGACGCCGGCGACCGGCACCTTGGTCAGGTCGGCCTTCACCAGTGTCTGCACCAGGAGCACCGGGAACAGCACGTAATAGGTCAGCTGCTCCAGCCCGTGCCATTGCGTATCGAGCTGCATCAGCGTGCGCTTCAGGACGAAGCCGAGCACGATCAGGAGGAACACCGGCAGCAGCGCCGCGATCACCACGGCCATTTTCAGCGCTCCCCGCGCAACTTCGCGAGCCGGTCGAGTGCGCCCTGCAGGATGAAGATCGCGGCGTGCTCGTCGATCACCTCGGCCCGCCGGGCGCGGCTGACGTCCATCCCGATCAGCTCGCGCTCGACCGCCGCGGTCGACAGCCGCTCGTCCCACAGCCCGATCGCGAGCGCGGTGAGGCCGGCGAGGTTGCGGGCAAAGGCCCGGGTCGATTGCGCGCGCGGGCCTTCGCTGCCGTCCATGTTGATCGGCAGCCCGAGCACGAAGCCGACGGCATTGCGTTCGGCGGCGATCGCGAGCAGCCGCGCCGCGTCGGTCTTGAACTGCTTGCGCTGGATGGTCTCGACGCCGGTGGCGAGCCGCCGGTCGGGATCGGAGGCGGCGACTCCGATGGTCTTGGTGCCGAGGTCGAGGCCGACAAGCGCGCCGCGCTCGGGCCAGTGCGGCGCAGCTTCGATCAGGGGAAGGATGGGGGCGGGCATGCCCTTGCGATTAGCACGCAGCCGCGCGCCGAGGCAAAGCCCGGCTGCGGGCAGGCGTCCATGCGAAAACGCCGGTCAGGCGGCGATCACACGGTCGTCGCCGGGAAGGCACGCGGCCAGCCCTTGCAAGGCGCTGTACTGATGCGCGGTGCGGCGCTGGATGAACAACGTCTCGACACGCGCATGCTGCGGATTGAGCTTGTGGATATTGATGTCGCGCTGGACGTGATCGCGCTCGACGACGGCGCGCGGCAGCAGGGTGACGCCCATGTCGGCGGCGACGCAGCCGACCATGCCGTCGAGCGTACCGAACTCGAAGCGGACGGCCGATGGCCAGCCGAACTCGGTGAACACCTGTTCGAGGCGCTGCCGGTAAGTGCAGCCGGTGCGGAACACCAGCGCGGTCGGGCCCGACTCCGGCGTGCCGGCGCGCAACGCGGCCAGCGATTTCCAGCGCTGCGCCGTGACCAGCACCAGTTCCTCGGTGAAGGCTGATGTCGCCGACAGTTCGGCATGCTCGATCGGACCGGCGACAAAGGCGCCATCGAGCGAGCCGTCGAGCACGGCGGCCACGAGGTCGGCGGTCGGCGCGGTGCGCAAGGTCAGGCGCACCGCCGGATAGCGGCGATGAAACTCGGCGAGCAGCGTCGGCAGCCGCACCGCGGCGGTGGTTTCCATCGAGCCGATCGACAACGGACCCTTCGGCTCGCCATCGTCGCGCGCGGCAAGCACGGCTTCGCGCGACAGCGCCGCCATGCGCTGCGCATAGGGCAACAGGCGACGGCCGGCGCCGGTCAGCGACATGCCGCGGCTGTGGCGCTCGAACAGTGCGGTGCCGATCTCGGCCTCCAGCGCCTTGATGCGCTGGGTGACGTTGGACTGCACGGTGTTCAGCTCATCGGCCGCCCGGGTGATGCCGCCGAGCCGGGCGACGGTGGAAAAGGTGAGCAGGTCGGTCAATTCCATCGGGACCACCGTTCTGATTTAGAGATGGTAGCGTTCTCTAGTATTCATTATCCGAGAATGTTAGGCCCGCTTAGGCTGCGAGTCCAGAACAGCAAGTCCAGAACAGGGAGCAAGCGCATGCCGATCAGCACCGAATTGACGGCACGTCTGGGCATCGAGCATCCGATCCTGGCGGCGCCGATGGACACGATTGCCGGCAGCGGGCTGGTTAAGGCGGTCAGCGATGCCGGTGGCTTCGGCATTCTGGGCGGCGGCTACGGCGACAAGACGCGGCTGCAGACCGAGACCGCGAAGCTGAAGGGGTTTGCAAAGCCGTTCGGCATCGGCTTCATCACCTGGAGCCTCGCAAAGCAGCCCGAGCTGATCGACATCGCGCTGGATGCGCGGCCGCGTGCGGTGATGCTGTCATTCGGCGATCCCGCGCCGTTCGCGCCTGACATCAAGGCCGCAGGCGCGCTTCTGATCTGCCAGGTGCAGAGCGAGGAGATGGCGAGGCAGGCGCTCGATTGCGGCGCCGACATCCTGATCGCGCAGGGCACGGAGGCGGGCGGTCACGGCGCATCGCGCACCACGCTCGACATCGTGCCGGCGATCATCGATTTCGCGGCAGGGCGCGTGCCTGTGGTGGCGGCCGGCGGCATCGCGGACGGGCGTGGCCTCGCGGCGATGATGATGCTCGGCGCATCCGGCGTGCTGATGGGAACGCGCTTCTACGCCAGCGCCGAGGCCGACGCGGCCGAGCAGGCGAAGCAGCTGATCTGTGCGGCAAAGAGCGGCGAGACGGTGCGCGGCGTGGTGTTCGACTGGTCGCGCAAGCTGATGTGGCCGGCGCCGTTCACCGCGCGTTCGCTTGCCAACGATCATCTGCGGCGCTGGAGCGGCCGCGAGATCGAGCTGATGCAGCGGGCGGACGACATCGCGGTGGAGTATGCCGCCGCGAAGGCCGCGGCCAATTTCGATGTCGCCGCGGTGTTTGCCGGCGAGTCCGTCGGCCTGATCCATGATATCGTTCCGGCGGCCGAGATCGTCGGTCGCATCGTCGCCGAAGCCGAGCAGTCGCTGCAGGGCCGGCGCAACTCTCTTTCCTCTTTGACCTGAACAAGTGCGAGACACACCATGTGGCCGGACCGTCGATTGATCGATCGCTTCAAGACCGAATTTCCGATCGTGCTGGCGCCGATGGCCGGCGTGATGGATGCGGAGCTGGTGATTGCGGTGGCGCAGGGCGGCGGGCTCGGCTCGCTGCCATGCGCGATGCTGTCGGCCGAGAAGGCGCGCGAGCAGGTCCACATCTTCCGCCAGCGCGTTTCGGCACCGATCAACCTGAACTTCTTTTGTCACAAGGCGGTCGACGCCGATCCGGCGCGCGAAGCGATCTGGCGGCAGCGGCTCGCACCCTATTATCGGGAGCACGGGCTCGACCCGAACGCGCAAATCAATGCCGCGAACCGCGCCCCGTTCGATGCCGCGTTCTGCGCTGTTGTCGAGGAGCTGAAGCCCGAGATCGTCAGCTTCCATTTCGGCCTGCCGGAGCCGAAGCTGCTTGAGCGCGTGAAGGCGATCGGCGCCGTCATCCTGTCGTCGGCGACGACGGTCAAGGAGGCGATCTGGCTCGAGGAAAACGGCGCCGATGTCATCATCGCGCAGGGTGCGGAGGCCGGCGGCCATCGCGGCATGTTCCTGACCGAGAACATCGCCGAGCAGCCGGGCACTTTCGCGCTGGTGCCGCAGGTGGTCGATGCGGTGAGGGTGCCCGTAATCGCCGCCGGCGGCATCGCCGACGGGCGCGGCATCGCGGCGGCGTTCGTGCTCGGCGCGTCCGGCGTGCAGATCGGCACCGCCTATCTGCGCTGCCCGGAGTCCAAGGTCATTCCGGCGGCGCGGGTGATGCTGGCGCAGGCGAGCGATGAATCGACCGTCATCACCAATGTGATGACCGGACGCCCGGCGCGCGGCGTCGCCAACCGCGTAATGCGCGAGGTCGGCCCGATCTCGCCGGATGCGCCGGCGTTCCCGCATGCGGCGACCGCGCTCGGGCCGCTGAAGGCGGCAGCCGAAAAACAGGGCAAGGTCGATTTTACCAATCTGTGGGCCGGGCAGGCGGTGCGGATGGGCAAGGAAATGCCGGCGGCCGAGTTGACCCGCGCGCTGGCGGGCGCGGCGCTGGCGCGGATGGGGGCTCTGTCTCAGGCCTGACGCGCCAGCTCTTTCAGACGAGGCAGGCCACGTAAAGGATCGCGACTCCCAGCGCCGTGCCGATCGACCAGAGGGCGGGGTCCCAGCCCTCCGGGCGGGGGCTGCCGTTGAGCATTGACATGACGCGCTCCGAATTTTTTGTTGGGGTCGAGTAGGCGCCGTGAATGTTTCGGGACGACTTCGCGGCGGCCGCGAAGTGGTTTCGTCGTGCGTTTCGCAGCCGGAATGGGTGGCAGGATGTCTTGCCCGGTCGCCGGATGGGCTCCAAAGCCCCGTTGGGCGGGCAAATTCGCGCGGTTGCGGCGCAAAACCGGCCTCTGCTATACGGCAGGCTGACCTTTCAGCCTGACCTTTCAGCCCCGAGGCCCTATATAATGTCCGTAGACGCCACGACCGTCCGTCGCATCGCGCATCTGGCGCGGATCGCGGTCAGCGACGCCGAAGTTCCCCATCTCCAGGGCGAGCTGAACGCGATGCTGGCCTTTGTGGAGCAGCTGTCGGAAGTGAATATCGACGGCGTCGAGCCGATGACCTCGGTGACGCCGATGGAGATGAGGAAGCGCGCCGACGTGGTCAATGACGGCGAGATCGCCGACGTCATCGTCCGCAACGCGCCCGACACCGTGAACGACTTCTTCCTGGTGCCGAAGGTGGTCGAGTAACGCAAGCATCGCGTTTTCGTGCGAAGTGGATACCGGTTCGCGTGAACAAAACGCGCCAAACAAAAGCGACAAAGTCCAATGTGTCTGCTGTGCGACGATGAGAAGGCCTACAAGGCCTATATGGACTTCCTCGATGCCATGGAGCGCAAGGGGAAGGTCGCCGATCCCAACGCGGCGATGGACGCTGTGCTCGACCATCTCGAGGCGCTCGACGCCGAGCGCACCAAGGAAAACGCCAAGGCAAATAACCTGGCACGCCAAGACGACCCCGCCAACGACAAGACCCTGTCTCCGTTCTTCTGCAGCCCGATCAATAAATGACTGATTTGACATCGCTGACGATCGCCGAGGCCCGCGAGGGCCTGGCGAGCAAGTCTTTCACCGCTCGCGAACTGACCGATGCGCATCTCGCAGCGATCGAAGCCGCGCGTGTGCTCAATGCCTATGTGCTCGAAACGCCCGACCGCGCCCGCGAGATGGCCAGGGCCGCCGACGTGAAAATTGCAAAAGGCGAGGGCGGACCGCTCGCCGGCATCCCGCTCGGCATCAAAGACCTGTTCGCGACCCGCGACATCAGGACCACGGCGTGCTCGAAGATCCTCGGCAATTTCATTCCGCCCTACGAGTCGACGGTGACCTCGCAGCTCTGGCGCGACGGCGCGGTGCTGCTCGGGAAACTCAACAATGACGAGTTCGCGATGGGCTCGTCCAACGAGACCTCGTGCTTCGGCCCGGTCACCAACCCGTGGCGGCGCGAGGGCTCCAACACCACGCTGGTGCCGGGCGGCTCGTCCGGCGGCTCGGCTTCGGCGGTGGCGGCGGCTCTCTGCATGGGCGCGACCGCGACCGACACCGGCGGCTCGATCCGCCAGCCCGCCGCGTTCACCGCAACCGTCGGCATCAAGCCGACCTATGGCCGCTGCTCGCGCTGGGGCATCGTCGCTTTTGCGTCCTCGCTCGACCAGGCCGGCCCGATCGCGCGCTCGACGCGCGATGCCGCGATCCTGATGCGCTCGATGGCGGGGCACGATCCCAAGGACACCACGTCGGTCGACATCGCCGTGCCGGATTACGAGGCCGCGATCGGCAAATCCGTGAAGGGCATGAAGATCGGCATCCCCAAGGAATATCGGCTCGACGGCATGCCGGCCGAGATCGAAAAGCTCTGGAGCGAGGGCGCGCAGTGGCTGAAGGCCGCCGGCGCCGAGCTCGTCGAGGTGTCGCTGCCGCACACCAAATATGCGCTGCCGGCCTATTACATTGTGGCGCCGGCCGAGGCCTCGTCGAACCTCGCGCGTTATGACGGCGTGCGCTACGGGCTGCGCGAACCGGGCAGGAACATCATCGAGATGTACGAGAACACCCGCGCCGATGGTTTTGGCGACGAGGTGCGCCGCCGCGTGCTGATCGGCACCTATGTGCTGTCGGCCGGTTACTACGATGCCTATTATCTGCGTGCGCAAAAAGTGCGGACGCTGATCAAGAAGGATTTTGAGGACTGCTTCGCCAAGGGCGTGAATGCGATCCTGACGCCGGCGACGCCGTCGGCTGCGTTCGGCATCGGCGAAAAGGGCGGCGCCGATCCGGTCGAGATGTATCTCAACGACATCTTCACCGTGACCGTGAACATGGCGGGCCTGCCGGGCATCGCCGTGCCCGCCGGCAAGGACTCGCAAGGTCTGCCGCTCGGCCTGCAACTGATCGGCCGTCCGTTCGACGAGGAGACGTTGTTCTCGCTCGGCGAGGTGATCGAGCAGGCGGCGGGCCGCTTCACGGCGCCCAAATGGTGGTGAGCGATGGCGGATTTCCGCGCCAGTCTCGCTGACACCGCGCCTGATGCGGCGCTACCGCCGCCGCTCGCTGCGTTGTGGTGGGCGAAGAAGGGCAATTGGGATCAGGCGCACCGCATCGTGCAGGATGAGGGCGACGCCAATTCGGCCTGGGTGCATGCTTATCTGCATCGCGTCGAGGGCGATCTCGGCAACGCCGGCTACTGGTATCGCCAGGCCGGCCAGCCGGTCGCAAAGGACACGCTCGAAGCCGAGTGGGAGCGGATCGTTGCCACGCTGCTGGCGCAGCGCGGCTAAAGAACGCCGGTGCGGAGGCACCGCGAGCATTAACCCTGTTTCGGCCGCCATGCCGCCGCCCAGATTGGCCGTGATAGGCTAATGGAACCGGGCGGGGGCCAGCGGCAAAAGAGAGTATTCGTGCGTGGGTCGGGCATAGGGGGATGGCTGTCAGCAATGCTGGTGGCCGTGGTGGCGGCGGGCCTTGCCGGCTGCGCCTCCGTCTACAATCTGCCCGGCAATGTGCCGCTCGGCGCCGCGCTCGCCGACAACAGCAGCGCGCGCGACATTCCGGCCTACGAAGATGATCTGCTGCTCGCGCTGTCGTTCTCCGGCGGCGGCACCCGCGCGGCGGCGTTTTCCTTCGGCGTGCTGGAGGAGCTTGACCATACGCGTTCGAGCGCGGCGGGCACCAAGACGCTGCTCGACCGCGTCGACTTCGTCTCCGGCGTCTCCGGCGGATCGGTCACCGCCGCCTATTTCGGACTGAAGCGCCGCGCGGCGCTCGACGATTTCCGCCAGCGCTTCCTGCTGCGCAACGCCGAGGAGGGACTGAAGACCCGGATCTCGCTCGGCAATATCGGGCGCGCGCTCGGCGGCGGCGTCAACGACAGCCAGTTCACCGACTGGCTCGATCAGAATTTGTTCGACGGCGCGCGGTTCGATGCATTGGCCGACGATCGGCGGCCGCGGGTCTGGATCAACGCGTCTGATATCTACAACCGCACGCCGTTCGTGTTCGGCAAGACGTCGTTCGATGCCTTGTGCAGCGACATCAGATCGTATCGTGTCGCCGAAGCGGTGGCGGCATCCGCCGCGGTGCCGCTGGCATTCGCCCCGATCGTGCTGCAAACCTATCCCGGCGGTTGCGCCGCGCCGCTGCCGGCCTGGCTCGAGCGGGTGCGCAACGATCCGAACGCACAGCCGTTGCTGCGCGCCTACGCCGAGGCCCAGGCGCATTACCGCGACGGCTCGATGCGCTACGTCAAGCTGCTCGATGGCGGCCTCGTCGACAATTACGGCCTGTCGGGGCTGAGCATCGGCTTGCTCGCCGCGCAGCGTCCCTACGAGCCGCTGAACGAACGGCAGGCGGCCAAGCTGAAGCGCATCCTGTTCCTGGTGGTCGACGCCGGCCGCGGCATCTCCGGCGACTTCGTGCAGACGCTCGAAGGGCCGAGCGGCGTAGAACTGGTGTCCGCAGCCGCCGACACCGCGATCGATGCCAGCGTGCGCTCCAGCTACGCCGCCTTCACGGCGCTCGCCGAGGACTGGTCCGGCAAGCTGAAGCGCTGGCGCTGCGGGCTGTCGGCGGCGGAGCGCAGCCGGCTCGGCGTCGGCGCCGGCTGGAAATGCGGCGACGTCGCGATCTATGTCGAGCGGCTCGGCTTTGACCGGCTCGGACCGGACCGCGCCGGCATCCTGAACGCCATCCCGACGCGGCTGTCGCTGCCGCCCGAGCAGGTCGACCAGCTGATCGCGGGCGGCGCCGACGCGCTGCGCTCGAGCAAGGCCTACCAGCAGTTCCGGCGCGGGCTCTAGATTTCGGCGACACCGTCTATCCTCATCCTGAGGAGCTTGCGAAGCAAGCGTCTCGAAGGATGTAGGCCGCCGGCGGGGCCTCATGGTTCGAGACGCGCGTTCCGCGCTCCTCACCATGAGGGGGTCCATAGGTGCAAGGCGGCTTGACTGGCGCGATCGGTTGCGCGAAGCCCAATCCATCCCAGATATCCTTTATCCGGAAACCGAGATCCATGACCGCATCTGCCGCCCCGCACAAGCTGATCAAGAGCGCCACCGGCGATTGGGAGGTCGTGATCGGCATGGAGATCCATGCCCAGGTCACCTCGAACGCAAAGCTGTTCTCCGGCGCATCGACCGCGTTCGGCGGCGAGCCCAATTCCCATGTCTCGCTGGTCGATGCCGCGATGCCGGGCATGTTGCCCGTGATCAATGAGGAGTGCGTCCGCCAGGCGGTGCGCACCGGTCTCGGGCTGAACGCGAAGATCAACCTGCGCTCGGTGTTCGACCGCAAGAACTATTTCTATCCGGACTCGCCGCAGGGCTACCAGATCAGCCAGTACAAATCGCCGATCGTGGGCGAGGGCGAGGTGTCGCTCGAGCTCGACGGCGGCCGCAGCGTCACGATCGGGATCGAGCGGCTGCACCTGGAGCAGGACGCCGGCAAGTTGCTGCACGATCAGTCGCCGACGATGTCCTATGTCGACCTCAACCGTTGCGGCGTCGCGCTGATGGAGATCGTCTCCAAGCCCGACATCCGCGACGCCGAGCAGGCCAAGGCCTACGTCACCAAGCTGCGCTCGATCCTGCGCTACCTCGGCACCTGCGACGGCGACATGGAGAAGGGCAATTTGCGCGCCGACGTCAACGTCTCGGTGCGCCGTTACGGCGAGAGCGCGTTCGGCACCCGCTGCGAAATCAAGAACATGAACTCGGTCAACTTCATCGGCCAGGCGATCGAGTACGAGGCGCGGCGTCAGATCGAGATCATCGAGGACGGCGGCTCGATCGACCAGGAAACCCGGCTGTTCGACCCGAACAAGGGCGAGACCCGCTCGATGCGCTCCAAGGAAGAGGCGCACGACTACCGTTACTTCCCCGATCCCGATCTGTTGCCGCTCGAGTTCAGCCAGGCCTTCGTCGACGATCTCAAGGCGCAGCTGCCGGAACTGCCAGACGAGAAGAAGTCCCGTTTTATTACGGGCTTCGGCCTGTCGCCCTATGATGCGAGCGTGCTGGTCGCCGAGCGCGAGAGCGCGGAGTTCTACGAGACGGTGCTGTCGGGTCTTGCCGACAATGCGCGCGACGGCAAGCTCGCCGCCAACTGGGTGATCAACGAACTGTTCGGTCGTCTCAACAAGGAAGGCGTCGAGATCGCAGCCTCGCCGGTGTCGGCGGAGCAACTCGCCGCGATCGTCGACCTGATCGGTGAGGGAACGATTTCCGGCAAGATCGCCAAGGACTTGTTCGAGATCGTCTGGCAGGAAGGCGGCGATCCGCGCGCGCTCGTCGAGGCGCGCGGCATGAAGCAGGTCACCGACCTCGGCGCGATCGAGAAGGTGGTCGACGACATCATCGCGGCCAATCCTGACAAGGTCGAGCAGGCGAAGGCGAAGCCGCAACTGGTCGGCTGGTTCGTCGGCCAGGTGATGAAGTCGTCGGGCGGCAAGGCGAACCCGCAGGCGGTCAACGACCTCTTGAAGTCGAAGCTCGGCATCTGAACAACAGGACAATGATGTTGTCCTTGGCGCATGATCCAGCCGGATCATGCTTCCTTGCATGCTTCCTTGCCGTCACCTCCGGCGTCGTCGCGCGCGCCTGAACGCGGCGTGATCCTGCCTCACACCCTCCGTTCGCGGCGCGCCGGCGCCTTCGGCGTCGAATCGCCGAAGCCGCGATTCGTTCGCAAATCCGGTTCGGATGACCTCAAACGAGGCAAAACCCGTCTTACCCACGAAAATTTTTTCGTTGCCAAAAATTACGACTCGGCGTCGGCGACGGGCCGCTTTTCATCGTCGCTCGCGACTCAACGCAATGACGGCCGCGCGTCGATCGCTCGAATGCGAATTCAAGAAAAGCCTACAACAGAAGGCGTTTCCTGCAACGTTGACAAATGCCGATGTCGGCGGCCGTTGCGTTTCTTGCATCGTCGCGCGAATGACGCGTCGATTTGAACGGCGGCGCGCACGGTGCGCACTGCCAGCGCTGCGTCAACACTTCCTTAAGCGGGACACTGTTTTTTTCGGTCTGTTGGTGTATTCGGGAAGTAGTGCATATCGATTCCCGAGTGCACGCAGCGAAGTAAGAGCCATCTCACATACTGGAGGGCAACATGGCTAAGAAGGCAAAGAAGGCGAAGAAGGCGAAGAAGGCGAAGAGCGCAGTGAAGAAGACTGCGAAGAAGACCCGCAAGGTCGCCAAGAAGAAGTAAGCCTCTCGCCTTGAGAGGATTGCCGGCGGCTTGACGCCGGCACGTCGCGAGAGCCAGCGGACGGACTGCTGAGAGGCACATCCCACCCCCAAGGCTCTGGCTGACGAAAGAGGGTGTCGGCGAGACATCAGGTCAAACGGCTGGATCGAATTTCGGAGAGGGCAACCTTCCCAAAACCGGTCCGGCAGAAGAAACAGAGATTTCTTCGTTCGGTGCGGAGCCCGCTTGGTTCCGCAATTTCACCGGCGAGAATGCCGAGCTGAAATCTGGTCCTGACGTGTTCGCCGACCCCCTCGTTCCGGCGGCCCGCGCAGTCCGCGCCCGGCAGCCACTTTCCCCATCTCCGTTCCGGATCGACGTTGGGCCTGACGGCGTCGCGTTGCTTTTGTCTGTGCACCCGACCGCACGCCGCTCCGCGGCTCGACCGTTGGTCGCGCTACCCCTCCGTCAATTCGAAACTGATTGCCTGGCGGGATCTGCCGGCGCCCTCGGCCAATGTCCGCCATGGTTATCGTTGTCCCAAGCACCAGGGTAAACCGGCGTTCACGAATGCAAGGAAGTGCCTGCGGCACAGGCACTTCTGCGATTCCTGGAGGCGCCCCTGGCGGTGCCGATTTACATCCCGTTCATCGCGATACTTAAACCGCTCTTCAAATTTGATGGGCCAAGATCATCCCAACAAGCCGGCAACCGGCACGCGGTGATCCCAAGGATCGGCGCGGGGCATGATCAAGAGTTCAGCCTGGGAATGACAGGGTAGTTTTAACAGTGGACGGGGGCCGCGCTCGGGGGAGGGCGGCCAACAACAAAAAGGGGAATGAGAATGTTTCAGGGGGTCATCGATCAGGAAAGCGCTGTCCCGGTTGCCGCAACGGCAATCCAGGACGTGCTGTTCGAACGTGGCATGTATTGGGCGAGCGGCCGCTCCGGTGTGGTCAACCTCGTCGCGGCGCACAAATGGTTCAACCTGGCGGCCCTCAAGGGACGTACTGACGCGATCGCGCACCGCCGCGAAGTCGCCGAGCAGATGTCCGATGTCGAGATCGCGGCCGCCCAGCGCGAAGCCCGCGCCTGGATGACGACGCACTAAGCAAGGCACCGATGTCGATGGGAGCCTCGGCTCCCTCGCTCCACCTAGAACCAGTATCGCGCCGCGTAGATCACGGTCATCAGCGCTCCGGCCACGATGACGAACTGCCGGACGATGTGGCCGGGAAGGATCCGGATCAGGAAACCTCCGGCATAGCCGCCGACCATGGCGCCGAGCAGCATCGCCAAGGTCTCCGGCCACCGCACTGCTCCCTGACAGACAAAGATCAATGTGGCAGCGAGCGACACGCAGGTCGCGAGCAGGTTCTTCAACGCCTTGATCGCCCTGATGTCGTTGGGCTCGGTAATCGACAGCACCGCGGTCAGGATGACGCCTAATCCGGCACCGAAGAACCCTCCATAGACGCACGACAATCCCAGGATAGCACCGCTCGCGCCGGTCGAGGGCAGCGCTGCGGCCCTCTCGCACCCGACGGTCCATCCCTGGATCTGCGGCGCGAAGGCAAACAACAGTGTTGCAAATGCGATCAGAGCCGGCACCGGCAGGACGAACAGCCGCTCGGGAAGCAGCAGCAGCACGCCGGCGCCGACCGCGCCGCCCACCGCGGCGATCACGACGAAGCTGATCGCGCGCCGCGTCAGCGGCGGCAACTTCCCGCGATCGGCGAGCGCTGCGATCAAATGCCCCGGCGAGATCGCCACCGCATTCGACGCATTGGCGATGACAGCCGGCAGGCCCGCCGCGAGCATCGCCGGAAAGGTGATGAGCGTCGCGCCGCCCGCCAGTGCATTGATGATCCCTCCGGCGACCCCGGCCGCCAGCAGCAGAAGACTTGTCTGGGTATCCATCCTTCACCCTCTCGAGGGTGAGCAGGCTAGCGGGCGGCGCGCCAATCGGTCTGGAACGTCTGTGACGTCGGTTCAGCCGCGCCAGTAGACGCCCGGCGTCGTGCCGAAGGTGCGGCGGAACAGCCGGGTGAGGTGGCTCTGATCGGAAAAGCCCGCATCGGCCGCGACTGCCGCGATCGGCTCGCCGGCGCGCAGCAATTGCCGGGCAAGATTGAGGCGGGCCAGCAGGCGGAAGGTATGCGGCGGGATGCCGAGCTCGCGGCTGACCATGCGGCTGAATCCTTCGCGGCTTCGCCCGAAGCCGGCGGCAATCGCGCCGATCGGCGCGACGCTCTCGGTCAGCGCGATGGCGAGCTTCGTCCTGTCGGTGCACCCGGCGGGGTGAGACGGCGCGCGCGACAGGATGTCGTCGGCGATCTCGCCGACCTGCTCAGGCGAGATCTCATCGAGGTTCCGCCAACGCTGCCCGAAGCGGATGATCCGCACCGACGAGCAGACGCGGTCGGCTGGAACGTAGGCGTTCAGGCAGACCGTTTCCTCGTCCGACATCGTCATCGGCGCATGCAGCATTCCCGCCGGAATGAGCGCGGCATGGCCGGCAGGCACGGTGACGGTCGCGCCGCCGATGCGAAAGGCGCGCGACCCCGCCAGCACCAGCACGATCTGGTTCTCGTCGTGGAAGTGCGGCTTGAGGCCAAGCGAGCCGGCGCCGCGCCACGATGCCAGCTCGACGATGCCGTCACTGTCCGCTCGCCGATAATTCCAAGTATTGGTCATGGCGAACGGAGTGATCACAGAGGTCTTGAAGCGATCAGGGAGGTGAGCCCGGAACGCTAGCACAGGGATCGCCGACCGTCAGGAGGGCTTCACCCCTGCGCAACCGAAACGATCGGCGAGGCCGTTCGCATGGTCGCGATTGCGATAAGGGCGGCGACGAGGTTGGCGGCTGCGCTGATCGCCACCGGAATGAAGTAGCTGTGGCTGATGTCGTAGGCGAAGCCGGCGGCGCTCGGGCCCAGCAACGTGCCAACAGCGACGCTGGTGTAGAGGATGCCGATGATGCCGCCGACATTGCGGCCGCCGAAATGGTCGGTGACCACAGCGGGCAGGATCGCGACCCAGCCGCCATAGAACAGGCCGAACAGCAGCGCGAAGGCCGTGAGCGACCAGAAGGTGCCGGCGATCGCCCAGATCGCCAGCGAGACGGCCATGCCGAGATACATCGCGACCAGGAATGCATCGCGGCCGACCCGGTCGGCAATGCCGCCGAGGAAGAACCGGCCGGCGGTGCTGCCGACCCCGATCATCCCGAGCAGCAACACGGCAAGCGTCGGCGCGACCTGATGATCGACCGCGAAGGGCACGAGGTGCACGAAGGGCACGAACACCCCGAACGCGCTGATCAGGCAGGCGGCATAGAGCCCGGCGAAGCGCGCGGTCCGCACCGCGCCGCCGATCGAGACGCCCTGGCGGAGCGGCGCGCCCGAAACCGTATCGAGCGGATCGCCGTCCGGTCCGGTGCCGTAGCGGCGCGGATCGTCCGCGATCAGCAGCGATGCACCGATCCCGGCAACGGCGGCGACAACGCCCAGCACGGCATAGGCATCGCGCCAGCCGAGGCTCGTGATCAGCCAGGTCGCGAGCGGGGGCATCACCAGTGTGCCGACCCCGATCCCGCTGACGGCGAGGCCCGACGCAAAGCCGCGCCGCCTGACGAACCAGCGCTGCACGGCGCCCAAGGTCGGAACGTAGGCGCAGCCGACGCCGGCGCCGATACCAATGCTGTAGGCGGCATAGACCTGGAGGATGGTCTGGGCCTGTCCCGCCAGCACCATGCCGAGACCGACCAGCGCCATTCCGAGGCCAGCGAGCCTGCGTGCGCCCCAGCGATCGGCAAGCGGACCGGAAATCATCCCCAGGCCGAAATACAGGAAGCCCGCGAAGGAGAACACCAGCGACACCGAGCCGCGCGAGGCGCCGAACTCCCGTTGCAGGGACTCGACAAAGGACGAGAACGTGTAGGCGCTGCCGAAGCCGATCAATGTGACGACGAAGGCTGCTGCGACCACATACCAGCCGTAGAACGGCTTGGTTCGTTGATAACCGGCGTGCATGACGGCATTCCTCATGATCGTTCTCCCTGTGCCGCGTGACCACCGGGCTTGCCCGGCGGGTAGAGCAGCATCTGCGTGCAGCGAAACAGCGCGATGGTCTTGCCTGTGGCCTCGTCGCGGATCTCGGCGTCCCACACCTGGGTGGTGCGCCCGGCGTGAACGAGGCGCGCCTCGCAGCTCACGCCGCCTTCACGCGCGGCGCCGATGAAGTTGGTCTTCAACTCTCCGGTGGCGAAGCCGATGGCGCCATCCGGCAACGACGCGAGGCAGCCGAACCCGCATGCGGTATCGGCCAATGCGACGATGCTTGCGCCGTGCAGCAGCCCGTGCGGCGAGAAGTGTTTTGCGGCAATCTCGAAGCGGCCGCGGATGTGGCCGCGTCCGGCTTCGAGCCATTGAAAGTCCAGGAGGCCGGGCAGGCTGCCGGCTTGCGACGCGTTGATGCGCTCGGCGAGCGGGCCGGTCTGGCCGCCCGCAGCGATCTCGCGGAGGCCGAGCTTGCTTGCGACCTCAGTCATGGCTTGGCTCCATCAAGAAAGCGGCGCCGTCGGGAGCGGCAAAGAAGGTTAGAAAATCTAAGTTCCATAGTTCGACTTTCTCTGCATTGACGCGGCTTTCAGCACCGGATTAAGCTGATAGAGCGCCTGCAAGGCCGAGTTGGCAAACCAGATTTGCTGGACGATTCAGATTAGAAAATCTAAATCATGGAAAGCAGGCTTCCACCCCTGAACGCGCTCAAGGCGTTCGAATCCGCCGCCCGCCATCTCTCGGTGAAGCTCGCGGCCGAGGAGCTATGCGTGACGTCGGGCGCGGTCAGCCAGATGCTCAAGACGCTCGAAGCCGATCTCGGCGTGAAGCTATTCGAGCGGGTGCCGCGCGGCATCTATCTCACCGACGCCGGCCGCGACTATCTGCCGTCGATCCGCAACGCATTTCGCCAGATCGCGGATGCCTCGCGCCGCGTCGCGGCATCCGTCGATGTCGGTACGCTGACGGTGAGCGTCACGCCGTTCTTTGCGTCGGCCTGGCTGGTGCCCCGCATGGCCTCGTTTCAGGGCGCGCATCCCGAGATCGATCTGCAGATCGTCACCAGCAACACAGTGGTCGATTTCTCGCGCAGCGGCGTCGACGTCGCGGTGCGCCACGGCCTTGGCCGCTATCCGGGGCTGCGCAGCGACCGCGTCGTCACCGTGGAGATGGTGGCGGTCGCATCGCCGTCGCTGGTGGCGCGCCTCGGGCGACCGGCATCTCCTGGCGCGCTCGCAAGCTGGCCGCAGGTGCATGACGCCGATCGCAAGGGGTGGAGCCTGTGGTTTCAGGCCAACGGCATCGCGGAGGTTCGCACGCCTCGCGGACCCTCGTTCGATGACAGCGGCCTTCTGCTGAAGGCCGTGCTGACAGGGCAGGGCGCGGGCCTGCTGCCGGCCGCGATGGTGGCAAATGAGATCGCGAGCGGTGAACTGATCCAGCTGCTCGAGACCGCGCATCTGGAGGAGTTCGCGTACTATCTCGTCTGTCCCGACAACCGGCAGTCGCTTCCGAAGATCGCGGCGTTCAGGGAATGGATCCTGGGACCGGTCGCCCAGTAGCCGCCGCTGGGCGCTAGCGATCCGGTGGCGGCTTACCGATAGAACGCGTTGGGCGGCACGCCAAAATGCTTGCGGAACATCGCGGTGAAGGCGCTCTGGCTGGCATAGCCGGCATCAAGCGCGACATCGACCACGCGCGCGCCGCGCGCGAGGCGTTCGAGCGCGAACAGCAAACGTGCCTGCTGACGCCATTCGCCGAACGTCATGCCGGTCTCCCTGGCGAACAGACGATGGATGGTCTTCGACGTCAGCCTCAGCCGGCGCGCCCATTGCTCGGCCGTGGAGCCATCGTCCGGGCGAGCCACCAGCGCGGCGCAGACACGCGCGAGCCTTTCGTCGCGCGGCATCGGCAGATGCAGCGGCAGCACATCGACTTCGCGCAGCTGGTCGAGCAGCACGCGCATCAGGCGCTCGTCGGAGGTCGCGGGCGCATAGTCCAGCGGGACGCGCATCGCGGCGACGAACAATTCGCGCAGCAGCGGCGAGACCGCGAACACGCAGCTGGCCTGCGGCAGATTGGGAGCCGCGTCGGCGTCCACGAACACGGTGCGGATCTTGACCGCGCCGCACATCCGGACCTCGTGCTCGAGATCGGCCACGAGCCACACCGCGCGATTGGGCGGCACCACCCAGGTGCCTTCAGTGCAGCGCACGACCATCACGCCTTCGATCGCGTAGAGCAGCTGGCCGCGCGGATGCGCGTGCAGGCCGGTCGACGCGCCGCTCGGATAGTCGATCTCCATCGCCGCCATCGGCCGCGCCGTGGCGTGATAGTCGAGGTGCCGTGTGATCAGCTCGTCCAACACGTCTTCATCTCGCATGTCCCAATCTCGCTAGGCAAAGTCATTCTAGCGTGAGACGGACTTCGGCGCGACGGCTAGTTGCTGGTGGTTCCTTCACCAACGCGCTGCCGGGTCATGTTCAAGTCAAAAGCCGCACTTCTCTATCCCTTCGTTGCCATCGTGCTGTGGGCCGGCAACGTCATCATCTCGCGCCTCTCGGCGCACACGATCGGTCCGCAGGCGATCACCTTCTATCGTCTGCTGGTCGCGGTGCTCTTGATGTCTCCGTTCGTGGCGCGCGGCGCCTGGCGTAATCGCCATGCGATCTGGCCGCATCTTGGTCCGCTCGCGATCCTCGGCTTCCTTGCGATGTGCCTGTTCCAGAGCCTGTCGTATCTGGCGGCCGAAACCACCACCGCGATCAACATGGCGGTGTTCACCGCGCTGACGCCGCTCTTGACGGTCGCCCTCAGTGCCGCGCTGCTCGGCGAACCGCCGACGCTTGGCATGATCTGCGGCGCGCCGCTGTCATTTGCGGGCCTTGTCTATCTCGTCAGCGGCGGCGACTTGTCGTTGCTGTTGCAGAACGGCGTGCATGCGGGCGACGCGCTGATGCTGCTGGCCGCGATCGTCTATGCGCTGTACTGCGTGCTGCTGAAGCGCTGGAATATGCCGATTAGTGGATGGCAATCCACCTACATGCAGGCGCTGTGCGCGCTGGCCGTGATGTTTCCCGCGTTCCTCGCGACGCCGGTGCCGCTGCGGCAGGTCAACGCCGAAACCTGGCCGCTGATCGTCTATGCCGGCGCGCTGGCCTCGGTCGTGCTGCCGTTTCTCTGGATCCGCGGCGTCGCGCAGCTCGGCCCGAACCGCTGCGCGGTCTTCATGAACCTGCTGCCGGTGCTGACGGCCGCGGCCGCGATCGTGATGCTGGGCGAGCCGGTGAGGCCATTCCACGTCATCGGCGGCGGCCTTGCGCTGCTCGGCGTCGCCTGCGCGCAGGCCTTTCCGCGGCCGGTCAAGACGGCCCGCGATACGCGATGACTCGTAAGTCATGGATTGGCGATCTCGCCGTTTTGATCGCATGTGAGAGGCCAGGGCAGAATAGGGCGCTACGCTCTGCGATCACCTGTTCGGTGAGACGGAGTGATCACGATGCGTGTTGCCTTGCGCGTATGCTTACGTATTTCCCTGGTCCTGATGCTGCCGCTTGTGCTCCTGTCGAGCGTGGTTGCCGACGCCGCAACTGCGCATCACAGGCGCGTGCGGCAGCCTTTCATCATCCGCCCAAGCGAGCAGGTGGCTCCTCCGAGCTTGTACCGATATCCCGGCTTTGGGCCCATACCGCCTGGCGAGAACCGGAACCTCGATCCATCCACCCGCGGCAGCGGCTGATGTCGGTCAGCGCCTGCACTGATGCTTCATCGCATCGGTCGCTCTGCCAGCGTACAGGAAGTTGGTCAAAGATCGAGCTATGCGGCGTCGGTGACCAATTTGTGCTGAGATCTTTCGGCGACACGCTGTTCGAGTGTGGCGATGGTTCGCTTGAGATTGGCGTACCGCTCATTGAGCGACCTTGCCAAGATCGGATACCTCGCGTCCGATCGGTCGTAAATTCCCGCGCGCTGTTCTTCGGTCGCGATATCGGCTTCGATCTGCTGGCAGGCCAGAATGAGATCGGACAGCATCTTGCCGACTGTCGACTCTCGTCCGCCATGTCCGCGAGCTGTCTCAAAACGATGATGCATGTTCATTTGCGTGCTCCGAATGTCTGAGTTCGGCACATCGAGAACAGCGGCGCCGAACTATTCACGGATACATCGCAAGTTGCCTGCCAACCTCGGGTCCGTAGGAATACGGTCGGGCGGTCTGGCGCAGGGTGCGCCACCGGGTGAACGACAGCCTGATGGGGTCTCGCAGACTAGTCTCGCCGCCACGCCGGAACGCAAGCACCTAGCGTGACACGCTTGAAGTCTCGAGCGGCGTCCTGATCTCCAGCCTGTTCAGCAAACCTGACCGCTGCCTCCATGTCCTGAGCGGCGGACGCGCTCTCGCAGAATTGGCTGCGAATTTCAGCCCGGTATCTATATGCCCTGTAGTTCATCGGGTTGTACTGAAGCGCAAGGTTGTAGCTATTTTGCTCCTCAGCGGCGCCTCGGCGGGCTTCATCCGACTGACTGCCGAAGTTGGTTTGGCGATCGAGTGCCTGGAGTGTCCCGAGCTCCGTATAACGCAGAGACATCGCACCGAGACTGGCAGGAAGTGCGTCGCCCGACGAAGAAGGTTGCCTTGCCGAGGTGCGTTCAATTTCGATCTTCTTGTACTTGATGGCGTTGCCGTAATCCCGCAAGCTTTGGAAGGTGCTCGATATTTCGCCGGTGATCGGCGCGAGATAGGCGGTCGGGAGTCGTCGATCGCTCAGCAGGTTGAGACATGCTCGTATCTTTGCCTGCGGAGGCAAGACGTCGCGACATTCCTTGTCAACCACACGCCACTCGTCCCGCGAATGCTGCGTCGGCGGCGTCTGCGCAGCAGGCAGAACGAGAACCAGCGCGAAACAGATCGCTAACCTGAGACCGTGACTTGGACCATCCATTTATTTCTTCGCCCTCAGCCCGATCTCGACCGGCCGGCGGATTCTTCGAGCACGCTGCATGATCATTTGATGCCAAATAATCAAGCCGAGGGAAAGCTGAGTTCATAGATGGACCTAAAAGTGAGGCCGTTCGTGACTGGGAAAGACCGAACGGCCCCAGCCGGCCCGTAGTGCCAAAATGGAAGAAATGGGCCGGCGCTCCAGCTACGGAGTCGGCGGACAATGGTTTCACCGATGTCAATTGACGTTGCTACCGTACGCCCCCCGGACGCGGCCGATTGCTATGAGCGCGCAGGGTCGGCTTGACGGCAGGTCGTCAAAACAAACGCCGCCTTGCTGCATTGCCACTCGCTGCCGAGCGCAGCGCTTGAGACCGGCCGCGGGGCAGCAACGATCGCCAGCACAACAACCATGCAAGCCAGCGAAGTTGCGACCACGAGCCTGCCTGCTTTGGATGAGAAGCGCTGTCGTAGCCAGAAGCCAAAGTCGGCGGATCGGCGAAGCTGGGCGTTACGCAGAACCTGGTCGATATCCTGGAATTGGATGCCACTGTCTTGCTGCATGGCCTTACCCCGGAAATGTTCAGGTGAAAGAAAACAATGCGGGGATCGTGGGCGCGGTTTGTTGCGCGCTCGCTTCGCGGCGCCGGGAATGATGTTTCATTCACGCGGAGGTGACGACCAGTCCAGGCCAGGGGCCAGCATTTGGCTCGTCAGCTTCATGCACTATGATTTGGGATACTTCGACCTGGAGCAGAAAACCCTGCAACCCCTCGACAACCCGTTCGGCACGAGGTTGTCACCCATGTCTTAGGTACGACCTGTTACCCATGTCTTCGGGCTGGACACAATGAGTATGGCGGAGACGGAGGGATTCGAACCCTCGATAGGCCTTTACAAGCCTATAACGGTTTAGCAAACCGCCGCCTTCAGCCACTCGGCCACGTCTCCAATGGCGCCGATATGCCCGAGAGGGCGCTGAGCCGCAAGCGGCAGATTCAGATTGCGCCAAGGTGATTTGAGGGCAGCTCCGCCGCCGGCCATCCCCGAGCCTTCATATATGGCTCCAATCGGCAGGCGTCGGAGCGCCCGGATGCTTAGAATACAAGATATAACAATATATTAGACCGACATCGGGCCGGGACTGGAAGCGCCCGGCGCCAAGCCTGTTGAAAACCGGTTGCGCCGGCTCATTCCACGCTGGCGCCGCGCCGCAAATCGGCCTCGATCTGCAATTTGGTGCCGCCGCCGAACCGGGCGCGATAGACCTGCAGGTTTTCCATGATCCGCTGGACATAGTTCCGCGTCTCCGAGAACGGAATCAGCTCGACCCAGTCGACCGCGTCGACCTTGGGATCGCGCGGATCGCCATAGCGCTCGATCCACTTCCGCACGCTGCCGCGGCCGGCATTGTAGGCGGCGAAGGTCAGGATATAGGAGCCGCGGTAGTCCTCGAGCAGGCCGCCGAGCTCGGCGGCGCCGAGCATCGCGTTGTAGACCGGGTCGGTCTTCATCCGGTTGAGGTCGAAACCGATGCCGGCGCGCTTGCAGACATAGCGTCCGGCGTCCGGCGTCACCTGCATCAGGCCGTAGGCCTGGGCCGGCGACACCACCGCCGGATTGAACGCGCTCTCCTGGCGCGCGATCGCGTAGACGACGCTCTGCTCGACTTCCGGCCCGACTTGGCGGAACGACGGAATGCCGTTGACCGGGTAGGCGTAGTGGTCGAACGGCAGTCCGCGGTTGAGCGCGGCCTTGCCCATCAGCAGCATGCCGCGGGCATCGCCGTGGCGCCCGGTGAGCTCGCCGAGGCCGGCGAGGGCCTCCGGATCGCCATTGTCGCCCATGTCGCCGAAGATCGGGATCGCGAGCTCGCGCGCGTCGATTTCGTAGAGCAGCGCCACCGCGCGCACGATCTCCAGCCGCTCGGCGCCGCGGCCGCGCGGCGCGCTGTTCAGCTCGATCTGCGGCAGGCCGAGCTTGGCACGCGCGAGCTGGCCGTAATAGCTGGTGGACTGCTCGGCCGCGCGTCCGTAGGCGGCGCGCGCCTCCTGGCCGCGGCCGGCGGCCTCCGCGGCGCGGCCCTGCCAATAGCCGGCACGCGCCAGCGCGGTCGGATTGGCGCTGCCGACGCCGATCCGCGCGAAATGCTGGGCGGCGAGGGCGGGATCGTTGAGGAAGCGCAGCGCGATCCAGCCCGAGGTGAATTCCTGCTCGGTCTTGTAGATGTCGCGGGCCGGCAGCGCCGCGTCGCGCGCGATCAGATAGGCGGTGCGAAACTCGTTGGTGTCGATCATCTTGCGCGCCAGCAGCCGGCGCTCGATCCACCACTCGTCGACATTGTAGAGGCGGGAGGCTTCCTTCGGTGCGCTCAGCATCAGCCGCGCGGCCTCGGCGAATTTCTCTTCGCGGCGGAGCAACTGGATCCTGGCGAACAAATAGCCGGTGTCGCCGGAGAGCTCGCTCGGCACGGCTTCCAGCAGCGCGCGTAGGTTCGAACCTTTGCGGGTGGCGGCGATGCGTGCCTTCGCGAGCGCCACGTAGCCGGAGCCAAGGCGCTTGGCTTCGCGCATGCCGGCGGCCTCGTTGTCGGTGCCGTACAGCATGGTGTCCATGCGTGCCTTGTGATCGCCGGCAGTCAGCAGCGAGCCGAACAGGTCGAGCGCGGTGTTTTCGGTGTCCTCGCTCATTCCGTCGTTGCGCCAGGCCTCGCGGACCAGGCGCTCGGCATTGCCGCGGTCGCCGCGTCCGATCATCACCTTGGCGAGCGCGAGCCGACCCTTGGCCGAGACCGGCGATTCATTCTGGAACCAGGTCCAGACCGCGGAGTCGTCGCGGCGGTCGTCCCACAGCGAGGCCTCGATGCGGCGACGCAGGAAGGTCTGCGACGGCCAGCTCGGATTGGCATCGAGGAAGGCGCGGTAGCGCTCGACCGAGGCGCCGTTGTCCTCGCTGCGCAGGATCAGCCATTCGGCAAGCTTGCGCGCGACCGGATCTGAGATCGAGGCCTCGGCCTCGGTGGCGTCCGCCGGCCTGCGCTTGCGCAGCAGCTCGACGACGCTTGCAAGCACTTCCTTGTCCGACTGCGACGTCGAGGATGTCGCGGCCACGGCCGCAGGCAGCACCGGCTTGCGCGCGATCGGCGCGGCGTGCTGGCGGGTTGCCGGAACCAGCGCGGGCGCGGGCACCGACCTGTTCGATACAGTTCCCGTTGCAACCGGAGCGGCGGGCTTGGCCGCTGTGGTCTTGGATGTATTGGTCTTGGACGTGGTGCCCTTGGATTCCGTGGTCTTCGGAGCCGTTGGCTTGTGAGCTTCGGTCTTGGGAGGAGCGGACTTGGCTCCATCGGCCTTGACCGCGCCGGACTTGGAAGACGTCGTCTTGTGAGCGTCGGTCTTATGAGCGTCGGTCTTGTGAGTTTCAGTCTTGGCTGCGTCAGTCTTGGCGGCGCCGGGCTTGGTTGCCGTTGGCTTTGAAGCCGCCGCCTTCGGAGCCGTGGACTTTGGCGTGGTCTTGGAAGGAGCAGGCTTGGAAGCCGTGTCTTGGGCAGCCGGCTTTGCAGTTGGAGCATCCTCGGCGGCCCAGGCATCTGCCGTGATGGCGGCGAGGCCGACAACGAGCGCCAGGCTCGTCGCCAGCGCCGTCGACCGCAATGTGCCTGCGCGAACGGAACGGATCACAGAAGTCCTCTGCGGCCCCGAATCATCTGGTCGTTTGGGCCATGGGTTCTTATTTGATTGAAAACGTACACAAAATACTAAGAAGCCTGCCGGTGCGGCTGTTTGCGCCAGCACAACGGCAAAATCGCGGCTGGAAACGATTTCGCGCGCCGCAGATTACCGTTGGGAATAGGTACGGTACGGCCCTTTCGCCTGTCGGCCAGACCCGATATGAATTGCCTTTCATGGCGTTTCGCAACAACCGGGTGCCGGTCGCACGGACGTGAAGCGCGCCGACAACAAAGGTCCGTCGACCTAGCCTTTAGCCTGAAGCGTTTGGAGGAAGTCCATGGCAGCCAAGACAAAATTCCGGGGATCATTCACTGCCTTGGTGACGCCCTTCAAAAACGGCTCGGTGGACGAAGCGGCGTTCCGCAGCCTCGTGAACTGGCAGATCGCCGAGGGCACCCACGGCCTGGTGCCGGTCGGCACCACAGGCGAGAGCCCGACGCTGAGCCACGACGAGCACAAGCGGGTGGTCGAATGGTGCATCGAGGAGGCCAAGGGCCGGGTTCCCGTGATCGCCGGTGCCGGCTCGAATTCGACCAAGGAGGCGATCGAGCTCGCCGAGCACGCCGAGAAGGCTGGCGCCACCGCGGTGCTGGTCGTGACGCCGTACTACAACAAGCCGACCCAGGAAGGCATGTATCAGCACTTCAAGGCGATCAACGATGCGATCGGCATTCCGATCATCATCTACAACATCCCGCCGCGCTCGGTGATCGACATGTCGGTCGACACCATGACGCGGCTGTTCGAGCTGAAGAACATCGCCGGCGTCAAGGACGCCACCGCGAGCATGGTGCGGGTCTCGCAGCAGCGCGCGGCGATGGGCGAGGATTTCAACCAGCTCTCCGGCGAGGACGCCACCATCATCGGCTACATGGCCCATGGCGGCCACGGCTGCATCTCGGTGACCTCGAACGTCGCGCCGCGGCTGTGCTCGGAGTTCCAGACCGCCTGGCAGAAGGGCGACGTCACCACGGCACTGAAGATCCATGACAAGCTGATGCCGCTGCATACCAATCTGTTCATCGAGAGCAATCCGGCGCCGGTGAAGTACGCGATGTCGCTGCTCGGCAAGCTGGACGAGAAGCTGCGCCTGCCGATGGTGCCGGTCACCGAGGCGACCCGCCAGGCGGTCCGCAGCGCCATGGTGCATGCCGGCCTGATCAACTGAGCCGGACCGCTACCGCCGTGAACAGTGCCGTGCGCAATGTCGAACAGAAGGGGATGGGCATGCTGAAGGAATTCCGCGAGTTCGCCATGAAGGGCAATGTCGTCGACCTCGCCGTCGCCGTCATCATCGGTGCGGCCTTCGGCGCGATCGTCACTTCGCTGGTCGGCGACATCATCATGCCGATCATCGGCGCGATCACGGGCGGCCTCGACTTCTCCAACTATTTCACCGGGCTTTCCAAGGCCGTCAACGCAACCAACCTGGCCGACGCCAAGAAGCAGGGCGCCGTGCTGGCCTGGGGCAACTTCCTGACGCTGACGCTCAACTTCCTGATCGTCGCCTTCGTGCTGTTCATGGTCATTCGCGTCATGAGCCAGTTCAAGCGCAAGGATGAGGCCAAGCCCGCCGAGCCGCCGAAGCCGTCCGACGAGGTCGTGCTGCTGACTGAAATCCGCGACCTCCTCAAGAAGAGCTAACGTGGCCGAGAAGAACGAACGTCCCATCAAGGTCGTTGCCGAGAACCGAAAGGCCCGCTTCAACTACGCGATCGAGGACACGATCGAGGCCGGCATTTCGCTGACTGGCACCGAGGTGAAATCAATCCGCAGCGGCAAGAGCACGATCGCGGAATCCTATGCGGATTCCAAGAACGGCGAGCTGTGGCTGATCAACGCCAATATCCCCGAATATCTGCAGGCCAACCGCTTCAACCACGAGCCGAAGCGGCCGCGGAAGCTGCTGCTGCATCGCAAGCAGATCAACAAGCTGCTCGGAGCGGTCGACCGCGAGGGCATGACGCTCATTCCGCTGAAGCTGTACTTCAACGAGCGCGGCCGTGCCAAACTGCTGCTGGCGGTCGCCAAGGGCAAGAAGCTGCACGACAAGCGCGAGACCGTGAAGAAGCGTGACTGGGGCCGCGAGAAGGGCCGCCTGATGCGAGCGCGCGGGTAGGGCGGTTGATATTTGTCGTCATCGCTTCGTCGCTTCAGCGCAAAATTGCTCTGCAATTTTGTCGCGAGCTCCTCGCGATGACGGTGGATGGAGATTTGGGCCTGACTCAATCGAGCCTTACCGATGTCGACTGGAGCAAGATCCCGGCGCCCACGGATGACGGCGGCGCGGCGCACCTCGTCGGCATGACGATCCCGCCGGTCAGGCTGCGCGCCACCGACGACACCGCGGTGGCGCTGTCGGCGCTCAAGGGCCGCACCGTGGTGTTCGCCTATCCGCGAACCGGCGAGCCCGGCAAGATCGGGCTGGTCGACGATTGGGACATGATCCCGGGCGCCCGCGGCTGCACCCCGCAGACCTGCGCATTCCGCGACCTGTTTGCCGAGCTGAAGGCGGCCGGTGCTGCCCAGGTGTTCGGGCTGTCGACGCAAAGCAATGCGTACCAGACCGAGATGGCGTCGCGCCTGCATCTGCCGTTTCCGGTGCTGTCCGACGAAGCGCTGGAACTGACACACACGCTGAGATTGCCGACGATGTCGGTGGCCGGCCTGACCATGATCAAGCGGCTCGCGCTGGTCATCGACGACGCGCGCATCACGCACGTGTTCTATCCGGTGTTCCCGCCTGACCGGAACGCCGGCGACGTGCTGGCATGGCTGAAGGCCAATCCGCGGAGGGACTAGCGAACATGATGTGATGGGGCGGTCGCAGGTCACGCTGCCAAAATATCGAGAACAACCCCATGCAAAGTAGCCGGCGGCGGCCGGCGTTCGACCAGGCAACTTGACACGTCGGGCAATTCAGGGATATATTTCTAATATTCCGAAATTGTGCATGCCCCGCCCCAAGGCTGTCGCGGATGCTAGCCGAGCTCCTTGCGCACGGTCGCGAACACCTTGCGGAACATATCGGTCGTCAACACGCCGGTGTTCGTGTTGTAGCGCGAGCAGTGGTAGCTGTCGTAGAGCTTGAATTTGCCCGCACTATGCACGGCACCGTGCACAAAAGGCGCGGCCGCCAAGCGAACATCCAGCGCCTTGAGAGTCGATTCGTGGGCGATTCGTCCGAGCAGCACGATCGCGCGCAGCTTCGGCATCGTGGCGATGGTGGCGCGGAGGAATTGCCGGCAGGTGTTGATCTCGGCCGGCAGCGGCTTGTTCTGCGGCGGCACGCAGCGCACCGCGTTGCTGATCCGGGCGTCGACCAGCTTCAGCCCATCGTCCGGCCGCGCCTGATAGACGCCGCTGGCGAAGCCATATTCGAGCAGGGTCGCATAGAGCAGATCACCGGCGTAGTCGCCGGTGAAGGGACGGCCGGTGCGGTTGGCGCCCTGCAGGCCCGGCGCGAGCCCGACGATCAACAGCCGCGCATTCGGATCGCCGAACGATTCCACCGGTGAGTTGAACCAGCCCGGCTCGCGTGCGCGCGCCTGCGCGCGGAACTCGGCCAGCCGTGGACAGAGCGGACAGTTGCTGTCGGGGCGCGTGGCAGCGATGACGAGGTTACTCGTCGAAATCGTCATCGGCTCCCCGTGGGGCCATGGTGGTCGCGCGCTGCAGGAATTGCGGGGAGTGGTGGCGCGGTTCGCGCGGGGCCGGACGTTCCGACGGATCGCGGCCGAGCTTGGATTGCAGCTCGACCAGGTCGGTGAAGACGTCGGCCTGGCGGCGCAGCTCGTCGGCGATCATCGGCGGCTGGCTGGCGATGGTGGAGATGACCGTGACGCGAACGCCGCGACGCTGCACGGCCTCCACCAGCGAGCGGAAGTCGCCATCGCCGGAAAACAGAATCATCTGGTCGATGTGCTCGGCGAGTTCCATGGCATCGACGGCGAGCTCGATGTCCATGTTGCCCTTCACCTTGCGGCGGCCGCTGGCGTCGATGAATTCCTTGGTCGCCTTGGTGACGACGGTGTAGCCGTTGTAATCGAGCCAATCGATCAACGGGCGGATCGACGAATACTCCTGATCCTCGATGATCGCCGTGTAGTAGAACGCACGGAGCAGCGTACCGCGACTCTGGAACTCCTTGAGGAGGCGCTTGTAGTCGATGTCGAAGCCCAGCGTCTTAGCGGTGGCGTAAAGATTCGCTCCGTCGATGAAGAGCGCGATCTTGTTGGAAACAGGTGACGACATCAAAGTGTTCTCGCGTGGTTGTTAGTGTTCTTAGCGCGGCGGTGATCAACCGCGCGCAATTTCCGGCGTTGCTGCCTAAAGTTCTGTGAATCTTTCCCCACGACAGTCACCACCGCAATTATGGTGAGGCGAGGGCAAAAAGCCTAGACCCTTGACATTGCAATGAAGAGATTTACTCGCCTGGGACAGCAACCTAGCCATGTCGTCAGACGCTCCGGCCCTTCTGGCCCCCGTGAGACCGGGTTATCAGAGCCTGTTCGGAAGGCAAATCACAAATTTTACCTTGCGAAACGGGGGCTAGGCCTATAACTAACCCTCATAACCTACATGTTCGGTCCCTTTTACCACGGAGCGCCTCGAGATGGCTCGCGTCACCGTCGAAGATTGCATTGACAAGGTCGACAATCGTTTCGACCTCGTCCTGTTGGCCGCGCATCGCGCCCGGATGATCTCGTCGGGGTCGCAACTCACGGTTGATCGCGACAACGACAAGAATCCGGTCGTCTCGCTGCGGGAGATCGCCGATTCGACGATCTCGCCGGAAGACCTGAAAGAGGAGCTCGTGCACTCCCTGCAGAAGTTCGTCGAGGTCGACGAGCCCGAGCCCGACACCGTGCCGCTGATCGGTTCCGCCGGTGCCAGCGTCGACGCCGACGACACCGAGGTCGCGGTCGAGCGGATGACCGAGGAAGAACTGCTGAAGGGCCTCGAGGGTCTGGCGCCCCCGGAGGAACAGCCCGAGGAAGACGAGTAAACTCGCCGTCGTTTCGAACCGATTTACCGAAGGCCCGGACATTGCTCCGGGCCTTTGCTTTTGTTGACAATTTTGCTGTTACGGTGCGTCCTATGCGGACGCGCGAAATTGAATGGTTCCAGGGCCCGCGCGGGGTGCTGCTTCATTCGAAAGCGCACTAGATTGAGGAAAGTTGGGACATTCCGGTCCCGCGCGAGAGGCAGCGAGTTCATGGCGTATCGACGCCGCAGTTCCATCCAGATGCAGGCTGCAACCGAAACGGTCGCGGTGGCGCCGACGTCGTCCACGGCGGAAAGGCCGGCCAAGCCGCGGACGCGAATGATGCGACAATATGACCTCGTCGAGCGCGTCCGCTCCTATAACCCCGACACCAACGAAGACCTGCTCAACCGCGCCTATGTCTACGCCATGAAGGCGCACGGCACGCAGACCCGCGCCTCCGGCGATCCCTATTTCTCGCATCCGCTCGAGGTCGCCGCGATCCTCACCAACCTCAAGCTCGACGACGCCACGATCGTGGCGGCGCTGCTGCACGACACGATCGAGGACACCGAGGCGACGCGGGCCGAGATCGACAACGTGTTCGGCCACGAGATCGGCGCGCTGGTCGAGGGCCTGACCAAGCTGAAGCGGCTGGAACTGGTGTCGCGCGAGGCCAAGCAGGCCGAGAATTTGCGCAAGCTGCTGCTTGCGATCGCCGACGACGTCCGCGTGCTGCTGATCAAGCTCGCCGACCGGCTGCACAACATGCGCACGCTGGAATTCGTGCCGCCGGCCTCGCGGCGGCGCATCGCCGAGGAGACGCTGGATATCTACGCGCCGCTGGCTGGCCGCATGGGTATGCAGGAGATGCGCGGGGAACTGGAGGACCTGTCGTTCTTCGTGCTCGATCCCGAGGCCTACGCCGTGGTCAAGCAGCGGCTCGATTCCCTGGCCGAGCGCAACCGCAATTTGATCGGCGAGATCGAAACCCAGCTCTCCAAGAATCTGCAGAAGAACGGCATTACTGCGCGGGTGTTCGGCCGCCGCAAGCAGCCGTTTTCGATCTGGACCAAGATGGAGCGCAAGTCGGTCGGCTTCGAGCAGCTGTCCGATATCTACGGCTTCCGCATCATCCTCGACGATGTCGGGGCCTGCTACCGCGCGCTCGGCATCGTCCACACCACCTGGCCGGTGGTGCCGGGCCGCTTCAAGGACTACATCTCGACCCCGAAACAGAACGACTACCGCTCGATCCACACCACGGTGATCGGGCCGGGCAAGCAGCGCGTCGAGCTGCAGATCCGCACCGAGGACATGAACCAGATCGCGGAGTTCGGTATCGCCGCGCATGCCTTCTACAAGGAGGGCGCGGGTTCGCCGCACGAGCGGATGAAGCACGAGTCCAACGCCTTCGCCTGGCTGCGCCACACCATCGGCATCCTCTCGGAAAGCGCCAATCCGGAAGAATTCCTCGAGCACACCAAGCTCGAGCTGTTCCACGACCAGGTGTTCTGCTTCACGCCGAAGGGCAAGCTGATCGCGCTGCCGCGCAACGCCAACGTGATCGATTTCGCCTACGCCGTTCACACCGGCGTCGGCAACAGCGCGGTCGGCTGCAAGATCAACGGCAAGTTCGCGCCGCTGTCCTCCGAGCTGCAGAACGGCGACGAGGTCGAGGTCCTGACCTCGAAGGCGCAGTCCGCGCCACCGTCGGCCTGGGAAGCGCTCGCCCGCACCGGCAAGGCGCGGGCCGCGATCCGCCGCGCCACCCGCGACGCGGTGCGCGACCAGTATGCCGGGCTCGGCCGCCGCATCGTCGACCGCCTGTTTGCCCGTGCCAAGATCGAATATGCCGACGACAAGCTGAAGGGCGCATTGCCGCGGCTCGCGCGCACCTCGATCGAGGACGTGATGGCCTCGGTCGGGCGCGGCGAGATCAAGGCTTCCGACGTCGCGCGCGCGATGTATCCCGACTACAAGGAAGAGCGGCTGGTGCGCTACGGCGCCAAGAAGGGCCTCGCCGCCAAGCTGAAGACGCAGAACCCGCCGCATCCGGCGCGCGCCACCTCGGTGATCCCGGTGCGCGGCATCAATTCCGACCTGCCGGTGAAGTTCGCGCCGAACGGCGGCGCCGTGCCGGGCGACCGGATCGTCGGCATCGTCACGGCGGGCGAGGGGATCACGATCTATCCGATCCAGTCGCCGGCGCTGAAGGATTTCGAGGAGGAGCCGGAGCGCTGGCTCGACGTGCGCTGGGATATCGACGAAACCATGCCGCAGCGCTTTCCTGCGCGCATCCTGGTCCACAATGTCAACGAGCCCGGCAGCCTTGCCCAGATCGCGACCGTGATCGCCGAGCACGACGGCAACATCGACAACATCCACATGTCGCGCCAATCGCCTGACTTCACGGAGCTGACCATCGATCTTGAGGTCTATGACCTCAAGCATCTCAGCGCTATCATCGCCCAGTTGCGCGCCAAGGCCGTCGTCGCTCGGGTCGAGCGCGTCAATGGTTAGGGTTCCGCCTGTCATCGGCCCTCATGGTGAGGAGGCGCGTCAGCGCCGTCTCCGGACGATGCTCCGCATCGCTCGGGAACCATGCGGCCCGAGACGGGGCCACATCCTTCGAGACGCGGCGCAGGCGCCGCTCCTCAGGATGAGGGGATGGTTTAACTGGTTTGTCAGAGAGTGATTTGATGTCGTCTCCGCCGCTGCGTCTCGGTATCAATGTTGATCACGTCGCCACCCTGCGCAACGCGCGGGGCGGAGGGCGGCCCGATCCGGTGCGGCTGGCGCTTGCCGCGATCGCGGCCGGCGCCGACGGCATCACCGCGCATTTGCGCGAGGACCGCCGCCACATCCGCGACGAGGACATGGCGCGGCTCAAGGCCGAGATCTCCAAGCCGCTGAATTTCGAGATGGCGGCGACCGACGACATGCTGCGGATCTCGCTCGCCACCAAGCCGCACGCGGTTTGCCTGGTGCCGGAGCGGCGCCAGGAACTCACCACCGAAGGCGGCCTCGACGTCGTCGGCCAGCACAACGCACTGGCGCCGTTCATCGCACGGCTCAATGACGCCGGCATCCGCGTCTCGCTGTTCATTGCCGCCGATCCCAGGCAGATCGAGATGGCCGCGAAGCTGAAGGCGCCGGTGATCGAGATCCACACCGGCGGCTGGTGCGACGCCGTGGTCGACGGTCACAAGGACAAGGCGGAGGCCGAATGGAAGCGCATCGTCGCCGGCGCCAGGCTCGCGCAGGCGGCCGGGCTCGAGGTCCATGCCGGCCACGGGCTCGACTATGACACCGCGGAGACGATTTCCGCGCTGCCCGAAATCCGGGAGTTGAACATCGGCTATTTCATGATGGGCGAGGCGCTGTTCGTCGGCATCGCCGCGACGGTGCGTGAGATGCGTGCTGCGATGGACCGCGGCCGCGCCAGGGCGCAGGGTGGCGTCAGCGCATGATCATCGGCATCGGCTCCGACCTGATCGACATCACCCGAGTGGCCAAGGTGATCGAGCGCCATGGCGAGCGATTCCTCGATCGCGTCTTCACCGACGCCGAGCGTGCCAAGGCGATGCGCCGCGCCAACAGCGAGAAGATGGTGGTCGCAACCTACGCCAAGCGCTTCGCCGCCAAGGAGGCTTGCTCCAAGGCGCTCGGCACCGGTATCCGGCGCGGGGTGTGGTGGAAGGACATGGGCGTCGTGAACCTGCCCGGCGGGCGGCCCTCGATGCGGCTGACCGGCGGGGCGCTCGCCCGGCTCCAGGAATTGACGCCCGAGGGTATGCAGGCGCAGATCGATCTTTCGATCACCGACGATTGGCCGTTGGCCCAGGCCTTCGTCATAATTTCGGCGGTTGCCCCCGCCAGATGAACGCGGGGCGCCGGAATCTGCCGGAAAACTTCAGCAAACTAAAAAATCATTGATATTTCAATGAATTGCGAAGTTTTGAGGCGCCGATTGATTGCGCCCCTGCGAACAACCGTCTAAAACGCCGCAGGGTTATATCGAGCGAGACGCTGATTCCGGGTTTAGGCCGGAATTTGCCCTCAAGATCAGAATCAAGGCCATTTTCCTCACGCGAAGGCCGAACGCTTCGCGCGAAGAGAACGTTCTGCCACCGCGTGGACATCAGTCCACGGGAATTGGGAAAGCAATGAGCGTGACCACCGGGACCAAATCTGAAAGCGGCTTGGGCGAGACCATCCGCGTCGTCATCCATGCCCTTCTGATCGCGCTCGTTATCCGCACCTTCCTGTTCCAGCCGTTCAACATCCCCTCCGGGTCGATGAAGGCGACGCTCCTGGTCGGCGACTACCTGTTCGTCTCGAAATATTCCTATGGCTACAGCCACTATTCGATCCCGTTCTCGCCGAACATTTTCTCGGGCCGCATCTTCGGCTCGGAGCCGAACCGCGGCGACATCGTGGTGTTTCGGCTGCCGCGGGATGACTCCACCGACTACATCAAGCGCGTCATCGGGCTGCCCGGCGACCGCATCGAGGTCAAGAGCGGGCTGCTCTACATCAACGATGAGCCGATCAAGCGGGAGCGGCTGAGCGATTTCGTCGGCGAGGATCCCTGCGGCTCGGCGGATGCGACCGCCCGCGTCAAGCGCTGGAAGGAGACGCTGCCGAACGGCGTCAGCTACGAGACGCTGGACTGCACCGACAACAGCTACATGGACAACACCATCGTCTACACCGTTCCGCCCGGGCATTTCTTCATGATGGGCGACAACCGCGACAACTCCACCGACAGCCGCTTCCTGTCGCAGGTCGGCTACGTGCCGTTCGAGAACATCATCGGGCGCGCCCAGATGATCTTCTTCTCGATCGCCGAGGGCGAGCAGGCCTGGATGATCTGGCGCTGGCCGCTTGCCGTGCGGTGGAATCGCCTATTCTCTATCGTGCGATGAACGACGATACCGCAGCCATCAACGATCAAGCGCCGACCGGCGAGCCGAGCCAGACGCCTGCCGCCGACAGCACAGCCGCGCCGAAGAAACGGCGCAGCAAGGCGGCCAAGGCCGCTGAGGAGAAGGCCGCGATCGCGGGCACCGAGGCACGGATCGGGTACACGTTCCAGGATCCCGCGCTGCTGACCACTGCGTTCACCCACGTGTCCGCGCTGAAGCCCGCCACCCGCAACCGCGCCGACAGCTACCAGCGCCTGGAGTTCCTCGGCGATCACGTGCTCGGGCTGATCGTATCGGACATGCTGTTCCGGTCGTTCCCCAAGGCCGACGAGGGCGAACTGTCGAAGCGGCTCGCCGACCTCGTGCGCAAGGAGAGTTGTGCCGACGTCGCCAAGGCGCTCGGGCTGCTCGAGGACATCAAGCTCGGCATGGTGAAGGCGGTCGAGGGCGCCCGGCTGCGCAAGTCCGTGCTTGGCGACATCTGCGAAGCGGTGATCGGGGCGATCTTTCTCGACGGCGGCTACGAGGCGGCGCGCCAGTTCGTCGAGCGCAACTGGACCGAACGGATGCACAAGCTGCGCCGGCCGCTGCGCGATCCCAAGACCGTGTTGCAGGAATGGGCACAGGGCAAGGGGCTGCCGACGCCGGTCTATCGCGAGGTCGAACGCACCGGCCCGCATCACGATCCACAATTCCGCGTTGCGGTTGACCTGCCGGGCCTGGCCTCCGCCGAGGGCCTCGGTGGCAACAAGCGCGCGGCCGAAAAGGCGGCAGCATCCGCGATGATCGAGCGCGAAGGCGTCGGCACCAATGACTGACGAGGCCGAAGGGCAAGGGGACGCGACGCGCTGTGGCTTCGTCGCGCTGATCGGTGCGCCCAATGTCGGCAAGTCGACGCTGGTCAACGCGCTGGTGGGCTCCAAGGTCACGATCGTCTCGCGCAAGGTGCAGACCACGCGCGCGCTGATCCGTGGCATCGTGATCGAGGGCAACGCGCAGATCATCCTGGTCGACACGCCCGGGATCTTCGCGCCGCGGCGCCGGCTTGACCGCGCCATGGTGTCGACCGCCTGGAGCGGAGCGCACGACGCCGATCTCGTCTGTGTGCTGCTCGATGCGAAGTCGGGCCTCGACGAAGAGGCCAACGCGATCCTGGCCAAGCTCGAAACCGTCGCCCATCCGAAGATCCTGGTGCTGAACAAGGTCGATCTCGTGCAGCGCGAGAAGCTGCTGGCGCTGGCGCAGGCCGCCAACGAGCGGATGCGCTTCGAGCACACCTTCATGATTTCGGCGCTGTCCGGCGACGGCGTTGCCGATTTGCGCCAGACGCTGGCCAAGCTGGTGCCCGCAGGGCCCTTCCTCTATCCCGAGGACCAGATGTCGGATGCGCCGATGCGGCATTTGGCGGCCGAGATCACGCGCGAGAAGATCTACAGCCATCTGCATCAGGAACTGCCGTACCAGTCGACGGTCGAGACCGACAGCTGGACCGACCGCAAGGACAAGTCGATCCGCATCGAGCAGACGATTTTTGTCGAGCGCGAGAGCCAGCGCAAGATCGTGCTCGGCAAGGGCGGCGCCACCATCAAGTCGATCGGCGCGCAGGCACGTGCCGAGATCGCCGAGATCATGGGCGTCCCCGTGCATCTGTTCCTGTTCGTCAAGGTGCGTGAGAACTGGGGTGACGATCCCGATCGCTACAAGGAAATGGGACTGGAATTCCCCAAGGAATAAGAGTCGACGTTTGCATGAACGTGCCCAGAAATGTGCTGTGGTTTGAGGTTCTGCTCTATCTGTCGCTGACGCTGGATGCGCTGTCGGTGGCGTTCCAGGACCGCACGCCGAGCGTGCTGAAGACCGAGCAGATGATCATGGGCGAGACCCTGACGGCCGGCTGCATGATTCTGCTGCTGATGTATTTCGTCCGGCTCGCCGCGCAGCACCGCAAGAACTGGCCGCGCTGGGCGCTGCTCGCAGTGCTTGTCCTGTCGGTGATGTCCCTGGTGCAGGTCATCGGCGCAAGGGGCATGGAGATCGACAGCGCGATCGAGGTGGTGTCATGCATCCTGACCACGGCCGGGATGTATTATTCCTTCACCGGTGACGCGCGGGGCTGGTTCAACGCGTAGGGCATGACGCGTGAGGAAAGCTGCGTTCATCCGAGGAATCCTGATAGACTCCGCGCATGGAATGGACCGACGAAGGCATCGTGCTCGGCGTGCGGCGGCATGGCGAATCCTCCGCCATCGTCGAGCTGTTGACGCGCGAGCACGGCCGCCATCTCGGCCTGGTGCGCGGCGGCGCCGGCTCGCGGATGCGGCCGCTGCTGCAGCCCGGCAACAGCGTCACCGCGGTGTGGCGGGCGCGGCTCGACGAGCATCTCGGCATGTATGTGCTGGAGGGCACGCGGCTGCGCGCGGCGACGCTGCTCGGCTCGTCACATGCGGTCTACGGCGTCACGCATCTGGCGGCGCTGGCCCGGCTGCTGCCGGAGCGCGATCCGCATGAGGACATCTACTGGATGCTGCAAGGGACGCTCGACGATTTCGAGGACGCCGGCGTTGCCGCCGTGCACCTGATCCGGTTCGAGCTCGCCATGCTGACCGAGCTCGGCTTCGGGCTCGACCTGGAAAACTGCGCGGCCACTGGGGAGACGTCGGACCTGATCTATGTATCGCCGAAATCCGGCGGCGCCGTGTCCCGCGCCGCCGGCGAGCAGTGGCGCGACCGGCTGTTGCCGCTGCCGGCGTTCCTGCGCGAAGGCGAGGGCGGCGCCAACAGCTGGTCGGACCAGGACCTGCTCGACGGTTTCCAGATTACCGGCCTGTTCCTGCTCCGCCACGTGCTGGAGCCCCGCGGCCAGGGCCATTCCGACGCCCGCGACGGATTTATCAACGCCGTGGCCCGGCGGCGGAGACGGCTGGCGGGGACGTGATCCCGCGCCCCGAGCTGCTGTTTTCACGAGATCGAGGTCATCGAGCTCGCCTCGGACGTCGATGGCGCGAAGCACTGACATTCCCGCGCCCCTGTCATGCGCGGCGGGACGGGAACGAGATCGCCTCGTGAAGCATTGCGGGGGCGTGGTTCCATCGATGGGCGACCGATGTTTCTGCGGGGAATTATTATTTCAGCGGCGTTGCTGACGCTGCCACCGGACGCAATGGCCGGCGAGCAGGGGGGCGTGCTCCGTCGCGTCTCCTGCACGGTGGTTCGCTACTACGTCGCCAGGTACTCCGCCTCGGCCGCCGAAAGCTGGGCCAGAGCCCATGGCGCGACCGACGCCGAGATCGAAATCGCCCGCCATTGCCTCAAGGAAACTCCCGTCAAGCCCGTGCGGACCGCCGGCCAGTCGGCGCAATAATCGCGCGAATCAGGTGCATCGATGGGCGGTTGGCGTGATTCGCGGCTTGCCCGATTCACCGCCAAGGTTTAACGCCTCCCCATGGGAAAACGACAGATTCCGCCGGAAGAGCCGGCCGAAATTCACGAGGTGCCGCTGCGTGACGCGCTCGAGGAGCGCTATCTCGCCTATGCGCTCTCGACCATCATGCATCGCGCCCTGCCGGACGCCCGCGACGGGCTGAAGCCGGTGCACCGGCGCATCCTCTACGGCATGGACCTGCTCGGGCTCGACCCGCGCGCCGCATTCAAGAAGTCGGCCAAGATCGTCGGCGACGTGATGGGCTCGTTCCATCCGCATGGCGACCAGGCGATCTATGACGCCATGGTGCGTCTGGCGCAGGATTTCTCCTCGCGCTACCCGCTGGTCGACGGCCAGGGCAATTTCGGCAATATCGACGGCGATAATCCGGCGGCCTACCGCTACACCGAAGCGCGCATGACCGAGGTCGCGCGGCTGCTGCTCGACGGCATCGACGAGGACGGCGTCGAGTTTCGCCTCAACTACGACGGCCAGTCGAAAGAGCCGGTGGTGCTGCCGGGCGGCTTCCCGAACCTGCTCGCCAATGGCGCGCAGGGCATCGCGGTCGGCATGGCGACCTCGATCCCGCCGCACAACGCGGCCGAACTCTGCGACGCCGCGCTGCATCTGATCGAGAAGCCCGACGCCAAGTCGAAGGCGCTGCTGAAATGGGTCAAGGGCCCGGACTTCCCGACCGGCGGCATCGTGGTCGATTCCAAGGAAGCGATCGTCGAGGCCTACACCACGGGGCGCGGCTCGTTCCGCACCCGTTCGCGCTGGACCCAGGAGGAGGGCGCGCGCGGCACCTGGGTGGTCGTCGTCACCGAGATCCCCTGGCTGGTGCAGAAGTCGCGGATCGTGGAGAAAATCGCCGAGCTCATCAACGAGAAGAAGCTGCCGCTGGTTGCCGACGTCCGCGACGAATCGGCCGAGGACGTCCGGCTCGTGATCGAGCCGAAATCGCGCACCGTCGATCCGGCGCTGATGATGGAGTCGCTGTTCCGCCTGACCGAGCTGGAAAGCAAGATCTCGCTGAACCTCAACGTGCTGATCAAGGGCCGCATCCCGAAGGTGGTCGGCCTTGCCGAGTGCCTGCGCGAATGGCTCGACCATCTGCGCGACGTGCTGGTCCGCCGGTCCAACTTCCGCAGGACCCAGATCGAGCACCGCCTGGAAGTGCTGGGCGGCCACCTCGTCGCCTATCTGAACCTCGACAAGGTGATCAAGATCATCCGGACCGAGGACGAGCCGAAGCCGGTCTTAATGAAGACCTTCAAGCTGTCAGAGATTCAGGCCGATGCCATCCTCAACATGCGCCTGCGCAATTTGCGCCGCCTGGAGGAGATGGAGATCCGCACCGAGGACAAGGATCTTCGCAAGGAGCTGAAAGGGATCGAGGGCCTGCTGGCTTCCGAGACGGAGCAGTGGGCCAAGGTCAGCGATCAGGTGCGCAAGGTCCGCGACATCTTCGGGCCCAAGACGCCGCTCGGCAAGCGTCGCACCACCTTCGCCGATGCGCCCGAGCATGACCTCGCCGCGATCGAGGAAGCGCTGGTCGAGCGCGAGCCGTGCACCGTCGTGATATCAGAGAAGGGCTGGGTGCGGACGCTGAAGGGCCATGTCGAGGATCTCTCCGGCCTTGCCTTCAAGACCGACGACAAGCTCGAGCACTCGTTCTTTGCCGAGACCACCTCGAAGCTGCTGCTGTTCGCGACCAACGGCAAGTTCTATTCGCTCGACGTGGCAAAGCTGCCGGGCGGCCGCGGCCATGGCGAGCCGATCCGGATGTTCATCGATCTCGAGCAGGACGCCGCGATCATCTCGCTGTTCGTCAACAAGGGCGAGCGCAAGTTTCTGATCGCGAGCAGCGAGGGTCAGGGTTTTGTCGTCAAGGAAGAGGACTGCGTCGGCAACACCCGCAAGGGCAAGCAGGTGCTCAACGTCGAAATGCCGAACGAGGCCCGCGCGATCACGATCGTGAACGGCGACACCGTCGCGGTAATCGGCACCAACCACAAGATGGTGCTGTTCGGCCTCGACCAGGTGCCGGAGATGGCGCGCGGCCGCGGCGTGCGCCTGCAGAAATACACCAGCGCGTCGCTGTCTGACGTTGCGGTGTTCGATGCCAAGGCCGGCCTGACCTGGAAGGATTCCGCCGGCCGCGAGCACAGCATGACCATGAAGGAACTGGCCGACTGGCGCGGCAACCGCGCCGACGCCGGCCGGCTCGCCCACGGCCTGCCGAAGTCGAACAAGTTCAATCGCGGCGTGGAATAGCCGTACGGTAGCCCGGATGGAGCGCAAGCGAAATCCGGGGCCGCTGTCGCATTGGGCAATGATCCCGGATTGCGCTGCGCTCCATCCGGGCTACGCCTTCGACTAGCGCGGTGTGATAGTATCCACATTTCACCGCGCTATAACCGTCGCCGACGACATCGGGCGACGGTTGCCATGGCGCACAATCACGACCACGACCACAGCGGTCATTCTCACGGACACGCCCACGCCGGGCATTCCCATGCCGGACACAGCCACGCGCCCGACAATTTCGGCACCGCCTTTGCGGTCGGCGCGTCGCTGAACACCGCCTTCGTCGTCGCGGAGCTGATCTTCGGCTATTCCGCCAACTCGCTGGCGCTGGTCTCCGACGCGGTTCACAATCTCTCCGACGTCATCGCGCTGCTGCTGGCCTGGGGCGGGGCATGGCTCGCCGGCAGGCGGCCGACCGATACCCACACCTATGGCTACCGTCGCGCCTCGATCCTGGCGGCGCTGTTCAATGCCGGGCTGCTCCTGATCGCGGTCGGCGGCATCGCGGTCGAGGCGATCAATCGCTTGCGCGAACCGGCGGAGGTCGCAAGCTGGACCGTGGTCTGGGTCGCGGCGCTCGGCGTCCTGATCAATGGCGGCACCGCGCTGCTGTTCATGCGCGGCCGCGACAGCGATCTCAATGTCCGCGGCGCCTATCTGCACATGGCGGCGGATGCCGGCGTCTCGGTCGGCGTCGTGGTCGCCGCGCTCTTGATCATGGCGACCGGCTGGCAGTGGCTCGATCCGGCGATCAGCCTGGTCATCGCCGTGGTGGTGCTGCTGAGCGGCTGGGAGCTCGCCCGCGACAGTGTCAACCTCGCGCTCGACGCGGTGCCGAAGGGGATCGTTTTCAAGCAGGTGAGGGACTATCTCGCCGCGCTCGAGGGGGTGACTGAAGTTCACGACCTGCACATCTGGGCGATGAGCACCAGCGAGACCGCGCTGACCGCGCATCTGGTGCGGCCCGGCGGACACGACGATGTCTTCCTGCATCATGTCTGCGCCGAGCTCTCGGAGCGCTTCAGCATCCACCACGCCACGCTGCAGGTCGAGATCAGCAGCGAGACCTGCCGGCTGGCACCGGCCGAAATGGTCTAGCCTAGGAGCCGCCATCCACTCGCATTCAATTGATCGATCGACCCATGTCCCCGTCTTCCGCGGGCGGCGGCGACACGGCACATTGCGACCGCGCGAATGGCCGGCGTGATCAACGGAGGGCGACGTGAAGAAGGCAATCGGTCTTGCGATGTTGTTCTGGGCCGTGGGCGCGCTGCCGCATGCGGGCGCCGAGCCGGCGAAATCAGGCGTCGAGAAGCTCTACATCCTCAACTGCGGCGAAGGCGTTGCAGGCGACATTTCCCGCTGGTCGCCCGGCGTCAATGAAGGCAAGTCGATGGACTTCGTCGACAATTGCTACCTGATCAAGCATGCCCAGGGCTGGTTCCTGTGGGATACCGGCATTCCGGATGCGGTGGCGGCGATGCCGAACGGCCTTGCGCCGGCCGATCCGAAGGCGGTCACCTGGCGGCGGCCGAAGACGCTCGCCGCGCAGCTCGACCAGCTCGGCGTCAAGCCGTCGGACATCAAGGCGATCGCCGTCTCGCACACCCATCCCGATCACATCGGCAATGTCGAGCTGTTCCCGGCCGCGATGCTGTATGTGCAGAAGGCGGAATATGAATGGCCCGGGACCAACAACGCGCCGCGCTTCAAACCCGAGCATCCCGTGACGAAGCTGGAAGGCGACCGCGACGTATTCGGCGACGGCAGCATCACCATCCTGTCGACGCCGGGCCATACGCCCGGCCACCAGTCGCTGCTGGTGAAACTGCCGAAGACAGGCGCGGTAGTGCTGACCGGCGATGCCGTTCACTTCAGGGATAATTGGGACAATCGGCGCGCGCCGAGCATGAACGCCAGCAAGGAGCAGACGCTGGCCTCGATGCAGAAGATCGCCGACACGCTGTCGAAAGAGAAGGCGCAGCTCTGGATCAACCACGACAAGGCGCAGCGCGACGGGCTGAAGCTGTCGCCTGAGTTCTATGACTGAACGGTCTTGGCGCCGCGCGCTTTCGACCAGTCGCGAAAAACCTGCGCGGTCTCCTCGTCCATCGGGAAGAAGCTTTCGATGCGCAGCTCCTGCAGTGTGACGTCCTGCGGCGTCCCCAGCGTCGCGATCGTGGTGAACAATTGCAGGCTGACGTCGCCCTTGCGGAATAGCATCGGCAGCACCGGCCCGGATGTGGGCCCCGGCGGCGCGGCCAACGCGGCCTCGACACCGTCATAGGCCAGCAGGCGCTTGAGCAATTCCGCCGTCGCGGTGGTGCCGTCGGCGGCGGCATCGGCCTCGACGCTGCGGATGAAATAGCCGGCCACCTCGGTCCAGTTGGTGAGATAGGGGCGCAACACACCGGGCGCGACCAGTGCATCGGCAAGGTTGACCGCCGTGCCCGGGGCCAGCGGCCCGACCAGGAATTCCACCAGCTGCCCCGCGCCCGAATTGGCGAGCAGCAGATTCCAGTGCCGGTCGACCACGACCGCCGGAAAAGGCTCCTGCTGCGCCAGGATGAAATCCAGCGCGTAACGGATCTGGCCGAGCTCCGGCGCGGCAAGGTCGGTTTGCCGCCAGACCGGCGCGAATCCGGCCGCGACCAAGAGCGCGTTCTGCTGGCGAAACGGCACGTCGAGCGCCGCGGCAAGCCGGATTACCATGTCGCGGCTCGGTGCGGCGCGCCCGAGCTCGAGGAAGCTGAGATGGCGCTGGGAAATGTCCGCGCGCCCGGCGAGTTCGAGTTGCGAGTGCCCCTTGCGTTGCCGCCACCAGCGCAGGCTGGCTGCAAAATCGCGCTGCTGCGACATGGGTACCTGCCAAATACCTGCCAAGTAGTTGCCGGAATGATCTCGCCGGGCAAGATGCCACAAGCGAATGCGAAACGCATGGGGATCGGCATGGGCGAGTGGATCGGCGTTGCGATTGCCTTGGTCTCGAGCTGCCTCGGCGGCACGGCGGCGGCGATCACGCGTTATCTGGCCGGCAACGCCGACCCGATCACGCTGGCGATCCTGCGCTGGGCGATCGGCTTTCTCTGCGTGCTTCCCGCCGCGGTCCTGCTCGGGGCGAAGTGGCCGCGGCGCGAGGACTTGCCGGCGGTCGCGGCGCTCGGCGTCGCCTTCTTCGGCGTGTTCTTCGTGCTCTATAATCTCGCGATGTCCTACACGACGGCGGCGCGCGCCAGCCTGGCGCTGGCGACCTTGCCGCTCTCCACCATGGTGGTCGGCGCCTTGCTCGGCATCGAGCCGCTGACGATGCGCAAATCGGTCGGGGTCTCGATTGCGGTGCTCGGCGTGGCGGCAGCGCTGGCATCCGGGCTGGCGGCGGCGCCACCGGGCGCATGGCGCGGCGAACTGATCATGGCCGCCGCGGTGCTCTGCATGGCCTTCTACAACGTGTTGTCGCGACCGTTCATCCGCCGCTCCAGCGCGCTCGGTTTCCTTGCCGTCGGCATGGGCGCCGGCGCGGCGGCGCTGGTGGCGGTGGGGTCGTTCACCGGCAGCCCGGCGACGCTGCGCGAGTTCGGCACGTCGCAATGGATCGCAGGGCTTTATCTCGGCATAGCCGGCGGTGCGCTGGCCTTCATCCTGTGGGTGCTGGCGCTCGAGCGGGCCTCGCCGACCCGCGTTGCCAACACCATGACGGTCAATCCGATCGCCGCCGGGCTGCTTGCCAAGCAACTGGTCGGCGAGCCGATCACGGCCAATTTGGTCGTCGGCCTGATCGCGGTCTTTGCGGGCATCTGGATCGCGACGTCGGAAACCAAATCGGTCTGATCAGCCGCGCGGGGCGGAAGGCGTGGTCACCGATGGGGCAGGCGAGTGCTTCGGCTTCAGCGTGCCGGCGTAGAACGACAGGACGAACACCAGGATAAGACCGACAAGGTAGACCCCATAGGATTGCGGCGGGGTGATCGCCCATTGCATGAGGCGGCGGATCGGGTTTGGCGGGCCAGCGTCGTTGTCCATGCGCTGTTGTGCGCGAGCGGCCGGACAAAAGGAAGCGGAATCGGCGCTCTTCGGTGGCCGTGTTCCGCTCGAAATGGTGGCGCGGGCGGCCTTGCAATGCCGCATTGGCGTTCGCATCTGTCACGCGACGACCAGCCCTTCCTCCCGCACCAATTGCCCGGCATAATCCGACTTATGGAACTGACGCCCCGTTTGCGCCTGATGAATTGGCTGGTCCGCCAGGGTCTGACGGGCCTGCCGGAAAACGACCTGCTGCGCGGTTTCTGCGAGCGCTGCCGGGCGGCGGGCATGCCGCTTTCGCGGGCCATCGTCTTCATCGATACGCTGCATCCGATCTTCGAGGGACGCGGTTTCCGCTGGAACGACGGCGAGAGCAATGAAGCCGACATCTTCGAATACGGTTCGACCAGCACCGGCGAGGCCAGCCAGACCTGGCGGCGGTCGGCCTTCTACCACATGCTCGAAAACGGCCATGGCGAGATAGTGATCGATCTCGCCGATACCTCGCACGATTTCTCGATGATCGGCGAGCTCGCCGAAAAGGGCCACAAGCATTTCGCCGCCTTCGTGCATCGCTTCGGCGAGGCCGGCACGATCGGCGAGATGGACTGCTTCTACTCCTACTACACCACCCGCCATTCGGACGGGTTCGACGAGAACCACATGGCGGCGCTGCGCGATCTGGTGCCGGTGCTCGGGCTCGCGATCAAGTCGGCCGCGCAGGTCGAGATCGCCCGCACGCTGGGCCGGGTCTATCTCGGCCGCGACACCGCGGAGCAGGTGCTGCGCGGACGCATGCAGCGCGGCATCACCGAGAAGATCAAGGCCGTGCTATGGTACTCCGACGTGCGCGGCTCGACCGCGATCAGCGAGCGGATCGGCCCGGACGAGATCATTCCGTTCCTCAACGACTATGCGCAGGCCTCGATCGACGCGATCCATGACGCCGGCGGCGAGGTGCTGAAGCTGATCGGCGACGGCGTGCTGGCGATGTTCACCGGCGAGAACGTGGCAGGCGCGAAGCGGGCCGCGCTGCGGGCCGAGCACAGATTCCGACATAACATCCGCGTGCTGAACGATCGCCGCGAGAACGAGGGCCGGCCGACCACCACGGCCTATGTCGGGCTCCATGTCGGCCAGGTCTTCTACGGCAATATCGGCAGCGAGGACCGGCTGGATTTCACGGTGGTCGGGCCCGCCGTCAACGAGGTCAGCCGGATCGCCTCGATGTGCGCCTCGGTCGACCGCGAGCTATTGACCTCGACCGATTTCCGCACCGGGCTCGACGCCGCCGGCCGCAACTATCTGGTCTCCACCGGCCGCTTCGTGCTGCGCGGCATCGGCCATGCGCAGGATCTCTACACGCTGGATCCGGCTGTCGCCGCCGACGAGGTCGTCGGCGGCAAATACGAGCGGTACCTAGCGAGCTGATCAGCAGCGCGCAGGTTCGCCGACCATGTCCGGCTGTCGCGTCAGCGACACCGCGGGCGACATCAGGATCACCAGCGCCTGGGCGGCGAAGATTGCGGCTGCGAGATAGAGGCAGGCTTCGGCGCCGTAGAGCCCGCCGACGATGGCGCCGAGCGCGGAACCGAGCGGGCGCGCGCCGTAGCTCATGATGTTGATCGCCGAGACGCGGCCGAGCAGCGAGGGCGGCGTCACCGACTGCCGCAGCGTGGTGGTCGAGATCACCCACAGGATCGGGCCGACGCCGAGCAGGAAGAAGCTGAGGCCGGCGAGCAGCGGCGTCGCAATCCAGGTCGTCAGCGCCATCACGGCCGCGGCGACGAAGCCGGTGACCGGGCCGAGCCCGATCACGGTGCCGAACGCCAGCCGCTTCATCACGCGGGTGGCGAACAGCGCGCCGACCACCATGCCGACGCCGTACATCGCAAGCGTGGTGCCGACACCGGTGGCGCTGAGCTCGAGATGACGCACCGCATAGGGCACGAACACGGCGAGCAGCAGGAAGGACGCCGTGTTGAAGATGAACTGGGTGATGAACACCGGCCGCAGCAAGGCGTGGTGCATCACGAAGGCCGCGCCTTCCTTGATGTCATGCAACGGATGGCGCCGCGGGGCAGGCTGGCGCGCCGGCTCGTAGATGCCGGCGAGCAGCACGACTGCGATCGCGGACAGCGCGGCGGCGAAGCCGAATGCGGGCGCAGCGCCGACCCAGCCGACCAGCACGCCGCCGAGCGCGGGGCCGCTGGCGAACGCGACGGTGCGCGCGAGCTCGATGCGGGCGTTCGCCGCAGGCAATTGCTGTGACGTCACCAGCGAAGGGACCAGCGCCGGCGCAGCGACGCTGTAGGCGACCGTGCCGCAGACCGCGATGAAGCCGAGCAGGGCGAGCAGCGGCAAGGTCATCAGGCCGAGCCACAGCAACAGCAGGATCGCGGCAAGCGCGGCCGCGCGCAGCGCTTCGGAGCCCGCCATCACCCAGCGCCGCGACACGCGGTCGGCGAGCAGGCCGGCGGGGATCGCAAACAGGATGAAGGGCAGCGTCAGCGCGGTCTGCAGCAGGCCGGTCTGGCCTTCGCCGACGCCGAGCAGCAGCACGGCGACGATGGGTGCGGCCGCAAGCGCGATCTGCTCGGCCGACTGCGCGGCGAGATTGGACCAGGCCAGGCGATTGAAGGTGGCCGGCAGGCGAGGCGTATCGGCGGACATGGCAGAATCCTTGATCATTCGACTGCCCATAGTGTGTGGTTGGAAGAGGTCCGATCCCACCCGTTTCCCGATAACGCCAAAAGCAGAAGCCCGCCGGAGAGGCGGGCCTTTCTGGTCGAAGTGAGATGGGGTTTAGCGCATCGGAGCTGCATTCCCTCCCCCGCTTGCGGGCAGGGCAATCGCATATGGAAAGAAATCTGTCGGGCAGCGTCCTCGCGGCCATCCTTCGAGACGCCCGCCTTCGGCGGGCTCCTCAGGATGAGGATCTTGTTTTGCGGCACAATAATAGACCCTCATGGTGAGGAGCGCCGCTTGCGGCGCGTCTCGAACCACGAGGCCGAGTTACCTCCGCAGCCGCCGAAGGGTCATATGCGATTGCCCTGCGCTTGCGGGGGGAGGGTTAGGGTGGGGGCTCTCTCCGCGATCCGTATCGTGGAGAGAGCCCCCACCCGGATCGCATCTCCGATGCGATCCGACGTAAGAGCGAGCTTCGCTCGTCTCGACCCCGCAAGCGGGAGAGGTGAAATGCGTCTGCCGTCAGAGCCCGGTCACATCACTGCGCCGTGGGTCCCGCCGCAAGCTGGCCGGTGATGGTGCCCACCAACGTGGCGGGGCGGCTGTCCTCGCCATTCGCCGCCGGCGGAGCGACCTCGGACTTGCGCTGCGCCAGCGCGCTGGTCAGGCTGGTGAGCGCGTCCGACCCGGCGGGGAAGCCTGCCTCCGAGAGGATCTTATCGATCATCGGCTTGAACGCCGAGACCGACAGCAACTGCGCGGCGAGGCCGTCGCCGAGCCCAAGGCCGCCATTGCCGTTGGCGTGGCCATTGGCGCCGCCGCGGCCGAGCATGCTGCCGGTGTCGAAGATCCGGATGTCGGAGATCTTCTCGATCGGCTTCACCGCCTCGGCGAGCGCGCTCGGGATCACGTTGATCCGCGCGAGGTTGAGATCGTAGGCGATCATGTCGGTGCTCAGTCTGTTGCGCGCCTCCGCCTTCATCGTCGCGACCTCGGCTTCGGCCTGGCCGAGCGCCTTGACGCCGGCAGCGCGGGTGGTGGCAGCCGCCGCATCGGCCTTGGCGAGCACGTTGGTGGCTTCCGCCTTGTTGGCGGCGGCCTGGCGTTCGGCCTCGGCCATCACCGTGATCGGCATCGCGTCGGTCTCGGCCGCCTTGCGCGCCGCGATCACGTTGATGATCTTGTCGCGCTCGGCGATCTCGGTGGCGCGGGCGGTGGTGACCTTTTCCTCGGCGGCGATCGCGACGGCGCGCGCGGTCTCGGCGATGGTCTGGGCCTCCGACTGCTCCTTGCTCTTGGCCGCGACCGCGATGGCGCTTTCCTGCGCCACGATCTGAAGGTCGCGCTCCATCTCGGTGTTGCGGCGCTTGACCGCGAGATCGGCCTCGATCTTGCGGGTGTCGCGGGCCTGGTTGGCCTCGGTCTGCTTGTTGGCGACCGCGAGCTCCTGCTGGATGCGGTATTCGGCCTCGTTCTGCAGCGCGGTCTGTTCGACCTGCGCCGTCTGCGCGCGCATCGCGGCGGTCTTGTTGGCGATGTCGCGCTGCTGGGCGAGCTCGGCCTCGCGCTTGGTGCTTTCGATCGTCAGCGTGGTCTGCCGCGCCACCAGATCCTGCTGGGCGATGTTGACCTCGGTGGTACGGACGATCTGGTTGCGCTCCTGCTCACGCTCCTTGGTGATCTTGGTCAGCGTGGTCAGGCCATGCGCGTCGAAGAAATTGCTCGGGTTGAAGTGCTTGATGTCGCTCTGGTCGAGCTTCGTCAGCGACACCGATTCAAGCTCGAGACCGTTGTTCTGGATGTCGGCGCCGACCGCGTCCTGCACCGCCTTGACAAAGGTGGCGCGCTGCTCCTGCAATTCCTCGAGGTTCATGGTCGCGGCGACCGAGCGCAGGCCGTCGACGAACTTGGCCTCGACCAGCTCGCGCAGCTCGGCCGCGTCATTGGTGCGGTTGCCGAGCGTCTGCGCGGCGAGCGCGATCGACGACGAGTCGGGTTTGACGCGCAGATAGAACTCGGCGCCGATATCGACGCGCATGCGGTCCTTGGTGATCAGCGAGTCCGGGCCGCCGCGCGCGACCTCGAGCCGCAGCGTCTTCAGGTTCACCGCAGCGGTGGAGTGGAAGATCGGCAGCACGAGCGAGCCGCCGTCGAGCACCACCTTCTGGCCGCCGAGGCCGGTGCGGACATAGGCCTCATCGCGCGTCGAGCGCTTGTAGAGCTTTGCGAACAGGAGACCGATAACGAGGATGACGATGACGCCAATAACGACGGGTACAGCAAGTTCCCACATGTGTTATGCCCTGTTGGAAGATCGTTGTTGTTCGACGAGGTCGGCTGGAGCGGCAATCGCGATGAAGCCCTTGGCATCGCGATCGACCAGCAGCACGCTGGCGCCGACCGGCAATGCCCCGGACTCCGCGCTGGCACGCGCCGACACGGTGTGCCAGTTGCCGAAGACATCCTTGAGACGGACCCTGCCGGGCAGGCCCTGATCGAGCGGGCCGACCGACACGGTTGCGACCTTGCCGACAAAGTCGCTGTCGTTGACCGCGTAGCTCTCGTCGCGCGGAATGACGCGGGCGAGGCCGCGGCTGGTATTCCTGATCACGGGGATGCTGCCTGCCGCAGCAACCACCGCGGCAAGCGAGACCGGGATGGCGGTGCCTGCGGCATGCGCCAGTCCCTGAAGCAGGAAGCCTCCGATCGAGAAGATGCCGAGGATCAGGATGATCAGGATCAGGAGGGGAAGCCGCCCGGCGTTGATCCAGAGAAACAGGCCACCGAGAGCATTGTGGCTCTCGGCCTCGACCGCGAAATCCTTGCCGATCAATTCGCTGATCGAAAGTCCGACCATAGTGGAGAGCAGTTCGATACCGCCAAGTGCCACCATGATCGCAGCCGCGACCGCGAACGGCCGCACGTCGGGGGCGAGCAGAATGTCGCCAACTGCACTCATTTTTCTGACTTGATCCTTTCAAGCCGCGCCGCGATTTCCTTTTCGCGATGCAGGCGATCGAGTTCGTCAAGCTCCTTGTCGCCGAGCACGCTGGAGGCGGGAACACCGGTGACCCGGGCGATCGCCGCCATGGCGCGCTCAGCACTCAATGTATTGGTCGTCGATGGGCCCCGGCTGGTTTCGTCCTGGGCCTCGCGGATCAGGCTTTGTTCGAGATCGGCCAGGCGCGTCTCCGCCTCGCGGCGCGCGCCGAGCATGGCCTGCAGCGCCTTGGTCTGCTCATCGATTTCGAGCTCGATGAAATCCATCGCGCGCTCCAGCGCGATCACCTGCGACTCCAGATCAATTTGCCGTGCGACACCGGCGCGCGCGAGATCCTCGCGATTTTCCGCAAGTGCGAGACGAATCTTCTCGTTCAGGCCAGTCGTTTCGGTATCCAGTTCCTCGCGCCGTTTCCTCAAGCGGAATTCTTCGGCGCGCGACTTGCCGAGCGCATAGCGCGCCTCGTCGGCGCCGGTGTCGATCTCGCGGATCGCCTGTTTGACCAGCGCGACCTTGTTGTTGTTCTCGACATTGTCGATGGTCTGGCTCGCGATGGCGGCAAGAAGCCGGCCCATGCGCGCAAGGATGCCTTCGTGAAGCATGGTCTTCTCCTCCGGTTGTGCTGATTTCGATTTGACGGCGATGTGGATTTCGTAGCCGCGTCCATCTGAGATCAAATGCGCCGGGAAGGGGCTTTCCCAGCCCGAGACATATCCCGGCACGTCGAACGGCACCAAGACGCGTCCGCTGACAGTGCTAATGGTCAGTGAAGTTGGACCCTTGATCGCGAACAACTTGTCGTCGAGCGGTATCCGGCGGACGGCGGAGCCTGCGATGTAACTGGCGCGATCGCGCAGGCCGAGCGTCACCAGCCGTGCGGGCAGGCCGGTCTCCTTGCGGATCTTCTCGTAGGCCTGGGCGTGCAGCGAAACCAGGTTGGCGCCGACGGGAGCGACCTCCGCGAGGATCGCCATCATCCGGTCATAGGCCGCAAAGGTCGCCTCGATCGCCTCGGTGCCTGAAGGGTCAGGGGCGAGGGCGTAGCGCAGCGTCGCGGTTGGCGTCTCGACGGGCAGCTTAATCATGTATCAAACGTAAAGCACTTCCTCAGTACTTTACAAGGAGGGCAGTTGGTATCATTTTCGTGAGCCTAGATGCAGTTGCAAATGAGTTGCAATAACGGCAGAGATCGGCCATCCTTGGTGCATGGATGCTCGGACCCCAGAACTGTCTTCCGTTTCCGTTCCCAATGCCGTGCCAGGCGGCTGGCGGGGCGACGCCGGACATGTGCGCAGCCTGCCGGAGGTGAACGCGAGCGTCGCGGTGCCGTCGGGCGGCCTGTGGTGGCGGCGGCTGCTCGCCTTCGCCGGGCCGGGCTATCTGGTTTCGGTCGGCTACATGGACCCCGGCAACTGGGCCACCGACCTCGCGGGCGGATCGAAGTTTGGCTACACGCTGCTGTCGGTCATCCTGCTCTCCAACCTGATGGCGATTTTGCTGCAGGCGCTCGCCGCGCGGCTCGGCATCGCCACCGACCGCGATCTCGCCCAGGCCTGCCGCGCGACCTATTCGCGCCCGGTGAATTTGCTGCTGTGGCTCGCCTGCGAGGCCGCGATCATCGCCTGCGACCTCGCTGAGGTGATCGGCACCGCGATCGCGCTCAAGCTGCTGTTCGGCATTCCCCTGATCGGCGGCGCGCTGCTGGCGGCGCTGGATGCATTCCTGCTGCTGCTCCTGATGAACCGCGGCTTCCGCTTCCTCGAGGCCTTCGTCATCGCGCTCCTGATCGTCATCGCGGTCTGCTTCGTCGTCCAGATCGCCGCCGCCGCGCCGCCGGTGGCCGCCGTGCTCGGCGGCTTCATCCCGTCGCGCGAGATCGTCACCAATCCGGAGATGCTGTACATCGCGATCGGCATTATCGGCGCCACCGTGATGCCGCATAATCTCTATCTGCACTCCTCGATCGTGCAGACCCGCGCCTATCCGCGCACCGAGGAGGGCCGGCGCGACGCGATCAAATGGGCGACCACCGATTCCACCATCGCGCTGATGCTGGCGCTGTTCGTCAACGCCGCGATCCTGGTGCTGGCGGCCGCGACCTTCCACAAGAGCGGCCATTCCGATGTCGCCGAGATCGACCAGGCGTTCGAACTGCTGTCGCCGCTGCTCGGCCTAGGCATCGCCTCGACGCTGTTTGCCGTGGCGCTGCTGGCGTCCGGCCTCAACTCGACGGTGACCGCGACGCTGGCCGGCCAGATCGTGATGCAGGGCTTCCTCGATCTGCGGCTGCCCGACTGGCTGCAGCGGGTCGTGACCCGCGGCATCGCGATCGTCCCGGTCATTGTGGTCGCCGCGCTTTATGGCGAGAGCGGCACGGCGCAGCTGCTGGTGTTCAGCCAGGTCGTGCTGTCGATGCAGCTGCCGTTCGCGGTGATCCCGCTGGTGCGCTTCGTGTCCGACAAGCGCAAGATGGGCGCGTTCGCGATTTCGCGCCCCGTCGCGGTGGCGGCGTGGATCGTCGCCGGGCTGATCGTGATCCTGAACGTGAAGCTGCTGATCGATACGTTCTTCGGCAGCTAGTCCTGCGGCTCGGCCAAGACCTCGCCTGAGGCGTCGACGCGCAGCCAGCCCGAAGGCGCGAGCCGCTGCTGCGGCAGGAAGCGGCCCTTGTAGTCCATCTTCTTGGAGCCCTCGATCCAGTACCCGAGATAGACGTAGGGCAGGCCCTGCCGGCGGGCGCGGGCGATGTGGTCGAGGATCATGAAGGTGCCGAGCGAGCGGGCCTCCAGCCCGGGCTCGAAGAACGAATAGACCATCGACAGCCCGTCGCTGAGCACGTCGGTCAGCGCCACCGCCATCAGCTCGTCGCCCCGGCCGGTGATCGCGCTGTCGGCATTGCGCTTGCGGTACTCGATGATCCGGGTCTCGACATGGCTGTCCTCGACCATCATGGCGTAGTCGAGCACGGTCATGTCGGCCATCCCGCCGTTGCGGTGGCGGCGGTCGAGATAGGCGCGGAAGACCGAATATTGCTCCGAGGTCGGCACCGCGGTGCGCTGCTCGCCGATGATGTCGGCGTTGCGGGCCAGCACCTTGCGGAAGTTGCGGGAGGGACGGAATTCGTTGGCGATCACCCGGACCGAGACGCAGGCCCGGCACTGGTCGCAGGCCGGGCGGTAGGCGATCGACTGGCTGCGGCGGAAGCCGCCATGGGTCAGCAAGTCGTTGAGATCGCCCGCTTTGTCGCCGACCAGGTGCGTGAAAACCTTCCGCTCGTGACGGCCCGGCAAATACGGGCAGGGCGAGGGCGCCGTCAAATAGAACTGGGGAGTATCACGCGAATGCTGGGTCACGTCAGATCGTCGGGCTCCACAAACAATACAGGCAGCCGAGTGAGCATCGCCCCCCTGAGGCTAACGGTCAATTGGTTTAGGCGGGCCTAATAGGAGGCCCGCGCGGCCGGAGCGACCGGGGTCCGGACCGAGCTGTTGATAATGACGGTTCCGAGGATGATGTCGTGCAGCAGCCTGCGGCGGCCGTTGAGCAGCCCGATCAGGAGCACCAGCGGCGACAGGAACGAGATCGTCACCCAGAACAGCACCGCGTGGGTGGCGCCGAGCACGAAATAGCCGCGCGCGCCGTACCAGGTCCGCAGTTCCAGATCCATCATGCGCATGCCAATGGTGGCCGAGTGCTGCCCGCCGATCGAGGCGCCGTAATAGACGATCGCCCAGACGATCGAGGCCGGCGAGACCAGCCAGAACAGCGCCCAGCCGAGACCGAGCGTGACGAGGCCGAACACCGCGATGAAAATCACCGCGAGGATCACCGGCACGGACAGCACGAACAGGTCGATCAGGAATGCAAACACGCGCCGCGTCAGCACGCCGCGGAACAGGTCCGGCTGCATCATTGGGTCGAACGCATGCGGAGGAACGCCGCCGTCGTTGCGCCAGGCCTCGTTGCGCCAGGTGCCGCCGTCATTGCCGTAGGACATGACCAACCTCCGATGAAAGTCCCGCGCAGGAGATGGGAACAGGAGGCGCGTTCGCCAAGCCTGCGCGAACATTAACTAGCCGAAATATTCCGGCGATTCGGCGGCTGAATTGAGCGGTTCTACCTCCACGCCGTCATTGCGAGCGGAGCGAGGCAATCCATTGCCGAGCTCGCGGCGGCATGGATTGCTTCGTCGCTCCAGCGCAAGATTGCTCTGCAATTTTGTCGCGAGCTCCTCGCAATGACGGCGGAGGAAACTATCAGCTCTCCGCCTTGATTTTTTCGGCGGCTTTCGGCGCGAAATAGGTGAGGATGCCGTCGGCGCCGGCGCGCTTGAAGCCGACCAGGCTCTCCATCATCGCGCGCTCGCCGTCGATCCAGCCGTTGGCGGCGGCGCCCGCGATCATCGCGTACTCGCCGGACACCTGGTACACGAAGGTCGGCATCGCGAAATGGTCCTTCACGCGGCGGACGATGTCGAGATAGGGCATGCCCGGCTTCACCATCACCATGTCGGCGCCCTCGGCGATGTCGAGCTCGACCTCGCGCAGCGCCTCGTCGGAATTGGCGCTGTCCATCTGGTAGGTACGCTTGTCGCCGGTCAGCGTCTTGGCCGAGCCGATCGCGTCGCGGAACGGGCCGTAGAAGGCGGAGGCGTATTTCGCCGCATAGGACATGATCTGCACGTCGCCGAAGCCGTTGTCGTCGAGCGCCTCGCGGATCGCGCCGATCCGGCCGTCCATCATGTCCGACGGCGCGATCACGTCGCAGCCGGCCTCGGCCTGGGTCAGCGCCTGCTTCACCAGCACCGCGACGGTCTCGTCGTTGAGGATCTTGCCACCCTCGATCAGCCCGTCATGGCCGTGGCTGGTGAACGGATCGAGCGCGACGTCGCACAGCACGCCGATGTCGGGAAACTCCTTCTTGATCGCGCGCACCGCCTGGCAGACCAGATTGTCGGGGTTGAGCGCCTCCGAGCCCTGCTCGTCGCGCAGCGACGGCTCGGTGAACGGGAACAGCGCGATGCAGGGAATGTTGAGCTTTGCCGCGCGCTCGGCGTCGCGGACGATCTGGTCGACGGTGAGCCGGTCGACGCCGGGCATCGAGGCCACCGGCGTGCGGGCGTTGTGGCCATCGACCACGAACATCGGCCAGATCAGATCGTCAGTGGTCAGCACGTTCTCGCGCACCAGGCGGCGGGCCCATTCCGACTTGCGATTGCGCCGCATCCGGATCGTGAGATCGAGCGAGGGGGAGGCGAGGGCATCCGTCTGGCGCCGTGGCGTATCGCGCAGTTCGATCGGGCGCCCGAATTTGATCGCCATGTCTTCTTCTCCTCGACGGACGGCTGGTCTGGACCTGATAAGGTCTGGACCTGATATAAGTCCAGTTCTAGCACCTGTCAGGGGCGCCGTCATTGCGCCGCTATTGCATCCTTGGCGCCCTTGATTTGCCGCAACGGCAATTGATTTTGCGTCCCCGGCGGGCCAAGACTGCGCCCATAAACCCCATTTTGCAGCCGCTATGCGGCGATTCGGATGTCTGACACCTCTGCACGCGATCAGGCGCGGGACAATGCCATCTCGGTGAGCGCGATCTCGTCCGACCGGATCGAGCCGGACGACAATGCGTGGACGCGGCGCCTCGTCATCTTCCTGCGCATCATGGCCGTCGTCTCGGTTGCCAAGGGTCTCTATCACTGGGCCCAGGTGACCGGCTTCGTCGGCGGCGAGGAGGAGGCCTTCGAGAACCAGTCGATGGCCTGGCAGACCGCCACGATCTATTTCGCCGTCATCGAACTCGTCGCCGCCGTCGGGCTCTGGCTCGCGACGCCGTGGGGCGCCGTGGTGTGGCTGACCACCGTGGTGTCGATGGCGGTCATCGAGCTGATGTTTCCCGGCATCTATGGCGGCAGTCTCACCGTGGTCGGGCTCGAGGCGCTGATGCTCGCCGCCTATCTCGCGCTGGCCTGGATGTCGGCGCGTGAACGCCCGCCATAGGCCGGCGTGCGGCGATGGCCTGATGCACTGTTGCCCCGTGGCGACAGCGCCATGAATAGCTGGCCGCGGCCGGCAAAATTTGGCAGCCGTGCGCGCAACGAGAAGACAGCATTGCTGGTTCTGATAGGTGGGTTCCGACAGATCGCATCCGTTTGAGACACCCCCTTCCGGGACCGTCTCTGCGGGACCTGCCGTCGGGACCCATTTCACCGGATCTCGGCGCGTGTGCCGGCCGGCTTTGCGCGGGCCGACGGCGGAACCGGTCTGGCCCCCGCAACAGGTCGTCACCGCTTGCGCCCACCGCGTGCACGTCCCGCCGACACTCCGATAAAATTTTCAAAGAATTTTCCGGTAACCGATCGGTCACCGTAAAGGGTTCCCTCATACCCGTTACGCCACCGTTTCGAATTCAGACGATGCTGTTTCCGAATGTGACAGGGCAGGCAGACGAAGCGTGAACAAGGCTCTGCCACCGTCAATGAAAAGTTGCGAAAAGCCTTTGATCCATGGGCTTAATCCACGATTCACTGTCTTAAATTCATGATCTCTTTATTCTCTTATTTAAGCGGATATTCAAACGGCCCCCTTACGTTGGACCTATCAGGCGGGACACAAGTTTCGTCGAATAAAGTCGATAAAAACGACAAACAGGGGAAGTGTCATGATGAAAGCCGTTGCGACAACGGCGGCGGATGCCGCTGATCGCGCTACCGGTCAAGCTCCGGTGCAGCCGCTCTATCTCGAAGCCCTGACTTTGGTGGAGCGGCTGCATCGCCGCCTCCTCGACGTCATCAAGGACGAATTCGATCGTCGTGGCCGCGCCGACATCAACTCGGTGCAGGCGCTGCTCCTGTACAACATCGGCGACAAGGAACTGACCGCCGGCGAGCTGCGCACCCGCGGCTACTATCTCGGCTCCAACGTCTCCTACAATCTGAAGAAGCTCGTTGAGCTCGGCTTCCTCGATCATCAGCGCTCGCGCGTCGATCGCCGCTCGGTCCGCATCCGGCTGACCCCGCAGGGCCAGGAAGTCCGCAAGATCGTCGATGCGCTCTATCAGAAGCACGTCAAGACGGTGGAGCAGGTCGGCGGCATCTCGAACGAGGAGTTCGCGAGCCTCAACAAGTCGCTGCATCGCCTCGAGCGCTTCTGGACCGACCAGATCCTGTATCGCCTCTGAGCCTTCCCGTTTTCGCCTGATGGCCAAGCCGGCCGCTCGAGAAGACCGGCAGCCTTGCTCCAGTCCAGCCTTGCTCCAGTCAACGCATCGGTCATGCCCGGCCGGTGCGTTTTTTCATGCTGCACCTGCGAAAATAAATGGCCCCGGCGAGGAACCAAGGCATTCCCTGCGGCTTATCCCTTAGCCAACGGAGAGGCAGGGATATGTTGCTCGAACGCGGGATTGAGGTGCTGAACGTCGAGGTCGTCGGTGACGCCTACGCGATCGCCTCGAACTATCTGCGCAAATCCGGAGCCATTCCCGACAATTTCGCCACCAATGAGCGCCTGCTCGGCATCATCGTGAAGCTGTTCCAGCGCGGTGAGATGAACCGCCTCCGCCTCGCCAACAAGGCGATCGCGAAGTTCGAGGCCGAGACGCTGGTGGTCGCCTGAGCGTCAACCCGGAGACTTCAATGGAAGCCGCGATCGATCGGATCATGCAGACGTATGATCTGCTGCTCAACCGCACGCCCGCTGCAAGCGACGAAGCGCGCGCGAAGGTGACAGAGTACGTGCAGACGCTGTTCGACGCCGGCGAGCGCGATCCGCATCGGTTGACGGTGTGCGGGCTGACCTATCTGCGCCAGCTCGACGGCAGCACCGACCATGTCAAGGCTGGGTATACCGGGCTGTAAGGCAGCCTGGTTTCGCAGTCTGATTCAACTGTCAAACAGCTGTTGTCATCACCCGCGCGAAAGCGGGTGATCCAGTATTCCAGAGGCCGCGGTGATTGAGCCGAGAGGCCGCGGCGTACTGGATCGCCAACCTGGCTATGACGGTGCGGGTTCCTCACACACGATCGTCGTCCTGGCTTTCGCCAGGACGACACTGAGTTTGTCGCCCCTCAAAACTGGAATGGAGCAACCGAAACCGCCAGCTTTCCGTCGCTTGATTTCTGCACGGTGAATTCGACTTCCTTGGAAGCCTTGATGTCGCCGAGGGAAACCGAGATGCCGCCGCTACACTGCAATGTTCGCTTGTCCTCGCTGGCCGACGTCGTGACGATCTTTTCACCGAGGAGATATTGCGGCTTTGAGTTTTCCGCGGTGGGCTTCGCCGTCGATTCCCTGGCGGCGAAATTGACAAGCGGATTGCGGTGATCGTTGGAGATGGTCTGGAGCACGGCCTTCCTGGTTTCGATTGAATCGCACTCGAGTTGATCGCCGCAGCCACCCAGAACAACCAGAACCGGAAAACCCAGGAACCAAAGCAGTCGTGACGGCATGCCAATTGACTTCGGTGGGATGGATGGTTTCCGACAACCGACCCAACGGAGCATGGTTCCTGCGCTCGCTCTCGGCGCGGCCGCTCCAGCTGCGGCCCGCGATCCTGCCTGCGCACCAGCCGGCCACTATCCGAAGGGAACGCTGATCTTTCCACTCCGTTGGTCCTCGATTGCTTGCGAGGAGCCAATCATGCGCACAACTGTCCCATTCGCTATCTTGGCGTTCGTCCTGGCGTTCGGCTTTGCAGGGCTGGCAAATGTGAGCCCGGCCAGCGCCCGGGATTATCCCTGGTGCGTGCAGGGGCGCGGCGTCGGCTATCCCGGCGATTGCATGTACCGCACCCGCGCCCAGTGTCTCGCGTCAGCTTCCGGAAGGAACGTGACCTGCGGCATCAATCCTCGCGCGGCATTTGGTCAGCAGCGGCGGGGATATCGCGATCGTTATTGATTTCTCGAGCGACCGGGAAGAAGGCGGCCAATTGAGACAGCTCGTCGCGGCGCATGCCGTCGATCATCACGCCGAAGTCCCTAAACTCCGGGGAATTTCTCGCTACTCACTCGGATAGTAAAAATACGCTCGGCTTCGCGCCTGACGTCGAGCACCCACTCGTCGCCAGGGCAAAGACTTTCTTCGGCGTCGCGCATCAACGATCGCGCCTCTTCCCATGCCGCTGCATCATCCCTCAATGGAACTCCATCCCGGCCGTCGTAGGGACGAGCGCCCGATATCACGAAATAATAGGTCGCCATGTTCGCCAACCGGAGGTTTGTCCGATCGTTCCTACGCATCTTCGTGCCGGCCGACGTGACTCTCACCGAAGCCGCCGAGCTCGACGATCTTTTCAATGTCGCCCAGCGTCACGACCCGGTCCTGAATATCGAGAATGTTCTTGGCGCGGAACGATTGAAGCGTGCGGTTGACGTGCACGGTGCTGAGGCCGAGTGCCTCAGCGAGCTTTACCTGGGTGATAGGGAAACTGAACTGATCGTCTGCGGCAAGACCCACCGCCGCGAGACGCTGGCGGATTTCCGCGATCAAATAGGCCAACCGGCTGGCGGCCGACTGCGTTCCGAGGCTGACGATCCATTGCCGGAATCGGGCCGCATCCAGCAGCGTCTCATGCCAAAGGGCTTTCGCAACCGCCGCCCTCCGATCGATGACTTCCTGTAGCGCAGCATGATCAATGAAGCCGACGCGCGCCCGCGAGAGGCTCGTAAGGTCATGGTCGATCGTCTTGAAAAACAGCCCGTGCAGATCCGGCATTTCGCCTGCAATATGGAAAGATAAAATCTGCCGCTTGCCGTTGTCGGTGACTTTCGAACGATATGAAAAGCCGCTGAGTATGACGGTGCATTGGCTGACGACATCACCTTCGCGCTGGATGCACGTTTCCGCGGGCAGTTCTCTCACATGCGAGACGATCGACCTCAGGGCGGCTGTGTCTTCCTCCGATAGGTCGGAGTGAAGACGCAGCTTCCGGATCATCATATCGATGGGCATCATTTCCTCGCAGTCATTTGACGTCACGAGTCGCCCGGCCAGAGCTGGACCACCTCCGGGGCCCGGACGATGTGAGCCGCAAGCTCGGGTGTGTTGGACAAAGCTGCACCTTCGGCACTCCTCACAGGGCGGGAGCGCAACGCAACGTTCTCATCACCCGGTATCTGCCTCGAACCGAGCGGTGTTGGTTGATGATGGCTCTGGTCACGCTAGCGCGCCACTCAAACATTTCTATTGGTCGATGGAACTTTTTTCAATTGAAGTTTCGCAGCCGGCGAACGATCAAGCTTGCGTATCGGGAAACATCGGACCGCGGCAAAAAGCACGGCATCCTTGCCATTGCGCTGCGTTTGGCCGGCAATGGCGGGCACCTCGCGAGCGATATTGATTGTCCTCCCCGACCGGCGTGTGAAGGGACAGGGAAGGGCGCACCCAGCGCAGACCTTCAACCGTCAGCGGCCCTTTTTGCGCCAAGGAACGAACGAGAACCGCGAGAGTCGATTTTCAGCTCCCGGCCCATTGCCCCCAAAGCCCCGGGAGTAACGATCCCCGGTGCTGTGAACCTCCGGCGCCGGGGGGCGTTGGTTGGGCCGATGTTCGGCAGCGTGCCGGCGATATGGTTCGGTCCATGACGGAATAGCGGCGGGATGAAAAAGCGCCGCGCCGTCCATGGCGGTTATCAGAGCGACGCTCGGGTCTATCGCTCACCCTGTTGTCCGTAGAGGATGAGCAGCCGCTCTTGCGCGAGACCGGCTTAACGTAGCGCGAGACCGACCGGAAGCTCGGGCACTGAGGCTTCAGTCAGCGCGGCTGTCGATCATCAGAGCGGGGGCGCGGAGCGTGGCAAGACACCGATAGCACAACGCCGCCCGCTTGAAATGCATGCGAGCGGCGATGGCTCTAGCCCCAGGATGGGTGATGCAAAATCCTGACGACAATTGGTCTGCTGGCGGGTCCAAGAGTTTCGTAGCCACGAAGAGGTACCTCAATTTCGTAAGCGCCTATACCGGACGGAGTGGCGGCAAATGTCGGGTCCAGGTTAGGATTGAGCACCAAGTTGCTCCGGCCTCAGCCTGTACCCCCTCGCTGGGGCCGTTTTTTGAGCCGGCCTTTTTGAAACCCATACTGTGCTATGGATAGGTGTGGCCTTTCTGAGCAACGCGCACAGCCAACGGCGTGCGAGGAAGATCCCCAAACTCGGACGAGTCGTAGTCTCGGCCTTCAGGTGTCACGATGTGGATGTCGTAACAGTGCGATCGCGAGAGCTCTTTTGCCTTCCGCAAAGCTGCCTCGGCCGTGCCGCGACGGTGCACGATCTCTCCAAACCTGCACCTAGCCTTTACGGTGAAGCTCATATTTCTTCTTTTTCTTGTTTCGCTTGACGACCTCGGCCTGAGCCCGGAAGGCCTGGGCGAGGTTCTTCATTTGCTCGGCCGCGAACTCGTCAGCCGTCCGCACCGCCGCCTGCTCGGCGGTCTTGGCCTGCTTCTTCAGGTCCTTGGCGATGCCCATGTCCATTAACTTCCACGCCGTACCGGCAGTTCCATCCGTTTGATCGCACGATCGCGATCGACGAACTCTCAGTTCGGCTGAACGAATGAGAGACGTCGAAAAATGGCGCCTATTCATTCCCATTGACGCGAAGCTGGCGGGAACTTTTCACGCTTCCCGAGCTTTTTGATTTTGCTTTCGGGGCAGCCAAACGTCAGCGTTGGAGAGAGGAGCCATGAAGCGACGACGCCGTGTTAAGCAGATTTTCCCCCTTGAGGAACGCCTTGCCCATGAAGCCAGACGGCTACGCCAACGGGCCAAGAACCTTCCTCCCTGTCGGGAGCGAGAGACCCTGCTGAGGAAGGCGCGGCACGACGAAACCACCGCCAATTTGACGGCATGGCTACTGTCCCAAGGTCCGCGGGCACGCATCTAGCAGGCTGTTGAAGAACTCAGCCGCGTTCGCAAACGAAGGCTGAATCGTCGCCGTTGTGGATGTAGAAGTGGCCGACGAGCCTGTCTGCAGTGCCGACCATAGCCCATCCGCGACCGCAGGACGGATCGTTCTCATCGTGCCCTTCCCATGAGAACTCCGCGCACGCCGATCCGTCGCGGGTGCCGTAGCGCACGTCCAGGAACCCCTTGAGAGCCCCAAAGGCGATTTCGCCATCGGACTTGCCCTGGAAGGTGAGATGCGCCTCCTCGACAAGATCGAGGAAGTCGCTATCCCAGACGTCCATCTCGACGATGCGCCAGCGGCCTGCAAAGGCCTTGGCGAGACCGGGCACCTTGGCCATCAGCCGGTCTCCGCGATCAGCTTGGGCAGCCGCACCAGATTGTAGGCGGTGGCAGCGAAGGTAAAGGCCCATGCGACCCGATCACGGCCACGGAAGCGGGTCTTCTCTTGCCCCGCGATCGTCTTGATCCAGCCGAATGCCTCCTCGATCCGCTTGCGGATGCGCTGGCTGACCGCATAGCCGCCGTGCCGGGTTGTTCGCCCGTCAATCGTAGAGCGGCGGCCGCTGGTGTTCTGTGTCACATGCGGCGTCACGTTCATCGAGCGCAGTTCGTTGACGAAGTCTTCCACGTCGTAGGCTTTGTCGGCGCCAAGCGTGATCGCTGTCGGCCGGTCAGCACGAGGCTCGATCATGTGCAGCGCGGCCACCCGCTCGGCATGCCCATCGGCCTGCGTCAGGCAGGCATCGACCAGCAGACCGTGGCGGTTCTCCATCAGCCCGTGCCCGATGAAGCACAGCTTCGTCTCCTTGCCTTTGCCCTTGCGATACAGCCTGGCGTCTGGATCGGTGGTCGAAGCATGGGTGTCATTCGAGCGTTTCTGGCCGTGGAAGTCCGCATCAGCATTGCGGCCGCCTTGCGCCGGCGGCTCGCCGGAGCCGTCCTTCGGCTTGACACTCTTCATCGAGGCCCAGGCCTCGATCAGCGTGCCATCGACCGAGAAGTGATCACTCGACAGCAGCTTCTTCACCCTGGGCTGCGCCAGCACCGCCGCCAGGAACTTCGCCGCGATGTCGCCTTCCAGCAGCCGGTCGCGGTTCTTCGAGAACACCGAATGGTCCCAGGCTGCGTCATCGACGCCGATGCCGACGAACCAGCGGAACAGCAGGTCGTATTCCAGCCGCTCCATCAGAAGCCGCTCCGAGCGGATCGAATAAAACGCCTGCAACAGCATCGCCCGCAGCAGCTTCTCCGGCGGGATCGACGGCCTCCCAATCGGCGAATAGAGCGCGGCAAACTCGCGCTCCAGCTCTGACAGCGCCTCGTTCACAATCCTCCGGATCGCTCGCAGCGGATGATCACGCCGTACCCGTGCCTCCAGGTCGACGTAGCTGAACAACTCGCCCGTTCGATTATCGCCACCGCGCACGCCCCGTCTCCGAATCTCGTCGGAGCCAATGAATCACGCTCGCCGGTTGGCGGCGAGTACCTTTTTCAACAGCCTGCTAGGAGGATGCTCAATGCATACAAACCACCACCATATCGACGGTGTGGAGATTGCCTTTGTAGGCGCCGCGACCGTGTCGCTTGTGGCCTTCATCGCCTCCATGGCCTGGCTTTTGATAGGGTGAAATTCGAACGAGGGCGCTCCATCGAGACCCTCATTCGGGACAAATCGGCGGCACCTTTCTCTTCCTGCAAGGCAAAGGTGCCCGCTTCGCTTAAGCGATGTCTTGCTTGCGCTAGGGATGCAGAAGCGAAAGCAGGCGTTGCCGGCTCTGCTCCCGCTCGAGTTGATTTTTGCGCATCACTTCGAGCTCGGCTTGAACCTTGGTGGCGTCTTCGTTCAGCCGTTTCAATTCAATCAGCAGTGCCTCCTGTTCCGCGAGCCGCCGTTCGCCTTCGACCACGTCGAGTTCAATCTGCCTCAGCTCGTCCATGATAGCGTCTTTGTACATCTTGGGCGCTGCGCCGCTAACGTCCTCGTTCCTCCAACAACTTGCGAATGCCGCTGGTTCCTGGCGATCCTCGACGGGTGCTCGGGCTTGGAGGATTGTCGTATCGTATCGCTCTTAAGGTGCGCGCCGTGCTGCATATCCTCGGCGGCGGGGGAATATCACGAGCGACATTGATCTCCCGCCGCCGTGATCGCCTCACGCCGCGCGGGCCGATTGATCGGAATTACCAAGCAGGCGGCCTAGTATCCGGCGTTCTTCCTCGATCCTCCGTCGATAGCGCTCGCGCTCTTGTTCGGAGGTCGCGGTGTCCAGCAGGAATTGATAGTGACCGATGACTTTTTCGCTGCCTCTTATGAGCAGCTGTTGCAGCCCATTCATGGCTTGATCTCCTCGCAAGCTGCGCGATCGAGCGGGGAGGGAAGTGGCGGAATGTCGGCCGCGACGTCTTCCATCGCGGCAACTTCTTCGCACATCCGTCTTTCGATAAAAGCGCGTTCGAGGTCGGAGAGCTGGGTCTGCAGCAATCGCCGATATCGATGAATATTGTTGCGATGAGCGCGCAACTGTTCGAGCCGGTGGTCGAACAGCTCTGAGCTCCGCTGCCTGGCCTCCTGGCCAAATCTTGACCGCCAGCGTCCTTCGAGCCGGTCGATGACCTGCTTCGGTAGTCTGATGTCTGTCATCTCGCTCTCCCTATGCAGCCAGACAGCGGTTGACGGAGCGCAGGCGGGCAGGCCGTCCGCCTGGCGGCTGGGGTGGATCGTCGTCGAGCGCAAGAAGTGCTTCGAGGATCTCGCTGACGGGAACGGGTGATTTGAGCGGGGTGGGCGCGCGCAAGGCGGGATTGGACGCCACAGCGCCGGCGTCCGAAGCCCAGGATGCCAGGATGGCTCGCTTCTCGGCGACGCTCAGGCGAGGATCCCGCACTACATCGTGCGGGGTCTCATATTCGTGGTGGTCGCGAATTGGCCGGTTAAAGCCAACAACGTTATGAGCAGGCGCGGTCGTCGGCCGCATGGTTGCCTCCGTTCTAGGGACGAGTTGCTGTTGAGACGAAGCCGCTCCGTTGGTCGGGCGCGGCTTCGCCGGTTCGATCAGGCGGCGACGCTTTCCAGCTGTCGGGGCGCCATGTTCGATGCCGCATTGATCGCGATGCGTCGCGGCTTCATCGCCTCCGGCACTTCGCGCGCCAGCTCGATCCTGAGAAGTCCGTTATCGAACGCCGCGCTCTTGACCTCGACGTAGTCGGCCAGGCTGAACTGGCGCTTGAATCTGCGCGTCGAGATGCCCTGATAGATGTATTCGCGCTCGACCTTTTCGACCTTGACGCCTTCGACAGTCAGAACGTTCTGCTCCGCCGTGACGGAAATTTCGTCCGGCGCAAAGCCGGCGATCGCGAGCACGATCTGATAGCGGTCTTCGGACAGCCGTTCGATGTTGTAGGGTGGGTAGTGATCTTCGCCGGCCCGGTGGGCTGCTTCGGCGAGATCAAAGAGCCGGTCAAATCCGATGGTCGACCGGAACAGGGGAGAGAAGTCGTATGTGCGCATAGCCAAATCCTCCATAGAGCAAGATGGATATGAAACGGCACCGGACACGACCGGTGCCCGTCTGGCCTGGACCCGAACGGCGACCAGGCACCAGCCTCCGCGATGGGGGCTGGCGCGAAAAAAATAAAAATCGGAGATGCCGTGTCAAGAAGCCGGCCGAAGAATTTTTGCGGTGAATCCATCCTCTTCGTTGTGGCGGGTGTTGCTTGCAAGACACCGCCGCGGAAATTCGGACGCCGATTCACATAAGCTAATGCCGGAACCGCGCCGCTATTGATCGATCAGACTGCCTGCCTCCAGCAGCAACTCGGCCCGGATCAGGCGACCGGCCCCGGCACTGGCCTCCAGGCCCCCAAAGGTGCTGGGGCCGTATCGTTGTTTCGCGCGCTTCGTGATCCGTTCCAGACACCGCAGCCATCCCCTGAATGATGTGTCGCCGCGTCCGGGCGGGCAGCGTCCCAAACCTGACGACCCATTGCCTGAAGAGGGCCGCATCCAACAGCGTCTCCCGCCAGAGCGCCCTGTCGATTGCCGGCCGCGTGTCGATAATTTGCTCAAGCGCAGCATGATCAATGAATCCATGCGGGCTTGTGACAGGCTCGTCAGCATGACGGCACACTGGATAATCGCGTCGCCGTCACGATGGATGATGGTGTCTGCGGGCATTTCCCTCACGCGAGAAACGATCGACCGCAGCGTCGTTGTATCCGCCCCCGACAGCTCGCAATGGAGACGCACCTTGCGGATCATCATATCAATGGGCATGAGATCCTCGGTTGGTCGTCTCGCGCGACGAACCGCGAAGGTGCCGATGCGGAATGGCCAGATCCCTTCCAGCGCAACTCCTCGATCGAAAATGTGGATGGCATTGTGCAATGGTCAGCGCTCCTCAAGCGGCGGGAGCGCGACCGCGTTCTCGTCACCGACAACTGCCTCGGTCCGAGCGGTGATCATCAAGGCCCGGCTTCGACCGAGGCGACAGCAAAATCTCTTGGGGATTTGGCGCAGCCGTGAGAACCGGACTGGTGCGGGACGAACTGCAGTCCGCTCCACGAGCGGCGTTCCGCCCGCATTGAACCGTCTGCTCGCCAGCGCTACTGATGGCGGCTACGGTCGAATTTCGCGCCAAGGGTGGACTCGACTAGGTCTCGCAATTTCGAAGTCATACTTCGCTTATTTCGGGGGATGAGAGTTGCAAAGCAGGTCATCGGCATCGCGGTCCGAAGAGGACGAACAAAATTTATTGCGGTTGCTAAGGGAGACCAGGCTGAGTCAACGTGAGATAGCTCACATGATGGGGCGTACGGAGGCGGCGGTGAGTTCTCGGTTGGCGATCATCCGAAAGCGGCAACGCGCAGCTGGCAGGTGACGCCGCTACGGTTTCGAACTGGATACGCTGATTGCCCCCTCGACTTCGTCGGCGAGCGCCCGATGGTGAGCCGCAAGCTTGGCAAAAAGCGCCTTCTTGGTGGGATCGGTCGCGAGCTTGCTGATGAGTTCGCACTCCTCGGCCTCGATGCGAAGTTTCTCCAGATACGCGCGCATGTCCTGCATCGCAGGTCTCCCGGGAACTCGGGGAACAAGACACGATCTGTCGGCTACCGCAAGGGGGGCGTCTTGCATCGCAGCAAAGTTTGAACTTCTGGTCCCTGGCGGGGCGAGGCTGCGCGGTGGGTTGGAACGAATGTTCACTTCTGCACTTAAGACTCCGGTTGAGAGGTTTAAGTCAGTGACTACGCATCACCAAGAAGAGCTATCAGCGCCACAAATCCAACAGCGCGGGCTCCGCTGCCCCACCTGCGCAGCCTTTCTCCGGCTTATTCAGTCGATGCTGGATACCAGCAAAGGCAAGACCGTTCGTCTTTATCAGTGCAACTGCGGTGAACGCATCTGGGAGGACTAGCGGCGCCATTTTCCCGCCTGCGCTAACGTGAGTCTCCTCAGTACATCCCATCCCGCTGATTGATTTCGAAGGGGTCCTGTCTGCTCTCAGCGAGCAGACAGGACTTCGGTATTACTTGTTTTCCGGCTTCCAGGTCGTGCTGGCGCGATCGTATTTGAAACCAGGCGCGGCCTTCAGGCTGTCCTTGGTCTCGTCGAGCGTGAGCCACCATTTGTCGTCTTTCTTTTGAGACTTGACGGCCGTGAATGGCACGATCACGTCCTTCTCGCCGGCGCCGAGAAAGCCGCCGACACCGACGACGAGACCGGTCACCTTGCCAGACTTGTCGACAAGCACGTCGTCGATCGTCCCGATCTTGGATTCCTTCGGGTCGTAGACGTTCTGCTTGTAGTAGTTGGTGATGGTCGAACTGTCCGCCGGCGCGGCGGGCATGGTGGTTGCCGCATGCGCGGCAGTAGCGAACGCTGCAGCCATGATGCAGCCGATAGCCAACTTCTTCATAAGAGGTCTCCTTGCCTTCAGTGCATATGGCCAATCAGGTAGATGCCGCCACCGATCACGATGATCGCCGGCACAGCCCAGAGAATGATGACCGGCATGCGATCGCCTCCTAGTTCGAGGTACAGACCTTGACGCTCTTCATGCCGGTCTCGGCTTCGGTGCGCGTCTTGTAGACAGTGCCCGACGGACTGACGATGGTGGTCGTTGTGTCGACCGGCTTCTTGTCGACGATCGTGCACTTCTTCGTCTTCACGTCTTGCACGACGTAGAATTCGTCCGCTGCAAATGCCGGCGTGACGAAAGCGGCGAGCAACGATGCCGCGACAATCGCTTTAATGTTCATGTTGGTCTCCTCCAATAGCCTCATGAAGGAGGTGGAACGGGAGAAAATGGCGAAGGTTCCTAGAACCAGGCTTGCGTTGGCGAGCCGCTCCGAATCAAAGCAAGCGAAAAATGACCGGAGATGGTGCGGCGATTTGCAGCACTGGCTCGCCGCGCTCTCCGGCTTGCCGAAGGCTGTGGCGAATGGTCGCTAGGGATACGCAGACGCGAGATCGGCGAGCGATTCCTGACCGAAGGGACCGCGCTGTCCGAGTGGCGATGCGATCACGTGACCGGATGCGGCCGGCGATCGGCAGGCTGCTTTCGAAAATTCAGGAGGAAGCCCCATGATCCCGTCCCACATGCGCCTGTTCGGCGCGGTCGTCGCGCTGTTGCTTGGGGCGAGCGGTCCGGCGCCCGCACAGCAGCTCGAGCTCAAGCTGATGGCGCCGGCGGCGCCCGGCGGCGGCTGGGATCAGACGGCGCGCTCGATGCAGCAGGCGCTGGTCGCCTCCGGTGTCGCGCGCAGCGTCCAGGTCACCAACGTTCCTGGCGCCGGCGGCAGCGTCGGCATCGCGCAGTTCGTCAACGGCGCCAAGGGCGACGGCAACCAGATGATGGTGAACGGCTTCGTCATGGTGGGCGCACTCGCCATGAACAAGTCGCCGGTGACGCTGGATCAGGTGACGCCGATCGCGCGCCTCACCGAGGAGACCCAGGTCATCGTGGTGCCGGCGAACTCGCCGATCAAGACGGCGCAGGATCTCGCCGCCGCGGTGAAGGCCGATATCGCCAAGGTGACCTTTGCCGGCGGCTCGGCCGGCGGCGTCGACCATGTGATGGCGGCGCTGTTCGCGGGCACGGTCGGCGCCGACGCCAAGAAGATCAACTACATTCCGTTCTCGGGCGGCGGCGAGTCGCTTGCAGCCATTCTCGGCGGCAAGGTCACGGCCGGCATTTCCGGCCTCAGCGAATACGAAGGCCAGATCAAGGCCGGCAAGCTGCGCGCGCTCGGCGTGACCTCGGCGCAGCGTTTGCCCGGCGTCGACATCCCGACCTTCAAGGAGCAGGGCATCGATCTCGTGCTGGCCAATTGGCGTTCGGTGGTCGCACCGCCCGGCATCACGCCGGAGCAGCGCAAGGTGCTGAGCGATGCGGTCGAGAAGATGGTGAAGTCCGATGCCTGGAAGGAGATCCTGAAGCAGAAGGGCTGGGATGACGCCTATCTCGGCGGCGACGCGTTCGCGGATTTCCTGAAGAAGGAGACCGCGCGCGTGACCGAGGTGCTGAAGTCCGTCGGCCTCGTGAAGTCATGACGCCGGACGCGGCGTCTGAAAATCTCCCGCCCGCGCCGGCGCGGCGCGTCGATCGCGCCGGCGTGGTCATCGCGGCCGCGCTTGCCGGGCTTGCCGCGGTGCTGGTGTGGGACGCCAGCAAGCTGCCGTCCACCACGATGTACGGTATGGGACCGGAGGCGATGCCGGTCGTCATCGCAACCGGCCTTGTCATCCTCGCGGTCGGCAATCTGATCGATGCGCTGCGCGGCAACCTGCCGCCGCGCGAGAGCATGGATCCGAAACCGGTGTGGCTGATCATCGGCGGCCTGGCGCTCCTGATCGCCATCATCGGCTTTGGCGGCGGCTTCATCCTCGCGGCTTCGGCGCTGTTCGTTACCACGTCGGCGGCGTTCGGCCGCCGCGCCGTGCTGGCCGACACCGCCATCGCGCTCGTGATCACGACGCTGATTTATCTCGCGTTCGACAAGCTGTTGACGCTGAGCCTTCCCGCCGGCCCGCTGGAGCGACTGCTGTGATGGACACTTTCGCCGCGCTGGCGCACGGCATGGCGGTCGCCATGCAGCCGATGAACCTGCTTTACGCCCTGATCGGCGTGTTCCTGGGCACCGCGGTCGGCGTGTTGCCGGGCATCGGACCGGCGCTGACGGTCGCGCTGCTGCTGCCGGTGACCTACAAGCTCGATCCCGGCGGCTCGCTGATCATGTTCGCCGGCATCTATTACGGCGGCATGTATGGCGGATCGACCACCGCGATCCTGATCAACACGCCGGGCGAGAGCGCGTCGATGGCGACCGCGCTCGAGGGCAACAAGATGGCCAAGGCCGGCCGCGGCGGCCCGGCGCTGGCGACCTCGGCGATCGGCTCGTTCGTGGCCGGCACCATCGCCACCATCGGCCTCGCATTCCTAGCGCCATGGCTGGTCGATTTCGCGGTGCGCTTCGGGCCGGAGGATTACTTCGCGCTGATGTGCGTCGCCTTCGTCACGGTGTCGGCAACCTTCGGCGACTCGCCGGTCCGCGGTCTCACCAGCCTGTTCATCGGCCTCACGCTCGGGCTGGTCGGCATCGACAAGCTGACCGGTCAGGCGCGGCTTGCCTTCGGTATCCCCGAGCTGCTCGACGGCGTCGAGGTGACGACGCTCGCGGTCGGCCTGTTCGCGGTCGGCGAGGCGCTCTATGTCGCCTCGCGCCGTCATCACGCCGAGGAGAAGCTCGAGCCGGTGCGCGGTTCGCTGTGGATGACGCGCGAGGACTGGCGGCGGTCGTGGAAGCCGTGGCTGCGCGGCACGCTGTTCGGTTTTCCGATCGGGGCGCTGCCGGCCGGCGGGGCGGAGATCCCGACATTCCTGTCCTATTCCACCGAGCGGCGGCTGACCAAATATCCGGAGGAGTTCGGCAAGGGTGCGATCGAAGGCGTCGCAGGGCCGGAAGCGGCGAACAACGCGTCCGCCGCCGGCACGCTGGTGCCGCTGTTGACGCTCGGGCTGCCGACCTCGGCAACGGCTGCAATGATGCTGGCGGGCTTCCAGCAATACGGCCTCAACCCGGGGCCGCTGTTGTTCGCGGAGCGGCCCGACCTGGTGTGGGGCCTGATCGCGAGCCTGTTCATCGCCAACGGCATGCTGCTGGTGCTCAATCTGCCACTGGTCGGGCTCTGGGTGCGGCTGCTGGCGATTCCGCAGCCCTGGCTCTATGCCGGCATTCTGGTGTTCGCCACCATGGGCACGATCGCGGCCAAGCCGTCGGTCGTCGAGCTGTCGATGCTGGCGGCGTTCGGCGTGATGGGCTTTTTGATGCGCCGGTTCGACTTCCCGATCGCGCCCGTCGTGATCGGGCTGATCCTCGGGCCGATCGCCGAAAGCCAGCTGCGCCGCGCGCTGGCGATCAGCCTCGGCGATCCCATGGTGCTGCTGCAAAGCCCGATGTCGGCGACGCTGCTCGGCATCGCGCTGATCGCGCTGCTGGCGCCGTTCGTGCTCAAGGGGCTCGGGCGGTTCAAGGCGAACGAGGATTAGGACGCGACCAGATCGTAAAAGGCCCGCTCCGGGGCTCGCATTTCGGAGCGGGCCAGTCTGGGCACGGCAAATATCGCCGCGACGCAAAACCTAGCGCGACAAGCTGACACCATCCTGACGACGGTGAAAAAAGCGAGGCGGCTGAACACCGCCTCCCGGTCACAGGATTTTCCGTGAACTGAAAGTTCAGCTCACCATTTGTAGGCGAGGCTCGCCGTGATGCGGCGGCGGTCGCCGTAATAGCAGGAGCTGATGGTCGCGCAGCTCGCGACATAGATCTTGTCGGTGACGTTCACGACATTGAGCGCCGCGCGCCAGTTGTTGTCCCATTCGTAATGCAAGGCGAGGTCGCCCAGCACGACCCCCGGGACGCGTGCGGTGTTCGCGGTGTCGGCAAAGGACGAGCCGACATAGCGCACGCCGCCGCCGAAGCCGAAGCCCGTGAGCGGGCCGTCGCGGAAGGTGTAGTCGGTCCACACTGATGCGAGCTGCCGCGGCGCGTTGGTCGGCACGGTGCCGATCAGCGCGGGATTGAGGTCCTTGCTGACGAACAGCTCGTAATTGGTGTAGCTCGCCACCAGCTTGAAATCGCGCGTGATGTTCGCGACCGCCTCGAGCTCGACGCCGCGCGAGGTGACTTCGCCGTTCTGGGTCTGGAACAGCGGGTTGTTCGGATCTGTTGTCAGCGCGTTCTTGCGCTTGAGGTCGAAATACGCGACGCCGAACCGCGCGTTGAGCCCGACCGGCTCGTACTTGACGCCGACCTCGGTCTGCTCCGAGGTTTCCGGCAGCAGCAATTGGCCGGCCGCGGTGGTGCCGATCACCGGATTGTAGCCCGTCATGTAGGAGACGTAGGGCGCAACGCCGCTGTCGAAATTGTAGATCGCGCCGACACGGCCGGAGAATTTGCTGTCGTCGCGGCCCTGCGACGCGCCGATCCGGTTGTTGTTGGTGAGATCGACCCAGTCCTGGCGTCCGGACAGCACAACCGTCAGGCGGTCGAGCTTGACCTGATCCTGCAGATAGAGCCCGGCCATGCCCTGGGCGAGATAGCCGTTCTGATAGAGCGGGCCGCTGTACGGCAGGTTGGTGCCATAGACCGGATTGAGCACGTTGAGATTCGTGCCCATGCCAAAACCCTGGCGGTCGTCGATGCCGTAATATTTCAGATCGACGCCGACCAGCGCGGTGTGCTGCAGCGCGCCCGTGGCGAAGCGGTATTCGAGTTGGTTGTCGAGGTTGAGCTGGGTGGCGATGCCGCGGGTGTAGAAATTGCCGCGGGTGATGTCGGCGGCGGCCGGCGTCGTCGCGTAGCCGAGCCCGTAGAGGCCGGCATAATAGACGTCGACATGCGCCATGCGCGCGTTCTGGCGGAAGTCGACGCTGTCAGTCACGCTCTTCTGGAACTGGTAGCCGACCATCTGCTGGTCGCGCCGGAACTGGTCGGCGCTGGGATCGCCGACGAACAGGCTGGTCGGAATCCGGCCGAACGGCGCGTTGGTGACGGTGCCGACATAGGGCAGGAAGTTCAGCGCGCGGGTGTTGCTGTGCGAGGCCATGCCGAACACGGTGAGGCTGGTGTCGGCATCGGGCCGCCAGGTCACCGACGGGGCAAAGAAGAAGTTGTTGTCGTAGACATAGTCGGTCTGGGTGCCGCCGCCCTGGGCCTGGCCGACGAGGCGGTACTGCACCTGGCCATTGCCGGGCTGCGCCGTCGCGCCGCCGATGTCGAACTGGGTATAGGCGTTGCCGAAATTGTTGACGCCGGTCTCGATGTAGCGAATGGGCTCGGTCTGCGGCAGCTTGCTCACCGCGTTGACGAGGCCGCCCGGCGCCGAGCCGCCATACAGGATGCCGGACGGACCGCGCAGCACCTCGACGCGCTCGAGATTGAAGGGCTGCAGCTTCCAGCTCGCATAGGAGGTGTAGAACAGCTGCAGGCCGTCGAGGAACAGCGACTCGTTCTGCGCGGGGAAGCCGCGGATCATGAACCAGTCGTTGCGGAAATCGGCGCCATAGGTGCCGCCGATGACGCCCGGCGTGTAGCGCAGCACCTCGTCGAACTTGCTGACGATCTTCTGGTCGCGGATCTGCTCGGCGCTGATGACGGACACCGATTGCGGCGTCTGGATGATCGGCGTGCTGGTCTTGGTGCCGCTGGCGCTCAGCCGCGCCAGATAGCCGGTGACCGGGCCGTTGGCGCGTTCGTGCCCGCCGCCGCCGCCCGCGGGCTGCTGAGCGATCTGCGGCTGCGCGCCCGCTGGCGCAACTGTTGCGCGGCGCGAGGCGCTGCGCGGGCGTGCGGTTCGTTGCGAGGGTTGCTGCGATCGCGCCGCTTGCCGCTGCGGCGCTTCGACGGTCACGGACGGCAATTGCGTCTGGGCGACGACATCGTCCGCACCGACAACCGAAAACACAACGACAGCCGAAGCAGCAAACCGCTGCGGCCGAATCCACCTGCACGACATTAATTCCACGCTCCGTAAAAAAATCTTGAGCGAGTCGTTATCACGGTGATTTTCGCGAGCAGCCTGCACGCGGTTAGAAGCTGTCGAAGTTGCGCGCAAAGCTTGGCTGTGTGACCGGGAGACAACGGCGCATGACGCGCAATTGCACGCATCGCGTGAGAGCTTTGAATCGATCCAGTGTTGAACGATTCAAAAATCGAACGATTCAAAAATCGTCTCGCCGTCTCGTGAGCCAAATGTATCGCGATCGCGCGCGTCGCGATCAGGCGGGTCCGATGTCGCGTGGTTGCGCGAGCAGCGCTTGCAAACCTCGAGGTGCTGGTCGTCTTGTCCGTTAGCCCGCGCGGTCGGGAAGGGGGCGTCACATTCCATTCGGTGGCCGCCTCAGCCGTGCTGGCCGGGCGGCTGGAACCGGATGGCGGGGGCGGCCACCCGCCGGCTGGCAATCCCCGCCATCCCCACCATATCTGGCATAATTGACCGGCAGGGACCGCAACCGCTTGGCCATTTTGGGGCGATGTGATAACGCTCTGAAACCAGCTTCGACCGCCACTCGTGACCGTCCGCATCCCGCCTAAAGGCTTGCGGCGGTGGAGATATTTCGCCGATGACCTCATCCACCAAGACCGCTTCCGCGCCCGATTCCTTCTTCACCGCGACCCTCGCCGAGGCCGATCCCGAGATCGCCGCCGCGATCAAGGGCGAGCTCGGCCGGCAGCGTCATGAGATCGAGCTGATTGCCTCCGAAAACATCGTCAGCCGCGCCGTGCTGGAGGCGCAGGGCTCGGTGATGACCAACAAATACGCGGAGGGTTATCCGGGCGCGCGCTACTACGGCGGTTGCGAGTGGGTCGACGTCGCCGAGACGCTGGCGATCGAGCGCGCCAAGAAGCTGTTCGGCGCCGGCTTCGCCAACGTCCAGCCGAACTCCGGCAGCCAGATGAACCAGGCGGCGTTTCTGGCGCTGCTGCAGCCGGGCGACACCTTCATGGGCCTCGACCTCGCGGCCGGCGGCCATCTCACCCACGGTTCGCCGGTCAACATGTCCGGCAAGTGGTTCAAGGCCGCGCACTACACCGTGCGCCGCGAGGACCAGATCATCGACATGGACGAGGTGCAGAAGCAGGCCGAGCAGGTGAAGCCGAAGCTGATCATCGCCGGCGGCTCGGCCTATTCGCGCGCCTGGGACTTCAAGCGCTTCCGCGAGATCGCGGACTCGGTCGGTGCGTATCTGTTGGTCGACATGGCGCATTTCGCGGGCCTCGTGGCAGGCGGCGTGCATGCCTCGCCGGTGCCGCACGCACACGTCACCACCACGACGACGCACAAGTCGCTGCGCGGTCCGCGCGGCGGCCTGATCCTCACCAATGACGAGACGCTGGCCAAGAAGCTGAACTCGGCGATCTTCCCGGGCCTGCAGGGTGGTCCGCTGATGCACGTCATCGCCGCCAAGGCGGTGGCGTTCGCCGAAGCGCTGCGGCCGGATTTCAAGGTCTACGCCAGGAACGTGGTCGAGAACGCCAAGGCGCTGGCGGAGACGCTGCGCGGCCACGGCCTCGACATCGTCTCCGGCGGCACCGACAACCATCTAATGCTGGTCGACCTCAGGCCGAAGGGCCTGAAGGGCAACATCTCCGAGAAGGCGCTGGTGCGCGCCGCCATCACCTGCAACAAGAACGGCATCCCGTTCGATCCCGAAAAGCCGTTCGTCACCTCGGGCCTGCGTCTCGGCACGCCGGCGGCGACTACGCGCGGCTTCGGCGTCGCCGAGTTCAATCAGGTCGGCGGCATGATCGCCGAAGTGCTGAACGCGCTGGCGCAGTCGCCAGACGGCAAGGCGCCGCTGGTCGAGGCCGCGATCAAGGAGCGCGTCAAGGCGCTGACCGATCGGTTCCCGATCTATCAGTAAAAGGTCGCTGTAGAGGTCCCGTCGGATGCGCTGCCCGAGCTGCAATTCTCTCGATACGCAGGTCAAGGACTCGCGTCCGACCGAGGACTCCGCGGTCATTCGCAGGCGTCGCGTCTGCATGGCCTGCAACTTCCGCTTCACGACCTTCGAGCGGGTGCAGTTGCGCGAGCTGACCGTCATCAAGCGCAACGGCCGCCGCGTGCCGTTCGACCGCGACAAGCTGGTGCGCTCGCTGCAGATCTCCTTGCGCAAGCGCCCGGTGGAATCCGAGCGGGTGGAGAAGATGGTGTCGACCATCGTGCGCGAGCTCGAAAGCGGCGGCGAAGCCGAGGTCTCCTCGGAGGCGATCGGCGAGATCGTGATGGAGCATCTGCGCCAGCTCGACGACGTCGCCTATGTGCGCTTCGCCTCGGTCTATCGCAATTTCCGCGAGGCCAAGGACTTTGAGGCCGTGCTCGACGAGTTGACCGGCGAAGAGGACCCGCGGCTCGCGACGCTACGCAAATGATCTTCCGGATATTGGAAGACCAGTTCGCGCAGAAGGCCAAAGAGGCCAAGGACGCGGCAAAGGCGGTCGATCTGCGCTTCATGCAGCTGGCGCTCGCGCTCGGCCGGCGCGGGCTCGGGCGCACCTGGCCCAATCCGGCGGTCGGCGCCGTGATCGTCAAGGACGGCATCATCGTCGGCCGCGGCTGGACGCAAGCAGGCGGCCGCCCGCATGCCGAGGTCGAGGCGCTGCGGCGCGCAGGTGACGCCGCGCGCGGCGCCACGCTCTACGTGACGCTCGAACCCTGCTCGCATTTCGGCCGCTCGCCGCCCTGTGCGGATGCCGTGGTTGCGGCCGGGCTCGCCCGCGTCGTTTCGGCGATCGAGGATCCCAATCCGGAAGTCGCCGGGCAGGGGCACGCCAAGCTGCGCGCCGCCGGCATCGCGGTGGATGTCGGGCTGTGTGCGGCGGAAGCTGCGCGCGACCACGCCGGACACTTCCGCCGCATCCGCGACAAGCGCCCGCATGTGATCCTCAAGCTCGCGGTGTCCGTCGACGACAAGATCGCCGCCAGCGGCCACGAGCCGGTCGCGATATCAGGCGAGGCCGCGCGGACCCGGGTGCATTTGCTGCGCGCGCAGAGCGACGCGATCCTGGTCGGCATCGGCACGGTCAAGGCCGACGATCCGCTTTTGACCTGCCGGTTGCCGGGGATGGCGGCGCGCTCGCCGGTGCGCCTGGTGCTGGACCGCGCGCTGCGGATTTCAGGCGACAGCCGCCTGGTGCATTCGGCGCGCGAGACGCCGCTCTGGGTGATGACCTCTGACATGGCGGAGGCGCCTGCCGCGGTGAAGTTAGGTGCCGCCGGGGCGCAGGTGATCCGCGTCTCCGCCAGCGCGCCTGAAGGTCTCGATCTGCCGTCCGTCCTGCATGCGCTGGCGGAGAGGGGGATCTCGCGGCTGCTGGTCGAGGGCGGATCGCGCGTGGCAAATTCTTTCGTGGCAGCCGGCCTTGTCGACGAGATCTGGCTGTTGCGCGGACCCGATGCGATCGGTGCCGGTGGCGTTCCCGCGCTGGACGCAATGCCGCTCGACGCAATCACGCAGTCGCCGGCCTTTCGCCTTCGTGCTAGCGAAACCCTCGGCAAAGACAGTCTCATGATCTACGAGCGTGCGTAATGTTTACCGGAATTGTCACCGATATCGGTGAGATCACCAGCCTGAAGCAGGTAGCGCAGGGGCAACTGCATCGCATGCGAATTGCCTGCGACTACGACCAGACCACGATCGCCGACGGCGCCTCGATCGCCTGCAACGGCGTCTGCCTCACCGTCGTCGCCTCCGGCACCGCCGACGGCAAGACCTGGTTCGATGTCGATGCGGCGGCCGAGACGCTCGGCATGACCACCGCCAAGCATTGGGCGCAGGGCGGCCGGCTCAATCTCGAGCGCGCGCTCAAGATCGGCGATGAACTCGGCGGTCACATCGTGGCCGGGCATGCCGACGGGATCGCAACCATCGTCAAGCGCGACGACCTACCCGACATGGCGCGCTTCGAGCTGCGAACCAGCCGCGAACTGGCGCGTTTCATCGCGGCGAAGGGTTCGATCACGCTGGACGGCGTGTCGCTGACCGTGAATACGGTCGACGATGTGACATTTTCGGTGCTGATCATCCCCCACACGCTTGCTGTCACGACCCTGAGCGGCTGGAAAGCCGGCAGCGAGGTCAATATCGAGGTCGACCTGATGGCCCGCTACGCGGCGCGGCTGTCGGAGATGAAATAGCTTCGGCCCGCGCATTGCGGCCGAGGCAGGCATCCTTATCTGCCTATTCGCTTCGGGGCGATTTCCAGTCCCGGGGGCCTATGCATTGCAGGCGAACCCGGCCTGAAAAATCGGGCTGATCGCGGTGACATCCGGGCCAGTATTGCCCTTGGCTTTAGCCCCTGCTGCGCCTAAAACGCTGCACAACTCCTCCCCAAGTTCCGATTGGTATTGTAATGGCTGACGCGCGGCGCGAACCCCTGAAGGACCAGACCGACATTACCGGCGCACGCGTGCTGATCGTCGAGGCGCGGTTTTATGACGACATCCAGGATGCGCTGCTGGAAGGCGCGCTTGCCGAGATCAAGGCCGCAGGCGCCAGCCATGACGTGATCACGGTGCCGGGCGCGCTGGAGATTCCGGCGGCGATCGCCATCTCGATCGACGCGGCTGAAGCGAACGGCAAGCCCTATGACGCGGCGATCGCGCTCGGCTGCGTGGTACGCGGCGACACCATCCATTTCGAAATCGTCTCGCAGGAATCCTCGCGCGGATTGATGGATTTGGCCGTCAGCCGGAAATTCCCGCTCGGCAACGGCATCCTCACCGTCAACACCGAGGCGCAGGCCTGGGCGCGGGCGCGCGCCAGCGAACTCAACAAGGGCGGCGACGCGGCGCGTGCGGCGCTGGCGATGCTGCGGATCAAACGCCGCCTGGCAAAGGCCTGACCATGGCTGACAACAAGAAGCCCGCGAAAGCTCCCGATAGAAAAGCCAACCGCCGCGGCGCGGCACGGCTCGCGGCGGTGCAGGCGCTCTACCAGATGGACATTGGCGGCGCTGGCATCAACGACATCTTCGCCGAGTTCGAGAGCCACTGGCTCGGCAACGAGGTCGAGGGCGAGAAATACCTGCCGGCGGAAGCCGCGTTTTTCCGCGACGTGGTCTCCGGCGTGGTGCGCGACCAGGCCAAGCTCGATCCGCTGATCGACGAGGCGCTGTCGAAGGGCTGGCCGTTGAAGCGGATTGACGCCATCCTGCGCGCGGTGCTGCGGGCAGGGTCCTACGAGCTGGAGCATCGCAAGGACGTACCGGGCCGGGTGGTGGTCTCCGAATATGTCGACGTCGCGCACGCGTTCGTCGAAAAGGACGAAACCGGCATGGTCAACGCCGTGCTCGACCAGATCGCGCGCCAGTTCCGCGGCGACGAGTTTGTGCGGAGCTGAGTGGAGACATATGATCGCTTGACCGTCACCCTGAGGAGGCCGCGCAGCGGCCGTCTCGAAGGGCGGCGGCCCGGCTGGGGCCGTGCATCCTTCGAGGCTCGCTCCGCTCGCACCTCAGGATGACGGGGCTGCTATCGTGACGCAGAGCGACAAACCGATATCCGGCGAAGACTCCCTGATCGCGCGCTATTTCAAGCCGCTCGCGACCGATCCGGGTGCGTTCGGGCTCGACGATGACGCCGCCGCGCTGAGGGCTGATGGCGAGGACATCGTGGTCACCACGGACGCCATCGTCGAGGGCGTGCACTTCCTTCTCGATGATCCGCCCGACACGCTGGCGCGCAAGGCGCTGCGGGTGAACCTCTCCGACATCGCCGCCAAGGGCGCGGTGCCGGCAGGATTCGTGCTGACGCTGGCGCTGCGCGGCGCCGAGGAGGCCTGGCTGAAGCCGTTTGCCCGGGCGCTCGGCCAGGACGCCGCGCATTTCGGCTGCCCGCTGCTCGGTGGCGACACGGTCTCGACGCCGGGGCCGCTGATGATCTCGATCACCGCGTTCGGCCGGGTGCCGCAGGGCACGATGGTGCATCGCGCGGGGGCACAGGCGGGCGACCGCGTGTTCGTCACCGGCACGATCGGAGACGCCGCGCTCGGCCTCGATGTGCTCCGGGGCGGCCCGGTCGCCGCGGCTCTGGCGGACGATGTCGTCGGGCGGGATTTTCTTGCCGCCCGTTACCGTGTTCCGCAGCCGCGCAACGCGTTGGCCAAGGCCGTCCGCACCCACGCCAGCGCCGCGATGGATGTGTCCGACGGTCTTGCCGGCGATCTGACCAAGCTTTGCGCAGCCAGTGGTGTGGCGGCCGTAATCAATGTGCCGAGTATCCCGTTGTCGTCTGCAGCCGCAGGGCTGCTCGCGCGCAAGGCGATCGATATCGAGGCCTTGGTGGCCGGCGGTGATGATTACGAGCTCTTGTGCGCGGTCCCGAGCGATCACGTCGACGCGTTTCTGCGCGACGCACGGCAGGCCAAGGTCGCGGTAACCGCAATCGGCGGCCTGATCGCAGGCTTGTCGCCACCAAGCTTCCTTGACGGGCAGGGTCGGGAACTGAAGTTGAAGCGGCTGTCGTACAGCCATTTCTAGAGCGTTTTCGAGCGAAGTGGGCACCGGTTCGCGTTAGGAAAACGCGTCGGAACGCAACGAGCGCGAGACTTCCCGCGCCTGATGATGCCGATTTTCCTTCTAAATAGCTGCCGATATCGGCGTTTTCGGCCACAGGTGGCGTTGCACAGCGGTAACGATTTTGGCAAGGTCGCGCCCGATTTGAGGCAATCCGTTTTTGGGGAGGATTGTCCTCGCAAAACAAGCGCCTGCCGCCCCCTAGCGGCACAAGAAGGCGCGGGGGTTACATCAAGGATCTGAGGCAACATGACAGCTTTATGGTTGATTGTGCTCTGCGGGGCGCTTTCCATCGTCTACGCGATCTGGGCGACGCAGTCGGTCTTGAACGCGGATGCGGGCAATGCCCGCATGCAGGAAATCGCGGCCGCGGTGCGCGAGGGCGCACAGGCCTATCTGCGGCGGCAGTACACGACGATCGGCATGGTCGGTATCGTGATCTTCGTGGTGCTGGCCTACTTCCTGGGCCTGCTCGTGGCGATCGGCTTTGCGATCGGCGCCATCTTGTCGGGGGCTGCCGGCTTCATCGGCATGAACGTCTCGGTGCGCGCCAACGTCCGCACCGCGCAGGCGGCAACCACCTCGCTCGCCGGCGGCCTCGAACTCGCCTTCAAGGCGGGCGCGATCACCGGCATGTTGGTTGCCGGTCTCGCGCTGCTGGGCGTCACCATCTACTTCATGGTGCTGGTCAAGTTCATGGGGCTCGAAGCCGGCAGCCGCACTGTGGTCGACGCCATGGTGGCGCTCGGCTTCGGCGCCTCGCTGATCTCGATCTTCGCCCGTCTCGGCGGCGGCATCTTCACCAAGGGGGCGGACGTCGGTGGCGACCTCGTCGGCAAGGTCGAGGCCGGCATCCCCGAGGACGATCCGCGCAACCCGGCCACCATCGCCGACAACGTCGGCGACAATGTCGGCGACTGTGCCGGCATGGCGGCTGACTTGTTCGAGACCTATGCGGTGACCGCGGTCGCCACCATGGTGCTCGCGGCGATCTTCTTCGCCAAGACGCCGATCCTGGTGAACATGATGACGCTGCCGCTCGCGATCGGCGGTATCTGCATTATCACCTCGATCATCGGCACCTTCTTCGTCAAGCTCGGTGCCAGCCAGTCCATCATGGGCGCCCTCTACAAGGGCCTGATCGCCACCGGCATCCTGTCGCTGGTCGGCGTCGCGCTCGTGATCAATTGGCTGGTCGGCTTCGGCAAGCTCGACGGCGTCGACTATACCGGCATGGCGCTGTTCTGGTGCGGCGTGGTCGGTCTCGTCGTCACCGGCCTGATCATCTGGATCACCGAATACTACACCGGCACCGACTACCGCCCGGTGAAGTCGATTGCGGCGGCGTCCGTCACCGGTCACGGCACCAACGTGATCCAGGGCCTTGCCGTCTCGATGGAGGCGACCGCGCTGCCCGCGATCGTGATCATCGCGGGCATCCTGGTCACCTACAGCCTGGCCGGCCTGTTCGGCATCGCGATCGCGACCGCCACCATGCTGGCGCTGGCCGGCATGATCGTCGCGCTCGACGCCTTCGGCCCGGTCACCGACAACGCCGGCGGCATCGCAGAGATGGCGGGGCTGCCCAAGGAAGTGCGCAAGTCGACCGACGCGCTCGACGCGGTCGGCAACACCACCAAGGCGGTGACCAAGGGCTACGCGATCGGCTCCGCCGGTCTCGGTGCGCTGGTGCTGTTTGCGGCCTATAACCAGGACCTCAAATTCTTCATCGCGGACTCCGCCAACCACCTCTACTTCAAGGGCGTCAACCCGGACTTCTCTCTGAACAATCCTTACGTCGTGGTCGGCCTGCTGTTCGGCGGCCTGCTGCCGTATCTGTTCGGTGCGATGGGCATGACCGCGGTCGGCCGCGCCGCCGGTGCGATCGTCGAGGAGGTGCGCCGTCAGTTCCGCGAGAAGCCCGGCATCATGCAGGGCACCGACAAGCCGGACTACGGCAAGGCGGTCGACCTGCTGACCCGGGCGGCGATCAAGGAGATGATCATCCCGTCGCTGCTGCCGGTGTTGTCGCCGATCGTGGTCTACTTCCTGATCTACGCGATCGCGGGCGGTGGCGCAGCCGGCAAGTCGGCGGCGTTCTCCGCGGTCGGCGCCATGCTGCTCGGCGTCATCGTCACCGGCCTGTTCGTCGCGATCTCGATGACCTCGGGCGGCGGCGCATGGGACAACGCCAAGAAGTACATCGAGGACGGCCACTACGGCGGCAAGGGCTCTGACGCCCACAAGTCCGCGGTGACTGGCGATACCGTCGGCGATCCCTACAAGGACACGGCGGGCCCGGCGGTGAACCCGATGATCAAGATCACCAACATCGTGGCGCTGCTGCTGCTGGCGATCCTGGCGCACTGAGCGGCGCGACACGACTGAAGCGCAAAATCCCGCGGTGCGAGCCGCGGGATTTTTATTTCTATATGGGCTTCGTTCGGCGTGCTTGCCGAACTGATCGACTTTCCGCCAACGATATCCGCAGAGACCCAGACGCGAACAACACGGAGATCAATCGATGTCACTCTCATCCGCACGGAACTACGCGCTCCGCGCTTCCAAATCACAGGATCAGAAGGAGGCCATCGAGCTGCTGTCGAAGGCGATCCTGGAACTGGCGATGTCGATTGAAGCAACCGACGCCAAGGTCAAGAAGATCAACAAGTCGTCGTAGCATGAGGCGCGACATGCTCACGAACGATCGCGGCGGCGGCTGCTACTTGACCTCCATCTGCAAGCCTTCCTTCTCGATGATTGCCGCGAACTTCTTCGTCTCGGCATCGACGAAATCGGAGAATTGCTGGGGCGTGCCGTAGTCGGCGCGCGCACCCATGCCGGCGATGTTCTTCTTGATGTCGTCGCGCTCCAGCATCGCCCTGACCTGGCGGTTCAGTTCGTCGAGCACCGGAGCGGGCGCGGTCTTCGGCAGGAAGACGCCGAACCAGGACGAGACGTCGAACTTTGCCAGTTCCGGCGCGCCCTCGCGCATCGTCGGCAGGTTCGGTGCGGAATCGCTGCGCTCCGGCGTGGTGACACAGAGGCCGTTGAGCTTGCCGTCCTGCACCTGCGGCAGCGACGGATAGAGATTGTCGAACAGGATCTGGATGTCGCCGGCGAGCCCCGCCTGCAATGCGGGACCGGCGCCGCGGAACGGCACGTGCGTCATCTTCAGCCCGGTGAGTTGCAGGAACCAGGCGCCGGTGAGGTGAGGGCTCTGTCCGGTGCCGGACGAGCCGTAGGTGAGCTTGTCCGGGTTCTGCTTCAGGAAGGCAATCAATTCGGGGATCGACTTGAGGCCGGTCGACGGATGCGCCGACACGATGTTCGGGATCCGGATCATGTTGGAGACAGGCTGCAACTGGTCGGCCTTGTAGGTCAGGTTGCGGAAGATGCTGTAGGCGATCGCGTTGGGGCCGGGATTGCCGATCAGGATGGTGTGGCCGTCGCCCTTGGCGCGCGCGACCTCGGATGTGCCGATGGTGCCGCCGGCGCCGGAGCGATTCTCCACCACCACCGACTGGCCCCAGAGCGGCTGCAAATGCGCCGCGAGCAGACGCCCCATCACGTCGGTCGAGCCGCCCGCCGCCGCCGGCACGATGATGCGGACGGTCTCGGTCGGCCGCCAGTCGCCGGCGCCGAGGCTTGTGCGCGGCAGGATCGACGCGGCCGTCATCGCGGCTGTGCCCGACAATACCGTACGACGGGAAAATCTCTTGGCTCTCATGCGTTTACCCCCTGCTCAGGCTCTTGTTTGCGAGCAAACTAGGGGACCGCTTGCCCCTCGGGCAAGCGACAACTTGGCGCAGCGGCTTATGCTCTGGACTCCGGTTTGACGCGTTTTCTCACGCGAACCGGAGTCCACTTCGCTCTAGTTGAAGCTCAGCAGCTTGAAGAGCGGTGTCAGGTAGGACATTTCTTGGCCTGACGTCGGCGTGGACCGGCTGACGAAGTCGAAGATCTTGCCGTCCTTCAGGCCGTAATTGGCGAGCCGGCGCACCTGCCGGTTCTTGTCGAAATAGACCGCGATCACGCGCTGGTCGATCACCCGCTGATTCATGAAGGCGACCGGGCGGGAGGTCCGTTGCGAGATGTAATAAAACACCTCGCCGTCCAGCGTTGCGACCGTCGAGGGCGTGCCGAGCACGATGAGCACCTGGTCCTGGCTCGCGCCGATCGGGATTTGCTCAAGCGCCCCTTCGGGCAGGATGTAGCCCTTCTGGAATTGTTCGCCGGCGCAGCCGCCGAGCGCGGCGCAGACGAGGCCGATCGCCGCGACGGCGCGGAGACGCGAAAAGAACCCGCGCGCGGAAGCGGCGCGAGACTGTCGTGAAAGAGTGTGGTTCATCGGCGGAACTGATCCGTCCCCTTGCATCGGCCGAGGCATTGACGTACCGGGCAGCTCAATGGATTGCAATCATGCCGAGCTCCAATGGGCGACCTCTCAACAGGCGACCCTTTGGGGACCGGCAGCCGGAACCCGTCATGCTTTGGCCGTTCAATCACTTCAGAAGACCCCGGGTGCCCGCGCGCAGCACCATTGAGACCATCTATGGCATGATCGTGACGCAGGCGCGAGAACCGTTGTTTTACCGTGACTTGGGCGTTCCGGACACGCTTAACGGCCGTTTTGACCTGCTTCTGATGCATCTGTGGCTGGTGCTGCGGCGCCTCAAGTCCGTCGAGGGCGGCGTAGCGCTGTCCCAGGCGCTGTTCGATCATTTCTGCATCGATATGGACGACAATCTGCGCGAAATGGGCGTCGGCGACCTCACGGTGCCGAAGCGCATGCAGGCCTTCGGTGAAGCCTTCTACGGCCGCACCGCGGCCTATGATCTGGCGCTGACCGACAGCCAGGCGGCCTTGGCCGAGTCGTTCTGCAAGAACATCCTCAACGGTCAGAACATCGACAAGGCCCGCGAGCTCGCCGCCTACGCCCAGGAGGCGATGGAAGAGCTGGCGCGCGCCGATCTCGCGGCTTTGGCCAAGGGCGCTTGGCGCTTTCCGGTAGCACAGGCTGCGGGGACGGCGGCATGAGCGGCGGCACCACAGGGCAGCCCGATGCACGGCGCGACCGCGACCCCTGGCGGGTTCTCGTCAATGTCGCGCAGATCCCGGAGACCGGCCTGCATCGCGAGATCGCGGCCGACGAGGCGGCGCGCAAGGCGATGGCCGAAGTTGCCGAGTTACGGGAAGTCGTCTCCGCGCACGCGGAGTTCGACCTGCAGCCCAAGCGCGACGGCAGCTACCAAGTCACCGGCAGAGTTAAGGCCAGGGTCGGGCAGACCTGCGTGGTGACGCTCGATCCGATCGAGAACAAGATCGATGAGCCGATCGATGTGGTGTTCGCGCCGCCCGAGCAGATTCCGCATATGGCCGACCTGGTCGACGACGCCGACGACAGCGATGAGGAAACGCCGGACCCGCCGGAGCCGATCGTCGGCGGCGTCATCGACATCGGCCGGCTCGCCACCGATGCGCTGTTTCTCGGCATAGACCCGTATCCGCGCAAGGTGGATGCGGTCTTTGAACAGAAGGTTGAAGCGCCTGACCCGGAAAATCATCCTTTCGCGGCCCTGAAGGCGCTGAAGGAAAAGCCGGACGGCAAGAAGCCCAAGGGGAGTTGAGGGCAGCCGACGCCACATTTGCGGGGATGGCTTGCCTGCAAGCTTGCGCGAGCGGCGTTCCCAGTTACTTCAAATATGTGTCACAATACATTGAAATACAATGTATTTCTGGTATGTTCTGATGTGTTGCGTGACGGTTCGGCAGCTGCCTCATTTGCGGTCAAGAGGTTGTGTCGGATCGAGGACACGCTATTGTCGCGGCCCGGCCGGGACGCGAGTTGGTGTTTCGCCGCGCGCCGTTGACGGCGGTGACTTCAAGCTCGCGGTCTTCGTCTGAAGGCTGCGGGAAAGCAGGCTTCCGGGACGTTCATGCCTCAAAAGGTTCGAATAGCGCTTGACGCCATGGGGGGCGATGTCGGCGCTTCCGTCGTCATTCCCGGCGCCGCAATCTCGTTAAGCCGTCATCCCGACAGCGAATTCCTGCTGGTGGGGGACCGGGCCCAGATCGAGCCGGAGCTCGCCAAGCATCCGGCGCTGAAGGCGGTATCGAAAGTGATCCATACCGACGTCGCCGTGAAGAACGATGAGAAGCCGAGCCAGGCACTGCGGCGGACCCGCAGGGCGTCCTCGATGTGGCTCGCGATCGACGCCGTGAAGCATGGCGAGGCCGACGTTGCGGTCTCCGCCGGCAACAGCGGCGCGCTGATGGCCATGGGCAGCGTCAATCTGCGGACGCTGCCCGGTGTCGACCGCCCGGCGCTTGCGGCGGTGTGGCCGACGCTGCGCGGCGACTCTGTCGTGCTGGACCTCGGCGCCACGATCGGCGGTGACGCCCGCCATCTGGCGACGCTGGCGGTGATGGGCAGCGCCATGGCGAGCGTGCTGTTCAACCTCGAACGGCCGACCGTCGGCCTGCTCAATATCGGGTCCGAGGAGATCAAGGGGCACGGGGAAATCCGCGAGGCGGCGGAGATGCTGCGCGCGATGAACTCGACCCAGTTCAACTATATCGGCTTCGTCGAGGGCGACGCGATCGGCAAGGGTCTCGCCGACGTCATCGTGTCGGAAGGTTTCAGCGGCAACATTGCGCTCAAGGCCGCCGAGGGAACCGCGCGCCAGATGTTCACGCTGCTGCGCGAGGCCATGTCATCGAGCTGGCTGGCGCGAATCGGCTATGTGCTGGCCCGCGGCGCGTTCCAGAAGCTGCGCGACAAGCTCGATCCCAACAAGTCGAACGGCGGCCTGCTGCTCGGCCTGAAGGGCGTGGTGGTCAAGAGCCATGGCGGCACCAACGCGGAAGGCTTTGCCTATGCGGTGGATGTTGGCTATGAGATGGCCCACTTCGATCTCCTCACCAAGATCAATCAGATGCTCAATCGCGACGGCAGCGCCCTGGTGCGGGCGCAGACCGCGCAGGAGGCTGTCTCGTGACTGCTATACGTTCGGTAGTGCTCGGCTGCGGCTCATATTTGCCGGAGCGGGTTTTGACCAATGCCGAACTGGCCAGCCGGATCGACACGTCGGATGACTGGATCGTGCAGCGCACCGGCATCAGCGAGCGCCACATCGCGGCCGACGACGAATTCACCTCGCATCTAGCGATCAAGGCGGCGCAGGCTGCGCTCGCCCATGCGCAAGTCGATGCGCAGTCGATCGACCTGATCGTGCTCGCGACCTCGACGCCCGACAACACCTTTCCTGCCACCGCGGTCGCCGTCCAGCACGGGCTCGGCATCAACCATGGCGTCGCGTTCGACCTGCAGGCGGTCTGTTCCGGCTTCGTCTTCGCGCTGGCCACCGCCGATAATTTCCTGCGCGCCGGCACCCACAAGCGGGCGCTGGTGATCGGTGCTGAAACCTTCTCGCGCATTCTCGACTGGAACGACCGCGGCACCTGCGTGCTGTTCGGCGACGGCGCCGGCGCGGTCGTGCTGGAGGCGCAGCAGCATTCCGGCACCACCAGCGACCGCGGCGTGTTGACGACGCATCTGCGCTCCGACGGCCGCCACAAGGCGAAGCTGTTCGTCGATGGCGGGCCCGGCTCGACCCGGACGGTCGGGCATCTCCGCATGGAGGGCCGCGAGGTGTTCAAGCACGCCGTCGGCATGATCACCGACGTGATCGTCGACGCCTTCAACGCCACCGGCTTCACCGCCGAGGACATCACCTGGTTCATTCCGCACCAGGCCAACAAGCGAATCATCGATGCGTCGGCGCACAAGCTTCATATTGCGCCGCAGAAGGTGGTCCTGACGGTCGACAAGCACGGCAACACGTCGGCGGCCTCGATCCCGCTGGCGCTGTCGGTCGCCGTGAAGGACGGGCGCGTCAAGAAGGGCGATCTGGTGCTGTTCGAGGCGATGGGCGGCGGCTTCACCTGGGGCTCGGCGCTCGTGCGCTGGTAGCGCATCGCCAAAGAGTATCGACAGGTTGCTGGTATCTTTCCTGCACCCGGATGCTTGTCGCTGTTGACCATTGCGCGCTAAGCTTTTAATTTCAGTCAAGAAATTGTTCGCCGAGAGTGCGGGGCAGGCGATGACCACGGGAACCGGAAAAACAGTTACGCGCGTCGATTTGTGTGAGGCGGTCTACCAAAAGGTGGGTCTGTCGCGCACGGAATCGTCGGCATTTGTCGAGTTGGTGCTGAAGGAGATCACCGATTGCCTGGAAAAGGGCGAGACGGTGAAGCTGTCCTCATTCGGCTCCTTTATGGTGCGCAAGAAGGGCCAGCGTATCGGGCGTAATCCCAAGACCGGCACCGAGGTGCCGATCTCGCCGCGGCGGGTGATGGTGTTCAAGCCGTCGGCGATCCTGAAGCAGCGGATCAATGGCCATGTCGTCACCAATGGCGACGGCAGCAAGGCCGACTAGAGCGTTTTCAAGCGAAGTGGATACCCGGTTCGCGTGAAGAAAACGCGGCAAAACTAGAATCCGGGGCCCCGTTCCGATTCAATCGGAACGGAAAGGCTCCAGGCATTGAGCTCAAAGGAGCGGGCATTTGGACAAGGCGCCGGATGCGTTCCGTACCATCAGCGAGGTCGCTGATGAACTCGATATTCCCCAGCATGTGCTGAGATTCTGGGAAACGCGCTTCGCGCAGATCAAGCCGATGAAGCGCAGCGGCGGACGCCGCTATTATCGCCCCGACGACGTCGACCTGCTCAAGGGCATCCGCCGGCTGCTGTACGGCGAGGGCTACACCATCCGCGGCGTGCAGCGGATCCTGAAGGAGCACGGCATCAAGTCGGTGCAGGGCATTGCCGACCAGACCGCGGCGGTCTCGTTCGGCGCGGTCGAGGAAGCCGTCGGCAACAGCATGGCCGAGCCCGACGACCTCGAGAGCAGCGACGGCCTCGATTTCGACGGCGAGGAGGGCGACGGCGACGAGAAGGGGATCGACTACCGATTCGTCGATCCCGACGAGGATCCGATCCTGTCGACCTACAAGGCGCATGCCCATCCGGGCAAGGCGCCCGCCGCGGCGCCGCCGGTGCGCCCCTCCGTTCCGTCAGCGGATCGGGAGCGGCTCGAACGCGTGCTGCAGGAGCTGGTCGCCTGTCGGCAGATGGTCGACGCGGCGATGAAGGACGGCTGAGGCAAGGACGCCTGCCAAGGGAACCGGCCTCGGAATACAGTCTTTGAGAGCCTGCCCCGCCTTGCGCGAACGCAGGATCGCAGCTAATGGAACGGCATCGGAGCGTGGCGCAGCCCGGTTAGCGCACTAGTCTGGGAGACTAGGGGTCGGAGGTTCAAATCCTCTCGCTCCGACCAATTTTCGGAACGTTCGGCGGCGTTCCTTCCGGCCGATGTGGCCGCGACTTCAGGCCTCGGCTTCCATCGCAACAATCAGGCAGGCCTTTTCCAGGCGGTTGGTGAGCATCGAAAGCTTGGCCGTGAACTCGGCCAGCTCCGGCTCGCTGAACTCCTCGAAGACGGTTTTCTTGAACGCCTTGTGCTGTTCGGCGAGGCCCGCGAGGTGCTTTTTGGTCTTGTCGGTCAGCGACAGCCGGACCACGCGCGCATCGGCCGGGGAGGGCGCGCGCCGCAGCAGCTCCTTCTGCTCGAGCAGCTTGGATTGCGTGGTCACGAACGACGGATCGACGTGCAGCAGCTTCGACACCACGTTGATCGGCACGCCGTCATCCTTGTCGAGATCCGAGATCGCGATGAGAATCATCCATTGCGGACCGCTGACGCCAAGCGACCTGCCCCAGAACTGACGGACGCGCTCCAGATGCGAGTTGATGGCGGAAATCTCGAGCGTGAATCGCTTGATGATGTCGAGATGTTCGATGGCGCGCTGGCGCGTCGTATCCTTCCTTGTCACTGACACAGCTTCCTCTTCCCTCGGGCGCCGACTCAGCTTTGTGCTGATTCATTTCTTGTTTTCTGCGCTGCAGTACGTTTTTTCCCGCAAGCCGCCAACGAACGCAAGTGAACGTAAAGTAATTATGATGGTCGCGTGACGGTTGGACTATTTGCGGTGTGACAAGTTTTCCCAGGTAAGCAAAGGGCTTACAGGCAGCGTTGCCGGCGAGACACAGTGTGGCCGCATTCGCATTCCTGACTTTATAAACTATTTTGATTGGCGAACTCGCCAATGCATATTGAACCCGGCGGTAGGGGAATCTCGATCGTCCCGTTGCGGTGATCGTTCAAGTCCGTCGCACACCACAGATTGATCTGAGGGTGCGGGGTTTGGGGAAAACGGTCTTGGACAATGCGGGAGGATCACGGGGCGCTCGCGGCCTCGGACTCTCCGCATATGAGCAACTTGGAGGTTTAATATGAATTTGAAGAGCCTTATCCTGGGCTCGACGGCTGCGCTGGTCGCGGTCGGCGGGGCACAGGCGGCCGATCTTCCCGTCAAGGCCAAAGCGGTCGAGTACGTGAAGGTTTGCTCGCTTTACGGTCCGGGCTTCTACTACATCCCCGGCACCGACACCTGCATCAAGCTGGGCGGCTATGTGCGTGCTGACGTCGTGGTGAACGGCAACAGCGTGTACGGCGCGAACTACAACGGCGCCAGCGGTGCCAACAACCGTTTCACGAACGGCTACACCTGGCGTTCGCGTGAAGACTTCAACATCGATACGCGCACCGCGACCGAATACGGCGTGGTCCGCACCTATTTCGATGCGGTGTTCACCTGGACGTCTGACACCTATGCCGGCCAGGGCAACGGCTCGACCGTGTACTCGGCGATCGGCTCGTCTTCTGCGCCGAACAACGCAGGTTCGGGCAACGTGGCTGCCGGTACGGTCGGCGTCTACTATGCCTTCATCCAGTTCGCCGGCTTCACGATGGGTAAGGCGGTTTCGCAGTTCGCTGCCCCCTGGAACGGTTATCCGGGCAACAACTACGACGCGCTCGTCGGTGGCGTGAACACCACCAACGGCATCAACCAGTTCACCTACACCGCGCAGTTCGGCAACGGCGTGTCGCTCGCTCTGTCGGCGCAGGACCAGGTTGCCTACATGCAGGCTGGCGTGAACAACCTCGGTGTCGGTGGCGCTTACGGCTCCAGCGACTACGCCGGCACGATCGCTCCGGACTTCGTCGCTTCGCTCAAGGTCGACCAGGCTTGGGGTATCTTCCAGGCGTCGGTCGCCGCGCATGACAACCACGCTGCCTACTACGGCGGCACCGAGTTGACCGGTCATCCCGACGACAAGTGGGGTTGGGCTGGTGCGTTGGCCCTGTCGATCAAGAACATCCCGACCGGACCTGGCGACACCATCAACATCCAGGGCGTCTACACCGACGGTGCGACCCGTTACAACATCCAGGAACTGGCCAGCCAGGCCAGCTCGATCGCCATCTTCGGCGGTTCGAGCCTGCCGGGCGTCTATGGCAGCGTTGGCTTCGGAACGGCACCCGACACGGTGTTCGGCCCCGGCGGTCAGCAGCAGTCCATCAAGACCTGGGGTATGCGCGGTGCGTACACCCACAACTGGGATCCCTACTGGAACACCAGCTTGTACGGTGCGTTCGCCGCTGTTTCGTACAACGACGCGGCTAAGTCGCTCATCTGCGGCGTTGGTGGCGTCGGTGGTTCGTTCCGTGCCGCATTCGCTGGCGGCGCTGGCGTGACCGCCTGCAACCCCGACTACAACATCGCGCAGATCGGCGTGATCACCCGTTGGACCCCGGTCAAGAACCTGACCTTCTCGGCCGACGTGACCTACTCGCACCTCGATCAGAAATATGCCGGCATCATCACGACGTCGTCGACTGCTATCGGCAAGCCGACCGCGACCTACGAGCTGAAGGATCAGGACACTGTCCAGATGCTCTTCCGCGCTCAGCGCAACTGGTAATTCCGGTTGATCTGATCACGATCCGACAGAACCCCGGCAGGCAACTGCCGGGGTTTTTCTTTGCGGAAGATTCCGAGAAGAGCTGAGCTGCGTCATTTCGGTCCACGCGAACGACGAAGACGAGCCATGCGATTCATCAGCCGCCAAACTTATTTACTTACCTGATCTACTAAACTATATACGCCACGGCCAACACATTGAATGATGGCTCTTAGCTAGCTGCTAAGCCTCCCAAACCTCCGGCAATGCCCTGCCGGAGGTTTTTGATTCAAGGGCTCAGCCGGCGTCGACGATGGTGGTGTGCGTCGCCCGCGCAAGCTGCGGCTGGCGATCGGGTTGCCGTCGCCTTGCCGATTCGACGCCGTCAAGATTTGACGGAATCGATCCGCAGTGCATTCTCGCCATTCATGGGACGCTTCAAGAACAGCCGCCTGGCGCGCATGAGCAGCGGCCACTATTGCCTGATCCGGGATCTCGGTCTGGTGAAGGGCGGCAAGGGATTGCGGCACCATGAGGTGATCATCGATTTCTCGTGGCGCGGACTGTTCAAGCTGGCCCTGAGCGCAGGTGCCGGCGCCCTGCGGCGGCGCGCATCTGTGCGCATCGAGACCGCCGAATAGCGCGGGCCGCATCATGACGCGGCTTGGCCTGCGGCCAGGATGCGCGCGATCATCGCGTGAGGCTCACGCGCTTCGCAAACAAGTATTCGAATTCGGGCGACCTGATCCTAACATTGTCAGAGCTCCGCCTATGACGATCGCGCGCTGTGCCACGCCGCGCGCTGCGCCGATTGCGATCAACGTGGTCCATCTGCGCAGGTGCTGTCGCGCTGCTTCGCTGGAGTTACCTCGGCGGCAGCAGCCGCGGTGGAAATTCCGGCCGCGATCGCCATCAGCGTTGTCGCGACCAATCTGTTCAGGATGTGCACGATCATCGTCTCCTGTTGTCGATGTCGGATTGTTCGCAACGCGGAATGATCTCGTTACGCCGCCGCCGCTTCAATTTGCTGCACGCGGCTCACTTGCGCGTGAGGAGGCGCCGTTGCTGGGCGACAATTCGGTGATGTAAGGTGCCGCAGCCAAGCGGTTGGGACTGCGATCCGCGCTCCGGCCGAAACAAAGAAGAACAGGGCAAGAAAAATAAGGGAAGGAACGGATCTCACATGAAGGAATTTGCCGGAAAGATCGCCGTCATCACCGGTGGCGGCACGGGCATGGGGCGCGAGCTGGCACGGCAGCTCGTTGCCGAGGGCTGCAATGTCGCGATGTGCGACGTCTCGGCCGAGGCGATGGCCGAGACCAAGCGGCTCTGCGAGGTCGAGAAGCTGCCGCAGGGCCTGCGCATCACGACCCACATTGCCGACGTCTCGATCGAGGATCACTACAAGCGCTTCCGCGATGAGCTGATCGAGCAGCAGGCGACCGACAAGATCCACCTGCTGTTCAACAACGCCGGCATCGGTGGCGGCGGCAGCCTGTTCACCAACACGCGCGAGCAATGGGAACGCACCTTCAACATCTGTTGGGGCGGCGTCTATCTCGGCGTCCGCACCTTCCTGCCGCTGTTGGTGAAGGCCGACGAGGCGCACATCGTCAACACCTCGAGCGTCAACGGCTTCTGGGCCTCGGTCGGCATGGGCGTGTCGCACACCGCCTACAGCGCGGCGAAATTTGCCGTGAAGGGATTCACCGAGGCGATGATCAACGATCTCCGCCTCAATGCGCCGCATGTGAAGTGCTCGGTCGTGATGCCCGGCCACATCGGCACCTCGATCGTGTCGAACTCGCGCAAGGTGCAGAACGGCTCCGACCAACTCAATGCCGACGAGCTCAAGCAGGCCCGTCAGCGTCTGCAGGGGCAGGGGATCGACGTCGCCAAGATGTCGGATGCCGACATCCAGCAGCTCGCGCTCGATCGCGCCCGCATCTTCCATGACGAAGCCCCGACCTCGGCCGCGGCCGCCGCCAAGATCATCCTCGACGGCGTCAAGGCCGAGCGCTGGCGCATCCTGGTCGGTGACGATGCGCATCTGCTCGACGAGCGCGTGCGCAAGACTCCGGAACAGGCCTACACGCCGGAGTTCTACCAGAACATCGTAGCGGCAACCGGCTGGAAGGTCGGCTGAGCGACCGTCCCGCATCGCGTACGGGACGGCTTCACACAAGGGCTATCCGCGCATCGCGCGCTGGCGCGAGCCCGCCTGATAAGCGAGGCGGTAATGCCCCGAGCAATAGGGCATGCCGCCGAGCGGCGTGTTGCCGCAGAAGCAGAAATCATCGGCGCCCGGGGTGCTGATCGGCCAGCGGCAGCGCTGCTCGCTCAGCTCGAACAGCGAGCAATTGTTGGCGCTGACGATGGGTGCATCGTCGCAGGGCTGCTCGTAGACCGTCTGAAGCAGCCGGAGCTGCTGCTTGGCGGTCGCCCGTTGCGCGACGTGCGCGGCGGATTTCTTGCGCCGGGCCCGCCGTTCGTCCGGCGTCGCGCGCGTGAGGTTCAGCCGCGACAGCTTGCCGATCACCGCATTGCGGCTGACGCCGATATTGACGGCGATATCGCGGCAGGAGAGGCCGGCTTCAAAGTAGATCTTGAGTTGGTCGACGCGCTCCGGCGTCCAGGTTGGTTCGATGGCAATCATCTGACGGTTCCACGTTCTGTGTTGAACCGCCGCGCCGGCACACGCCTGAGCTCACCACGCGATGACAAGCGATCGCGCCGTGATCTCATTCCCCTTTTGAGCATGATCTCTTCGGAAAACCGGTCTCCACTTTTCCGGATCATGCTCTAGGGCGTGCGGCCGTTGTCGCGGATTGCAAGCAACCCGTCCTTGATGGCGAGCCGAATGCCTTCCTCGATCAATGTCCGTGCAACGCCCGGGACGCTCGTGCCGTGGGTGCCCTGTCTCACCAGCTTCTCGAGGTATCCGATGGTCGAGAGCGCCAGCGTGACCGGGACGCGGTCGGTTTCGGCCTTTTCCGTAGCCATGGTGAAACGCTTAACCCTGAACGGCCGCACTGAAAAGTATCTATTTAGAGTCTATTTAGGAATGTGGCGATCCGTCAAGCCATGGACCGCAAAATGCGGGCAGCCGCGTCCAGCCGCGCCGGAGGCCAGTTCCGGCGCGGTACTGTAATCAGATTGTCTTGAATAATGAGGGTGTTAGGACCGTAACTCGACCTTGACCGGGAACTTCTTGAGAAGTCGCTCAGCCGTCTCTGCCTTGTCCGGAGGCCCGCTCACACTCAGGTACAGCCCGCGGGACGGATCGGTGATCGCGTCGACACTGACCACGCCGGACAATCCTTCCAGCGCCAGCAGCTCGCGCGCGGCCTCGCCGGCGGCGATCTCGCGCAGCTTCGGCTTGAAGATCTTGCCGACCGGCGTGACCGGCATCTCCGCAATCACCGACACCACGCGCGGGCGCGCCGGCGGCTCCAGGATGTTGTCCTGCACGAAGGCTGCGAGCGCGTTCGGATCGATATGGGAGCCGGGCTGCGCCGAGACGAACAGCATCGGCACTTCGCCGGCGTAGGTGTCGGGACGTCCGACGGCTGCGGCAAGCGCCACGCCCGGAAAGGCCAGCGCGGCGTCCTCGATCGCGCGCGGATCGATGTTGTGGCCGCCGCGGATGATGACGTCCTTGGCACGGCCCATGATGTAGACGAAGCCGTCGGCATCGATCCGGCAGATGTCGCCGGTGCGCAGCCAGCCGTCGCGGAACGCCTCCTCGGTCTGCTTCTTGTCGACATAGCCGGCGAACACCTGCGGGCCCCTGGTCAGCAGTTCGCCGACCGGCGAGGGCCACGGCCCGGTGTGGAGCTTGCCGCCGTCGAGGATCGCAAGCTCGACCAGCGGATTGCGGGTGCCGACGCTCTCGGCGCGCGGCTTCACGCCATGCACATCGTGAGTGATGGCACCGGCAAGTTCGGTCATGCCGTAGAGCTGCTGGATGCAGGGGCCGCCCCAGGTCGCAAGATAACGCCGCTCGATCTCCGGTGGGCAGATCGAGGCGCCGGTGGCAGTGACACGCAGGGTCGAGATGTCGCTGTCCGCGACCGGGATATCGGCGAGGGCGCCGAGTATCGTCGGCACGTTGCCGGCGATGTTGATGCGGTACTTCTCGATGATCTGCCAGAAGTGCCGGACCAGCGCCGGATCGCGCGCGCCGGCGGGGCCGGGGATGACCATCGTCGTGCCGGCCGCCAGGGAATTGGCCGTGGTGCAGAACAGGCCGCCGACATGGAACAGCGGCATCGTGATCATCGCGCGCTCGCCGCGATGGAAATCGAGCGCCATCCGCGAGGATACCGTGGAGGCAACCATCGCGCGATTGGTGAGCCGCGCCACCTTGGGATGGCCGGTGGTGCCGCCGGTCGGCAGCATCACGGCGACGCGGTCGGCCTCGCTCATGTCCCTGGACTTGCCGTAGTCGTCGCGCCAGGCGGGATCAGGCCGCAGCACCTCGCCGTCGAAGGCGATGCTGCCGTCGAGCGGCACGATCACGATGCGCCTCAGGGACGGCACCTCGCGCTGCAGGCCCTCGACCCTCTCATAGAGCCCGCCCGGCATGCCCGGCGGGGGCGCCAGCAACAGCTTTGCGTTGATCGCATTGAGCTGGGCGACGATTGCCTCGCGCGTGAACAGCAAGTTGAGCGGCTCGGCGACACCGCAGGCGGCAGCGCCGAAGATCGCGACGACGGTCGCGGGGCACGCCGGGAGCAGGACAGCCACCGCATCGTCCTTGCCGATGCCCTGCTTACGGAAATAGGTTTCAGCGGCCTTGATGCAGCCCATCAAATGATCGTTCGAGATCACGACCGGGTCGGGATCGAGCGGCGAGCGCAGATAGATCGCGGCTTCGGCGTCCGGCGCGCCCTGCGGGCCGCGGGCAATGAGGTCGAGGATGCGCGGGCAGGCGGCGAGCGTCTCGTGCATCTCCCGGTCGCGCGCAGCCTCGTCGGCCGGCGAAAGCCTGTCCTTCAGCATATCCGTCCCCGTCCATTCTTGTTCGTTGGGATGGGGATTGTATCGAGCCGTGCTCGCGGAACACAAGTGCGGCTTATCGACCGCCTGTCAGCCGTGGACCACGGATTTGGCGATCATGCAGTGGATGCCCTTGGAGCCGTTGACCGTCTGCGTCACGCGCAGGTCGGCGGCCAGACTGCACAGCGTGTAGGCGTCCTCACGCGACAGATTGCGCTTCTCGCCGAGCAGCACGATCATGTCGCGCAGCGCCCGCACCACGCACTGGTCGAGATCGGGATCCATCGCCATGGTCATGTAATGGTCCACGGTCTCTGCGCGTGGATAGGCGAGCTGGATATCCTTGCGCAGTGTGAGGCGGAAGCGGCCGGTCACCGCGGTCTCGATCGCGGTGACGCAGACCTCGCCGTCGCCCTGCACGCCGTGGCCGTCGCCGCAGGAGAACAGCGCGCCCGGAACGAACACCGGCAGATAGAGCTTGGCGCCGGCGCCGAGCTCCTTGTTGTCGAGATTGCCGCCCATTGCGCGCGGGATCAGCGAGGAGATGCGGCCCCAGGCCGGCGGCGGCGACACCCCCATTACGCCGAAGAACGGCTTGAGCGGCAGATCGAGCCCCCAGGGCATGCGGCCGACCATGCGCCCGCGATCAAGCGGGATGTTGAGGACGCGTGTCTCGTGGAAATCGTCGGGCAGGGTGCCGGACAATGGCTTGATCAGATTGTAACCCCAGTCCTGTCGCAGCTGAACGTCGAGAATATCGACCTCGAGCACGTCGCCGGGTTCGGCGGCGCTGACGGCGATCGGGCCGGTCAGAATATGTCCGGGTACCATCCGCTCGCACTTGGCATGGATGTCGTCGAGCTCCGGCGGAACGAAGAATTTGCCGCGATCGGGCACCACGTCCGGGCCGCCGCTGACGGTCTCGATCGTGATCTCGTCGCCGCTCGCGACGGTCAGAACCGGTTTCAGCTTGGCTTCAAAGAAGCCCCAATGGCAGGTTTCGGGGCTCGACTTCAGATGATGATGGGTCATGTGACGGCTTTTGATTAGTTTCCCAGCAGCGTATGACGCTGTAGCAGAACTTCGCAGGGGCTTCTCTTGTTTTTTGTGCTCTCCAAGACGCTCGGCATCATGCTGCTGCCGATCAACTTCCTGATCGGTATCGGCGTGATCGGCACCGTGCTGTTGTTGACACGGTTTGCGCGCCGCGGCCGCAGGTTGATGGTTGCCGCGCTGCTGCTGCTTGCGATCTGCGGCTTCTCGCCGCTCGGCAATGTCCTGATCTCGACATTGGAGCAGCGCTTCCCGCCATGGGACGCCTCACGCGGCGCGCCGGACGGCATCATCGTGCTCGGCGGCTCGATCGATGCCGATCTGTCGGTTGCGCATGGCACGCCGGTGGTGCGCAGCGCGGCCGATCGCGTCATCGCGGCGGCGGCGCTCGCGCGCAGATATCCTAATGCGCGCCTCGTCTTCACCGGCGGCAGCGCAAACCTGATCTCGAACGATGCGCGCGAAGCCGACTATGCCGCCGAGATGTTCGAGGGTCTCGGTATTGCCAGGTCGCGATTGATCATCGAGCGCCGCTCCCGCAACACGGTGGAGAACGCCGAGTTCTCCAGGGCGCTGGTCGATCCCAAACCGGGCGAGCGCTGGCTGCTCGTCACCTCGGCCTACCACATGCCGCGCTCGGTCGGGCTGTTCCGCAAGGCGGGATTCAACGTCGAGGCCTATCCGGTCGACTGGCGCGTCGGGAATGTCTTCAGCTTCGCGACGCTCGCGATCGAGGGCCTCTCGCGCACCGATCTCGGCACACGGGAGTGGATCGGGCTTCTGGCCTATCATCTGGCTGGCAGAACCGATGATTTGCTGCCGGGACCGGCCGCGCGCTGAGCCGCAGGGACTTGTCGCCTCCAACGGCCAATCCTAACATCGACGCAACAGGCGGCGCCAAGCCGCCGATCACGGGAGTTCACGCCATGCAACAGCAGACACCGCCGGAACAGTTCGACCTCGGCGCAATCGTCACCGATCTGAACAATCTGCTGCGGCTGAAGACCACGGTCATCGGCATCAAGATGTTCGCGCGCGTCGAGGAGATGGAGGCGATCCCGAAGATCCGCCGTCCGTCGGCGGTCCACACGACGGACCAGATCGTCAGCATGGCCTCGCGGCTCGGCTGGACCGTCGGCATCACCGGCGACGATCTGGTCGGCGCGCAATGCCGCGCGGTGATCGGGCTCGCGCCGCAGGACGAGAAATGGCTTGCCGGCGAGAACTATGTCGGTGTTTGGCACGGCACCGCCGAAGACGCGCGCAAGCGTCAGGAGGCGCTCGATGTGGTGCCTTACGGCCAGTACCAGGCGATGGCGGTGAGCCCGCTGACCAGCGGCCGCCTCAATCCGCCCGACATCTGCCTCGTCTATGCGACGCCGGGTCAGATGATCATCCTGATCAACGGCCTCCAATATACCGGCTACAAGAAGTTCGAGTGGGGCGTGGTCGGCGAAACCGCCTGCGCGGATTCGTGGGGGCGGGCGCTGAAGACCGGCGAGCCGAGCCTGTCGCTGCCATGCTTCGCCGAGCGCCGCTACGGCGGCGTGCCCGACGAGGAGATGCTGATGGCGCTGCCGCCGGCCTATCTGGTGAAGGCGATCGCCGGCATGAAGCAGCTTGCCAAGAACGGCTTGCGCTACCCGATCGCGCCCTACGGCATCCAGGCCGACGTGCGCGCCGGCATGGGCGTATCGTACAAGAAATAGCGCATTGCGTCGCCGCGCCCGCGATGACAAAAGGCGCCCAATTCGCTGCGCAAGGAGCCTGATCCATGTCCTCGTCGAAACTCGACATCGTCGTCTACGGTGCGACCGGCTTCACCGGCCAGCTCGTCGCCGAATATCTCGCGGTGCATTATCGCGACGGCAGCCTGAAATGGGCGATGGCCGGGCGTAGCAAGGACAAGCTCGCCTCGGTACGCGACGCGATCGGCGCGCCCGCCGACACGCCGCTGATCGTCGCCGATGCCGGCGATGCCGCCTCGCTGAAGGCGATGCTGGCGCAAACCAAGTCTGTCATCTCGACCGTCGGACCGTATCAGCTCTATGGCAACGAGCTGATCGCGGCCTGCGTCGAAAGCGGCACCGACTATTTCGATCTCTGCGGCGAGCCGGTCTGGATGCGGCAGATGATCGACAAATACGAAGCCGCGGCAAAGGCCAGCGGCGCGCGCATCGTGTTCTCCTGCGGCTTCGACTCGGTGCCGTTCGAGCTCGGCGCGTTCTTCGTCCAGGAGGAAGCGAGGCGCGTGTTCGGCGCGCCGGCGTCGCGCGTCAAGGGCCGCGTGCGCGACATGCGCGGTACGCTGTCCGGCGGTACCGCGGCGAGCGCCAAGGCGACGTTCGATGCGGTCGCCAAGGACCTCAGCCTGGTTGCGATCCTCAACAACCCGTTCGCGCTGACGCCGGGCTTCGAGGGGCCGAAGCAGCCGCGCGGCAGCAAGCCGGCCTACGAGGAGGATCTGCACTCTTGGACCGCGCCGTTCATGATGGCGCTGATCAACACGCGCAACGTCCACCGCTCCAACATGCTGATGGGCTTTCCCTACGGACGGGACTTCGTCTACGACGAGATGGTCCTGACCGGCCCGGGCGAGAAGGGCGAGGCCAACGCCAAGCGCGTGATGGCGCTGAACGCCGAGAAGACCGGCCCGAGCGCGCCGAAGCCGGGCGAGGGCCCGTCAAAGGAAGAGCGCGAGAACGGCCGCTACGATCTGCTCTATCTCGCGGTCGCGCCCGACGGGCGCATGGTCCGCGCCGGCGTCAAGGGCGATCGCGATCCCGGCTATGGCTCGACCTCGAAGATGATCTCGGAATGCGCGATCTGCCTGTTGCGCGATACGCCCGACGTTGCGCCCGGCTTCTGGACGCCGGGAGCCGCGATGCAGCACAAGCTCATCAAGCGCCTGGTCGATCACGCCGGGCTGACGTTCGAGGTCGAGAAGTAGCTTTAGCCGTCCCTATCGGTGTCATCGCCCGGCTTGACCGGGCGATCCAGTACTCCGCGGCCTCTCGGTTGAAGCACGAGCGTCTCTGGAATACTGGATGCCCCGCTTTCGCGGGGCATGACAGCCAGCGCTACGCCGCCGCCCGCGGATCATACGCGTACATGAAGTCCATGCCCTTGGACGACACCGGCAGCAGCAGCTTCAGGATATGATCGCGCAGCCAGGCGCCGGTCGGGCTGAACTCGCGCTTGCTGTTGCCGTTGCGGCGGGCGATTGCGACGATCTTCTCGGCGCGTGGGCGCCGCTCGTGCTCGAAGGCCTGGAACGTCATGCCGAGCTCCTGGCCCTCGCGCATCAGGATGCCGAGCCGCAGCGCGTCCTCCAGCGCCAGCGATGCGCCTTGGCCGGCATGCGGGCTGGTGGCGTGCGCGGCGTCGCCGATCAACAGCGTGCGCTTGCGCGACCAGGTCGGCAGCGTTGCGACGTCGAGCGTGTCGGTGACCACGATATTTTCGGCGGCTTCGATGATCGCAGGGATCGGCGCGTGCCAGCCGGCGTGGAAATCGCGCAGATGCTGCCTGATCGCGTCCTGGCTCTGCAGCCGGTAGGCCGCCGCGGTCATGCCGTGCGACGGCTGCGTGCTCCACCACATCGCGCCCGTGTCCGGATCGGGGCTGCACATCCCATAGCCGAAGAAGCCGCTCTGCCCGAACGTGGTCGCCACCCGTTGGCCGATCGGCAGCTTCTCGATCACCGCGCGGGGGACGAATCCGCCGAAGCCGATCAGCCCGGTGTCGAACGGCGTCGGCCCATCCGGGATCACGTGGCGCCGCACCGCCGAGTGCACGCCGTCGGCGCCGATCACGAAATCGCCTTCGGCGGTGGTTCCGTCGTTGAAATAGGCGATGACGGGCTGGTCGCCGCGGTCCTCGATCTTCACCAGCTTCTTCTCAAAGAACACCGAGACGTTGGAGGCCCAGGCTTTGTCGATCAGCGTCTCGTTCAGCGTCGCGCGGCACATGTTCACCGCGGGCTGGCCGAAGCGCTGCTGCATGTTCTGATTGAGCGAGCCGAGCTTCTTGCCGCCTTGCGAATAGAAGTCGAAGGACTCCGCGATCGAGCCGTTGCGGATCAATTCGTCGGCGAGGCCAAGCTCGGCCAGCACATGCATGCCGTTCGGCGCGATCTGCAGTCCGCCGCCGATCCCGGCGGAGTAGGGCCAGGCTTCATAGAGCTCGGCCTCGATGCCGGCCCGGGTCAGGAACATCGCGCTCACTGGACCTGCGATGCCGGCGCCGATGATCAGAGCTTTACGGGGACGAGAGGTCATGCCTTGCTCCATGCATCGGTGTGGGGTAGGAAAAGTCAGTTGCTAACTATCTTAGTATATAAGATATAAGGCGAGTAAGATACAGGAGCCGCCTTGTCAAGTGCGAAGTCGCGCGCAGCGCTGATGCAGGAACTCGAGGAGGCGATGCGCCGGTCATCCGCGCAGGGCGTGATGTACGGCCAAGCCGTTGCGAACATGGCCGGAATTTCCAACTCCGACATGGAATGCATGGACATCCTGCATCTGGAGGGGCGCGTGACCGCCGGCCGTCTCGCCGAAGTCACCGGCCTGACCACGGGCGCGATCACCGGCGTGGTCGATCGTCTGGAGAAGGCGGGTTACGTGCGCCGCGAGCGGGACGAGAGCGACCGCCGCAAGGTCTTCATCTCGGTGGTGGAGGAAAAGGCGGCGGAGATCGGCAAGTTCTACGTGCCGATGCAGGAGGCGATGCTCAAGCTGTGGAGCGGCTACACCGACGACGAGCTGCGCTTGCTGCTGCGCTTCGCCAATGACGGCTACAAGGGCGTGCTGGAAGCGACCGGAGCATTGAAGGCGGTGATCGACATGCCGCCGGAGCAGCGCGCCAGTCTCAAGATGCCGCCGAAGATTCGTCGATGATCCGCGCCGACGTCGCGCGATAGCGCTCGGCGGCCGCATACATGCCCCACATCGTGCCCAGCATCATCCAGAAGTGCCGCCAATGGTCGGTATCGATGATGAAGCTTTCGCCGACGAAGCCGAGGTACGCCGAGAAGACCGCGAGATAGCCGCGCTGCCACGGCACCTGCAGATAGACGTAGCGGAAGCCGATGATCGCGGTGACGAACACCAGCGCCGGATAGCAGATCCCCGAGATCCAGCCGCCCGACATGAAGGCGTTGAGATAGGAATTGTGGGTGTCCTCGGGGAAGTAGGTGTGGAATTGCAGCGGCCCGATGCCGAACGGCAGCTCCAGCGCCATCTGGGCGCCGAGGATGTGGCGGCCGAACCGGCCGAAGCGGCCTTCGTCGTAGCTCTGGTCGAAGCTCGCGCGCTGCTTGAACATGTCGGCGACCGAGCCGATCGAGAGCAGCACCGCGATCAGCGCCACGGCCAGGATCGCGGCGATCAAGGTCATCACGATGATGCGTGAGCGCTCCGCCTGCGAGCGGCTGGTGAACACCATCAGCGCCAGCATGAAGGCCGCGGTGATCACGAGGCCGCCCCAGGCGGCGCGCGAGAACGACAGCAGGATCGCGAGCGAGATGATGCCGAAGGCGATGGCGTTGCGGAACGCCTTGCCGAAGCGGTCGGAGACGACGCTCTGCAGCGTGAACAGCGCCGGCAGGATCAGGAAGGCGCCGAGCACGTTCGGATCCTTGAAGGTGCCGCGGGCGCGATCGTACAGCGTCAGCAGATCGTAGCCGCCGGGCACCAGACGGAAGTAGCCGGCGATGCCCGCGAGCGAGGCGATCATCGCGCCGACGATCAGGCCGCGGCGCAGCATGTCGAGGCGAGCTTCGGTGTCCTCCGACATCACCATCGCAAAGAAGATGACGGTGACGGCCATGTACCAGGAGGTGAGCACCCAGTTCACGACCTCCGGCTTGTCGAGGAACGGTATCGCACCGATGCTGTAGCCGACATTGAGCACGATCAATGTGAACAGCAGCGGCATGAACACGAGCCGCATGCGCAGGCCCGTGGCGAAGAACAGCACGCAGGCGGTCAGCGTGACGAGCTCATACGGGCTCGGCTCGATGAACACGATGGCGCCGGACGCGCCGGCCAGCCACACCAGCGCCCGCTGCAGCGCCAGCACGCCCGTTGGTGCTGATGTCAGCGAATGGGACGTCCCGGCTGTCGCCGCATAGGCCATCGGATACTCACGCAACGCAACAGATACATAACCTGACGCTCGTTCTTTGCGGGGAGCGTCGGCGGCAGGCTCTCGATCTCAGTACGCGTTCTCGCTCTTGGTCAGCAGCGAGAACGGGGTCTTGAGCAGGATGTAGAGGTCGAACAGCACCGACCAGTTTTCGATGTAGTAGAGGTCATATTCGACGCGCTTCTGGATCTTCTCGTCGGTGTCGACCTCGCCGCGCCAGCCGTTGATCTGCGCCCAGCCGGTGATGCCGGGCTTGACGCGGTGGCGGGCGAAGTAGCCGTCGACCGCCTCGTCGAACAGGCGGTTCTCCAGTTTGCTCTGCACGGCGTGCGGCCGCGGGCCGACCAGCGAGAGATTGCCCTTCAGCACGACGTTGAACAGTTGCGGCAATTCGTCGAGCGAGGTCTTGCGGATGAAGCGGCCGACGCGGGTGACGCGCGGATCGTTCTTGGTCACCACCTTGGAGGCGGTGGGATCGGCCTGATGATGGTAGAGCGAGCGGAATTTGTAGACGTCGATCCGCTCATTGTTGAAGCCGAAGCGCTTCTGGCGGAACAGCACCGGGCCGGGGCTGTCGAGTTTCACCGCGAGCGCCACCAGTCCCAACACCGGCAGCGCGGCAAGCAGCGCCAGGCCGCCGACCACGCGGTCGAACAGCCATTTCAGCACCAGATCCCAGTCGGTGATCGGCGCCTCGAACATATCGAGCGTCGGCACCTTGCCGATATAGGAATAGGAACGGGGGTGGAAGCGCAGCTTGTTGGTATAGGCCGAGAGGCGGATGTCGACCGGCAGCACCCACAGCTTCTTCAGCATTTCCAGGATGCGGGTCTCCGCCGAGATCGGCAGCGCGAACAGCACGAGGTCGACGCGGGTGCGGCGGGCGAATTCGACGATGTCATCGATCTTGCCGAGCTTCGGTGAGCCGGCGCAGGTATTGGTGGCGCGATCGTCATTGCGGTCGTCGAACACGCCGAGCAAGTGGATGTCGGAATCATTCTCGGCGTTCAGCGCCTCGATCAGCTGCTCGCCGTTGTGGTCGGCTCCGACGATGATGGTGCGGCGGTCGAGCCGGCCGTCATGCGCCCAGGCGCGCACCATCGATCGCAGCAGCAGCCGTTCGGCGATCAGGACCGCCAGGCCGACGCAGAAGAACGACGACAGCCAGACCCGCGAGACTTCGCCGCCGAGCTTGACCAGGAAGGAGATGCCGATGAACAGCAGGAACACGAAGGCCCATGACGAGATCATGCGCGTCATCTGGCGAAGCTGGCCGCGGAAGATCTGCACCTGGTAGATATCGGCGGCCTGGAAGCAGACCACGGCGGCAGCCGACATGCCGAGGATCGATGCGATGTATCCCCAGTGAATGCCCCCGCCGGCGAGCGGCCTGACATAGGCGAGATAAAGCCCGACGCCGACCAGGCTGAGCAGCACGAAGTCGGCGAGGCGAACCACGCCGGCGATCACGACCGGCGAGTAGGCGCCGCGAACCTTCTGGTTGGTAACGGCGAGCGCGGCCGGCGAGAGGCGCCGGCGCCGTTCGATCTGCGGCTGAGCGGCCGTCGCAGACGCAGCGGCATCCAGCATCGAGCGTGCGTTAAACGGTTCCACGAGTCCACGTCCATTCCTGCGCATGCAGATGGGCATCCGCGCGCAGCACGAAATTCCCCCGGACGTGACTTAAGGGGACAAATCGGAAGAAACGGTTACGTGTGCAAGAAGTGGTTAACGTTTGGCAAATGCGTCGCGATAGCCGGCCAGCACACCTTCGACCATCGCGTCCTGCGAGAAATGTTCCGAAATCCGCTCGCGCAGTCTGGCGGCGCGCGCCGCGGTCGCGGCGGGATTGTCCAGTGCGGTCTTGATCGCGTCGGCCATCGCCCCGGCATTGCTCGGCGCGAACAGGGCGTCGGTGTGGGTATCGAAGATTTCGGGGATGCCGCCGACATCGGCGGCGATCATCGGAACGCCGGCGGCGGCGGCCTCGATCACAACATAGGGCATCGAATCGCCGCGCGAGGGCACCACCAGCAGGCTGCCCTTGGAGAAACCGTAGCGCGCCTTGACGTGACCGATGAAGCGGACGGCCTCACCGAGCGACAGCCGCTTCACCTGCTCCTTGAGGCGCTCGAATTCCTCGCCGTCACCGCCGAGCGTCAGCGTCACCGGCTTGCCCTCGGCGCGCAGCTTCGCCACCGCGTCGATCAGGAGATCGGCGCCCTTGATGCGGCGGAACTCGCCGACATAGGCCACATCGGTGGCATCACCGGCGCGGGGGACCGGTTCGAATTCCTCCGCGGTGACGCCGTTGAACACGCAGCGCACGAGGCCTGCCGGCTTGCCGACGGTGCGCTGATAGGTGTCGCGGGCAAACGCGCTCTCGAACAGGAACAGGTCGGTGCTGTTCATCAGGGTGCGCTCGAGCTGGCTGTAGAAGCGGCCCTTCCAGGTGTCGAGCGGGTAGTGCAGCGAGCCGCCATGCGGCGTGTAGACCCGGATCACCTTGCTCGACCGCCGCCGCAGCCGAACAAAGGCGCCGGCCTTGGCGCCATGGCCGTGCACGACATCGGGTTTCAGCTTGCGGATCAGGCCGGCGATGTGGGCCCAGACCATGAAGTCGGCGAAGCGCGGCTCGCGGCGTATCGCCACGCGGCGGACGCCGAGCTTGAGCCGCGGCTCGATCTCGGCAAACGCCGCGTCGGCCCGCGCGCCGCCGGTCAGGCTGTCGGCGACGATTCCGACATGATGGCCGCGTTCGATCTGGCCGTTGGCGACATCGAGGATATGACGAATGATGCCGCCGACCGGGGCACGGACGACATGCAGGATGCGGAGCGGCGGTTGCTGATTTTGATCCTGCGCCATCGATCAGAACCAGCGCTCGCCGACGAACACGGTGTCGCCGGGGCCGATCGGCGTGCCCAGCGGAGCGACGAAGCGGCCCGCGCCGGATGCATCGGTGTGGGTGAGGGTGACCTCGTCGCGCCTGGCGCGCGGCGAGAAGCCGCCGGCGATCGCAACCGCGCTTTCGACCGTCATGTTGGGCACATAGGGATATTGTCCGGGGGCCTGGACTTCGCCGAGGATGAAGAACGGCCGGTAGGCCTCGATCTCGACCGCCACGGACGGCTCGCGGATGAAGCCGTTGCGCAGCCGTGCCGTGATCTCGGCGGCAAGCCCGGCAGACGTTCGGCCGCGCGCCGGCACCGAGCCGATCAGCGGCATGGTGATCGCGCCGGCGGCGTCGATCGCATAGGCGTTGGTGAGCCCTTCCTGGCCATAGACCACGACCCGGAGCTTGTCGCCGGGGCCGAGATTGTAGCCCTCGCGCGTCGGCGCGGGCTCGGCATAGGCCACGGGCGCAGCATACGCCATCGAATTGAGGCCGGGGTCGCCGGCGACCGGCGACGTCCGGCCCATGCAGCCCGACAGCGCGAGCGCAGCGACCAGGCAAATAAGGGGAGCGCGCAGATCGCGCATGTGAGGAATCCCGCGACAATATCGGCCTCGATTAACGGCACTCGTGGTTAACAAAGAATGACGGGCAGGGTGGTGGCCGCGATGTCCGTCAACCCCACCGATTAACCCAGCGGCAACCTTAATGGACTGTAATCGCCCCATTGCGATGGAGTCGCGGCGTCCGCGGGAGTTCGTTATGCGTTTTGCATTCTGGCGTAGAGGCAAGGATAAGGCCGTCGTGCAACGGGCGTTGCCGAAGTCTGCGCCCGTCGCCGACGACGCTGTCGTGAAGGCGGCCGCGCCCAAGCCTGCTTCTGACAAGCCTGCGCCTGACAAGCCGGCGCGTCCGGCGGAGGCGGCCGATCTCGACCTGCATGTGCTCGGCCGTGCGCTGGCGCGCAAGCGCGGCTGGATCATCGTGCCGACGGTGCTGGTGTTCGTGTTGTCGCTTGCCGCGGTCAACGTCGTGACGCCGCGCTACAAGTCGGAAGCGCGAATCCTGATCGACAATCGCGAGAACGCCTTCCTGCGTCCGAACGGCGAGCGCGACCTGGAGCGCACCTCGCTCGACGCCGAGGCGGTGACGAGCCAGGTGCAGTTGTTGCTGTCGCGCGATCTCGCGCGCGACATCATCAAGAAGAACAAGCTGGCCGAGCGTCCGGAGTTCGATCCGGTATTGCGGGGCTTTTCGCCGCTGAAGTCGCTGCTGGCGCTGTTCGGCATCGGCCGTGACCCGTTCAGCCTGACGCCGGAAGAGCGGGTGCTTGATTCCTACTACGAGCGCTTCCAGGCTTTTGCGGTCGACAAGTCGCGGGTCATGGTGATCGAATTCCAGTCCGAGGATCCCGAGCTTGCGGCGCGCGTCGCCAACTCGATCGCGGACGGCTATCTCGTGCTGCAGCAGGCCGCGCGGCAGGACCAGGCCAAATCCGCCAGCACATGGCTGCTCGGCGAGATCGACAAGCTGCGCACCAAGGTCGCGGACGCGGATTCGCGCGTCGAGGAATTCCGCTCGAAGTCGAGCCTGTTCGTCGGTACCAACAACATCCCGCTGTCGAACCAGCAGATGGGCGAGCTGAACACGCAGCTCAACAATGCCCGCGCGCTGAAGGCGGATGCCGAGACCAAGGCGCGGCTGATCCGCGAGATGCTTCAGGGCGGCAAGCCGATCGAGGCCTCGGAGGTGCTCAATTCCGAGCTGATCCGCCGGCTCGCCGAACAGCGCGGCACGCTGCGCGCGCAGCTTGCCGAGCAGTCGTCGACGCTGCTCGACAACCATCCGCGCATCAAGGAATTGAAGGCTCAGATCGCCGATCTCGACCGGCAATTGCGCGAGGAAGCCGGCAAGGTTTCGCGCTCGCTGGACAATGACGCCCGCGTCGCCGATGGCCGTGTCATGGCGCTGCAGGCGAGCCTGGACCAGTCGAAGAAGCAGGCATCGTCGAGCAATAGCCAGGACGTGCAGCTGCGCGGGTTGGAGCGTGAGGCCAAGGCGCAGCGCGACCTGCTGGAGGCCTATCTCGCCAAGTATCGCGAGGCGACGGCGCGCGAGAACATCGAGGCCGCGCCGACCGACGGTCGCATCATCTCGCGCGCCTCGGTTTCGAATACGCCGGCCTATCCGAAGAAGCTGCCGATCGTGCTGATCGCGACGCTGGCGACGCTGCTGCTGTCGTCCGGCATCATCATCACCGGCGAGCTGCTGCGTATCTCCGCGCCCGGTGCGGTTGGCCGCGCCTTCGCGCCGGCGGCCGCCGTGATCAGGCGCCGCGAGCCGGTCATGGATGCCGCAACGGTGGACCAACCCGCGCCGGCGCTGCCGCCTGAACCCGCGCTCGCATCGCCGGTCGTGCCGAGGCCGACCGTGGAGCCCGAACTGCCGCTGGAGCCTGCGGCTGCCTATGAAGCTGAGCCGCAGCCCGCGTCCGCCCGGGCCGCCGACGAGATCTATGAGCTCGCCGAGCGCCTCGTCGCCGCCGGTCCCGCCGCCCACAAGGTCACGGTGCTCGGGCCCGCCGCCGCCGAAAGCGTTACGCTGACCGCCCTGACGCTGGCGCGTCTGATGGCGCGCCAGGCCAAGGTCGTCGTCGTCGATCTCGTCGCGTCCTCGCCGGTGCTGACGTCGGCGACCGTCGATCCCGCCGCGCCCGGCCTTGCCGAACTGATGCAGGGCGAGGCGACCTTCGCGCAGATCATCACCAAGGATCGGCAGTCGCGTGTTCAGATCGTCAGCGCCGGGCGTCCGGGCTTCGATCGCTCGCATCTGCAGTCGCCGCGGCTCGCACTTGCGATCGACGCGCTGCTCAGGGTCTACGATCACGTGCTGCTCGACGCCGGTTCGGCCGTCGACCTGCCGGCCGAACTGCTGACCGCGAAGGCGCAGGCGGTCGTCGTGCCGGACGCCGCCATGGCGCAGGATGCCCGCCGCTCGATGGACGAGCAACTCAGGGCGGTCGGCTTCGCCGAAGTGACGATGCTGAGCAAATCCTGCGCGGCGTCGGACGCGGCCGTGAGGGGCCCGCGGGTGGTGGCCGCCTGAGCGCCACCGTCAGCCCGTCGGGGTAAATCCGGTCGCCCGCACGATCCCCTTCCAGCGATCGGATTCGGTGGCGAGCAGTCGGGCAAAGTCATTCATCGCGATTGCGTCGACGTCGACCGACAGTTTGGCCATGCCGGACTTGACCTCGTCGGTGCGCAGTGACGCCTGGATCGCGCTGTTGAGTTGCGCGACGATTGCCGGAGGCGTCTTCCCCGGCAGGAAGATGCCGAACCAGGTCACGTCCTGAAGCGCGGGGAAACCGGCTTCCGCCACCGTCGGCACATCGGGGAGAGATTTGAGACGGCTGGGACCGGTCGTCGCCAGAGCGCGAAGCTGTCCGGACTGGACCTGGCCCAGCAGGCTGTCGATCGGCATCACCGCCGACGCGATCTCGCCCTTCAGGAGATCCTGGACCGCCCCTCTGCCTTGATAGGGCACGTGGAGATAGTCGAAGCCCGCGGTCCGGCCGAGCATCGCGCCGATGAAATGCAGCGTGGTGCCGACGCCCGGTGTGCCGTAGGTCGCCTGTGTCGGGTTGGCGCGGCACCAGGCGACGAAGTCGGCGAGGCTCCTGACGTCGTTCGGGACTTTCGGGCCGACCGCCAGCAACGTCGCGAATGAGCCGACGGTCGATACCGGCGTGAAGTCCTGCGGTGCATATGCGAGCGATTTGTAGGTGTGCGGAAACAGCGCGATGAACCCAAGCGGCGCGAGCAGCATGACCGATCCATCGGCCTCGGCGTTCTTCACGGCCTCGATCGCAATCCGGCCGCTCGCGCCGGGCCGGGTCTCGACGACGATTGAGTCGGCATAATCCTTCATCTGCCCGGCGATGAGCCTTGCGACGGCGTCCGGCAATCCGGGTGTGTAGCCGGTCAGGATATGGGCGGTCTTCAGGCGGGGCTGCGCGGCGACTGGCCGGACCAAGCCCGCGGCGGCGAGCGCGGCACCGGCCGCTGACGCGGTCAGGACGTCGCGACGGGTCAACATGCATGCCTCCATGGTCGTCGAGCCGCGCCGTCCGGGCCGCGACGATCTGCGTCATCGCACGCGGAGGATGCGTGAGGCGGGGATAAACGTCCAATGCTAGTGTCTGAGGCGTCCATAACCGTTTTGGTAAGGGTCGTTGATGCAGGACATCGAGCGTGCCCGACGTCGGATCAAGCTGCGTGACCTGCACATCCTGCTCGTCATCGCGCAGCGCGGCAGCATGGCGAAGGCTGCCGCGGAGCTCGCAGTGTCGCAGCCGGCCATCTCGCGGGCGGTCAGCGACATGGAGCACGCGCTCGGACTTCGGCTGTTCGATCGTTGCCGTAACGGCATCGAACTGACGGCCTATGGCCATGCGCTGGTGCGACGCGGGGTCTCGATCTTCGACGAGCTTACCCAGGGCTTGCAGGAACTCGAGTTTCTGGCCGATCCGAGCATCGGAGAGTTGCGCATCGGCAGCACGGAGAGCATCGCAGCGGGCTTGCTTCCGGTGGCGATCGACCGCTTCACGCGGCAGCATCCCGGCATCCGCATCAATGTCGCGCAGACCGTTCTCAGCGATCTGCGTTACCGCGAACTGCGCGAGCGCAACATCGATCTGTTGCTTGGATGGACGCCGACGCCGTTTGACGAGACAGACTTGGCGGTCGAGCCCTTGCTCGATGATCGGCGCGTCGTGGTTGCGGGAAGGCGAAGCAAATGGGCGCGCGCATCCAGGCTCGAATTGGCCGACCTCGCGGACGAGCGCTGGGTGCTGCCTCCGCCGGACACCTTTCCGGGCTCCGCGGTGGCGGAGATGTTTGGCGAATTCGGAATGCAGACGCCAAGCGCGCCGGTCACGACGCTGTCGCTTCATTTGTGCTGCCGGCTCGCTGCGACCGGCCGCTTCATCACCGTGCTGCCCGGCTCGGTCGCGCGGTTTGCCGGCGGCGATCTCGGCCTGAAGGTCCTTCCGGTTCAGCTTCCGCGAGCGGCCGCCGTCTCGGCCGCGATCGTCACGTTGAAAGGCCGCACGTTGGGCCCGACCGCCGAGATATTCATCGCCTGCATCCGCGAGGTCGCCACGGCGGCCGCGAGCAAAGCGGCCGTCCGCAAATGACGCGAATTGCGGGCGCCGCTCCCGCAGGCGCCTGACGTCTAATGCGCCATCATCGGCTGGCGCGCGGTTCGCTCGAGCACCGGATCGATCCGCAGCCTGATCGTGACGAGCGCGCCGATCAGGCCCATCACGGCGAGCAGCAGCAGCCCCGCCGTGAAGCTGCCGGTCAGGTCCTTCAGATAGCCGACGGCGAATGGGCCGGCGAAGCCTGACAGGTTGCCGAGCGAGTTGATCGCGGCAATGCCTGCCGCTGCCGAGGCGCCGGTCAGGATGCCGGCCGGCATCGGCCAGAACATCGGCGGCACCGCCGACACGCCGATCTGCGCAAGGCAGAGCAGGGCGACGATCAGCACCGGATTCGACATCAGCCCGGCAAGGCCGATGCCGACGGCGGCGAGCGTCAGTGCGCCGGCGACATGGTATCGCCGCTCGCCGGTCTTGTCGGAATGGCGGCCGAGCAGCACCATGCCGACCGCGCCGAACACGAAGGGCAGGGCCGCGATCAAGCCGGTCTGGGTGTCGGTGACGCCAAACGCCTTGATGATGGTGGGCAGGAAGAAGGCGACGCCGTAGCTCGCCGCGTTGAGGCAGAAATACACGAAGGCGCAGGCAAGAACCCGCGAGTCGGTGAGCGACTGCAGAACGGAAATATGCTCCACGGCCTCGGTTTGCTGCCGCTCGCGCTCAAGCGTGGTCTGGATCCACTTGACCTCGTCGGGCTGCAGCCAGCTTGCCTGGCGCGGAAAGTCCGGCAGGAAGGTCAGGACAGCGAAACCGACCAGGACCGACGGCAGTGCCTCGCAGACGAACAGCCACTGCCATCCGGTCAGGCCGGCGCCCGACAGGTTGAGCAGCAATCCCGAGATCGGCGCCCCGATGATGCTCGAGATCGGGATCGCCAGCATGAACAGGCTGATGACGCGCGCGCGGTACACCGACGGGAACCAGAGCGTCAGATAGAAGATGATGCCGGGGAAGAAGCCGGCCTCGCAGGCGCCGAGCAGAAGCCGCAGGAAGTAGAAGATCCACTCGCTCGACAGGCCGCTCGCCGCGGACATCTGCGGGATGAAGGCAAATGCGGCCGAGACGATGCCCCAGCTGATCATGATGCGGGCGATCCAGCGCCGCGCACCGAACCGCTCCAGAAGGATGTTGGAGGGCACCTCGAAGAAGAAGTAGCCGATGAAGAACAGACCGGCGCCGAGCCCGTAGGCGGCCTCGCTGAGGCCGAGCGCTGCGTTCATGTGCAGCTTGGCGAAGCCGACATTGACGCGATCGAGATAGGCCACGAAGTAACACAGGATGAGGAACGGAATCAGCCGCCGCATCATCTTTCCGATCGCGCGCTTCTCGACATCGTCGCTCATCGTTCCCATCCCTTCCTGTTTTTCGAATCGGCAGACGATCACCGCGCTGTTCGGGGCGGCACCTGGCGCACTCGCAGCGGTTCGTCGCGTTGCTCTTGCAAGTCTTCTTCATTGTTGTGTAATCGACTGCCGCGTGACTAATGGCATTTGGGAATGGAGCCACGGCGAAACTGTCATGATGCACCGCGATATAAGCGCGGGAACCTTGGAGCGTTTTCCAGCGAAGTGGCTGCTCGTTCGCGCCAAGAAAACGCCTCAAAGCAGAATCTGGAGCCCTGTTCCGGTCTAATCGGAACGGAACAGGCTCTTGCCGGGCAGGATGGTGGCGGGCCGTGATCAATAATCTGAAACTGCGCCAGTTGCGCCTGCTGGTCGCTCTCGATAATGAGCGCAAGTTGCAGCTCGCCGCCGAGCGGTTGAACATCACCCAGTCCGCCGCATCGAAGATGCTCGCCGAAATCGAGGCGCTGGCGCGGGTTCCCTTGTTCGAGCGCACGGCGCGCGGCGTCGAACCGACGGCCTATGGGTCGATCCTGATCCGTGGCGGCAAGAGCGTGCTGGCGGATCTCGACCAGGTCACCGACGAGTTCGCGGGCTACAAATCCGGTGAGCTCGGCACCGTCTCCGTTGGAACAGTCGCCAAGCCCAGCATCGACCTCGTCGTCGACGTGATCCAGTATCTCGGCGAGAAGCTGAATCGGGTGAACATCTCGCTCGATGTCAGCACCAGCCCGCCATTGATCACGCGACTACTGGCGCTCGAGTTCGATTTCGTCGTCGCCAGGATTCCCGCCGGCATCGATCCCCGGCAATTCGACTATTACGAGATCGGCGCGGAGGAGGCGGTGCTGCTCGTCCGTGCGGAGCATCCGTTGGCCAGCCGCGAGACGGTCGAGCTGGAGGACATGGCCGACCAGCAATGGATCTGCCAGCCGCGCGAATCCTTCATGCGCCAGGCGCTCGAGAGGCTGTTCATGAGCCGCGGCGTGACGCCGCCGCGCCGGGTCATCAACACCGAGTCGTTTTTCGCCTCGGTCGGAATTGCCGCGGGCATCGACGCGATCGTGCCGGTCCCCATGCTGGTGTTCGATCTGGTCGATCCGCAGCGGTTCAAGGTGCTGCGCCTGCGGGACAGGCTGTTGTTGGAGAATTACGGCCTGATCAAGCTGCGCAAGCGTGCGCTGTCACCCGCCGCGGCACTGCTGTTCGACGCGATGAAACGGCTCGGCGTACCGGGTGGCGGCGCAGAGCAGGGCGACGCGGCGAGCTGAATGCTCAGCGGAACATGCTGCGCAGGTTCTGCGCAATCTCGAACAGCGCCGGATTTTGCTTCACAGCGCGCTTGGCGCGATTGACGGCCGACAGCGCGCTCGCCGCCGGCTTGCCGCGCAGACTGAGCGGAACGAAGCTGTCGACGACGGCTTCATCGTCCTTGCAGAACAGCCGCTTGTACTCGTCCGAGCCGATGCCGAGATCCAGAGCGCGGTAGTTCAGGCCGGCATGGCGGTCAATGATATCGCGCATCAGGATCAGGCCGGGGCTGAACTTGGAATTGGCCGACATCGTGTAGGTGTTGAACATCATCGAGAAGCGATGGCCGTCGGATACGCCGGCGAAGATCGCGATCACTTCCTCGTCGCACTCCAGCGCGTGGATGTCGATCGCATAGCCGTTGCCGTTGCCGTCGGCGCGCGGCGCGAGGCAGGCGGCACGAACAAATTGCTCGATACCCGGCTCGGCGAACACGTTCGGCAGCTTCTGCTCGGCCATGCGCTGCGGCTTGACGCGGAAGAACCAGTCGAGCAGGCGGCAGACATCGGCGCTCTCGCTCGCGACGTAATAGCGGTAACCGGGCAGCGCCTGCAGCTTGCGCTCCTTGCCCTTGAGGCGGCGGCGGAACGAGTTGCTGACCAGCGTCGCCGGTGCCGCGCCGGGCTCGATCGCCAGCACCGGGCAGTCGTTGACCGAAGGCTGATGCGGCAGCAGCGCCAGCGGATTCGGGAGGTCCTGCCAGCGCAGCGGCTGCTGGCAGAGCACGAGCGCATCGGCGCGGGAACGTTCGGCGATCGATCCGATCAGAGCCGCGATGTCGGCTTCCGTCGCGTTGGCGGCGAAATCCTTCGCGCACAGCGCCATGTTGAAGGTCGCATGCTTGCCGCCCAAGAAGCTCGCGCAGTTTGCGCCGAGGCGGGACTCGATTGCGAGCGGCAGCAGCAGCAGCGGCCGGCGTTCGCTGTCATGAGCGACGACGATGAAGGGCCGCAGGCCCTCGCGCTCGCCGACCTGGCGCTGCCAAGCGGCGAGGAAATCGAACCGCTGATAGGGCGTGTAGCTGTGCTGCGATGTCTCGAAGCCGCGCCAGGTGGCCTCGGCCGCGGTGAGATCATGAAAGATGTCGACGCCGGCAAGGCGGATTGCGTTCGGCCACGCTCGCGCCTCAGTCGTCTGGCCTTCGATTGCCGCCGCCATGGTCATCTCGGAACTCGAAATTTTTAGGTATTAATTTACAGTTCTCGGCTGGGGCCGACCTTCGCAGGGAAATGTCAACAAAGTGTAAGAACAATGCCGCGGCGGCGTGCGGGAACCGCCAGGCAGGGACGGGTAGAGGGACCTTGGCGCCGGACAGCGGGATTTTACGACGGGCCCGAATGGAGCTCGCGTATTTCAGTGGCGCGTTCAGGCTGCGGAAACGCGAGACCGGCGGCGCCGGGGTGATCCTGCGGTTCGTCCGCGTTCGTCCCGCGCGACGCGGCCGGTTTCAGCCGCTGAAGTCGCAGGAGATCACGCCGGCATTCCTCGATCGCACGATCCGCGCGCTGAAGCGCTGGCAGTATGACATCGTCGGGATCGACGAGGCTTGCCGCCGCGCGGTGACCTTGCCTGAGCGCCGGCGCTTTGCCTGCCTGACCTTTGACGGCGCCAGCAAGGACATCGTCACCCATGCCTGGCCGGTGCTCGCCAGGCACGGCGTCCCCTTCACCCTGTATTTGCCGACGGCCTTCCCGGATGGCGTGGGCGTCGCGTGGTGGCTGGCGCTCGAAGACATCATCGCCCGCGAGAGCCGCATCAGCATGATGGTCGACGGCAGGGAGCAGCACTTTGCGATCTCGACGCCGTCGGACAAGTACGAGCTGTTCGATTTCCTGTCCGGCTGGCTGCGCAAGCTGCCGCCGTCGGACCTGTCCTACGCGCTCAATGATCTCGCCAGGCGCTATTCGGCCGACGCGGCCCAATTGTCACGCCATGCGTCACTCGACTGGCAGGATCTGGCGAAGCTTGCCGCCGATCCGAACGTGACGTTCGGCAGCGCCACGGTGAACTATCCGGCGCTGTTGAGCCTCAGGGATGCCGACGCGCAGCGCGAAATGGCGATGGGCAAGGCGGTGGCCGAGAGCGCGCTGCGGCGGCAGGTCAGGCATTTCGCGTTCCCCTTCGGGGACCGCGAAGCATTCGGCCGTCCGCATGTCGTGATGGCCGAGGAGGCCGGCTTTGCCAGCGCGGTGTCGACCATCTCCGGAGTTGTCGAGGCGCAGGGCCGCACAAATCTTTACGCGCTGCCGCGGATCGCATGGGACGGCCGGGTGCGCTCGCTGCGGATGATGCGGGTGCTGCTGTCGGGCGTGATGTTCGCGCCGGTGCGGCCGACGCGCAGCGCGCGCGACCAGAACGTTACTTAGGCGCGATCGGGCCGCGACATCCAGGCGACGATCGGCATCGCCGGCAGCACCCAGCCGAGGCCCGCGACGACGTAGAAGATCGCTTGCAACAATCCGGAATTGGCGAGCCACGGCGTCTGCGCGACCGTCATGCCGAGCAGTGACCACACCACGACCAGGATGAGCAGGAAAATGGTTCCGAGCAATTTGCGGGTGCGTATGGCCATGGCTGATATGGACAACTCGTGATCTTGCGCTGCGGGCGCGGCGGACTATAAGGGGCCCGAAAATCCAATCAAGTCAGGGCGAAATGGTCGGTATTTCCGCAAAGACATCGCAGCTCCGCGCCGTCAGGGTATGGCTGGTCGCGGTCGCCGCCCTGATCGCGCTGATGGTGCTGGTCGGTGGCGCCACGCGGCTGACCGAGTCCGGCCTGTCGATCGTCGAATGGAAGCCGGTGACCGGCACGCTGCCGCCGCTGACCGAGGCGCAGTGGACCCAGGCCTTCGAGGGCTACAAGAGGATCCCGCAATATCGCGAGCTCAACGCCGGGATGACGCTCGCGGACTTCAAGACGATTTTCTGGTGGGAGTGGAGCCACCGGCTGCTCGGCCGGGTGATCGGCGCGGCCTATCTGCTGCCGTTCCTGTATTTCCTGTGGCGCGGCGCCGTGAGCGGCGAGCTCGGCCGGCGGCTGTGGGTGATTTTCGGCCTCGGCGCGCTGCAGGGCGGCGTCGGCTGGTGGATGGTCGCGTCCGGCCTCTCGGAACGCGTCGAGGTGTCGCAGTATCGGCTGGCGACGCATCTGGTGCTGGCGCTCCTCATCTTCGCGGCGATCGTCTGGACGCTACGGCGCCTGACGGACCGTCCGTCCGTGATCGCGCCGCTCAGGCTGAAGATCACGAGCGCGGTGCTGCTCGTGCTGACCTTCGTGCAGCTCTATTTCGGCGCGCTGGTCGCGGGGCTGCGCGCGGGCAGGGTCTACAACACCTGGCCCGACATCGACGGCGGCTTCATCCCGTCGGCTGACCGTCTCTGGTTCGAGACGCCGTGGTGGCGCAATCTGTTCGACAACACGCTGACCGTGCAGTTCGAACATCGCATGACCGCCTATCTGCTTTTCGCGCTGGCGATCGCCCATGCGATCGATGCCATGCGCGCGCGCGCCGGCAGCGCGGTGGTCGCGGGCGCCTGGTGGCTGGTGGCGGCGATCACGTTGCAGGCGACGCTCGGCATCCTGACGCTGCTGCATCAGGTGCCGATCGATCTGGCGCTGACGCACCAGGCCGTCGCCATCGTCGTGCTGACGCTCGCGGTGCTGCAGGCCGAGCGCTTCGCCGCGCGCCGGACCGAGCGGGACCAGCCGACCCTCGTGCCGGTCGGCCAGCCCGGTTGATCCATCAACCCGGTTGATCCATCAACCTCTTTGATCGATCAGGACAGATAGTCGAGCCCGATATCGAGCGCGGTCGAGCTGTGGGTCACCCAACCGACCGAGATCAGGTCGACGCCGGTTGCGGCAATCGCTGCGGCCGTCGCCGCGGTGATGCGGCCGGAGGCTTCGGTGAGCGCCTTGCCGCGCGCCATGTCCACCGCCTGGCTGAGCTGCTCGGTCGTCATGTTGTCGAGCAGCACCGCGTCGACGCCGAGCGTTAGCGCCTCCTCGAGCTGCGACAGCGTGTCGACCTCGACCTCGATCTTGACGAGATGGCCGGCATTGGCCTTGGCGCGCTCGATCGCGGTGCGGATGCCGCCGGCGAGCGCGATGTGGTTGTCCTTGATCAGCACGGCATCATCGAGGCCGAAGCGGTGATTGCCGCCACCGCCGGCGCGCACCGCATATTTCTCCAGCGCACGCAGTCCCGGCGTCGTCTTGCGGGTGCAGACGATCTGCGCGCGGGTGCCGGCCACGGCCTTGACCAACGTGGCGGTTGCGGTGGCGACGCCGCTCAGATGGCAGAGGAAGTTGAGTGCGGTTCGTTCGGCGGTGAGCAGGCTGCGGGCCGGGCCGTCGATGATCGCGATGACCTGGTCGGGTTCGACCGCGCTGCCGTCGGGCCGTTCGGCGCGCAGCGTGATCGCCGGCGACACCATCTGGAAGGCCGACCGCGCGACGTCGAGCCCGGCGATTACGCCGGGCTGCCGCGCTCGCATCACCAGCCGCGCCTGCTGGACGGCCGGCACGATGGCGTCTGCGGTGATATCGCCGGCGCGGCCGAGATCCTCGCGCAGCGCAGTCTGCACGATCGGCTCATAGATCAGGGGCAAGAGGGGATTGAGGGTCATGACAGGGCACTCCTGGCAAATGGCGTGGATTCGACGATGTCGCGCGCGGCGGCGAGTGCATCGGCGCGGGTAAGGGACGACGGAACGGCCGACGCAGCGGTGTAGGGGAAATCGCTGCGGAAGTGGCCGCCGCGGCTTTCCTCGCGCCTGATTGCGGCAACCGCGACCATCAATCCGACCAATGCTGCATCGGACGCCGCACTGTGACCGCATGCGAGTGGATAGAGGCTGCGGATCGCGCGGGCGATCCCGTCGCGGTCGCGCAGGACGCCGAGCCCCTGGGTGAGGATCGGTCGCACGGCGGAAGGATCGGAAGCTTGTGGCATCGCGTCCTCGCGCAGCATGGCGCGCGGGCCCGCATTCACGCTTTCGATGCTTTCGGCGACCCAGCGCGCGCAGACGATCGCTTCCATCAGCGAGTTGCTGGCGAGGCGGTTGGCGCCGTGCAACCCGGTGCGCGCGGCCTCGCCGCAGGCCCACAGGCCTTGCACCGTGCTGCGGCCAAAACCGTCAACCGCGATGCCGCCCATGTGGTAGTGAACCGCCGGCCGGATCGGGATCGGATCATGGGCGGGATCGATGCCGGCCATCTTGCAGAACGCGCTGATCACGGGATAGCGCTGCGCAAACTCCGCGCCCGGATGTTGGCGCGCGTCGAGGAAGGTGCGATGCCCCGCGGCGCGGTGGCGCCACACGGCGCGCGCGACGATGTCGCGTGGCGCAAGCTCGGCGCCGGGCTGATCGGCCATGAAGCGCCGGCCGGTCTCGTCGATCAGGATCGCGCCGTCGCCGCGGATCGCCTCGGTCAACAGCGGCATCGGGCGCGACGTCCCGTCGAACGCGGTCGGATGAAACTGGACGAACTCGATGTCCGACAGTTTCGCGCCGGCATGTGCGGCAAGCGCGAGCCCCTGGCCGAAACAACCGCCGGGATTGGTGCTGTCGGCGAACAGCCCGCCGATGCCGCCGGTCGCGATCACCACGCGGTTGGTCGCGATCGTCAGCGCGCCGCTTGGGCTGGCTGCAAGCACCCCCCTCACCGCATTGTCCTCGACGATCAGCCGGCGCGCCTCGACGCCTTCCAGCAGCGTGATCGACGGCGTCTGGCGGACCGCCGCGATCAGCGCGCGCATGATCTCCCGGCCGGTGCCGTCGCCGGTGGCGTGCACGATGCGGTTGCGGCGGTGTGCGGCCTCGAGCCCGAGGCGCCAGCTGCCGTCGGCGTGCCGGTCGAAGGCGACGCCGAGCCTCGCCAGCTGTTCGACGGCGGCGGGCGCGGCGTGGACGATCCGGCTCGCGGCGGCCGCGTCGCAAAGGCCGGCGCCGGCCGCGAGCGTATCGGCGAGATGCAGGGCAGGGCTGTCATCGGCGCCGACCGGCGCGGCAAGGCCGCCCTGTGCCCACATGCTGGAAGCTTCCGCGCCGAGCGGCGATTTCGACAGCAGGACGACCGGCTCGGGCGCGAGCTGAAGCGCGGTCATCAGCCCGGCGGCGCCGCCGCCGCTGATCACCGGACGGCCGTTGAGATCGGAGATATTGGTGCTCATATCGCCAGCATCCTTTCGACGCTCTTGCGCGCGCGATCGGCGATCGCAGGGTCGATCGTAACCTCGTGCTGGTTGGTCTCCAGCGCGTGGCGGATGTTCTTCAGCGTGATCCGCTTCATGTGCGGACAGAGATTGCAGGGGCGGACGAAGTCGACATCGGGGTTTCGTGCCGCGATGTTGTCGCTCATCGAGCATTCCGTCAGCAGCACGACGCGCGGCGGACGCTTGGTCTCGACGAACGACTGCATCGCAGCCGTCGACCCGGCAAAGTCCGCTTCAGCGACCACCTCGGGCGGGCATTCCGGATGCGCCAGGATGGTGATATCGGGATGATCCTCGCGCAGCTGACGCACGTCGTCGGCGGTGAACAGCTCGTGCACCTCGCAGTGGCCTTTCCAGGCGATGATCTTCTTGCTGGTCTGCTTGGCGATGTTCTGCGCCAGATATTCATCCGGGAGCATGATGACGCGCTCGGCGCCGAGCGATTCAACCACCTTCAGCGCATTGCCTGACGTGCAGCAGATGTCGGACTCGGCCTTCACCGCGGTCGAGGTGTTGACATAGGCGACGACCGGCGCGTCCGGGTAGCGCGCCCGCATCAGCCGCACGTCCTGCGCCGTGATGGAATCCGCCAGCGAGCAGCCGGCCTTGAGGTCGGGGATCAGCACGGTCTTGGCCGGATTGAGCAGCTTCGCCGTCTCGGCCATGAAATGCACGCCCGCGAGCACGATGACATCGGCATCGACCTTGGTCGCTTCGCGCGCGAGCAACAGGCTGTCGCCGACGATATCGGCGACGCCGTGGAAGATCTCCGGCGTCTGGTAATTGTGCGCCAGCACCACCGCGTTGCGGCGGCGTTTCAGCGTGAGGATCGCATCGACGTCCTCGGCGAACGTGGCCCATTCGAGCGGCGGGATGACGCGCTTGACGCGCTCATAGAGCGGCGCGGTGCGGGTGAGCAGATCGGTATCGAGTGCAACCATTTATACTCTCCGTGAGCATAAGATGGCTTATACTTATCCTGAGCATAAGGCGTGTCAAGTGCGCGAAAGCGGGAGCTTGGTGCCGGCGACGGCCCGCTCGGCCAGCACGGCATGGCGGAAGCGGAATAGCTTGGCCGGCCGGCCGACGGTATCGGCGGCCATTGCGCCAGTCTCTTCAACGAGTTCCTGCTGCTCGATCAGCCGGCGGAAGTTCTGCTTGTGGACCAGCCGGCCTGCGAGTGCCTCAACACTGCGTTGCAGTTGCAGCAGGGTGAACTCGGCCGGCATCAGCTCGAATACCACCGGACGGTATTTGATCTTCGCGCGCAGCCGCGCGATCCCGGTCGCGAGAATGCGGCGATGATCCGCCGTCATCGGCTTGCCCGGCACGACCGGCGCCTCGCGGCCATGCGCGCGCCCGGCTTCCGGGATCAACGCGGCCTCGTAGAGCAGCTCATAGCGCTGCAGCACCAGCTCCTCGTTCCAGTCGCGATCGTCGAGGCCGAAGGTGATGGCGCAGCGCTGCCAGCGCTCGCGCTGAAGCGTCGGCGACGGTGCGGCCTTCGCCCACGTTTTGAGCTTCGGCGCGATCGTCTTGGCCAGGAAGGCCGGCGCGCCGGCGCGATGATCCTCCCAGGGGAAGTAGTCGTACCAGCCGGACCAGTGCGCCTCAAAGCCTTCGCCGACACGGTCCTCGCGGGTCAGGCCAAGATAGCTGATCGAGACGCTGTGCGGCCCCTTGGCGTCGCCGGAGCGGCCGCGGTCGGCAAAGGTGTAGAGCTGCTCGACATAGCCGAGCGGGTGGCCGGTCTGCGCTTCGACCCAGGCCCGCAGCGCGGTCTGCAGCGAGCGATGGGTGAACTCGAACGGGCCGCTCGGCAGCGCGGAGCCGCCGGCGATGGTCATGATCTTCGGCGTGCCCTCGGTGACGGCGACCAGCACCGCGACGAGATCGGCGGTCACCGCGTTCCCCGAAGCCGGTGCGCTGGATTTCTGCGGCGATCTGGCCACCCGATCGGTCCGCGCTAGCAGTAGCCGTAGACGCCACAGGCGTAGGGCAGGCGGTCCCAATAGGTCACATAGGCACCGCCGTAGTACGGGCCGAGATAGTTGTAGGAGTGCCAGTTGCCGTAATAGCCGGGCAGTGACGACGACCCCGGCAGCAGCGGTTCGCCGGGCACGAACGGGATATACGGCTCGGTATTGAGCGGGATCACCACGGGCTCGACGACCACGAGCTGGCGTCCGCGCCGCACATAGGTCGGGGATGTGATGGTGGTGCGGTAGGCGTAATGCTGCCGCGGCAGGCCCGCCGGCAGCTGGCGCGCGGCCTTGACGGTCGCGCTCTTGGCGACGGCCGGGCCGTCGGCGGCGTCAGCAGGCGGAATCGCAAACAATGTGATCGCGAGCGGCAATGTCCAGCGCAGCATCAATGCTCTCCCGAATCATCCGGAGCCTATCACTGCCACTTTAAGCCGGATTGAACGTTAACGAGAGGCCCGTCGGTATTAAGCCTTAACGGCAGGTCCGTCGCCTTGGGCAAGCTGCCGGAGCGATGCGGCGCACCGCTCCGGAACAATTGCGGGATCAGGCGCGCAGGGCCTGGTCGAGGTCGGCGATCAGGTCTTCCTTGTCCTCGATGCCGATCGAAAGCCGCACCACCTCGGGCGCCGCGCCCGACCTCACCTTGGCGGCGTCGTCGAGCTGGCTGTGGGTGGTGGAGGCCGGATGGATCACCAGCGAGCGGGTGTCGCCGACATTGGCGAGATGCGAGAACAGCTGCAGGTTCGACACCAGATTGACGCCGGCGTCATAGCCGCCCTTCAGGCTGAAGGTGAACACCGCCCCGGCGCCCTTCGGCGAATATTTGCGCTGCAGGGCGTTGTACCTGTCGCCGGGCAGGCCGGCATAATTCACCGCTGAGACCGCGGGGTGGGTGGAGAGGAATTCCGCCACCGCCTTGGCGTTGTCGCAGTGCTTCTGCATGCGCAGCGGCAGCGTCTCGATGCCGGTCAGGATCATGAAGGCGTTGAACGGCGACAGTGCGGGGCCGAGGTCGCGCAGGCCGAGCACGCGGCAGGCGATCGCGAAGGCGAAGTTGCCGAAGGTCTCCTGGATCCTGATGCCGTGATATTCCGGGCGCGGCTCGCTCAGCATCGGATATTTGTTGTCCTTCGACCAGTCGAAGGTGCCGGCGTCGACGATGATGCCGCCGAGCGAGTTGCCGTGACCGCCAAGGAATTTGGTCAGGGAGTGCACGACGATGTCGGCGCCGTGGTCGATCGGCTTGATCAGATAGGGCGAGGCCAGCGTGTTGTCGACGATCAGCGGCACGCCGGCCTTGCGCGCAACGGCCGCGATCGCCTCGATATCGGTGATGCTGCCGGCCGGGTTGGCGATCGACTCGATGAAGATTGCTTTGGTGTGCGGCGTCACCGCGCGCTCGAAGCTTTCGATCTCATCGGGGTCGGCCCAGGCCACATTCCAGCCGAACGCCTTGAAGGCGTGGGTGAACTGGTTGATCGAGCCGCCATAGAGCTTGCGTGCCGCGATGATCTCATCTCCGGGCTTCAACAGCTGCTGCAGCACGACGACCTGCGCCGCGTGACCGGAAGCGACGGCGAGCGCCGCGGTGCCGCCTTCGAGGGCTGCGACACGTTCCTCGAGCACGGCATTGGTCGGGTTGCCGATGCGGGTATAGATGTTGCCGAATGCCTGCAGGCCGAACAGCGAGGCCGCGTGGTCGGCGTCGTTGAAGACGAATGACGTGGTCTGGTAGATCGGCGTCGCCCGCGCGCCGGTGGTGGGATCAGGCTGCGCGCCGGCGTGCACGGCGAGGGTGGAAAATCCCGGAAGGCGATCGGTCATTCTTTGTATCCTGTTGTGGCCTGGTCGAAACGCGCGGCATGCTGATGGCGGCGACGCCCGCCGTCAAGCGAGTTGGGCACACCGCCGGTTTTTGGAGGGGCATCCCGCGCTATACCGGATGATCGCAGCGATTATTCCGCCGCGATGTCAGGTCGTCTCGGTCTTGTTCTTTGCCGCGCGGTCGGATGCCGGGGTCTGTCCGCCGCCGAAGCTCGTGCGATTGAGCGACAGCCGCATGCCCTGCGTCGGGATCGGCGCGCGCTTGGAACTCAGCGTGCGCGAGTTGACGCCCATCCAGGAGATCTCCGACGACAGCCGGCCATACTCGATCTTCGGGCAGCGGTTCATCACCACCTTGAGGCCCGCGGCTTCCGCCTTCTCGGCCGCGGCGTCGTCGCGCGCGCCAAGCTGCATCCAGATCACCTTCGGCGGCGTCGACAATTTCAGCGCCTCCTCGACCACGGGCATGATGTGGCTTGAATTGCGGAAGATGTCGATCATGTCGATCGGCCGATCGATGTCCGCAAGCGAGGCGACGAACGGCTTGCCCATCAGCGCCTTGCCGACATGGCCGGGGTTGACCGGGATCATGTCGTAGCCGCGCTGCGCCAGATATTTGAAGGCGAAATAGCTCGGCCGCACATTGACCGGCGAGGCGCCGACCATCGCGATCGTCTTGACGTTGTTCAAGATGCTGCGGATGTAATTGTCGTCGTAGGCGTCGTGATTCATTTCGATCTTACTTGTCTTGCCACTTCGGATCGCGCTTCTCGATGAAGGCGCCGATGCCTTCTTCGGCGTCGCGCGCCATCATGTTTTCGGTCATCACCTCGGCGGCGAAGCGATAGGCGTCGGCGAGGTTCATCTCGGCCTGGCGATAGAACGCTTCCTTGCCGAGCTTGACGGTGTAGGCCGATTTCAGCGCGACCTTCTCGGCCAGCGCGATCGCGGCGTCGCGTTCGGTGCCCGCGGATACCACGCGGTTGACGAGGCCGATGGTCTGCGCCGTTGCCGCCGAGACCGGCTCTCCGGTCAGCAGCATCTCCATCGCCTGCTTGCGCGGCACGTTGCGCGACAGCGCCACCATCGGTGTCGAGCAGAACAGCCCGATGTCGACGCCCGGCGTCGCGAACGCCGCCGCTTCGGAGGCGACCGCGAGGTCGCAACTTGCGACGAGCTGGCAGCCGGCCGCGGTGGCGATGCCCTGGACGGATGCGACCACCGGCTTCGGCAGGCGCACGATGGCCTGCATCATCGCGCTGCAGGCGTTCATGATTTGCGCGAAATAGGCGCGGCCGCGGTCCGCATCGCTGCGGCGCGCGGTGAGCTCCTTGAGGTCGTGGCCGGCACAGAACGCCGGGCCGTTGGCGGCGAGCACGACGGCGCGGATGCGCTTGTCGCCGCCGACATCGTTCAGCGCGGCGTGCAGCTCGGCGATCAGGCCCTCGGAGAGGCTGTTGCGCGCTCCGGGCCGATTGAGCGTCAGTAGCGCGATACTGCCGATGGTCTCACGCAGCAGGATCGGTTGGCGTTGCGGCGCTTCGGCGCGGGCGGCTTGGGCGGACATGCTGAAAATTCCACTTTGGTCTCTGTGACAACTTAATGTAACAGGCAGGCTGAAGCGAGGGCAGGGACGGCATGGCGACTGCGAAAATGAGCGTGGCTGACGTGGAGGAGTTCCTGCGGAGGGAATTCCCGCAGGCGTTCGTCCACGACGATGTCCGGATCGAAAGCGCCGACGGCGAGACCGCCCTGCTGCGCCAGCGCTTCAGCGAGCGCATGCTGCGGCCGGGCGGTACGGTGTCCGGGCCGACCCTGATGGGCCTGGCAGATTTCGCGATGTACGTGGTGCTGCTGTCGGCGATCGGGCCGGTCGGCCTTGCCGTGACCACCAACCTCAACATCAACTTCCTCCGCAAGGGCCAGCCGGGGCAGGACGTGCTTGCGGTGGCAAGGCTGCTCAAGCTCGGCAAGCGGCTCGCGGTCGGCGAGGTCAACCTGCTGTCCGGCTCGTCTCCTGATCCCATTGCCCATGTCACGGCGACCTATTCCATTCCGAATCAATAGGCTTTTCTGCGGTATTATTGCACCATATTTACAAGCCATTGTTTTCGCTGGTGTAATTTGATCGCGTGGGCGTTGACGCGCGATCGCGGCTTCTCTAGAAAGCCGCCCAGTTCGGCGCATACGGCGCCGATTTCCTTTTCACGGATTTCACACATGAGCACGTTCTCGGCCAAGCCCGCCGAAGTGACGAAGAAGTGGGTCGTGATCGACGCCAAGGGTCTGGTCGTCGGTCGTCTCGCCACGCTCGTCGCGATGCGCCTGCGCGGCAAACACCTGCCCACCTACACCCCGCACGTCGATTGCGGCGACAACGTCATCATCGTCAACGCCGCGCATGTGGTGCTGACCGGTCGCAAGCGCGACCAGAAGACCTACTACAAGCACACCGGCTTCATCGGTGGCATCAAGGAGCGCACCGCGAAGCAGATCCTCGAGGGTCGCTTCCCCGAGCGCGTCGTCGAGAAGGCGATCGAGCGCATGATCCCGCGCGGTCCGCTCGGCCGCATGCAGATGGGCAATCTGCGCGTCTATCCGGGTGCCGATCATCCGCATGAAGCGCAGAGCCCCGAGAAGGTCGATATCGCTTCCCTGAATCGCAAGAACACGAGGGCCGCATAATGTCCGATACGTTGCAGTCCCTCGACCAGCTCTCGCAGGTCAAGCCGGCCGCGCCCGACGCGCCGAAATACGTCAAGAAGGTCGACAAGTACAACCGCGCTTACGCCACCGGCAAGCGCAAGGACGCGGTCGCCCGCGTCTGGGTCAAGCCCGGCTCCGGCAAGATCTCGGTCAACACCCGCGAGTTCGAAGTCTACTTCGCCCGCCCGGTGCTGCGCATGATGATCCAGCAGCCGCTGGTCGCTGCGGCCCGTAACGGCCAGTACGACGTGATCTGCACCGTCGCCGGCGGCGGTCTCTCCGGCCAGGCCGGTGCTGTTCGGCACGGCATCTCGAAGGCGCTGACCAACTTCGAGCCCGAGCTGCGCGGCGTCCTCAAGAAGGGCGGCTTCCTGACCCGCGACAGCCGCTCGGTCGAGCGCAAGAAGTACGGCAAGGCGAAGGCCCGCAAGTCCTTCCAGTTCTCGAAGCGCTAATTCGAGTTCTAAAATTCGCGGCAATTGCCGCAAGCATCGAGTTGCAGAGGGCGCCGCGAGGCGCCCTTTTTGCTGCGTCCGACCGGCCGTGCTTCGGCGCGAATTAGCGCAGTTTTTCATGAAAACTTGCGTGTGCGTGCAAACGAAATTGGAACTCGCACCTTCTAGCTTGCGGGCTCGCAGTGGCGCTGCATCACCGTATTTATTTGCGCCTGCGAACGTTGCATCACACCGGGCTGGGGTGAGTTTATGTCGTTCGATCCATCGACACTTTATTTGTTCGCCACCATGGTCGCGGGCATGCTCGGCGCCATGCTGTGGTTGTTCGGCAGGCAGGAGAACATTTCCGCGCTGAAATGGTGGGGCACCGCCTATCTGCTCGGCGCGGCCTCGGTCGCGGTCTGGACGGTCGGCAGTTCGACGCTCGATCCGATGGTTCTGCTGGGCCTCAATGCGATCGGCTTTGCCGCCTGCGGCCTGGTCTGGAATGCCGCGCGCATTTTCCACGGCCGCAACGCCAACCTGCTGGGTCTCGTGCTCGGCCCGATCGCATGGATCGGGGCGGTGACGACGGTTGAGGATCCCGCGATGCGCCTGACGATCGGCGCCGGGACCGTCGCGATCTACGCCGCGCTGACCGCCTCCGAACTGTGGAGCGAGCGCCGCCGCGCGATGCAGCGGCGCTGGCTTGCGATCGTCATTCCGGTCGCGCACGGTTGCGTCCTGATGCTGCCGATCCTGGTCGGCGACCTGCTGCGATTGAACGGCCAGAATTTCGTCTCCAGCTTTTGGGTCACGCTGTTTTCGATCGAACTCGTGCTGTACGCGATCGGCACGGTGTTCGTGATCTTCATGATGGTGTCGGACCGCGCGGTGGCCGTGCACAAGACGGCTGCGTCGATCGATCCCCTGAGCGGCATGCTCAACCGCCGCGGCTTCACCGAGGCCTGCGCCCGGGTGATCGAGCGCGAGTCCGTTGCGGGCCGGCCGGTCACCGTGATGATCTTCGACATCGATCACTTCAAGTCGATCAACGACCGCTTCGGCCATCCCGCGGGTGACGAGATCCTGAAACTGTTCTCCGCCGTGGTGGTCAACAGCCTCAGGATCAGCGATCTGTCGGGGCGGATCGGCGGCGAGGAATTCGCGGCGCTGCTACCGTGCTCGCTGGAGGAAGGTGTGCTGGTCGCCGAGCGCGTGCGCGAAGCCTTCGAGAACAGCAACATCACCTGCGAGGAAGGCGCGGTCGACACCACGGTCAGCATCGGCGTCGCCGGCGGCCCAGCCGGCACCGAGCTTGAGGTGCTGTTGGCCTCGGCCGACACCGCGCTCTACCAGGCCAAGCGCGGCGGCCGCAACCGCGTCGAGGCGGCGGAGGAATTGCCGCTCTCGCTGGAGAACTGGCGGCGCAAGACCGCGGGCCTGCCGGCTTCGGCGCGGCAAAAGCCGGCGAGCGTCCGGGTGTGAGCGCGGTAACGAGTGGTTAACCATTCGATCCCATGCTTTCGGGCATGGAGTCGATCCGCACCCGCAATCCGCAGTCAGCCCTGATGTCGCTCGAAGCCGAAGGGTTTCGGCGCGCAGCGGTTTCGCCTGCCTGTTCTCGGACTCCAATGAATACGAGACCGCGCTGATCGCCGAACGGCGCGCGCAGGGGCGATACCAGCCGCCGAAGAGCCGCTGGCCGATGGTGATGCTGGCCGGCGTGATGCTGATGGTCGCGGGAACAGTGCTGCTGCTCTCCTGACGTGCGGGTCACGCGGCCCGCGCAGGATCATCCGTCTTGAAGTGGTCGATCATCACCTTGGCGATCGCCATCAGCGGCAGCGCCAGCGCCAGCCCCCAGATGCCGAACACGACGCCGAGCAGGATCTGGAACGCGAACAGCGTGGCCGGCGGGATGTCGAGCGCCTGGCGCTGGATGATCGGCGTCAACACGTAGCTTTCCAGCGCGTGGACGCCGAGGAACAGGATGAAGGCCGACAGCGCCGCGATCCACCCGGTCGCCAAGCTCGCCAGCACCACGATCAGCCCGCCGAGGATCGCGCCGACCGTTGGGATGAAGGCGAGCAGACCGGCCTGGATGCCGAGGATGAACGAGCTCGGAATGCCGATGATGGCAAGCCCGATCCAGGTCACGAGGAACACCGCCGTCATCGTGATGATCTGCGCGATCAGCCAGCGCTCCAGCGTCTCGCCGATGCGGTCGACGATGACGGTCGCCTGCGCGCGATACTTCGCCGGCGCGATGAACAACAGTCCGGCGCGGTAGATGCTTGGCTGGGCCGCAAAGGCGAGCCCGAGAAACAGCACGATGAAGAAGTTGCCGACGACGCTGACGGTGCCCAGCAGCACCTTCAGCGTCTGGCTGATGATGGCGCCGCCGCTGGAGGCCAGCGCGCCGGCGCCGGGGATGCCGTGGGACTGGGACGGCGCGGGTGTCGTCGTCGTTGTCGTCAGGGCGCTGCCTTCGCCCTTCGCCTCGCCGGCGGCATTGGTGAAATCGAGATAGCTGGTGTCGACCCCGTGCTGCTCCAGGAAGTCCTTGACGCTGCCGAGCTGTGATTTGATCGTGTTGCTCAGCACCGTGGCCTGCTGCGCGATCGTGGTGCCGCCAAGGAACACGATGCCGGACAGCAGCCCGGCCATCGCCAGGCAGACGATCGCGAGCCGCAACGCGTGGGGTAGCTTGGTCAGCCGGCCGAGCAGGGTGGTCATGGCATTGAGGGCGACCCCGAGCAGCATGCCCGCGAACAGCAGGAACAGGGTCGCGGCGAAATGCCAGGCGAAGGTCAGCAGGGCTGCGAACAGCACCACGCCGATGCCGCCGACGGCGATCGCCCATGCCAAGTCGTTGCGGGCCTGCAGGCGATTGTCAGCCGAATCTGTCACGGGTGATTCCCCCTTCGCGACGGTCCGAAGCAGTCTTTGGCGAAAATCCCGCCGGGATCAAGCTGGCGGGAGCGTGCCGGTTTGCCGCTGACGCGCCGCGGCGCCGGGCGCGATTGGCGGGCATCTGGCCGGCTCCGGGTCCCGAGGGGCGCGAATCTGTGCAGGACTGCAAGGCCCCCTGTGCAGATATAGACAGTTGATCCGGCGGGAACTCGAAGGCATGATCGTCTACGCAACGTCGCAAACTTAGAAGAATCATTGCGCGAGACTTCAATAATGAGACGGCCCGTGGTCGGCGTGATCGGAAACGCCCATCGCATCGAAAATCGTTTCACAGTCCAGATGGTCGGGGAGCGCAACCTTCGCGCGGTTGCCGAGGTGTCGGGCGCGGTGCCGCTGATGTTTGCGGGCAGCCCCGAAATCACTGAGGTCGGCGCCTTGCTCGACGTGGTCGACGGCGTCGTGCTGACCGGAGCCCGCGCCAATGTTCATCCGACGCGCTTCAACACCGAACCGTGTGCCGCGCACGAGCCTTACGACATCCATCGCGACGACGTCGCGCTGGCGCTGTCGGAAGCCTGCGTCGCGCGCGGCGTGCCGATATTCGGCATCTGCCGCGGCCTGCAGGAGATGAACGTCGCCTTCGGCGGCTCGCTGCATCCGGAGATCCGCGAGATTCCGGGCCGCATGAACCACCGGATGCCGCGGCTCGAGAACGGTGAAATCCATCCTGACCCGACCGTTGTGTTCGCCGACCGTCACGACGTCGCACTGACGCCGGGCGGCGCGTTCGCAAAAATCCTCGGCCGGGAGACCATTCGGGTCAATTCGCTGCACGGCCAGGGCATCCTCGAGCCCGGCAAGCGCGTCGTGATCGAGGGCATCGCCGAGGACGGCACCATCGAGGCGATCCGCATCGCCGATGCGCCGGGTTTCGCGCTGGGTGTGCAGTGGCACGCCGAATACGATCCGCAGCGCAATCCGATCAACCGCGCCCTGTTCGAGGCCTTCGGCGACGCGCTGCGCGAGCGGCGGCGGGCGGCGTAGGATGGTCTCACCGCCATCGTCCCTGCGCGTCTAGTCGCGACGTCGTCTTCAAAAAGCGCGCTGTCGTCCCTCCGAAAGCAGGGACCCATACTCCGCAGCGGTTGTAGTGGAGGGGACTCGTCATTGCGGCACTGCTCAACAATGACCGTCGGTGGTTATGGGTCCCTGCTTTCGCAGGGACGACGCCGGATGTGTGGCGTCGTCTGCCCGTCGGGTCGGCTTGTCGCACCTCGGTTCGGGAGGCCGTGAAAGACGCGGGGCTTTCCTGAGCCAATCCGCGCGAGCCGAGCGGCAGGCGAGTAGATCGTTGCCAACGCAAAGTGTGTTGTCCCCGCAACGTCACAAGAGTTCCGTTGAGCATCGCATCTGTTGGGACTTCACTGTGTGGCGAATTCCCCGTTTAATAATGGCGGACCTGAGGCAAAGATTTTACCACCAAGACGTTCATTTGAGATCAGGTTCAGGAGGCCGCTGACCAGCGCCAGCGGCCTCTTCGTGTTGCTTCATTGATCGCAAATGCAGGTAGGGGCCGTCGCCGCGTCGATGGCGCGCAGGAAGCAGCACGTTATGGCATTAGCGCACTGACCATGGCCAAGCCGACGGTTGCGGTTTGGCGGTGGCGTGCGGTCGCGCCGGGGATGGCGCCGGTTTGCGCGTTTGGGCAACATTGGCCGACGGCCGCGGGCGCGGCAGAGGTATTTCCGGGGTTACCGTTGGCTGTTCGGGGCTCACCTTTGGCTCGGCGGCGTTGGCGATGACACCGGCCAGCTGTTCCTGGCTTGCGTTGAGCCGCTCGGTGACGGTCTCGCTTTCGCGCGCCAGCTGATCCTGGGTCGCCTTGATCTGGTCGATGATATCTTTGCTGCGCGCCATTTCTGCTTGGCTCGCCTCGAGTTGGCTTGCGACGTTTTTATGGTCGCGGACCAATTGGTCTTGCCTCACCTCAAGCTGTTCGACCGCTTGCCTTAAGGCAGCGAGATCGCGCGCCATCGGTTGGAGCTGCTGCGCCAAGTCGGAAGAAAGTGCGGCGGCAGTCGGCGCAACGTCCTTCGGCGCGACGTCTTTCGGCGGGGTTTGCGCAGGAGGCGATGGGTGGCCGGAGGAGGCCACCATCGCCTTATCAACGGGTGACGACCACCACCAAGCAGCGCCACCAATGCATGCTGCCAACACAGTACCGACAACAGCCAGGTGGCGCCAATCCACCAATCGATGAACCGTCGCTAGCGGCGCGCGAAACGCCTTCATGGTGGTCGGTGGGTTGGAAGGAGTGACTCCGGCTTCGCGCGCGAGGTTCGAAAGCTGCTCTTCCAAGCTCGCGAGCCGCCCTTCCGCGCCCCTGTCATCCAGCATGGAATGCATTTTGTGCTCCGTATCAAATGCAAGGTCACCCGCCTTGAGAGCAGGTCCGCTCCTCGGCGCGCTAACATTCAACGGGACCCGGATGGGTATTTGCAGCTTAAGCTTCCCAGGGATGAGGATGTGGCCTGTACGTCACATCGTCCTTCTTTTATCAGCTCACCCTTCCTGAACTGTCCCGACGATTTTGACCGAGATATCGTTCGTCCGCAATCGGGAACACCGCTTGCCATGGAGCGCTGGAGCTCGTGGATCGGGGTGCTGTTCGGCCGCCTCACGCTATCGAGCGCGAACATCGGATGCCTCTCGGAGCCGAGGCACATTACGTCGAGGTATCGTTAGTCGGCGTTGAGAGCGTCACCAAGCGCCGGAGAGGGCGGGCTGGACCTGAAACGCGGGGATGCGGAGCGCTCCATGTTCGGCAACCGACCATGTCGGCATCCTGCATGGCGCCTTCGGCCGGTGCCTGACCGTGGCGCCAGACATGTACCCCGGGGCGCCCTCACGCGCATTCTCGGTATGTTGAGTTGCGCTGCTGGCGAGATGTCCCGCTGGTTGACAGGCCGCAGCTGTTCTTCCGGTATCGAGCGCGCGCCGGAATCGGTCTTTCTCCGTACTAATACGGATACGAAAGTGGCGGATTGCTGCGCCGGACTCGGCTAAGCAACAGGGATATTTGCTCCGGCGCCGACGACCCCTTTCCGAATACTGTTTTTCCTTTTCCATTTTCGGTGCAGCCGACACGAGGGGTTGGTCGGGATGAATTTGTCGGGCCGACTGGCGACGGGGATGATGTTTCCCGTCGCCGCGCTCCTGCTCGCGCTGGGCTTCATCCATGGCGTGACCTTGCCGGGCATTCTGCTCGCGGGTGGCGCGGTTGCGGTGGTATTGATGACGGCTGAGGTGATTGCGAGATCGCTGTCCAGGACGCCCGCCCAGCTGGTGCGGGCGGCGGAGGCGCTGTCGCGCGGCCAGCAGGTCTCGCTCGGCTCAAGCGATGACGGCGAGACCGCTCAGCTCGCGGCGACGCTGGCCGAATTGTCGGCCCAATTGGGCAGCAGGCAGCACCTGCTGGAGAAGACCGTCGAGAGCATCCGCGATCCGGTGGTGGTCGCCGACGAGCACGGGATGATCGTGATCGTCAACGCCGCGGCGCGACGGCTTTACAGCGTCGAACCCGGTTTTGATACCCTGACCGGCGTTCGCACCTTCCAGAATTATTATGCCGACGGCACCACCGTGATGCCGATCACGGACACGCCGATGGCGCGTGCGCTGCGCGGCGATGACGTCGACGATTTCGAGCTGATCGTCAAACCGCAACCGCCGCAACCGGCCGTCTGTCTTGTCGTCAACGCGCGGCCGCTGCGCGACGATACCGGCAATCTGCGGGGCGCGGTCGCCGTGCTGCATGACGTCACCGCGCAGCGGCGGGCACACCAGGCGCTGGTCGAGAGCGAGCAGATGGCGCAGGCCATCGTCAGGACCGCGCTCGACGCCTTCGTCCAGACCGACCAGGACGGCTTTATTCTCGACTGGAGCCCGCAGGCCGAGGCACTGACCGGCTGGACGCGGTCCGAGGCGGTCGGCTATCGGGTGGTCGAACTGGTGTTTCCGGAGGAGCTGCGCCTCGCGCACCGGCAGCGGATCACCCGCTTCCTGCAGGAAACCGCGGCCGGCGGCATGGGCATGCGCTATGAAACGGCGTGCCTGCACCGCGACGGTCATCGGTTCTATGTCGAGGTGTCGCTCAACGCGCTGCGCCGCGGCGATGGCTGGATCATCAATTCCTTTGTCAGGGACGTCAGCCAGCGCCGGATCGCCGAGGAGCAGTTGATCCAGGCGCAGAAGTCGGAATCGCTGGGGCGGTTGACCGGCGGCATCGCGCACGACTTCAACAACATGCTGACCGTGATCACCGGCACGATCGAGATCCTCGCCGACGGCGTCAAGGACAACCCGCAGCTTGCCGCGATCGCCAAGCTGATCAGCGATGCCGCCGATCGCGGCGCGCAGCTCACCTCGAGCCTCCTGGCATTCGCGCGCAAGCAACCGCTGCAGCCCGGCGAGACCGATGTCAACGACCTGGTCGGCGAGGTGGTCCGGCTGCTGTCGCAGACGCTGGGCTCGCAGACCGAGATCAGGACGGAGCTCGGCCGCAACGCCTGGCTCGCCTTCGTCGACCGCAGCCAGCTTGGTGCCGCGCTGGTCAATCTCGCCATCAATGCGCGCGATGCCATGCCTGAGGGCGGCACGCTGAGCTTTGCGACCCGCAACATCCAGCTCGGGATTCCCGACGCCGTGGCGTGCGGCGTCGAGCGCGCCGGCGATCATCTCGTGATCGAGGTGACCGATACCGGCACCGGCATTTCGCCGACACATCTGGAGAAGATCTTCGATCCGTTCTTTTCCACCAAGGAGGTCGGGCAGGGCGCCGGGCTCGGGCTCAGCATGGTGTTTGGCTTCGTCAAGCAAAGCGGCGGCGGCATCGAGGTCAAGAGCGAGCAGGGGCGCGGCACCATCTTCAGGATCTATCTGCCGAAGGCCGACGGCACCGCACAGCGCGCGGCGGAGGAGGACGATCTGCGCGTCAGGGGCGGCGACGAGACGATCCTGTGCGTCGAGGACGACCCTACGATCCGGGATTATGTCACGGGCCAGCTCGAAAGCCTCGGCTACCACGTTCTGGTCGCGGCGAACGCGGACGCCGCGCTCGAAATCGTCAAACGCGGCACCGCGTTCGACCTTCTGTTCACCGATATCGTGATGCCCGGCAGCATGAACGGCCGGCAATTGGCGGAGACACTGATGGCGGGGCGCCCGGCACTGCGGGTGCTGTTCACGTCGGGCTACAGCGACGGCGTGCTGCCCGCACAGCAGGGGCGCGGCGGCCACGGCATTCCGCTGCTCACCAAGCCCTATCGGCGCGGCGAGCTGGGGCGGATGCTGCGGCGCTGCCTTGATCTTCAGGTCGACTTTCAGGGCGATCCGGTTCCACAGCCTTACTCGGTACAGCCCGATCTCGAGCGCTTCCTGCGCGAGAATCCGCCGGGGAAGACGTAGACCGCGGCGCGGCCTGGATGCCACCGGGTCCGCAACGCACGGCCTGATGATAAACTGCACGAAACCCATCATCCCTGATGCGGCCGCTGGGTTTCGCTTCGCTCTACCCATCCTACGCGCTAAGCTCCCGCGACAAAGGCGCGGCCGGTCAACGGCCCGATTTCAGGGAGTATGGAATGCAGGACCGCAAATGGTCGAGGCGCGACTGGCTCAAGGTGACGGCGGCCACCGCCGCCGGTATGGTATTCGCGGAGCCGCTGCGCGCGGCGGCGCCGCCGGCTGAAGCGGTGACGCCGGAGCTGATCGCAGCCGCCAAGAAGGAAGGCAAGATCTCGTTCTACAGCGCGCTGGAACTGAACACGGCCGAGCGCCTCGCGCGTGACTTCGAGCAGAAATATCCCGGGATCAGCGTCCGCGTCGAGCGCTCCGGCGCGGAGCGCATCTTCCAGCGCATCGCGCAGGAGCAGGGCAGCGGCATCAACGCCGTCGACGTCGCCAATTCCACCGATCCCGCGCATTACCTCGACTGGAAGAAGAACGACTGGCTCGCGGCCTATGTCCCGGAAGACGTCGCCAGGCATTTTCCGGCCGACCAGATCGATCCCGACGGCACCTCGGCGACATCCTGCGCCTGGTTCGAGGTGATCGGCTACAACACCGACCAGGTGAAGCGCGAGGAGGCGCCGAAGAGCTACGCCGACCTGCTCGATCCCAAGTGGCGCGGCAAGATCGTCAAGGGCCACCCGAGCTACTCTGGCGCGATCATGACCGCAACCTTCGTGCTGGCGCGCGATCTCGGCTGGCCGTATCTGGAGAAGCTTTCGCAGCAGCGGGTGATGCAGGTGCAGTCGGCGGCCGATCCACCGAAAAAGATCCTGCTCGGCGAGCGCGCGGTGATGGCCGACGGCAACGACTATAACCTCGTGCTGGCCAAGGATCAGGGCAAGCCGGTCGAGGTGGTCTATCCAACCGAAGGCGCGCCACTGATCATCGTCCCCAGCGGCATCTTCAAGAACGCGCCGAACCCGAATGCCGCGCGGCTGTTCCAGAGCTATTTCTTCAGCGCCGAGACCCAGCAGATGCTGGCCGACGAATTCGCGCACCGCTCGTTTCACGCCAAGGTGAAGGAGAAGGCAGGGCACGTGCCGCTCGACAAACTGAAAATGCTGAAAGCCGATCCGGCCCAGGTGCAGGTGCAGAGCGAGGAGATCAAGGCGAAGTACGCGAAGCTGTTCCGGGTGTAGTTCGGCCCGCGTAGGATGGGTAGAGCGAAGCGAAACCCATCGCCTGTGCAAGGGGCGAGGGTGATGGGTTTTGCTGCGCTCTACCCATCCTACAGATCTAAAGCTATTAGCGTCGTTGCTTCGTCGCTGCGCTCCTCGCAATGACGCGGATAGCGCTCGGACAGTCCGGGCGGTGCAGCGAGGGGCCACGGTCGGCTAACCGCCCACTTCCGCGCTGAGCATCGGCCCGAACAGCTCCCATCGCTCGCCTTTGAGTCGTCTGAGCTGCATCTGCTTGATCGGCGCGAAATCGATCGGGCTGGTGTTCATCGTGATGCCGGGAAGCAGGTTGGTGGTCCGGAAGGCCTTCAGGTTGGCGGCCTGTTTCATCACGTTGGCGCGCGTGAGATCGTCGCCACACTGCTTCAACACCTGAACCAGCGTCTGGGCGGCATTGTACCCTGTCATAATCAGGCCGTCGGCCCGATTGCCCTCGGGGAAATATTTGGAGAGATATTCGTCGAACGCCTTCATGCCGGGGTCGTCCTTCCATTGCGGATCGAGCGGATCCATCAGGTAGGCCACCGAAATGATGCCCTGCGCGTTCTCGAAGCCGGCAGGCTGGATCACGGCGCCGAGGGAGGAGCCGACCGAGTTGAGGATGTGCAGCGGTTTCCAGCCGATCTCGGCCGTCTTCTTGATGGCCTGCGCCGCGAATTTCGGTGTGGCTATGTCGACGAATACATCGGCATTCATCGATTTCATCTTGACGATGTGCGTGTCGATGGTCGGCTCGGCCACCTCATACGCATCCTCGATGACGATCATCGACGCCGCCTTGTCGCCGAGGCCGTCCTTCAGGCCCTTGAGATAGTCCTTTCCATAATCGTCGTTCTGGTAGAGGACCGCGATCCTGCCGTTCGGCTTTTCCTTCAATATGTGCTTCGCGTAGATCCGTCCCTCGCTCTGATAGCTGGGCTGCCAGCCCATGGTCCACGGGAAGTTCTGCGGATCGTTCCACTTGGTGGCACCGGTCTGAATGAACAGCTGCGGTACTTTCTTCACGTTCATGTACTTCTGAATCGCGCCGTTGGATGCCGTGCCGAGAGAGGCGAAGATCAGCAGGACCTCGTCGCCTTCGACCAGCTTGCGCGCCTGCTCGACTGTCTTCGGCGGACTGTAGCTGTCGTCGTAGGAGATGAAGTTGATCTTGCGGCCGTTGATGCCGCCCTCGGCGTTGATCTTGCGGAAATAGGCCGCTTGGGCCCGGCCGCTGGTGCCATAGGCGGATGCCGGCCCGCTATAGGGCATGATGTTGCCGATCTTGATTTCAGTATCGGTTGCGCCGGTGTCGTATTTCTTCTGGGCAAATGCGCCGCCAGCACAGACAGCGAGAATGGTGATGGCGGTCGAAAGCGCCGCCATTCGTAGAGCGACGAAAGACATCTCGTTTCTCCCCATGCAGAAAATGAATGCGTGATTTATCGGAGGCCGCTTTTCGGGTCCTTGCCGGCAGTGAACACCCGAGCCCAGGCGTTGTCGATCCCGGAAACACAACCTTGTGTGCGGTTCGCAGCACGTCATCAGGTTCGTCAGCGTTGCTGACCGTAGTCTTCCGGGCTTCCTGCGATCAGGCCGCGCGCATCGACCGCTGCGCGCGATAGGCCTGCGGCGATGTCAGCGTGAGCTTGCGGAAGGCTTTTCGAAAGCTGCTCTCGTCCTCATAGCCGGTGGCGCGGGCGATCGCCTTGATCGGCTGCGCCGTGGTCTCCAGCAGCGTACGGGCGTGCTCGACGCGGCGGCGCATGATAAAGGCCTGCGGAGGCTCGTGGGTCAGTTCGCGGAAGCGGCGGTTCAGCGTGCGCTCGCTGAGGCCGAGCGCGTGTGCGAGGCCGCGCACCGTGATCGGGGTCTTGCCGGTGCGGCGCACCAGCATGTCCGCCTTGATCAGCAGCGGATCCTGGCCGAGCATGTAGCCGAGCGGCATGAAGATCGCCTGGGTGCGCTGCGCGGTGTCGATCACCGCATAGTCGGCGCAAATTTTTGCGACCTCCGCGCCTTCGACAAGCTCGATCAGCCGCAGCAGGAGATCGACCCACGACATCGGGCCGGCGGCGCAGACCAGGCGATCGGCCTGCGTGATCACGGCATCGCCGGCGAGATCGACCTTGGGATGGCGGCGGCGAAGCTCGCTCTGTAGCCACCAGGTGATGGTGGCGCGGCGGCCCTCGAGCAGGCCGGCATTGGCGAGCAGCAGCACGCCGCTGCAGAACGCGCCGATCAAGCGGCCGCTGGCATGCTGCCGGCGCAGCCAGGCGCCGGCACGGTCATATTGCGGTTGCAGGCGCTCGGCGGTGAGATGATCGACCAGGCTGCCTGGCACGATGATCGCGTCGCACGCCGTCCGCCCGCCCACCGCACCATCGACGGCGAGCAACTTGCCGCCGCCGGCGCGCACCGCCTTGCCGTCGAGCGAGAGCGTCTGCCAGCTGAAGCGCGCCTTGCCGCCGCGCAGCTGCATCACGTGGTTGGCGAGGGTGAGGATGTCGGCGATGCCGGCGACCGCCGATTGCATGCAGCCTTCCAGCGCGAGGATCGCAAGCTTCATGGGACCTCCGGAATTTGCCGTCATGCTAGCCGATCAGCGCGATCCGGCGGTGGCAGATATTGCCCGATCTCTGTCCGATCGGCCACTGCCTGATTTGGCCGTGCCGGTCCATCTTCGCTGCGTTGTCACACCCTCAGCAATGGAGAGAGACCATGCCTTACGTCACGATTTCCACCGTCCGCGGCATCTTCGATGTCGCGCAGAAGCAGGCGCTGCTGGAGCGCGTCACCGATCTCATGGTCGAGATCGAGGGGCAGGGCAACCCGGACTTCCGCCGCAACGTCTGGGTCAAGATCGAGGAAGGCGAGCCGGCGAACTGGTCGCTCGGCGGGATGATCCCGACGCCGGACATGATCGCGGGCAAATTCGGCGCGCTCGACGCCGGCGGACGGCGGCTCGCCAAGGCGAAGGTGTAGCCGCCCTTCGTAGGATGGGTAGAGCGAAGCGAAACCCATCGCGCCGGTGCAAGCCTCGAGATGATGGGTTTCGCTTCGCTCTACCCATCCTACGGATCGCGCGCGACGGCGACACCCCGCAATCGGGATAGGGGGGGCCTCGCGGCTCCGCCCCTCCCACACCACCGGACATACGGGTCCGTATCCGGCGGTTCAGTGGATTATGCGGTCTGCAGCGCCGCGACGGAAGCCAAGCCGAGTGAACTGAAGAACGCGATTGGCATGGCGATGGTGAGTGCGGGACTGTTCGCGAGCCGCCAGGGGCCATGTGGGCTTCCGGCGGTTTGCGCCGCCCGATCCCGGCCGACGCCGCGGCGTCGCAGCTCGGCAAAACGAGTGATTCCGCGCTTCCACTGCTTCCAGGCGATGGCGCGCAACCGCCGCCTGAGCCATTGATCAAGGTCGCGCAATATCGACGGGGTTTGGCAGAAGCCGAAGTAGCCGCGCCATCCGATCAGATAGACGGACAACTCCTTGACAATCTGCGCAAGGCTTCGGCCGCGCGTGCGCCGTGTCAGCTCCCGAACTTTCGCCTTGAAGCGGGCGAGCGCCTGCGGCGCAATGCGCCGCCGCGGTGCTGTCCCGCCGGTGAAGCTGAAGCCCAGGAACTTGCGAACGCTCGGTTTGGCGACCGCACTCTTGGCCTTGTTGACCTTGAGCTTGAGGCGCTTTTCGAGGAACTTCTCGATGCCGGCCAGCACCCGTTCGCCCGCTCGCTGACTGCGCACATAGATGTTGCAGTCATCGGCATAACGCACAAAGCGGTGGCCGCGCTTCTCCAGTTCCTTGTCCAGCACATCCAGCATCAGATTCGACAACAGCGGCGAGAGCGGACCGCCTTGCGGCGTGCCCTCTTCCGTCGGGCTGACCACCCCTCCCTCCATCACCCCCGCATTCAGGAATCCGCGGATGAGCTTCAGAAGGCGCTTGTCAGTCACCCGTTTGGCGACCAGCCCCATCAGGACGTCGTGGTTGACCCGGTCGAAGAACTTTTCCAAGTCGATGTCCACGACGACGGCGTGCCCGGACGCGATATACGCCTGCGCCCGTTCCACCGCCTGATGCGCCGAGCGGGTCGGCCGGAAGCCGAAGCTCGTCTCGGAGAACGTCCCATCCCAATCCGCCTGCAGCACCTGCATCACCGCCTGCTGGATGACGCGGTCGAGCACCGTCGGGATGCCGAGCGGCCGCAGGCCGCCCGACGCCTTCGGTATCTCGACCCGCCGCACCGGCTGCGGCTTGTAGGTGCCGTCAAGCAGTTGAGCTCGGATCGTGAGCCAGTGCTCTTTCAGGTGGGCCGGCAGTTCGTTGACGGTCATCCCATCGACGCCTGCCGCGCCCTTGTTGCGCTTCACTTGCGCCAACGCTTTCTTCAGATTCTCACGCTCGACCACTGCTTCCATCGACAGCCCTGCGACCGCCGGGCGTTCAAGATTGGCCGTCGCCGCGCTTGCTTCGGTCTCTCGGACGGCGGCGCTTTGGGCTTCACCCTTCGCTCCGGTGTCCGAGTTCAGCTCAACCTGATTCTTCTGCCGCATGGCTCGCGCGAGATCGACCGCTCTACTAACCACTTCCACCGTTCGGGCCTTCGGCGGCGCGCTGCCGCCTACTATGCCCTCGGCTGACTTCTGCGCTGCGGTCAGGCCGCCTTGCGACGACCTCAGTCCCGTTGCCGGGACACAGCGCAGACCTCCCGAGGTAAGACCGACCGCCTTCGCCGCACGCCCGCCGGATTTACCACCCCGACCCTTGATGACCTTGGACTTCGCGACCGTTTGCTCGCTCGTCCGGCCGGGTAGGCCTCGTTATCCGGTTCTTGTCCATCGGGCCGCGGCTTTGCTCCACGCTTTCTTCAGACCCCACCTCGCGATGATGCCCTTGCGCTTCGCTAACCCTTCGCCGCCATCAGGCTGGGTAGAGGACTTCCACCTCCAAGCTGTCGTTCATACTCGGCACACAAACAAAAGGCGCTTCCGGTGGAAGCGCCTTTCGCATTTCGTCGGTGCCGTAAAAACTTACAGCGAGTAGTACATCTCGAATTCGACCGGGTGCGGGGTCATTTCGAAACGCGCGACCTCGGTCATCTTCAGCTCGATATAGGCGTCGATGAAGTCGTCGTCGAACACGCCGCCGTTCTTGAGGAACGCGCGGTCCTTGTCGAGGCTCTCGAGCGCCTCGCGCAGCGAGCCGCAGACGGTCGGGATCTGCTTCAGCTCTTCCTTCGGCAGATCGTAGAGGTCCTTGTCCATCGCCGGACCCGGATCGATCTTGTTCTTGATGCCGTCAAGACCGGCCATCAGCATCGCGGCGAAGCCGAGATAGGGGTTGGCCATCGGGTCGGGGAAACGCACCTCGACGCGCTTGGCCTTCGGGTTCGCCGTGTAGGGGATGCGGCAGGCCGCCGAGCGGTTGCGCGCGGAATAGGCGAGCAGCACGGGGGCTTCATAGCCCGGGACCAGACGTTTGTAGGAGTTGGTCGACGGGTTGGTGAAGGCGTTGATCGCCTTGGCGTGCTTGATGACGCCGCCGATGTAGTGCAGGCAGGTCTCCGACAGGTCGGCGTATTTGTTGCCGGCGAAGGTTGGCTTGCCGTCCTTCCAGATCGACTGGTGGACGTGCATGCCCGAGCCGTTGTCGCCATAGACCGGCTTCGGCATGAAGGTAGCGGTTTTGCCGTAGATGTGGGCGACCTGGTGGATGCAGTACTTGTAGATCTGCATATGGTCGGCCATCAGCGTCAGCGTGTCGAACTTCATGCCGAGCTCGTGCTGGGCGGAAGCGACTTCGTGGTGATGCTTCTCGACCTTGACGCCCATCTTGGCCATCGCGCCGAGCATCTCGGAGCGCATGTCCTGCACCGAGTCCTGCGGCGGCACCGGGAAGTAGCCGGCCTTGGTGCGGATGCGGTGGCCGAGGTTGCCGCCCTCATATTCGGTCGCCGAGTTGATCGGCAGCTCGGAGGAGTCGAGGCGGAAGCCGGTGTTGTAGGGTTCGGCCGAATAGCGCACGTCGTCGAACACGAAGAACTCGGCCTCGGGGCCGACGAACACGGTGTCGCCCACGCCCATCGACTTCACCATCGCCTCGGCCTTCTTGGCGATGCCGCGGGGGTCGCGGTTGTAGGGCTCGCCGGTGGTCGGCTCGAGCACGTCGCAGGTGATGACCATGGTGGTCTCGGCGAAGAACGGGTCGATCGTCGCGGTGACCGGGTCGGGCATCAGGCACATGTCGGATTCATTGATCGCCTTCCAGCCGGCGATCGACGAGCCGTCGAACATCGTTCCCTCGGCGAAGATGTCATCGTCGATCATGCTGACGTCGAAGGTGACGTGCTGCCACTTGCCGCGCGGATCGGTGAAGCGCAGGTCGACGTATTTGACGTCGTTGTCCTTGATCGATTTCAGGACGTCTTTGGCGGTCTTCATGAATACCCCTTATGGATGTGCGGGTCGGTTTCCAGCGGAGAGCGACGTTATTCCCGCTTTTGGCGAGTTCGTGTGACTGCACAAACGAAATCAGGCTGCCGAAGCAGCCTTTTTTCTCTTTTGCCGTCAGAAATTCCGGATAGCACCGCCCTTAAATAGCGTCCAGCCCGGATTCGCCGGTCCGGATGCGGATGGCTTCCTCGATGTTGGAGACGAAGATCTTGCCGTCGCCGATCCGGCCGGTCTGCGCCGCGCGGCGGATCGCGTCGATCGCCTTCTCGACCAGGTCGTCGCCGATCACGATCTCGATCTTCACCTTGGGCAGGAAGTCGACGATGTATTCCGCACCGCGATAGAGTTCGGCATGGCCCTTCTGGCGGCCAAATCCCTTGGCCTCGGTGACGGTGATGCCTTGCAGTCCGACTTCCTGGAGCGCTTCTTTCACCTCGTCGAGCTTGAAGGGCTTGATGATGGCTTCAATCTTCTTCACTGAGCGCCTCCCGGGCATTGCAGATTGCAGGGTCGAATTCGATGCGCGTGGGGCGCAGTCTGGTTGGTCTTAAGGCTTCCGGCCGGTGGCCGGAAACACGCGCAATGGTCGCATGGAGCGGCCTTGCGCGCGGCTTCCTCAAAAGCAGGGTCTATGCCAAGTTGTTAAGGTCCCCGATTTCGGAATGTTATCAGCCTTTTAACAGGCAATCGGCTGATATCGAACCACATGGGCTATGATATCCAAGCCTAACAAATAGGCAAATAGATCAATCCGTATGCAGTCGGCCAGTGGAAACCCCGCGAACGTCACAGGAATTGCCTCTCGAAAAGGCGAAGCGATTGAGGATTCGGCATGGACGTTCTGACCACCACCGAGATGGAACGCGCCGACCGGCTGACCATCGCAGCCGGAACGCCGGGCTTCGCTCTGATGATGAGCGCCGGTCAGGCCGTCGCGGAAGCCGCGATGGACCTCGTCGAGGAGGGGCCGATCGTGGTGGTCGCCGGCCGCGGCAACAATGGCGGCGACGGCTTCGTTGCGGCCGCGGAGCTTGCCGCGCGCGGCCGCGAGGTCTCGGTGATCCTGCTCTGCGAGCGCGACAGCCTGCAGGGCGACGCGGCGCTGGCGGCGAAGGGTTGGAAATATCCGGTGCTGCCGTTCAACCCGCAGGCACTCGGCAAGCCGGCGCTGATCATCGATGCGCTGTTCGGTGCCGGCCTCAACCGGCCGGTGAAGGGCGATCCGCTGGAGATGATCGCGGCGATCAATGCCAACGGTACGCCGGTGCTGGCGGTCGACCTGCCGAGCGGCATCAACGGCACATCGGGCGCCGTGATGGGCGCGGCCGTGCAGGCCACCGAGACCGTCACGTTCTTCCGCAAGAAGCCCGCGCATCTGTTGCTGCCGGGCCGGATGTATTGCGGCCGGGTGCGCGTTGCCGACATCGGCATCGCCGCGCAGGTGCTCGACGAGATCAAGCCGCTGACCGCGGAGAACTTGCCGGAGGCCTGGCGCTGGTCGTTTCCGGTGCCGCGGATCGACGGCCACAAATACGCGCGGGGGCATGCCGTCGTGGTCTCGGGCGACCTCGCCTCGACCGGGGCGGCACGGCTCGCCGCGCGCGCGGCCTTACGCGCCGGCGCCGGCCTCGTGACGCTGGCCTCGCCGCGCGATGCGCTTGCCGTCAATGCGGCGGCGCTGACCGCGGTGATGGTGCGCGCGGTCGACAACCCGATCCAGTTCGCCGAACTGCTCGGCGACAAGCGCCTCAATGCCTGCGTGATCGGTCCCGGCGCCGGGGTCAGCGCGCGGACCCGTGACTTCGTCCACACCGCGCTGTCGGCGCAGCGGCATCTGGTGCTCGACGCCGACGCGCTGACCAGCTTTGCCGGCGCGCCGGACCGGCTGTTCGAGGCGATCAAGGCAAGCGACGGGCAGCAGGTGGTGCTGACGCCGCATGAGGGCGAGTTTCCGCGGCTGTTCAGCGATATTTCCAACAAGCATCCCGGCCGTTCCAAGCTCGAGCGCGTGCGCGCGGCGGCCGAGCGCTCCGGCGCGGTGGTCTTGCTGAAAGGCGCCGACACAGTGATCGCGTCTCCCGACGGCCGCGCCACCGTCGCCGCCAACGCGCCGCCGTGGCTCGCCACCGCCGGCGCCGGCGACGTGCTGTCAGGCATCATCGCGGGTTTCCTGGCGCAGGGTGTCGCGGCCTTCGAGGCCGCCAGCATCGGCGTCTGGATGCACGGCGAGAGCGCGAGCGAGGCGGGCCCCGGCCTGATCGCGGAGGATCTCACCGAAGTGCTGCCCGCCGTGTTCCGCCGCCTCTATGACGAATTCGGGATTGAGTATTAGGCGGCTCACGCTGGCCGACATGGATGCCGCCGCGCGCGTGCATCGCACGGCGTTCGATCAGGTGCTGCCGTGGCTCGCCGGCCTGCACACGCCCGACGAAGATCGCTGGTTCTACCGCGAGCGGATGTTTGCGACCTGCACGCTATGGGGGGCGTTCGACGGCGCGGCGATGCGGGGCGTGATTGCGTTTCATGACGACTGGATAGAGCAGCTCTATGTGCTGCCGGACGCGCAGGGCCGCGGCATCGGCGGCGCGCTGCTCGAGATCGCAAGGCAAGACGCGGACCGGCTGCAGCTCTGGACGTTTCAACGCAACGCCCGCGCGCGCCGCTTCTACGAGACGCGCGGTTTTGTCGCGGTTGAGGAGACCGACGGCAGCGGCAACGAGGAGAGGGAGCCGGGCGTGCGCTATCGCTGGACGCGCGGGCCGGCGCGTGAGTGATTTTTGACCGGAATAGCTGACCGCGGCAGGCCCGGGGATAGGACCGGGCTCGCGGCAAGACGAAATATCGTCTGGCTATCCGCCACCTTTTGAGCACTTAATGCCTGTATCGACCAGCGAATGTACCCTTGAGCCTTGAGGTTTTGTGGTACGGACCGGAGCAACATGACGAGTCCCTGCCGCGTCCTCATGATCTATCCGAAGTTCGTTCCGGATTCTTTCTGGAACTATACGGAGGCTTGCGAACTCGTCGGCGCGAAGTATCCGGCGGCGCCACTCGGACTGATCACCGTGGCCGCCATGCTGCCGAAGCACTGGGAGATTCGCCTCGTCAACCGTAACACCGAGCCTTCGACCGACGCGGACCTCGACTGGGCCGATCTCGTCATGATCGGCGGTATGCTCAACCAGCAGCCTGATTTTCTCCACCTGATCGATCTCGCCCACCGGCACGGCAAGCCGGTATGTGTCGGCGGGCCCGACGTCTCCTCCAGCCCGCACCTCTACGCGGATGCGGACTTCCAGGTGATCGGCGAGGCCGAGCACATCATCGAGGAATTCATCGCCGCTTGGGAACGCGGTGAGCGCAAGGGCGTGTTCACCGCCGAGAAATTCAAGATCGACGTCACGCTAAGCCCGATGCCCCGCTACGATCTGATCAAGTTCGAGCATTATCTCTTCATTGGCGTGCAGTATTCGCGCGGCTGCCCGTTTACCTGCGAGTTCTGCGACATTATCGAGCTGTACGGGCGCGTGCCGCGTACCAAAACCCCCGATCAGATCCTCGCCGAGCTGCAAGCGCTCTACGATCATGGTTATCGAGGGCATGTCGATTTCGTCGACGACAATTTCATCGGCAACAAGAAAAATCTCCGAGTCTTGCTGCCGCGGCTCAAGGCCTGGCTGGAAGAGCGGGACTATCCGTTCGAATTCTCGACCGAAGCCTCGATCAATATCGCTGACGACAGCGAACTGCTGCAGGCAATGAAGGACGCCAACTTCTTCGGCATTTTTGTCGGCATTGAGAGTCCGGATCCAGAGACCCTCGTGCAGATGAAGAAAAAGCAGAACACCAGGCGCAACATCGCCGAGAGCGTTCACAAGATCTATGACTATGGCATGTTCGTCACCGCGGGTTTCATCGTCGGGTTCGATACCGAGAAGGTCTCGATGGCACAGGCGATGATCGACTTCATCGAGGAGGCGAGCATTCCCGTCTGCATGGTTGGACTGCTCTATGCGCTGCCTGGCACACAGCTGACGCGGCGGCTGGCCCAGGAAGGCCGACTGCACGAGGGCCATGATCTCATGAAGGTCGAGCAGGCAGGCGACCAATGCACGCTGGGCTGCAATTTCGACACCAAACGTCCGCTTCGTGACATCCTCACGGATTACAAGGCCGTGCTCGGGCACGTATACAGCCCGACGGGATATGCAGGACGGCTGTCGCGGCTTGCCGCCATGCTCGACCGGTCGGACCGGCGCCGCGACCTGCCGGATGGCGACATGCGCAAGAGGCTTGGCGGCATCGAAGGCGTACACAAGATCATAAGTGCCCTGCCGGAGGTTCGCGAGCCGTTCTGGAAGGTCTTTGTCGAGGTCGCCAAGTCCAATCCAGGCGCGCTGCGCTACATCGTGATGCTGATGGCGCTGTACTTGCACTTCGGGCCGTTCTCGAAATACGTGATCGGTGTGATTGAACGCCGGATTGCCGAGTTGGACGGTACTCCTCCGGTGAAGGCCAGGGCGCTTGTGCAATGAGTTCATCTAGTCTGCCGTTTGATGGACGGCAAAGTTCGCTCCAGCTTCGGAGTGCATGGGACCCAACGAACCATAGTTGATCCGGCACTCGTGATTCTGCAGCACGATAATCTTAACGGCGGCCGTGCAACCCGGACAGAGGCTGATCCTTGGGACGCGGCAATTCGGGTGGAAGCTGCCTCTCGCCTCGGCCATGCCGGTTGCGGACATCGACAGGACGAGGCCCGAAAGGCAGAAAATGATGATTGAGGTTCGAGGCATCTGAAGGTTCTTCATTGACCTATCCGCATCTGGCTCGGCCACACTGAAATAGTTCCGGGCGAGCGGCACGTTACGTTTTATTGCCCAGGGCGAACTGGAGATTGCGGGACCTCTCCCATGAGCGTGATTGGCATTGATCGGCTGAACTGAACAACTCGTTAGATATTTGCGTTTCCGCGATCGGTTCGGCTGACCTATAGGATCGGCATCCTTGTCACTTGCGCGGAACAGTCAGATGATCGCACCGAGCAGCCAGCTCTCTACCGCCGCACGGACCGCCGGCGCGCTCCACCACGACGTCGCCCCCGCGTCCTATCGCGCGGCGATGCGCCACCACGCCGGCGCGGTGACGATCCTGTCGGCGGGCGGGCCTGGCGACAGAACGGGCATGACGGCGACGTCGGTCTGTTCGCTGTCGGACACGCCACCGCGGCTGATCGCCTGCGTCAACCGTTCGGCGAGCGCGCATGGCCTGATCCGGCGCACCGCCGCGTTCGGCGTCAACATGCTGCACGCCGACCAGGCCGAGCTGGCCAACGTGTTCGCCGGCCGCCGCGGCATCGAGCGGGACGATCGCTTTTCCGACGCCGACGGCTGGCTATCGCTTGCCACGGGCGCGCCGATCCTAAAGGGTGCGCTAATCGGGCTCGACTGCGAGCTGATCGACGAACATGCGCACGACACGCATTCGATTTTCGTCGGCGCGGTCCGCGCGATGCATCTGCGGGAGGGGGAGACGCCGCTGATCTATTTTGGCGGCGCGTTCTGCGGATTGACCCGGCGGACCTAAGGCCGCGGCTTGAGGAATTTGTGGATCACTGATGTCAGCGCGCCGGCGGCCGGCGAGAACGATTGTCCGCGCAGCGAGACGATGCAGACCGTGCGCTCCAGCGTCGGATTGACGATCGGCAGCGCCTGCATCGTCTTCCTGACCGGCCGCGGCAAGGCGACCTTCGGCAGGATGCCGACGCCGAGGCCGGCGCCGGCCAGCGCGGCCAGCGTGTAGCTGTGCTCGACCTCGAACTTGATCTTCATCTGCAGATTGCGCGTGGCGAGCGCGCGCTCCAGCATCGAGCGCAGCGCCGCCGATTTTGAGTTGAGCAGGATCGGGTAGGCGGACAGCTCGGTCAGGTCGACCACGCTGCGCTTGCGAAACGGAAACGCCTTGGTCGCCAGCGCATAGATCGGGTCGTTGAACAGCGGCGCAAACTGAAACTCGGTCGAGCCGTCCATCTCCGGTCCGATGCCGAAATCCGCCTCGCGGCGGCGCAGGCAGTCCAGCATGTCCTCGGCCGCAAGCTCCCGCAGATTGATGTTGATGCCGGGATAGCTCGCCTGGAAGGCATGGAGCGCCTGCGGCAGGATCGTCGCGGCAATGGTGGGAACGCAGGCCAGCGACAGCGTGCCGCGCTGGATGTCGATGACCTCGCGGATCTCGCGCAGGCCGTTCTCCCATTCGCCGAGCGCGCGCCGGGCATGCGTCAGCAATTGCAGTCCCTCGGCGGTCAGCTCGACGCGCCGCGTGGTGCGATGAAACAGGGCGGCGCCGACCTGGTCCTCCAGCAGCTTGATCTGCATGCTGACCGCGGATTGCGAACGGTTGAGCTGCTCGGAGGCCTGGCGAAAGCTCTTGTTCTCGGCGACCGCGATGAACATGTGCAGCAGCTTGAAATTGATCTGCGACATCGTTTTGCCTTGCGAGGGATTGTCCCGAACAACTGAACAATTCTTAAGATAATCTCGTTGGAAAGATCAGTTCCGGACATCTAGCATGATTGTGTTGGCCGCGGGAGACGATCCTGCGGCGCGATGCAGAAAAGATGCTTTATGTCCTTCACCGTCACCAAGCCGCGCACCCGCCGCGTCCAGCGTTCCGAACTCGCGGTTCCCGCGACCTCGACCCATTTCTTCGAACGCGCCGCGAGTAGCGCCGCCGATTTCATCTTCCTCGATCTGGAGGACGCGGTTGCGCCGCCGCGAAAACCCGAGGCGCGCGAGATCGCGATCGAGGCGCTGAACCGGATCGACTGGGGCAACAAGACGCTGGCGGTGCGGATCAACGGCCTCGACACCGAATGGGCGCATCGCGACATCATCGAGATCGTCAGCCGCGCGCCGCGCCTCGACCTCGTCATGGTGCCGAAGGTCGGCACCGCATTCGACGTCCGTTTCGTCGATGCGCTGCTGACAGGGCTCGAGCGCGAGTTCCCGCGCGCAAGGCCGCTGGGCATCGAGATCTTGATCGAGGCCACGCTTGGGCTCGCCAATGTCGAGGACATCGTGCAGGCGTCGGAGCGGTTAGAGGCTGTGATCTTCGGCATCGGCGATTACTCGATCGACCTGCGCACCTGCGGCGAGATTATCGGCGCCTCCGATCCGCGCTATGCCGTGCTCACCGATGCGGACGAGGGCGGCGCGCGCCGCGTGCACTGGAACGACCAGTGGCACTTCGCGCTCGCCCGGATCGCCAATGCCTGCCGCGCCCACGGCCTGCGTGCGATCGACGGCCCCTATGCCAATTTCGGCGATGCCGCAGGCTTTCGCGCCAGTGCGGCGCGGGCGGCCGCGCTCGGTTTCGAGGGCAAATGGGCGATCCATCCCTCGCAGCTCGAGAGCGCCAACGAGGTGTTCTCGCCGACCGCGCGTGAGATCGGCTGGGCGCGCGAGATCACGGCCAGGATTCAATCCGCCAGCGCCGGCGGCGACGGCGCCTTCGGGCAGGACGGCGTGCTGATCGATCTTGCGGTGCTCAAGCGCGCGCAGGCGATCATCGACCGCCACGACGCAATTCAGGCGGCGGGCAGGGCAGGAGCGCGCGATGTCGCATGAGCCACCGCTTGCCGGAATTCGCGTGCTCGACATCGCGACCTTCGTGGCGGCGCCGTTCTGCGGGACGGTGCTGTCCGATTTCGGCGCCGAGGTGATCAAGATCGAGCAGCCAGGTGTCGGCGATCCCTTGCGCCGGTTCGGAACGCCGAGCGACTGCGGCGACACCTATGTCTGGCTCAGCGAAGCCCGCAACAAGAAGTCGGTGACGCTCGATCTGCGCAGCGAGCGGAGCGCCGCGCTGTTTCGCGAGCTGGTCCGGCAATCCGACGTGGTGCTTGAGAACTTCCGGCCGGGCACGTTGGAGAAATGGGGGCTCGGCTTCGAGGCGCTACGCGAGATCAACCCAAAACTCGTGATGCTGCGCGTCAGCGCCTATGGGCAGGACGGCCCGCTGCGCGACAAGCCCGGCTTTGCCCGGATCGCGCACGGCTTCAGTGGGCTCGCCTACCTTGCCGGCGAGGCGGGGCGGGCGCCGGTGATGCCGGGATCGACCTCGCTCGCCGATTATATTTCCGGGCTATGGGGTGCGCTCGGCGTGCTGCTGGCGCTGCGCCATGCCGAAGCCACCGGACACGGGCAGGTGGTCGATATCGGGCTCTATGAATCGGTGTTTCGGCTGCTTGATGAAATGGCGACCGTGTTCGCCAAGACCGGCTTCGTCCGCGAACGCCTCGGCGCCGACACGGTCAATGTCGTGCCGCACAGCCATTACCAGACCGCCGACGGCAAATGGGTGGCACTGGCCTGTTCGAGCGACAAGATGTTCGAGCGGCTGGCGCAGGCGATGCGGCGGCCGGATCTCGCGACCGACCCGCGCTATGCGGCCATGGCCGGGCGCTTGGCGCGGCGCGAGGAGGTCAACGGGATGGTCGCCGACTGGATCGGCTCCATGCCGCTGGAGACGGCGCTTGCCGAGTGCGAGCGCTACGACGTGCCCTGCGGTCCCATCTACAGCATTGCGGACATCTTCGCCGACCCGCAATACCGCGCCCGCGGCAACATCGCCGAGGTGCCCTCGCGCGCCGGGCCGATCGCGGTGCCGAGCGCGATCCCCAAGATGTCGCGCACGCCGCCGCAGTTCAGGCATGCCGGCGTCGCGCTCGGCGCGCACACCGACGAAGTTCTGACCTCGCTTGCCGGCGCAACCGCGGCTGCGCTCGCCGCGCTGCGCAGCGACGGGGTGATCTGACATGAGCCAATTCTCCCGCGGCCACGAAGGAACCACGCCATGACCAGGCAGATGAAATTGATCGGCTTCCTGCAGGCCCAGAATTGCTCGAACTATCCCGCCTCCTGGCGCCATCCGGACTCGAAGCCGAACTGGTTCTCGCGCGACTATTATCAGGAGATCGGGCGCACGCTGGAGCACGGCAAGTTCCATCTCGCCTTCTTCGACGACCGGCTCGCGATCCCCGATCGCTTCGGCGACGATTTCCGCGAGACCATCCGCCACGGCGTGCGCGCGGCGAAGCTCGATCCGGTCTCGGTCGCGCTCACGATGGGATTGGCGACCGAGCGGCTCGGCATCGGCGTGACCTATTCGACCACCTATTACGAGCCGTTCCACGTCGCGCGGGTGTTCGCAACGATGGACCTGCTGCTGAACGGCCGCGCCGCCTGGAACGTGGTGACATCGCTGAACGACTCCGAGGCGGCGAATTTCGGCGCCTCGCAGCATCTCAGCCACGATCTGCGCTATGACCGCGCCGACGAGTTCATGGAGGTCGTGCTCGGTCACTGGAACAGCTGGGAGGACGGCGCCGTCAGCTTCGACCGCGAGAGCGGGCTGTTCGCCGACCCGGCCAAGGTGCACCGGCTTGACCATCACGGGCAGTTCTTCCGCTCGCGCGGCCCGTTCACGGTGCCGCGCTCGCCGCAGGGCCATCCGGTGATCATCCAGGCCGGCCAGAGCGGCCGCGGCAAGACCTTCGCGGCGCGCTGGGGCGAACTGATCTTCGTGATCTATCCCAATCTCGACCTTGCCAAGAAGCAATATGCCGACCTCAAGGGAACGCTGGCCAAGACGGGCAGGGACATCAGCATCGCGCCGGCGGTCTATCCTGTCGTCGCCGAGACCCAGGCCGAGGCCGAGGATAAGTTCACGGTGATCAGCCGGCTCGCCAAGCCGATCGATGCGCTGACGCTGTTGTCGGAGGTGCTGAACTACGATTTCGCGGCCAAGCCGATGGACGAGCCGTTCACGTCGGATGAGCTGGCCTCGATCAGCGGGTTGCAGGCAATCCGCGACCGCGTGATGAATCTCAGCGGCAAGCCCAATCCGACGCCGCGGGACTTCGTCCAGTTCAGCGGGCGCGGAACACTCGCCGAGCTGCCGACCTTCGTCGGCTCGCCCAAGGCGGTCGCCGATCAGATGGAGCGCTGGTTCTGCGAAGGCGGCTGCGACGGCTTTGTCGTCGCCGCCACCCATGTGCCCGGCACCTACCAGGACTTCGTGCGCCTCGTGGTGCCCGAGCTGCAACGCCGCGGCCTGTTCCAGCGCGAGTATCAGGGTGACACGTTGCGCGAGAATCTCGGCCTGCCGCGGCCGCAAGCCGCGCATGCAAGCGCAGACGAGGAGGCGCGCGTCTCGACCGGATAGCCCCGGCACAAAAATCGGCGCAGACAACGATCAGAACAAAATCAAAATCAGGGAGGCTGAAGTGACCAAGGGCGCTAACGCGGGGGGCCGGCTCGACAGATTGCCGATCTCAAGGTTTCACTACCGGATCTTCGCGCTGATCGGAGCCGGACTGTTCGTCGACGGCTTCGAGATATTCCTCGCCGGCAGCATTCTCGGCGCACTGGTTCAGTCCGGCTATTCGGACCTCGCCCAGAATGCGCGCTTCATCTCGGCGACCTTTGTCGGGATGCTGATCGGCGCCTGGCTGGCGGGCGTCGCCGGCGACCGCTTCGGCCGCAAGTTCGCTTACCAGGCCAATCTCCTGATCTTCGGCCTCAGCGCGCTGGCGGCAACGCTCGCGCCGTCGATGAATTGGCTGATCGGGGCCCGCTTCGTGATGGGCCTCGGGCTCGGCGCCGAGATCGTCGTCGGCTATGTCGTGCTCAGCGAATTCATCCCGCCGCAGCAGCGCGGCCGCTGGGGCGCGGCGCTCGCGACCTGCACCAATGGTGCGCTGTTCGTCGCGACGCTGGTCGGCTGGGTCGTCATTCCGCATCTCGGCTGGCGCTGGATGTTCGCGCTGTGCGGCGTCGGCGCGATGATCGTCTGGTTCCTGCGGCGCTCGCTGCCGGAATCGCCACGCTGGCTCGAGACGCAGGGCAAGAGCGCTGAGGCGGAGGCGGTGCTGGCGGCGATCGAGCAGGAGGTCGGCAAGGGCAGGACCCTGCCGACCCCGGCCTATCGGCCGGCCCCGGTGCAGCCGGACGTTCGCTTCACGCGCCTGTTCTCGCGCGCGTTGATCGCGCGGACCATCGTCGGCTGCTTGATCCTGATCGGGCTCAACACCGCGGTCTACGGCTTCATCGCCTGGATCCCGACCTTCTTCGTAAAGCAGGGCATCAACCTGTCGTCATCTCTCGGTTACACCATGCTGATGACGCTCGGCAGCCCGCTCGGCACGCTGTCGGGCATGTGGATCGGCGAGAAGATCGACCGCAAGCCGTCGCTGATCGTGCTGTCGCTCGCGGCGGCCGGGCTCGGGCTGATCTATCCGATGTTCATCAACCCCGTCGCCTTCGTCGTGATCGGCTTCCTCCTCGTCTTCACCGTGGCGGTGATGCTGGCGCTGGCCTGGGGGCTCTACATCCCCGAACTGTTCCCGACCGAGCTCAGGATGCGCGGATCCGGCATCTGCAACACCGCCGGTCGCCTGATGTCGATCGTGACGCCGTTCATCGTGGTCGAACTGTTCACGAGGTTCGGCGTCACCGGCGCTGTTTCTGTGGTGGCCGGGCTCCTCGTGGTGCAGGCGATCGCGGTTGCGGCGCTCGGCATCGAGACCCGCAAGCGTCCGCTGGAGGCGTTGCGGCCGGAGGCGATGGACGACCAAGCGTCATCCGCAGAGGTACGCGGCAAGCTGCAACCAAGCCCCGGCGGGATCGCCGCCGGCGGGGAGTAGCGGGACGAAGCGCACGATGTCCGCGTGATCAACGCATGCGGACATCCGGGCCTCGTCCGTCTTACGATACTTTTGGTGGACGCGTCGAAAGATGCGGGCTAAACGCGCAGGATATTCCTTCGGCACCGTGAATCTCGCTCGTGAGTGGCAGGCAAAACAATTTCCTCGCTCAGGCGCTGCAACAAGGCGTCTTGGCGTTGCGGGCGCAGCAGTTTGCTCAGGCCGAGCAGATTGCGACGAACATCCTCAAATCAAACCGCACGGACAGACATGCCGCGCTTCTTCTGGCGCATGCCCTGATGGGGCAGAACCGGGGAGGCGAGGCGATCGCGGCGCTCGAGCGCGTTGCGCGCCGCGGCGACGATGGAGAGGTCGAGACTTTGCTCGGCGCGCTGCTGTGCGGCGCCGGCCGCGTCACCGACGGCATCGCGCAGCTTCGGCGCACGGCGGCGCGCCGCCCGCCATATTTTCCGTCCTTTCAGGAACTCGCCGGGCAGCTTGCCAAGGCCGGTCAACACGACGAGGCCATCAGCACGATCGAGGCCGGTCTGGCGCTGGCCCCTGAGAGCGTCGACCTGAAGCTCGATCTCGGGCGCCTGTTGCAAGAGACCAATGACATCGCGCGGGCTGCAAGCGTCCTGACGGCGGCACGTGATGCTGCGCCGGGACGCCCCGACGTTCTCAACCAGCTCGGGCGGGTCCTGATCCTCCGTGGCGACTACGCCGCAGCCGCGGATGCGTTCCGCCGCGTGCTCGCGCAATACCCGGATGATCGCTCGACCCGCGCCCACCTTGCCACTTGCCTTTTTGAGCAGGGTGAGCGCGATGCTGCCGAGGCAGCGCTGCGCTCGGTGATGCGCGGTCAGCCCCAGCTATTTGGACGCGCGGCATTCGTGATGGCCTCGGGATCTCACGGCCGCTTCTTCTTCTCCCAGAGCGCCGCTGCGAAGTTCCTCGGTGGGGACTGAGATTGAGCGCGGCGGACGACATTCCGCCTTGCCTTACGCCCTGAAGTTTCTCCGGTAGAGGTTCGGCTGCCGTTTGAGCTCGGTGCGGAGTTCGCCGACCCGCTTGGCGTCTTCCGCGGTGAACGGCGATGTCTGCGCGGTCCAGTCGTCTCGCTTGACGGGAATACATTGCGCGATCGGAGTCCCCTTGGGGAGGACGCCTCTGAAATTCCTGTCGTGCCAGTACGCCGGAAAGTGCACCCAATTGTCGGCATAGAGGTCGGAATTGACCAGGCCGCTGAGTGTGGTGAATGGCAGGTCGAAGCGGTTGACGGGATGGGTGAAGTAGATCGCGTAGCCTTCCGGGGCTTCGACTGTCCACAAATTGTGGAATTTGAGAAAGAAGCGGCCCTCTTCAAACAGCGGGGTGCCGGTGACCTGACCCGGGTCGTGGAAGCCGATCGGTGAGCGTGGAAATTCCGGCGTGCCTCCCGGCGGCAGGTCCTGGTCCCAGGTGATTTCGCCGTCCTCGACCTTGAGATCGCAAACCAGCGGCAGCAAGAACCCGCAGGTCATCGCATCCACGAACGGCGGGCAGCGCTTGATGGTGTCCTCGTCGTGCAGGTTGATCGAAGAGAAGGCCGTCGCCGGCATCGCCTTGAGCCAGTCGGGAACGCCCTGCGCCGCCGGTATGGGGGCCGGTATCAGTCCGTCGAGCTCCGTCGGGCAACGGAATTTGAGCGTCAGCTTGCTATTGGTCGACATTGGGCGCTCCGATTTCGGATCGACCTACATGAATGCGTCGCAAAGGTGAAGCGCGCGCTCACCAGCCAGGATCGCCGCTAGGTCACGAGATACTTCGCGACCGCCGGCTCGTTCCATTCGATCCCGAGCCCGGGGCCGCGGGCAGTCACCGCGCCGTCGACGATTTCGGCGGGCCTTGTGAGGATGGAGCCGGCGAAGTCGAGGAATTCGAGCCAGTGCGCGGTCGGCGTCACCGCGAGCAGATGCGCGCTGACCTCCGCGAACAGATGGCTCGACATCGGGATCGAGGCGGCATCGGCTTGTCCCGCGACTTGCATCCAGCCGGTGACGCCGCCGACCTTCATCACGTCGGGCATGATGAAGTCGGATGCGCCGGCCGCGATCGCTTCGGCAAAGCCGCGCGGAAACCACCAGTTCTCGCCGGCCTGGATCGGCGTCGGCGAGGTCTCGCGGACTTTTGCGTGGCCGGACAGGCTCTCCTGCGGCACCGGCTCCTCGATCCAGTGCAAATCGTAGGGCGCAAGGCGGGCGATGCGGCGGGTCGCCTCCGCCGGATCGAGCGACTGGTTGAAGTCGATCATCAGTGCGATGTCGGGGCCGAGCAGGGCGCGCACGCCCTTCACGACGCGCTCGTCATTGGCGGCATCACCGTCGCCACCCTTGATCTTGATGCCGCGAAAACCCTGGTCGAGCGAACGGCGCAGCGCGCGCTCATCGGCGACGGGATCGACCACGCCGTAGCTGTCATAGGCCTCGATCGGCTTCGCCGAGCCGCCAAGCAGTTCGACCAGCGGCCGGCCGGCGAGCTGGCCGAGCGCGTCCCAATAGGCCATGTCAAGTCCGGATACCGCCATGCCGACGAGGCCCTGCCAGCCGAGCAGCCGAAACTTGGCGTCCATCGCCTTCATCAGGTCGAATGGCGCGACCGGCTTGCCGATGAGCTCGCGGCCGATCTCCTCGATCAGATAGGCAAGAGGCTTAAGCGTGAGCTTGCTGTAGGCGAAGATGTAGGTGCGGCCGGTAACGCCTTGGTCGGTCTCGATATCGATCAGAACCAGTGGGCCTGAATCGATCACTCCGAAGGCGTTCTTCACAGGGCGCTTGAGCGGCACCACGACGCTTCGCGCTCGAACTCCGCGGATCGCCGCAACTGTCTGGCTCATGGACGTTTCCTCTTCTTGTTATTGGACACTGTACCATCGGACCAGCCGCGGCGCGGCCCAGTCGGTCGCGACCTGCTCGATCAAATAGCGGCCGGGATATTCAGCGAGGAAGGCGATGCGCTGGGTCTGGCCCGGCTCAATCGCGAGCGTGTCGAGCCAGAACGGCTTCCAGCCGTCGTCGAGCCGGTCGAGCAGACGGAAGTGATGGCCGTGCAGATGAAACACGCTGGCGATCGGGCCGCGGTTGGTCAGCGCCAGCACCACCGGCCAGCCGGCTTTGGCCTGAAAGGCCGGAGCGGCTGATGGCTTGAAGTCCGCCGGGCGGAACCATTCGGTCGGCGTGCCGAGCGCCAGCTCGAACCTTGCGGCGCTCTTGAGATCGAGCTGGGCGGGCATGTCGTTGCCGGGCAGCGGCGGTGCCGGTGCGAACGGCGCCGGGCGGACCGGCGGGTCGTTCGAGACGGCCAGCCTGCCGACCGGGCGAGCCTGCTTGCCGTCGTGCAGCAGGATCGGAAAGCTGGTTCCGGCCAGTCCGGCCGCGTCGACGAAGACATCGGTGCGGCTGCCGGGAGCGAGGACGAGCGCACCGTTGCGGGCCGGAAATGGTTCGGCCGGCTGGCCATCGATGGCCATCACCCGGACGTCGAGGTTCTCCAGCTTGATCGCCAGCACGCTGCGTTGGCTGCCGTTGATAAAGCGGAGTCTGAGGCGGGCATTGGCTGGTGCCGAGATGTCGTATGAGGTTTTTCCGTTAATTGTATGAATCTGCGTCGAATCTTTAGGATCGTTGCCGGCCGGGATTGCGCTTCCGTCCGGCTGCAGGCGCCACTCCTCGATCAGCAGGACCTCGTCGCGATCGACTGCGACCGGCGAAGTGCCGGTCACGATTAGCGGCCGCGGCCGTGCCGGTGCCGTGCCGCCATCACCGAGCAGCGGCTCGCACAGGAAGGTGCCGGCGTGCCGAAGCGGCAACTGGAAGCTATCCTTGGCCCCGGCGGCAAGCAGCGCCCGGGAAGCCAGTGGCTCCGCCGCCGCGACGCCGTCGAGCCCGCGGCAATCCAGCGCGGCCGCGACCGGCAGTTCATTGCCAAAGGTCACGTCGAGAACCTCGCCGCGCTTGAAGCGGAGTTCGCCACTGCCGAGTGACCAGACCGGTGTCTCCGGTCCGCCAGGACCCGGTCCGCCAAGACCCGGTCCGTCGCCCGGACGAAGCGAGATGCGGTCGGGTCTGGCATGGAGCGCGACCGCGGTCCGGCCCTGCGCCGCGCCGGTGGCCGGCAGAGCGGGGCAAAGCGCCGCGGCGCCGAGGGCGGCGATCAGGTTGCGCCGGGTGAGTGAAAATTCGGGACTTGCGGGAGGACTTGCCATCCGGCCGATGCGGACCATTTTCAAGAGTACCTGTCCAGTCGCGATCGGTCGCAGGGCGGGCTCAACAGCGGCCATTTTTTTGCTGCGAACCGGTGGGCGCATGTTATAAGCCCGGCCGCCCGCGGCATCGCGGCCGGACTGGGATGCTTTTCGCGCGGGCGTGGCGGAACTGGTAGACGCGCTGGATTTAGGTTCCAGTGACGAAAGTTGTGGGGGTTCGAGTCCCTCCGCCCGCACCAAGCGCTTACAGCGTTTGCATGACGAATTCTTGGAGAACCTTTGGCCCCGATGGGGTGAGGGTTCGCCGAACCCACAGACGTTAGGCCGCAAAGCCCATCGTCGAACAGATTGAACACTGACACGGCCGCTCGGGCCGCGGCAAAAGCGGAAGAAGATTGATACCATGCAGGTCACCGAGACCCTCAACGAGGGATTGAAGCACGAATTCACGATCAGCGTCCCAGCATCCGATCTCGATGCCAAGGCGGACGCCAAGCTGGTCGACCTCAAGGACAAGGTCCGTCTCAACGGCTTCCGTCCCGGCAAGGTGCCGGTGGCGCATCTGAAGAAGATCTACGGCCGCTCGGTGATGGCCGAGACCATCGACCAGACCATCAGCGATACCAACCGGCAGATCTTCGAAGATCGCGGCTTCCGCCTCGCCGGCGAGCCGAAGATCACGATGCCGACCGAGAAGGACCAGGTCGAGGAATTGCTGTCGGGCAAGACCGACCTGACCTACACCGTCGCGATCGAGGTCGTGCCGCCGATCCAGCTCGCCGATTTCAAGTCGTTCTCGGTCGAGAAGCCGGTGGTCGACGTCTCCGACGCCGATGTCGACGATGCCATCAAGCGGATCGCCGAAGGCAGCCGCCCGTACAATGCCAAGGCCGAGGGTGCGGCGGAGAAGGGCGACCGCGTCACCATCAGCTTCAAGGGCACCATCAACGGTGAGGCCTTCGAGGGCGGCACCGGCGAGGGCATCCAGGTCGTGATCGGCGCCGGCCAGTTCATCCCGGGCTTCGAGGAGCAGCTGATCGGCATCGGCACCAACGAGACCCGCACCCTGAAGGTCTCGTTCCCGAAGAACTATCTGAACGAGAAGCTCGCCGGCCAGCCGGCCGAGTTCGAGACCACGGCAACGCTGATCGAGGCGCCCGGTGAGACCACGATCGACGACGAGTTCGCCAAGACGCTGGGCCTGGAGTCGCTCGACAAGCTGAAGGAAGCCGCCCGCGAGCGCCTGACGGCTGAATTCGCCGGCGCCACCCGCCAGAAGGTCAAGCGCGCGCTGCTCGACCGGCTCGACGAGAGCCACAAATTCGAGGCGCCGCCGTCGCTTGTCGCCGAAGAGTTCAACCTGATGTGGAACTCGATCAAGGCCGAGATGGACTCGTCCGGCAAGACTTTCGCCGACGAGAACACCACCGAGGAAGCGGCAAAGGAGGAGTACCACAAGATCGCCGACCGCCGCGTCCGCCTCGGCCTCGTGCTGTCGGAGATCGGCGAGAAGAACAAGATCACCGTGACCGATGACGAGGTGTCGCGCGCCGTGATCGAGCGCGCGCGCCAGATGCCCGGTCGTGAGAAGGAGGTCTGGGACTACTACCGCAGCAACGCCCAGGCGCTGGCCCAGCTCCGCGCCCCGATCTACGAGGACAAGGTTGTCGACTTCGTTCTGGAGCTCGCCAATGTGACCGAGAAGAAGGTCACCAAGGAAGAGCTGTTCAAGGATGAAGACGCCGAGAAAACTGCCGCCTAATTCCGGCACCTCGCGTTAATGATGAACCGCGAAAGCGCGCCTCGCGACGGGTCCCGTCGCTAGGCGCACCGACGCGAATCAGCTTGAACTTCTGCGACCTGCCCAGGTGGCTAGTGCGGCGAGTTGACGGTCTTGTCGGCCGGAAATTGGCCCATATCTGGGTTAAGCCTTGAGGCAGTAGTCTTGAGCCAAGTAGTCTTGAGCAAAGTTCTGCATCACCCCTAACCCTTGGGTTCTTTCATGCGCGATCCCGTTGAAACCTACATGAACCTCGTGCCGATGGTCGTCGAGCAGACCAATCGCGGCGAACGCGCCTACGACATTTTCTCGCGCCTTCTGAAAGAGCGCATCATCTTCGTCACCGGTCCGGTGGAAGACGGCATGTCGACGCTGATCGTCGCGCAGCTGCTGTTCCTCGAGGCCGAGAATCCGAAGAAGGAAATCTCGATGTACATCAACTCGCCGGGTGGCGTGGTGACGTCGGGCCTTGCGATCTACGACACGATGCAGTTCATCCGCCCGCCGGTATCGACACTGTGCACGGGGCAGGCGGCCTCGATGGGCTCGCTGCTGCTGGCCGCCGGCGAGAAGGACATGCGCTTCACGCTGCCGAATTCCCGCATCATGGTGCACCAGCCCTCCGGCGGCTTCCAGGGCCAGGCCACCGACATCATGCTGCACGCGCAGGAGATCCTGAATCTCAAGAAGCGCCTCAACGAGATCTACGTGAAGCATACCGGCCAGACCTACAAGGCGATCGAGGACGCGCTCGAGCGGGACAAGTTCCTCACCGCCGAGGACGCCAAGGCGTTCGGCCTCGTCGACAAGGTCATCGACAAGCGTCCGGACGATCCGGCCGCCGCGAAGGCGGCCTGATCTGGGCAGGCATCTCGAGGCGTCGGTGTGATCTCCACATTGACGCCTCACATAACCGGCAAAAGCAGGGCGGTGGACCCGCGGCGGGTGCATGCGCACAGGCGGAAAGTTCCGGTTTCGTGCTCTTATACCGACGTGGTAATCCCGCAACGTTCCGTGGATTTCGACGCGTATTCCACGTGCGATCGTTGAAAATCACGGTATTGTCACGGTCTTGAGCCGGCCATCCGATTAGCGAATTCTTGATAGTCGGGTGCCAGCATGGTTGGCTGTGATGCATCGGCTATGATCGCGGAGATTCGAATAAACCGTGATCCACACGGTCGGTATTGCGTAGGGTCTTTTTTGGTACGGAATTTGCTCTATCTACCCAAGACCCCGGTTTTGTGCCGGATTGGGTCGATCTGGCAAACAAGATCGAACGGCGGACGGAGATAATGAATGAGTAAGGTCGGCACGAGCGACGCCAAGAACACGCTATATTGCTCGTTCTGCGGCAAGAGCCAGCATGAAGTTCGCAAGCTGATTGCCGGACCGACTGTCTTCATTTGCGACGAGTGTGTCGAACTCTGCATGGACATCATTCGCGAGGAGAACAAGTCCTCGCTGGTGAAGTCGCGCGACGGCATCCCGACGCCGAAGGAAATCTGCAAGGTCCTGGACGACTACGTGATCGGCCAGAGCCATGCCAAGAAGGTGCTGTCGGTCGCCGTCCACAACCACTACAAGCGGCTTAACCATCAGACCAAGCACAACGACGTCGAGCTGGCGAAGTCGAACATCCTGCTGATCGGTCCGACCGGTTCGGGCAAGACGCTGCTCGCGCAGACGCTGGCCCGCATCCTCGACGTGCCCTTCACCATGGCTGACGCGACGACGCTGACCGAAGCCGGCTATGTCGGCGAGGACGTCGAGAACATCATCCTGAAGCTGCTGCAGGCCGCCGATTACAACGTCGAGCGTGCGCAGCGCGGCATCGTCTATATCGACGAAATCGACAAGATCAGCCGCAAGTCGGACAACCCCTCGATCACCCGCGATGTGTCGGGCGAGGGCGTCCAGCAGGCGCTGCTGAAGATCATGGAAGGCACGGTGGCCTCGGTCCCGCCGCAGGGCGGCCGCAAGCATCCGCAGCAGGAATTCCTGCAGGTGGATACCACCAACATCCTGTTCATCTGCGGCGGTGCGTTCTCGGGTCTCGAGAAGATCATCTCCGCGCGCGGCCGCTCGACCTCGATCGGCTTCGCGGCGCAGGTGCTCGCGCCGGAGGACCGCCGCACCGGCGAGATTTTCCGTCACGTCGAGCCGGAAGACCTGCTGAAGTACGGCCTGATCCCGGAATTCGTCGGCCGTCTGCCCGTCGTTGCGACGCTGGAGGACCTCGACGAGGCCTCGCTGAAGAAGATCCTGACCGATCCGAAGAACGCGCTGGTGAAACAGTACCAGCGGCTGTTCGAGATGGAGAACATCGAGCTGACCTTCGCTGACGAGGCGCTTGGCGCGGTCGCCCGCAAGGCGATCGAGCGCAAGACCGGCGCGCGCGGCCTGCGGTCGATCCTGGAGAGCATCCTGCTCGAAACCATGTTCGATCTCCCGGGCCTGGAAGGCGTCGAGGAAGTCGTGATCTCGCGCGAGGTCGTCGAGGGAACGGCGCGTCCTCTCTACATCTACGCGGATCGTTCCGACCGCGCCGTCGAGAGCAGCGCGAGCGCCTAAACGGCGCTCGTCTCGACCCGCCAAAAATGCACGGCTGCCGGACGCTCCGGCGGCCGCTGTGGCGCAGCAGCGGCGCCCTTGCGGCGTAGCAGCAAATGCCTGTTTAGCCTATATTTCCCGACACTTCTGAGACTTGACACCCCCCTGCCTGATAGCCACCTAATGCTATCGGTGAGGGATCTCATGCGTTGAGATTCGTCGCTTCACGATGCGGAATAAGCGGCTGCTGACGGCACTCTCATTCCGGATCACCAAGGCACCTTGTGGCGGTTGCGCAAGCAAGCGGACTGCGTGCAAGGGGGCAAAACAAAAGGATTAGGCCATGACGACCTCAAAACCCCGGCCAACGATCGTCCACGGCGAAAGCCACTCCTATCCGGTGTTGCCGCTCCGCGACATCGTCGTCTTCCCGCACATGATCGTGCCGCTGTTCGTCGGCCGCGAGAAATCGATCCGCGCGCTCGAAGAGGTGATGAAGAACGACGCGCTGATCATGCTCGCGACGCAGAAGAACGCGTCCGATGACGATCCGGCACCCGATTCAATTTACGAGACCGGTACGCTCGCCAGCGTCCTGCAGCTCCTGAAACTGCCCGACGGCACCGTGAAGGTGCTGGTCGAGGGCCTCGAGCGCGCGCGCGTCGAGAAGTACTCCGACCGCAGCGAATATTACGAGGCGACCGCGGTCGCACTCGCCGACACCGACGCCAACTCGGTCGAAGCCGAGGCGCTGGCGCGGTCGGTCGTGTCCGATTTCGAAAGCTACGTGAAGCTGAACAAGAAGATCTCCGCCGAAGTCGTCGGCGTGGTTCAGGCGATCACCGATTTCGCCAAGCTCGGCGATACCGTTGCCTCGCATCTCGCGGTCAAGATTGCCGATCGGCAAGCGATCCTGGAGACGTTGTCCGTCACGCAGCGCCTGGAGAAGGTGCTGGGCCTGATGGAGAGCGAGATCTCGGTGTTGCAGGTCGAGAAGCGCATCCGCTCGCGCGTCAAGCGCCAGATGGAGAAGACCCAGCGCGAGTATTACCTGAACGAGCAGATGAAGGCGATCCAGAAGGAGCTCGGCGACGACGAAGGTCGCGACGAGCTGGCCGATCTGGAGGAGAAGATCTCCAAGACCAAGCTGTCCAAGGAAGCGCGCGAGAAGGCCCAGCACGAGCTGAAGAAGCTGCGCCAGATGTCGCCGATGTCCGCGGAAGCGACCGTCGTGCGCAACTATCTGGATTGGCTGCTGTCGATCCCGTGGGGCAAGAAGTCCAAGGTCAAGAAGGACCTCGAGGCCGCGCAGGCGGTGCTGGACTCCGATCACTACGGGCTCGAGAAGGTCAAGGACCGCATCGTCGAGTATCTCGCGGTGCAGTCGCGCGCCAACAAGCTGACCGGACCGATCCTGTGCCTGGTCGGGCCTCCTGGCGTCGGCAAGACCTCGCTCGGCAAGTCGATCGCGAAGGCGACGGGGCGCGAGTTCGTGCGTGTGTCGCTCGGCGGCGTGCGTGACGAGGCCGAGATCCGCGGTCACCGCCGCACCTATATCGGCTCGATGCCCGGCAAGATCATCCAGTCGATGCGCAAGGCGAAGACCTCGAACCCGCTGTTCCTGCTGGACGAGATCGACAAGATGGGCGCCGATTTCCGCGGCGATCCGTCGTCGGCGCTGCTTGAGGTTTTGGACCCTGAGCAGAACTCGACCTTCAACGACCACTACCTGGAGGTCGACTACGACCTGTCCAACGTGATGTTCATCACGACCGCGAATACGCTGAATATTCCCGGCCCGCTGATGGACCGCATGGAGATCATTCGGATCGCCGGCTACACGGAGAACGAGAAGGTCGAGATCGCGCGCAAGCATCTGATCCCGAGCGCGCTCTCCAAGCACGGTCTGGACTCCAAGGAATGGTCGATCGACGACGCGGCCTTGCTCTTGATGATCCGCCGCTACACCCGCGAAGCGGGCGTGCGTAACCTGGAGCGTGAGCTCTCCACACTCGCCCGCAAGGCGGTGAAGGAGCTGATGATCTCCAAGAAGAAGTCGGTGAAGGTCACCGAGGCGAACATCGAAGAGTTCCTCGGCGTTCCGAAGTATCGCTTCGGCGAGATCGACGACGAGGATCAGGTCGGTATCGTCACCGGTCTGGCGTGGACCGATGTCGGCGGGGAGCTGCTGACCATCGAAGGCGTTATGATGCCCGGCAAGGGCAAGATGACCGTCACGGGCAATCTGCGCGACGTGATGAAGGAGTCGATCTCGGCGGCGGCGTCTTACGTCCGCTCGCGTGCGATCGTCTACGGCATCGAACCGCCGATGTTCGACCGCCGCGACATCCACGTTCACGTGCCGGAGGGCGCGACGCCGAAGGACGGTCCGTCCGCCGGTGTGGCGATGGCCACCGCGATCATCTCGGTCATGACCGGCATCCCGGTCCGCCACGATGTCGCGATGACCGGCGAGATCACGCTGCGTGGTCGCGTGCTGCCGATCGGCGGTCTGAAGGAGAAGCTCCTGGCTGCCGCGCGCGGTGGCATCAAGACGGTCCTGATCCCGGAAGACAACGCCAAGGATCTCACGGAGATTTCCGATGCGATCAAGGGCGGCATGGAGATCATTCCGGTCTCGCGGCTGGATGAGGTCGTTGCCAAGGCGCTGACCCGCGTGCCGGCGCCGATCGTCTGGGAAGAGGAGACCAGCAAGGTCGACGTCAAGCCCGACGCTTCGGACGAGGCTTCCGGCGGCCTGACGGCGCACTGAAGCGAGCTCAGATCGACATAAGAAAACGGCGCCTTCGGGCGCCGTTTTTGTTTTCGCTGTTCGCGATCAGGTCGGGAAGGCTGCGGCTCTGTCCGCGGCGGCAAAGTGCGCCATCTGATCGGCATGCGCTTTTGCGAAAGCCGGCCGGGCCGTGGCGCGCGCGACGTAGTCGCGACACGTGGGATATTCCGCCAGTCCGTCGAAGCGGTCGACCAGGCGCAGCACATCCGCCATGAGAACGTCGGCGACGGAGAACGGCCCGGCCAACCATTTGCGGCCCGTCAGCACCGGCTCCATGTGCCTGAGCCGGGATTGCAGGAAGCCGTCGAAGCGTGTCCATGCCGACGTGCCGCCGCTCTCGCCCGAGAATACCAGGAGCGACCAGGGCAGGCTTGCCATCTCGACCGAGTTGAGCGCTGCGAACAGCCATTTCAAAGCCTCGTTGCGCTGGCGCGGATCGGTCGGCAGCAGCGCGTCGCTGCGCTCGCCGAGATGCAGCAGGATCGCGCCGCTCTCGAAGATCGAGATGTCGCCGTCGGTCAGCCACGGCACCTGGCCGAACGGCTGGTGCGCGAAGTGCTCGGCGCTCCGATCGCGAAACGGCACGCTCGCAACGCGATACGGCAAGCGCGCCTCTTCCAATGCCCAGCGCACCCGGAGGTCGCGCACAAATCCCCGCGGCATCTCCGGAACCCAAGCGAAGGTGGTCAGCGTCAGGTCGGCCATTGCGTATCTCCATTTGCTGGCTTCACAGGCAAAAGGACGAACGAATGGCGCGCGTTCCGACACCCCGACGGGCTTTTTCGTCGTTGCGGTACGGAACGATCGAGTTGCCGATGTGGGTACGCGGGCGCCGGACTAGTCTTTCCTCTCGACGACGAAATTGCCGATCGCGCCGAGTGCCATCAGCACGCTGGTGCCGAGGAACACCGCGGGCATGCCGATATGGCCGCCGATGAAGCCGCCTGCGAGCGGGCCGATCACCTGGCCGGCATATTGCGCCGAGATCGAATAGCCGAGCATGCTGCCGGTGACCGCATCGGGCACGTTGTGCCGGATCACGCTCGCGATGCAGGGCAGGAGGCCGCCGAGCGCGAGCCCCATCAGGAAGCGCAGCAGGATCAACTGCCAGCCGCTGACCACGAAGGCCTGCGGGATCAACAGCAGCGCCGAGACCGCAAGGCAGATGGTGATGATCCGCCAGTGGCCGACCCGATCGGCCAGCTTGCCGAGATGCGAGGACGACAATAGGCTGCCAAAGGCCGCCGCCGACATCACGAGGCCGGCGACGAACGTCACCCGCGGTGTCTCGACCAGTTGCGCGACATAGACCGTGATGATCGGCTCGATCGACATGTTGGCGACCATCAGCAGCAGGCCTGTTCCCCACATCGCGACGACAGGGCGCTTGTCCGGGACCAGCGACCAGCCGCCGCGCGCCTTGCCGCCTTTCGCGGTCTTCGGGCGTGCTTCCTCGCGGATCAGGAACGTCGTGCCGAGGAAGGTGAAGAAGATGACGCCGCCGATCAGGAAGAAGGTCGCGCGGATGCCGATCAGCCCCGGCAGCACGCCGCCGATCAAGGGACCGACCAGGCTGCCGGCCATGATGCCGGCCGACAGCACGCCGATCGCCCAGCCGGACCGCGCTTTCGGCGTCTGCGCCGCGACCAGCACGGTCGAACCCGAGGCGTAGCCGCCGAGCAGGCCGGTCAGCAGCCGCAGGCCGACCAGCTCGTAGACATTGTGCGCCATGCCGATCAGCGACATGGCGATCGCCATGCCGAGGCTGGCGCGGATCAGCATCAGCTTGCGGCCGTAGCGATCGGCGAGCCGACCCCACAGCGGCGCCGTCAGTGCCGCGCTGAAGAAAGCTGCGCCATAGGCGACGCCCGACCATTGCACGATCGCGGCGTGATCGGTCACGCCGAGCTGCTCGACATAGAGCGGCAGGAACGGCAGCAGCAGCGTCATCCCCACGATTGTCGTGAAGGAGCCGAACACGCAGACGATCAAATTGCGTTTCCAGGGGCCCGCGTCGAGCAGGGCTTCGCGATCGACTTCGATGTTCATGTCAGCGCAGCCCTGCGATAGCTCTCGACGTTCATCTCGACGATGGTGGCGTGGTGAACAAGGCGATCGATCGCCGCGAGGGTCATAGCTGGGTCCGGAAAGACCTTGTTCCATTCTCCAAAGGGCTGATTGGCGGTGATCAGCAAAGAGCGTCGCTCGTAGCGTGCGCTGATGAGCTCGAACAGCACACTGGTCTCGGCCTGGTCCTTGGTGACATAGGCAAGATCGTCAAGGATAACGAGATCGAAGCGATCGAGGCGGTTGATGGCACCCTCGAGGTTGAGTTCGCGGCGCGCCACCTGGAGCTTCTGCACGAGATCGGTGGTGCGGGTGAAGAGGACGCGCCATCCGTTCTCGATGAGAGCCAAGCCGATTGCTGCTGCCAAGTGACTCTTGCCGCCACCGGGCGGACCAAACAGCAGCAGATTGGCGCCCTTGTTCAACCAGCCGTCGCCGGCGGCGAGCGCGGTCATTTGCGCCTTGGAGATCATCGGTACGGCTTCGAAGTCCCGATCACGGCAAAACCGGACGTCGAAGGCTCGGCGGTAAGCTTCCCGGGGGAACAGCTGGTCGCGGTAGACCAGGTTGAGGAGCGCCATCGGCTTGCGCCGCAAGGAATGGATCACGTGCCGATAATCGACGACCTGATCGTGCTTGCCATTGGGATGCGGCCGCCCGCGCGGCAAGGTGAGGAGATGCGTGCCGCCGACAAACACGTCGAGGTGATCGTCATACAGGCGCACCCGCAGCCGATGGCCGATCAAGCGCGACGGCACCGTGTAGAACACCTTGCGCAAGGTGAAGCCGCCGGACGATGTCACGTGGACGATCACCTCTTCATAGTCCGACGTGCGGCGGTCCGGCAGATCCTGAAGTGCGGTACGTTCGCTGTCGATCCGCTTGGCGTTGCGGGCATTGCGGCGGCTGACGATCTCATCGATGAAGCCACGATAGGCAGCGAGATCGTCGAAGTCGGCGGTGCCACGCAGCAACAGCGCGTCGCCGACCGCCCGCTTGAGATGGCCATGCGAACTCTCGATCGCCCCGTTCTCGTGGGCGATGCCACGATTGTTGCGGGAGGGGCGCATGCCGTAATGGGCACAGAGGTCTTCGTATCGCCGCGTCAGATCGTCTTTGGCGTCGCGGTCGAGATTGCAAAAGGCGGCCGACAGGCTGTCGGTGCGATGCTCCCGTGGCGCTCCACCGAGTGACCACAAGGCATTCTGCAGGCCTTCGGCCAGAGCGATGAAGCTCTCACCGCCGAGCACGACATGGGCGTGCTCAAACCCGGAATAGGCCAGCCGGAAGTGATAGAGACGATGGTCGAGCGGCACGCCCGCGATCGTGACACCCAATTCGCCCATGTCGGTGAAGTCGGACAGGCCGCGCTGACCGGGTTCGTGGGTCTGCCGGAAGATGACCTCCTGCTCCTCGCCGTGGATCGCCCGCCAGGCCCGGATCCGGCGCTCCAGCGTGCGACGGATGCCGGCGCCGAGCTCAGGATGGCGTCGGAGCAACTCCTCGACGCGCCCGCAGGCCGCGGCGATCCTCGTTGAGCGAACGCAGCAGGCGATCGCGGGTATTGGTGATGTGGTCGGCGGCCTCGCGCGCGGCGGCCTCCGGATCGTTGGCCTTGATGAAGCCGAGGATGCGCCGGTGTTCGCGCCAAGCCTGCTCGCGCGACGGCTCGGTCCACACTTCCAGCCAGCGTGCCCGCGACAGGCGGGTCATGGCACCGGCGATCGCCTTGACGATGAAGGGATTGCCGGAGAGCCGTGCGATCTCGACATGGAAATCGGTGCCGACCCGGTGCCATTCCTCGCGCGGCGCGCCGGACTGGCAGGCGTCCAGCATTTCTTCGACGCCGGCGATATCGGCCGCGCTTGCCCGCGCGCAGGCGAGGCGCACCGCCGTCGTCTCCAGGGGAATCCGGAACTCGGCCAGCGCCTCCAGCTCACCGAGGTCGATCGGGGCGACGATCCAGTTGCGGCCGTCACGACGCACCAGCTCTTCGCCTTCGAGCCGGACCAGCGCGGCACGGATCGGCGTGCGCGATCCCTCGAACCGGCTCTCCAGCCAGCGCTCGGTCAGCCGCTCGCCGGGGCCCAGGTCGAGGGACAGGATCATCTCCCGGAGCTGGTCATGGATCTGAAGCATCTGCGACATGGCGCCGTCCTTTGGCCGCCCTTGGCGGGCGCGGAATCTCGGTCAGGCGGCTTTCGTATCCCGATTTGGTATCCCAAACAAGGCGGGTACGGGATACCGGCGTGGCTCCGTCAAGGGAGACGGGCCGAGCGCCGGGGACGATGGAACCGCGCCCATGGCGGCTGCTTTGTTGGACGGAATTGGAGCGCGCCACATGCGTATCGACGGGCAATGCCATTGCGGGGCTATCACCTATCAGGCCGAGATCGACCCCGAACGGGTGTCGATCTGTCATTGCACGGACTGCCAAGCGCTGACCGGTTCGCCCTATCGCGTCACGGTGATCTGCGCCGCCGAGCAGGTGTGGCTGACCGCAGGTGCGCCGAATATCTACCGCAAGCGAGGCGACAATGGCCGGATCCGTTTCCAGCATTTTTGCGGCGATTGCGGCTCGCCGCTGTTCACGAGCGGCGAGAACGGCGGGCCCGACGATTGGGGCATCCGCTGGGGCAGCATTCGCCAGCGCGACCGATTGCCCCCGCGACGCCAGGTCTGGTGCCGCTCCGCCGCGCCATGGATCAATGATCTCAAGGAATTGCCGGCGCGACCCAAGGACTGGAGCTGACGGATTGAGGCGTTTGCGACCTTGCGCCCCGAGGGCTGGCGAGGCTAAAGAGGCGCGCTGGCAAGGGCGGTTAGCTCAGCGGTAGAGCACTGGTTTTACACACCATTGGTCGGGAGTTCGATCCTCTCACCGCCCACCATCGCAACCCTCAGACGAAGCCTCGAGCGGCGCAGCCGTCCGCTTCTCCCGATGATTGGGAGATTGCATCGGCGCTTGCCCGTTGACGTAAAGGCGCTGGATCCAGCCTATGGCTGAAGCATCCTGATTGTCGCGATCGGCCACTTCCCGATATGGCCCCTGATCGAGATGCGCAACCCATGAGATTCGTCCAGAAACACGCCCTCGACGGTGCCCGCGGTTCCATCGGTGAGAACCGCGGCTCGTCCGACCAACTCCGCCTCCGCTTGCACATGCTCGCGCAGGATGACGGTGGCGCGGTGTTTCACGAGCTGCAAAGCGGCCTCTGGTTGATGAGCCCTACGGAGCAAGCCCATTGCACGGCTCTCGGTGAACGCATGGAGAGGGCGCGATCCCGACCGTGGCGTGGATGGGGTGGCCGGGACCGCGCTTGCTCCGCGCTGGCGTGTCAAGTGTCGTTCGATGGCCGATCGCGCGAAAGGTGCCGAAAGTCACGCGCTCAGGTTTGATGCCGACGCTGCCGCGATGCTATTCTGTCCGCCTAACCGGGAACTCGATGTATGCGCAAACTCGCCGCGATTTTTCTTCTCACCATGATTGCCGGACCCGCATTCGCGCAGTCGGATCACGTTCAGCGCTATCGCGAAGAGGTCGAGAAGTCGCCGGCCGATGCGGCCAACGAGGCGCGGCAGCAGCGTGCCTATCAGCGTGCGCTCAGCGGTGTGCCGGATCAGAAGCCGACCGATCCCTGGGGCATCGCGCGCAGCGACGGGCAGGGCGCGCCCAAGGCGAATGCCGCGAAGCCGAAGCCGGCCAAGCCGACGAGCGCAGCCGCCAAGTAATCTCCGAGCGCGGATCGGGTCGATGAAATACTACGTCTGCAAATTGACCGGACCGCGCCCGACCTTTCCGCAGGACATGACGCCGCAGGAAGCCGCCATCATGCAGGCGCACGTCGCCTATTGCGGCGAGCTGCTGCAGGCCGGCAAGGCGCTGGTGTTTGGGCCGGTCGCCGATCCGGCAGGGATCTGGGGCCTCGGCGTGCTGCAACTGCCCGACGATGCCGATCCGCAGGAGATCGTCGCCAACGATCCCGTCACCAAGGCCAACGCCGGATTCACCTATCAGGTGATGCCGATGCTGCGCGCCGCGACGCGCGAGAGCTGCTAGGGCATGATCCGGAAAAGTGCGAAGCGGTTTTCCCCAAACATGAGACGACAGAAGCTTCCCGAGAAGGTTTGGATCGCATGAACGCAGGCCACCCGCAAAACGCCGATCAGATCGCATACTGGAACGGGCCGGGCGGTCAGCGCTGGGCCACACGGCAGGCCGCGCAGGACATCGTGCTGCAACCGGTGCTCGACCTCCTGATCGATCGCGCCGCGCCGAAAGCCGGCGAACGCGTCGTTGATGTCGGCTGTGGCAGCGGCGCCTCGAGCTTCGCGCTGGGGGCCAAGGTCGCGCCGGCTGGTCACGTGCTCGGCGTCGATGTCTCGGAGCCGATGCTGACGCGGGCGCGGCAGAGCGCGCCGCAGGGTTTGCCGGTCGAGTTCGCGCTGGCCGATGCGACCGTCTATCCGTTTGTCAGCGAGAGCTTCGATCTGTTGGCCTCGCGCTTTGGCGTGATGTTCTTTGCCGATCCCGTGGTGTCGTTCGCCAATCTGCACAAGGCGATGAAGCCGACGGGCCGTCTCGCCTTCGCCTGCTGGCAGGAGCCGCGCGAAAATCCGTTCTTCATGACGCCGCTTGCTGCCGTCTACAGACACGTGCCGAAACTGCCGCCGCTCGGGCCCGAGGATCCCGGCCCGTTCGCGTTCGCCTCCGAGGCGAGGGTGAAGCGGATCCTGGGCGAAGCCGGCTTCTCCGGCATTGCCATGGAGCCGTGCCGGATTGAGCTCGATGTCGCGACCGGGCGCGGCATCGATGCCGCGATCCAGGGCGCGCTCGAGATCGGGCCGGCCAGCCGCGCGCTGGAAGGGCACCCCGATGAGGTGCGCGCTGCGGCGATCGCCTCGATGCGCGAGGCGCTGGCGCCGTTCGTCAAGGGCGATGCGGTGCTGCTGCCCGGCGCGATCTGGATCGTGACGGCGCGGGCCTGATCAGGCCTTCTCTTCCCAGATCATCGCCAGGTGCACGATGGTCTGCACGGCGTTCTCCATGTCCTGCCGGCTGACCCATTCGAGCCGCGAATGGAACGCGTGCTCGCCGGCGAAGATGTTCGGGCAGGGCAGGCCCATGAAGGACAGCCGCGAGCCATCGGTGCCGCCGCGGATCGAGGTCTTCACCGGCGTGAGGCCGGCGCGCTCGATCGCCTCGATCGCATAGGCCACGATCTGCGGGTGGCGATCGATCACATCCTTCATGTTACGGTACTGCTGCTTGACCTCCATGCGGTAGGTCGAGCGCGGATAGCCCTTCATGACATCGTTCACGATGTCTTCCAGCAACGCTTCCTTCTGCTTCAGGCCGGCCTCGGTGAAATCGCGCACGATGAAGTCGATCCGCGCGTTCTCCAGCGCGCCCGAGATCGCGACCGGATGCAGGAAGCCTTCCTTGCCCTCGGTGGTCTCGGGCGAGCAGGTGTCCTTGGGCAGGCGATCGACGATCGCGGCGGCGATCTTGATCGCGTGCTCCATCTTGCCCTTGGCGAACCCGGGATGGGTCGCGACGCCTTCGATGATGATGCTGGCGCCGTCGGCCGAGAAGGTCTCGTCCTCGATATGGCCGGCGGTCTCGCCATCCATGGTGTAGCCGAAATCGGCCCCCAGCTTCTTGATGTCGACCTTGTCGACGCCGCGGCCGATCTCCTCGTCCGGCGTGAACAGGATCTTGATGGTGCCGTGCTTGACCTGCGGATTGGTGACCAGGAAATGCGCAGCATCCATGATCTCGGCAAGGCCCGCCTTGTTGTCGGCGCCGAGCAGGGTGGTGCCGTCGGTGGTGATGATGTCGTTGCCGATCTGGTCGGCCAGCGCTTCGTGCTCGGCGGGGCGGATCACCTGCGAGGCATCGGCGGGAAGCACGATGTCGCCGCCGCGGTAGTTCTTCACGACCTGCGGCCTGACGTTCTTGCCGGTGCAGTCGGGGGAGGTGTCCATGTGCGAGCAGAAACAGATCACCGGCACCGTCTTGTCGGTGTTGGCCGGGATCGTCGCATAGACGTAGCCGTGCGGATCAAGATGCGCGTCGGATATCCCCATCGCCTGCAGCTCGGCGACCAGCAGGCGTCCGAGATTCTTCTGCTTCTCGGTGGAGGGGCAGGTCGGTGAATCCGGGTCGGACTGGGTATCGATCACGACATAGCGCAGGAAGCGCTCGGTGACGGTGTGCTTGAAGTCGAGAGCCGGTACCAGCATGAAAACCGCGCAAAAACAGGGAAAAGGAACAATGCGCTTTGGCGAAGTTGGTTCGCGCGAGCAAACCGCGTCAAGGCGAGTTTCGAAGGACAATAACAGAAAAGCGCCACTCCGGGGCCGCGTCACGAGCCGGAATGGCGCTTTGTCTTAACGGAGAGAGAAGGCGCTAGACGGCTTCCTTCAGCTCCTTGGCGGCGCGGAAGGCGACCTTCTTGCTTGCCTTGATGTGGATCTGTTCGCCGGTCGCCGGGTTGCGGCCCATGCGGGCGGCGCGCTTGCGGACCTGCAGGATGCCGAGGCCGACGATCCTGATGCGCTCGCCCTTCTTGAGGTGCTTGGTGATCCTTGTGACCATGTCGGTCAGGATCGCCTCGGCCTGCTTCTTGGACAGCTCCTGCTCTTCGGCGATGGCCGCCGCCAAATGCTTCAGCGTGATCGTCGCCGGTGTCGCTGCTTTCTTCGCCATGTCTGGCCCTCCTCGTTGCTGAATGGCTGGATTGCTGCTTTCACGCGAATGGCGCGCCGTTCGCGTCGGGAAAATGCGTCCGGAAAAGTCCTGAAAACCGCCGGTTCCGGGAACGGGCAGCGCCGGGCCGGCCACAGGAAACCCAGACGTATCAGGCCTTATTTGATTCGGGGCTTCGCTGACTACGCCGTTTCCCCTGAAAACAGGCGACACCTCGCGCCGGCGCCGCGAAACTGCCGACGCTGTGCAGGGATCCGCAACGTCCTTGACTAACCGGATGCGGGCCTTTATGCCCTCGGTCCTGCGCGGATCAATCCGATGATCGGCATCCGCGGGAGTAGCTCAGTTGGTTAGAGCGCCGCCCTGTCACGGCGGAGGCCGCGGGTTCGAGTCCCGTCTCTCGCGCCATTCATTTCAATGACTTAGCAGCGTGTTTGACCCGGAACCATCGGACCCTCAGGGCCGGTGCCGTAACGAGTTGCTTGCTCTCTCCCTGCTCACTGCACCTGGCGACTGTCGCGACAGCTCACGACGCCGCGAGGCCGACGGCGCCGACCCGTTGAGCGGCCAGCTCGGGCCTGACGGATAATGCCGTGCGCTGTTCGGGCGTCAGCCACCACAGCAGGAACAGCAGCGCTATGCCGTTCGACAGCAGGCCTGTCGTGAGCGGCACGTTCATGATCGCCTGAACTGCGATGCCGGACGAAACCGCGATGAAGCGCGGCGACAGGTGCTTTGAGACCATCGATCCCACCGACAGGATCAGGCCGCAGACAAGCGCCGACAGCGGGGCGAGCGCAAGACCGACCGACGCGATGCCCTCGGTGGCGAGGAAGGACGCGTTGAAATTGCCGTCCTGATAGATCGCTCCGAGGGTCGGGCCGAGTTCGCCGTACGGGCAGGCGGTCATGTATCGCACGACGGTGATCTGGCAGAACCGGGTGAGCTCGCGGTGCGCGAAGAAGTCGGCGTATTGATCGAGCGCGAGCGACGGGATTGCGACGAAGCGCAGATTGATGGCGCTGAACACGATGTAGTTCTTGTCGGCGACGAGAATGGCGAAGGCCAAAAAGGCCGATGACCATCGGGATCAGAAATGCGAGCACCGTGGCCAGCCGCGGGTCGAACCGGCCGTACAGCCAGAACAGAAACGGCAGCCAGATCGGCAGCAGCAGCACGGTCTTGTTGTTGACGACGGGATAGAAGCAAAGCGCAAGCAGCAGCACACCGGCCGCCGGAATCCATCGACTGCGGGATGCGAAATGCGCGAACAGATAGGGCAGGACCGCGCCGATCATGATCCCGGTGAGATAGTTCATTAGCGCCGGCCGCACGACAGCGGTGCGGGCTGCGCCATAGGGATTGCCAAGATTGGCCCCGTAGGAGATGTCGGCGACCAGCACGGCGAAGCACGACGCCAACAGCAGAACCGCGATGCGCTTGACGGCCGCATCGGACAAATCGGGCCGCCAAACCGGGATATTCTGCAGCATCAGAGGGATCATCGCGGCGGCCAGAGCGGCGATCATGGCCCAGCGGGCGATGGCATGCGGATAGTCGAATGCGCTGAAGAAGCTGAGCCAGACGAAGCCGAACACGGCTGACAGCAGCGAGAAGCCCACCAGATAACCGAAGCTGAATCGTGCCGCGACGAACGCCGGGACGAACGCGACCATGATGGCGGTGCCGAGGACGGCCTGCGCGGTGATGCCGGATTGCCAGACATGCATCGCCGGGAATGCGTGCCCGCAGGCGATCATCGAGGCGACGCTGAGGACGAAGAACCCGGGGATCGTGACCCCGACAACCAGGTCATCGCGCGTCAATGTCATCGGCCAGTCCGAATCCGAAAGCTGCCGGGCAGCTAGCCGGTCGGCCCTGGACGAAGCAAGTTAAGCAATATCTCGGTCTGTGTTGTTATGTTTCTGCCCGGCGATTCGTCACCGCGATGCCTTATTGAATTCACAGAACGGCAACACGTTGCCTTGATCAGGCGAAGAATGCGGCGACCGCGTTGAGGTCGGATTGACCTGGCGCGTCGCCGCGCAAATTGGCGTCGATGACGCGGCGGCAGGCGTCAACCGTGTGGGTGTCGCTCAATTCGTTGGCGGCCTCGAGGATCGACCAGACCGTGTCCAAGGGAACGTCGCTCTGCACGGTTGCCTTCGGGTCTGACAGCATCGGCGGGGCCGCGGTTAGAATTCGAACAGGTCGCGGCCGTGCCGCGCCAGGTCGTGCAGGTCCGCCACCGTGCCGCGCACCGCGTTGCAGCGGCGGCATTCGATGATGGTGTCGCCGGATGCGTGCGCCGGATCGGCGACCTTGATCGCCAGGCTGCCGCAATCCGTGCAGATGATCTTGAAGCCGGTTGAGATTACTTGCTGCTGCAAATTCATTGTGGCCTGCGCCTCTGTTGACGCCGACCTTAACCGAGCAACTTTTAAGACTGGGGTCGCGGAGCGGATTGCAATCGAGCGACCGCGTTAGGACGCGATTAAGATTTCGCCGCGGCCGCGCGGCCCTGCAGATGCAGCGTCGGCCTGCCGAGCCCGGCCGCGGCGGCGCGCACGGCATCGCGGGCATTGACGGTGATGATGCCGGCAGCGTGGGCCCAGACCGCGAGGTCGGAGGCGCTGTCGCCGGCGTAGATGAAGCCCTCGGGAAATGTCTTCTGCAACAGGTCGGCCTTGTTGGCACCCTTGAGATTGTGTTCGCCGTCGGAGGCAAGCACCTGGTCGATCCAAGGCAGACGCGACGCCAGCTTCTGTGCGAGCAGCGCGTCGGCCGCGGTTGCCAGCACGATGCGGCGGCCGGCCGCGTTCTCGCGCTCGGCCAATGCGACGACGTCCTGGTGCAGTTCGATCCGGCTCCAGTCGATGTGCTGGCGCTGTGCGAGCCGGCGCTTCAGTGCCGCGCGGCCGCGCGTCAGCCAAGCGGCGCATGACACGACGATCAGCGGATTGCGGCGCAGGATCGAGAAGAAGCTCAGATAGAGCAGGTCGCCCGTGATCAGCGTGCCGTCGAGATCGAGCACCAGCGGCAGCGATGCCGGGAGGCCGAGCAAAGCGGGCGACCCGTCGGTACGGGAAGCATCCTGCGGCTTCGCAATGTTGTCGCCGGCGAGGCGAGGCTCAGTCATGCGCGGCGCTCAGCCGGGTTGCGACCTTGCACACGTCGATCGCGCGCGCCCCGGTCTCGGTGGTCCGGCAATCGCCGTAGCCGAACTTGCTCGCAAAGGCCACACCATCCTGGTCCGAGCTTGCGACGATCAGGACCAACAAAAAAGAAGGCCGCCCGAGGGCGGCCGTTTTGTCTGCCGAAGCCTGAACCCGTCCTAGCGGACCGTCGAGGTGCCCGAGGAGGTGATCGCCACCGGTTTGCCGGCCTTGATGACCTGCGTCGTCTGGGCAGTCTGGGTGAAATCCGCGTTGTTCCGGGCCGAGATGCCGAGCGCCGCAATCCCGATCCCCGCAACAAGGGCAACCACCACAATCTTGAGATGGGTCGCGCGGTCAGCTGAATGGATCGAGTGGTTCATGGTCGCCTCCGGGCGTCTGTGCGCCGTCTATGGCAGGTACTGGTAAGCCCCATCTGTTTCCGGATCGTTTCGTGAGTTCCGGGAAATGGTTTCGTGCCACGGGCGGATTGGTTTCACCGTGCCTTGCGTCACACTGGCGGCCGGCTAAAACTGGCCGTGAGCGCGGACATGCGCTTGGGAGAAAAACAATAATGAAAACAATGAGAATGACCCGCCGCCGGGTGCTGGGAACCGGTTCTGCTGCAGTTGCCGCCACGATGTTTGGTAAGCCGGTCCTTGCCGCCGCCGAGTTCGATCTCAAGCTCGGCGTCAACACTCCGGAAACCCACCCGCTAACAATGCGCCTGACTGAGGCCGCCAAGGCGGTCGGCGCGCAGTCGTCCGGCCGGGTCAACATCACGGTGTTCGCCAACAGCCAGCTCGGCGGCGATCCGGAGATGCTGTCACAGGTCCGGGCCGGCGGGATCGAGCTGTTGGCGGCGCCCAGCATGACGCTGTCGACGCTGGTGCCACTGTCGGGACTGCCCAGCATCGGTTTCGCCTTCCAGTCCTACGACCAGGTCTGGGCGGCGATGGACGGCGGCGTCGGCGACCTCGTGGGCGAGGCGATCACGAAGACCGGCGTCGTGCCGCTGAAGAAGGTCTGGGACAACGGCTTCCGCCAGATCACCTCGTCGTCGAGCCGGCAGCTCAACAGCGTCGACGATCTCAAGGGCTTCAAGATCCGCGTGCCGGTGACGGCATTGCTGACGTCGCTGTTCTCAGGGCTCGGCGCATTGCCGTCGAGCATCTCCTACAGCGAGCTCTATTCGGCGTTGCAGACCCACATCGTCGAAGGGCAGGAGAATCCGCTGGCGCAGGTCTCCACCGGAAAACTCTACGAGGTGCAGAAATTCTGCGCGCTCTCGAACCATTGCTGGAGCGGCTACTGGATCCTCGGCAACCGCCGCGCGATGGCGGGCCTGCCGCCCGATCTGCTCGAGCTCATCAATGCCGCGTTCGACGCCGCGGCGGTGAAGGAGCGCGCCGATCTGGTCGAGATGGACCGCTCGCTGCAGGCCGAGCTGACCGAGAAGGGCATGACGTTCAACAAGCCTGATCCCGTGCAGTTCAGGGCCGCGTTGGTGAAGGCCGGCTTCTACACGCAGTGGCAGAAGACCTATGGCGCGGACGCCTGGGCGGCGCTGGAGAAGTATACCGGGAAGTTGACGTGAGCGCCGCCTGACATCGCGCGCAGGCTCAGCTGAGACGGGTGCTAGCTCGCGCGCGCGATGTCGGCGCGGATCGCGCGCGCCGCCCACACGAACAGCAGGGCACCGAGCGTCGTCGTGAGCGCGGCCGACAGCAGCGAGTAGCGAACCGCATCGACGCCGTAGGTGCCTTTCAGCGCGTCGTTGATCATGCCGACGGCGAGGGGGCCGACGCCCTGGCCGAAGCAGGTCGCGGTCAGCAGCACGATCGCCGAGGCCAGCGCGCGCATGCTGGGTTTTGCCACCGTCTGCGCGATCGCGAAGATCGGGCCGAGATGGAAGCCGACCATGAACGAGGTCAGCGCCAGCGTCGCGACCATCAGCGTGAAGCTTTGCGTCAGCATGCACAGGGCGAACACCGGCCCGGCGAGGCCGGACATGATCGCGGGCGCCCATAGCTTCCAGCGGTCGTCGCGACGGCCGATCTGCGCCACCACGAGGCCGCCGATCAGCGTGCCCGCCATGCCGGCGAGACCCTTGAAGGTGCCGGCATAGGTGCCGATCTCGGCGCTGGTGAGGTGATGGATGCGCGCCAGGAACGGCGGGATCCACACCGCGGTGGCGTAGTTGGTGTAGGTCGTCAGACAAAAGCCGATCAGCACGATGACGAAGCTCGGCTGCGATACGAGGAAGCGCAATGTCGGCCCGATCGGCTCGGCCTTGAAGCTCTCGGCCATTGCGCCGCGCTTCGGTTCAGTGATCGTCAGCCACAGCACGGCGGCGAGCGCGATGCCGGGCAGGCCCGCGGTGAAGAACGCCATCCGCCAGCCATAGTGCTGGTTGACATAGCCGCCGATGAAATAGCCGAGGAAGACGCCAAGATAGGTGCCGATCGCGTAGATGCCGAGCGCGCGCGGTCGTTCATTCTTGTCGAACAGATCGGCGATCATCGATTGCGAGGCCGGCGTTCCCGCTGACTCCCCGATTCCGACGCCGACCCGCGCCAGCGCCAGCGTCGTGACGCTGGAGGCGAGGCCGCAGAGATAGGTCATCGCGCTCCAGAGCGCGAAGGCGAATGCTACGATGTTGCGGCGGTTGAGGCGATCGGCCATCCGCGCGATCGGAATGCCGAGCAGCGAATAGAACAGCACGAAGCCGAACCCGGCGAGCAGGCCCATCGTGGTGTCGCTGAGCGTGAACTCCTTCTTGATCGGTTCGATCAGCACGTTGAAGATGGTGCGGTCGAGGAAGTTGAGGGCGTAGATGATCGTGAGCAAGGCGAGGACGTAGTAGCGGCGCGCCGGGGGCGCGGCCGCAGCTTGTATTGGCGCGGCCGCTTGCGGTGCGACATCGACCATGACTTCCTCCCCCGGATCTTCTTGATTGTTGTTGCTTGCGCGCGGGCCTTACGCCTCGCGGATGTAATTCCCTGCCTCGAATTCGACCGGCCTCGTGTCGGCGTCGAACGACACCCCGATCGGGTCGCGGCCGGTGGCCATGGCCTCGATCTGGTCAGAGAGCATCCGGCGGATCATCAGGATGCCGCGATCGCTCTGGCCAAAATGCTCTTCGGAATGGATCGTCACCGGCCCCTGGCCGACCTGAGCCTCGTAGTCGCCGGGGAATTGCTGGTGCTCGGCCTCGGTCATGTCCCACCAGAACTTGCCGTTGAACTTCGAGCGCATCCGCCCGATATCGCCCGCGTTCTTGACCCGGCCGGCGACGTAGATGCGAAACGAGGTGTCGTCGATCGGCAAGGTCCAGCCGATCGATTCGACGCGCGCGAACTGCGCGACGCGCGGATTGGGCACGACGCGGAGTGTGGGGAGGGCGGCCTCGGTGACGCGATAGAACACCTTGCCGTCGTCCTGCCTGCGGATCGAACGCACCGCGACCCCGCGCGGCGACATCTCGAACTTCACCTCGGGCATCGAGGCCATCATATTGGTGAACTGCGGCCCGCTGAACGAGCCGTGCAGCACCGGCACATGGTAGGGGTCGGCGACGTTCTCGAAATGCTGCAGCCAGTTGCAGGGGATCACTGCAGGGCCGCCGCCGCCGATCGAGGAATCGTCGGCCTCGACGAACTCGCCGTCGTCCATGTTTTCCAGGCACTCGTAGCGCGGCAGCACCGGCCTTTTCTCGGCGGGCCCCATATAGGCGAAGATCAGGCCGTAGCGTTCCTGCACCGGATACCAGGGCTGGCGCACCTTGTCCTTGAACAGGCCGCCGTCGGGCTCACAGGGTTGTTCGAGGCAGCGGCCCTCGGTGTCAAACTTCCAGCCGTGATAGCAGCAGCGGATGCCGTCTTCCTCGACCTTGCCGTAATAGAGTGTGGTGCCGCGGTGGCAGCAGCGCCCATGCAGCAGGCCGGCCCGGCCATGCCGGTCGCGGAACAGGATCAGGTCTTCGCCAAGCGCGCGGACTTTTCTGGGGATATCGGTGGCGTCACCGGTGAGGCCGAGCGGGTGCCAATACCGGCGCAGCAGCTCGCCCATCGGCGTGCCGCGGCCGACCGAGGTGAGCTCGGTCCGGGTGTTGGACGGCTTCATCGCATAGGCCGTGCCGAGATCGCGGTCCCGCTGGGTGATCGTCATGTTGTCCTCCCCGCCGCTGGTCTGGCGCCGGCGGCTGATCTATCGTTGACCAAGTCAACGATATATCGATGACAATGTCAACGATCTCGTTGAGCTTGGCAGCGCGCGGCTTTGTTGGCAGAGGTTGGTGATGACCGAGAAGCTCAGGACTGAGAGGGCCTTGCCGCCGGAGGCCGTTGTCGATTCCGAACTGGCGCCGATCACCGCGATGATGTCGTCGCGGCTGATGGTGCTGGCGAACCTGCTCAGGCGCGGCGCGATGCTGCGCTACAAGCGCCTGACCGGCCTGTCCTCGGTCGAGTTCGGCCTGGTCGCCTCGCTCGGCCGGCGGCCGCCGATGAGTGTGGTGCGGCTCGCCGAGGCCGTCGGCATGGACAAGGGGCAGATCAGCCGGGCACTCGCCGAGCTCGTGGCGCGCAAGCTGGTGGCGAAGGCGGCCAATCCGCGCGACAACCGGGAGACTTTGGTCTCTCTTACCAAGGCCGGCCTGGCCGCCCATGATGCCATCGTGGCCGGCGCGCAGGAGCGAAACCGGCGCCTGCTGGAACAGCTTGCGCCGGGGGATCTCGAGCTGCTGCTCGGACACATCGATCGGCTCACCCTGACTGCCGCCGAGATGCTCGCTGCCGAGCGGGGGCTGGGCTGACATGGGGAGAGCGCAGGGCACAGAATGGCCGTCGCGACGTTACCCATGGAGGCAAGCGCATCCGCCTGATGAGGCTAAGAGCCCGCGGGAAGGACGGTAAAAGCGTCAAAATAGCTTGTCTTGCGCCCCCTGTTGCGCTGCGCTAAAGCCTCAAGAACAATTCCAATCAACGAATCTGCGGCACGTCCGAAACCGCAGCAAGAAGGCCTCGCCGATGACCGGCATCCTGCAGAATTATCTCCCACTTGTGGTCTTTATCGGAGTTGCGAGCCTGATCGGTCTGGCGCTCCTGATCGCACCGTTCCTGGTCGCGTTCCAATCGCCGGACCCGGAAAAGCTGTCCGCCTATGAATGCGGATTCAACGCTTTTGACGACGCCCGCATGAAGTTCGACGTCCGCTTCTATCTGGTGGCGATCCTCTTCATCATCTTCGACCTCGAAGTGGCGTTCCTGTTCCCCTGGGCCGTGGCGTTCGGAAAGCTCGGCGCCACCGGGTTCTGGTCGATGATGGTGTTCCTGGCCGTGCTGACGGTCGGGTTTGCGTATGAATGGAAGAAAGGCGCGCTCGAATGGGATTGAGCCCCACCGCCGCAACCTCCCAGCCGGCGATTGCCAAATCTGAGATCGCCATGGCTCCGAAGGGTATTCTTGATCCGTCGACGGGCAAGCCGGTCGGCGCCAATGATCCGTTTTTCCTCGAGGTCAATCACGAGCTGTCCGACAAGGGCTTCTTCGTCGCCGCAGCCGATAACCTCATCACCTGGGCGCGCACCGGCTCCCTGATGTGGATGACCTTCGGTCTCGCCTGCTGTGCGGTCGAGATGATGCAGGTCTCGATGCCGCGCTATGACGTCGAACGCTTCGGCTTCGCGCCGCGCGCCTCGCCGCGCCAGTCCGACGTGATGATCGTCGCGGGCACCCTGACCAACAAGATGGCGCCCGCGCTGCGCAAGGTCTACGACCAGATGCCGGAGCCGCGCTACGTCATCTCGATGGGCTCCTGCGCCAATGGCGGCGGCTACTATCACTACTCCTACTCGGTGGTGCGTGGCTGCGATCGCATCGTGCCGATCGATATCTACGTGCCCGGCTGCCCGCCCACGGCGGAAGCGCTGCTCTACGGCGTGCTGCTGCTGCAGAAGAAGATCCGCCGTATCGGCACTATTGAACGCTAAGGTTTCAGGTATGGACGACGGCAAGCTCGACGCCCTTGGGCAGACGATCGTGAGCGCGCTTCCGGGCGCGGCCACGGCGCACTCGGTCGCGTTCAATCAACTCACTATCGACGTCGAGATTGGCAGAATCGTGGACGTCGCCAGGTTTCTGCGTGACGATCCCGGCTGCCGTTTCGTCAACGTCACCGACGTGACCGCAGTCGACTATCCGAGCCGCGAGAAGCGCTTCGACGTTGTCTACCATCTGCTGTCGCCGACGCTGAACGCGCGCATCCGTTTGCGCGGCCAGGCCGACGAGACTACGCAGGTGCCGTCGATCCTTGGCGTCTTCCCCGGCGCCGACTGGTTCGAGCGCGAGACCTACGACCTCTATGGCGTGATCTTCACCGGTCATCCGGACATGCGCCGCCTGCTGACGGATTACGGCTTCGACGGCCATCCGCTGCGCAAGGATTTCCCGCTCACCGGCTTCGTCGAGGTGCGCTACGACGACCAGGAGAAGCGGGTGCTGTACGAGCCGGTCCGGCTCAACCAGGAATTCCGCAAGTTCGATTTCCTTTCGCCCTGGGAAGGCGCGGACTATCCGCTGCCCGGCGATGAAAAGGCCAAGGCGGAGCCGAAGCCATGAATGAACAGCCGCAAAACCTTCGTAACTTCACCATCAACTTTGGGCCGCAGCATCCGGCGGCGCACGGCGTGCTGCGCCTCGTGCTGGAGCTCGACGGCGAAGTCGTCGAACGCGTCGATCCGCATATCGGTCTGCTTCACCGCGGCACCGAGAAGCTGATCGAGCACAAGACCTATCTGCAGGCGATTCCCTATTTCGACCGGCTCGACTACGTCGCGCCGATGAACCAGGAACACGCGTTCTGCCTCGCGGCGGAAAAGCTGCTCGGCATCACGGTGCCGCGCCGCGGCCAGCTGATCCGCGTGCTCTATTGCGAGATTGGCCGCATTCTCTCCCATCTGCTGAACGTCACCACGCAGGCGATGGACGTCGGCGCGCTGACCCCGCCGCTGTGGGGCTTCGAAGAGCGCGAGAAGCTGATGGTGTTCTATGAGCGCGCCTCGGGCTCGCGCATGCACGCGGCGTTCTTCCGTGTCGGCGGCGTGCATCAGGACCTGCCGCCGAAGCTGATCGACGACATCGAGGCGTGGTGCGATCCGTTCCTCAAGGTGGTCGACGATCTCGATCGGCTGCTCACCGGCAACCGCATCTTCAAGCAGCGCAACGTCGATATCGGCGTGGTGCCGCTGAAGGAAGCCTGGGAGTGGGGCTTCTCCGGCGTGATGGTGCGCGGCTCGGGCGCGGCCTGGGACCTGCGCAAGTCGCAGCCCTACGAATGCTACGCCGAGATGGATTTCGACATTCCGATCGGCAAGAACGGCGACTGCTACGACCGCTATCTGATCCGCATGGAAGAGATGCGCCAGTCGGTGCGCATCATGAAGCAGTGCATCCAGAAGCTCAAAGCACCCGACGGGCAGGGCGCGGTGGTGGTCGAGGACAACAAGATCGCGCCGCCGCGCCGTGGTGAGATGAAGCGCTCGATGGAAGCGCTGATCCATCATTTCAAGCTCTACACCGAAGGCGTGCACGTGCCGGCCGGCGAAGTCTATGCCGCGGTCGAGGCGCCGAAGGGCGAGTTCGGCGTCTACCTCGTCGCCGACGGCACCAACAAGCCCTACAAGTGCAAGATCCGCGCGCCGGGCTTCGCCCATCTGCAGGCGATGGATCACATCTGCAGGGGCCATCTGCTGGCCGACGTTTCCGCCATCCTGGGCTCGCTGGACATCGTGTTCGGCGAGGTCGACCGGTGACGATGTCCGCATCCGCACCGCGCGCAATGAGAGTTTGATCGATGTCCGTCCGCCGCCTTGCCCCGAAGGAATTGCAGCCCGCGAGCTTCACGTTCACGGACGAGAATCTCGCCTGGGCCAAGAAGCAGATCGAGAAGTATCCGCCGGGACGGCAGGCTTCGGCCGCGATCGCGATCCTGTGGCGCGTGCAGGAGCAGCATGACGGCTGGGTCTCGGAAGCCGCGATCCGCGCCGTCGCCGACCTGCTCGAGATGCCGCATATCCGCATGCTGGAGATCGCGACCTTCTACACCATGTTCCAGCTCTCGCCGGTCGGCAAGAAGGCGCATGTGCAGGTGTGCGGCACCACGCCGTGCCGGCTGCGCGGCGCCGCCGACCTGATCGAGGTCTGCCAGCATCGCATCCATCACGATCCCTTCCAGCTGTCGAAGGACGGCAACTTCTCCTGGGAAGAGGTCGAGTGCTTAGGGGCCTGTGTGAACGCGCCGATGGTGCTGATCTGGAAGGACACCTATGAGGACCTGACCAAGGAAAGCTTCGGCAAGGTGCTCGACGGCTTTGCCGCCGGCAATCCGCCGAACCCGGGCCCGCAGATCGACCGTCAGTTCTCGGCGCCCGCGGGCGGGCCGACGACGCTGAAGGAAACCACCTGATGCGGAGCTTTCAGGTGCTAGCAGATGAGACGGGAAGGGGCGCTGCGATGAAGGCCTGGCGCACGATCGCCCTGCATACCGTTGTCGCGGCGGGCTTCATGTTCCTGCTGCAACGCTACGGCCTGAGCGCCACGCTGGAATCCAGCCTGTTGTGGGCCATCGTGTTCGGCGGCTGCGCCGCCGGGCTCGCTTATTCGCAAGCCAATCGGTGATGTTCGGAAAGTTTTGAGCATGCTCGACGACAAGGACCGCATCTTCAAGAACCTCTACGGCCTGCATGATTGGGGCCTCGAGGGCGCGCGTCGCAGAGGCGCCTGGGATGGCACCAAAGGGATCATCGACAAGGGTCGCGACTGGATCATCAACGAGATGAAGGCGTCGGGCCTGCGCGGTCGCGGCGGCGCCGGCTTCCCGACCGGCATGAAGTGGTCCTTCATGCCGAAGGAATCCAAGGACGGCCGTCCGAGCTACCTCGTCGTCAACGCCGACGAGTCGGAGCCCGGCACCTGCAAGGACCGCGAGATCATGCGGCACGATCCGCACCTCTTGGTCGAAGGCTGCCTGCTCGCGAGCTTCGCGATGGGCGCGCATGCCTGCTACGTCTATATCCGCGGCGAGTTCATCCGCGAGCGCGAGCGGCTGCAGGCGGCGATCGACCAGGCCTATGAGGCCAAGCTGGTCGGCAAGGACAACATCAACGGTTGGCCGTTCGACATCTATGTCGCGCACGGCGCCGGCGCCTATATCTGCGGCGAGGAGACCGCGCTGCTCGAGAGCCTCGAGGGCAAGAAGGGCCAGCCGCGGCTGAAGCCGCCGTTCCCGGCCAATGTCGGCCTCTATGGCTGCCCGACCACCGTCAACAACGTCGAGTCGATCGCGGTCGCACCCGACATCCTGCGCCGCGGCGCCGCCTGGTTCGCCGCCATCGGCCGGCCGAACAATGTCGGCACCAAGCTGTTCTGCATCTCCGGCCACGTCGAGCGGCCCTGCAACGTCGAAGAGGCGATGGGGATTCCGTTCCGCGAACTGATCGAGAAGCATTGCGGCGGCATTCGCGGCGGCTGGGGCAATCTGAAGGCCGTGATCCCCGGCGGCTCGTCGGTGCGCATGGTGCCGGCCGAGCAGATCATCGACACGCCGATGGATTTCGACAGCTTGAGCAAGTTGCGCTCCGGCCTCGGCACCGCGGCGGTGATCGTGATGGACAAGTCGACCGACCTGATCCGGGCGATCGCGCGCATCTCCTATTTCTACAAGCATGAGAGCTGCGGCCAGTGCACGCCGTGCCGCGAGGGCACCGGGTGGATGTGGCGCGTCCTGACCCGGATGGCCGAGGGCCGCGCCCACAAGCGCGAGATCGACATGCTGCTCGAGGTCACCAAGCAGGTCGAGGGCCACACCATCTGCGCGCTCGGCGACGCCGCTGCCTGGCCGATCCAGGGCCTGATCGCGCATTTCCGTCACGAGATCGAAGAGCGCATCGACCAGTATTCGCACAAGGCCGATCTCGACGATCAGGGCGTGCGCGATCCCATGCACATGGTAGCCGCGGAGTAATGCTGGCGATGACGCAACAGGCCGCATGGTGGCAGAAGTACGGAACGCTTGCGCAGATGGCGCAGGCGACCGTGGCGCTGCTCGGCTTTGGTGCAATCCTGCTGCAGATCAACGAAATCCGCACCTCGAACCGCGCCTCCAGCGCGCGTTCGGCGTTTCTCGGCTACACCGATCTCGCATTCCAGAATCCGAAATTCGCTCAGCCCGATTACGAAGCCATCAAGGCCGGCGGCCGCGAAGAGCGGTCCCAATATGAAAGTTTTGTCTCGTACTTCCTCTATGCCTGCGAGGAGACCTTTGCCGCATTCGCGGACAAGCGCGAATGGCAGGCATCGTGTGACTACGACCTGAAACCGCATCTGCCGTTCCTCTGCGAGAAGAACCAGGCGCAGCCTGCCTATCTCGCGACCTACGGCGCCGACACCCAGCAATGGGTGAAGACCTCATTGAAAACCGCGAGCGTCGCACCGCCCGACTGCAAGCTCGGAAAGACTTGAGACAGACATGAGCAAGATCATCGTCGATGGCAAAGAGATCGATGTGCCGCCGGAGTACACGCTGCTGCAGGCGTGCGAGGCGGCCGGCGCAGAGATTCCGCGCTTCTGCTATCACGAGCGGCTGTCGATCGCCGGCAATTGCCGGATGTGCCTGGTCGAGGTGAAGGGCGGCCCGAAGCCGGTCGCGAGCTGCGCCTGGGCCGTGCGCGACTGCCGGCCGGGCCCGAAGGGCGAGCCGCCGGAGATCTCGACCCGTTCGCCGATGGTGAAGAAGGCGCGCGAGGGCGTGATGGAGTTCCTGCTGATCAACCATCCGCTGGACTGCCCGATCTGCGACCAGGGCGGCGAGTGCGACCTGCAGGACCAGGCGATGGGCTACGGCGTCGACACCAGCCGTTTCGCCGAGAACAAGCGCGCGGTCGAGGACAAGTATCTCGGCGCGCTGGTCAAGACCTCGATGAACCGCTGCATCCAGTGCACGCGCTGCGTCCGCTTCTCCGCCGAAGTCTGCGGCGCGCCGGAAATGGGCGCGACCGGTCGCGGCGAGGACATGGAGATCACCACCTATCTCGAGCAGGCGCTGAGCTCGGAGCTGCAGGGCAACCTCGTCGACATCTGCCCGGTCGGCGCGCTGACCTCCAAGCCTTACGCCTTCGCGGCGCGGCCCTGGGAGCTCGGCAAGACCCAGTCGGTCGACGTCATGGACGGCGTGGGATCTGCGATCCGCGTCGACACCCGCGGCCGCGAGGTGATGCGCATCCTGCCGCGCATCAACGAGGCGGTGAACGAGGAGTGGATCTCCGACAAGACCCGCCACGTCGTCGACGGCCTGCGCACGCAGCGCCTCGACCGTCCCTATGTGCGCGAGAACGGCCAGCTCCGGCCGGCGACCTGGCAGGAAGCCTTCGCCGCCATCGCCGCCAGGGCCGGCCGCAGCGACGGCAAGCGGATCGGCGCGATCGCCGGCGATCTCGCCGCAGTCGACGAAATGTATGCGCTGAAGGAACTGCTCGCGAAGTTCGGCTCGGTCAATCTCGCCGTGCAGGGCGGCGATGCGTTCGACGCCAAGGCCGGCCGCGGCTCCTACATCTTCAATCCGACCATTGCCGGCATCGACCAGGCCGACGCGATCCTGATCGTCGGCTCGCATCCGCGCAAGGAAGCCGCGGTGCTGAACGCGCGGATCCGCAAGCGCTGGCGCACCGGCGGGCTCAAGGTCGGCATGATCGGCGCCAAGGCCGATTTCACCTATGACCACGACTATCTCGGCGCGGGCACCGATACGCTGGCCGATCTCGTGGCGGGCAAGCACTCCTTTGCCGACGTCTTGAAGAAGGCCCAGCACCCGATCATCCTGGTCGGCGCCGGCGCCTACACCAGGCATGACGGCGCGGCCGTGCTGGCGCAGGCTGCCAAGCTCGCGGTCGACGTCGGCGCGCTGAAGGACGGCTGGAACGGCTTTGCCGTGCTGCAAGATACCGCCTCGCGCGCCGGCGCGCTCGATATCGGCTTCTCGCCGGCGGCGGGCGGGCTGACCTCGGCGCAGATGACGACCTTCGGCACGCTCGACGTGCTGTTCCTGCTCGGCGCCGACGAGATCAAGGCGCCAGACGGCACCTTCGTGGTCTATATCGGCACCCATGGCGACCAGGGCGCGCATCGCGCCGACGTCATCCTGCCGGGCGCGGCCTATACCGAGAAGTCCGGCATCTACGTCAATACCGAGGGCCGGGCGCAGATCGCCAACCGCGCCGCGTTCCCGCCGGGCGAGGCCCGCGAGGACTGGGCGATCATCCGCGCGCTGTCCGACGTGCTCGGCAAGAAGCTGCCGTTCGACTCGCTGCAGGCGCTGCGGCAAGCGATGTTCAAGGCCCATCCGCATCTGATGCGGCTCGACCAGATCGAGGCCGGCAAGCCCGACGACGTCAAGGCGCTGGCCGGCAAGGGCGGCAGCGTCGACAAGGCGGCGTTCAAGCCGACCGTCGAGGATTTCTATCTGACCAACCCGATCGCGCGGGCCTCTGCCGTGATGGCGGAATGCTCGCGGCTGGCGTCGGGCCGAATGCTGACGGCAGCGGAGTGAGCGTGACCTGATGGCTGAATTCTTCGCAAGCTCGTTCTGGACCGGCTTCCTCTGGCCGCTGATCATCATGGTCGCGGAGAGCCTGTTGCTGCTGGTCGTGCTCCTGATCGCGATCGCCTATATCCTGCTCGCCGACCGCAAGATCTGGGCGGCGGTGCAGATCCGCCGCGGCCCCAACGTGGTCGGGCCGTTCGGATTGCTGCAATCCTTCGCCGACCTCCTGAAATTCGTACTGAAGGAGCCGGTGATTCCGTCCGGCGCCAACAAGGGCGTGTTCCTGCTGGCGCCGCTGGTGTCGTGCGTGCTGGCGCTGGCCGCCTGGGCGGTGATCCCGTTCGATCTCGGCTGGGTGATCTCCGACATCAATGTCGGCGTTCTCTACATCTTCGCGATCTCGTCGCTGTCGATCTACGGCATCATCATGGCCGGCTGGTCGTCGAACTCGAAATACCCGTTCCTGGCCGCGCTGCGCTCGGCGGCGCAGATGGTGTCCTACGAGGTCTCGATCGGCTTCGTCATCATCACCGTGCTGCTCTGCGTCGGCTCGCTGAACCTGTCGGCGGTGGTCGAGGCGCAGAACACCCGCGGGCTTGCGCACCTGATCGGCCTGCCGCAGCTCACCATCCTGAACTGGTATGTGTGGCCGCTGTTCCCGATGTTCGTCGTGTTCTACGTCTCGGCGCTCGCGGAAACCAACCGTCCGCCGTTCGACCTGGTGGAAGCCGAATCCGAACTGGTCGCCGGCTTCATGACCGAATACGGCTCGACCCCGTATCTTTTGTTCATGCTCGGCGAGTATGTCGCGATCACCACGATGTGCGCGCTGGCGTCGATCCTGTTCCTGGGCGGCTGGCTGCCGCCGGTCAACCTGCCGCCGTTCACCTGGATTCCGGGCATCGTCTGGTTCGCCCTGAAGGTGTTCTTCATGTTCTTCATGTTCGCGATGGCGAAGGCGATCGTGCCGCGCTACCGCTACGATCAACTGATGCGGCTCGGCTGGAAGGTGTTCCTGCCGCTGTCGCTGGCGATGGTGGTGATCGTGGCCGGCGTGCTGCAGTTCGCCGGCATCGCGCCGAAGTGAGGCCGTCATGAGTGTCAATGTCAACGCAACAGCCCGCTCGCTTCTGCTGTCGGAATTCGTCTCGGCGTTCTTCCTCGCGATGCGCTATTTCTTCCAGCCGAAGCCGACGCTGAACTATCCCTTCGAGAAGGGCCCGATCTCGCCGCGCTTCCGCGGCGAGCACGCGCTGCGCCGCTATCCGAACGGCGAGGAGCGCTGCATCGCCTGCAAGCTGTGCGAGGCGATCTGCCCGGCGCAGGCGATCACGATCGAGGCCGGCCCGCGCCGCAACGACGGCACCCGCCGCACGGTGCGTTACGACATCGACATGGTGAAGTGCATCTATTGCGGCCTGTGCCAGGAGGCATGCCCGGTGGACGCCATCGTCGAGGGACCGAATTTCGAGTTCGCGACCGAGACCCGCGAGGAACTGTACTATGACAAGGCCAAGCTGCTCGCCAACGGCGACCGCTGGGAGCGCGAGATTGCGAAGTCGATCGCGCTCGACGCGCCGTACCGGTGAGGTGAGGGCATGATCCTTTCGGCGCTGTTCTTCTATCTGTTTGCCGCGGTCTGCGTGGCCTCGGCGGTCATGGTGATTGTCTCGCGCAATCCCGTGCACTCCGTGCTGTTCCTGATCCTGGCCTTCGTCAACGCGGCCGGGCTGTTCCTCCTGATGGGCGCCGAGTTCCTCGGGATGATGCTGATCGTGGTCTATGTCGGCGCGGTCGCGGTGCTGTTCCTGTTCGTGATCATGATGCTCGACGTCGATTTCGTCGAGCTGCGCGAGGGCTTCATCCAGTATCTGCCGATTGGCATCGTGATCGGCGGCATCTTCATGTTCGAGCTGCTGCTCGTCGTCGGCGCCTGGGTGATCAACCCGCAGGTCACCAAGACGATCACCGCGGCGATCCCGACCAATGTCAGCAACACCGAGGCGCTCGGCCTCGTGCTCTATACGAAGTACATCCATTACTTCCAGCTCGCCGGCATGGTGCTGCTGGTCGCGATGATCGGCGCCATCGTGCTGACGCTGCGCCACAAGGCCAAGGTCAAGCGGCAGAACATCAACGTGCAGAACGCGCGCACGCCCGAGATGGCGATGGCGATGCGCAAGGTGGCGTCGGGGCAGGGCCTGCAGGATGCCGACGCGGCGGAGTGGGTGAAATGACGATCGGGCTCGGACACTATCTCGCGGTCGCCGCGATCCTGTTCACGCTCGGGATCCTCGGCATCTTCCTCAACCGCAAGAACATCATCGTCATCCTGATGTCGATCGAGCTGATCCTGCTGTCGGTCAACATCAATCTGGTGGCGTTCTCGACCTTCCTGGGCGACATCGTCGGCCAGGTGTTCGCGCTCTTGGTGCTGACAGTGGCCGCCGCCGAGGCTGCGATCGGTCTCGCCGTGCTGGTGGTGTATTTCCGCAACCGCGGTTCGATCGCGGTTGAAGACGTCAATCTGATGAAGGGCTAGGCGCAGTTATGGTTCAGGCAATCGTATTCCTGCCTCTGCTGGGCGCCATCCTCGCAGGCATCATCTCGCTGGTCGGTGCCCATGCGCGCTGCCCGAGCGGCGATACCGTCGACCATCACGACGATGCGCATGGGGATGCCCATACCTCCGCGGCCCATGACGATCACGGCCATGATGACCATGGCCATGACGATCACCATGTCTCCGAGCCGGCGGCCGCCGGCTCGCGCCTCGCCGAGCTGATCACCACCGGCCTGCTGTTCGTCTCGGCGGCGCTGTCCTGGTTCACGCTGGTCGATGTCGGTTTCATGCACCATGACGCGCGCGTCGTGCTGCTGCCCTGGATCACCTCGGGCGACCTGCAGGTGGCCTGGACACTGCGGGTCGACACCCTGACCGCCGTGATGCTGGTCGTGGTCAACACGGTATCGGCGCTCGTCCACCTCTACTCCATCGGCTACATGGACGAGGATCCGAACCGGCCGCGCTTCTTCGGCTATCTCTCGCTGTTCACCTTCGCGATGCTGATGCTGGTGACGTCAGACAACCTCGTGCAGCTGTTCTTCGGCTGGGAGGGCGTCGGCCTCGCGAGCTACCTCCTGATCGGCTTCTGGTACCAGAAGCCGTCGGCCAATGCCGCGGCGATCAAGGCCTTCGTGGTCAACCGCGTCGGCGACTTCGGCTTCGCGCTCGGCATCTTCGCGATCTTCGCGCTGGTCGGCTCGACTGATTTCGAGACCATCTTCCACGCCGCGCCCGGGCTGACCGGCAAGGCCATCAACTTCTTCGGCTGGCAGGTCGACGCGCTGACCTTGACCTGCCTATTGCTGTTCATGGGCGCGATGGGCAAGTCGGCCCAGTTCCTGCTGCACACCTGGTTGCCGGACGCGATGGAAGGTCCGACCCCGGTGTCGGCGCTGATCCATGCCGCGACCATGGTCACCGCCGGCGTCTTCATGGTGGCGCGGCTGTCGCCGCTGTTCGAGCTGTCGCCGACCGCGCAGGCGGTGGTGATGTTCTTCGGCGCGACCACAGCGTTCTTCGCCGCCACGATCGGCCTCGTGCAGAACGACATCAAGCGCATCGTCGCGTACTCAACCTGTTCGCAGCTCGGCTACATGTTTGTGGCGATGGGAGCGGGGGCCTATTCGGTCGGCATGTTCCACCTGTTCACGCACGCCTTCTTCAAGGCGCTGCTGTTCCTGGGCTCCGGCTCGGTGATCTACGCGATGCATCACGAGCAGGACATCCGCAACATGGGCGGGCTGTGGCGCAAGATCCCGTACACCTTCGCGGTGATGTGCATCGGCACCCTGGCGCTGACCGGATTCCCGTTGTTCGCCGGCTACTTCTCCAAGGACGCGATCATCGAGGCGGCCTATGCGGCGCATAACCCGTTCGCGACCTACGCCTATCTCTTGACCATCGTGGCCGCCGGCCTGACCTCGTTCTACTCCTGGCGTCTGATCTTCAAGACGTTCTTCGGCGAGCCGCACGACCAGAAGCACTACGAGGCGGCGCATGAGAGCCCGGTGTGGATGCTGGTGCCGATCGGCGTGCTCGCCGCCGGCTCGATCCTCGCCGGCCTGCCGTTCAAGGAGCTGTTCGTCGGCCATCACGGCGTGGAAGAGTTCTTCCGCGAGTCCGTGAAGATGAACCCGCACATCCTCGAGGACATGGAGCACATGCCGGGCTGGCTCGCGCCGCTGCCCACCGTGATGATGGCGCTCGGCCTGTTCATCTCGTATCTGTTCTACATCCGCAGGCCGTATCTGCCGGTCGAGCTCGCGCAGCAGCAGCCGATGCTGTACCAGTTCCTGCTCAACAAATGGTACTTCGACGAGCTGTACGACTGGATCTTCGTGCGCCCGGCGAAGTGGCTCGGCTACACGCTGTGGAAGAAGGGCGACGGCTTCATCATCGACGGCTTCGGTCCGGATGGCGTCTCCGCCCGCGTGCTCGACGTCACCCGCAACGTCGTGAAATTGCAGACCGGCTACCTCTATCACTACGCATTCGCGATGCTGATCGGGGCTGCCGGATTGATCACCTGGTTCATGTTCGGCTTGGGAGGCCAGTAAATGACAACCTGGCCCATCCTTTCGGTCACGACCTTCCTGCCGGCGGTCGGTGCGATCCTGGTCTATCTGCTGGCGCGGGGCGGTGACGAGACCGCGAGCCGCACGGCGCGCTGGATCGCGCTGTGGACCACGCTGATTACCTTCGCGATCTCGCTGATCCTCGTGGTGCGCTTCGATTCGGCCTCGACCGACTTCCAGTTCGTCGAGAAGGCGTCCTGGCTCGCCACCGGCATCACCTATCACATGGGCGTCGACGGCATCTCGCTGCCGCTGATCATCCTGACCACCGCGATCATGCCGCTCTGCATCATCGCGAGCTGGAAGTCGGTGACGCAGCGCGTCGGCGAATACATGATGGCGTTCCTGATCCTGGAAACGCTGATGGTCGGCACCTTTTCGGCGCTCGACCTCGTGCTGTTCTACCTGTTCTTCGAGGGCGGCCTGATCCCGATGTTCCTGATCATCGGCGTCTGGGGCGGCCCGCGCCGGGTCTATGCGTCGTTCAAGTTCTTCCTCTACACCTTCCTTGGCTCGGTCCTGATGCTGCTCGCCATCATGGCGCTGTACTGGAACGCCGGCACCACCGACATCCCGACCCTGATGCACACCGCGGTGCCGCGGTCGTTGCAGACCTGGGCGTGGCTGGCCTTCTTCGCCTCGTTCGCGGTGAAGATGCCGATGTGGCCGGTGCACACCTGGCTGCCCGATGCGCACGTCGAGGCGCCGACGGCGGGCTCGGTGATCCTGGCCGCGATCCTGCTGAAGATGGGCGGCTACGGCTTCCTGCGCTTCTCGCTGCCGATGTTCCCGCTGGCCTCGCACGACTTCGCGCCGTTCGTGTTCGTGCTGTCCGTCATCGCCATCATCTACACCTCGCTGGTGGCGATGATGCAGGAGGACATGAAGAAGCTGATTGCATATTCGTCGGTCGCGCATATGGGCTTCGTCACCATGGGCATCTTCGCGGTGACGACGCAGGGCGTCGCCGGCGGCATGTTCCAGATGGTCTCGCACGGCATCGTCTCCGGCGCGCTGTTCCTCTGCGTCGGCGTGGTCTACGACCGCATGCACACCCGCGAGATCGCGGCCTATGGCGGCCTCGTCAACCGGATGCCGCTCTATGCGCTGACCTTCATGGTCTTCACCATGGCCAATGTCGGTCTGCCGGGCACGAGCGGATTCGTCGGAGAGTTCATGACGCTGCTCGGCACCTTCAAGATCTCGCTGCCGACGGCGTTCTTCGCCACCACGGGCGTGATCCTGTCGGCCTGCTACGCGCTCTGGCTCTACCGCAAGGTGGTGTTCGGCGCGCTGGTCAAGCCGTCGCTGATGTCGATCAAGGATCTCACATTCCGCGAATGCGTGACGCTGTTCCCGCTGATCGCGCTGACCATCCTGTTCGGCGTCTACCCGAAGCCGGTGCTCGACATGTCGGCCGCCTCGGTCCAGCAGCTCGTCAACAATTACCAAACCGCCGTGACTGCCGTGAAGGCAGCCGCGCTGACCGTCCAGTAAGGCCCTCGTCATGAGCTTTTCCAGTGCAGGTTATCAGTTGCAGCCGGTGCTGCCGGAGCTGGTGCTCGCGGTCGGCGCCATGGTGCTGTTGATGATCGGAGCCTATCGCGGGCAGGGGACGACGCGGCTCGTCACGGCGCTGGCGATCTGTCTCCTGGTGCTGACCGGCGTGCTGGAGCTCTGGCTGCCGGCCGGCAAGCTCGTGACCTTCGGCGGCAGCTTCATCGTCGACGACTTCGCCCGCTTCCTGAAGGTCCTCGCGCTGATCGCCTCGGCGGCGACCCTGATCCTGTCGACCGAGTACCTGTCCCAGCCGTCGAGCCGCAACTTCGAGTTCTCGATCCTGGTGCTGCTGTCGACGCTCGGCATGATGGTGCTGATCTCGGCCGGCGATTTGATCTCGCTCTATCTCGGTCTCGAGCTCATGAGCCTTGCGCTCTATGTTGTCGCCGCCAGCCAGCGCGACAACGCCAAGTCGAGCGAGGCGGGCCTGAAGTATTTCGTGCTCGGCGCGCTGTCGTCGGGCATGCTGCTCTACGGCGCCTCGCTGATCTACGGCTTCACCGGCACGGTCAGCTTCGCGGGCATCGCCGCGGCGGCAACCACCGGCAGCATCGGCATCGTGTTCGGCCTGGTGTTCCTGCTCGCCGGCCTCTGCTTCAAGGTCTCGGCAGTGCCGTTCCACATGTGGACGCCGGACGTCTATGAGGGCGCGCCGACGCCGGTGACGGCGTTCTTCGCGTCCGCCCCGAAGGTCGCCGCGCTCGCGGTGTTCACCCGCGCGACGCTGACCGCGTTCCCGGGCATCGTCACCCAGTGGCAGCAGATCCTGGTATTCGTGGCAATCGCCTCGATGGCGCTGGGCTCGTTCGCCGCGATCGGCCAGACCAACATCAAGCGCCTGATGGCCTATTCCTCGATCGGCCATATGGGCTTTGCGCTGGTCGGCCTCGCCTCCGGCACGGTCGAGGGCGCGCAGGGCGTCCTGATCTACATCGCGATCTATGTCGCGATGACGCTCGGCTCGTTCAGCATCATCCTGGCGATGAAGCGGAACGGCCAGGCGCTGGAGCAGATCAGCGATTTCGCCGGCCTATCCCGCACCAATCCGCTGCTCGCCTTCATCTTCGCGATGCTGCTGTTCTCGCTGGCCGGCGTGCCGCCGCTCGCCGGGTTCTTCGGCAAGTGGTACGTGTTCGTCGCCGCGATCAAGGCCAATCTGTTCACGCTCGCCGTGATCGGCGTGCTGACCAGCGTGGTGGGCGCGTTCTACTATCTGTCGATCGTCAAGGTGATGTATTTCGACCAGCCGCTCGGCAAGCTCGACCCGGTCCGCGTCGAGCTGCGCACCGTGCTGGCGGTCGCCGGCATCTTCAACATCTTCTTCTTCGCCTATCCGGGTCCGCTGGTGAGCGTGGCCACGGCGGCGGCCAAATCACTATTTTGACGCGTGCGGTTCCGAAATCGGGATGCTGGCTTTCGGAACCAATCATGCGCATAACGCTGACATGACCTTCACGCTCGGGCCCCGGGCCATAGCGGCGGGCTACCGGCTCGCCGCCTTCGATCAGATCGGCTCGACCAATGCCGAGGCGATGCTGCGCGCCCGCGACGGCGAGCAGGGGCCGATGTGGTTCGTGACGCCGGAACAGACCGCGGGCCGCGGGCGGCGGCAGCGGGTCTGGGTCGCGCCGCGCGGCAATCTCGCCAGCACGATCCTCGAGGTGACGGACGTCCAGCCGGCAGTCGCCGCCACCCTCGGCTTTGCCGCCGGGCTGTCGCTCGAAGCCGCGCTGCGGAAGGTCAGCATCGAGGCGGCGCTGCGGCTCGGGCCGGACAGCCCGAAGTTCACCCTGAAATGGCCGAACGACGTGCTGGCCAACGGCAAGAAGCTCTCGGGCATCCTGCTGGAGGCCGAGGCCATCGGGAGCCGGCTGGCGGTCGTCGTCGGCATCGGCACCAATGTCGTCGCAGCACCCGAGGGGACGCCGACGCCGGCCGTATCGCTCGCGGCGCTCGGCATCCAGATCGGGGCGGAGGAGCTGTTTGCCGCGCTGTCGGACGCCTGGGTCGAGTTTCGCGGCATCTGGGACGACGGCCGCGGCTTCCCCGAGATCCGCAGGCTGTGGCTGGAGCGCGCGGCCGGGCTCGGCGAGAAGGTCGCGGTCCATACCGGATCGGCGACCCTTGAGGGCACGTTTGACACCATCGATGATACCGGCTGCCTGATCGTCCGCGCCGCTGATGGCGAGCGCCTGCCCGTGACGGCGGGCGAGGTCTATTTCGGCTCCGCAGCCTCGGTGAGGGTGAACTGATGGCGCGTCCCGAGGAGCTCACCTTTGCGCCGCTCGGCGGCGTCGGCGAGATCGGCATGAACCTGTCGATCTACGGCCTCGGCAACCGCCACCAGCGCTCCTTCCTCGCGGTCGATCTCGGCGTCTCCTTTGGCGACGAGGAGCATCTGCCGGGCATCGACCTGATCATGCCCGACGTCCGCTTCCTCGAGAAGGAGCGCAACAATCTGATGGGCCTCGTGCTGACGCACGCCCATGAGGATCATTTCGGCGCCATCATCGATCTCTGGCCGAAGCTCGGCTGCAAGATCTACGCGACGCAATTCAGCGCGGCGCTGTTCGAGGCCAAATGCGCCGCCGAGCGTAACCCGCCAAAAATCCCGGTCGCGGTGATTCCGTCGGGCGGGCGGGTTGATATCGGTCCGTTCAATGTCGAGTTCATCCCGGTCGCGCATTCGATTCCGGAATCGCACGCGCTGGCGATCAAGACCGATGTCGGCACCGTGCTGCATACCGGTGACTGGAAGATCGATCCGACCCCGATCATCGGCCAGCCGACCGACGAGCGGCGGCTGCGCGAGCTCGGCGATGAAGGCGTACTGGCGCTGGTCGGCGACTCCACCAATGCGGTGCGCGACGGGCGCTCGCCGTCGGAGACAGAGGTTGCCGCCACGATCAAGAAGCTGGTCAAGGCGGCCAAGGGCCGGGTCGCGGTCACCACCTTCGCCTCCAACGTCGCCCGGGTGCGGGCGGTGGCGGACGCCGCGAACGCCGCCGACCGCGAGGTGGTCGTGGTCGGCCGCGCCATGGAGCGCGTGGTGCAGGTGGCGCGCGAATGCGGCTATCTCGACGGCTCGCATAAATTCCGCAGCGCCGACTATTACGGCCATTTCCCGGCCGACAAGGTGCTGGCGCTGTGCACCGGCAGCCAGGGCGAGCCGCGCGCAGCGCTGGCGCGGATCGCCAATGACGACCATCCGCAAGTCACCCTGAACAAGGGCGACACCGTGATCTTCTCCTCCCGCACCATTCCCGGCAACGAGAAGGCGGTCGGCTCCATCATCAACAACCTGGTCATGCAGGGCGTCGAGATCATCACCGACCGCGAGCACCTGGTCCACGTCTCCGGCCACCCGCGCCGCGACGAGCTGCGCGACATGATCTCCTGGGTGCGGCCGCAGCTCTTGATCCCGGTCCATGGCGAGGCGCTGCATCTGGCCGAACACGCCAAGCTGGCGCGCGCCGCCGGCGTGCCCAAGGTCCTGACCTGCCGCAACGGCGACTTGGTCAAGCTCGGGCCCGGCGAGCCCGGCATCATCGGCGAGGTGCCGGCGGGCCGGCTCTACAAGGACGGAACCATTCTGGAGGACGCCAAGTCGCGTGCCGTGGTGGAGCGGCGGCGGATGGGCTTTGCCGGCTGCGCCTTCGTCGCCATCGCCATGACCGAGCAGGGCGAGCTCGTCGACGATCCCGAGGTTGATCTGGTCGGCATGCCGGAGAACAATGCGGCGGGCGAACTGCTCGACGACATCGTGTTCGATGTGGTGGTATCGACGATCGAGGGCCTGCCGAAGCCGCGGCGGCGCGATCCGGACGCGCTGGGGGAATCGGTGCGGCGCGCGGTGCGGGCGGCGCTGAACGAGCAATGGGGCAAGAAGCCGATCTGCGTCGTGCACGTTCTGACGGTTTGAGCCTAAGCATGATCCGGAAAAGTGCGAAGCGGTTTTCCGAAAAGATCATGCTCAACTAAAGGGAGAGAGAGAGATGCTGGGCCGGCTCAATCACGTCGCGATCGCGGTCAAGGACGCCAAGCAGGCCGCGAAGATTTACGGCACTGCCTTCAATGCCGAGATTTCCGATGCGGTGCCGCTGCCGGAGCACGGCGTCATCACCGTGTTCGTGACGCTGCCGAACACCAAGATCGAGTTCATCGAGCCGCTGGGCGAAGCCTCGCCGATCGCGAAATTCGTCGAGCGCAATGCCGACGGCGGCATCCACCATGTCTGCTACGACGTGCCCGACATCATCGCGGCCCGTGACCGCATGATAGCCGAGGGCGCGCGGGTGCTGGGCGATGGCCAGCCGAAGATCGGCGCGCACGGCAAGCCGGTGCTGTTCTTCCACCCGAAGGACTTTTCCGGCGCGTTGGTCGAGATCGAACAGGCCTGAGGCCATATGGCGTACCAGATCTCCACAGGGCTAGCGATCTATTTCGTGCTTTGGTGGCTCGTGCTGTTCCTGACGCTGCCGTTCGGCATACGTAGCCAGCATGAGGACGGCGTCGGCGCGCCCGGCACCGATCCCGGCGCCCCGATCCTGGCGCGGATGGGCCGCAAGCTGTTGTGGACCACGTTGATCTCGGCCGTGATCTTCGCGATCGCGATGTGGGCCTATCATTCCGGCTATCTCTCGATCGAGCGGCTGTCGAAACTGATGGGGATGCCGTTCTGATACGCAGTTTTCGTCGGATCAGAAGTAGCCCGCATGAGCGAAGCGACATGCGGGATCACTTTCCCGGGTATCGCTTCGCTCACCCGGGCTACGTACCGATGGGGATGCTGTTTTAGAAACTGATGCCAATGGAGCGGGGATCAACCTCGCCCTGGCAATGCGGCGGCGGCGGAGAAGAAGCAGGGCATCGCCGATTTCGCCGGCAACCATGCGCTCTGCAAGATCACCGAGGATCTGATCTTCACCGATCCCTACCGCACAGCCGAGCAGAACCGCTGGACCGCGCCGTATCTCGACGCCACGGCCGCGGCATTCCGCGAGGATCTCGACCTGCATGTCGCGATCAGCAGGCTGAAGCTGAAATTCATGGCGAGCCCGGAAGCGCTGCTGCATGGCGACCTGCACACCGGCTCGATCATGGTCACCGAGAGCGAAACCAAGGTGATCGATCCCGAATTCGCCTTCTACGGCCCGATGGGCTTCGACATCGGCGCGGTGATCGGTAATCTGCTGATGGCCTATCTCGCCTCCGCCGGCCACGAGCGCGCGCCGGGCGACCGTGCCTCTTTCGAGGCGTGGCTGCTCGAGACCATCGAGGGCGTCTGGGCCGGGTTCTCGCGAAGATTTCTCGCGCTGTGGCGCAGCGAGGCTGATGGCGACGGCTATCCGGTGTCGCTGTTCGCGGGCGAGGCGGGCGCGGCGCGGCTGGAGGCGGAACGGCAGGCTTATATGGCGCGATTGTTCCAGGACACCGTCAGCTTCGCCGCGGCCAAGACCGTCCGGCGCATCCTTGGTCTCGCGCACAACATCGATTTCGAGTGGATCGCGGATGAGAAGCAGCGCGCGATCTGCGAGGCGCGGGCCCTCAAGCTCGCCCGCAACATGATGCTGGAGGCAGCATCCTTCACGACAATAGGCGCAGTCACCTACGCCGCGCGCGAGCTGCGCCACTGGCAGCCGGATTTCGCCAGGTAGCGGGGGCGGTGGAAATATTCGTATTTTCCGAATTTTATCTTGACGTGGACCCCAACTCAGATGTTTAATTCCTCCGTCTCACCCGATCGAGGGGCGCTTCGCGGTCGTCACGAACGTGGGTCGAGATGCGGTGGACGCGGAGTGCGCAGTTGACGAACGCGCATGACGCGGACGGTGAAGTCGTGTGGTCCCGACGCCCTAGCGGCAGGTGTCTTTTCCGATTGCGCGGTGCGCGTTGCGAAGACGGTGACAAGCAAGCCCAGTCTCGCCGGGGAGAGCACGAAGTAAGCCGTAACCCATCGCGCAGGGAAAGCCGGGTTGTTTCCGGTTACACCTGTGGTCCTACCCCTGTGCTTTCTACCTTTTGCACGGGGCCCATGGGTGCGATCGGCACCCGGCTTTCCCTGCGCCCTCTGCTTTCAGAGGGTGAAACGAACAGCAAAGCTCGGGCAATTCATGTCGCGAGAACACCGAAGTATGACTCACGAACCGAGCCGCACATTCGCTGTCGTCCCTGCGAAAGCAGGGACCCATAACCACAGATGGTCATTGTTGTGCGATCGCGGAACGACGAGTCCCGTTCACCACATCCGCCGCGGAGTATGGGTCCCTGCTTTCGCAGGGACGACGAATGGAGAGAGCTGTGTACTCACCTCCATCGTTCTCAATGTATCCCTCCGTTGAGGGCCGCCTTGTTTGACGGACGCGAGCGCTGCAGGTCCTAGGGGTAATCCTAGGAGAAGCGCTATGACGATTTCGCGGGCAGAGGTGATCACATCGGTCGAGCGGCGGCGTCGGTGGTCGCAGGATGAGAAGGAACGGCTAGTTGCAGCATCGCTCGAGCCCGGAGCCACCGTTTCGGAGGTGGCTCGCATGGCCGGCCTTCATGTGAGCCAGCTGTTCAGGTGGCGCAAAGAGCTTTGCAAGCACGGTGAAACGAGTGTAGCGCCGTTAGTGCCGGTCGAGATTGGGCCGTCTGTGCCGCCGCGGGATGTGGCCGAAGCGCCATTGACGACGGCGCCGGCGCGTCGACGGAGGAGCCAGGGCATCATCGAGATTGATCTCGGTAGCGGACACCGAATCCGGGTCGATGGTGACGTTGATGGAGACGCGCTGCGACGAGTTCTCGATGCCCTGGTGCGCCGATGATTCCGGTTCCGAGCGGCGTGCGAGTGTGGCTCGCGACAGGCTACACGGATATGCGCAGAGGCTTTCCGTCGTTGGCACTTCAAGTGCAGGAGGTGCTGCGCAAAGACCCGCTCAGCGGTCATCTGTTCGTCTTCCGCGGTCGGCGCAGCGATCTTGTGAAAGTGATCTGGCACGATGGCCAGGGAGCATGCCTGTTTACCAAAAGACTCGAGAGAGGAAAGTTCATCTGGCCATCGGTTGCCGGTGAATCGGTAACGATCTCTCCGGCGCAGTTGAGCTATCTGTTGTCCGGGATCGATTGGCGCAACCCTCAAGAAACCCAGCGTCCGACGCGGGTCGGATAGCCGTTTTACAGTTTGAATCTTCTGCTTGATCTGATTCAATGGCTTCATGACATCGAAGCCGGACGATCTTCCATCGGACCTTGCGAGTGCCCTGGCGGCGCTGCAGGCCGAGCGTGAGGCGCGGTTGCGAGCTGAGGCGGTGGCTGCCAGCGCGCAGGCGGAGCTGTCGGACAACGAGGCGCTGGTCGCGCATCTCGAGCTGCGGATCGAGAAGCTCAAACGCGAACTGTACGGGCAGCGCTCCGAGCGCACGGCGCGGCTGCTCGAGCAGTTGGAACTGGAGCTCGAAGACCTCGTCACCACGGCGAGCGAGGATGAGCTTGCGGCGCAGGCCGCAGCGGCGAAGACTCAGAACGTCCGCCCCTTCACGCGCAAGCGGCCGGTGCGCAAGCCCTGGCCGGACGACATCGAACACGAGCGCGTCGTCATTGACGCTCCGACGAGCTGCGCCTGCTGCGGCGGATCGCGGCTGGCGAAGATCGGCGAGGATGTGACCAAGACGCTGGAGGAGATCCCGCGTCGCTTCAAGGTCATCGAGACAGTGCGCGAGAAGTTCACCTGCCGCGATTGCGAGAAGATCAGCCAGCCGCCTGCGCCGTTCCATGCCACGCCGCGCGGCTTCATCGGCCCACAATTGCTGGCGACGATCCTGTTCGACAAGTTCGGCATGCATATCCCGCTCAACCGCCAGAGTGCGCGCTTCAAGGCCGAGAGGATTGATTTGCCGCTGTCGACGCTGGCCGACCAGGTCGGCCACGGGACCTTCGCCGTCATGCCGCTCTTCCACTTGATCGAACGCCATGTGCTCGCTGCCGAGCGCCTTCATGGCGATGACACCACCATCCGTATCCTGGCGAAGGGCAAGTGCACGACCGGGCGGATCTGGACTTATGTGCGGGATGACCGGCCCTTTGCCGGGCCTGCGCCGCCGGCGGCGGTCTATTACGCCTCGAGCGACCGACGAGGCGAGCATCCCCAGAAGCATCTGGCCGCCTTCGCCGGTATCCTGCAAGCCGATTGCTACAACGGCTTCGAGCCGCTGTTCGACCCGCAAAAGAAGGTGCTGCCGATTACGCCGGCGTTTTGCTTCGCCCATGCGCGGCGGGGCTTCTTCGAGCTGGCTGACATCGAGAAGAATGCCCGGGAAGGCAAGAGAGGTAAACCGGTCTCTCCGATCGCGCTGGAGGCGGTCAGGCGCCTGGATGTGTTGTTCGAGATCGAGCGCGCCATTAACGGCTGCGGCGCCGAAGAGCGGCACGCCGTGCGCCAGGAAAAGAGCAAGCCGCTCCTCGGGGACATGCACGCCTGGTTGTTGCGTGAGCGCGAAACCCTCTCTCGCTCGTCCGAGGTCCTGAAGCCGATGAATTACATGCTCAGGCGCTGGGACAACTTCGCCCGCTTCCTCGACGATGGCAGGATCTGCTTGACCAACAATTGCGCTGAGCGCGCATTGAGAGGCATCGCCCTGGGAAGGCGCAACTGGACCTTCGCCGGCAGCCAGCGTGGTGCCGACCGTGCCGCTATCATGCTGACGATGATCACGACCTGTCGTCTCAACGACGTCGATCCCAAGGCCTGGCTCGCCGACGTCCTCGCCCGTATCGCCGATCTTCCCGCTTCGCGTCTGCACGAACTGCTACCCTGGGAATGGAAGCTCCTGCGCCAAGGCGACAAGCCTGCCGATCAGCAGGCCGCCTGATCTTCACGCAACACAATCATAGAGCTCGCCGTGCCCGCGCGCATGCATCAATCAGGCGGTCTTCGTCGTATGCGTACTTCTCAATCCGCCGCTTGCTCCCGCAGCCGCTGCGCGTAGACGTTGATGATGAGCGCCGCGAGCAGGATCAGGCCGCGGATCAGGATCTTCAGGAAGCTGTCGATATTGACGTGGTCGAGGCCGTTGTTGAGCACGCCGAGCACGAACAGCCCGACGATGGTGTTGCCGATGCCGCCGCGGCCGCCGAACAGGCTGGTGCCGCCGACCACCACGGCCGCGATCGAATCCAGCAGATAAGTATCGAACTCGTTCTGCTGGGCGCTGCCGAAATGGGCGACGCCGAGCATGCCGCCGATCCCCGAGCAGACCGCCGAGATCACCATCACGCTGCCGAGGATGAGCTTGACGTTGAGGCCGGCAAATTCCGCGGCCTCGCGGTTACCGCCGACCATGTAGACGTAGCGGCCGAACCGCGTGTAGGTCAGCACCAGATGGCCGCCGAGCAGCATCACTGCGGCGACGATCACGATCCAGGGGATGCCGCCGATCGAGCCGGAGCCGAGCGTCGTGATCAGGTCCGGCACCTTGTAGGCGATCTGGCCGCGCACCAGCAGTGCCGAGACGCCGGCCGCGATCTGCATCATGGCGAGCGTCATGATGAAGGAGGGGATGCCGATCATGGTCAGCCCCAGCGCGTTGACGAGGCCGAGCAGCGCGCACAGCGCCAGCGCCAGCAGGATCGCGACGATGCCCGGCATCGGGACATTGGCGATGTTGACGTAGGATTCCTGCAACGTGAAGTACGCCACGGCAATGCCGGTGACGTTGGCGATGCTGGCGATCGATAGGTCGATCTCGGCGCACAGGATCACGAAGGTGAGGCCGACGGCGATGATGCCGGTGACCGACACCTGGGTCAGGATGTTGCCGACATTGTCGATGGTCGCGAACGATGGGCTCGCGATCGCGAAGAACGCACTGAGGAAGATCAGCGTCAGGAACGGCGCGATGTTGCGCATCTGCGAGCGCAGGAACGGCGCCAGTCCGCGCGACCGCTGGTGATCCGCTCGCGCCGTCGCGCCGTCACTGCTTGCCATCATGTCTCTCCATCAAGCACGATGAGGTGGTCATCGCACTTTCTCTGTTTGTTTGAGCATGACCTCATCGGAAAACCGCTTCGCACTTTTCCGGATCATGCTCTAGGCGGCCTCCAGCAGCCGGTCCTTGCTGACTGCTTCGCCCGCGAATTCGCGCACCACCGCGCCGCGCTTGAGCACCAGGATCCGGTCGGCCAGCGACAGCACCGTCTCCGGCTCGGTCGACAGCACGATGATCGCCAGTCCCCTGGCGCGGAGATCGCGCACGATGTTGATCACGTCGTTCTTGGCGCCGACATCCATGCCGCGGGTCGGCTCGCACAGCACCAGGACCCGCGGCGGGTAGGCGAGCCATTTCGCCAGCGCCACCTTCTGCTGGTTGCCGCCGGACAGCATGCCGAGATCGAGGCCGACCACCGGCGGCCGGATCTGCAGTTGCTCGACCTGGCGCTGGGCGATGGCGCGCTCGCGCACCGGCTTGAGCAGCAGCGCCGAGATCCGCTCGAGGATGCTGATCGAGATGTTCTTGTAGACCGGCTCCTGGTGGAACAGCATGGCGCGGCGGCTTTCCGGCACCAGCGCAACGCCGGCCCGCCGCGCGGCTGCGGTGCTGCGGAAGGTCTTGGCGGCGCCGTCGACCATCAGCGCTCCGCCGTCGGGCCGCAGCTTGCCGAACAGGATGCGCGACAGCTCCAATTGCCCGCAGCCCATGAAGCCGTAGATGCCGAGCACTTCCCCGGAGCGGGCTTCGAACGAGACGTCCTGCAGGCTGCGGCGGAGCGAGAGCCGATCGACCTTCAGCACCGCCGCGCCGCCGCCCGGTTGCGGGAGCATGAGGTCATCGGTGTAGCTGTGCTCCAGCGCCTCGCCGCCGCGGCCGATCATGGCCTCGATCAGCGCGCCCTTGGTGGTGTCCGCGGACGCCGTCTCGGCGATCTTGCGCCCGTTGCGGAACACCGTCACCACGTCGGAGACCCGCAAAATGTCCTCGATGAAATGCGAGATGAAGACGATGCTGGTGCCTTCGTCGCGCAGCTTGTGGAGCGTCGCAAAGAGGCGTTCGACCTCGGGCGGGGAGAGGGCGGAGGTCGGCTCGTCCAGGATGATGATGCGTGCGCCCGAGAACAGCACGCGGGCGATCTCGATCAGCTGCTGCAGGCCGATCGGCAAATCGCCGAGCCGCGTCATCGGATCGACGTCGATGCCAAACCGTGCCAGCTGCTCGCCGGCCTCGCGCGCCATCCGCCCCCACTGCACGAAGCCGAGGCGGTTGGTCGGCTGGTTGCCGAGGAACACGTTCTCGGCGACCGTGAGATCAGGTGCGACGCTGAGCTCTTGATGCACCATGCCGATGCCGGCGGCGTGCGCGTCGCGGGTGGAGCGGAAGCGGGTTTCCTTGCCGTCCAGCATGAAGCGGCCGGAGAACTCCGGGTGCACGCCGGCGATGATCTTCATCAGCGTGCTTTTGCCGGCGCCGTTCTCGCCGACGAGACCGTGGATCTCGCCGGCGTGCAGCGCGAAGTCGACCCCACGAAGGGCTTCGACGCCGCCGAAGGCCTTCGTGATCTGGTGCAACTCGAGGATCGCCGAGCGTCCCTGCGTCATGAGGCCCGCTCAGATCAGGAAGTGATCCTCCATCCATTGCATGCCGGCGGCGTTGGCCTTGGTCACGACGGGACCGTCGGTCACGACGTTCTTCGGAATGCCCTGGCCGCTCTTCTCGCCACCGACCACGGCGGCGACACCCGCGACGATCGCGCCGCCATGGATGCGGCAGGACGGATTGCGGACGGTCGCGAACATGCGGCCTTCGCTGACCGCCTGGATCGCCGGCGGCATCGCGTCGACGCCGCCGATCAGGATGTTGGTGCGGTTGCGCGCCTTCATGATGTTGTAGGCGGCGAGCGCCATGTCGTCATTGTGGAAGAAGGCGGCGTCGATCTGCGAATACTTCGTCAGATAGGTTTCCCAGAGCCGGGCGGTCTTGGAGACGTCCCAGTCGGCGGGCTGGGTATCCAGCACCTCGATGTTCGGGAACTGCTTGATGACCGAGTTGAAGCCCTTGGCGCGGCCCTGCGCGCCGGTGTGGCCGAGCGCGCCCTGGGTCATGATGACCTTGCCCTTGCCGCCGATCGCGTTGCACAGCGCCTGGGTCACCGAGGCGCCCATGAACTCGTTGTCGGGCGCGAGGAACGAGTGGACGTTAATTTGATCGAGAGGAGCAATAAGCGTGTCCATGTCGATCACGGGGGTGCCGGCGTCGATCATCTTCTGCACCGGCTGGGTCAGCGTGCCGATACCGAACGCCTGGATCGCGACGAAGTCCCATTTCTGCGACGCCATGTTGTCGATCGCGGCGCGCTGCTTGACGGCATCGAGCTGGCCGTCGAACCAGGTCACCTCGACATTGAACAGCTTGCCCCAGAACTCGGCGGCCTGCTTGCCCTGTGCGCACCACGTCGCCTGCAGCCCGGCGTTGGAGAACGCCGCCTTCAGCGGCTTTTCCGAGCGTCCCATTTCGGCGGCGAGCGCGGACGTCGTCATGCCCATTCCGCCGAACAGGCCGGCTGCAGTTCCACCTGCCGCCGCCATCTGCAGAAGGTCGCGCCGCGTCGTCGACGCCTTGTCCATCCCCTTGTCGGTCCCTGGCATTGCTTGCTCCCTCATCGTTTTTCTGACCGTCGGCGTCAGTTGCACGCGCCGCGGATAAAGCGAGTGTGTCACAATCGGAACGGTGACGCTACGGCCTCTCGTCCACGAGATGTTTCTGCTGCAGCACGATGGCTTCGATGTCGCCGAGCAGCTTGTGCCACGCAGCATCGATCTCCGCAGTCCACTGCTCGCCGAGAATGTCGCGCAGCGTATCGGCGATCACCGCGAAGAATGCCACGAACAGTTCGCGCGGCGTGCCGTAGGCGTCGTGCGAGAACACTTCCGACTCGATCAGGCGAAAATGTCCGCGGCGCTCGCCCGCGAAATCGAGGATGGCTTCGATCGTCAGCTGCAGCATCGAGCCTTTCACAGGCTCGCTGCCTTCGGTGCGAAACATCGCCTGCGTCTCGGGATGTTCGCGAAACAGGCGGCGATAGACCAGCGGTGTCAGATCATCGCAACGCGCGGCTGCGAGTTCAAAGCTGCGTTCAATCGGATTCAATGATGGAGTCATAGCGGATTGCGATCATCACATAAAAAAAGAGCAGGGCTGAAAGCCCTGCTCCAAAAATTGTGTCGACCCTATTTGCCCCAAAAATTCGATTTGATCTTGATTGATGGGGTGACGCTGCTTGTGCGCGTCGGGCTCCTCCCGAGACTTGGACCACCAGGACACACCTCGCGGCTGGCCTGAGCCCGAATTGGTAGACTATCTTTCCAGGCTTGTCATCATTTTCGGCAACGATTGTTCAATTTTCGAGCAATTTGCGAAATGATTGGGATGGCTCCACTGGCGGTTGTGACCGGAGATGTAAAACACGTTGCAGGGTAAGGGGATACGACTGATTTCGGAGCCGCCGTGACGCAAGTGCCACGCTCGGCTATTTCCGTCGGCTGGAAGGAACGGGACGCGTCGGCGATCTCGACTTCCGGCGTCCATGGTGGTTAGTTCCGTCCCGGATGGATTTGCGATGCGCCGGCGGCTGAAGAATTTTCTGCCCATCGTCCTGGTTGCCCTGCTGGTGCAGATTCTTGCACCGATCGGGGCCTGCTGGGCGGCGAGCCTTGCCGCGTCCGATCCGCTCGCGGCCGCCACCATCTGTCACGGCGATGCCGGCTCCGGAGCCGGGCAGGGCGACCAGACCGGTCACGACGCCCATGACGGCTGCTGCTCGGCCTGCAGCGTGCTGCAGACCGGTGCGCCGGTTGATAGCCCGCAAGTTGCGGCCCAGCCCGTCGAGCGCCTCCCGAGCCGCATCGCCTGGCTTGATTTCGCCACTGAGCTAGATCGTTCGCGCGCCGGCCTCTCGGTGCAAGCCCGCGCGCCGCCGCTGTTTTCCTGACGACCTTGTCGCTGCCGGTGCGTCCCGCGCCGGCAAGTGCCCTTGAGCAAGCCGGCCGAAGCGCCGGTGTCAGGATTCTTCCATGTTTCGCTATCGTCCGCTGGAAGCGGCAAGCGTGCTCGCGCTGGGCGCGACGCTTTGCGCATTGCCGTCCGCTGCCGAAGCACAGGCGCCCAGCACAGAGCTACCCTCCGTCACCGTCGAGGCGCCCCGGACGGCGGTGCGCGCCAAACCGGCGGCGCCGAAGCCGCGCGTTCGTGCGGCATCCGTCCGACGGCCACTGAAGCCGGCGACAGCGCCGGCCGTGACGGCGGCCCCGTCGGGCGGCGCGAGGCCGGGGGAGACGCTTGCCGCGATCCGCGACGGTTTGAATCGGGCGCCCACAGGCCAGACGCAGACCACCATCGACCGCAGCCAGTTCGACAACCGACCGGCGTTCTCCGTCGCCGATGTGCTGCGGGACGGTCCGGGCATCTCGATCAAGCAGGGCAACGGCCCGCGTGATTTCGGCATCTCGATCCGCGGGTCGAATGCGCGGAACGGCTTCGGCATCCGCAACCTCGTCATCTTCGACGACGGTTTCCCGGTGACCCAGCCGGACGGGCTGTCGCGCAGCGACCTGATCGATCCGCGTGCCTATGGCGCGATCGACGTGGTCCGCGGGCCGTCATCGGCGCTCTACGGCAATTATGCGACCGGCGGCGCGCTGAATTTCCGGACCCGGCCGGGCGGCACGATCGACGGTGTCGAGTATGGCGTCGACGGTGGCAGCTTCGGTTACCTCAACAATTATCTCGCCGCAGGCAAGAAGGTCGGCAATTTCGAGGGCTCGCTGTTCGCGAGCGACGCGCGCGGCGACGGCTACATCGGCAATAGCTGGTTCAACACCCAGACCGTCAATTTCCTCGGTACGCTGCAGGTCACGCCGGACGACCGCTTCACGGTGAAGCTGATCAACAACGACCTGACGACGCGCCTGCCGATACGCTCCTCGCTCAACCAGTTCTACCAGAACCCGTTCCAGCAGGGTTGCACGACCGGCGCGACGGCCGCGCCGGGATGCGCCACCGTGACGTTGTTCAACAACGGCTTCAACGCGGCGGCAGGAACCGACAGGGAGACCGCGGTTCAGGCCGGCCTCGGGCGCGACGACCGCCGCACCATCGTCGGAGGCCGCTGGGAGCACGACTTCGACAACCAGACCACCTGGCGCAACCAGTTCGTCTTCGACGACCGCAACATCAATCAGCCGACTGGATCGACGAGCGCGATCGGCGACTTCCCGTCCTACAACTACATGAGCGACGTCGTCAGACGCGGCGATGTGTTCGGGCTGGATTCGACGACCTATTTCGGAGGCTTCTACAATACGCTCACCGCGTCGAGCGATACGCGCAATGTGATGCCGGGCGGAAATGCGACGCTCGGAAGCCTGTCCAGCAATTTGCTCAGCACGACGACGAATTACGGTGTTCGTGCACGGGAGGAATTGAAGCTCACGTCTGCGCTGACGGCCGTTGCCGGCATTGGCTGGGAGGCCACCAGTCTGACGGGCCGAAACACCGCCTACAGCTACGCCGGCGCGGCCGGAACCACCACCACGGCGATCACGACGGCGGACCGGCAATTCCAGAATACCGCGCCCGAGCTCGCATTGCTGTACCGGCTGAACAGTGACTGGCAATTCCGCGGGCGCGTCGCAACCGGATATGGCACGCCGCAGGTCGGCAATTTGTTCGTCCTGCCGAGTGGCGCCTCGGGCAATAACACCCAGCTGCGGACGCAGAAGAATCTCGGCTACGACGTCGGCGCCGACTGGACACCGAACAACGCGCTCAAGCTCAGCGTCACCGGCTTCTACGAGTTCTTCAAGGACGAGCTCGTTTCCCAGGCCACGCCGCTTGCGGGCATCTCCTACACGTTCAACGCGCCGCGATCGGAGCATCGCGGCGTCGAGCTGGCCGCCGACTGGAAATTCCTGCCGGGCTGGCGGTTCTCGGCGGCCTACACCTATCTCGACGAGGTCTACACCGAATATATCGAGAACATCACGAACGGCACGGTGTTCAGCTTCAATCGCGCCGGCAACAAGATCCCCGGCATTTCACCGAACGAGCTCACAGCGCGGTTGGGCTACGACCAGTTGTCGGGTCCGTTGCAGGGACTTGGCGGGTTCGTCGAAGTCCAGCGGAAGGACAGCTTCTACATGGACAACGCCAACCTCTTGAAGGCGCCGGGCTATGAGCTGGTCAATCTCAACCTGCATTACAAGACCGATCTCGTCTCGGATTATTTCAAGGCGCTGAACCTGTACATCGAGGTAAGGAACGTCTTCGACCGGACCTACGTGGCGTCGGCGAACAACATCTCAAATTCGGTGACCGCGGCAGGCATTCAAAATCCCGCGAGCGTACTGGCGAACTCGACCAACTCGATCTATGCCGGATCGCCGCGCGCCTTCGTGGCGGGCATGAAGATTGCGTTCAAATGAGGAGCGCATCGATGACCTATCGCAAACCGGTCGCCCTGACGCTGCTTGCAACGCTCATGCTCGCGGCCTTGCCGAGCCTTGCTGTCGCACAGATGAGCCATCAGCACGCCTCCGAAGCGGCCTGCGAAGAGACGGACCTGCGCTGCGCGACCAAGGTCACGCCCGCCTTTGGGCGGGATGGGACATTGTGGCTGGCGTGGATGGCCGGCGGCCAGATCTCCGTCGCGAGCTCAAAAGACCAGGGCAAGAGCTTTTCCACACCGGTGCAGGTCACCCGGGAGCGGCTCAATCTCGATTGGGGACCGGATGCGCGGCCGAAGCTTGCGATCGATGCCAACGGCAACATCGCTGTGGCGTTCTCGATCTTCCGCGATCAGAATTTCAACGGTCAGGTGCTGACCACGCGATCGACCGATGGCGGCCGCAGCTTCGATGCGCCGAAGCCGATCACCGCGAGCAATGAGAGCCAACGGTTCGAAGCGATCGGTTTCGATCCTGCGGGGGCGGTGTTTGCCGCGTGGCTCGACAAGCGCAACCGCGTGCCGGCGCAGCAGCGCGGCCAGAAGTATGACGGCGCCGGATTGTTTTTCGCGTCCTCGGGAGATGGCGGAGCAACCTATTCCGACGCGCGGCTCGTCGCCGACAACACCTGCGAATGCTGCCGCCTCGCTTTGGCGTTCGATGGCGCGGGCCACCCGGTGATCGTGTTCCGGAACATCTTCGAGGGCGGCGTGCGCGACCATGCGATCGTGACGTTCTCTGACCTGGCCACGCCCGGCGAGATACACCGGGTGAGCCGTGACGACTGGCAGATCGCGGCCTGTCCGCATCACGGTCCGAGCCTGACCATATCGCCCGAAGGAACCTACCATGTGACGTGGTACACCAACGGCAAGGCGCGCAAGGGATTGTTCTATGCGCGATCGCGCGATCGCGGCAAAACCTTCTCCGATCCACTTCCGGTCGGTCAGCCGAACCGCAGCCCATCCAGGCCGCAGATAATCGCGGGGCCACAGGGGCTTGTTCTGGCCTGGAAGGAATTCGACGGGCAGAAGACGACAATCGACCTCATGACATCGCACGACGATGGAGCGACATGGTCGAAGCCAACGGTGATCGCGGACACCGCCGACAGTTCCGACCATCCGCTGCTCGTCTCGGACAGCCGGCAGACCTATCTGTCGTGGATGACGAAGGCCGACGGCTACCATTTTCAAGTGATCGAGGGCGAACCATGAAGCGTTATATGTTCGCGGCGCTGGTCCTGCTCGCAACGCTGCCGTCTGCGTTGGCGGCGGGAGAGGGCGCGCCAAAGCCATTCGAACGCGGCAGCTGGCAAAAGCTGCTGCATGCGCATGCCGGTCATCCGACCCTGGTGCACTTCTGGGGAGTGACCTGCGGACCATGCAAGGTCGAGCTACCGCAGCTTGGCCAGTTCATGAAGGATCATCCCGGAATCGATGTCGTCACGATCAGCGCGGATCTGGTTCCCAACCTACCGGAGGCGACGCGATCGATGCTGGATCGCGCCGGCCTCGGCGCGGCCGAAAACTGGATTTTCGACGACGGCTTTGCCGAGCGGTTGAGATTTGAGATCGATCCGGCCTGGCAAGGCGATATCCCGCGAACCATGCTGATTGCGCGCGATGGAACGATCACGACGATCGAAGGATCGGCCGAAATTGCCGATCTGGACAAATGGTCCAGCGCCCAGTCGGGTGCAGCTCGATGACACTTGAATTCCAACTTGAAAGGAAATCCGTCGCCATGAAGACGCTCCCCCGCATCCTTGCCCTCGCAGCGCTGACCGCTGCACTCGTGTCGACGTCCGCACGTGCCGAGGACGTTAAGGCCGGCGACCTCGTGATCACGCAGGCCTGGACGCGCGCAACGCCGAACGGCGCCAAGATCGGCGGCGGCTATCTGACGATCGAGAACAAGGGAACGACGCCCGACCGGCTGGTGTCAGGCTCCGGCGATGTTGCCGGCAAGATCGAAGTCCACGAGATGTCGATGGACAATGGCGTGATGAAGATGCGTGCGCTCGACAAGGGCCTCACCATCGAGCCCGGCAAAACCGTGAAGCTCGCGCCGGGCGGCTATCACCTGATGATGTTCGACCTGAAGAATCCGCTGAAGCAGGGCGACAAGGTGCCGGTCACGCTCGAATTCGAGAAGGCCGGCAAGGTCTCGGTCTCGCTCGACGTGCAGGCCGTCGGCGCGCAGGCGCCGGGCGGCGGCGATCGTTCCGGCCATAGCGACCATTCCGGTCACATGGACATGAAGAAGATGTGAGGGAGCCATGCGATCACAGACGCTCCTCATTGCCACGGCTGCGCTGCTCGCAGCGCAGCCGGCGATCGCGCATATCACGCTCGAAGGAAAGCAGGCGGCGGTCGGATCGTATTACAAGGCATCCGGTCGCGGGCTCGCTGCTGTTTTCGATCGGCGTCGTCACCGGCTCGGCGGCGCCGTCAAGCGACGGCGTGCTCGATGTGTTGATCTGGCTGGCGCGGCTCGGGCTCTATCTGGGGCTGTTTGCCGGCGTCGGCGGCGTGTTCTTTGCCGCCTGGATCGGGCAGGGCCCGGCCGGCGAACGGCTGATCATGTGGTCGCTGAAGATCGGCCTTGTCGGCGCGATCGCGTCGCTTGGATTGCAGGGCGTCGACCTCTTGAACCTGCCGCTCTCGGGCATCGTGACGTGGGCGGCATGGGCCAGCGCCGCGGACACCAGCCTGTTTCCCGCGCTGCTGCTCGCAATTGCCGCGATGCTGATCGCGGCAATTGCCTGGCGCAGCCCGTCGTTCGGTGCAGCCTTCACCCGCACTGCGATCGCAATGATCTGTGTCGGGTTGTCGTTTGCGGTCAGCGGCCACGCCGCCACGGCCTCGCCGCAATGGCTGACGCGAACCGCGCTGTTCATCCATGGCGTGGGCGTGGCGTTCTGGATGGGCGCGCTGGCGCCGCTCGCGGTACTCGCCTGGCAGCGTAAGGATTCGCTGCTGCGGGTGCTGCGGCATTTTTCGACGCTCGCAGTGCCGGTCGTCGCGTTGATCGCCCTGTCGGGCTTGGCGCTCGCGATCGTCCAGCTCGAAAGTTTTCACGCGCTGATCGACACCGGGTACGGCAACATCCTCGTTGCGAAATTGGTGCCGGTGGTGCTGCTGCTCGGGCTCGCTGCGCTGAACCGGTTGGTGTTCACGCCGGCCATCGCGCGCGAGTTTCATCGGACACGGCCGCTGCAGCGCTCGATTGCGCTCGAATTCGTGCTGATGATCGCCATTCTCGGCCTCGTCGCGCTCTGGCGCTTCACGCCGCCGCCGCGCGTGCTGGCGATGTCGGCCGATGTTCCGCTCGCGGTCCACATCCACACCGATGCCGCGATGTTCCAGGTGTTGATCGCGCCGGGCAAGGTCGGGCCGAACGACTTCGTGCTGCAGCTGATGAACGGCGATGCCAGCCCGTTTGCGGCCAAGGAGGCGACGCTGACGCTGAGCCTGCCCGAGCGCGGCATCGAACCGATGGAACGCGCCGCCGCGCGCGGTGCCGATGGCTATTGGCACGTGCGCAAGGTGCCGCTGCCGGTCCCGGGCCGCTGGCACATGCAGATCGACGCTCTGGTGACCGATTTCAAGAAAGTGACGCTGGAAGACGATTTCGAGGTCAGGTAAAGCCGCGGTCAGCGCGCTCGGGGCTTCGATGGGACGCAATTCGTTCAAATGGCCGAAAATCGCCTGATTTGAAGGGTTTTTCTTATTTGGCGGCCTTGTGTTTTCACAACCGATCCGGTTTCACTGCAGCTCTTCCCACGCTTTCCTGATTCCCGAGTAACGCCATGCGATTGTCGCGGTTTTTCCTGCCCATCCTGAAAGAAAACCCGAAAGAGGCGGAGATCGTCTCGCATCGGCTGATGCTGCGCGCGGGCATGATGCGGCAGGAGGCTGCCGGCATCTATGCCTGGCTGCCGCTCGGCTTCCGGGTGCTGAAGAAGATCGAGCAGATCGTTCGCGAGGAACAGGACCGCGCCGGCGCGCTCGAGCTCTTGATGCCGACGCTGCAGCTCGCCGATCTCTGGCGCGAAAGCGGCCGCTACGACGCCTATGGCCCGGAGATGCTGCGCATCCTCGATCGTCACAAGCGCGAGCTGTTGTACGGGCCGACCAACGAGGAAATGATCACGGAGATTTTCCGCTCCTACATCAAGTCCTACAAGAACCTGCCGCTCAACCTCTACCACATCCAGTGGAAGTTCCGCGACGAGCAGCGTCCGCGGTTCGGCGTGATGCGCGGCCGCGAGTTCCTGATGAAGGACGCCTATTCGTTCGACCTCGACGAGGCCGGCGCGCGGCGCTCCTACAACAAGATGTTCGTGGCCTATTTGCGCACCTTTGCGCGGATGGGCCTGAAGGCGATCCCGATGCGGGCCGAGACCGGCCCGATCGGCGGCGACCTCAGCCATGAATTCATCGTGCTCGCGGAGACCGGCGAGTCCGGCGTCTACATCAACCGCGATGTGCTGGGCCTGCCGGTGCCGGGCGAGGACGTCGATTATGACGGTGATCTGACGCCGATCATCAAGCAGTGGACCTCGGTCTACGCCGCGACCGAGGACGTCCACGAGGCCGCGCGCTTCGAACAGGAAGTGCCCGAGGCGAAGCGGCTGAACACGCGCGGCATTGAGGTCGGCCAGATCTTCTATTTCGGCACCAAGTATTCCGACACCATGAAGGCGATGGTCGCCGGTCCCGACGGCGTCGACGTGCCGATCCATGGCGGCTCCTACGGGGTCGGCGTGTCGCGCCTGGTCGGCGCGATCATCGAAGCGTGTCACGATGACGCCGGCATCAAATGGCCCGAGGCCGTCGCGCCGTTCCGCGCCGCGATCCTCAATCTCAAGCAGGGCGATGCCGCGGTCGATGGCGCCTGCGAGCAGCTCTATCGCGAGCTCTCGGCGAAGGGCGTCGACGTGCTCTATGATGACACCGACCAGCGTGCCGGCGCCAAGTTCGCCGCGGCCGATCTGATCGGCATCCCGTGGCAGATTCTCGTCGGACCCAAGGGGCTTGCGGACGGCAAGGTTGAAGTGAAGCGTCGCAGCGACGGCTCACGCGACAACATGAGCCCCGCCGACGTGGTCGCGAAGCTCGCGGGTTAAAGTTTATTCACGCCGCGCTGATCGGCGGGGTAATCCGGCCACATTTGGCCCGAATCATGGGATTATCGACAGATGGATGAGACCATGAGCGAGCCAGTCCGTACCCCGCCCTTTGCGCCATTCGAATGGCTGCTGTCCGGACGCTATCTGCGCGCGCGCCGCAAGGAAGGGTTCATTTCGGTCATCGCCGGCTTTTCGTTCCTCGGCATCATGCTCGGCGTCGCTACGCTGATCGTGGTGATGGCGGTCATGAACGGCTTCCGCAAGGAATTGCTGGACAAGATCCTCGGCCTCAACGGACATATTCTGGTGCAGCCGCTGGAATCGCCGCTGACCGACTGGAAGGATGTCGCCGACCGCATCAGCCAGGTGCAGGGCATCCGCCTCGCCGCGCCTGTCGTCGACGGGCAGGGGCTCGGATCGTCGCCGTTCAACGCTGCCGGTGTCTTCATCCGCGGCATCCGCGCCGACGATCTCAACAACCTCACCTCGATCGCCAAGAACATCAAACAAGGCTCGCTCGAGGGCTTTGATGAGGGGCAGGGCGTCGCGATCGGTCGCCGCCTCGCCGATCAGCTTTCGCTGCATGCCGGCGACATGATCACGCTGGTTTCACCGAAGGGCGCGGTGACGCCGATGGGCACCACACCGCGCATCAAGCCCTACAAGATCACCGCGGTGTTCGAGATCGGCATGTCGGAATATGATTCGACTTTCGTGTTCATGCCGCTGACCGAGGCGCAGGCCTATTTCAACCGCAACAACGACGTGTCCTCGATCGAGGTGTTCACCACCAATCCGGACAAGATCGAGACCTATCGCAAGCTGGTGACGGAGGCGGCGGGCCGGCCGGTCTTCCTGGTCGACTGGCGGCAGCGCAATTCGACCTTCTTCAACGCGCTTCAGGTCGAACGCAACGTGATGTTCCTGATCCTGACCATGATCGTGCTGGTCGCGGCGCTCAACATCGTCTCAGGATTGATCATGCTGGTGAAGGACAAGGGCCAGGACATCGCGATCCTGCGTACCATGGGCGCCTCGCAAGGCTCGATCATGCGGATATTCCTGATCACCGGCGCATCGATCGGCGTCGTCGGCACGCTGGTCGGTCTGCTGGTCGGCTTGCTGATCTGCTTCAACATCGAAACCATCAGGCAATTCCTGTCGTGGCTCACCAACACGGAACTGTTCGATCCCACGCTGTATTTCCTGTCGAAGCTGCCTGCTGAAATCGATTTTGGCGAGACGCTCGCCGTCGTGATCATGGCGCTGACGCTGTCCTTCCTTGCGACGCTCTACCCGTCTTGGCGCGCCGCGCGCCTCGATCCGGTCGACGCGCTCCGGTACGAATAAGGAGCGCACATGGCTGAGGGGGCGGAAGACACACCGGTCGTCTATCTTCATGACATCAAGCGGGAATACCGGCAGGGCGAAGCGACGCTGACGGTCCTGAACGGCGCCAAGCTCGCGCTGTGGCCCGGGCAATCGGTGGCGCTGGTGGCGCCGTCGGGATCCGGCAAGTCGACGTTGCTGCACATCGCGGGCCTGCTGGAGACCCCTGATGACGGCGAAGTCTATGTCGCGGGCACGCCGACCTCGCAGATGTCCGATGTCGACCGCACCCAGATTCGCCGTTCCGATATCGGCTTCGTCTATCAATCGCACCGGCTGCTGCCGGAGTTCTCGGCGCTCGAAAACGTCATGCTGCCGCAGATGATTCGCGGCCTCAAACGCTCCGAAACCGTGAAACGGTCGACCGAGATTCTCTCCTATCTCGGGCTCGGCGACCGCATCACCCATCGTCCGGCCGAACTCTCAGGCGGCGAGCAGCAGCGTGTCGCGATCGCGCGTGCGGTCGCCAACGCGCCCCGGGTGCTGTTCGCGGACGAGCCGACCGGCAATCTCGATCCCGGCACGGCCGACCACGTCTTCAGCGCGCTGATGCAACTCGTGAAGGCGACCCGGGTCGCGATGCTGATCGCAACCCACAATCTGGATCTCGCCGCGCGAATGGATCGCAGGGTGTCGCTGTCGAACGGACAGGTTGTCGAGCTCGAATAGTGCGCCGTCGCGCGAACCAGGTAATTGTTCACGCGAAGAACGCGCGCTAAGAGCTGGAATCCGGAGCCTTTTTCGCTCTGCTTCACGCGGACCCGGAAAGCGCTTGATCCTCAATAAGCGGGGCGTCTGCCGGGCTGCCTCGGCCGACGGTCGATCGGCGGTCCGGCATAGTAGGGGTTGTTGACGCAGATCGCCGCCAGGCCGGACGCCGAGGTCTGGCACTGCGCGATCGACGTGTAGCCGCAATCGGTATCCTCACCGCCCCATCGGTAGTTGGTTTTGCAGACCGGCGAGGTCGAATCGTATTTCTGGGCGCTGGCTGGTGCCGGCGCCGCCAAGGCCAGGAATGCCGGCAACAGTGCCAGAATCAGACTGCGCATCAGAAATCTCCTCGTCGGTCGGGCGCCGGCAATGCTGATGCCGAGCGCGCGCGAATAGGCACCCGCGCGCAGCGCTGGATCAACTCACATTCCCGCGCCGGTGTTTGCCGGATCGGGCGTCAGTGGATGAACAGGTCGAAGAAATTGCCCTCACGGCGGTCCCGCGGGGACACGTGAAGATAGGAGCGCGGGTCGTTGTCGCCGGCATAATAGGGGTTGGCGACGCAGTTCTGCCCGATGCCCGAAGCAGTGGCCAGGCACGCCTCATACGATGGATAGGAGCAGTTGCTGAGGCCGGGATAGCGGTCGCCCTGAATGCAGAACGGGTAACGCACGCCGACCGCATGTGCGGGCGCAGTCCCCAGCGTTGCGAGTGCGGCCACCGACGCTGCAGCAGCAAGAATCATCGTCCGCATGTGCATTCCTTTTGCTGCGAAGATTCGACCTTGGCGACGATCCAAATCGGACAAGCCGGTTTCGGTCAACACGATCTTGCGCGCAGCTGCGCAGGCGGACCTGAATTGTGAAGATTGTGCGGCAGTTGTGTGGCAAAAGTTCCAGGAAGAGCCCGTAATACAGTATTAACTTCAAATTTGAGGGAAGTCATTTGGCCCTGCCTGTTGCAGCGAAGTTACAGCAATTCCGCCGGGGGCTGCTATGACGGTGTCTCGCGGCCTTGGGGGCCTGTAGAAAAAGTTGGAACGGGAAAATGAAAAAGATTTTGCTTGTCACCGCCAGCATGATCGCGCTCAGCGCGACTGCTGCTTCCGCGGCTGACCTCGCGGCTCGCCCTTACACCAAGGCTCCGCCGCCCATGGTTGCCGCTGTTTATGATTGGACTGGCTTCTACATCGGTATCAACGGCGGTTGGGGCCAGAGCCACGACAACCGTTCGGTCGACGGCTTCGGCGGCGTCGGAAGCTACGACGCCAACGGCGGTACCGTCGGTGGCCAGATCGGCTACCGCTGGCAGGCCGGCGGCTGGGTGTTCGGTCTGGAAGCTCAGGGCAACTGGGCTGACTTCTCCGGCAGCACCGGCAACCTGGTCGTCCCGGGCGGCATCGTTCGCTCGAAGACCGATGCGTTCGGCCTGTTCACCGGTCAGATCGGCTACGCCTGGAACAACGTCCTGCTGTACGCCAAGGGCGGTGCTGCGGTCACCGATCGCAACTATCAGTTCCTCAACGCGGTCGGCAATCTGGCGTCCGAGACCGGCTTCGACACCCGTTGGAGCCCGACGGTCGGCGTTGGCCTCGAGTTCGCCTTCTCGCAGGGCTGGTCGCTCGGCGTCGAATACAACCACATCTTCGAAGACACCCACGGCGCGACCTTCGTCACCCCGGCTGGTGTTGCAGTGGCTGGCTTCCACACCGGTGGCGACACCGACATGGTCCTCGGCCGTCTGAACTACAAGTTCGGTGGCCCGGTCATCGCGAAGTACTGATCGCTCGCTTAATTCAAGCGGCATCGAAAACCCCGGGCTTCGGCCCGGGGTTTTTTGTTGGCTTGGCGGCGCAGTTCGTCGGCCAGTAGCAGGGGGGTGGGCTTCGCTCGTCCGCTCCGGGATTCGGGGCAGATTTGATTGGGCGGGCTTTCCAACCGAACGGTCAACGCCGCATATTCGGGGCATGACGAACGTGCAGCTTATCTCCGAACTGACGTGCCCATCCTGCGGCCATGTCTCCATCGAGACGATGCCGACCGATGCCTGCCGGTTCTTCTACGACTGCAAGGGGTGCGGCAGTCGCCTGAAACCGAAAGCAGGAGATTGCTGCGTGTTTTGCTCATACGGAACAATCCCGTGCCCGCCCAAGCAGGCGGGGAATTGCTGCGGTAACTAGCTCCCCGGAACTTCCCGACCAGCTCGCCATCCGGATCGGCGGCGAGACGTCGGCCGGTCTGGAATTAACCACAGAGGTTGGGGTCTCTGGGGCGTTTAGGGGTCATTTTTGCGCCGCAACGATTCGGACGATCTCATCGTCATCGGTGGTCAAGTAACCAAAGGCCATCCACCCGGCGCACATGCCGAAAATGATCAAGGCAGTTTTTAGCCAGTGGCTCATGGAGCAAATATGCACCCTGTGCCAGCCAATTTCCACCCCGGCCGACTGCCACAATCAAACTGACCCACTACCCAAGCAACGCTGGCAGCCAAGTCTGAGAAGTGAATCAGCACGTCCTACGCTGAGCGCAGTAACGCTTCAAACTATCGAGTCGCTGCCACTTCCTGCCACGATTAACCAAGGGATTCTTTCGGGGTCAGTTTTCAAACTGACCCACTACCGTTGCTTGACTCCTAGAACAAAAAAGGAACAATGTTCTGCATACGTTCCAGTTCAGGGAGGGCGGCCATGTTGAAGATTTTCGTGCAGGAAGCTGCAGCGCTGGCATCGATCACGCTGTTCGTCGGGATGATCGCGGTGTGGGCCCAGCTGATCACCCAATTCTGAGAATGCGCCCGCGGGGACTGGAGCATAGCCGACGGCATGGTTTGCCCTTGGGGAAAAGCGGGAGGACTTGCCGCCATGCCGCGTTCGGCGTGGACTTGGCAGGGTTCAGGCCCCACGATGGGATCGCGAGTCGGGTCTGACGCTTTCGAGCTCCGGCCCTGGCGCTCGCTCCATCCCTGACCCAAGAGCTTCCGTAAGCAGCCATGCCGAATGCCGGATTCGTTCATCTTCACGTTCATTCCGCCTATTCGCTGCTGAAGGGCTCGATCAAGATCGCCAAGCTGGGCGAGCTCGCGAAGGCCGACCGCCAGCCGGCGCTGGCGCTGACCGATACCGACAACATGTTCGGGGCGCTGGAATTCTCCGACAAGATGGCCGGCTACGGCATCCAGCCGATCGTCGGCTGCGAGCTCGCGGTGGATTTCGGCGACGTCGATCCGAATACGCGGAGCATCCTTGCGACGACGGGCCCGGCGCGAATCGTGCTGCTGGCGGCGCGCGAGCGCGGCTATCGCAGCCTGATGCGACTGAACTCGCGGGCGTTCCTGGAGACGCCGGTCAACCAGACCCCACACATCAAGTTCGATTGGCTCACCGACGACGCCGAAGACCTGATCGCGCTGACAGGCGGCCCCGACGGGCCGATCGCGCTGGCGCTCCGGGCCGAACAGGCGGCGCTGGCGACCACCCGCTGCGAGCGGCTGGCCAGCCTGTTCGGCGATCGCCTCTACATCGAATTGCAGCGCCACGGCGCCGACAAGGAACGCCGCACCGAGGGCGGCCTGATCGATCTCGCCTACAGCAAGGGCCTGCCGCTGGTCGCGACCAACGAGCCGTATTTCGCCAGCAATGACGACTACGAATCACATGACGCGCTGCTCTGCATCGCCGGCGGCCATCTGATCGCCGAGACTAACCGCGAGCAACTGACCCCGGATCACCGCTTCAAGACCCGCGCGGAAATGGCGGTGCTGTTCGCCGACATCCCGGAGGCGCTGGCCTCGACGGTGGAGATCGCCGAGCGCTGCTCGTTCCGGCCGAAGACCCGCAAGCCGATCCTGCCGTTCTTCACGGTGGGGGCGGCCGCCAGCGTCGATGCCGCCGCCGACGAGGCCGCCGAGCTGAAACGCCAGGCCGAGGAGGGGCTCGCGAATCGCCTGCGGGTGCACGGTCTCTCGCCGGGAATGACCGAAGAGGACTACAGCAAGCGCCTTGCGTTCGAGCTCGACGTCATCACCCGCATGAAATATGCGGGCTACTTCCTGATCGTCTCCGACTTCATCAAATGGGCGAAGGCGCAGGGCATTCCGGTCGGACCGGGCCGCGGCTCCGGCGCGGGCTCGCTGGTGGCCTGGGTGCTCACCATCACCGACCTCGATCCGATGCGGTTTGCGCTGCTGTTCGAGCGCTTCCTCAATCCCGAACGCGTCTCGATGCCGGACTTCGACATCGACTTCTGCCAGGACCGCCGCGGCGAGGTGATCCAGTACGTGCAGGAGCGCTACGGCCGCGACCAGGTGGCGCAGATCATCACTTTCGGTACGCTGCAGGCGCGCGGCGTGCTGCGCGACGTCGGGCGCGTGCTGCAGATGCCCTATGGGCAGGTGGACAAGCTGACCAAGCTGGTGCCGCAGAATCCCGCAGCACCGGTGACGCTGGCGCAGGCGATCGAGGGCGAGCCGAAGCTGCAGGCGTTCCGCGACGAGGATCCGGTGGTGGCGCGTGCGTTCGATATCGCGCAGCGCCTCGAAGGTCTGACGCGCCACGCCTCGACCCATGCCGCCGGCATCGTGATCGGCGACCGGCCGCTGAGCGAGCTGGTGCCGCTCTACCGCGATCCGAAATCCGACATGCCGGTGACCCAGTTCAACATGAAATGGGTCGAGCCGGCGGGCCTCGTGAAGTTCGACTTCCTCGGCCTGAAGACGCTGACCGTGCTCGACGTTGCGGTGAAGCTGCTCAAGCAGCGCGACGTTGATGTCGATCTCGCGACGCTGCCGATCGACGATGCGCCGAGCTATCAGATGCTGGCGCGGGGCGATGTCGTCGGCGTGTTCCAGGTGGAAAGCCAGGGCATGCGGCGCGCGCTGATCGACATGCGGCCGGACCGCTTCGAGGACATCATCGCGCTGGTGGCGCTGTATCGCCCGGGCCCGATGGCGAACATCCCGACCTATTGCGCGCGCAAGCACGGTGACGAGGAATCGGAATATCTGCATCCGATCCTGGAGCCGATCCTGAAGGAGACCTTCGGCGTCATCATCTATCAGGAACAGGTGATGCAGATCGCGCAGCAGATGGCGGGCTACTCGCTCGGCCAGGCCGACCTGCTGCGCCGCGCGATGGGCAAGAAGATCCGCGCCGAGATGGACAAGCAGCGCGACATCTTCGTCGCCGGTGCAATGAAGAACGGCGTGGCGAAGGGCCAGGCCGAGACGATCTTCGAGCTGCTCGCCAAGTTCGCCGACTACGGCTTCAACAAGAGCCACGCGGCCGCCTATGCGCTGGTGTCGTACCACACCGCCTATATGAAGGCGCATTACCCGGTCGAGTTCCTGGCGGCGTCGATGACGCTCGAACTCAACAACACCGACAAGCTCTCCGAATTTCGTTCCGAGGCGCAGCGGCTCGGCATCAAGGTCGAGGCGCCCAACATCAATCGCTCCGGCGCGACCTTCGAGGTCAGCGACAACACGATCTACTACGCGCTCGCGGCGCTGAAGGGCGTCGGCATCCAGGCGGTCGAGCAGATCATCGAGGAGCGCAACAGGAAGGGCGTCTTCACCTCGCTCGCCGATTTCGCAGCAAGGGTGAGCCCGCGCGCCGTCAACAAGCGGATCATCGAGAGCCTTGCGGCGGCCGGCGCCTTCGACACGCTGGAGCCGAGCCGCGCGCGCGTCTTCGCCGGTGCCGATGCGATCCTTGCCGCCTGCCAGCGCAGCCACGAGGCGGCGACCTCGGGCCAGAACGACATGTTCGGCGGCGCGGCGGATGCGCCGAGCATCATGCTGCCGCAGATCGAGCCGTGGCTGCCCGCGGACCGGCTCCGGCGCGAATACGACGCCATCGGCTTCTTCCTGTCGGGCCATCCGCTCGACGATTACGCGACCGCGCTGAAGCGGCTGCGCGTGCAGTCCTGGGCGGAATTCTCGCGCGCGGTGAAGACCGGCGCCACCGCGGGCAAGGTCGCGGCAACCGTGGTGTCGCGCATGGAACGGCGCACCAAGACCGGCAACAAGATGGGCATCATGGGCCTGTCGGACCCGACCGGCCATTTCGAGGCGGTGCTGTTCTCGGAGGGCCTTGCGCAATACCGCGACGTGCTCGAGCCGGGGGCGGCCGTGCTGTTGCAGCTCGGCGCCGAATTGCAGGGAGAGGACGTGCGGGCGAGGGTGCTGCACGCCGAACCGCTGGATCACGCCGCCGCCAAGACGCAAAAGGGCCTGCGCATCTTCGTCCGCGACACCAAGCCGCTGGATTCGATCGCTCGCCGCCTCAACATGCCGGAAGCCGCGCCCGCCCCGGGCGGCGCCGCAAAGGCGCCGGCCGTGAAGCCGGCCGCCGCACCGCCACCGGCGGCAGGGGCCGATGGCGACGTCTCGCTGGTGATGATGCTGGACCTCGAAACCGAGGTGGAGATGAAGCTGCCCGGCCGCTACAGGGTCTCGCCGCAGATCGCCGGCGCGATCAAGGCGGTCGCGGGCGTGGTCGACGTGCAGACCCTCTAAAGGGAGGTTTCGGGCGCCAAACAGGGCCGTTTCGGCACGATTTGGGCCCGGCCGGCCGGGGTAACCTGCCGTATTTCCTTGCTTCTCGCGCAAATCGCGCTATATAGCGCGCCATCTCACACGGAAACATGGCTCTCAAGGCCGTCCGGTGGCAACCGGGCCATTCAGGCGCGTTTGCTCACACGTTTCCGGAGGAACCAACCGGAGAATTGAATCTATGTCGCTGCCCGAATTCAACATGCGTCAGCTTTTGGAAGCCGGCGTTCACTTTGGCCACCAGGCCCACCGCTGGAATCCGAAGATGCAGGATTACATCTTCGGCGCCCGCAACAACATCCACATCATCGACCTCGCGCAGACCGTGCCGATGCTGCACCGTGCCCTGCAGGCGGTCAGCGATACCGTCGCCAAGGGCGGCCGCATCCTGTTCGTCGGCACCAAGCGCTCGGCCCAGGACGGCGTTGCCGACGCTGCCAAGCGTTCGGCGCAGTACTTCGTCAACTCGCGCTGGCTCGGCGGCACGCTGACCAACTGGAAGACGATCTCGGCCTCGATCAAGCGCCTGCGTCATCTCGACGACGTGCTGTCGTCGGGCGAAGCCAACTCCTACACCAAGAAGGAGCGGCTGACGCTGCAGCGCGAGCGCGACAAGCTGGACCGTTCGCTCGGCGGCATCAAGGACATGGGCGGTCTTCCCGACATGATCTTCGTGATCGACACCAACAAGGAAGACATCGCGATCCAGGAAGCCCAGCGGCTCAACATTCCGGTCGCCGCGATCGTCGACACCAATTCGGACCCGAAGGGCATCACCTATGTGGTGCCGGGCAATGACGACGCCGGCCGCGCGATCTCGCTGTATTGCGATCTCGTGGCGCGCGCCGCCATCGACGGCATCTCGCGCGCTCAGGGCGATTCCGGAATCGACATCGGCGCGTCGGCGACGCCCGTGCAAGAAGACCTTCCGGCGGCTGCGCCGTCCGGCTTCCAGGGCCTCGCCGGTCCGCGCGGCACCGCCGACAACCTCAAGAAGCTCACCGGCGTGTCCGGTGCGATCGAGAAGAAGCTCAACGACCTCGGCATCTTCCACTACTGGCAGCTCGCCGAGCTCGATCACGACACCGCGCACAAGATCGGCGAAGAAGTCGGTCTGCCGAGCCGTGCCGACGCCTGGGTCGCCCAGGCCAAGACGCTCGCCGAAGCGGAATAAAGGTTACGCGGCGTGGCCGGGTCTCTCCCGGCCGCCGCTTCTATTCCACGAACAACGATTTCCCTGTCGCAGACAGCGGCGCCATCGGGCGCCGCGGTTTCTGTACAGGCAAGAAGGGCATTGAACGATGGCAACGATCACAGCAGCGATGGTCAAGGAGCTCCGCGAGTCGACCGGCGCGGGCATGATGGATTGCAAGGCGGCGCTGACCGAGAACAACGGCGACATGCAGGAAGCGCAGGATTGGCTGCGCAAGAAGGGCCTTTCCAAGGCCGCCAAGAAGGCCGGCCGCGTCGCGGCCGAGGGCCTGATCGGCGCGCTGACCTCCGGCACCAAGGGCGTGCTCGTCGAGGTCAACTCGGAGACCGACTTCGTTGCGCGCAATGAGCAGTTCCAGGGCCTCGTCAAGATGATCGCCCAGGTCGCGCTGCACAACGGTGCCGACGTCGAGACCATCAAGGCGGCCAAGGTCGGCGACGTCACCGTCGAGACCGCGATCTCCGACGCGATCGCGACCATCGGCGAGAACATGACGCTGCGCCGCGCCGCTTCGCTCGAGGTGAGCAAGGGCGTGGTGTCGAGCTATGTCCACAACGCGGTCGTCGAGGGCGCCGGCAAGATCGGCGTGATCGTGGCGCTGGAGTCCGCCGGCAAGGCCGACGAGCTCGCGGTGCTCGGCCGCCAGCTCGCCATGCACGTGGCGGCGGCGAAGCCGCTGGCGCTCGACCCGGCCGGACTCGATCCGGAGACCGTCAAGCGCGAGAAGGACGTGCTGGCCGACAAGTACCGCCAGCAGGGCAAGCCGGAGAACGTCATCGAGAAGATCGTCGATTCCGGCCTGAAGACCTACTACAAGGAGGTCTGCCTGCTCGATCAGGCCTTCATCCACGACAGCGGCAAGTCGGTTGCCCAGGCGGTGAAGGAAGCTGAGGGTAAGGTCGGCGGGGCGATCAAAATCGCTGGCTTTGTGAACTATGCTCTCGGTGAGGGAATCGAGAAGCAGGAAAGCGACTTCGCCGCCGAAGTCGCGGCCGCCAGCGGCAAGAAGTAACCGCTGACACCAGAGGGCCTCCGGCGCTTTGCGCCGGAAGCCTGCCTGCGCGGGATAGGAAAGCGATCGCATCATGGCTGAGCCGATCTATCGTCGCGTGGTAATCAAGCTGTCCGGCGAATATCTAGCCGGCTCCCACGGTTTCGGTATCGATCAACCGACGGTCGATCGCGTCGCCGACGACCTGATCGCTGCCCGCAAGCTCGGCATCGAGGTCGCCGTCGTGATCGGCGGCGGCAACATCGTCCGCGGCGTCGAGGTGTCCTCGCGCGGCGTCTCCCGGCCGACCGGCGACACCATGGGCATGCTTGCCACCATGATGAACTGCCTCGCGCTGGAGGCGGCGATCGAGCGCAAGGGTACCCCGGCGCGGACCCTGTCGGCATTCGTGATGCCGGAGATCTCCGAGCTGTTCACCCGTAGTGCAACGCACAAATATCTCGCCGAGGGACGTATCGTCCTGCTCGGCGGTGGAACCGGCAACCCGTTCTTCACGACCGACACCACCGCCGTGCTCCGCGCGGCCGAAATCGGCGCGCAGGCGGTGCTGAAGGCCACCAATGTCGACGGCGTCTACAGCGCCGATCCGAAGAAGGACCCCAAAGCCAAGCGCTTCGACCGCCTGACCCATTCGCAGGCGATCGAGGGCGGCTACAAGGTCATGGACGCGACCGCTTTCGCGCTTGCCCGCGAGACGTCGCTGCCTATCATCGTGTTCTCGATCGCGGAGCCCGGTTCGATCGGTGCGGTTCTGCGCGGTACCGGACACGGCACGGTCGTCGCCGGCTGATGCCGCGCCTCCGGGCGTCGACAGCCGGTTTCTAGGGAAGGGAGAACGTCATGGCCGCACCTGGTTTTGACATCAACGACGTGAAGCGCCGCATGCAGGGCGCCACACAATCGCTCAAGCACGAGCTCGGCGGTTTGCGCACCGGCCGTGCCGCGGCGTCCATGCTGGAGCCGGTCCAGGTCGAGGCTTACGGCTCGCATATGCCGCTCAACCAGGTTGCGACCATCAGCGTGCCCGAGCCGCGCCTGCTCTCGGTGCAGGTCTGGGACAAGACGATGGTAAAGGCGGTCGAAAAGGCGATCGTCGATTCCAATCTCGGCCTGTCGCCGGCGACCGAAGGTCAGGTGTTGCGCTTGCGGATTCCCGAACTCAACGAGGAGCGCCGCAAGGAGCTCGTCAAGGTCGCGCACAAATACGCCGAAGCGGCAAAGGTCGCGGTGCGCCACGTGCGCCGCGACGGTCTCGACGTGATCAAGAAGCTCGAGAAGAATCACGAGATCTCCGAGGACGATCAGGAGCGCCTGTCGAACGAGGTGCAGAAGGCGACCGACGGCATGATCGCTGAAATCGACCAGCTGCTCGCCGCCAAGGAAAAGGAAATCCTGACGGTCTGAAGGCGCTACGGAAACAGCCGATGTCGAACGCCGCCGCCCCAGCAACTGACGGACCGGATCGCTCTGGCAGTCCGTTGCATGTGGCTGTTATCATGGACGGCAACGGGCGCTGGGCCAAGTCGCGCGGCCTGCCGCGCGTCGAGGGCCACCGCCGCGGCGTCGAGGCGCTGCGCCGCGTGGTGCGTGCAGCCCATGAACTCGGCATCGTCTATCTCACGATCTTTTCCTTCAGCTCGGAGAACTGGTCGCGGCCGGCCAGCGAGATCGGCGATCTGTTCGGCCTGTTGCGCCGCTTCATCCGCAACGATCTGGCGACGCTGCACCGCGATGGGGTGCGGGTACGCGTGATCGGTGAGCGTGACGGCCTCGACGCCGACATCTGCGCGCTGCTCAACGAAGCCGAGGAGCTGACCAGGAATAACGACAAGCTCAACCTCGTGGTCGCCTTCAACTACGGTTCGCGCGCGGAGATCGCTTCCGCAGCGCGGCGCCTTGCGCGCGAGGTCGCCGAAGGCAAGCGCGACGCCAGCTCCATCGATGCCGACACGCTCGGGCAATATCTCGATGCGCCCGACATCCCGGATCCGGATCTGATTATCCGCACCAGCGGCGAGCAGCGTCTGTCCAACTTCCTGATGTGGCAGGCCGCCTATAGCGAGCTCGTGTTCGTGCCGATTCACTGGCCGGATTTCGACAAGGCGGCGCTCGAAGGCGCGATTGCGGAATACGGCAAGCGCGAGCGCCGGTTCGGCGGGCTCGCTGCGAAAACCGGATCGTGACCGAGGGCGAGGCCGCGCCGGCGGCAGCAAACGAACAGGGGTCGCGCAATCTCGCGATGCGCGTGATCGCGGCGCTGGTGCTGGCGCCGGTTGCGATCGCGCTGGCCTATATGGGTGGCGTCGCCTGGTCGTTCCTCGTGACATTGGCGGCGGCCGGATTGTTCGCGGAATGGCTTGTTGTCACCGGACTCGGACGCGAGCTCCGTATCGTGGTGCCCGGCGTGATCACGTTGCTGCTCGCCGGACTGTGCCTGATGGCCGGCCGTATCGATGCGACCCTGATCGTGCTCGCCGTCGGTGCGGTTGTTGTGGCACTGACGTCCGGCGCGCGGCGCAACTGGGCCATTGCGGGATTGCTCTATGCCGCGGGGGCCGAGATCGCATCGATCCTGCTGCGCCTCGACACGGCGAAGGGCTTTGCCGCGCTGATGTTCGTGTTGCTGATCGTGTGGGTCACCGATATCGGCGGCTACTTCGCGGGCCGCAGCATCGGTGGGCCGAAGCTCTGGGTGCGGGTCAGCCCGAAGAAGACGTGGGCGGGCGCGGTAGGCGGCTTCGTGGCGAGCCTGCTGGTCGCTGCCGGCTTTGCCGCCTTCGAGATCGGCTCGACCGGTCCGCTCTTGATGCTCGGAGCCGTGTTGTCTGTGGTCTCGCAACTCGGCGATCTCTTGGAATCCGCGGTGAAGCGGCGGTTCGGCGTGAAGGATTCGAGTCACATCATTCCCGGTCACGGCGGCCTCCTGGACCGCCTGGACGGATTTGTCGCGGCCGTCATTGTGGCGGCGATTTTCGGCTTTCTCCGTGGTGGCGCCGATGGCGTCGGACGCGGTCTTATGGTTTGGTGATGAGATGAGCGCAGTTCCGTTGCGTAACAACAAGGCCGCGGCGGTGTCCGCCGTGCGGACCGTAACCGTCCTCGGTGCCACCGGCTCGATCGGCGACAGCACCATGGATCTGCTGCGCGGCGCGCGCGACCGCTACCGAGTCGAGGCGCTGACCGCGAACAGCAATGTCGAGGGCCTCGCCAAGCTGGCCAAGGAATTCGGCGCGCGGTTCGCCGCCATTGCCGATCCGGCGAAGCTTTCGGAGCTGAAGGACGCGCTGGCCGGAACCCGGACCGAATGCGGGGCTGGGGAGAGCGCGATCATCGAGGCGGCCGCGCGGCCTGCCGATTGGGTGATGGCGGCGGTCAGCGGCGCGGCCGGGCTGAAGCCCGCGCTTGCCGCGGTCGATCGCGGCGCCACCGTCGCGCTCGCCAACAAGGAATGTTTGGTCTGCGCCGGCGATATCTTCATGGAGCGGGCCAAGAGGGCCGGCGCCTGCATTCTGCCGGCGGACTCCGAGCACAATGCGCTGTTCCAGGCGCTGGCTTCCGGCAATCGCGAGGAACTGACGCGGGTGATCATCACCGCGTCCGGCGGGCCGTTCCGCACCTGGGCGCCCGCCGACATCGAGCAGGCGACGCTGGAACAGGCGCTGAAACATCCCAATTGGAGCATGGGGCAGAAGATCACGATCGATTCCGCGTCGATGATGAACAAGGGCCTCGAGGTGATCGAGGCGTCCTATCTGTTCGCTTTGGCGCCCGACGAGATCGACGTACTGGTGCACCCGCAGTCGATCATCCACGGCATGGTCGAGTTCTCGGACCGATCGGTGGTCGCCCAGCTCGGCACGCCCGATATGCGGATTCCGATCGCGCATTGCCTCGGCTGGCCCGACCGCGTCGTCGGCCCGTCCGCCAAGCTCGATCTCGCGAAGATCGGACAGCTCACCTTCGAGGCGCCGGACTTTGAACGCTTCCCGGGACTGCGGCTGGCGTACGAGGCGCTGCGGATGGGGCACGGCGCGACGACGGTCTACAACGCCGCGAACGAGATCGCGGTCGCCGCGTTTATCGCCGGCAAGATCAAGTTCGGCGCGATCGCCCGGCTGGTCGAGGCGACGATGAACGATTGGATCAAGTCAGGGAATCAGCCACCACTGCGCTCGGCGGATGATGCGATTTCCGTTGACCATATCGCGCGAAATAAAGCTGCCGCCCTATTGCCTCAAATTGCCTTAAAGGCAACCTAGAGGGTTGGGGACGGAGCCTTTGGCTCTTGTCGAGGGAAAATCGAATGCCCGAGTATTTTATTCATAGTATCAATGCGTTGAGTCATGGGCTTCTCGGTACCATCGTTCCCTTCCTCTTCGTCCTGACCATCGTCGTCTTCTTCCACGAGCTCGGCCACTTCCTGGTCGCGCGCTGGGCTGGCGTGAAGGTGTTGACGTTCTCGCTGGGCTTCGGGCCGGAGCTCGCCGGCTTCAACGACCGGCATGGCACGCGCTGGAAGATCTCGGCGATACCGCTCGGCGGCTACGTCAAATTCTTCGGCGACGACAGCGAGGCATCGACGCCGTCCAACGAGACGCTCGCCGCCATGACGGCGGAAGAGCGCGAGGGCAGCTTCCATCACAAATCGGTCGGAAAGCGCACCGCCATCGTTGCGGCCGGCCCGATCGCCAATTTCATCCTCGGCGCCCTGATTTTCGCGGGCATGGCGCTCTACTACGGCAAGCCGAGCACGATCGCCCGGGTCGACGGCCTGGTGGCCGAAAGCGTCGCCGCGAACGCCGGCTTCAAGGTCGGGGATGTCGTCGTGGATATCGACGGCAGCGCGATTCAGAGCTTTGCCGACATGCAGCGGATTGTAGCCTCGAATGCTGGTTCAGAGCTTGGGTTCAAGGTGAAGCGCGATGGCGCGATCGTCGCACTCAAGGCGACGCCGGCGCTCCGAGAGGTCAAGGACCCCTTCGGCAATGCCCACCGAATCGGCGTGCTGGGAATCGAGCACAAGGCTCAGGTCGGCGAGGCGACCAGCGCCTCGGTCGGCGTGCTGGAGGCCCTGAAGATCGGCGTCGAGCAGGTTTGGTACATCATCTCCAGCACGTTCAAGTTCCTGGGGTCGCTGTTCGTTGGAACCGGCAATCCGGCCGAGGTGAGCGGAGTCATCGGAATCGCGAAGCTGTCGGGGCAGGCCGCGAGCGCCGGGTTCCAGTTCGTGATCAATCTTTGCGCCATCCTGTCGGTCTCGATCGGCCTGCTGAACCTGTTTCCGATCCCGCTTTTGGATGGCGGACACCTGCTTTTCTACAGTGCGGAGGCGCTGCGGGGACGCCCGCTGTCGGAGCGGACGCAAGAGGTGGGTTTCCGAATCGGGCTGGGTCTGGTCCTGATGCTGATGGTGTTTGCGACGTATAACGACATCCTCAGGATCGCCGGGTCCTGAAACGGGCTTTTTTGTGGCGTTGCCAATGGGCAACGTCTTGGAACGAAAATGGAAATGTTCAGCTCTAGTAAGTTTGCCCCCTTGGCAAATTTGGTTACAAGCTGAGCGGCAGGTTGGGAATCTGTCGGGTCGTTGGGGAACGATCTGGCATCGTTAAGATAAGGGCGCGTTGCGCATGATGTTTGGAATGCGAGTGAGGGGGGGGCTGTTCGCCGCCTTGGTCATGTTCGCCGCGCCGGTGGTTGCCACCTTGGCGACCGTAGCTGTGTCTGTGCCTGCGTCGGCGCAGACCGTCGATTCGATCACGGTGGAGGGGAACCGCCGTGTCGAGCTTGAAACCATCCGCTCCTACTTCCATCCCGGGCCGGGCGGTCGGCTGGGCCAGGCCCAGATCGACGACGGTCTGAAGGCGCTGATCGAGACCGGCCTGTTCCAGGACGTCCATATCGATCAGCGGGGCGGGCGCCTCGTCGTGGTCGTGGTCGAGAACCCGGTGATCGGTCGCGTTGCCTTCGAGGGCAACAAGAAGATCAAGGACGAACAGCTCACCGCTGAAGTGCAGTCCAAGCCGCGCGGCACGTTCTCGCGCCCGATGGTCCAGTCGGACGCCCTGCGCATCGCCGAAATCTACCGTCGGTCCGGCCGCTATGACGTGCGGGTCAACCCGCAGATCATCGAGCAGCCGAACAACCGCGTCGACCTGATCTTCGAGGTCAATGAAGGCGTGAAGACCGGCGTCCGGTCGATCGAGTTCATCGGCAACAGCGCCTATTCGGCGTCCCGTCTGCGCGACGTCATCAAGACCCGCGAATCGAACATCCTGAGCTTCCTCGGCGGCAACGACGTCTACGACCCCGACCGGGTCGAGGCCGATCGCGACCTGCTGCGTCGCTTCTACCTCAAGAACGGCTATGCCGACGTCCAGGTCGTCGCCGCGCTGACCGAATACGATCCCGACAAGAAGGGCTTTTTGGTTACCTTCAAGATCGAGGAAGGCCAGCAGTACCGCGTCGCGTCCGTCAACTATACGTCGTCGATCGCAACGCTCGACCCGAACGCGCTGCGCACCTACTCGCGCGTCAATGTCGGCTCGCTCTACAACGCCGAGGCGCTGGAGAAATCGGTCGAGGAGATGCAGATCGAGGCATCGCGCCGCGGCTACGCCTTCGCGGTGGTTCGGCCGCGCGGCGATCGCAACTTCGACAATCACACGGTGTCGATCACCTTCGCGATCGACGAAGGTCCGCGCACCTATATCGAGCGCATCAACATCCGCGGCAACAGCCGCACCCGCGACTACGTGATCCGCCGCGAGTTCGATATCTCGGAAGGCGACGCCTACAACCGTGCGCTGGTCGACCGTGCCGAGCGCCGGCTGAAGAACCTCGACTTCTTCAAGACGGTGAAGATCACCACCGAGCCGGGCTCCTCCAGCGATCGCGTCATCCTGATTGTCGATCTCGAGGAGAAGTCGACCGGCGACTTCTCGGTGTCGGGCGGTTACTCGACCACCGACGGCGCGCTGGCCGAAGTCAGCGTCTCCGAGCGCAACCTGCTCGGCCGCGGCCTGTACGCGAAGGCGTCGGTGACCTACGGCCAATATGCCCGCGGCTACTCGCTGTCGTTCGTCGAGCCCTATCTGCTCGACTACCGCGTCGCGCTCGGCCTCGACCTCTATCAGCGCCAGCAGCTGTCCAACAGCTACATCGCGTACGGCACCAAGACGCTGGGCTTCAGCCCGCGGCTCGGCTTCAGCCTGCGTGAAGATCTGTCGCTGCAGCTGCGCTACTCGATCTACCAGCAGGAAATCACCCTGCCGTCGACGCTGAACAACTGTAACAACGTGCCGCTCCTGCCGGATGGAACGCCCAATCCCGCGTTCAATCCGAGCCCGGCCTATGCGAACCTGAACGGAATCAGCCTGGTGTCGACCAATGGTCTCGGCTGCTTCTATGACGGCGAAGCCTCGCTGCCGGTCCGCAAGGAGCTGGCTGGCGGCAAGACCCTCACGTCGGCGCTGGGTTACACGCTCAACTACAACACACTCGACAACAACAAGAACCCGACCGACGGTCTGATCGTCGACTTCAAGCAGGACTTCGCCGGTGTTGGCGGTGACGTCAGCTACATCAAGACCGCGATCGACGCGAAGTACTACACCCCGCTGGTGTCCGACATCGTCGGTGTGATCCACGCCCAGGGCGGCATCCTGAACAAGCTCGGGACGTCGGATCTGCGCATGCTCGATCACTTCCAGATGGGCCCGAACCTGGTCCGCGGCTTCGCGCCGAACGGTATCGGTCCGCGTGACATCAACCCGTACGGCACCATGGACGCCATCGGCGGCACCAAGTACTGGGGCGTGTCGGCGGAACTGCAGATGCCGTTCTGGTTCCTGCCGAAGGAAGTCGGGCTCAAGGGCGCGGTCTATGCCGACGCCGGCGGCCTGTACGATTACCAGGGCCCGACCTCGTGGGCGGCGACCGGCGAAGTCAACCAGCCTGGCTGTATCAGGCCAACGAACAATCCGCCGTCTCCGGGTACGTGCCTTGGCCTGAGCTACGATGACAGCAAGGTTGTCCGTACCTCGGTCGGTGTCGGCCTGATTTGGCAGTCACCGTTCGGTCCGCTGCGCTTCGACTACGCGGTGCCGCTGACCAAGGGTGCGTTTGACCGCACGCAAGAATTCCGGTTTGGCGGCGGTACGACGTTCTAAGACCGATTGCCAACCGGACTGCGACGGATGGAATGGCGCAGCCGATCTTCTTCAAGAGTCCTCCTTCGTCATCGCTGGCTGAAATAGCCGCGCTGACGAAGGCGCAACTGGTCGACCCCGAAAGGGGGGCGCTTCAGATCAGGGGGCTGGCCTCGCTCGACGAGGCCGGTCCGATGCATCTCGCCTTTTTCGACAATCTGAAATACGCCGACCAGCTTGCTGCGACCAAGGCCGGCGCGTGTCTGGTCAGCCCGCGCTTCGAGGCACAGGTGCCGAAGGGCACTGCCGTGCTGCGGGCGGCGAAGCCGTTCCAGGCGTTCGTCGAGCTCGCCCGCGAATGGCACGCCGATGCCCTGCGGCCGCAATCCTGGTTCGACACCGAGGGCATCGCGCCGTCGGCGATCATCGATCCTACCGCGCGCCTCGAGGACGGCGTCATTGTCGATCCGCTGGTCGTGATCGGCCCGCGGGTCGAGATCGGCTCGGGCACCATCATCGGCGCCGGCGCGGTGATCGGAGCCGATGTCAAGATCGGCCGCGACTGCAATGTCGGCGCCAAGACCACCATTCAGTTCGCGCTGATCGGCAACAATGTCCTGATCCATCCCGGCTGCAATATCGGCCAGGACGGCTACGGCTTCATCTTCTTCGGGCCGGCCGGCCATGTGAAGGTGCCGCAGACCGGCCGCGTGGTGATCCAGAACAATGTCGAGGTCGGCGCCGCCTCGACCATCGACCGCGGTTCCCTGCGCGACACCGTGATCGGCGAGGGCACCAAAATCGACAACCAGGTCCAGATCGGCCACAATGTGACGATCGGCCGGCACTGCCTGCTGGCGGCCCAGATCGGGCTCGCCGGCAGCCTGACGATCGGCGACAATGTCGCGCTCGGCGCCAAGGTGGGCATCAACAACCACCTCAAGATCGGCGACGGCGCCCAGGTGACGGCGATGAGCGCGGTCAAGGACGATATCCCGGCCAACGGTCGCTGGGGCGGGCATTTCGCCAAGCCGACCAAGCAGTGGTTCAGGGAAATTATCGCAGTGGAGCGTCTGGTGCGCGACAACGAAGCCAAAGGCAAGGAACAGGAGTGATGGAGGAGGCACCGGTCAAATTCGAGCTGGTGGATATCAACGATATCCTGAAGACGCTCCCGCATCGCTTTCCGATGTTGCTGATCGACCGGGTGATCAAGATCCGCACCGACTACAGCGGCATCGGCATCAAGAACGTCACCTTCAACGAGCCGCCGTTCCAGGGCCATTTCCCGGACCGCCCGGTCTACCCCGGCGTGATGATGATCGAGGCGATGGCCCAGACCGCCGGCGTCATCGGCATCAAGTCGGTCGAGGGCACCGAGAAGCCGCGCGCGGTGTATTTCCTCACCATCGACAAGTGCAAGTTCAGGAAGCCGGTGATGCCCGGCGACACCATCGAGTATCACATGCGCTCGCTCGGCCGGCGCAAGACGATGTGGTGGTTTCACGGCGATGCAAAGGTCAACGGCCAGGTCGTCGCCGAGGCCGATGTCGGTGCGATGCTGACGGATTAGGCCGCGCCGGGCTCACGACGTTGTGCAGGTGTAGCGGCCGTCCGCGCCCGCGATCCGCAGGACGCGATTGAGGAAGACGCCCATCGACGGCGCGCTCATCAGCGCGTCGTAGGTTTCGGCAGGGACGCCGCAATAGTGCTGGTAGCTGCCTCTGACCGCGACCAGTAGCGCGCGCTGATCCGCCCTGTAGCAGACCCGCTGGACGATCGTGCTGCGGTTGATGTCGCGGCATTCGAAGCTCGAGAGATCGACCGCCGTGCTGTTGCCGAGATCGACCGTCTCCGGGCCGACTGGCGCAGAGAGCAGGCTGAGGATCAGCGCGGCGGCCCGGACCATGATTGGTTGCGACCTTCTCGTTTGCAACAGGCGGTCATGATACGTCACTGGACAGGGCGGGCAAAGTCGCGCTAACGACCGCCCCAATCGACAGCCTGGCGCCTCGATAGCACCTTGGCGCCATTAACGAATTCCGGACCGAAACTTCATGAGCATGATCGACCCGACTGCGCGGATTGCCGATGGCGCTGTGATCGGGGCCGGCACCGAGATCGGTCCGTACTGCATCATCGGCCCCAATGTCGTGCTCGGCGAGAACTGCAAGCTGATCGCGCATGTCACGATCAGCGGGCATACCAGGATCGGCGCCGGCTGTATCATCTCGCCGTTCGCGGCGCTCGGCGGGCCGCCGCAGGATCTCAGCTATCGCGGCGAGCCGACCCGCCTCGAAGTCGGCGAAGCCTGCACCATCCGCGAGGGCGTGACGATGAATGTCGGCACGGTCAAGGGCGGCGGGCTCACGCGCGTTGGCGATCGCGGCTTCTTCATGAACAACAGCCATGTCGGCCACGACTGCATGGTCGGCAATGGCGTGATCTTCGCGACGTCGGCGACGCTCGGCGGCCACTGCGAGATCGGCGACTTCGTCTATATCGGCGGCCTGTCGGCTGTGCACCAGTTCACCCGCGTCGGCTCGCAGGTGATGATCGGTGGCGTCTGCGGCGTACGCGGCGACATCATCCCGTTCGGCCTCGCCAACGGTCAGTACGCGGTGCTCGAAGGACTCAACATCATCGGCATGCGGCGCCGCCAGTTCACCAAGGCGCGGCTGGCGACGGTGCGCGCGTTCTATCAGAAGCTGTTCCACGGCCCCGGCATCTTCGCCGAGCGGCTGGCCTCGGTGCAGCCGCTGGCCGGCGAGGATCCCGCGATTGCGGAAATCCTGGCCTTCATCGAGGGCGGCAAGCTGCGCCCGCTCTGCCTTCCCGCCGATACCGATTGAGCAGGGGATGGCCGCCAGCATGACGTCAGCGGCTCCCTCGCTTTCCTCGCCGGTCGGCGTCATCGCCGGCGGCGGCGCCATGCCGTTCGCGGTTGCCGACTCCCTGGTTGCGCGCGGTATCACGCCGGTGCTGTTCGCGCTGCGCGGCGCGTGCGATCCGGCGCGCGCCCAGCGGTTTCGTCACCGCTGGATCTCGGTCGGCCAGCTCGGGCGGGCGACCCGGCTGTTCCGCGACGAAGGCTGCCGCGATCTGATCTTCATCGGCACCCTGGTGCGCCCCGCGCTGTCGGAGATCCGGCTCGACTGGGGCACGCTGCGCCTGCTCGGCCACGTCGTGCGTGCATTTCGCGGCGGCGACGATCATTTGCTATCGAGCGTTGGCCGCATCCTCGAGCAGCAGGGATTCCGCATGGTCGGGATCAAGGATGTCGCGCCCGATCTGTTGATGCCTGAGGGCGCCGTGACGCGCGCGGCGCCCGACAGCACGGCGCTCGCCGATATCGCGCGCGGACGCGGCGTGCTCGACGCGCTCGGCCCGTTCGACATCGGTCAGGCTGCCGTGGTGATCGACGGTCACGTGGTGGCGGTCGAGGATATCGAGGGCACCGACGGGCTGCTCGCGCGCGTCGCGCGGCTGCGCGCCGAGGGCCGCATTCGCGCCAAGGCCGGCCGCGGCGTGCTGGTGAAGGCGCCGAAGAGCAGGCAGGATCTGCGCTTCGATCTGCCGACCATCGGCCCGCGGACGGTCGAGGGCGCGGCAGCCGCCGGTATCGCCGGCATCGCCGTGATCGCCGGCAATACGCTGGCCGCCGAGCCGCAGGCTTTGGTCGAGGCCGCCGACGCCAGGGGACTGTTTGTCATCGGACTGGCGGGCTGATGCAGGTGCGCAGCCCCAGCACCGCTTCCAAGATCTTCCTCATCGCGACCGAGGAATCCGGCGACCGTCTCGGCGCGGCGCTGATGCAGGTGCTGCGCCAGCGCCTTGGCGATGCCGTGCAGTTTTCCGGCGTCGGCGGCCAGGCGATGGCTGCTCAGGGCATCGCCCCGCTGTTTCCGATCGAGGAACTCTCGATCATCGGCTTTGCCTCCGTCGTGAAGCAATTGCCGAAAATCCTGCGATTGATCCGGCGCACAGCCGATGCCGTGCTCGCCGACGCGCCTGACATGCTCGTGATCATCGACAGCCCCGATTTCACGCACCGCGTCGCCCGCCGTGTCCGCGCGCGCAACCCGAACATTCCGATCGTCGATTACGTGTCGCCGTCGGTCTGGGCCTGGCGGCCGGGCAGGGCGCGCGCGATGCGACGCTATGTCGATCATGTGCTCGCGCTGCTGCCGTTCGAGCCGGAGGAATATTGCAAGCTGCAGGGACCGCCGTGCAGCTATGTCGGCCACCCCCTCACCGAGCAGCTTGCCTCGCTGCGGCCGAACGAGGACGAGCAGAAGCGGCGCGATGCACAGCCTCCGGTGCTGCTGGTGTTGCCCGGAAGCCGGCGCAGCGAGATCAGGCATCATCTGGCGCTGTTCGGCACGGCGCTCGGCCAGCTCAGCAAGCAAACGCCGTTCGAGCTCGTGCTCCCCACCATGCCGCATCTCGAGGCGATGGTGCGCGAAGGCGTCGCGTCGTGGCCGGTGGTGCCGCGGCTCGCGATCGGCGAGACCGAGAAGCGCGCTGCGTTCCGCGTCGCCCGCGCTGCGCTCGCGAAGTCGGGCACGGTGACGCTGGAGCTCGCGCTGTCGGGCATTCCCATGGTGACGGCCTATCGCGTCGGCGCCGCCGAGGCGTTCATCCTGCGCCGCGCGATCCGGGTGTCCTCGGTGATCCTCGCCAATCTCGTGATCGGCAGCGATATCATTCCCGAGTTCCTGCAGGAGGACTGCACACCGGACAAGCTCGCGGCGGCGCTGGGCGACGTGCTTGCGGATTCGCCCGATCGTCTGCGGCAGCTCGTGGGGTTCGCGACGATGGACGGGAAGATGTCGACCGGCGACCAGCCGCCGAGCGTCCGCGCCGCCGACATCGTGCTGGCGGAGATGGGCCGCCGTTCGGCCTAGCCAATCGATCGTGTACTCGTTCAGTGGCGACATACCGCCGCAACGATCCCGCTTGTGCTGGATATTTAGTCCATACTAATATTAGAAATATCTAATATTAGTATGGAGCCTGCCATGAAGATCGACCCGGTCGCCTATGTCGGAGCCGTCATTCGCGAAGTCGCCTTCCGGGAACGCGACGGCAAGCCGGCGCGGGCGGTGATCGCGACCCGCAACTACGACACCGACATCGCCGATCTCTGGGATGTGCTGACCAACCCCGAACGCATTCCGCGCTGGTTCCTGCCGATCTCGGGCGACCTGAGGCTTGGCGGCCGCTATCAGTTCCAGGGCCATGCGGGCGGCGAGATCACGACGTGTGAGCCGCCGCGCCGGCTTGCCGTGACGTGGGAGTCCATGGGCACCGTCAGCTGGGTTACCGTCACGCTGGCCGAGAATGGCCCTGACACCACGCGCCTGGAATTGGAACACCTCTCGGTGATCGAGGGCGACTTCTGGGACCGCTACGGAGCCGGTGCGGTCGGCGTCGGCTGGGATCTCGCGCTGCTCGGGCTCGCACTCTATCTGGCCATGTCGCCCGGCGAGGAATTCGACCGCGCCGCCGCGTCCGCGTGGCCGGCCACCGACGACGGCAAGGAATTCATCCGCCGCGCCAGCGAGGACTGGTGCCGGGCCTCGATCGCGGCGGGCACCGAGGAGGCTGCGGCGCGCAGATCAGCCGCAAATACCACGGCGGCCTATTGTGGCGAGCCGGAGCCGGGGAGCGGAGGCTAGAGCATGATCCGGAAAAGTGTGAAGCGGTTTTCCCTCGCGACAAACGCGGGACGCGTTTGCGCGGAGATCATGCTCAAACAAAGAGCTGAAGCGGGATGACGATGCAATCTCATCGCGCTTTAGCGACCTTGCACGCCTTCGACATCCTCGGCGATCCCGTCCGCCGGCGCATCCTGGAACTATTGGCGACCGGCGAGCACAGTTCGGGTGACGTCGTTGCGGTCGTGCAGCGCGAGTTCGGCATCACCCAGTCGGCGGTCTCGCAGCAATTGCGGATCTTGCGCGACGCCGGTTTCGCGTCGGTGCGCGCCGAGGGTACGCGCCGCATCTACGCGGTCGAGCCGGCGCGGCTGCGCGAGGTCCACGACTGGCTCGACCGGTTCCGGGCGTTCTGGCTGCCGCGCCTTGACGCGATCGCGACCGAAGTCGCGCGGGGCAAACGAAAACGGCGCCATCAGGAATGATGGCGCCGTCCCGGATTCTCTTGAGCGATGCAGCTTACTTGCGCTTGTCGATCTGCACATAGTCCCGGCGCGCGACGCCGGTGTAGAGCTGGCGCGGACGGCCGATCTTCTGCTGCGGATCCTCGATCATCTCGCTCCACTGGCTGATCCAGCCGACGGTGCGGGCGACCGCGAACAGCACGGTGAACATCGAGACCGGGAAGCCCATCGCCTTCAGCGTGATGCCCGAATAGAAGTCGACGTTCGGGTAGAGCTTGCGATCGATGAAATAGGGATCGCTGAGCGCGATCTTCTCGAGCTCCATCGCGACCTTGAGCATCGGATCGTCGCCGTGGCCGGTCTCCTTCAGCACCGCGTGACACATCTTCTGCATGATCTTGGCGCGCGGATCGTAGTTCTTGTAGACGCGGTGGCCGAAGCCCATCAGGCGAACTTCGCTGTTCTTGTCCTTCACCTTGGCGATGAAGTCCGGAATGTTTTCGACCTTGCCGATGCCGTAGAGCATGTTGAGCGCGGCCTCGTTGGCGCCGCCATGCGCCGGGCCCCACAGGCAGGCGATACCGGCCGCGATGCAGGCGAACGGATTGGCGCCCGAGGAGCCGGCAATGCGCACCGTCGAGGTCGAGGCGTTCTGCTCGTGGTCGGCGTGCAGGATGAAGATCTTGTCGAGCGCGTCGGCGAGCACCGGGTTGATCTTGTAGTCCTCGCAGGGCACCGCGAAGCACATGTTGAGGAAGTTCTCGGCAAACGAGAGCGAGTTCTTCGGATACACGAAGGGCTGACCGACCGTGTACTTGTAGGCCATCGCCGCCAGCGTCGGCACCTTCGCGATCATTCGCATCGAGGCGATCATGCGCTGCCGGGGATCGTTGATGTCGGTGGAGTCGTGATAGAACGCGGCCAGCGCGCCGACGGCGGCGACCATGATCGCCATCGGATGAGCGTCGCGGCGGAAGCCCTGGAAGAACCGCGCCATCTGCTCATGCACCATCGTGTGATGGATCACGCGATGGTCGAAGTCCTTCTTCTGCGCCGGGGTCGGAAGATCCCCGTACAGCAGCAGGTAGCAGGTCTCGAGGAAGTCGCCGTGCTCGGCGAGCTGCTCGATCGGATAGCCGCGGTATTCGAGCACGCCGGCGTCGCCGTCGATGTAGGTGATCTTCGACTGGCAGCTGCCGGTCGAGGTGAAGCCGGGGTCGTAGGTGAACACCCCGGCCTGGCCGTAGAGCTTGGCGATGTCGATGACATCAGGCCCAACCGTGCCGCTCAGGATCGGGAAATCGTAGTTCTTGTTGCCGATGGTGAGTGTGGCTGTCTTGCTGGATTTTGCGTCCATCGTGATATCCCCGATGAATTCGTTGCGAAAACCGACCTTGCCCAGTCGCTAAATTGCGGCCCATGGCGGGGCGGAACGGCTTGTGGAGAAAGCGTCCGGGATTGGGTAGCTCATTGCCATGTGCGCTGCAAGATGGACCCTGGAGGGGGTCCATGCAGGATCACGCCGCCTGATCGGCGAGGCGGGCAAGGCACTCCTGGCGTCCCAGCACGGCCAGCACGTCGAATATGCCCGGCGACGTTGTACGTCCTGTCAGCGCCACCCGCAGCGGCTGGGCGACGGCGCCGAGTTTCAGGTTGTTCTGCTCGGCGAAATTCCGCATCGCGGTCTCGGTGGTTTCCGCCGTCCAGTCGTTGACGGCTTCCAGCGCGGTGCGCAGGCGGCCGATCAACGCGCGCGTTTCCGGCGTCAGCAGCGCCACAGCTTTCGGATCGAGCGCGAGCGGACGATCGGCGAAGATGAAGTAGGCGCCCGCGATCAGCTCGATCAGCGTCTTGGCGCGCTCCTTCAGGCTCGGCATCGCCCGCAGCAATTGCGCGCGGGTGGTGTCGTTGAGCTTGGCCTTCAGCGCGGCGCCCTCGGGAACATAATCCAGCACGCTCTCGAACTGGGTCACGAGGGATTGATCGTCGCTCTGCCGGATATAGTGACCGTTGAGGTTCTCCAGCTTGGCGAAATCGAACCGCGCCGCAGAACGGCCGATGCCCGAGAGGTCGAACGCGTCGATCATCTCCTGAGTCGAGAAGATCTCCTGGTCGCCATGGCTCCAGCCGAGCCGGACGAGGTAGTTGCGCAAGGCGGCCGGCAGGTAGCCGAGCGCGCGGTAGGCATCGACGCCGAGCGCGCCATGGCGCTTCGACAGTTTCGAGCCGTCGGGACCGTGGATCAGCGGAATGTGGGACATGCTCGGCAGTTCCCACTCCAGCGCGTCGTAGATCTGCTTCTGACGCGCGGCGTTGATCAGGTGGTCGTCGCCACGGATGATGTGAGTGACGCCCATATCGTGGTCGTCGACCACGACCGCGAGCATGTAGGTCGGAGTGCCGTCGCCGCGGAGCAGGACGAGGTCGTCGAGGTTCTCGTTCTGCCAGACCACGCGGCCCTGCACCTGGTCCTCGATCACGGTTTCGCCGGTCTGCGGCGCCTTGAGGCGGATGGTCGGCTTGATGCCAGCGGGCGCGGTGGCCGGATCGCGGTCACGCCACATGCCGTCATAGAGGCGGGTGCGGCCCTCGGCGCGCGCCTTCTCGCGCATCGCGGTGAGCTCTTCCGGCGAGGCATAGCAGTAATAGGCGCGCCCGGCGGCGAGCAGGCTTTCGGCGACCTCGCGATGGCGGGCGGCGCGGCTGAACTGGTAGATGACCTCGCCGTCCCAATCGAGCTCGAGCCACTTCAGGCCGTCCAGGATGGCGTCGATCGCCTCCTTGGTCGAGCGTTCACGGTCGGTGTCCTCGATCCGGAGCAGCATCTTGCCGCCGAGCTTCCTGGCATAGAGCCAGTTGAACAGCGCGGTACGGGCACCTCCGATATGGAGGAAGCCGGTCGGTGAGGGGGCGAAGCGGGTAACGACGGGTTTGGTCATGATCGAGCGAGACGTATGCGGGAACGGCCGTGGTGTATAACAGGAACCGGACATAACTAAAGCCCCGGTTGACCTTTTGCCCGCCAAACCAGACTTGAAACCAGGGCTTGAAACCAGACTTGGCCGGACGGCACGAATTTGGCAGAAGGTTGAGCTGACTCCTCCAGGGAACCCTTTGATGACGACTGACACGACGGCAGAGGCAGGGCGCGACTTCATCCGCGACATCGTCCAGGCCGATCTCTCCTCCCACAAGCACAACCGGATCGTGACCCGTTTTCCGCCGGAGCCGAACGGCTACCTGCATATCGGCCACGCCAAGTCGATCGCCCTGAATTTCGGCATCGCGCAAGAGTTCGGCGGCCAGTGCAATTTGCGCTTCGACGACACCAATCCGACCAAGGAGGAGCAGGAGTACATCGACTCCATCCAGGCCGACGTCCATTGGCTCGGCTACGACTGGGGAGCCAACCTGTTCTTTGCGTCGGACTATTTCGAACGCCTGTACGATTGGGCCGAGGGCCTGATCAAGGCCGGCTATGCCTATGTCGATGATCAGTCGCAGGAGGAGATCCGTACGTCCCGCGGCACGCTGACCGAGCCCGGCAAGAACTCGCCGTTCCGCGACCGCTCGGTCGAGGAGAACCTCGACCTGTTCCGCCGCATGAAGGCCGGAGAGTTCTCGAACGGCGCCCGCGTGCTGCGCGCCAAGATCGACATGGCCGCCGGCAACATCAACCTGCGCGACCCCGTGCTCTACCGCATCTTGCACGCCCACCATCCGCGCACCGGCGACAAATGGTCGATCTATCCGAGCTACGACTACGCGCACGGCCAGTCGGACGCGATCGAGGGCATTACCCATTCGATCTGCACGCTGGAGTTCGAGGATCACCGCCCGCTCTATGAGTGGCTGCTCGACAAGCTGCCGGTGCCCTCGAAGCCGCGCCAGTACGAAATGGCACGGCTGAACCTGACCTACACGCTGCTGTCCAAGCGCGTGCTGACCCAGCTCGTTCGCGACGGACACGTCTCGGGCTGGGACGATCCGCGCATGCCGACCATTGCCGGCTTGAAGCGGCGCGGCGTGCCGCCGGCGGCGGTGCGCGAATTCATCAAGCGCATCGGCGTCGCCAAGGCCAACAGCGTGGTCGATGTCGGCATGCTCGAATTCTGCATCCGCGAGGAGCTGAACCGCACGGCACTGCGCCGGATGGCGGTGCTGCGGCCGCTCAAGGTGGTGATCGAGAACTATCCGGAAGGGCAGGTCGAGGAGATCGAGGCGATCAACCATCCCGACAATCCGGAAGCCGGCACCCGCAAGATCGCGTTCGGCCGCGAGCTCTATATCGAGCGCGACGACTTCATGGAGAATCCGCCGAAGAAGTTCTACCGCCTCTCGCCCGGCAATGAGGTGCGGCTGCGCTATGCCTACTTCATCAAGTGCACCGGCGTGGTGAAGAACGACGCCGGCGAGATCGTCGAACTCCGCGCCACCTACGATCCCTTGACCAAGGGCGGCAACGCGCCCGACGGCCGCAAGGTCAAGGCGACGATGCACTGGTTGCCGGCGGCGCAGTCGAAGCCGGCGGAGATCCGTATCTACAATCAGCTGTTCGCCAATCCGAGCCCGAACGCGGCCGATTTCGCCGCCGACCTCAATCCGCAGTCGCTCGAAGTGCTGAAGGATGCGCGCGTCGAGCCGGCGATCGCCGAGAGCAATTCGCCCGACCCGATGCAATTCGAGCGGCAGGGCTATTTCGTGCGCGATGCGGATTCGACGCCGGACCGGCTGGTGTTCAACCGCACCATCGGCCTGCGCGATACCTTCGCCAAGGAAGTCGGCGGCAAGGGCTAGCGCAGTTCCGCGCGGACAAGCAGACGGGGGATCGATGCCTGATGAATCCGACGAGATCGCCTCCGCCATCATCGCCAGATGGTCGGCGGGTTTCAGCAGGCTCGATGCGAATGCGTTAAGCGCGCTCTATTCGAAGAGCGCGTTCTTCTTCGGCTCGAACCCGACGCTGTATCGCGGCCGCGACGGCGTCAAAGCCTATTTTGACGGTCTGCCGCGCTGGCGCGCGCCGCGCGTTCAGTTCAGCGATGTCAGGGCAGAACGGGTCAATGCCGAGCTCGTCAACATGGCGAGCATCGCGTCATTCTTCCTCGACGGCGATGCGCCCTCGCTCGCCGTCAAGATCACCTGGGTGATCGCACGCGAGGACGGCGACTGGAAGATCGTCTGCCACCACGTCTCGTCGCAGACGCCGCTGATCTAGGCCTGGCGCTGGAGCGTGCCACAAAAAGTCGAGGGCCGGCGGGCCCTCGTAGTCAGGGAGAGTGCGCGGGGCCGGGCGCCTCGCGGCTGCACCCAACTCGCAGGCTATCTGGATCGCGCTGCATTGCGAGGAGGGACCAAGGTCGTAGGCTGTGGAGCGCGGCTTCCGGGCGGCCGGACGGCAGCATGGTCGTCGGCTCGCGGATCAGCAGCGGCAACACATCGCAGGTCGGACTGATGCTTTTTTGACCGCGCCGCACCATGTCTTCGGAAGAAGGAGGTGAGGATCATGCGCATTCAACACTGGCAGGATGCCGCCAGCCTGTTGGTGGGCGTTTGGCTGGTTGCATCGCCGTTTGCACTGGGCTTCTCCGGGGCAGCTCTCTGGATCTCCATCGCGCTTGGATTGGGCGTCGTGCTGTTCGCCCTCGAGGCATTCATCATTCCGTCCTATCTGGAGGAATGGGGCGAGATGCTGATGGGGTTGGCTCTGGTGGTGGCACCCTGGACGTTTAGCTACCAGTCGGGATCGGTCACGACGAGCAGCGTGCTCGCGGGTATCGTGGTGATCGTGCTCGCTTGCTGGGAGCTGACGATGGATCGTGATTTCGCCACCTGGTGGCACGATCGCTGGCATCACCGAGCTGGCTGAGAGGAAGCTGACCGAGACGTTGGCCTGACCGCCAACCCAAGGCGGCCGGAGAGGTTGGAACTGCGCAGCGCCGGATCCCCTCCGTGCCGCTTCGGTGTAACGCGGATGCAGGTTCTACAGAGACATCACGCCAGAGACGGCGAATACCGGACGATCCAGAAGCGTCGTCCCGCGCGCGCTGGACGGCGGCCACGGCTCCTGCTGCAGCGGTAGAGCGTTTTCGAGCGAAGTGGATGCCGGTTCGCGTAAAGAAAACGCGTCAAAAAAGATTCTGGAGCCCCGCTCCGATCCCATCGGAACGGGGCTCTAGTCGCCCGTCAGCAAAGTGACTCCGTCACGATGCGGCTTTCGCCTCGATCTGGTCCCAAATTCGGGTCTTGCGTGTCTCGGGCATGATGAAAACCGCGATCACGAAGCACACCGCGGGAACGACAATCGGGTAGATCAGCGCGTAGCCGATGCTGCCGGTCGCTGCGAAGGCGGCCGATGTGATGAACGGCACCAATCCGCCGCCCCAACCATTGCCGATATGATACGGCACCGAGACCGAGGTGTACCTGATCCTGGCCGGGAAAAACTCCGCCAGAAACGCGCCGACCGGCCCGTACACCATCCCGACGTAGCAGACGAGGATGAAGATGATGAAGACGGCGACCGGATAGTTGATGTGTCCCGGCTGCGTGACCATGCCGAGCCACAGATACAGCGGATAGTAGGTGATCGCGGCAAGCAGCATGCCTCCGAGGATCACGGATTTGCGGCCGATCTGATCCGACAGCCAACCAAAGAAGATCAGGCTCGGCGTTGCGATCAACAGTGCGGTCCCCACGATGTAGGCCGAGGTCACCGCATCGACCTTGGAGACCTGCTGCAGGAAGTACAGTGCCCAGAATTGACCACTGTACCAGACCACGCCCTGTCCAATCAGGACGACGATCGCGATCAGGATGTACTTGATGTTGGAGCTGAGGAAAGCTTCCCGCCAGGGATTCCTGGTCATCTGTCCGCGTGCCTTGATCTCCTGGAAAATCGGCGTCTCCTGGAGCTGGAGGCGGATGTAGATGGCGATGGCCACCAGCAGGAACGAGACCAGGAACGGTACGCGCCACGCCCATTCGTCAAAGGCCTGATTGCCGGCCCAGGTTCGGGTCAGAACGATTACGGCCAGCGACACCACGATCCCGAGTGTCGGCGAGGTTTGTAGCCAGCCTGTGTAGTAGCCGCGGTGGTCATCCGGAACATGCTCGGCGACGTAGGTGATGGCGCCGCCATATTCGCCGCCCAGGCAGAGACCCTGGATCATCCGCAAGCCGAACAGAACGAATGCGGCCGTCAGGCCGATCGATTCATAGGTTGGGATGAGTCCGATCGCGCCCGTTCCCAGGCCCATTCCGCTCAAGGTAACAAGGAATGTATATTTGCGGCCGACCCGATCGCCCATCCATCCGAACAGGAAGGCGCCCAGCGGGCGGATCAGGAATCCCGCAGTGAACAGCGCGATCGTGCTCAGCAGGGCTGCGACGGGGTGGGATTGCTCAAAGAACTTGACCGACAGAACCGCGGCCAGGCTGCCAAAAATATAAAAGTCGTACCATTCAATGATGTTTCCCACTGACGCAGCCACAATCACGCGACGAAAATCGCTCGGTACTTGAATTGCCATGTGCTGCTCCTCTCAAATGCAAACGCTACGCCTCGCGTTTTTCAGCGATCTGTCCGCTCGCGGAGTGCGCGTGGTGCACGGCGTTACAGGCGAGATTTTGCGAGTTCGTCCGCAACGCCTGATCTCAGGGGAGTTGTGGCCACCTGAGAGGAGCTCCAGCGGCCTCCAAGTGCCGCGAGCCGTCACTGCCTCATCCCTGTCTCTTTGGGAGTGGAGGCATCAGGACAGTCTAATCCCAACGGGATCGGTATCTTATGAGACTTTCGGCTCGATCGATTTGACGCAGGCGGCAGCTGTGGCCCGGCGCGAGGTTGGCAAGGCGCAGGACGATCCAGGTACCCGGGCGTTGCCGGGTCCGTATTCTGCATCCGTTCCGCTAGTCGGGTGACCGGGCCATCCGCTAGCCTGCCGCCCGGCAGGGATCGCAAGCGGAATGGCGGAGCAGGGCACGACGCCGGGCGGCAAACGCGGCTACGCGGGGACGTGGCCGCCGCGCGCGGCTGCGCCGGTCGGCGGCTATCTCCCGACGCGCGTCGGCATCTGGAAGCCTTTCGTCGGGACATTGCGGCAATGGGCGCGCGCGGAGGCGGGGGCGGGCCGGTTGTTGCCGTGGGTGCCGGTGGCGTTCGGCACCGGTATCGCCTTCTATTTCGCGGCCGAGCACGAGCCGGTGCTGTCGGCCGCGGCCACCGTCGCAATCCTGCTCTGCCTCCTGGCGCTGCTGCTGCGGCGGCGCAGCGTGTTTCCGGTCATCGCGATGCTGGCCGCGGTGGCCGCGGGCTTTGCGACGGCGACCTGGAAGACGGCGCGCGTTGCCCACACGGTGCTGGCGCGGCCGATGTTCTCGGTGGCGCTGACCGGCTTCGTCGAGACGCGCGACATCCGCGAGAAGACCGATCGTTTCGTGCTGCGCGTGGTTTCGATGGAGAGCCCGCGCGACATGACGAAGCTCGATCGTGTCCGGCTCTCGGTGAAGAAGGGCACCGCGCCCGATGTCGGCAGCTTCGTTGAGTTGAAGGCGCGGCTGTTGCCGCCGCTCGGGCCGCAGCGTCCGGGCTCCTACGATTTCGGACGAGACCTGTATTTCCAGGGCATCGGCGCCTCCGGCTTCGTGATGGGCGCGGTCAAGACCAGGGAGCCGCCTGCGACCGGCGGCTTTGCGCTGCGCTACGCCGCCTTCATGCAAGGCCTGCGCGACGCCATCGACGCGCGTATTCGCACCACGCTCGACGGCGACCAGCGCGCGATCGCAACCGCGCTGCTCACCGGCCGGCGCGATGCGATCTCGACGCCGGTCAACGATGCGATGTTCATTTCGGGGCTCGGCCATGTGCTGTCGATCTCCGGCTACCATATGGCCGTGGTCGCCGGCGTCGTATTCTTCGCGGTGCGCGCGCTGCTCGCCCTGTTTCCCGCGCTGACGGCGGGGCATCCGATCAAGAAATGGGCCGCGGCGGCCGCGCTGCTCGCCGCGGCGTTCTATCTGTTGCTGTCGGGCGCGGAGGTCGCCACGCAACGGTCGTTCTTCATGACCGCCGTGGTGCTGCTCGCCGTGATCGTCGACCGCCGCGCGATCACCTTCCGTACGCTGGCGGTGGCGGCACTGATCGTGCTCGCGATCGCGCCGGAGGCGCTGGTGCATCCCAGTTTCCAGATGTCGTTTGCCGCGACGCTCGGGCTGGTGGCGCTGGTGCAGATCGGGTTGCCGAACCTATTCGCGTCGCCCGACCATTCGGCGACCGCACGGGTTGCGCTGTGGGGCGGACGTGAGCTCACGATGCTGATGCTGGCCTCGCTGGTGGCAGGGCTTGCGACGACGCCCTACGCTGCGTTCCATTTCCACCGCGTGACGCCCTACGGGCTGCTCGCCAACCTCGCGGCGATGCCTGTCGTCTCGGCGGTCGTGATGCCGGCCGGCCTGCTGGGACTCGTCGCCATGCCGTTCGGCTTCGACGGCGTGTTCTGGGCGATCATGGGGCTTGGCATCGACTGGATGATCCTGGTGACGCAATGGGTCGCCGCACTCCCGGGCGCGGTCGGCCGCATGGCGGCGTTCGGCATAGGGCCGCTGATCGCAGCGAGTGCCGGCATCATCCTGCTCGGGCTGCTGCGTACGCCGCTGCGCTGGTCAGGCGCGGTGCTGCTGCTGGTGGCCTCGGTCTGGGCGCTCAGGGTGCCGCAGCCGGACGTGCTGGTCTCCGGCGACGGGCGCAACGTCGCGGTGCGCGGCGGTGACGGGCGGCTGCATTTGATGCACAGCGCCAAGGATGCGTTCCTGGTCAAGGAGTGGCTGGCAGCGGACGCCGACGCGCGGACCGCTACCGATGCGTCGCTCGGCGAGGGCGTCTCGTGCGATGCCGGCGGTTGCGTGGCCCAGGGACCTGGCGGCGCCTTCGTCGCGCTCGCGACCCGGCCGGAGGCGCTGGCAGACGACTGCGAGCGCGCAGGCCTGATCGTGACGGCGCGGCCGGCGCCGCAGGGCTGCGCGGCATCGGTGATCGATGCCGAGCGACTGCGCCGCCACGGCGCGTTGGTGCTGCGGCGGATCAGGGACGGCTACGCCGTCGACGCGGTGAAGCCCGGCGGGATCGACCGGCCGTGGTCGCCGGCGGTTCCCGGCGACGGCGAGAGCGAGACGATGCTGCGCGCGCCCGCCGCCGCGCCGCGGCCCGCCGTGGACGCGACGCCGGCCGAGACCGATCTGCAGGGCGATGATTAGCGGTGGTCCGGCGAGGGGCCGCTCGGCAACTCGAACAGGCCGAGATGGTATTCGTCGGAGTCGGGGCCGACGTCGGGCTTCTTGACGAGGGTGAAGGAAGCCTCGGGAAATTGCTCCCAGACTTTCAGGTCGTCGGCCGTCACCGTCAGCCAACCGAACCGGAACATGTAGCGGCCCGGTTCCGTGACGCGTCCAGCCTTTTGCCAAGTGACCTTATCGACCACCGCGCACGTCCTCCGTGCCCGATGATGCGCCAAGGCGCCGGCCGACGCAAATCTCCCCATGCGCCCCGGAAGCGGAAGTCCGGGGTCGCCCGAAATTGCTTAGGTCATCCGCCGCCGAACAGCTCATTCCGCGGCACGATGCGCTCAACCCAAAAACAGCGTTGCGAATGCGGAGGGCCGCCGCTCTACAACCTTCGGCTTCTGCTCGACCGGCGGATGCAGCGCCGGCAATTGCAGCACGCTGACGCGCTGTCCCTCGACCAGCTGGGTCACCAGGACATGGCTGCCGTCGGGGAATTCGACCGCGTCATGATGCCGATCGGGCACGTCGGGCTCGACTTCGTTGAATACGCCGACGCGATAGTTCAGCGTCTTGGTCCAAATCCAGCGGCTGTCGTAGCGAACGTTCTCGGCGAAAGCGAGCTCGGTGCCCGGCAGCATGCAGACCGCGACAGTGGGATCGTTCTCCGAAGCAAAGCCGCGGGTCGACGTGCCGCGGAACGTCGTCGTGATCAGCGTCTCTCCGACAATGGCGGGGCGCGATGCCACGGCGTGCAGACTATAGTCACACATCGGATGGCTCCTCATTTCGAGGTAGCGACCCGTGCCTCTCCTTGAGGCATTAGGGCCTCTACCAGAGTGGACGATAGCGAACGAGCTTCTGCTCGTTTCTGGGCGATTGTACGACTGGTCCGAGACCGCCTCCGATCACAAACACGCGACGCTGCGCGAGAGGTATCGGAGCGCATCGGGCAGGCCGTACGCTACACTATCATGCAAGGAACGATCCGACGTGTTGCTCGTTCCCGGCCGCCGCAAGTATTTGCAATTCAGTATTTGCGATAAAGGCCGATCAGCTTGCCCTGGATGCGGACCCGGTTCGGCGGCAGGATACGCACTTCATAGGCGGTGTTGGCCGGCTCGAGCGCGATCGATGCGCCGCGGCGGCGGAAGCGCTTCAGGGTGGCTTCCTCTTCGTCGATCAGCGCCACCACGATGTCGCCGGTGTTGGCGACGTCGTTGCGCTGGATCAGCGCCATGTCGCCGTCGAGGATGCCGGCATCGACCATCGAGTCGCCGCGCACTTCGAGCGCATAGTGCTCGCCGGCGCCGAGCATGTCGGGCGGCACGCTGATGGTGTGGCTGCGGGTCTGCAGCGCCTCGATCGGCGTACCGGCGGCGATCCGGCCCATCACGGGGACCGCGACCGGACGGTTGCCGTCGTCCTCGGCGATCGGCGGCGTGCTGGCGCGCCGGCCGAGGGTGCCTTCGATGACGCTGGGCGTGAAGCCGCGGCGGCCGTTGCCGCCGCCGGCCGAGAGTTCGGGCAGCTTGATGACCTCGATGGCGCGGGCGCGGTTCGGCAGGCGGCGGATGAAGCCGCGCTCCTCCAGCGCAGTGATCAGGCGGTGGATACCGGACTTCGAGCGCAGGTCGAGCGCATCCTTCATCTCGTCGAAGGAGGGCGGTACGCCGGCCTCTTTCAGACGTTCATTGATGAAACGCAGAAGTTCGTACTGTTTGCGCGTGAGCATCTCGAGTATTCCCCCGGTTGATAGCGTCGTTCGATTCCGAGACTCTTCTGGTAGGGCCTGCAGGCGGGGCCTGACCTCAGGAGCATGTGCTCGTTGCACCTGCTTCCACACGACTTCCCGATTGTAGACACCAGTACTCGAAACAAATCATGAACGGACACTATATGTTCGATATGTGTTCCGCAACCACTTAATTTCCGGTGAACGGATCAGGCAACGCACAATCGGCGGGGCGCGAAAACCTTATTCGGGCAGTGTCAGGATCTCGCATTCGCTGCCTTGGACGGCCGCAGCCGCGAACGGCGGACGCACCAGAAGTGCCCGTGCCGCAGCGAGATTCCCGAGCAGCGACGAGTCCTGCTGCGTCACTGGCGTTGCGATCAGCGTGCCGTCCTCGCGCGCTTCGAGCCGTGCACGCAGATAGTCCTCGCGCTGGTCGTTGGCGGCGAGGTCGCGGCCGAGCAGGGCGCTCGTGCGGCGATGATGAATCACTTTCCGGCCGCTCAGCGCCCGAATCAACGGCACCAGGAACAGGAAGGCGCAGACATAGGACGACACCGGATTGCCGGGCAGACCGATCACCCGCATCGCGCCGAGCCGGCCATGCATCATCGGCTTGCCGGGCCGCATCGCAATCCGCCAGAACGTCATGTCGACGCCCTCGGCTTCCAGCGACCGCTTGACGAGATCGTGGTCGCCGACCGAGGCGCCGCCTGTCGTGATGAGGACATCGGCACCGGCCTCGCGCGCCCGGCGGATGCCGGCCGTGGTCGCCTCCACCGTGTCGGCGGCAACGCCGAGGTCGACGGTCTCGGCGCCCTCGGCGCGCGCCAGCGCCCGCAGCGCGTAGCCGTTGGAATAGACGATCTGGCCGGGGCCGGGCTGCGAGCCCGGCATCACCAGCTCGTCGCCGGTCGCCAGCACCGCGACCTTCGGGCGGCGGCGCACCGCAAGTTCCGGATAGTTCATGGCGGCCGCCAGCGACAGCGCGCGGTCGGACAGGCGGCTGCCGCCGCTGAGCAGCACCTCGCCCGCACGGAAGTCGACCCCGGCCGGGCGGATGTGCCGTCCGATGCTGGCGGTCTCCGTGATCGTGATGTGGTCGCCGTCGACGGCGGTGTCTTCCTGGATGATCACCGCGTCGGCGCCATTGGGGATCACGCCGCCGGTGAAGATCCGCACCGCCTGGCCGGCGCCGACCGTCCGCTCGAACGGCCGGCCGGCGGCGACTTCGCCGATCACCTCGAGCCGGGCCTTTAGATCAGCCGCATCCGCGGCGCGCACCGCATAGCCGTCCATCGCCGACATCGGCTGCGGCGGCTGGGTGCGCAGCGCCGCGAGGTCGTGCGCCAGGGTGCGGTGGTAGGCGGCATCGAGCGCGACCATCTCCTCCGGCAGCGGTTCGGCGCCGGCGAGGACGGCGGACAGGGCATCGGCAACCGGCATCAGGGCCACGCTCAGAGCTCCTCAATTCCCAATGTTCAAATACCAAGTGCGGTCAAAGCCCTTGCCACGTCATCCGTCGATGTCACGTGGATAGCATGAAGGCCGCGCGCCCGCGCACCTTCGATATTGGCGGCCAGGTCGTCGAAAAACAGGATCCGCGACGCCGGCACGCCGATGGCTTTTACCACATGATCGTAGGCCTCGGCGTCGGGTTTGCGGAAGCCGATGCTCGAGGACAGGAAGACGTTGCGGAAATGGCTGAGCAGCTCGGCATGGGTGACCGAGAAATGCGCGACATGGGCCGGATTGGTGTTGGAGAAGGCGTAGAGCGGCATCCGCTCGGCGGCCGCCGCGAGCAGCGGGGCGATGCCCGGCATCTCGCCGGTGAAGATCGCGTTCCAGCCTTCGAGGAACTGGGCGTCCGTGATGTTGATGCCGAGGGTCTGGCGCAGGCTTTCGAAGAACGCCGCGTCGTCGATCCGGCCGATCTCGTGATGCTTGAAACTGTCGTCGACGACAAAACGGGTGGCGAGCTCGGCGGGCGCGCAGCCGGCGTGCTGCGCCCAGTGCGCCATCACCTTGTCAAAGTTGATGTCGAGCACGACGCGGCCGATATCGAACAGCAGCACGTCGACGGCGTCGGGAGAGAATTGCGAGGTCATTGCATGAAACCGTGTACGAGAATTGCGGGCAGGCGGCAATGTCCTCGATTTCAGTGACCGGTGTGTGGATTGTACGTGGCGTTGCATTCATCGCGAGACTGTTCCCGCGCACACCACCGTCGTCCCGGCGAAGGCCGGGACCCATACACCGCGGCGGATCTTGTTGGATGCGACTCGGCGTTCCAGCGTTGCGTAACAATCTGTATTTGGGGTTATGGGTCCCGGCCTTCGCCGGGACGACGGTGAGGTTGTTTCGCGATTCAAGACGTCAAAAACCGCGGTGTCATCACCCGCATGCGCATGCGGGTGATCCAGTATTCCAGAGACGGCTGTGCTTGAGCCGAGAGGCCGCGGCGTACTGCATCGCCCGAATCTACCGGTGTCGTCCCTGCGAAAGCATACGCCGCAGCGGGTGTTGAGAACGGGACTCGTTGTCCCAGCGTCGTTCAACAATCAGCATTTGTGGTTATGGGTCCCTGCTCCCGTGCGCAATTGCGCACTAGGCAGGGACGACACCCAATATAAGGCGTCGTTTGTGGGTCGGGCAACTCAGTGGCACGCGCGCGAGCTTTCAGCGCATCAAGCGACTTGATGCTTGCCGGCGGCCGGATGCTTGCCGGCGGCTTGGTGCCCGCCGGGCGTAGCGCTCACATCCTGGACAGCGCCAGGCCGAGGTAACCGATCAGCGCGCCGGTGCTGAGAATGATGACGACGAGCGCCTGCTCCGAGCGTGCTTGCAAGGTTTTCCGGGTCACGGCGTTGGACGCTCCGTCTTCGAGATCATGCGGTCCAACGAACAGCATCGATTTCCGTTCCGGTCCTTTCCGGGGAACCTTCACGACGTGCCCATGCAGGCCGCATACCCGGCCGGGTGACGCGACGAACGCGGAGCAGGAATGCGGCTCGGCCGCCTATGAGGGCGGCGCGATCCCCGGAACGGGGAAAGCGCGGCACATTTCGACGCTGTTCGATCTCAGTCGTTTGACGACCGCTGCATCTCCCTTCGACCGGAGGGATTCCGCAATGAGTTCGGCGATGAGGCGCATTTCGGGCTCGCCCATGCCGCGCGTGGTCGCCGCCGGCGTCCCGAGGCGAATGCCGCTCGGCCTGAGCGGCGGACGCGGATCGTCGGGAATGATCTGCTTGTTTGCGGTGATCCCGACGGCGTCGAGGATGTTCTCGGCCGCGCCGCCGTCCAGGCCGACACTGGCCACCGTATCCACGACCATCATGTGATTGTCGGTTCCACCGGTGATCAACGTCATGCCGCGTTCCATCAACGCTTCGGCCAGGACCTTCGCGTTGCGCATGACCAGTCTTGAATAGGCCTGAAAATCGGACGTCGATGCCTTCTTCAGCGTGACCGCGGTTCCGGCCACAACGTTCATGTGCGGCCCGCCCTGCAAACCCGGGAACACCGACGCGTCGATCTTGCCGGCGAACTCCCGGCGACAAAGAACGATGCCGCCGCGCGGCCCGCGAAGCGTCTTGTGCGATGTCGTCGTCATCACCTCGAAACCCGCATCGAGCGGATTGCGCAAGGCGTTGCCGGCGATCAGGCCGCCGTAATGGCTGACGTCGGCCATCGTCAGTGCACCCACCTCATCTGCGATGCTCTTGAAGGACGCATAATCCAGATCGCGCGGATAGGAGCTGTAGCCGCAGAGCACCAGCTTCGGACGGACGTGCCGGGCCATGGCGCGGAGCTCATCGAAATCGATGGCGCCGCCGCTTGACGGCTGCGTCTTGTAGCGGGCGAAGTTGAAGAGCCGCCCCATGTGCGACACGGGCGCGCCATGGGTGAGATGGCCGCCGTGTGACAGGTCCATCGCCAATATCGTATCGCCGGGCTGCAGCAGGCCGAGATACACGGCCTGGTTCATTGGCGACCCGGACAGAGGCTGAACGTTGGCATGTTCGGCGCGGAACAGCGCGCAAGCTCGCTGTCGGGCAAGGTTCTCTATCTGGTCGGTAAATTCCTGGCCGCCGTAATAGCGGCGTCCCGGATAGCCCTCGGAATACTTGTTGGTGAACACCGATCCAAGCAGCTCGAGAACCTCGGGATAGGTGTAGTTCTCCGACGGAATCAGCTCGACGCCGTCTTGCTGGCGGCGCTCTTCGCCCTCGAGCGCAAGGGCAACTTCCGAATCGTTGAGGTGGAGTTCATTGCGGAATGACGGCATGGTCCGGGCTCCCTAAGACGCTGGATCATCAGCTGAACGGGTTGCCCAGGCGAACGGCGCTAGAACCCTTCGCGCTTCACCGTGGTCAATTCCACGTAAGCTCGCCAGTCGCGCGAGGGGCGAATGAGCCTGCAGCTCATCGCGAGCAGGAGGCTATCCAATCCCCGGCGCGCTCGCAAGGGTTGGTCGCTGCCGCTGACGCGGGCTCAGCGTTCGCCGAGATCGAGCTGCGTCAGGATGCCTTGCCGCAGCGCGAGGCGGACCAACTCGATATCGGTGCCGACGCCGAGCTTGTCCTTGATCAGGGAATGCAGGTTCGCGACCGTCTTGGGGCTGAGGTGCAGCGCCTCGGCGATCTCCTCGGTGGTGTTTTCCGCGAGCAGCATCCGCAGCACCTCGAATTCCCGCGCGGTCAGGAGGTCGGCAGCCTTGGTCTCGCCGGCAAGGTGGCTGAGCGCGAGCTCGTGGTCGATATCCGGGCTGATCGCGATCTTGCCCGACAGCGCATCCATCACGGCGTGCACCAGCGTCTCCGGCGGGCTGGTCTTGGTGACATAGCCGCTCGCGCCGGCGCGGATCGCCTGCACGGCAAAGGCCGCGTTCTGGTGCATGGTGAACACCAGGATTTTTGCGCGCCTGTCCCACTGCCGCAGGCGGCGGATGGCCTCGATGCCGCCGATGCCGGGCATCGACAGGTCCATGATGACGAGGTCGGGCCCGGTCTCCTTGTAGAGACGGTAGGCCTCGACGCCGTCGGAGGCTTCGGCGACGACGCAGAGGCCCGGCTGCTTCTGCAGCATCGCGCGGTAGCCCTCCCGGACGACGGCGTGGTCGTCGACCAGCATGATGGTTCGCGCCGCATGGCTCATGCCGCGCGCTCCACCGGTGCGGCCTCTCGGTTGGCCGCGACGGGAACGATGACGCGGAGCGAGGAGCCGCTCGGCTGTCCGGTCTCGAAGCTGAGCCGCCCACCCAGCGCGGCGACCCGTTCGCGCATGCCGAGCAGGCCGAGGCCTGACTTGAGCTGGGGATCGCCTTGCGGATCGCCGGGCTGACCGTCATCGTCGATCGCGAGCACGATCGCGCCGCCGCCGGGCGCCGCCTCGCGCATCTCAAGCCGCAGCATCACGCGCGTGGCGCCGGCATGCTTGGCGGCGTTGGTGAGCGCCTCCTGCACGATGCGGTAGAGATTGGCGCTGACGGAGGCGGCAAGGCGCTCGAACGATCCCGATATGGTGATCTCGAACCGTGGCTGTCCCCGGCTGCGGCCGTTCCAGCCGGCGACCAGGCCCTCCAGGCTGGCCGCAAGTCCGAGTTCGTCGACATCGGGCGGGCGGAGCCGGAAGAGGGCGCCGCGCAACGTCTCCATCATGTCGGACGCGGTCCGCGCGATGCCGTCGCATTCGGCGAGCAAAGGCGGGCAATCCGCCGCCGCGGTCTGGCGCGCCGAGGCGGCGAGCGCACGGATGGCGGCCAGCGACTGCCCGAACTCGTCATGCAGCTCGCGCGCGAGGTGCCGGCGCTCCTCGTCCTGCACCAGGATCAGTTTCTGCGTCAGCGCGTTGCGGTCGGAGAGCGCGGCGGCGAGGCGCTCGGCGAGCTGGTTGAAGACGTCGCCGATCGCCGACAGTTCGGCGAGATCGAACGCCGGCAGGCGCGCGGCGAGGTCGCCTGCGGCGATCCGCTCGAGCCCGTCGCGGATCTGCCGCGTCGGACGCAGCGCGCGCGCCAGCGCCGCATAGACCAAAGCGCAGAGCAGCGGCAGCGCGATCATGAACACCGCCATCAGCCGGCCGGCATCGTGCCAGGCCTCGGCGGTCGGCACCGCTGGATCGATCCAGGCCACCGCTTCGCCGATGGCGTTGCCGCGCGAAACCACCTGCCGCACCGCCTCGCGGCCGGGATCGAACAGGCGGCGATAGAGCGCTGCGAAGGCCAGCGGCGGCGCGGCCGTGTCAGTCTGCGCGCCGCCGCAGAAGCGTTGGCTGATCTCGCCGCTATTGCTGCGAAAGGCGATGCAGAGTCCCGGCGTCATGACCGTAGCGGCAACGCTGTCGAGATCGGGAAAGTCGGAACGCGCATTATTCAGCCACTGGATCTTGCTCTGCTGCAGCTCCAGCGTCTTGGCGGCGACATCGGCAACCGCCGCGATCCGCCCGCGCACCGAGCGGTCGGCCTCGATCAGGAAATAGCCGGAGATGACGGCAAAGCACAGCGTCGAGACGATCGCCACGCGCAACGTCAGCCGCAGTTTCAGATCGCTTCCGGACCAATTCCACATTGGCGTATCCTCAAGGTCGCAGACGAGCCTCAGTGCGCGATCGCGGGCAGGGCCGTCAGGCACATTAAACGGCAGAACGGAGGCGCCGAGAAGCGCCGCTATCGGCGCGGACCATCGTCGTGAAATTTTCCCGGCACCGGGCGGGAGGCGCTCCGCTGCGGCGCGGAGGCCCGCCGGCCTAGGCTGCGACCGACCCGCCCGCACCAGCAGCTGAAAGGCCCCAATCATGCGTCAGCCCCGTCTCGTCCTGCTCTCTGTTGCCTTGATCGGCCTGCTGGCCGGAATCTGTCCTCTGCGCGCCGAGACCGGCGCCGCGACGGTGTTCCCGGTTGGCGTCAGCATCGACGATTTCGGCTATGTTGATACGTCGGGCGAGGTAAACGACCAGACCGCTGCGCACCAGAGGCGGCTGGATGCGTTGATGCGGACGCTGCGCGCCGATGTCGCCGCGGAGCCGCACTATCGCCTGGTGCCATCGACGGCGCCTGCGGGCGAGGCCCGGATCAAGGTTATCGGCGGCGTGCAGAAGATGAGCACGCTGATCCAGTGGGCCAAGGTGGCGGTCATCGACGTCAGCGCAAGCCAGGTGCTCTACGAGAAGCTCTACACGTTTCGTGGCGACACTGACGAGGCATGGGACCACGCGGCGATGTTCGTGTCGCGCGAGGTGCGCCGCGCCCTTGCGGCCGCACTGCCGCCGGCGCAGACCGCCGCTGCGGCGCCGATCGGGCTTGCGGTGTTCGAATTCGAGCTTGAGGATACCTCGGCGGCAACCGCGTCCGGCCTTGCCGGCTCCGATGCAGCCTATCTCGCCGATGTCACGAAGGGCGTGCGTGACCGCATTGCGCAGTCGGGCCGCTACCGCCTGGTCGATACCGGCGGCGCGACCGCGGAGCCCGTCAAGGCACATGCGCTGCGCGACTGCGACGGCTGCGAGGCCGCGATCGCGCAACAGCTCGGTGCCGATCAGTCGCTGATCGGCGTGATCAGGCGGGTCAGCCGGACCGAATACACGATCGGCTTCCAGCTGCGCGACGCCCGCAGCGGCGCGGTCGTCTCACGCGGCGACAGCGGCCTGCGGATGGGCGCCGATTATTCCTGGACCCGTGGCGCGGTCCGCCTGGTCGGCGACCGCCTGCTCGAGGGCGGGGCGCAGCGCTAGGGATGCGTCGCGGCCGCGGCTGCAACCTTGGCAGGCGGACCATAGCAAAGTGCGATAGCTGCTAGACACACCGTCATCTGGCTACGGGCTCACGCGTGCGCTATCACCGCCGTCTGATCACCGCACAGGAGCCGCCGATGCGTTTGCCCGCCATCCTCTTCGCTCTCATGTTCGCCGCGGGCCCCGCGGCCGCCGAGGAGCTGTCGGGCACGCTGCAGAAGATCAAGGAAACGAAGAAGGTCACGCTCGGCTTTCAGGAGGCTTCCGTTCCCTTCAGCTATCTCGACGACAATCAGCGGCCGATCGGCTTTGCGCTCGACATCTGCCTGAAGATCGTCGATGCCGCGAAGAAGGAGCTCGGCGTATCCGACATCGCCGTCGACTACCTCCCGGTGACCTCGTCGAACCGCATTCCGCTGATGGTCAATGGTACGATCGATTTGCATTGCTCGGCGACCACCAACAGCGCGGACCGCCAGAAGCAGGTGACCTTCACCAACACGCACTTCCTCAGCGCGACACGATTTGCCGCCAAGAAATCCGCAGGCATCAACACGATCGACGATCTCAAGGGGAAGTCGGTCACCGCTGTTGCGGGCTCGGTGAACCTCACGCAGCTCATCAAGGTCAACACCGAACGCAAGCTCGGCATCAACGTTCTGCCGGCCAAGGATCAGGCCGAGGCGTTTTTGATGCTGGAGACCGATCGCGCCCAGGCCTACGCGCTCGACGACGTCCAGCTTGCCGTTGCGATCGCGCGATCGAAGCAGCCTTCGCTCTACATGATCAGCGAGGAGGCCTTCTCGAAGGCAGAGCCGTTCGGAATCATGCTGCGCAGGGAGGACACCCCGTTCAAGACGCTCGCCGACCGCGCCACGGCGGAGCTCTACAAGAGCCCCGAGATCGAGGTCATGTACAGGAAGTGGCTGGAAGCGCCGACCCCGCCGAAAGGTATCAATTACAACGTGCCGATGTCGCCGGCGCTGCGCCACGCGTTCGCCAATCCGAGCTCGAGCTTCGATCCCGATGTGTACGAGGTCGGCAAGTAGCAGAAAGTAGCCCGCATGAGCAAAGCGACATGCGGGTAAGGTCCAGCTTGAATCGATGGCGGGACCCCGGATATCGCGCTCGCTCATCCGGGCTACAATTGGCCGACAGGGCGGCGGAAAACAGATCGCCGCGTCCAGCCATCAATCCATGGAACGGCTTTTCGCGCGCATGGCGAAAAACGAAATAGCGTCTCATATACATCGGGCGGTTTTCTCTTAAGCTCGCAGCAGTTGTGACTGTTGTTCAGGAGCTCAAGCCGGTGACTACGCCATTTTCGCTCTCGCGACGTTCTGCGCTCGGCGTGCTTGCCGGAAGTCTGATCACCGGCGGTGCGCGCGCGGAAACCGGGGCGGGGGGCGGCACCGATCTCAGCGGCGTTACATTGCGCGTTGCCTACTACAAGGGCGGCTGGCGACAGCTGTTGCAGGCCGCGGGCGAGGACAAGACGCCGTACAGGATCGAGTGGAAGGAGCTCAACAACGGTGTGCTCCACATCGAGGCCTTGAACGGCGACGCGCTCGACATCGGTTCGGGCAGCGAGATTCCGGCGATGTTCGCGGCGCGCCAGAATGCCAAGGTGCGCTTCGTCGCCGTCACCCATGAGGATCTCAACATCCAGGTCACGGTGGCGGCGAAAGACGCGCCGATCCATTCGATCGCTGATCTCAAGGGAAAGCGCGTCGGCTATGTGCGCGCGACCACGGCGCATTATTTCCTCGCCAAGCAACTCGAGGAAGCCGGCCTTGCGTTTGGCGATATCGAGGCCATCAATCTGACGCCGTCCGACGGCTATTCGGCGTTCGCCTCCGGCAAGCTCGATGCCTGGGCGATCTACGGTTATAACGGGCAACTCGCGATCGCCAAGCAGGGCGCGCGGCTGCTCAAGACCGGCGCCGGCTATCTCTCGGGGAATTTCCCGATCTACGCCAATCCGAAGGCGGTCGACGATCCGCTGCGTCACGCGGCCGTGAGCGATCTGCTGCTGCGGATCCAGCGCGCTTATGCGTTCGCCAACAAGAATTTTCCGGTGTATGCGGCCGCGCAGGTGGCGGAGACGCATCTGCCGTTGCAGGACATCCTCGACCAGTTCGCCCGTCGCAGCGACGACTTCGCGCTCGCCGGGGTGACGCCTGACGTGCCGGAGACGCACCAGAAGGTCGCCGACACCTTCCTCAAGCTCGGCGTGCTCGACGCTCGCGCGGAGGTTGGAAAATTCTGGGACACCAGCTTCAACGAGGCGATCGCGGCAGGTGCGGCGAGGCTCGCGAAGCTCTGACCGCGATCTGTATAGGCTACGTCATTTGCGGCCCGCCCGCGCAAATCGATTGTGGTTCTCGGAGATCGTGCACTCATCCCGCGACCAACAGCAGTCCGCGTGCACCTCCAATGATTTACGGCCCCAGCGTGACGGCTGGGGCCGCAGGGGTGGTGTGTGCCTCTGGGGCAATGAATCAGAGGACAGCCTCTGAACCGCACACCGATGACTATGTTCCAACCGGCTGCGGCCGGCCGTGCCATGCTGCCATGCAGACTGAGAAGCTTGCGGACCGCGTCAGGTCCGTACCATCATGACGTCGGCCGGCCCGAATCGAATGCGGGCCCGGTGGACGCCCCCCAGCGTCGGCTCTCGGCCCCAAAGGGTGTCGGGGTCACATTTCCGCTTGCAGCTGATTTTTTCCGTTATGCCGATTGTTCTGCGGAGCCGACATTGAACCACGACGCATTGGCCAAGCTCACCGTCACCATCATTGTCCTGGTCGCGTTGCTGGTATGGCGCGTCGCCGACCAGAAGAAGTCGATTGAATGCGGAGCAAATTGCCCCACCGACCTCTCCGCGAGCCGGAAGGCCGCTCAATAATATCTCAACGACGCGATCAATTGCCGGTTTCGAACCGGCGCCGATCGGGCCCAGCGAGCTTTGTCGGCGCCATTCCGGGTTACGGCCGCCTGGTCGGCATGCGCGCCGCCTAGCGCTTTGCGGGTGGGCCGCTCTTGTTGCCGGGCTGTCCCTTGATGTTCGAGGAATCCTGTTCCTGGACATGCAGGTTTTGCGAGTTCGAACCGACCGTGCCTTGCTTGGCGGGCGGCCCGCTCTTGTTGCCCGGCGCGCCGGCGATCCCGGTTCCGGAACTCTGAGCGCTCGGAGACGTCGCGGCATCTGGGGAACCGGCGGCGGTATCGGGGCGTCCGGGAGGCGTTGCGGCCGCGCCGGGCTTGTCCTGATCGCCGACATAGCCGGATTCGCCGGAGTTGCGGGTCTTGGCGCCCTTGTCGGCTTCGTTCTGCAGGTTCTGGGCAACCGCGTGTTGCACCAGGATCGGGCCGGTTGCCATGGCACCGGCGATGAGCAGTGCGATTGTGCGGGTCCTCATAAGTGTCCCTCCTCTGGGTTGCCGGGGACAACACGCATCGCGATCATCATTTCCTATGCGTGCGAAAAATCGCCGCGAGGGAACAGGCATGGCGAACGTGTCGCGGCCAGCTTCGGCGCTGCCATGCCGCGATCCATTTGAGCGGCCAATTGCGGCCGCCGGCGCGCCCCTATCGGCCATCGCGCGGTGCGTATATCGTCCGCGCCAAACACAAGATCGGTCCCGCGCGCCGGGTAACGACGCATGATGAGGAAGCGATGTCCGACAAGCTGCTGTTTTCGCCAATGACCATCCGCGGCGTCACGTTGAAGAACCGCATCGTGGTGCCGCCGATGCACCAGTATTCCGCCGAGAAGGGCTTTCCGACCGACTGGCATCTGATGAATGCCGGCAAGTTCGCCGCCGGCGGCGCCGGTCTCGTGATCGTCGAATCGACCAAGGTCGAGCGGCGCGGCTGCGGCACGATCGGCGATCTCGGCATCTGGGACGACAAGTTCATCGCGCCGCTCAGCCGCCTGGTGGGCTTCATCAAGCAGCAGAACGCGGTCGCCGGCATCCAGCTCGGCCATTCCGGCCGCAAGGCGCGTGCGAGCCGGCCCTGGGAGGGCGATCGCCCGCTCGAACGCACCGCCGAGATCGAGGATTGGGATGCCTGGACGCCGGTGGCGCCGAGCGCGATCGCCCATAGCGAGCGCTGGCCGGTGCCGCGCGCGCTGGACACGCACGAGGTGAAGGACCTCGTCGCGGCCTGGGGGCAGGCGGCACGACGCGCGCATCAGGCAGGGTTCGAGGTGCTGGAACTGCACGGCGCCCATGGCTATCTCGTGCACGAATTCCTCTCCGGCCGCTCCAACCAGCGCAGCGACGAATATGGCGGCTCGGAAGCCAACCGGATGCGCTTCCTGATCGAGGTCACCGAGGCGGTGCGGGCGCACTGGCCGGATCACAAGCCGCTGTTCGTGCGGCTGTCGGTCGAGGACAATGCCGGCTGGGGCCCGGAGCAGAGCGCCCGGCTCGCCAGGATCCTGAAAGCCAAGGACGTCGATGTGATCGACTGCTCATCGGGCGGAATCAGCGAGATGGCGCCGATCCTGGGTAAGGAGATCAAATACAACTATCAGGTGCCGCTCGCGGAATATGTCCGCGCCCATGCCGATATCATGACCATGGCGGTCGGCCTGATCATCCACGGGGACCAGGCCGAACAAATCCTGCGTGATAAACAAGCAGATTTGATCGCCGTCGGCCGGGAAATCCTCAATAACCCGAACTGGCCGATGGACGCCGCGCTCAAGCTCGGCGTCGAGGGGCCGTTCCGCAATGTTCCTCCGCAGTTCGGCTATTGGCTGGGCACGCGGGCCAAGCGCGGATTCGGCACCCAACCGTCGACCTGGCAGAACGGGTTGCAGGAGACTGGGCCAAAGGCCGACGAAAGGCTGACAGGGGGCTGACAGGAGGCCGATCCGGGCACCGTGACAGGACCGTAATGGTCCGGTGACAAGGCGGCCTTGATCCGACCAAAAAGCCGTTGTGTGGTGCCCCGCGTCGGGGTGGGGCCGAATGTTGCGAAACGTTGCCGGCCGTTAGCGAAGGGATCACGGATAATGCGCAAACATGTTGGCTTCTTGCTCGGGACGGTCGCGGGCGCGTGTCTCACCCTGCTCGTGGCCTCGCCGCAGGGCGCGCATCTGTTCGCCGTCGCCAATGCCGCCGCGCATTCCGACAACAGCAACACCTATTCGCAGCTCAATCTGTTCGGCGAGGTGTTCGAGAAGGTCAAGACCGACTACGTCGAGAAGCCCGAGGACTCCAAGCTCGTCGAGGGAGCGATCAACGGCATGATCTCCTCGCTCGATCCGCACTCCCGCTACATGAACGAGAAGGGCTGGGCGGAGATGCAGGAGACCACGCATGGCGAGTTCGGCGGGCTCGGCATCGAGGTCACCATGGAGGACGGCTTCGTCAAGGTGGTGGCGCCGATCGACGACACGCCAGCCTCGCGCGCCGGCATCATGTCGGGCGACGTGATCACCTCGATCGACGACGACCAGATCCAGGGCATGACGCTCGATCAGGCCGTCAACAAGATGAAGGGCGCGCCCAACAGCTCGATCCGGCTGAAGATCATCCGCAAGGATGCCGACAAGCCGATCGAGGTCTCGATCGTCAGAGAGATCATCCGCGTGCGTCCCGTGAAGTATCACGTCGAGGGCGGCGACATCGGCTATATCAGGATCACCTCGTTCAACGAGCAGACCACCGAGGGCCTGCGCAAGGCGATCGGCGAGATCCAGAAGCAGGTGCCGCAGGACAAGCTCGCCGGCTACGTCGTCGACCTCCGCAACAATCCCGGCGGCCTGCTCGACCAGGCGGTCTCGGTGACCTCGACCCTGATGCAGCGCGGCGAGGTGGTCTCGACCCGCGGCCGCAATCCCGAGGAAACCCAGCGCTTCACCGCGCATGGCGGCGACATGACCAAGGGCAAGCCGCTCGTCGTCTTGATCAATGGCGGCTCGGCATCGGCCTCCGAGATCGTCGCCGGCGCGCTGCACGACCACAAGCGCGCGACCCTGATCGGGACCCGCTCGTTCGGCAAGGGCTCGGTGCAGACCATCATTCCGCTCGGCACCGGCAACGGTGCGCTGGCGCTGACCACGGCGCGCTATTTCACCCCGTCGGGCCATTCGATCCAGGCGCTTGGCATCAAGCCCGACATCGAGGTGCTGCAGGACGTGCCGGACGAGTTCAAGACCCGCTCGGAAATCAAGGGCGAGGCCTCGATGCGCGGCCATCTCTCCGCCGAGGGCGCCGAGCAGACCGGCTCGCAGTCCTATGTCCCGCCGGACGAGAAGAATGACAAGGCGCTGGCTGCCGCGTTCAACCAGCTGCGCGGCGTTACCGTCAATGCCGATGCCAAGAACGCCGACACCAAGGCCGCGCAGAAGCGGCCGGTGCCGAACTAGAACCTGACACATGTAGCCCGGATGGAGCGAAGCGAAATCCGGGAGCTGTCTGCGCGTTTGCAAGGTCCCCGGATTGCGCGCAGCCTGTCATCGGGCGCGCGTTCGCGCGACGTGTTGGGTCCATCCGGGCGCCGTCGAGGGGCGTGCTGCCAAAATATCGAAAACAACCCCATGCAAAGTAGCCGGTGGTGGCTGGCGCTCGACCAGGCAATTGACACGTCGGGCAATTTCAGGGTATTCTTCTAATATTCCGAATATCGTGCAGGCGCGCCCTCGGGCTCCCGACTTCCGAGCAGCCTTACGCCGCGCCGGCGACGGGTTTGCGCCGGCGTGTGGTGCTCGCGCCCGCGGCAGGGCCGCGGCGATGCCCGGCCAGCAGCTCGCGGATCTGGGCGGCGGGCTTCGGCGGGCTGAACAGATAGCCCTGCATTTCCGAGCAGCCGAGCTCGCGCAGCAATTGCTGCTGCTGCGCGGTCTCGACGCCTTCCGCCGTCGTCGTCATGCTGCGCTCGGCGGCGATGTTGACGACGGCCTCGACGATGCCGGCCGATCCTTGCGGATCGGCGATGTCGGTGACGAAGCAGCGGTCGATCTTGATCTTGTCGAACGGGAATCGCTTCAGGTAGCTCAGCGACGAATAGCCGGTGCCGAAATCGTCGAGCGCGATCCTGATCCCGATGGCGCGCAGCTGGTGCAGCGCGGCCAGCGCCGTCTCGTCGTCGCGGATCAGCACCGCCTCGGTGATCTCGAGCTCGAGCCGGCTCGCTGACAGCCCCGACGATGCCAGCGCCGCGATCACCTTGAGCGCCAACGTGCCGCTGCGGAACTGCACCGGCGAGACGTTGACGGCAAGCCTGACCTGGTCGGGCCAGTTTACGGCTTCCTTGCAGGCCGTCATCAGCACCCATTCGCCGAGCTGGTTGATCAGGCCGGTCTCTTCCGCAATCGGCACGAATTCGGCCGGCGAGATCATGCCGCGCTGTGGATGGCGCCAGCGCACCAGCGCCTCGCAGCCGGTGATCTCGTTGCTGCGCAGGTCGACGCAGGGCTGGTAATGCACTTCGAGCCCGCTTTCGGCGGCGATCGTCTGCCGCAACTCCATCTCGAGCTCGCGGCGGGCGCGCGCGTCGGCATCCATCGCCGGCTCGAAGAAGCGGAAGACGCGCCGGCCGGCCGACTTTGCTGCATACATCGCAAGGTCGGCGTTCTTCATGATCTGGTCGAGATCGGTGCCGTCCTTCGGCGCCAGCGCGATGCCGATGCTGGCGTCGGTCGTGACCTGGTGGCCGAGGCATTGATAGGGCGCGCGGATCACCTCGTAGATGCGCGCGACGAGGTCGGTGACCTCGGCCTCGCTCTTCACCCCGGTCTGCACGATCGCGAACTCGTCGCCGCCGAGGCGGGCGACGAAATCGCCGTCGCCGATCACGCCGCTCAGCGTCCTCGCCACGGACTTGAGAAGCTCGTCGCCCACCATGTGGCCGAGCGAGTCGTTGACGCCCTTGAATTCGTCGATGTCGATATAGAGCACCGCAAGCTGGCTGTCGGGCGCGACGTGCGGCAGCTCGCGCCTGATCTCCTCGTGGAACAGTGCGCGGTTCGGCAGGTCGGTGAGAGCATCGTAGTGGGCGAGATGCGTGATGCGCTCCTCGGCGCGGCGGCGCTCGGTGACGTCCTCGTGGGTCGCAAGCCAGCCGCCATCGGCCAGCGGCTCGTTGACGACCTGGACCGAGCGCCCGTCGGGCGTCGTGATCACCATGGTGTTGCGGATGCCGACGTCGCGCAGCACGAGATTGACGTAGCGCTCGACGTCGCCCTGGAACGATCCGGTCCGGTGACGATGCACGATGACGTCGCGGAAGCTGCAGCCGGGCTTGATGATGTCGGCCGACAACCCGTACATCTCGATATAGCGCCTGTTGCAGATCACGAGGCGCTGCGCGGCATCGAACAGCAACAGCCCCTGCGTCATGTTGTTGACGGCGGTGTCGAGCCGCAGCTTCTCCAGCGTCAGGCTCTGCTGCTGGGCGCGATGCTGCTGCACCAGCTTGCGCACCACCAGCGTCAGCAGGATCGCGATCGCCAGCACCGAGATGCTGGTCACCGCGATCAGGATGCCGATCTGCTCGCGCCAGTTGGCGAGCGCCGCCTCCGTGGTGCTCGTCGCAACGACGACGATCGGGAATTTGGTCAGTGCCCGCGACGACACCAGGCGGTCCTTGCCGTCGACCGGGCTGGCGAGCCGCGTCGTGCTCTGCGGCAGCTCGAACACCTGCTGCTGATTGACCGGACCGTTGCGGAAGTTCCTCCCGATCAGCTCCTCGACATGGGGATAACGCGCCAGCAGCGTGCCGTCGCGATGATGCATCGAGATCGCGGCGCCGTCGCCGAGCGCCACCGTGGAGAAGAACTTCTCGAAGGTCGCCGGCTCGATGCCGCGGCCGACTACGCCGAGGAATTCGCCATGCGGTCCGGTGACCTTGCGGACGATGACGGTCGTCCAGTTTCCGGTGACGCGGCTCACCACCGGCGCGACCTGCATGTCGGGCGAATAGGGGCTCGATTTGAAGATCTGGAAGTAGGGGCGATCGGCAATGCTGGCCTGCGGCAGCGGCCAGGCGCCCGAGCTGTTGATCAGAACGCCGTCAGCGTCGAACACATTGAGGCTGCCGACATTGGACAGCGCGTCCATCTTGGATTTGAGCATCGCATGGATGTCGGCGGCCGACATCCGGCGCTTGTAATTCTCCGGTGTCGCGATTGCGTTGTCGCGCATGAACGCGATCAGGTCGCGCTGGACGACCTCGAGATCGTCGAGCTGCTGGTCGAAATGCCGCGCCAGCAGCAGCACGGTGTTCTCGAGCTCACGCTCGCTGTTGTGCAGGGCGCGCTCGCGGAAATTCTCGGCCATCAAGGTCGCGCCGATCGCGATCGCAGCCATCAGCACGGCGCCGCCGAGGATCAGCCAGCGGATTGGACCGCTGCCGATCACCGAGGTGATGTTGAACGAGGCGCTGCCGTTTGGATTCATGTGCCGCAATCGCTTCCAGGTGTTTCACCCGGAAGTAGGTTTCGTGCACCCCCGGCCCGCGAAAGTCGTATCCAATCGAAATGGAGCGCGGGTTAGCGAGATTGGTTAACGAAATCTTGCGGACATTCGCGACAGGCCGTCGCTTGCGCATCGGTTGCGATCACGCGCCGGCGCGATAGCGCCCGGACTTGCCGCCGATCTTCTCGACGAGGTGGATGTCCTCGATGCGGATGCCGCGGTCGACCGCCTTGACCATGTCGTAGATCGTCAGGCATGCGACCGAGACCGCGGTCAGCGCCTCCATCTCGACGCCGGTCGGCCCCGTCACCTTGACGCTGGCGCGGACGATGCAGCCGGGCAGCTTGCGGTCGGGTGTGATGTCGATCGTGACCTTGGTCAGCGCCAGCGGATGGCAGAGCGGGATCAATTCCGAGGTCCGCTTCGCCGCCATGATGCCGGCGATGCGCGCGGTCGCGAGCACGTCGCCCTTCTTGGCCTGGCCGGTTTCGATCAGCGCCAGCGTAGCCTTGCTCATCACGACGCGGCCTTCGGCGACGGCGGTCCGCTCGGTCGCGGGCTTGGCCGAGACGTCGACCATCCGAGCCTCGCCCTTGGCGTCGATATGGGTGAGGGCGGTGCCCGAGCCGGACGGCTCGGCCTTGGTCTTGCCCTTGCTGTTCCGCGCCATTGCGTCAGCGCGTTGCGGTGGCGCGCGGGGCGGCCTGCCGCGTCAGCAAGGCGCGGGTGGCCGCGGTGACGTCCTGCTGGCGCATCAGGCTTTCGCCGACCAGGAAGGTCGACATCCCGACCCGTTCGAGCCGGGCGAGATCGTCAGGCGTGAAGATGCCGCTCTCGCCGACCATCAGGCGGTCGCGCGGGATCAGCGGCGCCAGCGCCTCGCTGGTCGCGAGCGTGGTCTCGAAGGTACGCAGATTGCGGTTGTTGACGCCGATCATCGGCGAGCGAAGTTTCAAGGCACGGTCAAGCTCGGCGCGATCATGGATCTCGACCAGCACGTCCATGCCGTAGCCGAGCGCGGCGTCCTCGATCTCCCCGGCCGCCGCGTCGTCGAGCGCGGCCATGATGATCAGGATGCAGTCGGCGCCATGGGCGCGCGCTTCCGCCACCTGGTAGGTGTCGAACATGAAATCCTTGCGCAGCACCGGCAGGCTGGTCGCGGCGCGGGCCGCGACCATGAAGTCGAGATGGCCCTGGAACGAGGGCGCGTCGGTCAGCACCGACAGGCAGGCCGCGCCGCCGGCCTCATAGGCCTTCGCGAGCGCGGGCGGATCGAAATCGGCCCGGATCAAGCCCTTCGAGGGCGAGGCCTTCTTCACTTCCGCGATCAGCGCGTAGTCGCCGCGCGCATGCTTGTCCTTGAGGGCGCGGACGAAGCCGCGCGGGGCCGAAGCCGATTTGGCCTGCGCCTCGATCTCGGCGAGCGGATGGGCGCGCTTCGCGGCCGCGATCTCCTCGCGCTTGTAGGCCTCGATCTTGGTCAGGATGTCGGACATCGCTTAATGCCTTGCTTGCGCATGATCTGATTCGAAAACCGGTTCCCACTTTTTCGGATCATGCTCAACCGTTCGAAACCGCGACCAGATGCTTCAGCCGCGCAGCGGCGGCGCCGCTGTCGAGCGACTGCGCGCCGATCGCGACGCCGTCCTTGAGGTCCTTGGCGCGGCCGGCCACGATCAGCGCGGCGGCGGCGTTGAGCAGCGCGACATCGCGATAGGCGCTCGGCTTGCCCTGCAGCACGCTGGCGAGCGCGATCGCATTGGTATCGGCGTCACCGCCCTTCAGCGCCTCGCCGCCGACGCGGCCAAGACCGGCGTCCTCGGGCGTCACCTCTGATGTCCTGATCTCGCCGTTCTCGAGCGTCGCAACGAAGGTCGGGCCGGTGAGGGTGATCTCGTCGAGGCCATCGGAGCCATGCACGACCCAGACCTTGTCCGAGCCGAGGTTCTTCAGCACCTGCGCCAGCGGCTGCACCCATTGCCGCGAGAACACGCCGACCATCTGCCGCTTGACGCCGGCCGGGTTCGACAGCGGCCCGAGCAGGTTGAAGATGGTGCGGGTGGCGAGCTCGACCCGGGTCGGACCGACATTCTTCATCGCCGGATGATGCGCGGGCGCGAACATGAAGCCGATGCCGGCTTCCTTGACGCAGCGCCCGACTTGTTCGGGCGTCAAATCGAGCCTGACGCCGAGCGAGGCCAGCACGTCGGCGGCGCCCGAGCGCGACGACAATGCGCGGTTGCCGTGCTTCGCCACGGGCACACCGGCGCCGGCCACGATGAAGGCCGCGCAGGTCGAGACGTTGACCGAGCCGGAGCCGTCGCCGCCGGTGCCGACGATGTCGACGGCCTCCGCCGGCGCCGTGACCGGCAGCATCTTGCCGCGCATCGCGGTGACGGCGCCGGTGATCTCCTCGACGGTCTCGCCGCGCACCCGCAGCGCCATCAGCAGCCCGCCCATCTGCGAGGGCGTGGCTTCGCCCGACATCATGCTGTCGAAGGCGGATGCCGCCTCTTCACGCGTCAGCGTGGCGCCGGTGGCGACTTTTCCGATGATCGATTTCAGGTCGTCCATTCGCTGGCTCAGGGTCTGTTGTTGGAGCTTGATCGCTGCGCAGCGCGCCGTCGCGGTGTCCCGATCATGCTCAATTATTTGCGCCTGTCACCTGTGCGAAGGCTGCCTGGTTGATGGTCACGCCGATATCGGACTCGATCTTCGTGACATATTGCGCGACCTGCTCGTCGCTGAGCGACCGCCGCAGCGCCTCGGTCAGCTGCTTGGCCGCATCTGACGCGAAGTCGACCGGCGGCACCGTCACGTTGGTGACGCGGAAGACCACCCACTGGCTGCCGCCGGCGACGGAGGTCTGTCCGTCGCCGTCCTTGGCGGCCCGGAATGCGGCCGCAATCACGCCTGCCGGCACGGCAGGCAGCGAGGCCTCGCGGTTGAAATTCGCCGCGGTTTCGACCTTGACGCCGACAGCGGCGGCTTCGTCGGCGAGCTTGGCGCCGCTGTCGAGCTTCTGGACGATCTCGGTCGCCTTGGCGCGCAGCTTGGCGGAGATCTGGTCTTCGCGCCACTTGGCCTCGACCTGGTCGCGAACCTCGTCGAGGCTGCGCTCGCGCGACGGCGTGATGCCGAGCACGTCGTACCAGACATAGCCGCCGTTGAACTGGATCGGGTCGTTGTCGACGCCGACGTCGCTATTGAAGGCCTGCGACACCACGTCGAGACCGCGCGGGATGTTGGTCGCGACCTGGCCGTTCGGCAGCCGCCCGGAGCGATCAACCGCGTCGATGGTGACGGGGGTCAGCTTCAGCTTCTGTGCGGCTTCGACGACGCTGGCGCCGCCGCCGCGCTCGTCTTCCATCTTGTCGCGCAGCTCGGCGACCTTGGTGCGGGCGCGCTCGGAGGCGATCTCGTTCTTCACCTGCTGGGCGAGGCTTTCATAGCTCGGGGTCACGCCGGGCTCGACCTTGCCGACCTTGACCAGCGCGGCGCCGAAGCGGCCCTGCACCGGCTGGCTGACTTCGCCTGCGGCCAGGGAGAAGGCGGCATCGGCGACGGCCGGATCGAGGATCGCCGACTTCGCGATCAGGCCGAGATTGACGTCGGCCAGATTGAGGTTGCGCTCCTTGGCGATGTCGTCAAACGACGCGCCCGACGCAATCCGCCCGCGCGCGGCCTGCGCCTCGCCGGCGTCCGGAAACACGATCTGCGAGACCTCGCGCTTCTCCGGCGTGCTGAGCCGGTCTTTGCGCTCCTCGAAGATCTTTCTGGCGTCCTCGTCCGACACCGTTTCCCACTTGCCGATCTCCTCGGGCGTGATCGCGACGAAGGAGATCTTGCGGTATTCGGGCGCGCGGAACTGGACCTTGTGGTCCTCGAAATAGGCGGCGAGCGCCTCGGGCGAGGGCGGATCGATGGTGCCGGCCTGCGCGGCGCCGAGCGTGATGTAGTCGATCGAACGCTGCTCGTTCTGGAACCGGGTCAGCGCCTCGACCAGCGATTTCGGCGGCTCGATCCCGGACGAGATGGTGCCGGCGATCTGGCGCCTGAGGCCAACGCGGCGCTGCTCGGCGATGTAGCGGCCTTCGGTATAGCCATAGTTGCGGATCACGGCCTGGAAGCGCTGCGGGTCGAACTGGTTGTTGAGGCCCTTGAAATTCGGGTCGTTGTAGATCGCGCGCAGCACCTCGGCGTCGGACACATTGAGGCCCATGCGGCGCGCCTCCTCGTCCAGCGCGGCTTCCGCAAGCGTCTGCTGCAGCACCTGGCGGTCAATGCCGAAGGCGCGCGCCTGGTCCGGCGTCAGCGGACGGCCGAACTGGCGGCCAAGCTGCTGCAGGCGGTCGGTATAGATCTGGCGGAACTGCTCGGCCGAAATCTCGGTCCCGCCCACCTTGGCGAAGGTCGACTGGCCAAACCCCTTGAAAATGTCGGCAATACCCCAAATTCCGAAACTGACGATCAAAACGCCCATCACCACGGCCATAATCGTCTTGCCGAGCCAGTTTGATGAGGCTTTCCGCATTCCTCGAAGCATGGGTCCAACTTGTTTTACAGGAGGGGAACCGGGTCGTGCCCAATGGGGAGCCGAATGTCGAGGCTTTTGTCCCGCAGCAGGGCGTCACCGGGTTGAAAACCCATCATAAAGTGGCCGAAGCGCCCCCGCAACCTTGGCCGCGCGGGCGGAAGCGTCGCACGGTGTGCGCGAAGCCGCACTCTGGAAGTCGCCGCCCGGCTCTGATAGCGCAGGGACACGCTTGAACGATGGGAAATCCGACATGACCGACGCCATCCGGCCGCTGATCGCCGGCAACTGGAAAATGAACGGCCTGAAATCCTCTTTTGTCGAGTTCGACGCGATGCTGGCGGGCGCCGGCGATGTCGCCGGAAAGGCCGATCTCCTGGTCTGTCCGCCGGCGACGCTGGTCGGGGCCTTTGCCGACAAGGCGCGCGGCTCGAAGGTCGCGGTCGGCGCCCAGGATTGCCATCCCAAGGCATCGGGTGCCCACACCGGCGATCTCTCGGCGGAGATGTTCAAGGACCTCGGCGCGGTCGCGATCATCGTCGGCCATTCCGAGCGACGCGCCGACCACGGCGAGACCGACGCCTTGATTCGGCAGAAGGCGGAGGCCGTGTGGCGCGCCGGATTGACCGCGATCGTCTGCATCGGCGAGACGCGCGAGCAGCGCGACGCCGGCAAGACGCTCGATGTCTGCGGCACCCAGCTTGCGGGGTCGCTGCCCGACGGCTCGACCGCGGCCAACCTCGTCGTGGCCTACGAGCCGGTCTGGGCGATCGGCACCGGCCTGACCCCGACGGCCAAGGATGTCGAGGAAGTTCACAGGTTTATCCGCGGTCAGCTCACCGATCGCTTCAAGGGCGAGGGAAACAGGATCAGGATCCTCTATGGCGGCTCGGTGAAACCGTCGAACGCGGCCGAGCTGATGGCCGTCGCCAATGTCAATGGCGCACTGGTCGGCGGCGCCAGCCTGAAGGCGTCCGACTTTTTGGCGATCGCTGCGGGGTGTTAGGGGTGCCCCTTTCGCACCGAGCTCTCACGCCGTCATCCTGAGGAGGTCGCAACGCGGCCGTCTCGAAGGATCGACGGCCCGGCTGGTGGCCGTCGACCCTTCGAGACGCGTTACGCGCTCCTCCAGCGACAAAGGCTTCGCCTTTGCGCGGGGGTGACGGGATTGGCAGTGTTGCGCAGACAGCTGCCATCGGCATCTCTGCTTGGCTACGGATTCAGGCCGCGGCCGCGCCGATCCGCTTCCAGTAGATCATCGTCCCGGTGAGGCCGCCATGCGGCTTCAGCGCGTAGTCCGGGATGATGCCGGTGAGCTGAAATCCCAGTCGTTCATAGAGCGGCGCGGCGCCATCCTCTTCGGCGGTGTCGAGCACCAGCAGTGTGCGTCCGTGCGTGATCGCAAGCTGCTCGGCCGCGCGCATCAATTCGGTCGCCACGCCGCGATGGCGATGGGCGACGCGCGTCATCATCTTTGCAATTTCCGCCCGATGCGGCTGGTTCGGCGGCAGTTTGAGCAGAAGCGTCACGGTGCCGATCAGATCATTGCTGGTGAAGGCGCCGAGCACGATGCGTTCGCCGCGTGCGGCGGCGCCGAGCGAGTCCTGCCAGAATGCATCGGCGTCATCTGGCGACAGCGGATGCATGAAGCTCACCGAGCCGCCGCTGGCGACGGTCTCGATCAACAGTTCGCTGAGCGCGCCGCGAATCGCAGGCGCATCCTCGATCGGCTTGATGGCAAAGTGTGACATGCATCAGCTCCGGGCCAGGGTGACCACATAGCTGCACCCGGCGTTGGTCTCGTTGGCGAAGGTCGTCTCCGCCGGCGGGCCGAATCCGAGACAATCGCCGGCGGCGAGCACGTGGCGTGTGCAGCCTTCGGTGATAACGAGGCTGCCGCTGAGCACCCAGACCAGTTGGCGGATATGCGCGTAGGAGGAGGCGGGCAGGGTCACGGTCTGCCTTGGCGGCAGTTCGACCCGCACCAGCTCGACCGGATGGTCGGGACGGCTGAACACCTGGCGGCGCAGATAGCCGGTTTCCGGATCACGCCAGACTGGTTGCGCGGCGGCGCGCGACAGCCGTTCGCCCTGGCCTTCGGCGCGCAACATCAGCCCGGCCAAAGTGAGATCGAAAGCCGAGGCGAGGCGCACCAGCACCACCGCGGTCGGGCTGACCTCGGCGCGCTCGATCTTGCTGATTGTGGCCTTCGAGACGCCGGCGCGTTCGGCGACGTCGGCCAGCGACCAGCCGCGGCCATCGCGTTCGAGCCTGATCCGCTGTGCCAGGCGTTGGCTCAGATCGTCTACCAAAGTGTCCATATGTCTATTATAATAGAATCTGCCGGCTTCGGGCAAGGCCTGGCCGGGCCGTGATCGGCGCTGCTTGTGATCATCGACAGTGCGACTATCTCGGGGGTGACAATGCCCGGTGCAATCGTGTAACAGAGCGCGACTTCACGAAAACCCGTAAAGCCGATAGCGCCGTTTGTCTGGCCGCTTGGCGGCTTGTGACGGAAGGCTTGCGATGCAGACTGTCGTTATCATTGTCCACCTCATGATTGTCGCCGTCATGATCGGCGCGGTGCTGCTGCAGAAATCCGAAGGCGGCGGCCTCGGCATGGGCGGCGGCGCGGGCTTCATGTCGAGCCGCGGCACCGCGAATCTGTTGTCGCGGACCACCGCGATCCTCGCGGCCGGCTTCTTCCTCACCAGCCTGTTCCTGTCTTGGTACGCCGGCTACGACCGCAAGCCGAGCTCGATCATCGGCACCGGGGCACCGGCGCAGACCCAGCCGGCCGGCGGCACGCCGATGAACGCGCCGACCTCCGGCGGCATCCTCGATTCGCTGAAGAAGGCCGACGAACAGCAGGGGCAGCAGGCCCCGAGCGGCCCGCAGGCGCCACGGTCGCAATAAAGCAGGGGCGCCATGCAGGATGCCCCGCTGGCATCCTGCATCAGAAGCCCCCATTAATGCTCTGAAATCGCTCTCAGTTTAACGTAACCCACAGCCCGGTGATTTGTTTGCCGGGAACGGTCGATTCGTTTTGCGAATCGCAGGAAGCGGATTAAAGGTAAAGTCCCATGGCGCGGTACATATTCATCACCGGCGGCGTGGTCTCCTCGCTCGGCAAGGGTCTGGCTTCAGCGGCGCTCGGCGCTTTGCTGCAGGCCAGGGGCTACAAAGTCCGCCTTCGCAAGCTCGATCCCTACCTCAACCTCGATCCCGGAACGATGTCGCCGTATCAGCACGGCGAAGTGTTCGTGACCGACGACGGCGCCGAGACCGATCTCGATCTCGGCCATTACGAGCGCTTCACCGGTCGTCCGGCCACCAAGGCCGACAACATCACGACCGGGCGAATCTACCAGGACATCATCACCAAGGAGCGCCGCGGCGACTATCTCGGCGCCACCATCCAGGTGGTCCCGCACGTCACCAACGCGATCAAGGAATTCGTGCTGTCGGGTAACGACGAGTTCGATTTCGTGCTGGTCGAGATCGGCGGCACCGTCGGCGACATCGAGGGCCTGCCGTTCTTCGAGGCGATCCGCCAGCTCAAGAACGAGCTGCCGCGCGATCATGCCGTCTACATTCACCTGACGCTTCTGCCGTACATTCCAAGTGCCGGCGAACTCAAGACAAAGCCGACGCAGCACTCGGTGAAGGAGCTGCGCTCGATCGGCATCCAGCCGGACATCCTGCTGTGCCGCACCGACCGCGAAATTCCCAAGGAGGAGCGGCGCAAGCTCGGCCTGTTCTGCAACGTGCGCGAGAGCGCCGTGATCGAGGCGCGCGACGTCGACAACATCTACGCCGTGCCGGAGGCCTATCATGCCGCCGGCCTCGACGACGAGGTGCTGGCCGCGTTCGGCATCACCGCGAAGATTCCGCCGGCGCTGCAGAGCTGGAACGTCATCAACGAGCGCGTCCGCAATCCGGAAGGTGCGGTGACGATCGCCATCGTCGGCAAATACACCGGCATGAAGGACGCCTACAAATCGCTGATCGAGGCGCTTTCGCACGGCGGCATCGCCAACAAGGTGAAGGTCAATCTCGACTGGATCGAGAGCGAGGTGTTCGAGAACGAGGACCCGGCGCCGTTCCTCGAGCACGTCAACGGCATCCTGGTGCCCGGCGGCTTCGGCCAGCGCGGCGCCGAGGGCAAGATCCGCGCGGCGCAGTTCGCGCGCGAGCGTGACGTGCCGTATTTCGGCATCTGCTTCGGCATGCAGATGGCGGTGATCGAGGCGGCGCGCAACCTGGTCGGCATCGAGGACGCCAACTCGACCGAGTTCGGCCCGACAAAGGAGCCTCTGGTCGGTCTGATGACGGAATGGCTGCGCGGCAACGAGCTCGAGAAGCGCTCGCAGAGCGGCGATCTCGGCGGCACGATGCGGCTCGGGGCCTATCCCGCGGCGCTCAACCGCGGCAGCCGCGTCTCGCAGGTCTATGGCGGCGCGACCGAGATCTCCGAGCGGCACCGCCATCGCTACGAGGTCAACACCGCCTACAAGGACCGCCTCGAGCAGCACGGCCTGCGCTTCTCCGGCATGTCGCCCGACGGCGTGCTGCCGGAGATCGTGGAGTACGAGGACCATCCCTGGTTCATCGGTGTCCAGTTCCATCCCGAGCTGAAGTCGCGGCCGTTCGAGCCGCATCCGCTGTTTGCCTCGTTCATCGAGGCCGCGGCGAAGCAGAGCCGGTTGGTCTAACCAAGCGGCCGTCAGCTGCGCCGCTACACGGCGCAGTCCTCGTTGGTCCGGCGTTCTTTCTTGATCAGTGAAACGTTTGCACCAGCCGCCGGCGTGCCGTCGCGCGTCATCAGCTTGTATTGCGGACGGCGGGTCAGCCGGTAGACCGCGGCCGGCGGCACGTTGAGGATGGCGCGATCGACCAGCGTGGCGCGCAGGCCGAGCCGGTCGAGGATCGGCCGCGGCACCGGGCAGCGCATCCCGTAGGTGAATTGATAGAACGCGCCGCCGGGACGCAGATAGCTGAACGCGCCGCCGACGATCGAGATGACCTTGCGCGGCGACATGTTGAGCAGCGGCAGTCCGCTGACGACGGCGCCAACCGGCGCGCCATCGTAGAGCCGCTCGGAGGCGAGGCGCGCCGCGTCCATCCACAGCACGCGCGCGCCGGGAAACCGCAGCTGCAGCAGCCGCATGAAATCCGAGCCGTACTCGATCAGCGTGAGATCCTGCTGGCGCACGCCGCGCTTCAACAGCTGATAGGTGAACGCGCCCGTGCCCGGACCGAGCTCGAGCACCGGGCCGGTGTCGGCGCTGATGTCGCGCGTGATCAGTTCGGCGAGCGCGGCGCCCGACGGCGCGATGGCGCCGACGCGGCCGGGGGCCGCCATCCACGCCGTGAAGAAAGACAGCAGATCATGTGACATTGGGATTCCCAGCAAAGTGTCGCGGCGCTTCGACTCAAGATGCGAAGCGTGACGCCTTGTTTGCGGGAGCTGCATTGCGACAACATTGCGCGATGTTGTGCGCATCACGACGCGAACGGCGCCGGCGGTAACGTGAGACGGAAGCACGCGCCGCCCTTCGGTCCGTCGAGCACGGAGACGTGACCGCCATGCAGCCTTGCGATCTCGCGCACCATGTTGAGGCCGAGGCCGGCGCCGCGGTCGAGCGGCGCGAGCCGGTAGAACGGATCGAAGATCCGCGTGCGCTGGTCCTGGGGAATGCCGTCGCCTTCATCCGATACGTCGATCGTCGCGGCGCTGCCGACATGGATGGTGATGGTACCGCGGCGGCCGCCGTGCTGGATGGCGTTCTGCACCAGGTTGGTGAGCGCGCGCTCCAGCGCGGCGCGATCGCCGGATGTTTCCACGCGATCGACCGAAGTATCGAGCGACAGCTCGTAGCCGGCCGCGATCGCCAGCGGCGCAAGGTCGGCCGCGACATTGCGTGCGACCGCGACGAGATCGACGCGGACGAACGGATTGCGGCACTGGTCGAAGCGCTGGATGTCGAGCAGTTGCTCGGCCAATGTCGCAAGCCGCGCTGAATCCTCGAGCAGGCGGGTTTTCTCCGGGCCCGGCGGCAGCGACTCCAGCCGCGTGTTGAGGATCGCGATCGGCGTGCGCAATTCATGTGCCGCGTCGGCGACGAAGCGCTGGTGCCGGGAATAGCCGTCGTCGAGCCGCTTCAGCGCATCGTTGATGGCGGTCACCAGCGGCGCCACCTCGAGCGGCAGATGGTCCGCCGACAGCCGGCTGCCGCGCTGGCGGAAATCGATCCGGCGCGCTTCGTCGGCGGTGGTATCGAGACCGGCGAAGGCGCGCCTCACCACCATCGGCGTCGCGATGAAGGTGGCGCATGCCATCAGGAAAAGGCCGGGCAGGGCAATGGCGAGGAATGCCAGCGTCGTGGCGAGCGCGGTCTTGACGCTCGACATCGGCCCTTGCGTCGCGGTGAGCACCTGCACGGGGCCGGCGTCGGAATTGACGCGCTTCAGCCGCGCCGGCGGCTTGCGCGGATCATCCTCGAACATCTGCCAGCCGAGCCGCGCCTGGCTGATCTGGTCGAGTGCGCCGCCGATCCTGGCAAATTCCGGCGGCACCGCGCCTTCCGTCAGCGAACGGCCTTGCCGGTCGCGCACCAGGAACCAGAGGTCGGGCGTGTCGTCACGAAGCTTTTGCAGTTCGGCCGTCGGGCGCAAGATCAGCTCGCCCTTGCCGTCGCGTGCGACCGCGCCCTGCACGATGGAAATCACATGATCCTCATCGCGCGGAACGATCAGGAAGCCGGTGGCGCACAATGCGCTGATCAGGCAAACGATCAGCATGGCAAGCAGCAGCGCCTGCAGCGTCACCAGCCGCCAGCTCAGTTGCGAGCGCAGGCAATAGTGCTCGGCCTGTTCGCTCATGACGTTTGCTTCAAGAGATAGCCGACGCCGCGGATGCTGTGGATCTCGACGCCGGCGCTGGCGTCCGCGAGTTTGCGACGCAGCCGCGAGACGTGGGCGTCGAGCGCGTTGGACTGGATCTCGTCCTCGAAATTATAAACGGCTTCCTCCAGCGTCGCACGCAGCACGGTGCGGCCCATGCGGCGCAACAGCGTCTCCAGCACCAGCAGCTCGCGCCGCGGCAGCTCGAGCGGACGGCCGTCGACGCTGGCCTCGCGATGGCTGCAATCGAACGCCACGCGGCCGGCCCTGATAATCTCGAGCTGCAGTCCGGCGGGGCGGCGCAGCACGGCTCGCAGCCGCGCCAGCAGCTCCTCGACGGCGAACGGCTTGGCCAGATAGTCGTCGGCGCCACTGTCGAGGCCGGTGATGCGGTCGGTGAGGTCGCCGCGCGCGGTCAGCACGATGATCGGGACACCGTCGGCCTTGGCGCGCAGCTTCGGGATCAGGGTAAGGCCGTCGCCGTCCGGAAGCTGGCGGTCGAGCAGGACCGCGCCATGCACGTCGGCGGAGATCGCTTCCTCGGCCTCGGCAAGGTTCGGCACGTGGTCGACCACCATGTCGTAGCCCTTCAGCGCCTGCGACAGCGCCGCCGCCATTTCGGCCTCGTCCTCAACCAGCAGTATCCGCATGTCCTTGTGGGTCCAGCTCCTGAAGGCAGGTTTTAGGGCAAGTAACATTGCAACAACATTGCGGAAATGGCCGCCTGTCGCGAGCAGGGGTGCCATGTTGTCACCCCCTCAAGACAGTCCGGAAGGCGCTGGCTATAACCGCCCGCACACAAATCTGGGAGGACTGCCAATGATCTACGAGACCCGCGTCTATCGCTGCCTGCCGGGACGGCTGCCGGCGCTGCTCAAGCGCTTCGAGACCATCACGCTGAAGCTCTGGGACAAGCACGGCATCAGGCAGGCCGGCTTCTTCACGACGCTGGTCGGGGAATCCAACCAGGAGCTGACCTATCTGCTGGCCTGGGAATCGCTCGCCGAGCGCGAGAAGAAGTGGACCGCGTTCCGGACCGATCCGGAGTGGATCACCGCGCGCGCCAAGACCGAGGAGGACGGCCAGATCGTTCTCAACATCGTCAACCAGCTTCTGGTGCCGACGGCGTTTTCGTCGGTCAAGTGACGCGGTGGCCGCAGGGGGCGCGATGACGAAACTTCGTCGCGCCCAGTGACCGGCGCGGCTATTGCGGGCAGCCGGACGTCTGATCGCCCTCGCGGACCATCGGCTTGCCGTTGATGAAGACGCCGTGGCTGCCGGAGGTCGTCTTGCCGCCGCAATGCGTGCGATCGCCCATGACCACCGCCGGCTTGCCGTTGATCAGGACATTGGGCACGCCCTCGACGAGCGCGCCGCCATTGCTCGTGGTGTCGCCGCTGCGCGCCGCCGGCTTGCCATTGACGGTCACGCCGGTGGCGCCGCTGGTGACGACCCCGGGCTGGCTGCTGGTCTGGCCGTAGGCGAGGCCCGACATCGCCGACAGGGCGGCGACGGCTCCGATCATCAGCGGGATGCGCATGTCTTCCTCATGGGAATCTGTTCCGCGCCAGTTTATAGGCGCTGGTTGGGCGGGATTGTGTTAGCACGGCGCACCCACGGCGTCAGCGCAACCCCCTCATCGTGCGGGATGGCTTGATCCGTCCCGCCCGGGACTGCATGGTCGCCGGCAAAAGGATGCAGCATTTTGACCAATCAGGTTTCCGCGCCAGCCGCCGCGCCGATCGTTGCCGTCGGATCGGCTAAATTCGGCAATGCCTTGCCGATTTCGATCATCGCCGGTCCCTGCCAGCTCGAGAGCCGCGCGCATGCGCTTGAAGTGGCGTCCGCGCTGAAGGAGATCGCGGCCAGGCTCAAGATCGGTCTGGTGTACAAGACCTCGTTCGACAAGGCGAACCGCACCAGCGCGACGGCGGCGCGTGGCATCGGATTGGCGCAGGCGCTGCCGATCTTCGCCGAGATCCGGTCTTCGCTCGGGCTGCCGGTGCTGACCGACGTGCATGAGGCGACCCAGTGCGCCGAAGTGGCGCAGGCAGTCGACGTGCTGCAGATTCCGGCCTTCCTGTGCCGGCAGACCGATCTCTTGCTGGCCGCAGCCGCGACCGGCAAGGTCGTCAATGTCAAGAAGGGCCAGTTCCTGGCGCCGTGGGACATGGCCAATGTGGTCAGCAAGATCACCGGCGCCGGCAACGCCAACGTGCTGGTCACCGAGCGCGGCGCGTCATTCGGCTACAACACGCTGGTCTCCGACATGCGCGCGCTGCCGATCTTGTCGCGCACCACCGGCGCGCCTGTCATCTTCGACGCCACCCATTCGGTGCAGCAGCCGGGCGGCAAGGGCACATCCTCGGGCGGCGAGCGTGAATTCGTGCCGGTGCTCGCGCGGGCCGCGGTCGCGGTCGGCGTTGCCGGCGTATTCATCGAGACCCATCCCGATCCGGATCACGCGCCGTCCGATGGCCCCAACATGGTGCCGCTCCGTGACTTCGAGTCCCTCGTCAAGCGGCTGATGCAGTTCGACGCGCTCGCCAAGACGACCTGACCGGCGGACAACGACATGACCGCAACCAGCGGCATGCCGCCGGCCCTCAACGTCATCACGCTGGCGACCTTCGCGGCGAGCCTGTCGGTGCGCGCGCTCGATCCGGTGCTGCCGCATGTCGCCGAGGACTTCGGCGTCAGCATCGCGACCGCGGCGAGCTTTGCCGCGGTGTTCGCCTTTACCTTCGCCGCGGTCCAGCCGGCGATCGGCGCCGCTGCCGACCTGTTCGGCAAGGCGCGGCTGATGACGATCTGCCTCGGGCTGCTCGGCGTCGCCAACATCCTCGGCGCGCTGTCGACCTCGTTCCCGATGCTGTTCGTGACCCGCATCCTCGCCGGCATCGGCTCGGGCGGCGTGTTTCCGGTGGCGCTGTCGCTGACCAGCGATCTCGTCGGTCCCGACAAGCGGCAGCTCGCGATCGGGCGAACGCTGGCGGGCTCGATGACCGGCAACCTGCTTGGCGCGACGGCCTCGGGCCTGATCGGCGATTTCCTCGGCTGGCGCGGCGTGCTCGCGGTGCTCGGCGGCCTCGTGATCATCGTCGCGCTGGCGGTTGCGGCCGGTTTCCGCGGCGCCGCGCTGAACCGTCCGCCGCGCACCAGCCTGAAGGCGCTGCGCCACGGCTATCGCACCATCTTCACCAACCCGAACGCGCGGATCTGCTACTCGGCGGTCTTCGTCGAAGGCTGCTGCGTGCTCGGGCTGTTTCCCTTCATCGCCTCGTTCCTGTTCGAGCTCGGCGAGACCTCGCTGTCGATCGCCGGCATCGTGATCGCGGGCTTTGCGATCGGCGGATTGCTCTACACGCTGACGGTGTCGCGCCTGCTGCCGTGGATCGGGGTGAGGGGCATGATGGTCGTCGGCGCGACGCTGGTCGCGATTCAATTGGTCGGCGTCGCCTTCGGGCCGCACTGGAAGCTGCAGATGGCGGGCCTGTTGGTGATGGGCCTTGGCTTCTACATGATCCACGGCTGCCTGCAGGTGTTCGCCAGCGAGCTGTCGGTCGAGGCGCGGGCCACCGCGCTGTCGCTGCACTCGTTCTTCTTTTTCATGGGCCAGACCGTCGGCCCGATCGCCTATGGCTTCGGCCTGCAACACGTCGGCAAGACCGCGACGTTGGTGTCAGCCGCCGCCGTGATGGTCGTGCTCGGATTCATCTGCGCGAGATTCCTGAAGCAGACGCGGCCGGCCGATGCCGCCGCGCGGCCAGACGTCGAGCCTTAAGAGACTAAGCCCTTAGCCCCGCCCGCGATAAGTCGCGACGCCCTGATCGGGAACCCAGAGGCCCTTCGGCAGCCGACCGGTCTGGAAGAACACGTCGATCGGGATGCCGCCACGCGGATACCAATAGCCGCCGATGCGCAGCCATTTCGGCTTGATCTCGTCCGAGATGCGCTTGCCGATCATGACAGTGCAATCCTCATGGAATGCGCCATGGTTGCGGAAGCTCGCGGCGAACAGCTTCAGCGACTTGGATTCCAGCAGCCAGCGGCCCGGCACATAGTCGATCACCAGATGCGCGAAATCCGGTTGGCCCGTTACCGGGCAGATCGAGGTGAACTCCGGCACCGTGAAGCGGACCAGATAATCGGTACCAGCTTGCGGATTGGGAACGCGGTCGAGCTGCGCCTTTTCCGGCGCGTCGGGCCATTCCACCGCACGGCCGAGTTGCAGGCCGGGGGAGGTCGTTGATTTGCTGGATTTCTTTGCCATTCGAGGGTCTCCGTGGGGTCTCCTAGCCTATGATCGGGCGCCCGTCACCCGGCCTTTTCCCCCTCGATGCATTGCGCTAGAAGCACCGCCATCCGACCCCCTCACTGCCATAAGAGGTTCTCATGACTGACATCGTCGACATCATCGGCCGCGAAATCCTGGATAGCCGCGGCAACCCCACGGTCGAGGTCGATGTGGTGCTGGAGGATGGGTCAATCGGTCGCGCGGCGGTGCCATCGGGCGCGTCCACCGGCGCGCATGAGGCGGTGGAACTGCGTGACGGCGACAAGTCGCGTTACCTCGGCAAGGGCGTCGAGAAGGCGGTCGCCGCCGTCAACGGCGAGATCTTCGAGGCGCTCAGCGACCAGGCCGTCGAGGAGCAGGTCGCGATCGACCAGATCATGATCGAGCTCGACGGCACGACGAACAAGAGCCGGCTCGGGGCCAACGCCATCCTCGGCGTCTCGCTGGCCTGCGCCAAGGCCGCCGCCGAATCCTTCGACATGCCGATGTATCGTTATGTCGGCGGCACCTCGGCGCGGACGCTGCCGGTGCCGATGATGAACATCATCAATGGCGGCGTGCATGCCGACAACCCGATCGACTTCCAGGAATTCATGATCCTGCCGGTCGGCGCCACGTCGTTCGCCGAGGCGCTGCGTTGCGGTTCGGAAATCTTCCACACGCTGCGCGGCGAACTGAAGAAGGCCGGCCACAACACCAATGTCGGCGACGAGGGCGGCTTCGCGCCGAACCTGCCGTCGGCCGACGCCGCGCTCGAGTTCGTCATGAACGCAATCGGCAAGGCCGGCTACAAGGCGGGCGACGACGTCGTGCTCGGCCTCGACTGCGCCTCGACCGAATTCTTCAAGGAAGGCTCCTACGTCTATGGCGGCGAGAACAAGACCCGCTCGCGCTCCGAGCAGGTGAAGTATCTCGCCGATCTCGTCGGCCGCTATCCGATCGTCACCATCGAGGACGGCATGTCGGAGGACGACATGGACGGCTGGAAGGAGCTGACGGATGCGATCGGCAAGAAGTGCCAGCTGGTCGGCGACGATCTGTTCGTCACCAACGTCACCCGGCTTGCCGACGGCATCAAGAACGGCCGCGCCAATTCGATCCTGGTCAAGGTCAACCAGATCGGCACGCTGACCGAGACGCTTGCGGCGATCGAGATGGCCTACAAGGCCGGCTACACCGCCGTGATGTCGCACCGCTCCGGCGAGACCGAAGATTCCACGATCGCCGATCTCGCGGTCGCCACCAATTGCGGGCAGATCAAGACCGGCTCGCTGGCACGCTCGGACCGCACCGCCAAGTATAACCAGCTGCTGCGCATCGAGCAGCAGCTCGGCACCCAGGCGAAATACGCGGGCAGGGCGGCCTTGAAGGCGCTGGCGTAGCGCCCCAACTTGATCGGGATCCAACAAACGCAAAAACGGGAGGTCGGGATGAGCGACGGCAAGAGCGGTCTGCAACTGCGTTCGCTGCTCAAGAAGAATGGCGAGCTCGAGATATCGCTGGTCAACGTCCCGACCCCCGAGCCCGGCCCCGACGAAGTCGTGGTCCGGGTCGAGGCGACCCCGATCAATCCGTCCGATCTCGGTCTTCTGATCGGCCCGGCCGACATGTCGGCCGCCAAGGTCTCCGGCAGCAAGGAATTGCCCGTGGTCACCGCGCGCGTGCCGGAAGCGGCATTGCCGGGCCTTGCCGCGCGGCTCGACGAGTCCATGCCGGTCGGCAATGAAGGCGCCGGCGTCGTGATCAGGACCGGTTCATCGGATGCGGCGAAAGCGCTGATGGGCCGCACGGTCGCGATGATCGGTGGCGCGATGTACGCGCAATACCGCACGCTGCGCGTCAACGAATGCTTGCCGCTGCCCGACGGCACCACGCCGGCGGAAGGCGCGTCCTGCTTCGTCAATCCGCTGACCGCGCTCGGCATGACCGAGACGATGCGGCGCGAGGGGCACAAGGCGCTGGTGCACACCGCGGCGGCGTCCAACCTCGGCCAGATGCTCAACAAGATCTGTCTCAAGGACGGCATCGGCCTCGTCAACATCGTGCGCAACAAGGAGCAGGCCGACATCCTGCACAAGATCGGCGCCAAGCATGTCGTCGATTCCTCCGCGCCCGATTTCATGGACAAGCTCACCGGCGCGTTGGTCGAGACCGGCGCCACCATCGCCTTCGATGCGATCGGCGGCGGCAAGCTCGCTGGCCAGATCCTGGTCGCGATGGAGACCGCGATCAACAAGACCGCCAAGGCCTATAGCCGCTACGGCTCGAACGTGCACAAGCAGGTTTACGTCTATGGCAGCCTCGACACCCGCTCGATCGAATTGCCGCGCGGCTTCGGCATGGCCTGGGGCGTCGGCGGCTGGCTGCTGTTCCCGTTTCTGATGAAGATCGGTCCGGAGGCCGGCAACAAGCTGCGCCAACGCGTGGTGGCCGAACTGAAGACGACCTTCGCCAGTCACTACACCAAGGTGGTCTCGTTGCAGGAGACCCTGCAGCTCGACAACATCGCCGTCTACAACAAGCGCGCGACCGGCGAGAAATTCCTGATCAACCCGAACAAGGGCTGAGGATCGAAACGCAAGGGCCGTCCCGACAGGGGCGGCGCTTTTTGCTTTGCATAGACCAATTCGGCGAAACGCTGCGTTTCCGGAATTGGACGATCCATGCACTTGCATCTTTCTTGGTGCCCCGGTAGGTGAGGGCCACCAGTTTCACGCGCAACCCCGAGGGGAATTTGCTATGGCCTATAACATCGTCACCATCGTCGGCAGCATCCGCAAGCAGAGCTTCTCGCTCAAGATCGCCAATGCGCTGGCCAAGCTTGCACCGGCGTCGCTGAAGCTCGATGTGACGACGCTTCAGGAAATTTCCTTCTTCAACCAGGACCTCGAAGCCGCGCCGCCGGCGGACTGGCTCGCCTTCCGCGAGAAGCTGCAGAAGTCGAACGGCGTGCTGTTCGTGACCCCCGAATACAATCGCTCGATCCCGGGCGTGCTGAAGAACGCCATCGACGTCGCCTCGCGGCCCTACGGCAAGAGCTCGTTCAGCGGCAAGCCGATCGGCATCATCGGCAATTCGCCCGGACCGCTCGGCGGCGTCAGCGCGGTGAAGCACCTGCAGAACATCCTGCCGGGCATTTCCGGTCCGATCCTCGGTCAGCCGGAAGCCTATCTCAACGGCGTCGGCGATGCCTTCAACGACAACGGCGAACTGACCAAGGAGTCGCTCAAGGGCGTGCTGCAGCAGTACCTCGACGCCTTCGCGGCCTTTATCGAAAAGCAGAACCGCTGAGCAAGAGCCCTGTTCCGATTGAATCGGAACGGGACTCTGAACTTGTTTTGACGCGTTGTCTTCACGCGAACCGGTATCCACTTCGCTCGAAAACGCTCTGGTTCAGCCTTCATTAACCCCATGGCCGCATGCTCGCGGCCATGGTTTCCCGCACACGCCTCAAATCGATTCTGACCGGGCTCGCCCTCTATACGCTGGCGGCGCTGATGGTCGGTTATTTCGGCGTCAACGCCTACACCGGCAAATACGGCTTGAACGCGCGGCAGGAGCTCGATCAGGAGATCATCGCGCTGACCTCCGAGCTGGCGCGGCTGAAGAAGGAGCGGGCCGAGGGCGAGCAGCGGGTGTCGCTGTTGCGGTCGGACCGGGTCGATCCCGACATGCTGGACGAGCGTGCGCGCTTTCAGCTCGACTACGCCAATCCGCGCGATCTCGTTCGGATCAACAAGTACTGACGCGTTCTCAAATTTCAAAATCACTCGCGCGCTATCACAAAAATGTCGCGCTGCGCTGCAGTGCGGCATAGCAAAATTCCATCGGGCGAACGCAATCCTTCCAAGGCGATTTGAGTTGGGTTAGAGAGGGTTCTCCGACTTCTCTCACCCGGAATTGCCATGGCCGCACCCAAGAAAAGCGTCGCAAAAGAATCAGGGCAGGAGAAGGCCGGCTCTCCCCCCGAATTCACCAAGGAGCAGGAGCTCAAGGCACTGCGGGACATGCTCCTGATCCGGCGCTTCGAGGAGAAGGCCGGTCAACTCTACGGCATGGGTGCGATCGGCGGTTTCTGCCATCTCTATATCGGCCAGGAAGCGGTCGTGGTCGGCATGCAGATGGCGCTGAAGCCGGGTGACGAGGTCATAACGGGCTACCGGGACCACGGCCACATGCTGGCCTGCGACATGGAAGCCAAGGGCGTGATGGCCGAATTGACCGGACGCCGCGGCGGCTATTCCCGCGGCAAGGGCGGCTCCATGCACATGTTCAGCAAGGAAAAGCATTTCTACGGCGGTCACGGGATCGTGGGTGCGCAGGTCTCGCTCGGCACCGGCCTTGCGTTCGCCAACCGCTATCGCGGCAACGATAACGTCAGCGTGACCTATTTTGGCGACGGCGCGGCCAACCAGGGCCAGGTCTACGAAAGCTTCAACATGGCGGAGCTGTGGAAGCTGCCGGTGATCTACGTGATCGAGAACAACCGCTATGCGATGGGCACCTCGGTGTCGCGCGCATCGGCCCAGCAGGACTTCTCCAAGCGCGGCGCCTCCTTCAACATTCCGGGCAAGCAGGTCGACGGAATGGACGTGCGCGCGGTCAAGGCCGCCGCCGATGAGGCCGTGGCCTGGTCCCGCGGCGGCAACGGTCCGATGATTCTGGAGATGCAGACCTACCGCTACCGCGGTCACTCGATGTCCGATCCGGCGAAGTACCGCACGCGCGAGGAGGTCGAGAAGGTGCGTCACGACCAGGACCCGATCGAGCAGGTGCGCAACCGCTTGCTGGCCTCGGGCGCCAGCGAGCAGGACCTGAAGGCGATCGACGCCCAGGTGCGCGAGATCGTCAACGAGGCCGCCGACTTCGCGCAGCACGATCCGGAGCCGGATCCGGCCGAGCTCTACACCGACATCTACCGCTGACCCCACCCGCGCAGACGAATTTCAAGACCGATTTCGGGAGCCGATATGCCCATTCAAGTGCTGATGCCTGCGCTGTCGCCCACCATGGAGAAGGGCAACCTCGCCAAATGGCTGAAAAAGGAAGGCGAGACCATCAAGTCCGGTGACGTCATCGCCGAGATCGAGACCGACAAGGCGACGATGGAGGTCGAGGCAACCGACGAGGGCACGCTCGGCAAGATCCTGATTCCGGAAGGCACCGCGGACGTCGCGGTGAACACGCCGATCGCCACCATTCTCGTCGACGGCGAAAGCGCCGCCGACCTCGCCAAGGCGCCGGCGGCACCAGTGCCGCAGCCGAAGGCCGCCGAGGCCGCGCCTGCCGAAGCCAAGGCGGAAGCGCCGCAGCCCGCGGCGAAGGCGCCGGCCGCGCCCGAGCCGCTGCCTGATCCGGAAATCCCTGCGGGAACCGAGATGGTCACGCAGACCATTCGCGAGGCGCTGCGCGATGCGATGGCCGAGGAGATGCGCCGCGACGGCGACGTCTTCATCATGGGCGAGGAGGTCGCGGAATATCAGGGCGCCTACAAGGTGACGCAGGGCCTGTTGCAGGAATTCGGCGCCCGCCGCGTGATCGACACGCCGATCACCGAGCACGGCTTTGCCGGCGTCGGCGTCGGCGCGGCGATGGCAGGCTTGAAGCCGATCGTCGAGTTCATGACCTTCAACTTCGCCATGCAGGGGATCGACCAGATCATCAACTCCGCCGCCAAGACGCTCTATATGTCCGGCGGCCAGATGGGATGCTCGATCGTGTTCCGCGGCCCGAACGGCGCCGCCGCGCGCGTCGCCGCCCAGCACAGCCAGGACTACGCGGCGTGGTATTCGCAGATTCCGGGCCTCAAGGTGATCGCGCCGTATTCGGCCGCCGATTACAAGGGCCTGCTCAAGGCCGCGATCCGCGATCCCAATCCGGTGATCTTCCTCGAGAACGAGGTGCTGTACGGCCACACCGGCGAGGTGCCGAAGCTGGCTGATTTCGTGGTGCCGATCGGCAAGGCGCGGATTGCCCGCGCCGGCAAGGACGTCACCATCGTCTCCTGGGCGATGGGCATGTCGTACGCGCTGAAGGCTGCCGACGAACTCGCCAAGGAAGGCATCGAGGCCGAGGTGGTCGATCTGCGCACCATCCGTCCGATGGACACCGAGACCGTCATCAACTCGGTGAAGAAGACCGGCCGCGCGGTGACGGTCGAGGAGGGCTGGCAGCAGAGCGGCGTCGGCTCCGAGGTCGCCGCGCGCATCATGGAGCACGCCTTCGACTATCTCGACGCGCCGGTGGCGCGCGTCTCCGGCAAGGACGTGCCGATGCCCTATGCCGCCAACCTCGAAAAGCTCGCTCTGCCCTCCGTCGCCGAGGTGGTCGCCGCCGCCAAGGCCGTATCCTACCGGTAACGCCGATGGCCGGTCCCAAGGAGCAGCCGCTGCCGCCCGACGTGATGGGCCGCGACGACGCCATCGAGGTGCTGCGCGCCTTCGTCGTCGATGGCGGCCTGTCGATCGCGTTCCAGCGCGCTTTCGAGGAGCCGGACATGTGGGGGCTGATGCTGGTCGACATCGCCCGCCATGCCGCGCGCGCCTATGCGCGCGAGAGCGAATACACCGAGGACGAGGCGCTCGCGCGCATCGTCGAGATGTTCGAAGCCGAAATCGCCCGGCCGACCGACATGGGCCAAACCAAACCGCGGTCGCAACAAGGTCACTGACAATGCCGATCAATATTCTCATGCCCGCGCTGTCGCCGACGATGGAAAAGGGCAACCTCGCCAAGTGGCTCAAGAAAGAGGGCGACAAGGTCAAGTCCGGCGACGTGATCGCGGAGATCGAGACCGACAAGGCGACGATGGAAGTCGAGGCGGTCGACGAAGGCACGATCGCCAGGATCCTGGTGCCCGAAGGCACCCAGGACGTGCCGGTCAACGACGTCATCGCGGTCATGGCCGGCGACGGCGAGGATGTGAAGGCGGCGGCCAGCGCCGGAGCGGGCGCAGCACCGGCCGCGAAACCCGCCGAGGCGCCGAAACCCGCGGCCCAGGCCGCGCCGGCGGCGGCTCCGGCACCGGCGGCAGCGCCTGCGCCAAAGCCGGCCGCAGCGCCCGCCGCGGCGCCTCAGGCCGCCGCGCAGGCCAACGGCCACGCCCGGGTGTTCTCATCGCCGCTGGCGCGCCGGTTGGCAAAGGAAGCCGGCATCGATCTCGCCCGCATCACCGGCACCGGCCCGCATGGCCGGGTCATCGCGCGCGACGTCGACGAGGCCAAGTCCGGCAAGGGCCTGAAGGCGCCGGCGGCCGCGCCCGCCGCGGGACCGAGCATCGCGCCGTCGATGTCGGACAAGCAGATCCTCGCGCTGTTCGAGCCGGGCTCCTACGAGGTGGTGCCGCATGACGGCATGCGCCGCACCATCGCGCAGCGTCTCACCGCCTCGGTGCAGAACGTCCCGCACTTCTACCTCACCATCGACTGCGACATCGGCAAGCTGCTCGCCGCGCGCGAGGAGATCAACGCCTCAGCGCCGAAGGACAAGGAGAAGAAGCCACTCTACAAGATCTCGGTCAACGACTTCGTCATCAAGGCGATGGCGGTCGCGCTGCAGAAGATTCCGAACTGCAACGTCAGCTGGACCGAAGGCGGCATGCTCAAGCACAAGCATTCCGACGTCGGCGTCGCGGTGGCGATGCCGGGCGGCCTGATCACGCCGATCATCCGCAAGGCCGAGACCAAGACGCTCTCGACCATCTCCAACGAGATGAAGGATTTCGCCACGCGCGCCCGCGCCCGCAAGCTGAAGCCCGAGGAATATCAGGGCGGCACCACCGCGGTCTCCAATCTCGGCATGTACGGCATCAACCACTTCACCGCCGTGATCAATCCGCCGCATGCCTCGATCCTCGCGGTCGGCACCTCGGAGGAGCGTCCGGTGGTGCGCGGCGGCAAGATCGAGATCGCGCATATGATGAGCGTGACCCTGTCGTGCGATCACCGCGCGATCGACGGCGCGCTCGGCGCCGAGCTGATCGGCGCCTTCAAGCAGCTGATCGAAAACCCCGTGATGATGATGGTGTGACGGGCATCCGCCATGTACGCGATCTACGGTCCGTACGTCCTGCTCGCCGCCGTCGCCGTCGCGTTGCTCGTTGCGGTCAACCGCGACCTGATATCGACGATCCAGTTCAGGATCATGATGATCGGCGCCGCGGTGCTGGCGCTGGCGTGGTCCGTGTTCCTCGGTGCGGTATGGCGGGAGTACGGATGAATGGCCGGCACGGCTCGCACGCGCTGGCCCTGGATCTCGCTATTGCTGTCGGCCGCGCTGGCCTGCAATCCGGTCGGGTTCGATTTTCTGCACTCCGCGTTCTTCGCCGGCGAACAGCTGGCGCGGAACATCGCCCAGCCGATCGTGCTGACGGCCCTGGCCATCATGGCCCTGGCGACCGGGCTCGAATGGCTGGTCAGGTCATTGATCGCAAGAAGCCGCGCCCGCGGCGCCACACGTTGAGTTGAACGGGAGCCGCCATGGCCGATACATCCTTTGACGTCATCATCATCGGCTCCGGCCCCGGCGGCTACGTGACCGCGATCCGCGCCGCGCAACTCGGCTTCAAGACCGCGATCGTCGAGAAATCCTATCTCGGCGGCATCTGCCTGAACTGGGGCTGCATCCCGACCAAGGCGCTGCTGCGCTCCGCCGAGATCTATCACTACATGCAGCACGCAAAGGATTACGGACTGTCGGCCGACAACGTCTCGTTCGATCCGAAGGCGGTGGTGCAGCGCTCGCGCGGCGTCTCGAAGCGCCTCAATGACGGCGTCGGCTTCCTGATGAAGAAGAACAAGGTCACGGTGATCTGGGGCGAGGCCACGATCGATGCGCCCGGCAAGATCACGGTGAAGAAGTCGGCGGTCGAGGCGCCGAAGGGCGCCAGTGGCGAGGGGACCTATCAGGCCAAGCACATCATCGTGGCGACCGGCGCGCGGCCGCGCGTGCTGCCCGGGCTCGAGCCCGACAAGAAGCTGATCTGGACCTATTTCGAGGCGATGGTGCCGGAGCGGATGCCGAAATCGCTGCTGGTGGTCGGCTCCGGCGCGATCGGCATCGAGTTCGCCTCGTTCTTCCACACCATGGGCGCCGATGTCACCGTGGTCGAGGTGCTGCCGCAGATCCTGCCCGTCGAGGACGCCGAGATCGCCGGTCTTGCGCGCAAACGCTTCGAGAAGATGGGGATCAAGATCCTCACCTCGACCAAGGTGACAAAGCTCGAGAAGAAGGCCGACAGCGTGGTTGCGACCATCGACGACGGCAAGGAGAAGCCGCAAGCGGTGGAGTTCGAGCGCGTGATCTCGGCGGTCGGCGTGGTCGGCAATATCGAGAATCTCGGGCTGGAGAAGCTCAGCGTCAAAACCGACCGCGGCTGCATCGTGATCGACGGCCTCGGCAAGACCAACGTTCCCGGCATCTATGCGATCGGCGACGTCGCGGGGCCGCCGATGCTCGCGCACAAGGCCGAGCATGAAGGCGTGATCTGCATCGAGGCGATCAAGGGCCTGCATCCGCATCCGATGGACAAGCTGATGATCCCGGGCTGCACCTACTGCAACCCGCAGGTCGCCTCCGTCGGCCTCACCGAGGCCAACGCCAAGGAAGGCGGCCGCGAGATCCGGGTCGGCCGCTTCCCGTTCGTGGGCAACGGCAAGGCGATCGCGCTCGGCGAGGACCAGGGCCTCGTCAAGGTGATCTTCGACAAGAAGACCGGCCAGCTGCTCGGCGCCCACATGATCGGCGCCGAGGTCACCGAGCTGATCCAGGGCTACGTCGTGGCGATGAATCTGGAGACCACGGAAGAGGAATTGATGCACACCGTATTCCCGCATCCGACCTTGTCGGAGATGATGAAGGAAGCCGTCCTCGACGCCTACGGGCGCGTGCTGAATATCTAACGTTCGGAGACGTCGCCGATAGAAGTCCCGTCATCCTGAGGAGCGCGTCTCGAAGGATGCACGGCCCGGATCGAGCAGCGGGGCTCGTCGCCCTTCGAGACGGCCGCTGCGCGGCCTCCTCCAGCGACAAAGGCTTCGCCTTTGCGCGGGGGTGACGGGTCTGGCAGAGAAGACATCACGAAGAACAAGAAGGACAGAATCTCGTGAAAGACAACGACAACCTCACCATCGAACGCCCGACCTTCGTCACCCATCTCGAATGCGCGATGGAGGGCGATCATTATCCCGCCGACCAGGTGCACAACCTCTCCAAGGTCGGCAAGCCGCTGCTGGTGCGCTACGATCTTGCCGGGGTGAAGAAGGCGCTGACCAAGGACGCGCTGGCGCAGCGTCCCGCCGATCTGTGGCGCTACCGCGAGCTGCTGCCGGTGCGCAAATGCAAGGACATCGTCTCGCTCGGCGAAGTCACGACGCCGCTGATCCGGCTGCCGCGGCTCGGCGCAAAGCTTGGCGGCGGCGAGATCATTGTGAAAGATGAAGGGCGGCTGCCGACCGGCTCGTTCAAGGCACGCGGCCTGGTAATGGCGGTGTCGATGGGCAAGGCGCTCGGCATCAAGCACATGGCGATGCCGACCAACGGCAATGCCGGCGCGGCACTGGCGGCCTATGCCACCTCCTGCGGCATCAAGACCACGATCTTCTGCCCGGCGGATACGCCGGAGGTGAATGTCAGCGAGATCGAGCTGCAGGGCGCCACCGTCTATCGTGTCAACGGCTATATCGACGACTGCGGCAAGATCGTCGGCGAGGGAAAAGCGAAAGTCGGCTGGTTCGACACCTCGACCCTGAAGGAGCCGTACCGGATCGAGGGCAAGAAGACGATGGGCCTCGAGCTCGCCGAGCAGCTCGGCTGGGACGTGCCCGACGTGATCTTCTATCCGACCGGCGGCGGCACCGGCCTGATCGGGATGTGGAAGGCGTTCGACGAGCTCGAGAAGATCGGCTTCATCGGAAGCAAGCGCCCGCGCATGGTCGCGGTGCAGGCCTCCGGCTGCGCGCCGATGGTGCGGGCCTATGACGCCGGCACCGAGCACGCCGCGCGCTGGGAGGACGCCCACACCATCGCCTCGGGCATCCGCGTGCCGCAGGCGATCGGCGACTTCCTCATTTTGCGCGCGGTGCGCGAGAGCAAGGGCTTTGCGATCGCCGTCGATGACGACAAGATCAGCGCCGCCCTCAACGAGGTTGCGCGCGAGGAGGGGCTGCTGCTGTGCCCCGAGGGTGCCGCGACCTATGCCGCCTACAAGGAGAGCCTCGCCGACGGCCGCGTCAGCAAGACCGACCGGGTGATGCTGTTCAACTGCGCCAGCGGCCTGAAATACCCGCTGCCGCCGATCACCCGCACACTCGACCGGCACAAGCCGATCGACTTCTCGCAGTTCTGACGCCTCATCCGAAGGGCCATCTTGTCGAGAGGTGGCCCTTCAAAAATATTGGAAACAAGAAAATTGAGGGAGAGCGTGATGCGGAAGCTGGTTCTGGCCGTATTGGCGATGTTGGCGTTGACGGGGACCGTTTCCGCGGAAACCTATCCCGCGCATCCGATCACCATCGTGGTGCCGTTTGCTGCCGGCGGCCCCTCGGATGCGATGGCACGCATCCTCGGCGAGCGCATGAAGCAGTCGCTGGGCGAGGTGCTCCTGATCGAGAACGTGACCGGAGCGGGCGGCTCGATTGGCGTCGGCCGTGCGGTGCGCTCGGCACCCGACGGCTACACCATCTCGTTCGGCCATCTCGGCACCCATGTCGCCAACGGCGCGATCTACAAGCTCGGCTACGACCTCGTCACCGATCTCGAGCCGGTGGTGCTGCTGCCGAGCAACCCGATGATCATCGTCAGCAAGAACGCCGTGCCGGCGAAATCGCTGAAGGAATTGCTGGAGTGGCTGAAGTCGCGGCCGGCGCCGCCGACCGCGGGCACCGCCGGCGCCGGCAGCGGCAGCCATATCGCCGGGCTCTATTTCGAGAACGTCTCCGGCATCAAGCTGCAATATGTGCCGTATCGCGGCACCGGGCCGGCGCTGAACGATCTCGTCGCCGGCCAGATCGACATCATCGTCGACCAGACCTCGAATTCGATCAACCAGGTCCGCGCGGGCAACATACGTGCCTATGCGGTCACCGATTCCAAGCGGGTCGCGAATGCGCCCGACGTCCCGACGGTCGACGAGGCCGGTCTGCCGGGCTTCCACATGACGCTGTGGTCCGGCCTCTGGGTGCCGAAGGGTACCCCGAAGGAGATCGTGGCCAAGCTCAACGCCGCGGCGGTCGAGGCGATGGCTGATCCGGCCGTGCAGAAGCAGCTCGAGAATTTGGGCTTGCAGATGCCGCCGAAGGACCAGCTCACGCCGGATGCACTCGGCGCCTGGCAGAAGGCGGAAATCGCAAAATGGTGGCCGATGATCAAGGCCGCCAACGTGAAGGTGGATTGAACCTTGTCGTCCCGGCGAAGGCCGGGACCCATACGCCGCGGCCGACGCAAAGGGCAATCGGCTTGACGATTTGCGAACAACTGACAGCGGTGGTTATGGGTCCCGGCCCCGCGCGCAATTGCGTACTAGGCCGGGACGACGTTATTGCGACGGCATTGCCTCAGCCGGCGCCGCGTTGCTCTCCTGCGTCACGACGCGCTCGCCGTTCTTGGCTATCGCCGTGCCGGCGTCCTCGAACCGCGCCTGGTAGACCGCGAAATTCTCCATCACGCGCTGGACGTAGTTGCGCGTCTCCGAGATCGGGATCCGCTCCACCCAATCGACCGGATCGACCTTGGGATCGCGCGGGTCGCCATAGGCCTTGATCCAGTCGCGAACGCGGCCGCGGCCGGCGTTGTAGCCGGCAAAGGTCATGATGTGGCAGTTGCGATATTCCGACAGCAACGCGCTCAATTCGGCTGCGCCCATCTGGGTGTTGTAGACGGGATCGGACACCATCCGGCTCCAGTCATAGCTGACGCCGAAGCGCTTGGCGGTGTCGCGGCCGGCTTCGGGAGTCACCTGCATCAGGCCGACGGCGTTGGCCGCCGACTTGTCGCGCTGGTCGAACGCGCTTTCGGTACGCGCGATCGAGTAGGTCATGCTGCGCCCGATATCGGGGGCGATCGGCGTGTGCTTGGGAATGCCGATCACCGGAAAAGCGTAATGGTCGAAGGCAAAGCCGCGCGCGAGTGCGATCTTGCCGATCTGCAGCATGGCGCGGGCATCGTTGCGGCGGCCGGTGAGCTCGCCGAGCGCTTCGAGCATCCCGACATCGGTGCTTTCCTCGGCGAGGTCGGCCGCGAAATAGAGCACGATGTCGGGCTCGCCGATCGCATAGAGCATATCGGCAGCGCGGACCCGCTCATCCGCGGCCATGCTGCCGGCGTTGGCGGCCGGCGAGGGCGCGCGCAGCTCGACGCCACCATCACGGCCGAGCCTGGCCAGCGCGAGCTGACCGTAATAGGCCGTCGGGTAGCGCGCGGCGGCCTGGTAATCGGCCCGCATCGCCGCGGAATTGCCGAGTGCCTCGGCGGCGCGGCCGCGCCAATAGGCGGCGCGCGCCAGCACGGTCGGGTTGGTCTGGCCCTCGTCGATATGCGCGAAATGCGCCGCGGCGATCCTGGCGTCGTTGAGATAGCGCAGCGCGATCCAGCCGCGCATGAAGTGCATGTCGGAGCGGTAATAAGGATTGTCCGGCGCCGCCGCGGGCCGGATCACGTCATAGGCCGCCTGGTACTCGCCCTGGTCGAGCAGCTTGCGGGAGAGGATGCGGCGCTCGCGCCACCACTGGTCGGTGTCCTGTTGCGCCATCGTCTCGGGCTCAGCCGCGATCGTCACGCGCGCCGCTTCGTCGACCTTGTTCTTCGCAAGCAGCCACTGAATTCGGCACAGCGTGTAGCCGAGATCGCGGCGGGCATCGGCCGGCACATCGTTGAGTGTGTCCTCTGCCTTGCTGGATTGTCCGCGGACCGCGCCACAGGCTTTCACGATCGCCAGATCGTCGCTGCCGAGCCGCTGCGCCGCGCGCCGGGCGCCGGCGAGGTCCTTGGCGCCGATCCGCTTGTCCATGCGCGCCCGATGGTCGTCGCGCGTCAGCAGGTCCTTGAACGCATCATAGGCGTCGCTCTCGGTGCGATCGGACAGTTCCTCCGAGCGCCATGCTTCGCGCACCAGGCGGGTGGCGCCGTCGCGGTCGCCTTCGGCCAGCAGCGTGCGGGCGAGCGCGAACTTGCCCTTGGCGCTGATCGGCTGATCGAGGGTGAAGCCGTGCACCGTGGCCGGATCGCTGCGCTCCTGCCACATCCGTGCTTCGGCTCGCTTGCGCAACAGCGTGACGCTTGGCCAATCCGGATTGGCCGTCACGAATGCCGCATAGCGGGTGAACGGCGCGCTCGATTCCGAGTGGCGCAGCAGATACCACTCGACGAGTTTTCGCCCGACCGGGTCGGTGATTTTGGCCTGGATGTCGGTGGCGTCGCTGGTCTTGCCTCTGCGCGCGGCGAGGATCGCGTCCCTGATCGTGGCGAGATCGCCCGACAATTGCGGCCCGGCGGGTTTCTCCGGCTCGGGCGCCTTCTCAGCGGATTTGGAAGGGGCGGATTTGGCCTTCGCGGATTTCCGCTTATCGGCGCCATGTCTGGCGTGCCGCCGCTTGCCGGAGGCAGTTTCGCGCGCGGCCTTGCCGCCATGCGCCTTCTTGTCCCCGTGGCCGCTCTTGGCCTGGTGCTGGTGATGCGGCTTGGCGGTCGCCTGGACCGGAAGCAGCGCGAGCGCGGCGGCGGTGGCGAAGCACGCCAGCGGACGTAGGCAACGGTTCATTCCCTGGTCCCCCCTGAGAAACCATGAGGCACAACAGAACGCGTCATACGGCGGCACAACCGCCGCAGATTATCACTACCCTCGATTCTCGAGTGTTAATGCAGCTGCAACTCAACAGGGAAAACGCGGCGAAATATGGAATATGGCGTGTGAAACCCGCGGGATCCGGGGTTTTTACGGGCGGAAACGGACAGGCAGCACCGTGCTTTGACCGGTTCCGCGTGAGTTGTATCGTCATTGCGAACACGCGTGGGGGCTGCCGATGTCACTGACAGATCACTTTTCGCCAGCCGGTGCGCCATGACGGCGCGCCTCAGAACCATCCTCGACGGCGGCCGCTATTTCGAAGGCCCGCGCTGGCATCGCGGGCGGCTCTGGTTCGTCGATTGCATGGCGCGGACGCTTCTGAGCATCAGCCCGTCGGGCGAGTTGCAGGAGCATGCTGCGCTGACCGGCGACACGCCGTGCGGGCTCGGCGTCCTGCCTGATGGCGACATCGTCGTGCTGACGATGTTCAGGAAGCGGCTGCTGCGGTTTTCCGATGGAGCGCTGTCGCCCTATGCCGATCTCTCCGAGGTCGCGACCGGCACGATCGACGACATGATCATCGACGGGCAGGGACGCGCCTATGTCGGCGATCTCGGCTTCAACCTGCCGCCGCCGGAGCGCCGCGGTGCGGTCGGCCGGATCATCCTCGTGACGCCCGACGGCAGTGCGCGCGTCGTCGCGGAAGGCTTGCGGTTTCCCAACGGCATTGCGGTCTCCTCCGACCATCGCCGGCTCGTCGTTGCCGAAATGGATGGCGCAGGTCTCGCCGATTACGACATCGCGTCGGACGGCGGCCTGAGCCTGCGCGGGCGGTTCGGCAGCATCAACGATCCCGACGGCATCTGCCTCGATGCTGACGGGGCGACCTGGGTCGCGTCTTTCACGGAGGATGCTTTTGTCCGGATCGATCGCACTGGCGTGGAGCGCGAGCGCATCACGGTGTCCGGCCGCCGCGCGCTTGCCTGCGCGCTCGGTGGTGCGGACCGCAGAACGCTGTTCTGCCTGAGCGCGCAGACGTCCTACGAGGAGCTACGCAAGGGCAGGTCCACGTCGCGGATCGATGTGGTCGAGGTCGACACGCCGGGTGATGGCTATCCCTGAGCCGCGACCGCAGGCGCGTCTCACTTCTTCTTCTCTTTCTTCTTCAGGATATCGGCCTGGCTCCTGAAGGCGCGGGCGAGGGAGCGCATCTGGTTGGCGACAAGTGCGTCGGCCGTCGTCAATGCGACCCGCTCCGCGGTCTGCGCCTGCTTGCGAATTGCCTTGGCCATTTTCATGAAGGAACCAATCGCGCCGCGTCGCTCCCGTTCCTGCACGAGCGACTGCGTCTTGATCTCGGGGTCTTGAGTTTTGTTCTTGTTTCGTTCATATTGGCGCGCCCCGGGAGAGTGCCGCCATGGACGCCGAGCGAGACCGCGAAATCATCAGGCTGTGGAACGAGCTCCGCCGGCTAAAGCGCGAGGGGCGTCCGACGGCGGTGCTGGTCCGCCGGATCGAGAAGGCGCTCGCGGAACGCGAGCAGGAGGCGGCCTGAAACTCCGGTCTTGCCGCGTCCCCTCTGCGCGAAAACGGTCTAGCGCCCGCCGTCCGGCCCCATGATCAGATTCGGCAGCCAGGTCGAGATCTGCGGAAAGAAGCAGAGCAACAGCACTGCGAACATCATCAGCAGCACGAACGGCAGCGTGCCCCAGATCACCTCGCTCAAGGGGATGTCGGGCGCGACGTTGCGGATGACGAAGATGTTGAGGCCGACCGGCGGATGGATCAGGCCCATCTCCATCACGATGGTCATGACGACGCCGAACCAGATGATGTCGAACTCGGCCGCGCGCAGCGGCGGCAGGATGATCGGCGCGGTCATCAGGATGATCGAGACCGGCGGCAGGAAGAAGCCGAGCACGATCACCATCACGAGGATCGCAAACAAGAGCTCCCAGCGCGGCAGGTGCATGGCGACGATCGCTTCCGCCGCCGACTGCGAGATATGCAGGTAGCTCATCACATAGGAATAGAGCAGCGACATGCCGATGATCAGCATCAGCATGGTGGACTCGCGGATGGTCGATTTCAGGATCGGCGACAGGTCGCTGGGCGTCCACACGCTGTAGATCACGGCGATCAGCCCGAGCGCCAGGAGGCCGCCGAGGCCGGCGGTTTCCGACGGCGTGGCGTAGCCGCCATAGAGCGCGATCATCACGCCGGTCAGCAGCAGCACGAACGGGATCACGCGCGGCAGCGCGCTGAAGCGCTCGGCCATGGTGAATTCGTCATGCTGCAGGATCGCCGCGTCCTTGCCGGTCGCGTCATAGACGGCGCGGGCCATTGCGTATTCCTTGCGGAAGCGGAACACGGCGTAGAAACCGAACAGCGTCACCAGCAGCAGGCCGGGGCCGATGCCGGCGAGAAACAGCCGTCCCAGCGATTTCTCGGCTGCGACGGCGAACAGGATCATCGTGATCGAGGGCGGCAGCAGGATGCCGAGCGTGCCGCCGGCGGCGATGATCCCCGCGGCAAAGCCGCCGGAATAGCCGCGCTTGCGCATCTCCGGAATGCCGGCCGAACCGATCGCCGAGCAGGTCGCCGGCGAGGAGCCGGCCATTGCCGCGAACAGGGCGCAGGCGAACACATTGGCGACGCCGAGACCGCCGGGCACGCGGTGCAACCAGGCGTGCAGCGCCGAATAGAGATCCTGGCCGGCGCGCGATTTGCCGATCGCCGCGCCCTTCAGGATGAACAGCGGGATCGACAGCAGCGTGATCGAGGCCATCTCCTCGTAGACGTTCTGCGTCACCGTATCGAGCGAGGCCGCCGGCATGAAGATCGCCATGAACACGACCGCGACGGCACCGAGCGCGAACGCGATCGGCATGCCGGAGAACATCGCAAACAGGGTGGCAAGTCCGTAGGAGATACCAATACCAAACACGGTCATCGACGCGCGCCACCCGTCAGCGGAATGATGATTTGCAGGAGGATCTGCACGCAGAGCAGCGTCATGCCCAGCGCCATCAGCACGTAGGGGATGGCCAGCGGCGGCGACCACATCGAGTTGGACACCTGGCCGTCGACATAGGCCTCATGCGCCAGGGTCCAGGACTTCCAGGCGAAGAAGGCGCAGAACGCGAAGCTCGCGACATCGACCAGCCACAGCCTGATGGCGTTGGCGCGCGCCGAGAGCAGCCCGACGAACGCCTCGATGCTGACATGGCCGCGCTGGCTCTGCACATAGGCCGAGGTCATGAAGGTGGCGCCGACCAGGAGGAACACGGCCGCCTCGTCCTGCCAGTAGTTCGGACTGTGGAACAGGGCGCGGCCGAGCACGCTGTAGCTCAGGATCACGCAGGCCGCGACCAGGGCGAGCGCGGCGAACACCACGATGATGTTGTTGCAGATGGACAGCGCGCGCCCAAGCAAGGCCACGGGCCTGTTGCCCGCGGCGATGCTTGCGGTTTCGGCCTGATCCGCGACCGGACCATGCATCATGCGGCGACGTCGCTTGCGAGCTTCAGCAGGTTGGCGGCGGTGGCGGTCTTGGCGCCATAGTCCTTCCACGCGGTATCGCGCGCGATGTCGCGCCACTTGCCGACAATGGTTGCATCGAGCGCGCTGACCTTGGCGCCTGCCTTTTCGTAGACCTTGGCGACTTCGGTATCGTCGTCCTGCGCCCCCTTGCGGCCGAACGCCTCGAGCTCGGTGCCGACGGCAAGGATGATGTCCTGCTGGTTTTTCGGCAGCTTGTCGAAGATCGCCTTCGACATCATCAACGGCTCCAGCATGAACCAGTAGGAGGCGCCGGCGCCCGAGGTCAGCGATTTCGCGACCTCCTCGAGACGGAACGAGATCAGGCTGGTGGAGGAGGTGATGCCGGCGTCGCAGGCGCCGGTCTGCATCGCGGCGTAGAGCTCGTTCGAGGGCACCGACAGCACGGCGGCGCCGGCGGTCTGCAGCACCATGTCCATCTCGCGCGAGCCGCCGCGCACCTTGAGGCCCTTGGCATCTTCGGGCGCCACGATCGCCTTGGAGCGGCTGGCGACGCCGCCGGCCTGCCAGACCCAGGAAATCAGCAGAATGCCCTTGTCGGCGAGGAAGTCGGTCAGCGCCTTGCCAACCGGCTCCTTCTTCCAGCGCAGGCCCTGATCGTAGGTGGTGACGAGGCCCGGCATCAGGCCGATATTGGTCTCCGGCAATTCGCCGCCGGCATAAGGCATCGGATACAGGCTGAGATCGAGCGCGCCCTTGCGCATCGCCGAGAACTGCGCGTTGGTCTTGATCAGCGACGAGTTCGGGTAGACCTCTGCGGTCAGGTCGCCGCCCGAGCGCTTGGCGACCTCGGCCGCGAACATCCTGCACAGCCGGTCGCGGAAGTCGCCCTTGTCGATGGTGCCGCCGGGGAACTGGTGGGAGATCTTCAGCGTGGTCGCGGCATGCGCGGTCCCGATGCCCATCCGCAGGACGGCGGGTGCGGCGAGGGCGGAAGCAAGGACGTGGCGGCGTGTAAGCATTGTTCTCCCCTGAGAGCTTCTTGAGTGGCTGTTAGGCCGGCGCGGAGTTTTAGCTTAGCCGGTCTTCGCGTGAATATTCTCTAGTCTGATAGTTCGAGGCGCCCTGATAGTGCGAGCCGATACGGGGCTGCAAGTCCTGACGTTCAAGTCCTGACATTCAAGCCTTGCCGTTGTTGCGGCGCACACTGATGCGCGGTGACGCCGCGTCGTCACGCAACCGTCGCGCGACCAGCCGACCGCAGCCGTGCTGCTTCAAGAATTCGTTATTGGAGGTAACGACGGCCGGCGCAAGTGCGTCGAGCAGAGAGCGGCAAGTCGTCGCGCTCACATTCGACCACACAAGGGATCATCACCATGACCACCAAGACCCGCCTCGGCCTTTCCGCCGCGCTGCTCTCGTTCAGCCTGGCGCTGGCGCCCGCCGCCTTCGCTCAGGACAAGATGGGCAAGGATGACGCGATGAAGAAGGAAGACACGATGTCCAAGGATGCCATGAAGAAGGACGGTGGCATGATGAAGAAGGACGACGCCATGAAGAAGGACGGCGGCGGGATGATGAAGAAAGACGACGGCATGAAGAAGAACTGACTGCCGTCATCGCCCGCTGTCCGCAGGCCCGCCGCTCTGGCGGGCCTGATTGCGCCTTAGCGCTTCTTCTTGCCGCGCTCCTTGCGTGCCGCGTAGCGGGCATCGCGCTTGGCCTTCTGCTCGGCGAGCAGCGCCTCCTCGCGGGCGGTTTCCTCTTCCTTCTCGCGCGCAATGCGGGCGGCCTCGGCGGCTGCGGCCTCTTCCTCGCGGCGCTTCTGCTCGGCCTTTTCGGCCTCACGGGTTTCCTTGGCCTTGGCGCGGCGGTCGGCGATCGCCGCGCGCTCCTCGGCACGTGCCTTCACAGCGGGATCGTCAGCTCCCGGCTGGGAGCGAAACTTGTTGAGGAGGTTTTGCCGCGCCTGCAGGGCCGCTTTCTGGCGGTCGGCAAAACCCGGTTCCTTGAAGCCACTCATAGAGGAAGCCTTGCTGCTTTCTGTTCGGGTGATGGATGGGGTTGGTTCGGCGTTTCAATAAGTGAATGGCGACGAAATTGCCAGTGGCGAACGGAGGGCTGTGGAGCAAGGGAGATATGAGCCAACGTCAAGTGGCCATCGTTCGCCCCGCGGGCGCGTGGTGAGTGGCCGGTCACCAAGGGCTGTTGAACAAGGGCTGTTGAAAAGTTCAGCCGCGCTGGAGGTGCTCGCGTCGTCCGTTACCCAGGACCTTGGCAACCGTCTCGGCGGTCATCGCGCTCCGGTCCGAGGCGCGCTGGGCTTCCAGCCTGTCGCGCGCCTTTTCGGTGATCAGGAGGCTGATCAGCTGCAGCCTGCTGCTCTCATCGACAGCCTCCGAGAGCAACTGCCTGTAACGCTGATAGTCGTACGTCGTCGCTTCTTGTTCGCTCATCGGCACGCCCCGCACACGCGCTCCACTTCAGCGAGTACTCTTTCGCGAGTCGCCCCTGGCGCGCAACGGAATTGCGGTGCCGACGGCTGCGGCCGTGCATTTCGTAGTGCGACTGTTGCAGAATTGATCGCACGCAACCGTGCAAAGGGTCATGATGCGGACCGTGGCAATCGGGAACCGAAGCTGGCATGAGCGAATCCGACGACGGAGGCAGCAGGAGGGGCGCGCTGATCGGACTGCTGGTCGCAGCGGTCATGCTCGCGGTCGGCCTCTGGCTCGCGCATGACCTGACGGCGGCGAGCAAGATGCAGGACTGCCTGATGTCGGGCCGGACCAACTGTAATGTGATCGAGCCGGCGCGCTGACCCCGTCTTGCGGCAGTGCAATATCGATCCCACATCAAGCCCAAAGACTCGGGCTGAACTGTTTGATCCCGGTTGTGATTCCGATCACACGCGGACAGGCGGGCTGCCTCACTCCCGGAGATCGGCGGGAACCAAGGCCATGATGTCCAAGCTGTGGTCCGGAAAGGGCGCGGCGCTGGCTGCCGCAGGCGCGGCGGGTGCCGTTTTGGTGGCGTATCTATCCCTGGCGCTGGCGTCGCCCGAGCCGGTGTCGAATGCGGCGCTCGGGCCGGAATGGCAATGCAGCCGGGTCGCCTTCGTGCTGACCACCTGCACCCGGGCGACCGAGGCGGAGGCTGAGGCCAAGCCGCAGGGCGAGGTCAAGGCGATCCCGGTGCGGGCGAAGGACGATTGTCCGCCGGAGCTCTAGATATCTTTTTCTGGCGCGTTGTCCGCACGCGAGGCGGTGCCGATTTCGCTGGAAGGCGCGCCGGCCGGCCGGGCCGCCGCAGCGGCCGCATTTCAGGTTATTTCTTGGTGGTACCGCGCGGCTTGATCGACAGGCCGAGGCGCATGGCCATCTTCTTGATCCGTTCCGGCGAGCGGCCGGTCGCCTTCACGACCTCCTCCAGCGACTTTGAGGAGCGTGCCAGTTCCATCAGTCGTCGGTCCTCCTTGAACGACCACCGCGGCTTTCGGGCCATCTTGTTGGTATCCTTGTGCATTGCTGGGCAACAAAGCCGCCAGGCGGGGTCGCCTGACGGCCTTGCCGGTGTGGGCCCGGACCTTGGGGAAATGTCCGGTGGATAAGCAATACTGCTTCCGAATAAGGTCGCAATTGAAACCAGAATTTAACCTAACCGATCAAGGTTACTCGGATAGAGCGTGGCAGGAGGCCTTATGCGCAAGGTCGCCATTTTGAGTGCCGCAGCATTTTTACTGTCCGGTTGCTGGTCCGACCCGGAGGTCACGGGATCGACCAACAGCTGTGCGGCCAATCTTTACAGTCAGTACAATCCCAAGGTCATGGATCAGTGCGTCAACGCCTGCATCAAATGTGACCGCGGCAACGTCACGACCTGCACGACCTCCTGCACGCTGAAGGGCGCGCGGTAGTCGCAGCCGCGCATCTGATGCCAGGCGAGGCCTCGTGACGTCACGCCAGCGGGCCGCCTTGCGTGGCGCGATGATCGCCTTTATCGCGTCTGGGCAGCGGCGCCGTCGGCGCGCCGGATACTGAGAGCGTGGAACAGGGCGCGATGAGCGGACTTTCCTATGTCGCGGTCGACTGGGGCACCAGCAGCTTCCGGCTTTGGCTGATGAGCGCCAGCGGCAAGGTGCTCGGTGAGCGGCGCAGCGATGAAGGCATGACCGCGGCCGCCAGGACCGGGTTTGCGGCCGTGCTGCAATCGCATCTCGATGCGCTGGGCGCGGCGGCCGACCTGCCGGTCGTGATCTGCGGCATGGCGGGCGCGCGGCAGGGCTGGGTCGAGGCCGGCTATATCGATACGCCGGCGGATCTGTCGGACATCCTCAAGGGCGCCGTCGTGGTCAGCGGGCAGCCGCGCGATATCCGTATCCTGCCTGGGATTGCGCAGCGTGATATCGCCGCACCTGACGTCATGCGGGGCGAGGAGACCCAGCTGCTGGGGGCGCTCGGCTTGAACGCGCCGGGCGAGGCGCTCGTCTGCATGCCGGGAACGCATTCCAAATGGGTCAGGGTCCGCGGTGGAACGGTCGAGCGCTTTGCGACCTTCATGACCGGAGAGTTGTTCAGCGCGATTGCGCGCGACACCATCCTGTCGCACGCCGTCGCCGGCGCAGAGGAGGCGGTTGACGGCGATGCGTTCCGCGCGGCCGTCGCGGAGGCATTCGCGGCGCCGGCGCTATCGGCCAATCTACTGTTTCGCGTGCGATCGCGGCAACTGCTGTTCGGCGGCAGCGCACAGGCCGCGCGTGAGACGATCTCGGGTACGCTGATCGGCGTCGAACTGGCGGCGGGCCTTGCGGAGCGAAAGCAGGGAGCGCCGGTTACGCTGATCGCCTCGGGCCGGTTGCAGCGGCTCTTTCAGATGGCGCTCGAATGCCTTTCGATTCCGCTCGATGCCGTGGATGCGGAGGAGGCGGTTCGCCGTGGTCTCGCCGGCGCGGCGGCGGCGATCTGGAAGAAGCGAGGGATCAACGCATGAGCATTCCGTTTCCGCCGATGAAGCGACCGCTGGTCGCGATCCTGCGCGGCGTCAAGCCGGACGAGGTGCTGGGCATCGTCAGCGCGCTGCTCGACGCCGGCATGACCGCGATCGAGATTCCGCTGAACTCGCCCGAGCCGTTCCGCTCGATCGAGATCGCGGCGAAGCGCGCGCCGGCCGATGTTCTGATCGGCGCCGGCACGGTTCTGACTGCAGCAGACGTCGATCGCCTGCACGATGTCGGCGGCCGCCTCATGGTGTCGCCGAATGTCGACGTCGAGGTGCTGGCGCGGGCGCGGGACCATGCGATGATCACGATGCCCGGCGTGTTCTCGCCGACGGAAGCGCTGCTCGCCGCGCGCGCGGGGGCGTCGAGCCTGAAATTCTTTCCAGCCAGCGTGCTCGGCGCCGCCGGCATCACCGCGATCCGCGCCGTGCTGCCACCGGATGTGATGGTCGCCGCGGTCGGCGGCGTCTCGGACCAGAATTTCGCCGAGTATGTGAAGGCGGGCATTCGCGCCTTCGGTCTCGGCAGCAGCCTCTACAAGCCGGGCATGACGGCCGCGGATATTTCGGTCAGGGCAAGGGTGACGATCGAGGCGTATGACAGGGCCGTGCAGGGCGCCGGCTAGGCGCGGTGCTTTTGGCAAGCGCGCTAATCGTCCCGCTTGCCGCCGTCGATCACCCTGAACAGCGGCGCCGCCTCGCGGGGATTCTCAAGCAGCTCTTCGACCATGGCGATCGCGGCCGCGACGTATTTCCCGGTCGCGGCGTCCAGCGGCCGTTCGGCTTCGTCTGACAGCGCGAGCTTGGCGCCTTCGAGCAGCTTGCGGGTGCGGACGGCGGACTCGTCGCCGGCGGTGAGGGCGGCGCGCGCGATCGATCGCAGCACGAACAGTTCGCCCTCCAGCCGCAGCAGGCGGTCGTTCAGCTTGCTCAGGACGGTGTTCAGGTTCCGCATGACGCGCTCTCCGGGCATTGGACCCGTCTTCCATACACGGTCATTCCTGACGAAATTCTTGTGGCGGCCACGCACCATTTGGTTGGTTGAATGGCGTCTCCGGTCTCCTCATGTTCCCGGTGGTCCGACCGTTGTCATTTGACGAAGGCATCTATGGCCCTAATAGAATGGCCGCGGTCCGGCGCCGCCCGGGAAGCGCGTCGGTTTCACTCCATCGCGACGAGGGAATAGATATGAGGATTGCCGTCGAAACGACCGTTGCCGCGCCGATCGCGGATGTCTGGCGCGCCTACACGACGCCTGACGACATCAAGCAGTGGAACGCGGCTTCCGACGATTGGCACACGACCGCCGCGACCGTCGACCTGCGCACCGGCGGCGCCTTCTCGTCGCGGATGGAAGCCAAGGACGGCAGCATGGGGTTCGATTTCGCCGGCACCTACACCAGGGTCGAGGAGCCCCGTCTGCTCGAATATTCGTTCGGCGATCGCAGCGCGCAGGTCGCATTCACGCCGGAGACCGGCGGCGTCAGGGTGCAGGTCAGCTTCGACAGCGAGGATACCCATTCGGTCGAGCAGCAGCGCGGCGGTTGGCAGGCGATCCTGGATAACTTCAAGCGTTACGTCGAAGCCAAGCGGCGGTCCTGATCCGGCGACTGGAGAGCGGCGTGACGTTGAAGCGACCGCGCGCGGCGATGCCGGCGAGCATCCGTCGCGAGCTCGATGCGACCGGACTGATGCAGGCGTTCAAGGCGCGCCCGCCCTATCAGCGCAACGACTATCTGCACTGGATCGGCCGCAGCGTGCGAGCTGCAACACGGCGCAAGCGGATCGACCAGATGCTGGCGGAGTTGAAAGCCGGTGGGGTGTATATGGGAATGGCGCATCGACCGAGCAAACCAAGGTGAGACTCTCGCGGCGTGATCGCTGTGCGCCGTGTGTCCGCGTCGCTCGCTTGATGTTTTTAGTCGTGCGAATCCTCATCGAGGAAAAAGGACGATCTCGGAATCGTCCATCGCGGTCCCTGCTATATCGACGACCGAGGCGGGCACTCACAATCCCCTAAAGAACGCACTTTTGGATTAAGAAATTGCGAAGCGCGCTGCCGGCGCTCGCGGCATATGTTGGAACCTGCAACGCACGAACAGAAAGCGATCGGTCTCTCAATCGCCGTCGGAACTTTGTTCACGCACGGAGAACTACGGAATCGTTTCGTGCGCTGAATGATAAAGACGGCGACTGATTTCACGGCACACGGCGAACATCAAAAAAGAAAGGCCTCAGCGCGTGGGCCACGCTGAGGCCAAGTAGACACTTTGGTCGTGAGGCACCGTCGCCGGCGCCTCGGTGCCTAACTTATCTTCGTTTCTGTGTTTCCAAATGGCCCATTTGGGCCATGCCGCGTGATAGCCAATTTGGGACATGCGCCGCTGGCACAAAGTGTGCATTCTTAGAGCTGTCAGGATTTTGCATCACCTTCCTGGGGCTAGGGCCAACGCCGTTCGCATGTATTTCAAGCGGACGGCGTTGTGCATTCTGGCGACCGCGCGGGCTATCACCTAGCTGTGCTCGGGGTCAGCGGTCCACCGGCCGAATCTCGAGGTTCTCGATTTTCAGGGGCGGCGTTGAGGGGGCGTTCTGCTCGTTCAACGGATGCAGCGTGATCGGCGTATTCGAGCCGCCGGCGAGAACGTTGACGCCGGCGCCGTCGGCATGGGCGTAACCGCCGGCGAGATCGTCGCTTCCAAGCCACGGCACGGGCGCCATCACCTTCCAGGTCATGGCGACTTCTTGATCTCCGATCAAAACGCCGAGGTTGCGGATGGCTGCGACATAACGACTGTCCGGCGTGCTATCGACGTGCAGCACGCAATTGAGGTTGGTCACCGGACCTACGACGAACCCGGTATCGGGGCCACCACGACACTCAAGCGTTCCGGCCTGCACCTGCTGCGCATTGGCGGCTGCGAGCGGCGCGGCGAGAATCGCCGTACCACACAGAGCAGAGGCGATCGAACGGCTTGTCATACGCATGGTGCCGGACAACGCGGATCGGCGCGCAATCGGCCCACGACCCCGCGTTCGGCCTTCGCTTGTGGTTAAGAGAGCCTTAGAGATTGGTTTGATTGCTGCCGACGGTCGACGTTCGCGAGCGACCGGCCAGGAAGACGACGATCAACCAACGGCGATACTTTTTCATCGCCGTCCAGGCTGACGCTTCGATGGTGGGTCTATCGACGTCGAACGAGCGTGCTCGATTTCCAGGCAGGAGAGGCCGCGGCGAAGTAACGCGACCGGTCCTGGCAATGACGCCAAGGCGTTCGGATTACGGCGGTGAGCCTGTCCCGAAAAATTACGCCGCCGGGCTCGAAATGCATTGTCCCGGCAGCGCCCTGTTCCAATCTGGGCCCGCAATCCCAGTCATGTTTGTGTCTGCAAAACCGGCGCCAAGGTTCGAGCGCCCCCGTAGTCATACGGGGACTGGCGTCCCGTGATGGACTGATGTTGGCTGCTTGTGCGCTGGCGAAGGTCCGATTGTCAGGGTGATCCACGCCGCCGCGCGAGAACGGCTGATCGCCACCGATGCTCCGCCCGATCAGCTATGGTGCTCCAGCTTCCGCATCTCCTGCAGGCGAGCGAGGCAAAAATCCCGATACAATTCGTTGATGAAATCCCACATGACCGAATCCCCTTTGGTCCAATGATGGGACGCTACGCCGCCTTTGTTTCCGGCCGGCTTCGCGGCTTCCAGAAAATGGTTTCATTGGAGGGAGCAGGGTGGCGATCCCGGCAGGATTCGAACCTGCAACCCGCGGAGTAGAAATCCGCTACTCTATCCAGTTGAGCTACGGGACCGTGGCGGCCTTGTAGCACCGCCAATATGAAAAATCCGCCTTTCCGCCAAGTCCGGCCGAACCGATTTTTGTGGTCGAGCGACAAAGGCGAGCAGGGACCCGCCCTGCGTTGGCCTGTCCAGCCCGCCGCGCCGCACGATGCTGCCGCCGGGGGCTGGTCAAAGGAATGTCGGCAATGCGATCTGCGACGTTTTCGTCCGTTCATGTCCGCGCCTTCACTCCGTCACCTTTTCGCGCACTTTTGGCCCCAACGCGGCGTTCGACCGCGGGGGCGTTCAGGAGCTCCATCATGATCGGATTGGTTCGTGCCGCCACGATATGCGCCACGCTGGTGCTCGCCCTGGTGAGCGCTCAGGCCGCGGACAAGGCCTTCAGGCGCGACGATCTCGCCGATTCCGCGATCAAGCTGGAAGCCCAGATCAAGAGCGAGGCCGGCGCGGTCAACAAATCGGCCGCAACCCTGCGCACCGACGCCGACGCCGCCTTCAGGCGCAATGATTTCCGCGGCGGGCTGCAGATCCTCGGCCAGATCGCGGCGACCACGCCGGAGGACGGCGCCAACTGGCTGCGCCTCGCCAGGACGATCTTCCAGATCCGGTCGCCGAGCTCAAGCGAACAGACGTTCCTGATGGAGCGCGCCTCCACCGCCGCCTACATCGCCTATCAGCGCGCCGGCAATGCGGGCGAGGAGGCTGACGCACTGGCCGTGCTCGGCAAGGCGCTTGCCGAGCGCAAGCTGTGGCGCCCGGCGCTGGACAGCCTGCGGCTGTCGCTCGACATGCGCGAGGTCGCCGATGTCCGCGGCCAGTACGAGAAGATGCGCGACGAGCACGGCTTCCGGCTGCTCGATTATACCGTCGATTCCGACGCGGCGTCGCCGCGGGCCTGCTTCCAGTTCTCAGAGGAGCTCGCCAAGCGCGTCGACTTCGCGCCCTATCTGGCGCTCGCCGGCACCGACAAGCCGGCCTTGTCGGCGGAAGGCCAGCAGCTCTGCGTCGACGGGCTGAAGCACGGCGAGCGTTACAACATCAATCTGCGCGCCGGCCTGCCTTCGACTGTCAAGGAGACCCTGCCGAAATCGGCCGAGTTCAACATCTATGTCCGCGACCGCAAGCCGTTCGTGCGGTTCACCGGGCGGGCCTATGTGCTGCCGCGGACCGGACAGCGCGGTATCCCGGTGGTCAGCGTCAACACGCCGGCGGTCAAGGTCGACGTCTTCCGGATCGGCGACCGCAACCTGATCAACACGGTGATCGACAGCGACTTCCAGAGCACGCTGAGCCGCTACCAGCTCTCCGATCTCGGCGACCAGCGCGGCGTCAAGGTGTGGTCCGGCGAGCTTGCGACAGCGACCACGCTGAACCAGGACGTCGTTACGGCCTTTCCGGTCGACCAGGCGCTTGGCGACCTGCAACCCGGTGTCTATGTCATGACCGCCGCGGCCAAGGGGCCGGGCACCGACGACGACGGCACGCTGGCGACGCAATGGTTCATCGTCTCGGACATGGGCCTGTCGGCCTTCTCCGGCAATGACGGTATCCACGTCTTCGTCAACTCACTGGCTTCCACCGAACCGGTTGCCAACGCCGACGTGAAGCTGGTCGCCCGCAACAACGAGATCCTGGCCACCCGCAAGACCGATGCGGCCGGCCACGTGCTGTTCGAGCAAGGCTTGGCCCGCGGCGAGGGCGGGTTGTCGCCGGCGCTTCTGACTGTCATGGGGGAGAAGGCCGACTACGCCTTCCTGAGCCTGAAGACCAATGCGTTCGACCTCACCGACCGCGGCGTCGCGGGCCGGGCGATCCCGGCCGGCGCGGACGCCTTCGTCTACGCCGAGCGTGGCGTCTACCGCTCCAACGAGACCGTCTATCTGATCGCGCTGCTGCGCGACGGGCAGGGCAATGCCCTGACCGGGACGCCGCTGACCATGGTGATCGAGCGCCCCGACGGCGTCGAATTCCGCCGCGCCGTGCTACCCGACCAGGGCGCCGGCGGCCGGATGCTGGCGGTGGCGTTGAACTCTGCGGTGCCGACCGGCACCTGGCGCGCCCGCGTCTTTACCGATCCGAAGGGCTCGTCGGTCGGCGAGACCACCTTCATGGTCGAGGATTACATCCCCGAACGGGTCGAATTCGATCTGACCAGCAAGGAGAAGGTGATCAAAGCCGAAGTTCCAGTGGAACTTCAGGTTTCCGGCCACTTCCTCTACGGCGCGCCGGCCTCGGGCCTGCAGCTCGAGGGCGACATGCTGGTGGCGCCCGCGGCGAACGGCCGGCCCGGTTATGCCGGCTATCAGTTCGGCGTCGACGACGAGCAGACTGCGAGCAACGAGCGGACCCCGATCGAGGACCTGCCGGAGGCCGATGCCAACGGCGCGGCGACGTTCCCGGTGAAGCTCGAGAAGGTGCCGACCTCGACCCGGCCGCAGGAGGCCCAGATCTACATCCGCATGGCGGAGACCGGCGGACGCTCGGTGGAGCGCAAGATCGTACTGCCGGTGGCCCCAGTGGCCTCGCTGATCGGCGTCAAGCCGCTGTTCGGCGACAAGAGCGTGGCCGAGGGCGACAAGGCCGAGTTCGACGTCGTGTTCGTCGCGCCCGACGGCAAGCAGCTGCCGCGCAACGGGCTGCGCTACGAGCTGTTGAAGCTGGAGTCGCGTTATCAGTGGTACCGGCAGAACTCGTCCTGGCAGTATGAGCCGGTCAAGTCGACTCGCCGCGTTGCCGATGGCGACGTCAACCTTGCCGCCGACAAGCCGATGCGCCTGACCTTCCAGCCGCAGCCCGGCCGCTACCGGCTCGACGTGAAATCGACCGACGCCGACGGGCCCGTCACCTCGGTGCAGTTCGACGTCGGCTGGTATTCCGACGGCAGCGCCGACACGCCCGATCTACTGGAAACCTCGATCGACAAGCCCGAATATCAATCCGGCGACACCATGACGGTGTCAGTCAATGCGCGCACCGCCGGCAAGCTGACGGTCTACGTGCTTGGCGACCGCCTGCTGACCACCCAAAGCGTCGACGTCACGGAGGGCACCCAGCAGGTCAGGCTCCCGGTCGGAAAGGATTGGGGCACCGGCGCCTATGTCATGACGACGCTGCGTCGTCCGCTCGATGTCGCCGCCGGGCGCATGCCCGGCCGCGCGATCGGGCTGAAATGGTTCGGCATCGACAAGAAGGCGCGCACGCTTGCCGTCGAACTGTCGCCGCCCGCCTTGGTGCGGCCGGGCTCGACGCTGAAGATTCCGGTCAAGCTCGGCGGCCTCAATCCCGGCGAGGATGCCAAGGTGGTGCTGGCCGCGGTCGATGTCGGCATTCTCAATTTGACCAATTACAAGCCGCCGGCGCCGGATGATTACTATCTCGGCCAGCGCCGCCTGACCGCCGAGATCCGCGACCTCTACGGCCAGCTGATCGACGGCATGCAGGGCACCCGCGGCCAGATCCGCAGCGGCGGCGACTCCGCCGGCGCCGAGCTGCAGGGCTCGCCGCCGACGCAGAAGCCGCTGGCGCTCTATTCCGGCATCGTCACGGTCGGGCCTGATGGGACTGCCGAGGTGAGCTTCGACATCCCGGAATTTGCCGGCACCGCGCGGGTGATGGCGGTGGCGTGGAGCGCAACCAAGGTTGGCCGCGCCAATGTCGACGTGATCGTGCGCGATCCCGTGGTGGTGACCGCGACATTGCCGCGCTTCTTGCTGACCGGTGACAGGGGCACCATCAGCATGGATATCGACAATGTCGAGGGTGCAGCGGGCAACTACGCCATCAGCGTCAAGGCGAGCGGCCCGATCAAGGCTTCGGGCAATTCGACCACGACCGTGAAGCTCGCCGCCAAGCAGCGCTCCTCGCTGTCGCTGGGTCTTGAGGCCGGCGGCGCCGGACGTGCCGAGTTCGACGTCGACATCTCCGGGCCGAACGGGCTGACGCTGGCGCGGCATTATGCGCTCGACGTCAAGCCGGCGACCCAGGTCCTGGCGCGCCGCTCGATCCGCACGCTGGCGAAGGGCGAGAGCCTGGCACTGACCTCGGACATGTTCTCCGATCTCGTGCCGGGCACCGGCAGCGTGTCGGTCTCGGCGAGCCTGTCGACCGCGCTCGATGCCGCGAGCATTCTGAAGGCGCTCGATCGCTATCCCTATGGCTGCTCCGAGCAGATCACGAGCCGCGCGCTGCCGCTGCTCTATGTCAACGATCTCGCCGCCGGCGCCCATCTCGCGATGGACACCGCGGTCGACCAGCGCATCCGCGACGCGATCGAACGGCTCCTCGCTCGACAAGGGTCCAACGGCTCGTTTGGCCTGTGGTCGGCGGGCGGCGACGACGCCTGGCTCGATGCCTACGTCACAGACTTCCTGACCCGGGCCCGCGAAAAGGGCTTTGCGGTGCCGGACGTGCTGTTCAAGAGCGCGCTCGACCGCGTCAGGAACTCGGTGGTCAATGCCAACGAGCCGGAGAAGGACGGCGGCCGCGATCTGGCCTACGGCCTCTACGTGCTCGCGCGCAACGGCGCAGCACCGATCGGTGATCTGCGCTATCTCGCCGACACCAAGCTGAACAACCTGGCGACGCCGATCTCCAAGGCCCAGCTTGCCGCTGCGCTTGCGCTGGTGGGCGACAAGGCGAGGGCCGAGCGGGTCTATGGTGCCGCGCTCGATGCGCTGAACCCGAAACCCGTGATCGAGTTCGGCCGGGTCGACTACGGCTCGGCATTGCGCGACGCTGCTGCGCTGGTCTCGCTCGCCGGCGAGGGCAATGCGCCACGCACCACGCTGACGCAGGCCGTGCTGCGGGTCGAGGCGGCGCGGGGACTGTCGCCCTACACCTCGACGCAGGAAAATGCGTGGATGGTGCTGGCGGCGCGGGCGCTCGCCAAGGAAACGCTGGCGCTCGATATCAACGGCCAGCCGGTCAAGACCGCGGTCTATCGCAGCTATAAGGCCGAGGAGATGACCGGCCAGCCGCTCAGGATCACCAATACCGGAGACGCACCGGTGCAGGCGGTGATCTCGGTGTCGGGCTCGCCGGTCACGCCGGAGCCGGCGGCCTCCAACGGTTTCAAGATCGAGCGCAGCTATTTCACGCTCGATGGCAAGCCGGCCGATGTCGCCAAGGCGAAACAGAATGACCGCTTCGCGGTTGTCCTGAAGGTCACGGAAGCAAAGCCGGAGTTTGGGCACATCATGGTGGCCGACTATCTGCCGGCCGGGCTCGAGATCGACAACCCGAACCTGGTGTCATCGGGGGATTCCGGCACGCTCGCGTGGATCGAGGACGGCGTCGAGCCGAAGAACACCGAGTTCCGCGATGACCGCTTCACGGCGGCGATCGACCGGGGCGCCAACGACAAATCGGTGTTCACGGTTGCCTATGTCGTGCGCGCGGTGTCGCCGGGCAAATATGTGCTGCCGCAGGCCTATGTCGAGGACATGTACAATCCCTCGCGCTATGGCCGCAGCGGCACCGGTGCGGTTGAGGTGAAGCCGGCGAAATGAGTGGAACGTTGAGGACAGCACCGGTACGCGGATCGCGCTGGCCACGGATCAAGTCGGTCCTTGCGATCTGTGCCGTCGCGACGCTGAGCGCAGCCGGCGCATTCGCCGCCTGGGTCGTGTCGCTCGGGCCGCTGCCGCTCGACAAGGCCCAGCAGGTCTCGACCACGGTGATCGATCGCAACGGCAAGCTGTTACGCGCCTATGCGATGGCGGACGGGCGCTGGCGGCTGCCGGTCGACGCGAAGACGTCCGTCGATCCCACCTATCTGAAGCTCTTGTTCGCCTATGAGGACAAACGCTTCTATGAGCATCACGGCATCGATCCGCTGGCGCTGTCGCGCGCCGCATTCCAGCTGCTCACGAGCGGCCATATCGTCTCGGGCGGTTCGACGATCACGATGCAGCTGGCGCGGCTGATCGAGCCGCGCCAGCAGCGCTCGGTCTACGCAAAGCTGCGGCAGATGGTGCGCGCGGTCGAACTGGAGCGGCAGCTTTCGAAAGACCAGATCCTCGATCTCTATCTTGCGCTGGCGCCGTTCGGCGGCAATCTCGAGGGCATCCGCGCCGCCTCGATCGCCTATTTCGGCAAGGAGCCGAAGCGGCTGTCGCTCGCCGAAGCCGCGCTGCTGGTGGCGCTGCCGCAATCGCCGGAGCGGCGGCGGCTCGACCGTTATCCAGACGCGGCCCACGCCGCCCGCGACCGCGTGCTCGAGCGCATGGTCGAGGATGGCGTGGTGTCGAAAGACGATGCCGCGCAGGCCACGGCGACGGCGGTGGCGAAGATGCGCAAGCAGATTCCGATCCTGGCGCCGCATTCGTCCGATCAGGCGATCGCGACGATGAAGGATGCGCCCGTCATCAAGCTGACACTCGACGCCACGCTGCAACGGAACCTGGAGGCGCTGGCGCGCGACCGCGCCATCGCGCAGGGGCCTGACGTCTCGGTCGCGATCGTCGTGGTCGACAATGAGACGGGCGACGTGCTCGCGCGCGTCGGCTCGGCGGATTATTTCGACGAGCGGCGGGCCGGGCAGGTCGACATGACGCGCGCGGTGCGCTCGCCGGGCTCGACCTTGAAGCCGTTCATCTATGGGCTCGCATTCGAGGATGGCTTTGTCCATCCCGACAGCCTCATCGAGGATCGCCCGATCCGCTTCGGCACCTACGCGCCGGAAAATTTCGACATGACGTTCCAGGGCACGGTGCCGATCCGCAAGGCGCTGCAATTGTCGCTGAACGTGCCGGCTATCGCGCTGCTCGACCGCGTCGGTGCCAGCCGGCTGTCGTCGCGGCTGAAGCAGGCCGGCACCAGTCTCGTGCTGCCGAAGGACGAGGCACCGGGCCTTGCGATGGGTCTCGGCGGTGTCGGCATCACGTTGCAGGATCTCGCCCAGCTCTATTCCGGCCTGGCGCGGCTTGGCGCGACCAAGCCGCTGCGCGAGATCATGCAGGCCAATGACGGCCGCGACACGATGCGGCTGATGGATCAGGCTGCGGCCTGGCAGGTCGGCAACGTCCTGCTCGGCACGCCGCCGCCGGAGAACGGCGTGCACAACCGGATCGCGTTCAAGACCGGTACCAGCTACGGCTATCGCGATGCCTGGTCGGTCGGCTTCGACGGCCGCGTCACGATCGGCGTCTGGGTCGGCCGACCCGACGGAGCGCCGGTGCCGGGTCTGGTCGGCCGTACGGCCGCGGCACCCATCCTGTTCGACGCCTTTGCGCGCACCGGCAAAATCCCGGCGGCATTGCCGAAGCCGCCACGCGGCGTTCTGGTCGCCTCCAACGCGAAACTGCCGCCGCCGCTGCGCCGCTTCCGGCCGCTCGGCGAACTGGTCCGCAGCGGCAGCGACCAGGCGCCGCATATCCAGTTTCCGCTGAACGGCTCGCGCATCGATGTCGATCATTCCGAGGACGGCCGCAATGCGCCGATGCCGGTCAAGGTTGCCGGCGGGGTGCTGCCGCTGACGGTGCTCGTGAATGGTGTCTCAGCCGGGGACATCGACAGCCGGCGCCAGCGCCTGATCGACCCGCCGTGGCCGGGCTTCGCCCGGCTCACCGTGATCGACGCCACGGGTGCCGCGGATACCGTTGTGATCCGCGTGCAATGATCGCACGGGAAAGCGGACCGGCACGGTCGGAAAGCGGAACAGCACAGTTGTTTGCGCTGCGGTTTCATCGTATGCGAAACCCATGGTGGATGGCCTCCAACCCCGGCGCTTCGGAGCAGGGCAACAGTCTGTAAAACCTGCGCATTCGAGCCGCAGGCTGTTCATGGCGTTCGAGTTCGCAACGGCCAGCCAATGGCGTTCGATCCTGTTGCTGACGCTGACCTGCCTGGTGCTGTTCCTGCCGGGCTTCTTCACCATCCCGCCGATCGACCGTGACGAGGTCCGCTTTGCCCAGGCGACCAAGCAGATGGTCGAGAGCGGCGATTTCGTCGACATCCGCTTCCAGGATGACGTCCGTTACAAGAAACCGGTCGGCATCTACTGGATGCAGGCGGCTGCGCTGAAGACCGTCTCCGCGCTCGGGGTGCCGCGCGCCCAGGTCCGCATCTGGGTGTACCGCCTGCCGTCCCTGATCGGCGCCATCGGCGCCGTTTTGCTGACCTATTGGACGGCGCTTGCCTTCGTGACGCGGCAGGGGGCCGTGCTGGCCGCCCTGATGATGGCAAGTTGTGTGCTGCTCGGGGTCGAAGCGCGGCTCGCCAAGACCGATGCGATGCTGCTGCTGACGGTCACCGCGGCGATGGGCGCGATGGCGCGGGTCTATCTGTCGTGGCAGCGCGGCGAGGACCCCGCGCACCCGTCATGGGTCCCGCCGGCGGTCTTCTGGACGGCGCTGGCGGTCGGCATCCTGCTCAAGGGACCGCTGATCCTGATGTTCGTCGGCCTTGCGATGGCGGGGCTAGCGATTCTTGACCGATCGGCTGCATGGTTCTGGCGCATGCGCCCGGTCTGGGGCCTGATGTGGACCCTGGTGCTGGTGCTGCCGTGGTTCGTGCTGATCTTCCTGCGCGCCGGCGAGACCTTCTTTGCCGACTCGGTCGGCGGCGACATGCTGAGCAAGCTCGGTGCACAGGAATCCCACGGCGCGCCGCCTGGAGTCTATCTGCTGCTGTTCTGGATCACGTTCTGGCCCGGTGCGCCGCTGGCCGGCATGGCGGCGCCTGCGGTTTGGCGGGCGCGGCGCGAGCCCGGTGCGCAGTTCCTGCTGGCCTGGCTGATCCCGTCCTGGATCGTGTTCGAGGCCGTGCTGACCAAGCTGCCGCATTACGTGCTGCCGCTCTATCCGGCGATCGCGATCCTGACGGTCGGTGCGCTGGAGCGGCGCGTGCTGTCGCGCTCGCCCTGGCTGTTGCGGGGCGCCGCCTGGTGGTTCGCGATCCCCGCATTCGGCGCGGTGCTGGTGATCGTCGGCGCCATCAAGGCGATCCATCAGCCGGTGTTTCCGGCCTGGCCGTTGTTCGCCGTCGCGATGGTGTTCGGCCTGATCGCGTGGTGGTTGTTCGAGGACAGCCGCGCCGAGCGCTCGCTGCTCAATGCGGTGGTCGCCGCGGCTCTGATGGCAGCCGGCACCTATGGCGTGGTGCTGCCGCGGCTCACCACCGTATTTCCAAGCCAGGAGGTCGCACGCGCCTTGCGTAACGTGACCTGCGTCGGCCCGAAGGCGGCAGCCGCCGGCTTCCACGAGCCGAGCCTCGTGTTCATGACCGATACCTCGACGCTGCTCACCGACGGATCGGGCGCCGCGGATTTCCTCGGGCAGGGCTCCTGCCGCTTCGCGCTGGTCGAGCAGCGCTCGGAGCGCGCCTTCGTGCAGCGCGCCGAGGCGATCGGCCTGCGCTACAACGCGCCGGTGCGCGTCGAGGGCTACAACATCTCGCAGGGCAAGGCGGTCTCGATCGCGATCTTCCGTTCCGAAGGGACGGAATGACATGCCGGCGCTGCCAGCGACCCCGGAATCCGCCAACTATTTCGGACGATTGCTGACGCTGGTCTGGCTGTCCCTCGCCCAGCTCGTGCGGGCGCCGTCGCATTCGCGCCGCGCCGAGGCGGCGCGCCGCTCCGCGCGCCACGGACTTTTGCTCGTCGTCATTGTCGGCGCCGTGATCATCACGCTGATGTATGCGTTCGATGTGACCGAGATCAGTCTGATGCCGCCACGCGGCACGCCGAGTCTCTGGTGGGTGAAGACGCTCACCGACTTCGGCAAGGACGAGTATGTGCTGTGCGCGCTTGGCCTGCTGCTGATCGCGGTCGCGTTGGCGGCGCCTGCGCTGCGCGGCGTGCCGCGCGCCACCTTGCTCGGCCTCGGGACAAGGCTGCAATACCTGTTTCTGTCGGTCGTGCTCTCGGTCGCTGTCGGCGAATTGATCAAGTGGACCGTCGGCCGCGGACGGCCCTTTGTCGGCGGCAAGGCCAATGCCTTCAACTTCCAGCATTTCGCCGGCACCGAGGCCTATTCGAGCTTTCCGTCGGGACATTCGATCACCGCGTTCGCACTGGCCTTTGCCGTGTCCGCGGTGTGGCCGGGCGCGCGGTTCGCGATGCTGGTCTATGCGCTGGTCATCGCCGCGACCCGGCTCGTGCTGCTGGCGCATCATCCGAGCGACGTGGTGGCCGGTGCGCTGGTCGGGGTGATCGGCGCAATGGTCGTACGCTACTGGTTCGCCGCCCGCCGCCTTGGTTTTGCCATTCATCGCGACGGCACCGTGGTGGCGCTCTCAGGACCGTCGGACGGGCGTCTCAAAAGGGTTGCGAGGAGCGCCTTCGCCCCATAAAAGCGGTCGCCCGACGGTCGGATCGGGCTGGTTCCATCGCCGACAATACCAACCACGAGTGCCGATTTGCCTGCTCCCGACCAGACGCCGGTCGCCGTTTCCATCGTCGTGCCTGTGCGCAACGAGGCGGACAATATCGCGCCGCTGATCGCCGAGATCGCGGCCGCGCTCGACGGATGCTGGGCCTACGAGATCATCTACATCAATGACGGTTCGACCGATGCCACCGGCGAGCGGCTGAGCGCGGTCATGGTCGAGCGGCGCAATCTCCGGCAGCTCCGCCACGCGGTCTCGTCGGGCCAGTCGGCGGCCGTGCGCAGCGGCGTGCGCGCCGCGCGCGGCGCGATCGTGGCGACGCTCGACGGTGACGGCCAGAACAATCCCGCCTTCCTGCCGGACCTGATCGCGGCGGTCGAGAGCGGCAATGGCCGCGTCGGCCTCGCCGCGGGCCAGCGCGTCGGGCGCAAGGACACCGGCTTCAAGAAGCTGCAATCGCGCATCGCCAACACGGTGCGCAGCATCATCCTGCGCGACGGCACCCGCGACACCGGATGCGGCCTGAAGGCGTTTCCGCGCGAGGTGTTTCTGGCGATGCCTTACTTCGACGGGCTGCACCGTTTTCTTCCGGCACTGGTCCGCCGCGAGGGGCTGACGATTGCCTATGTCGACGTCGTCGACCGGCCGCGCCATTCCGGCGTGTCGAACTATGGATTCTTCGACCGGCTCTGGATCGGGATCATGGATCTCGCCGGCGTGTGGTGGCTGATCCGCCGCAAGAAGCCGACGCCGGTCGTCACGGAAGTGGTCGCTGAAGTGCCCGATGTCGCCGGCGTGCCGGGCGTGACCGAGGTGAAGTGATGCTGATTCAGTACGGTCAGGCGCTGAGCGCCTATCTCTACGACGTGTTCATCGCCAAGTTCGACTTCTGGCTGGCGTTCGGACTGATCGCGCAACTGTTCTTCACCGCGCGCTTCCTCGTGCAGTGGATTTCCAGCGAGCGCGCCGGCCAGAGCGTGGTGCCGATGGCGTTCTGGTTCTTTTCGATGGGCGGCGGCCTGATGACGCTGATCTACGGGCTTGCCAAGCGCGAGCCCGTCATCATCATCGGGCAGGGGCTGGCCACGCTGATCTACATTCGCAACATCATGCTGATCGTGAAGAACCGCGGCCGCGGGTCGAAGACGCTCGATAGCTGATTGCCGTCATCGTCAGCCCGGATCGATTGCGACCGGATCTGAATCAAGGTCAAACATTCGCCCCAAGGCGCGTGGCATCTACGGCTTGCCGTGGGCGTGGCGGTATCTCGAGACCGTGCCCCAGGGGATGAGGGGCGTTGATGACCGGCCGTGACGAAGCGACGAAAGCGGATGGTCTATCGGGCGTCCGCGATGTTCCGTCGCTTGACGAGCCGCCGCTGACCGGCGAGCGCAAATTGCCTGACCGGCGCGCCGTCAGTTTCCGCTGGATGACGGGGACGATTCTGATCGGATCCGCGGCCGTCGCTCTTCTGGCTGGCGCGCTTCGCGGGGCGTTTGGCGATCACGCGCGATTCGCAAGCGCGCCGGTCGTGTCACTTCCGCGCTTCGCAGGGCAGGTGGTTGACGAGGCGCGGCGCGGCGATCGTCTCGACCGGAGGCTCGGCTCGCAGGGCAATTCCGCTGCGCTCAAGATTGAGCAGCTGAGCGATGCCGGCGCGGTCCGTCGATTTACCCGCGTGTCAGCGCGGCTCGCGGAGATCGATCTCGAACCACGACAGGAAGCGCGGGGAGACGAAAAGGACGACGCGCGACCGGGCTCGCAACGCGACCTGCTGTCGGAGCTGCCGGCCATCATACGGACGGGTCCATCGCGCCGCCCACTGCCGGGCGGCACCAGCGCCTATGCTGACGGTGAGGACGTACCGCATCCGCCGGCTCCGATCGGTGAGGCTGTCAACGTAACCAACCTTCCGAAGTCTCCTTCGTCGTCGCGTCACCGTCGACATGTCATTATCGCGAGAAGCGGCGACACGCTGTCCGCCATCCTGCGGGCGCTGGCGGCGGCCGCGGAGGACGCGCCGGCGATCCTCGCGGCTTTCCCGTCGCCTGGCGCTCGAGAGACGCTGTCCGGTGGCGAGAAAATCACGGTCATCGAACAGGGCGAAGACGCCGGTTCGCCACGCGGCCATGTCGCGAAAGTGTCGATCGAACGGGCCGGCTCCAATGTGTCCGCCGTCGGTCGCACCGATGGCGGCCAATACCAGGCGATCGTGCCGGAACAGCCGGATATCACCTCGCGGAGCGAGAGCCCGCTGCGTGAGTCGATCGATACGCATTCCGTTCCGGGCGAAACGCTCCGTGACGGCCTTAACGCGCTTGCGCGCTCCAACCACGTCGATCAGGGGATCGTTGCTGAACTGATGCGGCTCTGTGGTCGCGATTTCGATCTCGACGAGCCGCTCGGCGACGCCGATGTGGCTGAGATCATCTACGCGCCGAACGACATCGGTCAGCCGGAATTGGTCTTCATTGACTTGACGGCGGGCGGGCAGACCCGCCGGTACTATCGCTTCACGGCGCCGGACGATGGCAGCTCCGATTTCTATGACGAGACCGGCCAGTCCATCACCAAATTCCTGTTGCGCAAGCCGGTCGTGAGCGGGCGGCTCGGCGACGGCTTTGGCTGGCGGATTCATCCGATCCTTGGCGACCGCCGCTTCCATGAGGGCGTCGATTATGCGGCGCCCTATGGGTCGCCCATCGCGGCCGCGGGCGCCGGCGTCGTCGAGACTGAAGGGTACGAACGGGGGTACGGGAAATATATCCGCGTGCGGCACGACCGCGGCTATGAGACGACCTATGCCCACGTCGCGAGCTTCCCGTCCGGACTGAAGATCGGAGACCGCGTTCGTCAGGGCGAGACGATCGCCTTTGTCGGATCGACCGGTCTCTCGACCGGACCGCATCTCTATTACGAGGTGCGGATCAACGGCCGCAACGTCGATCCGCTTCGGATGAAGCTGTCAGGCGGCCGGCTGCTGCAAGGCGACCTGCTTGGGGCCTTCGATCGCCAGCGTGACAGCATCAACCAACTCGCTGCCATCTCCGCGCTTCCACAGCGCCGTTTCGGCTCCGAACATCGGCCGCCGACATAGCGAGCGCAGATCGCATCAGGCCATGGCGCCGTGGCGGGCCTTGCAGGGGTCAGGAGCCCGGAGAGCTCGAAGGCACGGGCGCCGCAACGTCGGTCGTCGCCATCGTGCTCTCGCGGTCGGCGGCGGTCTCGCCGGTGGCATCGAGCACCGGATAGGCGACTGAGCAGATGTGCGAATGGATGCGGCGAAGGTCGCGCAGCACGTCGAGATGCAGCGAAGTGGTCTCGATGGTTTCGGGCCGGCCTTCGCGCAGGCGCTCCAGATGACGCTCGACGGCGGCCAATTCGGCCGCGCGCAGCGCCGCCTTTTCGGTGAGCAGCTTGCGCGCCTCGTTGGCGTCGCCCGACATGAACACGCCGAACGCGATCCGCAGCGAGTCGATCGTGCGCTTGTGGAACGCCGACAGTTCCTCGGCGCCTTCGGTGGAGAATTGCAGGCGATGCTTGATCTTCTTGGTCGCGAGCTCGCTCAGGTTCTTGTCGACGATGTCGCCGATATGTTCGAGATTGATCGCGAACGCGACGATCTCCATCGCGCGCTGACCCTCGCGCTCGTCCAGGCTGCCGCGGGTGAGTTTCGTGACGTAAAGCTTGATCGCCTCGTTCAGCCGGTCGACGGTGTTGTCCATCTTCGACACCTGGTCGACCAGGGCGCGATCGTTGGTCAGCATCGCCGCCATCACCTTGCGCAGCATGGCCTCGGTGTGATCGCCCATATGCAGCACCTCGCGCGCGGCATCGGCCAGCGCCAGTGAGGGCGTCTCCAGCGCGCTCTCGTCGAGATAGCGCGGCCGTGATGGATCGGTCTCCTGCGCTCGCTTCGGCAACAGACGTTCGAGCAGCCGCGCCATGTGATCGAGCACGCCGATGAACAGCAGCGCGGTCGCAACGTTGAAGGCGATGTGGAACAGCGCAGTCGCCTTGGCGAGATCGGGCTGCCAGGCGTAGATGATCTCGGTGATCGGGCGCAGGAACGGCGCCACCAGCACGATGCCGACGACGCGGTTGACGAGGTTGCCGACCGGCAGCCGGTAGCTCGCCGGATTGTCGCGCCGCGCGCCCTCCAGCAACGGATTGATGGCGCTGCCGAGATTTGCGCCGAGCACCAGCGCGAACGCGGCATAGGGCGAGATGAACTGGGAAAAGGCCAGCGACATCACCAGCAGCACGCTGGCGACACTGGAATGGACTAGCCAGGTGACGACGGCGCCGATCAGGATGCAGAGCACGGGATCGCCGGTGATCGCGCCCAGAAACACGCGCACGCCCGGGGCATTCTCGGCGGGCGCCATCGTATCGAGCAGGATGTGCAGCGCCAGCAGCATCAGGCCGAGGCCGATCGAGACGCGGCCGAGATCCTTGATCCGGGAGCGCGGCCCGCTGCGGAACGCGACGAGGCCGACAATGAACAGAACCGGCGCGATGGCGGCGACGTTGAACGACAGCACCTGCACGATCAGCGTGGTGCCGATATTGGCGCCGAGCATGATCGCGAGCGCCGGCACCAGGCTGACGATCTCTTCGGCGGCGAAGGAACTGGTGATCAGGGCTGTCGCGGTCGAACTCTGGAGCAGGGCGGTCAGGCCGAGACCGGCGCCAAGGGCGGTAAAGCGGTTGCGCAGCGCCCGGGCAAGCAGCAGCCGCAAATCCGGCCCGAAGGCACGCAGAATCCCGCTATGGACCATGTGCAGGCCCCACAGCAGGAGCGCCACGCCCCCCATCAGATCGAGCAGAACAATGCTTCCCATGCTTCCTGGCATCCCGGCGAATTCGAGTCGAAAGGATATAGGTATCGTCTATCGACTGGCGATCAACCCCTTTTTGTTCTCATGCGAGCCCGGCGGGAGCGACGCACGCTGCTGAGTGGATCGGCCGATCGGGAGGGTGTCATTCGATCTACAGCGTCAATCCTCAACTATTCAATCTTTGATTGAAGCAAGCTTCTGGGGCCCGGCGAGGGCGCCCCCGGGTAAACGAATCTCGAACGCGACCGCTCAATTGCGATGGGTTCCGCTAGGCAGTTTCCAATCTTTCCCGGGTATGACGATAGTCAGGAAGTTGCCCAGAAAGGCTTGGGGATCAGAATGTTTATGAATCGCCGCAAGAGCGAACGCCGCCCGTGCCGGAGCGTCGCCAAAATTCAACTGGGCACAGGGTCGCTGCCACGCGACTGCATGATCACCGATATTTCGGCCGGCGGCGTCAAGGTGATCGCCGAATATCTGGAGATCCCGCCGGAATTCACCATCATCCTGTCGACCGGCAGTCCGCGTCAGTGTCGGCTGGCCTGGCAGATCGGGCACGAGTTCGGCGCCCAGTTCGTCGACTGAACCCGTCATTTGGCTGCTTTCTCGCCAGGCGTCCGGCACCGCATCTGGGCCGGATGACGGCGACATGATGGCATCCTTAACCGGACCTTAGGGTTAAGCTGTGAGCATCCCGGAACCTTCGCCGTTCCGAGTCTCGCTTTATGTTTGAGAAATTACCCCGACCCTCAGGCCGCGCGCGCCGTCTCGCGGGCACGGTATCTGCCGCGATCCTGCTGATCGGGTTGTCCGCCTGTCAAACCTCCGGCCCGTCTGACATCACGGGCTCATTGGGCGACACGGCGGAGGCCACGCCGGCCCCGGCCGATCCGCGGCGCGACATCGCGACCTACCACGAGCGCGTCCGCGCCAACCCGAAAGACACCGAGGCCGCGCTGAAATACGCCCGGGCGCTACGCGCCACCGGCCAGCGGGCCCAGGCGGTCGCCGTCATGGAGCAGGCGGTGCTGGCGCAACCCAGCAACAAGGCGCTGCTCGCAGGTTACGGCCGGGCGCTCGCCGACAACGGCAATTTCCAGCAGGCATTCGACGTGCTCGGGCGCGCGCATACCCCGGAAGATCCGGACTGGCGCATCCTCTCGGCGCAGGGCGCCGTGCTCGATCAACTCGATCGCCACGACGAGGCGCGGCAGTATTATGCGAGTGCGCTGAAGATCGTGCCTGACGATCCGTCAGTGCTCTCCAATATCGGCCTGTCCTACCTGCTGTCGAAGGACCTGCCGAGGGCCGAGGAGACGCTGCGCCGTGCCCGGGAGCGCGCCCCCGGCGACATGCGGGTGCGAACCAATCTCGCCGTCGTGGTTGGTTTGCAGGGCCGCCAGTCCGAGGCGGAAACCATCATGAAGGCCGATCTGACGCCGGAGCAGGGCTCAGCCAACGTCGCCGCGCTGAAACGGCTGTTGGCGCGCAGGGATGCGAGCCGCACCGACGCCGAGAAGATCCCGGTCGCAGCCAGTCGCCGCGACTAGGACGCTTTCAAGCGGAACGCTAGCCGGCGGCCCGGCGCCCGTCGTTTCGGCGCGACTGCAGCTTCTTGAGGATCGGCGACAGGAACGACTCGCGGGCTTCGGCGAGATCGGGGCGGCCGGTGAGGCGCTGCGCGATCTGCAGGAAAGTCCTTGTGGTGCGGTGACGCGCGGAGACTTCCGCGATCATCTGGCCGTTGTTGGCGGCTTCACCGAACAGCCGGCAGTCGAACGGGATCGCTGCGATCGGCTGGCTCTCGATCGTCTTGGCGAAATCCTTGACCTCGATCTCGGGGCGCTTCGACATACCGACCTGGTTCAGGCAGTAGAGCGGCGGGCGGTCGTTCGGACGCGCTGTCCTCAACAGGTTAATCATGTTCTTGGTGTTGCGCATGTTGGCGAGGTCGGGCTCGGCCACGATCAGGATATCGTCGGCACCGACCAGCACGCGTTTGGTCCAGGCGGTCCATTGATGCGGCACGTCGAGCACGATGCAGGACGTCGTCATGCGCATCGTATCGAAGATGGCATCGAACGCCTCGGCGCCGAAATCGTAGACCTGGTCGAGGGTGGCCGGCGCCGCCAGCAGGCTGAGATGATCGCCGCATTTTGCGAGCAGGCGCTCCATGAAGGCTGAGTCCGGACGTTCGGGCGAGAACACGGCGTTGGCAATGCCCTGCACCGGGTCCTGATTGTAGTCCAGGCCGGCGGTACCGAAGGCGAGGTCGAGATCGACGACGACCGAATCCAGCCCGAGGTCGCGCGCGATGGTCCAGGCGACATTGTGGGCAACGGTCGAGGCGCCGACGCCGCCCTTGGCGCCCGCGACCGCGATCAGGCGGCCGACCGAGACCGCTTCGGAGGCCGAGAACAGGCTGCAGATCGAGCGTACGATGTCGAGCACCTTGACCGGCCCGATGACGTAGTCGTTGACACCGCGCCGGACCAATTCCCGATACGGCGCAGTCTCGCCGGGCCTGCCGAGCACCACGACGCGGGTGCCGGGATCGCAGACCGTGGCGAGCTCGTCGAGACCGGCGAGGAAATCGTGATCCGGCTCGGTCTCCAGCATAATGACGTTGGGCGTCGGCGCCTTGTGGTAGGCGTCGATCGCCGCGGCGATGCCGCCCATATGGACCGAGAGATGAGCCTTGGCGAGCCGGCGGTCGTCGGCAGCCGCGCGTGCGTTCGCGGCGGTCGCGACGCTGGCGCAGAAGGCCTGCACGGAAATCCGCGGCGCCGGCGCGATGTAATCGTTGGCGTGCTGCGGCTCGTCTTGCTGTTCGGTCATTTCGCGGCGTCGCTCAGCTTGGCTTTCTCGGCTTCGGGGTAGGCGGTCGCGGTCGACTCACCCTTGCGGTATTTATCGAACGCGATCGTACGGCGCGGCGTATAGGCTGCGGTCTCGGTTCGCGGCTGTTCGAGGTCGGACGGATTGGCGACCATCGCGGCAAGGTTACGCTGCGTGGCGCAGCCGAAATTGTCGTACTGCTTGTTCTCGTTGTAGCTCGGATTGTAGATCGAGGGACCGAGGTCGCTCGGCCACACTCCGCAGGGACCGGCGACGGCGGCCATCTTCGGATAGCTCAAGCGAATGGTCGGAAGCGCGCGCGGATCATCGAGATGATAGGGGCGCTTGGTGATGGCATGGGCGGGCACGCCCATCGACGCCAGCAGGCCGCGGATCTCCTGATACACCGCCTGTGCCGAGCGCGCGTTCGAGCTGTCGGCCGGCACGTCGATCGCAATCGCGCCGGTGCCTTCGCGGCGCCAGGTGCGTGCCAGCCCCATGACGTCGTCGCGCTGCGTTTCGGTGAGGTTGCCGCGGGCGCGGCCGACGAAGACGACGATCGATTGCTCGCCTTCGGTGACGGCGATCGGATGCCGCTGCCGGTAGTCGTCGGGCACCGTGCCGGTGACGACATCGCCCGTCAGATTGCAGCCGCCGAGCGCGATCGCGCTGACGACGAGGGCGCCGAACAGCGACAGCGTCGTGGCACGACCGGCTTGTGTGTTGCGTGTCATCATAGGATCCCCCACCCCCTTCAGGTCCGCGCCTCAGTCGATGATGAAGCCGAAATTGACCGGCGTGGCGCCGATCGGCTCGCCGCGGGCGGCAACGCCGTAGATGCGATTGACGCGCGCCAGCAGCGCCGACTGCGCGTCGGAAGCCGGGGCAAATCCGTCGTCGGGACGGGACAGCTCCTTCTGTGCAACGGCGCGCACCACGTAGGGCGTCACGATGACCATGAGCTCGGTCTCGTTGTTGACGAAGTCCTGGCTCCTGAAGAGCTGGCCGAGGATCGGGATCTGATCGACGCCGGGCATGCCGTTGATGGCCTGCTTGGTCTGCTCCTGGATCAAACCGGCCATCGCGATCGAGCCGCCGGACGGCACCTCCAGCGTGGTGTCGGCGCGGCGGGTCTTGATCGAGGGAATGGTCGTGCCGTTCTGACCGCCGGTCAGGGCGTTTTCCATCGAGACTTCGGAGACCTCGGTCATCACCTTCAGGCTGATCCGTCCCTCGGTCAGCACCACCGGAGTGAAGTTGAGCGAAATGCCGAATTTCTTGAAGCTGACGGTCTGGACGCAATTGCCGATCGTGCCCGACGTCGTCGTCTGGCAGGTGACGCCGGTCGGAATCGGAAACTCGCCGCCCGAAATGAAGGTCGCCGACTCGCCCGAGATCGCGGTGAGGTTGGGCTCGGCCAGCGTCTTGACGACGCCCGCGCTCTCCATCGCGCGCAGCGTCGCGGTGACGGTCGGCACGCCGAGCTTGTTCAGGGCTGCGCCCGTTAGCCCGTTGTTGGGGGCGAGCGCACCATTATTGGCGGTGAAGGCGTTGGCGTTGTTGAAGACCACCGCGGCGGTGCCGTAGTTCATGTTGGCGCTGAGGTCGACGCCGAGCTGCTTGACGACGTCCCGGCGGACTTCGGCGACGGTGACCTTCAGCATCACCTGGTCGCGGCCGCGGACCACGATGGAATTGACGACCTTGTCGGCGCTGCCGACCAGTTTGGCGGCGATGTCGCCGGCCTGCTGGGCCTCGACCGGGCTTGCCACCGTGCCGGTCAGGACGACGCTGTCGCCGACGCCCTCGATCTGGACGCCGGGCAGCATCTGCTTCAGCGCGGCGCGCATGCCGTTGAGGTCGCGCTTGATGGCGATGTCGTAGGAGGCGACCTGGTTGCCGTCGGCGTCGAAGAACACCACGTTGGTCTGGCCGACCGCCGCGCCGATGATATAGGCGCGCTGCGCCGAGCGGATCACGGCGTTGGCGATCTTGGGATCCGCGACCAGAACGTCCTTGGCCTCGCGCGGCAGGTCGACCACGACCGACTTGCCAACGCCGAGCGAGACGGAGCGCGTCTTGGCGGCGATGCTGCTCGTCACCGCGACATCCGCGTTCTTGTCGGGATCGGTCGCGCTGGCAAGGGCTGGGATCAGCATCAGCGCAGTGATCGCCGAGAATGACAGCGCGCGGACCAGCGTGGTCGACGTCGCCATTTGTTTCGCACCCGTCGTCATATCGAAGCCCCCATCACTTCTGTGTCGTCAGAGAGCTCGGGATGCCGAAGCGCACCACCTTGATGCTCTCGCCCCGCTTCGGGGCATGGTCTCTGGTCTCGTCGGTCTGCTCGTTGACGTCGGCGATGCTGCGCAGCGCCAGCGCCAGCGTGCCGCTCTGCCGGGCGCGCGCCAGCGTCTCGGCCTGTTCGGGCTTGAGCTCGAGGGTCACGGTCTTGCCGACGAGGGAGTTGTTGCCGTCCTTCTCCTTCGGCGCCTGGTCGATCGCCAGCACGCGGACGTTGGACAGCAGGATTTCAGTGGTGACGATATCGCGGCCGCCTTGCTGGTCGGGATTCTTGTCGCGTCGCGACAGGATCACGTCGACGCGGTCGTTCGGCAGAATGAAGCCGCCGGCGCCGGTCTCCGGCGAGATTTCGGTGGAGATCGCGCGCATGCCGGAGGGCAGGATCGCGGCCATGAAGCCGCTTCCATTGGCCTTGACCAGCTTCTGCTCGCGGATCGGTTCGCCGACGATGAAGGGCGCGCGTGCGATCGAACCGATGATGTCGTTCATGGCATTGGCGTTGGCGTCGTGACGGATGAACGCGCTGCTTGCAGTTTCAGCTGGCCAGCGCTGCCACTGGATGTCTTCGGCCTTGACCGATTGACCGAGCCCGATGTCGGACTTTGCGACCAGCACTTCGACGGTCGGCAGTTGCGCGACGGGCGGCGCGACCGGCGCCGGTTTGCGATCGCCAACGCTCGCGAGATACATGGCCGCGAGGCCTGCGACGCCGGCGATGCCGAGGACCACGATGCGTGCCGTTTTCATGCGATTGTCTGAATGCCCTTCACACAGGGCAGTCGCGTCCTTGCGGCACTGACAGCCCTTCCCGAGGCATCACTACGGCCGCAAAAGTATAAGGGAACTTGATGGAAGGTCCGGACAATTAAGGGATTGGTGGGGATGGTGAACGGCGAGTTATCGGCGCCGTTGCATCTCCGCAGAATCCCGGAGATCGCGCGTGCTCAAGGCATACGACGTTGGTCGCAACGCGGCGTCATCGCCGGTTGGTCGTGGTTAATGTCGTCTAACGCGCGCGCCAGCGCGGGAGGATCAGAGCGCGGCCTTCAGCGCCGCAAATCCACGGTCGAGGTCGGCCTTGAGGTCGTCGAGATTCTCGAGCCCGATATGCAGCCGCAGCGTCGGCCCGCCCGGCGACCATTTGGTCGCCGTGCGATAGTCGCTGCAATCGAACGGGATGGCGAGGCTTTCGAAACCGCCCCAGGAAAAGCCCATGCCGAACAGAGTGAGCGCGTTCAGCATTGCATCGACCGCGGTCTGCGGCACCGGCTTCAGCACGATGCTGAACAGCCCGGAGGCGCCGGTGAAGTCGCGTTTCCAGATCGCGTGCCCGGGATCGGTGTCGAGGGCAGGGTGCAGCACGCGATCGACCTCGGGCCGCGCGCCGAGCCAGCGCGCGATCTCGAGCCCGGAGCGGTGGTGCTGCGCAAGCCGCACCGATAGCGTGCGAACCCCGCGCAGCGCGAGATAGACGTCGTCGGGGCCGGCGCAGACGCCGAGCAGGCGGATCGCCTCCTGGATCAGCGGCCAGGCTTTCGCATTGGCTGCGACGGTGCCGAACATGATGTCGGAGTGGCCGCCGACATATTTGGTGCCGGCCTGCATGCTGATGTCGACGCCCTGTTCGAGCGAGCGGTGATAGAGCGGCGTCGCCCAGGTGTTGTCGTCGATCATGAGCGCGCCGCGGGCGTGCGCCACGGCCGATATCGCCCGCACGTCCGGCATCTCGAACGTCTGCGAGCCGGGCGCTTCGATCAGCACCGCGCGGGTGTTCGGCTTGAACAGCGTCTCGATGCCGGCGCCGATCAGCGGGTCGAAATAGCTGGTCTCGATGCCGTAGCGCTTGAGCATGTTGTCGCAGAAATTGCGGGTCGGCCGATAGGCATTGTCGCACACCAGGAGGTGATCACCGGTTTTGAGTACGGCGAGCAGCGTGGTGCTGATCGCCGCCAGTCCCGACGGGGCAAGGCCGACGCCGGCGCATTGCGGACCTTCCAGCGCCATCAGCACGTCCTGCAGCGCCCGCGTGGTCGGGCTGCCATGGCGCCCATAGGTAAATTCGGCGCGATGGGCGTGGAGGTCCTCCGCGGTCGGATAGAGCACGGTCGAGCCGTGAAACACCGGCGGATTGACAAAGCCCTTCTGGGCCTTGGTGTCGCGGCCGGCCGTGACCAGACGGGTCGCGGCCTGTTGCGGGTGGGAGGGCGTGGAGCCGTCGGAGGAGGTCATGGATCGCTGCCGTTGGACTTTAGACTTTTTGCCGCAGCCGTACCGCGTCGGAAGACAGGGCCGGGCCGGGAGGTGTTACTAACAAGAGGTAGAAGACATGCGTCAACCCCTTGACCCGGCTCGTCAGTCGCTATGTGATGCGCCGCAACTACCAGTCGCCGCACGTTGAGGGGCCTGCCGCGACCTACGATCCGTTGCCTGACCGGTTTGCAGGTCAAACTGCCGGTCAAATCGGCATTTTTGCTGCAAGGGATCATTGGGATGGCCCGTGAACGCGAGGCGATCACAAAGTAACCGTCCACCGGACGACCCTGAAAGGCCCCGCCCATGAAACGCGTATCCCTGGCTGTCACCCTTGCCGCTGCCGCCGCCCTGTCGGTCCAGGCCGCCTCGGCGCAAACCCTCAAGACGGTCAAGGACCGAGGCCAGCTGTCCTGCGGCGTCAGCGGCGGCCTGCCGGGCTTCTCGTCACCGGACGACAAGGGGAACTGGACCGGCATCGACGTCGACATCTGCCGTGGCATTGCCGCGGCGATCTTCGACGATCCGTCCAAGGTCAAGTTCGTGCCGCTGTCGGCCAAGGACCGCTTCACCGCGCTGCAGTCGGGCGAGATCGACGTGCTGTCGCGCAACACCACCTGGACGCTGTCGCGCGATACCTCGCTCGGCGCCAACTTCACCGGCGTGACCTATTATGACGGGCAGGGCTTTCTGGTGAAGAAGTCGCTGAAAGTCAACTCGGCGCTGGAGCTGAACAGCGCGTCGGTCTGCGTGCAGACCGGCACCACGACCGAGCAGAACCTCGCCGACTACTTCAAGGGCAACAACATGAAGTATGAGGTGATCGCGTTCGCCGGCGCCGACGAGACCGTGAAGGCCTACGAGACCGGCCGTTGCGACGTGTTCACCTCCGACGTGTCCCAACTCTATGCGCAGCGGCTGAAGCTCGCCAACCCGGCCGACCACGTCGTGCTGCCCGAGATCATCTCCAAGGAGCCGCTCGGCCCGATGGTTCGCCATGGCGACGACCAGTGGTTCGACATCGTGAAGTGGGCGCTGTTCGCCCAGATCAATGCCGAGGAACTCGGTGTCACCCAGAAGAACGTCGACGAGATGGCCAAGTCGGACAAGCCCGACCTCAAGCGCGCCTTCGGCACCGACGGCAATCTCGGTGAGCAACTCGGCCTGACCAAGGACTGGTTCTCCCGCATCATCAAGGCCGTCGGCAATTACGGCGAGATGTACGATCGCAACGTCGGCGCCGGATCGAAGCTGCAGATCGCACGCGGGCTCAATAATCTCTGGAACAAGGGCGGCATCCAGTACGCGCCTCCGATCCGCTGACCGGCGACGAGGCGGCTGCGGCGATGACGACCGAGCCCCGAAAACCACCGCCGCAGTTTATCTTCCGCCTGAAGCGCGCGCTCGGCGGCCAGTCCGGCTGGACTGGCCTTGCCGTGCAGATCGTGTTCGCGGCGGTGTTGGCCTGGGTCGCCTATGAGATCGTGGCCAATGCCCGCGCCAACCTGGAGACGCAGCGCATTGCCTCCGGGTTCGGGTTTCTCAAGAACAATGCGGGCTTTGATGTCAGCCTGAACCTGATCCCGTATTCGGGGTCGGACACCTATACCCGGGTGTTCTTCGTCGGCCTACTCAACACGCTGCTGGTTGCGGGCATTGGCATCGTCTTCGCCACCATTATCGGCTTCATCATTGCGCTGTGCCGGCTGTCGCCGAACTGGCTGCTGGCGCGGCTCGGCGAGATCTATGTCGAGATCGTCCGCAATCTGCCGCTGCTGTTCCAGCTGTTGTTCTGGTACCTTGCGGTGCTGGCGGCGCTGCCGGGGCCGCGCCAGAGCATCTCGCTGTTCAACGCCTTCTTCCTCTCCAATCGCGGGCTGGTGATCCCGCGGCCGATCGGCGAGGCCGGGCTTGATCCGTTTCTGATCGCGCTCGCGATCGCCATCGCAGGCGCGCTGGCGCTGCGCGCCTACGCAAGGCGGGCGCTGTTTCAACGCGGGCAGGCGATCCGGATCTGGCCCTATGTGCTCGGCCTGCTGGTCGGATTGCCGCTGGTGACGGTGCTGGTGTTCGGGCTGCCGGTGACCTTCGAGCTGCCGCAACTCAAGGGCTTCAACTTCGCCGGCGGCGCGCGGGTTATTCCGGAGCTGGTTGCGCTGGTGATTGCGCTGTCGACCTATACGGCGGCCTTCATCGCCGAGATCGTCCGCGCCGGTATTCTGTCGGTCCATAAGGGACAGATGGAAGCCGGCTCGTCGCTCGGTCTGTCGCGCGGCACCACCTTGCGGCTGATCGTCGTGCCGCAGGCGATGCGCGTCATCGTTCCGCCGCTGACCAACCAGTATCTCAACTTGACCAAGAATTCGTCGCTGGCGGTCGCGATCGGCTATCCCGACCTGGTCTCTGTATTTGCCGGCACGACGCTGAGCCAGACCGGCCAGGCGATCGAGATCATCGCCATCACCATGGGCATGTACCTGCTGATCTCGCTGGTCACCAGCGCGGTCATGAGCGTCTATGGCTGGCGCATCAACCGGAGCCTTGGGGCATGACCGACGTCACCGCGTCATCCTTTGTCCGGCAGGACCTGGTGCCCGAGCGCCGGGCGCCGGTGAGGACCACCGGCCTCGTCGGTTTCATCCGCACGCGGCTCTTGAATTCGCCGACCAACATCCTGCTGACGATCCTGGCGCTGGGGCTGCTCTGGTACACGATCGTTCCCGCGTTCAGGTTCCTGCTGATCGATGCGGTCTGGAGCGGCAAGGACCGCAATGCATGTCTCGCCGAGACCGCCGGCCGTCAGGTCGGCGCCTGCTGGCCCTATATCCAGGCCAAACTGACGCAGCTGGTCTATGGCTTCTATCCCGAAGCCGAACGCTGGCGCGTCAATCTGACATTCATCCTCGCGGCCGTCCTGCTGCTGCCGCTGCTGATACCGCGCCTGCCGGCGAAGGGCCTGAATGCGAGCCTGTTCTTCTTCGCGTTTCCGGCGGTCGCCTTCTTCCTGCTGCGCGGCGGCGGACTAGCCGGTTTCGGCGTCAGCTGGGTCACGAGCCTGTTGCAGCTGTTCGACGACAGCATCGTCAATGCCGGGCAGGTACTGGTCAATCTCAGCCGGAATTCGGCGATCGGACCGCCGCTGTGGGCCGTCGGCAAGATCATCATGCTCGTCGGCAGCTTGATCGGCTGGCTGATCTTTCCGCTGACCTCGCTGCGCGAGCAGCTCCAGATGTCGAGCCAGCCGCTGTGGTTCGACTTCCTGCTGACCACTGGTATCGTCTCGCTGATCCTGTTCTTCCTCGGCGGCGGCATGCGAACCGGACAACGGGCGCTACTCGGGAGCCTGGCGAGCTTTGCCGGCATCGCGATCGTGATCAAGCTGATGGGGCTCGACCGCGGCGGACTGCCCATCGTCGACACCAGGCTGTGGGGCGGCCTCCTGGTGACGCTGGTGGTGTCGGTCACCGGCATCGTCACCTCGATGCCGATCGGGATCGCGCTGGCGCTGGGCCGCCGCTCGACCATTCCGCTGATCCGGATCTTCTCGATTGCCTTCATCGAGTTCTGGCGCGGCGTGCCGCTGATCACGGTGCTGTTCTTCGCAACCTACATGCTGCCGCTGTTCCTGCCGGGCAATTTCAACGTCGACGGGCTGGTCCGCGCGCTGATCGGCATCGCGCTGTTTGCCGGCGCCTACCAGGCCGAGGTGGTGCGCGGCGGCCTTGCCGCGATCCCGCGCGGGCAGGGCGAGGCGGCGAGCGCGCTCGGCCTGTCCTGGTGGAAGACCACGTCGCTGATCGTGATGCCGCAGGCGCTGCGCCACGTCATTCCGGGGCTCGTCAACAGCTTCATCGCGCTGTTCAAGGACACCTCGCTGGTTTCGATCGTCGCGCTGTTCGACCTCTTGGGGTCGTTGCATGCGACGTTCTCCGATCCGACCTGGTCGACGCCGACCACGGCCTTTACCGGCTTCGCTTTCGCTGGAATGATCTACTTCGTGTTCTGCTTTGGAATGTCGCGCTACTCGCTGTTCGTCGAAAACCGGCTCAACGCTCACCGCCGCCACTGAACAAGGTCACCATGTCCACAACCCCGATCGTCAACATTTCCGCTCTCAACAAATGGTACGGCGACTTCCATGTGCTGCGCGACATCAACCTGGAGGTCGGCAAGGGCGAGCGCATCGTGATCTGCGGCCCGTCCGGTTCGGGCAAGTCGACCCTGATCCGCTGCATCAACGCGCTGGAGGAATTCCAGGAGGGCGAGATCGTGGTCGACGGCATCGACCTCGGCCCGAACCTGCGCCGCGTCGACGAAGTCCGCCGCGAGGTCGGCATGGTGTTCCAGAGCTTCAACCTGTTCCCGCATCTCACCGTGCTCGACAATTGCACGCTGGCGCCGATCTGGGTGCGCAACATCCCGAAGAAGGATGCCGAGGCCACCGCGATGAAGTTCCTCGAGCGGGTCAAGATCCCGCATCAGGCCAACAAGTTTCCCGGCCAGATGTCGGGCGGTCAGCAGCAGCGCGTTGCGATCGCCCGCGCGCTGTCCATGAACCCGAAGGTGATGCTGTTCGACGAGCCGACCTCGGCGCTCGACCCGGAGATGGTCAAGGAAGTGCTCGACACCATGGTCGATCTTGCCAAGGAGGGCATGACCATGCTGGTCGTCACCCATGAAATGGGCTTTGCCCGCGAGGTCGCCAACCGCGTCGTGTTCATGGACGCGGGCCAGATCATCGAATCGAACACGCCGCAGGAATTCTTCGCCAACCCGCAGCACGCGCGGTCGAAGCTGTTCCTGAGTCAAATCTTGAGATGAGGGAGTAGGGAGCAGCGAATGGCGAATAGAGCTTCGCGCTATTTGCTGCTCGCCGTTCGCTACTGTCTCCCTAGACCAACGGCAGCTCGATCTTGCTGCGCTTTTCCAGCCATTCCGGGACCGGCAAATTCTTCGAGCGCATGAAGGCCGGGTTGAACAGCTTGGACTGATAGCGGTTGCCGGAGTCGCAGAGGATGGTGACGATGGTCTTGCCGGGGCCGAGCTGCTTGGCGAGCTGGATCGCGCCTGCGATGTTGACGCCGGTCGAGCCGCCGAGGCACAGGCCTTCGTGCTCCAAAAGCTCATAGATGATGGTCACGGCTTCCTCGTCGGAGATCAGGAACGCGGTGTCGACCTTCGCTGTCTCGACCACAGGCGTAACGCGTCCGAGCCCGATGCCTTCCGTGATCGAGTCGCCCGGCGTCGATTTGACCTGCCCATTCTTGAACAGTTCGTACATCCCGAAGCCGTGCGGATCGGCGCAGGCGGTGATGATGGCCGGGTTCTTTTCCTTCAGGTAGCGGCTGACGCCGGCAAGCGTGCCGCCGGTGCCGACCGAGCAGATGAAGCCGTCGACCTTGCCGTCGGTCTGCTGCCAGATTTCCGGTCCGGTCGAGTCGTAGTGCGCCTTGGGATTGTCGAGGTTGTTCCACTGGTCGGCGAACAGCACGCCGTTCGGTTCGGTCTTGCGCAGCTGCTCGGCGAGACGCTTGCCGAGATGCTGATAGTTGTTCGGATTGGCGAAGGGCAGCGCCGGCGCCTCGACGAGTTCGGCGCCGCACAGCCGCAGCATGTCCTTCTTTTCCTGGCTCTGCGTCTCCGGAATGACGATCAGGGTGCGGTAGCCGCGCGCACTCGCCACGACCGCAAGCCCGATCCCGGTATTGCCCGCGGTCGACTCGACCACCAGGCCGCCAGGTTTCAGCGCGCCGCGCCTCTCGGCCTCCAGGATCATCCATTTGCCGGCACGATCCTTCACCGACTGGCCCGGGTTCATGAATTCGGCCTTGCCGAGAATGGTGCAGCCGGTCAGTTCGGACGCGCGTTTCAGCTTGATGAGCGGGGTGTTGCCGATCGCTTCGATGACGTCTTTGTTGAATATCATGTCGGGGAATTTCTTTGCCGGTCTGTGTCTTGCTTGGCGAACCTAGTGTGCTGATCGAAAAAGGGAAGGGCTTTTGCACTGCGGCAAGAGGCGGGTTCAACACGCTTGACCTCACCAGCGCGAATGTTGCGGACTTGGGGAGAACGCCGTTTTGCGGCGGTCGGGTCGGCCAGCAGAATCATCCTGTGGTCCGTGATTTTGGATGAGTTGCGCGCTCCAGGCCGATCAAGACCTGACGGCGCGGTGCGCGGTGGCGCGACTTTCGCGCCGCGTAAGCACATCTTGCGGATTCAATGCAACAGGAGCCGAGAAATCTCCATGAAATCTTTGTAAGAATCGTGACTTCCGACACGGGCCGAAATGCGCGGAAATGCCGTAAAAAATAGGGAAAAGTCGGCATTCAAGGTAGCCACGAATCGCTTGCGATGCGACGCCACGCAATCGTGACGGGGCTGTCCGCCCCATTGTCCCAAGGGTAGGATGGGACAGGCAGGTTCCATTGGAAGCATACCCCCGTGAACGTCACCCAGACCATCGCTGAACGCGTCATTCGTGCGCCACGGGCGAAGTCTGGCTTCGGCGGAGAACGGGTGTGACCCAGCCCGTGTCCGTGATGGTGCCTGGAGGCCGGTTCGGCCTCGCCGTCCGCGTGCGCCGGCTCGCGGGACGCTCGCTTGTTGCACTCGGCCTGGTCGTTGGTTCTGCCGGCTGCATTTTGACCCAGGACATCCCTGATCCGGCGCTCGACGTGCCGCAGGGCTACAAGGCCGCGCGTCTCGGCCGGCCGGGCGACGCGCTTCCGACGCTCGATTGGTGGCGGGGCTTCCGCTCCAGGGAGCTGACCCAGCTGATGGAGGAGGCGCAGACCGTCAACCTCGACATTGCCGCTGCGGTTGCGCGCTTCCGCCAGGCCGACGCGCTGGCGCGGCAGGCCGGCGCGGCGCTGCTGCCGACCCTCAATCTCAACGGATCGGAAACCTACTCGCGCACCTCCGGCTCCAGCGCCAGCGGCCTCACCAATGGCGGGCGCGAGGTGGTGAACTACAACGCCTCGCTGAGCGCCAGCTATCAGCTCGACTTCTGGGGCCAGAACCGCGACGCCGCGCAGGCGGCGGAGGAGACCGCCGTTGCCAACCGGTTCGATCGCGAGGTGGTGGCGCTGACCACGCTGGCGAGCGTCGCCAATGCTTATTTCACGGTGCTCGCAACGCAGGACCGGCTGCGCACCGCGCAGCGCAACATCGCCAGCGCCGAGCGCATCCTCAATGCGATCAAGGAGCGCTTCAAGGCCGGCACCGGCTCCGATCTCGACGTCGCGCAGCAGGAGAGCGTGCTCGCCAACCAGCGCGCGCTGGTGCCGCCGTTGCGGCAGACGCTCGACCAGAATGTCAACGCGCTCGCGGTGCTGGTGTCGCGGCCGCCGGAAAGCGTGCGCGTCTCTGGCGGCTCGCTCAACGCCGTTGCGATCCCGCGCGTCACGCCGGGTCTGCCGTCCGAATTGCTGACCCAGCGTCCCGATATCCGCCGGCAGGAGGCGCAGCTGGCATCCGCCACCGCCAATGTCGGCAGCGCGCGGGCGCAGTTCTTCCCGAGCATCCAGCTGACCGGAACGGGCGGCTACCAGAGTCAGGCGCTGGTCTCGCTGTTCCAGCCGCATGCCGCCTTCTTCAACCTGGTCGGCAGCATGACCCAGCCGATCTTCGACGGCGGCCGGATCCTCGGCAATTTCGAATACACCAAGGCCAAGCAGGACGAGTTGCTGCAGACCTACCGCAAGACGGTGGTGCAGTCGTTCACCGACGTCGACAATGCGCTGGTCGCGATCCGCGAGACCACGCGGCGGCTGCAGCTGCAGCGCGACGTACTGTCGTCGTCGCGGCGGGCCTTCGACCTCGCCGAGCAGCAGCTCAAGGCCGGCACCGCCGATATCGTAACTGTGCTAAACACGCAGCTGACCCTGTTCCAGGCGGAAGATGCCTATTCGCAGGCCCAACTGGCCCGGCTATTGGCGATCGTGAGCCTATATCAGGCATTAGGGGGCGGCTGGGAATTGAAGATGGAAAGACCGGTCGATGCTCTTTAAGCCCGACTCGACGGACGACGAGAAACGCACGGCGCCGCGCAAGCGGAGCCTTCTCTCGCGCCTGCTTGGGCGCATGGTGTCCTTGCTCATCACGCTCGTGATCCTGGGCGGGCTCGGCTATCTCGGCTGGCTCGCCTTCCAGCCCAAGCAAAATGGCGGCGGCGGGCGCGGCGCGGGCGGGCGGCCCGACCTGCCGGTGCCGGTGCTCGCGGCGATGCCGCATGTGCAGGACGTGCCGGTTTATCTCGACGGCGTCGGTTCGGTGAAGGCGCTGAATACCGTGACCGTGCGCTCGCAGGTCGACGGCAAGCTGCTCGAGGTAAATTTCGTCGAGGGCCAGGACGTCAAGAAGGACGACGTGCTGGGCGAGATCGATCCGGCGATCTATCAGGCGCAATACGACCAGGCGGTGGCCACGAAGGCCAAGGACGAAGCGCTGCTCGCCAATCAGAAGATAGACCTTGCCCGCTATGAGCAGCTCGCCGCCACCAACGCGGGCTCCAAGCAGCAGGCCGATACGCAGCGTGCGCTGGTCGCGCAGCAGGAGGCCATCATCAAGGCCGACCAGGCCCAGATCGACAATGCGCGCGCCACGCTCGGCTATACCAAGATCGTCGCGCCGATCGCGGGGCGGGCCGGCCTGCGCCAGGTCGATCAGGGCAACATCATCCACGCCGCCGATACCACGGGCCTCGTGATCCTGACCCAGTTGCGGCCGATCGCGGTGTGGTTCAGCCTGCCGCAGCAGCAGATCATGCGCGTGAATGCCGCTGCGGCGAAGGGCCAGCTTGCGGTCGATGTGTTCGGCAATGACGGCGTCACCGTGATCGATACCGGCAAGCTGACCGGCATCGACAACCAGGTCGATCCGACCACCGGCACGCTGAAGCTGAAGGCCGAATTCCCCAACGCCAGCTACCAGCTCTGGCCCGGCCAGTTCGTCAATGTGCGGCTCAAAGTCGAGACCCTGCCGCAGGCGATCGTGGTGCCGACCTCGGCGGTACAGCGCGGTCCGGCCGGCACCTTCAGCTACGTGATCGGCGAGGGCGACATCATCACCGCCAAGCCGGTCACGGTCACCCAGCAGAACGAGCATGAGGCCGTCATCGCCAGCGGCCTGACCACGTCGGACCGCGTCGTGACGACCGGCTTTGCCAATCTTGCCGATGGCGCGAAGGTCGTGGTCGGCAAGGACGACGGACCGCCGGCCGCCGATCTCGCGCCGCGCAAGCGCAGCCGCAATCCCGACGGCAAGCGCGGCGCTGGTCAAGGCGAAGGGCAGGGCAAGGACGGCAAGAAAGACTGGCAGGGCAAGGACGGCGAGCATCGCGGCCGGCACGAGCATACCGAAGGCGATCAGAAGGGGCAGACCGGACCGGCGCCCGCGCCGGCAGCAGGGGGCGAACAGTCGGGCGGCGCGCCGAAGGCGCAGCCATGACCGGCATCCTGACCTCGTAATGTCCGACCCAACAGCGAGCACGCAACCATGAGCGTCTCCGAACCGTTCATCCGCCGGCCGATCGCCACTTCGCTGCTCGGCATCGCCCTGATGATCGGCGGTGCGCTCGGCTATTGGGCGCTGCCGGTCTCCGCGCTGCCGCAGGTCGACTTCCCGACCGTGCAGGTGACGACGCAACTGCCCGGCGCGAGCCCCGACGTGGTGGCCTCGCTGATCACGGCGCCGCTGGAGCGGCAGCTCGGGCAGATCCCGTCACTGTCGTCAATGACTTCGACGAGTTCGTTCGGCGTCAGCCAGATCTCGCTGCAGTTCGACCTCAACCGCGACATCGACGGCGCCACGCAGGATGTGCAGGCCGCGATCAACGCTGCCGCCGGCATTTTGCCGAAGACGCTGCCGTATCCGCCGGTCTACGCCAAGGTGAACCCGGCGGACGCGCCTGTCATGACCCTGGCGCTGACCTCGGACACGATCTCGCTGCGGGCGATGAGCGATCTCGCCGATACCATCCTGGGCCAACGGCTGAGCCAGATTTCCGGCGTCGGGCGGGTCTCGATCCTCGGCGGCCTGAAGCCGGCGGTGCGCGTGCAGGCCGATCTGGCCCGGCTTGCGGCCTATGGCATCGCGATGGAGGATTTGCGTAACGCGATCGCCGGCGCCAACGTGTCGGGGCCGAAGGGTTCGCTCGACGGCGCCCAGCAATCCTACACCATCGCCGCCAACGACCAGATCGCCGCCGCCGACGCCTACCGGCCGATCATCATCGCCTATCGCAACGGCTCGCCGGTCACGATCGGCGACGTCGCCCAGATCGTCGACGGGCTGGAGAACGACCGCACCGGCGGCTGGTACCAGGGCACGCCGGCCGTCATCATCGACATCCAGCGCCAGCCGGGCGCCAACGTCATCGACGTCGTCAAGCAGATCCGCGGCGAAATCCCGCGGCTGCAGCGGGCGGTCCCGGCCGGCGTCAAGCTGACCATCGTCTCCGACCGCACCGTGACGATCCGAGCCTCCGTGCGCGATGTCCAGTTCACGCTCATCCTGAGCGTCGTGCTCGTGACACTGGTGGTGCTCCTGTTCCTGCGGTCGCTGCGCGCGACCCTGATCGCCGGCGTCGCGTTGCCGCTGTCGCTGATCACGAGCTTCGGCATCATGTATTTCGCGGGCTTCAGCCTCGACAACCTGTCGCTGATGGCGCTGACCATCGGAACCGGCTTTGTGGTCGACGACGCCATCGTCATGATCGAGAACATCGTTCGCCACATGGAAGGCGGCGAGACGGTGATGGAGGCCTCGCTGAAGGGTGCCAGCGAGATCGGCTTCACCGTGATCTCGCTGACGGTGTCGCTGATCGCGGTGTTCATCCCGCTGCTGTTCATGTCCGGCCTGGTTGGCCGCATGTTCCGCGAATTCGCGCTCACCTTGACGATCGCGGTCGTGACCTCGGCGATCGTCTCGCTGACGCTGACGCCGATGATGTGTTCGCGGCTGCTCAAGAACATCCATGAGGAAATGGCGGTCCCGGGCCTGGCCGCGGTCAGCCGTTTCATCGACCGCATGGTGGAGTTCTACCATCGGACGCTGCTCTGGGTGCTGCGGCGCCAGCGCGCGACGCTGCTGGTGACGTTCGCAACCATCGCGTTGACGCTGATCATGTATGTGCTGGCGCCGAAGGGTTTTCTGCCGCTGCAGGACACCTCGTCGATCACGGCGGTGACCGAGGCCGGTCCCGACGTCTCGTTCGCCGAGATGCAGCGGCGGCAGAGCGCGGTCTCCGACATCATCAAGGCCGATCCCGATGTGGTTGGCGTGGCCTCGGTGATCGGCTCGGGCTCGGTCAATCCGACCACCAATGTCGGCCGTCTGGTGATGACGCTGAAGCCGCTCGATGAGCGGCGCGAAGGCGTCGTCAAGGTGATCGAGCGCCTCAAGCAGAAGGTCGCGACGGTGCCCGGCATGACGGTGTACTTCCAGCCGGTGCAGGACGTGCAGATCTCGACTCAGTCGAGCCGGTCGCAATACCAGTACACGCTGACCGCGACCGACGCCGCCGAGGTCTCGCAATGGGCACAAAAGCTCGTCGCCGAGATGCGGCGCGACCCGATCTTCCGCGATGTCTCCTCGGAGGCGCAGGAGGGCGGCTTGCGCGCGGCGCTCGACGTCAACCGCCAGCGTGCCGGCCAGCTCGGCGTCAGTCTGCAGGGCGTCACCGACACGCTGAACGATGCCTTCGCGCAGCGGCAGATCTCGACGATCTACGGCCAGGCCAACCAGTACCGCGTCGTGCTCGAAGCGCTGCCGATGTATCAGCGCGACCCGTCGATCCTCGACAAGCTCTATCTGCCCGGCGCCAACGGCGCGCAGGTGCCGCTGTCGGCGGTGGCTACGCTGGTCCGGACCACGGCGCCGCTCGCGATCTCGCACCAGGCGCAATTCCCGTCGGTCTCGCTCAGCTTCAACTTGGCGCCGGGCGAGGCGCTGGGCGACGCGGTCGCGGCGGTGAAGGCGATCGAGAGCAGGATCGGAATGCCCGGCAGCATCGTCGGGATCTATTCCGGCGACGCCGCCGAATTCGCGCGCTCGCTCGCCGGGCAGCCCTGGCTGATCCTGGCGGCGATCATCACGATCTACATCGTGCTCGGCGTGCTCTACGAGAGCTATATCCATCCGATCACCATCCTCTCGACGCTGCCCTCGGCCGGCGTCGGCGCCATCCTCGCCCTGATGCTGTGCGGGCAGGACCTCTCGGTGATCGGCCTGATCGGCATCATCCTGTTGATGGGCATCGTCAAGAAGAACGCGATCATGATGATCGACTTCGCGCTGGAGGCCGAGCGTCACCAGGGCATGTCGTCCTATGACGCCATCGTGCAGGCCTGCCTGCTGCGCTTCCGCCCGATCATGATGACGACGCTGGCGGCGCTGTTCGGCGCGCTGCCGCTCGCGATCGAGAGCGGCACCGGCGCCGAACTGCGCTTCCCGCTCGGCATTTCGATCATCGGCGGCCTGCTGCTGAGCCAGCTGCTGACGCTCTACACCACGCCGGTGATCTATCTGGCGCTCGACCGGCTCAATCGCCGGATCGAGCGGGCGGTGCCGGAGCCAGGTCCCAGCGGCCCGCCGATCGCGGGCGCCACCGAGGGCATGCAGTGATCTCGATCTCGGAGCCCTTCATCCGCAGGCCAGTGGGCACCACACTGCTTGCGATCGGGCTGTTCCTGGTCGGGATCGTCGCGTACCAGTTCCTGCCGGTGTCGTCGGTCCCGAATGTCGACTTCCCGACCATCAGGGTGTCGGCGTCGAGGCCGGGAGCCGATCCCTCGGTGATGGCCGCGACCGTCGCCGCACCGCTGGAGCGCAAGCTCGGCACCATTTCGGGCGTCGACCAGATCACCTCGACGAGCTCGCTCGGCACCACCAGCATCCAGGTGCAGTTCTCGATCGGCCGCAACATCGACCGCGCCGCGCGCGACGTGCAGGCCGCGATCAACGCCTCGCTCGCCGATCTGCCGAGCGACCTGCCGTCGCTGCCCAGGTTCCGCAAGGCCAACCCGGCCGCGTCGCCGGTATTCGTGCTGGCGCTGACCTCGAAGACGATCTCGACCAGCGCGATGTACGACGTCGCCGACACGGTGCTGGCGCAACGGATCTCGCAGGTGCCGGGGGTCGGCGAGGTCACCGTCAGCGGCGCCGACCAGCCGGCGGTGCGCATCGCGCTCAACCCGGTGTCGCTGGCGAACGCCGGGATCGCGACCGACGACGTCCGGCTTGCGATCATCAACGCCAACCCGCTGGGGCCGGTCGGCATCTTCAATGGCGGCCGGCTGAGCGAGACGCTCTCGATCAACAAGCAGATGCGTATCGCGGCCGAGTTCCGCGACATCGTCATCAAGAGCTCGAACGGCAATTTCGTCCGCCTCGCCGACGTCGCCGAGGTCGAGGATTCCGTCCGCAACTCGCGCTCGATCGCCTGGTTCAACAAGCAGCCGGCGGTGCTGATCCAGATCACCAAGCAGGGCGACGCCAACGTCATCGACACCGTCGACGGCGTTCGCAGGTTGCTGCCGGAGCTGAGGAAATGGATTCCGGCGGGCGTCGAGATCTCGACCCTGGTCGATCGCACTGGAACGATCCGCGCCAGCGTCGAGGATATGCAGTTCACGCTGCTGGCGACCGCCGTGCTTGTGATGATTGTGGTGTTCGTGTTCCTGCGCCGGGTAGTGCCGACGATCGCCGCCGGCGTCTCGGTGCCGCTGGCGCTGGCCGGCACCTGCGCCGGGATGTGGCTCGCTGGCTTCTCGATCGACAATCTGTCGCTGATGGCGCTTGCGATCTCCGTCGGCTTCGTGGTCGACGACGCCATCGTGATGATCGAGAACATGTACCGCAATCTCGAGCAGGGCATGGCGCCATATCCGGCCGCCGTCGAAGGCGCCAAGCAGATCGGCTTCACGGTGCTGTCGATCTCGCTGTCCCTGATCGCGGCCTTCACGCCGCTGATCTTCATGGATGGCATCGTCGGGCGGCTGCTGCGCGAATTCTCGCTGACGCTGGTGTTCGCGATCGCGGTCTCGACCGTGGTGTCGCTGACCATCACGCCGATGATCTGCGCGCACTACATCAGGGAGGCGACCTCGGATCACGCCACCTGGTACGACCGCGTCATCGAGGGCACGCTGTCCCGTGTCGTGGCGTTCTACGCAGCGACGCTGCGGATCGTGCTCGGCTATCCCTTCCTGACCCTGGTGGTGTTCTTCGCCACCGTCGCGCTGACGGTGACGCTCTACATCAAGACGCCGAAGGGCTATTTCCCTACCGACGACAGCGGCTTTGTGATCGGCTCGACACGGGCGTCTGCGGATATCTCGTTCCAGGCGATGCTTCAGCTGCAGCAGCGGCTCGCCGACATCGTGATGGCCGACCCCGCGGTCGCCGGCATCGGCTCGTCGGTCGGCTCCGGCGGTGGCCCGGGCGGCGCCACCTCCAACCGCGGCACCATGTTCATCAGCCTGAAGCCGCCGGAGGAGCGGGGCGGCCTGTCGACCGCGCAGGTGATCGACCGGCTGCGCCGCAACCTGTTCATGGTGCCGGGCATCCGCCTGTTCATGTTCGCCGCCCAGGACATCCGCACCGGCGGCCGGCAGAGCGATTCCGACTACCAGTACACGCTCGCCTCGACCGACCTCGAGCTGTTGCAGAAATGGGCGCCGATCGTGGCTAAGCGCATGGAGACGGTGGAGGGCATTACGGACGTCTCCTCCGACCGCGATCCCGGCGGCCTGCAGCTCAACCTGGTGATCGACCGCAAGACCGCCTCCAGCCTCGGTGTCCGCGTGCAGGACATCGACAACGCGCTCAACAACGCCTTCTCGCAGCGGCAGATCTCGATCATCTACACCCAGCGCAACCAGTACATGGTGGTGCTCGAGATCGATCCGAAATTCCAGAGCGATCCGTCGAACCTCGAGCGCATCTACGTTGCCGGCGCCAACGACGTGCAGGTGCCGCTGTCGGCGCTGGTGCATTACCAGCGCGGCCTGTCGGCGCTCGCGGTCTATCACTCCGGCGGCTTCCCCTCGACCACGGTGTCATTCAACCTGCTGCCGGACGTGCCGCTGGAGGTCGCGACGACCAACATCCAGCAGGCGGTCGACGAGCTGCACATGCCCGAGGGCATTCGCGGCAGCTTCGACGGCAATGCCGGCGATTTCAACAAGACCAGCGGGCGGCAGCCGCTGCTGATCCTCGGCGCGCTGGTCGCGATGTATATTGTGCTCGGCGTGCTCTATGAGAGCCTGGCGCATCCGATCACGATCATCTCGACACTGCCGTCGGCCGGCCTCGGCGCCTTGCTCGCCTTGCAGGTGACCAACACGCCGCTGACGGTGATCGCCTTCGTCGGCATCATCCTCTTGATCGGCATCGTCAAGAAGAACGGCATCATGATGGTCGACTTCGCGCTCGAGGCCGAGCGGCATCAGGGCCTGTCTTCGCGGGACGCGATCTTCGAGGCCTGCCGCGCGCGCTTCCGTCCCATCCTGATGACGACGATGGCCGCGCTGTTCGCCGGCGTTCCGCTGGTCATTGCGACCGGCCCGGGCACCGAGCTGCGCCGGCCGCTCGGCATCACCATCATCGGCGGCCTGTTCGTGTCGCAGATCCTGACGCTCTACACCACGCCGGTGATCTATCTGTTGATCGACCGGCTGCGCCAGCGCCGCGAGCCATCAGGCGTGCATGCACCCGCGGAATAGTTTGAATTGCGCGGTTGCAAGCGTATAGCGGAGCGATGTCCGAACCGACCGAAGCAAAAACCGATATTGTCGCCGAGATCGAGGAGTGCCCGCATTGCGGCAAGCCACTGCCGCTGTGCATCTGCGACAGCGTCACGCCGATCGAGAGCCGCATCCAGCTCCTGATCCTGATCCATCCGCAGGAGCAGGACAGGGCGCTCGGCACCGCGCGACTGTTGGCGCGGCATTTCGAGAACGCCGTGGTGCGGATCGGATTGTCCTGGCCGAGCCTTGCCAAGGCGCTTGGCCGGCCGGTGCCTGATCCGTCGCGCTGGGCGGTGCTCTATCTCGGCTCCGCCAAGGTCGAGGACCTCGAGACCGATGCCGAGATCGTCGCGATCAACCGCAAGGGCGAGCTTGAGCCGCATCAGCGTGCCATCCTGGCCGACATCGAGGGAATCGTGCTGCTCGACGGCACCTGGAGCCAGGCAAAGGCGCTGTGGTGGCGCAATGCCTGGATGTTGAAGTGCCAGCGGGTGATTCTCGGACCGAAACGGCCCTCGCTCTACGGCAGACTGCGGCGGGAACCGCGTCGCGACGGCCTGGCCACCATTGAGGCGGCCGCGATCCTGTTGGCGGGGCTGGAGAAGCGCCCGGACATTGCCGCAACGTTATCAGGTAGTTTCGAGCGGATGCTGGCGAGGTTCCGGGAAGTGCAGGCCAAATTGCCGGAATTGGCGCCAAAACCGAAGAAGCGGGATTTCCGGAGGCGTCGGCGCTAGCGCCTGATCCGGAAAAGCGCGAAGCGGCTTTCCCTCGCGACAAACGCAGGGCGTTTGCGCGGAGATCATGCTCAAACGAGGGGCACCTTACCTTCCGGCTCGGTTGCCTATCGGAGAGAGGCCGTATATGAAGTCCGCCGCAAGGGGCCACGTGGCGGAGTGGTTACGCAACGGTCTGCAAAACCGTGTACACCAGTTCAATTCTGGTCGTGGCCTCCACTCATCTCATCAATGGCTTGCAGCCAGTCAATGAGAAGCCGCATTAGCTCGCGGCGTACCAACCTTCAGGAAACGGAATCAGCGGCCACGGCGCCTGGTTGTCATTGGCCGCACGCGGTGGCGGCTGAATGCGGGGCGAGGGCTGAGCCACAAGATCCTCCTGAGCAATGGGCGCGATCGCCGTTCGCACGGCGTCCAGCAGCAGATCAAATTCGACTTCGCTCATCGCGCTCTCCGAGGTTCGAGAGCGCCATGGTCGCAAAACAGTCTTCGGTCCGGATTGAGCGATTCGTTCGAATTTTATGAAAAGAACGATGGCGCCCGCGTTGGTTAATAAATCGTTGGTGACCCCTTCGGGAACCTAGGTCGGCGTGGCCGCACCTCATGTGAGGCAGATCACATCTTGCGGAAAACTCTGCCTAGAATTCCCGGCAATACTCATAGCCGTCAAATATCGCAGGAATTTTAGGGAGCCGTGACAATGACGGCGTGCGTCGCGCTATACTCGTTGATCGCATGCCGCCTCGATCTTCGGCTCTTGCTGACATCGTTTCACCGGTGGGCAGCGTTGGGCGCTGCGGGCAGCTCCCGGACAGCGCCAATCGTCGACACCCGCTGTCTATCGCCTCGGGCCGGAGGAAATTCCCGACGTCTGCGCGCCGTTATGTCAACCCGGCGAGGTCGTACGGCAGCATGGTCTTGAACTGCGTCAGCGCCTGCCGCGCTTTCCTCGGTGGCAGCGTGATCGCGTGACGCACGGCGGCTGCGACCAGCGTCATGGTCAGTGCTGAAAAGGTGGCGAGGGCGGCAGTCGGCATGTCGGGCGCAATCCGCATGACAGCATCGGACAACAGGCCCGAAAGCACCGCCATGTCGTCCGCATCGAGCTTCTGCAGGGCGCGGTCGGCTTGCGTCGCCTGCCAGATGTCGCGCATGACCGGCTCGCGCATGAACATCTCGTAGTAGCTGTCGACGATCCGGCACAGCGCCGGGTGCAGGTCGCGCGCGGTCGTCACGGTGGCCAGATCGCGTCTGACGCAATCGCGCCCGACCGCGTTATGGCGTGCGGCCAGGGTGCCGATGATCGCGGCCTTGTCCGGGAAATATTGATAGAGCGAGCCGAATGCGACGCCGCTGCGCGCGACGACGTCGCTCATGCGGAAAGCCTCGCTGCCCTTTTCCGCCATGATCTCGGTCGCGCAGGCCAGGATGCGCTCGAAGCGCTCGCGGCTGCGCTGCTGGGTCGGGGCAAGCCGCGCCAGCCCGGGCAGGGGGACTTCCACGGGCGCGGCCTTTCGTCTCGACATCTCTTTCTTCCCTGCAATCGGGGTTGACGGCTCTAATACGAGAGTTTATCGCATTTCACAAATACGAGTATGTCTCGCATTTGGAGGCGATGCGCCAGATCCTGACCTCGGGCTTGCTGTGGTTTTCCGCGCTCGGCTGCGGCCTGCTCGCCGGGCTCTATTTCGCGTTCTCGGCCTTCGTCATGACCGCGCTCGGCCGCATCGATCAGGCCGCCGGCATCTCGGCGATGAACGCGATCAATGTCGATATCGTCCGCTCGCCGTTCATGCCGGTGTTCCTCGGCACCACGCTGTCCTGCGCCGTGCTGGTCGTGCTCGGCGGGCTCAGATGGCGGGAGCCGGGCGCGATTGCGATGATTTGCGGCGGCGGCCTCTACGTGGTCGGCATGTTCGTCGTGACCATCGTCTTCAATGTGCCGCTGAACGATCAGCTTGCGGCTACCGACCCCGCGGGCACGTCGGCGGCATCGGTTTGGGCGCGCTATCTGACCGACTGGACCTTCTGGAACCACGTGCGGACCATCGCCTCGCTGGCCGCGACCGCGCTTTTCATCGTTGCCATCGCCGGGCGGTAGCCAGCCCCTTTGCGCGAGGAGCCGGGCCGTGCTGCCCGAGACCAGAATCATAGGCTCGGCCCGATCGCCGCGCTGGCGGTGTTTCCAGGCGCCCACAGGAGCGCGGCCGGGCCGGCGGGCTGAGCATGTACCAAGCCGGGGCGAAGGGTAAGCCCTTGTATCGCAGAGGCTTACCGTGCGCGCTAAAGTTTCGCCGGAGGGGCCATTTGGTTCTTTGCAAGGCCGAAAGGCTTTGTTATACGCTGCCCGCGCGCGAACGGATGTTCGCCTATTCCTCGGTAGCTCAGCGGTAGAGCATTCGACTGTTAATCGAATGGTCGCTGGTTCGAATCCAGCCCGGGGAGCCAAGCAATTTCAACGACTTGGCTCGCAAATCATCATCCATCACAAGATCCGTTTTCGGCTTGGGGCCACGTTAAGGGCCACAAGAAATTGTGATCGAGATTTCCTTGCCTGCGAGAGGGGTCTGGCCGCCGGCTGAACCGAGGCGGCCTGTCAAACGAAAGCGACCTTGGCGCGGGGAACGCCAAGGTCGCTCTAAACTCCCGGTCGGGGGGGCACCAGATTGCGGGAGCTTATGATGACTCCCGGCATTGCCCCTTGTTCCTGGTGCGTCAGCCCACCCGCAGATTTTCGGCGGATGTTTTTCCGCGATTGTCCTTCGCTTCGAAGCTGACTTTCGCGCCCTCATTTAGGCTGCTCAGCCCCGCCCTTTCGACCGCAGAAATATGCACAAAAACATCCTTCCCTCCGTCATCGGGCTGGATGAATCCGTAACCCTTCGTCGGGTTGAACCACTTCACAGTACCTGTAGCCACGGACAAAACTCCTTTGATCCCAATACGGGAAATCTAAGCGCTGAGCCTCAGGTCCCGCAAGGATAAAGACGCGTGGAGAAACAGCCGTTCGCAAATCAGCAACCAAACTGGCCCCTTAAAAATAGCAAATCGGGCGGGGGCACTGACGTTTGCTTGCGCTTGGGAATTTTCAGGGCCCAGGTTTTGGAATGACGCCGCCGGGCATGTATTTCTGAGACCGGCGGCGTCTTTTCTTGGGACGGATCAGGTCCGATCGCGCGGTTCGGGCCGGTGCACTACCGACAATTTCGGCCGAGGCGGCAGACTTGGTACGTGGTTCTCAACCTCGCGCTCCTTGATCGCCCCCGCATGCTCGATGATGACCCACATGAGGCGGTTCATCTGATTCAAGCAGGTCTCAGCATCTGGAGCGGTCGTGAGCACGCACAGCAGCGTGGCGTGGTCGATGATGGCATCACAGTCGTCAATGGTGTTGTTGGCGATCATGCTGATGGCTCCCGCTTGAATGCCGCCCCAGTCATGTTGCGGAGGCCGTTGAGGAGCCTGTTCCGGTCATGGGGCAACAGCTGCCGGAAGAGGGTCGCGACCTCCTGAGACTGAGCCAGCTCAGCCTCTGGCGTCGCGGACCTCGCGTCCCGCACGGTGCGGAGCAGGCCCTTGAGGTCGCCGTATAGCACCCAGTCGAGGTTCACAGCATGCGCCTTGCAGAAGGCAATGGTTTCAGAGAACGAGCGAGCCGCCCTCGAGGCAGCTGCGCCAGGCAGCAATCGCTCGTTTGCGATTAGGGCCAGTCGGCGCCGGACGTTCGCGCTCGACGTGCTACCGTCCTTCTTGAGGCGCTTAAGGGCGTTTTCATGCGACTGCTTCGCCCTCAGCTTCCGAGACTCCTCATCAAGTTCTTTCATCGCTGCCCCCTATGCCGGTTCGAATTCGGGGCGAACAACGGGGCCGCCGTCGAGATCGCGCGGACGGTCGACAATGACCGCAGCCGGAGCGAGGCCGTCACGCTCTGCAGCCTCGAAGGCGGCGCGCAGGACGGGACTGCGGAAGAGCTGGTAAAGCGGAACTGTGGTATGATTTGCGGTAGCTTGCGACGTCATGACTCAACCTCATGATTTGCGGGTTAGGCCCGTTTCGGTGTTGGAAGCACCGGAGCGGGCCGCTTGCTTTTCAAGCACAAATAACGTAGTACGTTTATTATGGCTAAGTCAACAAAAAACGTAGTACGAAAACGTCCGGGCCGGCCGGCAACGGGTCAAGACCCCGTGACCGCCATTCGCCTGTCGGCAGAAATGCGAGAGGACGTAGATATTTGGGCTTCAAAGCAGCCCGACACCCCGGGCCGATCTGAGGCGATCCGCCGGCTGGTCGAGATCGGGCTGAAGGTGCGAGGCAAATAACCCGTAGAAAGCCCGCTTGCACTCGCCCGAGGGTTGCGAGACACTGTCGCCCTTTCAAAGACAGTTATTTTAGGGCGATCGATATGAAAAGGTTTTTGCTGGTCGCCGCGGCGCTGTCCGCGGCGATGGTGGCCTCATCACCGTGTTTTGCGAGAGCCGGCGGTGGCGGTCATTCCTATGGTGGTGGCGGCGCAAGGTCCGCCGGAACATTCCGAGCCGCTCCCGTCATGCGTTCGGCTCCCGTCTATCGGGCGGCGCCGGTAACTCGAGTCTATGCACCCAGGGTGCAGTTCGCCCACCCCAGGTATATCGCCCCCGGAATAATCTACCGGAAGCCGAGCGTGTATCGACCAATCTATGTGCCGCGCAATCCGATCTACGCCAATCCCATGCGACGCGCTCCCGACCGGTTCGTGAGATTTCACGGGCGCACGATCGGTGTCCCGCCGCTGGCCGGACTAACAGCCCCCGCAGTCGTGGACGTGCCTGATCTCGGCGAGGTGATTGTGCCGGTGAACGTGTATACCACGATCTATCCTCTGCTGATCTCGGATGATGAGAGTGACCGCGAGCGCGCTTTCATCCAACTGAGAGAGCGTGCTGAGCATGATCCGGACAGTCTCGTTCACCAATCGGCGGCAGTTTCCACGCCTCCAATGAAAGACCCGTGCCCCGACTGCCAACAAGACACCGTCGAGGTGCTTCACACCTGCAAGCCGATTGGTGAGTGCGATATGTCGGAGCGGCTGGTGAACAGTCCCAAGAATCCGACCTATCTCGTGCCCGAGCGCACCGCAAATCAACGCGGCTTAGTCCACTGAGATTGGACGGAGATCTATCTCCGCCGTTTCGTAACAGGGGCATTTCAATGAACCGCACAGTCTGGGCAATTGCAGCCCTTAGTTTTGTTGCCGGCGTGCTCGTCACTGTCATCGCGCAGCAGTCGCTCCATCTCTTTGTGCTCAAGCAAGCATCGGCAGATACCGCCGCTCAATTGGCCGCAGCATCACCGGCGCCCGCACAGCCAGCGGAACGGCCAACGGCCGATCCAGCGGCCGAATCTTTCCCAGAAGCGAGACGGGCGTGCACACTCAAATCGGCAGAGGCGCTTCCCAAAATCGCCGGTCTAACCATTAAGGCCACACGCACGCGCACGATAGAAGTGTCGGCCCAAAAGTGGAGCGAACCCGTGCCTCCCATTCGAGTGGAAGTGGACATAGTCGCCGCAGGCCAAGCCGCGACTTATGCCTATTTTTGCGGGTACTCGTCCGTCGGAGCACTCATACAGCGTTTGGCGAATTAGGGCGTTCGACGCATGGCATTGGTTACTTGCGAAGATTGCGGAAAGTCGATTAGCGAGCGGGCCGCTAGTTGCCCAAACTGCGGTGCTCCGGCCGGCCCTTCGGCCTTGCCTCCTGCGATTCACAAATCGACGCAACCACCGAAGGCCGCGAGCATAGCGCCTCTAACGAACGAGGGAGCGCAATACTTCAATGAAGAATTTGGTGTCGGCGAAATAGTTTGGATAAGCTCGGCGCAGCTCATTCAGAGAAGCGGTGGCTACAAGAACCGCCTGGTTCCTTGTGCCCTTGAACTTTGCCTCTAGGAGGATCAGCGACTCCTGCGCTTGATCAAACGCCTGAAGCGGGAAACCCCTCACAATCACTCGGCCTGTCTCGGGCAGAATTTGCATCACGTACCAGTCAAAATTCACACCGCGCTTCTTCCGGGTGATTTGCTGGGTGATGTGCGCATATTGCTCTAAGCGATGGATGACGCCCAGTTTTCGCTCCAGTAGCTTGGCCTCTTTCGCTAGGCCCTCGTAAGCGCTTGGCACATTGGGGATTGGAGCAGTCTTTTCTGTTCGCGCGTGCAGCGCTCCGATCAACTGAAAAAAGCGCTTCCAGTCGTCGGAGCCGCTTCCAAATTTCAGGTTCTCACTTGTGAAGGCGTCGACGGTTTCGACGGCGGTCGCCCAAGCATGTTGCATACTGGTCCGCAGTTGGATCTCGATCCATAGCTTGTTCCAGGGCGACGATGTCGCTTTGCCGACGAACCGGTAGATAAGATGAACGCTCCTGTAGCCGTCTTCTTTAGGGTTAGAAATATAATCTCTTGTGCGCGCCAGTTTGTGTCGCAGCGGGTTTGTTTCGTACATGAACCGCAGCATATTTACGCGGCTCATATTTGAGAGAACCGCGCGGCATCCTCCGATGTCCTGCATCTGGGACATTTGCAAAGTGGGTTGCCGATGAAGCTTTCGAACAACAGAATCCAAGCGCTTCAACCGCTGCGCGGTAACTGCATTGGCGTCAATACGCATTGATCGGTTGCGAAGAGTCATATGCAGCGCGTTGAGCGGATAGCGATGCGCCACCCGCCAGCTATTCAGCACGTCGATCCCTTCGGAAAACAGCGACGGATCAAGTATCGCCCGGCCGGCTTTGTCGATTTGGTTCAAAGTGTGCGCGGGCTTCTCGTAAGCCATTGTAAATGCTCAGAATTACACCTGAAAGTGATTTCCCAGATGTCAAAGGTGGAACCCTGAGTGAGTCACAACCGTCTGTCAACGGATCTGCCGGCTGAGGCCTAATTGTCTAGACGCATTGCGGATTGACCGACCCACTGCGTCAGCAGATCCCGCCAGCCCGACGCGTAGCGGCTTCTCTCCGCGCGCGAATGGCGCGATCATCGGGTCATGCCCTGGCGCCGCAAGCCCGCTCGTCATCTCCGCTACTGGTCCGGTACCGTCAATCGCAACGCCGGCTTCAAGACCGTGTTGGTGTTTTGCGTCGCGTGCGACCATCACAACGGCCGGCTGAACCTTGCCGATCTGCCAGAGTGGGACTGGGCCGACATCTCGGCCCACCTCAAATGCAGCGCCTGCGGCAAGGTCGGTTGGGTCGATACCCGGATGGACTGGGGAGAGGTGATCAACTTCGCCAAAGGCGTCGCTGGCTAGGGCCCCGCGCCAAAAAGAAATGACCCCAGCGAGAGCAAAGGAGCGAGGCACCCTCAGGAAGCCCAGCGCGCGGTCATTATTTTGACCCTTCCCATGGAGTCAGACTACTACATCGAGATTATCAACACGGGCACGCGCCCACACCCATGGCGTTGGGAGTTGAGAAGACGAAGCAAGCCAATGGGCATCCAACTCGGCTCCAGTGGGTTTCAATCTCCCACTGCTGCCGAGTATGCTGGCAAACGAGCTCTTGAGCGGTTCTTAGAGGACCTGTCCAGGGAGCAGAGACGGGAGCCATAGGAATCCACACGAGCTGCTTAATCCGCGGTCCGATTGCCTATCAAATCACCTTGTGAAGATTGCTCCACCACGCTGTCATGCGGACGGGTCCTTGGAGCGACACCGGGATTATATCCCGCCTCGCACCATCTTTCCCAACCCCCGTCGGTCCCAGACCCGGCGGGGGTATTGGTAGAAGACGGGGGATCTGCGCCGGTTTTGGCGCTCAGTGCGGCACGGTTTGCGCCGCGCACATCGTTCCGAACTGGCACGACATGGGGGCCGCGTGCCACTTTCAGAAAACTGGAGATCGTGAGTGCTGAAGCGAAGCTCCGGCTTGCCGATGTCCTGCGGGAAACCTAATCCCAAACTTCCATCGCCCCGAAGAGTTCCAGTGTCCATATCCCCGTTTGGGCGGTGCGGTCCCAGGGAGTGGTAGCCATGGTGCAGAACATCGTCGCCGGACTTGTCGTAGTGGCTTTGATTGTGATCGGTTCGCTTAGCTACGCCCAGAAGCACCATCACTGTGGGCAGGGGTACGTGCTCAAACATTGGCGTGCGCACGCGCACAAGAAAACCCAAGAGACCTGCGGATCAATGAGCCCTTCAATCTAGCGCACCACGATGCCGCGCCCATGCCGATAACCCGAAAGCCGCTGGAAATCCCGCCAGAGGTGGCCCGCCAGTTCGCCGCCAAGATAGAGGCGTTCCATGCCGAGTACAGCCCGCTCAAGCGGGACGAGATCGCCGCGGACACTCGGCATCTGCTCCTCCAGCATATGCCCAAAGGTGCTAAACTGCGGCTCGCAGACGTCCTCGATCTCTTCGAGCTGATGGGTACTGGCCGAAATAGGCCACTCGCCATTTCAAAACCGGCCACTTGATAGGAACGATTGCGTGTCGGGAAAATTAGGCAATCGGCGGCAGCGCGGCCGCATTGCTCCCAAGCGCTTTCGCCATCAAGTCCCAGCGCTTCCTTCCCCGGGGCGCTGGGACTTCTTCATTTAGGCCATTCGCAGATACGAAATAGGCCACTATTTCTTGGGGCGGTAATCCCAAGGATCGAGACACTTGTCGTAGAACTCTCGATCCATTTTCACCCACATGGTTTTGTCGATGCCGCGCCCTGAAGATGCGTTGGGACCGGATGGGAAAGCACAAGCTACTCGTATCCACCTGTCTTGCTCTTTGGCAATGTCGGCAATCTCTTGAACGACCTCCTGCAAGTCCTGATCTTGACTGAACACAAGGGCGATATCGAATTGCTTTGTGCGAGCGCAACTGACTAGGTCGAGCGCTAAACGAACATCGATGCCCTTTTCCTGAGGTGTGACGGAAATCATTTCCGATCCGTCATCGTTGAAAAGTCTCCCTCCGGTGAGGGCCGCCTTGTCGGCTTAAGTCGAGTGCTGTGTAACAGTCCTTATGGACAGCAATAAGGGCAGTACTCAGGTTGAACGGTTCGAGGTTGTTGAGACTGGCCGGCGTCGTCGGTGGACCGATGATGAGAAGCTCAAGATCGTTTTGGAGAGCCTGCAGACCCCACGGTCCGTCTCATCGACAGCGCGGCGATACGGCATCTCGCGCTCGCTGCTGTTGACTTGGCGGCGATCGTTTGGGGCCCAAGCGAGCGGTGATGAAGAGCCTCAGCCTAGCTTTGTGCCGGCGATGGTGATGCCGGACCAGCCGCCAGCGCAGCCGACAGCTTTAGCGACGTCAGCGAGCGGGCGCATCGAAATTGTCTCGGCTAGAGCTTATCGAGTGATCGTAGATGCCGGCGTTGATATGACCGCGTTGTCTCGCGTGTTGGATCTGCTGGAGCGGCGATGATCCCGATCGCAGCGGGGGCGAGAATCTGGATCGCAACCGGTCATACTGACATGCGCAAAGGCATGCAGGGTCTGGCATTGCTGGTGCAGGAGGGCTTGGGGCGAGATCCCTTTGCCGGCGACGTCTTTGTGTTCCGTGGTCGTGCCGGCACACTGATCAAAGCGCTTTGGCACGACGGGGTCGGGCTATCGCTTTACGCCAAGCGGCTTGACCGTGGGCGCTTCATCTGGCCAGCGACGGTGGATGGCGTGGTGTCGCTGACCGCAGCTCAGATGGGCTATTTGCTGGAGGCGATCGACTGGCGCAACCCGCAACACAGCTGGCGGCCGCAGAGCGCCGGATAGGTTACCTAATAATCCCGTGAGATTGCAAAAAGCCCGCGCCAAATCGCGGCTTTTGTGATTCCATCGGTGCATGGGTGACGGTGCCGAGAAGCTGCCGGAAGACATTGAGGCACTGCAGGCGGCGTTGCTGGCAACGCGCGCCGAACTTGCCGGCGTTCGCGCCCAACAGTCTGACGACCAGGCGCTGATCGCCCACCTGAAGCTGCAGATCGAAAAGCTAAACCGTGATCGTCATGGCCCTCGCTCGGAGCGTACCGCAAGGCTGCTGGATCAACTTGAAATGACGCTGGAGGAGCTCGAGGCCTCAGCGACCGAAGATGAACTGGCCGCCGAAATGGCCGCATCCAGGATCACGAATACCACCACCGTGGCGTCGTTCACCCGCCAGCGGCCATCCCGCAAACCATTCCCGGATCATCTGCCCCGCGAGCGTGTGATTGTATCAGGGTCGACCTCATGCGCCTGCTGCGGCGGTTCGCGGCTGTCCAAGCTCGGCGAGGACATTACCGAGACGCTGGAGGTGATCCCGAAGTCCTGGAAGGTGATCCAGCACGTCCGGGAGAAGTTCACCTGCCGTGATTGCGAGAAGATTAGTCAGGCGCCGGCGCCATTCCACGTCATCGCTCGTGGTTGGGCCGGTCCGAGCTTTTTGGCGATGGTGCTGTTCGAGAAGTTCGGCCAGCACCAGCCCCTGAACCGGCAGGCCGAACGCTATGCCAGGGAGGGCGTGCCGATCAGCCTGTCGACCCTCGCCGACCAGGTTGGCGGTTGTACGGTCGCGTTGACGCCCCTGTTCCGGCGCCTCGAGGCCCATGTGCTGAGTACCGAGCGACTGCACGGCGACGACACTACGGTGCCGGTCCTGGCCAAAGGCAAGACCTCAACCGGCCGAATCTGGGTCTATGTGCGCGACGACAAGCCTTTTGGCGGGCAGGCCCCACCGGGGGCAGTGTTTTATTACTCACGCGATCGCGCCGGCGAGCATCCCCAGGCCCATCTGGCCGGCTACAGCGGCATCTTCCAGGCCGACGCCTATGGCGGCTATGGCAAGCTTTACAACTCGGGCCGCAACGCAGGTCCGATCCTGGAAGCCGCATGCTGGGTCCATGCCAGACGGCCGTTCTTCGTGATGGCTGATCTGGCGGAGAATGCGCGCCGCAAAATGCAGGGCAAAAAGCCAGCGGTGATCTCGCCTCTGGCGCTGGAAGCAGTCCGCCGGATCGACGCCTTGTTCGAGATCGAGCGAGGCATCAACGGCGAGACGCCCGAACGGCGCCGGGCCGTCCGCCAGGAGCTCAGCGCGCCGCTGGTCGCCGGTTTGGAAACCTGGATGCGTGAGCAACGCGCCAAGCTCTCGCGGCGCAACGATGTCGCCAAGGCGATGGACTATATGCTCAAGCGCTGGAGTGCGTTCACCCGCTTCCTCGACGACGGCCGCATCTGCCTGTCGAACAACGCCGCCGAACGAGCCCTGCGCGGCATCGCCCTGGGACGGAAGTCGTGGCTGTTCTGCGGCTCCGACCGCGGTGGCGACCGTGCCGCAATGATGTACAGCCTAATCGTCACTGCCAAGATGAACGACGTAGACCCTCAAGCCTGGCTCGCCGACGTCCTGGCGCGCATCGCCGCACATCCAGCCCAAAAGCTTGATGAACTGCTTCCGTGGAATTGGCGTGACCGAAACAAGCGAGCCGAAAAAGCAGCCTGAGTGACCGCTACGCGGTCCTCACCGGATGCTTACGTTGAAAACGGCGTCTCCGTTGTGGTCAAGCGATCGTGCAGCTCCATGCAGCCCATGCCAACACGGAGAGCCAGGTTGCCAACGGTGCCACGGTTGACGCCGGTCAGGCGCGCAGCGGTGCGGATGCCGACGCCCTCGCAAAGGGCGGCGAGCGGCAACATTGGCGTGAAGGAGATCGAGCGCCTAATTCAGAAGCTCGAAATCGATAAGGAAATCCTTGCCGATCAGGAAGGGCACGAAAACGAAGAGGCCGCCAACTGAGGCGGCCTTACATTCAGGCGCACGTTCTCAGGATTCGGGATTAGTCGGCTGAAACGTCGCGATCTTGCGCGGGCCGTCCCATAGCTCCACCGCCTGCCCGATGGCGAGCTTCCGCGCCTTGTGCTTCGCGGTCTCATCGTCGTCGCAGTCTGGCAGGTCCACGCGGTCGATGACGTGGCCATCGTCCCCAAGGATAAAGGCTCTGTAATTTCGCATTGACCCAAGAGCGCTCCCGAGAGTTCCAGTCCATTTAGAACGGCTCTAGGCGTCTGGTCTACGGAATTTGAAGGGTAAATGCGCGAGGTCCAGGCAGCGCTTTAACCTGAGATAAATAGGGCGCTGGCCATCAGTGCGATAGGGCAAAGTCCAAAAACGACGGCGAGCACCTTGTAGAGTAGGTCGTCCATCATGACACAACCCTCGCGCGTGAGGCAGACAGCCTACGCCATAAAGCTTGCGGCGCCAGTGCAATTGGTGCCAAGCCCGTAGAACTACGGTGGTGGGCTGGTGTCAGGAACTCTGTTCACGCACGGAGAATCCCCGGTAACCCATGTGTTCTGTGGATCAGGAACGGACGGGGTACTATCTAAATCTATGTGCCTAAAACGGTGAATAGCCAGCTCGGTAGTCCTACTGAGAACATCGGCCAAGCCTTGGTTTCGGTTCGCTTAATTCAAAACAGGCCACTCCCAAATTCAAATTAGGCCACTAGGGGTTAAAAGTAAGCGTCGTTCCGCTCCCACCTTCTCGCGGCACATGGGATAGGCGAGTTTCACGATCTCTTTGAAGGGATCGGCTTGTGTCTATGTTTGACCATACGCTTAAGTCGGACGTGACGGCGCGCCGGCTGGAAGTGATCACGGAGACGGGACGCCGTCGTTGGTTCTCCAAGGACGAGAAGGCCCGGATCGTCGAGGAGACGCTGGTACCAGGCGCGGTCGTTTCCGAGATTGCCCGGCGACACGGGCTGACCCCACAACAAGTGTTCACCTGGCGCCGGCAAGCACGCCGGTTGCCGACGCCGATGGCTGACGATCCGCCGTTTGTACCGGCGGTGGTAGACGCCATGGTACCGGCCGTGGCTGTTGGCCATGAGCGCAAGACAGCGCGACGCAAGGCCAAGCCGGATGTCGAGGGCATCGAGATCGAAGCCGAAGGCGTCACTATCCGGGTCGGCCGAGGCGCCGACGTGACGATGATTGCGGCCATCGTCCATGCGCTGAAGGCAAGCCGGTGATCGGCCCATCCGGAACTGTCCGGGTGATGGTGGCAACCAAGCCGGTCGACTTCCGCAAGGGAATGGAGGGGCTTGCGATGTTGGTACGCGAGCACATGAAGGCCGATCCGTTCTCGGGTGCTGTTTATGTGTTCCGTGCCAAGCGGGCAGACCGGATCAAGCTGATCTTCTGGGATGGTACGGGTTTGTGCCTGTTCGCCAAGCGGCTCGAGGAAGGCGTCTTCCGCTGGCCGAAGATCGAGGATGGCGTGATGCGTTTGTCGGCGGCGGAATTGTCGGCGCTGCTCGAAGGACTTGATTGGCGGCGTGTCCACGCGGCACGGGAGACGGTCGTGCCGACGCAAGCCGGATAATTGTGGGCCGCGCTGCGGCGAAGTGAATCAGGGGCATCGAGCACGTCGTCAGGCGGGCGCGAATATGCTCTGATTTGCCTGTGAGCGATAACCTTCCTGATGATCCCGAGACGCTGAAGGCGATGCTGCTTGCCGAGCGGCACGAGAGCGAGCGGCTGCGCCAGATCATCAAGGAGTTGCAGCGTCATCGCTTTGGCCGGAAGGCAGAGTCGCTTCCCGAGGAGCAGATGCTGCTCGGTCTCGAGGACGTCGAGCAGGTTGCGGCCTGTACGGAAGCCAGCCAAGACGAGACAGCTCCGGAAGGCCGGGCGGAGCGCGCACGCAAGCGCCGCAACAATCGCGGAGCACTACCGGCGCATCTGCCGCGGATCGAGGTCGTGGTCGACCTCGATGCCAAGACCTGCCCCTGCTGCAAGGGCGACCTGCACCAGATCGGCGAAGACAAGAGCGAGCGGCTGGACATGGTGCCGGCGCAGTTCCGCGTTGTCGTCACCCGACGTCCCAAATACGCCTGCCGAGCCTGCGAAGATGGCGTCCTGCAGGCCGAGGCTCCGGCCCGGTTGATCGAGGGCGGACTGCCGACGGAGGCAACCGTCGCCCAGGTTCTGGTGTCCAAATATGCCGATCATCTGCCGCTCTACCGGCAGGCCCAGATCTATGCCCGCCAGGGCATCGCTCTCGATCGATCGACACTGGCGGACTGGGTTGGGCATGCCGCCTTCCATCTGCGCCCGCTGCATGAGCGCCTTCTCACGGTGCTTCGAGCGAGGTCCAAGCTGTTCGCCGACGAGACGACGGTGCCGGTGCTCGATCCCGGTCGAGGGCGTACCAAGACCGGCCAGCTCTGGGCCTATGCCGCCGACGACAGGCCCTGGGGCGGCCTTGATCCGCCCGGCATCGCCTATGTCTATGCACCCGACCGCAAAGCCGAGCGGCTGTTCAGCCATCTTGCCGGCTTCAAGGGCGTCCTGCAGGTCGATGGCTACAACGCCTACCCAAAGCTTGCCGGACGTGGCGAGGTCGAACTCGCCTTCTGCTGGGTGCACATGCGGCGCAACTTCTACGAACTCGCGACAGCCGGCCCCGCTCCGATCGCGAGCGAGGCGCTGAAGCACATCGCCGCATTCTATGCGATCGAGAAGGAGATCCGCGGCCGCAGCGCGGAGGAGCGTCGCCTCGTGCGGCAGCAGAAGAGCCGACCACTGGCCGATGCCTTCGAGGTATGGCTGCGCACCAAGCTGGCTCTCATCAGCCAGAAGATCAAGCTCGCCGAGGCCATCCGCTACGCCCTCTCGCGCTGGCAAGGCTTAACGCGCTTCATCGATGACGGCCGCATCGAACTCGACAACAATACTGTCGAACGATCAATCCGTGGTATCAAGCTCAGTCGCAAGAACGCGCTGTTTGCCGGATCCGACGGCGGTGCCGAACATTGGGCTGTGGTCGCGTCCCTGGTCGAGACTTGCAAGCTCAACGACGTCGATCCGCTCGCCTATCTCACCGACGTCCTGACCAAAATCATCAACGGGCATCCAAACCGCGACATCGACCAGCTACTGCCCTGGGCCTACCGCGCTCAAGCCCTCAAAGCCGTGGCCTGAGAACGACGCTTACGGTTAAAACAGGCCAGCACCAGCTGATGAGATGACTGAGCCAGCATGCATTCTTTGCGACGACACCGGCTGGGTCTGCGAGAACCACCCGGACCAGCCATGGACTGGCAATCACGCATGCAGGTGCGGCGGTGCTGGCGCGCCCTGCCCGAAGTGCAATAGGCCGAAGCCGGAGGATGACCTTCCGCGGATGCCGCGAGGATTTCGAAGCATGTTCAGCAGGCGTGACCGTCAAAGATAGTTCTTGCGCTCGAGTCCCGGTTGATTCAGGATTCCAGAAGGTTTCACCGGGGGCTAGACGACGATGGCGAGTTCTTCCTCGGTCGGCTCCCGCGCCACGCCGCGCTCGAGATCGATCACACGACCCTTGCGCAGCCAGGGCGCGGTCACCTTCTTCTCGATCGGCGCCGCTAACCCGTCGAATGCCGCGCGCTCCAGCCCGGTATCTTTGCGGATTTCTTCTCGCGATGCTTCGACAGCTCGCTCAGCGAGCTCGATTCCACGCTCCAGTTCCTTGATCGTTGCGATTGTTTCGGCGTGCTCTGCCTGCACGGTGTGCTCGATCAGCGCATTCCGGTGCATCACGGAAACGCCCGTCAGCTCGGCCGGCATTTCCGTCAGGGCTAGAGCAAGCTGAGAATCCATCTTCGCGGGATCGGCGCTTATGCGATCACGTTCGGACTGAGGCTTGCTTCGAAACCAGTCTCTCATCTCGGCGCGGAGCATTGCGGAGACGAGATCTGTTTTGTCCGTAGCGGGCGGCTTCACTTTCGCTCGCAACTCATCCCGCTCTGCTTTTGCGCTCTTGATCGCTTGACGGGCGCGATGCAACCGTGACACGGCTTCACTCATTGCGTTCTTCACCAACGCCGCCTTGATGCCATCCGCCGTAAATTGTCCGCTGGCGACGTGCTCGCTGCGACGAGTTCTCATAAGGTCAGCCGCATCTAGTCCGCTTCGACGGGCCGCCTTAAGCCGCTCTAACGTCGTACCGGGCCTCGCCTCAATATCCCAGATCCCGATAAACGGCGACGAGGCGTCCGCCGATCCATCGCGATTGATTCTAAGGTGCCTTCTTCCTTCGGAAGCCATTTTCTACCTCATTGCTGTTGCGTAGCCGCCGGCCAGTTCGCCTTCGGTGATTGGTCCGTCGAATTGTCTCGATCGTGGCGCGCCTATTCGTTCGCCGCTCCACGAGTACATGGCGGGATAAACGGGCTGGTGGCGCGCACTCGACAAATAGACCAGGACGCCAGCCACGCTGTTTGCGAGGTCGTCCTTACCGCCGGGCGGATGATCGACGCTGTCTCTGCCACCGCGAGCCGTGCGCCTCTCGAGGCCGAGCAACTGCGAGATCAGGCGCTGATTGTCGAGCAGATCGATCTCGCCGGAATTCAGCCGGGGCAACAAATCACGATAGATCTCGACCTTGCTTAGATCGGCGGGCCGATAGGCAATGCCGACCTTTTTGAAAGCCGCAACAACCCATTCGGCAGCGTAGCGGTCACCCCGAACGCTGCGGATGCCGTACTCCTGCAGGAGCCTTGCAAATTCGGTGACGGCATCGTCCGGATTGAACGGCGCGCGGACCTCGCGCGTCGCGTCCAGCACGGAAATGGACTTCTTGCCATCCGCCGTCATCTGACGATGGCCAATTGCCAAGGTCATGCTGTCAGATGAGCCACCGGACGGATCACAGAATGCGCTATATCTCACGCCGGACACAGGCGGACGCTCGAGAACCTTGGGCGAGATGCACACGTCGAGGGCTTCGCGGGTGATAAAGGCCGAGATGTCGTTCCTGAACTCAGCTCCGTACTCAGCCGATGCGCTGGCCGGATCGCGCTCGAAGGCCTGATCAATCACAGCCTGCGGCACAGTTGGATTCATGGTCTTGGTGTCAGCCTTCCACACCAAGACCGGGCTATCCTTACCGTGATAGCGCTTGAACGCATCGTGGAGCGCACCGCGGCGCGCATAGGGGGAGGAGGCGCAAAGCAGTTTTGCCCCCGGTATAGTCGCCATGCCGGGCCTGAGTGCGTCTAGGATCTCATAGTCCGGCTCTGCCGCATCCTCGGTCGGCCAAAACGCGATCTCATCGCAAAGGCCCGCAACGATCGTGTGGCCGCGCACGGATTTAAAGCTTGCTGTTGCGACCTCAATGGTCGCGGAGTTCGACAGGTCGAAGCTCTCGCTCGTTTCGCGCTCGACCATGCGCTTGAGCATCGGGATCTGGTGGAGAAGGGCGCGAATGTACCTGATGATGGTGCGCGCTTGGCGGCGATCGGTGGCGATCACAAGTACAGCACCGCGCTCACCGGGAGCGAGATGGCGCCGGTACTCGCCGAAGCAGGCTAGGAACACTGCCGTGAGCGCCAAAATGAACGACTTGCCGGCACGGCGTCCGCAGATCAACCAGGCTTCAAGGGCAGGGGAGGTCGGCGGTTCTGTTCTGCCGGTGCATTGCTGATAGACGACCAACATCTCGGGCGACATCGGCAACGCGAACAACGCAGCCAAGAACGCCATCCAGGCAGCCCAATCAGACTTCGTCTTGAACCAAGGCGCGAAAAGCTTCGCGTCGGCGCAGGCCTGCAGGATATTCATGCAGTCTCCACCGAGATAGCCGAGACGTAGTCGCGCAGATCAGGGGTTACGTCCCTCGCGCGGCGCTGCAGGCCAACGCTCTCGAGCAGACGGCGCAGGTTGCCGGCAGTTCGGCCGTACAGGTCCAGCGCCTCCGGACTGGCCTCTCCAGCGCCCGCAAACACGGTCTCCATGCGCTCAAGTTCAACGGTTAATGTCGCAGCCCGGCGCACGATGGAGCGCTCAGCGGCCGTTACAGCGTCGTTGCCACCTAGATCCGAGACGTGGGACTCGATCAGGTCGCGCAGTCGACGCGCCCACACGCTACGGCCGTCAACTCCAGCCAACAGCGCGGTCCCGTTGGTGACACGGGAGCGATGCGTCTGCTTGCCAGTTGTTACTGCCAGGGTAGGGGCCGACATTCGTATTCCACCGTCGATTGGCAATTCATGTGGCCCATAAGTGGCCCCGTATGATTCACCTGTCAAATCGTCGGTGTGAAAGCCCTTCAAATTCTGTCTTTGCGCTTCATAGAACAACCGACTAAAGAGCGGTTGTTTTCTCACTCCGCAAATCGGCGCCGCAGAACTTTCGGTAAAGCCGAACACAGGAAAAGTCGGCTCAGGGAGCAAATGCTTTGGGGCCGGAGCGGTGTGTTGATGAGCCGTTCGGCCACCTGAACAGAACCGCTGCGCTAGCTACCCGAGATATAGAGGTAGTGTGGGTTTCCCCTACCGGGCCAGTAGTGTGGAATCTCCACCCTGGGAAATGCCTTCGACAGTGTGGGTTTCCCCTACTGTGACAGTGTGGGTTTTCCACCCTGGGGATTTGTTTTTGGCCATGCGTGCCAACCGGGCGAGCTGAGCGGCCGCCTCTGCCGTTTTGATGCTGCGCCATTCGTGAGAGGGTGTGGGACTGCTCTTGCAGTTGATGCAGGTGAGCCGGAAATAGTTCGGCCATCGGAATTCGCCCGCGCTGGGTTTGCCTCGCTGGGTAATCTCGACGAAGCCAAGGGCCTCCAGTTCGCGGATTGCCGGCGCGATTGCTTGCCGATCGATCCCGTATTCCATGAACTGGTCGTACGTGACTGGCAGCCGGCCGTTGTCGTTGCCGCCGTGGTGTGCGAGCTCGATGCAGATGCGGTCGAACACGCGATGTGCTGACAAGCTCAGAGCCCGCCAGGCGGGACTGGCCAGCATTTCGATAGTGCGGGCAGAGAACTGCCCGTCTATCTGGTTGTTGCGTCTCTTGCCCAAGGAAAGTCAACCTTCCCGAGCCCGCTTGGCGAGCCCCTCCATGAAAGCGACTTCGTTCTCGGGCGAGATGAAGACGAACGTATCCTCATCATCGTTCCAACGAGCCCGCTGGCGAATTATCAGATCGCCGTCTTTGTTGCGGTAAGCCGCGGTGGCACGCTGTTCTCGGAGGATGATGGAGTCGTCGTCATTCCAATTGAACTCGACTTCTTCGTCCACAGGATCGGCCGCCATGGTGAGCGCGATCTTATCGACTTTCGCAATATCCGCCTTGAAGGCAGGACTTTCAGGGGCGATGTGAGGCGCCTGAGTCAGCAACCATTCCTCTCGAGACAGACCGGTGGCCAACTCGAGTTGTTCGGGATTGATCGGCTTGTTCATGCCTGCCCCCTCATGCTGGCCATAGCCTCAAAGAACGATCGGGCTGATTGCTCTTCAACCTCGGCCACAGCTAGTGCGCGCTCAGGCAACAGGCTTTCGATGTTGGTTCGCAGCAAGTCCCGCAGGATATGAGCTGGCATTGCCTCGGCCTCGACGGTGTCGCGGACATGGGGGGACCTTAGGTCGGTCGCTTTCCGTGGCTTTGAGGGCAGGTCGTAATGCGTTATCTGGTCTTCCGTGATCCCGATCCGCTTGAAGTGCAGCTCGAGACTTGGATCGAGATGTTCTCGCAGTTCTCGCTCCAGCGCGACGTCAATTAGTACCCCGGCAGGATCGTAGTCCCCGATGTAGAAGATGACGACTGGCCGACCGCCGGCATAGTGATTGATGACCTCCGCCGACTGATACGCCAGCGTAATGCTGGAGAAGCCTCCGGCCGGATACAGACTGACGGCCAGTTCCTTACAGTCCTGCTCGACGGTGCCGGCAAGGGACCGCGACTCCGTCCAGACCTCGCAGTAGTACTGCGACTGCTGCCAAAGATCGGCGCGGTAATGCCCCTTCATCGCGCGCAGGAACTCGGCCTCGTTGCGGTAGGTGGGGGTGTGGTAACCGCGCCGCGTGGAGTCCGTGATCCAATTGAACGGCACTCGACCTGATCGACGGAGCTTCACCAGCCGGTCTTGGACGTGACGATACCCGCGGTCGGTCTTCTCGACCGGCTCCGGCAAGCGGGGGTTGGTCATCCGGTAGAAGACGTGCCGGACGCTCTGCGGATTGTCTTCTCGGAGCACCTCAATGATTTGGCGATCGAGCTGCCCAATCCTGGCATTGGTTCGACGGTCCCGATGTTGTTTTATCGGGCCAGCACGATAAACCTCTGTCGACGTCATCGCGGCACCTCCCCATGTAAGAGAGGGGCGAGGATTGCCGCCATCGCGAGAGAGACCGCGCATCGGCGCGTGAGCTTCACCGCTTGAAGTTCGCGGATCGATATCCTAGAGTCCGAAATGATCTTACAGGTCGCCAGATCGCATTCGGAGACGCCGCCGGCCAGGGCGGCGTTTTCCATTTTGGGAGTCATGCTTCAAGCAGCCTCCGCGGTAAGAAGTGCGTCGGCCCGCAACAACCCGTCGACCAACTCGCGAAGATATGGGCGGCCCACGACAACGTGGCGCGCCGAAGGCTCCCAGTCGGCGTCGCCGTGGCGCTCGTAAATGCGAATTTCAGCCTTGACGCTTCCGTCAGTGAAATCCCGCAACAGGACTCGAAATTGCTGCCGTCCTGATTTCTGTATTGCGGCAACAAGCCGCGGGCTATGAGGGATCCCATCATGCGGCCACCATGGCGGCGTCGCGCTCGGCAATCTTCGCGCTGATGTACGCATCAATCTCGGCCTCGACCCAAGCGTAACGCCCCGGGCTGGTGCGGACGCGTTTGGGGAATGCTGAGCGTTTCTCAAGCTTCCAAAGCTGAACCTTGGAAAGGCTGATGCCCTTGGTCTTCAGTCGGTCGTACGAAATCAGAACTGGTGCAGCCATCGTCACGAGTCTCCGTTTTGCGGGCTCGCCTGACCGGTTTTCAAACGTCAAAAGCCGGCGAGACCCAGGATTTTCCTGAAAGCTCTCCGGCGATCGAAACTGCTGCTGAATGGTGCTTGGTTCGGATACCGAAGACTGAACGACCATCGGGGCAGTGCTCTGCCTTACGATGAAGTTCCGGCATCCCGCCGTGGCGGCCCCAATACTCCTTTATGATCAGGGCAGCCGCTGACTCGCATCCCGCGAATCAGCAACGCCACAATATATGGAGCGGACGAGGGGAAGCGTCAAGCCCTAGTACGAAGCGGAATGACATTATCCGGCTTCGGTTCTGCGATCGTCATCAACCGAGCCGCCCACAACTCGAGGGCCTCCCGTTTTTCGTCCAAATAGTCGTGGTGGTCGTATGTGCCCTTGATCCCGGGCCGGACGTGGGCGAGCACCGCTTCCCGGGCCTCCTCGGTGACCTTGAGCCGCGAGAGCTGGCTTCGCACGGTGCGCCTGATGTCGTGGTTGACGAACGGGGGCAGGGCGACGTGCTTGGGGTCTTCGCCGCGCACCTTCGCCAAGGCCTTAAGCGTCCGAAGCATCCGCGCGTCCAGTCGCTGTTTGTACTTTGAGCCGACCCAGACAGGGGTTTTCCCGGCAGTAGTCGAAAACAAGAACTTGCCGCCCTTGAACTTCGGCAGATCCTCGATGACGGCGAGGATGTCCTTCGTCAGCGGGACAGCGTGGGGGCGGGCCTGCTTTTTGCCGCCGTTCTTACCCTTCATTCGAGCGGCCGGAATAACCCAGATGCCATCACGGGCCTTGATCTCATCTCGGGATGCATCGGCGACTTCATTGAGCCGAAGCGCTGTAAGGCAAAGCATTCGATAGATGGCGCCGACCGGGTAGGGCATGCGCGATGCCGCTCGCCAGAGAGCGAACAACTCATCGTCGGATAGCGTTCGCGCGGCCGACGGCGGCATGTCGCCCAGAATGGCGGTCGCCGTGAGATTGGCAGCCGGAGACACCTTCAATCCATACTCCGGCTGCGCCACCGCCCACCGGAAGAATCGCTTGATGAGGGCGAGCAGGTTGCGGGCGCCAACCTTGCCGCCCGATCCCTTGGACTTGGCGACATTCTTCTTTCGACCCTTCGCCTTTATAAGAGCTGAGATTTGCAGGTCGGTGATCTCTGTGATGGGCAAGGCTTCCCAGGCCGGCAACAGGTCCCGCCGGATCTCACGTTCGGATTCGGCTCCCTTGCGCTCGGTGGACAGTTTGTCGTCGATAAAATCCTGGACCACGGCGCCGAAGGTAGTTTTGCGCTGGAGGATCTCAGCCTCCCGGTCCCGGCGCTCCTGGTCGGCGGGGTCGATACCCTTCTCGACGAGGGCGCGCCACTGCCTAGCCTTCTCTCTGGCGTCGGCAAGATCGAGGTGGCCGCATTTCCCGATCTCGCGGCGACTGGCGCTGGCTCCACCACCCGGATAGCGCAGCCTTAATATATATGTCTTCGAATTCTCGGTGACCCTGACGCCGAAGCCCGCAACCACAGCGTCCATTACCTGATAACGCTCGCCCTTTGCGGCCGGCTTCAGGCCAGTCACCTTGGTGGGCGTCAGTGTTACGCGATGATCGGTCTTGGGCATCTGAGGCCACTCCGGGGCCACTTGAGCGGGAAATGGTATGTGGCCCGATGAAGTGGAAGGATAAATCGAAACTCAAAAAACCGCAAGATTTACAGCGATTTTTGCAAAGAGAACAAATGATAAGAATGGGAAGAAATGCAGCGAAGTGGTTTCGCGTGTGACTGTTAATCGAATGGTCGCTGGTTCGAATCCAGCCCGGGGAGCCAGTTCGGTCTGGCCCCATCACACTCATCAACAATCACAAGCCCGTGGTCCGCATCGGACAGGCCGAAAACGTCGTCAAATCGACTCAATAGCCGTCGACACTTGTTCTCGCCGGGTCTTGAGAGGTGATTTTGATGGCCATTAACCTGATCGACCTGTCGATGCCGCAGCCGACGCTGGTTCCGAATGATGCCCCCGACATCAGTGACGATGAGTGCGTCCGGCGGCTCGCGAGGGCCGTCGAGGAGCATGATTCCGAGCATCTCGATGAAGTGGCCCGCCTGATCGGCCGACTCGCCGTCACGATCGAATAGACCGCGCCGTGGAGCGCGTTTTCGGGCGCGTTTTGCACGCCAGCGGCGTGTTGCGTTTTGGCGGAGCTTGTTCCAAAAGATGGCCCTGTTCTAGCTTCTCCAGCGGCAATGCCGCGACTTGCAGGGTCTCCGCCAATGACCGGTTTTTCGACCGCGCGCCAGTATATGGTCGATGGTCAGGTGCGTCCGAGCGACGTGACCGATGATCGTATTCTCGATGCCATGCTGACCGTGCCGCGCGAGGTCTTCGTGCCGACCGGCAAGCAGGCGCTGGCCTATCTCGACCTCAACCTCGACGTAGCCGAGGGCGGTGCGACGAGGCGCTGCCTGATCACGCCGGCGCTGCTCGCCCGGATGCTCCAGGCCGCCGAGATCAAGGCCACCGACCGCGTCCTGGTGGTCGGCTGCGCGACCGGTTACGCCGCCGCCGTCGTGGCGCGCTTTGCCGCAGACGTCAGCGCGACCGAAAGCGACCCGGCGCTTGCCGCAAAGGCGACCACGGCCTTCGCCCAGCTCGGGATCCAGAATATCACCGTCAAAACGGCTGCGGCCGCCGACGGCGATGCCGCGGGCGCCCCGTTTGACGTCATTATCCTCAATGGTGCGACGGAAATCGTCCCGACCGGGCTGTTCGGCCAGCTCAAGGAGGGGGGCCGGCTGGTCGGGGTGTTCAGCCTGTTGCCGCCGCCGCGCGCCACCCTGGTGACGCACTCCCACGGGGATTTCGGCCATCGCGAGCTGTTCGACGCCTCGGCCCCCGTTTTGCCAGGATTCGAGCGGCTTCCCGCCTTCGTCTTCTGACGCTATCGCGGCGCACCGCCTGATAAAATCCCGTTCCGAATCAGAAGTGTGGCCCGTTTGCCCCATGTGAAGAGTTTCGACCGTGTTCCGTTGCGGGGTAGTTCCGTTGGCCCTAGCTGCGGACTAAGGTGAGGCGGGACTCACTTCGACTGAAGCGACCGCCGGACTGATTTGCGTGTGGAGACGGCGACTACAATGATTGGATTTCCGGGGATGCGTGGGGTGAAGGTTGTCACCGCGGCTGCGACTGCCGTCCTTCTGTTGGCGGAGATGGGCCCTGTGCCCGCACTCGCCGATACAATCGAGGCCGCTTTGGTGCGGTCCTACCAGAACAATCCCCAGCTGAACGCGCAACGCGCGCAGGTGCGGTCAACCGACGAGAACGTTCCGCAGGCACTGTCGGGCTACCGCCCGAAAGTCGCGCTGACGGCAAGCGCGGGGTACCAATACACCGATACGCTGACGACACAGGGTGGCGACTCGAACAATCTGGTTCGCACCCAAATCCATGGCGCCAACGCGCCGCGCAGCGCAGGCCTCACGGTCAACCAGTCGCTGTTCAACGCACAGACCGCGCCCAGGGTGCGCGCGGCGGAAAGCCAGGTCTCGGCGGCCCGCGAGGGCCTGCGTGTGCTCGAGCAAACCGTGATCCTGAGCGCGGCCACGATCTACATGGACTTTCTCCGCGACTCCGCCATCGTCGAAGTTCAACGCAGCAACACGCGCGTGCTGGAACAGACGCTGAAGCAGACTCAGGACCGTTTCAATGTCGGCGAAGTGACGCGGACCGACGTCGCGCAATCCGAAGCGCAGCTTGCGGCTGGCAAAACCCAGCAGCTCACCGCCGAATCGAACCTGACGACGACGCGATCGAATTTCCGCCGCATCATCGGCAACGAGCCGCAGAATCTCGCGCCGGGCTCGCCGGTTGACCGCTTCCTGCCAACGACGCTTGCGGCCGCCGTCGAACTCAGCCTGACCCAGAATCCGAACGTCACCTCGGCGATGTACGGCGTCGACGTCAACTTCCTGCAGGTCAAGGTCAGCGAAGGTGCGCTGTTCCCGTCGGTCAACCTGCAAACGTCCGTGCAGCAGCAATACGAGCAGACCATGATCAGCCAGCGCGCATTCAGCGCGGGAACGGCGGTCCAGCTGTCGGTGCCGCTCTACCAGGGCGGTGCGGAATACTCGCTGATCCGCCAGTCCAAGGAATCGCTGGCGCAGCAGCGCCTTGTGCTCGAACAGACCCGCGATCAGGCGCGCGCCAACGTCGTCACCGCATGGGGCCAGCTGGTCGCCGGCAAGTCGCAGGTGGCATCGGCACAGGCGCAGGTGACCGCGTCGGAGATCGCCCTGAACGGCGTGCGCGAAGAAGCCAAGGCCGGTCAGCGCACCACGCTCGACGTGCTCAACGCGCAGCAGGCGCTCGTCAACGCGCGCAACGCGCTGGTCACCGCGCAGCACGACCGCGTCGTCGCGTCCTATAACGTGCTGAGCGCAGTTGGCCGCTTGTCGCCGCAGGTGCTCGGCCTTTCGACCAACGTCTACGATCCGAGCGTGCATTACCAGCAGGTTCGTGACAACTGGGCCGGCGTACGCACGCCCGACGGCCGCTAAACACCTTCGCATCATCATCGCTTGTCGCGTCATGTTTGTGGTTCTGAGTTAATCAGGACCACAAACAGGCGCGCTTGCTTGCATTCGATAATTGGCCTGACATACCGTTTTGTCGGGCAGCAAGGCGATTCGCGGCGCGCCGGCGTAGCGTGATGACAGGTGCGACGCCACCTGTGATCACGCTGCATTGGGCGACACGAAGCTTGCACAAAGCCTCGGGCGGGCTTGATCTGGGGACAAGTCGGGCGGGAGTAATGAAAATCTCCGCCCGCATCATCGGAACCGGCGAATCCTCTCGGGCTTGATGTAAAATCGTTTCGATGTGGAGTCGGAGATGACGCAACCTGCGAAGGTCCAAGAGCCCTCGATGGAGGAGATCCTGGCGTCGATCCGTCGCATCATTGCCGACGACGAGGCGAAGCCGGCCGCGGCCGAGAAGCCTGCTGCTGCAGCAGCGCCGCCGAAGGTCGAGCCAGCACCAGCAGCCAAGCCCGCGATGAAGAGCCCGCCGCCCGCAGCGCCACCGGCCGCGAAGGCCGCCGCGCCCGCGCCGAAATCACCGCCGCCTGCGCCGGCACCGGTGGCCAGCAACAGTCAGGACGACATCGACTCGCTGCTCGCCAGCCTCGACGAGGCGACGCCCGCAGCCGAGATCAGGCCGTCGCCGCAGCCCGCAGCCCAGCCCGAAGCCGACGTGTTCGAACTCACCGACGAGATGGCGCTGCCGGACCCAGCCGCCGCGCCGTCGTTCCGCAAGGTCGAGCCGCAGGACGACCTCGAGTTCACGGAAGCGCGGAGCCGAGCGCCGGAACCGGCCCGGGAGCCGCCGGCGATCGAGAGCGCGCCCATGCAGCAGATCATTTCGGGAACCACGATGCGGGCCGTCGAGTCGGCCTTCAACTCGCTGGCCAACACCGTGCTGAGCAACAATGCGCGGACGCTTGAGGATCTGGTCAAGGAGATGCTGCGGCCGATGCTGAAGTCCTGGCTGGACGACAATCTGCCTGGGCTGGTCGAGCGGATCGTCAAGGCCGAGATCGAGCGGGTATCCCGCGGGCGTTAGCTCCGCCGCGGGCGCGAGGCTGGCTCCCGCCGTTGGGCCTGGCAGCCCTCATTCAGCTCCCCAAATCCCCCACAGTTTCGGTCTGACAAAATCAGAACCGAAACCCCAGCTTCCTGTTTTGACGCGTTTTCTTCACGCGAGCCGGTGTCCCTTCGCTCGAAAACGCCCTAAACGCCGTTTTGACGTGCCGGTCCGGTTGACTTGGTGCGCTCCGGCGGCTTTCTAGCCCTTTCCATGGTCCACAGCGCATTGTCATGATCGAGAAAAACTACCAGCCCGCCGATATCGAGCACCGCATGGCCCGGATCTGGGAGGAGAGCGGTGCGTTCAAGGCCGGCCGGCCTGAACGCAAGGACGCCGCGCCTTTCACCATCGTGATCCCGCCGCCGAACGTGACCGGCTCGCTGCATATGGGCCACGCGCTCAACAACACGCTGCAGGACATCCTGTGCCGCTTCGAGCGGATGCGCGGCCGCGACGTGCTGTGGCAGCCCGGCACCGATCACGCCGGCATCGCCACGCAAATGGTGGTCGAGCGTCAGCTAATGGAACGGCAGGAGCCGGGCCGGCGCGACATGGGCCGCGCCAAATTCCTTGAGCGGGTCTGGCAGTGGAAGGCCGAGAGCGGCGGCACCATCGTCAACCAGCTCAAGCGTCTCGGCGCGTCCTGCGACTGGTCGCGCGAGCGCTTCACCATGGACGAGGGCCTGTCGCGCGCCGTCGTCAAGGTGTTCGTCGAGCTGCACCGCGATGGCCTGATCTACAAGGACAAGCGCCTGGTCAATTGGGACCCGAAGCTGCTCACCGCGATCTCCGATCTCGAAGTGCAGCAGGTCGAGGTCAGGGGCCATCTCTGGTACCTGCGCTATCCGATCGAGGGCCGCAGCTTCAGCCCCGACGATCCGAAATCGTTCATCGTGGTCGCGACGACGCGTCCCGAGACGATGCTCGGCGACACCGCGGTCGCGGCGCATCCGGACGACGAGCGTTACACCGATCTGGTCGGCCACCACGTCATCCTGCCGCTAGTCGGCCGCAGGATTCCGATCGTCGCCGACGACTATTCCGATCCGGAGAAGGGCTCGGGCGCGGTCAAGGTGACGCCGGCGCACGACTTCAACGACTTCGAGATCGGCAAGCGTCACGGCCTGCCGCAGATCAGCGTGCTCGACCAGGAAGGCAGCCTCAGCCTGGTGGGCAACGAGGACTATCTGCGCGGCCTGCCGATGGGCGCCGCCGAGTTCGCCGCCGAGTTCGACAAGATCGAGCGCTTCGCGGCGCGCAAGAAGATCGTCGCAAGGCTGGAGGAGTTCGGCTTCCTCGAGCGGATCGAGCCCAACACCCACATGGTGCCGCATGGCGACCGCTCCGGCGTTGTGATCGAGCCGTATCTCACCGACCAGTGGTATGTCGACGCCAAGACGCTGGCGCAGCCGGCGATTGCGGCGGTGCGCTCGGGCGAAACCACGTTCGTGCCGAAGAACTGGGAAAAGACCTATTTCGAGTGGATGGAGAACATCCAGCCCTGGTGCATCTCGCGCCAGCTCTGGTGGGGCCATCAGATCCCGGCGTGGTACGGACCTGACGGCAAGGTGTTCGTCGCCGAGACCGAGGAAGAGGCGGTCGGTCACGCGCTCGGCTATTACGTCGAGCAGGAAGTCATCACGCCGGAGCAGGGCCACGACATGGCGGTCGACCCGGCCAAGCGCGAGGGCTTTATCACGCGTGACGAGGACGTGCTCGACACCTGGTTCTCGTCGGCGCTGTGGCCGTTCTCGACGCTGGGCTGGCCGGACGACACCCCGGAGGTCGCGCGCTATTACCCGACCAACACGCTCGTCACCGGCTTCGACATCATCTTCTTCTGGGTCGCCCGCATGATGATGATGGGCCTCCACTTCATGAAGGAGGCGCCGTTCTCGACCGTCTACATCCACCGCCTCGTCCGCGACGAGAAGGGCGCCAAGATGTCGAAGTCGAAGGGCAACGTCATCGACCCGCTCGGCGTGATCGACGAATACGGCGCCGACGCGCTGCGCTTCGCGCTGACCCGCGAGGCGGCGCAAGGCCATGACATCCGCCTGTCGCCGCATCTGGTCGAGACCAACCGCAATTTCGCGACCAAGTTCTGGAACGCCTGCCGCTTCGCCGAGATGAACGAATGCGTCAAGCCGGACGGTTTCGATCCGAAGGGCGCAAAGGAGACGTTGAACCGCTGGATCGCGCACGAAACCTCGCGCGTCACCCGCGAGGTCACCGAGACGATCGAGGATCATCGCTTCAACGATGCCGCGGCTGCGATCTACCGCTTCGTCTGGAACGTGTTCTGCGACTGGTATCTTGAGCTCGCGAAACCCGTGCTGATGGGCGAGGAGAGCGCGGCCAAGGCCGAGACCCGCGCCATGATCGCCTGGACCCGCGACGAGATCCTCAAGCTGCTGCATCCGTTCATGCCCTTCATCACCGAGGAGCTGTGGGCGGTGACCGCAAAGCGCGACGGCCTGTTGGTACTGGCGTCCTGGCCGCGCAAGTCGGGCGTGACCGGCGAGCAGCTGGCCGCGATCGCGACCGCCGGTCCGGTGGTCGATCCGATCATTCCACCGGTCATTGCCGCGCTCGACGCCGACGAGTTCAGCGATCCCGCGGCTGAAGCCGAGATCGGCTGGGTGGTCGATCTCGTCACCGCGATGCGGTCGGTGAAGGCGGAAATGAACATCCCGCCGTCGACGCTGACGCCGCTGGTGATCGCGGGCGCCTCCGCCGAGACGCGGGACCGCGCGCAGCGCTGGAGCGACACCATCAAGCGGCTCGCGCGATTGTCGGATATCTCGTTCGCCGATCACCCGCCGGAAGGCGCGGTGCAGCTCCTTGTCCGCGGCGAGGCGGTCGCGCTGCCGCTGAAGGGCGTGATCGATCTCGCGGCTGAACGTACGCGGCTGGAGAAGGAGCTCGGCAAGGCCGACGCCGACATCAAGCGGGTCGATGCCAAGCTCGCCAATGAGAAGTTCGTCGCCAACGCGCCGGAAGAGCTCGTCGAGGAAGAGAAGGAAAAGCGCGCGGCAGCAACGGAGCGCCGCGCCAAGATCCTCGAGGCGATCGAGCGGTTGAAGAAGGCGTCATAGCTGATAGCGCCGTGGCGCTCAAAACCGCTTGCTCAGGAATTTCGATCCCTTCAGCCCGTAGCGCCAGGGCAGGTCGACGGCCTTGGTGATGCCGATCCGCACCCCGGTGATGATGTCGGGTGCTTCGGTCCGCGCATGGAGCGCGATCGGGGCGCGGTCGAGCGGCAATTCGCTGTGCGCGATGGTGATGCCGAGCGCCTCGCAGAGCTTGCCGGGTCCCGAGCACAGCGCGCGCGGGTCCTCCAGCCCGCGCCGCCGGCGCATCGCCGCGAGCCCGTGGGTCGGCTCGAGCGCGCGGATCAGCACGGCGCTGGCAGAGCCCGCTTCCTCGCAGACGAAATTGACGCACCAATGGATGCCGTAGGAGCGGTAGACGTAGGAGAAGCCGGGCGGGCCGAACATCACCTGGTTGCGCGGGGTCGGCCCGCGGTAGGAATGCGCCGCCGGATCGGTGTGATGATAGGCCTCGACCTCGGTGATGATGCCGCCGGAGCCGCCGACCAGGAAGGTCGCGCCGATCAGGTCGGGGGCGACCTCGTGGACGCTGCGATCGAAGAACGAGCGTTTCAGCGCCTTGCCGAGGCGCGGCGCGGTCGCGCTGGTGAATCGGGGTTTTTGAGGCATTTTGAGGTGGGAATCGGCATGGAACGGACCGCAAGACTGCCAATATATGGGCAGGTCTGCTAGGGTCGCGGGGCGGGTTGCGAGCCGCGTCAACACCGATTAGCTAAACCCTTGGTTCGGAGCATGATCTCCAGCGCAAACCCGCTCCGGGTTTGTCGGGGGAAAACCGGCCTCCACTTTTCCGGATCATGCTCCCGCGACTTGCAGGCATCCATGGTCACCATCGTCGACACCATCTCCACCACTCAGCTCCGCCCGCGTCACCCCGAAAAGGTGAACCGGCCGGATGCCGTGTCGCCGCCGAAGCCGGACTGGATCCGCGTCCGCGCGCCGAACACGCGCGGCTATGCGGATACGCGCCGGATCGTGAAGGAGAACGGCCTCGTCACGGTGTGCGAGGAGGCGGGCTGCCCCAATATCGGTGAGTGCTGGGACAAGAAGCACGCCACCTTCATGATCATGGGCGACACCTGCACGCGCGCCTGCGCGTTCTGCAACGTCAAGACCGGCATGCCCGGCGCGCTCGAGGCGAGCGAGCCGGAATACGTCGCGGAGGCGACCGCCAAGCTCGGGCTCAGTCATGTCGTGGTCACCTCGGTCGACCGCGACGATCTCGCCGACGGCGGCGCCGAGCATTTTGCAGAGACGATCCGCGCCATCCGCGCGCGCTGCCCGAACACCACGATCGAGATCCTGACACCGGACTTCCTGCGCAAGGACGGCGCGCTGGAGCGCGTGGTCGCGGCCAAGCCCGACGTCTTCAACCACAATCTGGAAACCGTGCCGTCGCGCTATCTGACGGTCCGTCCCGGGGCTCGCTATTTCCATTCGATCCGGCTGCTGCAGCGGGTCAAGGAAATGGACCCGACCATCTTTACCAAGTCCGGCATCATGGTCGGCCTCGGCGAGGAGCGGCACGAAGTGCTGCAGGTGATGGACGACCTGCGCTCGGCCGAAGTCGATTTCCTGACCATCGGCCAATACCTGCAGCCGACCCGCAAGCATCACGCCGTGATGCGCTACGTGACGCCGGACGAGTTCGCTGGCTACGAGCGCGTCGCCTATACCAAGGGCTTTTTGATGGTGTCGGCGAGCCCGTTGACGCGCTCGTCGCATCACGCCGGCGAGGATTTCGCCAAACTGCAGGCGGCGCGCACGGCCCGCGGTCGCTAGATTTTTGTAAACGGCGGTAAGCCGGCGCCGTCACGCGCCGTTGCTTGATCGGGCCTAGACCGAACCTTGATCGAACGTTGATCGAATCTTGGACTGGACCAATGCAGCGCGTTCTGGTGATGGGATCGTCGGGATCCGGCAAGTCGACCTTTGCGCGGCGGCTGTCCGCGATGACAGGGATTCCGACCGTGTCGATCGATGCGCTGTTCTGGAAACCGGGCTGGGTCGAGTCGGGCAGGGACGAATTCGAGCGCCGCATGACCGAAGCAGCCCGAGAACCGCGCTGGATCATGGATGGGAACTACATGAGGCACGGTGCAGGGGAATTGCGCCGGAAGCTCTCCGATACGATCATCTGGTTCGACCTGCCGCGGTCGACCTGCATGCTCGGCATCTTCAGGCGGATTGCCGGGAGCTATGGCCACGTCCGGCCTGAGATGGCGGAAGGCTGCCCCGAGAAGATCGATCTCGAATTCTTCCGCTACGTCTGGACCTATCGCCAGCAGCAGCGGCCGAAGCTGATCGAGTATTTTGCCGGCTTGCGGCCCGATCAATCGCTGGTCTGCTTCACCGATCGAGCGCAGGCGGATGATTATCTGAAGCGCCTCGCACTCGGGCAAAACCGTGCGAGTATCCACTGATGCCACGATTCTCAAGCAAGCGGCGGGTCCGCCACACCGCACCTCAAATGTTCGATCTGGTCGCCGACGTCGAGCGCTATCCCGAATTCGTGCCGCTGTGCCAGTCGCTCAAGATCCGCCAGCGCACGCCCAAGGACGACGGCACCGAGGTCGTGGTGGCGGACATGACGGTGTCCTTCAAGCTGGTGCGGGAAACCTTCACCAGCAGGGTGACGCTCGACCGTCCCAATCTGAAGATCCTGGTCGAATATCTGCGCGGCCCGTTCAGCAATCTGGAGAATCGCTGGAGTTTTGAGCCGAGGTCGGAAGCCGAATGCGATGTCGGCTTCTTCCTGAACTACGAATTCAAGAGCCGGATGCTGGCGATGCTGATGGGCTCGATGTTCGACGCCGCGTTTTCGCGCTTTGCCGCGGCGTTCGAGAAGCGCGCAGATCAGGTCTACGGCAAGCCGCAGCTGTCGACGTAGCGAAGCCGTCTCGTTTGCTTCCCTGGAACGCAAATGCCCGGCACGAGGCCGGGCACGACGGACGATGCGGGAGACCGTTCGCCGACTTACGGGCAGGATCGCCGCACGCCGCCGGATGCGATGTAGGTGCCCGAAGCCGGGTCGTAGGTACGGAAGCGCTGGGAGCAATAGGCGTCGTTATTGGCCTTCGCCTGGCTTGCCGCGATGGCGCCGCCGATGATCGCACCGGCCGCAAGCCCGCCGATGATCGCCGCGCCGTTACTGCCACGATCGCGATAGTAACCACCGCGGTAGCCGTATCCGCCGCGATAGCCGTAACGCGGACCACCGTGCCAATGACGATACTGCACATGCTCGACGGAGGTAGGCTGGTCCTGCAATCGCGCGGGAGCGAGTGGTGCGGCGGACGACGGCGCAACAGTCGACAGCGTCATGGCGCCAGCGCTGATGGCGGCCACGAGCAAAGTTCCCAACTTCATCATTTTCTCATTGTTGTGGGATTTTGCTGTTGGACGAACAATCGAAACAGCAGAGTTGGAACAACATAAAGCGGCGAAGCCGCGTCAAGGTTCCATTTTAGGTAGGCGTCACTGGGCCGCAGTTGACACAAGTCAGTGTAGGGCGGGCCGTGGCGCGACCCGACTTTGAGTCGGGCCTATCCGCGCGGCGGCCGGCGGCGTTTCGCGGCGTGGCTCCGTGGCGAGCGGGCCACCCTTGGCCGCAACCGGCTGGCGGCCTCGCGACGCGGCTTGGCGGCCTGCGGCGGGCGCGCAAGCTCCATCAGCATGCGCAAGGCTTCGACCACGGAGCGCTGCCGCACCGTGCTGCGGCCGATTGCGCCAAATCGCTGTTCACGATGAATGATGCGGCCGTCGCGCGCCGCGACGGCGAAATGCACCAGGCCGACCGGCTTGCCCGGCGTCGCACCGCCAGGGCCCGCGATGCCGGTGATCGAGACCGCAAGGTCGACGCCGGCCTTTTCCAGCGCGCCGATCGCCATCGCGGTCGCGGTCTCCTTGCTCACCGCGCCGAACGTTTCCAGCGTGGCCGCCTTGACGCCGAGCATGACCCGCTTGGCCTCGTTCGAATAGGTCACGAAGCCGCGGTCGATCACGTCGGAAGAGCCGGGGATGTCGGTGAGCGCACCCGCGACCAGGCCGCCGGTGCAGGATTCGGCGGTCGCGATGGTCAGCTTGCGCATCCGGCACAGGTCGAGCAGCGAGCGGGAGAGGGCACGAGCGTCGCTGCCGCCCATGTCAGGCACTCCTGCCTTTATCGTCCCAACCTTTATCATCCCACGGGAGACGCACCGTGGCGCTCGCGGTAGCCGCGATGCCTTCCTCGCGGCCGGTGAAGCCGAGCCGCTCGCTGGTGGTGGCTTTGACCGCCACGCGGGAGATATGGACGCCGGAGATTTCCGCGATCTTCGCCCGCATGGTATCGCGCAACGGCCCGATCTTCGGCCGCTCGCAGATCAGCGTCACTTCGAGATTGGCGATCCGTCCGCCACGCGCGGTGACGCGCTCGACCGCGTATTTCAGAAACTGGTCGGAGGAGGCGCCTTTCCACTTGGCGTCGCTCGGCGGGAAATGCGAGCCGATATCGCCGTCGGCCAGTGCGCCGAGGATCGCGTCGACCAGCGCATGCAGCCCGACATCGCCGTCGGAATGGGCCAGGAATCCTTTCGTGTGCGGCACGCGCACGCCGCAGATCATTACATGGTCACCGTCGCCAAAGGCGTGCACGTCGTAGCCGGTGCCGGTTCTGATGTCGCCGAGCTGGCTTGCGAGCCGCGCTTCCTCGCGCACGAAGTCCTCGGGTGTGGTGAGTTTCATGTTGGCAGCATCACCTTCAAACGTCGCAACCGTCAATCCCGCCCACTCGGCAAGCGCCGCATCGTCCGTGAAATCGGAGCGGCCCTCGCGCGCTGCGCGACGATGCGCCTCCAATATTACGTCGAAACGAAAAGCCTGCGGTGTCTGCGCGATCCGCAGGCGCGCGCGCTCCGGCGTCGCCTCGACGTTGCCGGTATCGCCGGTGAGCTTGATCGTGTCGGTGACGGGAATCACGGGGATCGCAGCTCCGGTCCGGCCGGCCGCGGCGATCGCGCGCGAGATCACGGCTGCGGTGACGAAGGGGCGCGCGGCGTCGTGGATCAGCACGATGTCCGGCTTCTGGCTTGCAAGCGCCTCGAGACCGGCATGGACCGAGGCCTGCCGGGTCGCGCCGCCCGGCGTTGGCGGCCGGTGGCGGAGGCCTGCAACCGCTTCATCGAAAAGCGCGGTGTCGTCAGGATTGACCACAGGCTGCACCGCAAACACGTCCGGATGTCCGGAGAACGCCTCCATGGCGCGGTAGATCACCGTCTGTCCGCCGATCGTCCGGTATTGCTTCGGCCCGCCTGCGCCGGCGCGCAGTCCACGGCCGGCTGCAACAAGGATGGCTGCGGTACGCTCAGGCTTCGGCATTTTGAACCAGTGACAGACGAATCGGGGATGAGGGGGACGGCGAGGATCGCCGCGCACAGCCCTTAGCATGACCGCTGCGCAAAAACAGAGCGTTTGCCGATGACTGTGGGAAAAGCAGATTTTGTTGCGGTGCACTTGCGCAAATGGTAGAAATGTCTAAACCGTAGGCATGAGCCTTGACTGCACAAGAATTGTGCGCAGAATGGACGATGTCAGCTGCAATGGCGTGGCTGACAAAACGACGAGACGGCTGTGACCGGCGTGCAAAGTACTCCTCGTAACCCATTGAAGATCGGCGATATTGCTGTCGCCAACCGGGTTCTCCTCGCGCCCATGTCCGGCATTACCGATGCGCCCTTCCGGCGACTCGCTGCCACTTTGGGCGCCGGCTTGGTGGTCTCCGAAATGACCGCCAGCAACGATCTGGTGAACGGCAAGCCGATGTCGAAGCTGCGTTGCGAGGCAGCCGGGATCGGGCCGCATGTGGTCCAGCTGGCGGGCTGCGAGACCCACTGGATGGCGGAGGGCGCGCGGATCGCCGAAGGCGCCGGCGCCGACGTCATCGACATCAACATGGGCTGCCCGGCCCGCCATGTGACCGGCGGCCAGTCCGGCTCGGCCCTGATGCGCGACCTCGACCACGCGATCACGCTGATCGAGGCGACGCTGTCCGCGGTCAAGGTGCCGGTCACGCTGAAGATGCGGCTCGGCTGGGATGACCGCTCGCTCAATGCGCCGGAACTGGCGCGCCGCGCCGAGGCTGCCGGCGTGCAGATGATCACCGTGCATGGCCGGACCCGCTGCCAGTTCTACAAGGGCGAGGCGAACTGGAACGCCGTGCGCGCCGTGAAGGACGCCGTCACCGTCCCGGTCGTGGTCAATGGCGACATCACCTCGTTCGACAAGGCGGTCAGCGCGCTCGAGATGTCGGGTGCCGACGCCGTGATGATCGGCCGCGGCGCGCAGGGGCAGCCCTGGCTGCCGGGACAGATCGGCCGCCGCCTGGAGACCGGGATCGCCGAGGCCGCGCCGTCGCTCGCCGAGCAGCTCAAGCACATTTGCGCGCTCTATGACGAGGTTTGCAGCCACTATGGCCTGCGCATCGGGCTCAAGCATGCGCGCAAGCATCTCGGCTGGGCGCTGGAGGCTGCTGCGGCCTATAGCTGCGCACCGGCCGCGACATTGAAGACCTGGCGGCAGGCGATCCTGACCGCGGAAGAGCCGTCCAGCGTGCATCGCTCGCTCGCCGACGCCTACGACGATTTTGCCTGGAGTGCTGCCGCATGACGTCAGCCATGGAATTCCGCCGGCCGGTGCCGACTGACGGGGAGGCCATCCTCAATGCGCTGCCCAATCCGGTGCTGCTGGTCGCGCCCGACGGGCGGATCGTCGACGCCAATATCGCAGCCGAATCCTTCTTCGAGATCTCGACCCAGTTCCTGCGCCGGCAATCGCTGAAGGAGTTGGTGCCGTTCGGCAGCCCGCTGCTGGCGCTGATCGAGCAGGTGCGGACGAGCGGCTCGCCGGTCAACGAATACAAGGTCGATCTCGGCACGCCGCGGATCGGCGGCGATCGCCAGGTCGATCTGCACGTCGCGCCGCTGACCGAGCGGCCCGGGCATATCGTGGTGATGCTGCAGGAGCGCACCATTGCCGACAAGATGGATCGGCAGCTCACCCATCGCAGCGCGGCGCGCTCGGTGATCGCGCTGGCGGCGATGCTCGCCCACGAGATCAAGAACCCGCTGTCGGGCATCCGCGGCGCGGCGCAACTTTTGGAGCAGCAGGCCTCCTCCGAGGATCGGCTCTTGACGCGGCTGATCTGCGACGAGGCGGACCGCATCGTGACGCTGGTCGACCGCATGGAGGTGTTCGGCGACGACCGCCCGGTGGCGCGCGGCCCGGTCAACATCCATTCCGTGCTTGATCATGTAAAGCGCCTGGCGCAGTCCGGCTTTGCCCGCAATGTGCGCTTCATCGAGGATTACGATCCGTCGCTGCCGCCGGTGCTGGCCAACCAGGACCAGCTGATCCAGGTGTTCCTCAACCTCGTGAAGAACGCGGCCGAGGCGGTCGCCGATCTCGGCACCGATGCGGAGATCCAGCTCACCACGGCGTTCCGGCCGGGGGTGCGGCTGTCGGTACCCGGCAAGAAATCGCGGGTCTCGCTGCCGCTGGAATTCTGCGTCAAGGACAACGGCTCGGGCGTGCCGGAAGACCTGCTGCCGAACCTGTTCGACCCCTTCGTCACCACCAAGCAGACCGGCAGCGGGCTCGGCCTCGCGCTGGTCGCCAAGATCGTCGGCGATCACGGCGGCATCATCGAATGCGAGTCGCAGCCGCGCAAAACCACCTTTCGCGTGCTGATGCCGATGTACAGCGCCGCCAAACAACTCGACCAAAGCAACCGCGATGACGTTCCGGGTACGTCCTCGCCTGCCTCTCAGGATGTACGATGAGGAACACCAATGCCTGCAGGTAGCATACTTGTCGCTGACGACGACACCGCCATCCGGACCGTCCTGAACCAGGCGCTTTCGCGCGCCGGCTATGAGGTGCGCCTGACCGGCAACGCCGCAACGCTGTGGCGTTGGGTCAGCCAGGGCGAGGGCGACCTCGTCATCACCGACGTGGTAATGCCGGATGAGAACGCGTTCGATCTCTTGCCGCGGATCAAGAAGATGCGGCCGAATTTGCCGGTCATCGTGATGAGCGCGCAAAACACGTTCATGACCGCGATCCGCGCCTCCGAGCGCGGCGCCTACGAATACCTGCCGAAGCCGTTCGACCTGAAGGAGCTGATCACCATCGTCGGCCGCGCCTTGGCCGAGCCGAAGGAGCGGGTCTCCAGTCCCGCCGACGACGGCGAGTTCGACTCGATTCCGTTGGTCGGCCGCTCGCCGGCGATGCAGGAAATCTACCGCGTGCTGGCGCGGCTGATGCAGACCGACCTCACCGTGATGATCTCGGGCGAGTCAGGCACCGGCAAGGAGCTGGTCGCCCGCGCGCTGCACGACTATGGGCGGCGCCGCAACGGCCCGTTCGTCGCGGTCAACATGGCGGCGATTCCGCGCGACCTGATCGAATCGGAGCTGTTCGGCCATGAGCGCGGCGCATTCACCGGCGCCAACACCCGCGCCTCCGGCCGCTTCGAGCAGGCCGAGGGCGGCACGCTGTTCCTCGACGAGATCGGCGACATGCCAATGGAGGCGCAGACCCGACTGCTCCGCGTGCTGCAGCAGGGCGAATACACCACGGTCGGCGGTCGCACCCCGATCAAGACCGACGTGCGCATCGTCGCCGCCTCCAACAAGGACCTGCGCATCCTGATCCAGCAAGGCCTGTTCCGCGAAGACCTGTTCTTCCGCCTCAACGTGGTGCCGCTGCGGCTGCCGCCGCTGCGCGAGCGCATCGAGGATCTGCCCGATCTGATCCGGCACTTCTTCTCGCTCGCCGAGAAGGACGGCCTGCCGCCGAAGAAGCTCGACGCCCAGGCGCTAGAGCGGCTCAAGCAGCACCGCTGGCCGGGCAACGTCCGCGAGCTGGAGAACCTCGCCCGGCGGCTCGCCGCGCTCTATCCGCAGGACGTCATCACCGCTTCCGTCATCGACGGCGAGCTGGCGCCGCCGGCGGTGACCTCGGGCAGCACGGCGACCGTCGGCGTCGACAATCTCGGCGGCGCGGTCGAGGCCTATCTGTCCTCGCACTTCTCCGGCTTCCCGAACGGCGTGCCGCCGCCGGGCCTCTACCACCGCATCCTCAAGGAGATCGAGATCCCGCTTCTGACCGCCGCGCTGGCGGCGACCCGCGGCAACCAGATCCGGGCCGCCGACCTGCTCGGATTGAACCGCAATACGCTGCGCAAGAAGATCCGCGACCTCGACATCCAGGTCTACCGGAGCGGCGGGTAGAGGTTGACGGGGCCGGCACGGGCCCCACCACCGTTATTGAGTAGTCACAAATGGTTTTGGGGACACGGCGCCGCACCTTGGTTTGCGCCGCGGAAATGTCGCAATTCGGCAACATTGTGATATGATTGCATCAGTTCGCAATTCCCGCGGGCGATCGCTCTCAGCTCAATTGCCGGTATGACCAGCGCAGAGACCACCGCTTCAACAATACACGCCTCACCGGCCGAGCCCAATGCAGAGGCGCGGGGCTTCCCGCTGCGGCGCTGGCTGGCGCCGTTTGCCGTGGCCATCGCGCTGCTGTCCGCCTTCCTGACTTTCGTGGTGCTGACCGGGCTGACCCCGATCGAGCCCACGTCCGAGGTGGTCCGCTCCTTCCTGATGATCAACGCCGGCACCATCCTGCTGCTGGTTGGCATTATCGTCCGGGAAGTCTGGCAGATGGTGCAGGCGAGGCGGCGCGGCCGGGCCGCGGCGCGGCTGCATGTCCAGATCGTCGGCCTGTTCTCGGTGATCGCGGTGCTGCCCGCGGTGCTGGTGTCGATCGTGGCCAACGTCACCATCGAGCGCGGCCTCGACCGGCTGTTCTCGGGGCCCACCAAGCAGGTGATCCAGAACTCGCTGACGATTGCCAGCGCCTACATGCAGGAGCACGCCCAGCTCATCAACGGCGACACGCTGGCGATGGCCAATGACCTCGCCCATGCGCGGCCGCTCTACGACCAGGACCGCATGACGTTCCTGCAGCTGATGACGGCCGGCGCCGAGTCGCGCAATCTTCCGGTCGCGGTGCTGATGGACAAGGACGGCAAGATCGTCGCCAGCGCCGAAACCGGCGTTCGCCTAAACTACGAGGCGCCCCCGCCCGACATCCTGAAGGACATCAACGAGACCGAACCGAAGATCTCGGTCTTTCCGGAAAACTATGTCGCCTCCGTGGTCCGCCTGCGGGCCTATGACGACATGTTCCTGTATGTGGCACGGCTGCTCGATCCGGCGGTGGTTGCCCAGCTCAAGCAGACCCAGACCAGCGCGGCCGAGTATGCCCAGCTCGAGACCCGCAGGCTCGGCATCCAGGTCGCGTTCGCGCTGATGTTCGCGGTGATCGCACTGACCATCCTGATGGCCTCGGTGCTGATCGGGCTGAACTTCGCCAACGGGTTGGTGTCGCCGATCCGCCAGCTGATGGGCGCGGCGAGCGAGGTCTCGACCGGCAACCTCAATGTCCAGGTGCCCGTCAACAAGTCGGAAAGCGACCTCGCGCTGCTCGGCGAAATCTTCAACAAGATGACGCAGGAGCTGCGCACCCAGCGCAACGAGCTGGTCGATGCCAGCGAAACCATCGACAGCCGCCGCCGCTTCATCGAAGCGGTGCTGTCGTCGGCCTCTGCCGGCATCATCGGGGTCGACGCCTCTGGCACCATCGGCGTCCTCAACCGCTCGGCGGAAAAGCTGATTGGCCACGCGGAGTCGGAGACGCTCGGCCATCCGCTCTCGGACGTGCTGCCCGAGCTCGACGAGATGATGAAGACCGCGCGCGAGGGAACCCAGCGCCTGGTGCAGGGGCAGGTCACGATCCTGCGCGACGGCCATGAGCGCAATCTGTCGGTCCGCGTCTCGGCCGAGCAGACCAGCCAGTCGCGCGACAGCTACATCATCACGCTCGACGACATCACCGAGCTGGTGTCGGCGCAGCGCACATCGGCCTGGGGCGACGTCGCCCGCCGCATCGCCCACGAGATCAAGAATCCGCTGACCCCGATCCAGCTCTCCGCCGAGCGCATCCGCCGCAAGTTCGGCAAGACCATCACCGAGGAGAAGGACAAGTCGATCTTCGAGCAGTGCACCGATACCATCGTGCGCCAGGTCGACGACATCAGGCGGATGGTCGACGAGTTCTCGCGCTTCGCCCGGATGCCGAAGCCCGTGATGGAAGGCGAGGACGTCGCCGACGTGGTTCGCCAGGCGGTGTTCCTGATGAAGGTCGCCCATCCCGATCTCGACATCGAGGCCGACATCAAGCAGTCGCCGCTGCCCGCGCAGTTCGACCGCCGGCTGATCTCGCAGGCGCTGACCAACATCATCAAGAACGCCACCGAGGCGATCGAGCAGGTGCCGCGCGAGGAACTCGGCAAGGGCCGCATCGACGTCGTGGCGCAGCGCGAGAACGACGACATCCTGATCGACGTGGTCGACAACGGGATCGGCCTGCCCAAGGTCGCCCGCGCGCGCCTGCTTGAGCCCTATGTCACGACCCGGGCGAAGGGCACCGGCCTCGGCCTGGCGATCGTCGGCCGCGTTCTGGAGGACCATGGCGGCCGCATCGAGCTCAAGGATGCCTCCGATTTCCGCGATGGCCAGCGCGGCGCCTGGATGCGGCTGCGCTTTGCCGTCACGGGCCAGGCGGCCAAGCCGGAAAGCAAGCCCGAAGGCAAGGACCAAAAACCGGACGTCAAACCGGACAAGACCGAACCGGACAGTGAAAAAAATCCGCCGGAGGAGCCGACCAACAGCCCGGCACAGGCGACCAACAATGAACCAAAAATCCAAGAACCGACCCAAGAACCAATCCAAGATCCCGCCGATCAACGGCCAAATAATCAAGAGCCAAATGCGCAAAAGCCAAAATTCAAAGCCGCGACGAGCGACTGACAAGGCAGGTGTAACCCATGGCAAGTGACATTCTGATTGTCGACGACGAAGCTGACATTCGCGACCTCGTTGCGGGTATTCTGGACGATGAGGGCTTTTCCACGCGCACCGCGCGCGACAGCGACTCGGCGCTTGCCGAGATTGCCAACCGCCGGCCCAACCTGGTCTTCCTCGACATCTGGCTGCAGGGCTCCAAGCTCGACGGCCTGCAGCTGCTCGAACAGATCAAGAAGGACAATGCCGATTTGCCCGTCGTGATGATCTCCGGCCATGGCAACATCGAAACCGCGGTCGCCGCGATCAAGCGCGGCGCCTACGACTTCATCGAGAAGCCGTTTAAGTCGGATCGGCTGATCCTGGTCGCGACCCGGGCGCTGGAAACCTCGCGGCTCCGCCGTGAGGTGAAGGAGCTTAAGCAACTGGCACCCGCGGCGAGCGTCCTGACCGGCCGCTCGGCCTGCATGAACCAGCTGCGCCAGACCATTGACCGCGCCGCCAAGGCCAACAGCCGCATCCTGATCGTCGGTCCCTCCGGCGCCGGCAAGGAGCTTGCCGCGCGCACGCTGCACCATGCCTCCGGGCGCGCCGAGGGGCCGTTCGTGGTGATCAATGCGGCCGCGATCACGCCGGAGCGCATGGAGATCGAGCTGTTCGGCATCGAGGGATCGAACGGCGAGCAGCAGCGCAAGGCCGGCGCGCTCGAGGAGGCGCATGGCGGTACGCTGTTCATCGACGAGATCGCGGACATGCCCCGCGAGACCCAGAACAAGATTCTGCGCGTGCTGGTCGATCAGACCTTCCAGCGCCAGGGCGGCACCAGCAAGGTCCATGTCGACGTCCGCATCATCTCCTCGACCGCGCGCAATCTCGAGGAGGAGATCGCAGCAGGCCGCTTCCGCGAGGACCTCTATCATCGCCTCTCGGTGGTGCCGATCCGGGTGCCGCCGCTGTCGGAGCGGCGCGAGGACATCCCCGAGCTGATCGACTATTTCATGGACCAGATCTCGGCCGCCACCGGCTTGCCGAAGCGGCAGATCGGGCAGGACGCGATGGCGGTGCTGCAGTCGCATGTCTGGCCGGGCAACGTCCGCCAGCTCCGCAACAATGTCGAGCGCGTGATGATCCTGGCCGGCGGCGGGCCGGAGGCGATCATCACCGCCGACATGCTGCCGCAGGACGTCGGCTCGATGGTGCCGGCGATGCCGACCTCCAACAATGGCGAGCACATCATGGGCCTGCCGTTGCGCGAGGCGCGTGAGGTGTTCGAGCGCGACTATCTGATCGCCCAGATCAGCCGCTTCTCCGGCAATATCTCGCGCACCGCGGAGTTCGTCGGCATGGAGCGCTCGGCGCTGCATCGCAAGCTGAAGGCGCTCGGGGTCGGCTGACCCCCGGCGCTGCAGGCCGGCAGTCCGCCGGCGGCTCGGAGCGAAGCCCCGGCGGTCACCGCCGGGGAGCCGACAGGGCGGCTCTCGGCGGCGGTTTGGATCGATCAGTGGGGCGAGGGTGGGGCCGGTACAACCGGGGATTTATCCACTCTCCACGAGAATATTCGTCTCTTTCCCCGCACTTTCTTAGAATTGCCACCGTGTTCCTACCGACTGCACCGCGAACTGGCTTGCCTAAAAACCGCGCGTAGCCTCTAATCCTACCGCTATGCCTGCCGGAGGGGGATCTCGTGGCAGGTGGGCAGCCGGAGGAGGCTCCGTCAGAGAGCAGCAACCGGTTCAATAAAAAGAAGCACAAGCTTGCGGGACAAAAACAATGGCGGCAGACCGCGCACAAAATCTACAAGACACCTTCCTTAATCACGTTCGTAAAACCAAGACGCCACTGACGATATTTCTGGTCAACGGAGTAAAGCTGCAGGGCATTGTCACATGGTTCGACAATTTCTGCTTGCTATTGCGGCGCGACGGCCACTCGCAGCTTGTCTACAAGCACGCGATCTCGACCATCATGCCCGGAGCTCCGATTCAGTTGTTCGAAGGTGGTGAGGACGCACCGGCTTGAGAGTGAACTGATTGGAACCCTTCAATCGTGAAGGGGGCGCCGACCGGACCAAGTCTAGGGCCGGGTCGGCGGGGAGCGGCAGCACCGGGCGGGTGATCGTCATCGGCCCGTACGTGCGCACGCGCCGTGGCGACGGCGATGCGCAAACGGAATCCTCTGTCCGCGACTATGAAGCGCGGATCGAGGAAGCCGCCGGCCTCGCCGGTGCGATCGACCTCACCGTGGTGGACTCCGTCATCGCGCCGATCAGCCAGATCCGGCCCGCGACCTATCTCGGCAAGGGCAAGGTCGAGGAGATCAACGGGCTCGTCGCCAGCAACGAGGTCGAGCTCGTGGTGATGGATTGCGCGCTGTCGCCGATCCAGCAGCGCAATCTCGAGAAGGCCTGGAGCACCAAGGTGCTCGACCGCACCGGCCTGATCCTGGAAATCTTCGGCCGCCGCGCCAAGACCAAGGAAGGCGCGCTGCAGGTCGAACTCGCCCATCTCAACTACCAGCGCAGCCGCCTGGTGCGGTCCTGGACCCATCTCGAGCGGCAGCGCGGTGGCTTCGGCTTCATGGGCGGCCCCGGCGAAACCCAGATCGAGGCCGACCGCCGCCTGATCAGCGAGCGCATCACCAAGCTCGAAGGCGAGTTGAAGAAAGTGCAGGCGACGCGGCGGCTGCATCGCGCCGGCCGCCAGCGCGTGCCGTACCGCGTGGTGGCGCTGGTCGGCTACACCAATGCCGGCAAATCGACGCTGTTCAACCGCCTGACCCGCGCCGACGTGCAGGCCGCGGACATGCTGTTTGCGACGCTCGACCCGACCCTGCGCGCGCTCAACCTGCCGCATGGCGGCAAGGCGATGCTGTCGGATACGGTCGGCTTTATCTCCAATTTGCCGACCCAGCTCGTGGCCGCGTTCCGCGCCACGCTGGAAGAGGTGCTGGAAGCCGACATCATCCTGCATGTCCGCGACATCTCCCATGAGGATGCGGAGGCGCAGGAGCGCGACGTCGAGGCGGTGTTGCGCCAGCTCGGCATCGACCCCGACGCCGACGGCGGTCAGCGCATAATCGAGGTCTGGAACAAGATCGACCGTTTCGATCCCGAGGAGCGGGACAATTTGCGCAATATCGCCGCGCGCCGTCCGCCGGAGCGGCCATGCTTCCTGGTTTCCGCCGCGACAGGCGAGGGGATCGATGCGCTGCTCGCCGCGATCGAGGATCGCCTCGCGGCCAAGCGCTCGACGCTCAATCTCTCGATCGACGCCTCCGATGGCGCCGGCATCAGCTGGCTGCACCGCAATGCCGAGGTCCTGAACAAGGAGCTGCATGGCGAGCGCTTCGACATGACCGTGCGCGTCGACGAGACCAAGCGCGACATCGTGATGAGCCGGTTCGCGGCTGTTCCCCACGAGGCGTAAGCCCGTCGAAGACGGTCCCTGCAATCTTCCGAAATATGACGATGCCGTGACGGTGCGGGCGCCGATGCGCCTGCGACGCGGCGTCGCACTTTCTGTTTGAAATCCGCGCCGCCTTGGTTCATTGCGCTGCAGAACGCAAAGCCGAGGCCGATCGATGCAGGACACCAGCGAAACCCTCACTCACGACACGGTCGCCGGCCAGAACGGTGATCTTGCCCAGGAGCGGGCGCCCGAAATCGTCGAGGCGCTCAACGCCCGGGAGCCCGCGGATGCCGCCAAGCTGCTGCGCTCGCTGCCGGCCGAGAAGGCAATCGAGGTGCTCGACCTGCCGGGGCTCGACAACACCTGCGAAATCCTCGCCGAGCTGCCGAAAGACACCGCGGTCTCGCTGCTGTCGGGCGTCTCCGACGACCGTGCCGCCGATATCTTCAAGGAGCTGGTCGAGCCGCTGCGCACCACGCTGCTGAACGGGCTCAATCCGCAGGCCCGCAACGTCATCTCGGGGCTGTTGGCCTATCCCGAGCGCAGCGCCGGCAGCATCATGACGACCGAGTTCGTGAGCGTGCCCTCGAGCTGGACCATCGCCGAGGTCCTGCATCACATCCGGATGGTCGAGCGCACCCGCGAGACTGTCTACTCGATCTTCGTGATCGACCCGGTCAAGAAGACCCTGATCCAGGCCGTGCCGCTGCGCCGCCTGATCTCGGGCGATCCGCACGCCAATGTGCTGACGGCGGCACCGGCGCGGAAGCCGCTGATGATCTCGCCGGAGGCCGACCGCATGGAGGCGGCGCGGCTGATCTCGCGCTACGACCTGCTCGCCGTCGCGGTCGTCGACGGCCCCGGCCATATCCTCGGCATCGTCACCGTCGACGACGTCATCGACGCCATCGTCGAGGAATCGACCGAGGATGCCCAGAAGTTCGGCGGCATGGAAGCGATCGACGAGCCGTATTTGCGGATCGGTTTCGGCGAGATGATCAAGAAGCGCGCCGGCTGGCTGTGCGCGCTGTTCCTGTCGGAAATGCTGACCGCGACCGCGATGCAGTCGTACCAGAGCGAGCTCGAGAAGGCGATCGTCCTGACGCTCTTCATCCCGTTGATCATGAGCTCGGGCGGCAATTCCGGCTCACAGGCAACCTCGCTGTTGATCCGCTCGCTGGCGCTGCACGAGGTACGGCTGCGCGACTGGTGGCGTGTCGCCGTGCGCGAACTGCCGACCGGCATCGTGCTCGGCGCCATTCTCGGCCTGATCGGCATCATCAGGATTACGCTCTGGCAGACGCTCGGCCTGTTCGATTACGGCCCGCATTGGGTGCTCGTCGCCGCGACCGTCGGAGCCGCACTGGTCGGCATCGTCACGTTCGGATCGCTGTGCGGCTCGATGCTGCCCTTCATCCTCAAACGCATCGGCTTCGACCCGGCTAGCGCATCCGCGCCGTTCGTCGCAACACTGGTCGACGTCACAGGTCTCGTGATCTATTTCGGTGTTGCCGCGGTGATATTGCGTGGGACGTTGTTGTGAGGTGAGGAGCGCGTCTGCGCGCTTCGCCGCAATCGCGTCCACCATATTGGCTGTCGTCCCTGCGAAAGCAGGGACCCATAACCACCGGCCGTAGTTATTGAGCTCGGTCGCAGTTGTTCAGCGCAACCAAGCTTGGCGGTGAATTGCCCGGTACTGGTATCGCCAACCTACTGTTAGATCACGCGGTATAGGTCCCTGCTTTCGCAGGGACGACGGCGGTGACTGCGGTCTTCGCCTCATTCCACAACGCGTCCATCTCCTCCAGCGACGCGCCATCCAGCGAACGCCCCTTCGCCGCCAGCGCCTTCTCGATATAGGCAAACCGCCGCTCGAACTTGGCGTTGGTCGCACGCAGCGCGGTTTCCGGATCGGCGTCGACGTGGCGGGCGAGATTGACCAGCGCGAACATCAGGTCGCCGGTTTCCTCGGCGATCTCCGCTCTGTCGTTGCGGTCGAGCGCGGCTTCGACCTCGTCGGCCTCCTCGCGGATCTTGGCGAGCACGGCGCGCGGGTCGTTCCAGTCGAAGCCGACGGTGGACGCCTTGCGCTGCAACTCCATCGCGCGCGTCAGGGCAGGCAGGCCCGCCTTCACGCTCGCCAGCAGCGATTTGTGCGCGGTCTCCTCGGGCGGCCGCCGCGCGGCGCGCTTGGCCTTCTCCTCGGCCTTGATCCGTTCCCAGGCGCTCTCGACGCCGGCCGGCTGGATGTTGCCGTCCTTGTCGGCGAAGACGTGCGGGTGACGGCGGATCATCTTCCCGGTGATCGCCTCGACCACATCGCCAAACGCGAACGCGTTCTGCTCCTCGGCCATCCTGGCGTGATAGACCACCTGCAACAGCAGGTCGCCGAGCTCCTCGCGCAAATCGTCGAGATCGCCGCGGGTGATCGCATCCGCAACCTCATAAGCCTCCTCGATCGTGTAGGGCGCGATGGTCTCGAAATTCTGCACGAGGTCCCATGGGCAGCCGGTCACCGGCGTGCGCAGCGCAGCCATGATCTCGATCAGGCGGGAAATGTCGCGGGAAGGGGTCATGGAGCACTGCTGTATGAGAGTTATGGCCGTTATGCCAAGTCGGCCCTGTCGATCCCAGCAAAACACGCCGGAAACACGGCACTGTCCACGGATTGGCCACGGCGCCGTCAGGTGCTAAATCGCGTTCCATGACCGATCAGAACGCTTCCGACACCGCGCTGGTGCTGTTTTCCGGCGGCCAGGATTCCACCACGTGCCTTGCCTGGGCCTTGTCGCGCTTTGCCCGCGTCGAGATGCTCGGCTTCACCTACGGCCAGCGTCACGCGATCGAGCTCGATTGCCGGGACCAGCTGCTGGCCGGGATCAAGCGGGTCCGGCCGGAATGGTCTGCCAAACTCGGCGACAGCCACACGCTTGATATCCCGACGCTGTCGGAGATTTCCGACACCGCGCTGACCCGCGACGTCGCGATCGAAATGGGCGCGGACGGCTTGCCGAACACCTTCGTGCCCGGCCGCAACCTCGTGTTCCTCACCTTCGCCGGGGCGCTGGCCTATCGGCGCGGCATCCGCCACATCATCGGCGGCATGTGCCAGACCGACTATTCCGGTTACCCGGACTGCCGCGATGAGACCATCAAGGCATTGCAGTCCGCGCTCAACCTCGGCATGGCCAGGGATTTCGAGCTGCACACGCCGCTGATGTGGCTCGACAAGGCCGCAACCTGGCGGCTCGCGCACGAGCTCGGCGGAGCAGGGCTGGTCGACCTGATCCGCGAGCACTCGCACACCTGCTATCTCGGCGAACGCGGCGCGCAGCACGATTGGGGCTATGGCTGCGGCGAATGCCCGGCCTGCAGCCTGCGGGCCAAGGGCTGGCGCGAATATGTCGCGCAGGGCGGCCCGTAACCGTGGGCTGATAGCCGTCCGCAGGGGCGCACTGCCAAAATATCGAAAACAACCCCCATGCAAAGGAGTCGGCGGCTGCCGGCGTTCGACACGGGAACTTGACACGTCGGGCAACTCAGCGGTATTCTTCTATTATTCCGAAATCGTGCGGGTGTGGCTCGATTGGGCGACCCGGTACGCGCGAGAACCCACCCTCATCGTCGTCCTGGCGAAAGCCAGGACCCATTACCCCAAATCTCAATCGTTGCGCGACGCCGGGGCCGCGATCCCGTCCATCATTCAATTCGGTGGTTATGGGTCCGGCTTTCGCCAGGACGACGAGCTTGATGAGGCCTGCGCGATGGCAAACGAGAGAAAGAATGCGCCGCTACTCGAAATCCTTAGCCGTCAGCACGATCGGCTGGCCGTGCGGGGTGCGGTCGGCGGCGTGGTCCCAGGCGTCGCGGTAGCGGTGCAGCGTCTCATGCGTCGTGACGCCCTTGGCGGCCACGAGGTGTTCGAGGGTTGCCAGCCAATGCTGGTAATAGGTCTCGCCGGTGTCGGGATCGCCGGCAGCCTGCGCGCGCTTGATCTGGTCGGCGAGCGCGGCGGCCCATTCGGTCCAGGTGAACACGCCGCGGTCATGCAGGCTCAACGCCATGGCGAACGCCTGCGCTTCCCAGGGGGCACGGAACACCGGGCCGTCCTGATCGCGGGGAATGCTGGAGACGGCGCTGGTGGCGCGCGCGGCGGCACCGGCATCCATCAGACGGCCTCCAGATACGGCTCGAACGCGTCGATCGAGACCTTGATGGTCGGATCGGAGTCCGGTCCCCACAGCTCGCGTCCGTCGAACACGACGGTGTACAGCCATTGCGGATGCTCGCCGGCGTCGTTGGCCACCGTATCGGGAAATACGTGACAGCCATGGTCGCGCTCGACCACCCCCACGTGACCGCGCACGTAGCGCGGCAGCCGCGTGTGCGTGGCGGGATGGATGTTCTTCGCCCGCACCCGATCGCCGGCCTTGAATTTCGCCGGCGCCGGCGCCGTGCGGCCGAACTTGCCGCGCACCATCACGCGCTCGACATCGGCCACCGAGAACTTGCCGTGCTTGAGCGCCTTCGCCGGCGCGACGGAATGCCCAGCGGCGACGTCGTCGTTCGAGATGAAGCCCTTGTCGAGCAGCAGGGCTTCCAGCCCGAGCAGCCATTTCCTGTAGTAGGAGCTCGACAGATAGACCTGCGGGGGCAGGGTCTCGCGATAGAAGCGCGAGGCGTCGATGTTGAAGGCGCCGGCCGCGCCCATCGCGCGGACCATGGCGAGCACCCGGGATTCCCATTCCTCATGGAACATCGGCTCGTTCGGCTCGGGGTCGACCCTGCCGAACCCGTCCATGCCGCCCATGTCATGGACGCCGTTCATGACGGCGCTCCCGGCTTCTTGGGAAAGCCGGTGCCGATCATGGAATCGCGCGTCACCAGCTCGGCGAGCTGGTCTTCGCTCCAGCCCTCGGTGCCTTCGGGCCGCATCGGCAGCACCAGAAAGCGCGTCTCCGCGGTCGAATCCCAGACCCGGATTTCCGTCTCCTTCGGCAGGCTGACGCCGAAATCGGCGAGCACGCCGCGCGGATCCTTGACCGCGCGCGAGCGATACGGCGAGGCCTTGTACCATACCGGCGGCAGCCCCAGCATTTCCCAGGGATAACAGGAGCACAATGTGCAGACGACCATGTTGTGACGACCAGGCGTGTTCTCGATCGCGACCAGATGGTCGCCGACCCGGCTGACATGGCCGAGGGTGCCGACCGCCTTGCTGGCGTCCTCGAGCAGCGCCTTCTTGAAGGCGGGATCGGTCCAGGCCTTGGCGACGACGCGGGCGCCGTTATGCGGGCCGATCTTGGTCTCGTAGGCCTGCACGATGGCGTCGAGCGCGGCAGCCTCGACATAGCCCTTCTCGGTCAGGATCGATTCCAGCGCGCGGACGCGCAGTTCGGTCTCCGACAGTTCGGAATGGTCGTGATGATCATGTTCGCTCATGCCCACAGAATAGGCGAAACCGTCGTGCTATGTCGAGGCAGGCAGTACACAAGAATGCGAGCGGGGAGGTATGCGTGGTTGATGATGTGACGATCGAGAAGGGGCTCGGGCCGGAGGGCCGCATCGCGGTGGTGCGGTTCGACCGCGGCGACGGTATCAACGCGCTGTCGCCGAATGCGCTGCGGCAGCTGACCGACGCGGCGCGCAGCTTCGAGGACGATGGCGAGACCTCGGTGGTGGTGCTGACCGGCGGCGCCAAATCGTTCAGCGCCGGCTTCGACCTCAAGGATGCCGAAGGGCGTTCGCGCCAAACCATGGACATGGGCGCGCTACGCCGGCACCTGAAGCTCGGGCCGCGGCTGACGCGCGCCTGGCAGGACATGGAGCAGGTCACGATCGGCGCGATCGAGGGGTTTTGCGTCGGCGGCGGCGTGGCACTCGCGGTCGCGCTGGATTTCCGCGTCATGGCGCGCGACGCGCATATGCGGGTGCCGGAAATTGCGCTCGGCATGAACATGAGCTGGCAGAGCGTGCCGCGCATGCTGCATCTGATGGGACCGGCGCGCACCAAGCAGGCGGTGATCCTGGCCGACGACCGGATCTCGGCCGATGAGGCCTACGAATGGGGCTTGGTGGAGCAGGTGACCGATCCTGGGAAGTCATATGACGTCGCGATGGCGCTCGCGGCCAAGGTCGCCGCCCAGCCGCCGATCTCGGTCGCGATGACCAAGCTGACGGTCAACCGGCTGGCACATGCGCTCGACGATCTCGCCAGCCACATGGACCTCGACCAGTTCGCGCTGGCCAGCCTAACCGAGGATCACAAGGAAGGCGTCGCGGCCTTCCTCGGACGGCGGAAGCCGCGCTTCAAGGGGCGCTGATACTTCTCGTTCAGGAGCCCTTCCAGGCTTTGGAATGGCGAAGGCCCTGACGCCGGGCCGATGCGTCAGGGCCTTTGCGGTGCGGAGACGACCCCAGCACCTTTCAGGGCCCTGGGGCCGATGCTGGGGCATCCGCCTGCACCGTTGTCGAGACCGAGCAGGCAGCGGGTACCATGCGCCCGTCACCGGCGTCCGCATTTGCATATGTAAATCGTCATCCCAACCCTCTCCGACCGTCAAGCTTAACTTCGCCGCCGCGCTCCGGTGCGCGCGGCTTTCCTTGCTGCAGTTGGACTGCGCACCACGATCATCGGCCAGCGCGGGCGCTCCGATCGTTTGCTGCCACGCGCCTCTGTTTGGATTTTGCGAAATTCCCGCGCGACTCGATCTCTCATATGTTAATGCCGGAACCAGGCGCAGAGATGAAAAGCGGGGGCGACTGATGTCTCGACCGCGATTCGATATCTGCCTTAGTCAGCCGAAGGGTGCAGTTGATGAATCTCATCGACCGCTACTTTTTCGCCGCAACGATCACTGTGACAATTGTCCTCTGGCTGTACCTCGGGTTGCTGGTGGCCGGTAGCTGACGGCGCGTGCCTGGAAAACGGGACCAGCCCGCCTTGGCGTCGAATTCCCCGCTCGGTGAAATAGGCCACGGCCGCTGTCTTAACGGCGCACGCAACGACGCGCCTTGGAAACCCGTCCAGCGGGAAAACGTTAATGCCTCGATGATCCGCGCAACTGGCAGAGGTGCTGCTATGCGCACGATCTTGATCGTGGAAGACGAGTATTTCATTGCCGATGACTGTGCCGCGCTGGCACGGCAGGCCGGCTATCACGTCGTCGGCCCGTTCGCTTCGATCGACGAAGCCCGCCCGCACGCGGCGAGGGCGGGTGGGGCGGAGCTGCAACCTGCCTGAGGCCGCGTAGCTTGCTGCATCTGGGCGCACAACTCCAACCCCCACGTCGTCCCTGCGAAAGCAGGGACCCATACGCCGCGGCGGGCGTTACAGGCGGGACTCGTCGTTCCAGCATCGCGTAACAATTTGCGTTTGTGGTTATGGGTCCCTGCTTTCGCAGGGACGACAGCGAGTGTGTTGCGCGATCAGTGGTCATGATTTCGCGCTCTCGCGACATGAATCGCCCGAGCTTTGCATTTCGTTTCGCCGCTCTGAAAGCAGAGGGCGCAGGGAAAGCCGGGTGCCGATCGCACCCATGGGTTCCGCGTAATGAAAAATGCGGGAGGTAGGACCACAGGTGTAACCGGAAACAACCCGGCTTTCCCTGCGGTAACAACAAAGCCCAGTCTCGCCGGGGAGGCGTCAGGCCTGCACGATTTCGCCGTCCGCCTTGCGTGCTCTCGTCAGTACCACGCTCGGCGTCCACTGCATCTCACCGCATGAACGTCACCCGATCTCAACGTCCTGAGCTGCGCGACGACGAGGCGTAACTCGTCCGCCAATTGGGCGTTACGGATGCGGGTTTCCGTAACGGTTGAGAGGTCGGCGATCAGCGCGCGTTCCGCGGCCGTCTGCTCCAGCAGCTCGATACGTTTTTCGATCTCGGTCATTACGCACCCCCGTCCGATATCGTGACTGGAGTATCGTGGCGTTCGCTGCAAACCTCCGCACTAACATTTGCAAATGCTCGGGTGGATTATTCGTGTCCAGCAGCGCCATGAGACAGGCGGTCAGACCTGCGGATCAATCTGCTTCATGGGATCGCCGCGCAGGATCATGCCGGCGAGCCCGTGCGCCATGGCGCGCTGATCGAACGGCTTCTCCCACAACGGGACGTCCCCGAACTCGGTGCCGAGCACGATCTTGTCGTATCCCGAGGTGAACACGATGGGCACGCCGCGCGCCTGGAGTTCGCGCGCGACCGGATAGATCATCTGCTTGCGGATGTTCACATCGAGCACCGCACCATCGATCACGCCGCCGTCGTGCAGGATGCGAAGCGCATCGTCGATGTTACCGGCCGGCCCGGCGATATCGGCACCGAGCGCGCGCAGCGCGCTGCGCATGTCGTCGGCAAGGAAATACTCGTCTTCGACGATCAGGACACGGCGTCCTGTCAGCAATGGGCCCTCGGGCAAACGTGCAGAAAAATCAGACATATCAACTCCGGCCGCGCCCGGCATGTCGTCATCGCAAAATTGGAACGCAGGACGAATGCTCGCCTTGTTGCAAACAATGTTGGAAAGGGCAGGTTCCATGTCCAATCGAGACATCATCGCCATCGGCGGTTCGGCCGGGGTAGCGGCGCGAACTCACTGGAAAGGTCTATCGTCGGGTCGGCCGCCGCCAAGCAAACATGATCCGTCGCGCTCTGGAGGACCAGCGGCGACCACATCGCGCTTCCCTGCAGGTAGGAGATTTCCTACTTATCCCATCGGGATAGGATCAAACTCTGGTATCAACGGGCACGGGCGAGAATGCCCGTCGGAGAATTGAGAGCCGCTGCGACCATGGATGACGTCGGCCAGCCCCAGGGCGGAGATGGAGAGCGCGAGAGCAAGGCGCCGCTGATCGTAGGCGTGGGCGCATCCGCCGACGCTCTCGATAGCATCGAGCGGTTCTTTTCCCGGCTGCGGCTCAATCCGGATCAAGCCGTCGTGCTCGTACTGCAGGACCACGATGTCATCGAGGATGCCCGGCTGCACGCCGCGTTGCAGCGATCGGAAGGCGCGCGGGTGTCCGAGATTACGGACGGTCAGGTCGTCGAGGGCGGCGTGATCCATCTTTGCCCCTCTGACATGATCACCACGATCCAGAGCGGCCGTCTCGCCGTCCGGCGCGCCGAGCAGGCGCGTGGTGACCGGGCGACGATCGACAGCTTCCTGGTCTCGCTGGCGGAGGAGCGCGGCGAGCGGTCGATCGGCGTCGTGCTGGCCGGCACGGGCGGCGATGGCACACTCGGGGTCGGGACCTTGAAGGATCATGGCGGCCTGGCGATCGCCGAAGGCATTGGCGACGGCCAGTCAGACCCCCACGACGAAGGCAGTTCCGCCGCGGCGATCGCCGATTTTGTGCTTCCGCCGGAGGACATTCCGGAGCGTATCGATGTCTATTCCCGCCACCTCCGCCGGCTCGACACCGGGACGCGGCTGCCGCCGGAATTCCCCATCACGACGGCGGCCGGACGGGTCGCGATCGACATCTCGCCGGTACATTCCGTTGGCCCGGATGTCGGCCTGGAGCGCCGCGCCCAGCGCATTGCCGAGCGCTACGCGCCCGCCTATGTCATTACCGACGGCCACTATCGCATCCTGCATTTCTCCGGCCGCACCGGCCGCTACGTCGAGCCGACCGCAGGGACGGCAACGCTCGATTTGCTGCAACTCGTGCATCGCGACCTCAGGCTTGAATTGCGCACCGTGCTCAGCCGTGCCGCTGAAACCAATGAACCGGCGCATGCCGAGCAGGTGCGGCTCGGCGTCAACGGGCATCGCGTGCTGGTCGACATCACCGTCGAGCCGATCCAGAACGGCCCTGTCGGCCATCGCAATTTCGTCGTGCTGTTCAAGGATGGCCCGATCCGTCCCGTGGAGCAGGCCGAGAGCAATCCCAGCATTCTGGTCGGGACCGAGCATGTCGAGCGGCTGGAAAGCGAGCTGCTCGCCACCCGCGAGCGGCTACAGGTCACCATCGAGGAACTCGAAAACACCAATGAGAAGCTGAAGTCCTCCAACGAGGAATACCAGTCGCTCAACGAGGAGCTGGAGACCTCGCGCGAGGAATTGCAGTCGGTCAATGGGGAGCTGACCACCGTCAATGGCGAGCTGGCGCACCGCGTGCAGGAACTCACCCGGGTCACCAGCGACCTGAAGAATTTCCTCGAGAGCACCCGGATCGCAACCGTGTTCCTCGACAACGATCTCAAGGTGATGAGCTTCACGCCGGCGATCACGCAGTTGCTGCATCTGGTCGAGACCGATGTCGGCCGCCCGATCGCGCATATCAAGGCGCGCATCCCGATCGAGGAGCTCTATGATGATGTCCGCCGCGTGCAGCGGACGCTGGCCAGCGCCGAGCGCGAGCTGACCGCGCCCGACAGCGGCAGGCGCTACATCGTGCGCATCCTGCCGTACCGCAGCATCGACGATTTCGTCGCCGGTGTCGTGATCAGCTTCATCGATGTCACTGCAATCACGCGGGCCGAGGAGCGGCAGCGCCTGCTGCTCGCAGAATTGCAGCATCGCGTCCGCAACACGCTCGGCGTGGTCCGCTCGATCGCGCGCCGCTCGGCCGAGACCAGCGCGAACGTCGAGGATTATGCGTCGCATCTCGACGGCCGGCTCAATGCCTTCGCGCGGACCCAGTCGCTGGTGACCCGCGATCCCGAAGGCGGCGTCGATCTCGAATACCTCGTGGTCGAGGAATTCCTGGCTTACAACGCGCGGGAAGGCGAGCAACTGAAGGTGTCCGGTCCCGGGATTCGCCTGCAACCCAAGGCCGCGGAGACATTCGCGCTGGCAATCCACGAGCTCGCAACCAACGCCTTGAAATATGGCGCGCTGAGCCAACGCGCCGGGCGCATCGACGTTTCATGGCGCATCGACGATGCGGCCGAGCCACGGCAACTGGTGTTCAACTGGCGCGAGCGCAGCGGGCCTGAGGTGACGCCGCCGCGCCGCAGGGGATTTGGATCCGATCTCCTGGAACGGACGCTGGAATTTGAATTCAAGGGCAGGAGCACGCTCGAGTTCAATCCGTCGGGACTTCACTGCACGATCGCCATACCGATGACCCCGCAAGCGATCCATACGCCGAGCATGGGGAGCTAGATGCATCCCCCGATGCTCGAGGGAAATCTGGCGCAGCCAGTGATCCGGCGGCTCAACGCCCTGCGGCCATTGTCCGAACGGGGGATCGCATTGCTGCAACAGGCGATCCAGGATGGGCTGCATCGCGCCCGCCCGGGCGAGGACCTCGCGACCGAAGGCGATCCGGTCGACAGCGTCAGGATCATCCTGTCGGGCTGGCTCTGCCGCTACAAGACGCTGGCCGACGGGCGTCGCCAGATCGTCAATTTTGTCCTGCCGGGCGACAGCTGCGACGCCTGCGTTTATCTGCTGTCGGTGATGGATCATTCGATCGGCGCTCTGACCCCGGTCGCCTACGCCGACATCAAGCGTCCGGCGTTCGAGCAGCTGCTGGCGAGCGACCGTTCGCTGGAGGAAGCGCTGTGGTGCGAAACCATGGTGAACAGCGCGATCCAGCGGGAGTGGACGGTCAATATCGGGCGGCGCGTGGCGCTGGAGCGGGTCGCGCATCTGTTGTGCGAACTCTATGAGCGCCTGCTGCCGGTCGGAATGATCGACGGCGATTCCTGCCTGTTTCCGATCACGCAGATGGATCTTGCCGATGCCACCGGGCTGTCCGTGGTCCATGTCAACAGGACGCTGCAGGAGCTGCGCGGCGCCGGCCTGATCGTGCTGCGCGACCGCATACTGACGATCAACGACCTGAAACTGCTCAAGGACACGGCGCTGTTTTCGGCCGACTATCTGCATACCAAGCTGCGCGGCTGAGACGCTGCAAGGCGCCGACGTCGGCCTGGAGCGGGCGCTGCGTTTGTCGCGATTGTGCGTCGCACATTTGCAGACGTTAGTGCCGGAACCCGTTGCGAAGCGCAGGTTCTCGCGAACTGACGCGCCGACCGGTCGTCAGCTCAACCAGGAGAACGCCGCTACGGCCCCAGCTCTCACCCCTGAGCTGGGGTCACTTGTGTCGAACAGGTGTGAGTGGAGCCGCAGCGATCGAGCAGTGCGCGTCGATGGCTCCTCGATCTCGTCCGCCGGTCACGTGCAGCCGCCATGATGGTGAAGGAACGTTCAGGAAAGTTCCGATCCTGTTCCTGCAACATGCGCGGACGCCAGTCGTTGTCACGTCGTACTGGAAAGGAGGATGCCATGACGAAGCTTACTTACGCTCTTGCCGCAGTTGCGACACTCTCGATAGCGGCACCGACCGTTGCGAGCGCGCAGGGTGTGGGCATCTATGTCGGCAGCGACCACGGCTACTACGGCAATCGATATTATGGTGGCCCGCGCGTCGACGTATACCGGCATGACCGGGGCTGGCACCACGGCTGGTACAACCATCATCGCGACTACTACCGCGACCGCGGCTTCGTGATCCGTGGTCATGACTGGGACGATTAACGGTGCTGGTCGCACGTCGCGATAACCAGCTCGCGACGACCGATGAGGGCCTCGCTTCGGCGGGGCCCTTTTCATTGGCGTTACCGCATCGCGCCGGTTTGTCAGCGTAGGAACCTTGGCTGCTCCACCAGATTGTCAGGACGGGACGAGGTGGAGGAGGAGGTTTGCATGAACCAGTTGATTTATCTGGTCGGACTGATCGTGGTCATTTTGGCGATATTGTCGTTCTTCGGGCTGCGGTAGGCACATCATGGACAACGAGCGAGGGCTTGCCGCGTCCGCCGTCAACAGGACCGGGCTTCGGCTGCAATGGAGCCCGGTCATCGCCGGCGCGCTGGCTGCCGCGGCATTGTCGGTGATCCTGATCGGCTTCGGCGCGGCGGTCGGGTTGGGCGTGAGTTCAAGCTCGCCGTCATGGCGCGACGCATCGGCTGCGCTCGCGTTGCTGTCGGGGATGTATTTGATCCTGCAGGCGGTGGTGAGCTTCGGTGTCGGCGGCTACATCGCCGGCCGGGCGCAGCGCGTGATCGGCGCGACGCGATCCGACGAGATCGACAGCCGCGACGGGCTTCACGGACTGACCGCCTGGGCGCTCGCCGTCATCCTCGGTGCTACAATCGTCGCGCTGGTCGGCCTGTCAACCGCGCGCCCGGTGGTCCAGAACCGGCCATCTGCGACGGCCGCGGAGCCGTTGCTGAGCGCCGAGCTCGACCGCCTGTACCGGTCGCTGCGGCGTCCGGCCAATATCGATATCGGCTATGAGCGGGCGGAGGCGGGCCGCATCCTGCTGACGAGCTCCGGCCGCGGGGGCGTCAGCGCCGACGATCGCAGCTATCTGATCCAGCAGGTTGCGGCCGCGACCGGTCTGGCCGCGGCAGAGGCGGAGAAGCGCGTCGACAGCGTGATGGGCGATGCCAGGACCGCGATCCAGCGGTCGCGGCGCAGCGCGGTGATTCTGGCGTTCTCGGTTGCGGCGGCACTGCTGTTCGGTGCGGTCGCCGCGTGGGCCGCGGCCGGCGCGGGCGGCCGTCACCGCGACGGCGCCGCGTTGCCGGAGTGGATGGGCGGCAGGCCGACGACGGCCGTGCCGATTGTCTGATGCAGTTGTGAATGTCCTTCAAGGGAGACGATGATGGCAACGATCTTGGTGATGGACCACTCCGGCGATACGAGGCAGCAATTCGATCCCGATAACAGCGAGCAACTGGCCTGGGCGAATGCCCGCTTCGCCCAGCTCACATCGGACGGCTACACTGCCGCAATTCGGCAGGCGACCGGAGAGGCGAGGTTGGTCCGCGCGCTTGATCCGACCGCCGAGGAAACTCTGTTCTATCCGAGGCTGGTCGGCGGCTGACGCCATGCTCACCCGCCTGCGCGAGATGCCCCTGCGGTCCGCGCTCCGAGGAGCCGCCACTACGTTGCGTGCGACCATGGCCGCGATCTGGGATCGCTGGAAGGCCTATGAGCGAATTGAGGCGCGCGGACTTGCGCTGCTATCCGCGTGGCTGTCACCCGAGCAGCGGGCGCAATTCGAAAAATATAATCGCTTCGACGTCATCGGCTCGGACTCCGGCAAGCGATACCGAATTTGCTACGGCACCTCGACCAACGTCTACGAGATGGACGGCGGCGACCGCATCGTGCTGGGCTGGTGCTTCCGGCCCGTCGGCTCGCTGGTGGCGGGCGACGTGATGCTTGCCCAGAAAATCGCGCTCGAAACCGACGAGCGCGCGGCGCTCATGGTCGCCAAGCCGTTCCCGAGCTCCATGCCACCACGCGCAAATCTCCCTCCGGTCAGCTAGCGCTCGGTCCGCGCTGCCCCGCGTCGCACGAACCGTCGCGCGCTCCCGGGGCGAGGAACGTCGATCTTCCTGCCGGGTTGTCGGGTGCCAACTTGCTACGGACCTTGTCATGCCCGTCAACACCCGGCCGCCTTCGCTGAGCCTGATCTTCCGCTCCTACCTTGCGGACTTGCGGCAATGGCTGGGGCGTCTCGTGACCGGCTACGCGCTGGCATGCGGCGTCATGCTGGTCGGCGCGGTCTCGCTCCTGGTCGCGATCGGGATCGGGGTCGCAGCGGCTTTCCACGCCCTTGAAGCGCATTACGGCATCTGGATCGCATATGCCGCGATCGGAGGCGTCTTTCTCCTTCTCGGGATCCTGGGGTTGGTCGTGGGCCGCGTGCTGCTCGCGCGTCCTGCGCCGGGCGTGCCGCGCGCGGGCCGACAGGCCGACATGCTCAAGCGCGCGATCGCGGTGCCAGTCGCGGCGCGGCTGATCGCCTCCAATCGGACGGGAGCAGGGAGGAGCGTAGATCCCACCACCCGGGCACTGGCCGCCGGGGCTGCGATCATGCTTGTCGGCTGGTTTGCCGCATCGCGCGCCCGGCGTCAGCGCGACGCGATCCAGGACTAGCGATGGCGCCACGCAATTGGACCAACGATCTGATGCTCGCCGGTGCAACGGCTCTGGCGACCTTGGCGATCTCTCGCCAGCTGTCCCGATCGGAGCGGCCGTCCGCGCGGGAGCAGAACGTCGAACCCGCGCTGGCCGAAACCCGGGATCGTGGACGGCTTGCCGACACGCCGCTTGAGATTCCGGCTGCCGGCTGGAAGGACATTCTGCTGCGCACCTATCAGCAGATCGACGAGGACCGCCTGCTGGCCACCGCGGCCGGCGTCGTGTTCTACGGCTTGCTGGCGATCTTCCCGGCCATCACCGCGTTGGTCTCGAGCTACGGCCTGTTCGCCGATCCGTCCACGATCTCATCGAACCTGCAGAGCCTGGCCCTGATGCTGCCGGAAGGCTCGTTTGCGATCGTCCAGGACCAGATCGCCCGCGTGCTCGCGAAGGGGACCTCGACGCTCGGCCTGACCTTTGCCGCCGGCCTGCTGATCGCGATCTGGAGCGCCAATGCCGGCATGAAGGCGATCTTCGATGCGCTCAACGTCGTCTATGACGAGAAGGAAAAGCGCGGCTTCGTCAAACTCAACCTGATGTCCCTCGCGTTCACGATCGCCGGGCTGATTTCCATCATGCTGATGGTCGGAGCGGTGGTCGTCGTCCCGCTGCTGCTGCAGCAGGTTGGACTGGGCACGACGGCCGAGCTCGTCATCCGGCTCGGACGCTGGCCGATCCTGGTGCTCCTGCTCCTCACCGCGCTTGCGGTGCTTTACCGCTATGGCCCGAGCCGAACCAGGCCGCGCTGGCAATGGCTCAGCGTCGGCGCCGTTGCGGCAGCCGTGCTGTGGCTGGCCGGTTCGGTGCTGCTCTCCTGGTATCTGGCGAACTTCGGCGATTACAACGCGACCTATGGCTCGCTGGGGGCGGCCATTGGCCTGATGACGTGGATGTGGATGTCCGCCATCATCGTGCTGTGCGGGGCAGAGCTGAATTCAGAGATCGAGCATCAGACGATGCTCGATTCGACCGAGGGCCGCCGCAAGCCGCTCGGAGCACGTGGCGCAACCATGGCCGACACGGTCGGCAAGGCGTCGTAGCCGGCGCCGACCCCGCAGCAACGCATCCAGCAATGAGCATATGAACCAATGGCATGGCCCGGGCTTATGCCAAAATGGTTCAGATCAACGTGCTGGAAAAACCGATCGAGCGGATCAAGGAGACCTGCGAGCTGATGGGCATCGCGGACAGGTTCGACCGCGCGCTTCCCGAGCTCGAGACCTTCCTCGAAGCCGAGATCGCACAGGGCGAGGTCCGCGAGTCGAAGCTGACCTTTGACGGGCTCTGCTACCTGCGCCGACTGCTGGCGCAGGCGTGAGGTATCGACATGGCATTCTCGGAGGAAATGAACCGATGCGTTGAGACCTGTCTGTCCTGCTATAGGACCTGTCTCGCCACGGCCATGAACCATTGTCTCGTCACCGGCGGCAAGCACGTCGAGCCGGCACATTTCCGATTGATGATGGCCTGTGCGGAAATGTGCCGGACGGCGGCCCATTTCATGCTGATCAACACCCCGCATCACAAGCACACCTGCCGGGAATGCGCCGAGATCTGCGGTGAATGCGCCGAGGATTGCGATCGTGTCGGCGGCATGGACGAATGCGTGGCGATGTGCCGTGCGTGCGCGGAATCCTGCCGCAAGATGGCGGCCTGACGGCGCGGGCTCGCCGTTCGGTCAATCGGAGCTGACGTAGTGGGCGCGCCAGAGCAGCGCCGTGACGATCAGGGCGATGAGCCCTGCGGCAATCACGATCCACGGTACATAGTCGGCCATTGGCGCACCTGACGCTCCGCTTCGCGAGCCAGCGGGCGAAGCGGAGCCGTGTAAGTCTAACGTTGCGCGTGCTGGGTGGTCGGGCGCGAGATCTGGCTGAGCGCCATGCCGGTGCCATCGCTGGCCTGGATCAGGGCGATATCCCCGAGGGCGATGATTCCGACCAGGCGCTTGTCCCGGCTCAGCACCGGCAGGCGTCGAACCTGGATCGCACCCATGTTCTGCGCGATGTCCTCGAGCTCCTGATCCTCGAAACAATACTTCACCTCGGCCGTCATGACGTCGCCGACCCGCGAGTCGGGGCTGCGACCCATTCCGATGCCGCGAAGCGCGATGTCGCGGTCCGTGATCATGCCGACCAGGCGCTCGCTATCGGCAACCGGCAGCAGGCCGACACCGAGTGCAGCCATCGCTTCTGCGGCATCGCGGAGCGTATCGTCGGGGGTGCACAGCTGGACGTCAGGTGTCATCGCGTCGCAAACCTTCATGCTAGCCTCTCCATTTGGCTGGTTGCGTCAACGGCCTAACGATGCCGCCCGGAACGGCGTTCCTAACTTTGTCGCCGCGGCCAGGACGCAGGCGGTCGCGGGAACGAAGTCGGCGCCGGCCGGCCGCGGTGCTACTTGCCGCTCTCGGTGGTCACCTCGAAGGACCTGACGACGAAGTGCTTCTCGAGGACACGCAAAAGATCGCGGCATGGCCGCGCGCACCGCGGTCAAGCCGATGATGGCACCGGCGAGAATGGTCAAGGCAAGGCGGATGGCGATGTCGGTCCAGGTCGGATGAAGCGGCATATCCGCTCCGTGCCTAGGCTACGCCCGGATAGGTCGCCGACTTCAGCAGGCGTGCAAGGTGTGCCGCGTTCGCCGCAAGCATGGCGGTGGTCTGCACTGTCTTGTCGTAGGGCTTTTCGAGGTCCTTGTAGTCGGTCGATCCCATCGCCTCGCCGACCCAATAGGTGCCGCCGCCGGCCGGAATGGTGAAGCCGACATCGTTCAGCGCCTGAAACAGTTCGGCATGGCAGTGATGGGCGCCATCCTCATTGCCAACGACGGCCACGATCGCGACCTTGCCAAAGGACGGCATGCGGTTCTTGTCGTCGGTCTCCTCCAGGAACGCATCCATTCGCTCCAGCAACCGCTTTGCGACGCTGGATGGCTGTCCCAGCCAGATCGGGGTGCCCACAATCAGAATGTCGGATGCGAGGATCTTGCGGCGCAGCTCCGGCCATTCATCGCCGGCGCCTTCATCCGAGGTCACGCCGGGCTTGATGCTGAGATCGACAATGCGAACCACTTCACCGGAGACCCCGTGCTGACCGAGGGCATCGAGCAATTCTCCGAGCAGCTTGTCGGTCGAGGAGGGATCCTTGCTCCGCTTCAGCGTACAGTTCAGCGCAATGGCTTTCAGCGCATCGGATGGCATCGCATCGGCTCCTTTCTTCAGGAGCCAATGCAGGCTGGAACTGTTCGTTCCTATTGCGAGGGCTGCCGCAGAACGGCGGAGCCGAGCAGCGCGCAAAGCCGTTTGGCATCCGCCGGCGCTGCGCTCTTCTGGTCGTTGTCGAAATAGACATAGACGTCGCATCCCTGCCGCTTCCAACTGCGGATGCGCTTCGCCCAATCGGAGAGCTCGGCTGGCTTGTAGTGCCCGCGATAGCGGCCGCCCGGGCCGTGGCCGCGGACGTAGACGAAATCCGCGGTCCGTTTCCACGGCGCCGGTGCGTCGTGGTGATCGGAAATGCAGAGTGCGACATTGCGATCCGCCAGCAGTTTCAGGATATGCGGCGCGTACCAGCTGGGGTGGCGGAATTCGAAGGCATAGCGCCGCCGTCGTTTCAACAGCTTGAGGAACGCGCCTAGCCGATCGGCATCGATCGTGAAGTTCGGTGGCAGCTGAAACAGGACCGGGCCGGCCTTGTCGCGCAGCAACGACAGACGCTCTTCCAGCAACTGGAGACTGTTGACCGAGTTCGCGGAGAGGCGCTTCCAGTGCGTGATGAATTTCGACGCCTTCCACGCGAAGACGAAATCCGAATCGGTCGCATCCCGCCAGCCTGTGACCGCCTGTTCGGTCGGCGTGCGATAGAAGACGCCGTTCAGCTCAGTGGTTGGAAACTGCGTCGCGTAGTAATCGAGCTGCCGCTTGAGCGGCAATCCCCTGGGGAAGAACGGACCGCGCCAGGACGGATAGTGCCAGCCGGAGGTACCAATCAATACGCGCGCCATGCGATGGTCCAAGCGGTGGATCAAGCTGTTGGATCAAGCCCTCGCTTCAAGGCTTGGTGATCCCGTTGCGCTCGGCAAGGTCGGCTTCCCAGCCGAACACCGAGCGGCCGTCGAGCGCAGGAGAACGGGCCCGCTCGTTCGCGACAAACGCCTCGAAGGAGGGACCGGTGGCGGTTCGTTCCAGCCTGCGGGCCTGATCGTCGAGCCGCTTCAAGGCCTGCATCTCCTCGTCGCGGCCGAGCTTTGCCTGCTGCACGGCCGACTTCAGCACGCGGATGGTCTCGTCATAGACCTTGATCGGCACCGGGAAGGGGTGACGGTCCTTGCCGCCATGGGCGAGCGAGAAGCGTGCCGGATCGCGGAAGCGGTAGGGCGTCCCGTGAACGACCTCGGCGACCATCGCGAGCGACTGCACCGTACGGGCGCCGACGCCGGGCGTCAGCAGCAGTTCGGGAAAATCCAGCGGCCCGCGATCGGCAGCCGCGGCCAAGGTGCCGTGCAGGCGGCGCACGAACACGTCGCTCGAGCGCACGTCGTGATGCGCGGGCATGATCAGGTGCAGGAGATCCGGCTGCGCGGTCGCGCTCTGCGTCAGCTCGGCATATTCTCGCGTGATGCCGTCCGGCCCAAGCGCTGCGAGCAGATCGAGCTGCGCCTGGCGTGAGCTTTCGGCGCGGTGATCGGTGAGATTGACGATCTCGCCCTGCGTCGGGCCGTCGATCGCGCTGTGCGGCTCGTCGACGAAGCTGCGCAGGCCCTCGGAGTGCCAGTGATAGCGGCGGGCCTGCCGCTTGTCGCCGTTCATGCCTTGCTGGACGACGGTCCATTTGCCGTCGTCGGTGACGAAGAAGCCATGCAGGTAGAGCTCGAATCCGTCCTGCACCGCGGCGCTGTCGACCTTGGCCACCAGCCGGCTCGCGCGGGTCAGGGCGACGCCGTCGAATCCGACGCGGTCCCCGAGGGCGGACAGTTCATCGGGCGTGCGGCGCGAATGCTTGCCCCGGCCGCCGCAGACGTGGATTCCGAGCTCGCCTTGCAGCGGGGCCAGACCTCGCTTCAGCGCGCCGATGACGCTGGTGGTGATGCCGGACGAGTGCCAGTCCATGCCCATCACGGCGCCGAACGACTGGAACCAAAATGGATGCGACAGTCGCTGCAAAAAGGCATCGCGGCCGTGATGGTGGACGACGGCCTGGGTGATGATGCCGCCCAGCGTCGCCATGCGCGCCGCCAGCCATGGCGGCACGCGGCCGCCATGGAGCGGGAGATCGGCGCTGCCGGTGCGTCGGGCCATCGGGCTCCCAGATGCTGAATCGGCGTCCAATCTACCAGCAAATGCGAGCGTGTGTACAAAGCGGACGTCGCTTCATCGCGCGTCTCGTCAGGCGGCTTCGGCGTTGATGCCGCTGACGGCGAGCTTGGTGAGCGCTTCATCCGTCTTCTTTTCCTCGGCCAGGGTCTGGTCGATGAGCTTGACGGCATCCTTCATGCTGAGCCGGTTGGCCCAAGCCTTCAAGGTGCCGTAGCGGGCGATTTCGTAATGTTCGACCGCCTGGGCCGCCGAAAGCAGGCCCGCGTCGAGCGCCGGCGTGTCGGCATACTCCTCCATGATCTCCTTGCCCTCGTCGATGATCCCCTCGATGGCGTCGCACTTCTTGCCGCGCGCCGGCTTGCCCATCAGGTCGAAGATCTGCTCGAGCCGCTCGATTTGTCCTTCGGTCTCGTCATGATGCTTCTCGAAGGCCGCGCGCAGGTCGTCGGACTCGGCGGCCTTGGCCATCCGCGGCAGCGCCTTCAGGATCTGCTTTTCCGCGTAATAAATATCCTTGAGGGTATCGAGGAAGAGGGCGCTGAGATCTTTGTCCGGCATTGGTCGCTCCGTGAGTTGGGTGAATAGTTCGGAGTGCCAACACGAGTGCGGAAAGCAAGTTCCTATCCTTGATCGATGCGCGGCAAAGCGCCTTCTCGGCTGTCGCGCATTCAAGGGCGTTACGATGGACCCTGGTCGGATTGCGAAGTCTTGATTGCGAAGTCTTGCCGCAACGCGGTTACGGAACGAAGCCTCGGCCGGCCCGTTGGTCGGTCTCATCGTTCAAGGGAGAACCGCAATGGATTGGAATCGTGTCGAAGGCAACTGGAAGCAGGTCAAGGGCAAGGTCAAGGAGCAGTGGGGCAAGCTCACCGATGACGATCTCGATGTGATCGCCGGCAAGCAGGACCAGCTCGAGGGCCGTCTGCAGCAGCGCTACGGCTATGCCAAGGATCAAGCCGCCAAGGAAGTGAACGACTGGTACGGCCGCCAGAAATGGTGAACGGGACCACGTCCCGGGCCCCGCTTCGGCGGGGCCTTTCGCGGCCTGAGCAGCTGACCCTGCGTGTGACGGCATCAGGTCGGCGCGCGCAGGAGTAAGCGATGGGACAGCTTCTGAGCCCGCCGGGTCCGCGCGCGGCGCACCTTTGCATCGACATGCAGCGGCTGTTCGAGCCGGGGGCGCCCTGGGCGACGCCCTGGATGGACCGAGTGCTGCCATGCGTCGTCGAGTTGGCGCAGCATGCGCCTGAACGTACCGTGTTCACCCGCTTTATTCCGCCGCACTCGAAGCACGACGCGCGAGGGATTTGGCGGGCTTATTACGAGAAATGGGAATGCGTGACCCGTGAGCGGCTTGATCCGGAGCTGATCGAGCTCGTGCCGGCGCTCGCCGCCTGTGTGCCGCCGGCTGCCATCGTCGACCGGCCGATCTACAACGCGTTCGGCAATGGGCGCCTGCAAGCTCACCTGGATGCGCATGGGACCGATACGGTCATTGTGTCGGGCGGCGAGACCGACGTGTGCGTGCTCGCCACCGTGCTGGCCGCGATCGATATCGGCTATCGGGTGATCGTGGCCGAGGATGCGCTGTGCAGCTCTTCCGATCAAAGCCATGACGCGCTGCTGCAGCTCTATGCCGAACGCTTCAGCATCCAGATCGAGGTGGCATCCACAGCCGATATTCTGCGGATGTGGGCCCTCGACGACTGAAGCGATGACGCGCCGATGCCGCGCTCCACCCCAGAACTAACTCAGGTCCGGGCCAGGAAATCGATCAGGGCGAGCCAGAGCAGGGGTGGCAATGCCTGCTTGCTGGGGTTGCGCTGGGACAGTTCATGCCGCCGTTTCTCTCGCTGCTGAGCGCGAAGGTGCGATCCAGCCCGCGCGGCTGATGATGCTCTGCGGGCTGACGCTCCGGCAGTTGCGCGCCTGGCCGCGGCACGATCGCGGCTTGGTCGAGCTGCGACCGGCTGACGCCACCGTGGGCGGCTGAGGTAGTCATGGTGACGCCGAGCAAGCCAAAGCGCCCGCGCGAATCTTGCGAGCGCGGAACGCGCCTGTGTCTCATACGGCTCATCGCTCGATCACTGGAGGTCGGAGCGGGGCCGTCAATCTGCGACCGGTGCCGATGGTTCCTGGGATGACTGTCGGCCGCGTGGTCAAGGTGAGCGGACCGTGGGCATCTTGGCAGCCTCATATCGACAATTCGCATAAGGTATATTATGGAATATTTATATCTACAATTAGATCAGATGTTTAGTGGGAAATCTTCGCACTGGTCCGCAAGTTGGCGTGTGTGCTGATGTACCCAAGCCGGTCGTCCGGCCCGTGCCGATGCCGCAGCGATCCACGCGCGCGCATCTCGTCTGAAAGCCGATATTGCCGCCGCGTCCGGACGCTGCAATAAGCCCCAGCTGTGCAGAGATCGCTGGTGACCCCGCGGCATCGGGTCCGTATAGGATGGCATCTCAGAACAACAACAAGCCTCTTGAGGGAGCAACCAATGAGCTTTTCACGACGCACGCTGCTGAAGGTTTCCGCCGCTTCCGCCGTCCTCGGCGGGATTGGCGCGCCCTATGTCGCGCGCGCCCAGTCGGCCGAGTTCTCTTACAAGTTCGCCAACAACCTGCCGGAGTCGCATCCGTTCGTGGCGCGCGCCCGGGAGATGGCCGCGGCGATCAAGACCGAGACCAACGGCCGCTTTGACCTGCAGGTGTTCCCGAACAGTCAGCTCGGTTCCGATACCGACATGCTGAGCCAGGTGCGCTCCGGTGGCGTCGAGTTCTTCACGCTGTCCGGCCTGATCCTGGCGACCCTGGTGCCGGCGGCCTCGATCAACGGCATCGGCTTCGCATTCCCGGACTATCCCACGGTCTGGAAGGCCATGGACGGCGAGCTCGGCGCCTATGTGCGCGGCGAGATCAACAAGGCAGGCCTCGAGGTCATGGAAAAGATCTGGGACAACGGCTTCCGCCAGACCACGTCGTCGACCAAGCCGATCACCGGTCCCGACGATCTCAAGGGCTTCAAGATCCGTGTGCCGGTGTCGCCGCTGTGGACCTCGATGTTCAAGGCGTTCGATGCATCGCCCGCCTCGATCAATTTCAGCGAGGTCTATTCGGCGCTGCAGACCAAGATCGTCGAGGGCCAGGAAAACCCGCTGGCGCTGATCTCGGCGGCGAAGCTCTACGAGGTGCAGAAGTACTGCTCGATGACCAACCACATGTGGGACGGTTTCTGGTTCCTGATGAACCGCAGAGCCTGGGCGGCGCTGCCGGACGATATCAAGACCATCGTCGCCAAGAACGTCAACGCGGCCGCCGTCAAGGAGCGCGAGGATACCGAGAAGCTGAACGCCACCGTGAAGCAGGAGCTCACGGGCAAGGGGCTCGTCTTCAACCAGCCCGAGGTCGGGCCGTTCCGCGACAAGCTGCGCGCCGCCGGCTTCTACGCCGAGTGGAAGGGCAAGTACGGCGAGAAGGCCTGGGATCTGCTCGAGAAGTCCGTCGGCAAACTGTCCTGATCGATCCAGCAGGAGGCTTGCCATGGCTCATGTCGAGATGACGCCGGCCGTGGCCGGCGAGGCGGCGTCGCAGCCCCCTCGCCGCCGCTCCGTTCTCGGTTCCATCGATGCGGCGCTCGGGATGCTGGTCGAAATCCCGGCGGCGATCCTTGTCGTCGCCGAGGTCGTGATCCTGTTCGCCGGCGTGGTGTCGCGCTACGTGCTCCATGCGCCGCTGATCTGGTCCGACGAACTGGCGTCGATCCTGTTCCTGTGGCTCGCGATGCTGGGCTCGGCGGTTGCGTTCCGCCGCGGCGAGCACATGCGGATGACGGCGCTGGTCGCAAGCGCGGGACCGCGCCTCTGGGCCTATCTCGACGTCGTCGCGACCTGCGCCGCGCTGGCGTTCCTGATCCTGATCGTGCGGCCGGCCTATGAGTACGCCTACGAGGAAAGCTTCATCACCACGCCGGCACTGCAGATCTCCAATACCTGGCGCGCGGCGGCGCTGCCGGTCGGCACCTGTCTGATGGCGCTGTTCGCGCTGCTGCGGCTGGCCCGGGTCGGCGAGTTCAAGACCTTCCTGCTGGCCGCGCTGACGGTGGCTGCGCTGATCGGTGCGTTCTGGCTGGCGCAGCCGATGCTGCGGCCGCTCGGCAACCTCAACCTGATCATCTTCTTCGTCGGCGTGGTCGGCTTCTGCGTGTTCGCCGGCGTGCCGATCGGCTTTGCCTTCGGCATGGCGATCTTCGGCTATCTGGCGTTGACCACGCGGACGCCGCTGATGGTGCTGGTCGGCCGGATGGACGAGGGCATGAGCCATCTGATCCTGCTGTCGGTGCCGCTGTTCGTCTTCCTCGGCCTCCTGATCGAGATGACCGGCATGGCGCGGGCCATGGTGGCGTTCCTCGCGAGCCTGCTCGGCCATGTCCGCGGCGGCCTGCATTACGTGCTGGTGGGCGCCATGTATCTGGTTTCCGGCATCTCCGGATCGAAGGCCGCGGACATGGCCGCGGTCGCGCCCGTGCTGTTCCCGGAAATGAAGCAGCGCGGCGCCAAGCCGGGCGATCTGGTCGCCCTGCTCGCCGCCACCGGCGCGCAGACCGAAACCATTCCGCCGAGCCTCGTGCTGATCACGATCGGCTCGGTGACCGGCGTCTCGATCTCGGCGCTGTTCACCGGCGGCCTGCTGCCGGGCGTGGTGCTGGCGATCACGCTGTCGGGGCTGGTGTGGTGGCGCTACCGCGGCGAAGACCGCAGCCACGCCCAGCGCGCCACCGGCAGCGAGATCGGCAGGGCGTTCGTGTTCGCCCTGCCCGCATTGGCCCTGCCCTTCGTGATCCGCTACGCCGTGGTCGAAGGCATCGCCACCGCCACCGAAGTGTCGACCATCGGCATCGTCTACGCCTTCGTCATCGGCCTCCTGATCTACCGCAAGTTCAACTGGCGGCGGCTGCTGCCGATGCTGATCGACACGGCGTGCCTGTCGGGGGCGATCCTGTTCATCATCGGCACCGCGACCGGCATGGCCTGGGGCCTGACCCAGTCCGGTTTCTCGCGGGCGCTGGCGGCGGCGATGACCGGGTTGCCCGGCGGTTCGGCGACCTTCATCGCGGTCTCGATCCTGGCCTTCGTGATCCTCGGCAGCGTGCTCGAGGGCATCCCGGCGATCGTGCTGTTCGGGCCGCTGCTGTTTCCGATTGCGCACCAGGTCGGCGTCCACGAGGTGCACTACGCCATGATCATCATCCTGGCCATGGGCATCGGCCTGTTCGCGCCGCCGTTCGGGGTCGGCTATTATGCCGCCTGCGCCATCGGGCGCGTCGATCCGGCCGAAGGTATCCGGCCGATCTGGGGTTACATGCTGGCGCTGTTGATCGGCCTGATCATCGTCGCCATCTTCCCCTGGATATCGATCGGTTTCCTGTAAAGCACCTTGCGGATGGGATAGGGCCATGAGTGCAGCTCAAAACCAGTACTCGATCGGGTTGGACAAGACGCCGGCCAACTACGTGCCGCTCTCGCCGCTGAGCTTCCTGGCGCGCTCGGCCGCGGTCTATCCCGACCATATCAGCGCGGTCTATGAGGGCCGCAGCTTCACCTGGAAACAGACCTACGAACGCTGCAGGCGCTTTGCGTCCTATCTCGCGGGCCGTGGCATCGGCCATGGCGACACGGTCGCGGCGATGCTGCCGAACATCCCGGCGATGAACGAACTGCACTTCGCGGTGCCGATGACCGGCGCGGTGCTCAACGCGCTCAACATCCGCCTCGACGCGGCATCGATCGCGTTCCAGCTCGAGCATGGCGGCGCCAGGATCATTCTGGTCGATCCCGAATTCTCCGGCGTGATCGCGGAAGCCCTGACCCTGATGACAGGCGCAAAGCCGTTCGTGATCGACGTCGATGACGCAGCCTTCAGCGGCGGCAAGCGGATCGGCGAGATCGAGTATGAGGCGGCGGTCGCGGCGGGCGATGCCGGCTTCGTCGAACGGCCGCCGGCCGACGAATGGGATGCGATCGCGCTGAGCTACACGTCGGGCACGACGGGCAATCCCAAGGGCGTCGTGACCCATCACCGCGGCGCTTATCTCAACGCCGTCAGCAACATCCTCGCCGGCAATCTTGGCCAGCATCCGGTGTATCTCTGGACGCTGCCGATGTTTCATTGCAACGGCTGGTGCTTCCCCTGGACGATCGCGGCGACCGCCGGCGTCAATGTCTGCCTGCGCAAGGTCGATCCGGCCAAGATCTTCGAGCTGATCCCCAAGCACGGCGTCACCCACATGTGCGGTGCGCCGATCGTCTACAACACGCTGATCAACGCGCCCGATGCGCCGAAGGGCGGCAAGGCAAAGCCCGTCGTCGGCCTGATCGCCGGCGCGGCGCCGCCGGTTGCGGTGCTCGAGGGTGGCGAGCGCATCGGCATCAGGCTGACCCATGTCTACGGGCTGACCGAGGTCTATGGCCCCGCCTCGGTCTGCGCCGAGCAGCCCGGCTGGGACGAACTGTCGGCTGACGCGCGCGCGCAGCTGAAGCGGCGTCAGGGCGTGTCCTATCCGCTGCAGGAAGGCGTCACGGTGCTCGATCCCGAGACCATGCGCGAGGTGCCGCGCGACGGCGAGACCATCGGCGAGGTCATGTTCCGCGGCAACATTGTGATGAAGGGCTACTTGAAGAACGCGACGGCGACGCAGGAGGCCTTTGCCGGCGGCTGGTTTCACACCGGCGATCTCGGTGTGCTGGACGAGCACGGTTACGTCATCATCAAGGACCGCTCCAAGGACATCATCATCTCCGGCGGCGAGAACGTCTCCTCCGTCGAGGTCGAGGACATCCTCTATAAGCACCCGGCGGTGCTGTTTGCGGCCGTCGTGGCAAAGCCAGACCCGAAATGGGGTGAAGTGCCCTGCGCCTTCATCGAGCTGAAGGACGGTGCCAAGGCGACCGAGGCCGAGATCATCGCCTATTGCCGCGAGCACATGTCGGGGTTCAAGACGCCGAAAGCCGTGGTGTTCGGCGTGATCCCGAAGACCTCGACCGGCAAGATCCAGAAATTCCTGCTGCGCAACCAGGTCGGATCGGCCAAGGCGATCTCGGCCTGAGCCGTCAGCCGGCTCGGTCGAGCGTCAGCCGCATGCCGTCATGGGCCGGGATGACGCCGGCCGGCAGGCTCTGCCGCAGCACCTCGTAGTCGAGATCGGAATGCATGTTGGTGATGACCGCGCGCTTCGGCTTGAAGCGCTCGATCCACGACAGCGCGTCCGCAACGCTGAAATGGCTGGGATGCTGCGCGTAGCGCAAGCCGTCGACGATCCAGAGATCGAGACCTTCGAGCGCCGGCCAGCTCTCCTGGGGGATGTCGTGCAGATCGGGCGTGTAGGC